>NZ_CP171225.1:2332500-3923428 GCF_043226085.1 Amaricoccus sp. B4
CCACATATTTCGCGCCCGGTTCCGGCTCGGCCCGGGCGATCACGTCGGCAAGCGGAACGCCGATCCAGGGGATCACCATCGACCAGGCCTCGACGCAGCGGAGCCGGTAGATCCGCTCCTCGAGCGCTCCGGGCTTCGCAAGATCCTCCACTCCGTACGTGCCCGGCCGGCCGACCTTGCCGTCGATCACAACGGACCAGGGCTTGGTCGTGAGCTTGCCCGCGTAGCGCTCCGGATCTTCCTTGTCGAAGCCGAATTCATAGTAGTTGTTGTAGCTCGTGATGTCGGCCTTCGAGGTTGGGGCCTCGTCGATCGACCACTTGCTCGTCTTGCCCTGGAGCGTCGCGGCCGCGGCGCTGCGGGTGGCGAGCGGCAGGGCGGCTGCGCCCGCGATGAACGCGCGACGGCCCAGCCAGGCCGCCTTCGGCGTGACATCGGCATAGGTGAGCTTTGGTCCGGTCCAGCGTTGCATCTTAGTTCCCGTGCTGTGTTCGCATTACGCAGGACTATACGCGCACAAGGCCCCGTCCATTTCGGCTCTGCCCTTCACAATCCCGTAACACGGGTCCCCGCCTCAGCCACGTCGGAGCCGGGGGGTGACAGCCCCGCCCTGCCCTCCTAAGCTCGAGCCTCAGGAGCAGTTCGGGGGTAAATATGAAGGTGATGGTTCTCGGCGCCGGCGTGATCGGTGTGACGACGGCATATTATCTTGCGAAGCAGGGCGTCGAGGTTCAGGTGCTCGACCGCCAGCCCGGCCCGGGCATGGAGACGAGCTTTGCGAACGCAGGCGAGCTCTCCTACGGCATGAGCTCGCCCTGGGCGGCCCCGGGCATCCCGAAGAAGGCGGTGAAGTGGCTCTTCATGAAGCACCGCCCGCTGCTCATCGTCCCCAGCCTCCGGCCCGCGATGTGGGCCTGGTGCGTGCAGATGCTCCGGAACTGCAACTCCGAGTCCTACAAGATCAACAAGAGCCGGATGGTGCGGATCTCGAGCTACAGCCGGGATGCGCTCACCGACCTGCTCGCCGAGGTGCCGCTCGAATTCGACATGCGCGAGAAGGGCACGCTCCAGCTCTTCCGCACCGAAAAGCAGCTGAAGGGTTCGAAGGCCGACCAGGACGTGCTGGCGGAATTCGACTCGCCCTTCGAGGTGCTCGACCGCGAGGGCTGCATCGCCGCCGAGCCGGGCCTCTCCCATGTCGCGGAGAAATTCGTCGGCGGCCTGCGTCTCACGGCTGACCGGACCGGGGATTGCCGGGTGTTTACCCTCGCGCTGGCCGAGAAGGCGGCGGAGATGGGCGTCTCCTTCCGGTACGGGGTCACGATCAACGGTCTCCGCGAGGAGGGCGGGCGCATTGCGGGAGTCGAGACCGACAAGGGGCTCGAGACCGCCGACAGCTATGTCTGCGCCCTCGGCCCGCACGCGCCGCGCGTGCTCAAGACCGTGGGCATCCGGGTGCCGATCTATCCGATCAAGGGCTATTCGATCACCCTGCCCGTGACCGACGGCGATGCCGCGCCGCAATCGACGCTGATGGACGAGACCCACAAGGTCGCGATCACCCGGCTCGGCGACCGGATCCGCGTCGCGGGTCAGGCGCAGATCGTCGGCTACAGCAAGAGCCTCGGGCCGCGCGCCACCGATGCGGTGCGCCATGTGGTCTCCGACCTCTTCCCCAAGGGTGGCGATGTCTCGAAGGCCGAAGGCTGGACCGGCCTCAGGCCGATGACGCCCGACGGCACCCCGGTGATCGGCCCGACGCGCTTCTCCAACCTCTTTCTCAACACCGGCCATGGCACGCTGGGCTGGACCATGGCCTGCGGCTCGAGCCGCGCGGTCGCCGATGTCGTGACCGGCCGGACACCGGAGATCTCCCTCGACGGCCTGACCGTCGCCCGCTACGGGCAGTAGCGCAGAGGCCGCCAGGCGCGGGCCCATCGAGGCCCGCCACGGTCGCGAGACACCGGGAAACGCGCCCCGCATCCCCCCGATTCAGGATTTGTTTACCATGATCGGGCGGAGTCGGGCATGTCTCCTGGAGTATCCCGAATGCGAAGGCGTCTTGCCGCGATTCTGCTGGCCGCGGCCCCGGTTCATGTCCCGGAGGCCGGGGCCGGGGCATGGCCACGCGACGAGGGCGCGGCCTTCCTTTCGCTTAGCCAGACCGTCAGCACCGGTGGGCGCACGCTTCTCTCGGCGAGCGAGGATATTCGCAGCTACACCTCGCTCTATGCCGAATATGGCCTCACGCCGAAACTCACCATTGGCCTCGACGCCGGGGTCGGGATCGACGCAAGCCTCTCGACCGGCATGGAGAGCCCGGTCAACGCCTGGCTTGCCTTCCTGCGCTATCCGATCTGGGTGGGCGAGGGCGGCAATCGCTTCGCCGCACAGATCGGCGCGGGCACCCAGACCGAACCCGATTACGGTCAGCAGGCCCGGCTCCGGCCCGGTCTTTCCTGGGGCAGGGGATTCGAAAGCCGCTGGGGCGGCGGCTGGCTCGGGATCGAGGCCTCGGCCGAATACCGCTTCAAGAGCGAGGATTTCGCCTTCAAGGCCGATTACACCGCCGGCATCAAGCCGAGCGAGAAATGGATGCTGATCTTTCAGCTGCAGACCGGACGCTACGGCGCGGAAGACACCATCGTGCGGCTTGCCCCCTCGGTCGTGCGCAAGATGGGCAAGCGGATGCACCTGCAGCTCGGCGGCATTGCCTCGGTGGCCGGAGACGATGCGCTCGGACTGAAATTCGCGACCTGGTTCGAGTTCTGAGGTTCCGGCCGGCTCAGTGCCGGCCGCCGACCACGCGCAGATCGGCCGAGGTGAAACCCGGCATCACCCGCGGCTGCCCCGTCACCTCCGCGGTGACATCGCGCACGCGGATATCGGCAATCCGCACCACGCCGCCGCTCGGCCCGATCAGGTCGAGCCCGACATGGGCGTAAAGCACGCGGTCGTTCCATACCATGTCGATACCCGGAAGCGCCTCGGTCCCGATCACCGCGCAGGCCTCGTAGACCCGGCCATGGATGTCGAGCCCCACGACCCGGCCGCAGGTCTCGAGCCCCGGTACCGGCCGGCCCATCCGGCCTCCCGGCCAAGCGGAGACCCGAACGAGGCCCCGTGGCCCACCCATGCCCTTGATCCGCGCCGAAACCTCGATGAAACTCGCCGGCCGGAGCGGCATCTCGCCCATGTAGCGCAGCCGCTGGGTCGCCTCGGTCTTGCGCAACTCGAGGCAGGCGCCGAAATCCGGGTCGTCCTCGATGAGACGCACACCATCGCAGTCGGAATCGCCATAGGTCGGGCTGTCCGGTGTGCCGTCTCCCCTGGACCAGTCATAGAGGCCCTCGGCAAAGGCGGGAGGCATCAGATCGAGTACCGGCACCCCGTATGCGCACATGTGGAATCCTTTCCTGGAGACGACAGGCCACAGCTGCCACGACAGGGTTAAAGTTGCGTTAACCAATTCACGATGAATGTGGGCCAACGCCGCAAAACGCGCCGCGGCCCGCTTTTTTGGCGCCTTCCGCCCGGGGAGGATGCCGAAAGGCTGGCAATGCGACGCCCGCGAGGGTAAGCTTCAGGTTAATATGCGCATCCGCGGCCAAAAGCGGAGCGCCAGAGGCAGACAGACGTATGGGAAAGGGCAGTTCCCGATGACCGACATGGTCCATGGCGCCACGCCGGAGATCCGGGGCGAGGCGATCCTTCCCGCATGGTGGCGCACAGTCGACCGCTGGTCGCTCGCGGCGATTCTCGCACTCTTCATGATCGGCCTGTTGCTGGGGCTCGCCGCCTCGCCGCCGCTCGCGGTCCGCAACGGGCTCGATCCGTTCCATTACGTGACGCGGCAGGCGGTCTTCGGCGCGATGGGCCTCGGCTGCATGCTCGTCATCTCGATGATGTCGCCGACCCGGCTGCGGCGCCTCGCGGTGCTTGCCTTCGGCATCACCTTCGTCGCGATCCTGCTGCTGCCCGTCCTCGGAACCGATTTCGGCAAGGGGGCGGTGCGCTGGTATTCCCTGAAGGTGATCTCGGTCCAGCCCTCGGAGTTCCTCAAGCCAACCTTCGCGGTCTTCACCGCCTGGCTGATGGCGGCGAGCTACGACGACAAGGGGCCTCCGGGCAAGATGATCTCCTTCGGCGTCGCGGTCTTCCTCGTCCTCCTCCTCGCGGCCCAGCCCGATTTCGGCCAGGCCGGCCTCATCATCGCGACCTGGGCGCTGATGTATTTCGTCGCGGGCGCCCCCATCGCGCTCCTCGGCTCGATCGGCGCGGGCGTCCTCGGCTTCGGCTGGCTCGCCTACGAGAATTCCGAACATGTCGCCCGGCGCATCGACGGCTTCCTCTCCTCGGAAGTCGATCCCCGCACCCAGATCGGTTACGCCACCAATGCGATCCACGAGGGCGGCTTCCTCGGGGTCGGCATCGGCAACGGCACGGTCAAATGGACGCTTCCCGACGCCCATACCGATTTCATCATCGCGGTGGCGGCAGAGGAATTCGGCCTCATCCTCTGCGTCATCATCATGGCGCTCTACATGACGGTGGTGGTCCGCTCCCTGCTCCGGCTCGTCCATGAGCGCGACCCCTTCATCCGCTTCGCGGGCACCGGCCTCGCGGTGCTCCTCGGGATGCAGTCGCTCATCAATATCGGCGTGGCAGTCCGGCTCCTGCCCGCCAAGGGCATGACCCTGCCGCTCATCTCCTATGGCGGCTCCTCGCTCATCGCGGCGGGCATCGGCCTCGGGATGCTGCTCGCGATGACCCGCACCCGGCCACAGAACGACTTCGACGAGCTGCTCGCCCGCCGCCGGGCGCTGCCTGCATGAGCGCCCGCCCCCTTCTCGTCATCGCCGCGGGCGGCACCGGCGGTCACATGTTCCCCGCCCAGGCCCTCGCCGAGGAGATGCTGCTGCGCGGCTGGCGGGTGCAGCTCTCGACCGATCCGCGGGGCGCGCGCTATGCGGGCGGCTTCCCGAAGGAAGTCGAACGACAGGTGACATCGTCCGCGACCTTCGCCCAGGGCAGCGCCCTCTCCCGCGCGCTCGCCCCCTTCTCGATCGCTGCGGGCGTCGTGAAGACGGCGCAGGCGCTGCGCCGCGACAGGCCCGCCTGCGTCGCGGGCTTCGGCGGCTACCCCGCGCTACCAGCCATGGCGGCGGCAACGCTCCTGAAGATCCCGCGCCTCATCCACGAGCAGAACGGCGTGCTCGGCCGCGTCAACCGCCTCTTCGCCACCCGCGTCGATCAGGTCGCCTGTGGCACATGGCCCACCGCGCTCCCCGAGGGCACCCGCGGCGAATATGTCGGCAACCCGGTGCGCAGCAGTGTGCTCGCGCTCTCCGGCGCGGCCTACCCCAGCCCGGCGAAAGGCACGATCGGCCTTCTTGTCATCGGCGGCAGCCAGGGCGCGGGCCTCTTCTCGCGCGTGGTGCCCGATGCGCTCAAGCGCCTGCCCTATGATCTCCGCGACCGCATCCACCTCTCCCAGCAGGTCCGCCCCGAGGACATGGACCGGGTCCGCGCCCTATACGACGGGCTCGAGATCGAGGCGGAGCTCCGTGGCTTCTTCGACGACGTGCCCGACCGGCTGGCCGCAGCGAGCCTCGTCATCAGCCGCGCAGGCGCCAGTTCCATCGCCGACATCACCGTAATCGGCCGGCCGGCCCTCCTCATCCCCTATGCCGCGGCCATGGACGACCATCAGACCGCCAATGCCGCAGGCCTCGTCGAGGCGGGCGGCGCCTTCGCGATCAGCGAGGCGGAGTTGACGCCGGAGGGGCTGGCAAGGCACATCACCGCAATCCTCTCGGACCCCGAAGGGGCGGGCGCCATGGCAGCGGCAAGCCTCTCGCGCGGACGCCCCGAGGCAACTCAACATCTCGCGGGCCTCGTCGAGGCACTCGCCCAGAACGGTAGAGAAACATGAACGGACAGACCCGGCTTCCCCACGACATCGGCGCCATTCACTTCACGGGGATCGGCGGCATCGGCATGTCGGGGATCGCCGAGGTGCTGCTCGACCATGGCTTCACCGTGCAGGGCTCCGATCTCCGCGCAAGCCCGATCACCCGGCGCCTCGAGCAGAAGGGCGCGAAGGTCTTCATCGGCCAGCAGGCCGAGAACCTTGCCGATGCCCAGGTCGTGGTGATCTCCTCGGCGATCAAGCCCGGCAACCCCGAGCTTGACGCGGCCCGCGCGCGCAAGCTCCCCGTGGTGCGCCGCGCCGAGATGCTCGCCGAACTCATGCGGCTGAAATCCAACGTCGCGATCGCCGGCACCCACGGCAAGACCACGACGACATCGATGGTCGCGGCGCTGCTGGTGGGCGGCGAGATGGACCCGACCGTCATCAACGGCGGCGTCATCCACGCCTACGGCTCCAACGCGCGCATCGGCCAGGGCGAGTGGATGGTGGTCGAGGCCGACGAAAGCGACGGGACCTTCAACAAGCTTCCCGCCACCATCGCCGTCATCACCAACATCGACCCCGAACACCTCGACCACTACGGCGATTTCGATGCGCTGCGCGAGGCTTTCGACACCTTCGTCTCCAACATCCCGTTCTACGGGCTCGCGGTCTGCTGCATCGACCACCCGGAGGTGCAGGCGCTGGTCGGCCGGATCCGCGACCGCAAGGTCGTGACCTACGGCTTCAACCCGCAGGCCGACGTGCAGGGACGCAACCTGCGCTACGAGAAGGGCATCGCCCATTTCGACGTGGTGCTGAACGGCGAGGGCCGCACGCTCGAGAAGCTCACCCTGCCGATGACCGGCGATCACAACGTCTCGAACGCGCTCGCCGCCATCACCGTCGCCCGCCACCTCGGCATCCCGGGCGAGGCGATCCGCGAGTCGCTCGCGGGCTTCGGCGGCGTCAACCGCCGCTTCACCCGCGTGGGCGTCTGCAACGATGTCACCATCATCGACGACTACGCCCATCACCCGGTCGAGATCGCCGCAGTGCTGAAGGCGGCGCGTCAGGCCACCGAGGGCCGAGTGATCGCCGTCCACCAGCCGCACCGCTACACGCGCCTCCGCGACCTCTTCACCCAGTTCTGCGGCTGCTTCAACGACGCCGACATCGTCGCGATCACCGATGTCTACGCCGCGGGCGAAAGCCCCATCGAGGGCATCAGCCGCGACCGGCTCGTCGGCGGGCTCGTCGCCCACGGCCACCGCCACGCACTGCCCTTGGGTGGCGAGGACGCGCTGGCCGAATTCGTCCGCACCACCTGCCGCCCCGGCGACATGCTCGTCTGCCTCGGCGCGGGCTCGATCAGCTCCTGGGCCAACGCCCTGCCCGAAAAGCTCGGCGCCAACGACACCCACCCCGAGGCCGTGGAGGCGTGATCTCCACGTCGATGAACCTCCCCCCCGTCCGGGGAACGCTCACGCCCAAGAAGCCTATGGCGGAGCTCACCTGGCTGCGTGTGGGCGGCCCGGCGGACTGGCTCTTCCAGCCCGCCGACGAGGCGGATCTTGCGGCCTTTCTTGCGGCCCTCCCCGCCGAGGTTCCCGTCTTCCCGATGGGCGTGGGCTCGAACCTCATCGTGCGCGATGGCGGCTTGCCCGGGGTCGTCATCCGTCTCGGGCGCGGTTTCAATGCGATCCGCGCGGAGGGAAACCGCGTCGTGGCGGGGGCCGCGGCGCTCGACGCCCATGTCGCGCGCCGCGCGGCAGCCGCGGGGATAGACCTCGCCTTCCTGCGCACGATCCCCGGCTCGATCGGCGGTGCGGTGCGGATGAACGCCGGATGCTACGGCCGGTATGTCGCCGATGCGCTCGTTTCGGTCCGCGCCGTCACCCGGCATGGCGAGGCCATCACGCTTCCGGCTGCGGAGCTCAGGCTCGCCTACCGCAGTGCGGAGCTTCCCGACAGTGCCATCATCACCGAGGCGACCTTCGAGGCCCCCAACGATACCCCCGAATCAATCGAAGCGCGCATGGCCGAGCAGATTGCCCGTCGCGACGCCTCGCAGCCGACAAAGGATCGCTCGGCCGGCTCCACCTTCCGCAATCCTGCGGGCTTTTCCTCCACCGGCCGCGCCGATGATGTCCATGATCTGAAGGCCTGGAAGCTCATAGAGGACGCAGGAATGAAGGGTGCAACCCTGGGTGGAGCACAGATGTCGCCGATACACGCGAACTTCCTCATCAACACCGGGACGGCCACCGCGGCGGATCTTGAGAATCTCGGCGAGGAGGTTCGAAAAAGGGTTTTGAAATCAAGCGGAATCACGCTACAGTGGGAAATAATGCGGGTCGGCAGGCTTTAATGCCACCCCGAAATACCCGACAAGGCCGAAACAGGGCCGCGGGCAACATATTGAGGCGGGCATGTCGAGCAGGACACAAGCCCGCATCGCAGTCCTAAAGGGCGGTCCTTCGGCCGAGCGGGAAGTCTCGCTCGTCTCCGGGCGGGAGTGCGCGGCTGCGTTGCGGAACGAGGGTTACTCCGTCGTCGAGATCGACGCGGGGCCTGATCTCGTCGATCGCCTCACTGCCGAAAAACCCGATGTCGTCTTCAATGCGCTCCACGGCCGCTGGGGCGAGGATGGCTGCGTGCAGGGTATCCTCGAATGGCTGCGCCTGCCCTATACCCATTCCGGCGTGCTTGCTTCGGCCCTCGCGATGGACAAGGCCCGCACCCGGCAGATCTATGCCCAGGCCGGCCTCCCCGTGGCCGAGGGGCTGCTTGCCCGCCGCGACGACGTGCGCCGCGCGCATCCGATGCCGCCGCCCTATGTGGTCAAGCCCTTCAACGAAGGCTCCTCCGTCGGCGTCTATCTCGTGCATGAGAATGCCAACGGCCCGGCACAGCTCTCCGACGACATGCCCGAGATCGTCCTCGTCGAGCGCTTCATCCCCGGCCGCGAGCTCACCACGACCGTGATGGGCGACCGCGCCCTCGCGGTGACCGACATCTACGCCACCGGCTGGTACAGCTACGAGGCGAAATACGCCGCCGGCGGCTCGCGCCATGTCGTGCCCGCCGACCTGCCCGGAGACATCACCCGCGCCTGCCTCGACTATGCGCTCCGCGCCCATGAGGCGATTGGCTGCCGCGGCGTGAGCCGGACCGATTTCCGCTGGGACGAGACCCGCGGCCTCGAAGGCCTCCACCTCCTCGAGACCAACACCCAGCCCGGCATGACCCCCACCTCGCTCGCCCCCGAACAGGCCGCCCATTGCGGCATGAGCTTTGGCGAGCTGGTGCGCTGGATGGTGGAGGACGCCTCATGCTCCCGGTGAGAGCCGCCCAGCCCCGGCGCGACCCGGCGCCATCCCGGCTCCGCTACCGGCTCACCCGGCTCTGGCTGCGCCCGGCCTTCCGCCGGCTGGTCAATCTCGGCGTTCCGCTCGCCGCAGTCCTGCTGGCCTCCTGGACGCTGCTTGCGCAGTTCGACCTTCAGGCCCGCGCCGTCGCGCTCTACGAAAAGGCCCGCGACGCGATCGTCGAGCAGCCGCAGTTCACCATCACCGCGATCGAGGTTCCGGACGTGAGCGCCGATCTCGCCGAGCAGATCAAGATCGCGGCCTTCGTCAACCTCCCCGCCAGCAGCCTCGAGGTCAGCGTCGCGGCCGTCCGCTCCCGCATCGAATCGCTCGACGCGGTGGAACGCGCCCGGGTGCAGATCCGCTCGAACGGCGTCCTGGAGATCCGCGCCATCGAGCGCATGCCGGTGGTGGTCTGGCGCTCGGAGAAGGGCATCCAGCTCCTCGACCAGAACGGCATCCGCGTGGCCGAGGTGGACAGCCGCCTGCGCCGCCCGGACCTTCCCCTCATCGCAGGCGATGGCGCCGACGGCCACGTGCCCGAGGCCCTCCTGCTCCTCGACGATGCCCACCCCGTGCTCGGCCGGGTCCGCGGGCTCGTCCGCGTCGGTGAACGGCGCTGGGATCTCGTGCTCGACCGCGGCCAGACGATCCGGCTGCCCGAGACCGGCGCCTCCGAGGCACTGCGGCGGGTGATGGCCCTCGAGGCGGGCGAAGAGCTCCTCGAACGCGATCTCGTGACTGTGGACATGCGCGACCCGCGTCGGCCGATGCTGCGGCTGACCGAGCACGCGGTGTCCGAACTCGAACGGCTGAGACGGATGGACATGGGAGAAGATGCATGAACCGGCACCTCTACGATCTGCAACGCGCGATGCGCACGCGGCGGGATGCCGCGCTGCGGCGCGGGGTCATTGCGGTGCTCGATATCGGCACGACCAAGGTCTCGTGCCTGGTGCTCCAGTTCGTGCCCGAAGAGGAAGGTGAAGGCGCCAATGCCCGGCCCGTGCTGCGTCAGGGTGCGTTTCGGGTCATCGGCGCGGCCAACACCCGGTCCCGCGGCATCGCCTTCGGCGAGATCACCTCGATGGACGAATGCGAGCGCGCGATCCGCACCGCGGTGCAGGGCGCGCAGAAGATGGCCAACCTCCGCTTCGATCACGTCGTCGTCGCCTTCTCCGGCGGCCGCCCGCGCTCCTATGGCGTGACCGGCGAGACCGAAGTTGAAAACGGTGCCGTGACCGAGGCAGACATCGGCCAGGTGCTCGCGGAATGCGAGATTCCCGACTATGGCCACGACCGGGATGCGATCCACGCGCTCCCCGTCAACTTCTGCCTCGATCACCGCACCGGCCTGACGGACCCCCGTGGCCAGATCGGCCGCGACCTCGCGGTGGACATGCATCTCGTCACCGTCGCCCGCACGGCGCTGCACAACCTCATGCACTGCATCCGGCGCTGCGACCTCGAACTCGCCGGCATCGTCGCGGCCCCCTATGCCACCGCGCTTGCCAGCCTCATCGAAGACGAGCAGGAGCTCGGCGCTGCCTGCATCGACATCGGCGGCGGCTCCACCGGCGTCTCGATCTTCGTCCGCCGCCAGATGATCTACACCGACGCGGTGCGCATGGGCGGCCACCACATCACCTCCGACATCTGCCAGGGCCTCCAGGTCTCGATGCAGGACGCAGAGCGGATGAAGACCAAGCACGGCGGCCTCATCGCCACCGGCATCGACGACCGCGACATGATCGAGCTGCCCTCGATCCTCGGCGACTGGGACCACGAGCGGCGCCAGATCAGCCGCTCCGAGCTCATCGGGGTGATGCGGCCGCGCGTCGAGGAGATCCTCGAGGAAGTGCGGGCCCGGCTCGACGCCTCGGGCTTCGAATACCTCCCCTCCCAGCGCATCGTTCTCACCGGCGGCAGCGCCCAGATCCCTGGCCTCGAGACCATCGCGAGCCACATCCTCGGACGCCAGTGCCGGGTGGGCAAACCGCTGCGGGTCCAGGGCCTGCCGCAGTCGGCGACCGGGACCTCCTTCTCGACCACCGTGGGTCTCGCAATGCACGTCTCATGCCCGCATGACGAGTGGTGGGACTTCGAAATGCCTCAGGACCGCCATGGCGCCCGGAAAGTCGTCCGCGCCCTGCGCTGGTTTAAGGAGAACTGGTAACTTGCGGATAGTTTTTAAGTTTCCGCTTTATCTTGTAGCGCAATACCATATATTGGGGAGAATCACATGATTCTACGTGACCCTAGCGGTTGTTTCCGCTACCTTTCCCTCACAGAGCAGGCGGAATCGTTCGCGCGTGTGCGCGGATGACGGATAATTCGGAACAGGCGGACAACAACATGGCACTGACTCTCAGCATTCCAGTGACTCAGGACCTCAGCCCCCGGATCACGGTGGTTGGTGTCGGTGGTGCAGGCGGCAACGCAGTCAATAACATGATCGAGCAGCAGCTCGAAGGCTGCGAATTCGTCGTCGCGAACACCGATGCACAGGCCCTTCAGCAGAGCCAGGCGAGCAACAAGCTCCAGCTCGGCACCCGCGTGACGGAGGGGCTCGGTGCAGGCGCGCGGCCCGAAGTCGGCGCGGCAGCGGCCGAGGAATCGATCGAGGACATCGTCGAGCGTCTCTCGGGCTGCCACATGTGCTTCATCACCGCCGGCATGGGCGGCGGCACCGGCACCGGCGCGGCCCCGATCATCGCCAAGGCCGCCCGCGAGATGGGCATCCTCACCGTCGGCGTCGTGACCAAGCCCTTCCACTTCGAAGGCTCGCGCCGCATGCGTCAGGCCGAGAACGGCGTGGACGAGCTGCAGAAGCATGTCGACACGCTCATCATCATCCCCAACCAGAACCTCTTCCGGCTCGCCAACGAGAAGACCACGTTCACGGAAGCCTTCGCGCTCGCCGATGACGTGCTCTATCAGGGCGTCAAGGGCGTCACCGACCTCATGGTCCGTCCGGGCATCATCAACCTCGACTTCGCCGACGTCCGTTCGGTGATGAACGAGATGGGCAAGGCGATGATGGGCACGGGCGAGGCCTCCGGCGAGGACCGCGCCGTCCAGGCCGCCGAGAAGGCGATCGCCAACCCGCTCCTCGACGAGATCAGCCTCAAGGGCGCACGCGGCGTGCTCATCAACATCACCGCCGGCCCCGATCTCACGCTCTTCGAACTCGACGAGGCGGCCAACCGCATCCGCGCCGAGGTCGATGCCGAGGCCAACATCATGGTCGGCTCCACCCTCGATCCGGAAATGGCGGGCATGATGCGCGTCTCCGTCGTCGCGACCGGCATCGACGCCATCGCGAAGCCCGAGGAAGTCGCCGCACCGCAGGCTGCCAAGGTTGCCGAACCGCTCCAGGCTCCGGCCGCCGCACCCGCCATCTCGGCCGGCCCGATCGCCGCAGCGCTGCGCAACAGCTCGGCCTCGCCGATGCCCACGCCCGAGCAGCCCGCCCAGCAGCCCGCGCCCGCCCCGAGCTTTGCCGATGCGCAGATGCAGGTCGACCGTGACGTTGCGCCCGAGGCCCCCGCTGCCGCGCGTGGCGCTGTGCCGCAGCCCGCTGCCGTGCACCATGGCGGCCGCACCGCGCCCTATGGCCAGCCGAAGATCGACGCCAGCGAAGCGCGCGAAGCAAACATGGCCGCCGCCGCCGCAGCAGCCCGCCGCCCCGGCGAGCCCTCCCCCGACGCGCTGCGCCGGCTGCAGGCCGCCGTGCAGAACGTGCCGAAGGCCCAGCCGATGGTGCGTCCGATCGCCCAGACGCCCCGCAGCGACGCTGATCGCGGCGGCCGCCTGACGATCAACAGCCTCATCCACAAGATGACCGGCCAGGCCACCCGCGATCAGGCCCAGCCGCGGCCGCATCAGCAGGACGTGCCGTTCCAGTCGCAGCCGGAAGAAACCGCCGCGGGCGACTTCGAGGACAGCGAGCGCGAACGCGTGGACATCCCCGCCTTCCTCCGCCGTCAGGCCAACTGACCGTATTCCCCGCCGGCCCGCCCGGCGACAGGAACGTTCTTCAGAGGGGCACCCGGAACCATCCGGGTGCCCCTCCTCCGTTCGGGCCACTGGACGCCGGCGGGTATCTTGCCGTATGCCTCTGCCCTCCCGTGACCAGCCCTGAGGACGGCCATGACTGAGGCGATGATTGGCGAAAGCGAGAAAGCCCGGGCGAAGGCCTGGTTCGAGGAACTGCGCAACCGGATCTGCGCGGCTTTCGAGGCACTCGAGGACGCTCAGGACACCGGACCCTTCGCCGATCTGCCCCCCGGCCGCTTCGAGCGCAAGGAAACCCGCCGCGCCGGCGAGGGCGAGGCGGATGCCGGCGGCGGCGTGATGGCGGTGATGCGCGGCGGCCGCGTCTTCGAGAAGGTCGGCGTCAACGTCTCCGCCGTCTACGGCCGCCTCGGCGCCCAGGCCCAGCGCAGCCTCACCGCGCGCCGGGAAATCCCCGGCCTCGAGGCAGACCCGCGCTTCTGGGCCTCGGGCATCAGCCTCGTCGCCCACATGCGCTCGCCCAGGACCCCCGCCGTCCACATGAACACCCGCATGTTCTGGACCCCGTTCGACTGGTGGTTCGGCGGCGGCGCCGATCTCAATCCGATGCTCGAGAACGAGGACGACACCGCCTTCTTCCACGCGCGCCTGCGCGAGGCCTGCGACGCCCACGATCCCGGCTACTACCCGCGCTTCAAGGCCTGGGCCGACGACTATTTCCTCATCCGCCACTGGAACGAGCCCCGCGGCGTCGGCGGGATCTTCTACGACGATCTCTGCACCGGCGACTGGGAAGCCGATTTCGCCTTCACCCGCGACGTGGGGCAGGGCTTTCTCGCCGCCTTCCCGCCGCTCACCGAGCAGCACATGCGCGAGAGCTGGACAGAGGCCGAGCGCGAGATCCAGCTGGTGAAGCGCGGCCGCTACGCCGAGTTCAATCTCGTCTACGACCGCGGCACCCGCTTCGGCCTCGAGACCGGGCACAACCCCGAAGCCGTGCTCATGTCGCTCCCCCCGATCGCGAAGTGGCCCTGAGGGCCGCGCCGGAGCCCCTTCCCTTCCCCGCGCGGGCCGGGCAATCTTGCCGCCATGACCGAACGCATCGCCATCCTCGGCTGGGGCTCGCTGCTCTGGGATCTCGACGATCTCGCCCCGAAGGTCGCGGGCTCCTGGGCGATGCGCGCAGGCCCGCGCCTCCCGATGGAGTTCAGCCGCATCAGCGCCAAGCGCAAGCTCGGCCTCGTCCTCTGCCTCGATCCGGCCACCGGGGCGCCCTGCGCGACCCACGCCATTGCCTCGATCCGCACCGGGATCGGCGCCGCCCGCGCGGACCTCGCCGCCCGCGAACGCGCGCCCACCAGCCGCATCGGCTGGGCCGATCCCTCCGGGGAGGGCGAGAGCCGGCTGCCCGAGCTCCTGCCGCATATCGGCGCCTGGTGCCGTGCCGCGGGCTGGGCCGGGGCGGTCTGGACCGATCTCGAGCCCAACTTCCGCGAAACCACCGGCCGCACCTTCACGGTGCCCGAAGGGCTCGGCTACCTGCGCGGCCTTGCGGGCGAGAGCCTGGCCGAAGCGCATCGCTACATCCGCAACGCCCCGCTCGCCACCCGCACGCCGCTCCGCCGCGCGCTCGCCCGCGACACCTGGTGGCGGGGCCTCAGCCGACCACACGGTGCCCTCGGCCGCGCAGACATTCGATGACGATGGCCTGACGCCGGTCGGCGGCATTGATCCCGCCGGCCGCGCCCCCCGCGAGCCCGCCGACGACGGCACCGCCCGCCGCGCCTTCGAGATCGGAACTGTCGTCATCGGCAAGCCCCAGCAGCGCGCCCACCCCCGCGCCGAGCACCGCCGCGCCGAGCGTCTCCTGATCGAACTGCTTCTGATTGCGGGCGAGCGCCCGGCATTCGGCCAGATCGCCGGCGTAGGCCGGGCCCGCGGGCCCGTCGAGAATGGGAGAGTAATTCGAACCGCCATCGGCACAGGCGGCAAGAAGCACGAGCGGCAGCAAGGCAGGAAAGACTTTCATCGTCATGTCTGAGGTCCGGAGTGGTTGAAGCAGCGCCCCGCGCGGAGCCCTGCTGCGGATACCGTCTCCGCGCCGCACCGCACATGACCGGCGGTTCCAGATCCTTGGCATTTGGTTGCAACCGGCCCTATAGATCGAGCGATGCAGCAGACGAGCCTCTCCGGACAGTCCGTCGCGGCCGGCCTTGTCCGCGGGTTCCTCGACTATGCCGAGGCCCGGGGCGCCGGGCGCGCCCGCCTGCTCGCCCACTCGGGTATCGCCGAGACCGCCCTCACGGATCAGGACGCCCGGATCCCGATGGCGGCCTACCGCGCGCTGCTCGACGAAGCCGCTGCCGAAACCGGCGACGGCGCCATCGCCATACGCTTCAGCATCGGCACCGAGCTCGACCGGCTTTCGATCGTCGGCCTGATCGTGCATTCCTCGGCCTCGGTCGCCGACAGCCTCGTCCAGCTCAACCGCTACAGCCGCCTGATGGTCGAGGTCGACGTGATGAACGGCGCCGAGCGCTTCAGCGTCGGCGGAGAGCGCGGCGAGATCTGGATCACCGACAACCGCCCAGACCCCAACAGCTTCCCCGCACTCAGCGAAAACGCCTTCGCCCGCTTCATCGGCGAGTTCCGCCGCGGCTTCCCCGGCCGGCCCTTTGCGCTGGAGATCGAGTTCACCCACCCGCGTCCGGCCCATGCCGAGACCACGGCCGAACTCTACCGCGTCCCCATCCGCTACGACGCGCCGCGCAATGCGCTGCGCATGGACCCTGTCTGGCTCACGACCGAGTTCGACGGCACGAGCGGCTATGTCTTCGGCATCTTCGCCGAGCGCGCGGATGCGCTGATGCAGCGGCTCGAAACCGACCGCACGGCGCGCGGCCGCCTCGAAGCCGCGCTGCTTCCGATCCTCCATCAGGGCGATGTGACGATCGAGACGGTCGCCGCCGGCCTCGGCATGAGCCGCCAGACGCTCTACCGCCGCCTGCGCGCCGAAGAGACCAGCTTTGCCGCCGTGCTCGACGCGCTGCGCTTCCGCATGGCCTCCGACTACCTCTCGGCGCGCAAGGTCTCGGTCAACCAGACCGCCTATCTCGTGGGCTTCTCCGAACCCTCTTCCTTCGTCCGCGCCTTCCGCCGCTGGACCGGCAAGACCCCCACGGCCTTTCTCGCGGCCAACGCGTCACGCGCCACGAGCGGCTGACGGCCCGACACCCGCGCGCCCCGGATCGCCCGGCCCGCCCTCGCGGTCCTGCCCCGCAGCCGTCCGGGCGCGTGGCCGTCACCCCTCGCAGAGCACCGGCACCACTGCACGCTGCACCGCGTCGGGCACGCCTTCGCGCAGATCCGGCGGCTCGCCCGAAAGCCGCGGCAGGCTCGCTCCCTCCGCCTCGAGAAAGCCGAGCAGGGCCTCACCGGTGACGGCATAGTTGATGTTCTCCGGCAGCGAGCCGGTTTCCTCCGCAAACTCGATCTTGGCGATCTGCGCGACCACGACCCCGATCACCGTTCCATCGCTCGACAGAAGCGGTCCGCCGGAGTTTCCGGGCTGGATCGGCGCTGAAACGGTGATGGCGTCGGGATCATCGTGATAGCCCACCAGCGCGCTGACATTGCCGAGCGTCGAGTTGAGCGCGGTGTTGACCTGCCCGAAATAGGGATAGCCGAGCGCGATCACCGGCTGACCGAGCGCCGCCTTGCCGGTCCGGTGCAGCGGGATCCAGTCCCGCGACCGCGCGGGCGAGGAGAGCAGCGCAAGGTCGAGGCCGGGATGCACCGCCACGATCGAAAGCGCGGTCCCGTCGAGCAGCGTCACGGCCCGGCAATCCTCCACCACATGCCGTGCGGTGACGAGATCGGTGTTGTTGACGAAAAACCCGGTCCCGGTCCCGCGCAGCGGATGCAGGCCGCCCGAATCGCCCCTCTCGGGCACGGCCGCGGTCACGGCTTCCGGCGCGGCCGGCGCCTCCTCCTCGCCCACCGCGAGCCAGGCCCGCACGAGACCGGTCAGCCGCGCGTCGTTTCCGAGCACATCCGCGTCAGGGTCCGAACCGAGGCTTCCGACAATCACCTCGAAGATCCGTCGGTCACCGCCGGGCTGGAGAACGACCATCGTCGTGTTCCACGCGCCCGGCCGCAGCGGATCGAGATCGGAGCGCACATACCAGCGCGCGCCTCCCTCATCGAGCGCCGTGACCAGTCGGCCGCTCCGCCGCACGGTGTAGGGCTCGGCATAGGCCGGAAACCCGTCGAGCATCACCCTGTGCAGGATCGCGGCCAGCCCCGGCGCTGTCTGAAAGACCCGGATCTCCACGTCCCGATCCTCGAGCACGAACTCCCCCCAGTCGGGATGCTCGCCGGGCACGAAAGCCCCGGGAGGCGCAAGCAGGCGATGCGCCACCGGAGGCCCCCCGCGATAGGAGAGACCCGTCTGGGACAGGAAGTCATAGGCCCGCCGGCCGATCTCCGCGGCATGATAGCCGAAGACGAGCCCTGTCGCCGCGGCATCGGCATCCGTCTCCGCCACGAACGCCTCCATCGCCTGCTGCGACCGCGCGCCCCAGGCGCCGTCGATCAGCCCGCGATAGCTGCCCGAGACCGTCAGGCCGATCTGCAGCACGCGCTTCTCTTCCACCGAGAAGGGCCGCGCGTCGAATTCCGCGAGGAGCGGGCCGCCACCGGTCTCGGCCCAAGCGCCCGAGAGCACCGGCACGAAGAGCAGCAGCAGAAGCACCACGGCTCCGGCCACGCCTCGCGCCACCCCAAAGGAAATACCCAGGCCCCGCATGTCCCCGCCCCCCAGCAAGAAGAACATGCACGGAACATAGCAGGTTTGGCGCCGGAGCGGCGGGCGCGTTCATGAACTGGCTAACGGCGGGCGGCGTATGGCAATTTGCCATATGGATTCCATACGGATTCCATATCGATTCCAGATAGCCCGTTCCCCGCCTTCCGTCCCTGTTGTCAGGGCGCCGCGCAGGGTATAGTTCTTCACGCTTCCGAGCCCCTGAGATCAGTGTCCGCCATGGCCGAAGAATTCTACCGCATCAAGCGCCTGCCCCCGTACGTGTTCGCCGAGGTCAACCGCCTCAAGGCAGAATACCGCGCCGGCGGCATGGACATCATCGATTTCGGCATGGGCAATCCCGACATGGATACGCCGAGCCACATCGTTGAAAAGCTTGTGGAAACTGTCCGCAAGCCGCGCACGCACCGCTATTCCGCCTCCAAGGGCATCCCCGGTCTGCGCCGGGCTCAGGCGGGCTACTATGCCCGCCGCTTCGGCGTGAAGCTCAACCCAGAGACCGAGGTCATCGCGACGCTCGGGTCCAAGGAGGGTCTGGCCAACCTCGCCATGGCGATCACCGCGCCGGGCGACGTGATGCTGGTGCCGAACCCCTCCTATCCGATCCATCCCTACGGCTTCATGATCGCCGGCGGCACCCTCCGCCACGTCCCCACCCTGCACGACGGCCGCTTCGATCCCGAGCAGTATCTCCGCTCGCTCGAGCGCGCTGTGGTCCATTCGGTGCCGAAGCCCGTCGCTCTCGTCGTCTCGTTCCCCTCGAACCCGACAGCGCAGATCTGCGATCTGGATTTCTACAAGGATCTCATTGCCTTCGCGAAAAAGCACCACCTCTGGGTGCTCTCGGACCTCGCCTATGCCGAGATCTATTTCGATGGCAATCCGCCGCCCTCGATCCTGCAGGTCGAAGGCGCGAAGGACGTGGCGGTCGAGTTCACCTCGCTCTCCAAGACCTTCTCGATGCCCGGCTGGCGCATGGGGTTCGCGGTCGGCAACGACCGCCTGATCTCCGCGCTCACCCGCATCAAGTCCTATCTCGACTACGGCGCCTTCACCCCGGTCCAGGTCGCCGCCGCCGCCGCGCTCAACGGACCGCAGGACTGCATCGCCGAGATCCGCGACATCTATCGCTCGCGCCGGGACGTGCTCGTCGAATCGATGGGCCGCGCCGGCTGGGACATCCCGCCGCCGCCGGCCACCATGTTTGCCTGGGCGCCCCTGCCGGAGGCCTTCCGCGAGATCGGCTCCATGGCCTTCTCGAAGATCCTGCTGCGCGAGGCCGAGGTCGCGGTCGCGCCCGGCATCGGCTTCGGGGAATACGGTGAGGGCTATGTGCGCATCGGTCTGGTCGAGAACGAGCACCGCATCCGTCAGGCTGCACGCAATGTGAAACGGATGATCGCACGCGCCCCGGAAATTCTCGCGCAGGAGGAGGCCGAGGCCACCGAAGTGGCCTGACGGCCTTCCGTCGGCGAGAGACGCCAAAGCGCAACGAATCGGTTGCATGAATGGCTTGATGAGTGCATTGTCGTGCAACCAGGAGGTTGCATCATGACAGATCACATCGAACGCAGCATCGACATCGCCGCTCCGATCCCCAAGGTCTGGGCGGCGCTGACGGACCACATCCAGTTCGGCGAGTGGTTCGGCGCGAGCATCGACACACCGTTCCGGCTTGGCGAGGTCTCCCGCGGCAAGATCCACTGCATGCCCGGCAAGACGGTGCCATGGGAAGCGACAGTCACCGCCATCGAGCCGCAAACCCGCTTTGCCTACACTTGGCATCCGTTCGCAGTGGATCCGGAGATCGACTACACCGCCGAGACGCCGACGCTCGTCGAATTCACGCTCAAGCCGATCGACACCGGCACCCGGCTCATCGTCCGGGAATCGGGCTTCGAGGGGGTGCTTGCCTCACGGCGTGGCGAAGCGATCCGGATGAATACCGACGGCTGGAGGGTCCAGATCGGCAATATCGCGCGATATGCCGAGGCGAACGCCGCGGAAGGACAGGAGGCGAATGCAACCGGCACCGACTGACCTCGCCCACACGGCGTTCGCGCCTGTCTTCGCCGCCCTCGGTGACCCGACGCGGCTCACGATCGTTGCGACCTTGAGCGACGGCACGGCGCGCTCGATCTCCGAACTCACCACGGGGTCGGAGATGACCCGGCAGGCGATGACCAAGCACCTCAAGGTGCTGGAGGCAGCGGGGCTCGTCGCGAGCGAGCGGAGCGGGCGTGAGACCCGCTTCGCCTTTTGCCCTGACCGGCTCGACGATGCACGCGATGCGCTCGATGCGGTGGCCGCACGGTGGGATGCCGCACTGGCCCGGCTCAAGGCCTTCGCCGAACGGGACTGATCTGGGGCGCTCGCCGCGTGCCTTGCGGCGCGGCAGCCAAAGTCCATCCGCGGCAAGCCGGATCACAGGAGGCCGCCGCCGCTTACACGCCCATCGACGACCGGATGGCCCGCCTGGCACGCCGGGCCGTTCTCATGACCCACCGGCTCCAGATCCCGCCCTCCACCGGCCTCACCTTCTCCCACGGCATTCTCGTCACGGTGGCCCCGGGCGGGATCTTCGATCGGCATCCGGCGAGTCTGCTCGCGCTCAATCTCCTCGACATGATCTTCATCGCGAATCTCATCTCGACGGCTCGGGGACGCGGCAACAACACCTACGACGCCGCGCATTTTGAGAAGACCGCCGGCGGACCGAACTCCGAACACGACGGCTCCGGTGCGGTGAAGCCCCGGATCCCGGCGACCATCGTCATCATTGCCGCGTTCCACTTGCTGCACGAAATTCTCGGAAAGAATTTCGGCGCCTGACGGCATCTCGCCGGGCTCACCCTCGTCCACCTCATCCTGCTTGCCACGGCCGCCGCGCTCATCCTTCGGCGTCGGCTGCCGCGGCAGCACCTCAACGCTGGACACGGCAGGGCGCGGGCGCTAGGCCACGGCGATCAATTTCGAGGAGACCGACTTCCCATGACCCAGCCTCTACGCATCGGACTCGCAGGCCTCGGCACGGTGGGAACCGGCGTGGTGAAGATCGTCCAGCGTCAGGCCCCGATGCTCGCTGCCCGCGCTGGCCGCCCGATCGAGATCGCCGCCGTCTCCGCACGCTCGCGCCACCGCGACCGTGGCGTCGATCTCTCGGGCTACGCCTGGGAAGACGATCCGGTCGCGCTCGCCCGGCGCACCGATCTCGACCTCGTCATCGAGGTGATGGGCGGCGAGAATGGCCCGGCGAAGGCCACGACCATGGCAGCGCTCGGCTCCGGCAAGCATGTCGTGACCGCGAACAAGGCCATGATGGCCCGGCACGGCCAGCTCCTCGCCGAAACCGCCGAGGCCAATGGCGTCGGGCTCCGCTTCGAAGCGGCGGTGGCGGGCGGCATTCCTGCGGTGAAGGCGCTGACCGAGGGGCTTGCCGGCAATGCCATCAGCCGCGTCATGGGCGTGATGAACGGCACCTGCAACTACATCCTGACCAAGATGGAAGCGACCGGAGCGGCCTATGACAAGGTGCTCGAGGAAGCGAAGAAGCTCGGCTACGCCGAGGCCGATCCGACCTTCGATGTCGGCGGCTTCGATGCCGCACAGAAGCTCGCGCTCCTTTCCGCCACCGCCTTCGGCACCCAGGTCGATTACGACCGCATCCTCATCGAGGGGATCGAGCGGGTAAACCTCGCCGATATCGAGCATGCCGCGGAGCTCGGCTACCGCATCAAGCTGCTTGGTGTTGCCCGCAAGACCCGCAGCGGCGTCGAGATGCGGATGCAGCCCTGCCTCGTTCCGGCGCACTCCGCGGTCGGCCAGCTCGAGGGCGTGACGAACATGGTGGTCTTCGAAGGCGACGCGGTCGGGCGCATCACGCTCTCCGGCCCGGGCGCGGGCGAAGGCCCCACCGCCTCGGCCATCATGGGCGACGTCGTGGATCTGGCGCGCGGATTCGTGCTGCCCGCCTTCGGCCAGCCCGCCGCGACCCTTGCCAGCCCCACGCCGGCCAACGCCACCGGCGAGGCCTCCTACTATCTCCGCATCCTGCTCACGGATGCACCGGGCACCCTCGCGAAGGTTGCCGCGGCGCTCGGCGAGAGCGGCATCTCCATCAACCGCATGCGTCAGGTCCAGCACACGGGCGGCGCGGCACCCGTCCTGATCGTGACCCACGAGACCGGGCGCGACGCGCTCGACGCGGCCCTCGGCCGGATCTCGGCGCTCGAGGTCTGCCGCGAGGAGCCGATCGCGATCCGCATCGAGGACGTCTGAGTGGCGTCCGCGCGTCAGGAGATCGCCGTGCGGCCCTGCCGCGCTGCGGACCTCGAGGCCGTGCAGGCGATCTACGCCCATCACGTACGCCATGGCACCGGCTCCTTCGAGGAGACGCCGCCGGATCTGGCGGAAATGACCCGGCGCTGGGAGCGTATTGCCGGCGCGGGCCTGCCCTGGCTCGTGGCGGAGCTGGGAGACCGCGTGGCGGGCTACGCCTATGCCGGGCCGTTTCACCCCCGCCCGGCCTATCGCTTCACGCTGGAGGATTCGGTCTATGTGGCGCCTGATGCCGCGCGTTGCGGCGCCGGGCGGGCGCTGCTCTCAGACCTCCTGCGCCGCTGCGAGGCGGCAGGGTTCCGCCAGATGGTGGCGGTGATCGGCGACAGCGCCAATGCAGGCTCCGTCGGCCTTCACCGAGCCTTCGGCTTTACCTATGCCGGCGCGCTCTCCGCGGTGGGCTTCAAGTTCGGCCGCTGGCTCGACACCGTCACGATGCAGCGCCCGCTCGGCCCCGGAAGCACCATCCTGCCGCCGGAACCGCAGCCCTGAACCGCGCCGCAATGCGGCTTGCCCCTCCTTGGCGCGGGGCCTAGAAGCACTAGGATCGGAGTATCAATTGGGGGCCCGAAATGTCTGAACCGAACATCTTTGCCGACCGCATGCTGTCGCTCGGCCTTGCCCGTGTTTCCGAACAGGCCGCGATCGCCGCGGCAAAGCTCATCGGCAGTGGCAATGAAAAGGCGGCCGACCAGGCGGCTGTGGATGCCATGCGCACGCAGCTCAACCTGCTCGACATCGCTGGCGTCGTCGTGATCGGCGAAGGGGAACGCGATGAAGCGCCCATGCTCTACATCGGCGAAGAAGTTGGTTCGGGCCATGGCCCCGCGGTCGACATCGCACTCGATCCGCTCGAAGGCACGACCCTCTGCGCCAAGGACATGCCGAACGCGCTGGCCGTGATCGCCATGGGACCGCGCGGCTCCATGCTGCACGCCCCCGATGTCTACATGGATAAGCTCGCCATCGGCCCCGACTATCCCACGGACGTCGTGACCCTCGACATGTCGCCCTCCGAGCGCGTGAATGCGCTGGCCAAGGCCAAGGGCGTCGAGCCGCGCGAGATCAAGGTCTGCGTGCTCGAGCGCCCGCGTCATGAGGACATGATCGCCGAGCTCCGCTCGACCGGCGCACATATCCGCCTCATCACCGATGGTGACGTCGCCGGCATCATGCACTGCGCCGACGCGAACCGCACCAACATCGACATGTACATGGGGTCCGGCGGAGCGCCCGAGGGCGTTCTGGCCGCTGCGGCCCTGAAGTGCATGGGTGGCCAGATGTACGGCCGGCTGCTGTTCCGCAACGATGACGAGCGCGGCCGCGCCAAAAAGGCCGGCATCACCGATCTCGACAAGATCTACACCCGCGACGAGCTCGTGACCCGCGACGTGATTTTCGCCGCGACCGGGGTCACCGACGGCTCCATCGTGGGCGGCGCGCGCTGGGTCGATGGCTATCTCGAAACCGAGACCATCCTGATGCGCTCGAAGACCGGTTCGGTGCGCCACATCAGCTACCGTCAGAACAACAACCTCTGAGGCCAAGGCTTGGCTGAACCCAGGAGCAGAGGCGAGAAGATCGCCATCGCCTTCATGGCCGTCTGGACCATCGTCTGGACGGCCGGAATGCTGATCGTGCTCTATGGTGTCGTGAAAGCACTGCTGGCGGGCAACCTGCCGGCGGTCGCCTTCATGCTGGTCTGGCTCGGGGCCGCCGGGCTCGGGCTCTTTCTCGGCGCGCGCAAGCTGCGCATGCTTCTCGTCTCCGGGCGGCCTGCACCGCCTTCCGCCCGGGACCACGAATGGCGCGACGGCACCCCCGGCTGACCTCCGGGCCTGCCCAACCTATTTCCGTTCCGCAGATCTCTCAGGCGGCGCCGAGCGCGGCAAGCGCGCGGGCAATCGCAACGTCTTCCGGCGCCAGCGCCGCACCGCAGGCCCAGGGCCGAAAGCGCAGGCGCAGCGGCTCGAGAAGGCCGGGCCAGTCTCCATCGACGGCGCGATATCCTGCGGCGGAGACCGCACATGCGAACTCCGCCCAGTCGGTCGGAGCGGCGGAGCCCCCCTCGACCCAGACGGCACGGCCACCGCGGGCAAGCCGTCGCCAGTCGAACTTCGGGCCCGGATCGGATTTCCGGCCTGGCGCCATGTCTGAATGTCCGATGACATCGGCCGGGCCGATCCGCCAGCGCGCCATGATCCCGTCGAGAAGCCGCTCCAGAGCCGCCATCTGCGGCTCCGGAAACGGTGGGAACCCGGCAAGCGGACCGGGATTGGCAAGCTCGATTCCGATGGAGCAGGAATTCACATCGTCGGTTCCGCGCCAGGCGCCGCGGCCGGCGTGCCAGGCCCGCTCGGCTTCCTCCACGAGACGCCAGACGCGTCCGTCCTCGGCGATGAGATAGTGCGCGGAGACCTCGGCCGCCGGATCACACAGCCGCTCCAGCGCCGCTTCCGCGCTTGCCATGGCCGTGTAGTGGATCACCACGATCGAAGGCCGCGCGCCGCCCCGGCGCGGGCCGAAATTCGGGCTTGGTCTGGAATGGATCTGCACCGGCGGTCCGGAGCCGCCTCAGCGCAGCGCCCGGTACGGGGCCGGATCCCAGCTGCAGGCAAACCCGTCGCCATCCGGATCGAGCCCGAGGCTGTCCGAGCTCGGCCCGCCCGCGGCAAGGAAGGCGCGCTGCGCGTCATCCTGGCTGTTGTAGCGACGGCAGGCCGAGGAGATGCGAAGCCCGCGGGAGCGGGGATAGACGCTCTCGCCGAGCGCATTGCTGCTTTGCTGCGCAAAGAGCGCGATGTTCGGCCCCTGGATCTCGCTCGGAACGCCGGAGGGCTGGATCACCACGAGCTGCGACCGCGCCTCTGCCAGCTTCTGCTCGGCAAGGGCTGCGTCGATCTTCTGCTGCTCGAGCGAGAACTCCGCGAGGTTGAGGCGGTCGTCCCCGATCCTAGTGCCGGTGTGGTTGACCGAAGGCGAGACACCGGCCGTCGAGGCGCCGCCGTAGCTGCTGGCCGCGCCGGCATCGCCTGGGGTCAGTGGCGGGTTCCCAAAGGAGGAGGCTGTGCCGGTCGTCGGCGGCACACCATATCCGGGCGATGGCACCTCGTAGATGGTGGCATTGTCGGGAACCGACACCGCCGTGGTGCAAGCTGCGAGCGCGCAGGTCATAAGGGCCGCAAATACACGCATCGCCAAACCGCCTTTCAAGATTGTGGATGCCTCAATCGTCCTTCTACCACCATTTTGCCGGTTTTGAAGAGAATCCGCTCGCGCGCTCGATCGCATAAGCCGTGTTGAGCATTTCGGCCTCTTCCCACGGGCGCCCGATGATCTGAAGACCAAGCGGCAGCCCATGGCCGTCGAGACCGACGGGAACAGAAACCCCCGGTAGACCTGCAAGATTGACCGTCACGGTGAAGACATCGTTAAGATACATCTGCACCGGATCGGCATCGGCCATTTCTCCGAGCGCAAAGGCAGAGGATGGCGTTGCAGGGGTCAGGATCGCGTCGATTCCACCGTCGAACGCCGCCTCGAAATCACGCTTGATGAGCGTCCGCACCTTCTGCGCACGCAGGTAGTACGCATCGTAATACCCGGCGGAGAGCACGTAGGTGCCGATCATCACGCGCCGCTGCACCTCGGCGCCGAACCCTTCGGCGCGGGTGCGCTCGTAGAGATCGGTGATGCCGTCGCCCGCCGCGAGCTTCGCCCGCCGGCCGTAGCGCACACCGTCATAGCGCGCGAGGTTCGACGAGGCTTCCGCCGGCGCGATCACGTAATAGGCGGGCAGCGCATATTTCGTGTGGGGAAGCGAGATGTCCACCACATCGGCACCGGCATCGCGCAGCATCTCCGCGCCCTTCTGCCAGATCGCCTCGATCTCGGCGGGCATTCCATCGACCCGGTATTCCTTGGGGATACCGATCTTCTTGCCGCGGATATCGCCCGAAAGGGCCGCCTCGAAATCCGGCACCGGCAGATCTGCGGAGGTCGAATCCTTCGGATCATGCCCTGCCATTGCCTTCAGCATGATCGCGGCATCCCGCACCGTCTTGGCCATCGGCCCCGCCTGATCGAGCGAGGAGGCAAAGGCAACGATGCCCCAGCGCGAGCAGCGCCCGTAGGTGGGCTTCACGCCGACGATCCCGGTGAAGGCCGCGGGCTGGCGGATCGAGCCGCCGGTGTCGGTGCCGGTCGCACCGAGGCAGAGATCGGCCGAAACCGCCGCCGCCGAACCGCCCGAGGAGCCGCCGGGCGTAAGCGGACGATTGTCGCCCGCACGCTGCCAGGGGCTCTTCACCGGGCCGTAGCAGGAGGTCTCGTTCGAGCTCCCCATGGCAAACTCGTCCATGTTGAGCTTGCCGATGCAGACCGCCCCCTCGGCCCAGAGCTTCGCCGTGACGGTACTTTCATACTGCGGCAGAAAGCTCTCGAGAATGTTCGAGGCCGCCTGGCTCCGCACACCCTCGACGCAAAAGAGATCCTTGATGCCAAGCGGGATCCCGCAGAGATCGGGTGCCTCGCCTGCCTTCAGACGCGCATCCGCAGCCTGCGCCTGGGCCCGCGCCATGTCGGGCGTAAGCTCGGAATAGGCGTTGAGCGTCGCCGCCCCCTCTGCCGCGCCAAGGCAGGCCTCGGCAAGCTCGGCTGCGGTCAGATCGCCCGCGCGCAGGCTGTCGCGGGCCGCCGCGATCGTCAGTTCCGCAAGTCCCGTCATCATTCCACCACCTTGGGCACGGTGAAGAAGCCCGCCCGCGCATCCGGCGCGTTGGCGAGCACCTTCTCACGCTTGTTGCCGTCCGTCACCTCGTCGGCGCGCCACTTGAGCTGCATCGGCGTCACCGAGGTCATCGGCTCCACCCCGGTCACATCGACCTCTGCCAGCTGCTCCATGAAGCCGAGAATTGCGGAAAGCTCGGAGGCAAGGGATGCGAGATCTGCCTCGGCCACCTCGATCCGGGCCAGATGCGCGACCTTGCGCGCGGTATCCTTGTCGATCGCCATGAGTGCTCAATTCCAGGGAAGACCTTGGCCGCCGGGATTATCCTGCCCGGGCGCATGGCGCAAGGGCCGGGCCCGCCCGGCGGGCACCTCCGAAGGTGCGGCAGCCCCGCAACACCCCGCCAGATCGCGGTTTCTTGATTTCAAAAATGCGCGTTTTCAGCCGATCTCTGAAAAATTCAGATCGGGCCGGTTGCCCGTTTCGTCGGTATGCGAGTAGAATGTACAACACTGGAATCTGAAATCCGGCATCCAGAGAGTGTCGCGTCTTTCGCCTTTCGGGAGGGGCGTGCGGGACATCCTCCAACGAAGACCAGTTTGTCTGGCAAGTGTGCTTGCAAGTCTGCGGCGGGTGCTTCGCCGTGGTCCCCGGTGTTCGTGTTCAACGGCAGACGCAATGTTGTCTTTCAATAGTTTCCTTGCCTACGACCGGCTTCGCCGCCGCCTCAGACGTCTCCGCTACAGATGGCAGGGCAAATCCCGGCCGTCGCCGTATGGCTGGGACAAGCTGCCCTGGCTCGCGCCCCGGCCGCTGCCCCGGCGCATCTGGCTCTACTGGGCGCAAGGCATCGAGAACGCCCCCGATGTTGCGCAGGCCTGCATTGCGAGCTGGCGCCGGCACCACCCCGACTGGGAAATCGAGGTGCTGTCGGAAGCCAATATCGGCGATTTCGTCGATACCTCCGGTATTCCCGACGGGCTCATTCACGCCCACCGTGCCGATTTCCTGCGGCTCCGCTTGCTCAAGCGCCATGGCGGCGTCTGGGCCGATGCGACCTGCTACTGCAACCGCCCGCTCGAGCACTGGCTGCCACACCTGCTGACCGGCGGCTTCTTTGCCTTCAGCCAGCCGACGCCCGACCGCCTGATCTGCAACTGGTTTCTCGCCTCGGAGCCCGAGGGGCGCATCGTCACCGACTGGCTCGCCGGCATGCAGGCCTACTGGACGCGGCGCAGCACGCCGCATGATTATTTCTGGCCGATGGATGTCTTCGCCTGGCAGGCGGCACACAATCCGCAGTTTCGCGCCGCATGGCAGGCCACGCCGCGGATCAGCATGGACGGCACCCATTACATCCAGCGCCAGCTCGTGCGCGGCGCCGATCCCGCGCAGCCCGATCCGGGCTTCGACATCAGCGCCGTACCGGTCTTCAAGCTGACCTGGCGGAAGGATTTCTGCCGCGAGGATTACGAACGCTGGGGCATCCAGTTCGAGGAAACCAAGGCCAAGAAGGGGGCGTCGGCGGCCGCCTGAACCGCCCACGTCCGGAACGCGCGAATTAACTGTGAATGCGCGTAAATATTGTCTCAAGATGCCTGCAGGCACATGCTCGTCCCGTTCAACAGGGGAACGAACATGTCATCCATTTTCGGAGAGCCCGCCGCATACGACAGGGCTGTTTGCAGAACCGCCGAAATTTTCATCGCGAAGTTCGGCTCGCTTGCGGATCTCGAGGCCTGGACGGCCGCGCGCAGGCCCACGCTCACCCACTCCGAGCGTGCCTACTGCGAGGCCGTGGCGCGCCGGGTCTCCTCCTTGCTCGGCAGCGTGGCCGCAGCTCCGGCCTGAGCCTCCGCGCTACTGGCGTGGCGCGCGAATTGTCTCCAGCATGATCTCCACATGACGCGGATCGGCCTCGGGAGTGATCCCGTGGCCGAGGTTGAAGATATGCGGCCCGCCCGAGAAGGCCTCGGCCACGCGCCGCGTCTCGCGCACGAGAGCATCCCCGCCGGTCACGAGCAGGAGCGGATCGAGATTGCCCTGCACGCAGAGGCGCGGCTGGAGCGCCTGCGCCGCCCAATCCGGGTCCACGCTCGTGTCGAGCGCGAGCCCCTGCGTCCCGGCCGCATCGGCGAAGGCAAGATAGCCCGCCCCCGCCCCGCGCGGGAAGCCGATCACCGGCACCTCCGGGTATTTCGCGCGGAGCGCCGCTGTGATCCGGGCGGCAGGTTCGATCGCGTAGCGCCGGAACCAGAGCCCGGGCAGCGCGCCCGCCCAGCTGTCGAACAGCTTCACCACCTCGGCCCCCGCCTCGATCTGGGCCGAGAGATAGAGGATCGTCGCCTCGGTGATGCGATCGATCAGCGCCTCGAAGGTCGCCGGATCGCCATAGAGCAGCCGCCGGGCCGGGGCCTGGTCAGGCGTGCCGCGGCCTGCGATCATGTAGGTCGCGACCGTCCAGGGCGCACCGGCAAATCCGATGAGCGTCGTCTCTGAAGGGAGCTCCTCCCGGAGCCGGCCGACCGTCTCGTAGACCGGCGCCAGGGTCTCGTGCACCGCCTCGGCCGGCTTGAGCCGCGCAAGATCCGCCGCCGAGGTCACGGTCGAAAGCCGCGGCCCCTCGCCCTGAACGAAGCTCAGATCCGCACCCAGGGCCTGGGGCACGAGCAGGATGTCGGCAAAGAGAATCGCTGCATCGAACCCGTAGCGGCGAATCGGCTGGAGCGTCACCTCCGTTGCCAGCTCCGGCGTGTAGCAGAGATCGAGGAAGCTCCCCGCCTTCTCCCGCGTCGCGCGGTATTCGGGAAGATACCGCCCCGCCTGCCGCATCATCCAGACCGGCGGCACCGGCAGCGTCTCGCCCGCCAGCGCCCTCAGCAGTTTCTTCTCCGTTCCGCCCATCATTCCATTCCGCCTTGCGATCGTGTGCGCGCGACCTTACCCATACGGCCCGGAATGAAAAGGGAGGGAAGCCCGTCATGGCCCTTGATCTGCCCACGCCCGACAGGCCGCTCCTCATCGGCACCCGCGGCAGCCCGCTCGCGCTCGCCCAGGCCCACGAGACCCACGACCGGCTGATGGCGGCGCACGGCCTCCCGCACGAGGCCTTCGAGATCGTCGTCATCAAGACCACCGGCGACCGGGTGCAGGATCGGCCGCTTTCGGAGATCGGCGGCAAGGGGCTCTTCACCAAGGAGATCGAGGAAGCGCTCGTCGCCGGCGCGATCGACATCGCCGTTCACTCGATGAAGGACATGCCGGTCGAGCAGCCCGAGGGTCTCGGGCTCACCTGCTACCTGCCCCGGGAGGATCCGCGCGATGCCTTCGTGAGCCTCGACGGCCGCAACCTCGCGGATCTGCCGCAGGGCGCGGTGGTTGGCACCTCGAGCCTGCGCCGCCGGGCCCAGCTCCGCTTCCGCCGCCCTGATCTCGAGGTCGTCGAGTTCCGCGGCAACGTGCAGACCCGGCTTCGGAAGCTTCGGGAGGGCGTGGCGGCGGCCACCTTCCTCGCCATGGCGGGCCTCCGCCGCCTCGCCATGGAAGAGATCGCCAAGGCTCCCATCGCGCCGGAAGACATGCTGCCCGCGGTCGCCCAGGGTGCCATCGGCATCGAGCAGCGGCTCGGGGATGAGCGGGTCGCAGCCCTGCTCGCTCCGATCAACGACACCCCGACCAGCCTGCGGCTTGCCGCCGAGCGCGCCTTCCTCGCCGGGCTCGACGGCTCCTGCCAGACACCGATCGCGGGGCTTGCGGTGCTCGATGGCGACAGGCTCTGGCTCCGGGGCGAGATCCTGCGGCCCGACGGCTCGGAATGCCTCAGCCATCAGGTCGAGGGCCTTGCCCGGGATGGCACCGAAATGGGGGCCGAGGCCGCCGCGATCCTGCGAAGCCGCGCCGCGCCGGATTTCTTCTCCGCCTGATTCTGCCCCGCCAGACGCTTCCCAACCCGCGTCCCCGCCCCCGCCGCATCCCGCGCGGGGGCGTTTTCTTGTGACCGGAGCGTAGCGTTCACACCCCGTAACGCTCGCATGACGCGCGTGTCACGGCGGTCATGGCTTTCTCATCCCATCGAGACGCGACCGCGATACCAGCCAGCAGGGACAGTTCGGATGCCGGACCAGCATACGGACGCGATCGCCGAAGAGCCGCCGCGTGACGGGTGACTTTCTCGCGCCAAGACCAGACTGAGCCACGCAACCGAACACCGGAAGAAGATGGAGACCAGAATGGCCCGCACCTCGAACCTCGCGACCCTCACCCTGATCCTGTCGCTCGCCGTCACCGGCGGGGCCAGCGCCCGCGATGCGGGGGAGCGGAGGGTTGCGCCCGCACCGCTTGCCGGCGGCCTTGCCGCCTTCGTCACTGCCGCCGAGGCGAGCGAACCCGGCACGCCGGCGGCGGAGGGATGCGTCACGACACGGTCGGGCCGCAACGGGCGGACGGTGCACACCGAATGCGCGGGGACACCCGCAAACTGAATTTCGTGCAGGCGGGGGCCCAGCCGCTGCCCGCCCGCGCGGATACCCCGGACCGGCCGTCAGCCGAGTAGACCTGTAGAGTTGTATCCTGTCCGGGAGCCGGATTCTCGATCTTACCCCGTCGGTCCGGGAAGGATCCGGTTCCCATCCCCCCTCAGAGCCGCGCGATCCGCTCGAGGAGGAGGGCGAAGAAGCCCTCGTCGTCCACATCGCGGATGACATGGACATTGCGGGGGCGGTCCGTCACGCCCCACCAGTCGATCACGGTCTGGCCCATGGTGAGCTCGGAGCCGGTCTCGACCTCGAGATTGACGTCGCGCCCGGAAAACAGCTCCGGCCGCAAGAGCCAGGCGATCACCGTCGGATCGTGGAGCGGGCCGCCGTCCTGGCCGTATTTCGCCTCGTCGAACCGTTCCTGATAATCGAGCAGCAGCGCGGTCGCATCGCCCACCCGGGTGCCGAGCGCGCGGAAGCGGTCCACCCGGACCTTGCGGGTGAGGCATTTGTGGGTCACGTCGAGTGGCAGGAGCGTGACCGGCGCGCCCGAGCTGAAGACCCGCTGTGCGGCGTGGGGATCGACGAGGATGTTGAATTCGGCCACCGGGGTCGTGTTGCCGCCCTCGAAGGCGCCGCCGCCCATGGCGATGATCCGCTTCACCCGGCCGACGATTTCGGGGGCCCTGGCGAAGGCGAGCGCGATGTTGGTGAGAGGGCCGAGAGTGCAGAGGGTGATGCTGCCCGCGGGTTCGGCGCGGAGGGTCTCGATCAGGAAATCGACGGAATGCCGCGGATCGAGCGGCATCACCGGCTCCGGCAGGTCCGGGCCGTCGAGACCGGTTTGCCCGTGGACATATTCGGCGGTGATGAGGGGGCGGAGCAGTGGCGCCTCGGCCCCGGCGAAGACGGGGATGTCGGGCCGGCCGGCCAGCTCGCAGACCTTGCGGGCGTTCTTCGCGGTGAGCGCGAGCGGCACGTTGCCGGCGACGGTGGTGATGCCGAGCACCTCGAGCTCGGGGCTTGCCAGGGCGAGCAGGATGGCGACGGCGTCGTCCTGACCGGGGTCGGTGTCGATGATGATGCGTTCGGGGGGCATGACGGGCCTTTGGCGGCGGCTATTGCGGGATTCCGCGGCGCATGGGGGGGAGCGAGCAGCCTCGTTCGGGGACGGCTTCCAGCACGCCCTCGATGGCGCGGATCCGGTCGAGGCATTCCTCGCCGCCGGTGGCACGGATGGCGCCGGCCTCGGGGACCACGCGCTCGATCACGAAGCCCTGGGCATGGACCACCTCGGCAATCGCCGCCGTCGCGGAGAGATGCGCGTCATCGACGGTGATGGTGATGGAGATCTTCGCCATGGCCGGATCCTGCCCGGACCGTCCGGGATCCTTTCAAATCTAGCCGCAAACGCGGCGAAAACAAGCAGGCTGCAGCGGGGCGCCTTCCGGTGTGAAAACGGGGCTTTTCACCGTGAAACGAAAATCAAGCATTTGAATTTAAAGGATTATGCTGGTTAACATATCATGAATCGCGGCCATTCTCATCCTCTGACCGCTGCCGGTGGGGCTGCGGCGGGCCGCTTGCGGCCGAACATCACGAGGTTGCCGAGCCCGGCGAAGAGCACGCCGGTGAGCGCCGTCGGGCTCCAGTGGTAGCCCTCGAAAAGCGTCGAGGCGACGAGCGCGACCACCGGGAAGAGCACGGTGGCATAGCCCGCCCCGGCCGAGCCGATGCGCGCCACGAGGAGGAGATAGGTGGTGAAGCCCACCACGGAGCCGATGGCCGCGAGATAGACCAGCGCGAGCCAGAACGCCGGCTGGGGCGGCAGGCTCAGGGGCGCGCGCGTCGCGGCCGCGAGACCGAGAAGCACCAGCGCACCGATCGCCATGCCCCAGGCGTTGGCGGTGACCGGATCGGTGCCGAGCGCGGAATTGCGCCGCGAGGCCATGTTGCCCCATGAAAAGAACAGCGTGCCGAGCACGCCCCAGCCGATGCCGCGGAGCGTTGCGGGATCGAGCGAGATGGCGAGATCGTGCCAGAAGAGCAGCAGGATGCCGGTGGCGCCCAGCGCGCCCGCGAGGAGGGTGCGGCTCTCGATCCGGTCGCCGAAGAAAAGGCGCGCGTTCACCGCGTTGAAGATCGAGGCGAGCGAGAAGATCACCGAGACGAGGCCGGAGGGGATCAGGGCGGCCGCGTTGTAGAGGCCGATGAAGTTGAAGCAGAAGAGGCAGAGCGCCTGGACCAGCACGAAGGGCCAGGCGGCGGGCCGCCGCAGCCGCCCGAGGGCCGCAAGCCCGCCCAGCATCAGCAGGGCCGCGAGCGCGAATCGGTAGAAGACCGAGACGATGACCGGCACGGCATCGACCTGGAACGAGATCGCGATCCAGGTGGTGCCCCAGATCAGGACGGTTGCGGCAAGAAGGGCGGCGTTGGCCATGGCAGCGGCTCCGGTTTTCCGGCAGCTCTAGCGGCAGGCGCGGCGCGGGGATTGCACGATCTTGCGGTCGAATCGCGGCGGGCCGTTCCCGCCGCGGCCCGGCCTGGGGTATGATCGGGCCATGAGCCGGACCGTTCAGGATTTTCTCGGGGCCTCGCCCACCGCCCGCATCGCCGCGCGCCTCGAGCTCGGCGGGCGGCGCACCGTGACGATCTGGGAGAACCGCGACGACCGGGTGCTCTACGAGACGCCCGCGGGGCATACCTTCAGCTTCTATCTCGAGGGCGGGACCGGCACGCGGCGGCTCGATGCGGGCGCGGTGGCGGGCTGGCCCGGCGCCGTCTGCATCCTGCCCGAGGGTCAGGGCTCGGCCTGGGAGATCACGGCGCCCTTCCGCTTCGTGCATCTCTATCTGCCCGATGACGCGCTGCGCGCGGCCTATGCGATGACCCATGACTGCGACGCGCGGCGGCTGGAGGTGCGCGACGTGACCTTCGCGGCACTGCCCGAGATCGGCGCGCCGCTGCGGCGCCTCGCGCTTGCGGCGGAGGCGCAGGACCGGCTTGCCGCCGACGGGGCGCTGGCCGAGCTCGTGGGCGCGCTGCCCGCGCGGCGCCTCGCGGTGAAGGGCGGGCTTTCCCCGCTGGCGCTGCGCCGGATCGACGACTGGATCGAGGCGCATCTGGAGGGGCCGATCCGGCTTGCCGATCTCGCGGCCCTCGCCGGGCTCTCGGAATTTCACGTCCAGCGGATGTTCCGGCTCTGCCGCGGCGTCTCGCCGCATGGCTGGGTGACGCAGCGCCGCATCGCGCGGGCGCAGGCGCTGCTTCGCGGGCCGGAGCCGCTTGCCGGGATCGCCGCCGCCTGCGGCTTTTCGAGCCAGAGCCACTTCACGCGGGTCTTCGGCCGGGAGACGGGGCTGACGCCCGCGGCCTATCGCGCGGGCGCGGATCTGGGCGGGCTCAGGCGATGAGCGCGGCGGCACCGGGCGCCTGGACGAGGCCCGCACCGACATCCTCGGGCGGATGGGAGAGCGGGGCCGCGCTGGCGGTGAGCTTGTCCCAGAGCGCCTGCCCCCGGAGCGCGGGATCCGATTCGGCCCAGAGCGCGGCGGCGCCCGCGACGAAGGGGCAGGCCATGCTGGTGCCCCGCAGCGTCTCGTAGAGCTTCGGCCGCGGGAAGGACGAGAAGATGTCGACGCCGGGGGCGGCGATATCGACCTCGCCGCCATCGGGGTTGATGCCGCCGCAGGAGAAATCCGCCACCTTGCCGGTGGCATCGACCGCCGCCACCGCGAGGATCGAGGGCGAGTTGGCGGGCGCGCCCACCGGTGCGACGAAGCCGAACTGGCGGGCGCTCTCGTTGCCGGCGGCGGCGACGATCAGCGCGCCGCGCTCGAGCGCGCGGCGGCCGAGGCGCTCGTAGGCCGCGCTCGGGATCTCGCCGGGCTGGGTGGCGCGGCCGAGCGACATGGAGATGACCTCCGCCCCCTGCTCGATCGCCCAGGCCATGCCGGCGAGGATGTCGATCTCGAGCCCCGAGCCGTTGTTGCCGAGCACCTTGCCGATGAGGATGTCGGCCTCGGGGGCGACGCCGTAGCGCGGGGTGTTGTGGCCCGCCCGGGGCCCGGCGGCGATGCCGGTGCAATGGGTGCCGTGGCCCTGGATGTCGTCCACCGTCTCGCCGGCGACGAAGCTCTCGGCGATGACGGGGCGGCTGGCGAAATCCGGGTGCAGCAGGTCGAAGCCGGTGTCGAGCACGGCGATGCGGATGCCCTTGCCGCTGAAGGGCGCGCGCTCGGCGCCGGTGGCGGCGATGCCCCAGGTGCGTTCGGCGGTGTCGATGGCGTTGCCCGCCCCGTTGGAGGGGATCGAGTAGAGGTAGAACTCGGGGCGGGCCTCGGCGACATGATCCTCGGCGGCGAGGATGCGGGCGACCGAGGCGACATTTGCCTTGCTGGGTGCGTGGATGAGGCCGATGCCGAGGCCGCGCAGCAGCAGCGGCGCGCGGAGGCGGGCGGTGTCGATGCCGCCGATGGAGGAGGCCTCGACGGCCACCGCGCCGGGCGCGCTGCCGCCGGTGGCCTCGGCCGCGCCACGATCGAGGATGCGGAGCTGCTCGGTCTCGCTGCCACCCTCGAAGGTCACCAGCACGCCGCCGGTCGGCTGCGGCCGTCTGAGGTTCAGATAGGGAGGTGGTGTGATTTCCGGCATCTGCTCGTCCCTCGCTCCTGCCCGCGTTGAGGTCTCAACCTCAGATAGGGCGTGCCCACGTCATTAACAGGGATGGGCGGGGGGCTCGGCAAGGGGGGCCGGGGATGCCGGGCGGCGAACCGCCCGGCTCGGGTCTTTCGTATCGTCAGGCCGCGCCGCCTCAGGCGGCGTTTAAAGGCCGCGCCGCCTCAGGCGGCGACGAGCTGGCCGCGGACGAGCTTCTCGTAGGTCTGGGCGATGTCACGGGTGAGCGCGCCCACCTCGAAGGTATACTCGCCGATCTGGCCGACGGGCGTGACTTCCGCCGCGGTGCCGGTGAGCCAGCACTGCTCGAAGCCCTCGAGCTCGGAGGGCTCGATATGGCGCTCGATCACCTCCACGCCCTTCTCGCGCAGCAGGCCGATGACCGTCTGGCGGGTGATGCCGTTGAGGAAGCAATCGGGCTTCGGCGTGTGGACGGCGCCGTCCTTCACGAAGAAGACATTGGCGCCGGTCGCCTCGGCGACATAGCCGCGGTAATCCATCATCAGCGCGTCCGAGCAGCCCTTCGCCTCGGCGGCGTGCTTGGACATGGTGCAGATCATGTAGAGGCCGCTCGCCTTGGCGAAGGAGGGAATCGTCTCGGGGCTCGGGCGCTTCCACTTGGAGATGTCGAGCTTCGCGCCCTTCATCTTCGCATCGCCGTAATAGGCGCCCCATTCCCAGACCGCGATCGCGGTGCGGACCGGGTTGCGGGCCGAGGCGACGCCCATGTCGGGGCCCGAACCGCGCCAGACGAGGGCGCGGACATAGGCGTCCGTCAGGCCGCTCTTCGCAAGCGCATCCGCCTTCGCCGCCTCGAGCTCGTCGACGCTGTAGGGGCGTGGGATGTCGAGATAATCACAGGATTTCAGCAGCCGCTCGGTGTGCTCGCGGCTCTTGAAGATCGTGCCCCCGTAGGCGCGCTCGCCTTCGAAGACCGCGCTTGCGTAGTGCAGCGCGTGGGTCAGTACATGCACCTTGGCCTCGCGCCACGGCACGAAGGTGCCATCCATCCAGATGACGCCGTCCCGATCATCATATGCGCCAGCCATCGTCTTTACTCCCGGAAATTCCATAAGTTTCGCAACTGCAGCACGGTGCGACAGTTTCTTTCTCGAATAGGCGCCCGAGCTAGCATTTGAGGGTTGGAATGTCAATAAGGCTGACATAAACTGTGATGAGAATGCATACCCGGAGACCTTCGATGGCCGAACGCGGCTTTTCGACCAACCTTTCCCGCAGCGAACAGCTCCTGTTCCTCACTGACGAGCAGCTTCGCCAGGGGATCGAGCTGATGTATTTCGCCTATCGCAGCTTCACCGCCGACCCGGACCGCATCCTCGCGGAGCGGCGCTACGGGCGGGCGCATCATCGGGCGATCCATTTCATCAACCGCAACCCCGGCCTCACGGTGAACGGGCTGCTCGAGACGCTCGGCGTGACGAAGCAGAGCCTCAACCGGGTGCTGCGCCAGCTGGTCGAGGACGGACTGGTGGAGAGCCGGGTGGGCGCCGAGGACCGGCGGCACCGCAATCTCTGGCTCACCGAGACCGGAAAGGCGCTCGAGACCGAGCTTTCGGCCGCCCAGCGCCGCCGGATGCGCACGGCCTTCTCGAACGCCGGCCCCGAGGCGGTGATCGGCTTTCGCAAGGTGCTCGAGGAAATGATCGACGCCGATCTGCGCGGGCGGCTCATCCCGCCCTCCGAGGGCGGCCGGCCGTGAGCGGGACGGAGCAGGCGCATGTGCTGGTCGTCGATGACGATGCGCGCATCCGGACACTTCTGAAGAAGTTCCTCACCCGCAACGGTTTCTGGGTGTCGGTCGCGCGCGATGCGGCCCATGCCCGCAATCTGCTCGAGGGGCTCGATTTCGACCTGATCGTGCTCGACGTGATGATGCCGGGGGAAAACGGGCTCGCGCTTACCGCCGCGCTGCGCGAGACGATGACGACGCCGATCCTGCTGCTGACCGCGCGGGGCGATGCCGATGACCGGATCAAGGGGCTGGAAGCCGGGGCGGACGACTACCTCCCGAAGCCCTTCGAGCCGCGCGAGCTGCTGCTCCGGATCAACGCGATCCTGCGCCGCATCCCGAAGCCGGCGCCGAAGGCGGAGCCGCCGAAGACCATCCATCTCGGGGAGGTGCGCTATGATCTCACGCGCGGCGAACTCTGGCGCGGGCAGAAGCTCGTGCGGCTGACGGCGACGGAAGCGCTGCTGATGCGGATCTTCGCCCAGCGGGCCCATGAGCCGGTGAGCCGCATCGAGCTCGTCGAGGAGCTCGGTGGCGGGGTGGCGGAAGCGCAGGAGCGGGCGGTGGATGTCCAGATCACCCGGCTCCGGCGCAAGCTCGAGGCGGACCCGAAGGCGCCGCGCTATCTCCAGACGGTGCGCGGCTCGGGCTACATGCTCGCCCCCGACTGAGCTCCGGGGACCGTTCGGCCCCCGGCCGCCCGGTCTCAGCGGCGATCGTCCTCGTCGTCATCCTCGTCATCGGAGTCGGGCAGGTTGAACAGGCTTTCCGCGTCCTGCGCGACCGATTCGGAGGAATGCTCGGAATCGTCGTTGCCCGAGCCCAGCGTGAAGGTCTCGAGACCGGCGATGTTCGAAGGCATGCGCGGCTCGACATCCATCGAGAGCGACTGCTCGGTCGAGACGAGCTTCATCCGCTCGTCGTTGGTCATCACGGAACCATCGGCCGAGGCCTTCTTCACCGCCTTGGCCACCGCACCGTCGAGCTCGCTCTGACGGCACATGCCGAGGGCAACCGGATCAACCGGCGTGATGTTGGCGATGTTCCAGTGCGAGCGCTCGCGGATCGACTGGATCGTCGGCTTCGTCGTGCCGACGAGCTTGGAGATCTGTCCGTCCGAAAGCTCGGGGTGGAATTTCACCAGCCACGCGATCGCGGCCGGGCGGTCCTGCCGCTTGGAGAGCGGCGTATAGCGCGGGCCCTTGCGCTTCATCTCGCCTTCCGCGGCGGGGTTGTGCATGAGCTGGAGCTTGGCGCGCGGGTTTTCCTCGCAGCGCTTGATCTCCTGAGCGGTGAGCTGGTTGTTGGCGATCGGGTCGAAGCCCTTGATGCCCTGCGCCACCTCGCCATCGGCAATGCCGTTCACCTCAAGCTCGTGCAGGCCGCAGAAATCGGCAATCTGCTTGAAGGTCAGCGTCGTGTTCTCGACCAGCCAGACGGCGGTCGCTCTCTGCATCAGTGGTAGCGCCATGGCTCGGTTCCCTTCATCCGGTCAAATCTCCCCCGTTCCGAAAACTCGGGTGCGCCGGAGGGGGCGCGAAGGTCGGCTTTCGCGGGGAGGTAAAGCGGACATATAGGGCTGTACGTGGCGATGATAAAGCCCCTTTCGCGGCAAGGCCCGGCCCGGCCGCGCTTCGGGTCGGGCTCAGGCGCGCCGGCGCTGGCGCGCTTCGCCCTGCCGGCCGGCCACCCGGAACTTGCCGACAAGCGCGGCCATGTCGGAGGCGTTTTCCAGCAGGCCGCGGCTTGCGGCGGAGGTTTCCTCGAAGACGGCGGCATTCTGCTGCGTGGTCTGGTCGAGCAGCGTCACCGCGTCGTTTATGCTGTGAATCCCGAGCGACTGCTCGCTCGCCGAGGTGGAAATCTCCTCGACATGGCCCGAGATCTCGCGGATCGAGGCCGCCATCGCGGTGAGCGCCTGCCCGGCCTCGCCGACGCGCCCGACGCCGCGCTCGACATGCACGGAGCTGCTGCGGATGAGCGCGTCGATCTCGCGCGCCGAATCGGCGGCGCGTTGGGCAAGCGCCCGCACTTCGGCCGCGACGACCGCGAAGCCGCGGCCCGACTCGCCCGCCCGGGCCGCCTCGACGCCCGCGTTGAGGGCGAGCAGGTTGGTCTGGAAGGCGATGTCGTTGATGACGTTGACGCTCTGCGAGATGGCGGTGGAGACCCTGGCGATCTCCCCCATCGCCGCGACCGCCTCGGCCACGACCACCTCGCTCCGCTGCGCGGTGACGAGCGAATCCTGCACGAGCCCATTGGCCTGCGCCGCCCCCTCGGCGGCGGATTTCACCGAAGCGGTCAGCTCGTTGAGCGCGGCCGCCGTTTCCTCGAGGGTTGCTGCCGCCCCTTCGGTGCGGCGGGCCAGATCGCCCGCGGCGGTGCTGATCTCCTCCGAGCTGAGCCGCACACCGCCGGCCGTCTGCGAGATATCGACGAGGGCAGATTCGAGCGCCGCGGCGGCATTGTTGGCATCGGCCTTGAGGCGGGCGAAGGCGCCTTCGAAGTCGCCGTCAATCCGCGCGGTCAGGTCGCCCTTTGCCAGCGCCGCGAGGAAGTTCACCGTATGCGAGAGCCCTTCGTCCACCGTCTGGACCAGCGCGTTGATGCCGTTGCGGACCTCGCGCATCGAGGGTTCCGAGAACTCCTGGTCGATGCGCCGTGAAAAATCGCCACGGCGGGCGGTGCCGATCACATCGCCAAGCGCCTCCTCGAGGCGGCGGGATTCCGCGGCGCGCGACTCGGCCAGTTCGCGTTCCTCGCGTTCGCGCGCGGCGCGCTCGGCGGCGTCACGGGCCTGCGCCGCGGTTTCGCGGGCCTTTGCCTCCGCCTCGCGCTGGCGGGCCTCGGCGGCGGCGCGCTCGGCCTTCACCTGCGCCTCGCGCACCCGCTCCTCCTCGGCCTTCAGCCGGTCGCGTTCCAGCGCATTGTCGCGGAAGACCGCCACGGCGCGCGCCATCTGTCCGGTCTCGTTGGTGAGCTCGGTGCCGGGGATCTCGACCGTGAGGTCGTTCTCGGCCAGGCGTTTCATCACCCGCGTCATGCGCGCGATCGGCCCGGTGACGGAGCGGATGACCAGCAGCGTCAGCAGCGCCGCGAGGGCCAGGCAGATGCTGGAGATCAGGGTGAAGTCGCGCAGCGCGGTGACGGTTTTCTCCATCATGCCGGAGACCTGGCCATCGACGCCTGCGCGCGCGCGAGCCATTTCCGCCCCGTTGCCCTGCAGGAAGGCGAGGTAGGCGTCATCGGCGTTGTTCATGAAGAGCCCGCCGATCACCGGGTCGATCGGGGCCAGATCGAGCGCGCTTTCGGCAGCCTCGATGTAGTTGTTGAGCGCATCGACCGAGATCTCGACCGCGGCGTCGCCGTCCCCGGCGACATGGGCCGATATCCGCTGCTTGAGGGCCGCGACCTCTTCGGCGGCGCGGCCGTATTGCGCGTCCATCACCGCCCCCTCGAGCCCCGCCATCGCCCAACTGAGCGTGCGAAAGAGCTCGATATGGACCTCCTTCACCTCGTCATTGAGCGCCATCAGCTCGTCCATCCTCGGCATGGAGTGCTCGAAGAGGCTGTCGAGGCCATCGTGGAGCGTGGTGAGCGAATCGCGGGCGATCCAGCTTGTCGCGCCCAGCGCCGCGAGGGTGACAAGGAGAAGCGCGGCCCCCTTCATCCAGAGCCGGGTGTTCCTGAGCAGGCGGATCATGTTCGGTCCTTCTCGTCGGTCCTGGGGTAGTGCCCTGGCGTGTTGCTGTCTGCGCGGAGGGCGGCCCCAGTGCCTGATATGTCAGCGGGCTTTCTGGTACACACCGACGGCGACAAAGTTGCCGGGGTCCAGTTTCTGCACGAGCGTCACCTTCGGCTGGAGCTTGCGGGTGGCCGGATTGAGCCAGAGATAGCTGACCCAGCCGCGGCCCTTCGTCTGGCCCGTCTCGACGAACTCGCGGAAGAGATAGACGCCGTTCTGGTCCTTGAGCTTGATCAGGTTCTTGCCCGTGAGCCGTGGATTGGCGCCATGGGCGACGAACTGGCCCTCGTCACTCACGATGAAGCCGTAGAGGCCGCGGTCGTGGAATGCGGTGTTTTCCGGGTCTTCCAGCGCGGTGACAAGCGCCTCGAGGCCGTTGGCCTGATAATACTCGACCGCCCGATCCACCATGCGGATCACGTCTCGCCGCGAGGCCGAGGGCTCCGGTGATGCGCCTGGCAGGAGGGCGAGGCTCAGCACAAGGAGCAGAACAGTCTGCAATCGTCCGGGCATCGGCCACATCCCTTGCATCTCATGATGCGGAGGACCCTGCCGGAAGACCTTTTAAGAAATGCTTATTTGCGCGGCCTTTGCCGGTCAGCCGGGCTCGGCATCGGCAAGAATGCCGAGGAATGCCTCGCCGAAGCGCTCGGCCTTCTGCGCGCCCATGCCGGGGATCTCGGCGAGCGCGGCGAGGGTTGCCGGGCGGGCCCGTGCGATCTGGGCGAGCGTGCGCGCGGTGCAGGAGAGCGGCTTGCCGAGGCCGTCGGGGCCACGGGCGAGCGCCACCTGCGCGGCTTCGAGCCGGTCGTAGAGGCTGCCGCCGGGCTGGCCCGCGAGCTTCATGCGCTGGGGGTGCGGGCGTTCGGCGGCCTCGCCGCGGATCACCTCGAGGAAGTCGGGTCCGAAGCGGTCGAGCTTCACCGCGCCGACGCCCGAGATGCCGCGCATCGCATCGAGGCTTTCGGGCCGGGCGGTCGCCATCTCGATGAGGGTGCGGTCGGGAAAGATCACATAGGCCGGGACGCCCTGGGCATCGGCGAGCGCACGGCGGCGGGCCTTGAGCGCGGCGAGCAGGCCCTCGTCCTCCTCGGCAACCAGCGCCATCGGGGCCGGGCGGCCCTCGCCGCGGGCCTTCGCGCGGCGGATGGTGTCGGCGCGGAGCTCGAGCGTCGTCTCGCCGCGCAGGAGCGGCCGGGCGGCTTCGGTGAAGCGGAGGGCGCCGTGGCGCGACGGATCGGGGCGGAGGAGGTCGAGGCCCATGAGCTGGCGGAAGATCGTCTGCCACTCGGCCTTCGAGATCTCCCGCCCCACCCCGAAGGTCGGCAGGCGATCGTGGCCGAGGCGGCGGGTGCGGTCATTTTCCTCGCCGCGCAGCACCGCGATCAGATGTTCGGTGCCGAAGCTTTCGCCGGTGCGGAGCACGGCCGAGAAGGCCTTGCGCGCGGCTTCGGTCGCATCGAAGAGCTCGGGAGGCGTGCGGCAGAGATCGCAGTTGCCGCAGCCGTCCTCCAGCGTCTCGCCGAAATAGGCAAGCAGCACCTGGCGGCGGCAGCGCTTGGCCTCGGCGAGGCCGAGCAGCGCGTTGAGGCGGCGGTGGTCGGCCTCCTTGCGCTCGAGCGGCGCGTTGCTCTCGTCGATCTGCGCGCGGCGGAGCCGGATGTCGTCCGGCCCGTAGAGGGTGAGCGTATCGGCCGGCGCGCCGTCGCGGCCGGCTCGGCCGATCTCCTGGTAGTAGGACTCGACGGATTTCGAGAGATCGGCATGGGCAACGAAGCGGATGTCGGGCTTGTCGATGCCCATGCCGAAGGCGATCGTGGCGCAGACGATGAGCCCGTCCTCGCGCTGGAAGCGGGCTTCCGCTTCCCGGCGCTCGTCGGGTTCGAGGCCGGCGTGGTAGGCGATCGCCGAATGCCCGGCGTCGCAGAGCGCCTTGGCAAGCGTTTCGGTCTTCGCGCGGCTGGCGCAGTAGACGATGCCCGAGAGCCCGCGGTGGAGGCGGACAAACTCGAGGATCTGGGCGCGCGGGCGATCCTTGGGCTCGAAGGCGAGCGAGAGGTTCGGCCGGTCGAAGCCACGCAGGAAGGTCTCGGGCGCGCCGCCCTCGAAGAGCTGGCGGGCGATCTCGGCGCGGGTTTCCTCGTCCGCCGTGGCGGTGAGCGCGACGGTCTGGATGCCGCCGAGCGCGCGGCGGAGCGCGCCGATCCGCAGGTAGTCGGGGCGGAAATCATGCCCCCACTGGCTGACGCAATGCGCCTCGTCAACGGCCAGCAGGCTCACGCCCACGCGGGAGAGCAGCGCGCCGGACGCCCCGAGGCGCTCGGGCGCCATGTAGAGGAGCTTGAGGCGGCCTTCGTCGAGCGCGGTGAAGATCTCCTCGCTTTCCCCGGCATCGGTCTGCGAGGTGAGCGCGCCAGCCATCACGCCCGCGGCCCGGAGGGCGCGGACCTGATCGCGCATGAGCGCGATGAGCGGCGAGATCACCACGGTGACGCCCGGCCGTGTGAGCGCGGGAAGCTGGTAGCAGAGCGACTTGCCGCCACCCGTCGGCATGATGGCGAGCACGTCGCGCCCCGCCTCGACCGCGGAGACGATCTCCTCCTGTCCGGGGCGGAACTCGGGGAAGCCGAAGACCTGGCCGAGAAGGTGACGCGCTTCGCTCATGAGCGGCCTCCCGGCAGGCGGGATGAGCGCAGGCGGGGTGCTGCGCCGCCCTCCCCTTGAAGCGGGCGCGCCAGCCAGGGCAGCGGCGTCCGCCCGTCACCATGCGCCTCTCCCGCCCGGAGCGGCGGGGCAGACGTCGGGGGGATCGGATCGTGCAGGGCGGTCACGAGGGGGAAACGCGGAAGAGGGAAATCACCGTCTCCCCATAGCGGCGCGCATCGAGGGGGGTCAAGCCGGGGGGCGGCAGCACGGGCGCGGCCTCCTCCCAGACGACGAGCGCGCCGGGTGCGATCCAGCCGCCGGCGAGCGCGACCGCCAGCGCCTTCTCCCCGAGCGCCTTCCCATAGGGCGGATCGAGGAAGACGAGATCGAAGGGCGCGCCGGACTGCGCGCCGAGCCTGAGGGCATCGCGGGCGAGGACGCGGGCCGTCTCGCCCATCCCGAGGCGGGCGATGTTCTCGCGCAGGAGGCCGAGGGCCTTCGCGCCCTTGTCGACGAATGTGGCGGTGCGCGCGCCGCGGGAGAGCGCCTCGAGCCCGAGCGCGCCGGTGCCGGCGAAGAGATCGAGGACGGCCGCGCCCTCCGGCGGGTCCGGCTCGCCGTAGCCGCCATGGGCGAGCAGGTTGAAGAGGCTCTCGCGCACCCGGTCGGAGGTCGGGCGCAGATGGGCCTTCGCGTCGCCCCCGCCCAGCCCCGCGAGCGCCCGGCCGCGATGGGTGCCGCCGATGATGCGCATCAGGCGAGCGTCTTGAGATCGGCCGCGGGATCGGCGATCCGGTCGGCCTCGGGCGAGCGGCCCGCCTCGATCCAGCGCTTGCCGGACATGTAGGCGCGCGGGTCGTTCATCGCATCGACGGCGAGCAGGCGTGTGCCCGCGAAATACCAGACCGAGAGACTGCCCTCGCGGGCGCCGGGGCGGGTGACAGTGCGCTCCCATCCGGTGTTGAGCCCGGCGATCTGGAGCTTCACGTCATACTGGTCGGACCAGAACCACGGCCGGGCGGTGTAGGGTTCGGTACCGCCGAGCATGGCCGCGGCAACGGCCTCGGCCTGGTCGATGGCATGGGGCACGCTTTCGATCCGGATGCGGGCCGCGTCATGGGGGAAGCTCGCGCAATCGCCGGCGGCGAAGATCGCGGGGTCGGAGGTGCTGCCGAGCGCATCCACCCGGATGCCGTTCTCGACCGCGAGCCCGGCGGCTTCGGCAAGCCCGGTGTCCGGGGCGACGCCGATGCCCACGAGCACGAGATCGGCCGCGATGCGGCGGCCGTCGCCGAGCTCGGCCCCCGTCACATGGCCGGCCGCACCGGTGAGGCGGGCGAGCGCCGCGCCTTCGAGGATCTCGACGCCGTGGCGCTCGTGGAGCGCTCGGAAGAAATCGGCGGTGGCGGGCGCGGCGACGCGGGCGAGGATGCGGGGCGCGGACTCGATGAGCGTGACGGTGAGCCCCTTCTCGCGCAGCACTGCCGCGGCCTCGAGCCCGACATAGCCGCCGCCGACCACGAGCGCCCGGGCGGCGCCGGCCGCGAGCCGGGCGGCCAGCGCGTCGGCATCCGCGAGCTGGCGCATGACGAGCACGCCGTCGAGATCACCGCCGATCGCGGCGGGCAGGCGGCGGGGGGTTGCGCCAGTGGTGAGCGCGAGAAGGTCGTAGGCGAGCCGCGTGCCATCGGCGAGAACCACCGCCTTCGCCGCCCGGTCGATTGCGGCAACGGCCCGCCCGGTCTCCACCGTGATGCCGTTCTCGGCATAGAAGCTCGCGGGCCTGAGGTGCAGCCGCTCGCGTTCGAGCTCGCCCTTGAGATAGGCCTTGGAGAGCGGCGGGCGCTGGTAGGGCAGATCGGGCTCGGCTCCGATGAGGGTGAGCGGGCCGTCATGGCCGAGGGCGCGCAGCTTCGCGACGAGGGCGGCTCCCGCCTGCCCTGCGCCCACGACCACGATCCGTGCCGATTTCGCCTGCATCTGGCCGACCCCTTGTGGCAATTCCTGCAGGGTTCTCTATATGGCTCCCGGATTGGCGTGCAACCATCGAAGGGAACGAGACATGACCATCAGCGTTGGAGACAAGCTGCCCGAGGCCGACTTCCTTGTCGTCGGAGACAACGGCCCCGAGGCGGTTTCGGCCTCGAGCCTGTTCGCGGGCCGCAAGGTCGTCGTCTTCGGGGTGCCGGGCGCCTATACCGCGACCTGCACCAAGGAACATGTGCCGAGCTTTGTGAAGACCGCGGACGCGCTGGCGGCGAAGGGCGTCGACGAGATCGTCTGCATCTCGGTGAACGATCCCTTCGTGATGGCGTCCTGGGGCGACTCCACCGGGGCGAAGGACGCGGGCATCCGCATGCTCGCCGATCCGGCCAGCAGCTTCACCGAAGCGGTCGGGCTCACGTTCGATGCGCCGGCGGCGGGCTTCTTCAAGCGCTCGCAGCGCTATTCGATGCTGGTCGAGGATGGCGTCGTCTCGAAGCTCAACATCGAGCCGGCACGTGCGTGCACGATCTCGGGCGGCGAGACGATCCTCGAACAGATCTGATCTCGAACGGAACGGATCCGATCGCGAGCCGCCGGGCCATGACCCGCCTGGCGGTCTTGCGCTCCGCGTCGGGCCGGACCGGCCGGCGCGGAGCCGTTTCGGAAGGCGCGCCGCAAGATGCGGCGCTCGCGTCTTCAGGCGACGCGGACCTCTTCGCTGGCCTGACCGAGAAGCCGCAGGACACGGTCGCGGACCGCGCGCCGGAAGGCCTCGTCATTCTGGGTCAGACCGGCGTCACTTGCCCAATCCTCGGCCTCACGAGCCGCATTCTTGCCAAAAGCCGTCAACAGACGCGCCGCTTCGTCCTGTATCCGGCGGCCATAGGCGATGCGTTCAGACATTGATGCATGCATGTCCATCTTCTCCCCCTAAGCTCCGGCGATCAGGATGCCTGTTTTGAAAATTTGAAGCAACATTACTGCTTATGCTCGGTAAACGGCAGAGATTTACCTGTTACTCGCCCGTCACACTTCACAACTCCGCGCGCGTGCGCCATGTTTGGCGCGTTCAACCTATATTTGAAGGAAGGGTTAACGGCGTGCAGGGGGGCGACATGGAGCAGCGCAAGAAAGCCTGCGATTTCGATCCGAGGATACTCGAGCTCTACGACGGCTACGTGCATGGCAAGCTGACGAAACGCGCGTTTCTCGACCACGCCGCCCGCTACACCTTCGGCGCCGCAGCGGCGGCCGCTGTCCTCGAAAGCCTCCAGCCGGACTATGCCCTCGCGCAGCAGGTCGCCCCCGACGATCCGGCGATCACGACGGAGGTGGTGGAATACCCCTCGCCCGAGGGCCATGGCACAGTGCGCGGGCTGATGGCGCGGCCCGCAGAAGCCACCGCTCCCCTGCCGGCGGTGCTGGTCGTGCACGAGAACCGTGGCCTCAATCCCTATATCGAGGACGTTGTGCGCCGGACCGCGAAGGCGGGCTTTCTCGCGCTCGGGCCCGACGGGCTTACCCCGCTCGGCGGCTATCCCGGAAATGACGACAAGGGGCGCGAGATGCAGAAGCAGCTCGATCCGGTGAAGCTCATGGCGGATTTCTTCGCCGGCTACGAATACCTCGCCACCCATCCCGGCAGCACCGGACGGGTCGGGGCCGTGGGGTTCTGCTATGGCGGCGGGGTCTGCAACGCGCTCGCGGTTGCCTATCCCAATCTTAAGGCCGCGGTGCCGTTCTACGGCCGCCAGCCGCAGAGCGCGGATGTGCCGCGGATCCAGGCGGCGCTGATGCTGCATTATGCCGGGCTCGACGAGCGGGTGAATGCGGGCTGGCCGGAATACGAAAAGGCGCTGCAGGCCAACGGCAAGACCTATCGCGCCTATATCTACGAAGGCGCCAACCACGGTTTCCACAACGACACCACGCCGCGCTACGATCCGGCGGCGGCCGAGCTGGCCTGGAGCCGGACGCTCGATTTCCTGCACACCCGGCTCGGGCCGGTCTGAACCGGGCCGCAGCACAGAGCCACCGCCGCCCGGTGCGGCGCGAGGCGCCATTGACCCAAGCTCCATATTTCGATATCTCATGAAATATGGAAACTACAGACGCCATCGCTGCCTTCTCGGCCCTCGCCCAGGATACCCGCCTCGCGGTCTTCCGGCTGCTCGTGCAGGCGGGGCCGGATGGCATGCTCGCGGGCGAGATCAGCGCCGCGCTCGACGTGCGCCCCAACACGCTCTCGGCCAATCTCGCGATCCTGCTGAACGCAGGGCTCGTGCAGAACACGCGCGAGGGGCGGATGGTGCGCTACATCGCCGACCTGGAGGGGCTGCGCGGCCTGCTCCGGTTCATCATGCAGGATTGCTGCGGAGGCCGGCCCGAGCTCTGCCAGCCGGTGATCGACGCGGTTGCTTGCGACTGTTGAGGAGCCCGGCCCATGCATGATCCCTTCAACGTGCTTTTCCTCTGCACCGGCAATTCGGCCCGGTCGATCCTGGCCGAGGCGATCCTCACCCGCGAGGGTCAGGGCCGGTTCCGCGCCTTTTCGGCCGGGTCGCACCCGCGTGGCGCGGTGCATCCCTACGCGCTCGACCTGCTGCGGAAACGCAGCCACAAGACGGATGCGTTCCGCTCCAAGAGCCGGCACGAGTTCGAGGGGCCAGGGGCGCCGAAGCTCGATTTCGTCTTCACGGTCTGTGATGATGCCGCGGGCGAAGCCTGCCCGCTCTGGCCCGGCCAGCCGATGACCGCGCACTGGGGCATGCCCGATCCGGCCGCGGCGGAGGGAAACGAGGCGGAGAGGCATCTCGCCTTCGCCGACACCTACCGCATGCTGCGCAACCGGATCTCGATCTTCGTGAACCTGCCGCTCGCCTCCCTCGACCGCCTCGCCCTTCAGGAGCGGCTCGCGGCGATTGGCGCCTCCCCCGCTCCCGCCCCGACACACTGAGGATCAGATGACCGCCACGGTTTCCGAGCCGGCCCCCACCCTGGGCCTCTTCGAACGTTATCTCCATGTCTGGATCGCCTTCGCGATCCTCGCCGGGCTGATCCTCGGAAGCCTGTTGCCCGGGCTTGTCGAGGCGATCGCCGGGGCCGAGATCGCCTCGGTCAATCTCGTCGTCGCGGTGCTCATCTGGGCGATGGTCTATCCGATGATGGTGAATGTCGATTTCTCCGCCGTGCGCGGGATCGCGCGCGAGCCGCGCGGGCTTCTCATCACGCTGGCGGTCAACTGGCTCATCAAGCCCTTCACCATGGCGGGGCTTGCCGTGCTCTTCTTCGAGCATGTCTTCGCGCCGCTGATTGCGCCGGAGGATGCCGCGCAATACATCGCCGGTCTCATCCTGCTCGGAGCCGCGCCCTGCACCGCAATGGTCTTCGTCTGGTCGCAGCTCACGCGGGGCGATGCCACCTACACCCTCGTGCAGGTCTCGGTGAACGATCTGGTGATGGTGGTGGCCTTCGCGCCGATTGTCGCGCTGCTGCTCGGGGTGACGGAGATCGCCGTGCCCTGGGAAACACTGCTGCTCTCGGTCGTGCTTTACGTGGTGCTGCCACTCGCGGCGGGGCTTCTCACCCGGCGCGTGCTGGGGAGCGAGGCCGCGATCCATGCCTTCACCCACCGGATCAAGCCGGTCTCGATCCTCGGGCTGATCGCGACCGTGGTGATCCTCTTCAGCCTGCAGGGCTCCGTCATTCTCGAGAACCCGGCAGTGATCGCGCTCATCGCCGTGCCGATCCTGATCCAGAGCTACATGATCTTCGGGCTCGCCTATGGCGCGGCCTGGGTTCTGCGCGTGCCGCATGCCATCGCCGCGCCCTGCGCGATGATCGGCACCTCGAACTTCTTCGAGCTCGCGGTCGCCGTCGCGATCAGCCTCTTCGGCTTGCAGTCGGGCGCCGCGCTTGCCACCGTCGTCGGCGTGCTCGTCGAGGTGCCGGTGATGCTCTCCCTCGTCGCGCTCGCCAACCGCACGCGCGCGCATTTTCCCCAGAGGTAACGCCCCATGGTCACGATCTATCACAACCCGAAATGCGGCACGTCGCGCAACGTGCTCGCCATGATCCGCCAGTCGGGAGTCGAGCCCGAGGTCATCGCGTATCTCGAGACCCCGCCCAGCCGCGAGACGCTCGAACGCCTGCTGGCCGCGATGGGCAAGCGCCCGCGCGACATCCTGCGCCGGAAGGGCACGCCCTATGATGAGCTTGGCCTCGACGATCCGGCGTTGAGCGATGCGGCGCTGCTCGATGCGATGCTGGCGCATCCGATCCTGATCGAGCGGCCGATCGTGGTGACGGCGAAGGGCGTGCGGCTCTGCCGGCCCTCCGAGACCGTGCTCGAGATCCTCGAGAACCAGGAAATCGGCAGCTTTGCCAAGGAGGACGGCGAAGTCGTCAAGCCATGAGGGATCTGCCGAACATCGACCCCGCCCTGTTTCATCCGATCGACCCGGCGCTCTATGCCGCGCCGGGCGATCCCGGGCACCCGCCGCGGATCCTGCTTCTCTATGGCTCGCTCCGCGACCGCTCCTACTCGCGGCTGCTCGCCGAGGAAGCGGAGCGTCTGCTCGCGCACTACGGTGCGGAGACGCGGATGTTCGACCCGCATGGCCTGCCGCTGCCCGACGCGGCCGGGCCAGAGCACCCGAAGGTCGCCGAGCTCCGCAATCTTGCGATCTGGTCGGAGGGCATGGTCTGGGTCTCGCCCGAGCGCCACGGGGCGATGACCGGCGTGATGAAGAGCCAGATCGACTGGCTGCCGCTCTCGACGGGAGGCGTCCGGCCGACGCAGGGCAAGACGCTGGCTCTGGCGCAGGTCAACGGCGGCTCGCAGAGCTTCAACGCGGTGAACCAGATGCGCATCCTCGGGCGCTGGATGCGGATGGTGACGATCCCGAATCAGTCCTCGGTCGCCAAGGCCTGGGACGAGTTCGACCCGGCCGGACGGATGCGGCCCTCGCCCTATTACCTCCGTCTCGTCGATGTGATGGAGGAGCTGGTGAAGTTCACGCTGATGGTGCGCGGGCGGAGCGCGGCACTGACCGACCGCTATTCCGAGCGGGTGGAGAGCACCGAGGCACTTTCGGCGCGGGTGAACCAGTCACGGCTCTGAGGGGGCGGCGGCCGCACGGTGCGGCGGCCCGGCAAGGCAGAAGAGGTCGAGAAACGCCTGCGCGGCACGAGGATCGCCGCGGAGGCCCACCGTTCCGGAGGCGAGGTGATCGGCGAGCGGCGCGGGCCCGTAGACCACGGGCGCAAGGCTGTTGCCGTCGCCCGAGAGGATGAAATCGCCCATCGGCGCATCCACGGCGCGGACCCTGTGCCGGCCCGCGGCGCTGAGATGCTGGACGAAGCGCTCGCGGCCCATGTCGAAGCCCGCGGCGACGCGAAGGCCGCGCGCCGCCGCGCCACGGCCGATCATCGCCGTCATCGAGATCATGAGGGCGCTCGGGCTGATGAAACGCCCCGGATCGTGACCCGGCTGGACGACACCCCATTGGCAGAGGGACTGGAGGACCGGCAGGAGGGCGCGGCCCGCGCTGGTGAGCTCGTAGAAGCCGAGCGCCGGGTTCTGGACCACGACCCCCGCATCCGCAAGCTGGGCGAGGCGCTGGGTCAGCACGCTCGCGGTGATGCCCGGCAGCCCCGCACGAATGGCCTGGAAGCGCTTCGCGGCAAACATCAGTTCGCGCACGACCAGCAAGGCCCAGCGATCGCCGATCACGTTGAGCGCATGGGCGGCGAGGCAGCCCTCGTCGTAGCGGAGTCTTGCCGGTTTTCTGCCTTTGGTCATTTTTATGTACTATCAGTTGCTTTTTAATACTGCAATCGTCAGGCTGCGAGTCGCCGGGGGCCAACCCCGGCACCAACAGAGAGGAGGCCGGCGATGAGCTACTATTCGGGGTTCGTACTGGCGGTGCCGACCGCCAACAGGGAAGCCTATATCGAGCACGCGCGGGGCGCCTGGCCGCTGTTTCGCAGATGGGGCGCCCTGCGCATGGTGGAAAACTGGGGCGTGGATGTGCCTGACGGCAAGGTAACGGATTTCCGGCGATCCGTGCAGGCAAAACCCGACGAGGCGGTGTTATTTTCCTGGATCGAATGGCCCGACAAGGCGACCGCCGACAGTTCCTGGGAAAAGATGCAGAGCGATCCGGAGATGGAGCGGTTCTCCGACATGCCCTTCGACGGCATGCGGATGATCTGGGGCGGCTTCGAGACCATCGTCGATGAGAGCTGAGGGAGGAATGGATGAGCGGACTGCAAGGAACCCCGTGCTGGTATGAACTCGCCACGCGCCCCGATGCGATGGAGGCGGCGGCCAGCTTCTACGAAGGCGTCTTCGGCTGGAGCGTGACGGATGCGGGCATGGAGGGCTTCGACTACCGCCTGGCCCGGTCTGGCGCAGAAACCGTCGCTGGTCTCATGCCGATGCCCGGAGACACCGCCGGGATGCCCCCGTTCTGGATGCTCTATTTCGCGGTCGACGACGCCGACGCGACCGCGGCAGCCATCACCGAAGCCGGTGGGCAGATCCATCGCGCCCCGGCGGATATTCCCGGCACCGGGCGTTTTGCCAATGCCGCCGACCCGCAGGGAGCGGCCTTCGGCATCCTTGCCCCCGCGCAGATGGAGCCGGGCTGCGAGGGCTCGGGCAACGCCTTCGACCAGAAACAGGCCGGGCACGGCAACTGGCACGAACTCCGCTCGACCGACCCGGAGGCGGGCCTCGCCTTCTATTCCGGCCTCTTCGGCTGGCAGAAATCGATGACGGTCGACCTGGAGTCGGACCATGTCTACCAGGTCTTTTCCCACGGCGGGACGGACATCGGCGGCATGACCGGGCTCGGCGATGCGCCGCTCTCCTGCTGGATGCCCTATTTCGGGGTGAACGGGGTCGAGGCCGCGATCGGGCGGATCGAGGCCGGCGGCGGAGAGAAGATCCACGGGCCGATGGAGGTGCCGGGCGGGGCGGTCATCGCCATCGCCCGCGACCCGCAGGGCGCCCATTTCGCCGTGGTCGGCCCGACAGACCCAAGCTGAGGCAGCCGGACCACGCCCCGCAGGGCCAGCCGGAGGGCACGAGCCGACATGCAAGAGGGCGGGGCCATCGGCCCCGCCCTCCGTTTCTGCGTCACAGGCGGCGCGCGCCCGCGATCAGCTGTGCTTCTTCTTGCCCTTGTAGGGCAGCCAGAGCTTCTTGTTGGTGAGATAGAGCAGCACGGTCAGCACGACGAGGAAGAGCACCGCCGTCATGCCGGCGGTCTTGCGCGCCATCATCTTCGGCTCGGCCGACCACATCAGGAAGGCGGCCACGTCCTGGGCCTCCTGCTCGATCGTGGCGGGCGTGCCGTCGGCATAGGTGACGTCATCGCCCATGAGCACCGGGTTCATCCCCATATAGCCGCCGAACGCGCTGTTTTCGTAGAGAACGGTGCCCGCCTGCTCCATTTCCTCGCCGGTGAAACCGGTCAGGATGCCGACGATGTATTCCGGGCCGCCGATGCCGCGGAGCATCTGGTTGATGCCGAGGCCGAGGGGCCCGTGGAAACCGGCGCGGGCCTTTGCCATCAGGCTCAGATCCGGGGCCGCGGCATTCTGCGACGGCGGGAAGTGATCCGGCGGGGTGCCCGGACGGAGGTCGTCGAGCTCCGGATCGAAGACGTCCCATTGCGCGGCATATGCCCGCATCTGGTCTTCGGCGATGGCGGGCCCGCCGGGATCGGCGAGCGTCCGGAAGGCCACGAACTTCAGGCCGTGACAGGCCGAGCAGACCTCGGTGTAGACCTGAAGCCCCCGCTGCAGCTGCGCCTGGTCGTAGGTCCCGAACGGGCCCTCGAAGGAGAAGCTGTAGTCATGGATATGCCCGCCCTCGGCCGCCATGGACGGCGCGGCCGCAGCCGCCACGAGTCCGAGTGCGGCGAGGCCGGAGAGAAGCGTTTTTCTCAGCATGTTCGTCGTCCTCACTCTTACTCGGCCGGAGTCGCGTCAGACGCGTCACCGTAATGGTCCTTGAAATCCTGCTCGATGGTCTCGGGCTGTGCCAGCGGCTTCTCGATGATCCCGAGCAACGGCAGGATCACAAGGAAGAAGACGAACCAGTAGAGCGTGCCGAGCTGCGAGATGATGACGAAGGGCTGTTCGGCCGGCATGCCGCCGCACCACATCAGCAGGAAGAAGTCGAAGACCAGCAGCCAGAACCAGATCTTGAACATCGGCCGGAAACGGCCCGAGCGCACGCGGCTGGTGTCGAGCCACGGCACGATGACGAGCATCGCGATCGAGCCAAACATCGCGATGACGCCCGCGAGCTTCGAGTTGATGAACAGGATGTCGAAGGTGATGGCGCGCAGCATCGCGTAGAACGGCAGGAAGTACCATTCGGGAACGATATGGGCCGGGGTCTTCAGCGGGTCCGCCTCGATGTAGTTGTCGGGATGCCCCAGGAAGTTCGGCATGAAGCCGACGATCGCGGCGAAGATCACCAGCACGAAGGCGAGCGCATAGAGATCCTTGATCACGAAATAGGGCCAGAACGGCAGCGTGTCGGCCTCGACTTCCGCCTTCGACGTGCGCCGCACCTCGACACCGGTCGGGTTGTTGTTGCCCGTGGTGTGGAAGGCCCAGATGTGGACGGCAACAAGCGCCGCGATCACGAAGGGCAGCAGGTAGTGCAGCGAGAAGAAGTGGGTGAGCGTCGAGTTGTCCACTGCCGGTCCGCCGAGCAGCCAGGTCTGGATGTCGTCGCCGATGACCGGGATCGCGCCGAAGAGGCCGGTGATCACGGTGGCGCCCCAGAAGGACATCTGGCCCCAGGGCAGCACGTAGCCCATGAAGGCGGTGCCCATCATCAGCAGGAAGATGAGCATGCCCACGATCCAGGTGATCTCGCGCGGGGTCTTGTACGAACCGTAGTAGAGGCCGCGGAAGATATGGGCGTACACGGCGAAGAAGAAGAGCGACGCGCCGTTGGCGTGGACATAGCGCAGCGCCCAGCCCGCGTTCACATCGCGCATGATGTGCTCGACGGAGGCGAAGGCCAGCGTGGTGTCGGGGGTGTAGTGCATCACCAGCGTGATGCCGGTCACGATCTGCAGGACGAGGCAGAAGGCAAGGACGATGCCCCAGATCCACATCCAGTTGAGGTTTCGGGGCGTCGGGATGGTCAGCGTTGCGTGGGCAAGACCGATAATCGGCAGGCGGGATTCAACCCATTTCTCTGCCCCGGTCTTGGGCTCGTAATGATCGTGCGGAATGCCACTCATGGACGTCTTCTCCCCCTCAGCCGAGCTCGATCACGGTATCGGAGACGAATTTCGCCACCGGGATATGCATGTTCTCGGGCGCCGGGCCCTTCCGGATGCGGCCGGCAGTATCGTACTGCGAGCCGTGGCACGGACAGAACCAGCCGTCGAACTCGCCCGCATCGCCGAGCGGGATGCAGCCGAGATGGGTGCAGACGCCGGTCATCAGCAGCCATTCGCCGGCTTCGTCCATCGTGCGGTTCTCGTCGGTGGCCGGTGCGTCGGCCGCGATGTTGGCATTGCGCGCGTTCTGGTCGGGAAGCTGCGCGACCGGGACGGCGCGGCCTTCCTCGATGTCCTTCTCGGTGCGGCGGCGGATGAACACGGGCTTGCCCAGGAATTTCACCGTGATCTGGCTGCCGACTTCGACGCTGGAGACGTCGACCTGGATCGAGGAAAGGGCCTGCACGTTGGCCGCAGGGTTCATCTGATTGATTACGGGCCAGATGGCGGCACCCGCAGCGACAGCTCCGGCGGCTCCTGTCGCCACATAGAGGAAGTCCCTCCGGGTTCCGCCTTGGTCTTCAACATGAGCCACGCGCATTCTCCTTGCCTGAGCTCCCCTCCCGGGGGGCGGGGTTCGACCGGGCACGGCCGTGCCCCCGACAGGGCTCGGGCCCGGATTTTGAAGTGGTTTAATCACTTTGGCGCGCGCGGTCCAGCAAGTTTCCGTGACAGTAACGGCCCTGTTGCCGCCTCTCGCAGGATCATCTGTGCTTGTGCAGCAATTCTGCCGCACCCCGTCGCCGATCGCTCAAACAAACGCCGAGTTGGTGAGCCCGAATGCAATTAAAGATTGCAAATTGGGGCAGATTTCCTCCCCTTTTGACTGGGTGAAGGCCGACTGTCGCGGCCGGATGGCGAATCCCGCCCGTGGCCCACGCCGTGCAGCCCTCGGGATCACGGGCCATGCGCCCGCGCTCCGAGGTTGACGGTCAGAGGATGAAGTCGTCGGCGGTGTAGTGGCCGGCCTTCAGGTCACCGTCATGGATCACGATGCGGAATTCCGCGGTGACGTCACGATCGGTATTGCCGAGGACAAAGGTCGCAGAGCCCTTGTTCCGCAGCCAGATCGTGCCGGTGTCGTGGCTGTCGTCGAGCCGGAAGGCCTGATTGCCGCTGCGGAGGGTGTTGGCATCGATCCCCGAGAGATCGATCCGGTCGCCACCCGGCCCGCCCGCACCCTGAAACGCCGAGGCCCCGTCACCGGCCCGGATGTGATCCGGCGCCCCCTGGCGCGAATCGGCTGGCGCGGTGAACCGGAACACATCGGACCCCCAACCGCCGATGAGGATGTCTCCGCCCGCACCGCCGGCGAGCTTGTCCGCCCCGCGCCCCCCGCGCAAGACATCCGCGGCGTCGGCCCCGCTCAGCCGGTCATCGCCATCGCCGCCGATGAGCGTGTTGCGGGCCTGGTTGCCCCGGATCACATCATCGCCCGCCCCGCCGATCGCCCGCTCGATGAGCGAGTGCCGGTCGCCGCCATGCATCAGGGCGTTGAAGATGTTGCCACGCGCATGGCCGTTGTTGGGCCCGCCACCGAGATCCGCCAGCTGGGCCTCGCTGAAGACCGAGTGCTTGCCCGGCCTCAGATCGAGGATGAGATCGTCGTCGTAGGCCGAGAGATCGTAGGTGTCGCGGCCGCCGCCATCCCAGATCGTCGCGAAGATCCGGTTCTTGCCCGGCGCGATCGCGTCCTGACCATCGACACGCGTCACACCGCTGTCGGGCCGCCAGGAATAGGTGGTATTGCCGGAATTGACGTCGTAATTCGCGCCATAAAGCCGCTGCAGCGCGGCGATGTCGAGCATCATGTAGCTCTGCGGCTCGCCCCAGGTCTCGCCACGGTAGGGCGAGTTCGGGTTCGCGCCGACATGGGCGCGGTAGCTCATCACGGTGAACTCCGGCGCGTCCCAGGCCTTGTCGAGCCGGCCGAAGCCGTTCTCGGCCTCGTGCGGGTGCTTCAGGCCGAGCGCATGCCCGACCTCGTGCAGGATGCCGAGGTAGTCGTAGTTGCCCGCCACCGGCCGCGCGCCGACATCCCCGAGCCAGACGTCGCCGCCGTAGCCCTGCGCCGCCGGATAGTAGGCGTAGGCTCCGCGGGTGTCGGCGGTATTTGCCACCCGTATCTCGGCATCGCCCGAGCCGATCCCCGCATAGGCGAGCCTGAGGTTGGTGAAGCCCTCGACGGCAAATCCGGCCCGACCGGGCAGATCGCCCCGGTATCCGGTGTCGAGCGCGGCCTGAAGCACCGCGATCTGGCTGTTGCTCAGAATGGAAAACCCGTCCCAGGGCGCCAGACGGCCATCGCCATCAGCATCGGCGTTCGGCGCATAGCGGTTCTCGTAATCGAGCGAGCTGTTCGGGGCACTGTAGTATATCGTGCCGTTCTTCCAGGCGTAGCCCGACAGGATGCCATCAATCCGGCTGTCGCCGGTCCGCCCGACAGAGCGTGCGCTGGAATGAGAAAATGCCATCAATCACTTCCCGCCAATGATCCTCGGACGCGGAGCGCGCGCCCTCCCCCGGTTCCCCCACCGCGGAACCGGGCAAAAGCCTTACAGGCGAGATCATAACAGGGGGTTTCAGGCACGCCAGTCCGCGCGGGCGCGGGACGGGCGTGCCGGATTCAGTTGACGGCCGGAACGAGCCCGCGGTCGGCGGCAAGCTCGCGCATCTTCTTCTGGAGCTTCTCGAAGGCGCGGACCTCGATCTGGCGAATCCGCTCGCGGCTCACGTCATAGACCTGGCTCAGATCCTCGAGCGTCATTGGCTCGTCCTTGAGCCGCCGTTCGGTGAGGATATACCGTTCACGTTCGTTGAGCGACTGCATCGCCTCGATCAGCAACTCCTGCCGGCTCTCGTATTCGTCACGCTCGGCCAGCGCCGCGGCCTGGTCGGCATCCTCGTCCTCGAGCCAGTCCTGCCACTCGGCCGCGCCCTCGCCGTCGTTCTTGATCTGGGCGTTGAGGCTCGCATCGCCGCCGGACATGCGGCGGTTCATCGAGATCACGTCCTCTTCGGTGACGTTGAGATCCTTGGCGATCCGGGCGACGTTCTCGGGGCGGAGCTCGCCCTCCTCCATGGCGCCGATGCGATTCTTCGCCTTGCGCAGGTTGAAGAAGAGCTTCTTCTGCGCCGCGGTGGTGCCGAGTTTCACGAGGCTCCAGGAACGCAGGATGTATTCCTGGATGCTGGCGCGGATCCACCACATCGCGTAGGTCGCAAGCCGGAAGCCCTTTTCGGGATCGAAGCGCTTGACCGCCTGCATGAGACCGACATTCGCTTCCGAAACGACTTCCGCGGTCGGCAGGCCGTAACCGCGATAGCCCATGGCGATCTTTGCCGCGAGGCGCAGATGGCTCGTCACCAGCCGGTGCGCGGACTCCTTGTCGCCGTGATCGACCCAGGCCTTCGCGAGCATGTACTCCTCTTCGGGCTCCAGCATCGGGAACTTGCGGATCTCCTGCATGTAGCGCGAGAGACCCTGTTCCGGAGACGGTGCCGGCAGATTGGCATAGCTCATTGTCAACCTCCTGCAGCAGGGACACCGGAGCCGCATGCTCCGGACGGAATCCCGCCGCCTTGATTTATTAATATAGCAACCACTACATATATTCCAGCGGCATTCTCGCGCGTGCGATACCATTTTCGTGAACGGCCCGCGCGACCCTTGCGGAACCTGCAGCAGCCCCAGCGCTGCCGCAAGACGCTCAAGAGCCTCGCGCAAAACGAAAATCCAGCCCCCGGCATTGCGGAGGCTGGATGCGAAGGTCTCAGATCCTTGGCCGGCACCTGACCAGGCGCCCCGCCCGGGTGCGTCAGAACCCGGGGAGATGCGGGGCGTGGTCGAAATCCTCGGCCCGCTCGCCATGCGGCGCAATCACACCGACCGCGAGCAGCGCGACGGCAAAGGTCGAGAGCGCCAGCACCTGGGTGAGCACATAGCCCACGAGCGGCGTCGCGGCCATCGCCGGCAGCACCAGCACCGCGCAGCAGGCAACCGCCACGAGATCGGGCTTGGTTGCGGGCACATGGGCAAGCCGCGCGACCCAGAGCACGATCGAGGCCGCGGCAAGCGGCGTGAGCAGCAGCAGCCGCGTGCCGAACTCGATGCCGTGGATCGAGATGGTCTGGAACGGGCCGAAGCCGGTGCTGGTCGCCGAACAGCAGATCCCGAGCACGGCAATCGCCGTCAGGCGGCGGCGCTCCGCCCCGCCGCCGGCGATCAGGAGCGAGATCGCGAGCATGCTCGAGATCAGGAAGACCGACGAGCCCAGCCAGTTCGCGGCCTGACCCCGGTCATCGACGATCAGCATGGCAAGCGCGGTGAAGACCGGAACCATGAGAAAGCCGAAGCTCAGCACCCGCGGGCCACGCCGCGCCGCGAAGGCGAAGACCGGCTCGCTGCGACGGGCCAGCGCGATGCTGCCATGCACGACCGCGAGCAGGATGATCATCATCCCGAAGAGCTCGGTGCCTTCCTCAATCACCGCACGCAGCGCCTGCGTCCAGACCGAGGTCAGCACGAGCTTGTGTTCGATGTATTCCTGGATCGCGACCGAGCCGAGCATGCCGAGACCGATGAAGATCACCACGGACTGTCGGCGCAGCATCCCGCCCTGCCGCCAGAGGATGAAGAGCGCGCGCATGGCGATGACGCCGAGCACCGCAGCGACAACGAGCAGCGGCGGCCACGGGCCGACGCCGATCCAGCGTCCGACACCGCTCAGGCGTTCGTGGATCGACGAGATCTCATCGGCCGAGAAGAAGAAGAAGATGCCGGAAAGCGCGCCCCAGGCCCAGGCGATGTCCCGCGACCGCGAGCGCCAGGCGACACGCGAATCATAGGCGTGCAGCGCAAGCATCAGCAGCAGCATGCCCGACCACCACGCGCCGAGATTGTTCTCGTGCGTCAGGAGGAACTTGGACGTGACGCCCCCGATGACATCCGGGTGCATGAGATGCACCGGAATGACGGCCGCGAGCGCAATGGAAACCGCGCCGGCCACCCAGACCCAGAGAACGAGCCCGGCTTCGGCCAGACCGATACGTCCGCGGTGCAGATTGCGTACGGCCTCGAACAATCCGAGGGATGCGCGCACGTCACCACCCCGGAGAGAATCCCCGTTGAACGTTTGATGCAAGACAGTCGCTCCGATGCACGCAGCCAGCCCCCGACGATACGGAGCGCCTGACCCGATGCAGCTTGAAATAAAACCCACCCACCTTATGACGGAAATATGACGGATTTGATTCAGAAATGCAACACGGCAGCAAGTGATCTAGTAAATGCCGGATGAATTAACCGTATTTCGCAATAAACGTGTGCGTGCGCCAATAATGATCGTGCCACTCCGCGGCGTCGCGCACAACCTGTTGGCGGAATGAGGAAAAGGAAGGCGGTGCGGAACACGCGGCCCGAGCATTCCCGGGCCGGAGCCTCGAAAGCGGTCCGTCAGGTGCCCGTATCTCGCAGCGCAGCGATGAGGTCTTCCATATCCGCCGGCAGGGCCGCGTCGAAGCGGAGCTCCTCGCCCGTCACCGGATGGAGAAAGCCGAGGCGGGCCGCATGCAGGGCCTGGCGCGGAAAGCTTGCGAGCACGCCCTCGCCGCCGCGGCGGCCATAGACCTGATCGCCGACCAGGGCGTGACCGGCGAAGCTCATGTGAACGCGTATCTGATGCGTCCGGCCGGTTTCCAGCCGGCATTCGACGAGCGAGGCGAGCGGCCGGGCCGGGTCCGGGCCGAAACGTTCGAGAAGGCGGGCGCGGGTCACGGCGCGCTTGCCGCCGTGGTTCAGCACCGTCATGCGCTTCCGGTCGCCGGGGTGGCGGCCGATGTTGCCCTCGATCCGGAGCAGGTTGCCCTCCTCCCAGGAGATGCCCCGGAGGCCCGAGAGCCGCGGATCGGAGCGCTCCGGCGCGCCACGGACGACGGCGAGGTAGCGCCGGTCGATATCGTGGGCGGCGAACTGTTCGGCGAGGCCGTGGTGGGCCAGATCGGATTTCGCGACGACGAGAAGGCCGGAGGTGTCCTTGTCGATGCGATGGACGATGCCGGGGCGGATCTCGCCGCCGATGCCGGAGAGGCTCTCGCCGCAATGGTGGAGCAGGGCGTTCACCAGCGTTCCGGTCGGAGCCCCCGGCGCCGGATGGACGACGAGACCTGCGGGCTTGTCGATGACGATGAGATGGGGATCCTCGTAGACGACATCGAGGGCGATCGCCTCGGGTTCGGCGCGGGACGGCAGGGCGGGCGGGAGCGAGAGAAGGATCTCGGCCCCCGGCTCGATCCGCATCGAGGGGTCGATCAGCACGGCCCCGCCGGCGCGCGCCACGGCGCCCTCGGCGATCAGGGCCTGAATTCTGGCCCGGCTCAGGCCCGCATCCTCTGGCACCGCCGCGGCCAACGCCTTATCAAGGCGCTGCGCGGGCTTGGGCCCGAGCGTGACCCGGAGCGTCTCGGACGGAGCGGACATGGCAGGCACGATCCCACATGGCGAAGACGCCGACATACCCGAACCGAAGCGGCTTCGGCAACTCCGGCTGCTCGTCAACACGCTGACCGTCACGCTGATTGTCGGTTTCATCATCATCGTGGCCACCCTGGTGATCCGGCTGACGGCGGGCCCGGAGCCGCTGGCGCTGCCTGAAAAGGTCACCCTGCCCGCCGGGGAGACGGCCGGGGCGGTGACGCTCGGGGGGGACTGGATCGCGGTGGTGACGACCGACGGCACGGGGCAGCAGCGGATCCGGGTGCTCGACCGCGAGAGCGGTGCGCCGCGGGGCGAGATGGAGATCACGCCGCAGGATCAGTGAGGCCGGGAGGGGGGATCTGGAGCGGGTGAAGGGAATCGAACCCTCGTCGTAAGCTTGGGAAGCTTCTGCTCTACCATTGAGCTACACCCGCGTCGGCCTCCCGATACCATTCCGGCCCCCGCGCCATCAAGGGGATTCTGAAAGCGCCCGGACAGGGCCCGAACCCCCTCGCCCGGAGGGCCGCTCGCGGGGATGACCTCCCGGTGAAAAGGGGGCGTTTCACCGTGAAAATCAAAATTTCGCACTGAAATCATTCGATTTTCGTAGTTAACATATCATGAATGCGGCGGAGGTGGCTGCGCTCTGGAACGCCCGGTTCTCCGCGGCCGGTCATCGGGACATGCGCCTTGGACGCATGGAGCGTGCCGGGATTTTTCGCCCCGACCGGCCCTTGTGGCAGGCCGCCGCGGCCGATCCGGGCGGGAGAGCGGCGCGGCCGGGCGTGGAGGGTTGCGAGGCGCGCGCGGGGGCGCGCGCCTTGCGACGGGGGTCAGGCGGTGATGGCGAGTTCGGTCATCATGCCGGTCTCGAGATGCGGCATGTGGTGGCAGTGGAGCATCCAGCGCGCCGCCTCGCCGGCATCGAAGGCGATGGTCACCGTGGCCATCGGCGGGACATAGACCGTATCGCGCCGGGCGCCCCGGAGGCGCGTGCCGTTCACCTCGACCACCTGGAAGGTATGGCCGTGGAGGTGCATCGGGTGGCCCATCATCGACATGTTGTGGAACATGATCTCCACCCGCTCGCCGCTTTGCGCCGCGACGGGGATGTGATCGGCCCAGGTGCGGCCGTCGATGGTCCAGCGGTAGGGCTGCATCGTGCCGCCGAGCATCATCATGTGGCCGCGCTGCACCGCGCGCGCGGGCAGCGGGTCGAGTGCGACAAGGCGGGCTTCCTGCGACAGGGCGGTATCGAAGGCGGGCGCGGCCTCCTCGGCCAGCGGCGCGAGCCGGGCGACCGCAGCGCCGGGGGTTGCGAGGATGAGGCCGGTGCGCTCGCGCGCGCCCTCGCGGATCGCGAGGATGGGCCAGGCGCCGGCGCCGGGGAGGTCGAGCTCGAGATCCAGCCGCTGCGCCATGGCGATGCCGAAGCGCGTGCCGCGCAGGGGCTCGACGCCGTGGCCGTCGACCGCGACCAGCCGGGCCTCGAGCGCGCCGGTGTCGATCCAGAACACCGTCGCCGCCGCGGCATTGACGATGCGGAGCCGCACGCGGCCGGCGCGCTCGACCGCGACCACCTCCGGGTCGGTCAGGGTGCGGTCGTTGGCGAGATAGGCGTCCCAGTCGTAATCGTTGAGATCCATCGCCATCGCGCCCCCGCCCGGCGTGCCCTCCATCGGCATGGCGCCGTGATCCATGCCGGGCATGGCGCCGTGATCCATGCCGGGCATCGGCATCGTGCCGTGGTTCATCGCGCCGTGGTCCATGGCGCCGTGGTCCATGGCGCCGTGGCCTTCCGGCGCGTGGCCCCCGGCGATCGCCGCCATCACCTCCTCGGGCGGCTGGAAGGAGAAATCGTGGAGGAACATCACCACCTCCTGCCGGTCGGCGGCGGCATCCGCCGCGCTGCGGACAATCAGCGGCGCGGCGAGCAGGCGCATTTCCTGGAGCGGGATATGGGCGTGCATCCAGTAGGTGCCGGGGATCGGCGCATAGTCGTAGCTCCGGGTCTCGCCCGGCGCGAGTTTCGGCAGCGGCAGGTCCGGCACGCCGTCCTGGGCGTTGGGCGGGATCTGGCCGTGCCAGTGGATGAGCGTCGGCTCGGGCAGCTCGTTGGTGAGATCGACGCGGAAGCGCGCGCCGGGATCGAGGACGAGCCCCTGGCCGGAGGGCCCGGCGAGCCCCCAGACCGTCGCGGCGCGGCCCTCGACCTCGATCGTGCGGCGCGTGGCGCGCAGGGGGATGGCCGGGGCCTCGGCGAGGGCCATGCGGGGCAGCTGCGCCACCGCGGTGGCGGCGGCGCTCGCGGCGAGAAAGCCGCGTCTGGAGAAAACAGGCATCTTCGTCTCCCTGGGGCCGCTTCGGGGCCCCGTCTGAAAGCATCGGGACCGCGCCGGGGTGGCGCGCGGGCTTCAGAGGAGGAAGGGTTCGGGCGGGCGCTCGGAGATCGGCGGCGCCTCGCCCTCGCGGAGGAGCGCCGGGGCCCGCGGATGCACGACGCCGAGGGTATCGGCCGCATGGGCGGGCGCGGCCGCGGGCTGGAGCGCCGTCATGCTGCTGCAGACCCAGGCGCAGGCCGCGGCGCCGAACCGGCAGGCCGCGGTGCCGCCACAGTCGGCGGCATGGCCTCCGGACATGGCGTGGCCATCCGGCATGGTGTGGCCGTCCGGCATGGCGTGGTTGGCGGCTGGGGCATGGCCCGGGCCGGCGCCGTGGGCCAGCGCTCCGGCGGCCATGTGGAGGGCATGGGCCGTGACCGCGGCCGGAGCGAGGCCGAGGGCGAGCATGAGAAGGAGGGCGATGACGCAGCGCTTCATGCCCGCCAGTTAGCGCCATGCCGGCCGCGCTGTCCATCGCCGGGAGGGGGCGGCCACGCAGACGTGTGCCGCGCCCCCTAGGGCGCGCGGCCCTGGCGGCTCTGGCGGTGCGGGCCGGCTATTCCGGCGCTTCCGTCAGGTAGCCGTAGAGGGCGTCGATCTCGGGATCGGTCAGGTGGCTCAGCGCGCCGAGCGCCGCCTCCTTCATCGGGCCGAGATCGCGGCCGTCGAGCGGCGCGCCGGTTCGGAGCAGGTGGCGGAACCCGTCGGCGGAATAGGCGGGCGCCACGTCGCGCAGGGCGGGTGCGACGAAGCCGAGGCCGTCGTCGCGCGGCAGATCGAGGTCATGGCACCCGGCGCAGATGGTGCGGGCGAGATAGGCGCCCTCCGGGGCCGGGCGCTCGGGGCGCGCCACACCCGCCTCGGCCGCGGCGGCGGAGAAGGGAATGGCGCCGGCCGCGATGGCAACGCGGCCGAGCGGACCCCAGTCCGTGCCGCCGGAAACCGCGTCGGGGCGCGGCGGCACCGTGCGGAGATAGGCGAGGATGGCGGCGAGATCGCGGTCGGAGATCTCGTCGAGGGCGCCTGTCGGCATGACGACAAGCGAGGTGCCGTCCGGGCGGATGCCCTGCCGCACCGCGCGGACGAGATCGGCATCGGTGAAGCCCGGCAGGCTCCGGGTGAGGTTCGGCGCAACCAGCCGGCCGACGCCGCGGGCCTCGAAGAGCACGCGGCCGGCATCCTGGTGGCAATCGTGGCAGCCGAAGGCGCGGAAGAGGCGCTCGCCCTCGGGCACGAGCGCGGGCGCCGGCGCGACGGCAAGCTCGGCGGGCCCCGCCGGCCAGTGCCGGTGGAGCGCGGCTTCGGCCTTCAGCCATATGCCACCCGCGGCGAGAAGCGCGAGCGCCGCGGCGCCGCCGAGCAGCCTGCGGGCCCAGCGCTTCAGGCCGCGCGAGGTGCGCCGCGGTTCGAGGGTTGCGGTGGTCATCGCGGCCGCTCCCCGCGTGCGGCGGGGCCGGGGATCGCGGGCCCCCGGCGCGGCGGCGGGAAGAGCGCCTCTGCCCATTGGCGCGGCGTCATCGCGCCGAAGGCAAGGCGCCCGGCAGGGCCGCCGCGGTGGGGCGGCCGCAGGGTCAGGAAGGCTCCCAGCGGGTTCATCATCATGGCTCCTCTGAACTTTGGCCGAGGATTGCAGAGGCGCGGTGGCGGGAGTATCGAGATCTGATCCCGCGGTGTTTAGGAAACCTGAATGCTCGTGCTCAACCGCATTCCGCTGAGATCGCTGCGCGCCGTCGAGGCGGTGGCGCGCCTCGGTTCGGTGACGGCGGCGGCGCAGGAGATGGCGGTGACCCCCGGCGCGATCAGCCAGCAGGTGACCGTGGCCGAGAAGGTTCTGGGCTTCGCGCTCTTCGATCGCCATGCGAAGGGGATGAGCGTCTCGCCGCGCGGTGCGGAGATCTGTGCGCTGCTGACCGACGGGTTTGCCCGGCTGGCGCAGGCGGTGAGCCTTGCCGAGCACGCGCGCGCGGAGGTGCTGACGGTTTCGGTGGCGCCGATGTTTGCCGCGCGCTGGCTGATCTGGCGCCTGCCGGAGTTTCACGCTGCCAACCCGGCGGTGAAGGTGCGGCTCGATGCGGGCGTCGAGCTGCTCGAGCCCGGCCGCGACGGCGTCGATCTCTGCGTGCGGGTGGGGCGCGGGGCCTGGCCCGGCGTGGCGGTCGAGCGGCTGTTTCCGCAGATCATCTTTCCGGTCTGTTCCCCGGCGATGGCGGCCTGCATCCGGCAGCCCTCCGACCTTCTGCGCTTTCCGATCATCCGGGAGCCGCGGCCGAATTTCGGCTGGGAGGACTGGCTCGCGCCGGGCGAGCCCGCGGCCGGCGCGCTGCCCGAGGGGCCGGTCTTTTCCGATGCCTCGCTCTGTCTCGATGCGGCGATCTCGGGGAGCGGCATCTTCCTGACCTTCGAGACGCTCGCCGCCGACCCGCTGGCGCAGGGCCGTCTGGCCGAGCCGTTCGGGCGGCGGCGGGCGACGCGGAACGGCTACTGGCTGGTGACGCCGAAGGCCGGGCGGCTGCCGCAGCCCTGCCGGATCTTCCGCACCTGGCTCAAGGCGCAGATCGCCGCCGCGGGGTTCGGCACCGAGCGGGAAGCACCCCTACCCGGCAGCGGCCCGCCCCCGGCGGCGTGAGCGCCGGCCGCGCGGCGGGACGGCTCGCGCCCATCCACGACAGTCGCCTCACGATCTTGCAAGCGCGCTTCGGCCTGATTACCTTGGATCCGGTCCAGGACAGGAACTGCATTCGACATGGATATGACACGCGCCGCCCTCACCCGTTCGGTTTCGTCGCGAGAAGTCCTGTCCCATGCCTGCATCCGTTTCCCTGTCCCGCCTGTCGTGGTCCATGCCTGACGGCACACCGCTTTTCACCGATCTCGATCTGACATTCGGCCACGAGCGCACCGGGCTGGTCGCTCGCAACGGCGCGGGAAAGAGCACGCTGCTGCGCGTGATCGCGGGCGACACGCCTCCGGGCTCCGGGCGGGTCCGCGTGACCGGCTCGGTTGCCGTGATGCGTCAGGAGGCGCTGGCGCACCCGGACGAGACCGTGGCCGATCTTCTTGGCGCGCGGCAGACCCTGGACCTCATGGACCGGGCGGAGCGCGGCCGGGCCATGGCCGAGGAGCTGGCCGAGGCGGACTGGACCCTGCCCGCCCGGATCGAGGCAGCACTTGCCCGCTGCGACCTGTCGGTCGATCCGCGGACCCGGCTTGCCAGCCTCTCGGGCGGTCAGCGCAGCCGGGCGGCCCTCGCGGCGCTGATCCTCGCGGAGCCCGATTTCCTGCTCATGGATGAACCGACGAACAATCTCGACCGGGCGGGCCGCCGCGCGGTCCTCGACCTCCTGCGCGGATGGACCGGCGGCGCGATCGTCGCGAGCCACGATCGCGAGCTTCTGGAGGAGATGGACGCCATCGTCGAACTCACCTCCCTCGGCGCGGCGCGATACGGCGGCAATTACAGCGCGTTCCGGCAGCAGAGGGAGACCGTGCGCGCGGTCGCGGCAGAGGACCTGGCCCATGCGGAAAAGGCGCGGGACGAGGCGGCCCGGCGCGCGCAGCAGGCCGCCGAGCGCAAGGCGCGGAAGGACAGTGCCGGCCGCAAATCCCGCGCGAGGGGCGGCCAGCCGAAAATCCTCCTGGATGCCGCCAAGGGCCGCGCGGAAGCCTCCGGCGGCGCAGGGGCGCGCCTGCGCGACGCGCGGCGAGACGCGGCCGAGGATGCACTCACCGCCGCGCGCGAGAAGGTCGAGGTGCTGGACCCCATCCATATGGAGATCGCGACGAGCGGCCTTCCGGCGGGCAGGACCGTGCTCGCGCTCGACCGGGTGACCGGCGGGCATGACCCCGCGGCCCCGACCCTCGAGAACCTGTCGCTCACCCTCACCGGGCCCGAGCGGGTTCTGATCGCGGGCCCGAACGGCAGTGGCAAGACCACCCTCCTCAAGCTGATTACCGGCGCGCTCCGGCCAATGGCGGGAGAGGTGCGTGTCTCCGTGCCCTGGGCGCTGCTGGATCAGCATGTCGGGTTGCTCGCTCCCGATCGAACCCTGCGCGAGGTCTTCCGGGAGCAGAACCCGCAGGCGACTGCGCAGATGGCCCATGCCGCATTGGCCCGTTTCGGGTTTCGGGCCGGCGATGCCCTGCGCCGCACGGAGGGCCTGAGCGGCGGAGAAAAGCTGCGCGCCGGTCTCGCCTGCGTTCTCGGCGGAACGCCACCGCCCCAGCTTCTGCTTCTGGACGAGCCGACGAACCATCTCGACATGGACGGGGTCGAAGCGCTGGAAGCCGCCCTGGCCTCCTACGATGGCGCGGTGGTTGTGGTCAGCCACGACCGGGCCTTCCTCGACTCTCTCAGGCCAGACAGGATCGTTTCCCTGAAGGCGTGACCCCGCGCGGCGGCGCGGCGGGACGGCTCGCGCCCGATCATCCAGATCGATCCGGGTCTGATCGAAACCTGCAATCTCATGGGAACCGTCTTCGCACCCTCCGCTCGGCCGGTCTTCAGGGTGTTGCAGGCCCCACGCCCTCTGACAGCAGGTTCCCGGCGAGCTCCATGGCCTCCTCGCGGGTCTGGGCGAGCCTCAGCGGAAAGCCCCAGACTTTGGCGAAGGCCACGCCGAACGTCCTGAAGGCCAGGCGCTTGGCGGAGTTCGGCTCGATCACGATCATCGCCCTGACGAGCGCCCGCAGCTCTGCCTTGTGCTTCTTCATCCACAGCGCGGTGCGCTTCTTTTCCTCGTGGCTGTGGTCGTGGTCTTCGGTCGGGGCGTTGTCGGTCAGGATGACGAAGGGCGCGCCGCGCTCAAGGCTCGCCTCCAGCGCCGCGAAATCCTCGTCGTGGTCGTGATCGGGCGCGTCGTCATAGCTCATCCAGACAAGCGGGAAATTCGTGATATCGAGGGGCATGTGTCGTCTCCCAGCGAGAATGGACGGTTTCAGGTCGAGCGGATGTGCCGCCACGTAGAGGCAAGCGCGACCACGCCCGGAAGCGTGACGGCCAGCAGCTCCAGGCCGACAAGATGGCCGCCATCGCGCACGCCATCGAAGACGCCCGCGAGCGTGCTCATGATGAACAGCAGACCGCCGAGGACGAGCATCGCCCAGTCGGTCACGCGCCGTGCGGCAAGCGCCAGCAGGGGCGGGACGACCCAGGCGCCATAGAAAAGGGACACGCCCCACAAGGCGGCGGGATCGAAGGTCATGGCCTGCATCGCCCCGCCGCTGCCGACATGGGTGTTCAGATAGGAAAAGCACTGGATCGTGACGAAGAGGGCGGCCCCGACTGCGGGGATGAGCCATGCGAGCGCGAGCCGGGCCGGGGCATTGTCGATCACGTGAGAACTCCTGTGCCAAAGTGTCGGGCAGGTCAGCCCTGCCCCTCCGGAAACGGAGCGCGATCCCGGGGATCCGCGAGCCGCCTCTGCCTCACAGCAATGCGCCAGCCGGCGCGTGGCGTCATTGCGCAATCCTGCCATTATATGTTTCAATCCGGCCAAAACCGAAGACGCCGAGGTCCGAGATGTATCTGGACAACCGTCGCGACTGGCTCGCCTATGTCGACGAGATCCCGCGGGCGCTGGTGGCCGCCAACGCGGTCACCACCCTTGACGCCCTGGAGCAATCGCCCCGGCATCACCATCAGAAGGCGCAACTGCTCTTCACGGTCCGTGGCGTCGTCAATTGCGAGGTTGACGGCGCCGTCTGGATCGTACCGCCGCAATGCGCCGTGTGGATTCCCGGCGGGCTGCCCCATTCCGTTTTCGGCTCGGGCGAGGTGGAGTGTCTCTCGCTCTTCATTGACCCCCCCGCATCGGCGGACCTGCCGAACGACTGCTGTACGATCACGGTGTCGCGCTTCTTCCGTGAGTTGCTGATGCGGGCAAACGCGCTGCCGGAGCTCTATGACGTCGACGGACCGGATGGCCGGATCGTGTCGGTTCTCTTCGACGAGCTGGCCGCGGCGCCGGTCGAGGACCTCCGCCTCCCCCTCCCCGGCGATCCGCGCCTGAAGAAGCTCACCGACCTGTTGATCGCGGCGCCTGCGGATCATGCGAGTGTCGGGGAATGGGCCGCCCGCGTCGCGCTCAGCGAGCGCAGCCTGAGCCGGCTTCTGGCCGAAGAGCTGGGCATGAGTTTCGGCCGCTGGCGCCGACAGCTGCATGTTGTCCTCGCCCTGCGGCGGCTGAGCGCCGGCCAGTCGGTTCAGGCCGTCGCGATGGATCTCGGCTATGAAAGCGCCAGCAGTTTCGTGACCATGTTTCGAAAGATGGTCGGCAAGCCGCCAAGCCGCTATCTGCTCGAGCGGCGTCGTTCAGGGTAGGCGCGAGCGACAGGAGCGGCCGGGTGCGGCCCACGATCGCCGCCTGGCGCATGCTCCGGCGGGGTGATCGCCCCGACGCGCGGCCGTGTTCACGTTCAAGACCTCGTTGTGACCCCGAAGCAGGTCTCAGTGCTCGCCTTCGCAGGCCTGATGGTCGGCGAGGGCGTGCAGCACCCGACAGGGTTGCCCATCGGAATGACCGTCGCAGGCCTTGACGACGCGCACCAGTTCCATCTCCAGCCGCCGCAACCGCGCGATCCGGTCCCGGATTTCGACAATCCGGTTCTTCGCGATGCGATGCGCGTCGCCATGGGCCGCATGGGGCGTCTCCTGCAACGCGATCAGTTCGGCGATGGCGTCGAGGTCGAAGCCGAGCTGCCGGGCGTGGGCGATGAAGGACAGCCGGTCCAGCTCGGCATCGCCATAGCGCCGTTGCCCCCCGTCCGTGCGGCCGGGATCGGGCAGGAGACCGCGCCCCTCATAGTAGCGGATCGTCGTCACCTTCACGCCCGTGCGCTTCGACAGCGCGCCGATGGAATGGCCCCGCATCGCGATTACCCCATTGAAGCTACAGTCGCTGTAGGTCGTATGCCCCATGGGGACGAAACGAATCAAGAGTGCCGCGATGACCGACCACCACCTCCACCGCACCGACCCGCCGGACCTCGACGCCCCTGCGGGCCGCAAACGGCTCGCAGAACCGGGCCGAACCCACCTGTCGCGTTTCGAGCGCATCGGCGCTGCCTGCGACGTCGTGCCCCCGGCAGAGACGGGTCTCAAGGCGGAGGTGCGGTGATGGGACACGATCACGATCATCCGCACGGGCATGGCCACGACCACGCGCATGGGCACGCGGGCCATTCGCACGGCCCGACGCTCTCGGCCAACGATGCGCCCGAGGCGCGCCGATCCAAGGAACGCGCGATCCTCATCGCCGCCGCCCTGACGGGCAGCTTCATGGGGGCGGAGGTCATCGGCGGGCTCCTCTCGGGATCGCTCGCGCTGCTGGCCGACGCCGGCCACATGCTGACCGACTTCGCCTCGCTCCTGCTGGCCTGGTTCGCCTTCCGGCTGGCACGGCGACCGGCGGACTGGAAGCGGACCTACGGCTTCGACCGCTTCTCGGTGCTGGCCGCCTTCGTGAACGGGCTCACGCTGTTCGCCATCGCGGGGTGGATCCTCCTGGAGGCCGTCCAGCGCCTGCGCGATCCGCACGAGGTGCTGGGCGGGCTGATGCTCTGGGTCGCCGTGGCGGGGCTCGTGGTGAACGTCGTGGCCTTCTGGGTGCTCAGCCGCGCGGAGGGCGACAACCTCAACGTCCGTGCCGCCGCCCTGCATGTCATGGGCGATCTGCTGGGCTCGGTCGCGGCGATTGCGGCCTCGCTCGTCATCATCTGGACGGGTTGGACCCCCATCGACCCGATCCTGTCGGTGCTCGTCGCCTTCCTCATCCTGCGCTCGGCGTGGACCGTCGTGCGCGAGAGCGGCCACATCCTGCTCGAAGGCGCGCCGGCGGGCTTCGATGCCCGCGCCGTCGCGGCCGACCTGGAAGGCACGCTGCCCGGCGTGGCCCGTGCCCATCACGTCCACGCCTGGTCGATCACGCAGGAGCGCCCCATGGCGACGCTGGAGGTCGAGCTCGCGCCCGGCGCGGTGGCGGATGACGTGCGCCGCGCCGTGAAGGTCCGCGTGCGCGAGACGACCGGGATGGAGCATGTGACCGTCGAGGTGGCGGCAGGCACGGCGCAGGAGGGGTGAAGCGCCACCTGTCCGAGAGGCTGGAACGGACACATGGGGATGTCCGGGCATGCCGGACAGTCGCGCGTGGCGCGGCGCAGGCCCGCTTCGTCCGCGGTGCCGCGATGGGCGCGAGGACACCCGTTCCACCGGTCACGAATGACCGCTTCGGTGCCGCCGCAGGGCCGCGCCGCGGCTGAATGGCCGCGCACGGGACAAGACCGCCGCCCCTGGGGGGCGGCGGCCGAGCAGAGGTCGGTCTGCTATCAGGATGCCAGCATGGCGTGCGGATCGAGCACGAACTTCTTCGCAACGCCGCTGTCGAAGCTCTTGTAGCCCTCGGCCGCCTGCTCGAGCGGAATGATCGTGGCATTGACGATATCCGCGATCGGAAGCCGGTCGTGCAGGATGGCCTGCATCAGCTGGCGGTTATACTTCAGCACCGGGGTCTGGCCGGTGTGGAAGCTCTGGGCCTTTGCCCAGCCAAGACCGAAACGCATCGACAGGTTGCCGGTCTTCGCCGCGTCGTCCACCGCGCCCGGATCCTCGGTCACGTAGAGGCCCGGAATGCCGATGCCGCCCGCGACACGGGTGATCTCCATCATCTGGTTCAGCACGATGGCCGGCTGTTCGCCGCCCGAATGGCCGCGCGCCTCGAAGCCCACCGCGTCGATGGCCGCGTCCACTTCCGGCGAGCCGATGATATCGGCGATCATCTCGGGCAGGTTGTCGCCCTTCGACAGGTCGACCGGGGTGAAGCCGACCTTCGCGGCGTGCTGGAGACGCTCCGCGTTGAAATCGCCGATCAGCACCACGGCCGCGCCGAGGATGCGCGCCGAAGCCGCCGCGGCAAGGCCCACCGGGCCGGCGCCCGCCACGTAGACGACGGAGCCGACGCCGACCCCCGCCTTCAGCGCGCCGTGGAAGCCGGTCGGCAGGATGTCCGACAGCATGGTCAGGTCGCGGATCTTGGCCAGCGCCTGATCCCGGTCGGGGAACTTCAGAAGGTTGAAATCCGCATAAGGCACGGTGACATAGCGGGCCTGTCCGCCGATCCAGCCGCCCATGTCGACGTAGCCGTAGGCCCCGCCCGCGCGCGCGGGGTTCACCGTCAGGCACACGCCCGTGTCGCCCTCGCGGCAGCACCGGCAGCGCCCGCAGGCCACGTTGAACGGCACCGAGACCAGATCGCCGACCTTCAGCATCTCGACGTCGGAGCCGGTCTCGATCACCTCGCCGGTGATCTCGTGCCCCAGCACCAGCCCCGGCTCGGCCGTGGTACGCCCGCGCACCATGTGCTGATCGGAGCCGCAGATGTTGGTCGAGATGACCTTGAGGATCACCGCGTGCTCCATCTTGCGCCCGTCGGGCGACTGAAGCTTGGGATCCTCGATCTTCTGCACCTCGACTGACCCGGGGCCAGTGTAAACAACACCGATATTGCTCATGTGCGTCTCCTCCATAGTCTAACACAGGCGAGGCCCCGCATGCCGGTATGCCGAACATTACGGGGCCTCGCCGGCGGGATGCTACACTTGGCAGCCGAACTCACACGCCGGGAAACGACATGGCCTGGAATGCCAGCGACAGCAGCGCCCGGACGGCAGGATGCGGAAGATCGGCGGGCGGTTTCGCGTCCGGGCTTTCCTCAGAAGCGGGTGATGACCGTGGCGCCGACGGACTGGAAGCTGTCCATGGTCATCAGCGCCTCGGGCGCCTCCGCGAGCGCGATCCGGTTGCCCACGAGGCGCGCCGGACCGAGCTTGCCGCTGGCGACCATGTCCAGCATCGCGCCATAGCGGTGCGCCTGCATCCCGTGCGAGCCCAGGAGCTCGATTTCCTGTCCGATGATCCGGGGCATCGGCACGGCGGGGGCGGCGTGCTCGCCGAGCATCAGGCCCACCTGGATGTGTTTGCCCCGTGGCCGCAGGCAGAGAATGGAATTGGTCATGGTGACCGGGTGACCGAGGGCATCGAGCGAGACATGCGCCCCGCCGCGGGTGGTTTCCCGGATCGCCCCGGGCACGTCGGCCTCCCTGCCGTCGATCACCGCGACCGCGCCGAGCTCCCGGGCCAGGGCGAGCTTGGCCGGGTCGAGGTCCACGCCGATGACGTTCGCCCCCGCGGCCGCGGCGATCATGACCGCGGAGAGCCCGACGCCGCCACAGCCGTGAACCGCCACCCACTGACCGGCGCTGACCCGGCCTTGGTCGATGACTGCGCGGAAGGACGTCGCGAAGCGGCACCCGAGACTGGCCGCGGTGGCGAATGCCATGCTTTCGGGCAGGGCTACGAGATTGAGGTCGGCCTGATGGATGGCAACGTATTCGGCGAAGGAGCCCCAGTGGGTGAAGCCCGGCTGCTCCTGGTGCAGGCAGACCTGCTGGTGCCCGGCGTGGCACTCGGAACAGCTGCCGCAGCCGCAGATGAACGGCACGGTGACCTTGTCGCCCGCCTTCCATCCGGTCACGTCCTTGCCCACGGCCTCGACCACGCCGGCCAGTTCGTGCCCCGGAACATGGGGGAGCGAGATGTCGCTGTCGTGGCCCATCCATCCGTGCCAGTCGCTGCGGCAGACGCCCGTGGCCGAGACCCGCAGGACGACGCCATGCGGCGCGGGGCTCGGGTCCGCGACCGTGACCTGCTTCGGCTCTTCGCGGAATTTCTCGAACAGGACGGCTTTCATGGCGGGGCCTTTTCTCTGGGTGCGTGACGCGATCTTAGAGGCCCGCCGGGAAATGGCTTTGCCGTTCCTGTTCCAGTTCGGCTAATTTGGGGCAGATGCTTTCAAATCAGCGGTTTACTTTGGGGGTTTCTGCCCGTGCCCGAGATCGATGCCGTGAACGCCCGGATCCTGGCCCTGTTGCAGGACGACGGGCGGATGACCAACGCGAAGCTCTCCGAACGGCTCGGCATGAGCGAGACGCCGTGCTGGCGTCGGCTGAAGCAGCTCGAGCAGGACGGCATCATCGAGGGCTACCAGGCCAATCTGAACCGCCGCAAGCTCGGGCTCGGCGTCCTGGCGTTCGTGCAGCTTCGCTGCTCGGAGCACGACCGGACCGCCACGGCGGAATTCCAGCGGATCGTCGAGACGAGCCCCAACATCCTGTCCTGTCACAACACCACCGGCGCCGACGATTTCCTGCTGATCGTCGTGGCCCGCGATCTCGACGACTACAGCGCCTTCGTCGACAGCACCCTGCGCCGCCTGCCGGGGGTGACGAGCATCCGGTCCAACCTCTCGCTGAGAGAGATGAAGGCCTCCAGCAAGCTTCCGGTCTCGCCGCCCTTCGCGCCGGGATGATGGCATTCCGTGCGGAGCAAGGCCGGGGCGCCTCGCATTCGGGTTTCCGCGCGGCTCTTTCGGGCGGGTCAGGTGAGCTTGCCGGCGAGGCGGTCGCGGGCGGCCGACTGGGCCTCGCGGCCGATCGGAACGAGCTCCGCGGCGCTGGCGAGGCCGAAGGGCGGCATGCCGGAATAGACGCATTCATACTCGCCGGCGCGGATCCGGTAGGTCTCGTGCCAGATGCCGATATCGCCCCGCGCGCCACGAATGCGCTTGTTGAAGGCGACCCAGGCGGGCCAGTGCGATGCCTCCTGCGACCGCGCATAGGCCTCGAGCTGCTCGAAGGAGCGCCAGTACTGGGCGATCACGCCGCTCCGGATCGGGGTCGAGCCGAGAAAGCCCGACTCAGGCCCCGCCTGCCGCAGTTCGCGCACCATCTTCGGCATGGCCGTCAGGACCGGCCACCATTGCCGGATCTTCCAGGGCTTGTTGATCCGCATCCCGATGAGAAACACGACAAAATCGCCTTCCATGCGGGCCGTGAACTGGCCGTTGACGACCTTCGACATCCTGGCTCCTCCCGTCCGGTCGACCTCCTTCGGCGGCATGCGCCCGGCATGACGCGCGCGCCTCGATGGTGCGGCTTTTGCCGGCGTCTGTGAAGAAGGAACGTTCGGAACCGGTCGCCGGGGGCGGCGGCAGGGCGGCGGCGCACTCAGTGGCGGCGGAGCAGGACGATGCGGTTGGTGTTGGTGCCCTTGGCGCCGTTGGCGACACCCCAGCAGTTCGCGGTCTTGGTGAAGCTCTGCGCGTTCACCATCACGCCGAGGCGCTCGAAGGGCAGGCCCTCGGCCGCGCTCCAGACGCGGCGCTCGAGCAGCACCTGGCCGCCCCGGACCTCGCCGACCTCGAAGGCGACATGGCCGCCGGGGCGGAGGACGCGGGCCATTTCGGCGAGCACGCGGACGACCATTTCCTCCCACGCGGCCTCGGTGCGGTGGCGGTCGATGGCGACCGAGGCGGGGTCGATGCCCGCGAACCAGCAGCGGAGCCAGTTGTCGGCGGCATAATCGACGATATCGAGGAAGGGCGGCGAGGTGACGACGAGATCGACCGTGCCCGCGGACAGGCCCGTCGCCCAGGCCGGGCCGGTGGAGAGGCGTGCGGCACGGCCCGCGGGGGCGCAACCGTCGCGCAGCAGCGAGCGGGTCTTCTTCAGGATCTGCGCCGCCACGTCGCGCTCGGGCGGCGAGAGGCCGAGGCGGGCGTTGATCCGGCGCTGGGAGCCGATCGAGACCGCCTGGTTGGGCGGCATGGAGCGGCCCGAGAAGAAGCCGGGCGAATGGCCCGAGAGGCGGTTGAGCGCCACCATGCGGATCCAGTCGGCGGCCGGATCGACGGGGCCTCCCTCGCCCGGCGGCGGCAGCCGCTCGGCGAGCCAGAGACGGAGCGCCTCGAGGCGGCGGAGGGTTTCGGGGTGGTAGAAGGCGAGGAGATCCTCGCGGGTGATCTCGCCGTGGGTCCAGTCCACGGTCTCGAGCGCCGCGGCGATCCCGGCCGTGGCGATGGGCCCGAGGCGCGGCCGGGTGAGCAGGATCGAGAGCGGGTTGATGTCATTGCCGAGCGCGGTGCGGCCCGAAAGCGCGGCCTGCACCGGCGTGGTGCCGCGGCCCATGAACGGGTCGAGCACCGCGCCGCCGGGGCGGGTGAGGCGGCGGATGAAGAACTCCGGCAGCTGGGCCTTGAAGCAGGCCCGGTAGGAGACCTCGTGGATCGCATGCGAGCGGCGCTGGCCGGAGGTCCAGAACTCGTTGATGAAATAGGGAATGCCCGCGTCGGTTTCGGTAAGCGTCGCTTGCCCGAATTCCCGGAAGCCCGCGAGCCCGGCGAGGAAGGGATCGCGGCGCCGTGCGGCGGCGGCCCGGCTCACGCGGGCACCGGCGGGGGCACGTCTCGGGTCATGGGCGGCTCGGGGCACAAGGTCTGGTGGGTGATGGCAGGTTGCGGGGCAATCCTAGGGCTTCGGGGGCGGCGGGGCAATCGTCTCTCTCCGGTTCGCCGGCCGCCCCCCGCCCGTTCAGGTGGCGGGCGCGGGGCCGCGGTCTTGCCATTCGCGATCGATCTCGGGCAGATCCTCGCCGTGGATCGCGGATTCGAAGCTGCGCAGGCGCTTGTAGATCGAGAGGAGCTCGACCACCGTCGTCCAGGAATTCACCAGATACTGGAACGACGTCCGCACCTGATCGAGCGCGTTGAGGATCTGGTTCATCAGGCCGAGCGTGATGGTGCCCGCGACGATCGCCGGGGCGAGGACCACGTAGCCGAAGATGTTGTCGACCTGCAGATAGAAGATCCGGGCGACGTTGAAATACATGTAGTGGAAGTAGAGGCGGAAGTAGTTCCGCCGCACATCGCGGAAGAGCTCGCGGGTGGTGGGGGGCTGCGCCCGGGTGGGGTCGTCCTCGCCGTAGACGAGCTCCTTGCGGTAGGCGGCCTCGACGCGCTGGTTGCGGAACTCGAGGCCGGGGAGCTTGATGCCGACGAGCGCGAGGAAGGCGGTGCCCAGCACCGACCAGAGCAGCGCCGCGACCACCAGCGGATGCGGCACGGCGCCGAGCAGCGGCACTTCGGTGATGTTGGCCGAGAGCCGGATCAGCACCGGCATGAAGGCGATGAGCGTCATCAGCGAGTCGATGAGGTTGACGCCGAGCTGCTCCATCGTGGTGGAGAAGCGCATGGTGTCTTCCTGCACGCGCTGCGCCGCGCCCTCGATATGGCGCAGCCGCGGCCAGTAGGACATGTAGTAGCCGTTCATCGCCGCGCGCCAGCGGAAGATCCAGTGGCTGACGAAGAAGCGGGTGAGCACGCCGATCACCACCGCGACCAGCACGATGCCGAGGAAGGAGATGATGCCGCCGTAGAGGTCGGCGAGCGTCACCTCGCGCGACTGGGAGAGCGCGGCCTGGATGAGGTCGTAGAACGGCCCATACCAGTCGTTGACCGCGACGCTCACCTGGACCTGGAAATAGGTGGCGAAAAGGATGAGCGCGGAGCCGAGGATCGACCAGCGCGTCCAGGGGTGGGGCTCGATCCGGGACCAGGCGAACGCGAAGAGGCCGGTCGCCGCGGCGAAATAGAGGTAGAACCACAGGAACTGGCCGGACCAGAAGCGCGAGACGCCGATGGCGTGCGCGGCCTCGTCGTCGAGCGAGAAACCGAGCGTCGCGCCAAAGCCGGAGGCCCCGGCATACCAGAGCGCGATACAGGCAGCAGCCCACAGGATGGCCGACCAGACGAAGAGTCTGGGGCGGGGAAAGAAGGATACGAACACCGGTGAATGGCCCTCTCTGCTTGCGCTCCCCGGCCCGCTCACCCACGGGCTGCGCGGCCACATGACCCGAAACGGGGGTGGCATGCAATGCGCCCGCCCCCGGCATCGCGCGTTTGGGAACGGTGCGGAGCGGCGCTTCGTTTACCCGCCGCTAACCATGACAGGGATCAAGTGCGGCCGGATTTACCGGACCGCAGGGTTTCTCGGCCTAGCTGGCCCGCGACGAAACCGCGCACGGAACGGGAAGACGGACATGGCCCGCCCCAAGACACGAGCGTTCCACTATCTCGGCGTTCTTGTCGTGCTGGGCATTACGCAGGTTCTGGCGATGCGGTTCGACACCTTCGAGCAGATCGAGGAATTTGCCCGCGCGCATGAAGGCTGGGAGGTCGACGAGGTCATCACCTTCTTCCTGCTGAGCGTTTTCGCGCTGCTGGCTGTTCTGCTGCTGCGCACGAACGACCTGCACAAGGCGCTCGGGGAACGGGACCGGGCGGAGCGCGAGGCGCATCAGATGTCGCGGCACGATCCGCTGACCGGGCTTCCGAACCGGCGCGCGCTTCAGGATCATTTCGACATGCTCGCGGCGGCCGGGACCGGCGGCGCGGCGGTGACGCTGCTGATCGATCTCGACCGGTTCAAGCATGTGAACGACCTTCACGGCCATGCGTTCGGCGACCGCATGCTCCAGCTCGCGACCGAGCGCATCGTCGAGGATCTCGGGCCGCAGGATTTCGCCGCGCGGCTCGGCGGCGACGAATTTGCCGTGGTGCTCCGGCCGGGCACGCCGCAGGAGGCGGCCGAGCGTATCGCGCGGCGGCTGCTCACGCGGCTCGAGCGGCCCTACGAGGCCTTCGACATCGTGGTGCTGATGGGGGCGAGCATCGGGCTTTCCGTCTGCGAGCTCGACGAGCTGCACGACTCGGCGCTCCGGCTCGCGGACCGCGCGCTTTATGCCGCCAAGCGCGCCGGGCGCGGACGGCTCGCGTGGTATGACGACGAGCTCGGCGCGCGCGCGACCGAGCGCGCCGCGCTGGAGGCCGACCTGCGCCTTGCGGTGGCACGCCACGAGATCGTGCCGTTCTTCCAGCCGATCGTGGAGATCGGGGACGGCAGGATTGCCGGCTACGAGGTGCTGGCCCGCTGGGAGCACCCGGAGCGCGGCCCGGTGCCGCCCTCCGTCTTCATAGAGATCGCCGAGGATATCGGCATCATCAGCACGCTGGGCTCGAACATCCTGCGCGAGGCCTGCAACACCGCGCTCGACTGGGATCCGGGGCTCCGGATCAGCGTCAACGTCTCGCCGCAGCAGTTCCGCGACAGCATGCTGGTCACGAACATCCGCCAGATTCTGGCGGAGACCGGCTTCGATCCGGCGCGGCTCGAGCTCGAGGTGACGGAGAGCGCGATCATCGCGGATTTCGATCTGGCGCGACAGGCGATCCGCGAGCTGCAGGAGCTGGGCATCTCGGTGGCGCTCGACGATTTCGGCACCGGGTTCTCGAGCCTCTCGAGCCTGCGCCAGCTGCCCTTCGACCGGATCAAGATCGACCGCAGCTTCGTCACCGGCATCGTGCACAACAGCAGCAACCAGAAGATCCTCGCGGGCATCATGACGCTCGCGAACGGGCTCGACATTCCGGTGACGGCCGAAGGCGTCGAGACGGCGGAAGACCGGGATTTCCTCGCCTCGATCGCCTGCACCACCGGCCAGGGCTTCTGGTTCGACCGGCCCCGCCCGGCCGATCAGGTGAACTGGATGCTGGAGACGCACCAGGCGCCGGGGGAAAAAGCCACCGCTCTGGCCAGGCCGGCGGCGCAGCTTCGGCCGGTTTCGGAGGCCTGACCGGCAGCCGGTTGTGGCGTGCGGCGCCTCCAGCCCGGAAAACGAGTAGCTTTCTGTCACTTGCTTGATGCAAATCAAACCTTCCAACGCCCGTTTCGAGCGATATTGCGCGCGTCGCCGGCTCTGGAGGGGGAGATCCAGCCATGGCGACATCGCATGGACATGTTCCGTGCCTGCCCTGCTGCGTCTCCGGGCTTGCCCCGGCATAGGCTGACTGCGTCGGTCTGGTGCGGCAGGGCTCACGCCTCCTGTTTCCGCTTTCCGCTGCAAGCTCCCGGACCGACAGGACGCCTGCCGCGCGCCGTGGCCCCTCTCGCCATCCTGCATTTTCGCAGAACGATCTCGCGGCATCGCGGATTGTCCGGGTGCGGCTCCACCGGTCAGGATCCGCCCTGCCGGGGTGCGGTTCCCGGGGTGGCAATTGCAGGGAGGCCGGTGGATGGATGTCGAGGCGGGGCGGAACAGGGCGGTGGTCGCGGCCTATGTGGCGGCGATGAACGCGGGCGATTTCGCGGCGATGCGCGCGCTTTTCACGGAGGATGCCGAGATCCAGGGGGTGACCGGTGTGGGCGGGCTCGACTTCGCCCTCGGGGTCTGGAGGCAGCTTCACGACGGGCTGGGCATGGAGCTCACGGTGGAGGAGATGGCGGCCGAGGGCGCCTGCGTCGCGGTGCGCTATACCGAGCGCGGGCGCTGGACCGGACCGTTCATGGCGCAGGGCGAGCCGACGGGCCGAAGCTACACGCTGGTGGCGATGGAATGGTTCGAGCTTCGCGGCGGCCGGATCGCACGGCGCTGGGGCGCCCGCGACGCCGCGGCGCAGGCCCGCCAGCTCGGCTTTCGCTCCGAAGATGGCGGCAAGACGGCCTGAGCTCCGGCCCCGAGGTCAGTCCACCCCGGTGAGGGCGCCGCGCATCTCGCCGAAGCGCGCGACCACCGCGCCGATCACCGCCCGAAGCGCGGGGTCGTCGCGGTCGCATTCGCGCCAGAGCAGCCAGACCGGCGCATCGAGAGAGGCCTCCGGCAGAAGCCGCCGGAGCCCCGGATCGCCTGCCGCGACGAGGCAGGGAAGCGGCGCGATGCCGAGGCCCGCGCGCACCGCGGCGATGAGGTTCGGCACGGAATTGCAGCGCATCGCCACGGTCATGCCCTCGGGCACTAGCGTGGCGAGCCAGGCGAGCGCGGGGAGGCTTGCGAGCGGGCCGCTGCCGGTAATGCAGGCGTGCATCGCGAGATCCTCGGCCCGGGCGGGGCGCCCGTGGCGCGCGGCATAGGTGGCGGCGCAGTAGAGGCCCCAGCGGCTCGCGCCGATGCGCCGGCCAAGGAGGCCGGGCACGGTTTCGGCCGGAACGCCGGGGGCCGTGATGCGGACGGCGAGATCGGCCTCGCCCCGGCGGAGGTCGGCGCGGCGGTCCTCGGCGGCGAGTTCGAGGGCGATCGCGGGGTGGCTTTCGCGCAGGCGCGCGGCGAGGCCCGCGAGCACATGGACGGCCAGCGTCTCGGTTGCCGAGACGCGCACATTGCCCGCCACGCCGCGCTGCCAGGCCGACGCGGCGGAACCGAGCCCCGCCGCCGCCTCGGCCATCGGGCGGGCAAGCGCCGCCGCTTCCGCCCCGCGCGGGGTGAGGGCATAGCCGGCCGCGCGGCGCTCGACCAGGCGCACCCCGAGGGCGCGTTCGAGCGCATCGAGCCTGCGGGCGATGGTGGTCTGGTTCACCCCGAGCCGGCGCGCCGCGGCGAGCGCCGAGCCCTCGCCGGCGAGGGCGAGCAGGGCCTTGAGATCGTTCCAGTCGAAGTCGTTTCGGTCGAGCATCAGGCGGTGCCCCGGCAGTGGCTGCGATGGTCCGGCGTTCCGTTATGCGGTCCTGCCGCCCTGTGGGCAAGATCCGCCTGCCCCTAGGCAGCCCGCGTTGCAACGCATATATCGCTCGCGGGACATACGGAGGGAACATGAGCGAAGAGCGGTTTCCGGGCTGGCACGGCACCACGATCGTCGCCGTCCGCAAGGGGGGCAAGGTCGTCGTTGCCGGCGACGGGCAGGTGAGCCTCGGACAGACGGTCATCAAGGGCACGGCGCGCAAGGTGCGGCGGATCGCGCCCGGCGGGCGGGACATCGTCTGCGGGTTCGCGGGATCGACGGCGGATGCCTTCACCCTGCTCGAACGGCTGGAGCGCAAGCTGGAATCGGCGCCGGGGCAGCTGCAGCGCGCCGCGGTCGAGCTCGCCAAGGACTGGCGCATGGACAAGTACCTGCGCAATCTCGAGGCGATGCTGATCGTCACCGACGGCGCGGAGCTCTATGTCATCACCGGGGCGGGCGACGTGCTCGAGCCCGAGCATGACGCGACGGCGATCGGCTCGGGCGGCAACTATGCCCTGGCCGCCGCCCGCGCGCTCTACCAGTACGAGCCGGATGCCGAGGTGATCGCCCGGCGCGCGCTGGAAATCGCCGCCGAGATCTGCGTCTACACCAACGGCAACATGACCGTGGAAAGCATCAGCAAGTGATCCCGGGCACGCCGGTGCGGGCCGCGTCGCGGCCCCCGGCCTGCCCTGACATGAGGGAAATGGCATGACCGAACTCACGCCGCGCGAGATCGTTTCCGAGCTCGACCGTTTCATCATCGGACAGAAGGATGCCAAGCGCGCCGTTGCGGTGGCGCTGCGCAACCGCTGGCGCCGCAAGCAGCTCGCCGACGACATTCGCGACGAAGTCTACCCCAAGAACATCCTGATGATCGGCCCGACGGGCGTCGGCAAGACCGAGATTTCGCGCCGTCTCGCCAAGCTCGCGAGGGCCCCCTTCATCAAGGTCGAGGCGACGAAGTTCACGGAAGTGGGCTATGTCGGCCGCGATGTGGAACAGATCGTGCGCGATCTGATCGATGCGGCCATCGTCATGGTGCGCGCCGACATGCGCGAGCGGGTGAAGGCCGCGGCGCACGAGGCCGCCGAGAACCGGGTGATCGAGGCGCTCGCCGGCCAGGGCGCGCGGGACCAGACCCGCGAGATGTTCCGCAAGAAGCTCCGCGACGGCATGCTCGACGACAAGGAGATCGAGATCGAGGTCGCCGACAACGCGAGCCCCTTCCCGATGCTCGAGATCCCCGGCCAGCCGGGCATGAACATGGGCGCGATGAACCTCGGCGACATGTTCGGCAAGGCCTTCGGCGGGCGCACCACGCGGCGGCGGCTGTCGGTCGCGGCGTCCTACGAGCTGCTCATCACCGAGGAAGCCGACAAGCTCATCGACAGCGAGGCGGTGAACCGCGCCGCGGTCGAGGCGGTCGAGCAGAACGGCATCGTCTTTCTCGACGAGATCGACAAGGTCTGTGCCCGGGCCGAATCCCGCGGGGCGGATGTGAGCCGCGAGGGGGTGCAGCGCGACCTGCTGCCGCTCATCGAGGGCACCACCGTCTCGACGAAATACGGGCCGGTGAAGACCGACCACATCCTCTTCATCGCGAGCGGCGCCTTCCACATCGCCAAGCCCTCGGACCTGCTGCCCGAGCTGCAGGGGCGTCTGCCGATCCGGGTCGAGCTGCGCGCGCTGACGGAAGAGGATTTCGTCCGCATCCTCACGGAGACCGACAACGCGCTCACCCGGCAGTATACGGCGCTGATGGGCACCGAAAGCGTGACCGTGACCTTCACCGAGGACGGGATTGCGGCCCTCGCCCGGATTGCGGCCGAGGTGAACCGCAGCGTCGAGAACATCGGCGCCCGGCGGCTCTACACGGTGATGGAGCGCGTCTTCGAGGAGCTGAGCTTCACGGCACCCGACCGCGCGGGGGATGCGGTCGTGGTCGATGACGCCTTCGTCGAGGCGCATCTCGGCGAACTCATGGCCTCTGCCGATCTCAGCCGCTACGTGCTCTGATCCACCTCATGCCCGCACCGGTCCTCCTCGCCGGAGGACCGGAAATACACCCACATCGCGAGCAGGAGCAGCATTGCCGAGCCGCTGAGGGAATAGGCGAGAAGCGCGAGCAGGATGCCGTACCCGAGCAGAAAGACCATGAGACCTGCAATCGCCGCGAAAAACGCCGATATGATGAGCAGGCCGAGTATCATTGACTTCGTGATCCTGAATCGCTTGCGCATACGACTCCGACCTCGCGAGGGTGGACGATGCCCGAGAGCAGGTTGTATCTCATAGCAGGTTACCTAAAGGTGAATGTCAATGGCCGCGTTCAACCGGCCGTGGATATTCTGGCAGTCATCGTCATCAGGCGGCGCATCGCCTCCACCCCCAGTACAGGCCCCAGCGACATGAGCGCGAGGGTCAGCGGCCAGCCCCAGGCATGTGCCGCGACCGGCACCGCCTGGACGGTGAAGAAGGTGAGCGTGAAGCCGAGCGCCGTCTGGAGGCTCATCAGGCTTCCGGCCCGCTCGGGGGGTGCGGCATCGGCGACGAGCGCCGAGAACTGCGCCGAATCCGGGATCACCACCGCGCCCCAGAGGATCGCGAGCAGCGCGACGAGCCAGACCGGCCCGCCGAACCCGAGGGCGGTGGCAAGCGCGGCACTGCCGCTCGCGATCATCGCGAGACGGGCGACGCGGGCCTTGCCGATGCGGTCGGCGAACCAGCCGGCGGGCAGGCAGAGCAGGCCGCCGGTGGCAATCGCGATGAAGGTCACGAGGCGCGCGGCGGACTGGGCGGCATCGGCCCCGATGCGCAGCGAGAAGGCCGCCGTCAGCGCCGCGCCGATCCAGGCCCAGAAGGCATAGAGCTCCCACATGTGGCCGAGATACCCCGCGAAGGCGAGGCGGATGCGTCGGTCGGTCCAGGCAAGCCACACCGCGCCGGGATCGAACCGCGCCGCGCGGGCGTGCGCCGGCCCGAGGGCGGCGGCGAGCACAAGCCCCGCGGAGAGCAGGGCAAGCCCCGAGGTCGCGCCGACGGTGAGCCGCCAGTTGGCGCCGCCAAGAAAGGCGAAGAGATGGGGCAGCGCCGAGCCGAGCGTGAGCGCGCCCACGAGAAGGCCGACCAGAAAACCGCGGTCGCGCGTGCCCCAGCCGACGACGATCTTCATGCCCACCGGATAGACACCCGCGAGGCAGGCCCCGGTGAGGAAGCGGAGCGCAATCTGGGCCGCCCCGCCGATCGGCGTGACGAGGAGCGCGAGATTGGCCGCCCCCCCGATGGCGGCGCAGATGGCGAGGACCTTGCGGGGATCGAAGCGGTCAGCGGTGCCGTGGAGCGCAAGCCCGAGCGCCCCGGCAACGAAACCGATCTGCACCGCGCTCGAAAGCGCCGCGGCCCGCGCCGCACTGAGCCCGCCTTCCGCCACCAGATCCGGCAGAATCGCGGCGGAGACGAACCACAGGCTCATCGTCATCACCTCGACCGCCGCAAGCAGCAGGACGCTGCGCGTCTTTGCTTCCATCATGCGAACCTCCCCGGCCCGCCTTTCTCAGAGGCGTGGCACCAGTTCTTCGAGCAGCGCCGCCATCTTCAGGCCGGCGACGGCCGCGTTCTCAAGGACCTCCTCGATCGTGTCGGGCTGCTGATCCGGCCCGCCCGCGGCCGCATTGGTAATCGCCGAGAAGCCCAGAACCCGCAGCCCGCAATGGGCCGCCGCAATCACCTCGATCACGGTGGACATGCCGACGGCATCGCCGCCAGCCGCGCGCAGAAAGCGTCGTTCGGCAGAAGTCTCAAGCGAGGGTCCGCAAATACCGGCATAAATTCCGCTCTTCAACGCAAAATTATGTCGCAGAGAGATTTCTTTTGCTCGCGCGCGCAATTCAGGGTCGTAGGCGCGCGACATATCCGGAAAGCGCAGACCCACGGATTCGTCGTTCGGACCCGTCAGGGGATTGGCTCCGGTGAGGTTGATGTGATCCTCGATCAGCATCACCTCGCCCGGTGCGAACGCGGGATTGAGGGCACCGGCGGCGTTGGTGACGACGAGGCTCCGCGCGCCGAGCGCCTTCAGGAGATAGATCGGCAGCGCGATGTCGGCGGCCGCCCAGCCCTCGTAGAGATGGAGCCGGCCCTGCATCAGGGCGCAGCGGGTGCCGAAGAGCTCGCCGAGGAGCAGTTGCCCGGCATGGCCCGGTGCCGTCGAGACCGGCATGCCGGCGATCTCGCCATAGGGGATTGCCACCGCGCCGCGCATCCGCTCGGCCAGCGCGCCGAGCCCGGACCCGAGCACCAGCCCCACAGCCACGGGGGCGCCCGCCCGCCCGGCGATGCTGGCGCGGGCCGCGGCGATGCGCGCGCCGAGCGGCAGGCTCATGCGATGCTCGCCGCGATCCGGGGCGCAAGCGCGCGGACCTCGGCCAGCAGGGCGCCGAGATCGAGGCGGACAAGCTCGCCGTCGCGCACCACCTGTTCCCCGGCCACGAAGACATGGCGCACATCGGATTTCGCCGCCGAATAGACCACATGGGTCATCGGGTCGAAGATCGGGGCGGCGTGGGCGCGGTCGGTCGAGAGCAGGATCATGTCGGCCTGCTTGCCCGGCTCGAGCGAGCCGAGCCGGTCGCCGGCGCCGAGCGCCTCGGCACCGGCCCGGGTGACCATGCGCAGGGCCTGGGCGGTCGTCACCGCATCGGCCCGGAGCGTCGCGGCCTTCGGCAGGGTCGCGGCCATCCGGAGCGCCATCCACATGTCGAGATCATTGCCCGAGATCGCGCCGTCGGTGCCGACCGTCACCCGCACGCCCGCCGCCAGCATGTCGGCGATGCGGGCAAAGCCGCTGGCGAGCTTGAGGTTCGACATCGGGTTGTGCGCAACCGTCACCCGGCGCCGGGCGAGGATCTCGATCTCCTCGTCGTCGAGCCAGACGCAATGGGCGAGCACGGTGCGCTCGTCGAGCAGCCCGAGGTGTTCGAGATGGCGGATCACCCGGCGGCCGTAGCGCGTCTCGATATCGGCGACCTCGGCCCTGGTCTCGGCGGCATGGGTGCAGAAGAGCCCGCCATGCCGGTCGGTGACCGCGCGGGCCGCGGCGAGATTTTCCGGGCCGACCGTATAGGCGCCATGCGGGAACGTGCCGCAGAGCACCATCGGGTCGCCCGCGAACTCGGAGAAGAAGGCCTCGGCATCCGCGACGCGGCGCTCGGCGATGTGGCCGTCCATGCCCGGAAAGTCAAAGAAGATGCCGCCGGTGGAGACGCGCATCCCGAGATCCTTCGCCGCCCCCACCGTCTCCTGCGGATGCCAGAACATGTCCATCACCGTGGTGACGCCGCCGAGCAGCAGCTCGGCAAGGCCGAGGCGCGCGCCGAGCCGGCAGGTCGCGCGGTCGAGGATGGCGCGCTCGGCCTTCCAGACGGTCTGGAGCCAGGGTTCGAGCGGCAGATCCTCGACAAGGCCGCGAAACAGGCTGTCGGCGGCATGGCAGTGGGTGTTGATGAGGCCCGGCATCAGGATCATGCCGGGCGCCTCGATCACGCGCGCCGCGTCGCGGCCGATCTCCGCGGCAGGACCGATGGCTGTGATGCGCCCGCCGGTGACGGCAACCGCGCCCTCGGGGATGACGCTGTCCCGCGCATCGGCGGTCACGATCGTGGCTCGGGTGACGACAAGATCGGAAGGCATGGGGCCTCGCACGGCGATTTTCCAAGGGGTTGCATGCGGGCAGAAGCCCTGTCAACCAGAGGGGCGACGAAAGACCCACGGGAGGCCGCGACGATGCCCGGAACCCCGCCCGACTGGCTGCTGCCCGGCCCGGTTCCGCCCGGGACCGAGACTGCCGAGCGCTGCTTCATCACCGAATATCTCAACGACCCGGCCTCGGCCGAGGTCTCGCTCGCGGAGGCCCGCGTGGCGCCGGGCGTGACGACGCGGCTGCACGTGCTCGAGGGCATCGCCGAGCGCTACGTGATCGTCTCGGGTGAGGGCCTCGCGGAAGTGGGCGGGGTGCGGCACGCGGTGCGGGCGGGCGACCGGGTGCTGATCCCGCCGGGGATACCGCAGCGCATCACCTGCACCGGGGTGACGCCGCTCGTCTTCTGGTGCCTCTGCACGCCGCGCTTCCGGCCGGAGGCCTACCGCGATGTGGATGCGGAAAACCGACACGTATCGAAGAGTCTCATGGAATAGTCCGTCAACTCCAAGTTCGCAATGTAATTTTTTTGCAGTGCATCAATCATAATATTTTACAAGCGGGCGCTTTGCTTTTATAAAACTGCGCGACGGGTGTCGGGGGGCGCTTCTGGGGAGATACGCGCCGGCAACCGGTGCGCCCGCTTTCCACGCGGGGGCTTCAAGCGAAAAAGACCCAAGAACATTTCAGAAGTGGAAACGCCAATGACCGACCAGATGCATAAGCCCTCGGCCGAGATCGTCGCGAATGCTCATGCGGATGCCCAGAAATACGAGGAGATGTATGCAGCGTCGGTTTCCGACCCCGAGGCCTTCTGGGGCGAACACGGCAAGCGGCTCGACTGGATCAAGCCCTATACGAAGGTGAAGAACACCTCCTACGATTACCACAACGTGTCGATCAAATGGTTCGAGGACGGTGAGCTCAACGTCTCCGCCAACTGCATCGACCGGCATCTGGCAACCCGCGGCGACCAGACGGCGATCATCTGGGAAAGCGACGATCCCAATGTCAGCCAGCACATCACCTTCAAGGAACTGCACGAGCAGGTCTGCAAGTTCGCCAACGTCCTGCACGCGCTCGACGTGAAGAAGGGCGACCGGGTCATCCTCTACCTCCCGATGATCCCCGAGGCGGCCTATGCGATGCTCGCCTGCACCCGGATCGGCGCTGTCCACTCGATCGTCTTCGCCGGGTTCTCGCCCGATGCGCTCAAGGCCCGCGTCGAAGGTTCGGGCGCCAAGCTCGTGATCACCGCCGACCAGGCGCCGCGCGGCGGCCGCATGACGCCGCTGAAGGCGAACTCGGACAAGGCGCTCGAGGGCGTGACCGGCGTCAAGCAGCTCGTGGTGCGCCGCACCGGAAACGACGTGGCCTTCGATGCCTCGCGCGACTACTGGCTCGACGAGGAGATGGACCGCGTCTCCGACCATTGCGCACCCGTGCCGATGAACGCCGAGGATCCGCTGTTCATCCTCTACACCTCCGGCTCGACCGGCGCGCCGAAGGGCGTGGTGCACACCACCGGCGGCTATCTTGTCTACGCCTCGATGACGCACGAATACATCTTCGACTATCAGGAAGGTGAAATCTACTGGTGCACCGCGGACGTGGGCTGGGTTACCGGCCACAGCTATATCGTCTACGGGCCGCTCGCCAATGGCGCCACCACGCTGATGTTCGAGGGCGTGCCGACCTATCCGGATGCCGGCCGCTTCTGGGAAGTCTGCGAGAAGCACAAGGTCAACATCTTCTATACCGCGCCGACCGCGATCCGCGCGCTGATGGGCAAGGGCAAGGAGTTCGTCGAGAAATACGATCTCTCCGACCTGCGCATTCTGGGCTCGGTGGGAGAGCCGATCAACCCGGAAGCCTGGAACTGGTATAACGAGATCGTCGGCAAGGGGAACTGCCCGATCGTCGATACCTGGTGGCAGACCGAAACCGGCGGCATCCTGATCTCGCCGCTGCCGGGCGCCACGCCGACGAAGCCGGGTTCGGCGACGAAGCCCTTCTTCGGCGTGCAGCCCGTCGTGCTCGAGCCGACCTCCGGCGCGGAGGTCGACGAGGTGGAATGCGAGGGCGTTCTGGCGATCAAGGACAGCTGGCCGGGGCAGATGCGCACGGTCTACGGCGATCACACCCGCTTCGTGGACACCTACTTCAGCCAGTACAAGGGCTACTACTTCTCCGGTGACGGCTGCCGCCGCGACAAGGACGGCTACTACTGGATCACCGGCCGCGTCGATGACGTCATCAACGTCTCCGGTCACCGCATGGGCACGGCGGAAGTCGAGAGCGCACTGGTGGCGCACCCGAAGGTCTCGGAAGCCGCCGTGGTGGGCTATCCGCATCCGGTCAAGGGCCAGGGCATCTATGCCTATGTGACGCTCAATGCCGGCGAGGAATACACCGACGAGCTGCGCAAGGAGCTGGTGCAGTGGGTCCGCAAGGAGATCGGGCCGATCGCGAGCCCCGACCTCATCCAGTGGGCGCCCGGCCTGCCGAAGACCCGTTCGGGCAAGATCATGCGCCGCATCCTGCGCAAGATCGCCGAGAACGATTACGGAGCCCTCGGCGACACCTCGACGCTTGCCGACCCGAGCGTCGTTGACGAACTCATCGACAACCGGATGAACCAGAGCTGATCTCCGGGTCTTCGAAGAGACAGGCGGCGGGCGGGGCCAAGGCTCCGCCCGTTCGCGTTAGAGCGACATGCCCGCGCCCCGCGGTTCCGTGCCAGGGTCGCAGTGCGGGACTGGTGACAAGGACAGGCAGACCATGACGGATATCATCGGAACCTGGAGGATGATCTCCTGGACACGGGAGTCGGTTGCGACCGGGGAGGTCACGGATGCGATGGGCCCCGATCCGCTCGGCTATATCGCCTATCACGCCGACGGGCGGATGATGGCGACGGTGTTCCGTCGCAGCCGCCTCGCCCGCGGCGATGCGCCCTGGTCGGTGGAAGAGCGGGCCGAACTCTTCGACAGCATGCTCGCCTATGTGGCCGCCTATACCGTGGAGCCCGGCCGGGTGGTGCATCACGTGGAGGGCGCCTGGAACCCGGACTGGGAAGTGGATCTCTCGAGGCCGTTCGCCATCGAGGGGGACCGGCTGACCATCAGCGGCGCCCCCGGCATCGACCCCTCGACCGGCGAGGAGGTCGTCTACCGCATGGAGTTCCGCAAGCTTTGAGCCCGCGGGCGATTGCTGCACCGCAAAATAACCGGGCGAATCAGCCGCAGCACGTCTTGGCCCTTAGCCCTTTCCCCGTTGAATAGCCGATCTGACCTTGTTGCATGGCGGCCTCAGCGTCTGCAGATGCCGAGCAGCTAGCCACGGCGCTTTTCGCAGTTGCAACATGAGCTTGACCGGCGGGCGCAGTGCTCGGCCGTCCGGACCGGTCGTCGGCGGTTTCGGCGGGAAACCGCCGCCCTCGGGGCGTGTGTCTGGACAGCGGCGGGGGCTCTGTGCAAAGGGCAGGCCAACCGAAACGGCACCGGATCAAATCCTTGCGTCTTCTTGCTGCTGCATCTCTGCTCGCCATCGCGCTCACGGGCACTCCGCTCGCGGCCGCCGATGTTCCGCATGCGCGCCCCACGCGCGACGCCTCCGTCAGCTGCCTCGCCGAGGCGGTCTATTTCGAGGCAAAGGGCACCGGGGACAAGGGCGCCCTCGCGGTTGCACATGTGGTGGTGAACCGGCGCGAAAGCGCGAAGTTCCCGGGCACGATCTGCGGCGTGGTGAAGGACGGCTGTCAGTTTTCCTATCAGTGCGACGGCAAGCCGGAGGTCCTGTCGGACAGCCGCGAGCGCGCACGCGCCTACCGCACCGCCGAGAGCGTGCTCGCGGGCGGCACCGACGACCCGACCCACGGGGCGCTCTTCTTCCACTCCTCGGGCGCCCGGCCCGGCTGGTTCGCCTCGCGGCCCCGCGTCGGAGAAATCGCCGGTAACGTGTTCTACAGATAGATCTTTCCTGTCGGCGGTTTTCCGCCAATCCCCCCTTTCCGCTGCATTTCCCACACCGCGTTTTCTTTGATCGTGGTTAATGTGGCTGTTGTTGTCTGAGGAGACCTCGTCTTGCGCAACCTCCGCATCCTGGTCACTGCCCTGTCCGCCCTGCTGATCCTTGCGAACTGCTCCGCGACCCCCACCCCGACGGCGGCCCCGGAGCCGGCAGAAGTCGGCCGGGCGAGCTCCGCGGATCTCGCCTGCCTCGCCGAGGCGATCTATTTCGAGGCGCGGGGCACCGGCCCTGTCGGCACCGAAGCGGTCGCCCATGTGGTCGTGAACCGGGCAAAGAACCCGAAATTCCCCAACAGCGTCTGTGGCGTGGTCTCGGATCGCTGCCAGTTCTCGTATCGTTGCGACGGGCGGCCGGACAATCTTGCCAATTCGGATGACCGCGAGAAGGCCTTCCGCACCGCCCAGACCGTGCTCGCTGGAGCGCCCGACATCACCAAGGGCGCGCTCTTCTTCCACGCTGCCTCGATGCCGCCGGGCTGGTTCAACACCCGTGCGCGCGTCGGCAAGTTCGGCGGTAACGTCTTCTATCGCTAGGAGGCCGCGCGCTCCGCAAGCCGCTGGCGGGTCTGGCGGAGAATCTCCGCCAGATGCCCGAATTCCACGCCCCGTGCAGCGGTCTTGCGCCATGCGAGCACGACTTCGCGCGGGCGGGCCTTCTCGAGCGGGACAAGGCTGAGCCTGTGATCCGCAAACGCGCCGCCGTCGATCGCGAGCTGCGGCAGAAGCGTCGCACCAAGCCCCTCCGCCACCATCGAGGCGAGCGTCGGCAGGCCCGTGGCCAATGCGCGGCGGTCCGGCTGAAGCCGCATCTCGGGGCAGGCGTCGAGGGTGTGGCGGTGGAGGCAGTGGTCTTCATCGAGCAGCAGCAGCCGGGCGCCCTCCAGACCGGCGGGCGCTACGGGGTGCGGGGCATCCGCGGCCATGGCAATCTGGAACCCGTCCTCGAAGAGCGGCTCGACATGGAACTCCTCCAGATCGAATGGCCGGGCCAGCAGGATTGCGTCGAGCCGACCCGAGGCAAGACCGTCTCGCAGGGACTCCGCAAGCTCCTCGCGGAGATAGAACTTCAGATCCGGGCTGGCGGTGCGGATCTCCGGCATCGCGTGGGGCAGCAGATAGGGCCCGACCGTCGGGATCGCGCCGAGACGGAGCGGGGTGTTGGGCATTCCGGCGGCGGTTTGCGTGGCCAGATCCTCGAGATCGCGCACTGCGGCGAGAATGACCCGCGCGCGCGCGGCAATCTCCCGCCCTGCCGGAGTGAGGATGACGGACCGCCTCGTACGCTCGGCGATCTGGACTCCCAGCGCCATTTCGCACTCCCGCAGCCCGGTACTCAACGTCGGCTGAGAGACCTGGCACCGCTTCGCCGCGCGGGAGAAGTTGAGCTCTTCCGCGAGCGCGGCGACAAAACTGAGTTGCCGAATGGAAATTACGGGCTTTTTCAACGTAATCTCTTTTAAATAAATTATCTGAGAACCGTTTTACGCCAGCGATCCCTCCATTCGCAAGCCGACCTCTCGATACGGCAACCCGTCGGCGCGGCGATCCGATCGCCTTCTCCCGTTTAGGGGGTTGAAGCCATTTTGGCAGGCACCTTGTGCTCAAAGATCCCGCGCCGGCTTGCGCCAGCCGCCCCCACAGTGGGTACCTCAAGGCGCCACTCCCCCAGTGCCAAAGCCTTCCGAGGCGACGACCACGGAAGCGGCCTCGGTCACACTTGGCGCGGCGGGCGCAAGCCGGAGGCGGATGGCCGGCGCGATCTGAAGATCCCGCCCGACCGGTTCGCACTGCGGGGCTCGGACGGGATCGAACCAGGGGAAGCCGCCGGCCCGTGGGGCGCCGGTGCGCGCGCGCCCCGGAGACTGCGCCTGCGGTCAGGCCGCGGCGCTCACCAGCTCGCCGGCGAGCGCGCGATCGATGAGGGCGATGGTCTCGGGAATGCCGTAGAGCGCGATGAAGCCGCCGAAGCGCGGGCCCTGGCTTGCGCCGAGCAGCACCTCGTAGAGCGCGCCGAACCAGGCACGGAGCGGGTCGAAGCCGTGCGCGTTGCCGACCGCGAAGACGAGATTCTGCAATTCCTCGCCATCGACCGGGCCCTCCCAGGCGGCGAGCCGGTCGCGCAGATCTGCCAAGGCGGCAGCCTCCCGGTCGTCGGCTGCGCGGTAGACCTTCGCCGGCAGGACGAAGTCCTCGAAGTAGCGCACCGCGCCGCCCGCCGCGGCGTCGAGGCCCGGATGGGTCTCCGGGCTGGCCTCGGGTGCGTATTTCCGGATGAAGCCCCAGAGCACGTCCTTGTCATGCGCACCGGAGGCGGAGGCCAGGTTGAGCAGCATGGAAAACGGCACGACCATGTCGGAGGCGGGCGGATGGCCGCCGTGAATGTGCCACGCCGGGTTGGCGAGCTGCTGATCCGGCGTCTGGCCAGGATAGGCGCGCAGATGCTGGTGGTATTCGTCCACCGCCTTCGGGATCACGTCGAAGAAGAGCCGCTTGGCGGTCTTCGGCTTCTGGAACATGAAATTCGCGAGCGACTCGGGGCTCGCGTAGGCGAGCCATTCGTCGATCGAGATGCCGTTGCCCTTCGACTTGGAGATCTTCTCGCCATTGTCGTCGAGGAAAAGCTCGTAGACGAAATGCTCGGGCGGGTTGCCGCCGAGAATGCGGCAGATCCGGTCGTAGATCGGCGTGTTGGAGCTGTGGTCCTTGCCATACATCTCGAAATCGACGTCGAGTGCGGCCCAGCGGGCGCCGAAATCGGGCTTCCACTGCAGCTTCACCTGGCCACCGGTGACGGGAAGGGTCCATTCCCGGCCCGTCTCGTCGTCGAAGGTGATGGTGCCCGCGCGGCCATCCACATGCTTCATCGGCACGTAGAGCACACGCCCCGTCTCGGGGTGGATCGGCAGGAAGCAGGAATAGGTCTGCTGGCGCTCCTCGCGCAGCGATTTCAGCATCACCTTCATGATGTCGTCATAGCGCTCGGCGGCGCGGAGCAGCACCTCGTCGAACTGGCCCGAGCGGTAAAACTCCGTCGCGGAGATGAATTCGTATTCGAAGCCGAAGGTATCGAGGAAGCGCCGAAGCATGGCGTTGTTGTGATGCCCGAAGCTCTCGAACGCGCCGAACGGGTCCGGCACGGAGGTGAGCGGCTTCTGCAGGTGCTCGCGCAGCATCTCCGGGTTCGGGACGTTCTCCGGTACCTTGCGCATCCCGTCCATGTCGTCGGAGAAGCAGATGAGCCGGGTCGGGATATCCGAGAGCACCTCGAAGGCGCGGCGGATCATCGTCGTGCGCGCCACTTCGCCGAAGGTGCCGATATGGGGCAGACCCGAAGGGCCGTAGCCGGTCTCGAAGAGCACGTAGCCCTTCTCGGGCGGCGCTTTCTCGTAACGTTTGGCAAGGGCGCGCGCCTCCTGGAAGGGCCACGCCTTCGAGTTCTCCGCCACCTTGCGCACGTCGTACATCACCACACCGTCGAGATTGTCACGCGAAATATTGATCGGGGCGGCCGAGCCGCCCGTCCGCTTCCTATTGCCCCCCCGTTCGGCGGTCAATAGAACCGGCCCGAACGCATGCGCTTGCAGAGAGGGATGCCATGGCCTCCGATTTCCCGTTGCCATCGTTTACCGCGCAGGATGCGCTGGTAGCGGTCATGGTGGCCGTCTCCGCCTCGGACGAGAACATCTCCAACAACGAGCTCATATCGATCGGCCGTATGGTCGAATCGCTGCCGGTCTTCGTCGGCTTCGACCGCGACCGGCTCGCGATGGTCAGCCAGACCGTGTTCGATCTCTTCGAGGAAGAGGACGGGCTCGATGCGCTCTTCGGGCTCCTGCGCGATGCGCTGCCCGAAAGGCTCCACGAGACCGCCTATGCGCTGGCCTGCGACGTGGCCGCGGCCGACGGCCAGACCTTCCAGGCCGAGCTGCGGTTCCTTCAGGAGCTGCGTTACGAGCTCAACATCGAGCGGCTGCATGCCGCGGCGATCGAGCGCGGCAGCGCGGCGCGGCATCGGCGCCTGCCCGAAGCGGAAGGCTGAGGCCGCCCGCCGGCGGCCGGCCCCGGACGGATCAGCGGGTTGCGACCCAGCCCGCCGTGCCGCAGATCGCCAGCGCCGAGCCGCGGTTGATCGCCCGCACCCGGTGCGGCGCGGTCAGGAGCGCCCGGGCCCAGGATGCAAGCAGCATGTAGCCCGAGAATACGACCGCGAGCACGCAGGTGACGATGGCGGCAAGCTCGGCATAGCCGAGCAAATCCACCGCGCCGAGATCGACCAGCGAGGGCAGGAGCGCCAGGTAGAAGACCATCACCTTGGGATTGCCCATGGTGAGCGAGAAGCCCGCGAAGAGAAGCGTCGGCGTCCGTTCGGTGCGCGGAAGCACGGTGCTGCCGCCGCCGATGACCGCTGGCGCGTGCCACATCTTCCAGGCGATCCAGAGCAGATAACCGATCCCGGCCCATTTCACCGCGAGAAAAAGCAGGTGGAAGCTCTGCGCGAGCACCGCGAGGCCGCCGACGGCAAAGGCAAGCCAGACGAGATCGCCGAGCCACATGCCGAGCGTGAAGGCCGCCGCTCCGGCAATGCCGCGGCCGAGAACGCGGGCGACAAGCGCCGCGATCCCCGGCCCGGGAATGGCGACGGCAACGAGCAGGGTTCCGGCGAAGACGAGAAGCGATGCGGGTTCCATGGGGGCCTCCAACCCCTCCGCCTCTATCCCGGACGGTGCATCGGGCGCAAGGGCGGCGGCGGGAAGGCCTCGGTCGCCCAGTCACGCAGGAGCGCCTGCTGCATGCCGCGTGCCCGGCCGGCCCAGCCCCGCGCGCCGGGCGGGCGCCCGGCGGCGTCGGGGCGGATTGTCGCGCGGAGATCGGCGTCGGAGGAATAGATCGCGAAGGCAAGCGTGCGGTCAGGCCCCTGGATATAGCCCGCGAGCCCGCTCGCGAAGAAGAGCGTGCCGGATTTCGCCGCGACCCGGACATGGGGCAGGACGAGCGGCCGCCTGTCCGGCCCGAGGAGGGCCTGTTCACGCAGGAGGCCGGGCAGCGCACCGCCAGCTTCGGCCGCCAGCACCTTCACCGTCTCGGCGGGCGACCAGAGCGAGAGAGCCGAGAGGCCGGAATGGTTGACGAAAACCGCTTCGGTGAGGCCGTAGCGCGCCCGCGCCCATTCGGTCATCGCCGCCGCACTTTCGCCGACGTCCGCCGGGTCGAGGCCGCGGGCCTGGCTCGCGCGGAGTCCGACGATCTCGGCCGTGATGTTGGTGGAATAGCGCAGCATGCCATGCAGGATTTCCTCCAGGGCCGCGCTCTCGTGCGCAACGAGGACGTCGCCCGGCGGAGCATCCCCGACGAGCTCCGCCGCGGGAAGCGCGAGGCCGAACTCGGCCGCGAGATCGCGGAAGACCTCGCCAGCGTAGGCGCCGGGCCGGCGGGCGGGCAGCCAGACGCCGCCCCGGCCCTTCATCTCGCCGCCCGGAAGCGTCCAGATCTCGCGCGTGCCCTCGACGCGGTGTCTTGGTGGCGGCGCGGCACCGAGTTCGCCGCCGATACCCGCGAGGCGCACGCGGAAATCGCGCCCCGGTGCGGCGAAGCCGAAATCCGGGCGGCCGCTCTTGCCGGGCTGCCATTCGACCCAGACGCGGTTGAAATTGAGATTGAGCCCCGAGATCGCCGGGTTGTAGCCCACATGCATCGGCTGGCCGGGATCGACCGCCTCGGTAAAGGGCAGCGCGCCCTCGGCGACGAGGAACCGGCCCGAAACGCCGGTCACACCGCGCGCGATCAGCGCGGCCGCCATCCGCTTCAGATCGTCGGTGTCGAGCAGCGGATCGCCATCGCCCGCGAGCACCAGATCGCCCTTGAGCACGCCGTCTTCGACCGGCCCGGTGCCGATGAGCCGGGTGGTGAAGCGGTAGTCCGGCCCGAGCGCATCGAGCGCGTAGAGCGTCGTCATGATCTTGAGGACGGAGGCGGGCGGCTGGCCGGTCTCGGCCCGCCAGGATTCGATCAGCCCGCCATCGCGGAGATCGGCAAGCGCGACGCCGGTCCTTTCGGCAAGACCCGAGCGGGCCACGGGATCGGAGATCCCCGCCAATGCGCCGCCCACGGGCGCAAGGATCGCCGCCGCGGCCAGTCCGGAAAGAACCTGCCGCCGCGAGACCGGAATGGAACCCTGCGACAACACCATTCGCGCAGTGTGCGCCCGCCTCCCCCGGCCGATCAAGCGGCTGTATGGAGGGGGCGGGGCAGAATCTGTCGAAAACTCTCCGCGTTTACCTTTGTCCGCGAAGCGGCCTCAGCAGGAGGCCTCGACGCTGACGGAACGCTCGGTGAAGCCGGTAAGGTTGACGGTGCAATCGCCCGCCTTCACCGGATTCTGCATCGTGAGATCGCTCACCTGCGTGCCGTTGACGGCGATCCTGGCGGTGCCCGCGGCGGTGTCGATGCGCGAGAGGTAGATCTTCACGGCGCCGTCGGCGAGGCTCGCTGCCTGGGCGATCGAGATTTCCGTGCCCGCGCCGAGCCCGGCGGGTTCGGAGCCGCCCGAGGCTTTCTCGCCATCTGCGGAGGCCTGCTTGCCGTCACAGGTCGTGTCGATCATCGCTGCAGGCGCATCGATCCCGGTGAGCGTCACCTGGCAGTTGCCCGCATTGACCGGCGTGCCGACTGTGAGTGTCTGCAGCCCGATGCCATTGATCGAGACCCGCGCCGTTTTGCTTTCGGCGTTCACGGCGGAGAGGAAAAGCCGCGCCCCGTCATCGCCGAGCTTCAGGGTCTCGCCCGGACTGACCCGCTCGCCTTTTGCGGGCGCGCTACCTGATCCATTCCCCCCCTGCGACCCGAGACCCGCGAGCCGCTGTCCGAGACCGTCGAACTGCTGCGCGAACTTGCCGGAGAGATCCGAAGCCATGCCGGATACCGAGTCGGACATCTGCGTGCCGATCTCTCCGATCCGCTCGGAGAGATCGCCGAAGCGCTGCGACTGGCCCTCGAGGTTCTTGCCGACGGAGCCGATGCTCTGGGAAATCTCGTCGAACCGGCCCTCCATGGCGCCGACCTTGTCCGAAAGCGCCGCAACGCTCGCCGACAGTTCGTCCTGCCGGTCGGCGCGCTCGGCAAGCTCGGATTTGCCGGACCGGCCTATGCCGATACCGATCAAGAGCCCGATGACAGCGGCCCCTGCGGCCAGGGCAAACACTCCAGTGGTTTTCATGACGACCTCCCCTTCGTTTCTCTTCGCTCGTGGCTTCTTCCCGGCCCGCCGCCTCGCGTCTTCCGGCGATTGGCTGCGGCTGACCCGGCCCGTCCGTGGGCAAGTCTAGGCCCGGAGCCTCCGCGCTGTAAATCGTGACGTAAGGCGCAATCGCGGGGCGAGCGGATGCGGCTCAGCGCTGCCAGAGACCGGACCGGCGCAGGCTGCTCGAGGAGAGATCGAGCATCGGCCCGGAGAGCAGCGTCCAGCGCGGCGCCGGGCCGGCGGCAAGCGAAGGCGCCGCGGCCTGCGAGAGGCGCCAGCGCGCAAAGCGCCGGGCCGCCGGGGAAAGGCCGGCCGCGATCTGTTCGCCAGGCCGGGCGAGCACCCCCACCGGCACGCGCGCCATGATCTCGTCCCAGCGCTCCCAGCGGTGAAAGCTGCGCAGGTTGTCGGCCCCCATCAGCCAGACGAAGCGGACTCCCGGATAGCGCAGCCCGATCGCCTCGAGCGTCTCGGCGGTGTAGCGGGTCCCGAGACGCGCCTCGAGATCGGTGATCCTGGTGCGGGGGTGGGTGAGGATGGCCTCGGCCGCCGCGATCCGGCGAGCCATGTTGGCCGGCGCATCGGCCTTGAGCGGATTGCCCGGGCTCACCAGCCACCAGACCTGATCGAGGCGGAAGGCCCGGAGCGCCCAGGTCGTGATATGCACATGCCCCGCATGCGGCGGATCGAAAGATCCCCCGAGCAGCCCGATCCTCATCCCGGGCAAGGCAACGGGCACAGACATGGACATCGCGGCGAAACTCCCTGCTCTCCGCTCCTTCGCGGCCGGCGCGGGCCCTGTCAAGCGAGGAGCCGACTCGCCCCTTGTGCCGCCTGCCGGAAACAATCCATGCGGGCATATACACACTTTTTGCGACCATTCCTGCGCCCGCCTGCATCAATTTCCGGCCGCAAGGCGCGGAATATGCGGGATACTCGTGTCCGAAGGGCCACAAATGCCGAGGAAGGTGGCCGCCCGGACGCCGCCGGCGGCAGGTTTTTGTCTCCACCCCCGGATTTCAGCCTAACCTTGGTTAACAAACGGGGCGCCGGCAACAGGCGCGGGACAACAGGGGCAGTGAGGCAGATGAAAGCAGGGAGAGGACTGGCCTATGTGGCCGTTGCAGGACTGGCGGTCGGAGGTGGGATCTGGCTGGCGCCGAAGCAGGTGGAGACACCGCAGCCCATGAGTGCGCCGGAGGCCGCTCCCATCGCGGCCGCAGAGGCCCAGGAGCCTCCGGCAGCGCCCGAGGCCATGACGCAGCCGAACCCCGAGGTCGAGGCGTTGCAGGCCCGGATCGCCGAGGCGACGCTTGAGGTGGCGGCCCTCGACACCGCAGTGACCGAACGCACCGCAGAGCTCGACGAGATCGAGGCGTTGATCGCCGCGCGGCAGGGCGAACTCGCAGGGCTAGAGGCCGCGCTCGCCGAACATGGTGTCGCGCTTCAGCAGATCATGACCGCCCTCGAGGACCGGGATTACGCCACGCTTACGCACCTCGGTGAGCGCATCGCAGCGGGTTCGGAGCCCGAGGTGCCCACCCCCGAGCTGGTCGCCGCCACACCGGGCGACGACAAGGAGACCACCGGGTTCGGCCGCTACGACGCCGATATCGCCAAGATCCAGGAGGTCATCCACGAGGCCCGGGTCAAGGCGAACCCCGATGCCATCGACACGAACGACAGCCTGCTCATGGAGATCCAGTTCGAATCCGGCTCCGCCACGCTCACCATCGGCGGGCAGACCCGCGCCATGGCCGCAGCCCAGGTGATGTCGGAAATGGATCTCGACGTCATCCGCATCCAGGCCCATACCGATACGGTCGGCGCCGCCGATGCCAATGCGGCCCTTGCCCGTGCCCGCGCGGAAGCGGTGGCCCGCGTCTTCACAGAGGCGGGCCTCCCGGCGGATGCGATCGAGATCGCGGCGCTCGGCGAGGCGCCCGACACACTGCCGGTGGTCACGCCCGACGGCACCGCCGAACCCCTCAACCGTTCGGTCGGGATCTATCCGGTCTCGCTCACGAACTGACAGCAGACAGCCCCGCCGGAGGGGCAAGAGATCGGAGACTCTGCCCATGGATGCCGCCTACGGGATCAAGTATTTTGGTGCCCTTTTCGCGATCATGAACCCGCTGGTGAACCTGCCGATCTTTCTCAGCCTGACGAACGGCATGCCGCTCGACGAACAGCGGCGCACCGCCCTTCAGGTCACGGCCTATTCGGTCATCGTCTGCGCCGTGGTGGGGATCGGCGGGCAGCAGATCCTGACTTTCTTCGGGATCACCGTGGATGATTTCCGCGTCGCGGGCGGCGTGGTGCTTGCGGGCATCGCGCTCCACATGCTGAACGGTAAGGGCAGCCCGGCCCACGAGGGCAGCGCGCAGGAGCAGCCGCACCTGGAGGCGACCGAGAACATCGCCTTCTATCCGATGACCTTCCCGATGATCGTCGGCCCCGGCGCGATCACCACCCTGGTGATCTTCCTCCAGCAGGCCAAATCCGGTGTGGACTACTTCACCTACGCCGTCGTCACCGGAGCGATCCTCGCCATGCTCGGGGTCACGCTCTGGTTCTCGGCCGCGATTGGCCGGCGGCTGTCGGCAACGCTCCGGGTCATCATGCAGCGGCTCATGGGGATGATCCTTCTCGCCATTGCCGTCGAGATGATCGCGGCCGGGGCCAAGGCGCTCCTGCCCGGTCTCGGCGGCTGATCCGCAAGGCCTTGTGCCGCAGGCGCGCCGTAACCAAGTCACGAGAAGTCAAGTTCCCGATTCGCTTAAATCTTGCTTAAATGCGGGAAGGACGCTGGACGAGGGAGACGACGGTGCAGATGCAGGCGAAGGCCATCCTCAGCAAGGCAGAGCGGATCTCGGATGCCGCGGTGCATCTGACGGGCATTGTCCTTGCGCTCATCGCGACACCGGTGCTCGTGACCCTCGCCGCGGTCTGGTATGGCGACGCCAATACGGTGATTGCCCTGCTTGTCTACGGAATGAGCCTCGTGACGATGCTCACCTGTTCGGCGATCTACCACCTCGTGCCCGCCCCGGACTGGAAGGATCGCCTCCGGCGCCTCGACCAGTCGGCGATCTACATGAAGATCGCGGGCAGCTACACGCCCTTTTCGGTGCTCGCCTCCGGCTCGACCGGCGCCTTTCTCGCGGGCGTCTGGAGTGCCGCCCTTGCCGGGGCCGCGATGATCCTCTTCGGTCCGGGCTGGCTCAGGCGCCCGAGCCTGCTCCTCTATCTCGTGATCGGCTGGGCCGGCGTCATCGCCGGCCAGCCGCTCTTTGCCGACATGTCCGAGGCGGGCTTTGCCCTCATCCTCGCCGGGGGCTGCCTCTATACGCTCGGGGTCTGCTTCTTCCTCTGGGAGCGGCTGCCGTTCCACACGACGATCTGGCATGCCTTCGTGCTCGCGGCGACGGCGCTGGTCTATTCCGCGATCTTCGTCGAGTTCTGGGGCCGCGCCCCCTCGGCCTGACCCGGGACCCTGTCCCGCACCCTCCCCGCGCACACGCTCTCCGAACGCAGCCGCCAGCCGGCCCGCGTATCTTCTGGTTGCGCCTGCGCCCGGGGAACCGTATCCAGCCTGTTTATGTAACTCAGCGGCGAGAGTCGGCCTGAGCTTGTCGCCACATGTGACGGGCGGCCTCTCTCCCGGCAACAAAGGGGAGCGTCCATGAAGGTCCTCGTGCCTGTGAAGCGGGTGATTGACTACAACGTTAAGGTTCGCGTGAAGGCGGACGGGAGCGGCGTTGATCTTTCGAACGTGAAGATGTCGATGAACCCGTTCGACGAGATTGCGGTGGAAGAGGCGATCCGTCTGAAGGAGAAGGGTGCGGCGAGCGAGGTTGTCGCGGTTTCGATCGGCGTGAAGCAGGCGCAGGAGACGCTGAGGACGGCGCTGGCGATGGGCGCGGACCGTGCGATCCTTGTGACGGCGTCGGAGGATGTCCAGACGGACATCGAGCCCCTGGCGGTTGCGAAGATCCTGAAGGCGGTTGTCGATGCGGAGGCGCCCGGCCTGGTGATTGCGGGCAAGCAGGCGATCGACAACGACATGAACGCGACGGGCCAGATGCTGGCGGCGCTCCTCGGCTGGGGTCAGGCGACGTTTGCCTCCGAGCTCGAGATCTCGGGCGATGTGGCGAAGGTCACGCGCGAGGTGGACGGTGGGCTTCAGGTCCTGGAGGTGAAGCTTCCGGCGATCGTGACGGCGGACCTTCGCCTCAACGAGCCGCGCTATGCGTCGCTGCCGAACATCATGAAGGCGAAGAAGAAGCCGCTCGAGGAGAAGACGCCCGGGGATTACGGCGTCGATGTCACGCCGCGGCTGAAGGTGGTGAAGACCGCGGAGCCGCCGGTGCGCAAGGCCGGCGTGATGGTGGGCTCGGTTGACGAGCTGGTGGCGAAGCTCAAGGAGACGGGGGCGATCTGATGGCGGTTCTGGTCTACGCGAAACACGACAATGCCACGCTGAACGACGCGACGTCGAAGGCGATGACGGCGGCGAAGGCGATCGGCGGCGAGATCACGGTTCTGGTTGCGGGCGAGAACTGCGGCGCGGTTGCGGCCGCGGCGGCGGAGCTCGAGGGCGCCTCGAAGGTGCTCCACATCGAGGGCGCGCAGTATGCGCACCGCCTCGCCGAGCCGCTGACCGATCTGGTGATGAGCCTGGCCTCGGGCTACAGCCACATCGTCTTCCCGGCGACGACGACGGGCAAGAACGTGGCCCCGCGGGTTGCGGCGCTGCTCGACGTGATGGTGATCTCGGACATCACCGGGGTGGTGGATGCCGCGACCTTCGAGCGTCCGATCTATGCGGGCAACGCATTGCAGACGGTCGAGAGCTCGGACAGCGTGAAGGTCCTGACGGTGCGGGGCGCGAGCTTCGAGGGCGTGGGGTCGCAGGCGGCCTGCCCGGTGGAGACGGGCACGGCGGCGGCGGATCCCGGGGTCTCGTCCTGGGTCGAGGACCGGGTGCAGGCGAGCGACCGTCCGGAGCTGGCGTCGGCGAAGGTGATCGTCTCGGGCGGCCGGGGTGTCGGTTCGGAGGCGAATTTCGCCCTCATCGAGGGTCTGGCCGACAAGCTCGGCGCGGCGGTGGGCGCCTCGCGCGCGGCGGTCGACTCGGGCTACGCCCCCAACGACTGGCAGGTCGGGCAGACCGGCAAGGTGGTCGCCCCCGATCTCTACATCGCCGTCGGCATCTCCGGCGCGATCCAGCATCTCGCCGGCATGAAGGACAGCAAGGTCATCGTCGCCATCAACAAGGACGAGGAGGCCCCGATCTTCCAGGTCGCCGACTACGGCCTCGTCGCTGACCTCTTCGACGCCGTCCCCGCCCTCGCCGACAAGATCTGAGCCAGGGCACGCTGAACAGCACGGGCGCGCCTTCGCCGCGCGCCCGGATCACCCGCGCTTCGGCGCAAAGGTGATGGTGTAGCTTCCCGCAGCCGTTTTCCGGTCGCAGAGCAGCTGCATGAAGATTTCCCGATTTCCCGAAACATCGAGGGTCATCCGGTTCTCCCCCGGACCGAGCCGCCGTGCGCCCAGCCGGTTCATCTCGCTGTCGAAGGCATGAGCCCGGCAACCGCTGGCACGTTCGGAAATCGCGACCTCGATGCGGCTCTCCTCGAGCCCCGCGGTGTCGAGCCGGAACCAGTCGATGCTTCCGCCGCCGTGGGTGCCGCCGACAAGCGCGCCCGACGTGAGCGCAACCGCCGCCTCCTCGGCAGACCCGCCAGACCCGGGATGCCCGGCTGCGAGCTCGAACTGCTCCGTTCCGGCGCCCGGCGCGAAGACCGCCGGCGCAATCTGGGCCAGCATCGCATGGGTGCCGCCCGGCGCGACAACAGGCGCCGAGAAGGTCGCCATGCCGCCGAGAAAGAGCGTGAAACCCGCGGCGGTTGCGGGCACATGAAGGCTTCCGAGCGCGATCCTTGCGCTTTCGCCGCCCGGCCCCGTCCAGAGCATGAGCCAGAAGCCGAGGGCCGCAAGCAGCCCTCCGCCGCCCATGAGGGCCAGAAGCTGGGTGGAATCGGTTGCGGACTCGATCGCGGAGATGGGCAACGGACAGATCCTCGGGTGACGGGGACAGCCGAAGACCTCGCGCAAATTGGTAAAGGGAGCGTTAGGGGACGCGGCAGCTCAGTTCGCGACCGCGCCGAAGCTCACGTGATAGGCCTGTGTTCCGACGGTCTCGAGGCAGGTGAGCTGGGCGAAGAACGCCTCGTTGTTGTTCACGTCGAGCCGGAAGAGATTGCGCCCCGGCACGAGCGAGACGAGCCCCATGTACTGCTGCTGGCCATCATAGAAATGCGCGTGGCATCCCTCGCCGCGCTCCTCGATCTCGACTTCGACACGCTGGTTCTCGAGGCTTCGGGTGTCGAAGAGGAACCAGTCCGGATCATCCCCCGAGTGGGTGCCGCCCGCGAGATCGCCGGGCCGCACCACCGCAGCGCCTTCGACAGCATTGTTGTCGGGCTCCTTGTCGGCGGGGATGAGGCCGGTGACGCTGCCAAGCGCCGTGCGCTCGAGCGTGAGCCCGAAATCCGCCGGCCCTGCGCCTGCGGGCATCACACGCTCGACGAGCGCCTTGGTGCTTTCGGGTGCGACGAGCGGCGCGGTGAAGGCGGCGGTTCCGGCGAGAAACACGGCGAAGCCGGCCGAGGTGCTCTGCACCTCGAAACTTCCCAGAGCAAGCTTGGCCGCGGCACCGCTCACACCCTCGCGGAGCATGAGCCAGAGCCCCGCAAGTGCAACCAGACCGCCGCCGGTCATGAATGCCAACATCTCGATCGACTCCACTCCAGAAATGCGCACGCGAGCACCCCGCCGGACGGATCCGGGATGAGCATGGCGCCTTCCCGTAAACACTTGGTTAGGAAGTGATCATTTCCTTACCGACCTCCGGAACGGCGCGAAAACACGCGCATGGGCCTGGCCACGGGTCCGGCCGCACCAAAAGGAACGGGGCCCGCAACGCGCGGGCCCCGCCATGTCGCGACCTGTCGGTTCACTCGTTGCGATACCAGATCGAGTGATCGATCTCATCGCCGAGCTCCGGATAATCGGCGGCATGGAAGACCGGCTCCTGACCGGCCGCCCTTTGCGCGAAATAGTCCTTGGTGAGCTTCGCCACCGTGCCCGAGAGCCCGACAATCGCGATGAGGTTCACCGTCGCCATCAGGCCCATCGAGGCATCCGCCGTGTTGAAGACCGTCGCGACCGCCTGCACCGCGCCCCAGATCACCATGGCGAGCACCCCGAAGCGCAGCACCGTGAGGCCGCCCTTGTTGCCGACGCCGAGGAAGACCATCGCATTCTCGGAGTAGGAGTAATTGCCGATGATCGAGGTGAAGGCGAAGAAGAAGATCGCGATGGCGATGAAGTATTTGCCGAAGGTGCCGATATGGGCCTCGAGCGCGGCTTGGGTGAGCTGGGTGCCGGTCACTTCCGAGCCGGGAACGAGCGCGCCCGAGAGCAGGATCATGAAGGCCGTCGCCGAACAGATAAGCAGCGTGTCGATGAAGACGCCGAGCGCCTGCACGAAGCCCTGGCTGGAGGGGTGATGCGGCACGGGCGTTGCCACGGCCGCGATGTTCGGGGCCGAGCCCATGCCGGCCTCGTTGGAGAAGAGGCCGCGCTTCACGCCGTTGAGCATCGCCGCCATCACGCCGCCGGTGACACCGCCCACCGCCTCGTTGAAGCCGAAGGCCGAACCGATGATCTGGCCGAAGACCGCGGGCACCTGACCGATATTGGTGATGAGCACGAAGAGCGCGAGCCCGAGATAGGCGACCGCCATGAACGGCACGACAACCTCGGCCACCCGTGCGATCTGCTTGATGCCCCCGAAGATCACCACGGCCGTGAGCGCCGCGATGAGCACGCCGACGATCCAGGTCGGCACCCCGAAAGCCCCCTCCATCGCCGAGGCGATCGAATTGGCCTGCACAGCGTTGAAGACGAGGCCGAAGGAGATGATGAGGCAGACGGAGAAGACCGAGCCGAGCCAGGGCTGCTTCAGGCCCTTGGCGATGTAGAAGGCCGGCCCGCCGCGGTAGAGCCCGTCAGGTCCATGGGTCTTGTAGAGCTGGGCGAGCGCAGATTCGGAATAGGCCGTCGCCATCCCCACGAGGGCGACCATCCACATCCAGAAGATCGCACCGGGCCCGCCGAGATAGAGCGCCACCGCGACGCCGGCCAGATTGCCGGTGCCCACGCGGGAGGCGAGGGAGACGGTCAGCGCCTGGAAGGGCGAGATCCCCTGCTGGTCGCTCTTCGGCGCGCCGAGCACGGTGCGGAACAGTTCGGAGAAGTGGACGAACTGCGGAAATCCGAGGCGGATCGTGAAGAAGATCCCAACGGCAAGCAGGCCGTAGATCAGCACGTAGCCCCAGAATATTGTATTCAGGAAGTCGATGATTGCATTCATGGAGAGATCCCTCGCTTGTTGGCTCACAACGCTAAGCCGCCGGTTTCTTCCTGTCCACGAAACCTTTGGCAGATGCCCCCGGGATCTGCGATTGCTCAGGCATTGATCTCCGGCACCCAACTGTTGCACCGCACGCAGCCGGCGCATAAGGTTCGGCCGAATGCAGGAGCAGAGGGCGGTCTCCATGGAAATCAAGAGCGTTGGCGTCATCGGCGCCGGTCAGATGGGCAACGGGATCGCACATGTCTTTGCCCTCGCGGGCTACGATGTCCTGCTCAACGACATCTCCGAAGAGGCGCTCGGCCGCTCGAAGCAGATGATCGGCCAGAACATGGATCGGCAGGTCTCGCGCGAAAAGATAAGTGCCGAGGAACGCGACGCCGCCCTGGCGCGGATTTCCACCGGCAGCGACCTCGCGGTGGTCGGCAAGGTCGATCTGATCATCGAATCCGCCACCGAGAACGAGTCGATCAAGCGCAAGATCTTCGCAAGCCTCGCCGAACACCTCGCGCCGCATACGCTCCTCACCTCGAACACGTCCTCGATCTCGATCACCCGGCTGGCGGCCGGGACCGACCGGCCCGAACGGTTCATGGGCTTCCATTTCATGAACCCGGTGCCGGTCATGCAGCTCGTCGAGCTTATCCGCGGCATCGCCACCGACAACGCGACCTATGAAATCCTTGCCGAGGTGGTGCAGAGACTCGGCAAGTCCGCGGCGAGCTCCGAGGATTATCCGGCCTTCATCGTGAACCGTATTCTGGTGCCGATGATCAACGAGGCGGTCTATGCGCTCTACGAGGGTGTGGGCTCGGTCTCCTCGATCGACCTCTCCATGAAGCTCGGCGCCAACCATCCGATGGGGCCGCTCGAGCTTGCCGATTTCATCGGCCTCGACACCTGCCTCGCGATCATGAATGTCCTGCACGAAGGGCTCGCGGATACCAAATACCGCCCCTGCCCGCTCCTGGTGAAATATGTCGAGGCCGGGTGGCACGGCCGCAAGACCAAGCGCGGCTTCTATGACTACCGCGGCGAGACCCCGGTCCCGACCCGCTGATCCACCCACCCCCACGGGCGTGATTACCCGCGCGTCGAAAACGCGCTATCATCTCGCCATGGCCGGGGAGGGCCATGGCCGGTGTCGCGATTGGTTTGCACTCTGCTTCTTGCCCTGAGCCTGCCGGTTGCGGCGGGCGCCGCCGAATGGCGCATCGATCGGGGAACGCAGGTGTCCGTCGATGTGCCCTGGCGGGGCGGACGGGTCGAGGTGCGGTTTCCCACGCTCTCCGGCACTGTCGATTTCGACGAAGTTCATCCCGAGCGGGCCCAGGCCGCGATCACTGCCCGGACGGGGGACGCCACCACCGGCATAGCGATCGCGGATTCGCTGCTGCGTGGGCCGGGCTATCTCGAGACCGCACGCTATCCGAGCATTACCTTCCGCCTCGACCGGCTCACGCCGACATCGAAGCAAACCGCCAATGTCGAGGGCCGCATCACGCTCAGAGGGGTCACGAAGCCGGTCTCGCTCGATGCGCGCGTCATCCGTTACGCACCCGCGAAGGACAACCCCAAGCGCTTCGAGGCCGGGTTCGCGATCGAGGGCAGCATCGACCGCACCGAGTTCGGATCGACCGCGGGCCTGCCGGAGATCCCTGCCGAGCTTGGCTTCCACGTCCAGCTTCTGCTGACTTCTGACATCTGAATCACGCGCAATCACGGTTTCGTGGGTGTTATTATCCTATATTAGGAAACAATATGTTCCATATGAGATGGCTAGCTACCGGAGTATTTTTGTCAAATATGGCAATCAAGACATGTAACCCTGTTAGCTGTTTACGGAGACACCCACATGACGCCGCGTTCCCTGCTTCTTGGTGCCGCCATCCTTCTGGCCCCCCTTCCCGCGCTTGCAGCCGATTGGGAAGTCGATCCTTCGCATAGCAGCATTCTCTTCTCGGTCGAGCACTTCGGTTTCTCCAACGTGCAGGGCGCGTTCCGGAGCTTCGAGACCGACGTGAATTTCGATCCTGAAGATCTGGCCGCCACCACCGCAAAGGTGACGATCGACGCGACCAGCATCGATACCTTCTGGGAAGCGCGCGACGAGCACATCAAGAGCGCCGACATGCTCGACGTTGCCACCTATCCCGAAATCACCTTTGTCTCGACCGGCGTCGAGCTCACCGGCGAGAACACCGCGAAGATCACCGGCGATCTCACGCTCCACGGCGAGACCAAGCCCGTGACCTTCGATGCCGTGCTCAACAAGCTCGATGCGAACCCCTTCGATGCCTCCAAGCGCAACGCCGGCTTCACGATGACCGGCGAGATTGACCGCACCGAGTTCGGTGTCGATTACGCCGCACCGGCGGTGTCGGCGGTGATCCCGGTCACCATCAATGTCGAGCTGATCGGCCCGGCCGAGTAAGCCCCGGAGCCGAGCCAGAGCGTCAGGAGGAGATTGCATGAAGGCCGGAAACACCACCGAGAGCTGGGGCTGGGTCACCCGCCTGCTGCACTGGGCGATTGCCGGGCTGATCCTCTTCCAGCTCGGGCTCGGCTTCTACATGAGCGACTGGGTGTCGGACCTGTTCCGGCAATTCGCTCTCGTGCAGCTCCACAAGAGCTGGGGCTTCGTGGTCTTCGCGCTCGCCTGCGTCCGCATCGTCTGGCGGCTCGCGAACCGCACGAGCCCGGCGGCGCCCGAGAATATTCCCGCCTGGCAGGACCGGGTGGCCTCGATCACGCACAAGCTCCTCTATCTGCTCATGTTCGTCCTGCCGATCTCCGGCTGGGTGATGGCCTCGGCCTCGCCCAACCAGGATCTGCTCAACATCGACAACATGGTCTTCAACTGGTTTGCGATGCCCGACCCCTGGGTTCCGGGTGTGAAGAGCATCGCGAGCGCGGCGGCGGAGATCCACGAGCTCTCGGCCTTCCTCCTCCTCGGGCTGCTGGCTCTGCATGCCGGCGCCGCGCTCAAACACCATTTCGTGGACCGCGATCGCGTCCTGCGCCGGATGACCTTCGGCGCATGAGGCCCGGACCCTGCTCCGCTGCCCCCATGGCGGAGCAGGGGCAAGGCTCCGCATGGCCAGTCAGGTCACCAGAAATCAGATCACCACAAGATCGTAGTGCCGGACCATCCGGCTCTCCACCAGTTCTGCCTCGGCCGGATCGATGTGCGGGCGTGCGTAGTCTTCGCCCGCGAAGGCCTTGAGCGCGGCGATATCGCGCCAGATCATCGCGAAGGCGAAGTCCCGCGGGCTCTCGGCCCGCGCCGCTCCCGGCAGAACCGAGACCATGCCTTCGGTATTCTTCATCAGCGGAATTGCAGTCTCGTGGAAGAAGCGGTCGAACGCGGCCTCCTTCCCCGGACGGGTCACGACCTGAAAGATGCGCAAGATCATTGTTCCAGCCTCCTTGAGCCCGGTTCCCTGCGCAGATGCCGCCCCATTCGATCATAGCACAACGAAGGCCGGCCATGCATGCGAAGGGGCCGGACAGGTTTCCCCGTCCGGCCCGGTGTCGCACAGTGGTATCAGCCTCAGGCGACAACCTCGCCGGTGCCGGTGCGCCGGCTCGACATAAACTGATCGAACTCCGCGCGATCCTTCGCCGAGCGCAGCTCCTCGAGGAAGGAGACAAAGGCGTCACGCTCCTCTTCCAGGCGCTTCAGCGTCTCCTCGCGATAGGCGTCGAAGGCGGTGTTGCCGGTCTTCTCGAAGCCGCGGTGTCCGCTGCGGCAGGACATGCGGCGGGACTTCCAGGAATGGCTGCACATGCGTTTGCTCCAGATCGTGTAAAAGAGAAGGGCGAGGCCAATCGGCCAGAACAGGATAAAGCCAACCACCATGGCGGCGATCCAGGCCGGCCTTCCCCGCTCGTCGAGCCAGTCGCGCGACCGCTCAAGCCAGAGGGTGACGGTATTCATCGGGCGCTCCTTTCAATGTAAATGTTAATTACATTCACATAGATTGGCGATGCCCTGCCCGCTTTCAATGCCCCGCCTGCGAAATTTTCGCGGCGCGCCCTGCCCGCGATTGACCCGCCCGCCACGGGCGCATGAAACTGGTGGCCCGCCCGCAGACCCGGAGCCCGGCCCCCATGTCAGATCCCACCCCGGCGACCCGCCCGCTGTTCCAGAGACTCCGCGCGGCTGTGTCGCGCTTCATGCCTGGCCTGCTCGTTTCGGTGGTGATTGCCCTCGCGGCCCGATTTCTCTCCGAGCATTACGGCGCGCCTGCCATGCTCATGGCGCTGCTGCTCGGCATCGCCTTCCACTTCCTCGCCGAGGAGGGCGCCTGTGTGCCCGGAATCGAACTGGCCGCGCGTTCGGTGCTCCGGATCGGTGTCGCGCTTCTGGGCGCGCGGATCAGCGTCGAGCTTCTGATCGGCCTCGGACCCGGCCTCATCACGCTTGTGATCTCAGGCGTTGCAATGACCATCCTGGTGGGTCTCGGGGGGGCGCGGCTCATCGGTCGACGGCGCGGTTTCGGCATGCTGACCGGCGGGGCGGTGGCGATCTGTGGCGCCTCCGCCGCCATGGCGATTGCCGCTGCCCTGCCCGAGCGCGCCCGCAACGAGCAGACGCTGATCTTCACCGTGCTGTCTGTCACCGTGCTCGGCACCGTGGCGATGATCTTCTATCCCATCGTCGCCCAGCAGCTCGGGCTCGACGGGCTTGCCACCGGCGTTTTCCTCGGCGGCACGATCCACGATGTGGCGCAGGTCGTCGGTGCGGGTTTCAGCGTCTCGGAAGAAACCGGCGACGCGGCAACACTCGTGAAGCTCATCCGCGTCACGATGCTCGCTCCGGTCGTATTGATCCTTTCCATTGCCGCCCGCGGCGAAGCCGGTCCAACCACCTCGGGCCGCCGCCCACCCCTCGTTCCGGGCTTCGTTCTCGCCTTTATCGGGCTCGCGGGCGTGAACTCCCTCGGCCTTCTGCCGGCCGCCCTCATCCCCCGGCTTACCGACCTTTCGAGCTGGGCGCTTCTCACCGCCATCGCTGCCGTCGGCATGAAGACCTCGCTCAAGAGCATCTTCGAGGTCGGCGGCCAGGCGATCGCGCTGATCGTCTGCGAGTCCCTCTTCCTGGCCGTCTGGGTGCTTGCCGGGATCGAGCTGCTCGGTGCCTGATCTCGGCCACCGATGTGCCGGCGGCCCGCAGCACCGATCCGCTGACCATTCCGTGAGCATCGGCATGAGCATGGAACCCGAGAGGGGGTAGCGATGTTTCCTTCACGTCCGCAGTCGACAAGGCCATTCGCCGCAACCGGCTGTGAGGAGCAGGAAAAAAAGGAGACAGACATGCTGAAGAAGCTTGCCGCTACCACCGCTCTTTCGCTCACCCTTATCGGCGGCGCCGCTTTCGCCCAGGCCGAGAACGAGAACGCAACCGACCAGGTCGCCCCGCCGCCGGTGGCGGAGAATCCCGCGACCGAAACCGGCACGATGGATGGCACCGCCACCGCGCCCGCGGCCACGGAAACCACCATGGACCATGCTGCCGGCGATGAGCATGGCATGCCCGTCGACATGGCAAGCGTTACCGCCGACGAGTTGATCGGCATCGAGGTGCGCAACAGTGACGGCGAGAAGCTCGGCGACATCACCGACGCCATGCTGTCCGAGGATGGCGCTGTGGGCGGCGTTGCCGTGAGCTTCGGCGGGTTCCTCGGCTTCGGCGAGAATACGGTCGAACTCATGCCGGACGAGATTCAACTTATGCGTGACGAAGGCGACACGCTCTATGCGGTGACTTCGCTGCAGCCGGATGATCTCAAGAACCGTCCGGAGATCAAGGACGAATAATCTCGCGATCCACGGCGCGAGTACTCTCCCTCGCGGACGCCCGGACCGGAAGGTCCGGGCGTCTTGCCGTTACAATCACTCCGGGCGGTGCGGGACCGTAGAGGCGCTGCGCGCCCTCGACATCCCCTGCCATCAACCGGCCTTCACCCGAACTGCGATAGCCCATGAGCGCACCAGTCGGACCGGGATGGTCGAGGCCGAGCGTATGGCCGATCTCATGCGCGAGCGCATGGCGCAGGTCGACCGCATTCGGCGCGCGCGACCCAAGCCCGCCGAGGCGCCAGTCCGCCTCCGGGTTCAGACAGATCGTCGCCGCCGTGAGCGGCGCCATGCCCGCCTCGGCGGCATCGGCATTCCACCAGACATTGGCAAAGGCAATCTTGCGCGGCTCGGCCTGCGTGCCGATCAGGATATCGGGCTTCACACCGGGGGCGGCCTGACGAAACCGGATGCCCGCAGCCTCCGACCAGAGCGCAAAAGCCTCACGCACGAGGCGCTCGAGCGCGAGCCGAGGCATCGCGCCCAGAAGCGGAACCCGCTCCACCGGCGCCATCGCCCGGCAATTCACCGCATCGGGAAACTCCGCCTCGGCGCGCAGCAGGCCCCAGGTTGCGGTGGCGCCGGTGCCGGGCTCCGGCGCCCCCCATTTCACCCGGAGCCCGTCGATCTCGAGCAGCCGGAACGGCGCGCTCCACGAGGGGGCGGCCAGGCACAGAATGGCGGCAAGAAGAAGCGGCAGTCTTATGGCGCTCTCCCGGTCGTCTCAGGGCACGGCGCAGGGCATATTCCGCCGGCAAGGGAAACAGGGTTACACGAAAGGCCGCTCCGGAACCGCCGAAGCGCATCCCGGACGCTACCATGCGACTCCTAACGCCCTCCGAAAATTTTCTTCTCCATTCTTCCAACCGGCCCGGATTCGCGGAACTTTCCGCAAGGGTGAGCGTTTTTTCGGCATAGGAGGCGCAAAAAACAGCCTCCCGTAATCGGAAAGGACAAACGTCATGCTCTATTGGGCACTCGTATTCCTGGTCGTCGCGATCATTGCGGGACTCTTCGGCTTCGGCGGCATCGCCAGCGCCTCCGCGGGTATCGCGCAGATCCTGTTCTTCATCTTCCTCATTCTCTTCGTCGTCGCGCTTGTCGCGCGCGCCATGCGCGGCCGGGCGCCCTGATCTGCAGACGCCATGAAGAACATGAAAAACGCACGCCGGACGGTTTCCCGTCCGGCGTCGACATTTCCGGCGTCAGTTTCGAGGCAAAGGCCTCCGTTGTTGGGTTCAGGCCTCCAGGGTTTCGACCGAGGAGAAGAACATCGCCTGGCTGACCGCCGAACGCACCTGTTCTTCCGAATAGGGCTTGGCGATCAGGAATGCCGGTTCCGGCCGTTCCCCGGTCAGAAGGCGCTCCGGATAGGCCGTCACAAAGATGACCGGCAGGTTCCCGAAGGTCTCCAGCAGCACGTTCACCGCATCGATACCCGAACTGTCATCGGCGAGCCGAATGTCGGCCAGCACCAGATCGGGCCGCTTCGCAGTTCCCGTCTCGACCGCCTGCGTCGCCGTGCGGGCAATACCGGTTACTTCATGGCCCATCGCAGTCACGATGCCCTGAAGGTCCATGGCGATGATCGTCTCGTCCTCGATGATGAGCACACGGCCGGCAAGGCCTCTTTCCATCTCGCGGTTGGCGATCTCGAGCCGGACGCGAACCTCTTCCGCATCGACGCCGAGGATCGCGGCAATCTCCTCGATGGAAAACTCCTCGAGCGTGTGAAGCAACAGTGCCTCGCGCGTGCCCGGGGTCAGATCGCGCATCCTGGCCTGCGCCCGCTCCACGAGGCCGCTTTCGCCATCGCCCACCGGTGCGCCGGAACTTTGCCAGATCGCATGAAACGCCCGGAAGAGCCCGATCCGCGGATTGTCACCGATAGTGAGGATAGAAGGATCCGAAATGATCGCCTCGAGCGTCGCCGCAGCATAGTTGTCCCCATCGGTCTGGTTGCCCGTCAGTGCACGTGCATACCGGCGCAGAAAGGGGAGGTAGAGGCCGATGGCCTCTGCCACACCAGCTTCTGATGATCGTGATGTCATGGTTTCTCGCTTTTTTCGCTGACGCCGGAACAAAACGTTTTTGAAGTCGTTTGGTTCCACAAGACGGTTGAAGTGTCGTAAGGATCGTGCAGGACGCTTATGGACATGATGGGTAGAGACATGACCTCACGCAAGCCGCCGCCGAAGGTTGTGAGTCGCGAGATCGACGAAAATATCCGCAAGATATACCAGGAGGTCGTGGAAGAGGAGCTTCCCGACCGTTTCAAGGATCTTCTCGCGAAGCTTCGCGGCCAGGAGAGCGGTGATGGGAAAAACTGATGCGGGCGTTTCGCCGCCCGATCCGCGTGACGAGCTCGTCACGCACCTTCCCGCTTTGCGCGCCTTTGCGCTCAGCCTCACCCGCAACGGATCCGCGGCCGATGATCTCGTCCAGGACATGGTGGTGAAGGCCTGGACCAATCTCGACAAGTTCCAGCCCGGCACCAACATGCGCGCCTGGCTCTTCACGATCCTGCGCAATACCTATTACTCCGACCGGCGGAAACGCCGCCGCGAGGTGCCCGACCCCGACGGGATTATGGCCGCCGGTCTCTCCGAAAAACCCGCCCATGATGGCCGGCTCCAGATGAACGACTTCCGCGTCGCCTTCAACCAGCTTTCGGACGAGCAACGCGAAGTGCTCATCCTCGTGGGCGCCTCGGGCTTTTCCTACGAGGAGGCAGCAGACATGTGCGGGGTGGCCGTCGGCACGGTGAAGAGCCGCGTCAATCGCGGCAGGACCCGGCTCGGCGAAATCCTCGGGCTTTCCGAAAACGAAAGCCTCGAGATGACCGATCAGGCGACCATGGCGGTGATCACCGCCAATGCCGCAACCACCCGCTGAGCGGAGGAGCGGCATGTGGTTCTGGCGCACGATCGGCGGGCGCATCGTGCTCTTTCTCATGCTCGCCCTCACGCCGGTCGGGCTCATCGCGGTCATCCAGACCCGCGAGGTCGGCGAGCAGTTCCGCCAGCAGGCCGAGGCGGCGCTCGCCGCAACCACGGCCGAAGCCGTGCAGCGCGAACGCCGTCTGATCCAGCAGGCCTTCGGTGCGACCGAAGCGCTCGATCCCGCGGTCAAACCGCTGCTCGACGATCCGGCGCGCTGCTCCGCCCTCTTCCGCGACTATGTGAAGGCCGCACGGGTCTTTCTCGAGGCGGGTGTTCTCTCCCCGGACGGCCACGTCAGCTGCCTTTCGACCGGCGAGACCCGCGACTGGTCCTCGAGCGGCGCAATCGGCCCGCTCATGCAGGACCCCAAGCCGAATGTGGACGTGCGCTCGGGCGATCTCTTCGGCTCGCCCTTCGGCGGACGGCCCGTCATCAGCATCCGCCGCCCGATCATGGTCGACGGCGTCTTCCGCGGCTACATATTCATCTCCATGGCCCATGCCTCCGTGCTCTGGGACGAGCCCGGCCCCGAATCGGGCGGTCCGATCAGCCTCGTCACCGTCACGGCGACGGGCGATGTGCTGATGACGGCCAATGGCGAGGACGAAACGCTGCTCGACGCCATGCCGGCCGACGCCCGCCTGACCGGGCTCTATGGCGCACGCACCCAGACCTTCACCACCCGCAACGCGCAAGGACAGCTGCGCAACTTCGCCGTCGTCGCGATCCTGCCCGGCACGGTTTATGCGATCGGCAGCCGCGCCGCGCGGCCCTATTTCTCGGCCAATGCCTTCCTGCCCTTCACCATCCCGGCACCGGTTTTTCCGGTGATGATGTGGCTCATCAGCCTCGGCGTCGCCTATGCCGCCGTCCACCGCTTCGCCATCCGCCATGTGCGTAAGCTCCAGCGGGCGATGCAGCGCTTCGAGCTCGACCGCCGCCTGCCACCGCACCGCAGGCGCAAGGACATGCCCGCCGAGTTCGGTGCGATCTTCGAGACCTTCGAGCACATGGCCGAGACGGTGATCTATGACGAGGCCAAGATGGAAGACGCGATGCGCGAGAAGAACGTGCTGCTGCGCGAGGTCCACCACCGGGTGAAGAACAATCTCCAGCTCATCTCCTCGATCATGAACATGCAGATCCGCCAGATCCGCTCACGCGAGGGCCGCGCGGCGCTGGTCCAGCTTCAGGAGCGCGTGCTGGGGCTGGCTGCGATCCACCGCAATCTCTATCAGAGCGAGAATCTCGCGCGGGTGAATGCAGACGTGCTGCTGGGCGAGATGATCCGCCAGATCATGGTGGTTGGCGGCAATGGGCCGAACGATATGGCGATCGACACCGCCTTCGCCCCTGTTACCCTCGATCCGGATCAGGCCGTGCCGCTCTCGCTCCTTGCCGTCGAGGCGATGACCAACGCACTGAAATATGGCGGCCGGACGGAGGCGGGCGCGGAATGGATCAAGGTCCGTCTCGTGCGACGCGATGGAGAGACGCTGGAATTTTCCGTCGAGAATACGCTCGGGAGCGAGCCGGTCGAGGACACCGCCACCGGCTCCGGCCTCGGCGGCAACCTCATCGACGCCTTTGCCGCGCAGCTTGGCGGACGCGCCGAGCGGTGCCAGACAGAAGAGAGCTTCCGCCTCACCGTCGTCTTCGAACGCAATCCCGAGGAAGAGTGCGCCGAGTCCCCGTCTTGCGCGCTGGCTCCGGGGCATCCCCCCGAGGATCTGGCCTGATGCGGAGACGCGACAGGCACGGCCGCGTCGCTTTCCACTTCTTCAGACCGGAGTTCAAAAGCGGGTGAGAGTTGGGGGCTCGACCCGACGGCAGGCTTGACCAATCGCACCGCGACCGAACAGGATGAGCATCCTGCCTGGCCGGTCCCTGCGGCCTTCCACCGCCATAAGCCTCTCGCGTGACGGGGCAAAAAGCCATTTGGAGGAATTCCATGAAGACGACAGCCCTGATTGCCGCAGCCCTGCTCGCGGGCGCCGTTCCGGCTCTTGCCGCCGAGGATCCGATCGCCGTGCGCCAGACGCTCATGGAGAGCATGGGCGGAGCCGCCGGCCTCACAGCAGGCGTCCTGAAGGGCGAGATCGATTACAGCCCGGCCATCGGCAAGGCAGCGATCACCGCCACGGCAGGCGTCGCGGAGGCCTATGCCGACTACTTCCCCGAGGGCAGCGACACCGGTGGCAATACCGAGGCAAGCCCGAAGATCTGGGAAGACCCGGCGGGCTTCGCCGAACAGATTTCCAAACTTCAGGCCGCCACCGCGGGCGCCGTCTCGGCCTCCGGCAAGAGCGGTCCGGCCGATGCCGAGGCCTTCAAGGCCGCGATGCAGCCCGTGCTTGCGACCTGCAAGAGCTGCCACGAAACCTATCGCCTCGACGACTGACGCGACGCCGCAATGCTACTCCTCAGGATCGCCGTCGGCCTCGGCCTTCTCGGCGTGATCGCCGCGGTGGCGGGATGGTTCGCCTCCGCCCCCCGCGGCCTCTCCGCCGCCGAGATCGCTGCGCTGCCCGAAGGCGACGCGGCGCGCGGCGAAGCCGTGTTCTGGGCCGGGGGTTGCGCCTCCTGCCACGCAGCCCCCGATGCCAAGGGCGACGACAAGCTCTCGCTCGGCGGTGGCCGGGTGCTGGCCTCCGATTTCGGCGATTTCGTCGCGCCAAACATCTCGATGGACCGCGAGGATGGTATCGGCTCCTGGAGCGAGGCCGATTTCGCCAACGCGATGCTGCGCGGCGTCTCGCCGGAGGGGGAGCACTTCTACCCCTCCTTTCCCTATACCTCCTTCACCCGCATGAACCACGGCGACATCGCGGATCTCTGGGCCTTCTGGCAGACCCTGCCCGCGGTCGAGGGCAAGGCGCCGGGGCACCGGCTGGCCTTTCCCTTCAACATCCGCCGCGGCATCGGCCTCTGGAAGCTCGCCTTCCTCTCCGATGCGCCGGTGATCGCGATCGACACCAGCGATCCCAAGCTGGTGCGCGGCCGCTATCTGGTGGAAGGCCCCGGCCATTGCGGCGAATGCCACACCTCGCGCGACATCGCGGGCGGCCTCGACTACGGCCTCTGGCTCGCAGGCGCGCCCAACCCGGATGGCCGGGGCCGCATCCCCAACATCACCGGCGGCGAGGGCGGCATCGGCTCCTGGTCGGAGAGCGACATCGCCTACTACCTCGAGTCGGGCTTCACGCCGGATTTCGATTCCGTCGGCGGCTCGATGGTCGCGGTGCAGGAGAACATGGCGAAACTCGAAAGCTGGGATCGCGAATCGATTGCGGCTTATCTCAAGGCTGTGCCCGCACACGCCACCGCGCCCTGATACGGCGCGCGCCTCGCGTTTACAACCCGGCCTGCCGGGCTAGACTCATCCCGAAGGTCCGCCCGGCATCATCCGGCGCCGGGCGGGCCGGAAGGGAGATCTCCACATGACCACACATCCGGCACTCAAACCCGGCCATGTCGCCGTCGTCACCGGCGCGGCGAGCGGCATCGGCCTTGCCGCCGCCCGGCGCTTCGGCGCGGCGGGCATGAAAGTCGTGATTGCCGATCTCGATCGCGCGGCTCTCGAGGCCGCCACCAGCACGCTCCGCACCGCAGGCATCGAGACCGAGGGCCTCCCGACGGATGTCGCCGACCGCGGCCAGGTCGAGGCGCTTCGAGCCGCCGCCGATGCGCTCGGCCCCGTGACCATACTGATGAACAACGCCGGACGCGAGGGCGGCGGCAGGCTTTTCGCCGACCCCGCGATCTGGCGCACGACGCTCGAAACCAATCTCTGGGGCCCGATCAACGGCATCCAGGTCTTCGCCCCCGGCATGATCGAAAGCGGACTGCCCGGCGCGATCATCTGCACCGGCTCCAAACAGGGCATCACGCTCCCCCCCGGCGATACCGCCTACAATGTCAGCAAGGCGGGTCTGAAGGCGCTGACCGAATCGCTCGCCCATGAACTCGTCGAGCAGACAGGCTCCCGCATCACGGCACATCTGCTGATCCCGGGCTTCACCTTCACCGGGTTCACCCGCGCCAAGGGCGTTGAGGAGAAGCCCGCTGGAGCCTGGACATCCGGGCAGGTGGCCGATGCGCTGCTCGAGGGCATGGGCGCGGGCGATTTCTACATCCTCTGCCCCGACAACGAGGTGGACCGCGCCACCGACCTCAAGCGGATGGGCTGGGGCTTCAGTGACATCCTCGAGAACCGCCCCGCCCTCTCGCGCTGGCACCCCGATCATGCCGAGGCCTTCCGCCGCTACATGGATGAGGAAGGCTGAGGCCCGCCCGAAGGATATGACCATGACCTGGACCCCCTCCGACACCCGCTACCACACCATGCCCTACCGCCGCTGCGGCCGCTCGGGGCTGAAGCTGCCCGCTGTCTCGCTGGGGCTGTGGCACAATTTCGGCGAGGACACGGCGCACGAGACCAAGCGCGCGATCTGCCGTGAAGCCTTCGACCGCGGCATCACCCATTTCGACCTCGCCAACAATTACGGGCCGCCGCCCGGAAGCGCCGAAACCGCCTTCGGGGAGATCCTGCGCACGGATTTCCGCGGCCTGCGCGACGAGCTCGTGATCTCCTCCAAGGCCGGCTACGACATGTGGCCCGGCCCCTACGGCGAATGGGGCAGCCGCAAATACCTCATCGCCTCCTGCGAGCAGTCGCTCCGCCGCATGGGCCTCGACTATGTGGACATCTTCTACTCCCACCGCGTCGACCCCGAGACCCCGCTCGAGGAAACCATGGGCGCGCTCGCAAGCCTCGTCCATCAGGGCAAGGCGCTCTATGTTGGCATCTCCTCCTACAATTCCGAACGCACCCGCGAAGCGGCACGGCTCCTGCGCGAGATGGGCGTGCCGCTGCTGATCCATCAGCCGAGCTACAACATGCTCAACCGCTGGGTCGAACATGACGGGCTGAAGGAGACGCTCGCCGAGCTCGGCGTCGGTTCCATCGCCTTCACCCCGCTGGCCCAGGGCATGCTGACCGGGAAATACCTCAAGGGCATCCCGGAAGGCTCCCGCGCCACCCAGGGCAAGAGCCTCTCGCCCGGCATGCTCGAAGGCCCGGTGATCGCGCATCTCAACCGGCTCAATGACATCGCCGCGGCGCGTGGCCAGACGCTCGCACAGATGGCGATCGCCTGGGTGCTGCGCGGCGGCGGCATCACCTCGGCGCTGATCGGCGCCTCCCGCCCCGAGCAGGTGACCGATTGCGCCGGCGCCGTGGCCCGGCTCGAGTTCACCGACGAGGAGCTTCGCGAGATCGACGCCATCGCGACGGAAGAGAACATCAACCTCTGGGCCCGCTCCTCCGACTCCTGACACGACCGAAAATCGGGGGCGGCCCGCATGGGGGCCGCCATCAAACCTCCTGGACCGGAGGGCCGCAGGCATCGGTGCTGCCATGGCTCTCGCGCGGGCCCACGTGCATCGCCGCCAGCTTGCCCTCGTGGCGGCAGTCGAGGCTGTTCAAGCCATCGATACACTGCTGCTTCTCTTCCATCATCCCGGCCGCGACATCCTCGTTCCCCGCGGCTGGTCCCGGCTCACCCTCAAGCGAAAGGGCCCGGCGCATTCCCGCGCCGGGCCCCCAAAGTGTCGCTCGCAGGCGCGCAGCCCTCAGGCGGTCGCGGCTTCCGCCTCGTCGCTGAGCGGATGCGTCAGACGCGAGAGCATTTCCTTCGGCACGATCTGGCGGAACTTCGGCAGCTCCTCCTCCCAGTGCCGCAGGATATCCGCCGCGCGCGGGCTGCCGGTCTCCTCGACATGCCGCTCGATCAGGCCGCGAAGCTCCGCTTCCCAGGCCGCAGCCGCCACCGGCACCGCGATCACCGTCTCCTCGTTGAGGCGCATCTCGATGTCATCAGCGGGGTCATAGAGATAGGCCATGCCACCGGTCATCCCGGCGCCGAAGTTGTCGCCGAAGCTGCCGAGGATGACCGCGATGCCGCCGGTCATGTATTCGCAGCCGTTCGAACCACAGCCCTCGATCACCACCTTCGCGCCCGAGTTGCGCACGCAGAACCGCTCGCCCGCGCGCCCGTTGGCAAAGAGATAGCCGTCGGTTGCGCCATAGAGCACGGTGTTGCCGATGATCGCGTTCTCATGCGGCACCAGCGGCGAGCCGAGCGCCGGCCGGACCACGATCGTTGCCCCCGAAAGCCCCTTGCCGACATAGTCGTTCGCCTCGCCACGGACCTCGATCTTGAGGCCGGGCGCCCCGAACGCGCCGAGTGCCTGACCGGCGGAGCCCGCGAGCTTCACCGTCAGATGGTCGGGTTGCAGGTTGTTGCGCATCCCGAAGCGCCGGACGATGTGGCTCGACACCCGCGTGCCGATCGAGCGCAGCGTGTTCTGCACCGAGTAGCTCAGCTGCATCTTCTCACCGTCCTTGAAGAACGGCTCGGCATCCGCAACGATCTGCGCGTCCAGCGTATCCGGCACCACCTGGCGTTCCGTCTTGCCGGAATAGGTGATCTTCTGGCCCTCGTTCACGTTGATGAGCATCGGGTTGAGGTCGAGATCATCGAGATGCTCGGCGCCGCGGCTCACCTGCGCCAGCAGGTCGGCCCGGCCGATCACCTCGTCGATCGACGTCGCCCCGATCGAGGCCAGCACCTCGCGCACCTCCTCGGCATAGAAGCTGATGAGGTTGACCACCTTGTCGGGCGTGCCGGTGAACTTTTCGCGCAGGATCGGGTCCTGCACGCAGACCCCCACCGGGCAGGTGTTCGACTGGCACTGGCGCACCATGATGCAGCCCATCGCGATCAGCGCCGCGGTGCCGACCCCGAACTCCTGCGCGCCGAGCATCGCGGCGATCACGATGTCGCGGCCGGTGCGCAGCCCGCCGTCGGTCCGCAGCACGACCCGGTCGCGGAGCTTGTTGATCGTGAGCACCTGATGCGCTTCCGAGAGCCCCATCTCCCAGGGCAGGCCCGCGAACTTGATCGAGGTCATCGGACTCGCGCCCGTGCCGCCGTTGTGCCCCGAGATCAGGATCACGTCGGCCTTCGCCTTGGCGACACCCGCCGCGATCGTGCCCACACCCGACTGGCTCACCAGCTTCACGCAGACCCGCGCCCGCGGGTTGATCTGCTTGAGGTCGTAGATGAGCTGGGCAAGGTCCTCGATCGAGTAGATGTCATGGTGCGGCGGCGGCGAGATCAGCGTGACGCCCGGCGTCGAATGCCGGAGCCGCGCGATGAGCTCGGTCACCTTCATGCCCGGAAGCTGTCCGCCCTCGCCGGGCTTCGCACCTTGGGCGATCTTGATCTCGAGCTCCTCGCACTGGTTGAGATACTCCGCCGTCACCCCGAAGCGCCCGGAGGCCACCTGCTTGATCTTGGCCGAGGGGTTGTCGCCGTTGGGCTCGGGGTGGAAATGCGCCGGATCCTCGCCGCCTTCGCCGGAGTCGGATTTCGCGCCGATCCGGTTCATCGCGATGTTGAGCGTCTTGTGCGCTTCCGGAGAGAGCGCCCCGAGCGACATGCCGGGCGTCACGAACCGCTTGCGGATCGCGGTGATGCTCTCGACATGCTTGAGCGGCACCGGCTCTTCCTTCGGCTTGAAGTCGAGCAGGTCGCGCAGATGGATCGGCGGCCGCGACTGCATCGCCCGGCTGTACTGCTTCCAGAGCTCGTAGGAGCCCTTGGCGCAGGCCGCCTGCAGGATGTGCATCGACTGCGCTTCCCAGGCATGGGTCTCGCCCGAGCGCCGTGCCTTGTAGAACCCGCCGATCGGCAGGATCGAATTGGACCCGCCCCAGCCCTTGGCATGCACCCGCTCGACCTGCTGCTGCACGCCCGAGACGCCGATGCCGGAGATCCGGCTCAGCATGCCGGGGAAATACTCCGCGACCATGGCGCGCGAGAGCCCCACCGCCTCGAAGTTGAGACCACCGCGATAGGAGGAGATCACCGAGATCCCCATCTTCGCCATGATCTTCAGCAGGCCCTGATCCACCGCCTCGCGATACTTCTGCACCGCCGTGGTGAGATCGTAGGCGATCAGCCCGCGCCGCACCCGGTCCGCGATCGAATCCTCGGCCAGATAGGCATTCACCGTCGTCGCGCCGCAACCGATCAGCACCGCGAAGTAATGCGGATCGATGCACTCGGCCGAGCGCACGTTGAGCGAGGTGAAGGTCCGGAGCCCCTTGCGCGTGAGCCAGGAATGCACCGCGCTCGTGGCGAGGATCATCGGCATCCCGACCTTTTCGGGGCCCTGGTGATGATCCGTCATCACGATATGGTTCGCCCCGGCGCGCACCGCTTCCTCCGCCTCGTGGCGGATCCGCTCCAGCGCGTCATGCAGCGCGTTCGGCCCGGCGTCCTTGCCGAAGGTGCAGTCGAGCTCGACCGCATCCGCCGCCTCGTGGCTCGCGAGATATTCGAAGCGCGCGTTCGAGAGGAACGGGCTCTCCAGCGTCAGGATGTTGGTCTGGCTGTTGTCCTCGTCGAGCACGTTGTTGAGGTTGCCGAACCGCGTCTTGAGGCTCATCACCCGATGCTCGCGCAAGCTGTCGATCGGCGGGTTGGTCACCTGGCTGAAGTTCTGCCGGAAATAGTGGCTGAGCGGCCGGTACTTCTCGGAGAGCACGGCGGCGGGCGTGTCGTCGCCCATCGAGCCGATGGCCTCCTTGCCGTCCTCCGCCATCGCCTGGATGACGGTTTCAAGCTCCTCGATCGAGTAGCCGGCGGAAATCTGGCGCCGGCGCAGCTCCTCGCCCTCGAACCAGGGCTTTTCTTCCATGCCCTGGGTCGCGTCCTCGAGATCGGTCACCGAGGCGATCCAGTCACCGAAGGGCTGGCTGGAGGACATGAGGTCCTTGATCTCGGAATCGTGGTAGAGCGTGCCCTTGGCCATGTCGACCGCGATGAGCTGGCCCGGACCGAGCGCGCCCTTCTCGATCACGCTCGCCTCATCGGGCGGCACCATGCCCGCCTCCGACCCGGCGATGAGCATCCCGTCGCCGGTCACGACATAGCGCATCGGCCGGAGCCCGTTGCGGTCGAGCCCGCCACAGACCCAGCGCCCGTCGGTCATCGCGAGCGCCGCCGGGCCGTCCCAGGGCTCCATCACGGCATTGGAATAGGAATACATGTCGAGCCAGGCCTGCGGCATCTTCGTCGCAAGCTTCGACCAGGCTTCCGGCACCAGCATGGTCTTCGCCATCGGCGCCGAGCGCCCGGCGCGCACGAGCACCTCGAAGACGTTGTCGAGCGCAGCCGAGTCCGAGGAGCCCGGCGCGACGATCGGCTTGATGTCCTCGGCGAGCTCGCCGAAATAGTCCGAGCTCATGCGGATCTCGTGGCTCTTGAGCCAGTTGAGGTTGCCCTTGAGCGTGTTGATCTCGCCGTTATGGGCGAGCATCCGGAACGGCTGCGCCAGCCACCAGCGCGGGAAGGTGTTGGTGGAATAACGCTGATGATAGATCGCGAAGGCGCTCTCGAAACGCGGATCCATCAGATCCGGATAGAACACCGCGACCTGCTCGGCGAGCATCATGCCCTTGTAGATGATCGAGCGGCAGGACATCGAGCAGATGTAGAAATCGCGGATTCCCGAACCGGATTTCTCGATGCGGCGGCGGATGACATAGAGCTCGCGCTCGAAGGTTTCCTCGTCCACGCCCTTCGAATTGCAGATCAGGATCTGCTCGATCTCGGGTCGCGTCGCGTTGGCCTTCTCGCCGAGGCAGGTGATATCCACCGGCACGTGGCGCCAGCCATAGATATAATAGCCCATGCGGAGCACTTCGGTCTCCACGATGGTCCGGGCCGCTTCCTGCGCGGCGAAGTCGCTGCGCGGCAGGAAGATCATGCCGACGGCGGTCTTGCCCTGGCGCGGCTCGTGGCCGGTGCGGCGCACCTGCTCCTCGAAGAAGGCGGGCGGGATCTGCACATGGATGCCCGCGCCGTCGCCGGTCTTGCCGTCCGCATCCACCGCGCCCCGGTGCCAGATTGCCTGCAGCGCCTGAATGCCGCTCTCCACGACCTGGCGCCGCGGTGTTCCGTCGATCGCCACCACAAGGCCGACGCCGCACGACGAATGCTCGTGCTCGGCACTGTACATGCCTTCGGCCTCCAGACGGGCGAACTCCGCTTCGGTCTTCGCAACCCAGGCGTCGTCAAAGGTCGTCATGCCGGTTCTCCTGCTGTCCAGCGAGCGGCCTCCGCCGCGCCAGTATCTTGTCTCAGTGGGTGTCCGGGGCCGGAAGGCTCCGGCCCGTCGTCATTCAGTCGCCGGGGGCGGTGCAAAGGCTGCCATGAACTCCGCCTCCGTCATCCGCTTGTGATCACCGGCAAGCGCATATCCCGCCGGTTTGTGGTCGATGAAGATCTCCGCGGTGAGCGTCATGTCCGAGGCATCATCGAGCGCGCCCACGGAAACCGCAAACATTTCCGGCTCCAAGAGGTGATACCAAAGCGCGGAGCCGCAGCTTGCGCAGCTCACCCGCTCGGCCCAGTCCGAAGAGCGATAGGCATTGAGCTCATCCGCACCGTCCGTCACCGTGACCGTCTCGGCCTCCTTGGCCAGGAACGGCCCGCCGACCCAGCGGCGGCACATGCCGCAATGGCAGGCGCCGAAGCTGAGGTCTTCCATCTCAGCTTCGAACTTCACCGCACCGCAAAGACAGCCTCCGGTCTTCCGGATCATGTTCCGCTCCTCGGGCCGGTCGCGGTAGTGGCTACGGCCGTCAACATGGAAAATTGGGTCAGTTCCGCTTCCATTTCATCGCTCCGAACGCTGGAAGCGTATGGCAATCGTATGGCGGGATTCCATATCGATTCCATACGGATTCCATATTGCGTTTCGAACGCTCCTCACTCCGCCGCGAGACGTGCACCGGCCTTGGAGCCGAGATAGCTCAGGATGCTGTCCGCCGCATCGCGCCCGTCCCGGATCGCCCAGACGACGAGGCTCGCGCCCCGCACGATGTCGCCCGCCGCGAAAACCCCGTCGAGGCTCGTCGCATGGGTCTGGAAGTTCGCCTTGACCGTGCCCCAGCGGGTGACCTCGAGCCCGTCCGTGCCCCAGAGCTTCGGAAGCTCCTCCGGCTCGAAACCGAGCGCCTTGATGACGAGATCGGCCTGCTCGACATAGTCCGCACCGGGGATTTCCTCCGGCTTCTGGCGGCCGGACGCATCCGGCGCGCCGAGACGCATCCGCGACACCATCACGCCCGAAACGCTGTCCTCGCCGGTGAAACCCTTGGGCGCGGTGAGCCAGGCGAAGGTCACGCCCTCCTCCTCGGCATTCGCCACCTCGCGCTGCGATCCCGGCATGTTGGCGCGGTCGCGGCGATAGAGACAGGTGACCGCTTTGGCATCCTGACGGATCGCCGTGCGCACGCAGTCCATTGCCGTATCCCCGCCGCCGATCACCACGACGCGCTTGCCCGTGGCATTGAGCACGCCGCTGTCATACTCCGGCACGTCGTCGCCGAAGCTCTTGCGGTTGGACGCCGTGAGGTAGTCGATCGCCTTCACGATGCCCGGCAGACCCGCACCCGGGCCGCCGAGGTCGCGCGACTTGTAGACGCCCGTCGCGATCAGCACCGCATCGTGCTTGGTGCGGATCTCGTCGAAGGAGATGTCCTCGCCCACGTTGCAGTTGAGCACGAATTCGACGCCACTGGCCTCGAGCTGTTCGTTGCGGCGCATGACGACGGGCTTCTCGAGCTTGAACCCCGGAATGCCGTAGACAAGCAGCCCACCCGCGCGGTCATGCCGGTCATAGACCGTGACCTTGAGCCCGGCACGGCGCAGCGCATCAGCCGCGGCCAGCCCGCCGGGGCCCGCGCCGATGATCCCGACGCTCTCCGGTCGCTCTTCCTCAGGCACAGCCGGCGTTACCCAGCCTTCGGCCCAGGCCGTATCGGTGATGTATTTCTCCACCGCCCCGATGGTGACGGTGCCATGGCCCGACTGCTCGATGACACAATTGCCCTCGCAGAGCCGGTCCTGCGGGCAGATGCGGCCGCAGATCTCGGGGAAGGTGTTGGTCGCCTGGCTGATCTCATAGGCCTCGCGCAGCCGCCCCTCGGCGGTCAGCTTCAGCCAGTCCGGGATATTGTTGTGCAGCGGACAATGCGACTGGCAATACGGCACACCGCATTGCGAGCACCGGCCGGCCTGCTCGGCTGCCTTCTCTGCCGCAAATTGCCGATAGATTTCGTCGAAATCCTCGCGCCGTTCTCCCGCGGACCGTTTCTCCGGCATATCTCGCGCGATCTTGACGAATTTCAGCATTCGCTGCTGAGCCATCGCTTTCCCCCGACTTCACTGGCCAGTGACCTTTTCCGATGCATAGACGTAAACCAAAGCTTGAGCATATAAAAGTCAAAAGCACTGACCAAATTTCGAAATCACATGACATTTGAGCGGCTTTCTGCGCCGCTCGGCAAAAAAATGGGTCCGATACCGGACCCATTAACTCGCCGCTTACCCTTCGCGCCTGCACACGCTACGTTACGGGCAAGTCGATTCGCACTTCGGGTAGTAGGTAAATGTCGCTGTTCCAGCTTGCGATCCTGGCCATAGTACAGGGTATCACCGAGTTTCTTCCGATTTCTTCTTCCGGCCATCTGATCCTCCTGCCGCATCTGCTTGGTGAGGCGGATCAGGGACTTGCGCTCGACGTCGCCGTTCATGTCGGCACCCTCGGCGCCGTGATGGCCTTCTTCCGTGCGGATGTGGCGCGCATGGTGCATGGCGCGGGTGACGTGCTCGGCCGGCGCTTCGCCACACCGGACGCGCGGCTTCTCCTGCTGCTCGCGATCTCCACGGTTCCCGTGGTCGTTGTCGGCTTCATTCTTCAGATGACCGGCCTTGCCGACGCGATGCGCTCCGTCGCGGTAATCGGCTGGACCATGCTCCTCTTCGGCATCGTGCTCTACTGGGCCGACCAGAAGGGCCCGGTCGAGCGCAAGGCGCCCGAATGGAACCTTCGCGATGCGATGATCATGGGGTTCTGGCAGGCGCTTGCACTCATTCCGGGCACGTCCCGCTCGGGCGCGACGATCACCGCAAGCCGCCTGCTCGGCTACAAACGCGAAGACGGCGCCCGGATCTCGATGCTGATGTCGATCCCGACGATCATCGCCTCCGGCACCCTGCTCGGGCTCGACGTGATCGGCCAGGCCGACTGGCAGACACTGCGTGACGGCGCGATCGGCGCCGTGCTTGCCTTCGCCGCGGCCTATCTCGCGCTGTCGCTGATGATGCGCCTGCTGCGGAGCGTGAGCTATACGCCCTACGTGATCTACCGCGTCGTGCTCGGCCTCTTCCTGCTGGCGATCGCCTACAGGTAAGGCCCGAACGCCAGCCGGCACCCGCATCCAGGTGCCGGGGCTTTCCCGAACTACTGACGCAGGTTTGCCGCCGACGCGGTGATCGCGTCATACTGGCCATGCGGCCGGAAGGAATAGAGGTAGCCCTCGAGCACCGCATCCATCGGCGTCGGGCTGATACCGAGCTCGCCGAACGCCTTCGCCCCCTCCGACACGACATTGTCACGCTTGAGCAACTCGACCTGATCGGCCGTCAGCACCGTGTTGGTGAAAAGCCCGAAGCTCAGGCTCTGCAGCGTATCGAGAATGCGGCCCTGAAGCCGCGCGAAACCGAAAGGCAGCGCGATCAGCGCCCGACGCCGCTCGATGACATCGAGAAGCTTCTGCATCAACTCCCGGAAAGTCGCGACATCCGGCCCGCCAAGCTCGTAGATCCCCGGCGCGACCTCGCCCATCGCCGCCTTCGCCGCTGCGGCCGCCACATCATCGACATAGACCGGCTGGAATTTCGTGTCCGGCCCGACAAGCGGCAGGACAGGGCTCATCCGGGCCATGTTGCCGAAGCGGTTGAAGAACTCGTCCTCGGTGCCGAAAATGACAGAGGGGCGCAGAATGATCGCATCGGCGAAAGCCGTCTGCACCAGCGCCTCACCCGCGGCCTTGGCGCGAGCATAGCCGCTCTCGCTCGCCGGGTCCGCACCGATCGCGGAAATGTGGACGAGCCGCCCGACGCCTTCCTCGGCCGCAAGGCGCGCGATCAGCCCCGCACCCTCGGCGACGACAGCCTCGAAGCTCTGCCGACCGCTCTCCGCCAGAATTCCGACGCAGTTGACGACCGCATCGGCCCCCCGGATCGCCGCGCGCGTCGAGATCTCGTCGCGGATATTGGCCTGAACCGGCTCGACCTGGCCCACCGCACCGTAGGGGCGCACGAACAGCGCCTCATTCGGCCGGCGTACGGCCACGCGCACCCGCCATCCGGCGCGCGCCATCCGTTGGGTGACGTAGCGGCCGATGAATCCGGATCCGCCGAAGATGGTGACGATGGGTGTGGGACTCGGCATGCGCGATCTCCTTCTCCGACCGCCTCCCGACATACGGCCTGCCGCCGCGCCAGACAAGTTTCAAAAGGTTGCACCTGCGCAAAGCGCGTCGCATCCGCCCGGAAAATGAGCGCAATGCCGCGATTTTTCGGGCAGCCGCACCTGCACTCGCCCACCAGCCCCAAATGCATTTGACGCGAGCTCGGGTAATATCCTATCACCGCGCCGGTAATTTCCGTAACATGCTTGCACGAGGACCGCGCTGCCATGAGCTTCACCATTCCGCCGAGCCCGCCTGCCCGCCCGAACCGCTGCCAGCTCTTCGGCCCCGGATCCCGGCCAGAGCTCTTCGCCAAGATGGCGGCATCGGCGGCGGATGTGATCAATCTCGACCTCGAGGACAGTGTCTCTCCCGCCGACAAGCCCGCGGCACGGCAGAACATCATCAGGGCAATCAACGAGATCGACTGGGGCACCAAGACCCTCTCGGTGCGCATCAACGGGCTCGACACCGAGTTCTGGTATCGCGACGTGGTCGAGGTGCTGGAGCAGGCGGGTGACCGCATCGACCTGTTCATGATCCCCAAGGCCGGCAACGCCAAGGACATCTACGCGGTGGACGCGCTCTGCTCCGCCATCGAGTGGGCGAAGGGCCGCCAGAAGAAGGTGGGTTTCGAGGTCATCATCGAGACCGCCGCAGGCTTCGCCCATGCCGAGGAAATCGCGGCCTCGAGCCCCCGCATGCAGGCGATGAGCCTCGGCGCGGCCGATTTCGCCGCCTCCATGGGCATGGCGACGACCGGCATCGGCGGCACGCAGGAAAACTACTACATGCTGCCGCCGAAGGATGCCGAGGGCCCGCGCGCGCCGGTCTACGGCGATCCCTGGCATGGCGTGGTCGCGGCCATCGTATCGGCCTGCCGCACGCATGGCATCCTGCCGGTCGACGGACCGTTCGGCGATTTCTCCGACGAGGACGGCTACATCGCCCAGGCCCGCCGTTCCGCAACCATGGGCATGGTCGGCAAATGGGCGATCCATCCGAAGCAGGTGGCACTCGCCAACGATGTCTTCACCCCTTCGGAAAAGGCCGTGACGGAGGCCCGCGAGATCCTTGCCGCGATGAAGGAAGCCGAAGCGAAGGGACAGGGCGCCGCCGTCTACAAGGGCCGCCTCGTCGACATCGCCTCGGTCCGCCAGGCCCAGGTGATCGTGAAACAGGCCGAGATGATCGGCGGCTGACCCTTCTGCGCCGGGGCGGGGCGCCTTCCTGCGCCTTGCCCCGAATCGCCTGCATTCCTATATCTGATTTCGTTTCCGGGATGCGCCATGCATCCCCCCGATGGAGAGTGGATGTCCGAGCTTGTGTGATCGCCGTCCTTCGCCTGCGCGAAGGACCGAGTGACACCCCGCAGCGACCGTCAGATGGCGGCGCTGAACCAAGCCCATTTGCCTCGGATCTTTCCAGTGAACATCTCCAGACCCGAACAGCGCGTTCTGCACGCGCTCGCGCAGGGCGGCTCCGTCCGTCATGAACGCGGCGACGGCCGCAAGATCACCAGCATCCTCTGTGTCACCCGCGATGGCGCAATCCTCTCGGACTGCACACTCGACGTCTTCGCCCGCCTCCGCCGCAAGCAGCTCATCGCCTCTCGCGGCGGCGGACCCTACCGGATTTCACGGCGAGGCCTCGACGTCGTGCGCGCGCAGGCCACAACCGCTGAGCGCGGGACAGCTCAGCCCTCCACCAGCAGCCGCACCGGACCACTGGTGTGGCCCGCCTCCATGTCGTCAAGGGCGTGCGCCGCTTCCGTGAAGGGATAACTGTGACCGCCCTCGATGCAGAGCCCGTCCTGAAGCGCCGCGAACCAGGCTTCGGCCGCCGGGCGGAAGCGTGTCTCGTCTGCGAGGAACGCGAGTATGCTCGGCCGGACGAGAAAGCGGTTCACAAGCAGGGCGGGGTCTATTGCCGGCAGGCCGCCGCTCACCTGCCCGAGGCTCGCCGCAGTACCGAAGGGCGCGAGCGCCTCGAGGCTCCGGAGCAGCGTCTCTCCGCCGATGCCATCGATCGCCGCGACGACGCCTACGCCCCCGGTGATCTCCCGCACGCCCTCGCGAAAATCGTCGTCGCGATAGAGGATCGCGTGGTCGAGACCCCGGGTGCGCGCCAGCTCGGCCTTGGCCGGGCTGCCGACCGTTCCGATCACCGTCGCGCCGCGCCGCTTCAGCCACTGCACCAGGATGAGACCGAGCCCACCGGCCGCTGCGTGAACCAGCACGGGCTTCCCGCCGACATCCGGCAGGACGCGGTCAAGCAACAGGCCGGCCGTCAGTCCCCGCAGGAACGATCCCGCCAGCTGCCGCTCATCCAGCCCGTCGGGAACAGCCACAAGCCGCGCAGCCGGGAGATCGCGGAGCTCCGCATAGCTGCCCGCCGGAGGTCCGGCGTAGGCCACGCGCATGCCCGGTGCGAAGCCCTCGACATCCGATGCCACCCCCTCGACGATCCCCGCCGCCTCCACGCCAGGGACAGGCCCGAGCGGATAGAGGCCATTGCGCTGATAGATGTCGACGAAATTCACCCCGATGGCGCTCTGCCGCACCCGCACCAGTCCCGGCCCGAGCGGGCCGTCGCGCCTGTCACGCAGAAAAAGCGGCGCGCCCGCCCCGAAGCTCTCGAATTCCAGAACACGTGCCATGCGTTTCTCCTCTTGCGGTTTCCGCCAGACCTAGAACGCTTGCAGGTCCTGCAGAATTCCAGAAATCTGCCCATCTCATGAGTGGAAATGCACATATGAACTGGGAAGACCTCCACCACTTCCGCACGCTTGCGCAGCAGGGGAGCTTTTCCGCCGCCGCCCGCGCCCTCGGCGTCGATCACACGACCGTCGCGCGGCGGGTGAGCGCGCTCGAAGCCGCGCTCGGCCTGCGCCTTGTGGACCGCCTGCCGCGCAGCGTCGTCCTGACAGAGGCGGGCGCCGAGATCGCGGAGCTCGCCGAGGGTGCGGAGGACGCAGCCTTTGCGGTGCTGCGCGCAGCACAAGGCGCCCGTTCCGGGCCGGCGGCGCCCGTGCGGGTAAGCGCACCCCCGGCGCTCGCGGCCTGTGTCATAGCGCCGCGCCTTTCCCTGCTGCGGGCCCGCCAGCCGGAGATCGTCGTGACCCTCTGTGGCCAGATCGGCGCGGCGGATCTCGACCGGCGCGAGGCCGATCTCGCGCTCCGCCTCTCCCGGCCAAAGCAAACCGGGCTCATCGCCCGCAAGCTTGGCGATCTCGCCTTCGGCTTCTACGGCGCGCCAGGCACGCCGCCCGACGAAACCGGCTGGACCCTGATCGCCGGCGATTCGGCGCAGGCGAGCCTGCCGCAATTCCGCTGGTTCGAGGCCCGCCTTGCGGGCCGCCCGGTGGCGTTTCGGAGCGATGACAGCCTGATCCAGGCCGGAGCCGCCCGCGCGGGGCTCGGCGTCGCGTTGCTGCCCGATGTGATTGCCGCGACCGACCCCGGCCTCGTCCGCCTCCAGTCGCGAGAGACGCCGCCCTTGCGCGAGATCTGGATGCTGGTACACGACGATCTCAGGCGCGCGCCCGCCGTCCGGCTCGTGATGGATTTCCTCGCCGAACAGGTGCAGGCCGCGCTTGAGTTGCAAACCCCGGAAGCGGCGGGCATAAACCCCGCTACGACAGCGGTGCCGGAGCAGGAACGCAGATGACTTACCTCGATTTCGAAAAGGGCCTCGCGGAGATCGAGGGCAAGGCGGAGGAACTCCGGGCGCTCGCGCGCGCGAATTCCGAGATGGACGTGGACCAGGAGGCGCTCGCGCTCGACGCCAAGGCCGCCGCGTTGCTGGTCGAGCTCTACAAGAACCTCAATCCCTGGCGGAAATGTCAGGTTGCCCGCCATCCGGACCGGCCGCACTGCAAGGATTATGTCGAGGGGCTCTTCACCGAGTGGACCCCGCTGGCGGGCGACCGCAACTTCGCCGACGATCAGGCGATCATGGGCGGTCTCGCCCGCTTCGACGACCGACCCGTGGTGGTGATCGGCCACGAAAAGGGCAACGACACCAAGAGCCGCATCGAACGCAATTTCGGCATGGCGCGGCCCGAGGGTTATCGCAAGGCGATCCGGCTGATGGATCTTGCCGACCGCTTCAACCTCCCGGTGATAACGCTGGTCGATACGCCCGGCGCCTATCCCGGCAAGGGCGCCGAGGAGCGCGGACAGGCCGAGGCGATCGCGCGGTCGACCGAGAAATGCCTCGCGATCGGCGTTCCGCTCGTCTCCGTGGTGATCGGCGAAGGCGGCTCCGGCGGCGCCGTGGCCTTCGCCACCGCCGACCGGCTCGCCATGCTCGAGCACTCGATCTATTCGGTGATCTCGCCGGAAGGCTGCGCCTCGATCCTCTGGAAGGACGCCGAGAAGATGCGCGAGGCGGCCGAGGCGCTGAAGCTCACCGCCCAGGATCTCTTCGCCCTCGGCATCTGCGACCGGATCATCTTCGAGCCGGTGGGCGGAGCGCAGCGCGACAAGGACGAGACGATCTCGCGCGTGGGCGAGGCCATCCGCGGCATGCTCGGCGAGGTCGACCAGATGGACCGCGAGAGCCGCCGCGCCGCGCGCCGGCGCAAGTATCTCGACATGGGATCGAAATCACTCGTCGCGTGAGACAATCGGCTTCGGCGCGGGCCGTGGGCCGGGATCGAACCCGGCCTCGCGCATGAGCCGGTCGGAGTTTTCCTCCACCACCTCCTCGAGCTGGCGCATGAAACGGTGGATCGACAGGCCCGCCGGAATCGGTGCGAGGAACTCGAGCACCGCAAGGCCCGGATGCTTCCTGAGGCTCCGCCGCCCCCAGAACACGCCGACATTCGTCGCGGCCGGGATGCAGGTGTTGCCGAAACGCTGATAGAGCACGCCGGCTCCAACCTTGTAGGGAAGCCGCGCGGCGGGCGCGACGCGGGTGCCCTGGGGATAGATCACCAGCTGCCCCGGCTCGTCGTTGCTCCGCTCGGCATGGGCGACCATGTCCTTCATCGCCTTGGCCTTCTGGCCGCGGTCGACCGGCGTCGAGCCCATCCGCATGGCATAGAAGCCGAGAACCGGCGTCCAGCGCAGCTCCTTCTTCATCACGAAACGCGCGCGCGGCACCACGGAGCAGATCATGATGATGTCGAGGAAGGACTGGTGCTTGGAACAGATGATGACCTCGCCGCGCGGCACCTCGCCGCGGATCTCCGTCCGCAGCCCGCAGATCCGCTCGAGCAGCCAGAGCACGATGCGGCAATAGGCGTGAACCGACCAGTAGGCGCCCTTTGCCGACCAGATCGCCAGCGGCATGCAGAGGATCCCCATCACCAGCATGAGGCTGTAGATCAAGAAATCGAAGACGAGCGAGCGGACGATCAGCATCGGGCCTCCTTGCCTGTCAGGTCCAGCGGCGGAGCAGACGGGCGAGCGTCGCCCGCGTCGCAGCCCAGCCCAGCAGCGTCGCCGCGACCGGCACAAGCAGCGGCAGCAGCCAGCCCCGCCCCTCCGGCCCGATCGCGACCAGATAGAACCCCTGCGCACTCTCGCGCGGCAGGATGGAGAGAAGGGCGAGCCCCGCTGCCGTGCCGACCGCGCCCGCCGCCAGCGCGAGCCAGCCGAGCCGTCGGGCGAAGATCGCCGCAACGAAGCTGTCCCGGGCACCGACAAGACGCAGGGTTCGGATGATCGGCGCATTGGCCAGCGCCGCTGCGCGCGCGGCCAGGACATAGACGGCGGCGAAGGCCACCGCGAGAATTCCAAGCGTTGCAAAGGCAAAGATCCGCACCCCTTCGGCCGCGGTCACAAGCCCGCTCCTGAGGCTGCCGTGGTCGTCGAAGACCGCGTGCGGCGCGCTCTTCGCCAACGCAAGGTTGAGCGCCCCCACATTGAGCCTGCCGGGATCGATGCCCACGTCGATCAGCAGCGGCAGCGGCAGGCTCTCGATATCGGCCTCGGTGCCGAGCCAGGGCTCGAGCAGCCCCCGTTGCTCGCCGAGCTCGACGATGCGCACACTCCGCACGCCGGGGGTCGCCCGCAGCGTCTCGAGGGCCGCGCGCGCCTCCTGCTCGACCACCGCGCCCTCGGCAACGATCTGCAGCGTTGCCGTCCCGGCGAGCTTGCCGCCCCAGTTCTCCACCAGCCGCCCGCCCGCAAGCCCGAGCGCCAGCGCCAGCGCGGCGAGAAAGGCGAGGATCGCCGTCACCGCGGCAAGCGGCGTCTGCTCGCCCGCCCTGCGCGGCACCAGCCGGTCGGCCGCCCGATCCCGGAGCCGGAAACGGCCGCTCAAAACGCATCCTCCACCGGCACGACGCGATAGCCGTCGATCGCGAAGACCCGGGCCTCGATCCGAGTGCGCGCCGCCCGGATCAGATTGACATCATGGGTCGCGATCAGGATCGTCTTGCCCATGCGGTTGAGCTCGATGAAGAGCGAGAGAATGCGCATCGCCATGTCCCAGTCGACATTGCCGGTCGGCTCGTCCGCAAGGATCATCGCCGGGCTCAGGATCACCGCCCGCGCCACCGCCGCCCGCTGGCGCTCGCCCCCGGACATCTCGGAGGGCAGCGCATCGACCCGGTTGCCGAGATCGACCCAGTCGAGCAGCGCCCGCAGATCATCCGCCCGCTCGGCGAGGTCGATCCCGCTCACCTGCAGCGGCAGCGCGATGTTCTCGACGAGCGAGAGGTGGTCGATGAAGCTGCAATCCTGGTGCACGACGCCGACCGCGCGGCGGAGATCGGCAATCTCGTTGCGAGCATTCTCGCGGATCTGGCGGCCGAAGTGGCGGATCGTGCCGCCGGTCGGCACGAGATCGTGGTAGCAGAGCCGGAGCAGTGTCGTCTTGCCCGAACCCGAAGGGCCGACGAGGAAGGTGAAGCTTCCCGCCTCGAGCCCGAGATTGACCTTCCTCAGGACCGCCTTCTGCCCGTAGCTGAACGCAGCCTCCTCGAATTCGATCACCGGGCCCTCCTGAACCATGCGCCGGCGGTTATACCGCGCCTGTGTGCGGGCGCAACGGCGGTCTCTTGGAAACGGAGCCGTGCACCGCTAGAAGAAACCGACCGGTCCGGCAAAACGCGCCGCGCCGAGGGATGAGACAGGGAACCAAATGCGTCTGACCTGCCCGAATTGCGGTGCGGAATATGAACCCCCGCGGAACATGATGCCCTCCGGCGGGCGCCATGTGCAGTGCTCGGCCTGCCACACGCGATGGTTTGCCAGAAACGAAAGCCGCCCGCTGCTCACCGAAGACCAGATCATCCAGCGTCTGGAATCCCGCACGCCCAACCTCAGGGTGATCGAGGAGCCGGTGGCCGCCCCCTGGAAGAAGCCGAAGCTGCAGGCCGAACCGGCTGCGGCGCCCGCCGGGGCGAAGGTCACACCCTTCGCGGCAAAGGACGCGCCGAAAAGCGCGCCCGAAACCGCCGAAGAAGACTTCTCCTGGGAAACGCCGGAAACCGCTCCGGCATCCGCCTTTGCCGAGGCGCCGAGTGCGTTCCGGACCGATGCGGACGAACCGGCCGCGGCCGAGACGGACTTTGCCTGGGCCGAACCCGCGGCGAAACCCGAAACAGCCGAGGCCCCCGATCCTGTTGCCGACGAGACACCCGCGGCGCCCGAAACAGCCGCCGCGACCGACGAGGTGGCCGAAGCGCCGGAGGCCGCTCCCTCCACGCCGGTCCCGCCCGCCCCGGAACCGACACGCGAGGCGGCCGCCCCGGCGACGACAGCGCTGAAGGAGGCCGAGCCCCGGCCGAGAACCGCAGCCCCGGTCGAGCCTGTCATCATCATCGAGGAAACATCCCCGATCCGGTTCTGGCTGGGCTTCACCGCCGCGGTCGCGGTCGTTGCGGTCTTGCTGGCGATCTATTTCGCCACCCGCGCCGAGGCTGCCGGCCTGCCCGCCGCAAGCCTTCTCGACAGGATGCCGCATGACGTGGCGGCGCTCCTGAGCCCACAGGGCTGAACCCCTGCCTCAGAACCGATCGAGCAGACGGCGCAGGTAGTCGAGCTCGACCTGCGGTCGGGAGCGGTCGCCGGAGCGGCGGCGGATCTCGTCAAGGATCTCGCGCGCCCGTGCCGCCGCCGAGCCGCTGCCCTCCGGCAGCATGCGGGAATCGGTGCGCGCGCCGCCCATCGCCCCGAGCGGGCGACCCAGCGGATCGGCATTGCTGCGGGATTGCGACGTGCCGCCCTCGCTGTCCTCACCGCCCTGCTCGCCTTCGGCCTGGCGCATATCTTCCGAGAGCCCGCGCATCCCCTCGCGCAGCTGGTCGATCGCGTCAGCCTGATCGTTGAGCGCCTCGGCCGTATTTCCATCGCGGAGCCCGTCGCGCGCGTCCTCCATGCTCCGCTGTGCATCCTCGAGCGCCTGCCGCGTCTCGCTGTCGGCCTCGCCCGGTAGGTTCTGCTGCAGCTCGTCCATCAGGTCGCGCAGCGCCTCCTGGCGTTCGGCGAGCGAGCCCGGATCGGTGCCCTCGCCCTGCGCCCGCCCCTCGCCCCGAGGCGCGCCCTGCGTCTCGCCCTCGGCACCGGGCTGGCCGCTGCCTTCGCGGAACTCGCGCTGAAGCTCGCGGAAACTGTCGTCAGCCAGCCCCTGTTGCTCGCGCAGCGCATCGGAAAGGCCCTGCATGCTCTGCTCGCCCTGGCTGCCGCCCTCACCGCCCTGGGTAAGCCGCATCTCCATGTTCTCGAGCATCTGCTGCAGCATTTCGAGCAGCGCTTCGGCCTCGGCCCGGCGGCCCTGTTCCGAAAGCTCCTGGATCCGGTCCATCAGCTCCTGAAGCTGATCCTGATTGAGGCTCTGGCCCTCCTGCGGCGCCTCGGCGGTCTCCATCTCGCCGCGCTCGATCGCCTCGCGGGCCATCTGCTCCATGTAATCGCGGGTCGCGTCGCGCAACTCCTGCATGAGCTCGGCGATCTCCTCGTCGGTCGCGTCGCCCTTGAGCGCCTCCGAAAGCCGCTCCTTGGCGCGCGCCAGCCGATCCGCTGCATCGCCGAGGCTGCCGTCCTCGAGCAGGAGGGCCGCGCGCCAGAGCCCGGCGGCGATATCGTCGCGGGCGGCGGCGACCTGATCGGCCTCGACCGCCACCTCGAGCCGCCGGATCGCAATGCGGGTCATGAGATAGGCCCCCGCCCGGTCGAACAGCCCTTCGGGATGAAAGGTAACCGCCCGGAGCACCTGGCTCACCCGCGACCCGTTCGCCGCCGCCCAGAGCAGATCCCGGCGCTGCTCGGCCAGCGCCGCCGCCGCCGGATCGAAGAACTTCCGGCCCGGCAGCGCGGCATGCACCGTCTCGGACCGGCCGGTCTGGCCGAGCGCATCCTCTGCGACGAGGGTGATGGTCACCGGCAACCCGGCCCAGGGATGGCCCGAGAAATCCTCCTCGAGCGTCTCCGACACCTCGGCCGCGGACCCGGACACCGGGAGCGGCAGCGGAATGACGATCTTGTCCCGCGGGTCGGGGCTGAGCGCGAGGCCGTAGCGGCGGTCGACGGCGGGAAGGTCGAGCGCGATCTCTGCCCGCGCCGCGGTGATGCCGTGATCGTCCCGGGCGAGGTAGGGGATGCGGGCAAGCCCGCCGGGGGCACGCTCGACCGGGCCCGCGACGGCGATCTCGGGCGGAAGATCGGGTTCGATGGCAAAGCTCCAGTGGCCGAGATCGCGGCCGCCGCGGCGGAGACGGATTTCGCCGCTTTGCGCGAGATCGAACTCTGCCAGCGCGATGCCGTCCGCGGCCCGGGTGAAACCCGTGCCTTCCACCCCGGAAACGCTCTCGCTGAGACGGAACTGCGTCTCGTCGCCATAGGTCCGGAGCGTGATCCTGGTGCCCTTCGGCAGAGAAACCGGTGCATCGCCGCCGGCAAGCTCGGGCAGATAGAGCGTCGCGCGGCCGGTATAGGCGGGCGGCTCGGCCCAGCCCTCGTAGCTCGGCCCGGTCTTGGGCGCGGCTCCGGCGCCCGGAGCCATGGCTGTGCGCAGGCTCTCGACCCCGCTCGATCCGGCAAAGATCAGCGCGGCACCAAAGAAGACCAGCACCGCGAGCCGCAGGGCCCAGGGATCGCGGCTCGCGAGCCGGAGATCGGCGGGCACCCGTTCGGCCTTCGCCGCGCGCGCGAGCATGCGGGCCTGATGAACCGACCAGAGCGCGCGGACGGCCGGATCCTCGCCGCCGAGGGCCGGGGCATCGTCGAGTGCGGCGAGCGGGCGGCCCGGAAGCGAGGCATCGAGCCGGGCGATGGCGGCCGCGCGGCTCGGCCAGCGAAACCGCCGCACCCCGCGCCAGAGGAAACGCAGGAGAAGCGCCGCGGCGGCGGCAAGAGCGAGACCAACCTGAAGACGGTTGCCGAGCTCGGCCGCGCCGAAGGCAAGTGCGGCCCAGAGGGCGGCAAGCAGGGCGAGGAAGGGCCAGAAGGCCTGAAGCGCCGATTCGAGGACCATGGCGGCCCGGGTTGCGCGAAGCACCCGCTCAATCCGGCGTTCCGTCTCGTCGATCCGCGCCTTTTTCGCCATCAGCCCCTGTCAACCGGTCCAGCATGCCGGACCGCGCAAACCGGGGCCGAGCCCGGCCTTCAGCCGATCCATTCGGGGATCGTATCGCGACCCAGCATTTCTTCAAAGCTCGGACGTGCCCGCACCACAGCGAATTGATCTCCGGAAACCAGAACCTCCGGCACCAGCGGGCGCGAGTTGTATTCCGAGGCCATCACCGCACCATAGGCGCCCGCCGAACGGAAAGCCAGCAGATCGCCCGGACCCAGCGGCGGAAGGTCGCGGGCGCGGGCGAAGGTGTCGCCCGTCTCGCAGACCGGCCCCACCACATCGACCGGTGCGAGCGGGCCGCCCGCGGCGGGTTCGATCACCGGAACGATGTCATGCCAGGCCTCGTACATCGCCGGGCGCACCAGATCGTTCATCGCGCCGTCGAGGATGAGGAAATCGCGGCCCTCGCCCTTCTTGAGATAGAGGACGCGGCTGAGCAGGATCCCGGCATTCCCTGCGATGAGCCGGCCGGGCTCGATCTCGATCTCGCAGCCGAGATGCCCGACGGTGCGGCGGACCACCTCGCCATAATCAAAGGGAAGCGGCGGGGCGGTGTTGGCCCGGCGGTAGGGAATGCCGAGGCCGCCGCCGAGATCGAGGCGGCGGATGTCGTGGCCATCGGCACGGAGCGCGAGGGTAAGCTCGGCGACCTTGGAGAAGGCGCGCTCGAAGGGCTCGAGCTCGGTGAGCTGGCTGCCGATGTGGACGTCGATCCCGACGACCTCGATCCCCTTGAGTGCGGCCGCCTCGGCATAGACGTCACGGGCGCGGGCGATCGGGATGCCGAACTTGTTCTCGGACTTGCCGGTGGCGATCTTGGCGTGGGTTTTCGCATCCACGTCCGGGTTCACCCGGATCGCGATGGGCGCGCGGAGGCCGAGGCCGCGGGCGACCTCGTCGAGGGCGAGAAGCTCGGGCTCGCTCTCGACGTTGAACTGGCGGATGCCGCCCTCAAGGGCCAGCGCCATTTCCTCGCGGGTCTTGCCGACGCCCGAGAAGACGATGCGCTCGCCCGGCACGCCCGCGGCCTTCGCCCGGCGGTATTCGCCGCCCGAGACCACGTCCATGCCCGCCCCGAGGCTGCCCATGAGCTTCAGCACGGCGAGGTTCGAATTGGCCTTCATCGCGAAGCAGATGAGGTGCGGCATGCCCGCCAGCGCCTCGGAAAACACCTCGTAATGCCGGGTGAGGGTCGCGGCGGAATAGACATAGACCGGGGTTCCGACCTCGGCGGCGATCTCGGGGAGGGGCACGTCCTCGGCGTGGAGGATGCCGTTCCGGTAGTTGAAATGGTCCATGGGTCAGGCTCCCCGGCGGAGGTGAGGCGGAACGGGGCCCGGGCAGGGGTTTTCAGACATCGGACAGGCACCGCTCACGGATTGGATCGCGCCGTCCTAGCCTGCCGGACCGGCGCAGTTCAAGCGGGCGCGGCGAGGATGCCCTTGCGGTGAAAATCGGGCTTTTCACCGTGAAACGAAAATCAAGTTATTGAAAACGCGAGAATAAGTGGTTGATAACTCATGAATGGGCTTGTCTTTTCACGCTTGGGGCCTGTTTCGGGATGCGGGGAATTGCTCCGTCGCTGACCCTCGGTCAGGGGATTGGGCGTAGATGCACGGGGCCCGCGCGGGACTTGGCGGGGAGATGGGGCGCCGCTTCGACACGCCCCGGTCCCGGCCCGGAGTCGGCTGGCGCGCAGGATCAGAGGAGCGGGCCGATGATGGCGAGGGCGTTGTTCCAGAGCCTGCGGCCGGGGCCCCAGTCACGGACATGCTCGAGCAGGACGGGGCTGCTTTGCGCCAGATACTGCTCCTGGCGGGCGCGCATCGCGGCGGTCGTCGCGGCGTCCTGCAGCAGGATGTTGTTCTCGTAGTTCAGATCGAAGCTGCGGCGGTCCATGTTGGCCGAGCCGATCAGGGTGATCTCGCCATCCATGGTGAGCGATTTGGTGTGCAGGAGGCCCTGCTGGAATTCGTGGATCTTCACGCCCGCTTCCAGAAGGCTCTCGTAATAGCTGCGGCTGGTCGCGCCCACGGCGAAATCGTCGTTCCGGGCCGGGAAGATGATGGTCGTGTCCACCCCGCGCGCCGCACAGGCGCAGAGCGCCTGTTGCAGGCTGGGTGTCGGCACATAGTAGGGCGTGGTGATGAAGAGCGTCCGGCGCGCGGCGAAGACCAGCGAGGTGAACATCTCGGACATGGCCGAGTTGCGGAACGTCGGGCCGGTGCCGACCACCTGCGCCGGGAATCCCGGCACGGCGGGCGACATCGGCACGGCGAGCAGGGCGGAGATGTCGTCGCCGCCATTGCCCATCCAGTCGCTGGCGAAGAGATGCTGGTTCTCGCGCACGACCGGCCCGGTGAACCGCATCACGGCATCGACCCAGGGGGCGTATTTCGCCTTGGGCAGAAAGGCGGGATCGGCGCAGTTCTGGCTGCCGCAGAAGGTCACGCTGTTGTCGATCACCAGGATCTTGCGGTGATTGCGCAGGTCGATCCGGCCGTTCAGGACCCGCAAAAACGGATTGCCGATGCGCAGGGCCGAGCGGGTGCGAATGCCGGCCGCCGTCATCTGCCGCCAGAGCGCGCTCTTGAGCAGCGCGCGCGAGCCGAGGTCGTCCACCATGGCGCGACAGACCACGCCGCGCGCCGCGGCCCGCATCAGCGCCTCGGCAACCTTCCGGCCGTTGTGGTCGTCGAGCCAGATGTAGAAGAGCAGGTGGACATGATCGCGCGCCGCATCGATCGCCGCCACCATCTCGTCGATCGCGACATCCGGGCTTTCCATCAGCACGGCCGCGTTGCCGCCCACGGCCGGATAGCCCGAGATCGACTGGCCGACACGGAAGAGCGGCGCGTATTCGGGTTTCAGATCGGCGGCGTTTTCCGGCGCCGCCCAGCCTGCGGCGGCCTCGGGGCGCGGCAACCCGCTGAAATCGGACTTCAGCCGCGCGACGCGCCGCCGCCCGACACTGGTCTGGCCGAACAGCAGATAGGCGAGCGCCCCGGCATAGGGCAGGATCAGGACGACCAGCAGCCAGGCCATGCGGGATTCGGGCTGGCGGTGACGGCGCAGCAGGATGTGCAGGGCGCAGACCACGACGACAACGACATGGAGGATCAGGTAATACAACGGGAGGCGCCCTCTCGGTCTCGGTCGGGTGACACGGCGGCCGGGCCGGCCGCAAACGCCGCGGGTGGCTTGTCCGGACCGGATCGGCCGGGATGATGCGGGCGGGACCTCGCCGGTTTCAAGCGTTTTTTCCCGCAGGGCGCGCACGCCCCGATGGGCGCGGCGCAGGGCCTGATCGCTTTCGCCGCGCAGGATGGGATGGCTGCCCCGCCGGGCCGCCGATCCGCGCGCTATTCGATCGCGATGTTGAAGACCTGCCAGATCCACCAGTCGTCGTTCATCCCGGCAAGATCGTCACGTTCGGCGCGGGGAAAGACGATCTGGGTCGGGCCGAAATCGCCGATGCCGAAGGCGCGGCCGTCACGGGCAAGCGCCACGACGGCGCCCCTGGCGGTGAGATCCGCGACCGGGACCTCGACCGCGTAGCCGTCCATCGCCACAAGGGTCGCGGTCTCGCCCGTCGCGCCCGCGGCCTCGAGGACCGCGGCGAGGCTCGGGCCGGTGAATGTGCGCTCCGGGCCGCCCCTGGGGAAATCGGCGCGGACTTCCGCCTGGGGCAGCGCGGCGAGGGCGTCGGTGTCGAAGGCCATCGCGGTCTCGAACGTCATGTCGTTGAAGGCGAAGAGCTTGTCGTACTCCGGGTCCATCGGCCCGCGGTTGGGGGTCTCGATCGACCCGGTCAGGGTCAGGAGCACGGGCCCTCCGGCCCAGGCGGGCGCGAGAGAGCCGAGCAGGAGGAAAAACCCCAGTACGGGGGCGAAGCGGCGGCGGGACGGGATCATCGGCTGGGCCTCAATCTGCGATCAACGGTTCCGCACCACGCCTTGATCACCCCGCGTCGGTCTGCTGCTGCGCGTCTTCCGGCGGGACCGGATCCCCCTTGATGCCGCAGGCCGCGAGCAGGAGGAGGGCGAGGCAGAAGCCGAGGCGGCACATACGCAAAGCCATTATTTCAACATATCTTTCCAGCGAAGGATCTGGGCCTCCACCTGGACCGGCGCCGTGCCGCCATAGCTTGCCCGACTCGAGACGGAATTGTCCACTCCCAAGACGTCAAATACCTCCGCGACGATGTCCGGGTGGACCGAGCGCATTTCCTCGAGCGAGAGATCGGGCAGATCGACGCCCTTGTCCTCGGCCATCTTCACCAGCGCGCCGGTGACGTGATGAGCCTCGCGGAAGGGCAGGCCGAGCGCGCGCACCAGCCAGTCGGCGAGGTCGGTCGCGGTGGAGAAGCCCGAGCCGGCGGCGGCGCGGAGCGCGGGGGTGTTGGGCTTCATGTCGCCCACCATGCCGCTCATCGCGGCGAGCGCGAGCATCAGGCTGTCGGCGGCGTCGAAGACCTGTTCCTTGTCCTCCTGCATGTCCTTCGAATAGGCGAGCGGCAGGCCCTTCATCACCGTGAGCAGGCCCACCAGCGCGCCATTGATCCGGCCGACCTTGGCCCGGATGAGCTCGGCGGCATCCGGGTTCTTCTTCTGCGGCATGATCGAGGAGCCGGTCGAGAAGCGGTCGGAGAGGATGACGAAGCGGAACTGGGCCGAGGACCAGATCACCAGCTCTTCGGCGAAGCGCGAGAGATGCGTGGCGCAGAGGCTGGCGGAGGAGAGGAATTCGAGGGCGAAATCGCGATCGGAGACCGCGTCGAGGCTGTTGGCCATCGGGCGGTCGAAGCCGAGCGCCTCTGCGGTCGCGGCGCGGTCGATCGGGAAGGAGGTGCCCGCCAGCGCCGCGGCGCCGAGGGGGCATTCGTTCATGCGCGCGCGGGCATCGGTGAAGCGGGCGCGGTCGCGGGCGAACATCTCGACATAGGCCATCATGTGGTGGCCCCAGGTCACCGGCTGGGCGGTCTGGAGATGGGTGAAGCCCGGCATGACGAGGTCCTTGCCGGCCTCGGCCTGGCCGAGCAGCGCCTGCATCAGCGCCCCGAGCCCGACGATGGCGGCGTCGCACTGGCCGCGCACCCAGAGGCGGAAATCCGTCGCCACCTGGTCGTTGCGCGAGCGCGCGGTGTGGAGCCGCCCGGCCGGTTCGCCGATGAGCTGCTTGAGGCGGGCCTCCACGTTCATGTGGATGTCCTCGAGCGCGCGGGAGAACGGGAAGGTGCCGGACTCGATCTCTGACAACACCGTGAGCAGGCCTTCCCGGATCGCGGCGGCATCGCTATCAGTGATGATGCCTTGCGCCGCGAGCATCGCGGCATGGGCGCGGCTTGCCTCGATGTCCTGGGCTGCAAGACGCTTGTCGAAGTCGATCGAGGCATTGATCGCTTCCATGATCGCGTCGGGCCCGGCGGCGAAGCGTCCGCCCCACATGGCGTTGGAGGTCTTTGTGTCGGTCATTTGTTCCGCCGTCGAATATCGGGAAAGTCGGATGAAGCGCCTGAACGTTCTTCTTTGCGCCCTGCTCTACACCGGGCTTGCCGCCATCGCAAACCCCGCGGGGGCGCAGGCGCTCGACGCGGCGCAGCGGGCGGAGCTTTCGGAGCTCCGCGAGGGCGACATGCGCAAGCTCGTGATCCACGAGGCGCCGCTGCCGGCGGGCACGGCGGCCTACAGCGATTTCGACGGCGAGACGCACCAGCTGGCGGACTCGAACGGGCAGGTGCGGCTGGTGAACTTCTGGGCGACCTGGTGCGCGCCCTGCCGCACGGAAAAGCCCTCGCTCGACCAGCTCGAGGCGGAGCTTGCCGGCCCGGATTTCGAGGTGATCGCGATCGCGACGGGGCGGAACCCGCCCGAGGCGATCCACCGCTTCAACGACGAGGTGGGGATCGTGGCGCTCACCACCTATCTCGATCCGAAGAGCGAGCTTGCCTCGGAGATGCAGGTGCCGGGGCTGCCGGTGACGGTGGTGCTCAACCGCGAGGGGATGGAGATCGCGCGGCTGATGGGCGGCGCCGACTGGGCGAGCGAGAGTGCGCGCCGGATCGTCGATTATCTGGTCGCGCTTCCCGCGCCGGAGCCCTCGGCCGGGTGAGGCGCACGGGGCCTGCCTCAGGCGGGCCCACCATGGGCGCAGCGGGCGGGCTTGAGATCGATGAGGGGCGTGCCGTCGAGGCAGTCGAGGCTCCGGACGATCAGGCGCGGCCCCTCGACACGGACAAGGCGGACGCGCGCGGTGCCGATCGGATTGGGCCGGACCGGCGAGCGCAGCGCGAAGGTGCCGCGGCTGTAGCCGTGGTTGCGCGGGCTCTGGCGGACGAGATCGCGTCGGGCGCGGTCGAGCCAGTAGAGCACCTCGAGGGTCTCGTGCCGTTCGATGCCTTCGAGCGCCGGAACCCAGGGCGCGAAGATCTCGAGGGTGCATTCGGGCCCGGAGGGGTCGCCCTGGCGCGGGCAGTCCGCGCGATCGGTCCAAGGGGTGTGGATGCGGCCGATGAAATGGAGGCTTGCATCGAAGCCTTCGGGCGGCTCGACCCGGATCTCGCCCTCGCGGATGTCCTCGTCTGCGGCCATGGCGCGCGCCCCCGTGTCCTCAGTCCTCGAGCTTCCGTGCCTCGTCCACCAGCATCACCGGGATGCCGTTGTGGATCGGGTAGGCGAGATGCGCGCCCTTCGAGATGAGTTCCTGCCGCTCGGCATCGTAGACAAGCGCGCCGCGGGTGACCGGGCAGACGAGGAACTCGAGCAGCCTGCGGTCGATATGGTGCGTATCCGGGCGCGGCGCGACGGTTTCCGCCGGCTCTGTGGGTTCCATGGGTCCGTTCACTGCACCGCTCCTTCGTCGCCGCCTCCGCCGCGGAGGGCGAATTCCATCAGGGTCACCAGCGTCTCGCGCCGGTTGGTCAGGGTCGGCGCCTCGAGCAGCGCCTGCTTCTCTTCCGGGTCGAACGGGCAGAGGATCGAGAGGGAGTTGATGAGAAGCTCCGCATCGGCCTCCTTCATGCTGTCCCAGTCGGACGCGAGCTGGGCGGCATCGAAGTAGCGCGAGAGCACCTCGAGGAAGGCCTCGCGATCGAAGGTCTCGTCACTTTCGCTGCGGTTGAGGTCGCGCTCGAACGAGCTCCAGTCCACGGCGGCGCGGCGATAGGGGGTGAAACCCTCGGTCTCTTCGCGGAGACGGAAGCGGCAGGCGCCGTGGAGGGTGATGAGATAACGCCCGTCCTCGGTTTCCTGCATCGCCGTCACCCGACCGGCGCAGCCGATGCGGTGGAGCCGCCCCTCGGCGCCGCGGCGATCGGGCATGGCAATGGGCTGCACCATGCCGATGAGGCGGTCAGGCGTCTTGAGCGTGTCCTCGAGCATCGCGAGGTAGCGCGGCTCGAAGATGTTGAGGGGAAGCCGGGCGCGCGGCAGGAGCAGCGCACCGGGCAGCGGGAAGATCGGGATTACCTCCGGCAGATCCGCAAGACCGAACTTCTTGACCATCATCCCGCCCCCCCGGGGTCAGGCGAAGATCATGGAGGAAAGGCGGCGGCGGCCCTTCTGGGCGAGCTCGCTCTTCGGCCCGAGACTGTCGAAGATCTTGAAGAGCTGCTCCTTCGCCGCACCCTCGTTCCACTCGCGGTCGCGGCGGAAGAGCTCGAGCAGCGTATCGATCGCCCCGGCGCTGTCGCCCTTGGCAACGAGCGCGAGCGCGAGGTCGTAGCGCGCCTTGTGATCGTTCGGGTCCTTTTCGACGGCCTCGCGGAGGCCGCCCTCGGCGGAAGCCGCCCCGGCGCTCGCCTCGGCGAGCTCGATCTTGGCCCGAACGCTGGCGAGCGCGGGATCCCCGGCCTTTTCGGGCGGCGCGAGATCGAGAACGTCCCGCGCCTTCACGAGATCACCGGCGGCAATATAGGCGCGCGCGAGGCCCGAGAGCGCCGCGACATTGTCGGGCTCCTCGCCGAGAATGGCGCCGAAGGTCTGGGCGGCATCGGCGAGCGCGCCTTCCTCGAGCATTTCCTCGGCGGCGGCGAGCGCTTCCTCGAGCCCGGCATCCCCGCCCGACATCTGCACGAGGCGGTCGATGAAGGCCTTGATCTGCGAGGGCTGCTGGGCGCCCATGAAGCCGTCCACCGGCTGGCCGTTCACGAAGGCAAAGACTGCCGGGATCGACTGGACCTGCAGCTGGGCCGCGATGCGCTGGTTCTGGTCGACGTCGATCTTGACGAGCCGCACCTTGCCGCGCGCATCGGTCACCGCCTTCTCGAGGACAGGGCCGAGCGACTTGCACGGGCCGCACCAGGTGGCCCAGAAGTCCACTATGACCGGAACCTCGCGGGAGGCCTCGATCACGTCGGCCATGAAGGTGGCCTCGGTGCCCTCCTTGATGAGGTCGGTCTTGCCCTGGGGTGCAAGGTTCAATTCCATCGGACTTCCTTCCCTTCCGGGGTCCGGCGCATCGCCGGGCGCCGGAGACGCGTTCCTGCAGGATCTACGTGGTGTAGCGTCCGGCACCCGTCAAGCGCAATGCACGAATCACGGCTGCACCCGGGCGCCCAATCCGCCGGTTCTGCCCGACTCCGCGCCGCTTGCGCCGTCTGAAAATCCGGCAGGACGCCCCTTCTGCCTGTCGGTTGACCGGTTTCGGGGTGTCGTGCCGCGCGCAGTCGTGATCGGTGCGCCATCGGCGCGCGGCGCCCCGCCTTGCGCGGCCCGGCCCTTCCCGATGTTCGCCTGCCCTGCCCCTCTGTGACGATACATGGAAGCGTGGGCAGCTCTGCGGACGAGCGTTGCCGATCCCGGTCTTCTCCCCGCCCCTCCACGTTCTCGTAAGAGGGCCGAGGCGCGACGGCACCGGGGAAACTCCGGTCGGCGCCTTTCCCCTCAGCCCGGCAGGGCCGATTCGTCGAGCAGGGCGGCGTGGCGGGCGAGGAAATCGCGCTTGGTCTCGGCGGGCGGCCGCAGATGCACCGCGAGCAGGGCGTCGTCCTCGAGCTTCGGGGCACCGAAGAGCCGGGTCGCCTCGGCCTGGGTGAAGCCCGCGATGCGGGTCGCCTCCACGAAGGCGGAGATGCGGTCGGCCCGCTTGATCTGGGTCTTGACCGTGCGCGGCAGCGTCGCCGGCAGGCCGAAGCGGAGGTGCACCGCCGCCGCGAGGCGGGCGTCGAGCGCGGCGTAGTCGGCGCCGATCGCGGCCTTCACCGGGGTGATCATGTCGCCGATCACGTATTCGGGCGCATCATGGAGCAGGGCCGCGAGGCGCCAGCAGGCGGGCGCGCGGGGGTAGAGCGCGCAGAAGATGCGCTCGACAAGCAGGGAATGTTCCGCGACCGAATAGGGATGCTCGCCGAAGGTCTGGCCGTTCCAGCGCGCGACGAAGGCGAGGCCATGGGCGATGTCCTCGATCTCGATGTCGAGCGGCGAGGGATCGAGCAGGTCGAGCCTGCGCCCCGACAGCATCCTTTGCCATGCCCGCGCCTTGGCCATCCGCTGCCTCCCGTTTTCGTCCGATGGTTGTGCGAACGAGGGCTAAACCTGTTTCCGGGGCGAGATCAAGCCGGCGGTCCGGCGGCCCGCCTGCTTCGCCTTCCATTCGCGCACGACAATATAGATGCCGCTCGCGATGATGACCGCCGCGCCGATGTAGGTCGCGAGATCGGGGATCTCGCCCCAGATCAGCCAGCCGAGCGCCGTGGCCCAGATGAGGGCGCTGTAATCGAGCGGAGCGACCACGACGGCGGGCGCCACACGGAAGGCCTGGGTCATCATCGTCATGCCCGCCGTGCCGAAGAGGGCAATCCCGGCGAAGAGCCAGAGGTCGCCGGGGCGGATCGGCACCCAGACGAAGGGCACGATGAAGGCGCTCAGCAGCGCGCTCGCCCCGGTGAGGTAGAGGAGCACGGTCCAGATGCTCTCGCGGCGGTCCACCCAGCGGCTGCCGAGCATCAGCAGCGCATAGCCGAGTGCCGCCGCCACCGGCAGCAGCGAGGCGGGCTGGAAGGTCGCGCCGCCCGGACGGACGACGATCAGCACGCCCGCAAGGCCCGCAAGGACCGCGAGCCAGCGCCGCCAGCCGACATCCTCGGCGAGGAAGAGCGCCGAGAGCGCGGTGATGAAGACGGGCGCGACGAAGATGAGCGCGGTCGCCTCGGCGAGGCCGAGCAGCCTGAGGCTCGAGAAGAAGAGGATCGTGGTGGCGATCCAGAGCACCCCGCGCAGCAGATGCGCGGCCGGGCGGTAGGAGCGCAGCGCGGCCGGCCCGCCCATCCGCAGCGTCAGGAGGAGCGCGAAGGGCAGCGCGATGATGTTGCGCATGAAGAGGATCTGGAGCGGCGAATAGCGCTCGGTGAGGATCTTGGCGAAGGTGTCGTTGCCACAGAGGCACATGACGCCGGCCAGCATCAGCACGATGCCCGTCGCCGTCTGCGGCCCGGAGGTCTCTGCACCACCCTGCGCGTCTGCCGTCGCCATCCCTGTTTCCCCCGTCCTGATCGCCGCCGCGCGGCCGGACGCCCGCTGATAGCCGAAGCGGGGCCGCGGCGGGAAGGGTTTGCGGGCGGGATCAGTGGTGGACGGTCAGCTCGTCGGGGAAGCGGTCGAGATAGTCGCAGAAGCGGCCGGTGGCGAGCAGATGGCGCCAGAAGGCGCTGCGCAGGAATTCGCGGTTCTCGTGCGGCGCCTTGCCATCGGGGCCGATCGGCGGCGCGTCGGGGAAATGCGCGGCGAAGAAGGCGCGGTAGGCGCGGCGGAAACGGCGCGGGAGCGCCCCTCCGCTATGGGTCCAGGGCTTCTTCGGGCCAATGAAATGCACGACATTCGCCCCCTCCATCGCCTCGAAGAACAGCGAGGAGCGGGTGTACTGCCAGTTCCAGACCGGGTTGAGCTCGGCCCAGGCGCCCTGAAGCGTGCCATTGAGCAGATTCTGGTCGTGGCGGATCATCTTCTCGCGGTTCTCGCGCCCGAAGGCGGTGCAGCGGCCGAGAAGGTCGCCGTCGTTGAAGCGCGCGACGTCGATGAGGAGCACGCCCGCGTTGAAGTAGCGCACCCCCGGCAGGCCCAGGCGGCGGAACTGGAGCGGCCGGCGCGAGGGCGTGCGCCACTGCATGTTGTCGCGCACCGCGCCGAGGATGTGCGGCCCGAGATCGACATCCAGCAGCGCGGAGAAATCGCCGCCCTGCACGAAGATGTCGCTGTCGAGATAGAGCATCCGGCGGTAGTCGGCCCGGAGCGCGAGGGGGAGCGCGAGGCGGAGATAGACCACCTGGGTCCGGCCCTCGTCGAGGCGGAGGCCGTCGAAGAGATCACCGGTGGTGATGCGGCAGTAGCGGATGTCGAGATGGGCGAGGCTCGGGGGCAGCGGCGTCTGCTCGCCCATGGCGCAGAGGCAGATGTCGAAATCGCGCTCGGGATGCAGGCGGGCAATCTGTTCGGCGGCGAAGAGCGCGAACTTCTCATATTTGCCATCGGCCGCAAAGACGATCGCCTTGTCGTGGCGGGCGGGGCGTGAGGCATCGAGCGTGGTTGTCATGGCTGCTCCGGTCCGCGCGGGGGTCGTTGCGTTACGGGTGCTAAACAACCCCGCGGCTGTTGTCGAGCGCGGCGGGGGCTGCTAGGTGCCGGAGCGGAGCAGAGGACTGCCAGGAACGGAGTTTTCCATGAGCCAAGATTACGTCGTGAAGGACATCGCGCTGGCGGAGTTCGGGCGCAAGGAGCTCGATATCGCCGAGACCGAGATGCCGGGCCTCATGGCGCTCCGCGCGGAGTTCGGCGCAGCGAAGCCGCTGAAGGGCGCCCGGATCGCCGGATCGCTGCACATGACGATCCAGACCGCGGTGCTGATCGAGACGCTCCGCGAGCTCGGCGCGGACATCCGCTGGGCCTCGTGCAACATCTTCTCGACCCAGGATCACGCCGCGGCGGCGATCGCGAAGGCCGGCATTCCGGTCTTTGCGGTGAAGGGCGAGAGCCTTGCGGACTACTGGACCTATACCGACCGGATCTTCCAGTTTCCCGACGGCGCCAACCTCATCCTCGACGATGGCGGCGACGCGACGATGTATATCCTCACCGGTGCGCGGGTCGAGGCGGGCGAGACGGCGCTGATCGAGACGCCGGGCTCGGAGGAGGAGATTCACTTCTTCGCCCAGATCAGGAAGCGCATGGCCGAGACGCCGGGCTGGTTCACCGAACAGCGCGGCAAGATCCTCGGCGTTTCGGAAGAGACCACCACCGGGGTTCACCGGCTCTATCACCTGATGGAACAGGGCCTGCTGCCCTTCCCGGCGATCAACGTGAACGACAGCGTGACGAAGTCGAAGTTCGACAACAAGTACGGCTGCAAGGAAAGCCTCGTCGACGGCATCCGGCGCGCGACCGACACGATGATGGCGGGCAAGACCGCGGTCGTGCTCGGCTACGGCGACGTGGGCAAGGGCTCGGCCGCCTCGCTGCGCGGCGCGGGCGCGCGGGTGATGGTGACGGAAGTCGACCCGATCTGCGCGCTGCAGGCGGCGATGGACGGCTATGAAGTGGTGACGATGGACGATGCCGCGCCGCGCGCCGACATCTTCATCACCTGCACCGGCAACAAGGATGTCATCACCCTCGATCACATGCGGGCGATGAAGGACATGGCGATCGTCGGCAACATCGGGCATTTCGACAACGAGATCCAGGTTGCCGCGCTGCGCAACATGGTCTGGACCAACATCAAGGATCAGGTGGACATGATCGGGTTTCCCGACGGGAAGCGCATCATCCTGCTCTCCGAGGGGCGGCTGCTCAATCTCGGCAACGCGACCGGGCATCCCTCGTTCGTCATGTCGGCGAGCTTCACCAACCAGACGCTGGCGCAGATCGAGCTCTTCACCAAGGGCGGTCAGTACGAGAACCGGGTCTATGTGCTGCCCAAGCACCTCGACGAGAAGGTGGCGCGGCTGCATCTCGGCAAGATCGGCGTGAAGCTCTCGACGCTCTCACCCGAACAGGCCGCCTATATCGGCGTGACGCCGGACGGCCCGTTCAAGCCCGAACACTACCGCTACTGAGCGGCCAGGGCACCGCCGTCGCGCACGCGGCGGCGGGGTCTCGGGCCGGGCACGGCACCGGTTTCCGCCGGCATCTCCGCGGTGCGGCCGAAGAGGTCGGCGAGGCTGGCGGCATCGAAGGCGCCGCTCCAGAGAAAACCCTGGCCGAAGCCGACACCGTGGGTTTCGAGCGCGAGGCGCTGGCCCTCGGTCTCGACGCCTTCGGCCACCACACGCATCCCCATGATTCGGGCGATCTCGACGGTCGCGGCCACCACAGCACGGTCCGGGCGGCTCGAGACGAGGCCTATCACGAAGCTGCGGTCGAGCTTGATCTCGCTCACCGGCAGCTTCCTGAGATGTGCGAGCGAGGCGTGACCCATGCCGAAATCGTCGAGCGAGATCTCGAAGCCGAGATCGGCAATGGCATCGAGAATGAGCGGCACGGTGTCTGTGCCGCGGCCCATGAAGGCTTCCTCCGTCACCTCGATCACCACGCGCTCGGGCCCGACGCCGCTGACAGCCAGCGCACGGAGGCTTGCGAGCAGATCGACCGGTGATTTCAGGTCGAGCGGGTGGAGGTTGATCGCGATGCGACCGAGGTCGATCCCGGCCGCCTGCCAGCCGAGAATGTCGCCGCCGATCGTCTGCAGCACGGCATTGGTGACCGCGGGCAGCAGGCCGCGCTCGGCGGCGACCGGCAGGAACTCGGCGGGCGTGATCGGCCCGCGTTCGGGATGCTCCCAGCGCACCAGCGCCTCGGCCCCGGCATAGGCGCCGGTCGCGAGCTCGAAGATCGGCTGGTAGGCGAGGCGGATCTCGCGGCGGTCGAGCGCCTGCTGGAGCTGCACCTCGACCCAGTCCTGCCGCTCGATATGGGCGCGCAGCCTGGCATCGAAGAGGGTGAAATGCCCGCGCCCGGCCTCCTTGGCCCGCGCCAGCGCCATGTCGGCCTTGGCCAGCAGCATGCCGGGCTCCCGACCATTGCCGGGATAGACCACGCCACCGATCGAGGTGCCCGGAAAGACCTGGCGGCTGTCGAGCCAGGCGGGCTCCGCAAGGCCCTCGATGAGGTTATGCGCAAGCGCGGTTATGGCGTCCGGATCGGAGCGGTCCTGCACGATGATGGCGAATTCGTCGCCGCCGAGGCGGGCGAGCACGTCACGCGGCCCGAGGCGGGCGGCAAGCCTCCGGCCGACGAGCGCAAGCAGCGCGTCGCCGATCTGGTGGCCGAACGTGTCGTTGATGTTCTTGAACCGGTCGAGATCGAGCATGAAGACGGCGAATTTCGTGCCGGTGACCTCGGCCTCCGCGATCGCTTCGACGAGCCGGTCCATGAAGGCCTTGCGGTTGGGAAGGCCGGTGACGTGATCGACATAGGCGAGACGCGCGATGCGGTCATTGGCCTCCTCGAGCGCCTTGTGCGACGCATCCCGCTCGCGCGAGGTCTCGCCGACGCACCAGGCCGTGATCGCGAGATACCCGCCGAGCAGCATCGAGACCGCCGCGAGCGCCCATTCGGTGGCAAGGCCCACGTGCAGGGTAGAGAGGAGCAGGGCCGCGAGCACCGTTGTCTGATAGGCGAGGCAGGCCGCAAAGAACCGGTGGAGGATGAGCGTCGCGCCAGCAACCCTGCCGATACAGAGCACGATCGCGAGCATGCGCAGCTCGGACGGCGTGCCGGCGGTCGCGGTGACGAGCGCGAGCACGGCCCAGGGCGAAGCCGTCAGGATCGCGGCGAAGACGAGCTTCCGCAAGAGGCGGCGCGAGACGATATCGTCGTCATAGCGGGCAAGCGACAAGGCGACACTGGCGGCCAGCGCGCCGCAGATGAGTGTCAGCCCGCCCCAGATCGCCAGCGGCCCACCCCCGACCGACGGCCAGGCATATGTGACGAAGACCAGCACCGAGATCGCGCCGACAGCTGTCCCCTGGGGAACCCGCGCCATCACGGCCCGCAGGTCGCGCGGCTCCGGGCGCGTTCGCAGTGCCCGAAGGAAGGCACGCGTGCAGCCTTGTCGTTTTCGTCTCGTCATTTCCGGCAGCCCCCGGCGCGGTTCGTTGTCGGAAAACCGTTAGCGCGTGGAAGCAAACAACACCTTTCCGAAAGCCGATTTGATGCAGCTGCGAAAGCGCAATTTTGACGCGAATGCCGGAGAGATGTTCATTGACTGTTCTGCGGATTCTGGCATAGTCGGCAGCATCGATGGCCAAGGCAGAAGAGCCTGTTATCATACCATCGCCCTCCACAGCAGCACGGATTGCCTATTCCATTGCACCGAGGATCTTCGGATCCGAGGGTCGTGCGGGCCTGCGGAATTTCAGGAAAAGCGAATGTGCGCAGCTCTGCGGGTGTGGGGTTCGCCGAGCTTGTGCCGCGCACCTGGAAAGCCGCGTACTGGGGTCTATAGTCCGCACGTTGCTGTCGGGGGGGTTCCTTGAGGGGGGAATTCCCCCCGACGCATGTCCGGCGCCCTGCGCCGGAGCGGCGCAGGCCCGAAGGCCCGAAGGCCCCCGCCGCAACCGATCCGGATCAGCCGCCCAGACTGAGATTCACCACAGTGCCCGAGCTGTCGACCTCGCAGGTGCCGCGCTCGTCGCCATCCGTGTTCTGCAGGTTGTAGACGGCGTTGCCTTCCTGATTCGTCTCGAGGAACGTCGCAAGAACGTGGCTTGCCGGGATGTTGACCGATTCGGAGAATCGGTCCGTGCAGGCCTGCTGGCCGCTGGCGCCATCCGCGCCGCCACCGCCCGCACAGGCGGCAAGGGTGAGCGCCGCCGTTCCGGCAGCAAGAAACTTTGTAAGGCCCATCGTCGTTCTCCCTTTCGATGCCAGGCGGCAGCTTCGGCAGCCTAGCGGGGCGCACGCCGGCCGGGAAGAAAAACCCGCGCCATATGGTTCGGGACGGAGCGGTGGTCTAGTCTCGCCACCGGCGGGCCGGGGCGCTCGGCATGAGGGCAAGAGGGAAGGGACAGGAATGAGCGTCGGACTGCTCGCGCTACTCGATGATGTCGCAGGGCTCGCCAAGGTCGCGGCCGCCTCGGTCGACGACGTGATCGGCCATGCGGCCAAGGCTGGCGCGAAATCCGCCGGGGTCCTGATCGACGACGCCGCGGTCACGCCGCGCTATGTCGTGGGCTTTGCCGCCGAACGCGAACTGCCGATCATCGTGAAGATCACCAAGGGCTCGCTGCGCAACAAGCTCGTCTTCCTGCTGCCCATCGCGCTCCTGCTCGCACTCTTCGCGCCCTGGGCGATCACGCCGCTTCTGATGCTCGGCGGGCTCTACCTGTCCTATGAAGGGGCGGAAAAGGTCTACGAGGTGGTGGTGCCGCACAAGGCCCATGCGCATGAGGCGAAGACCGAACCCGCGCCTGCGGATGCCGCAGCGCTCGAGGATCAGAAGGTCAAGAGCGCGATCAACACCGATTTCATCCTCTCCGCCGAGATCATGGCGATCACGCTTTCGGCGATCCCCGACGGCAGCTTTCTCGTCCGCGCCGCGGCGCTGGCGCTGGTCGGGATATTCGTCACGCTCGGGGTCTATGGCTCTGTCGCGCTGATCGTGAAGGCCGACGACATCGGGCTGGCGCTGGCGCGGCGCGAGGGGGACGGGATCTTCACCCGGATCGGGCGCGCGGTGGGCGTGGGTCTGGTGCGGGGGATGCCGGTCTTCCTCCGCGTGCTCGCGGTGGTCGGCACCGCCGCCATGATCTGGGTCGGCGGCGGCATCCTGCTCCATGGGGTTGAGGCCTTCGGGCTCACGGCCCCGGCGCATTTCATCCATGAGCTTGCGGTGAAGGCGGGCCATGCCGTGCCCGAATCACTCACACCCGTGGTCGAATGGCTGGTGGGGGCTGCGGCTGCCGGTGCGATCGGGCTTGCGGTCGGGCTGCTGCTGATCCCGATCCTGCATGTGCTGGTGCCGCCGGTGATGAAGCTCTTCGGCCGCTGAGCTCAGGCGAGCGCGCCGATGGCGCGGCCCACCCGCACGACGCCGGCCTCGGCGGAGCTCTCGTCCTCTTCCCCTGCGAAACAGGCGATGGTGAGGGGCGGGGTGGCGTCCATCAGGTGATAGACCGCGTTCGTCGAGAACGGGCCGCCGCCTGAATGACCGAAGACGCGCCCTGCCCCGCTCATGCCACCCGCCATGAGCCCGAGGCCGTAGCCGGGCGTGCGCCAGGGCCGTGCACCCATCGGGCCGCCGACGGGCAGCGGGCGGCGCATCTCCTCCAGGGTTTCGGGCGCGACCAGCGCGCCCGTGGCAAGGCCGTGCACGAAACGCGCCGCCTCGAGCGCCGGGCCGATCAGGCAGCCGTGGTAGACCCAGCCGGGATCGTAGCCTTCGAGCGCGGGCCAGTGGACCGCGGCAAACGCTTCCGGCGTTTCGGCCAGTCGGGTGGAAGCGAGCCCGAGCGGCGCCGCGATCCTGCGGGCAAGGATCTCGGCAAGCGGAGCGCTCTCCTGTTCCTCGAGCCATTCGCGCAGGTAGAGATAGCCAATGTTGGAATAGGCAAAGCGCGTGCCGGGGGGCCAGGCCTGCGTTTCCGCGCCCGCGGCGGCGAGGAGCTGCCAGCGCTGCCAGGGCAGGTCGCCACGCCGCACCGCGAGGTGATAGGCCGCGAGCCCGCCATAATCGGGCAGGCCCGCGCGGTGCTGGAGGAGCTGGCGCAGGCTATAGGGCGCATCGGGCAGCGCGGCATCGAGATCGGCCTTGCCCGCCTCCGCGCGCTGCATCACGCAGGTTGCGATCGCGGTTTTCGTGAGGCTCCACCAGGGAAAGACCGGCCGGTCGCCGGTTTCGCCGCCCGTCCGGCCGCTCGTATCGATCCAGGCCGAATGAAGTTCGTGATCCGTCATGACGCAGAGGCTGGGCCGGCAGCCGGCGGCCTGTCAATCCCGCCGCGGAAAGGCACGATTTTTCCGCGCGAAGCCGGGCGCGGCCCGTTGACACTGCCCGGCGCGGGCGATACATCCCCGCCACTGACGGCACCTGCCCAGGTGGCGGAATTGGTAGACGCGCTGGCTTCAGGTGCCAGTTTCCGAAAGGAAGTGGAAGTTCGAGTCTTCTCCTGGGCACCAAGATCTCCGCGCGGGCCCGCGCGCCGCTGATTACGGGCGCGGCGACAGGGAGCGGACGGAGACCTCCATGGCAAACCACCTTCACAAGGGCGATCTGCCGGACGGGCTCGATCTCAGCCCCGTCGTTGCGATCGACAGCGAGACCATGGGGCTCGTGCCGCACCGCGACCGTCTCTGCCTCGTCCAGCTTTCCGCCGGTGACGGCGATGCGCACATGGTCCAGATCCGTCAGGGCCAGACCGAGGCGCCGAATCTCTGCAGGATGCTGGCCAATCCGAAGCAGCTCAAGCTCTTCCATTTCGGCCGGTTCGACATCGCGGTGCTGCTGCACCGCTTCGGTGTGCTGACCACGCCGGTCTACTGCACCAAGATCGCCTCGAAGCTCGTGCGGACCTATACCGACCGGCACGGGCTCAAGGAGCTCACCCGCGAGCTCATCGAGGTCGATATCTCGAAACAGCAGCAGTCGAGCGACTGGGGCGCGAAGGATCTGACGGCTGCGCAGCTCGAGTATGCCGCCTCGGACGTGCTCTACCTTCACCGGCTGAAGGCGGTGCTCGATGCCCGCCTCGCCCGCGAGGGCCGCACGGAGCTCGCGCGGGCCTGTTTCGACTTCCTGCCCCATCGCGCCGCGCTCGACATTGCGGGCTGGGACGAGCAGGACATCTTCGCACATTCCTGAAGGAGCGGGGCCGATGAAGCACGCGCCCACCCTGCCCGATCCCGAACGGCTCATCGCGACCGGGCGCCGCGTGATCGATGTCGAAGCCTCTGCGCTCGAGCTCTTGAGCGAATCGCTGGCGGACGGGCTCGGCGCACCGTTTGCCCGCGCGATCGAGGCCGTGCTGCGCGCGCCGGGGCGGCTCATCGTCTCGGGCATGGGCAAGTCGGGGCATGTCGCGCGCAAGATCGCCGCGACCTTCGCCTCGACCGGCACGCCGGCGATGTTCGTCCATCCCGCGGAGGCGAGCCACGGCGATCTCGGCATGATCACCACCGATGACGTGGTGATGCTGCTCTCCAATTCGGGTGAGACGGCCGAGCTTTCCGACATGATCGCCTATTGCCGCCGCTTCGGGATCCCGCTCATCGGCATCGCGAGCCGGGCCGAGAGCACGCTCATGCGCCAGTCGGACATCCGGCTCACCCTGCCGCCCGCAGCCGAGGCCTGTTCGGTCGGGCTCGCCCCCACCACCTCGACGACGATGACGCTCGCGCTCGGCGATGCGCTCGCGGTCGCCCTCATGGAGCATCGCGAGTTCACCCCGGAGGATTTCCGCGCCTTCCATCCCGGCGGTCGGCTCGGAGCGCGGCTCGCGACGGTCGGCCATCTCATGCACAGCGGCGAGGAACTGCCGCTCGTGCCCGCGGGCACCGGCATGGGCGAGGCGCTGATCGAGATGACGCGCAAGGGCTTCGGCGTCGTCGGCGTCACCGATGGCGCGGGGGCGCTGGCCGGGATCGTCACCGACGGCGACCTGCGGCGCAATCTCGACGGGCTGCTCGAGCGGCGGGTCGAGGACGTGATGACGCGCCATCCCTCGACGATCACGGCCGAGGCGCTGGCCTCCGAGGCGCTTGGGGTCATGAACGCGAAGAAGATCACCTGTCTCTTCGCCGTCGCCGGCGACGCGCCCAAGCGTCCGGTGGGCATCCTGCATGTGCACGACTGCCTGCGCGCCGGCGTGACCTGAGCCATGGCGCAGGGGCCGGGGCTGCACACACGGATCGTCGCCATCCTGAAGGTGGGCCTTCCGCTCATCGCCGCAGCCATGCTGCTGAGCATCTTCCTGATCCAGCCGGATGGGGATCAGGGTGGGGAGATCATCTTTTCCGAGACCGATCTCGACCGGCTCGGCCAGGGTCTGCAGATCAGCAACCCGACCTTCACCGGCACCACCCGCTCCGGCGACCGGTTCCGGTTCACCGCCGATCTGGTGCAGCCTGATGCCGCGCCGCCGACGCGGGCCTCGATCACCAATCTCGCGGGCGAGATCACCTTCGCCGACGGCCAGCGGCTCGACGTGACCGCGCAGGGCGGCGAACTCGAGATCGCAAGCCAGATCCTGGAGCTTGCGGGCGATGTGCGCCTCCAGGGCGCGAATGGCTACGATCTCGCCGCCGACCGGCTCTCGATCGACCTCGCGAAGGGCATCATCGAGGGCAGCGACGAGGTCCAGACCACCGGGCCGTTCGGCGATATCGCCTCGGGCACGCTTCGGATCGCGCCCTCGGGGGCGGAAAAGGATATCCGCCTCTTTTCATTCGGAAATGGCGTGCGTGTCATATACGATCCGCCCGACGCCGGAGCTCAGGACACGGATACGCCCAGATGATCGCCCGACACGCCCTTCTCCCGCTTGCCCTGCTCTCCCTGCTCGGGGGCCCTGTCGCCGCGCAGCAGACATCGGTCGCCTTCGGGACGGAGAAGATCGACACGAGCAAGCCGGTCGAGGTCTCGGCCGAGCATCTCGACCTCGATCAGGCCGCCGGAACCGCGGTCTTCACCGGCACCGTGCGGGTGGCGCAGGGGGTTCTGAAGATGGGCGCCGATCGCATCCAGGTCGAATATGCCGAGACCGAGGCGGGCCAGGGCGGGCAGATCTCGCGGCTGGAGGCCGAAGGGACGGTCACCGTCACCAATGGCCAGGAGGCGGCGGAGGCCGATCGCGCGACCTACGAGGTGGCCCGGGGGGTCATCGACATGCAGGGCAATGTCCTGCTGACCCAGGGGCCGAACGCACTGGCAAGCGAATCGATGCAGCTCGATCTCACCTCCGGCACGGCGCGGTTCGAGGGGCGGGTGCGCACCGTCTTCAATCCGGGCACCACGCAATGAGGGCTGTTCCCGACCCGGTGGTGGAAAGCCACGCGGCCGACGGCGGCCTCCATGTCATCGGGCTTGCCAAGAGCTACCGGCGGCGGCCGGTGCTGCGCGATGTCTCGCTCTCGGTACACCGCGGCGAGGTGGCCGCGCTGCTCGGGCCGAACGGTGCGGGCAAGACGACCTGCTTCTACGCCATCGCCGGTCTCGTGCCACCCGATGCGGGCACGGTCATGGTCGACGGGCGCGATGTCACCTGGCTGCCGATGTATCGCCGGGCGCGGATCGGCATCGGCTATCTGCCGCAGGAGGCCTCGATCTTCCGCGGGCTGACGGTGGCGGACAACATCCGCTCGATCCTCCAGCTCACCATCCGCGACCCGGAAAAACAGCACGAGATGCTCGACGAGCTCATGGGCGAATTCTCCATAACCCATCTGCGGCGCACCCCGGCGGTCGCGCTCTCGGGCGGCGAGCGGCGCCGCGTGGAGATCGCGCGCTGCCTTGCCTCGCAGCCGAAGTTCGTCCTGCTCGACGAGCCTTTCGCGGGCGTCGATCCGCTGGCGGTGAGCGACATCCGCGCGCTGGTGCGGCATCTCAAGGACCGCGGGATCGGGGTGCTCATCACCGATCACAACGTGCGAGAAACGCTGGAAATCGTGGATCGTGCCTATATCCTCCACGGCGGCAGCGTCCTGATGACGGGCACGCCCGAGGAGGTCGTTCAGGACGAAAATGTGCGGCGGGTCTACTTGGGTGAGAACTTCCAGATGTAGCCGGAATCGGCTGGCCCACGTCATGAAAGGGGAGCGCCCATGGCACTGAGCCCCCGCATGGAGTTCCGCCAGCAGCAGACGCTGGTGATGACCCCTCAGCTCCAGCAATCCATCAAGCTGCTGCAGATGTCGAATGTGGAGCTGGCGGAATATGTCTCGGCCGAGGTCGAGAAGAACCCCCTCATCGACATCCGGCCCGCAGCGCCGCTCACAGGCCCTGCAGCGCCCGGTGGCGGTGGATCGGGGGATACCACCGCCGACGACATGATCCAGCGTGTGGCGGCCGACACGACGCTCTGGGAGAACATCCAGGCCCAGCTCAGGTTCATGCGGCTCGACGAGGCGACGCTCGAGGCGGCCCTCATCCTCGCAGACGAGCTCGAGGACGACGGCTACCTGCGCGTGCCACCCCAGGAAATCGCGGAGCGGCACCGGCTCACCATGCCGCAGATCGCCCGCGGCCTCCGCGCGGTGCAGGCCTGCGAGCCGACGGGGGTCGGGGCGCGCACGCTCCAGGAATGCCTTGCGCTCCAGCTCCGCGAGCGCGACCGGCTGGATCCGGCGATGGAGGCGTTGCTCGCGAACCTCCATCTCACCGCAAAGGGGCGGCGGGAGGATCTCGAACGGCTCTGCGGCGTCGATGCCGAGGATATCTCCGACATGCTCGACGAGCTCCGCGCGCTCGATCCGAAACCGGGCCTGCGCTTCGGCGCGGCGCCCGTGCAGGCCGCGGTGCCGGATATCTACGTCACGCGGGGGCCCGCCGGGCTCTCGGTCGAGCTCAACACCGAAACCCTGCCCCGCGTGCTTGTCGACAACGCCTATGTCGCCGATCTTGGCAGCGACACCACGAGCGCCCGCGCCTTCATCTCCGAATGCCGCAGCAGCGCGAACTGGCTGGTGCGCGCGCTCGAGCAGCGGGCCCGGACCATCCTCAAGGTGGCAACCGAGATCGTGCTCCAGCAGGAGCGCTTCTTCAGCGATGGGGTCGCGGCGATGCGTCCGCTCACGCAGCGCGCGGTTGCGGACCGGATTGGTGTGCACGAATCGACCATCAGCCGAGTTGCCGCGAGCAAGTATCTGGCCTGCGATCAGGGGGTCTTCGAGCTGCGGTTCTTCTTCAGCTCCGCGATCCCGTCTGCCTCGGGCGGCGAGGCGCATTCGGCCACGGCGGTGCAGACCCGCATTCGCGCGATGGTGGAGGCGGAAAAGCCGGCGAAGCCGCTTTCGGACGATACGCTCGTCGCGCTCCTCAAGGAGGAAGGGATAGATATTGCGCGAAGGACGGTTGCGAAATACCGTACAGTGCTGGGCATACCTTCCTCGGTCGAGCGCCGGCGCAGAAAGATAGGTCTTTCCGGGATATAAAGGATTCCGGTGCACAACCTGCGCGGGCCTCGGCGGTTGACAAGACAAGGGAGCCCGTCCATAGGGTCCGCCCGTATTGGCAGATCCGAGCCGAGCCACAGGCATACGTTCGGGGGGGTAAGAAACACATGCGCATACAGGTCAGCGGAAAACAGATCGACGTGGGAGACGCGCTGCGTACTCACGTCGAGGACAGGCTCGAGGAAGCGGTCGGAAAATATTTCGACCGCCCCGTGGAGGCCGTCGTGACCTTTTCGAAGGAGGCGCACGAATTCGTCTCTGACCTTTCGGTACACCTTCCGACAGGGCTCACCGTTCAGGCAAAGTCGCGTGCGAACGAGATCTACGCCTCGTTCGAAGGCTGCACCGAGCGGATGGACAAGCAGCTGCGGCGCTACAAGCGCCGGCTGAAGGATCACCACCGCAGCCGCGAGAATCCGATCGAGGCCATCGGCGCCCCGTCCTACATCCTCGCCGGCAACGACCATGCGGAAGATGCGGAGCCCGAGACCCTGCAGCCGGTCATCATCGCTGAGATGGAGACGCGCGTCCCCAATCTCTCGGTCGGCGAGGCCGTGATGCAGATGGAACTCGCTGGCGCACCGCTTCTCGTTTTCCGCAACGAGAAACATGGCGGCGTGAATGTTGTCTACACCCGTGAAGACGGGAACATTGGCTGGATCGATCCGCGGAATTCCCAGTAGACACGATTTGTGGTAAGGGAGCCCAGTCGATGGAGCTTTCGGATATCATCAGCGTGGAGGCCGTAAGGGCTCCACTCAAGGCGACGAGCAAGAAGCGGCTGCTTCAGGACATCGCCGATATGGCGGAATCCGTCTACGGTCTGCCTTCCGCAGCCACCTACAGTGCTCTCATGGAACGCGAGGCGCTCGGCCCCACCGGGGTTGGGCGCGGTGTCGGCATTCCCCATGCCCGTTTCGGCGATGTGAAACAGGTGAAGGGGCTCTTCGTCCGGCTCGAGAAGCCCGTGGATTTCGAGGCGATCGACCGCCAGCCGGTCGATCTGGTCTTTGCCCTCTTCGCCCCTGAGGCGGCCGGGGCCGAGCATCTCAAGGCGCTTGCGCGGGTGTCGCGGACCCTGCGCAGCGAGGCGGTCTGCGCCAAACTCCGATCCACCTTCGAACCGTCGGCGCTCTACGCGATCCTGACGGAAGAGAGGGGCTCACAGGCGGCCTGAGCCCCGGGGGTCCCTCCGCCGAGGCGGACACCTCCGGGGCAGCCGCCCCATCCGGGGCACATCAGACCGGAACGAGCGCAAACAGAGAAACGCCCGGTGCAGGATCCTGCACCGGGCGTTTCTCTGTTTGGATGGCGGATATCAGCCGGGCCCGCCGGCAGGCGCGAAAGGCCGCCGGCCCCGAAACGGGCCGGCGTGCCCTATCGCACCTCAGACGGCGCGCATCGCCGGTTTCGGCACATCGACCTGGAGGTAGCCGCGCAGGAATTCCTCGAACTCCTCGCGCAGATCCTCGCGCGCCATGCCGAAGGCAACGGTCGCCTGGAGGTAGCCCGACTTCGAGCCGCAGTCGAAGCGGCGGCCCTTGAAGCGGTAGCCGTAGACGTTGTTGCTCCGCCCGATCTCGGCCGCGATGGCGTCGGTGAGCTGGATCTCTCCCCCGGCACCGGTGTCCATCGAATCGAGATTGGTCAGCACCTGCGGCGAAAGGATGTAGCGGCCGATCACGGCCATGTCGGAAGGTGCATCCTCGGGCTGCGGCTTCTCGACCATGCCGCGGACCTTCATCGAGGCGGCGGTGGCGTCCTCGACATCGAGGATGCCGTAGGAGGAAACGCGGCTGTGCTCGACTTCCATCGCCGCAACCATGTTGCCGCCGGTCTCGGCATAGGCTTCGACCATCTGCTGGAGGCAGGGGGTATCGGCGTCGATCACGTCATCGGGCAGGATCACCGCGAAGGGCTCGTCGCCGATGAGGCGGCGGGCGCACCATACCGCATGGCCGAGGCCGCGGCGCTCCTGCTGGCGGATGTAGGCAACGGCGCCGCTGCCCATGTTGGTCTGCTTGAGCAGTTCGATCAGGTGATGCTTCTTGCCGTCGAGCAGCGCCTGCTCGAGCTCGGGCGCGCTGTCGAAGTAATCCTCGAGCGCGCTCTTGCCGCGGGACGTCACGAAGATGAACTCCTTGATCCCGGCAGCGCGTGCTTCGTCGATCGCGTATTGCACGAGCGGCCGATCGACCAGAGGAAGAATTTCCTTAGGCACGGACTTCGTCGCCGGAAGGAAACGTGTCCCGAAACCCGCTACGGGAAGGACCGCCTTGGTCACTCGATTTGTCATCCCAATCCCCATCACTCAAAGAACCCAAACCCGGACGGACCGGGTTATCTTACCGTGGCTGGCTAACACGAATCCTCTCCGATTTCCCATAAGATTCTTGCTGCAACGCGTTAAGTGCTGAACGAAGTGTTTTGTTTCAAGAAATGCCCAATTCCCTGAATATACCCTCAACGCGATCAATATCGGAAGGATTATTCACCTCCCAGAATGCACGACCCTGGCCATCCACCTCGACGCAGCGCACCAGGACGCCGTTCTCCATGAAGCGGAGCTGCTCCAGCCCTTCCCAGCCCTCCAGGTGCCCCGGCGCCCAGTCTGCATAGGCCAGAAGCGCCGCCGGACGGTAGGCATAGACGCCGACATGGTGGAAGACGGGGATCTCGTCGCCCTCACCCAGCACGCGCCCGGTGAAGGGAAGGACCTCCTTGGAAAAATACAAGGCGTTGTGATTGCGGTCGAATACCGCGGTCGTTCCGCCGACCCGTCCGTGGCGGCGATCCTCGAGAAAACCGGCCAGCGCGGCGGCATCGCAGCGCAGCACGGGCGTCGCCACCGGGCAGGAGGGATCGGCCTCCATTGCCGCGACGAGCGCGGAGACGAACCAGTGCGGCGTGAGGGGCGCATCGCCCTGGAGATTGACGACGATATCGTGCTCCGAGCCGATGGCTTCGACCACCGCCGCGCAGCGTTCGGTGCCGTTGCGGCAGCTTTCCGGCGTCATCACCACTTCGGCGCCAAAGGCGCGGGCGGCGGCGGCGATCCGCTCGTCGTCCGTCGCCACGACGACCCGGGCGATGCCCGGCACCGACATCGCCGCATCCCAGCTCCGGCGCACAAGGCTGCGCGCCTCGCCCGTCGCCCCGCGCAATTCGGCCAGCGGCTTGCCGGGATAGCGGGTCGAGGCGTAGCGGGCCGGGATGACAATGAGAACGGACATGCGCGTTCAGCCCTTCAGCAGGTCGATCCCCGGCGCGGTCGCGATGAAGAACGGGTTCTCGAAGCCACCCTTGCCATAAATGAGCGGCTCATGGCTGTCGAAACGCACCACGCGGCCGCCGGCGCCGAGGAGCACGGCCTGACCCGCCGCGGTGTCCCACTCCATGGTCCGGCCGAGGCGCGGATAGAGATCGGCCTCGCCCGCCGCCACGAGGCAGAACTTGAGCGACGACCCGGCGGAGCGGAAATCCGAGACCTTGTACCGATTGATGTAGTCATCGGTCGCCTGATCGCGGTGCGACTTCGAGGCGACGACGACGAGCGCCTCCGGATCCGGTGTCGAGACCGAAAGCGGCGTGGTCGCGCCGGGTGCCGCCGGATCATGCGGCGCGGCTTCCTCGACGGTGCGGCCATCGGCGTCGGTATAGAACAGGCGTTCCTTGGCCGGGGCATAGACGACGCCGCGGGTCGGCACGCCGTTCTCGATCAGCGCGATGTTGACGGTGAAATCGCCGCGGCGCTTGATGAATTCCTTGGTTCCGTCGAGCGGGTCGACGAGGAAGAAGACAGGGTGTGCCTGCCCGTGGGTATCGGCCTGCTCCTCGGTGACGATCGGGATCTCGGGATGCGCCGCCTTGAGGCCCGCAGAGATCAGCCGGTCGGCGAGTTCGTCGGCCTCGGTCACCGGAGACTCGTCGGATTTCGAGCGGACCTCGAAATCGTCGCGGTTGTAGACCTCGAGAATGGCCGACCCGGCCTCGAGCGCGAGCTTGCGGATGGTGGCGACGATACCTGCATAATCCATGAACCTGGAACCCTTCTGACCGGACTGGGCGGCACGGGCAGCAGCCAGACGCGCCGCGATTGTCATATCGAGGCAGCTATGGACCAGCCGCGCGCATTTTGTAAACATCCGATCCAGACACCCTGCGAGCGCGGCACGCCGGTGCGCGCAAACCTGCCAAGGAGGATATCCCGCCCATGACGGACACCATGCCGCACGGCGAGCTTACGCTGCAGACCATTGCCATGCCTGCGGACACCAACGCGAATGGCGATATCTTCGGCGGCTGGCTCATGTCCCAGATGGACCTCGGCTCCTCCGTGCTGGCACGCACCCGGGCGCGGGGGCGCGTCGCGACGATCGCGGTCGATGGCATGACCTTCCAGCAGCCGGTGCGCGTCGGGGACATTCTCACGATCTACGCCGAGATGGTCCGCGAGGGCACGACCTCGATGACCATCTGCGTCGAGGCCTGGATCCGGCGGCAGCCTTCGGGCGAGCATTGCCGGGTGACGCAGGCCCGGTTCATCTTCGTCGCGGTGGACGAGGCGGGCCGGAAACGCCCGCTGCCGGAACTGGGCCAGCCTTGAGATCCCCCCTGCGCCCGGCAATCGCCGCACTCGTCCTCGCGCCCGCTGCCGCCGGCGCGATCCAGCTTCCGGCGCTCTTCGAGGTGATCGGCGTGCCGCCCGGCAGCGTGCTGGTGGTCCATGCCGAACCCGATCCGGCGAGCGAGGAGCTCGGGTTCCTGCCCGCGGACGGCCGCGGCATCGAGGTTGTCGCAACCGATCCCGATGGCCGCTGGGCACGTATCAACATGCACGAGCACACCGGCTGGGTCGCGCAGGAGAACCTGCAGCTGAGCAATCCGGTCTGGAGCGACACCACGGCGCCACAGGTGCTCGCCTGCTTCGGCACCACGCCGCGCTGGTGGTTCCAGATCCTTGACGACGGCGCCTCGCTTGCCCTCCCCGACAATCTCGAGCACGGCTTCGATATCGTCGCGCGCATATCTCCCGAAGATTCCGGGAGCGCCGCGCGGATGATCCTTGCCGAAAATGACGGGAGCCGGGCGACGCTCAGCCTCACCGCCGCCGACTGCAGCGAGAGCGCGGCCGGGGTGCATCGCTACGGGCTTGCGGCAAATCTCCTGCTCGAAACCGGAAACAGCCTGCAACTCCTCGCCGGCTGCTGCTCGCTCACGCGCTGAGCTCAGTCCACCACGCGCAGGGTGAGATTGATCCGGCCGCCCTTCGGAAGCAGGCGACTGCCGCCGAAGGCGATGCGGTCGATGCCGTGATAGGAGAGCCGGGCCGCACCGCCGATCACCACCACATCGCCACTTTCGAGCGGAATCGAGCGGGAAGGATCGCTGCGTTCCGGGCCTCCCATGCGAAACCGCGCCGGATCGCCGAGGCTGATCGAGAGCACCGGCCAGGAGAAGTCCGCCTCGTCGGCATCTCGGTGAAGCCCCATCTTCGCCCCCGCGCCATAATAGTTGACGAGACAGCAGTCGGGATCGCGCGCCCTGCTGCCGTACGTGCGCCAGAGCGCGAGCACGCTTTCCGGGATCGGTGGCCAGGGCACGCCGGAGGGATGGCGCTCAACATACCGGTAGCCGCGGCGATCGCTGAACCAGCCGTAGCGCCCGGCCGAGGTCATCCGCACGCTCATCCGCCGGCCTCCGCGGGTCTCGGGCGAAAAGAACGGCGCCGCGGCGGCAACCGCCCGGATATCCGCGACAAGCCGCTCCTGCGCGTCGGCCGGGATCGCGCCCTGATGAATGATAAATCCGCGATCTTCGATCATTTCCGCCGACAAACCGCTCGAAAAAACGCCGGAGCCCGCCCGCCGGACTGCTTGCAGGGCCAGAATACCGATCCTATATACCTGCAGACCCCGGGATCCGCACGAAATCGTGAGGCCCGGTCAAGGGATGCGGGGCGGGGGCCATGCCCGGACCTGCCCTGCGCGATCGCCGCACGAAAGGAATACACATGTCGAAAGTCATCGGAATCGACCTCGGTACAACGAACTCCTGCGTCGCCATCATGGACGGGAGCCAGCCGCGGGTCATCGAGAACTCCGAGGGCGCCCGCACCACCCCGTCGATCGTCGCCTTCACGGACGACGAGCGTCTGGTCGGCCAGGCCGCGAAGCGCCAGGCTGTCACCAACTCCGAAAACACTCTCTTCGCCGTGAAGCGCCTCATCGGCCGCCGCTACGATGACGCCATGGTCGCGAAGGACAAGGAGATGGTCCCCTACAAGATCGTCTCGGGCGCCAATGGCGATGCCTGGCTCGAGGTGAAGGGTGAAAAGTATTCTCCGAGCCAGATCTCGGCCTTCACGCTCCAGAAGATGAAGGAAACCGCCGAGAGCTACCTCGGCGAGACCGTGACCCAGGCGGTCATCACCGTTCCCGCCTACTTCAACGACGCCCAGCGTCAGGCCACCAAGGACGCCGGCAAGATCGCGGGCCTCGAGGTGCTGCGCATCATCAACGAGCCGACCGCGGCTGCGCTCGCCTATGGGCTCGACAAGGAAGGCACCAAGACGATCGCGGTCTACGACCTCGGCGGCGGCACCTTCGACATCTCGATCCTCGAGATCGACGAGGGCCTCTTCGAGGTGAAGTCCACCAACGGCGACACGTTCCTCGGTGGTGAAGACTTCGACATGCGGATCGTCCAGTATCTCGCCGACGAGTTCAAGAAAGAGAACGGCGTCGACCTGACCAAGGACAAGATGGCGCTCCAGCGCCTGAAGGAAGCCGCCGAAAAGGCCAAGATCGAGCTTTCGTCCTCGTCGCAGACCGAGATCAACCAGCCGTTCATCTCGATGGACCCGAAGACGCATCAGCCGCTGCACCTCGTGCTGAAGCTGACCCGCGCCAAGCTCGAAAGCCTGGTCAGCGATCTGATCGCCCGCTCGATGAAGCCCTGCGCCGCGGCGCTCAAGGATGCCGGCATCTCGAAATCCGAGATCGACGAGGTCGTGCTCGTCGGCGGCATGACCCGCATGCCGAAGGTCATCGAGGAAGTTACGAAGTTCTTCGGCAAGGAGCCGCACAAGGGTGTGAACCCTGACGAGGTCGTTGCCATGGGTGCGGCGATCCAGGCCGGTGTGCTCCAGGGCGACGTGAAGGACGTTGTGCTTCTCGACGTGACCCCGCTCTCGCTCGGCATCGAGACGCTCGGCGGCGTGTTCACGCGCCTCATCGACCGCAACACCACGATCCCGACCAAGAAGAGCCAGATCTTCTCGACTGCGGAAGACAACCAGAACGCCGTGACCATCCGGGTCTTCCAGGGTGAGCGCGAGATGGCGGCCGACAACAAGATGCTCGGCCAGTTCAATCTCGAGCAGATCCCGCCTGCCCCGCGCGGCGTGCCGCAGATCGAGGTGACCTTCGACATCGACGCCAACGGCATCGTCTCCGTGTCGGCGAAGGACAAGGGCACCAACAAGGAACAGAAGATCACCATCCAGGCCTCGGGCGGTCTCTCCGACGAGGACATCGAGAAGATGGTCAAGGACGCCGAGGAGAATGCCGAGGCCGACAAGCAGCGCCGCGAGCTGGTCGAGGCCCGGAACCAGGGCGAAAGCCTGATCCACGGCACCGAGAAGTCGATCAAGGAGCATGGCGACAAGGTCGATCCGACCACGATCGAGGCGATCGAGCTCTCCATCAAGACGCTGAAGGAAGCGATGGAGAAGGACGATCCGGAAGCGATCCGCGCCCGCATCCAGGACGTGACCGAAGCGTCGATGAAACTCGGCGAGGCGATCTACAAGGCGCAGGCCGAAGAGATGGCCGGCCAGGACGATGCCGGCCCCGATGGCGCGACGGGCAACTCCACCTCGGGCCAGGACGACGACATTGTCGACGCCGATTTCGAGGATCTGGGCGACGACCACAACAAGAAGTCCTGATCCGGTTGATCCCGCAGGGTGGCCCTCTCGATTCGAGGGGGCCATTTTGCTGTTGCAGGGGAGCTCGCCCGCATGGCGAAACGTGACTATTACGAGGTGCTCGGCGTAACGAGAACCGCGACCGAGACAGAGATCAAGAAGGCTTTCCGCAAGAAGGCCATGGAATTGCATCCTGACCGCAACCAGGACAATCCGCACGCCGAGACGAAGTTCAAGGAAGTCAACGAGGCCTATGACGTCCTGAAGGACGGCAACAAGAAGGCCGCCTACGACCGCTACGGCCATGCCGCCTTCGAGAATGGCAGCGCCGGGCCCGGCGCAGGCGGCTTCCGCGGCGCAGGTGCCAATGCGGATTTCGCCTCCGCCTTCTCCGACGTCTTCGACGATCTCTTCGGCGATTTCATGGGTGGCGGCGGCGGAGCACGGGCGCGCGGCGGCCAGCGCGCCTCGCGCGGCTCGGATCTGCGCTACAACCTCCGCCTCTCGCTCGAGGAAGCCTTCCGCGGCAAGCAGGCGACCGTGACCGTTCCGGGCAGCGTCGTCTGCGAGGTCTGCCATGGCACCGGCGCCGAGGGCGGCGCGGAACCCGCCACCTGCCCGACCTGCTCAGGCATGGGCAAGGTTCGGGCGCAGCAGGGCTTCTTCACCGTCGAGCGCACCTGCCCGACCTGTCAGGGCCGCGGCCAGATCATCAAGAATCCCTGCGGCTCCTGCGCCGGCGCGGGCCGGGTGCGCAAGGATCGCACGCTCAATGTCAACATCCCCGCCGGCGTCGAGACCGGCACGCGGATCCGGCTGGCGGGCGAGGGCGATGCGGGGCTGCGCGGTGGACCGGCGGGCGATCTCTACATCTTCATCGAGGTCGCCGATCATGCGATCTTCGAGCGCGACAACCAGAACCTCTTCTGCCGCATTCCGGTCTCGATGACGACCGCTGCGCTTGGCGGCGAGATCGAAGCCCCGACGCTCGATGGCGGGCGGACCCGGGTAAAGGTTCCGGCCGGGGTGCAGACCGGCAAGCAGCTCCGGCTGCGCGGCAAGGGCATGCCCGCACTGCGCGGCGCCGGCCACGGCGATCTCTACATCGAGCTCCGGGTCGAGACGCCGGTCAACCTCAGCCACCGCCAGAAGGAGCTCCTCAAGGAGTTCGACGAGGCGGGCAAGGACAACAGCCCGGAAACACACGACTTCTTCAGCCGCGTGAAGAACTTCTGGGACGGGATGAAGGGCTGAGGCCCTTTATCCCCCGCAGCAGGCCTCACCCCGCGGCGTCTACCAGGCGCTGGCGGGCGCGGCTGACCCGGCTCTTGACCGTGCCGACCGAACAGCCGCAATGGGCGGCCACCTCGGCATAGCTCGCCTCCGCAACGCCGATCATCAGCAGCGGCCGTCGCTGTGCCGCGGGCAGCCCCGCGATGTGGCGAGCCACTTCCTGGAGCTGGAGCGCGCTTTCCTGAGTGGCGGCAAGGACGCCCGCCGGCGCGACGATCTGGCTCAGTGCCAGCCGGGCCCGCTGCGACCGGCGCATGTCCGACAGGAAACAGTTGCGCAGTATCGTCATCATCCAGGCCCCGAGATTGCTTCCGGTCTGGAAACTGCGCCGGCTCTGGATCGCACGCAGGACCGTCTCCTGCACGAGGTCGTCCGCCTCCACCGCGTCCCGGCAGAGACCGATGGCGAAATTCCGCAATCTCGGCATCAGCGCGACGACCTTGCTCAGAAATTCATCCTCCGGTTTTTTCAATGAAATGCCTCCCCCTAGCGTGGATACGCATGTAAAGTCGGGTCAGGGCCCGACCGTCATGGCCTCAGCTTGGGGTGTCCTCCGCGTGAAGACATGTAACTGCGACATATCAAATGAAAAAAAACGGACATAATCCGCCCCGTGTGCCCTGTCACGACTGCCGTCTTCGCGCGATGCCGTGCTTTTCGCCTTTCAGCGCGTCAGAGCTTGCCTTCATGGAAACCTTCAAGGCGGGGGAGCTGAGGGTCGATCGCGACACGCCGATCGTGCTCGAGGGCACGTCGAGCCCGCATCTCTACACCGTGCTCGAAGGCACCGCGATCCGCTTCAAGACCCTCGAGGACGGGCGGCGGCAGGTGATCGGCTTCGTGCTGCCGGGTGACTTCATCGGGCTCCAGGCGGCAGTGATGGCCGAGATGCAGCATTCCGTCACCGCCGTCTCCGCCATGCATCTCTGCGTCTTCAACCGCGCCGATCTCTACCGCATGTTCGGCGAGCAGCCCGAGCGCAGCTTCGACGTGACCTGGCTTGCCGCGCGCGAGGAGCACTTCCTCGGCGATCAGCTGGTGACCGTCGGACGGCGGAGCGCGCTCGAACGCGTCGCCCATGCGCTCCACATGCTGCATGGCCGGGCGCTCGACGTCGGGATCGCGACGAAGACCTCAATGGACATGCCCTTCACGCAGGAAGACCTCGCCGATGCGCTCGGCCTGTCGCTCGTCCACACCAACAAGACGCTCTCGCGCCTGCGCGCTTTGCAGGTCGCCTCCTGGAAGACGAAGAAGCTCGAGATCTTCGACCGCGAGAGGCTCGCGGATATCGCCGGGATCGAGAACGCGCCGCCGCCGATCCGGCCGTTGATCTGAACCGCCCGCGCCGAACCGGCACCGGTTCGGGTTGCCTTCCCCGCCCGCGCGTGATCGAGTCCGCGCCGGTCAGGGGCAGCAGGACACGGGACGAGACATGAACGCGGTCGTCACGCCGATGATGGCGCAGTATCTGGAGATCAAGGCAGGGCACGCCGATGCGCTGCTCTTCTACCGGATGGGCGATTTCTACGAGCTTTTCTTCGAGGATGCCGAGGCGGCGAGCGCCGCCCTCGACATTGCGCTCACCAAGCGCGGCAAGCATCTCGGCGAGGATATCCCGATGTGCGGCGTGCCGGTCCACGCCGCGGAGGGCTACCTGCTCACCCTCATCCGCAAGGGCTTCCGTGTCGCCGTCTGCGAACAGACCGAGGATCCGGCGGAGGCCCGCAAGCGCGGCTCGAAATCCGTGGTGCGGCGCGAGGTCGTCCGGCTCGTCACCCCGGGCACGCTGACCGAGGAAAGCCTGCTCGAAAGCCGGCGGCACAATTACCTCGCGGCCTTTTCCGACATTCGCGGCGAGGGCGCCTTTGCCTGGGTCGATCTCTCGACCGGAGACGTGACCGTCGCCCCCTGCCCGCGCCTGCGCCTCGGGCCGATGCTTGCCCGCCTCGCCCCGCGCGAGGTCCTGCTGAGCGAGGCTCACGAGGACGAGCTGCGCGGCCTGATCGCCGAAGCCGGCGGCGTCGCAACGCCGCTGGCGCGCGCCAGCTTCGAGTCCACCCTCGCCGAAGGCCGGATCGCGAACGTCTACAAGGTCGCCTCGCTCGACGGCTTCGCGAGCTTCGGGCGCGCGGAGATCTCGGCGCTCGGCGCGATCATCGACTACCTCGACCTGACCCAGAAGGGCCGCCTGCCCTTCCTGAAGCCGCCCGCCCGCGAGACACCCGGTGGCCTCATGCAGATCGATGCCGCAACCCGGCGCAATCTTGAACTGACCCGCAGCCTTTCCGGCGGGCGCGAGGGCTCGCTCCTCGCCGCGATCGACCGCACGCTGACCGGCGCGGGCGCGCGGCTGCTCGAGGCGCGGGTGAACGCGCCCTCGACGGATGTCGGCGCGATCCACGCCCGGCAGGATGCGCTTGCCGTCTTCGCCGAGGACAGAGGGCTCGCCCGCCGGGTGCGCGAGGGGCTGCGCAAGGTGCCGGATCTCGAACGCGCGCTCTCGCGGCTCTCGCTCGACCGGGGCGGGCCGCGCGATCTCGCGGCGATCCGCGACGGGCTCGGCGAGGCCGAGCGGCTGAGCGAACTCCTGCCCGCCGGCGGCCCGGATCTGGTCGTCGCTGCACAGGACGCGATGCGCGGGCATGACGAGCTGATTTCGCTTCTCGATGCCGCCCTTGTCGCCGAGCCGCCGCTGCTCGCCCGCGATGGCGGCTTCATCGCCGCCGGCCTCGATGCCGAGCTCGACGAGACCCGCCACCTCCGCGACGAGGGCCGCGGCGTGATCGCCGAGCTTCAGGCGGAATACGTCCGGCAGAGCGGCGTCAATGCCCTCAAGATCAAGCACAACAACGTGCTCGGCTATTTCATCGAGACCCCGGCAACCCACGCGACCCGGATGATGAGCGCGCCGCTCAACGAGCTCTTCGTCCACCGCCAGACCACGGCGAACGCGGTCCGCTTCACCACCCTGCCGCTGTCCGAGATCGAGACCCGCATCCTCAATGCAGGCTCGCTCGCGCTCCAGATCGAGAAGCGGATCTTCGAGGACCTGCGCCAGGCGATCCTCGCGGCCGCCTCCCGGATCGGCGCGACGGCCAAGGCGCTCGCCGAGATCGACGTGGCCGCGGGCTTCGCCGATCTCTCCGCCTCCGAGGGCTGGGTGCGCCCCGAGGTTGACGCCTCGCGCGCCTTCGCGATCACCGAGGGCCGTCACCCGGTGGTCGAGCAGGCGCTCCGGCGCACGGGCGAGAGCTTCGTTGCCAATGACTGCGAGCTGAGCGCGGGCGGCGCGAGCGCCCGGCCGATCTGGCTTGTCACCGGCCCCAACATGGCGGGCAAATCGACCTTCCTGCGCCAGAACGCGCTCATCGCCCTGCTCGCGCAGATCGGCGCGCATGTGCCCGCGCGGGCCGCGCGCATCGGCGTGGTGGATCAGCTTTTCAGCCGCGTGGGGGCGGCCGACGATCTCGCCCGCGGCCGCTCGACCTTCATGGTCGAGATGGTCGAGACCGCGGCGATCCTCAATCAGGCCGGCGAGCGCGCGCTCGTCATCCTCGACGAGATCGGCCGCGGCACAGCCACCTATGACGGGCTCTCGATCGCCTGGGCGGTGCTCGAACACCTGCACGACGGCAACCGCTGCCGCGGGCTCTTCGCGACCCATTACCACGAGCTCACCGCCCTCACCGCGAAACTCCCGGGCCTGCGGAACGCCACCGTCGCGGTGCGCGAATGGGAGGGCGAGGTGATCTTCCTCCACGAGGTGCGCGACGGCGCCGCCGACCGCTCGTACGGCATCCAGGTCGCGGAACTCGCGGGCCTGCCGAAAGCGGTGGTGGAGCGCGCGCGCATCGTGCTCGAGGCGCTGGAGGAAGGCGAACGGCAGCAGGGCGGCAAGGCCAAGGCGCTTGTCGACGATCTGCCGCTCTTCAGCCGGATGCTCGAAGCGCCCGAGACGCCTACGAAGGCCAAGGGCGCTTCGCCGGCGGTCGAGGCACGGCTCAGGGCGGTCTCGCCCGACGAGCTCACGCCCCGCGACGCGCTCGCGCTCGTCTATGAGCTGCGGGCGCTGATCGAGGCGTGAGGCCGGAGACTTACTCCTTGCTGGCGGGCGGCGGGGTCGGCGATCCGGCGGAGACACCCACCTGCGCCGGGCGCAGCAGCCGGTCGGCGATCATGAAGCCCACATTCATCACCTGAATGATGTCGCCGGCCTTGGTGCCCGGCACCGGAGCCTCGAACATCGCCTGATGCTGCTTGGGATCGAAGCGCTCGCCCACGGCCGGCTCCACGCGGACGATCTTGTGCTTCTCGAACACGTTCAGCAGATCGCGCTGGGTGAGCTCGATCCCTTCGATCAGCCCGGGTGCGGCGTCGCGCAGCTCGTCGGTGATATTGTCGAGCGCCCGGTCGAAATTGTCATGCACCGACAGCAGGTCGCGCGCAAAGCGCGTCGCGGCATAGAGCTCGGCGTCGCGGCGGTCCCGCTCGCCACGCTTGCGGATGTTCTCCACATCGGCCAGCGCACGCAGCAGGCGGTCCTTCAGTTCGCCGTTCTCGGCCTTGAGCGCGGCAACCTCCTCGGCCTCGATGGCCGCATCGGTGATTTCCTCGTCATCCGCATCCACGGCTTCAGGATCGTCGAGAAACGCCTCGTCCTGCATCTCGTCCAGTCTGTCCTTGCCCATTCCCATTCCGTCCTAGACCTGGGACCGGCTGGAAACCAGCCGCCCCACCAGCTGAGCGGTATAGTCGACGATCGGAACGATACGGCCATAGTTCAGCCGCGTCGGCCCGATCACACCGACCGCACCAATGATTTTTCGATCCGCATTCATATAGGGAGAGACCACTAGAGATGAACCGGAAAGTGAAAAAAGCTTGTTCTCCGAGCCGATAAAGACACGCACCCCGTCACCGATCTCGCTGAGTTCCAGCAACTGCGCCAGATCGCGCTTGCGTTCGAGATCGTTGAAAAGCTCGCGGATGCGCTCGAGATCCGCGGCATCGCCCGTCGCCTCGAGCAGATTGGAACGCCCGCGCACGATGAGCCGCCCGCCATCCCCCGGCTCGTCGCTCCAGGTGGCAAGCCCGCTCTCGATCATCTGGCGCGACAGCGCATCGAGCTCGGCGCGGCGCTTGTCGATCTCCTCAGCAACAACGCTGCGCATTTCCGAAAGCGTGCGGCCCTGAAGGATCGCGTTGAGGAAATTGGCCGCCGACTGCATCGCGGAGGGCGTGAGCCCGGCGGGCGGCGTGAAGAGCCTGTTTTCCACATGCCCGTCGGCCGTCACCAGCACGACGAGCCCGCGATCCGGGGCCAGGGCCACGAACTCGATATGCCGGATCGGCGCCTCGGTCTTCGGCGCGAGCACGAGGCTCGCCCCATGCGTCAGCCCCGAGAGCATGTCGCCCGCACGGTCGAGCATGTCGGGCAGATCGCCATCGGCCCGGCTGAGCGAGCGCTCGATCTCCGCCCGCTCCGATCCTGCCACGTCACCGATCTCGAGAATGCCGTCCACGAAGAGCCGCAGGCCGAGCTGGGTCGGAATGCGGCCGGCCGAGACATGCGGGCTGTCGAGAAGGCCGAGGTATTCGAGATCCTGCATCACGTTGCGGATCGTCGCCGCCGAGACCTTCTCGCTAACGGCCCGGCTCAGGGTGCGCGAGCCCACCGGCTCGCCGGTCTCAAGATAGGTCTCGACCAGCCGCCGGAAGACCTCGCGGCTCCGCGCGCTCATTTCGCTCAAGGAAGAGGCTGCTTGCGACACGCATCGAACCCCGCGGGCTGAACCACCCACAAAGATGTATGTGTCGGGGCAGGTCCGGTCAATCATGAGCCGCGACGCTGGACGCCAGTGGCCCGAGCCGCTAAGGGGGGCGCCATACGAGCGATGCCACAAATTCGGGAGAATTCCCCCATGCGCCCTTCCGGCCGCGCCGCTGATGCGCTCCGCCCTGTCATCATCGAGACCAACGTGACGATGCATGCCGAGGGTTCCTGCCTCGTCAGGATGGGCGACACCCACGTCCTCTGCACCGCGAGCGTCGAGGAAAACGTACCGCCCTTCATGCGCAAGACCGGCCTCGGCTGGGTCACCGCCGAATACGGCATGCTGCCGCGCGCCACCACGACGCGGAACCGCCGCGAAGCGACCGCCGGCAAGCAGTCGGGCCGCACCCAGGAGATCCAGCGGCTCATCGGCCGTTCGCTCCGTGCCGGCGTCGATCGCGTGGCGCTCGGCGAACGGCAGATCACCGTCGATTGCGACGTGATCCAGGCCGACGGCGGCACGCGCTGCGCCTCGATCACCGGCGGCTGGGTCGCACTCCGGCTGGCGGTCAACAAGCTGCTGGCCAAGGGCACGATCAAGAACGACCCGATCACCGCCCATGTCGCCGCCGTGAGCTGCGGCGTCTACGGCGGCCAGCCGGTGCTCGATCTCGACTATGCCGAGGACAGCACCGCCGGGACGGACGCGAACTTCGTGATGACCGACGGCCTCGGCCTCATCGAGGTGCAGGGCAGCGCCGAGGGCGCGACCTTCACCCGCGACGAGCTGATCCGGCTGCTCGATCTCGCCGAGAAGGGTATCACCGAGCTTGTCGCCGCCCAGAAGGCCGCGGTGGCATGACACGCCGGTTCAACGAGCCGAAACTCGTCGTCGCGACCCATAACAAGGGCAAGCTCGAGGAGATCCGCAATCTGCTCGAGCCCTACCGGATCGAGATCGTCTCCGCGGGCGAACTCGGGCTGCCCGAACCGGAAGAAACCGAAACCACCTTCGTCGGCAACGCCCGCATCAAGGCGCATTCCGCCGCGAAGGCGAGCGGCCTGCCCGCGCTCGCCGACGATTCCGGCATCGAGGTCGATGCGCTCGGCGGCGCCCCCGGCGTCTATACCGCCGACTGGGCCGAAACGCCCGACGGCCGGGATTTCGTGCTGGCGATGACCCGCGTGCAGGAAGAGCTCGACCGGATCGGCGCCCCTGCCCCGCGCACCGCCCGCTTCCGCTGCACCCTCGTGCTCGCCTGGCCCGATGGCCATGACGAGGTCTTTGACGGTCGTGTCGAGGGCCAGTGCGTCTGGCCGATGCGCGGCGAAGAGGGCCACGGCTACGACCCGGTCTTCCTGCCGGATGGCTATGAGATCACGTTTGGCGAGATGGACCGCTGGGAAAAGAACCGCATCAGCCACCGCGCCGATGCCTTCCGCAAGTTGGTGGCGGGCTGCTTTGCGTGAGGATTGGCAGTCCGGCGGCTTCGGGGTCTACATCCACTGGCCCTTCTGTGCCTCCAAATGCCCGTATTGCGATTTCAACAGCCATGTCTCGGCGCGCGTGGATCACGCACGCTGGCGCGCTGCCCTCGCGGCCGAGATCCGCGCCACCGCGGCGACCCTGCCCCGGCGCCAGGTCACCTCGGTCTTCTTCGGCGGCGGCACGCCGAGCCTCATGGAGCCCGAAACCGTCGGCGAGGTGATCCGCACCATCGCCGAGGTCTGGGATCTCGCCCCCGGCACCGAAATCTCCCTCGAGGCCAATCCGACCTCTGTCGAGGCCGGAAAGTTCCGCGCCTTCCGGGACGCCGGCGTCAACCGCATCTCGCTCGGTGTCCAGGCGCTCAACGATCCCGACCTCAAGGCGCTCGGGCGGCTTCACACCGCGGCCGAGGCGATCGGGGCCTTCGAGACGGCCCGCGCGGTCTTCGAGCGGGTGAGCTTCGACCTGATCTATGCCCGGCAGAACCAGAGCCGCGCCGCCTGGGAGGCGGAACTGCGCGAGGCCATCGCCATCGCGGTCGATCACCTCTCGCTCTACCAGCTCACCATCGAACCCGGCACGCGCTTCGGCGATCTCTTCGCCCGCAGCCGGCTCCGCGGCCTGCCCGATGACGGGCTGTCGGCCGACATGTACGAACTCACGCAGGAAATCTGCGCCTCCTCCGGCCTGTCGGCCTATGAGGTCTCGAACCACGCCTGGCCCGGCGCCGAATGCCGGCACAATCTCGTCTACTGGCGCTACGGCGATTACGCGGGCATCGGCCCCGGCGCCCACGGCCGGCTGACCCGCTCGGGCGAGCGCGCGGCAACCGTCGCCTATCGCGATCCCGCCGAATGGCTCGCAGCCGTCGAGCGCACTGGCAGCGGCATCGAGTCCACCGATACGCTCGATGCCGAGATCCAGTCCGAGGAAATGCTGATGATGGGCCTGCGGCTCACCGAGGGCATCTCGCTCGCGCGCCATGCCGCCCTCGCCGGAGCGCCGCTTGCCATCGGCCCGATCGAGGCGCTCGAAGGCCTCGGCATGGTCCGCCACGCGGGCGATCGCCTCACCGTCACGGAAAAAGGCCGCCCCGTCCTCAATGGCGTGACTAAATCCCTTTTATTTCAATAGATTATCCGCCAAGCCGCTGGCATAGCCCGTCGAGCTCCTCAAGCGAGGTGTAGCGGATGCGCAATTCGCCCTTCTGCTGCCCCGGCTTGTGGTTGATGAGCACCTGCAGCCGCAGATTGGCCGAAAGATCCTGCTCGAGCGCGCGGGTGTCCGCATCCTTCTGCGGCTCGACCTTTCCGGCCTTCTTGGGCTTCCGGTCGCCGATGGTGCGGGCAAGCTGCTCGGCCTGACGCACCGAGAGATCCTTCTCGACGATCTGCCGGGCAAGCTGCTCGGGATTGGCAACCGTGACGAGCGTCCGGGCATGGCCAGCCGAAAGCTGGCCGGCACGAACCATGTCGAGCACTTGCTCCGGCAGCGTCAGCAGCCGCAGCAGGTTCGCGATATGGCTCCGGCTCTTGCCGAGCACTTCCGCGAGCTTTTCCTGCGTGTGCCCGAAGCGATCCATGAGCTGACGATAGCCAAGCGCCTCCTCGACCGAATTGAGGTCCGCGCGCTGGATGTTCTCGATGATCGCAAGCTCGAGCACCTCGGCATCGCTGAGCTCGCGAATGACGCCGGGAAGCTCGTGCTTTTCCGCCACCTGGGCTGCGCGCCAGCGCCGCTCGCCGGCGACGATCTGAAATTCACCCGGCCGATCCTGCAGGGGCCGCAGGATCAGCGGCTGGATCACACCCTTCTCGCGGATCGAGTTGGCGAGATCCTGCAGATCCTTCTCGTCGAAGGTCCGCCGGGGCTGGTTGGGATTGGGATGGATGCGTTCGATCGGGATCATCCGGTCGGGCGGCATCACCGGACGCATCAGTGAAGGTTCGTCGCTCGGCGCCACATCGGCCAGGAGTGCGGAAAGCCCCCGGCCCAGTCCCTTCTTTTCCAAGTCCCTGTCCCTCCCGTCAGGCCGTTGCGGCCACGTCTCGCGTTCCCTGAATCCGGGCGAGCAGCTCCCCGGCGAGCTTCTGATAGGCAATGCTTCCGCTGCTGGCATGATCGTAGATCAAGGCAGGAACCGCATGGGACGGCGCTTCGCTCAACCGTACGTTGCGCGGAATGACCGTCTCATAGACCAGAGCGCCGAGATTGTCGCGCACATCCGCCTCGACCTGACCCGAGAGGTTGTTGCGCCGATCATACATCGTCAGCACGATCCCCTCGATCCGGAGCGCGGGATTGGAGTTGCTCCGCACCGTCTGGACCGTCCGCATCAGCTGCGAAAGCCCTTCGAGGGCGAAGAACTCGCACTGCAACGGCACGAGAACGGTATCCGCCGACACCAGCGCATTGATCGTCAGAAGATTGAGAGAGGGCGGGCAATCGATGAGAATGAACTCCCGCTCGCTGAACGCCTCGATCTTGGAGCGCAGAACATCCCGCATCCGATGCAGCCGGCGCGGATCGGAGACCATATCGACATCCGCGGAGCTCAGATCCGGTGTCGCGGGAATGATCTGAAGCCCCGGAACCGCGGTCATATAGCTCTGCACATCCACGCCTTCGCGCCGGAACAGCAGGTCATAGGTGGTAAAAGTCCGCTCGGAGGGCGAGATTCCGAGACCCGTCGAGGCATTTCCCTGCGGATCCAGGTCGATCACCAGAACATCATGCCCCAGCGCGGCGAGCGCCGTGCCGAGATTGATCGCTGTCGTCGTCTTTCCGACACCGCCCTTCTGGTTCGCGATTGCGATGATGCGGGGGGTGGAGTCCTGGTCAAGCACGCCTGATAGCTCCAATTTCCAAGATGGCAGCCCGTGAATCCGTTAGGCTCGGATGCGTTCGGCAGTCAAATTGCCACAACCGCAGCGCGTCCTCGATCTCCTTATGCACCGTCTCCCCCTTCGGAAACAAGCAAATACCCTCCGGATCGAGATGTTTTTCGGCGAATTCGAGCAGTTGTGGCAGGGGGGCAAGCGCGCGCGCCGAGATGACCTCAGCCTTGAGCGGCGCTACCGCTTCAATCCGGGCATTATGGATCGAGACGGGCACTCCGCATTCCCGCGCCACCGTGGAAAGAAACGCGCACTTCCGGCTGTCACTCTCCACGAGATGGAATTGCGTGGATCCCCCTTCACCGGCACAGAGAACCGCCAGAACAAGCCCCGGAAACCCCGCTCCAGATCCGAAATCAGCCCAGATTCCGGCCGTTTCGGGCCTTAGGTGCCAGAGTTGCGCGGAATCCGTCATGTGGCGGTCCCAGAGCTCCAGCTCGGTCTTCCTCGAAATGAGGTTTATTCGTGGATTCCAGCGCGCGATCAGCTCCGCATAGAGATCGAGACGCTCCATTGTTTCACGTGAAACATCGAAGCGCGCTTCAAACCCCTCTCGACCTGTCAAAACCGTCACGATCTAGGCCACCGAAGAGGCGGAACCCTGCCGGGCCCGCAGCAGAACAAGCGTAAGCGCCGCCGGGGTCATCCCTTCAATCCGCGCCGCCTGCCCCAATGTCTCGGGGCGAACCCTTTCGAGCTTTGCCCGAAGCTCAGACGACAAACCCGGCATCGCCGAATAGTCGAGATCCGCCGGAATGCGAACACCCTCATCCTTCCGAAGCTGCGCCGCCTCAACGCTTTGCCGCTTCAGATAGGGCTCATATCGTGCATCGTTCTCGAGTTGCTCCCAGATTTCATCCGAGAACACTACATCCGGGCCCAGAAGCCCGCGGACCTGGTCAAATCCGGCATTGGGATAGGATAGAAGATCAAACACCGAGCGCCTGACGCCGTCCCGATTGACCTGAATCCCGGCCTCAGCCGCCTGCCCCGGCGTCACTGCTACGGCCTTCGCCAGGGCTCGCGCTTCATCAAGCACTTGAATTTTCTCGGAAAACGCCCGGATTCGCGCGTCTGAAGCGCATCCAACCGCGATCGCACGCGGCGTAAGCCGCTGATCTGCGTTATCCGCCCGCAGGAACAGCCGAAACTCGGCTCGTGAAGTGAACATCCGATAGGGCTCAGAAACCCCCTTCGTCACCAGATCATCGATCAACACGCCGATATAGGCCTCATCCCGGCCCAGAACGAACGGTTCCCGCTCCAGGACCTCGCCTGCCGCATTCAGCCCGGCAACGAGCCCTTGCGCCGCAGCCTCCTCATATCCTGTGGTTCCATTGATCTGTCCCGCAAGATATAGCCCGCTCACCGCCTTCAGACTGAGCCGGCGGTCGAGCGAGCGCGGATCCACATAGTCATATTCCACCGCATATCCAGGCTGCAGGATGTCGACGTTCTCGAGCCCCGCCATGCTCCGGACATACTGATGCTGCACCTCCTCCGGCAACGAGGTCGAAACCCCGTTCGGATAGACCACATCGGTGTCCAGACCCTCGGGCTCAAGGAAGACCTGATGGCTTTCCTTGTCCCTGAACCGCATCACCTTGTCTTCGATCGACGGGCAATACCGCGGTCCGACCCCTGAAATATGGCCGCCATACATCGCGGATCGGCCGATATTCTCCCGAATGATGTCGTGGGTCCGGGGATTTGTGTGCGTAATTCCGCAGGAAATCTGTCGAGCCGCAGGCACGTTTGAAAGGAAAGAGAACAGCGTCGGCTCGCTATCCGCTTGTTGTTTCTCGAGAATTCCCCAGTTGATAGACTTTCCATCGAGCCTGGGCGGGGTCCCCGTCTTCAGCCGCCCCAAGGGCAGATCAAATTCCGCCATGCGGTCCGCGAGCCGTGTCGCGGAGGCATCGCCGATACGGCCCGCCTCGAACGACCTCTCGCCGATGAAGATCCGGCCCCGCAAAAACGTCCCGGTTGTCAGTACGACCGCGCGCGCGCCGATCTCATGCTCGCCGTCGAGCTCGACACCCGCAACCTGATCGGAGCGCACCAGAAGATTGGTGACCTCCCCTTCGATCACATCAACATTCTCGAGCCGTGAAAACAGGCCCTGGACCACATCCCGATAGATCTTCCGGTCGATCTGCGACCGTGGCCCGCGCACCGCCGGCCCCTTGGATCGGTTCAGCAAGCGGAACTGGATCCCCGCCTGGTCGGCCGCCCACCCCATCATTCCGTCCATCGCGTCGATTTCGCGGACCATATGCCCCTTGCCCAATCCGCCGATGGCCGGATTGCAGGACATTTCGCCGAGACGGTCAAACCGATGGGTGACAAGTGCGACCCTGACGCCACAACGGCTCGCCGCATAGGCGGCCTCGGTACCGGCATGGCCTCCGCCGACCACGATCACATCGTAGCCGGATTGTTTCACGTGAAACATGGATCACTTTCCCAGACAGAAGTTCCGAAAGATGATGTCGAACACTGCCTCGATATCGGCCTTTCCGACCAGGTAATCAAGCGCTGTGACGGCACTGCGGATATCTGCAGATACCAGTTCGACATCGACGCCGCCGGAGCGCAAGCCGACCTCAGCCGCGTCAATCCAGATCAGCGCTTCCTCGACCGCCTTTCGCTGCCGATCGTGCGAAAGCAGGCTCGCGCGCGCAACCCTCTCACCGAGGATCGCTTCCAGCTCGCGAAGCATTTCGGGAACCCCCGCCCCCGTCAGCCCGGAGATCCCACGGCCGGAAGAAGCCGCCACATCGGCCTTCCCATGCAGCACCAGATCATGAGCCTCGACCGCAACACCGATCCCGTCGGTCGACTCCCCGTCAGCCAACAAAAAGAGTCGGATATCGGCACGTTCCGCGCGCTCACGTGCCCGCCGAATGCCAAGCGATTCGATCTCGTCTTCGGAGTCTCTCAGCCCCGCCATGTCGAGAAAGGTCACGGGAATTCCGCCGAGATCGAGACGCACTTCGAGCACATCCCGAGTCGTCCCGGCATGGGGCGACGTCAACGCCGCCTCACGGCCCGCAAGCCAGTTGAGCAAGGTCGACTTCCCGGCATTCGGCCGCCCGACAATCGCCACCTCGAATCCGGAGCGCAGCCGCTCGGCGACCGAGCTGCCGGAGACCATGCCGCGCATCTCTCGGGCCAACCCGGCGATCATGTCCACCGCCGGATCGAGCACGCCCTCGGGCAGTTCCTCGTCGGAAAAATCGATGGTCACCTCAATCAGCGCCAGCACCTGAAGGAGACTGTCCCGCCAGCCGAGCGCCTGCCGCGAAAGCCGGCCTTCCATGACATCGAGCGCCAGCTTGAGCTGCGCGTCCGTCTCGGCGGCCAGCAGGTCCCCGAGCCCCTCGGCCTGGACAATATCGAGCTTGCCGTTCAGCACCGCCCGGCGGGTAAACTCGCCAGGTTCGGCAAGCCGCACCTTCGGAACCTGACCGAGAATGCGCAGCACGGCGCGCACGACCGCGGGGCTGCCATGCAGATGCAGCTCCACCACATCTTCGCCGGTGAAACTTGCGGGCCCCGGAAACAGGAGGACCAGCGCCCGATCGATGCGCTTGCCGGTGTTGGGATTATTGACCCAGAAAAGAGAAGCAAGTCGCGGATGCGGCTTTTTGCCACAAAGCAAGTATAGTGAAGTCAAAGCTTGTGGCCCGGAAATCCGAACCACAGAAACGCCGGCTATACCGGGCGCGGTCGCCAGAGCGAATATTGTGTCTTTAGACGCCGCACCCACATGTGCCTTCCTAGCTGTTCATCGAGTCGAAGAACTCGGAATTGCTTTTTGTCTGCTTCAGCTTGCCAAGAAGGAACTCGATCGCGTCGGTCGTCCCCATCGGGTTGAGGATCCGGCGCAGCACGAACATCTTGGTGAGGTTCACCTTGTCGACCAGAAGCTCTTCCTTGCGGGTGCCGGACTTGAGAATGTCGATGGCCGGGAAGACGCGCTTGTCCGCGATCTTGCGGTCGAGTACGACTTCCGAGTTGCCGGTGCCCTTGAACTCTTCGAAGATCACTTCGTCCATGCGGCTGCCGGTATCGATGAGCGCGGTCGCGATGATGGTCAACGACCCGCCCTCCTCGATGTTGCGCGCCGCGCCGAAGAAGCGCTTCGGCCGCTGGAGCGCGTTGGCATCGACACCACCGGTCAGCACCTTGCCCGAGCTCGGAACCACGGTGTTGTAGGCGCGGCCGAGGCGGGTGATCGAGTCGAGGAGGATCACCACGTCGCGCTTGTGTTCGACCAGGCGTTTCGCCTTCTCGATGACCATCTCGGCCACGGCCACGTGGCGCGCCGCCGGCTCATCGAAGGTCGAGGCAACAACCTCGCCCTTCACCGAGCGCTGCATGTCGGTGACTTCCTCCGGGCGCTCGTCCACGAGCAGCACGATCAGGAAGCATTCCGGGTGGTTCTTCTCGATCGAACTCGCGATGTTCTGCAGGATCACCGTCTTGCCCGAGCGCGGCGGCGCGACGATCAGCCCGCGCTGGCCCTTGCCGATCGGCGCCACCAGGTCGATGACCCGCGTGGTCTTGTCCTTGATCGTCGGATCCTCGACCTCGAGGGTCAGCCGCTCGTCGGGATAGAGCGGCGTGAGGTTGTCGAAATGCACCTTGTGGCGCGCAGCTTCCGGCTCCTGGAAGTTGATCTTGGAGACTTTCACCAGCCCGAAATACTTCTCGTTCTCGTTCGGTGCCCGGATCACCCCCTCGACCGTGTCACCGGTGCGGAGATTGAACTTCCGGATCTGGTTCGGGCTCACATAGATGTCGTCCGGTCCGGCGAGATAATTTGCCTCGGGCGAGCGCAGGAAGCCGAAACCGTCCTGCAGCACCTCGAGCACCCCGTCACCGGAAATCTCGACGCCTTCTTCCGCCATGTCCTTGAGGATGGCGAACATCATGTCGCCCTTGCGCATGCTGGAGGCGTTGTCGATTTCAAGCTCTTCCGCGAAGGTCAGAAGATCGGCGGGGCTCTTGGCCTTCAAATCGGCCAAAGACAGCTGCTTGAAATCCGTGGAAAGGTCCATTGCAAACTCTGATTATGAGGGAGATGCGTTTATGAGGAAGGAAGGGAATACTGGCAGAACGCCACCCCTTTTGGGGTTCATTGTCACAAGTTGGCCATCATGTCAAATCGGCCGCACGATCACCATGATGACGATAATGACCAGTGCGAGCGTCGGAACCTCGTTCATGAGGCGGTAAATGCGTCCTGTTCTGGTATTCTTATCATCCCGAAATTCTTTCCAACGTCTTACCAGCCAGTGATGCATCCAGGTGAGCATCAGCACAGCGGCGAGCTTCGGATAGATCCAGAGATCCTGTGTCCATGACACGACCCCCGGGGTCAGAAGCAAGAGGATCCCGAAAAGCCAGGTCGCGACCATCGCCGGGTTGACGATGAGCCGCAGAAGCTTGCGTTCCATGATCTTCAGCGTTTCCGAAACCTCCGAGCCGGGCGCTCCCCGTTCGGCGTGGTACACGAAGAGCCTCGGAAGATAGAACATGCCGGCCATCCAGGCTGTCATCGACATGACGTGGAAGGCCTTGGTCCAGAGATACATCTCCGAGAGCAGATCGAACATTGGGTCTCTCCGAAGTCAGGTTCGATATCCGGGCTAGCACATCTCGCAAAGCGTGCAAGCGAGGGCTTATCCACTCATAGAAAGACCTTTCAGGCTTTGATTTTGTTTAGGTAGAAAGAGCCGGTGAGTCATGGGGATAACCGGTACTCCAGATTTTCCCACAAAGTTTTCCACAGGAGTTATCCACTGTGGGAAAACGCGATCGGCGCCGAGCGTTTTTGAAGCCGATTTTTTTATCATTACATTTCAGAGGGTTATATACCTATTGACCGGCGGGTCAAAATCGGAATCCCGATTCCTCGGCTTGAGACTCACCGAGGCGCCAAAAGTTATCCCAATCCCTGTGACTCAAACGATGCACCGTGGATAACTGGTGGTAACGAATGGAGGGGACATGGAAAGAATTCGTTAAGAATGATTACCGCACAGGATTCGCGCACGCATCCCACCGCGTTATCCACACATCTGTCCGCAGGATTCTTTGCTTTCGGACCGTTTTCGAGGACCCGCGGCTGGCGTGAAGCCCTTGCGAGACCCGTACCGAGGCCGCATTAGACCCCCATGACAGAGCATTTTCCGACCGATCCCCCCGAGATGCGCCCGGTGATTCTCGCCTCAGGCTCCCGGGCGCGCGCCGCGCTCCTTCAGAACGCGGCAATTCCCTTCACCCGCGATCCGGTCGCCGTCGATGAGGCGGCGATCAAGGCGAGCCTTGCGGCGGAAAATGCGTCTGCAAGAGATGTAGCCGATACGCTGGCCGAGTACAAGGCGCATCGCGGCGCAAATCGCCATCCGGGCGCCATCGTCATCGGGGCCGACCAGGTCCTGGTCTGCGAGGGCCGGATCCTCGACAAGCCCGCCGATCTCGCCGCCGCCCGCGATCAGCTCGCCTTCCTGCGCGGCCGGACGCACGAATTGCTCTCCGCCGCCGTGGTCTACGAGGACGTCCGGCCCGTCTGGCGCAACATCGGCCGGGCAAAACTCGCCATGCGGCGCTTTTCGGATGCATTTCTCGACGACTATATCGCGGCCGAGGGCGAAACACTCTGCGAGACGGTCGGCTCCTATCGGCTCGAGGCCCGTGGCGCACAGCTCTTCACCCATGTGAGCGGCGATTATTTCTCCATCCTGGGCCTGCCGCTGCTCGAACTTCTGGGTTTCCTGCGCACAAGAGGCATCGGACAGACATGACGCATCGTCCTCCGCTCGCCGGGGTCGTCGGCTGGCCGATCGGCCATTCCCGCTCCCCGAAACTTCATGGCCACTGGCTCGCGCGCGAGGGCATCGCCGGATATTATGTGCCGATCGGCCTCGCGCCGGAGGCGCTCGACGCGGGTCTCGCGGCGCTGGCAACGCTCGGATTTCGCGGCGTCAACGTGACGATCCCGCACAAGGAGGCGGTTCTCGCCCGTGCCGCCACCCTCTCCGACGCCGCGCGGCAGATCGGCGCGGCCAATACCCTGACCTTCAATCCCGACGGCAGCTTTCACGCCGACAACACCGATGCCTTCGGGTTTCTCGAAAACCTCCGCCAGAACGCCCCCGGCTGGACCGGCGCCGAAGGCCCCGCGCTGGTGCTCGGTGCCGGCGGCGCGGCGCGCGCCATCCTGCACGCGCTTCTGACAAGCGGCGCGCCGGAAATCCGCCTCGCCAACCGCAGCCGGCACCGGGCCGAGGCGCTGGCGGATCATTTCGGGCCGAAAATCCGCGTCATCGACTGGGATGCGGCGGCGGAGGGCGCCTCGGAAGCTGCCACCATTGTGAACACCACATCGCTCGGCATGAAGGGCCAGCCGCCGATGACGCTTGATCTTCGCGCCGCTTGGCCCGAGGCTGTAGTGACCGACATAGTATATGAGCCACTCATGACTCCGTTCCTTCAAAGTGCGGCGGACCAGGGGTTCCGTACCGTTGATGGCCTCGGAATGCTGCTCCATCAGGGCATTCCCGGCTTCCGCGCCTGGTTTGGCGGCAATCCGGTGGTCGACGAGGCCCTTCGGACGGCGGTGATGCGGGAATGAAACGGCGGCGTCCCTACAGACTGGGGCTGACCGGGTCGATCGGCATGGGCAAATCGACCACCGCGGCGATGTTCGCGGGGCAGGGGGTTCCGGTCTGGGATGCCGATGCCGTTGTTCATGGGCTCTATGCCCCCGGTGGAGCGGGAGTCGCGGTGATCGGCGAGCTCGTTCCCGAAGCGATCAGGCGCGGAGGGGTCGATCGCGATACCCTGCGCGCCGCGGTTGCCGCCGATCCCGGCCTGCTGCCGGTGCTCGAGGAGCGGGTGCATCCGCTGGTCCGCAACGATCGCGAGGCCTTCCTGCAGCAGAATGCCGAGGCCGAGATCCTGCTCTTCGACATTCCGCTGCTCTACGAGACCTGCGCCGAGACATGGCTCGACGGCGTGGCCGTGGTGACGGCCCCGGTCGAGGTGCAGCGCGCGCGCGTGATGGAGCGGCCGGGCATGTCGGACCTCACACTCGAACATATCCTTGCGCGCCAGATCCCGGATGCGGAAAAGCGTCTCCGGGCGGATTTCGTGATCCGCACCGATCTCGGCCTCGAATCCGCCCGTCAGGCGGTGGAGGAGGTCATCGCCGAGATCCGTGGCGGCAAGAGGGGGCATCTCGATGCGTGAAATCGTACTCGACACCGAAACCACCGGCTTCGATCCGACATCGGGCGACCGGATCGTCGAGATCGGCGCGGTGGAGCTGCGCAACCTGATGCCGACCGGCCGGACCTATCACCAGTACATCAATCCCGAGCGCGACATGCCGCAGGAGGCCTTCGCGGTACATGGCCTCTCGACGGAGTTTCTCGCCGACAAGCCGGTCTTCGCGAAGATCGCGCAGGAGTTTCTCGATTTCGTCGGGGATGCGAAGCTCGTCATCCACAATGCCGCCTTCGACATGAAGTTCCTCAATGCGGAGCTTGGCTGGGTGAAGAAGCCGTCACTTCCCTGGGCGCAGGCCGTCGATACGCTCGACATCGCCCGGCGGCGCTTTCCGGGGGCGCAGAACACGCTCGACGCGCTCTGCCGCCGCTTCGGCGTCGACAATTCCGGCCGCGAGAAACACGGCGCGCTGCTCGACTCCGAGCTGCTGGCGGAGGTCTATCTCGAACTGATGGGCGGGCGGCAGCCCGATTTCTCGCTCTCGGTGGTGCATTCGAGCGCCGGCGGCGGGGCCGGCGGCGACTGGCGTCCCGGTCCCCGGCCGCGCCCGCTTCCGTCCCGGTTGACCGAAGCGGAGCGCGAGGCGCACGCGGCCTTCATCGCGGCCCTCGGCGCCCCGGCCCTCTGGAACGCCGAATAGAGGGGCAGGGGGCTCAGGCGCTCCCGGCCACCTCTTCCTTTTCCTTCTGCAGCTCGGCCTGCCGCGCCATTCCGGCCCGGTAGAGGCCGATGAAGTCGATGGGCTCGAGGTTGAGCGGCGGATAGCCGCCATCGCGGGTCACGTCGCTCACGATCCGGCGCAGGAACGGGAAGATCTGGCGCGGGCATTCGATCATCAGGAACGGATGCAGCTGTTCCTTCGGCACGTTCTGGATCACGAAGAGCCCGGCATAGTCGATCTCGAGGATGAACACCGGGTTCTCGCCGATTGTCGAATTCGCGGTCAGCTTGATCGAGACCTCGAAGCGGTCGCCGCCGCGCTGCTTGGCATCGAGATTGACCTGAACCTGGATGTCGGGCTTGCCTTCCGAGGCGAGGCCCTTCTGGACCGCGATGTTCTCGAAGGACATGTCCCGGACATACTGGGTCAGGATCTGAAGTTTCGGCAGTGCCGGCGCTTCGGCGCCGTTGCTGGTTTCATCAGCCATGTGTCGTGTTTTCCTTCTCGAGGAGTCCGATCCTGGCGCGGTCTAGCATGCCGCGCTTCGGGTCACAACGCAGCCGCAGGTCTCACTTCGGATGCTTGGTCCAGCCCGAACTGCCGCGCGGCGCGTCCTCGTCGATCACCTCGTAGTCCACGTCGATCGTGTCATTGCCCGCGGGCGGGGCAGGGCGGTGCGGCGCGCTTCGCCGGGTCTGCCCGAAGGAAACGGTCTGCACCGTGATGCGCTTTCCCCCCCAGGCGATCACACGGTCGCGTACCGCGGGTATCAACAGAAGCAGTCCCATGGTATCAGTAAAGAAGCCCGGCGTGAGCAGCAGCATCCCCGCGACGAGGATCAGCGCGCCATGGGCGATCGGCCCGACGGGATCGCCGCCCTGCTCAAGCTGCTGCTGCAGCCGTGCGAGCGCCGCCATCCCCTGCCGCCGCATCAGCGCGGTGCCGATGATCGCGGTCAGAATGACGATGAGCAGCGTCGGCCCGAGGCCGATCGCGCCGCCCACCTTGACGAAGAGGGCGATTTCGAGGATCGGAACGCCGACAAATATCAGAAACAGCCACATGCGTCCGGTTTCCTCCCCCTGCGGCCCTGCCGCTCAATGGACTTCGCGATATCGAGTGCTTACATAAGTCACGACCGAGAGAAACGCCACAAATTGGCGGCAAAATAACCGAAAGGGTGGCCGATGGGGTCGCAAATGATCCAGATCATAATCCTCGCCGGCGTTGCACTGTTCCTGATCCTGCGTCTTCGCAACGTGCTTGGTACGCGCGAAGGCTTCGAAAAGCCGCGGGAAGTTCCGGATCGCAACGCATCTGTAGCCAATGATCGCACATTTGACGTGATCGAGGGTGGCGGCGTCGATCGGGATATTGCCGACATCATCGATCCGGAGTCGCCCGCGGGCAAGGCGCTGGCGGAGATGAAACGCGTCGATCCCGACTTTTCGGTGTCCGAATTCAGCCACGGCGCCCGTGCGGCTTATGAAATGATCGTGATGGCCTACGAGAACGGCGATCTCGATACGCTCCGCGGTTTCCTCGCCTCCGAGGTCTACGAACCCTTCGCCTCCGCCATCGGCGAGCGCAACCGCAAGGGCTACACCGTCGAGGCGCAGTTCTCCGGCATTCGCGAGGTGAAGCTGATCGATGCCCATTTCGACAGCGCCACCAACGAGGCCGACATCATCATGCGCTTCGTGGGCGAGCTCACCTCCGTGGTGCGCGACTCCTCGGGCGAAGTGGTCGAGGGCGCGCCCAACGAGCTCAAGCAGCAGCGCGATGTCTGGACCTTCAGCCGCGACATGACCTCCGACAACCCGAACTGGCACCTGAGCGGCACCGGCGGCTGAGAAGATGACGGCGGGAGACCGGCGATGGGCAAACGGCGGCGGCGCGATCTGAGTGCCGAGGAGCGCGCACTCTGGGAGCGCCTCCGGGCGACCGTCGTGCCGCTCAACCCCGAAGCCGCCACCGACGAGCCGCCCGTGCTCGAGCCCGTCAGCCTCGCGCCCCCGCCGCCACCGCCGCTGACACCTCCCGCTCCGCCGCGGATCCCGGCGGCGGCGGCGAAACCCCGCGCGCCGGAGCCCCCCGCGGCCCCCGGCGTCCGCATGGACCGCCGCCGCTTCGACCGGCTGCGCCGCGGCCAGCTCAAGCCCGAGGCCCGCATCGACCTCCATGGCATGACGGCGGCGCGCGCCCATGCCGCGCTCACGGGCTTTGTCTTCAACGCCCATGCAAGCGGCCTCCGGCTCGTCCTCGTCATCACCGGCAAGGGCCGGCCGGGCGAGGATTTCATGTCCGGGGAAAGCGCGGGCGGCGTGCTCCGCCGCTCGGTGCCGCACTGGCTCTCGCTGCCGCCGCTCACCCACAAGGTGCTGCATCTCGCCCCGGCCCACCGCCGTCATGGCGGTGACGGCGCGTTCTATGTCTACCTTGCGCGCAGCCGCTCCGGCGCTTGACTTTTCACCCCGTGCCCCGATGGTGCGGCTGCGAAGCCCGCCGAGCCAGAGGAGCCGCCGTCCGATGACCGATCCCGAAATCCGCGCCCGCCACGATCTCGCCCTCGAGGTCGCCGCCGAGGCGGGCCGCACCGCCCACCGCTTCTGGCTCGACCGCGACCGGCTCGTCGTCGAGGCCAAGGGCGGCCCGCAGGACGTGGTCTCCGAAGCCGACCGCACCGTGGAGCGCGAGCTGCGCGCGGCGATCGGCGCGCGCTTCCCCGACGATGGCTTTCTCGGCGAGGAATACGGCCTCACCCCCGGCCGCTCGGGCTTCACCTGGGTGATGGACCCGATCGACGGCACCTCGCCCTATCTCCACGGCATGCCGAACTGGTGCGTGGCGCTGGCGATCCTCAAGGGGGCCGACTGCGTCGCCGCCGTCACCGAGGTGCCGACCCATGGCGAGACCTACGCGGGCATCCGCGGCGCGGGCGCCCAGCTCAACGGCAAGCCGCTCCGCATCCCCGGACACCTCACCATGCGGTCCGGCATCACCGCCATCGGGGCGAGCGCCTATTCCGACCCGGAATTCACCGGCCGCAAGATCCGCGAGCTCCTGGAGCAGGGCGGCATGTTCTTCCGCAACGGCTCGGGCGCGCTCATGCTCGCCTATGTCGCCGCCGGCCGCCTCGCGGGCTATTTCGAGCCGGTGATGTATCCCTGGGATTGCCTCGGCGGCCTGATGATGATCGGCGAGGCGGGCGGCCAGAGCCTGCCGCTCCGCCACGCCCCGGAAGACGCCGCCCGCGAGCGCGTCGTCGCGGGCGCCCCCGGCGCCTGGGAGGAGATCCGCACCCTTTTCGGCAGCTGATCCCGCAGTGCGGGAAAGACTCCGTTAACCAACCCGTCCGACTGTGGCCCCCGGGCATCCCTGGAGGCGGTAATGACGGATGAAAGGAAACGGAAGCTGCGCGGCTTTTCGGAGGAGGCGCTGAAAAGCCTCGAGGCGTTCGAGCGCGGCCTGCCGCCGATCGAGGCCTACATGCGCAGCGCGCCCGCCGCGCTCCGCCCCGAGGACGCCACCTCCGGCCCGCCGCAGATCACCGGCAACATTCCGCATTACTGGGGCCACCGCGAACGCCTGCGCCAGCGCTTCCTGACCGGCGGCCACGAATCCATGCCCGAATACGAGCTCCTCGAGCTCCTGCTCTTCAACGCCATCCCGCGCATCGACGTTAAACCGCTCGCCAAGAAGCTGCTCGAGGAATTCGGCGATCTCAACGGCGTCGTCGCCGCCTCTGAACACCGGTTGCTGCAGATCCCCGGCACCACCGAAAAGGTCTTCTTCCAGCTCCGCGTCGTCGAGGCGCTCGCCCACCGCATGGCGCGGGCCAAGGTGATGCAGCGCTCGGTGCTGAGCTCGTGGGAGGCGCTGATGAGCTACTGCAAGACGGTGATGGCGCATCGCGACACCGAGCAGTTCCGCATCCTCTTCCTCGACCAGAAGAACACGCTCATCGCCGACGAGGCCCAGGCCAAGGGCACGGTCAACCACGTGCCCGTCTACCCCCGCGAGGTCGCGAAACGCGCGCTCGAGCTCAACGCCACCGCCATCATCCTCGTCCACAACCACCCCTCGGGCGACCCGACCCCGAGCCGGGCGGATGTCGAGATGACCGAACAGATCGTGCTCGCCTGCGATGCGATCGGCGTCACCGTCCACGACCACGTCATCATCGGCAAGGAACTCGACACCTCCTTCCGCAGCAACGGCCTGCTCTGAGCCCCGCGGGAAAGCCCGAGATCTCCGCCTGATCGGTCGAAGCCGGCGGGCCCAACCCGCAGGGGCAGGGGGCAGGGCGCGGCAGCGCCCGAGCGCCCTCCCGTCATCATCCCCCACATGGCCCACGCCGAAGGGACCGGGATGGACCGCGGAACGGCGCAGGTCCCGGTCTCCGCCCAGCGGCCCGCCGCCACACGCCCCGCGTTTTCCGCGTGACCCCGCCGCATGGCTCGCGCATCCTCGCGGCCGCCCGACCACCAGACTGCGAGACCACCGCCCGTGACCGACCGGCCCGCCGCGCCGCCCCTCGATTTTGCCGAGGAAACCCTGATCGACGCCGAAGCCGCGACGGTCCCGCCCCCGCCGCCGCACCAGCCGGCGCCGGGCCTCCCGCGGCTCGCCTTCGCCGCGACGATCGTGCTCATCGGCTTCAACCTCCGCCCGCTCTATTCGAGCCTCGGCACCCTTCTGCCCGAGGTGATGGCGGGCACCGGGCTCGGGCCCGCGGGCGCCAGCCTGCTGACGACCCTCCCGGTGCTCTGCCTCGGCATCTTCGGCCCGATGGCGCCGCACCTCGCCCGCCGCTTCGGCACCGAGCGGGCGGTGCTCGGCCTCCTTCTCGTGCTCGCGCTCGGCACCGGCCTGCGCGCCATTGCCGAGATCCCGGCGCTCGCGGCCGGAACCCTGCTCGCGGGCCTCGGCATCGCCAATCTCAACGTGCTCCTGCCGGGCCTCATCAAGCGCGATTTCGCCGCGGAGGCCGGCGTGATGTCGGGCTTCTACGTCATGGCGCTCTGCGGCGGCGCCGCACTTGCCGCGGGCTTCACCGTGCCGCTCGCCCGCGCCCTCGGCGGCTCCTGGTCCGCCGCGCTCGGCCTCTGGGCCGTGCCCTGCCTCGTCGCGGCCCTGCTCTGGGCGCCGCAGATGCAGCGGGGCGAGACGGCCCAGGCCCGCCTCAGCGCGCTCCGGGTCCGCGGCCTCTGGCAGAGCCGCCTCGCCTGGCAGCTCACCGCCTTCATGGCGCTGCAGTCGATGTTCTCCTTCTCCGTCTTCGGCTGGCTCTCCCCGATCCTTCAGGCCCGCGGCCTCGATGCGGCCGAGGCCGGCACCATCCTCTCCGTTTCCGTGCTCTGCCAGATGGCGGCCTGCCTGCTCGCGCCGCCCTTCGCCGCCCGCCGCGCCGATCAGCGCCACGTCAATGTCGTTGTCACGCTCACCGCCTGCGCCGGGTTTCTCGGCTGCATCTTCGCCCCGGTCTCCACCGTCTGGGGCTGGGCGATCCTGCAGGGCTTCGGCCAGGGCGCGCTCACATCCGTCGCGCTCACCCTGATCGTGCTCCGCTCGGAGGATTCGCGCGTCGCCGCCGAGCTCTCGAGCATGGTCCAGAGCGTCGGCTACGGGCTCGGCGCCCTGGGCCCGCTGCTCGTCGGCCTCCTGCACGCCTGGAGCGGCGGGTTTGCGGCGGTCGGGGTCTATTTCTGCGTCGTCGCCGGGCTCTGCTGCCTCGCGGGCCTCGGCGCGGGGCGCGCGCTCTACGTGCCCGTGCGGCTCGAATCGGCCTCCTGAACCGCGCCGGTGCGCCGCGGCGCGCCGTCCCGCTGGCGCGCGAGCGGCCGCACCCGGCTCTCCAGATGCTCGATGATCCTGCCCGCGATGTCCTGCTTGGTGACGCCCTCGATGCCCTGAAGTCCGGGCGAGGAATTGACCTCGAGCACCTTCGGCCCCTGCGCGCTGCGCAGGATGTCGACGCCCGCAACCGAAAGCCCCAGCTCGCGCGCCGCCGTCCGCGCCACGTCCCGCTCGGCCTTGCTGAGCTTCACCGCCTTCGCCGCGCCGCCCCGGTGCAGGTTCGAGCGGAATTCGCCCTCCGCCGCGGTGCGCAGCATGCCGCCCACCACCTTCGAGCCCACGACGAAACAGCGCAGATCCGCCCCGCCCGCCTCCTTGACGAATTCCTGCACGAGGAAGTTCGCGTTGAGGCCGCGGAAGGCGTCGATGATGCTCTCCGCGGCCTTCCGCGTCTCGGCCAGCACCACGCCGCGGCCCTGCGTCGATTCGAGCAGCTTCACCACCACCGGCGCGCCGCCCGCGAGGCTGATGAGATCGCGCGTGTCCTTCGGCGAATTGGCGAAGGCGGTCATCGGCATGCCTACACCTGCGCGCGACAGGATCTGATGCGCCAGCAGCTTGTCGCGCGAGGCGCCGATCGCATCGGCCGGATTGAGGCAATAGGCGCCCGTGCTCGCGAACTGCCGCAGCACCGCAAGCCCGTAGGCGGTGATCGAGGCGCCGATGCGCGGGATGACCGCGTCATAGCGCGGCAGCACCTTGCCGTCGTAATGCACCTCCGAGGCCAGCCCGCCGATCTTCATGTAGCACCGGCTGGTGTCGATCATCTCGAGAACATGCCCGCGCGTGCGCGCCGCCTCCGCCAGCCGCAGGCTCGAGTAGTTGTCGGGCTCGCGGGTCAGCAGCGCAATCCGGAGCGGCCGGCGCACCGGTTGGCGCCGCGGCAGGTCGCGGTAGTCCTCGAAGGAGAGCGCGGGCTGGATGAAGGAGCGGTTGGGGTCCACCACCATCGCCTCGCCGATCGCCGTGCGCCCGAGCAACATCCGATAGGCCATCTGGCTGCGGTCGGTCAGCGTCACCTCGATCGGCCAGACCCGGTCCGCCACCCGCAGCCGCGCCGCGATCACGTAGCGCAGCTCCGTCTCGCCGTTCGAGCTCGTCACGTTCCGCCGGTCGGTCACCGGGGCCGAACAGGTGATCTCGAGGCCGGGATTGTCCGGGTCGGGCTGGATCAGGAAACGCACCTGCGGCCGGTCCGCCGGGCCGAAGGGCTCGATCACCGAGGCATGCAGCGCCGAGGTGCGCGCGCCGGTGTCCACCTTGGCCTTGATTGCGGGCAGGCCAAGATCGGGCAGGGCGACCCATTCCTCCCAGCCGATGACGAAATCGCTGCTCAAGCCGAATCTCCCCGCGTTAGCTTCCGGGATTGAGGCGTCCAGATAGGGCATGCACCGCCGCTCCGCCAGTCCCGCGCGCCCGACCCTCTGCGAAACATGTGCAATTCCGATGACGGTCCGGCCGCGCGCGGGTATAGGAAAGAGGCCTCGTATCGCGGAGCCCCGCCATGCCCGACGCCGCCGAGACAGCACCCGCAGGCCGGGTTCCCCGCACCGCCAAGGGCCGCGCCCGCGCGGCCCTCCTGCGCCGTACCGCCGCGGCGCTCTTCGTCCGCAACGGCTACGACGCCACCACGATGACCGCCATCGCCGCCGAGGCCGGGGTCTCGATCGGATCGCTCTACCAGTATTTCCCGCTGAAGGAGCAGCTCGCCGCCGCGCTCGAATCCGAGGCCGAAGCCGCGCTCCTCGCCGCGATCGACGCCGCGCGCACACCTGCCTGCGCGCCGCCTGTGCTGGCCGACCGGATCTTCACCGCCCTTCTCGCCCATGCCGCGGCGCATCCGGCGCATGCCGCCCTCGCGGCCCGGCGCGATGCGCCCCCCGAGGCCGCGCGCGCCGCCGCCGACCGCCTGCGCGCCCGCATCGCCGAGGCGCTCGCCCGGGCCTGGCCGCCGTTGCCCGCCTCCCGCGCGATGATCTCCGCGATCGTGCTCGCCGCCCTTGCCGGCGCCGCCACGCCCGCGGCCTCCGGTGCCGCCGCCGGCTTGGTCGAAAGCGAGATCCGCCGGATGATCGCGCTCTATCTCGCCGACGAAGGCTAAACCTTGCGCCCGGACAGGGGCGCGGTGCAGAAGCGCGGCATGGCGCTCCTCACCCGCACCCAGGCCTGGGTCTTTCTCGCCGGCATCACCGCCGCCGCGCAGATCGGCAAGATGCCCCCGCTCATGCCCGCGATCGGCCCCGGTCTCGGGCTCGGCCTCGTCGCGGGCGCGATCGCCATCTCGCTGATCGAGATCGGCGGCGCGCTCTTCGGCAGCCGCGCCGCGCGCCTCGCCACCCGGCTCACCGAACGCCGCACCCTGCGGCTCGCCCTCGTCTTCCTCGCCCTCGGCGGCTTCGGCCAGGCGCTGGCGCCGGGGGCCGGCGCGCTCCTCGCCTTCCGCGGCGTCGAGGCGCTCGGCTATCTCGGGGTGATCGTCTCCGCGCCGGTGCTGATCGCGCGCGCCGCCCCGCGGGGCCGGGCCGGGCAGGCGCTCGCGATCTGGAGCACCTTCGTCGCCATCGGCATCGCGCTTGGCGCGACGCTCGCGGGCGGGGTCGCCGATCTCTGGGGCTGGCGCACGGCGCTGGCGCTCTGGGCGGCACTCGCCTGCGCGGTCCTGGCGCTCGGCGCCCGCGTGCGCCTCCCCTCCGGCGCGCCGGGGGCGGCAGAGGCCCGCCGCCCGTCGCGCCGCGCGGTCATCGCCGCCCTCGGCTTCGGCGGCTTCACCTGCTTCCAGGTCGGCCTCCTCGCGCTGGCCCCGCAATATCTCGTCGGCGCGCGCGGCTTCGGCGTCGCGGGGGCGGGGCTCCTCACCGGGCTCGGTGCGCTCGCAACCGTCACCGGCGCCGCCGCGCCGCTCCTCCTCGGCCGCCGCCTTGCCCGCGGCAGCAGCCTCGCGCCGCTCCTCGCCGCCGCGCTGCTCCTGCCGCCGCTCGCGGTCTTCCCGTTCTTCCTCGATCTGCCGCGTCCGCTGCTCGCCGCGCTCTTCATCGGGCTCAACATGGTCTCGGGCATTTTCCCCGCGCTCGCCTTCGCCCGCCTGCCGCAGCTCTCGGCGGATGGCGATGTCACGGCCTCGAACGGCGCCATCGCCCAGGCGGGCGCCGCCGGATCGCTGCTCGGCCCGCCGGTCTTCGCCGCCTGCGTGAGCCTCGGCGGCTGGCAGGCCGCGGCCGGCGTCGGCCTCGCCGTCTCCTGCCTCGCCTTCGCGCTCTCGCTCCGGGTCGATCGCGAGATCGCCGCCGGCGGCCGCGGCTGAGGCCGCCTCAGCAGCCCGCCGCGCGCAGAAGCCGGTCGACCATCCCGGCATAGCCCGCGCCGAAGAGCCTGAGATGCACCAGCGCCGGCCAGAGCTGATAGACCGGCTGCCGCGCCGCGAAGCCCGGCTCCTCCGGCCCGTAGGCGGCGCGAAACTCCGGCCCCTGCGCGCTGAAGAGCGCCAGCATCGCGAGATCCACCTCGCCATCGCCATGGTAGCAGGCGGGATCGATCAACCCGCTCACCGCCCCGCCCGACACCAGCACATTGCCCGACCAGAGATCGCCGTGGAGCAGCGCCGGCGCCGGCGCCCGCGGCAGCAGATCGCCAAGCCGCCCGGCCAGCCGCTCCACCCGGCGCGCCAGCGGCGCGGGCAGATGCGGCAGCGCGGGCAGAAGCCGCCGCTCGGCCCAGAACTCCGGCCAGCTGTCCAGGGCGCGGTTCGGGATCGCCACGCTGCCGAAGCGGTGATCCTCCGGCCAGCCGTAGCCCGCGCCGCGCGCCGCATGAAGCCGCGCCAGAACCGCCCCGAGGCTTGCCCAGGCCTCGCCCAGCGTGCCGTCATCGGGCAGAAGCTCGAGCACGAGCAACCCGTCGTCCTCGGCCAGGATCTCGGGGGCGGGCGCCCCCGCCGCCCGGATCGCCCGCAGCATCCGGGCCTCGGCCCGCGCCGTCGGGCCGGGCTTCGCGATCACCTCGCGCCCGTCGACGAGCTCGAGCGCCAGCACTTCCGAGAGATCGCCGCCATGGAGCCGCGCGGTGCGGCGGAGCGGTGAGCCGAGAAGCGCCGCGGCTTCCGAGGCCGCGCTCACGACCGGGCCTGAAGTTTCGCGACCAGCGCCTCGGCCGCCGCGCTCACCTCCGCCCAGGTCGTGTCGAACCCCGTCTCGTCGCCCCAGTAGGGATCGGCCACCGCCTCGCCCTCCTGCCCGGGCACATGATCGAGCAGCAGGCTCAGGCGCGCGGTCGCGTCCCGTGGCCGCAGCGCCCGAAGGTTGTCGAGGTTGGCGTGATCGAGCGCGAGGATATGGGTGAAGCGGTGGAAATCCCGCGCGCTCACCTGCCGCCCGCGATAGCCGCTGATGTCGATCCCGTGCCGCCGGGCCGTCGCCTGCGCGCGCCGGTCGGGCGGCTCGCCCACATGCCAGTCGCCGGTGCCGGCGGAATCGGCCTCCGCCGCGAGCCCGGCCTCGGCGGCTGCCTTGCGGAACGCGGCCTCCGCCAGCGGCGAGCGGCAGATGTTGCCGAGGCAGACGAAGAGAAGGGCGGGCGTGTCGGTCATGCTGGGCATCTCCGCTCGGGTGCGTCGAGGGGGGATTGAACCGGAGCCCGCCACGCCCCGCAACCCCGTGATCGGGCGATCGGCGGGCCGCCGCGCCCGCGCGGCCCGGCCGGGCAGGGAGGCGGGCATCCCCCTGCCGTTCATGATATGTTAACTACGAAAATCCAATGATTTCAAAGCCGTTTTTTCGTTTTCACGGTGAAACGCCCCTTTTCACCGTCGCGGCCTCATCCCTGGCTGAGCGCTGCGACCGGATCGAGCCGCGAGGCGCTACGTGCGGGCATGTAGCCGAAGGTGATCCCGATCAGGCTCGCGCAGGCCACCGCGCCGAGGATCGGCCCGGTCGAATAGATCAGCGTGAAGCTCGACCCCGCCGCCGCAAAGAGCGGCCCGAGCCCGAGCGCCAGCCCCACCCCGAGCACCCCGCCGAGCAGACAGACCACCACCGCCTCCACGAGGAACTGCCGGAGGATGTCCTGCTGCCGCGCGCCCACCGCCATGCGGACCCCGATCTCCGAAACCCGTTCCGAGACCGAGACCAGCATGATGTTCATCACCCCGATCCCGCCCACGACAAGCGAGATGAGCGCGATCGCCGCGATGAGCAGTGTAAGGGTTTCCGTCGTCGCGGTGATGGTCTGGCGGATGTCGTCGGTATTGATGACGAAGAAGTCCTTCACCCCGTGCCGCCGGGTCAGAAGCTCGGTCACCGCCGTTTCGGCCAGCGCCACATCCGTGTCGTCCGCCACCTTGAGCGTGATCGAGCGCAGCGTGGTCGAGCCGACGATGCGCGACTGGACGGTCGTGTAGGGCAGAAAGGCGCGCAGACTGCCCGCCGGCCCCATCATGCCCGAGGTATCGGCGACCCCGATCACCCGTGCCGGCACCTTGTCGAGCAGGATGACCTCGCCCAGCACCTCCTCGGAGGTCCTGCCGGGAAAGAGCGCATCCCGCGTGCCCGTGTCGATCACCGCGACCTGGGCCAGATCGGCGATATCGGCCGGCTCGAGCAGGCTTCCGGCCACCAGCTTCACCCCGCGCGCCTCGAAATAGCCCGCGCCGACGCCATTTGCCTGCACCGTCGCCTCGATATTGTCCCGCCGCGCCCGCGTGCTCGCGGTCACGCTCGGCGTCACCGCCGCGGCATAGGGCTGCCGCGCGATCTCGTCGGCGTCGGCGATCACCAGGCTCCGGACCTTGTTCGAGCGCACGTCGCCGAAGCTCTCGCCGGGAAAGATCTCGAGCGTGTTGGTCCCGAGGCTGGAGATCTCGGCCAGCACCTTCTGCCGCGATCCCTCGCCGAGCGCGACGACCGAGATCACCGAGGCGATGCCGATGATGATCCCGAGCATGGTGAGGAAGGTCCGGAGCTTGTGGGCCCGCATGGTCAGGAGCGCCATGCGGAAGAGCTCGCCGAACCGGCCAAGCCCGAACCCGCCCTCCGCACCCCGCCGCACCGCCTGCCCGATCCGGGGCAGGGGCGCGTCCCCGAGGGTGCGGTCGCTGATGATCGCGCCGTCGCGCAGCTCGATGATCCGCCCGGCGCGTTTCGCGATCTCCATGTCATGGGTGACGAGAATGACCGTCCGGCCCTCGGCATGGAGCTCGCTGAGAATGTTCAGCACCTCCGCCCCGCTCCGGCTGTCGAGCGCGCCGGTCGGTTCGTCGGCGAGGATCACCTCGGCATCGTTCATCAGCGCGCGCGCGATCGAGACCCGCTGCTGCTGCCCGCCCGAAAGCTGGCCCGGCCGGTACTGCCGCCGCTCGCCCATCCCCAGCCGCTCGAGCAGCGCGCGGGCCCGGTCCGCGCGCGCCTCGGCCGGCCGGTCGGCATAGATCGCCGGCATCTCGACGTTTTCCTGCGCGGTGAGCTCCGGGAGCAGGTGATAGCGCTGGAAGATGAAGCCGATGTGCTCCCGCCGCAGCGCGGCCAGCTCGTCGGCATCGAGATGCGCGGTCTCGCGCCCGGCAAAGCGGTAGGTGCCGGTGCTCGGCTGATCGAGCCCGCCGAGAATGTTCATCAGCGTCGACTTGCCCGAGCCCGAGGCCCCGACGATCGCGATCATCTCACCGGCCCGGATGTCGAGATCGACATCGCGGAGCACGGAGACCATTCGCTCGCCCGAAGGATAGGCGCGCGAAATGCCGCGGAGCGAGATAAGCGGTGCGCTGGCCATGCCGTCTTTCCCTCAGAGCCCCATCGGCGCGCGCGGCATGCGCGGCCCGGCGGCCGGAGCACTCCCTGCGCCGGTGCCCGTGCCGATGACCACACGTTCGCCCTCGGAAAGCCCGCTGCGCACCTCGGCATTGCTCCTGTCCATGACGCCGGTCTCGACCCGGCGGGTGCTGATCGTGCCATCCGGCCCGAGAACCTGCACGGTGCGGCTGCCGTCCGCTGCTGCGGGGCCGAGCGCCGTGAGGGGAATCGCAAGCACGTCCGGGGCGCTCGCGTGCACCACATGGACCTCCGCGGTCATGTAGGTGCGCAGATGCCGGTCGGGGTTCGGCACCTCGAAGATCCCGTCGTAATAGATCGCGCTCGTGCTGGTCGACGAGGCGGAGGCGGTGCCGGTGAGACCGAGGCTCGAATCCTCGGTGATCGACTCGGGCGCGGGCGCAATCGAGGCAAGACTCGCGGAATAGCGCGTGCCGCGATCGCCCAGGATGGTGAAATAGACCTCCTGACCGGGCGCGACGCGGGTCACATCGGCCTCGGAAATCTCGGCATGGACCGCCATCGTGTCGAGATCGCCGAGCACGACGATGGTGGGCGTGGTCTGGGCGGCGTTGACCGTCTGGCCCTGCTGGGCACTGACCGCGAGCACGGTTCCGTCGATCGGGGCGGTGATGCGGGTATAGCCGAGATTGACCCGCGCGGTCTCGATGGCAACCTCGGCCGCGGCGATCCCAGCATCGAGCGCCTCGATCTGCGCCTTGGTGACCGCGACATCGCCCTGGGCGGTTTCGAGATCGGCCTGCGCAATCGTCCGCCGGTCGGCCAGCGCCGTCTGGCGGGCGAGTGTGCGCTCGAGATTGCCGAGCGTGGCTTCCTTCTCCGCCTTCTGGGCCTTTACCTCGGCGAGCGATGCCTCGGCGGTGCGGAGCGCGTTCTTCTGGGGGATCGAGTCGATTTCGGCGATGAGATCGCCGGCCTTCACCTCGTCGCCGATCGCCACGGCGAGACGGGTGATCCGGCCCGAGACCTGCGCCCCGACCGCGACGAGCCGGGCGGGTTTCAGCACGCCGGTCGCCAGCACGGCATCCTCTATGTCGCCACGCACCACCGGCGCGGTCATGACCTCCGGGCCGGGCGCGCCCGCGAGGCTTGCACGGTAGGCGATACCGCCACCGAGCAGGAGGGCGAGGAGGGCGGCAAGGCCAGCGGCGCGCCGCCAGCGCCGCCGCGCGCCCGGCCTTGTCTGCGCAGTCGTGTCGTCCGAAGGCGCGTCCATGCCCGGTACCGGCCGTATGTGCTTCATCGATCGCCTCATCTTCCTGTCGCCGCAGGATTCACGCGCCGGATCGCCATTTCCGGCGGCGGCTCATGGAGACGTGATCGGTGGCGTCAGGCGGACCGGATGAGCGGGGTTTCGGCCACACCCCGGACGAGCCTCTCCATCCGCGCAAGCTGGTCCGCGAAGTCGGGGCTGAGGCTGCGCATGTCCTGCGCGAGTTCGGCGATCTCCTCGAGCCCGAGGGTCAGGGCCGATCCCTTGAGGGAGTGGAGCTCGCGCTCGATCTGCGTCTCGCAGAGGGTGCCCCGGATCACGTCGAGACGCTGCTGGGCATCCTCGATGAAGGCCAGAAGCAGCTCCTGGTAGGTTTCGGCCCCGAGTTCCTCGATCAGCGCGGCGCGGTAGTCCGAAACCGACCGCCGTTCGACGGTTTCCGCCGGTTGGGGTTCGGGATCCTCGGCCACGGGCGGGGCCGGCTCGATCTCGGCGCGCTGGCGGAGCCGCGGGCAGAGCATCTCGATCAGCTTGGGTCGGGTCACGGGCTTTGGCATGAAGTCGTTCATCCCTGCATCGAGGCAAGCCATGCGGTCGGAGGTGAAGGCATTCGCCGTAAGCCCGATGATCGCGCCGGCGTAACTCTCGTTCCGCAGGCGGCGGGTGGTCTCGAGCCCGTCCAGAATGGGCATCTGCATGTCCATGAAAACGACGTCGAACACCTCTTCGTCGAGGATCCGCAAGGCCTCGGCACCATTCTCCGCCGTGCGTGTCTCGACACCAAGGCGTGTGAGAAGGCTGCAGGCGACCTCGCGGTTGATGGCATTGTCGTCCACGACGAGAATGCGCCCCTCGAAGCGGGTCTCTTCGTTTGGCTGGCTTGGGGCTTCGGGCCAGCGGGGCAAGGCCTCGCCGATCGGCGAGGCCGGCACCTCGAAGCCGAAGAGCGTGCCTTCGCCCGGCACCGAATGGACATCGAAGCCGCCGCCGATGGCCTCGACGAGCCGCTTGCTGATGGCGAGCCCGAGCCCGGTGCCGCCGAACCGCCGCGTGTAGCTGGCGTCGACCTGGCTGAACTCCTTGAAGAGCTTGGGTATCGCCTCGGGCGGGATGCCGACGCCGGTATCCTCGACCTCGAAGCGCAGGTTGTCCGGGCCGCGACGCGTGACCCGCACATGGACGGAGCCTTCAGGGGTGAACTTGATCGCGTTGCTCACGAGATTGATGAGCACCTGGCGCAGCCGGGCGGGGTCGCTGTGAAGCGAGATGTCGGGGCTTTCGAAGGTGAGCTGGAGGCCGCGTTCGGCGGCGCGGGGGATCATGATGTCGCCGAGCGCATCCATCACTTCGGAAAGGTTGAAGGTGACAAGGTTCACCTCCACCAGACCCGACTCGAGCTTCGAGAAGTCGAGAATGTCGTTGATGACGTCGAGGAGGTGATCGCCCGCAAGGCGTATGGTGCTGAGCTGGCGCGCCTGAGGAATGCTCAGGCGCGTATGCGAGAGGACTTCGGCCATGCCGATGATGCCGCTGAGCGGCGTGCGGATCTCGTGGCTCATCGAGGCGAGAAATGCCGACTTGGCGCGGTTGCCGGCCTCGGCCGCTTCGCGGGCCCGCTGGTTGCGTTCGCTGATCCTGGCAATTTCCCGCCCGGCTCGGGAGATCTGCATGAGCTGCATCAACAGGAGGCCGACGAGAAGCCCGAGCACGATCATGAGAAGGGTGACGCTGAAGGCGATCCGGTCGTGGAGTGTCGAGGTCTCGGCGCGTGCCGCGACACTGGCCTCGTTGTTGGCGGCGTTGGTGTGGAGTGTCAGCTTTTCCGTCGCCCTGCGAATCGCCTGCGCCTGCCCGTAGAGCATCGGCAGCGCGGCGATGAGCGCGTCGTTGTCGGCAAGGGAGTCGATTTCCGGCGCAAGGCCGAAGATCGAGTCGGCAACGCCCGAAACGCTGTCCTCCACGTCAGCGCCGGGCCCGAACGAGATCGAAAATTGCGCTTCGGAGAGAATGCCCGCCCGGCTGTAGAGCACGTCATAGCGGGTGCGGAGCTCGTTGAGGGTCTTCGGCGTCGGCGATCGCATGGCGACGAGGACCGATTCCACGAAGCGTCCGGCTTCCCGATCGGCCTGGAACGAGGCCCAGAGCGCGCTTTCCCGAGCACTTGCCTCCTCGCCGCGATGACGTTCGTTGAGCGAGAGATACATCGTGACGATCGCAACGAAGATCGCCACGGCGCAGGCAAGCCCGAGCACGACAATCCACGTCCCCAGGCTGCGCAGGCGGAATTGGCGCTCCCACATGGCGGTGCTGCCGGGGCTAGAAGATCTCGATCGAGGTCACCTGCCACACCGAGCGACCGAAGTACTTCTCGTTGTAGAGCTCAGGCGCCTTGTCGAACGGATAGATCACGAATCCCGGGCCCTTTTCGCGCACGGACAGGGTGGCGCCGTCGATGCGGGTGGCGAGGATGACGGGGTAGTCCTCGATATCGCTGACGGGGATCTCGGCCGAATAGTCATTCACGGCCGTCACGCGCAGCGCCTTGCCATGCGCGCCGACAGCCTCGAGGATCGCCGAGATCAGCGGTCCGGAAAAGGTGCGGGAATCGTCGTACCAGGGGGTCCTGCCGGTGACGCTGTCCTGCGGCAGCGCGTCGAGCATCGCGAGGTCGAACTCCGCACCATCCGGCGCGTTCGTATTGTCGATGGCTCCCGAGACGGTGAGGACAACCCGGTCCTCGGGCGCGGCCAGCTCCCCGGCGAGGGAGGGGCATGCGAAGGCGATGGCGGCAAGGAGGCCGAGTGAAAGACGCTTGAGGTTCATCTGACTGCTCCGGTTGGTTTTGGCGATAGGCGATCGCTCAGGCGGCCGAGCTCGCTTCCGGGCTCGGGGTCATGTAGGCGACGATGCGGCTCCAGCCCTTGTCAAAGGCGACGACGCAGCGGGGGTCGAAATGTTGTCCGGTTCCGGCGAGGATCTCGTCATGCGCCTCTTCCAGGCTCCAGGCCTCCTTGTAGGGCCGGACGGTGCAGAGGGCGTCGAAGACATCGGCGATCGCCGCAATCCTGCCCTCGATGGGAATTGCCTCGCCCGCGAGCCCGTCGGGATAGCCGGTGCCATCCCAGCGTTCATGGTGTGACTTGGCGATGCACTCCGCGACGCGCAGCAGGTTGCTCTTGCCATCTGCCAGAATCGCGGCGCCGAAGGTCACATGCTCGCGCATCGCGGCGGTTTCGGCGGGGTCGAGACTGCCCGGCTTCATGAGGATCGCGTCGGGAACGCCGATCTTGCCGACATCATGCAGGGGCGCGGCGAGATAGATGTCGCGGCAATGCTCGGGATCGAGCCCGAGCTCCTCGGCGATGATGCGCGAGATCGTCGCGACGCGGTTGATATGCTCGCCGGTTCCGCCATCGCGGTATTCGATGGCACGGGCCAGCCGCCAGATCATCTCTTCCTCGCGCTCAAGCAGGTTGCGCGTCGCCTGCTCGACCTTGCGCATGAGCCAGTTGGCGCGGTCGGCGAGCTCGACCTGCGCCTGGCGCAGCTTGAGCAGATTGGTCGCGCGGACCTTGAGTTCGTCGGGATCGACAGGCCGGGTGAGAAAATCGGTCGCTCCGGCCTCGATGGCGGCGATGCGCAGCGCCCGCTCGCAATCGACGGTGATCATCACAACCGGCACATGCGCATTCTGCGGGTTGTCCCGGAAGCGCTTGATGAACTCCACGCCGTTCATCCTGGGCATGCTGTAATCGACCAGCACGAGGTCGCAGACCGTGCGGTTGGCGAAGGCGAGCGCTTCCTCGGGATCATTCAGCGCGGAGACGCAGCTTTGCAGAACCCGCGACACGATCGACTTCAGCACCGTGAGATTGATGGCATTGTCATCCACCACGAGTATGTGCATTCCACGCCTCCCGACTATTATTCGTGCGGATATACGTGTACTAGTTGAAACAATCGTTATATCAGAGGTTTATTGACTAAGATTCGATTAATCTTGGCCAGATTGCGCACGGCCGCGCAGGGGGCCTGCCGGCGGGCGGCCGGGCGCGAAGGGCCGGGCCGCGCGCCTGACATTGTGGCGTCAGTCGGCGACGCCGCCCAGCTCGCAGATCACCTGCCACTCGGCATCCGAGACCGGCTGTACCGAGAGGCGGGAATTGTTGACGAGAACCATGTCGGCAAGCCGGGGCTCGGCCTTGCACATGTCGAGCGTCACGGGTGTCGGCAGGGGTGCAATCGCCATGATGTCGACGCATTCCCAGCGCGGATCGCCCGCCTTGGAATCGGGGTGGGCCTCGGCGATCACCTCGACGATGCCGACGATCTCCTTCTCCTTCTGGGAGTGGTAGAAGAAGCCGCGCTCGCCGCGCTTCATAGCCCGCATGTTGTTGCGCGCCTGATAGTTGCGCACGCCGTCCCATTCCTCGCCGGCCTCGCCCCTGGCGACCTGCTGGTCCCAGCTCCAGGTCGAGGCTTCGGATTTGAAGAGCCAGTGGGCCATTCTCGCGCCCTCCTCAGCCGATGACCTTCTTCCACGGCCGGATCTCGACCGACGAGAAGAGGCCCGCGTTCGCATAGGGATCGCCCGCCGCCCAGGCTTCGGCCGCGGCGAGGTCTTCCACATCGAGGATCACCAGCGAGCCGCACATTCCGCCCTCGGCATCGAGAAACGGACCCGCCTGGGTGACCACGCCGGTCGATTCGATATAGGCGAGATGGTCGGTGCGGTTGGCCTTGCGGATATCGAGGCCACCGGGCTTGTCGGTGCAGATCAGCGCGAAGAGCATTCATTCCTCCTTGAGCGGTCGGGCGAGCAGCGCCCCCATCGCGGCGTCGAGCGTCAGCGCCCCATCGAGCACATCCGCCACCGCCGCCGCAATCGGCATTTCCACCCCGTGACGGGCGGCGAGTTCACAGGCCGCGCGTGCAGTGGCCACGCCCTCGACCGTGCCGCCGGGCCGCACCGCGCCGCTGCCGATGGCACAGCCCTCGCTGAAATTGCGCGACTGTACCGAGTTGCAGGTGAGCGACAGATCGCCAAGCCCGGAGAGCCCGGCAAGCGTTTCGGCGCGGGCGCCCATCGCCACGGCGAGGCGGGTCATCTCGGCAAAGCCGCGGGTCATCAGCGCGGCGCGGGCCGAGGCGCCGAGCCGGGCGCCCTCCACCATGCCGCAGGCGATGGCGATGACGTTCTTGAGCGCGCCCCCGACCTGGGCGCCGATGACATCGTCGGTGAGGTAGAGGCGCAGGCGCGGACCGGAGAGCTGTTCCTGCAGGCTCCGGCCCATGTCCGGATCGGCGCAGGCGAGTGTGAGCGCGGTCGGGAGGCCGCGGGCGATTTCCCCGGCAAAACCCGGCCCGGTCAGCGCGGCGAGCGCATGCCCCGGCGCGGCTTCGGCGGCGATCCCGGTCTGGAGGCGGAGGCTTTTCGCCTCAATCCCCTTGGCGCAGAGGACGAGCGGAACGTCTGGCAGGGCGTGCGCATTCTCGCGCAGGAAATGCTCGGTCTGCTGCGCGGGGACGACGAGGAGCAGGGCGTCCGCACCGGACAGCGCGCCGAGATCGCCGGTGCAGGTGATCTCGGCGGGAAGGGTGATGCCGGGCAGCCTGGGCACGGCGCGCGCGGCTTCCGCTGCGGCCATCGCGGCGGGATCGCGGCCCCAGAGCAGCACTGGGCGCCCGGCCGCAGCGGCGGCAACCGCCAGGGCCGAGCCGAATGCACCTGCCCCGATGACGCCGATCATGCCTTGGCCCCCTTGCGCCCCGAGCCGAGCAGCGGTGCCGCCTCCCTGTCGAGCGGCCAGCGCGGACGGGCGGAAAGCGTCAGATCGTCGGGCCCCTCGAGCGCCATCCGCTCTGCTGCGGCCCATGCGATCATTGCGCCGTTGTCGGTGCAGAGCCGGAGCGGCGGGGCGGACCAGCCGAAGCCCTGCTCCTCGGCCACGGTCCGGAGGGCGGCCCGGATCGCCGCGTTCGCCGCAACGCCACCGGCAACCGCGAGGCAGCGTGGCCCGTGATCCGCCGCAAAGGCGGCGCAGGCGCGGCGGGTCTTCTCCGCCAGCGTCTCGACGACAGCCGCCTGAAAGCCGGCGCACAGGTCCGCCCGGTCGGCGCGGGTGAGCCCGCCCTGTTCCGCGACAAGCCTGTCGCAGGCCCGGCGCACCGCCGTCTTGAGGCCGGAGAACGAGAGGTCGCAGCCTGGCCGGTCGAGAAGCGGGCGCGGCAGCGCAAAGCGCGCGGGATCGCCTTCACCTGCCTCGGCCTCGACCGCCGGGCCGCCGGGCTGGGGAAGGCCGAGGAGCTTCGCCACCTTGTCGAAGGCCTCGCCGGGCGCGTCGTCGATGGTGCCACCGAGGCGACGGAAGCGGTCGGCAGCCTCGACGGCGAGAAACTGGCAGTGGCCGCCGGAAACGAGCAGCATGAGGTAGGGAAATTCGATGGGTTCGACCAGCCGCGGCGTGAGCGCGTGCCCGGCGAGATGGTTGATGCCCCAGAGCGGCAGCCCGCGCGCCGCGGCAAGGCCCTTGGCAAACATCACACCGGCAAGCACGCCGCCGATGAGGCCCGGGCCCGCAGTGACGCCAATCGCATCCACATCGGCGAGGGTCAGGCCCGAGCGGGCGAGGGCCGCCTCGGTCACCACATCGATCCGCTCGGCATGGGCGCGGGCAGCGATCTCGGGGACGACGCCGCCGAAGGCCGCGTGCAGGCTCTCCTGGCCAAAGACCTCGGCGGCGAGGATCTCGCCGACCGGCCGGCCGGGCTCGGCGCGCAGAAGGGCGGCCGCGGTGTCGTCGCAGCTGCTTTCGATCCCGAGGATGATGCGCGTCTGCGCCAAGGCGTCCCCCTTCCGGTTGCGAGGCGATTGCCTCGCACGCGCCCCGCAGGTAACACCGGCGCCTTGAACGCGCAACGTCGGCGCGCCCGTCATCGCGAGCGAAAGGAACCGAACCTTGCCGAAGACCCTGCTTCTCGTCCGTCCCGAACCCCAGTCCACTGCCTTCGCCAAGGCACTCGCCGCAGAGCTTCCCGGGCGGTTCGAGGTGCTCATCGCGCCGCTGCTCCGGATCGAGCCGCTGCCGGGCGAGATCGAGCTCGCCGGTGTGGGCGCGCTGCTCTTCACCTCCGCAAACGGGGTCGGGGAGTTCGTGCGCCGGTCGCCGGACCGCACCCGGCTGGCCTATTGCGTCGGCGCGATGACCACCGCCGCTGCGCGTGCGGCAGGCTTCGATGCGCGCTCGGCGGATGGCGATGTCGAGGCGCTCGCCGATCTCGTGATCGCGCGCCACCCGCCGGAGGCCGGGGCCTGCCTCCACATCCGCGGCATTCACGCGGCGGGCGATCTCGCCGGGCGGCTCGAGACGGCGGGGATCGAGGTCCGGGCGGCCGAGCTCTATGATCAGGTGGCCTGCGAGATCGAGGGCCGGGCGGCGGATCTCCTCCGGGTCGGAGAGCTTGACGTCTTCACCGTCTTCTCGCCGCGCACCGCGACGATCTTTGCCGAACAGGCGAAGGAAAACGGCTGGCTCTTTGCGCGCAGCATCTCCGTTTCACTCAGCGCCGCGGCCGATGCGAAGCTCGATACGCTGAGCTTCGCGGACCGCCGGGTTGCCGAGCATCCGGGCCGCGAGGGCATGATGGCGGCGCTTGCCGCGCTCTGAGCCTTCCGCCGCCCCTGGCAGGCATTGCTTCACGTGAAACGCGGGCCCCCTGTGCGGCACTTCCTGCGCGCGGGACTGCACAATCTCTGCGCGGATCGCGCTTCGGGGCGGTTCACGGGCCGAATCGCCGTTCAAATGGCTTTTCTGGACCGGAATGCCGCTCTAACGTCATGCGCGGAGTGAGAGACCAAGGAGACCGAGCATGACGAATACCCTTGAGGAGCAGATCCGTGCCCGCGCCCATTCCATCTGGGAGGAAGAGGGCCGCCCGGAGGGCCGCTCCGAGGAGCATTGGCACCGTGCCCGCCAGGAGGTCGCATTCGAGGGAGCGGTGCCGAAAACGGCCAAGCCGCGCAAGGCCGCGCCCCGCAAGACCGCTGCTGCACGCGCGCCCAAGACGGCGGCGGCTCCCGCTGCGGCCCCGGCCGAAGCTGCATCCGAACCTGCCCCTGCCAAGCCGAAACGCGCACCGCGCGCCAAGGCCGCAGGCACGGCAACCCGGCGGAGCGCCAAGGCCAAGACCGAGACTGCGGACAAGACGGTCTGATCCTCCCGGCCAGGCCCTGCGTCAGGTCGATCGCCGGCAAGATTCCGTTCATCGTCCGGGGCCGGCCCGCCCGGCCTCATAAAAAAACGCACCCCGATCAGATCGGGGTGCGCAAGTCAGGCTGCAGAGAGGAGTAGGGGGAGGTTACTCCGCCGCGGCCAGCTGTTTGGGAAGCTTGAACGTCCAGACCATGCCGCCCTGGTTCAGGTAGGCGACCTTCTTCGCGACCTCGCCGCCCCAGAGCGGCACCGCACCGCCCCAGCCGGAGACGATCGAGACATACTGTTCGCCGTCCTGGTCCCAGGTGACCGGCTGTCCGACGATGCCCGAGCCGGTCTGGAACGACCACAGCTCTTCACCGCTTTCGTCGTCGAGCGCGATGAACTTGCCCTCCGGCGTGCCGAAGAAGACGAGACCGCCCGCAGTGGTCATCACGCCGCCCCAGAGAGGCGCGTCGTTCTTGTGGTCCCACTTGATCTCACCGGTGTTCGGGTCGATCGCCTTGAGCGAGCCGATATGGTCCTCGAAGAGCGGCTTGATGGTGAAGCCCGCGCCGAGATAGGCGGCACCCTTCTTGTAGGTGATCGGCTCGTTCCAGATGTCCATGCCCCATTCGTTGGACGGCACGTAGAACATGCCGGTCTTCTCGCTGTAGGACATCGGCATCCAGTTCTTGCCGCCGAGGAAGCCCGGGACCGCGAAGACGGGTTCACCCTTCTCGCCGTCGGCCGCCTTGCTCGGATCGCCGGGGCGGGCAGCCTCGACGTAGATCGGCCGGCCGGTTTCGTCGATGCCTTCGGCCCAGGTGATGTTCTGCACGAACGGGAAGGCCCGCACGAAGGCGCCGTCTTCGCGGTTCAGCACGTAGAAGAAGCCGTTGCGGTCGGCGGTGCCGTAGCGCTTGTTGCCGTCCTTGTCGGTAAAGCCGACAACCTCGTTCACGCCGTCAAAATCCCAGCCTTCGCGCGGCGTGGTCTGGAAGTGCCACTTGATCTCGCCGGTGGCGGGATCGATGCCGAGGCGGGTGGCAGCATAGAGGTTGTCGCCGGAATGGTCGTCCTTGCCGGAGGCCTGACCGGCGCCGCGCAGCCAGGAGTTCCAGGGCGAGGGGTTGCCGGCGCCGAAGACGAGCGTGTCGGTGTCCGCGTCATAGGAGCCGCCGAGCCAGGTGGCGCCGCCGCCGGTCTTCCACATGTCGCCGGGCCAGGTGGCGTTGAGCTCACCGGTCATGGTGCTCTCTTCGCCGTTGAGCATGCCCATGTTGCCCTCGATGGTCGGGCGCTTCCAGACTAGATCGCCGGTTTCGGCGTCATAGGCATAGACCGCGCCGACCACACCGAATTCACCGCCGGAGTTGCCGACCATCACCTTGCCGTCCACGATCAGCGGCGCGGCGGTGTAGGAATAGCCTTCCTTGTAGTTCTCGATCTTCTTGTTCCAGACCACCTTGCCGGTCTTGAGATCGAGCGCCACAAGGCGGGCGTCGAGCGTGCCGAAATAGATGTTGTTGCCGTAGATCGCGGCGCCGCGGTTGATGACGTCGCAGCAGGGCAGGATGCCTTCCGGGAGGCGCGCGTCGTACTGCCAGATCTCCTTGCCGGTGGCGAGGTCGATCGCATACATGCGCGAGTAGGAGCCGGTGATATACATCACGCCGTCATAGACGAGCGGCTGGGTTTCCTGGCCGCGCTGCTTCTCGCCTCCGAGGGAGAAGGCCCAGGCCGGGACCAGGTTCTTGACGTTGTCCTTGTTCAGGATGTCGAGCGGGCTGAAGCGCTGGAGGCCCCGTCCCATGCCGTTGGTGACGATCTGGCTGGTGATCGTCTGATCATTGGCGATGTCTTCCTCGGTCACTTCGGCATGGGCCGCACAGGCGACCATAATGCCTGCCGTGACGGCGGCGATGAAGCGATTCATGGGCGTTCCTCCCTCCTCGTTTTGGCGTCACGGCGATTCCAGAGAGCCGTGTTCCGGTCGGATGCCGGTCATTATTGTTCTCTGCACCAACCGCGAAATTGCACATTGGTCGTATCCGGAACGTGAAGCGTCATAGCCTTTCGTCCCATTTGCCGACCCCGGCCCGATCCCGTAGGCTGCGCGGCAAAGGGGAGGACATCATGAAGCCATTCGGCATGCTTTGCGGCATGGTGCTCGCCATGGCCGCGTCCGTATCTGCAGCCTGTGCGGAAACGCCGGTCCTGCGCGCCGCGGTGCTCGAGTCGGGCACGGTCAACTGGGAACTCGACACCATCAGCCATTACGGTCTCGACGAGGCCAACGGCTTCAAGCTCGAAGTCCGTGGCGTCGCGGGCGGTTCGGCCGCGCAGGTGGCGTTCCAGGGTGGCGAGGCGGACACGATCGTCTCCGACTGGCTCTGGGTTGCCCGCCAGCGCGCCAACGGCCGGGATTACGTCTTCGTCCCCTATTCCCGCGCGGTGGGGGGGCTCCTGGTGCCCGCCGACAGCGAGGCCGAAACCCTTGCCGATCTCCGCGGCGGCAAGATCGGCATTGCGGGCGGCCCGCTCGACAAGAGCTGGCTGATCCTCCGCGCCTATGCCGAGCAGGAATACGGGATGGATCTCGCCGGCGAGACCGAGCAGGTCTTCGGGGCCCCGCCGCTCATCTACAAGACGGCGATCTCGGGCGGGCTGGATGGTGCGATCAACTTCTGGCATTTCCTTGCCAAGATGGAAGCCGACGGGATGCGCTCGCTTGTCACCGTCGATGACGCGGCCGTGGCACTCGGGCTCGACCCGGACACGCCGCTGCTCGGCTATGTGCTCAAGGGCGAAACGATTGCCGAGCATCCGGGCATTGCCGATGCGCTCGCCAACGCCTCGCAGCAGGCAAAGGAGCTTCTGGCGACCGACGATGCGGCCTGGGAGCGGCTGCGCCCGCGCATGAACGCCAAATCGGATGCCGAGTTCGCGGCGCTGAAGGCAGGCTTCCTTGCCGGCACGCCTGCGCCCGGCCCGGTGGACGAGGTGGCGGCCGACCGCATGCTCCAGCTCATGGCCGGTCTTGGCGGCGAGGAACTTCTCGGTCCGGTGAAGGCTCTGCCCGATGGCGTCTTCTATCGCCCCGGAAGCTGAGCGGGCGACCCCCGCCGCCGGGGAAGCGCCTGCGATCGCGCTCGAGCTCGAGGGGCTCGACCTCGGTGGTACGGCGATCCTCGGCGCGCTTGCGCTGACGGTGGCGCCGGGCGAGACGGTGGCGATCACCGGCCCGTCCGGAGTCGGCAAGACCACGCTCCTGCGCGTCCTCGCGGGCCTCCAAGGTGGCTATCGCGGCCGCCTTCGGCCCGCCCGGCGGCTTTCCATGGTGTTTCAGGAACCCCGCCTGTTGCCCTGGCGCACCGCTGCCGAGAACCTCACCCTGACGGCCGGCCTCAGGCCTGCGGATGTGGAGCCTGCGCTCGCCCGCGTCCGTCTCGCCGGCAAGGGCGGGCATTATCCGGGCGAACTCTCGCTCGGTCAGCAACGCCGCCTCGCGCTCGCACGGGCCTTTGCGATCCGGCCGACCGTGCTGCTCATGGACGAGCCGTTCGTCTCGCTCGATCCCGCTCTTGCGCTCGAGATGATGGAGCTCTTCTCCACCCTTCGCGCCGAAAGCGGTGTCGCGACGCTGCTCGTCACCCATGAGGCCCGCGAGGCCGAACGGCTCGCCGATCGGGTGCTGCGCCTCGAGGGGAGCCCGGCGCGTTTCGCCTGAGCCTGCGCCGCGCCTGCCCCCCCCGGCTTTTCTTGCAGATCTTTAAGCTTGCAGTCAGGCGCTTTTCACACCGGCAGCCCAGATCAGTCTCACCGCCCCATAGGCGGAAGAGACAGAAGAGGCATTCCGATGAGACTCAGATCCAAGACGGCCGCAGCCCTGATGGCGGGGCTGCTGGGCGCCTCCTCCCTGGCCGCCATCGCCTCGGCGGCGGCGGACAACACCGCGGCGCCCGCGGCGGCAACCGCTCCGGCTGCGACGCAGGCCCCCGATGCCCAGACCCAGGCCGAGCTCTGGAAGATGAGCGACGAAGCCCGGGTCGCCGTGACGCAGGCCCAGCTCGCCCGGGCAGCACTTGCCAGCAAGGATTTCGATACCGCGAAGTCCAGCCTCGCCGACGCGACGAAGGCATTCGACAGCTCGAAGGCTGATCTTGCGAAATATGTCGTGAAGGGCAAGGACGAGACCGGCACCGCCACCGAAATGGTGCCGTTCGACATGTCGATGTCCATCGCCGAGGACTTCCAGCCGACCGATGCCAGCAAGCAGGCAATGGATCAGGCCAAGGATCAGGCCCAGAAGGGCGATATCCAGAAGGCCGCCGATACGCTCAAGCTCGCCGCGGTCGATGTGAACGTCTCCGCCGCGATGCTGCCGGTCGACAAGACGGAACAGCACCTGAAGCAGGCGGCGGCCGATGTCGACCAGGGCAAGTACGACGAGGCCGATCACGAGCTTCAGGCGCTCCTCGCCTCGGTCGTGGTGCAGGACTATTCGCTCTACGGCATCCCGCAACAGGGCGACGGATCGTCCTCAACGGCCCCGTCCGACACCCAGCAGAAGGCCGCAGGCTAAGACGGCCGCGTCATGGGGGTCTCCCCCCATGGCGCGCCTTCAATAGAGCCGCGGTTCGTATTTCCAGTTGTCGGCGTCGGGCGTGACCTCGTCGAGGTCATAGCCCGCGCCCCTGAGCCGCTTGGCGACATCAAGCCCGGCGGCCGCCGCCTCGTCCACCAGCGCCCGGCCACGGGCCTCGTCCTTCGGGGTTCCCCGGCCGCGCAGCAGGCTGAGACCGTAGTTGAACTGCCCCACCGGATCCCCGGCCGCCGCGGCCCGCCGGCTCCAGCCCGTCGCCGCGTCCGGGTCCTCCGGCGCCCCGAGCCCGTTGTCGTCAAGCTGGCTCATCCAGGTCATCGCCCCCGTCCAGCCCTGCTCGGCGCAAACCTCGAAAAGCTCGCGGGCCAGCGCATGCTCGCCCTTCTTGGTGATGTAGTAGCCCGAGGCGCAGGTCATCATGTCGGCCTGACCGTTGCGGATGTTCTCCATCACCCGGTCCATCCCGAGCTCCGGCGGATTGAGCTCGCCCCCCGACTCGGCAAGGGCTGCGGACGCGGGAAGGCAGGCAGCGAGGCAGAGCATCGGAAAACGCATGTCGGGCTCCTTCGAGTGAGTGGCTGATCCTAGCACGCCCTCCGGGCGAATTCAGCCCTTCCGCGTCATCATGCCCCGCGCCGGATCGTAGCCCCAGAGGGCAAGCGCAAGAAAACCCGCCGTTGCGCCGAGCGTGACCGCGATCGAGAGCGGCTCGAAGCGCATGTAGAGCGCGAACCGGATCATCTCGACGGCGTGGGTGAAGGGATTGACGGCGCAGATGTCGCGCAGGAGCGGCGAGCTCTCCGCCATCTTCCAGAGGGGATAGAGCGCGGAGGAGAGGAAGAACATCGGGAAGATCACGAAGTTCATCACGCCTGCGAAATTCTCGAGCTGCCGGATGAAGGAGGAAAGCGCGAGCCCGAGCGCCCCGAGCATCAGTCCCGCCAGCAGCAGCGCCGGCAGCACCGAGACATAGCCCATCGCCGGCATCCGGATGTCGAAGAGGGCGGCAATGGCGAGAAAGGCATAGGCCTGAAGGATCGAGATCGCCGTCCCGCCGAGCAACTTGCAGAAGAGCAGCCATCCGCGCGGCAGCGGGCTCGTGAGCAGGAGCCGCATCGAACCCATCTCCCGGTCATAGACGAGGGAGAGCGAGCCCTGCATCCCGTTGAAGAGCAGGATCATGCCGCAGAGCCCGGGCACGATGTAGACTTCGTAGGTGATGTAGGTCTGGTAGGGCGGGATGATCGAGAGCCCGAGGGCGGCGCGGAAACCCGCCGCGAAGACCAGAAGCCAGACGAGCGGTCGCACCAGCGCAGCGACGAACCGCCCGCGCTGCTGGACGAAGCGCAGAGCCTCGCGCGTCACGATCGCCTGAAGTGCCAGCAGCCATCCCGTCATGCGGCCTTCTCCGTCAAGGCGAGGAAGCGGTCCGAGAGCGTTTCGCCCCCGGCGATCGCCGCCGCGGTGCCATCGGCCAGCACCCTGCCGCGGTGAAGCACCACCAGCCGGTCGCCGCCGCGAACCTCGTCGGTGAGATGTGTGGCCCAGAGGATCGTAAGGCCCTCGTCCTGCGCAAGCCCGTGCACATGCTCGACGATGGAGGTACGCGAGGCGACGTCGAGACCCACCGTCGGCTCGTCGAGCAGCAGGACCGAGGGCTTGTGGATCAGCGCGCGCGCAATCTCGGTCCGGCGTCGGTGCCCGCCATTGAGGTCGCGCGCCCGTTCGTTCGCGCGTTCGCCCATGTCGAGCTTCTCGAGGGCGGCGTCGATCCGGCTGGCCGCCTCCCGGCCACCAAGCCCGTGCAGGGCCGCGAAATAGGTGAGGTTCCGCCGCACGCTCAGGTCGAGATCGAGGGTCTGCTGCTGAAAGACCACGCCCATGCGCGCGAGGGCCGCCCGCGGCTCGCGTGCAATGTCGTGGCCCGCAACGCGGATCGTGCCCTCCCGTGTGGTGAAAAGCCGGGTGAGCAAACCGAAAAGCGTGCTCTTTCCGGCCCCGTTCGGCCCGAGCAGCGCGCAGAACGCGCCGGGCTCGACCGAAAGGCTCACGCCGTCGAGCGCGCGTTTCTGGCCGTAGGAGAAGCCGAGATCGCTGATTTCAAGGCCGTTCACGGGGCTGACTTTCCTTCCGGGCGGTTCTCCGGCCACCCACCACCGGAGCGCCACTCTCGGATCAGTGCGGCCGGGGATCAAGCCCCGGCACGCCATCCCTTGGTCGGTATCAGGGCCGGAGCGCCGCGCCCCAGGGGAAGCGGCCGACCTTGATCGTCTTGATCGGCTCGCGACTTTTCACATCGATCACCGTCACGTCGCCCGAGACGCCGTTGGTGGTGAAGAGCAGCGACTTGTCGGCGTTGAAGGCCATGTGCCAGACCCGGCGCCCGACAAGGATGTAATCCTCGACCTCGTAGGTCTCGGCATTGATGACCGCCACGTGATTTGCTGGCCCGAGCGCGACGAAGGCGGTCTTCTCGTCGTCGGTGAACTCGAAGCCCACCGGCTGGATGCGGTCGGGGTGCACGCCCTTGATCTCGAAATGGATCTTGGCAAGCTCGGTCTGATCGGCCGCCGAAAAGACCGTCACCGTGCCGCCGATCTCCGCGCTCACCCAGAGCTCGGTGCCGTCCTTGGCGAATTCCGCGTGGCGGGGGCGGCTGTCGACCAGCGTGTTGGCGAAAAGCTCGTGGGTCGCGGTGTCGATCCAGTGCGCCATGTTGGTGGTTTCGGAGGTGGTGATGGCGACCTTGCCGTCGGGCGAGATCGCCATGCCCTCTGGCTCGATGCCGACGTCGATCTGGGCGACGACCGTGCGCGTCTCGGTATCGACCACGGTGGTGACGGCGTCGTTCTCGTTGGCGATGTAGAGATGCCGGTCATCCGGGGCGAGCACGAACTGCTCCGGGTCCTCGCCCGAGGGGAGGTTGTGCAGGATCTCGCCCGACTCCGGGTCCATCACCTGCACCGTGTCGCTGTCGGAGGCGCAGATATAGACCTTCGAATAATCCTTGGAGAAGGTGATGCCGCGCGGCCGCTCGCCGGTCGGGATGGTGCGCGTGACCTCGAGCGTTGCGGTGTCGATCACGCTGATCGTGTTGTCCTTCTCGTTGGTGACCCAGATCTCCTCGGCCCAGGCGGGCGCGGAGGAAAGGAGCGCCGTGGCGGCGAGGGCGGTTCGGATGAGGCGGGGCATAGGTTACTCCGTGAAGGCGCGGCAGGCGCTCTCGGGTCGGTCGAGCCCGAGAGAATCGAGCTCGTTCGTCTGGTGGAGGAACCCCTCGAGGGGGGCCTGATCCACGAGCGCTTCCGCATGGACGATGGGCATCGGCTGGCGGAGCTGTCCATTCCAGGGACGGAAGCTGAGCGGGCGGCCCTTGAAGCCCGCGAGTTCGAACTCGTCGGACAGGATGAAGTCTCGCAAGGTGGCGACATCGCTGGCGCCGGTGCGGGTGACGGCTTCGCCGAGGCTGCGCATCGCGGCCCAGGCGCCGTAATCCGCGGGTTTCATCGCGCGGCCGGTGGCCGCCGTGAAGCGGCTCTGGAGCTGGGCGGCGCCCCAGGCCTCGACGACGGGTGCCCAGGTTTCGGCGCGCAGCCCGGCCGAGCCCGCGACAGGGCGCGGCTCCCAGGTGTTGTAGAGGATGTAGCGGCCGAAATCGCCGATCTCGTCGGCGACGAGCAACACGTCGTAATCACCGAAATCCTGGGTGAAGAGCGGGACTTCCTGGCTCGCATTGCGCCGCATGTCGGCATCAAACGCCCAGGTCTTCACCGGGCCGGGCTTGAGCCCGAACTTCACCATCGAGGCTTCGAGAGCCGCGGCATAGGCTTCGTCGGAAGGTTGCGTCCCCTTCACGATCGCGGTCTTGGTCCAGCGCCGCGAGACGAGGAACTGGGCGAGGGCATCGGTCCGCATCGCATAGGAAGGGGCGGTGTGCAGGAGGTTTGCCCGGCAGTCGGAATCGCGGAGCGCCATGTCCTCTGCGGTGGCGTTGAAGAGGAGCGCGCCTTCGGCTTCGGGCAGGTCGGCGAGCGCCAGAAGCGCGTTGGCGGGGGCATCGGCGATCACGAAATCGCTCTTCCCCAGCGCCTCGCGCGCGCCGGCGAGAAAGTCGCCCTCGGGCGCGACGGAGACGATCTCGAGCGTGTAGTCATGGCCGAGAAAGCGGCCGGTGGTCTGGTTGTCGGCAAGCCCGAGCTCGACGCCGGCGACCCCGAGATCCTCCGGGACCGGATCGAGATTGGAGAGCGTTGGCGGCGGCACGGTTTCCTGGCGCAGATAGACCGCATGCAGCGAGACATCGGCCAGAGCGGGGGCCGCGCAGAGCCAGCAGAGCCCGGCGAACAGGTGATCGAGACGCATGGTATTCCTCCCGGGCCGGACAGTATCTGCGCGCGTCATTCCGCCGAATACGACCTTGGTGCCGCATCCGTTGCGCCAGATGCCGCGGCTCTTGAACGAATGTCCAATATCGCCACCCGGTGCAGCCGTCATATTACCCCGGTGACGACCAGAAACAGGGAGGGAAGCGAATGCCTGCACCCCGCATCATCACCGCCAGCCTGTCGCTCGCTGCAGCGGGGCTCATTGCCGCAACCGGACTGGCCTTCGCCCATGGCGATGTCACTCCGCAGCCCGTCAACACCGACGCGCTGCCCGACGTGGGCGAGGAGTGGCTCACCGAGAACCCCTATCGCGACATGGGCGACGACGTCTGGACCACGGCTGTGCGCATCGGGGGATCGGCGTTCAACCAGAACTGCGCGCGCTGCCACGGGCTCGAGGCGATTTCGGGCGGTCTCGCCCCCGACCTGCGCTTCCTCGAGGCGGAGGAATACGGCGACGAGTGGTTCGCCGAGCGCTTCCAGTTCGGCTACACCCAGAACGGCACGACGATGATGCCGGCCTTCGGCGAGATCCTCGGCCAGAAGGCGGGCTGGGCGATCCGCACCTATATCGAGACCCGCCCCGACGGCGACACGCTCGAAGAGTTCTATCCCGAACTGAACGAGATCCGCGACCAGCTGATGGAGCTTGCCAAGGCCGACACCCCCTCGCCGGAAGCGGAATCGATCAAGGAGAAGCTCACCGAGATCGCCAGCCAGATCGACACGCTCTCGGGCGCTCCGGTCGCGGATTCGATCGCCTTCCGCGCCGCGCACCAGATCGGCGACACGCCCGCCTCCTATCATGCCGCGGCGGAGACGCTGACCGTCGGCCTGCCCGTGGCGCAGTAGAGGGGCGCCGCCGTGCGGTCCCTGTTTCAGAGGCTTTCCGCCGCAACCGTTGCGGCCGCGATCTTCGCGGCCCTCGGGGCGGCGGGGCCGGCAGCGGCGCGGTGCGAGGGATACGTGCCGGAGCCCAAGCCGCAGAATACCAGCCGCGACTATGTGGGTCAGACCCTCGACGAGATCCGCGAGCGCGGCTGGATCGATATCGCGCTCTATGAGGATTTCCCGCCCTATTCCTACGAGAAGGACGGCAAGGCCGCGGGGATCGACGTCGAGATCGGCCGGATCATCGCCGAGGATCTCGGGGTCGAGGCGCGCTTCCGGCTGGTCCAGGCGGGCGAGACGCTCGACGCGGACCTCCGCAACTGGGTCTGGAAGGGCCCGGTGGTGGGGGGCAAGGTCGCCAACGTGATGATGCGCGTGCCCTATGACAGCGATTTCGCCTGCCGGGTGGATCAGGTCGTCTTCACCGGGCAATACGCGACCGAGAGCATCGCGGTCGCCTATGACAAGGACCACTATCCCGACGATCCGCCGGTTCCGGCCTATTTCCGCTACGACACGGTGGCGGTGGAGAACGACTCGATCGCGGATTTCTACCTCACGAACCTGCTCGGCCAGCAGGCCAACCCCAACATCCACCGCTATCCGACCATGGAAGCGGCGATGAAGGCGCTCGCCAATCACGAGGTCAACGCCGCCATGGGCCCGCTCGGCCAGCTTCAGGCCGCGGCAACCGACACGATCGGGGTGCATTCGCCGCCGCTGCCGGCCTTCTCGATCGGAACCTGGACGCTCGGGGTCGCGGTTCACACGAGCCACCGCGACCTCGGATACGCGATTGACGATGCCATCGGCGCGGCGATCGCGGATGGCCGGATCGCGGCAATCTATGAGGCCCACGGCCTCGGCTATCGACCGCCCGCGGAGCGCTGAGCTCCGGCCCCGCACGCCCCGGGTCCCCTCCCTGGCCGGGGTGGCAAAACCGGGGCCGGACGCCGCGAAGCGGGCGGGGATTTTCACGGTGAAAGGCGGCCTTTTCACCGTGAAAATCCGAAATCCCCTTTGAAATTGCTGGATTTTCGTAGTTAACATATCATGAATGCCGCCCTGAGAGGGGGCGGCATTGGCCGTTTGAGGGCGGGGGGAATTACGCCCGATGCAGAGGGGCAGATCTGGCTTTTGCGTCGGGGCGATTGGCATCTGACCCGGAAAGGTTCGACGGAAGTGGTGTGCGCTATACTATTCGTGAGCGGCGGAATTTTGGAAGAATCACGAGTTTTCTGCCACTTAAACATCATTGCTTCTGGGAGATTAGATCAAATCTTTGAGATCCTTGCTACCTGTTCTCCGCGTCTTATCTCAATATTATTCATATAATATTTATGTCTACATAAAAATAAAGAGAAAATCATTTCCAGTCACTACACATATTCATCTCTTTTGACATTGAAATTATTCCGTCTTGCTCAACTACTATTGTGATACATTTGGCTTGATCTTCTATCCCAAAAATATATCGGCATCGGGCCTGGCGAGCCGCTTCCTCGTTGCTGCGCACACCACGTGAAAATGCTTCTGAACCGATCTCACCGTCCTCACTCCAATCCATATCGACGCGATCTTCTAGGAGTAGATCTTGATATCCAGCTGCTGCCGTATAGTAATGACGTATTGCCATATGGATGGAGAGGCGATGCGGATCTATTCCGAAGTTATCGACCGCGTGATGCATCGCAATGATCTGAGCACTGTCTCGATCAATTCTATATTCACCATGAAATTGCATTATTTTTTGTGCAATATTATCGAAAATATCTCTCCAGATTGGCCAATTGTCCTTAATCGTGGACGGCGCCGATAGTATAGCAAGTGCGACTGCCGCGCCCTCAATACTCTTCCAAATTCCAGCGGGCCAGTCTGCGCCCAGCCCTGCGTTGCCGTCTAAAACGATTACCCCTTCAGGTGGTTGCCTAACTATTTCAAGAAACGCTTCTTTATAGTGGTCACCGGGGCCATAGACATTTGTCGTTGTCAGAAACTGCAATATTCACTCCTTTGGCGGCTTAATAAATTTACAATGTCTCATAAATTCTGACGGCGTTTTAGCTCAAAGTCTATGGCGTGGGTCTCGACATTGAGCAGGATCTGACACTTCGAGCTTGGAGTTCAGCAGGGGCCTTCCTAAAACCTTCGCACCCACCCGCCGCTCAGGTCGGGAGGGCGCCGGCGTCGGAGGGGGTGGTCGGGCGAGGGCTTCCAGGGGGGCGGGCGTTGGCCGGGCGGCGGCCGCGGGCGTCGAGGATCAGGGGGACGCATTGCGCCGGATCGTCGTGGATCGTCACGCAATCGAGGCACTGGAAGCATTCGGAATAGTCGACCCGGCCGGATTTCGCGATGGAGCCGTAGCGGCAGCGGACCTTGCAGAGCTGGCAGGGCGCGCCACATTGCGCGCGCCGCGCGATCCAGTTCCGCCCGCGCAGCAGGCCGCCGAGCGCCATCAGCGCGCCGAGCGGGCAGACATAGCGGCAGAAGCCCTTGAAGAGCATCATGCCGAGCACCAGCCAGAAGACGGCATAGGCGACGTAATACCAGTTGCGGACGAAATAGACGGTGATCGCGGTCTTGAAGGGCTCGACCTCGACCGCCTTGTCGAGCGCGGCGGGGGCGAGGAAGACCGTCGCGACGAGGGCCGCGAGCACGACATACTTGAGCTTCTTCAGCCGCGCATCCCAGCGCGGCGAGGGCTCGATCCGGGGCAGGCGCAGGAGGCGGCCGAGGCGGTCGGCGAATTCCTGCAGCGCGCCGAAGGGGCAGAGCCAGCCGCAGAAGAGGCCGCGGCCCCAGAGCACGAAGCTCACCAGCACGAAGGCCCAGATCAGCAGCGAGAACGGATCGTAGATCAGGAAGGCGAAGCTGCCGCCCTCGAGGGCCGCGCGCAGGGCGGCGAGCGGGGTCACGATGGAGAGCTGGCCCTGGCCATGCCAGCCGATGAAGCCGAGCACGACCGCGAGCGTCGCGAGCCGGATCAGCGGGTAGCGCGGGTGGGCCGCGAGCCGCCGCATGCCGAAGAGCTGCACGCCGAAGAGCCCGACGAGCCCCGCGCCGAGCAGGACGAGGTCGGTCTGGCGGTTGCGGAGCGCCTCGAGCCACGGGGGGGCGGCGACCGGGGCCGCGTCGCGGATGAAGAAGCGTTCGTCGGTCCTGTGCGGCAGGGTGAGGGTGACGGAGCCCGGCTCGGGCTGGAAGATGCCGTGCTCGCGCACCGCCTTCACCTCCACCTGCCACTCGCGGGTGGGATCGAAGCCGAGGCGGCGGTCGGTGCGCAGGATCATCGCGGCGCCGTCGTGAAGCTCTGCGGGCACGTCGTCGGCGAGGCTCACGAAGATGTCGGCATCGCGGAGCGCCACCGGCAGGCCGTCCTGGGTGGCGGAAATCCAGTCGGGCGCGGTGTTGCGCACGAAATCCGGCGAGACGAGGCCGTGGCGGCCGGTGTCGATCATCAGCAGCGGCTCGTCATCGGGGCTGATCGCCTCGAAGGCCGCGAGCTCCTTCAGGGCGGCGGGGGAGAGCAGCGTGCGGGCGATGGAGGCGGGGCCGAGATCGGCCACCCAGAGGTCGAGATAGACGCCCTCCGGGTCGGCTTCGGCCTCCGGATCGTCATCGGCCCAGCGGGTGCCGGCGAATTCCGCGCCGATCTCGGCATTCGTCACCTCGAGGTGCGAAATGAGGCCCTGATCGACGAGATCCGACCATGTGAGGTCTTCCTCATGTTCGGGGTCGGGGCGCGCCGGGGGGCCGGACTTGATGCCCTGCATCTTGTCGCGGGCGACGGCGAGGGCGGCGGCGAGGATGGTTTCGTTGGCGATGCGCACGCTGGCGGTCGCCTTGGTGACGCCATCGATGTAGACGAGCGATCCGCCGCGTTCGTGCCCGCCATACTGGGTGCCGACGACGATGGGCGCGGTGATGGAGAGGCCGCGATACTGTTCGAAGAACCTGCGGAACGGCGCCTCGCCAAGGCCGGAGACGAAGATCGGCTCGTTTTGTGAGATGAGCCTCACATCAAGGAAGCGGCCGTCGAGATCGAGCATGACAAAGACGTTGATCGGCGCGCCGGAGAAGCCCGGAAGCGGCGCGAGCTGTTCGGTCTCGAAGACATAGCCGGCGAGCGCGCCGCCGGAATTCAGCAGCTCGTAGACGCCCTTGTCGTTCACGGCCTTGCCGATCGACATCGGCGGCTTCACGAAGGGGGCGAGATCCGCGCGTTCGAGCGCCATCGCGCCCGTTGCCGCGAACAGCAGCAGGGCGAGCAGCGGGGCCAGGAAGACCTGCGCGCGCATTTCCCATTTCCTCCCTGTTTTTTCCGCACCTAACCAGAGGCGGCCGCGCACAGGTATTCTACGAAGGTCTGATAGCGGGGGGGCCGGATTCCCCATGGCTCGCGGCGCGGGGGCGTGAAAGACTGCCGGCCGGGAGGACAAGGCATGGCCAGGGGTCGTGAAAACCGGGCGGATCCGCGAGTGATGGTGCTGTCGCTCGGCGCGCTCATCGCATTCTGGGCCCTGCTTTCGGTGCTGAAGGGCGATCCCTCCGTGCTGCCCTCGCCGCTCGAGGTCTGGCAGGTGACGAAGGCCGAATTCCTTTCGGGCGCGCTGCTGCACCACGTTTCGGTGACGCTCCTGCGGGTCGCGGCGGCCTTCTTCATCTCGATGCTGCTGGGCACGGCGCTCGGCATGGCGCTTGGGGCCTGGCCGCGCTTCAATCGCTGGGCCGACCCCTGGGTGGTGGTCTTCCTCAATCTGCCGGCGCTCGTGGTGATCGTGCTCTGCTATCTCTGGATCGGGCTCAACGAGGTCGCGGCGATCACCTCGGTCTCGATCAACAAGATCGCGATGGTGGCGGTGACGGTGCGCGAGGGGATGCTGGTGCTCGACCGCGGCATCGCGGAGATGGCGCAGGTCTACCGGCTGTCGCGCTGGACGCGCTTCCGCCACGTTTTGCTGCCGCAGCTCGCGCCCTTCCTCGCGGCGAGCGTGCGGAACGGGCTCGCGGTGATCTGGAAGATCGTGCTGGTGGTGGAGTTCCTCGGCCGCTCGAGCGGGGTGGGGTTCCAGATCCACCTCTATTTCCAGCTCTTCGAGGTGGCGCATGTGCTCGCCTATTCGCTGAGCTTCGTCGTGGTGATGCTGGCGATCGAGTATCTGATCGTGAAGCCGCTCGAGCGCCGGGCGGGCCCGCGGAACTGAGGCGGGTTCAGGAGATGAGGCCGAGGCCGCGGAGGTAGATCGCCGTGCCGCTCTCGAGCATCTCGTCGGCGGAATAGGGCGCGCGGGCGCCGGGCGCGCCGCGGGTGAAGAGCTCCACGACGCCGTGGCTGAGCGCCCAGACGTGATTCGCGATCATGCCGGAGGGCGGGCGCTTGCCGGGCGGGAGGTGCGCGGCGAGCCGTTCGGCGGCCTCGCGCAGCACCCCCATCGCGCGATCGGCGGCGCGCGCGAGATCCGGGTTGCCGGCGATCGAGACGCCGCTCTCGAACATCGCGATGTAATAGCCGGGATTCCTGCGGGCGAAATCGAGATAGGCGCGGCCGACGGCGAAGAAGGCGGTGAGCAATGTCGGGTGGCCATCGTTCCAGGCCGCCTCGAGCTGGTCGGCGAAGATCTCGAAGCCCTTGAGCGCGACCCCCTCGATGAGCTCGTCGCGGCCGCGGAAATGGCGGTAGGGCGCGGCGGCGCTCACGCCGGCCTGGCGTGCCGCTTCCGCGAGCGTGAAGCCGAGCGGTCCCTTCGCCTCGATCAGCCCGAGGGTCGCCTCGATCAGCGCCTCGCGCAGATTGCCGTGGTGGTAGGGCCGCCGTCCCTGGTCCGACGTTTCTCTCATGCCCCGGTCTATCCAGCGGCCTGCGACGAGACAAGGCCCGCGCGTGGCATGCGGCCGCCGGCCGGCCCCGTAACCACACGGCAAGAGCGGTGCGAATCGGCGTTGCACTGGCCGGACGGTTGGATTAAAGACCCGCCCTAGTCGGAGTGTAGCGCAGCCTGGTAGCGCACCTGCTTCGGGAGCAGGGGGTCGGAGGTTCGAATCCTCTCACTCCGACCATTTCCCCGGTATTCGGTTGCACATAATTCTGCCTTTTCTGTCAGGCAGTCTGCCTCTCATGCTTGTCAGCCTGCCCAAAGCGGACGGTCAGCGGCGCAGCACTACAATCACCGAAGTCCCCTCTCTAAGGGGCCAGACTGCCGTCGCGCACCATCAATAATCACGGAATCTTCAAGCTGCCCTCTGTAAAACTGATGCGCTCCTTGAGACCTCGCATGAGAAGCTCGGCGATTTCATAGTCGGGGATCGGACACTGCCATCCCCGAACCAGTCGCCTAGACTGCTCACCGACCCTACTTGCGATCAGAGTTCCGGGTGCCCGTGTCGTCCCAGTATGCAGCGAGAAAGACCTGCTTGCTGTGAAGGTATAGCTACGCCACCTTCTCGCTGTGAGCTGGTATGGGAAAGTCGCTGAGCGTCAGGTCACGACCTCAACTGCTCGGTCGCACTGTCCGCAAGAGGTATCTCTCGTCATTGAGGGAAATCCCTCATCGATAACTTTCTGGGTCGGTCTTACTCTACTCGGGTGTGGAAAAAGACGGATTGTATCATGAGCGACGACAAGACCCCGCAACCGGATCCCGCGGAAGAAAACGCCTTCTTCCCATCAGCTTATTCGCTGAGCCAGTTTACCTCTCCGAAATCTGACCTGTCGGGAGCCGATTACCCGACCCCCTATGAGGGCAACAAGAAGATCCTGATGATCGGAGCGGATGAACGCTATCTGCTGACCGACAATGGCAGCTTCTTCTCGACCGGCAACCATCCCGTCGAAACGCTCGCGCCGATGTTCCATCTCGACCGGGCCGGGTTTGATTTCGATGTTGCCACGATCTCCGGGAACCCCGTCAAGTTCGAGTTCTGGGCGATGCCCTCCGAGGATGAGGACATCAAAGGCCTGTTTGCGAAATACCATCCCCGGTTCAAACAGCCGCTGAAGCTTGCGAACGTGATCGCAGAGGGGTTGCAGCATTACGCCGCCATCTTCATCCCGGGCGGCCATGGCGCGCTGATCGGCTTGCCTGAAAGCGAGGATGTCTCTGCCGTGCTGAAATGGGCCGCGGCCGAGGACCGTTTTGTCATCACCCTGTGCCATGGCCCTGCCGCATTCCTGGCTGTCGAGGATGACGATTTTTATCGCGGGCGGAAGATCTGCGCCTTCCCGGATTCGCTTGACGCGCAGACGCCGGATATCGGCTACATGCCGGGCCATCTGACCTGGAAATTCGGAGAAGAGCTGAAGGCCAAGGGTTTCGAGCTGATGAACGACGACATCACAGGAGCGGTTCACCAGGATGGCAGGCTGCTGACCGGGGACAGCCCGCTTGCCGGCAACGCCCTGGGCCAATTGGCTGCCAAGGCCCTTTTGGGTGAGTTGTCGCGTTGATGCTGCGCTCTGCCCCGGCAGAGGATGCATTTACCTGCGCCCGCGCATTCGCGGGCGCAGAGAGCATGGACAGGCTGTGCGTGCTGGTCCGGGATTTCGCAGCCCCGATGGGATATGACCGGTTTCTGATATTTTCCGCGTCCGCCAATGCCGAGGATCCCATCGACCGCATCTACTGGGTTGAGGGCGATTGGTTTGAGGATGGCTCATTCGTCGATGCGGATGCCTATGTGCGCCGCTGCCCGGTCAACCGGCATGTCACCGAGGTCCGAGAGTCGTTCTTCTGGACAAAGACAAGGGATGCGGAGGGCGAACGCTACCGGATCGTGCGGCATCCGCGTGGGCGGGGAGTGCATGGACTTCAGGTGCCAGTGTTCGGCCCGACAGGTTTGGAAGGAGCGATAAGTTTCGGCGGCCTGCGCATCGACACGTCATTTCATACCCAGCTGGCCTTGGAGATCATCGCGCGCGCAGCCTTTGTCGCGATGCGGGCGCGGCTGGAAGGGGCAAACAAGCCTGCTGCCACCGCGCTGACGGATCGGGAACGCGAGGTTCTGACATGGATTGCCGTCGGCCGGCGCCATGTCGAGATCGCCGACACGCTCGGATTGTCGGAAAGAACCATCGAGAACCATCTGCGCCGCATCCGCAAGCGCCTCGGCGTGACCACGACGGCCCAAGCCATCCATGTCGCGATCCGCACCGGGGAGATCTTGGCGTGACTCCGTAAAGACCAGCCAAGTGGCGCTGAACACGCGCTACGGGCCAGATTGAAATTGCGATGTCTCCTTGCATTTATTCTATCCATCCGGACGGAATTCGGATCTGCGGTAAACCTCGGGACGCCGCGGACGTGCGCTCTTGGCGGACATGACCAACTGTTCTAGCGGTGTTCGCAGGCAATGAACTCGCCGGCGAGCAGGAGACGCACGATGAAGAAAGTGACGGAATTGGCCAGCATCGCCGGGGCAATTCTGCTCGTGTCATGCGCGGCAACGCTTGCTGCTGACGACCATGCGGGCGTCCGGAGAATGTCGGTGGCCTCCGAGGAACGGGACGCTGATCTGGAGGTGATGATCTGGTACCCCGCCGCTGCGGGCGGCGAGACCGTGACCGTGGGTGAGACCATCTTTTTCGAGGGGACGCCAGCCAGACAGGGTGCGCCGATACGCGAAGGGAAATTCCCCCTTGTCCTGTTGTCCCACGGGGCAGGCCTGGCAGGTCATGCCGGCGCGATGAGCTGGATCGCGGCACCGCTGGCTCGAGACGGCTTCATCGTCGTGGCACCCACACATCCCGGAAATACGGGGCGGGACCGTTCGGCCGAAGACACCATGAAGCTTTGGCTGAGACCGTCCGATCTTTCGAAGACGCTCGACGCGATCGAGAACGACCCGACGTTTCATCCGCATGTTGCGAGCGATCAGATAGGGGTTCTGGGCCTGTCCATGGGTGGCAATTCCGCGCTTTCCATGGCTGGAGCCAGGCTCGATCCCGAGCTTTTCGCGAGCTATTGCGACACCGACGACCTCAATGCGTCCCTTTGCGAGTGGGTGCGCCTGAGCGGCGTCGATCTCCACGCGCTGGACAAGGAGGCCGCCGGACGAGACAACAGGGACCTCCGGGTCCGGTTCGCCATGGCCATCGACCCGGCACCGGCAGATATCTTCGCCCCTGCATCCTTCGCTGACGTCTCGATTCCGGTTTCCATCGTGAACCTGGGCGAGGCGTCCGAGATTCCAGAGACCATTCAGGCCTCAGGGATCGCGGACGCGATTCCTGGCGCAACCTACCACGTGATCAAGGCTGCCAGTCACGCTTCGATGTTCCCGGAATGCAAGCCGAACGCGGCCGAAATTGCCGTTGAGGAAGGCATCGAGGATCCGATCTGTACTGATGGCACCGGCACCTCCCGGGAAGCGATCCATGCTGAAATCCTCGGACTGACCATTGCCGCTTTTCGCAATGCAATTGGTTCTGCGGACTGAATGCCCGAGGGGCGGCCCGGTGCCCAAACGCCCGGATGCAGCGCGGCGCCGGAACGGGTGCGCGCCGCACAGAGCCGCCACCAGCCGAGGGCGGGCCGGCCCGAAGGCGACGTCGCGCAGCATCAGTCGTCTCGCGCAGGTCAACGACGCGGGCGATGCCGCCGTCCGGTGCGGTGGGAGCAAGCCAGCAACGGGAGGCGGCCTCTGTCGCTGGCTTAGGTGTCGTCACGCGGCGTCGAGCTTCGAGCCGCTGTCTTTCCAGACTTCGGAGAGAAGGTTCAGCCAGTTCCGGCCCAGCACCTTCTCGATACGGGCCTCGGACCAGCCGGCCGCGGACATTGCGTCGGCGATGTTCGGGAAGTCGCTGATCTTCCGAAGGCCGGCGGGATTCACGATCTCACCGAATTTGGTCAGGCGGCGGCCAAAGCCCTTGTCGTGGGTGATCCAGTCGAAGAACGGCCCGTCGTAGCCTTGGGTGAAGTCGGTGCCGATCCCCACGGCGTCCTCGCCCACCAGGTTGATCACGTAGTCCATGGCCGAGATATAGTCGGCCACCGTGGCCTCTATGCCCTTGGCGAGGAACGGCGGGAACATGGTGACGCCGACGAAGCCGCCCTTGTCCACGATATAGCGGAGTTCCTCGTCGGACTTGTTGCGTGGATGCGCCTTCAGCCCCGAGGGCAGGCAGTGCGAATAGGCCACCGGCACGCTGGAGCAGTCGATGACATCGCGCGAGGTCACCGGGCCGACATGGCTGAGATCGCACAGCATGCCGACACGGTTCATCTCGGCGACGACTTCGCGGCCGAAATCCGACAGTCCGCCATCGCGGCTCTCGTAGCAGCCGCTGCCGACCCAGTTCTGTGTGTTGTAGGTCATCTGCGCGATGCCGACCCCGAGGGTCTTGAGGATCTGGACATAGCCGATCTTGTCCTCGAAGGCCGAGGTGTTCTGCATGCCGAGCACGATCGCTGTCTTGCCGGCTGCCTTGGCGGCGTGGATATCGGCCACGCTTTCGGCCTTGACGATGTGCTCCGAGAACTCCCGGAACCAGCCGTTCCACGCAACGAGGTTGGCCACCGTATCGGTGAAGTTCTCCCAGACGCTGCAGGTGCAGTTCGCGGCGGTGAGGCCCGATTGCTGCATCTCGCGGAACAGCGCGCCGCTCCAGTTCGAGATGATGAGGCCGTCGATAACGACTGCGTCCTCGTAGATCGTGCTGGCACTATCTTTCATGATGGTCTCCGGTGATGGTGTGGATGTTCTGGGGGCCGGGCGGGCGCGGTCATCAGGCCGGCTGGCCCGTGACCTCGAACCGGCATTCCGGCGCCCCCGTGGCGGCGCAGGCGGTCTCGCGGCAGGTGATGGGACCGGGCGGGATGCCCTGCGCGTCGCAGAGGAACTGCATCGCGCCGATCAGGAAGCCGTCGAACATGTAGCAGGTGCTGGACCCGGCCTTGTCGCCCGCTTCAAGGACATAGATCGAATCCTTCAGCACGATCGTTGCGGTCAGGGTCTGCAAATCCAGAGCCTCGATCGAGAAGCGGCCCCAGCCACGCTCGGAGAGCCGTTTCAGGTAATGGGCGAAGATCTCCTGCGCGGGCAGGCCGAGAAGTTCCGCCTGCTGATGGCACCAGAAGCGCGCCGACTTTGCGCCCGAGCGGCGCAGCATCGCCTCGTAGCCGGGGCGGCCCAGGGTCTCCTCGATCTCCTTGTGCATGTTCACCATGAAATGGCGCGGGACATAGACCATCGGGAGGCCGTCGGTGCGCCAGATCCCGCTGGCTTCGTCCACGTCGATCTGAACGGCAGGCTGCATGTCGTTTCTCTCGGTTTGCTGGAAGGGGAATGGCCCCCGGGCGATCGCCGGAGGCCGCAGGTCAGCGTGCGGCCAGGAGGGCGTCCGGCACGATGCCGGGTTCGGGGGCCGCGCTGTCGTTGCCGATGAGCGAGATCCGGGAGGTTTCCCTCAGCGCCAGGCCGCCGATGGCTGCCAGCGCGGCGATGACCATCATGTAGAAGGCCGGGGCGAGACTGTTGCCGCTCCGGTCGATCAGCCACGTCGCCATCAGGGGCGCCGTGCCGCCGAAGATCGTGTAGGAGATGTTGTAGGTGAAGGCCGAGGCGGTGTAGCGGGTCCGGGTCGGGAAGGTCTCGGAGAGCAGCGCCGCGGTGACGACATTGGCCACCAGAGCCCCGGTCGCCAGCAGCAGCACGCCGGGGATCGCCTTCCACAGCATTCCGGAACTGGCCAGCAGGTAGGCCGGCAGGACCATCACGAAAAGCCAGGTGCAGACAAGGCGGATGGTGTTGCGTCGCCCGATCCGGTCCGAGAGCGCGCCGGCCAGCGGACAGGCCGCCGCCGAGAAGAACAGCGCGATCATCGTGACCAGCAGGGCCCGCGGTCGCGAGAAGCCGCCCTCGATCTGCAGGAAGGTCGAGAAATAGGTCGTGAACATGTAGAACGACAGCGCGGTCAGCGAGATGAAGGCGCCAAGGCGCAGCATCTGGCCGCTCTGGCTTTTCAGCGTTTCGCGCAACGGCGAATGCGCGTGCGGGGTCTCTTCGGCCGCCATCGCCTTGAACGCGGGCGTCTCTTCCATGCGCCAGCGGAGGTAGAGGCCGACAAGGCCCAGCGGGGCCGCCAGCAGGAACGGAACGCGCCAGCCCCAGCCGGCCATCGCCTCGGCCGACAGGCCGCTTTCCAGCCCGAAGACCAGGAGCGCGGCAGAGGCGAAGGCCAGGAAGGTCGAGACCGGGATGAAGCTGCCGAACCAACCGCGACGATCATGCGGGGCATGCTCCATCACATAGGCGATCGAGCCGGCATACTCCCCGCCGGCCGAGAAGCCCTGAAGGCAGCGCAGCAGCGTCAGCAGGATCGGCGCCGCCACCCCCCAGGCTGCGTAGCTCGGCAGAAGGCCGATCAGTGTGGTGGAACCGGCCATCATCAGGATCGTCAGCGACAGGACGCCCTTGCGGCCGAGCTTGTCGCCCAGGATGCCGAAGAAGATGCCGCCCAGGGGGCGCATCGCGAAGGCGACGGCGAAGACCCCGAATGTCTTCAGAAGCCCCAGGCTGACATCGTCGCCGGGAAAGAACTGACTGGCAATCATGGTCGCCAGAAATCCGTAGACGGCGAAATCGAACCATTCGACGAAATTGCCCATGGCGGCGGCGCTGATGACCTTTCGCAGCGCCGGACCCGAGGTGTGATCCTGATAAGATGCTGTCATATCTGATCCTTTCTGAATTGGAGGCGCCCGTCATGGGCGCATGCCCTGACCCTGGCCTCGCGATATGTGGGTGCCGGAAAGTGCTCAGATGACGCGGCAAACCGCATCATGGCAGCACTCCCTGTAGGTTTTTTCCGCAGGTTCTTGCGCCGCGATCCTCATATGATCAGGCGGATTTGTCTTGATGTGAAATATCGTTTTTCGTCTTATTGATAACAGAGAAGAAATAATCTGGCGTCGGCGACATGACATTGGATCTTCGGCATCTGCGCGCCTTTGCCGTGCTCGGCCGCGAGCTGCATTACCGCCGCGCGGCGGAGAGCCTGCGCGTGGCTCAGCCGGCTCTGACCAAGACCATTCAGCAACTCGAGGAACATGTCGGCACGCCCCTGCTGCTGCGCTCGACGCGTCGGGTCGAGCTGACCGAGGCTGGCCGGGTGTTCCTCGCGGAGACCGCCGATGTCGCCGCCAGGATCGATCGCGCCGTCGAAAAGGCGCGCAAGGCCGCACGTGGCGTCCGCGGCGAGCTGCGCGTGGCCTATACGGACTTCGCGATCAACGGCGCGCTGCCGCATTTCCTGCGGGCCTTTACCGAGGCGCATCCCGACATACACCTGGACCTGATCTTCACGCCGACGATCCATCAGAGCGAGGCCATTCTGCGGCGCCGCGTCGATATCGGATTTCTCTTCGGTCTTTCGGATCAACAGCTCATCGACAGCCTGCGCTTCGACGAGAACGAGTATGTCGTCATGCTTCCCCTGGATCACCCTCTGGCAGAGCGGGATGATCTGACGCTTGGCGATCTGCGGCGGGAGAAGTTCGTCTTCGGAGCCGGCGACAGCTGGATGATCTTTCGCAACCAGGTCTTCGCCGAGTGCTCGGCCCGCGGCTTTCTGCCCGAGATCTCGCTGGAGGCGACCAACAGCGACGGCATCTTCGGGCTGGTGATCGCGGGGGCGGGCATCGCGATCTATTCGAGTGCCATCGGCAACCTGCCACGTCAGGGAATTGCGGTCCGGAACCTCGTGGACATGCCCGCCAAGCTGCCGATCACGGCGGTCTGGGAAAGAAGCAACGGCTCGAAGGAACTGGCGGACTTTCTCAGGTTTCTTCGCAGATACCGGCCTTTGAACAATCCCTCGGCCCGCAACGGCGGGGCTTAGCTCATGGTGAGACGACGTGTCCCGCATCGGGGCGGTTTTCGCTTCAGGATCCTCACCGTGCCATTTGCGAAGTGAAATCCGGACCGCGTGTTTTCCATGAGTGCGCAAAGCCGAAAGGACAAATTCGCCTGCTCGCGGCACCGGACTATCGACAAGCAGAGGCCTCGGCCCTTTCCTTCGGCGGTCTGGCTGCCTCGCGCGGCGGTGGACCGGCCTTGCGCGATGATCGAGATGCTGCCCGTCGGTCTCCCGGAAGGATACCACGCGGCCGCCTCATGGCGGCCGCTGCGGCGACGGTCCGAACCGAGCCCGGAGCGGATGCCGACTCAGCCCGAGGCCTGCGGGACAGGCGATCGCCAAACCCCGATGCGATCGTGCGGCGATTAAGGTGCTGCGAGGATTGAAAATAAAAGACCTTACAAGCAAGAAAAACTGATCGTTGAAAATAAAACATTAAAGAAGTATTATCTTAAATTTAATCGGCGGAATAAATAACCTCACAAATCTCTGATGGAGTTTTGGCGATGAGTGTTGCCCGCAACATCAATGGTGCTCTGGAAATATTTGCGCGCGGCAGCGATAATGCGCTGTGGCACAAATGGCAAGTTCCCAATGGGTGGTCGGATTGGCATTCGCTGGGTGGAGACCTGCGTGGAGGTCCGGCGGTCGGCATCCATGCCGGCGGTGGTCTGGAAGTCTTCTCTGTCGCCTCGGATGGGGCATTGTGGCACATCTGGCAGCAGGCCGGTGGATGGAGCGAATGGGAATCCCTGGGCGGCAATCTGACGGGCAGTGCGACAGTCGCAATCAATCATGATCGCCGGTTGGAGGTCTTCGCTCAGGCCCAGGATGGAACTCTCTGGCATATCTGGCAGCTCGCCTCGTTCCGGCAGTGGTCCAATTGGGCGCCGATGAACGTCGCCGTTGTCGGAAATCCTGCGGTTGGCCGTGATACGGCTGAAAGCGGGCTTCGGCTGTTCGTAAGGGGTCGCGATCGCACCCTACTTTACGCGCATCAGCTCACTCCGTCCATCAGCGACAGGTGGTCCGACTTCAGGCGGCTTACCGGGCCTGCCACGACGGATGCGTCCGTGGCGATCAGCACCGACGGACGAATGGAAGTCTTCTTCGCAGGGGACGCGGGCGCGATGCGCCATATATGGCAGACCCACCTCGCGACGCATGACTGGTCTTCGCCCGGAAACTTTGCGGGCATCCTCGATGCACGGCCTGCCGCGATCAAGAACCAGGACGGTCGCATCGAGATCGTGCACATCGGCCGCGATTCCCGGATCTACAACGCCTGGCAGACCGCGCCGAACAATGGATTTGAAGGTTGGCATGCGCGCGAGGTGAATGGAGTCGGCGGATTTCCGGTGATCGCGATGAATGCTGACGGACGACTGGAAGTCTTCGCGATCGGCGGAGGCAATGTCCTTCACATGTGGCAGGAACGCCCCTCGGCCGGTCCCTGGCACAAGGGAAACCTGGGCGGACAAACCCTTGGCGGCCTTGGACGCGGCATGCTCGAACTTGGCCGCTGTTCCCTTTGGGAAGCCTATTTCTACTCGTAGCGACCGTCCTCCACTGACGACACCGACGGGGCGGGAACCGCTCCAGGCCCGTTGCCGAACGCAGACAGCAAGGGGGCATATCCGCCCGGCGTGGGTTGCCTGCCGGCTCCGGGCCGAGCCGTGGGCTTCCGTTCCGGTGGTCAGGACGCGCTGGCGGTGTCCTTGCTGGCTGCGGGGGGCGCCGAGCCGAAGGTTGATTTCGCGAAGCTGATGAAATGGGAGAGCCTGAGCGGCATGTAGCGGTCGCGGTGGTAGAGAAGCGACATCGGCTGGTCCGGCAGATCCCAGTCGGGCAGCAGGCGCTCCAGAGCCCCGCTTCGCAGACTCTCCTGCACCAGCACTTCGGGCAGCATCGCAATGCCCATGCCGGCCTCGGCGGCGCGGCGCACGGCATGGCCCGAATTGACGGTGATCGTGGCCTCCGGCTGCCATTCCCGGCGCTGATCCCCCCTGGCGAACCGCCACGGGCGGCGCCCGGTTCGGGAGAAGAGGATGGCCCGGAAGCGTTTCAGATCGGCGGGATCGCGCGGCGGGGAAACCGCGGCCAGATAGTCCGGCGCGGCACAGAGCGCCATGCGATAGGGGGCGAGACGGGTTTGCAGCAGCGTGCTGTCCTCGAGCCGCCCGATCCGGAACGCCAGGTCGATGCCGCCCGCGATCAGATCCTCGTTGGCGTCGGACAGCACGAGGTCGATCTCGACCTCCGGCGCCAGCTCCGAAAATGACCTGAGCGCGGGCATCAGCGCCTCGGCGCCGAAACTGACCGGCGCCGCGATCCTGAGGAGCCCCTGCGGCCGCAGTTTCTGGTCGCTGGCCGCGCCTTCGGAGCGCGCGACCAGTTCGAGAATGTCGCGACACTGATCGAGATAGGCAGCGCCGAACTCGGTGAGGGTGTGCTGGCGGGTCGTCCGGTTCAGCAGCCGCGATTGCAGATGGTCTTCCAGCGCGGAAATCCTCTGACCCACCAGGGCGCTTGTCACATTCAACCGGCGCGCGGCGGCGCTCATCGATCCGGACTGAACGACCTCGACGAAGGTGCGCATGGCCAGGAAGAGATTCATTTGAAAGTTTTCCTTTTGAAATATCCAATTCGTATTCGAATTATCGCAGCATGACTATCTCGTTACGGTCGGTGCCAGAGCAAATGGAGCGAGAGGGTTCAAGGTGAAGCGATTTGAGAACCGCACGGTTCTGGTGACAGGGGCGGGGAGCGGCATGGGCCGTGCCGTGGCCCTGCGGCTGGCAGAGGAGGGCGCGGCGGTTGCGCTCTGGGGGCGGCGGGTGGCATTGCTGGACAGGGTGGCCGACGAGATCGCGGCCGCGGGCGGGCGGGCCCTGGCGCAAGGCTGCGATATCGCGAGCCCCGGGGACATCGCCGGCAATCTGGAGGCGCTGATCGCGGAATTCGGCGCCCTGCATGCGGTCTTTGCCAATGCCGGGCACCTGGGTGACTTCAAGCCCCTGCGGGAAACCGGGCCGGCGGATTTCGATGCGCTGATCCGGATCAACATGCTCGGCACGCAGCAGACGATTGCCCAGAGCCTGCCGCGCATGGCCGGCGGCGCCGTTCTGGTCAATGCCTCCTGGACGGTGGGCGCAGTGATGCCCGGCGCGGGAGCCTATGCGGCGAGCAAGGCGGCGCTGACGGCGATGATGCGCACCTGGGCGGTGGAGGAAGGCCCGCGGGGCAACCGCATCAACGCGATCAGCCCCGGCATCATCCTGACCCGGATGGCCGACGATGCGCTCGATCCCGCGATTTCGGCCCGGCTGGCGGACCACACCCCCCTGCGCCGCAACGGGCGCTCCGAGGATGTGGCGGGCACCGCGGCCTGGCTCCTGTCGGAGGACGCTGCCTTCGTCACAGGACAGGACATCATCGTGGATGGCGGCTTCACGCTCGGAGGGGCGCTGCGATGACGGAGCGGGAGGGATACGCGCTCGCCGAGGCCATGAACCCCGGCATGCACCGGGTTCTGGAGCAGCGCTACGGCCATCTGCTGCCGGGCATGGCCGACACGGTCGTCGAAATGTCCTACGGGCGGTTCTATGGCCGTCCGGGCCTCGAGCTGAAAAGCCGCTATCTGGCGACGATCGCCGCCCTGACCGTGCTTGGCGGACACACGGCGCCGCAACTGCGGATCAACATCGAGGCCGGGATCAAGACCGGGCTGACGCGAGAGGAGATCGCCGAGGTCATCTGGCAGATGGCTCTCTATGGCGGTCTGCCCGCCACGATCAACGCGCTCAATACGCTGCTGGCGCTCGGGGCGGAGGACGCGGGAGACGCTGCCGGTCACCGATAGGACCGTTGAGGCCATGGGCAGCATCCCGCGCCCCGGCCTCACGGTTCCCGTTGCCTGCGGCAGTGCGCGAGCTCGTCCATGAGCACGCCGATGAGGGCGGCGGCGGGCATCGGGCGGGCGAGCGGTGCGCCCTGACCCGCCCATTGGGCGCCGAAGCCGTGTTCGCCCCGGGCGATCGCGGCGGCGTGCAGCGCCTTTCCGGCGTCATAGGCGATCGGGTAGTCGGGCGGCGTGACGCCGGAGAAGGCCGCCTCGAGCGCGGTGAAGCGGTTGGCGAGCGCCCGGGCCGGACGGCCCGAGATCAACCGGGTGAGGCGGGTGTGCCGGGCGCCGGGGCCGTGGAGCGCGGCGCGATAGGCCGGATCGGCGCTCGATTCCGGGCAGGCGATGAAGGCCGTGCCGAGTTGCGCGGCGGCGGCGCCGAGATCCAGCGCCGCGGCGATGCCCGCGCCGTCCATGATACCGCCCGCCGCGATCACCGGCAGCCCGGCCCGTTGCACCAGAAGGCGGGTGAGCGGCAGGGTGCCGAGCGCGTCATCCGGGGCGGCGGGATCGAACACGCCGCGATGGCCGCCGGCTTCGATTCCCTGGGCGACGATGGCATCGAGCCCGGCCGCGCGGATCTGAAGCGCCTCGTCGAGCGAGGTCGCCGTCGCCATCAGGAAGAGGCCGGCTTCCTTCAGCGCCGCGACCGCCTGCGCACCCGGCAGGCCGAAATGGAAGCTGACCACGGGCGGGCGGGTTTCCAGCAGCATGGCGAGAAGCTCCGGCGCGTCGTTGAAGCTCGGGTAGATGCAGCGGAGCGCGGCGGGTGGCGCGGCGCCGAATTCGGCGAAGGCCGGCGCGAGCGCCTCCAGCCAGGCCTGGGCGCGGGCCGGATCGGTGCGGGGCGTGGCATGGACGAAGACATTGACGTTGAACGGCCGCGCGGTCTGCGCGCGCAGCGCTTCGATCATCCCGCGCCCGCCGTCGGCATCCGTGGCGCCGATGCCGATGGAGCCGAGCCCGCCCGCCTCCGAAACGGCGGCGGCCATGGCCGGGGTGGAGACGCCCGCCATCGGCGCCTGGATGATGGGAAGTCGGATGCCGATCCGGTCCAGCATGGGATGTGCGCCTTCATTTCCGATTCGAGAATGAAATTGACATTAATTCCGAAATTCGGAATGTGAAGACACTTGTGGTGCTGTCCGGGGAGATGGGGCGATGGATCTGGCGACCTTGGCCGTTTTCCGGACCGTTGCGCGGGAGCAAAGCATCACCCGCGCGGCGGAGCTGCTCGACCGGGCGCCCTCCAATGTCACGACCCGTGTGCAGCAGCTCGAGGCCGAGGTCGGGGTCGCCCTGTTCCGGCGCGAGGTGCGGCGCATGGTGCTGACGGCTTCGGGCGAGCGCTATCTCGATTATGCGGAGCGGATCCTGAACCTTGCGGACGAGGCGCAGCAGGTGGTCAATCCGTCGGAGCCCCGGGGCGGGTTGCGCATCGGCGCGATGGAATGCGCGCTGGCCAGCCGTCTGCCGCGGCCGCTGGCGCGCTTCGCGGCGCAATGGCCGCAGGTTGCGATCGAGCTTAAGGCCGGGCCGACGCGCCAGCTTGCCGAGGGGGTTCTGGCCCATCGGCTGGATTGCGCGCTGATCGCCGTGCCGGAGGGCGAATTCTGGCTCGAGCCCGGCGCACTCGAGCTGACGGCGGTGTTTCGGGAAGACCTCCTGCTCCTGCTCCCGCCCGGGCACGCTGGGGCGGAGCGGCCGCGGGCGCTGGCGGCCTTCGGGCCGGGCTGCACCTATCGGCTGCTCGCCGAACAGGCCCTCGCGCGGGAAGGGCTGGCGGCGGGGCTGGAGATCCGGGAGGTGAACTCCTACCATGCGATGTTTGCCTGCGCGGCGGCGGGGGCGTGCCTCTGCGTCATGCCGCGCAGCGTGGCGGCGATGATGGGCCCCCCGGGGCAGGTCGAGGAACGGCCGCTGGGGCCGGTCATGACCTGTCTGGCCTGCCGCCCCGGCGTCCCGACCGCTGCCATTCGCGCGTTCCGGGACTGCCTGCTGGCGGAGGCGGGCGTCGGCGCGCCCCCGGACCGGCACTGATCCAGGCGCGCGCGGCGGCGGTCAGGCTGATCTGCGTCGGGCGGCGTAGGGGTCTTCGGCCGCGGCGAGGGTGAAGCGCTGCAGGGCGTCGGTGAGCGCCTGCACGCCGTCGCTGAGTTCGTTGGCGGACTGCAGGTTCTGGTCCGACATCTCGCTGTTCTTCTGGATCATCACGTCGAGATCGGCGAAGGCGGTGCCGATCTCGCTGAGGCCGCCGGATTGCTCGTTCGCGGAGTCGGAGATTTGCGAGATGTATTCGGAGATGCGCTCGATCTCCGAGGCGATGCCGGAGATCGACTCGCCGCTCCGCTTCACCAGGTTGACGCCCTGGGAGACCTGCTCGTTCGAGGCCCGGATGAGGCCCGCGATCTCCTTTGCCGCTTCCGAGGCCCGCTGCGCGAGGCTGCGAACCTCGGCCGCCACCACCGCAAAGCCCTTGCCCGCATCCCCCGCGCGCGCGGCCTCGACCGCGGCATTGAGGGCGAGGAGGTTGGTCTGGAAGGCGATGTTCTCGATCGTGTCGATGATGCTGCCGATCTGCGCCGAGGATTTCTCGATCCCCGCCATCGCCGTCATCGCCTCATGCACGATGGCGCCGCAGTTCTCGGAATTCGTCTTGTTCTGGAGCGCCACGCCCCGCGCCTCGTTGGCGTTCTGTGCCGTGCTCTTCACCGCCTTGGTGATATGGGCGAGCGTCGCGGAGGTCTCTTCCACCGCCGAGGCCTGCCGCAGGCTGCGCTTGGCGAGGTCGGCGGCGGACTGGCGGATGTCGGCGGCACTCTGGTCGGTCATGTCGACAGAGGCGAGCACATCGGAGATCGTTTCGGAAAGGGCGCGGACGGAGGCATTGAAATCCGATTTGAGACCGGCGGCCTTGCCGGGAAACGCCTCTGTGATCTCGGCGCGCAGATCACCGCGGGAGAGCGCCTCGAGCCCGCGGGCCAGCGCGGCAAAGGCCACGGCATCCTCGGCGGCCTCGCGCTCGATGCGGAGCTGCAGCGATTTCACCTCGTGGATGTCGCTGAGCGAGCCGCAGGCGCGGACGAGCCCGCCGTCGAGATGGCGGCACCCGCCGGTGGCGCGGAACCAGCGGTAGGAGCCGTCCCGCACCTTGAGGCGGTATTGCACGTCATAGCGCGTGCGATCGGTCCGGTCCTCGAGATGCCCGCTGAAGGCTGCGAAGGTCGGCGCGATGTCGTCGGGATGCAGCCGGTCGGCCCAGGACTGGACGACGTTCGGAAACTCCGCCTCGGTTTCGTAGCCGATGAGGCGGCGGAACTCGGGAGACCAGAGCCATTTGCTGGCCGGGTGGAGCGCGTCGGCATTGACCATCACCGCTTCCCAGAGGCCGATTCCGCAGGCCTCGTCGAGCAGATCGGATCGTGCCTTCGCCTCGCGGAGGGCGGCCAGCTCTTGCCGCAGGGCGATCAGTTCATCGTCACGCGGCGCTCTTGGGTCGTCGATCGGTGTGTCGAACCCGGCCATGGAGTCCATCCCTGTGTCTGATTTATCGCGGTAAGAACTCTGCTTCTTTCGTTAAAAAAGCCTGACTTGCCGCGTGAAATGACCTGCTTGCCCGGCGATCGGTCGCGCGCGCCGGGCCGATGGCCGTGCGGGCGAGCCTGCGGGCGCGGCTCCGCCGACGGCAGGTTTCGTTGCGGCAAGGGCGAAAAAACGCACCGGGCCGGGTTGCATTCGTCGGGCGGCCGGTGGGATATTGGCCCTCCGCACGGGTGTGCTGCCCGGGCGGAAGACGGGGCGCCCCCTGCTTGTGGCGATACGGGGCGGGCGGTCTTCGAAAAAAGTGTAACGTGTGAAAGAGGCGGACCATGGCGGCGAGCATGGAGTTGCCATCCGAGGGTCCCTGGCTTTCCATCGTCATCCCGGCAAAGAACGAATCCGGCAATATCGAGCTGGTCGTCGAGGGCATCGTGTCGGCCTGTGCGGCCTATGCCCCGTTCGAGATCATCTATGTCGATGACGGATCGACCGACGACACGGCGGCGAAGGTGCTGGAGATGGCGGGGCGCCATCCGTTCGTGCGGCTGATTCGGCACGGGGCGAGCGGCGGGCAGTCGGCGGCGGTGCATACGGGCGTGCTGGCCGCGCGGGGGTATGCGATCTGCACCCTCGATGCGGACGGCCAGAATCCGCCCTCGGAAATCCCGAAGCTTCTCGCCCGGCTCGACGGCCGCGCGTTCCCCGAGGGCGTCGCGGTGGTTGCGGGCGAGCGGGTGGGGCGCAAGGATACCGCTTCGAAACGCTGGGCCTCGAAGGCCGCGAACGCGCTGCGCCAGAAGCTCCTCAACGACGGCACCCGCGACACCGGCTGCGGCCTCAAGCTCTTCCGGCGCGATGCCTTCCTCGCCTTTCCCTATTTCGATCACATGCACCGCTATCTGCCCGCGCTCGCGATCCGCGACGGCTGGACGGTGCTGCATGCGGATGTGGCCCATGCGCCACGCCACGCGGGAAGCTCGAATTACGCCAATCTCGGTCGGGCGCTTGTCGGTGTATATGACCTCATCGGCGTCGTATGGCTGCTCAAGCGGCGCAAGAAGGTCCGGGGCATCGAGGCGGGGGACGAGTGATGAGTTTCGAGCGGGTTCTTGAATTCCTGCATGTGAACAGCCTGACCGAGCTCTGGTGGGTCGTGGTCGGCCTCGCGGGCCAGCTCATGTTCTCCATGCGCTTCATCGTGCAGTGGATCTCCTCGGAGCGGGCGCGCAAGTCGGTGATGCCGGTGGCGTTCTGGTATTTTTCGATCGCGGGAGGGTTGATCCTGCTGTCCTACGCGATCTACCGGAAGGATCCGGTCTTCATCCTCGGGCAGGCCACCGGGCTCTTCATCTACCTGCGCAACCTCTATCTGATCTATGCCGAAAAGCGCGCAGCCTGACGCGCGCGCGGTCGCGCTCTGCCTCGCCGGCATTGCCGCGATCACGCTCTGGCGGCTCGCGCTGCTGCCGTTTTCCACGGCGGAGCTCTTCGTTGATGAGGCACAATACTGGTTCTGGGGCCAGACGCTCGACTGGGGCTACTATTCCAAGCCGCCGCTGATCGCCTGGATCCTGCGCGCCGCCACCGATCTCGGCGGCAACTCGCCCTTCTGGATCCACGCGCCGCTCGCGCTCATCCACGCAGGCACGGCCCTTCTGCTGCTCGCGACCGGGCGGCGGCTTTTCGGAGACCGGGTGGGCGCGCTCGCGGGGCTTGCCTTCGCAACCCTGCCGGCGGTGTCGCTCGCCTGCCTGCTGGTCTCGACCGACACGCCGATGCTCTTCTTCTTTGCGCTCGCGCTCTACGCCTTCGTGCGGCTTGGCCAGCGCGCCTCGGCGGGGTGGGCGCTCGTGATGGGCGTGGCGGTGGGGCTCGGGCTGCTCGCGAAATACGCGATGATCTACTTTCCGGTCTCGGCCCTCATCGCCGCACTCTTCGTGCGGCAGGCCCGGATCGGCTGGCGCGATGCGGGGATTGCCGTGGTGGCCGGGCTGGTGACCGTCTCGCCCAACATCTTCTGGAACCTCTCGCACGATCTCACCACGCTCCATCACACCGCCGACAACGCCGACTGGCACGGGGTGCGGCTCGAGTTCGGCAAGCTGCTCGAATTCTGGGGCGGGCAGTTCGCGGTCTCGGGCCCGGTGCTCTTCGGCGCCTTCCTCGTCGGCCTCGGCGGGATCGGGCGCGACTGGCGCATCCGGTTTCTCGCGCTGATGGCGCTGCCGGCGCTTGCCATCGTCTCGGTGCAGGCGATCCTCTCGGGGGCGAATGCCAACTGGGCGGCGGCGGGGCATCTCGGCGCGGTGCTGATCGGGATCACGGTGCTCGCCGCGCGCCCGCGCTGGCTGACCGCGAGCTTCGCGATCAACGGCTTTCTCGCGCTGGCGCTGCCGGTTTCGGTGATCTTCGCCGACAGCTGGCGGATGGGCGGCAATCTGGTGATGGCGCGCTACATCGGCATGGGCGCGATCAGCACCCGCGCCGAGGCGATCGCCAAGCGCGAGGGGCTCGGGGTGCTGGTGAGCCCGAGCCGGGTGCTGCTGGCCGACGAGTTCTGGACGCTGCGCGATTCGGGGCTCGAGATCTATGCCCCGCCCCCGGAAGGCTTCCCCGACAGCCACTATGCCCAGACCCATCCGCTGCCCCCCGGTCCGGGCGAGGTGCTCTACGTGAGCCGCAAGGCCCGCCCGCCCAAGGGCTGCCCCGATGCGCGGCCGATCGAGACCTGGGAGGCGACGGAGGGCTTCTTCGTGGGCGAGATCGGGGCATTCCGGGTGCCGCGGAGCTGCTGGTTCCCCGACGCAGGCTGAACCGGCCGCACTCGGCGATTTACATTCGGACCCAAAGCGTGCAGAAGCGCGGTCGCCATATCTGGAGACAAGGAAATGGGTTATCGTATCGCCGTCGTCGGTGCCACGGGCAATGTGGGCCGCGAAATGCTGAACATCCTCGCCGAGCGGGAATTCCCCGTTGACGAGATCGCGGCGCTTGCCTCGCGCAAGAGCCTAGGCACCGAATGCTCCTTCGGCGAGAAGACTATCAAGACCCTGGACCTCGACACCTTCGATTTCACCGGCTGGGACATCGCGCTCTTCGCGATCGGCTCGGACGCGACGAAGACCTATGCGCCGAAGGCCGCGGCGGCGGGCTGCGTGGTGATCGACAACTCCTCGCTCTACCGCTACGACCCGGCCATTCCGCTGATCGTGCCGGAAGTGAACCCCGACGCGATCGAGGGCTATTCGAAGAAGAACATCATCGCGAATCCCAACTGCTCGACCGCGCAGATGGTGGTGGCGCTGAAGCCGCTGCATGACCGGGCGAAGATCAAGCGCGTCGTCGTCTCGACCTACCAGTCCGTTTCGGGCTCGGGCAAGGAAGCGATGGACGAGCTCTGGAACCAGACCAAGGGCATGTATGTGCCGGGTCAGGAGGTCGCGCCTTCGGTCTACCCCAAGCAGATCGCCTTCAACGTGATCCCGCACATCGACGTCTTCATGGAGGACGGCTACACGAAGGAAGAGTGGAAGATGGTCGCGGAGACCAAAAAGATCGTGGATCCCGCGATCAAGGTCACCGCAACCTGCGTCCGCGTTCCGGTCTTCGTCGGGCACTCCGAGGCGATCAACGTGGAGTTCGAGGATCCGATCGACGAGGACGAGGCCCGCGAGATCCTGCGCGAGGCGCCGGGCTGTCTCGTGATCGACAAGCGCGAGCCGGGCGGCTATGCGACGCCTGTCGAATGCGTCGGCGATTACGCGACCTTCATCAGCCGCATCCGCACCGATGCGACGGTCGAGAACGGCCTCGTGATGTGGGTGGTCTCCGACAACCTCAGGAAGGGCGCCGCGCTCAACGCGGTGCAGATCGCCGAGCTGCTCGGCCGCCGGGTGCTCAAGAAGGGCTGATCGCCCGAACCGGCTGAAATGCACAGAGCCCGTTCGCCCGGCGCCATCGCGCCGGACGAGCGCAAGGCAGTGCCTCAGGTCTCGGTCTTCTTCACGTCCTTCTTCACGTCGAGGCCGACGCTTTCGCCAAGCTTCTGGCGCTCGGCCTCCTCGCGGCCGGCATCGGCCAGCCGGCCCGCTGTCGAGCGCAATCCGGCTTCCGCGCGTTCCACCGCATCGCGACCTCCCGGCGTCTCCCGGTCGAGACGACCTGCCGCCTCATCCGCGATCTTGACCGCTTCCTGCGCGACCGCCCCGGCGGTGGCTTGCGCCTTGGCGCCTTCCGTCTCCACGACCTGCCGCGCATAGGCCTTGAGCTGGTCGGATTTCTCGCCGAGCAACCGGTCTTCCGCGCGCGTGGACGGCAGTGCCCCGCCGATCGCGGCACCAAGCGCCATGGCAAGCGCCCCGAAGACGAGGGGCTGTTCCTGCATCGCGTCGTTCACGCGATCCAGGTCCCTGCGGCCCGCGGCCATCGCCCGGTCGCGCATCTCTCCTGCCCGGGCCTGGGCGGCGAGGCCTGCGTCATTCAGGGCAGTGCCGGCTCCGGAGACCTGATCTCTCACGCCGTCCGAGAGGTTCCGGGCGCCTGCACGAATGCTGTCCGCCATGTCTGACGCACCGCTGCCGACGCGCGAGGCGGCATCCTTCGCCGCGCTGCCCGCGCGCGAAAATGCCGTGTCGTCCTGTCCTCCGGCTCCACCCGCGGGCGGAACCATGCCGGGGCGCGCTGTGTCTGCCCCGCGCGATCCGAGATACGATGGGTCGCCCGAGGCATCAGGCACATGTGTGCGCGCGGGCCGAAGGGTCGAGCCGCGGCCATAGGTGGACAGGGCGTGGTCGGTGTTCCGATCGCCCCAGTCCTCGCCGGTATCCCTGCCATGCAGGCGCGGTCCGCCGCCCCCGGCCATGAGCCATGCGAGCCCGACGCCCGTGAGCAGTGCGGGCAGGGGATTGTCGCGCAGGGTTCTGCCGAGATTGCGGCTCATCTCGCCGCCGTTCTCGCCAATGGCGGAGACAACCTGATCGACGATGTTGCCCATGCTCGCACGGCTCTGAAGCTCGTCGATCGTGCGCGAGACGCTCGCCCGTGTCTCGTTCACATCGCGTTCAAGCTCGCGGACGCTCTTGTCGTGAGGCTCCGTGACTGTCTCGGACATCACATCTTTTCCTTGAGCATGGTCGCGTCACGGGATGCCGCCTGGGCGGTGCGTTCGGGCGCGAGGTTGACTGCCTTGAGAGAGTTCATGCCCTTGCCCGCGAGAGCGAAGGCGGCCACGGCAACAAGGCCTCCGACAATGACGGCGGCCCAGATCCCGTGCACACCCGCCTCCGTCAGGGCGGCGACCAGAGCGGCCGCCAGCACGTTGAGCGCGGTGAGACAGAAGGCCAGGGCGGCGACGAGTGCGCCGAGCGCCATGACCACCTGGGTGGATTTGGAGCTGAGTTCGGCCCGCAGGAGCTGGATTTCCTTGCGAACCAGTTCGGTGACATGCCCGACGAGATCGGTCATCAGTGCCGGTGTCGAGCGTTCATTGAGGTTGGACATCTGCGATCAAACTCCCGGTTTCACGGGCGGATGGCCCTGCTCGGTGATCCCGACCGAAGACGCGGCCGGCACGTTGGTTCCGATTGTCGGGTCAGGTTTCGGAGCAGGCTTGGGAGCGGAGACGCCCGCTCCGGGCAGGGTGCTCGTTGAGGCTGCTTCCGGCCCGCGGCTCGGGTTTTCGCGACCCGGGTTGCTTCCGAAGGCCGGTTCCGTTGCGCGGGGCGACGTCGAATATCCCGCATGTGCCGCACCGGCGGCGTGGCCGTCGGCGGTATACCCGCTGGTGGCCGACCGGGGATCGCCGGCCCGTGCGAACCGGGCGAGCGCAAATCCCGTCAGGGCAGCGCCGCCAAGAAAGGCGACCGGGTTGGAGCGTGCGAAATCCGAAAGGTCTGCGGACATGCGCGAGATGCTCTTGCCATCCACCGCGCGCGAAATCTGTTGCAGCCCCTCTGCCGCCTCGTTGAGGAGATCGTGCTGCAACGGCGAGTCCTGCAACTCCCGCGCCGCCGCCTCGAGGCCTTCCGCGGTCCTGCGGATCTCGTGGGCCGTATGGCCCTTGGCTGCTTCGGTTTGCTGCTGGGCGGCCCCCACGGCGTCGTCGAGCATGGAGCGGGCCTCGGTGCCTGCCGCGTCAACCCGCTCCCGGGCGGCCGAGAGCGCCTCGCGCCCGGTTTCCTTGATGTTCTCTCTGCCCGAGAGCGTGTCAGCTCTGGGGCCTGTCGTCTGGTCGTGCTCGGTGGTCTCCATTATTTATTGTCTCCCTGCTGAGATGGGGCCATTTGTTCAGGCCAGTCCAATAAAAGAGAGCACTGCGAGGATGACGACGATCACACCGATCAGATAGAAGATGTTGTGCATGGTTTTTTCCTCCCGTGATTTGCCTAAGTAACGCTCGGCAGGTTCTTATGTTCCGGTGGGAGCTTCTTATGTTCCGCCCCGTGCGTGAAACTCCGCCGATGCGGTGGCGGCATGAGGCCGGAAATCGGCGTCCCCGCCGCGCCCTTTCCCGCCCTCGCGCGCGCACTTGCACTGCCGGTCCAAGGCCTTATGTCAGGCAGATGCGACGTGCAGGGGGCGAAACATGATGTTGCGGACAACTGTCGGGAACTGGATCCGGCGCAGCCCGGTCGAGCCGCGGTTCTTTCTGCCGCTCGGCGCCGTCGCGGGGCTCATCTGGCTCTTTGCGGCCCTGGCCGACGAGGTTCTCGAGAACGAGACCCACGCGGTCGACCGCGCGATCCTCGTCTGGCTGCGCGTGACGGACGATCCCTCGCGCACCATCGGGCCACATTGGCTGCAATCGGCCTTCGTCGATATCACGAGCCTCGGCGGCACCACCGTCATCACCCTGCTGACGGTGATCTCGGTGGCCTATCTCTTCACGGCAGGGCGCCCGCGGCTGGCGGGCCTCACCGCGCTCTCGATCTCGCTCGGCGCGCTCGTCGAGACGGCAATGAAGCTCGGCTTCAACCGGGCCCGGCCCGATGTGGTGCCGCATCTCGTCGATGTCTCCACAATGAGCTTTCCGAGCGGCCACGCGATGCTTTCGGCGATGACATACCTCACGCTCGGCGCAATGCTGGCGCGCGCCCAGTCGCAGCGGCGGCTCAAGATCTTCGTGCTCGGGGTCACCATGGCGCTCACCCTGCTCATCGGCGTGAGCCGGGTGGTGCTGGGCGTGCACTGGCCGACGGATGTGCTGGCGGGCTGGCTCGCGGGCTGTGCCTGGGCGCTCGGCTTCTGGCTGCTGGCGCGCCAGATCACGCGGTAGGGCGCAATCCCGTTCCCGACCGGGATTGGGCCCGAAACTGTCCTCGCCGTGCAGCGGTGCTCAGGCGCCGGCGTTCTCCTCGCGGCGGAGGTCGTGGATCGAATCCATGTAGCCCCGGATCAGCGCGCCCTCCGGCACCACCCCCGCCACCTGGCCCTCGGCGGTGACGAGCGGCACGGCCTCGCCGCTGAAGGCCCGGAGCCGCGCCATCGCCTCCCAGAGCGTCGTCGTCTCGCCGAAGGTGAGGCCGCCTCCATCGGCGAGGCTTTCGAGCCGGGCGGTGGCGGGGGCCGCGATCGCGTCCTGAAGCTGCACCCGGCCGCGATAGGCGCCCTCGGCGTCGATGAGCAGCACCTCGCCGCGGCGGCGCCCGGCGCAAAGCTCGATCATCTTCCCGACCGGATCGGAGGGGCGGAGCGCGAGGTAATCCTGGGTCAGAAGCTCCGAGACCCGGCGGTCGTGCAGGATCGCCCGGTCGCGCCCCTCCGAGAGATCGAAGCCGCGGCGCTTGAGCTGCACGTCGAAGAGCGAGCGGCCGAAGGCGCGGTGGGCGAGCAGGTTGGCAAACGCGACCGAGGCCATGACGGCGATAGTGAGCTGGTAGTTCGCGGTCATCTCGAAGACGATGAGGATCGTGGTGAGCGGCGCGCCGATCACCGGGCTCGCCATCGCCATCATGCCGCAGATGGCATAGACCGCGACGCCGGAGGTCGCGCCCGGCAGCAGCGCCGCGAGCACGAGCCCGTAGAGCGCGCCGCCAACCCCGCCGATCAGCAGCGCCGGGCTGAACACGCCGCCGACAAACCCGAAGCCAAGGCAGAGCGCGGTCATCGCCGTCTTGGCGACGAGCAGCTCGGCGAGCGCGCCCATGGTGAAGGCGCCGTCCTCGGCCGTGTGCTGGAGCACGCCCCGGCCGATGCCGAGCACCTCCGGCACCTGCGTCGCGACGAGGCCGAGCACAAGGCCCGCGAGGGCCGGGCGCAGCGCCGGCGGCATCGGCAGGCGGCTCGCGAGCTGGCCGGAGCGCAGGATCAGCGTCATGTAGAGCGTGGCGAGCAGGGCCGCGAGGATCCCCTCGATGGCGAAGAACACGAATTCATAGTCATGGGCGATGCCCGCGAAGCTGACCGCGATCAGCGGGTCCTGCCCGAAGACGCGCGTGGCCATCACATGGCCCATGGCGGCCGCGACGGCGACGGGTGCGAAGGCCCGGAGCGCGTAATGGCGCAGCACGACCTCGTGGGCAAAGATGAGACCCGCGATCGGGGCATGAAAGGCCGTGGCAATGGCGGCCGCGACGCCGCAGGCAATCGAGATCGAGCGCAGGTCGCGGAAATGCCGCTCGAGCCGCCGCGCGATGTCGCCGATCGTCGCGCCCATTACCACGAGCGGGCCGTATTGCCCGATCGAGGCGCCGGTTCCGAGCGCGATGAGGGCGGCAAGCGTGGCGCCGAGCCCGCTCTGGAGGCTCGGCATCGGGTTCCGGCCCTGCACGGCGAGGATCGCATCGGCGGGGCCGAGCGCGCGCTGTTCGCGGATCACGTGGCGGACGATCAGGCCGGTCGCGAGCCCCCCGCCCGCCGGCCCGAGGATGGTGAGTGCCGTCAGCACATATGGCTGCACGGTGGTGTCGGTCCGGGCATCGAGCGAGACGAGAAAGAGCGTGTTGAGCCAGCCGACCGCATCGACGAAGCCGACCGCCGCGACGCTCGCCACAGCCCCGATGACGACGCCGGCACAGGCGACGACCAGAATCCGGGCCGCGCTGTGGGCTCCAAGCATCGTCGCGCGCCTCCTTACCTCCCGTCCGTCCGTCCCGCTATATCATGCCCGGCGCGGGATGCGAGCCGGCGGCGGCGAGGCGGTCAGGATGTGCGGGCCTCTGTGCCCGCAAGGTCATCGAGGATCGGGCAGTCGGGCCGTTCGTTGCCGTGGCAGGCATGGGTCAGGTGCTCAAGCGTGCGGCGCATCGCCTCGAGCTCCTCGATCCGGGCGGTGAGCTCGGCGATATGGCCTTCGGCGATCGCCTTCACCTCCACGCTCGCGCGGCCCTTGTCCTGCCAGAGGCGGACGAGCTGCTCGATCTGCGCGACCGAGAAGCCGAGCTTGCGGGCGCGCCGGATGAAGCCCAGCGTGTGCACGTCCTCCATCCGGTAGACGCGGTAGCCGTTGCCGCTGCGCTGCGCCTCGGGGATGAGGCCGATCTCCTCATAGTAGCGGATCATCTTGGCCGAGACGCCCGAGGCCCTTGCCGCTTCGCCGATGTTCATGCCCGGCCTCCGAGGCGCATCCGGCGGAGCCGGAGCGCGTTCGAGACCACACAGACGCTCGAGGCGGCCATGGCGCCGGCCGCGAGGATCGGCGACATGAGGATGCCGAAGGCCGGATAGAGCAGCCCTGCCGCCACCGGCACCAGCGCCACGTTGTAGCCAAAGGCCCACACGAGGTTCTGGCGGATGTTGCGCATGGTCGCCCGGCTGATCTCAACCGCCATGGCGACATTGCCGAGCTCACCCGACATCAGCACCGCGTCGGCCGCGTCAATGGCGATGTCCGTGCCGGTGCCGATTGCAAGGCCGACATCGGCCTGGGCAAGCGCGGGGGCATCGTTGATCCCGTCGCCGACGAAGGCGACCGGCCCGTTGGCCTGAAGGCTCTTCACCGCTTCGGCCTTCTCGCCGGGCAGCACATTGGCCCGCACCGAGGTGATGCCGAGCTCGCCCGCGATGGCGCGCGCCGTTGCCGCGCCATCGCCGGTGATCATCGCGATCTCCAGCCCGGCCGCGCGCAGCGCGGCGAGAGCCGCCGCCGCTTCGGGCTTGATCGCATCGGCAACCGCGAGCACCGCTGCGGCCTCGCCGTCGATGGCGGCGAAGATCGGGCTCCGGCCCTTGCCCTCGAGCCCGGTGGCGGCGGCGGCAAGCGCCTCAGTCCCGATGCCGCGCCCGGCGAGAAAGCCCTCGTTGCCGAGGAGCACCACATGCCCGTCCACATGCGCCTCGACCCCCTTGCCGGGCGTTGCGGCAAACCCGGAGGCCGCGGGCAGCGCAAGCCCGTCGGCCTCGGCCGCGGCAACGATCGCGCGCGCCGTCGGATGTTCCGAGCCGGTCTCTGCGGCGGCGACGAGGGCGAGCGTTGTCGCCCGGTCGCGGCCCTCGGCGGCGATGAAATCGGTCAGGCGCGGCTTGCCCTCGGTGAGCGTGCCGGTCTTGTCGAAGGCGATGGTGGTGACGCCCGCGAGCCCCTGCAGCGCGGCGCCGCGGCGAAAGAGGATGCCTGCCTCCGCCGCCCGGCCGGTGCCGACGAGGATCGAGGTCGGGGTTGCGAGCCCCATGGCGCAGGGGCAGGCGACGATGAGCACGGTCACCGCGCTTACCACCGCCATGGCCAGCGCGGGCGAGGGGCCGAAGACCAGCCAGCCCGCGAAGGTGAGCGCGGCAATCGCCATGATGCCCGGCACGAACCAGCGCGTCACCTGATCGACCAGCGCCTGGATCGGCAGCTTGTCGCCCTGGGCGTCCTCGACCATGCGCACGATCTGCGCGAGCACGGTCTCTGCGCCGACATGGGTCGCGCGGAAGGTGAAGGTGCCGGTGCCGTTGACCGTGCCGCCGATGACGCGCGCCTCCGCGGTCTTCTCGACCGGATCGGGCTCGCCGGTGATCATGGCCTCGTCGACCCAGGAATGGCCCTCGACGAGCGTGCCGTCGAGCGGGATGCGCTCGCCGGGGCGTACGCGCAGCAGTGCCCCCGGCTGGATCTCCTCGATCGGCACCTCGATCTCCCGGCCGTCCTCGACGCGCCGGGCGGTGCGTGGCTGGAGGCCGACGAGCTTCTCGATCGCCTGGCCGGTGCGGCCGCGCGCCCGGGCCTCGAGATAGCGCCCGACGAGGATCAGCGTGACGATGAGGGCGGCGGATTCGTAATAGACATGCGCGGTGCCCGCGGGCAGCAGACCCGGCGCAAAGGTCGCGACGCTCGAATAGGCCCAGGCCGCGCCCGCGCCGAGCGCCACCAGCGAGTTCATCTCCGGCGCGCCGCGGAAAAGCGCGGGCAGCCCCTTGGTGAAGAAGACCCGCCCCGGCCCGAAGAGCACCGCCGTGGTGAGCAGGAACAGGATCAGGTTGACCCCGAAGGCGCCGAAGGTCCCGGCCAGCGCGTGGTGGAGCGCCGGCACCATGTGCCCGCCCATCTCGATCACGAAGACCGGCAAGGTCAGCAGGCCCGCCAGAATGACATGGCGCCGCAGCGCCGCGACCTCGGCCCGGCTCTTGTCCGCCTGCGGCTTCGGCGCGGGATCGGCGGGGCGGGCCGGATAGCCCGCCTTCGTCACGATTTCGGCAAGCTCTGCGGCGGCCAGTGCCGCCGCCCCGCGCGCGCCCTCGACATGCGCCCGCCCGGTGGCGAAATTCACATTGGCAGCCGCGACGCCGGGCGCGGCCAGAAGCGCGCGCTCGACCCGCCCCGCGCAGCTCGCGCAGGACATGCCCTCGACCACCAGATCACAACTTTCGATTCGTTCATCCAGCATGGGAACCTCCTCGGTTGCCCTCTCATATGGGGCTTCCCATCATTGGAAGGTCAAGAGGCGGGATCGTGAATTTCCGCAGCACCCGAATGCAGCCGCAGCGCGTCGATCCGGGCGCTGATCCGCGCGACCTCCGCCTGATAGGCCGGATCGCCGATTGCGCCGAAGCGGGCGCGGAAGGCGGCGGCCGAGAGGTCGTGCGGCAGATCCGAGATGTCGGGCATTACGTCGCCCTCCACCCCGATCCGCGCCGCCGCGCCGGGATCGCGGGCCAGAGCCATCGCGAAGCGGAGCCCGGCCAGGTCGGCGGCCATGTCCTCGAAGTTGAAGCCCGAGCCGTCGGGATTGCTGTCGAGCAGTTCCTTGATCTCGCCGAGGCCGAAGGCCGCGCGGGCATCGAGCCCGGTGCCGAGGGCGGCGGAAATCGCGAAGTGCCGTTTGAGATCGTCGCGCCCCGCCAGCGTCACGCCGTCGCAGCGCCCGGTGTCGGCGGCCTCGCTGCGGCCGATCCCGACGAAGCGGCCGAGCCGCGCATTGCCGCAACGGATCGCGAGCGCAACGATCGCGGCCGGGCGCTCGGCCACAGGCTGTTCCGCGACGAGGCGGAGATGGGGGAGAAACGAGCCGGTCGCAGGCAGGCTCCCGTCGTCAAAGCCCGCGTCGAGCAGGGCAAGCGCCTCCCGGATCTCGGCCGTGCTCGGCGCCCCGGCGGCATGGACAAGCTGGGCGACGAGCCGCTCGAAGAAGCCATCGTTGGTGCGCGGTCCGGCAAGGGCCACGCTCAGCGTATCGGGCCCGATGGCGACCGGCCCCACCGCGCCAAGCGCCGCAGCGCCGGTGCCCGGCCCTCCGAGCCGGTCCGCGGCGGCGCGGACCGCGGCGAGCGTGAGCCCCGGCGGCAGCGGCAGCCGCCCGACGCGGATCCCCTCGAGCGCGAGACCACCCGTCGACGGCAGCACCGAGACCCGCGCATTGAGCCAGAGCCCGCCGGGCAGCGCGAGGCTCGCCGCGGCATCGAGGCGGCCTTCGGTGATCTCCGCCTCGCCGCGCAGCGCGGGCTGCAGATAGGCGATGCTCCGGAGCGCCGCGCCGATCGCCTCGGCCCGCACCGTCATCTGGCCGTTCCCGAGGAGATCGCCGAGGTTGCCGGCCAGCTCGGCATCGAGCGCCGCGGCGCGCGGGTCCGGCGCCGGCGGCTCCAGCACATGCGGTGCGGTCGACAGCGTGAGCGCTGCGAGCAGCGCGGCAAGGCCCAAGAGGGCCAGCACGAGCGCGGTCGCGGCGCGCAGGAGGCGCAACGGGAGCGGCATGGGCTGCGGGGTCAAACGATGACGGGCTGCGCGACCTGCGCGCCGACCTCGAAGACCCGGCGGTAGCGCGCCACCTCGTCCGCCGGCCCCATCGCCTTGGCGGGATTGTCCGAGAGCTTCACCGTCGGCCGGCCGTTCGCGCTCACCGCCTTGCAGACGAGGCTGAACGGGGCGAGCCGGTCCTGCGGGGTGAGGCCGCGGAAATCGTTGGTGAGCAGCGTGCCCCAGCCGAAGCCGAGCTTCACCCGGTCGTTGAAGCGCGCATAGAGCTCCTCGATCTTGGCCACGTCGAGCCCGTCGGAGAAGATCACCAGCTTCTCGCGCGGGTCCTGGCCGCGGCTCTTCCACCAGGCAATGGCGGTCTCGGCCCCCTCGGCGGGATCGCCCGAATCGATGCGGATGCCGGTCCAGGAGGCGAGCCAGTCCGGCGCATGCGCGAGGAAGCCCTTTGTGCCGTAGGTGTCGGGCAGGATGATCCTGAGGTTGCCGTCATAATCCCGGTGCCAGTTTTCCAGCACGTCATAGGGGGCCTGACGGAGCGCGGCATCGCTCGTCGCGAGCGCGGCATAGATCATCGGCAGCTCATGGGCGTTGGTGCCGATCGCCTCGATGTCGTGGCGCATGGCGATGAGGCAGTTCGACGAGCCGGAGAACTTCTCGCCGAGCCCCTCGATCATCGCCTCCACGCACCAGTCCTGCCAGAGAAAGCCGTGCCGCCGCCGGGTGCCGAAATCCGAGATGCGCAGGTCGGGCATCTCGCGCAGCCGCTCGATCTTTTCCCAGACCCGCGCCATGGCGCGGGCATAGAGCACCTGAAGCTCGAAGCGGCCCATGCCGTTCAGCACCGCCCGCGAGCGCAGCTCCATGAGGATCGCGAGCGCCGGGATCTCCCACATCATCACCTCGGGCCAGGAGCCGCGGAAGGTGAGCTCGTACTGGTCGTCCTTGCGGACGAGCTCGTATTCCGGCAGCCGGAACTCCTCGAGCCAGGCCATGAAGTCTGGCCCGAACATCCAGCGCTTGCCGTAGAAGGTGTTGCCGCGCAGCCAGGTGCTTTCGCCGCGGCTGAGGCTCAGGCCGCGGGCATGATCGAGCTGCGCCCGAAGGTCGGCCTCGTCGATGAGGCGCGCCAGCGGCACATCCCTGGCGCGGTTGATGAGGCTGAACTCGACCTCCACATCCGCGTGCCGCCGGTAGACGGTCTGCAGCATCAGGAGCTTGTAGAAATCGGTGTCGAGCAGCGACCGGACGATCGGGTCGATCCGCCAGGCATGGTCATAGACGCGCTTTGCGATATCGGTCATGGCGCGGCCGTCATCCGGGCAGGTCGGCGGCGGCGGCGAAGCCGACGCCCGCCTCCGCCATGCCGGCCATCGCGGCGGCGAGCGAGCCGTCGAGATCGATGCCGCGGCAGGCATCGGTCAGCACGATTGCGGAAAACCCGAGCCGGACCGCGTCGAGCGCCGAATAGGCGACGCAGAAATCCGTGGCGAGCCCGGCAAGATAGAGCGCCTCGACGCCGCGTTCGCGCAGGTAGCCCGCGAGCCCGGTCGGGGTCTCGCGGTCGTTCTCGAAAAAGGCCGAATAGCTGTCGATCGCCGGCCGGAAGCCCTTGCGGATCACCAGATCGGCGGGCGTCGTCGCCAGGGCGGGGTGAAACGCCGCCCCCTCCGTTCCCTGCACGCAATGCGTGGGCCAGAGCACCTGGGTGCCATAGGGCATCTCGGTGGTGGAGAAGGGCGCGGCACCGGGGTGGTTCGCCGCGAAGGACAGGTGATCGGCCGGATGCCAGTCCTGGGTCAGCACCCGCACGCCGAAGCCTGGCAGGATGCGGTTGATCGGCGCCACGACCGCATCGCCCCCGGTTACGGCAAGCGCGCCGCCGGGGCAGAAATCGTTCTGGACGTCGATGACGGCGAGCGCCGCCCTCTCGAGAGATATCGCCATGCCTGCGCCGCAACCCTTCCGTTCGCATCTGCCGGTGCGGGGCTCACACTGGCAGGAGCGAAACGGCTTTTCAACAGCAGGCTTGGCGGCGGCACGCGTGGCGCCGCCGCCGCAGCGGCAGGACGGATCAGTCCTTCTGTTCGAGCGCCTTCGGCGTGAAGCTGCCCGCGAGCTGCATGAAGCGCGAGCCCATCTCGGCATAGTCCTTCATCGCCTCGTCGAGGAATTCCTTCTGCACGGCGCGGAATTCGTCGAAGTTGCGGCAGGCCATCAGCTTGCTCTGCGCGGCCATGTCGCGGCGCATCCGCGCGGAGACGAATTCGCCGATCTCGGTCTGGGCCTTGTTGAGCCCGCCGAAGAGCGCGCTGCCGGCGGCTTCCGCGCCCTTGTAGGCCTGCTTCTGCACTTCGGTCGCGCGGCTCGAGGCGACTTTCGCCTGTTCCTCGGCGCGGGCCTTGAACTTGGCGACATTGGCTTCCGCGGCGGCCATCTGGTCGGAGAAGAGCTTCGAGATCTGGCCCGAGGCCTTCTCGGAGGCTTCCTCGGCAGCCTTCATCTGCTTCGCCATCAGATCCTGGAACTTCGCGAAGGCTTCCTCGGCCGCCTTCATGTTGGCCTTCGAGCGCTCGGTCGCCTGGGCCGTCATCTCCTCGAGCTTGGCTTCGGCGAGCTTGATCTGCTCCGAGGCCTTGGCAACGGCGTCCTCGCTCGCCTTGACGGTGGCGGCAACGATCTCGTTCATCTTCGCGGTCGCCTGCGCCGCGGCATCGGTCGCGGCTTCCGTGGTGGCCGAGATATCGGCGGCCGCAACCTCGGCGACGGGCTCGGACACTTCGGGTTCGGGCGAGGCGTCTGCGGCAGCGGTCTTGCGCGCCCGCGTCCGCCGGGGCTTCGGCTTCTCGGCGGCGGATTCCGCTTCGGCCTCGGCCGGCGCCGCTTCGGTCACCTGGTCCGTGGTCTCGTCGGAGCTCGTCGCTTCGGGGTTCGGCGTGTCGGACATAATCGTAGACCTCATGATAGCTCTAGTTACAGCGCCGTGATGGTAAACGGAGAACGCCGAATCGGGAAGCCGCAGTGCAGCAAAAATCGTCTCAGCGCTTCGAAACCGCTCCGGAACGCGCGCAATCCGCGCCGGAACGAAACAGAAGATTTGCGATTGGAGCTTCGATGCCCTCGCAGGGCGGCATTTCGTCCGCATCGCCGCGAAGCGCGAGTCCCGCGCCCGGAATGCCCAGATCCGCAAGCTGAGCGGGGGTTCCGAGGCCGAATTCGAGGTGACCGCGCCCGATGATCCCGACCACGCGCCGCTCCGGATGCCCGACGCAGGTCTGCGCGATCGCACAGGCAAACGCGCGGTCCCAGACTTGCTGCGCCCGCACAAAGCGATCGAAAACAGGGTCTTCCGGGCTCTGCGCCGCGCGTCCGGGCCGCACCCCGCCGGTAATCGCGAAAAGATAGCGACGATAGGCCGCGCTCGCCGGTAAGGCGGGGCTCAGCCAGTCGCGGTATTCGCCGGGCAGCGCCTCCCAGCCCTCGCGCCCGATGAGCGAGACCACGGGCCGCGCGACGTTCATCGCAAACATCGGCAGGCCGAGATCGCGGCAGAGCCGGAAGAGCGGCAGGTAGAGCTCGGGCTCGAAGCCCCAGACCTCCTCCCAGCGCGTTTCGCGCAGGAATTCCGCCTCGCTCATCCCCTCGCCGCACCAGGCATCGAGCACCGGCTGGAGATGGCGCGGAAACATCTCGAAGCCGACGTGGAGATCGCCGACCCGCGCGGCAAGCCCGGCAATGACGAGCTCCTGAAACCGGTGATCCGCCGCGCTGTCATGCTGCTCACCGAGCAGCGCCACCCGCCCGCGGGCGAGGCGCTCGATCGCCTCGGGGTGCGAGAGCTTTGCGCCGGTGGCGGGGTCGATCCAGGCCATGGCCAATCCTCTACCCTTGTCACGATGGGAATGAGGCAGAAAAGCGCGGAATGGAGGAAATTCGCAAGCCCCTGAAATTGGGGCTTGATTATTCCGACTGTTTTGGTCACCTTAATTCCAGCAGCCAGTCCCCCCGACCAGCCAGCCCTGAAACCGACTGACCGGATCGGGATTGGCCCAGAACGCGGAGGCCCCGCGGCCGCTCCCTCACGACCCCCCGGACAGACATGTTGCCGCAAGGCATGAACTGGAGGATCAGCCGTGAACGCACCTGTGCAGCCCCATACCTTCCACCGCAACCGCATCCATGTCGCGGAGCCGCGCCCGGTCCACGACGCGCGCAAGCTGACCCAGGGCAATCGCGAAGCCGAGGTGATGCTCGACGGCATGCGCTACGTGCTGCGCATCACCCGGCAGGGCAAGCTGATCCTGACGAAATAGGCCCGCACGGCGGAGGTGGCCCATGTCCTTTCTGCGCGACGATTTCCACCCCGCCACGGCGCTCCATCTCCCCGCACCGGAGCGCCCGCGCGGCTCTGCGGCCGGCCCCTGCCCGGCGCAGGCGGCGGGCGATCTCCCGCCTGCCACTCAACGTGGCGCGTGGTTGATCGCCGGCCGTCTCGTCGTCATGCGGGGTCCGGACGCGCAGGCGGACGGCGGCGGCCGGTAACCGGCCCGCCGCCGCTCGCCGCGATCCGGGCGATGGCCGCCCCGAGCGGCTCTTCCGCCACCGCCATGTGATGGGCGTTGGCATGGAGCAGAAGATCTGCGCCGCTCACGATCCCCACATGTCCCTTCCAGAACAGCAGATCGCCGGGCTCCGGCGCGGCGCCGGGATCGTGCGCAACACCGAGAAGTGCCGCCTGCATGTCCGAATCACGCGGCACATCCACATGCCCGGCGGCCACCAGTGCAAGCTGCACCAGCCCCGAGCAGTCGATACCCGCCGCGCTCCGCCCGCCCCAGAGATAGGGCGTGCCGGCAAGGCGCCGCGCCTCGGCAATGAAATCGCCCGCGCCCGGCGCCAGATGCGCCCGCGGCACGAAACCGCCCCCGGCGAGCGCGAGGAAATTACCGCTTTCCCCCACCGTCTCCACCGCGGCAAGCCAGGGCAGGGCGGCGCGCACCGGCGCCTTGATGTCGGGCCGCGAATAGATATGGCTCGCGATCGCGGTGATCCGGCGCGGCGCCGCGCCCTCCGCCGCCGGGCCGAGCCCCGCGGCCGCGACATAGCCCACATAGCCGTCCCAGCCCGACTGCCCCCAGGCGAGCCCGTCCTCGCGCGTCTCGTAGACGGTGAAGGGCTCGCCATGGAGCAGCTGCGTCGCGAGGCCCGCACCGGGGTCGGGCGAGAGCGCGAGATCGAGCAGCGGCGCGGTGACGCGGAGATGCGTGCCCGGGACGAAGCGCGCCGCCGCGACCGTGCCGGCAAGCGCCTCCGCGGCAAGATCCTCGCGCGCGGGCAGGAGCCGCCGGGCGAAGGGCTTCAGCTCCGGGCGCAATAGCGCGTCTCCAGCATGTCGAAGAGCGCCCGCCCGGCCTGGAACGCGCCGCCCTTGGGCCGGCCGGGCTTCGCCGCCGGCGTCCAGCCGTAAATGTCGAAATGCGCGTAGCGCGGGGCTGCGGTGACAAAGCGGCGCAGGAAGAGCGCTGCGGTGATCGCGCCAGCCATGCCGCCCGAGGGCGCATTGTCGAGATCGGCGATGCCGGGCTCGATCAGCGCCTCGTAGGGCTCCCAGAACGGCAGCCGCCAGAGCGGATCGGCGGCGCGCGCGGCGGCGTCGGCAAGCTCGGCCGCCAGCCCCGCGTCATCGGTGAAGAAGGGCGGCACATCCGGCCCGAGCGCCACGCGCGCGGCCCCGGTGAGCGTGGCGAGGCTCACGACCAGATCCGGTTCCTCCTCGTCGGCGAGCGCCAGCGCATCGGCGAGCACGAGCCGGCCCTCGGCATCGGTGTTGTTCACCTCGACGCTCAGCCCCTTGCGGCTCGGCAGGATGTCGCCGGGCCGGAAGGCCGCCCCCGAGATCGCGTTCTCGACCGCCGGCACCAGCACCCGAAGCCGGATGTCGAGCCCGCGTTCCATCACCAGCCGGGCAAGCCCCAGCGCGGTCGCCGCGCCGCCCATGTCCTTCTTCATCAGCCCCATGGAGCTCGGCGGCTTGATATCGAGCCCGCCGGTGTCGAAGCAGACGCCCTTGCCGACCAGCGTCACCTTCGGCGCATCGGCCCGGCCCCAGCGCATGTCGAGCAGCCGCGGGGCATCGGCAGCGGCGGCGCCGACCGCGGCGATCATCGGGAAGTTCGCCGCCTCCAGCGCCTCGACCCCGCCGATGACGTGCGTCTCCGCGCCGAACTCGGCGGCGAGGCCGAGGAAGGCCGCCTCGAGCGCCGAGGGGCCCATGTCCCGCGCGGGCGTGTTGATGAGATCGCAGCAGAGCCTCGCGGCGCGGGCCAGGGCCTCGATGCGCGCGGCCTCCACACCCTCGGGGCAGACGAGCGCGGGGCGCGTGGAGGGAAGCGCGCGATAGCGGTCGAAGACGTAATCGCCGAGCAGCCAGCCGAGCGCCTCGATCTCCGCATCCATCTCGACCCCGTCATGGGGTTCGAGCGCATAGATCGCGGGCGGAAGCTTCTCGGCGGCGCGGGCGAGGTGGAAGCGGTCGCGCTTGCGGGCGGCGGCATCGCCCCAGCCCGCGAGCGCGCAGGCGATGCGCCCGTCGGCGGCAGGCACGGCGAGCGTCTCGCCGAGGCCCGCGCGGAAGCCCTGTGCCTCGACCCAGGTCCGGACCGGCGCCTCCGCGCCCTGAAGCCAGGCGGTGAGGCCGTCCGGCGTGAGGACATGGAGTGGAAGGACGGAAGCGGTGGGTGCGGAGGCAAGCGGCATGATCGGGCCCTGTCTGGATCGGAAGGCCGATCCTAGCGGCGGGCCGAGGGCACCCACAAGGGGCGCCGTCCCCTCAGAGCGCGGACTGATCCGCGTAGAGCATCACGGAAAAGAGCGAATCCTCGCCCAGGCGGAGCAGCCGCGCGGCAACCGCCCCCGTCGCGATCGGATCCTCGGCCTCGATGCAGGCGCGCAGATCGCGGGCAACGCGCGCGAAATCCGCAAGCCCCACCTGCTCGCTGAGCCCCGCAAGCCGCGAGGCGAGCCCCAGAAGCTGCGCCATGTCCTGCTCGGCAAACGCCAGTTCGAGCTGAGTCAGCCGGTCGGTAAGGTGATAGACGACCTCATCGACGATCTCGCGGCAGCGCTGATCGCCCAGAGACTGGCGCAGGACGAGTATACGCGTTGTATCGAGCGCGGCATCCTCGTGCGCATGAAGTGGTATGATCTCGGCACCCATTGTAGCCCCCCGTATTCACCCGCGCCGACACTGCCACTTGCCATTGAAACAAGCGTTAACGTGAGTATTTTCTCTCCCCGGAAAGGCAGGTAAAGTCGTCAGACCTTTAGGTAAAATGTGCGATCTACGGATTGAGGTTCCCCCATGAAGAATGCGCGTCCGCTTCCCAAGTTCCTTGTCGATCGGCACCACACCTGGCGCAAGGATCTCGGCCCGGAGACGCGCATGCGCCTCTCCAAGCTGGCCGCGGATGGCCAGGCGCCGGCGGCCATGATGGTTGCCTGCTGCGACAGCCGGGTGATGGCCTCGGATGTCTTCGGCGCGGATGCGGGCGAGTTCTTCGTCCACCGCAACATCGCCAATCTCGTGCCCTCCTACCTGCCCGACGGCCAGCAGCACGGCACCTCGGCAACCATCGAATACGCCGTGAACGTGCTCAAGATCAGCCACCTGATCGTGATGGGCCATTTCGGCTGCGGCGGCGTCGCCGGCTGCCTCGCACAGCACCAGAACCCCGACCTCAAGCACGAGGAGAACACCGCCTTCGTCACCCACTGGCTCGAGGTGCTCGAGCCGCGCGTGCCCACGGTCCTCGGCAAGGGCCTCAGCGAACAGCAGATGCTGCGGGCGCTCGAGCATCAGGCGGTGCTCCTGAGCCTCGAGAACCTGATGACCTTCCCCTTCGTCAAATCGGCCGTCGAGGCGGGCACCCTCGAGCTTCACGGCATCTGGAACGACATCCAGGGCGGCATCCTCGAGTATTACGACGCCGCAGCAGGCGATTTCGTGCCGGTCTGATCCGGCCGGCTGCGCCTCGACGCCCGATCCCGGCCCCGGCCCCGGCCGGGACGGGCCGCCGCGGCGGAGGCCGCGGGAACGTGGCGCTTCAGTCCGAGAGGCCCGGCTCCTCGAGCAGGGTGCGCCCGGCGCGGTCCTCGATCTCGAGGATCCAGAGATCGGGGTCGAAACCCCGCTGCCGGGCGAGGGCCGCGTCGACCCCGATCTCCGGCCCCTCGGCCAGCACCGCCCAGACGCGCGCGCCGCTGGCGTCATAGCTGCGCGAAAACGCCCGCGCCGCGCCGTCGAGCGTGTTGAGCTTCACGATCACCGCACCCGCCGTGGCATCCCCCTTCGCGGTGACGAAGGCCGGGATGCCCGCAAGCCGGAGCCGCGCAAGATAGGCCTGAACCCAGAATTCCGCGGTGAGCCGTGCGCTCATCCGTCGCCGTCGGAGAAATCGAGCCCCATCTCGGTGTAGCGCTCGGCTTCCTCGAGCCAGTTCGGCCGCACCTTGATGGTGAGGAAGAGATGCACCTCGCGGCCGAGGAACTCGCGAATGTCCGCGCGCGCCGCCTGGCCGACGGCCTTGATCGTCTCGCCCTTCGGCCCGAGCGCGATGCCCTTGTGGCCGTCGCGCGCGACATAGACCACCTGGTCGATCCGCACCGAGCCGTCCTTCTTCTCCTGCCAGCCCTCGGTCTCGACGGTGAGCTGGTAGGGAAGCTCCTGATGCAGCCGGAGCGTGAGCTTCTCGCGCGTCATCTCGGCGGCGATCTGGCGGAGATTCGCGTCGGCGATCTGGTCCTCGGGATAGAGCCAGGGCCCGGCGGGCACCGTTTCGGCAAGCCACTTCCGGAGGTCGTCGACCCCGTAGCCCTTCTCGGCCGAGATCATGAAGGTCGCGGCGAAATCGCGGGCCTCGTTCATCTCGGCGCTGAGCGCGAGCAGCCTCTCGGCCTTCACCCGGTCGATCTTGTTGATCGCGAGCGCCACCCGGTTGCCCGTGGGCAGCACCTCGGCGAGCTGCTCGAGGATCGTGCGCACGCCCTCGGTGATACCGCGATGCGCCTCGATGAGCAGCACCACGACATCGGCATCCGCCGCCCCGCCCCAGGCCGCCTGCACCATCGCCCGGTCAAGCCGGCGGCGCGGGCGGAAGAGGCCGGGCGTGTCGATGAAGACGAGCTGCGAGGCGTCTTCCATCGCGATGCCCCGGATGCGCGCGCGCGTCGTCTGCACCTTGTGGGTCACGATCGAGACCTTGGCGCCGACCATCCGGTTCATCAGGGTGGACTTGCCCGCGTTCGGCTCGCCGATCAGCGCGACGAGGCCGCAGCGGGTTCCAGTATCTTCGCTCATCCGTGCGCCTCCAGCTCTCCGAGCAGCTTTTCCGCAGCCATCTGCTGGGCGGCGCGCTTGGAGCTCGCCCGCCCGCGCGCGGCGCGGCCGTTGTCGAGGCGCACCTCGACGGTGAAGACCGGCGCATGGTCCGGCCCCTCGCGTTCCAGATCGACATAGGCCGGCGGGCGCAGCGCGCGCGCCTGGGCCCATTCCTGCAGCGCGGTCTTGGCATCGATCGCCTGGGCCCGCGCCTTCTCGATCCGCCCGGCCCAATGGGTGATGACGAAATGCCGGGCCGCCTCGAGACCGCCGTCGAGATAGATCGCCGCGATCACCGCTTCCATCGCATCGCCGAGAATGGCGGTCTTGCGCCGCCCGCCCGACAGCATCTCCGAGCGTCCCATCCGGAGCGCATCGCCCACCCCGAGGCTGGCGGCGACCTCCGCACAGGCTTCCTTGCGCACGAGCGCGTTCAGCCGGGGCGCGAGCTTGCCCTCGTCGGCCTCCCGGTCCTGCTCGAGCAGAAGCTCGGAGATCACGAGGCCGAGCACCCGGTCGCCGAGGAATTCCAGCCGCTGGTTGCTCTGGGTCGATCCCATCGAGGGGTGCGTCAGCGCCTCGATGAGCAGTTCGGGTCGGGTGAAGTCATGGCCAAGGCGCGCTGCGGCCTCGGCCATCGAACGGCTCAGTCTCAATCGATCCTCACGAAGAAACGATCAGGCCGCCAGGTCCAGAAGGCGAGCATCGAAGGCCCGGCGGAGGAGAAGATCACACGGTCGGCCCGGCCGACGAGATTCTCGAACGGCACGGTGCCGACGCCGCCCGCGCTGCGGGGGAAGCGCGAATCCATCGAGTTGTCGCGGTTGTCGCCCATGAAGAAATACTCGCCCTCGGGCACGACGAAGACGGGGGTGTTGTCGCCGAAACCGTCGTCGTCGATGTTGAGCACCGCGTGCTTCAGCCCTTCGGGCAGGGTCTCGATGGCACGGTCCTTCTCGCAGGGGCCGCCGGGGCTCACCGGAGCGTTCTCGCAGCGCGGCATCGAGCGCATCGGCCCCTGCGGCGCATAGGGCTCGGTGAAGATGCCGTCGGGCTGCTGCGGCGCCAGCGTGCCATTGATGTAGAGCAGGCCGTTCTTCACCTGCACCGTGTCGCCGGGCAGGCCGATCAGCCGCTTGATGTAATCCGTGCCGTTGGTCGGATGCTTGAAGACCACCACGTCGCCGCGCTTCGGATCGCTCGCGAGGATGCGGCCCGAGAACGGACACATCGAGAACGGGCAGGAATGACGCGAATAGCCGTACGCCATCTTGTTGACGAAGAGAAAATCTCCGATCAGCAGTGTGGGCTTCATGGAACCCGAAGGAATCCAGAATGGCTGGAAGAACAGGGTGCGGATCACACCCGCAAGGAGCAGCGCATAGGCGATCGTCTTGATGAGTTCGACGATACCGCCCTTGGCCTTGGCTTTGCTTTTGGTCGCCATGAAGAGGTTCCACTGGCTCGGGTCAAGGCTGCCTTGTGACCCCTGGCCCGGGTCCTGTCAAGGAGAGCTCCGGGCGCCTTGCCGCACGGCCTGGGCGGGCCGGGAACCGGGATTTGCCTGCGGCCGGAGGATTTTTCCTGCCGCGCCGCCCCGATTGCCGTCATGGTGGCGGGAGGGACCGGGCCCGCGAGCGGGAAGGCTGCCATGACATCGATCGATCTTCGCCCCGACTGCACCCGCTGCGCCGCCCTCTGCTGCGTCGCCCTGCCGTTCGACCGCTCGAGCCGCTTCGCCATCGACAAGGCCGCGAACGAGCCCTGCCCGAACCTCGACCGCTGCGGCCGCTGCCGGATCCATTCGAGCCTCGCGGACCGGGGATTCGGCGGTTGCGTCGCCTTCGACTGCTTCGGCGCCGGGCAGCGCGTCACGCAGGAGATCTTCGAGGGCCGGAGCTGGCAGGACGACCCGGCGCTTCTGGAGCCGATGGCGCGCGTCTTCCTCACCGCGACCCGCGCCCATGAGTGCCTGATGCTCCTGCGCGAGGCCGGAAGCCTCCCGCTTTCGATCACCGACGAGGCGCGGCGCGCCGGGCTCGAGGCCGCCGTGGCCGAGGCGGGCGTTTCGGCCGAGGCCATCGGCGCGCTGCGGCGCGAGACCTTCGCCTTTCTGGCGAGCCTCAGGGGCAGCCTGCCCTCCGCCGTCGCGGCAAGATCCGGCGGGCGCGGCGGGACGCCCTGACCCTCGGCCCGGCGGGGGGTCAGATCTTGCGGCGGGAACGGTGGTGCGCCGGCACGATCTCCGGCAGCGCCTCGATCACCACGAAGGCCTGCGCCCAGGGGTGATCGTCGGTGAGGGTGAGGTGGATCGCCGGGCGGTGGCCTGCGGGCATGAGCTCGGCGAGCCGCGCCGCGGCCCAGCCGGTCAGCACCATCTCCGGCTGGCCGGTGCCGAGGTTGATCACCCCCATGTCGCGCCAGGCGATGCCCATGCGGAGCCCGGTGCCGAGCGCCTTGGAGCAGGCTTCCTTCGCCGCCCACCGCTTGGCATAGGTCGCGACCCGCTGCGCCCGGCGCTCCGCCGTCGCCTTCTCGCGCTCGGTGAACACCCGGTCGAGAAAGCGGCTGCCGAAGCGCGCGATCGTCGCCTCGATGCGCTCGATATTGGCAAGGTCGGATCCGATGCCGATGATCATGCGGGGCCTCTCAGCGATCGACAGGTTGATCATGGTGGGTTCGTGGGCTTGCCAGCTATCAACGTTATAGATCGCTTACAACTAAATAAAACTTGCCAGATTTGTCGCTATGGGATCATCATTCTGTGTTCAAATTGGGAATGACAATATGGCTACTACCGGCGAAGATGAAATTGCAAAAGGTATCATGAAATTTGCGATGAAGCAGAAGGATGGAATTGCGAGATTCGATTGTCTCTACAATAGTTTGCAAGATGAAGTCTCTCTCACCGCTGATGATTGGCGCGGATCTACCACGCGCAATGGCGAGCCAATGTGGCATCAGATTGTAAGAAACGTGCAATCCCATCACGAGGTCGAGGGTAATGCCATCTATGAGGGGTGGTTGAACCATATACCCAAAGTTGGCTATCAAATTACTAACGCTGGAAGAAAGTATATTGCTTCGCTCGGTTAAGAGAACGCAGCTTTATAACCAGGCGGAAGCCAGCGGAGCTCAGTATTGCCGGATTTTTGTTTGTCCCAAACAAACCAAGCATAAGCTGTTGTCCCGCTGCCTTTTCTCTCGGCGTTCATGGGATAAAATGTAATTCTCTCACTAAAAACCCAAACTCTTGTTGGAGGAGAAATAGAAAATATTGATTTTTGCCGTTTTGCTCCCTCTAGAAAAGCTAGTCTAAGCAATAGAGCGAATTTTTTCTCCGCACACCTAAGTCCTGATTTAACAAATCCTTCTGCTGAATTATAAGGGGGATTTGTAACAATGTTTGGAACGCGTGTATTCGATGCTAGAAAATCAACGCCAACATCTCCGTAGCCGCGATCAAAAAGATCAGAACTTACGACATCCGAATTCGCGGTCTTGAGAACCTCAGACATTGCTCCATTTCCACAGGCACTCTCCCAAATTTGACCGGTGAAGCACTCGTTGTCGACAAGCGCATGAGTCGCCCAAGCGGGAGTGGGATAGAAGTCAGGTCCGGCCAGATCAGCAAACCGCTTCAATGTTGGCTTGAAACCGCCATTCAGATTGTATGTCGCATCCATGGGGAAAAACTTATCATAATCATGGGGTTATGCAATACCCGGTAAGTGACTCAAAAGATTCATCATTCTCCAATTGCACTTGGGCGCAGTAATCGAAAGTTCTGAGCAACGAACTTCCTTAGCCACGCCAGTGCGGTCCGCCTCGAATCAACTTTCAGGCTCGATGCGATCCGGTTTCACCACGACTTGAGCGCGCGGAGCCGCGGCGTCTTCTTGAAGAGATGCGCGTCCATCCGCCCGAGCAGCTCGTCGAGCAGCGTGATCGCCTCGGCAACGGCGGGGCCCTTGTTGAGCATCACGCATTCGGCCCGCGCCGCCATCGCCGCATCCGTCATCTCGCCGCGCGAGGGCAGGCCGGTCTTCACCAGCTCCTCGAGCACCTGCGTCGCCCAGACGGCGGGGACGCTCGCCGCCTCGCAGAGCCAGAGGATCTCCTCCTGCATCTCCGCCACGCGGGTAAACCCGAGCTCGGCGGCCAGATCCCCGCGCGCGATCATCACCCCGAAGGGCCGCCGCCCCGCGACGCGGGCGATGAGATCGGGCAGGTTCTTCACCGCCTCCGGCCGCTCGATCTTGGCCACCAGCCCGAGCGGCGAGCCCGCCGCGCCGAAGCGCGCCAGCACCTCCTCGAGCAGGTCGATGTCCTCGGCCCGGCTCACGAAGGAATAGCCGATCATGTCGGCGCATTCGACGACCGTGGCGAGATCGCCCTCGTCCTTCGCGGTGAGCGGCGAGAGGCCGAGGGCGGTGTCGGGCAGGTTGATGCCCTTCTCGGGCTTGAGCTTGGTGCCGCCGGTCTTGGTATGGCGCACCCGGATCACCGCCTCGCCGTCGCCGAGGCTCTCGACCACACCCTCGAGCTTGCCGTCGTCGTAGCGGAGCCGGTCTCCCGGCACGAGCCGCGTCACCATCTCCGGCAGCGAGACCGAGGCCGAGAACGGCACCTCCTCCGACACCCGCGGCCGGCCCGCGGCCACCAGCCGCAGCGCCTCGCCGGCAAGGATCTTCATCCGGTCCTTCGGGCCCTGGACCGCCTCGGTGCGGATCTTCGGCCCGGCGACATCCATCAGGATCCTGATCTCGCGTCCCTCGGCGTCCGCCGCGGCCCGCACATGGGCGGTCATCGACCGCCAGGCGGCGGCATCGTCATGGGCGCAGTTGATGCGCGCAACATCCATGCCGGCGCGCGCAAGCCCCAGCACGAAGGCCGCGTCGCCCGCCGCCTCGGAGGGCAGCGTCACCATCACCCGGCAGCGGCGGCGCAGGGGCGGTGCGCCGAACAGCGCATCCGTCGCCGCCTCGAGCCGCGCCTCGCCGGTGAAGAAGGCCGCCTCCGTCGGCGCCGGGTGCGGGCTGACCCGCCCGCAAAGCGCGGCAAGGCTTGCCGCGATCGCATCGAGCGTCGGCAGCACCCGGCTCTCCAGCCGCCCCATGGAGGACAGCCCGCGCCACATCAGCGCCCGCTGCAGCGGCCTGAGATCGTGATGCCGGATGACGAGATAATGCGCCAGATTGACCACCTCGGGCGTGATCCGGGCGCCGACCGCCTCGAAGCGGGCGATCAGCGTGTCCGCGGTTCCGGTGATCTCGTCGCGGAGCGCCAGCAGCTCCTCCAGAAGCCGCTCGGGCCGCTCGGGCATCTCGGCCTTGCCGGGCAGGGTCATGTCAGTCTCCTTCAGCCCGGCGGGCCCTCCGCACGCGACGCGGCGCACGGGGCCGGGCGCCGCCTCCCCCTGTCACGGTTCCACGACCTTTTCATGACAGCCCCGCATCGCACCGCTTGCAGGGCGCCCGGAATGGGTGCTCCATGCGGACGCACCTGCCGACCGAGAGGAATCGCGCCCCATGGATCTTCAGCTCTGGCTTGCCTTCGTTGCGGCATCGACCGCGCTCCTGCTCATCCCCGGCCCGACCGTGCTCCTGGTGCTGAGCTATGCGCTGAGCCAGGGCCGCCGGGTGGCGGTGGCGACCGCGGCGGGCGTCGCCCTCGGCGATTTCATCGCGATGACCGCCTCGCTCGCGGGGCTCGGGGCGCTGGTGCTCACCTCCGCCACACTCTTCACTCTGCTCAAATGGGGCGGCGCCGTCTATCTCGTCTGGCTCGGGGTGAAGCTTTTCCGCAGCGCGGGCAGCAGCGGGCCGCTCACCCCGGCCGAGGCGCCGCCGGTCGCCGCGCGCCACGTCTTCGGCCACGCGGCCGCCGTCACCGCGCTCAACCCGAAATCCATCGCCTTCTTCATCGCCTTCGCGCCGCAGTTCCTCGATCCCGCCCGGCCGCTCCTGCCGCAGATGGCGATCCTGGTCGCGACCTTCGTGTGCCTCGCCACCGCGAATGTCTTTGCCTACGCGCTGCTCGCCGCCCGCCTGCGCCGGCAGTTCGAGCGGCCCGCGGTCATCGCCTGGCTCACGCGCGCGGGCGGCACCGCGCTCGTCGCGATGGGCCTTGCCACCGCAACCCTGCGCCGGGCGGCCTGAGCCTCAGGCCGCGCCCTCGCCGAAGGCCGCGCGCCGGGCCTCGTCCATCAGCGCCCGCATCCGCCGGATCGCGCTGTCGAGGCCGGAGAAGATCGCCTCGCCGATGAGAAAATGGCCGATGTTGAGCTCCATCACCTCCGGGAAGGCCGCGATCGGCTTCACGTTCTCGAAGGTGAGCCCGTGGCCGGCATGAACCTCGAGCCCGAGCTCGCTCGCGAAGGCCGCCATCTCGCCCAGGCGCGCGCATTCCGCATCCCGCGCCGCGATGTCGCCGGCGATGTCATGCTCGCAATAGGCCCCGGTGTGGAGCTCGATCACCGGCGCGCCGATCCGGTGCGCGGCCTCGATCTGCCGCTGGTCGGCGGCGATGAAGATCGAGACCCGGATGCCCGCATCGCGCAGCGGCGCGATGAAATGCGCCAGCCGGTTTTCCTCGCGCGCCACCTCGAGCCCGCCCTCGGTGGTGCGCTCCTGCCGCCGCTCGGGCACGAGGCAGACCGCATGGGGCCGGTGCCGGAGGGCGATGGCCTGCATCTCGGCGGTCGCGGCCATCTCGAGATTGAGCGGCAGCCGGATCTCGCGGCTGAGCGCATCGATATCGGCATCGGTGATGTGGCGCCGGTCCTCGCGCAGATGCGCGGTGATCCCGTCGGCGCCCGCCGCTTCCGCCATCCGCGCCGCCCGCACCGGATCGGGCCAGGGCCCGCCGCGCGCGTTGCGCACCGTCGCGACATGATCGATGTTCACCCCCAGGCGGAGGCGTCCGAGCGGCTTGGTCTCTGGCATTGGTCAGGCTTTCAGTTCGTGGCGCTCTTGTTGTTGCGCGGGCCAATATAGGAGCTCCCGTCCGCGCCGTCACTGCCCTCACCCCTCGATGGGTCCGCCGCCCGCTGTGCCTTGATGCGGGCGAGCAGCTTCGCGCGCCGCCGGGTCTGGTAGGCCGCGATCACCGGGCGGCAGAGGAAATAGCAGGCCGTCGCCGCCGCGAGGCCGGGCAGGATGCCCCCCACGCAATAGGGCCAGAACACGTCGCGGAGAAAGATCGTGAGCCGGCCCCACTGCGCCTCGCCATGGCCGAAGAGCGACAGCACGCTCTGCCAGAGCCCGGCGAAGAACTGGTTGAACGCGTCATAGACCCGGCCGAAATCCCGCCCCGTCACGCCATAGCCGAGGATCCGCCGCCCGACGCTGAGCGCGGCCGAGGCGATGAAGGGAAAGGTGACGGGGTTGCCGAAGGCGGTGCCGATCAGGGAGGCGAGAATGTTGCAGCGCAGGAGCTTTGCCAGCGCGGCCGCGATCACGAAATGCAGCCCGAAGAACGGCGTGAACGAGACATAGACCCCGCAGGCGACCCCGAGCGCGATCCGGTGCGGCGTGTCGGGCAGGCGCTTGACCCTGTGGCTGAGGTATTCGATGCCGCGATGCCACCCCTTCTGCGGCAACATCATCTCCCGGAGCCGGCTCAGGAGCGGTGGCTTGTCTCGTCTCTTGAATACCATGATCCCGGATGCCTTTCCGTCTCGGCGCGCATCCTCTCACGAAAACCCTAACCGGAGGTGGTGGGCTGCACCGTCGGCGAGACCGAACGATACCTGCGCACCTCCGCGATGTCGGAATCCGCATCGATCGCCGTCAGCACATGGGTAAGATGTTCCATATCGCGCACCTCGATATCAACAATCATCCGGTAGAAATCCGGTTTCCTGTCGGTGAAGTTGATATTCGTGATATTTGCGCGCTGTTCGCCGATCAGGGTGCAGATGCGCCCGAGAACGCCGGTGTCGTTCGCCATGACCATCTCGATCTGCACGCCACGGTCGGCGGTCGCATGCGATTCGGCCCAGCGGAGGTCGATCCAGCGGTCGGGCTGCTCCTCGAAGTTCACCAGTTCGGCGCAGTCGATGGCATGGATCATCACGCCCTTGCCGCGCACCGCGATGCCGACGATGCGCTCGCCCGGAATCGGGCTGCAACACGGGGCGGGGCGGGCCTCCTGGCCGGAGCCGAGGCCGATGACGATCGGCCCGGACAGCTCGCGGTGGTCGGGCTTGCCCGCATCGCGCACGAGCTCGGGATAAAGCGCCGCCACCAGCTCCTTGCCGGTGACCTCCGCGGCGCCGAGCCGCGCGAGCACGTCGTCGGGCTCGTCGAATCCCATGCGCTTGGCGGCCGTCGCCAGCGCCTTGTCGGTCGCCTTCTTGCCGACGCGTTCGAGCGCGACGCGCGCGATCTCGCGCCCGAGCCGGACCTGCGTCGCGCGCTGCTCGCCCCGGAGCGAGCGGCGGATCGCGGATTTCGCCCGGCCGGTGACCACCATGTCTTCCCAGGTCGGCTGCGGCCGCTGGCCCTCGGCGCGGATGATCGCCACCGACTGGCCGTTCTTGAGCTTGGTCCAGAGCGGCACCCGCTGGCCGTCGACCTTGGCGCCGACGCAGCTGTCGCCGATCCGCGTGTGGATCGCATAGGCGAAATCGATCGGGGTCGCGCCCTTCGGCAGCTTCACCACCTCGCCCTTCGGCGTGAAGCAGAACACCTGGTCGGTGAACATCTCGAGCTTCACATGCTCGAGGAAATCATCGCTGTCCTCGGCGTTCTCGAAGCGCTCGGTGATGGTGGAGAGCCAGCGGAACGGATCGACCGCAAACGGGTTCTCGAACCGCTCGCCGTCGCGGTAGGACCAGTGCGCGGCCACGCCCGTCTCGGCCACCGAATGCATCTGCTGGGTGCGGATCTGCACCTCGACCTGCTTGCCGTCGCGCCCCGAGACCGTGGTGTGGATCGAGCGGTAGCCGTTCGACTTCGGCGAGGAGATATAGTCCTTGAACCGCCCCGGCACCGCCGCCCACCGCTTGTGGACCGCGCCGAGCGCGATATAGCAGTCGATCGCGCTCGTGGTGATGATGCGGAAGCCGTAGATGTCGGAGAGCCGCGAGAAGCTCTCGCCCTTCTCCTCCATCTTGCGCCAGATCGAATAGGGCTTCTTCTCGCGCCCGAACACCTCCGCCTCGACCTTGGCCTGCGCGAGCACGGTGCGGATGTCGTCGGTGATCTTCGGGATCACGTCGCCGGTCTCGCGCCGCAGGGTGACGAAACGCCGGATGATCGACTTCCGCGCCTCCGGGTTGAGGATGCGGAAGGAGATGTCCTCGAGCTCGTCGCGCATCCACTGCATCCCCATCCGCCCGGCGAGGGGGGCGAAGATGTCCATGGTCTCGCGCGCCTTGCGCTGCTGCTTCTCGACCTTGAGATGCCGGATCGTGCGCATGTTGTGCAGCCGGTCCGCGAGCTTGACGAGCAGCACGCGCACGTCCTTCGACATCGCCATCAGCAGCTTGCGGAAATTCTCGGCCTGCGCGTTCTGGCCGGAGGAGAGCTCGAGATTGGTGAGCTTCGTCACCCCGTCGACCAGCTGCGCGATCTCGTCGCCGAAGCGCAGCGCGATCTCGCTGTAGGTCGAGCCGGTGTCCTCGATCGTGTCGTGCAGAAGGGCGGTGATGATCGTCGCGTCATCGAGCCGCTGCTCGGCGAGCAGCATGGCGACCGCGACGGGGTGGCTGAAATAGGGCTCGCCGCTCGAGCGGAACTGCCCCTCGTGCATCCGGAGGCCATATTCGTAGGCGGCGGCGATCAGCCCCGAATCACTCTCGGGATTGTAGCCGGCGACGAGCGCCGTGAGGGTTTCGGCCGGGATGATCCCGCCCACCGCGGCCGGAATGTGCATCGCGGCCACAGTGGAGGGCGGTGGCGGGCTCAGCTTTCGCCCTGGGCTTCCATCAGCGCGCGCAGCAGACGCTCCTCGGACATGTCGTCCTCCGCCGGGGCGTCGGCATTGCCGGCCAGCAGGGTCATGACATCTTCCTCGGGCTCGTCGACCTCGATCTGGCGCTGGAAGCTCTCGATCGCCGATTCGCGGAGCGCATCCGCGGTCAGCGTTTCATCCGCGATCTCGCGCAAGGCGACGACCGGGTTCTTGTCGTTGTCGCGATCGACGGTCAGCGGCGCACCGGCAGCCAGCGAGCGCGCCCGATGGGCGGCCAGCATGACGAGCTCGAAACGGTTCGGCACCTTGTCTACGCAATCTTCAACGGTTACGCGGGCCATCGCGATCTCCCATCGGTTCCGGTTTCGGAAAGGGTCCTTCTAGAGCCTGCGCCGGTCCTGCGCAAGCCCCTCCCTTGGAAGGCAAGTCAAATCTGCCGGATCGTGGCAATTTCATCCGCCGGCAGCGCCTCCAGCATCTCCCGCACCGTCCGCCCCAGAACCGGATGCCGCCAGCCCGGCGCGATATCGGCGAGCGGCCGGAGCACGAAACCGCGCTCCTGAAGCCGCGGGTGCGGCAGGACCAGCGCCCCCGGCGCCTCCGCCTGCTGCCGTTCGGGCGGAAGCCCGGCCCAGTGCCGCCAGGTCTCCGCATCCGGCAGCACCGCGCCGTCCGAGGCAATGAGGTCGAGATCGCAGACCCGCGGCGCCCAGCGGTGCGGCCGCTCCCGCCCCAGCCGCGCCTCGACATCGTGAAGCACCGCGAGAACCCGCTCCGGCGCCAGGGCCGCGCGCACGGCGACCGCGCCATTGACGAAATCGGGGCCCGATCCGGCGGGAAAGGCCGGCGTCGCATACCAGGGGCTCCGGGCCGCGAGCGCGAGCCCTGCCGCTCCGAGTGCGATCACTGCCGCCTCCAGCGTGTCCTGCGGCGTGCCGCGCTCGGTGGGCAGATTTGCTCCGAGTGCGATGAGGTGAAGACCTGTACTGTCAATCGTGTTATGCATGTACACGATTTACCTTTCCCTTGTCGGCATGGAAGCCTATAACGCGCTTCGGCCGAGCGCGGGGGGTTCCCCTGTGCTCTCTGCCCCACACCACAGGGAAAAAAGGGAGTTGGCGCATGTTCTACCGTGACGAACGACTCGCGTTGTTCATCGACGGCGCCAATTTGTATGCGGCTGCACGCGCACTGGGCTTCGACATCGACTACAAGCTGCTGCGTACGGAATTCATGCGCCGCGGCAAGCTGTTGCGTGCCTTCTACTATACGGCGTTGCTCGAGACGGAAGAATATTCGCCCATTCGTCCGCTCGTTGACTGGCTGCACTACAACGGCTTTTCGATGGTCACCAAACCGGCCAAGGAATTCACCGATTCAAGCGGCCGGCGCAAGGTGAAGGGCAACATGGATATCGAGCTTGCGGTCGATGCCATGGAAATCGCCCCCCATGTCGATCATATCGTGCTCTTCTCCGGCGACGGCGATTTTCGCCCGCTGGTAGAATCGCTGCAGCGTCAGGGCGTTCGCGTATCGGTTGTTTCCACGATCCGCACCAATCCGCCGATGATCGCCGATGAACTGCGCCGCCAGAGCGACAATTTCATCGAGCTCGACGAATTGCGCGAAGTCATCGGCCGCCCGCCGCGGGGCGACAGCGGATCACATCAGAACAACGACAACGATTGAGCCTGCCGCCGGAGCCTTTGCCCGGCTGTGATCTCTGCCCCCGGCTCGTCGCACATCGCCGCGCGATCCGCGCGGCGCATCCCGGCTGGTTCAACGGCGCGGTGGCCTCCTTCGGGAGCCCGTCGGCGCGGCTCCTCGTGCTGGGCCTCGCCCCCGGCCTCGCGGGCGCCAACCGCACCGGCCTGCCGTTCGTCGGCGATGCCTCCGGCAGCCTGCTCTTTCCGGCCCTCGCCGCGGCGGGCTTTGCGCGGGAGGGCGACCCGCCCGAGCTTCACGATTGCATGGTGAGCAACGCGGTGCGCTGCCTGCCGCCCGGCAACCGGCCGACGGCGGCGGAGATCCGCACCTGCCGCGGCCATCTCGCCGCGCGCATCGCCGCCCTGCCGCGCCTCTGCGCCATCCTCTGCCTCGGCCGCGTCGCGCATGAAAGCCTGATCGCGGCGCTCGGCGCGCGCGCCGGCGCCCATCCCTTCGCCCATGGCGCCCGGCACCGGGTCGCCGGCCATGCGGTCTTCGACAGCTACCATGTCTCGCGCTACAACGTGAACACGGGCCGCCTGAGCAAACCGATGTTCGAGGCTGTCATCGCGGCGCTGCGCCGTTATATTGACGCCGCCTGAGGAACGGATGTGCGGGCCATCGGCCCGGAGTGAAGATTGCCCCGGGGGCCCGCGACGGCCCTCCGGACGAGCCCATGTAGGGAAGCCATGCCAGAACCGCTCGACCTCTATCTCGCCGCCCCCCGGGGCTTCTGCGCCGGTGTCGACCGCGCCATCAAGATCGTCGAGATGGCGCTCGAGAAATGGGGCGCGCCGGTCTACGTGCGCCACGAGATCGTTCACAACCGCTTCGTGGTGGACGGGCTGCGCGACAAGGGCGCGGTCTTCGTCGAGGAGCTCGACCAGTGCCCGCCCGACCGGCCGGTGATCTTCTCCGCCCATGGCGTGCCGAAATCGGTGCCCGCCGAGGCCGAGCGGCGGCACATGCTCTATGTCGATGCGACCTGCCCGCTGGTCTCCAAGGTCCATATCGAGGCCGAGCGCCATCACGAGAACGGCCTCCAGATGGTGATGATCGGCCATGCCGGCCACCCGGAGGTGATCGGCACCATGGGCCAGCTCCCCGAGGGTGAGGTGATGCTGGTCGAGACACCCGGCGATGTCGCCCATCTCGCGCCCCGCGATCCGGCGCGGCTCGCCTACATCACCCAGACGACGCTCAGCGTCGATGACACCGCCGCCGTGGTCGCCGCGCTCCGCGCCCGCTTCCCCGCGATCATCGGGCCGCACAAGGAAGACATCTGCTACGCCACCACCAACCGCCAGGAGGCGGTGAAGGCGATGGCGCCGCTGATCGACGCGCTTCTGGTGATCGGCGCGCCCAATTCCTCGAATTCCAAGCGCCTCGTCGAGGTCGGCAGCCGCGAGGGCTGCCGCTACGCCCAGCTCGTCCAGCGGGCCGCCGATATCGACTGGCGCGCGCTCGAAGGCATCCGCGCCGTCGGCATCACGGCCGGGGCCTCGGCCCCCGAGGTGCTGGTCGAGGAGGTGATCGAGGCCTTCCGGTCCCGCTACGACGTGACCGAGCGCCAGGTCGAGACCGCGACCGAAGACATCGAGTTCAAGGTCCCCCGCGTCCTCCGCGTCCCGGCCTGACGCGGGGCCACCTGCGGCCCGGCGCCACCGGCGTGCCCCCCCGAACGATCCCGCTTCCGGGTATCGCCGCGCCGGATCGCGGCGAGAGGCGCAGTGCCGGCATTCGAACCGCCCGGCAGGATCGAGCCGGCCCGCCGGATCGGGCCTCCGCCCCGGAGGGCCGATTCATGATATGTTAACTACGAAAATCCAATGATTTCAGCGGCGTTTTTCGATTTTCACGGTGAAACGCCCCATTTTCACGCCGGGACGGCCGCCGTCTTTCCCCGCCTCCGGGGCTTTCCGCCGCAGAGCCCAGAGGCTATCACCGGGCCCCGACCCCGACCGCGCGAGGCCCGAGACCCATGCCCGATTATTTCGCCTATACCGACGGCGCCTGCTCCGGAAATCCCGGCCCCGGCGGCTGGGGAGTGCTCCTCCTCGCCCGCGACGGCGAGACGGTGCTGAAATCCCGCGAGCTCTCGGGGGGCGAGGCCCAGACCACCAACAACCGCATGGAGCTCATGGCCGCGATCTCCGCCCTCGAGGCGCTCGGCCGCGCGACCCCCATCACCATCGTGACCGACAGCGTCTATGTCCGCGATGGCGTCACCCGCTGGATCCACGGCTGGAAGAAGAACGGCTGGAAGACCGCGGCGAAGAAGCCGGTGAAGAACGAGGATCTCTGGCGCCGCCTCGACGAGGCCCAGGGCCGGCACGAAGTGACCTGGAAATGGATCAAGGGCCACGCGGGCCATGCCGAGAACGAGCGCGCCGACGAGCTCGCCCGCGCCGGCATGGCGCCCTTCAAGCCCGCGCGGAAGTCGGCTCAGGGGGCGCAGCCGTGACCCTCGCCCAGTTCCTCGATTTCGCCGCCGTCTTCGTCTTCGCCCTCACCGGCGGCCTCGTCGCGAGCCGTGCCCAGCTCGACATCGTGGGCTTTCTCTTCGTCGCCGCCCTCACCGGCATCGGCGGCGGCACCGTGCGCGACGTGATCCTGGGCCGGGATGCGGTGTTCTGGGTCGCAAACCCGGTCTATCTCGTCATCGTCTGCATCGCCGCCGGGATGGTCTACCTCGGCGCCCATCTCCTCGAATCGCGCTACCGCCCGCTGCTCTGGCTCGATGCCGTGGCGCTCGCCATCGCCGTCTCGGCCGGGGCGCTCACCGCCCGCAATCTCGGCGCCTCCTGGCCGATCGAGCTGGTGATGGGGGTGATGACCGGCTGTCTCGGCGGGCTCATGCGCGACGTGGTCTGCAACGAGGTGCCGCTGGTCCTGAAACAGGGCGAGGTCTATGTCACAGCCGCCTTCGCGGGTGCGCTCACCGGCGTGCTCGCGCTCGGCCTCACCGGCTCGGCCCTGCTTTCGGTCTTCATCTGTGCGGTGGTGACCTTCCTGCTCCGGGCCGGAAGCCTTGCCTTCGGCTGGCGCCTGCCGGTCTACCGCAGCACCCCGCGACGCACCCGCCTCAAGTGAGGCGGTCCCCGGCGGCAACCGGGAAGCCGCGCAGGAAGTCCCTCGCGGCCATCGCCCCCTTGCCCGCGCGCTGAAGCCGGAGCAGCCGCAGCGCCCCCGTGCCGCAGGCGACCCTGAGGTCGTCGTCGAGCACGGTTCCCGCCGGGCCGGATCCGTCCGCGACCGTGCTCAGGAGCAGCTTCACCCGCTCGCCGCCGATCTCCGCCCAGGCGCCGGGAAAGGGCGAGAGCCCGCGGATCTGCCGGTCGATCTCGGCCGCGCTCCGGCTCCAGTCGATCTTCGCCTCGGCCTTGTCGATCTTGGCGGCATAGGTCACGCCCGCCTCCGGCTGGGCTTCGGGCCGAAGCCCGTCGAGCTCCGCGAGCGCCGCAACGATGAGCGTCGCCCCGAGCCCGGCAAGCCGGTCATGCAGGTCTCCGGCGGTATCCTCCGGTCCGATCGCAAGGCTCCCGCGCAGCAGGACGGGGCCGGTATCGAGACCTGCCTCCATCTGCATGATGCAGACCCCGGTCTCGGCATCGCCCGCCATGATCGCCCGCTGGATCGGCGCCGCCCCCCGCCAGCGCGGCAGCAGCGAGGCATGGATGTTGAGGCAACCGCGCGCGGGCGCATCGAGCACCGCCTGCGGCAGGATGAGGCCATAGGCGACCACCACCGCGAGATCGGCCCCGAGCGCGGCAAAGTCGGCCTGCGCCTCCGCCCCCTTGAGCGAGACCGGGTGCCGCACGGGCAGGCCGAGCGCTTCGGCGCGGGCCTGGACCGGGCTCGGGCGGGGCTTCTTGCCGCGGCCCGCGGGGCGGGGCGGCTGGGAATAGACGCAGAGGATCTCGTGGCCCGCCGCGACGAGCGCATCGAGCGCGGCAACCGAGAAATCGGGCGTTCCCATGAAGATCAGGCGCATGTGCGTCCCCCGCAGAGTGTCATCCCGGCGGCGGTGGCCAGGCAGAAGACGGGACACCGCGCCGGGGCTCAGGCCCGCGCGCGTTCCTTCTTGAGCTTCTTCATCTTCGACATGATCATCCGCCGTTTCACCGGGCCGAGGTAGTCGATGAAGAGCTTGCCGTCGAGATGGTCCATCTCGTGCTGGATGCAGACCGCCCAGCGTTCGCCGAACTCCTGCTCGTGGATCTCGCCGTCGAGCCCGAGCCAGCGGAGCCGCACCCGCTCCGGCCGGGTCACTTCCTCGTAGATCTCGGGGATCGAGAGGCAGCCTTCCTCGCTGGTTTCGAGCTCTTCCGAGCGCCAGAGGATTTCGGGATTGATGATCTCCATCGGGTTCGGCGGATCGTCCTGCCCGGCGCAATCCATGACGAAGACGCGCTTCATCACGCCGATCTGGGGCGCGGCAAGGCCGATGCCCGGCGCGTCATACATCGTTTCGAGCATGTCCTGCGTCAGGGCACGGATGCTGTCGTCGATAGCCGGAACCGGGTCTGCGACCTTCCGCAGGCGGGGCTCGGGAATGATGAGGATCGGGCGTGTCGTCATGTGAGCCATCTAGGATATGGCCGGAGACTTGACAAGACAGAGCGGAGCCGCACCCATGGCGCCGACCGATTTGACCAGCGGGCGCCTGGACCGGCGCGAGGAGCACTCATGTTCGATTTCGATGAAGTGATAGACCGCCACGGCACCTCCTGCGCCAAGTGGGACGACATGGGGCCCGGGTTCGGCGTTTCGGCCGAGGACGGGTTGGCGATGTGGGTGGCCGACATGGATTTCCGCGCGCCGCAGGTGGTGAACGACGCGCTGCATCGGCTCGCGGATCACGGGGTGCACGGCTATTTCGGCGATGAGAAGCCCTACAAGGACGCGATCATCGGCTGGATGGAGCGCCGCCACGGCTGGACCGTCGCGTCCGAGCAGATCGCAACCGTGCATGGCATCGTGGCCGGGCTCGCCATCTGTCTCCGGGCCTATCTCCAGCCCGGCGACGGCGTGATCCTCTTCACGCCGGTCTACCATGCCTTCGCCAAGATCCTGAAGGCGAACGGAATGCGGATCCACGAGTCGCCCCTGCGCCTCGATGCCGACGGACGCTTCCAGCTGGATCTCGAGGCGCTTGCCGCCTCGCTCAAGGGTGACGAGAAGATGCTGGTCTTCTGCTCGCCGCACAATCCCGGCGGGCGGATCTGGACGCCGGAGGAGCTGCGCGCGGTGGCGGAGTTCTGCGCCGAGCGCGATCTCCTGCTGGTTTCCGACGAGATCCACCACGACATCGTGATGCCGGGCGCGCGTCACATGCCGATGCCGCTTGCCGCGCCGGAGCATCTCGGCCGTCTGATCATGCTGACCGCGGCGACCAAGGTCTTCAACATCGCAGGCGGGCTGACGGGCAATGTCATCATTCCCGACAAGGCCCTGCGCGAGAGGTTCGACGTCGCGCACCGCGCGACCGGCACCTCGGTCAACCGGCTGGGCGCGGTGATGGTGACGGCGGCCTATTCCGGCGGCGATGCCTGGTGCGACGCGCTTTGCGCCTATCTCGCGGAGAACGCACGGGTCTTCAAGCAAGGGGTCGATGCGATCCCCGGCGTTTCGATGATGCCGCTCGAGGCGACCTATCTCGCCTGGGTCGATTTCCGCGGCACCGGCATGGAGCCGCCCGAGCTTACCGCGCGGATCCGCAAGGATGCCCGCATCGCGGCCAATGACGGGCCGGTGTTCGGCACGGGCGGGGCGGGGTTCATGCGCTTCAATCTCGGCACCCAGCGCAGCCGGGTCGAGGAAGCCGTCGGGCGTCTGCAGGCCGCCTTCGGCGACCTGCAGTAGAAGGCCTGCGCCTCAGAGGTTGCCCTTCGAGAGCTCGCCCGCGATGTGATCGGCCTGCCGTATGGCGAGGGCGACGATCGTGAGGGTCGGGTTCTCGGCGGCACCGGTGGTGAACTGCGAGCCGTCCGAGACGTAGAGGTTCGGAATGTCGTGGCTCTGGCCGAACTTGTTCACCACGCCATCGCGCGGGTTCTCGGACATGCGGTTGGTGCCGAGGTTGTGCGTGGAGGGGTAGGGCGGCGTTGGGAAGGTGCGGGTCGCGCCCACCGCGTCATACATCTCCATCCCCTTCATGTAGGCATAGTTGCGCATCGCGATGTCGTTCGGGTGATCGTCGAAGTTGACGTTCGCGACCGGCATGCCGAAGGCATCGGTCACCTCGGTGTTGAGGGTGACGCGGTTGGTCTCCTGCGGCATGTCCTCGCCGACGATCCAGAGCCCGGCCATGTTCTCGTAGCTGTCGAGCGCCGACGTGAACTCGCGGCCCCATCCGCCCGGATCGAGGAAGGCGGCCATGAACGGCAGGCCGAGCGAGAGCGTCTCCATCTCGTAGCCGCCGACGAAGCCGCGCGACGGGTCGTTATGCGCCTCGTCCTGGATGATCCCGGCCATCACAGTGCCGCGCCACATCCGCACCGGCTTGTCGAAGACGCCGTAGACCGAGCCGGTGGTGTGGCGCATGTAGTTGCGGCCCACCTGGCCCGAGGAGTTGGCGAGCCCGTCGGGGAACATCGAGGAAGCGGAGTTGAGCAGGAGCCGCGGGCTCTCGATCGAGTTCCCGGCGACGCAGACCATGCGTGCGCTCTGGCGCTGCTCGTTGCCGTCGGCATCGGAGTAGACCACCGCGTTCACGAGGCCCTGCTCGTTGTGCTCGATGCGGAGCACGTGGCAGTTCGCACGCACCTCGAGATTTCCGGTCGCCTCACCGCGCGGAATGTCGGTGTAGGCCGAAGACCACTTGGCGCCCCATTTGCAGCCCTGAAAGCAGAAGCCGGTCTGCTGGCAGGCCATGCGGCCGTCGTACTCGACGGAGTTGATCGCCATGTGGCCGGTGTTGACCTGGGTATAGCCGATCGCCTTGGCGCCGGCCTCGAAGACCTTGAAGTTGTTGTTGCCCGGAAGGCCCGGCAGGTCGTTGGTGCGGGTGACGCCCAGCTTCTTCTCGGCCTTGTCATACCAGGGATCGAGCTCGGCGCGGGTCAGCGGCCAGTCGAGCAGGTTGGCGCCGGACACGTTGCCGTACTCGGTCCGGGCGCGGAACTCGTGGTCCTGGATGCGGAGCGAGGCGCCCGCCCAGTGGATCGAGGTGCCGCCCACCGCCTTCACGATCCAGGCCGGAAGGTTCGGGAAATCGCGCGCAACGCGCCAGTCGCCGCTGGTGGTGCGGGGCTCGACCCAGGCGAGCTGCCCGAAGCTTTCCCACTCGTCGTTGATGTAGTCTTCGGGCAGGTACCGTCCGCCTGCCTCGAGCGCCACGACCGAGACGCCCTTCTGGGCCAGCTCGTTGGCGAGGACACCGCCGCCGGCACCGGTGCCGACGATCACGACGACACTGTCGTCGCTCAGATCAAAGGGTGCAGTCATCTTTCTCTCTCCCCCGCGCTCAGAGCCAGTTGATGTCGTCGAAGCCGCGGTGGAGGTAGCCACCTTCGGAATAGGACTCGCCCTCGTAGCCGAAGAGCGGCCAGACGGCCTTCTGGTTGTAGAGCCCGGTCACGAGCCCGCCGCGGATGGACTGGAAGAAGGGGCTGAGCTCCATCTCGCGCAGGATCGCGACGCGGTCGCGTTCCCAGGGCGTGCCGAGATAGCTGGGGTAGCCGCGGCCCTGGGCGACGGCGTCGAGGGCTGCGATGCCCGCCTCGATCGCCGGAGCGGCATCGGCGGTGTCATAGACCTTGACGGCGATCACGTAGTTCTCGTCCGGGATGCGGTCGTGGGGATAGATGTCGCGGGCGAGCTGGATCAGCGCCGCCATGGACTCGGGGCTGAGGGCCTGGGTCTCGAGGGCCCAGGCGGCGTCGGCGCCGGCGACGAAGCCTGCACCGACGACGAAGCTTGCTCCAACGGCTGCGCTGCGCGACAGGAGCTGTCGCCGGGTCAATCCCTCCCGGCTGGTCTGGCTATTCATGGTATCCTCCCTATGGTCTTTCGGTCCGGGCCTCTCCGGGCCCGTTTCCGTCACTGGAAGCGGCCCTGCCGCTGAAGCACCTCGATCTGGTAGCCGTCCGGATCCGCGACGAAGAAGAACTTCGCCACCAGCGCGCCGTCATTCTTGAAGTCCACGAGCTTGCGGGGGGCGAGCCCTTCCGCCTCGAAGCGGGCATGCTCGGCCACGACATCATCGACGGAAACGGCAAGATGCCCGTAGCCGTCGCCGAGGTCGTAGGGTTCCGTACGGCCCTTGTTGATCGTGAGTTCGACCTCGAAGATCGACTCCGGGTTGCTCATGTAGACAAGCGTGAAATCGTCGAAGTCGAGCCGGTCCGCCACCGTGAGGCCGAAAGCCTTCTCGTAGAATGCCACCGAGCGCGCCTCGTCTAGCACGCGAATCATGCTGTGAATGGCCTTCGCCATCTTCCCTCCTCATCGCTCTGATCTTGGGAGGAAAGGTTAGCTCCTGAAGGTGGCGCGGCTGGTAGTATCCCGGTACTGCCAGCCTTTGGTCTATTCGGCGGCCATCAGGTTGGTCTGGCTTTCGAGATAGACGAGGCAGGTGCAGCGGAGGAGAGAGGTGAAATTGTCGGGCTCGCCATGGATCAGCAGCACCTCGGAATGGAGCTTCGAGACGAAGGCGGGCGTGGTGAGTCCCTCTTCCGCGGCGATGCCATCGAGAATGCGCCAGAACGATTTTTCCAGCCGCACGCTGGTGCTCTGGCCGTTCAGCCGCATCCGGCGCGTTACCAGTGCATAGCGGTCAGGGTCCTGACCGGCAAAGATCCTGCACATGATGTTTCCTCCCTGACCGCATCGTTTTCGGCCTGGACACAGTAAAGCGCCATCGCGCGTGCGCGGCAAGCCATTTGGGACAGTCTCCCTAACCGCTGCCGGGCCGGCCCGCGCGGGGCTCTACCTTGGGTGTACGACCATGGTGCAAATGAGGAATTCGTTTGGCTGTGCCATAAACCCCGTCGTGGGCAGCGCCCATCGGAAGGTCCCAGGAGGAGATCGGACATGAGGGTTCTCGACGAACTGGCCGACGCACGGTGCCAAGGCGGCGCGGCAGAGGCCACGGAGGCAGAGCCCAGGCCCGATCCCGGCCCACCAGCAGACTGAACCACGATCCCGAGGCGCAATCCCGGCTGATTGAACGGGGCGCGTCACACCAAGAACCGCCGTCCGATCCGGTCTCCGGAAGCGGGCCCGTCTCATCATGCTCCAGCGGCCGATTTTGGCCGTCAACACATAGGGGGAGGATTTATGTCCACCGAAGAACTCATCAAGTCGGATGCCGATTCCGCCACCGCTTGCCCGTTCCGCAAGCGCTACGACAACTTCATCGGCGGCACGTTCAAGGCGCCGAACGCCGGCCGTTACTTCGAGAACACCTCGCCCGTGACCGGCATGTCGATCGGCGAGATCGCCCGTTCGGACGAGAGCGACATCAATGACGCGCTCGACGCCGCCCATGCCGCCCGCGAAAAGTGGGGCAAGACCTCGCCTGCCGAGCGTGCCCGCTGCCTGCTGAAGATCGCCGACCGCATGGAAGCCAACCTCGAGCTTCTGGCGCTGGCCGAAACCTGGGACAACGGCAAGCCGATCCGCGAGACCATGGCCGCCGACGTGCCGCTCGCCATCGACCATTTCCGCTATTTCGCCAGCTGCATCCGGGCCCAGGAAGGCTCGATGGGCGAAATCGACGATGACATGATCGCCTATCACTTCCACGAGCCCCTCGGTGTCGTGGGCCAGATCATCCCGTGGAACTTCCCGCTTCTGATGGCGGCCTGGAAGCTTGCGCCCGCGATTGCGGCCGGCAACTGCGTGGTGATGAAGCCTGCCGAGCAGACGCCTGCCGGCATCATGCTCTGGGCCGACCTCATCGGCGACCTGCTGCCCCCGGGCGTGCTCAACATCGTGAACGGCTTCGGTCTCGAAGCGGGCAAGCCGCTCGCCTCCAGCCCGCGGATCGCGAAGATCGCCTTCACCGGCGAGACCACGACCGGCCGGCTCATCATGCAGTATGCCTCGCAGAACCTGATCCCGGTGACGCTGGAGCTCGGCGGCAAGTCCCCGAACATCTTCTTCGAGGACGTCGCGGCCGAGGATGACGATTTCTTCGACAAGGCGATCGAAGGCTTCGTGATGTTCGCGCTCAACCAGGGCGAGGTCTGCACCTGCCCCTCGCGCGCGCTCATCCATGAAAGCATCTACGACCGCTTCATCGAGCGCGCCATTGCCCGGACCGAGGCGATCGTCCAGGGCGACCCGCGCAACGCCGCGACGATGATCGGTGCTCAGGCCTCTTCCGAACAGCTCGAGAAGATCCTCTCCTACATCGACATCGGCAAGCAGGAAGGCGCCGAGCTTCTGACCGGTGGCGGCAAGAACACCTTCGAAGGCGATCTTGCGGGCGGCTACTACGTGAAGCCGACGGTCTTCCGCGGCCACAACAAGATGCGGATCTTCCAGGAAGAGATCTTCGGCCCGGTCCTCTCGGTCACGACCTTCAAGGATGCCGACGAAGCGCTCTCCATCGCCAATGACACGCTCTACGGCCTCGGCGCCGGTGTCTGGAGCCGCAACGTCAACACCTGCTACCGCTTCGGCCGCGCGATCCAGGCCGGCCGCGTCTGGACCAACTGCTACCACGCCTACCCGGCCCACGCGGCCTTCGGTGGCTACAAGCAGTCGGGCATCGGCCGCGAAACCCACCGCATGATGCTGGACCACTACCAGCAGACCAAGAACATGCTGGTGAGCTACTCGACCTCGAAGCTCGGCTTCTTCTGATCTCTCGCGCCCCGCGCGACATCCGGCCCGCCGCAGTATCTGCGGCGGGCCTTTTTCGTGCGGCAGGGTGTGCCTGAAGATCGCCGGGTCTGCAGCCGGCGCGATCCGTCTGTCCATCCGGCACGCCGGAGGGTGTGCTCGAGGAACATGCTTTCTTCGGGACGCTTTTCGGACTCCTCGACCATCCGGGCGAGGGGGCGTTCAGTGATGTCGTGCGGGCGGATTCCATGCTCTGGGCGCGCTTCGGCGATCTACCGGGCGGATTGACGGCGGGGCCGACGCTCGCGCCCTGCCTCGGCAGAGCGCTGTATCGTGCAGCCGGGGCATCGACGATGGGCGCGGTACCTGCGAAAGAGGGGGCCGCGCTCCCTTGCCCGGCCACAGGTCATCATCATGGAATTTTCAGAAAACCGCATCCATCAGGTCTTTCGCGTGAGCGTGATCCTCAAGGGGCTGCATGCGCTGATCGAGATCGCCGGCGGGCTGCTCTTCTATTTCGTGAGCACGCAGCAGATCCTCGCTCTGGTGAACCGCCTCACCCGGGAGGAGCTGGTGGAGGATCCGCGCGATTTCGTCGCCACGCATCTTCTGGCAGCGGCGCAGGGGCTTACGGGGGCGACCGAGTCCTTCTACGCCTGGTATCTCGTCAGCCACGGGCTGATAAAGGTCGTGCTCGTGGTCGGGCTGCTGCGGGAAAAGCTCGTCGCCTATCCGGCCTCGCTCGTCGCAATGGCGGGGTTCATCGCCTATCAGCTCTACCGCTACAGCTATACCCATTCCCTCGGGCTGATCCTGCTTACCATCTTCGATCTCGTCGTCATGGTGCTGATCTGGCACGAGTGGCGGCTCCTGCGGCGCCACCGACCGGTCGATTGAGCGGGCCTCACGCAAGGGCCTTGCAGATGAATTCGGCACGGACCTCGACGGGCGCACACGGCAGCTCGACGATCCGGTAGCCGCAGTCGGCATAGACCGCGATCATCGCCTCGCAGGTCCGGCGCGCAGTTTCGGGATCCTGCCGCCGCTCGGCGTCGTTTCGATAGATCTCCGGCCAGTGCGGCGCGAAAAAGACGCGGGCATTGTAGCGGAAGCTCTCCGCAGCACGCAGGAGATGGGGCGGGACCGGAAGGCCTTCGAGCCGGAGGTAGCCGATCACGTCGGGAATGCCGCGGTCGAAAATCACGGGGCCGGAAGAGGCTGCCGCAGCGCGGTAGGAGTGCAGCTCGCGGGAGAGCATGAGTTCGGCGAAGAGCGCGCGGTCCCGCCAGGGCAAGGCGGGGCCGTCGATCGCGCTCTGGTCGCGGATGATCGCGCGGCCGGCTTCGTCGGATTGCGCAATGCCCCAGTCGGCCAGGCGCGCGAGGAGCGTGCTCTTTCCCGACCCCGGACCGCCGGTGATGACGTGGAAGCGCGTGTTCTCAGGCATCGAGACCCCGGACGAGGAGACGGACGGGCGAACCACTGACGCCGGTGAGACGGAGGGGCAGGGCAACGGCCTCGCCTCTTGGCGGCACGCGGGCGAGCTCGGACGGGTTGAGATCCTCGATGAGGAACCGCCCGGCCTGCGCCAGGGCACGGTTCAGTCGGAACGGGTCGGAGCTGTGGATCCGCAACGCCCCGGCCATGATCCAGACGCGGGCGGGCAGCGCGAGAAGGGACTGAAGCGTGACCTCGCTCGCGACCACCTCCGGATGTGCATCGAGGAAGAGCAGTCTTTCGCCCTGGTACCTGTCTGGCGGATGACCGCGGGCGAGCGCGGCGGCGGACAGGTGGAAATACTGGCCGATGCAGTCGGCAGGCGAGAGGGACTCGAGGCAGGCCCCACCGGAAACGAAGTGGCTCGGCGCGTCGATATGGGTGCCTGTCTGGGTTCCGAGCGAGAGTTGCCATACCTCGAAGCCTTCGCGCGCGACTTCCGACCAGCGCGCAGTAGCGAACGGGGGGTCCGCGTAAGGCCCTTCCGAGTAGATGGGCAGGGCGGAATTCATCGGTCGGGTGAGGTCGATCCAGTCGGACATGACGGTCTCCTGCGGCCGAATCCGGGTTCGGCACGAATGTCTAGGTTGCGTTTGACGCCCCGACAACCTTTGCTGCCGGGGCAAGATGGGGAGGATCGCCGCGATGACCGAGACCACAATTTCCTGTGTGACCGAGGATGGGCCGCTTCCCGGGACGGAACGTTTCACGCGGGTGACGGCCACGGCGGCGGCGCGGCAGCTGCTCGCGGAAATCCGGGCCGATCACGGCGAGGTGCTGTTTCACCAATCGGGCGGATGCTGCGACGGATCGTCTCCGATGTGCTACCCGGTGAGCGATTTTCAGGTCGGCGACACGGATGTCTGCCTTGGAGAGATCGACGGAACCAGGGTGTGGATCTCCGGGCCGCAGTTCGCGGTGTGGAAGCACACCCAGCTCATCCTTGACGTGGTGCCGGGGCGGGGCGGCATGTTCAGCCTCGACAACGGGCGCGAGAAGCGTTTCCTCACCCGCTCGCGGGTGCTGACGGAAGAAGAGCTCGCCGCGCTCGACGGCGCTGGCTGATGCCGCTGCAGGGGCGCCTTGGCCCTGCGGGGCGGGGCCGCCTCGGCGGCTGAGCCACGAGCAAAAGCTTCACGTGAAACGTTTGCGGTGAAGAGCCTGCGCGCAAATACCTGCCAAGGTATTTCAGGTCTGGGAGGAGGTGGTGGGCCCGGAAGGATTCGAACCTTCGACCAATTGATTAAGAGTCAACTGCTCTACCACTGAGCTACGGGCCCGCGCTTCCGCGGAAGTCTGTCAATGCCTTGGTGAGCCCGACAGGATTCGAACCTGTGACCCACTGATTAAAAGTCAGTTGCTCTACCAACTGAGCTACGGGCCCAAAGCTCGGGGACACCTAAGGGGGTAGCGCGACAGGGTCAAGCGCAAATTCATCGAATTTGGGCCCCATGGTCCAAGCGGAGGGATTCGCCTATATAGCGCCCATGAAAGACGATTCTCGCATCACCTCCCGGCCCCGTGGACTTCGGTTCCTGAAGATGCATGGGCTCGGCAACGATTTTGTCGTGATCGACGCGCGCAAGGGCGACGATCCGGTTACGCCTGCGCTCGCCCGCGCGCTCGGGGATCGTCATCGCGGCATAGGCTTCGACCAGCTTGTGGTGATCCGTGTCGGCGCGGCGGGCGAGACGCGAATCGATTTCTGGAACTCGGACGGAAGCAGGGCGGCGGCCTGTGGCAACGCGACCCGCTGTGTCGCGCGCCTGCTGATGAACGAGACCGGGGCGACGGCGCTCGAGCTCGTGACCGGCCGCGGCGTGCTCCGGGCCGAGGACGCAGGCGAAGGGCTCGTCCGCGTCAACATGGGGCTACCGCAGCTCGACTGGCAGAGCGTTCCGCTCGCACGAGAGATGGAGCTCGACAACCTGCCGCTGCCGGGACGCCCCGGTGCGGCCGGAATGGGCAATCCCCATTGCGTCTTCGTGGTCCCGGATGCCGAAGCGGTCGATCTTGAACGGGAAGGGCCGCGTTTCGAGCATGATCCGCTTTTCCCCGAGCGCACCAATGTCGAGTTCGTCCAGGTGATCGACCGCGAGACGATCCGCATGCGGGTCTGGGAGCGGGGCGGAATGATCACTCAGGCCTGCGGTTCGGGTGCCTGCGCCAGTGCGGTGGTGACGGCGCGGCGGGGGCTCACGGAACACGCGGTGACCGTCATTCTGGATGGCGGGCCGCTTCACATAGACTGGCGTGAGGACGGGGTCTGGATGACGGGGCCCACGGCCCTGGTCTTCGAGGGTGAACTTGACGCCGCGTTTCTGGAGGCGGTCGCATGAAACTGCCCGATTTCCGGACATTCGGCTGCCGGCTCAATTCCTACGAGACCGAGGTCATGCAGAACCTCGCGCGCGATGCCGGGCTCGACAACGCCGTCGTGGTCAACACCTGTGCGGTGACGGGGGAGGCTGTGCGGCAGGCGCGCCAGCAGATCCGCCGCATCCGCCGCGAAGACCCCCAGGCACGGTTGATCGTGACAGGCTGCGCGGCGCAGACCGAAGCCGCGCGCTTCGGTGCCATGCCCGAAGTGGATGTGGTGGTCGGAAATGGCGAGAAGCTCCGACCGGAAACCTGGGCGCGGATCGCACGGAACGAGGGCGGGGCGGTCGAGGTCGGCGATATCATGGCCGAACGGCGCGCCGTGGCGCCGCTGGTTGACGGGCTCGGCGAGCGGGCGCGGGCCTATGTTCAGGTGCAGACCGGCTGCGACCATCGCTGCACCTTCTGCATCATCCCCTATGGCCGCGGCAATTCGCGCTCTGTGCCGGCGGGGCGAGTCGTGGAGCAGGTGGCGCGTCTCGTTGGCAAGGGCTTCAACGAGGTGGTGCTGACCGGTGTCGACCTTACGAGTTGGGGCGCCGATCTCGAGGGCGCTCCGAAGCTCGGGTCACTGGTGGCGGAAATTCTCGTGCGCGTGCCCGATCTGCCGCGGCTCCGGCTCTCGTCCATCGATTCGGTAGAGGCCGATCCGCAGCTTGTCGAAATCATCGGCAGCGCGGCGCGGCTCATGCCGCATCTGCATCTCTCGCTCCAGCATGGCGACAATCTGATCCTGAAGCGGATGAAGCGGCGGCATCTGCGGGAAGACGCGATTGCCTTCTGCGAAACGATTCGCGCAGCGCGGCCGGAAGTCATCTTCGGCGCCGACATCATCGCGGGCTTTCCGACCGAAACGGAGGAGGCGTTCGAGAATTCCGTGCGTCTGGTTCAAGAATGCGGCCTGACCTGGCTGCATGTCTTCCCGTTCAGCCCGCGGCAGGGCACGCCTGCCGCACGGATGCCTCAGGTCGAGGGCTGCGCCATCCGGGAACGAGCGGCACGGCTCCGTGCTGTCGGTGAAGAGAGAATCGCGGCCCATCTCGAGGCGATGCAGGGTCGTGAGGTCCGGCTTCTTATGGAAAAGCCGGATCTGGGCCGCACCGAAGGCTTCACCCAGACCCGGCTCTCAGGACATCACGCGCCGGGCGCTATCGTGCCTGCGCGGATCTCGGGAACGGATGGCGCGCTTCTGCTGGCGGAGCCGCTCTGAGCGCGAAGCGCGACCGCCCGGTCACATGTCGCTCTGGACTTCGCCTGCCGTGTTCGACATCGAGTCCCCGGCTGTCGAGACGTCCTCGCCCATGCCCTTGACGGTATTGCAGGCGCTGAGTGCAAGCAGCGCAACGATGGCGAGTATCGCGGGTTTCTTCATGTGACATTCCTTTTCGATTCTGTTCTTACCGCCAGCCGAGCTGGACGCGCGGCAGGGCGGACCACGGCGTTTTGCGCTGGGTCGATCAGGATATGTACTGCGATGGCGACACGTCCAGCACCTGCAAGTTGCAATGCAATCGTGGCAGCAGATTTTTGCCCGGCGGCCGGCGGCTTCAGCCAGGCACGTTCCGCGCGGCGCGCGCCAGATAGGCCTCGAAGGCGCGGAGCGTCGTGTCGGACACATGATGCTCCAGGCCCTCGGCATCGAGTTCGGCGGTTTCGGCAGGCACGCCCACGGCCAACAGCAGGTCGACGACCGTGCGATGGCGCGCCCGAACCCGCGCAGCCAGGGTGCTGCCGGCCTCGGTCAGGAAAACACCCCGATAGGGGCGTGAGACGGCGAGGCCCTCGCGCTTGAGGCGGGCAACCGCTTTTGTGGCGGTCGGGTGTGTGACCCCCATGCGCTCCGCGATATCGGTTACCCGAGCCTCGCCGAGCTCCTCGATCAGATCGTCGATCATCTCGGCATAGTCTTCCAGCACGGCCATCGCCTGAGCGGCGCGGGCCTGGCTGAAACGCTCCGGCGCGCTCGGCGCCTCCTGCGAAAGTGTCTGTCTGCCCATACTGCCCATATGCGCCTCCCGCTTGCCTTGACTGGCTCGTGGATCATTTCGCGCCGCTTGCCGCAACTTGGGCGTGGACATACATCACGGTGGAGTTTATGTCACGGCAATAAAGTGTAGCCTAGGGTTTATTTGCGGCCGTTCGGGCGTGTGGAGTATCATGGACGGAGAGTCTTCCCTGAGTGTCAGGGCGCAATCGGCAATGTCGGAAGTGCTTGGCGGTTCGCGGCGAGGGCCCTTCGCAGCGCTGCTCTTTGCTGGCCCCGCGATCGTCGCCTCCGTTGCCTACATGGATCCAGGCAATTACGCGACGAACATACAGGCTGGTGCAGGTTACGGTTACACGCTCCTGTGGGTGGTTCTGCTCGCCAATCTCATCGCAATGCTGTTTCAGGCGCTTTCCGCGCGGCTCGGCATCGTGACCGGCAAGAATCTGGCGGAACTGTGCCGGGCGCATTTCGCCGCTCCGGTTGTCCTGGTCATGTGGATCGTGAGCGAGATCGCGGCGATGGCGACGGATCTTGCGGAGTTTCTGGGCGGCGCCATCGGCCTCTCGCTGCTCTTTGATCTCCCGCTCATGGCGGGCATGGGCGTGACGGCGATCGTCACCTACGGATTGCTTCTCTTCGAGGGCAAGGGCTTCAGGCCGATGGAGCTCATCATCGGTGCGCTCGTCGGGGTGATCGGGCTCTGCTATCTCGCGGAAATCCTGATCGCGCCGATCAACTGGGGCGAGGCTGCGCAAGGGCTGACCCGTCCAGTGATGCCCGATGCGGCGGCGCTCACGATTGCGGTCGGGATCATCGGCGCAACCGTCATGCCGCACGCCATCTACCTTCACTCGGGGTTGACGCAGAGCCGTGCGGTCGTGCGCAGCGATGACGAGCGGCGCAAGGTGTTGCGCTTCTCCAACGTCGAGGTCGTGGTGGCCCTGTCTGTCGCCGGGCTCGTCAACATTGCCATGGTGATGATGGCGGCGAGCGCGTTTCATGCAGGGCACAGCGAGGTTGCCGAGATCGAGACCGCCTATCACACGCTCACGCCGCTGCTCGGCGGCGCGGCTGCGGCGGTCTTTCTCGTCTCTCTCATTGCCTCTGGTGTGTCGAGCTCGGTGGTGGGCACGATGGCAGGGCAGCTCATCATGCAGGGCTTCTTGCGGATGCGGGTGCCGATCTGGCTGCGGCGACTGGTGACCATGGTCCCGGCTTTCGTTGTCGTGGCAATGGGAGTCGACGCCACGAGGGCACTCGTCATGAGCCAGGTGGTGCTGAGCGTTGCCCTTCCGGTGCCGATGATCGCGCTCATCATCTTTGCCGGGCGCCGGGATGTGATGGGCGATTTCGCCATCGGACGGGGCCTGCGCCTGCTGGCGAGCCTTGCGGCCGTGGTGGTCCTCACCCTGAATGCGGTGCTTCTGGCCGAGACCTTCGGCCTGAGCCTGCCCCTGCTGTCGCCGGGTTGAAGTCTCGGCCGGCGCGCCTGACCTACATCTTGTGCTTCACGTCTCCGGCGGTGCTCGTCATGGCATCCCCTGCGGCGGAGAGATCCTGGCCCATGCCTTCGACCGTATTGCAGGCTGCCAGAGAAAGAACGGCCAGTATCGCCAGAAACGCAGGTCTGATCACGCCTTGTCCTCTTTGTCACGAGGCGGGCCGGATCATCTCCCCGGGCCGCAGGTGGGGAGAGATTAGCCAGCGGGCCGGGTCTGCGCAATCCGCCGATACAGACGCCGGTGAGCCCGAAGCGGGCCAAGGCGCTCGATCATGACGCTTGATTATGAGCGGTCTTGTCCCCTTATTAGGGAGGTAACCGTCTCGCCGGAGAACGACGATGCCAGCCCCGATCGCGCTTTCGCCTCTTGCATGGACCGCGCTCCGCTATGCTGCGGTGGCCGGTGTGGCTCTCTATGCTGCCCGCAGCCGATCCCCCGAACCCAAGGATGCGGTTCACGAACGCGTGCTGGACGACCTGCCCGAAGGTGTCCGCAGCCATGCCCACCGGGCCGAGGCCGAGCAGGCGGTGCATGGGCATGGTCGGCTTCGCCGGGTGCTGCGTTTCGGCCGCAGAGGGCCGGGCGTCGAGGTGGATCTTGCCGCCCTCGGACGCATGCGGTTTCGCAAGGTGGATTGAGGATGCGTCTCTTTCATTCGCCAGCCTCGCCCTTCGTTCGAATGGTGATGGTGGCGCTCCACGAGACCGGCCTGATCGATCAGGTCGAGATCGTGACGGTGTCGGGGACGGCCACCGAACCGGGAACCATGCCGCTCAGCCAGAATCCGGCGGGGAAGATCCCGACACTTGAGCGCCCGGATGGCCCTGCGCTCTACGACAGCCGCGTGATCTCGCGCTATATCGATCATCTCGCCGGTGCAAGGCTCTATCCCTCGCCACCCAGTCTCTGGGAGGCGCTGACGCTTGAGGCGACGGGTCATGCGATGACCGAGGCCGCCGTGCTCATGGTCTATGAGGCCCGATGCCGGCCGCCGGAGCAGCGCTCCGAGGCTTGGGTCGAAGCGCAGTGGGGCAAGGTCAATCGCGGCCTGGATGCACTCGAGGCGCGCTGGATCTCGCATCTTGCGGGCCCGGTTGGTGCGCCACAGATCGCGATTGGCTGCGCGCTCGGCTATCTGGACTTACGCCATGACGATCGGGGTTGGCGATCCGGGCGTCCATCGCTTGCCCGTTGGGAGGCAAGCTTCGCCGAACGTCCTTCGATGCAGGCGACCCGGCCGCCCGCGGCCTGAAAGGTCCGGCAGCAGGAACCTGAGGCCGATCGGGTGCGTTGTGCCGCGGAGCGGGCGCGATGCTGCATTGCCGTAACATGCATGACATGTATTTCGTGTAATTGGGTGCTGGCCATGGAGGAAGCGCCTGCGAAAGACAAACGGTTCGGTGGTGAGGCCGTCCGCCGACTCGGAGTCTGTTTTTTTGGTTTCTGTCTGTAACTGGTATGTTGTTCTTGTCACGCGGGATGCGGGTGGATGGCGCTAGTGTCATGCCGCCCCATCTGCTTAACGACGCTTCCGATTGGCGCTTTCGAAACCGGCATTTCCTGTCCTATCATGCCTGCGCGACCTGAGGTCTGGCCTGTGTGTGTGTCAGACGGAGTTTGGTAAGGGGTTCTCATCTTGGATGAGCCGCGCAAGCCGCCAGGCAAGCTGGCGAACAACTGGGGCCGACGCGACAATATCCGCGCGGGCGCGGTCTCCGGGCCGTGGCGGAGTGTGCCCCGCAGCGATGCGCGCGACTCCGAGCCTCCGTCGTCGCCAGTGCCGCCGCCGGCAAAACCCGTGCGCCCTGTGGCTGCTGCCGGTGGCCCGCCGCGTCCTCGGCGGCCAGAGGATCCAGATGCGTTCTGGCCGATACGGCCCGCAGATACGCCACAAAAGCCCTCCGCGACTTTGCGGCAATCACCTGCCGTGGGGGAGGCTCATACGACCGCCCAGAGCGAAGCCCCCACGCTGCGTACGGTCGGGCCGGTTGCCTCGGCACCTCCCCGGCGCGGATCGCTTGTGCCTGCAATCTTTGCCGGCATCGTGATTGCTGCGGCAATTATCGGCGCGGCGGTTTACTTGCGCGAATCTGTGCTGTCCGGCCCAGCTGCGCCCGAGCCCACGGAGACAGCGTCGTCCACGCCCGTACCGGAGCAGGCTCCAGCGGAAGTGGACATGGCGCCGGCGCAGGAGGGGGATGCAACGGATGTAACGGATGTGACGTCGGAGCCTGCTGGCGGGGGCGTCACGCAGTCTGCGCCGTTGCCGCGCGATGCCGCCGCTCCGGCGGCAGTGTCATCCCAGACGGCGCTGCGCCTGAGATTGAGCCCGGGATATCCGGCTGCGGAGCGCAGCGCATTGCTCGACGCGCTGGCTGCTGCCGGGCATGACTCCGTGGTGGTGGAGGAGATTCCCTTCCGGATCGCGATTTCGCGCGTCGGCTACTATGCAGAGGGCGATAAATCGGCCGCGGAGACTCTTGCCCGGGAGATTGCCCCGGCGCTCGGTGAGCCGGAAGGATCGGTTGTCGTCCGCGATTATGGCAACCTTCTGCCCGATGCGGCGCCGGGTCGGCTCGATCTCTGGATACGCTCGCCGGAGTAACTCTTCTCTAGCGGAGCCTGTTTGCAGACGACTTGAAATGAGAAAGGGACGCCCTGACCGGGCGCCCCATTTTTTCGCCACGTCCGTGGCCTGTTATTCGGCGGTAAGAAGCGGAGTCTTCTTTGCCGCAAGCCGCGGAGCCCCGGCCGGATCGATCTGAAGGTCAAGAGCGTCGTCCTTGACGAGCACACGGACCAGACCGCCCTTGGTGAGCTTGCCGAAGAGAAGCTCTTCGGCGAGCGGCTTCTTGATGTTCTCCTGAATGATGCGGCCCAGCGGGCGCGCCCCCATCTTGTCGTCGTAGCCGCGATCCCCGAGCCATTCTGCTGCTTCCGGCGAGAGCTCGATCTGCACATTGCGATCCAGAAGCTGAGCTTCGAGCTGAAGCACGAACTTCTCGACAACCCGGAGAATGATCTCCTTCGGCAGCGGCGCAAACGGAATCACCGCATCGAGACGGTTGCGGAACTCTGGGCTGAACGTCCGCTCGACGGCAGCCGTGTCCTCACCTTCGCGCCGGGCGCGTCCGAAGCCGAGTGCTTCCTTGGCCTGTTCCGCAGCACCCGCGTTCGAGGTCATGATGAGCACGACATTGCGGAAATCCACCGTCCGGCCGTTGTGATCGGTGAGCCGGCCATTGTCCATCACCTGCAACAGGATGTTGTAGACGTCCGGATGGGCCTTCTCCATCTCGTCGAGCAGCAGCACGCAATGCGGGTGCTGATCCACACCATCGGTCAGAAGCCCGCCCTGATCGAAGCCGACATAACCCGGAGGCGCACCGATGAGGCGGCTGACCGTGTGCTTCTCCATGTATTCCGACATGTCGAAGCGTAGCAGTTCGACGCCGAGCACATCGGCGAGCTGCTTGGCGACCTCGGTCTTGCCGACGCCGGTCGGGCCGGTGAAGAGGTAGTTGCCGATCGGCTTCTCGGGTTCGCGCAGCCCGGCACGGGCAAGCTTGATCGCCGAGGACAGAGCCTCGATCGCCTTGTCCTGGCCGAACACAACGCGCTTCAGCGAAGCTTCGAGATCCTTCAGCACCTCGGCGTCGTCCTTGGAGACGTTCTTCGGCGGGATGCGGGCGATCTTGGCCACGACAGCCTCGATTTCCTTGGTCCCGATCGTCTTCCGGCGGCGCGTTTCGGGCAGCAGATGCTGGGCCGCACCGGCTTCGTCGATCACGTCGATCGCCTTGTCCGGGAGTTTGCGGTCATGAATGTAGCGGGCCGAGAGGTCCACGGCAGTACGGATCGCGTCGACCGTGTAGCGGATGTCGTGATGCTCCTCGAAGTAGGGCTTCAGGCCCTTGAGGATCTTGAAGGCATCATCGACGCTCGGCTCGTTGACGTCGATCTTCTGGAACCGCCGGGAGAGCGCACGGTCCTTCTCGAAGTGCTGCCGATATTCTTTGTAGGTCGTCGAGCCCATGCAGCGGAGCGTGCCCGACTGAAGCGCGGGCTTCAGCAGGTTGGAGGCGTCCATCGCGCCGCCCGAGGTGGCGCCTGCACCGATCACGGTATGGATTTCGTCGATGAAGAGGATCGCGTTCGGATGCGACTCGAGCTCCTTCATCACGGCCTTCAGCCGCTCTTCGAAATCGCCGCGATAGCGGGTGCCGGCGAGCAGTGCGCCCATGTCGAGAGAGTAGATCGTGGTTTCGGCGAGGACCGTCGGCGTTTCGCCATCGACGATCTTGCGGGCAAGCCCTTCGGCGATCGCCGTCTTGCCGACGCCCGGGTCGCCCACCAGCAGCGGGTTGTTCTTGCGCCGGCGGCAGAGCACCTGAATGCAGCGCTCGACTTCGTGTTCGCGGCCGATCAGCGGATCGACGTCGCCCTGCTCGGCCTTCTCGTTGAGATCCACACAGTATTTCTGGAGCGCCGTCTCTTCGGCATCCTTGCTCGACTGGGGCTGCGTTTTGGGTTCCTCCGCGCTTTCTGCCCCCTTCACGGGGCGGGCCTCACCGTAGGACGGGTCCTTGGCGACGCCGTGGCTGATGTAATTGACCGCGTCATAGCGGGTCATGTCCTGCTCCTGCAGGAAGTAAGCGGCGTGGCTTTCGCGCTCGGCGAAGATCGCAACCAACACGTTCGCGCCGGTGACTTCTGAGCGGCCTGAGCTCTGAACATGGATGGCGGCGCGCTGGATCACCCGCTGGAAGCCGGTCGTGGGTGCGGCTTCCGAGCCCTCGATATCGGAGACGAGCGCGTCGAGTTCCTCGTCGAGGAAGGCCACGATCGTCTTTCGCAGGGCTTCTATTTCCACCCCGCAGGCTTTCATGACGCGCGCTGCGTCCGGCTCGTCCAGAAGGGCCAGCAGCAGATGCTCCAGTGTCGCGAGTTCATGCTTGCGCTGGTTGGCATGGCCAAGGGCGTTGTGAATTGCGGCTTCGAGAGTACTGGAGAAAGAGGGCATTCTCTGCGTCCTTCCGGTCTAGACCCGCCGGTCTGGGGTACCGGCCTACGGGTAGGATGCTCCGATCCTACGCGGATACCAGTTAAACTTCGGTTGTAATCCACTCACTTCAAGTCCCGATTATGCCTCAGCGCTCGCTTGCGACAAAAAGATTTATCGGGGCCATGCTTTAAATCTGCACAATTTTTCACGATTGCTCAGAAAGAGTCCTTGCGTCTGCGGATCTCGGCAAAAACTTGTGCATCCTGTTGATCGGAAAGGCCAAGTTTGGCCTTCAGGTCTGGGTCTGACGCACGGAGAAACGGATTGGTCGCCTGTTCGAGGTCCAGACGCACGGGCACGGTTGGTGTGCCTTCCTTTACCTTGAGGTTAATCTCGTCCGCCCGCTTCTGCAACGCCGGATTCTCCGGGTCGATGGCAAGGGCAAAGCGGGCGTTCGATGCGGCGTATTCGTGCCCGGAGTAGACCAGCGTGTCGCCGGGCAGGGCCGCCATCTTCGTGAGGCTCTGCCACATCTGCTCGGGGCTGCCTTCGAAGAGGCGGCCGCATCCGAGCGCCATGAGACTGTCGGCCGAGAAGAGGGCGCCGGATTCGGGAAAATAGAAGGCTATGTGGCCGACGGTGTGTCCGGAGACGTCGAGCACGCTGCCAGTGCTGTCGCCGACGGCAATCGTGTCGCCCTCGTGCAGCGCGATATCGAGCTCCGGAAGGCGGGCGGCATCCGCCGCCGCGCCCGCAACCTTCGCGCCGAAGGTCTTGCGCAGGGCATCGACGCCGTTGACGTGATCGGCATGGTGATGGGTCACGAGAACGAGGTCGAGCCCCCAGCCGCGCGCCTCGAGGGCGGCCCGGATCGGGGCGGCTTCCGGCGCATCGACGAGCGCGACCTTGCCGGTTGCTGCGTCGCGCAACAGATAGGCATAATTGTCGGCGAGACAGGGGACGGTGACGATTTCAAGCGGCATGTCAGAACTCTCCTTCGCTGGTCCGGCGAACCATTGGCGCAAGTCTCTCCGATCGGCTAGGATCGCGCAATGTATCAGGATGTTCTCGACCTTCGGACCTTTTACTACCGCACGCGGCTCGGCCGTGCGGCGCAACGCGCACTGCAGGAAGCGCTGCGCGCCTTCTGGTCCGACGTGCATGACATGCAGGTTGCGGGCTTCGGCTTTGCCGCACCCCTTCTGCGACCCTTTCTCGGGGAAGCCCGGCGGGTCATCAGCCTGATGCCGGCACAGCAGGGTGTAATGCCCTGGCCGAGCGGCGCACCCAACGTTTCCGCGCTGGTGGAGGAAACGCACTGGCCGGTCCCTGCGGGCAGTATCGACCGGCTCGTCGTCGCCCACGGTTTCGAGACGAGCGAGCGGCCGGTCGACCTGCTTGCGGAGATCTGGCGCGTGCTCGCGCCAGGCGGGCAGGTGATCTTCGTCGTGCCCAATCGCGCCGGCCTCTGGGCAAGGCGTGATGTCACGCCCTTCGGCAACGGCCGACCCTACACCTTGGGCCAGATCGAGGCACAGCTCGACAAGCACCGTTTCGAAGCGGGCCGCCATGCTGCGGCCCTGTATTGGCCTCCCTCCCATCGCAAGTTCTGGCTCAGGACCTCCGGGCTCTGGGAGCGTATTGGCCGGCGCTACGACCCTCGGCTGATGGCTGGCGCGTTGCTCGTCGAAGCCAGCAAGCAGGTCTTCGCGCGCCCGCAGAATGGCACGCGTGTCGTTGTGCCTGGCCCGCTCGAGGTGCTCGAGGGGCTTGCGGGTGCTCCTCCGCGGCCGGTTTCGAACATGCGACGCAGTGCGGTACAGCCCGCCAGGCCGTGCCTCGAGCGACACCGGCGAGGGCTGGACGAACGCGGCAGCCCCATGCGCCGCACGGTGGTCTCGGAGCATCTTGCCTGAGGCGATTCTACCGGTCTTCCCGGCGGCGCTGCCGGATGTGCGGCGCGGACGGCTCAGGGTACGATAATTGCGTATTTGTGGGGTGAATCTTATCACTTCCGTGGGGCAGGCGTATTGCCTTGCAGCAATGCCTCTGCTATCACCGCGCCGAATTTGGCGGAGCGGGGAGCGCCGTCATTCCAACAAATTATGCCGGTCGGACATTCGTCCGTGGGGTGAAACTGCGAAGGGGTGTATGTGTCCAGCTCAGCATCTTTGACCTCAGGGGTAGCCGGGCGATACGCCACTGCCCTTTTTGAGCTTGCCAAGGAAGGCAATTCCCTCCCGACGGTCGAGTCTGACCTGCAGGCGCTGGAAGCTGCCCTCGCCGAGAGTGCGGATCTCAGGAAACTGATCTCCTCTCCCATCTATTCCCGCGAAGATCTGGGCTATGCCCTGCGTGCGCTTGTCGCGAAGATGGGCATCGGCGCCGAGGTCGGCAACACCCTCGGCCTCATGGCAAAGAACCGGCGGCTTTTCGTGCTTCCGGAACTGATCGCTCAGATCAAGGCGATGATCGCCGCGGATCGCGGCGAAGTTCAGGCGGATGTCACCACCGCCCGCGAACTCAGCCCTGAACAGACGGATGCACTTGCCGCCGCCCTCAAGGGCAGTGTCGGCAGTGACATCCGGCTCAATGTAAAGGTGGACGAGAGCCTGATCGGCGGTCTTGTGGTCAAAGTCGGCTCCAAGATGATCGATACGTCGGTCCGCGCCAAGCTCGCCAGTCTGCAGAATGTCATGAAAGAGGTCGGATAATGACGATCCAAGCCGCTGAAATCTCCGCGATTCTCAAGGAGCAGATCAAGAATTTCGGACAGGAAGCCGAGGTCGCCGAAGTTGGCCGCGTGCTCTCCGTCGGCGACGGTATCGCCCGCGTGCACGGTCTGGACAACGTGCAGGCCGGCGAGATGGTCGAATTTCCCGGCGGCATTCGTGGCATGACGCTGAACCTCGAGGTGGACAACGTCGGCGTCGTGATCTTCGGCTCCGACCGCGACATCAAGGAAGGCGACGTTGTCAAGCGCACCCGTTCGATCGTGGACGTGCCGGTTGGCAAGGGCCTGCTCGGCCGCGTCGTCGACGCGCTCGGCAATCCGATCGACGGCAAGGGTCCGATCGATACATCCGAACGCCGCATCTCCGACGTGAAGGCGCCGGGCATCATCCCGCGCAAATCCGTGCACGAGCCCATGGCGACCGGCCTCAAGGCGATCGACGCACTCATCCCGATCGGCCGCGGCCAGCGTGAGCTCATCATCGGCGACCGCCAGACCGGCAAGACCGCCGTGGCGCTCGACGCGATCCTGAACCAGAAAGTCTACAACGAGGCTGCAGGCGACGACGAGAGCAAGAAGCTCTACTGCGTCTACGTGGCTGTCGGGCAGAAGCGTTCGACCGTCGCGCAGCTTGTCCGCAAGCTCGAGGAAACCGGCGCGATCGACTACTCGATCGTGGTTGCCGCGACCGCGTCCGAGCCGGCGCCGATGCAGTACCTCGCGCCCTACTCGGCCTGCGCGATGGCGGAGTACTTCCGCGACAATGGCATGCACGGCCTCATCATTTATGATGACCTGTCGAAACAGGCGGTGGCCTACCGCCAGATGTCGCTCCTTCTCCGCCGTCCGCCGGGGCGTGAAGCCTATCCGGGCGACGTGTTCTACCTCCACTCCCGGCTCCTCGAGCGCGCCGCGAAGCTCAACGAAGATCACGGCGCCGGTTCGCTGACCGCGCTCCCGATCATCGAGACGCAGGCAGGCGACGTGTCGGCCTATATTCCGACCAACGTGATCTCGATCACAGACGGCCAGATCTTCCTCGAGAGCGAGCTCTTCTATCAGGGTATTCGCCCGGCGGTGAACGTCGGTCTCTCGGTGAGCCGCGTGGGCTCTTCGGCCCAGACCAAGGCGATGAAATCGGTCGCGGGCTCGATCAAGCTCGAGCTGGCGCAGTATCGTGAAATGGCGGCCTTCGCTCAGTTCGGTTCGGATCTCGACGCGGCGACCCAGCGTTTGCTCAATCGTGGCGCGCGTCTGGTCGAGCTGCTGAAGCAGCCGCAGTATTCGCCGCTGACCAATGCCGAGCAGGTCATCGTGATCTACGCCGGCACCCACGGTTACCTGGACAAGCTGCCGGTGCGTGATGTCGGTCGGTTCGAGCGCGGCCTGCTTGCCCATATCCGCAGCAGCGATGCCGCGCTTCTGGAGAAGATCCGCAAGGAAGATCAGAAGGTTGCCGGTGATCTCGAGAAGGAGATCGTTGCCGCCATCGACGGTTTCGCCAAGACGTTCGCTTAATTCGATCCGATAGGAAGGGGGGCCGCTCATGCCGAGCCTTAAGGACCTAAAAATCCGGATCGAGAGCGTCAAGTCCACGCGAAAGATCACCAAGGCCATGCAGATGGTCGCGGCGGCCAAGCTCCGCCGCGCCCAGGAGGCGGCCGAAGCCGCTCGGCCCTACGCCGAGCGGATGGAGGCTGTTCTGGGCAATCTCGCGGCGGGTGTGGCCAGCAGCCCGTCCGCGCCGCGGCTGCTCACGGGCACAGGCCAGTCGGAAAAGCACCTTCTGGTGGTTGCGACCGCAGAACGCGGTCTCTGCGGGGGCTTCAACTCATCGATCGTGAAGCTTGCCAGAGCCCATCTGGCGCGTCTTCTGGCCGAGGGGAAGGACGTCAAGATCCTGACGGTTGGCAAGAAGGGCCGCGAGCAGCTTCGCCGCGATTACGGAAACCTGATCGTCGAGCATGTCGACCTGTCGGATGTGCGCCGGATCGGCTACACCAACGCCGTCGATATCGCACACAATCTGCTCAACCGCTTCAACGCGGGTGACTATGATGTCTGCACGATCTTCTACAACCGCTTCGAGAACGTCATCACCCAGGTGCCCACGGCCCGCCAGCTCATCCCGGCGGAATTCGAGGCAACCGAAGGTGCTGCTGGCGGAGCACAGTACGACTACGAGCCTGAAGAAGGGGCCATCCTTGCTGAGCTGCTGCCGCGCGGAATCGCAACGCAGATCTTCACGGCTCTCCTCGAGAATGCCGCCTCGGAACAGGGCGCCCGGATGAGCGCCATGGACAACGCCACGCGCAATGCTGGCGACATGATCGATCGCCTGACGATCCAGTACAACCGTTCGCGCCAGGCAGCGATCACCACGGAACTCATCGAGATTATTGCGGGCGCCGAGGCGCTCTAAGGATACGGAGACCATTGCAATGGCAGATAATGCTGTCGGAAAGATCACTCAGGTCATCGGCGCTGTGGTCGATGTGCAGTTCGAAGGGGAGCTCCCCGAGATCCTGAACGCCCTTATAACCGACAACCAGGGCAGGCGCCTCGTGCTCGAGGTCGCCCAGCATCTGGGCGAATCGACCGTTCGCGCGATCGCGATGGACGGCACCGACGGTCTCGTGCGGGGCGCAACGGTCACCGATACTGGGGGACCGATCTCGGTTCCGGTTGGTGACGCCACGTTGGGCCGCATCGTGAACGTGGTTGGCGAGCCGGTGGACGAAAAGGGGCCGGTCAGCTCTGATACGCTCCGCCCGATCCATGCCGAAGCGCCCGATTTCAGCGAGCAGTCCACCGAAAGCGAGATCCTCGTAACCGGCATCAAGGTGATCGACCTGCTTGCGCCCTACTCGAAGGGCGGCAAGATCGGTCTCTTCGGCGGTGCCGGCGTGGGCAAGACGGTGCTCATCCAGGAGCTCATCAACAACATCGCGAAGGTGCACTCGGGCTATTCCGTGTTCGCTGGCGTCGGTGAGCGGACCCGCGAGGGCAACGACCTCTATCACGAGTTCATCGAATCGGGCGTCATCAATGCCGACGACCTGACCAAGTCGAAAGTGGCGCTGGTCTATGGTCAGATGAACGAGCCGCCGGGGGCGCGTGCCCGCGTCGCGCTGACCGGCCTCACCATGGCCGAGCAGTTCCGCGACCAGTCCGGCACCGACGTGCTGTTCTTTGTCGACAACATTTTCCGCTTCACGCAGGCGGGTTCGGAAGTGTCCGCGCTTCTCGGCCGTATTCCTTCGGCCGTGGGCTATCAGCCGACGCTTGCCACGGACATGGGCGCTCTGCAGGAGCGCATTACCTCGACGCGCAATGGCTCGATCACCTCGGTTCAGGCGATCTACGTTCCCGCCGACGACCTCACCGACCCGGCCCCGGCGACCTCGTTTGCGCATCTCGATGCGACCACCGTGCTTTCGCGTGCGATTTCCGAGCTCGGGATCTATCCGGCGGTGGACCCGCTTGACTCCACCTCGCGCCTCCTCGATCCGATGGTGATCGGCGAAGAACATTACCAGGTCGCCCGCGACGTGCAGGGAATCCTTCAGCGCTACAAGTCGCTTCAGGATATCATCGCGATCCTCGGGATGGACGAGCTCTCGGAAGAGGACAAGCTCACCGTGTCGCGTGCCCGCAAGATCCAGCGATTCCTGTCCCAGCCGTTCGACGTGGCTGAAGTCTTCACCGGTTCGCCCGGGGTGCAGGTTCCGCTCGATGTCACGATCGACAGCTTCAAGCGCGTCGTCGAGGGCGAGTTCGATCACCTGCCGGAAGCGGCGTTCTACATGGTCGGCGGCATCGACGAAGTGATCGCCAAGGCCGAGAAGATGGCCGCGGAAGCGGCCTGAGCGGAGCAACGCAATGGCTGACACGATGCAGTTCGAACTGGTGAGCCCGGAGCGCAAGCTCGCCTCCGTGGCAGCCACCAGCGTGCAGATCCCGGGCATGGAAGGCGACCTGACCGCCATGCCCGAGCACTCGCCGCTGCTCACCACGCTCCGTCCGGGTGTGGTGAAGGTGAACGCGGCCAGCGAGACGGCGGAATATGTCGTCACCGGTGGCTTTGCCGAGATCTCGCCCACCGCGGCGTCGATCCTCGCCGAGCAGGCCGTTCCGCGCGGTGACTTCAGCGCCGAAATGATGGAGGCTCTCAGCGCCGACGCCGATCTGGCGCTGCGTGATGCGCCGGAAGACATGAAGATGGCGGCGTCCCAGCGCGTTCGCGACGTTGCTGCCCTGAAGGCGCAGCTCGGCATGTAATAAGGATCGCGTCCGCCCGGAGAAGGCGGACAGCGGACCTTTCAATAACGACACGGCCCCGTCTTTCGGGGCCGTTTTCGTTTCTCGCTTGGTCTCCCAGGAAGAGGCGAGCCAGATCGTCGGAGGGGTGTCGGCGCCGCCGCCACAACGACGACGGCCCAGGCTCGGCAAGCCTGGGTCGTCGTCGTCTCGATCTCGCTGCGCGCGGTGTCTCGCCGCGGCGGCTGCTTACATTGCCTTGGATGTGCCGCAGGCCGGAAGCGTATCTCCGAAGAAGTCCTCCGGAACATGCCGCGCCTCTGTCACGATCAGGTTGCGCTCCGCATCCCAGACCATGTCGCGCTCCCAGGCAATTTGGCCGTCGGGCGTTGCCTCAAACACCCGTCCGTGCTGGGCTTCGGTCACCAGAACATTGCCGTTCGGCAACATCTGCTGCTTGCCGCGCTGCCAGCTGGAGAACGGTGCATCCGTGGTCCCGGCAAACACGGTGGTGACATCACGCGTGACCGGATCGATGCGAAGGATCCGCGACGCGCCGGAGCCGGTCGCATTGTCGAACACCGCGATCGTGCCATCGGGCTGGAAATCCGGATCGTGCTGCTTGAGCCAGGGCCCAGTCTGCCACCAGCGCAATGCGCCGGTATCAGGGGCGACCACCGCAAGCAGATTGATCTCCCGAAGGCTGATCAGCAGATCGCCCTCCTCGAACTGGGGAAATGCATCTGCCATCTCGGCGCGCAGCGGCTCCACATCATTTGCATGGAACGGGTCCGAGGCGAGAGAGAGGGGCTTGTCCTCGCCTGCGGCGAAGCTGCGGACGAGGAAGACGCCTTCCTGTCCGCCGTCGGCCTTGACGATGTCGTTCTCGAGAGAGAGCGTCTTGATGATCTCGCCCGTCTCCTCGTCGAGCCGCACGATCTCGTTGTTGCGCCAGGCCCAGAGCCCGCCCTTGCCGTCGCGCGTGATCGCGTGGTGATAGCCGCCCTTCACGACCCACATCGGATCGCCGCACGCGTTGAGCCGCGCGATCGCGTTGCCGGCATCGAAGGTGACTGCGATCGACCCATCGGGAAAGATTTCCATCCCGTGCAACATCACGTTGAGCGGTTTCAGACCCTCCGGATCGAGCTTGGAGTAGTCGACCGGCCAGCTGTGGCGATGCTGGCCCTCTTCGTCATAGAGCTCGACCGAAAAGGCGGAGCTGTCCTGATCCTTCGAGAGCCCGGCGACCAGCGTGTAGCCGGGGGCGACCGCATCGGGAAGGTGGAGCGCATATCCTTGATCGTTCTCGTCCCGGCCGCGGTTATGGGCCGTGACGAGATGCCGGGTCGGCTCAAGCGCAAGGTCGTTCTTCCAGTTGGCTTTCACGTCGCGAATGGTGTCTTCGGCCTGAGCGATCTGCGGCGCGGGGAACCAGCCCTGACGCTGCGCAAAGATGCCATAGACCGAGGCGAGAACCACCGCGGAGGTAACGAAGGAAATGGCGGGAAGACGGTCTTTCATCTAGAGGCTCACAAGTCTCTTCGGTTCCGCGTCACGCGGATGGACGGAAAGGGCGACGAGCTCGCCGTGGAGCGCCTGTGCATGGGCAATGAGCTCGGCGGGCGCCTTCGGCACAGCTACCGAACTCTGGGCGCGCAGCCCCTGGCCGGCGGCCAGCAGTTTGGCGGTGTCGATATCGAGAGCGTCGGCGAGCGCGGGCAGGACAGATCCCGGCGCGCGGCAGAGCGCATCATGATCAACAAAGATCACCTGAGGCCCCGCCGTTTCGAGCACGGTCTGGTAGGCATCGACCCAGTAACGAAGCCAGAACTCGAGCTCGCCGGCCGCCGCGATGTCATGGGCGGTGGAGGAAAAGGCGATCGGCTTCAAGGCTCTGCCAAACTCGAAGTGGCCAAGACCCTCCATGTAGGCGCGCGCGAACGTATCCTCGTCATGGAGCTTGAGAAACCGCAGATGCTGCCGCTGGAGCGAGGCGGCATGGGCCCAGGGGTTGCGGACCGGCACGACGATTGTCGCGTCCGGAACCAGTCGCTCGAGCAGCGGCAGGCGCGCGATATTGGCATTGTTCTTCGAGAGGTAGCGGGTTGCGCCGCCACCGGCGCGGCTCGCGACGATCTTTGCCATGTGCTGGCGGAAGAATGCCTCGAACTCCGGGTGGCTCTCATCTGCTTTCCAGGGAACGATGCGGTCGTCGTGATAGTGATCCTGCCAGAAGGCAAGCCAGGCCATCTCCTCGAAGGCTTCCGGGCTGTCGAAACCGATCTCGATCCCGTCGCCATGGGCTCTCTCGCTCACCTCTGCCTTGCGCTGCATCGCGCCGGTGATGTGGCCCCAGAGCAGCGGCGTCAGGGTGAACGGCATGTGCCGGTAGGTCGCCGAGGCGAACTCGGGGAGCTTTGCCAGCATGTCGAGCATCACGGTGGTACCTGCACGCGGCAGTGATGTCACGAAGACCGGCTTTCTGGTGCGTTCCGGATCAATGGAACGCCGATAGAGCCGCGTTTCCATGTCCGCGAGGTTCTTCTGCAGGTCCGGATTGCGGAAGGCAAAGCTGTGCAAGGCGCGGTCGACAGCGCCGTAGGGAACGCCTGCGGGGCCGGTCCGCTGGTCTGCCGACACGGCTTCATCGGAGGTGCGCAGCGCGCGGGCTACGCCCCATCCGCCGAGCGCGAAGGCCGTCGTGCCAAGCAGGAACGGCCAACCCAGCGCCATCTCGAGCGCCTCCTCCATTCGGAGAATCCCGAGCGACTGCCCGCCCCAGAGGATTGCGGCCGGCGCCAGCAGAGCGGCGGCGCCGATCAGGGTGATGCCGGCGAAGCTGCGAAGGAGATGCGCGGAGGCCCTGCGCACATGCGCCTCCTTCTCATCGTCGGAGAGCTCGCGCGACTGCATGACTGCAGCGGCCTGCTGGGCCGTTCTCGCAGCCTGACCGGTCACCGCGACCGCATTCGTGACGCGCAGAACGGCGATGAAGGCAAGGCAGCCGGCAATCAGCGCAAGCAATGTCACTTCCGCTCTCCCTCACCGACGGCGGGGGTGGAGCTGCGCTTGAAAAGACGTTTCAGCGGATACCAGATGAAGCCAACGATCGCGAGGCCGACGGCGGCGAGGAGCGCGAGCACGCTGCCAATGGCGGTCAGCCCGGCGCCGGGCCCCACGTACGCCTGCGCTGCATCGGGTACACTGGCAAGGAAGAACGCCACGAGGGCGGCTGCCGGAATGCAGAACAGGTTAAGTCGCATGCGGAACGGTTGCCACATGGTAATCTCCATATAACAGGTTTCTCCCAAAAGGAGTCGAAGCCGACACGACATGGAACTTTACGGCGTCTTGCAGTAATGCCGCTCAAGCCCCGAACAATTCATCGATGGTGTGCCATCGAATCGTCGCGCCGGATGCGCTTCCTTTAATAATGAAATTGGCGGCGGTGGCGCGGGTGTTCAAATTCATGAGCGTCCCTCCGCCGACATGTGGTGCTTCCCCTGCGGTTGTGGCGCCCGCAAGCGTTTGTTCCGGAATGAAAATCCTGTATTGATGCGGATCCGGAGAAGGCCGCTCCATCGTGCCAGGCCGGGTATGTTAACAGGGTTGCCGTAGTGCCGTTGCTTTCGCTTGACCGAGCTGCGCCGCACATGGTTGCCTTCTGCGATATGAAGACCGGAGGTTCCCACATGCTGCTTCTTCCCCGCGCGCTCGGAGTAGGGCTGTTTGCTGCCCTTGCCGCCTGCACGAGTTCGATCAAGACGGAGACCGTCGAAGCTCCTCTGGCTTCAGGCTCCGACACGTGCAACGCCGCGCCGTACGAGAAGATGGTCGGCCAGCGGGTGACTGTCCTCAACGACGCCGATCTCCCGAAGGATGCCCGGGTGCTCTTCCCCGGTGCTGCGGTGACGGAGGAGTTCATCGGCGATCGGCTCAACATCACCATCGGCACGGATGACACCATCAAGGATGTCTATTGTGGCTGATCTCGGGCGGGCCGGGCCGCGGGGCTAGGCGATGGCAAATGACCTTCAGGGAAAGTCCGTCATCGTCACCGGGGCTGCCAATGGCATCGGGCTTGCCGCGGCGCGGCTGTTCGTGAAGGCCGGGGCTTCGGTCATCATGGCCGATCATGATGAAGAGAAGCTTGATGCCGAGGTCGACAGCGTCAACGGCCTTGGGTTCGACGGCTCGGCGCGAGCCTTCTGCGGCGATCTGCGCGAAAAGCTGACCATGACCAACCTCATGGCCGAGACGCTCGATGCGAACGACAATCTCCATGTGCTCGTCAACGCGGCGCGGCTGCTTGTGACCGGCGACCCTCTCGATCCGGCGGAAGACAGGATCGAGGAGATACTGGAACAAAATGTCGTTTCAACACTGAGGCTTAGCCAGGTGGCGGCGAAGCGGATGGTCCGGTTTGCCAAGGAGGAGGGCGCCGATCGGGCGGATCGGGCGATCATCAATCTCAGCTCGATTCTCGGCCAGCGCAGCCTGCCGCGCTTCCTTGCCTTCGCGGTTGGGGCGGCGGCGTTGGATCAGGTGACGCGGAGTCTTGCGGTGGCGCTTTCGGATTTCGGGATCCGGGTGAATGCGGTGGCGGCGGGCGGGATCTATGGCAACTCGCTTGGCAAGTCGATGCCCGAGGTCGATGATCTTCCGGATGCGATCCGTGAGGTCGTGCCGCTCGGAAGGCTCGGGGAATTCAGCGAAATCGGGGAATCGATCCTGTTTCTCGCCTCACCCGCCTCGCGCTTCACGACCGGGCAGATCCTGACCGTGGACGGCGGGCGGATGCTGCTCGATCCGCTGGAGGCAACGGCGGGCTGAGGGCCGCCACCGCGGATGCACAACCCATGCACAGGGCATGCACGCGCCATATGCATGGTTTTCGGCAAAAGCCGGACTTAACCTTTGCGTGCCAGACTGGCTCCGGCTTTCCGAAACGAGGACGGACCCGGATGACCGAGCGCAAGCGGACGAGGCGCGAGGAGCGCAGCTATACGCAGCTGATGATGGAGCTCGACGAGCTCGAGACATGGCTGCGGCAGAGCCGGCTCAAGGACCGGCATATCCCGGATGCGTGGTATCACATCGAGCGCGACATGCCCGCGCGCCAGAAGAAGGTGCGGATCACCGCGGCCTTTGACGCGGATGTCGCGCGCTGGTTTCGCTCGTACGGGCCGGGTTATCAGGCGCGGATGAACGCGGTGCTGCGGGCCTACATGCTTTGCGTGGTCTCGCGCGAGATCGAGGGGCGGGCGAGCCACGACTGGAAGGGCGATCCGATATGAGCCTCCTGCGGCGGATCACGGCCGCACGCGGAAACGTGTCTGGAACTCTGCGGCGGTCTGAGGTGTTTTCCCGCTGTCCCCCGCAAGACGGGGACACGTGGAGCCGGGGCCAGAAGGGGCCTCGGACACAACCCGGAGAAGGATCATGACCCGCACGTCGCCCCGCAACCCCGTCCCGGAGCGCGAAAAGCGCGACAGGAGGCCGGAACCGCCGAAGGGATGGCGATTCACCGATTGGGCGATGCTCTGAGCAGAAGGCTCGTTTGCTGGAACCGCAGAATGCGTGACGGCTGTTGAGGCCGGAAGGGCCTGAACCGTGATCCGTCGCAAGATCATACCGCCCGGGCGAGATCAGAAGCAGAGGCGCCTGGCTCAGAAAAAGTCAGGCGCCCATCAGCCCGGACATGAAAAAGGCCCGCGAATTGCGGGCCTTTTCTGATTCGGAAGCAATCCCTGGCGGGAGGCTCAGTCGATCAGGGTCAGGTTCGACGCGGACTGACGACCGTCGCGGCCGGTTTCCATATCGAAGGAGACCTTCTGATTGTCCTTGAGGCCGGTGAGGCCAGAGCGCTCAACCGCCGAGATGTGGACGAAAACGTCCTTGGAACCACCCTCAGGGGCGATGAAGCCGAAGCCTTTGGTGGCGTTGAACCATTTCACGGTGCCGGTGGCCATCGTGCATTCTCCTCTTGTGGTGCTGCCCGCGGACCTGCGGCAGCCTGGCTAAGGTCAGAGCAAAATCGCGTGACTGAAGCCGAATAGGAGACAGTGGCCGAATTTTGGTAACGTCGCAGGATTTCATATGCACCGACTTCCGGAGTTTTGCAAGTGGCGTGATCAACCTCCGCCGGGGGGCAACCAAGAAATATTTATGAAAAGAATTGGAACCGATTCATGTATTCGCCTTGCCTTATGTGTAAACGACAGCATCGTCCCGAGCTTCGGACGCGGGTATTGGTCAAGGCAGAGAACACCGCCGCAGTTGCGGTCGGCTGGGGGGGCGCACTCCATGTGGATACTCCCGGCAGGAATGTGGAACTCTTGCCTAGTCTCGGCCAGTTCTGCCGCTCTTCCCACAGCGGCTGTCAGATGCTGACACGTGTGACGCGGAAGTGGCAGCCTTCGCTTTCCTCGCGCTCCCAGGGCGGGCGCTGCGCGGGGAGGGGACCGGTTGCCATGCCGAGACGGGCCTCGCTCGATCATCCGGAACCCTGTCATGTGGTGGGGTGAGTCGGGCGCCTCGCGGAGGGTTGCCGGGGAAACCGGCCTCCGACCGTCTCAGGGCGATTCCGTCTCGGCGCAGGCCCAGGCGAGATAGTCGGGTGTCACGGCGACGGCGGGCACCGCGTGGATGCCGGGCGTTTCATAGGGATGCAGGGCGCGGGCGGCAGCGGCCAGCGGTGCGAAGAGGTCGGCGCGGGTCTTGGCGCGGAGCGGGATTTCGCGGGCCGATTCGATTGCACCCTTCCAGTGATAGAGGCTCTCGACCGGGGGGAAGATGTTGACCGCCGCGGCAAGGCGCCGCTCGATGAGGGCGGCGGCGATCCGGCGGGCGGTCGCGGCATCGGGGCAGTTGATCCAGACATCGATCAGGGTCATGGGGCAATCGGGCCTCCTTCGGCGGTGGCGGAGGGACGCTACCCTCCGGCGCGATTGCTGTCATCAACCCTTGTCGCGCGAGTTGTGGTGCATTCCGGAAAAGTTGCGTGGGCCGTATTTCAGGCGGATACTCGGGCCTCCTCAAGGGAGGGGGAGAAAAATGGCGATCTTCGAGAAGATGAATGCGGCAATATCGGGCATGGATATGGACGCCTACCTTGATCTCTACAGCGATGATGCGGTCTTCGTGCGGCACAAGTCCGGGACGGAGCTCGACAAGGCGCAGTTTTCGGAGCTGATTCGCAAGATGGCGGCCTCCCACGGGACGGTGATGGGGGAGCGGCGCTGCCTCTACGAGAACAGCGACATCCTCGTCGTGCATTCCATCAATGACTATCCCGACGGGACGCGCGAGGCGGTGCTCATGGCCTGCTCGCTGAAGGACGGCAAGATCAACCGGGTCGAGACCGGGGCAACGCCACTCGCGACGTGATCCGGGGTGCTCGCCCGGCGTCGGGCGGGCCGGCTCACTTGGCGGCTTGCGGCACGTCGTAGAGGCGGGAGGGATCGTAGCCGTTCGCTTCCAGCACGGCTTCGGCCTTTGCCCGGCGGGCGGCGTCGATCGTGGGGGTGCGGGCGAGGATCCAGCCGGCGCTGCCGGAGGGCACGCCGACCACGGCGGTCTGGTAGCTCTCGTCGACCCAGAGCACCCAGTAATCGCCGCGGACGAAGGGCACGCGGTCGAATTTCACCTTGAGCTTGCCGGGGCCGACGATGCTCGCCTTGCCGGCGGCGGTTTCCGCCGGGCCGTCGGGCGTGTCCTTCCGGCAGGTGTTCAGGACGCTGATCGTTTCGGCGTCGATCCGGCCGTATTCCGCGGTGGTGGCGGTGCAACCCTTCTCGAAGAACACCGGGTAGCGGGCGATTTCATACCAGAGGCCGAGGTAGCGCTCCGGCTGGAAGTCGCTCTGCGCGACAATCGGTGTTCCGGTGTCGCGGTAGCTGCTGCCGGTGCAGGCCGCGAGGGCGCCACAGAGGGCGATGAGGACGGAACGCATGGGCAACGGGCTCCCGAGTGATGGCGGGGCATCATAGCCGGAACGCCACGGCGAAGGCGATGGTTCCGGGGGGGCGGAAGGAGCTTTCGCTGCGCGGCAGTGGGTCGCAGACCCGAAAGAGCGGCGATGCGGAGGGCGGCCCCGCGCGCCGGCTTGCCGTGGGAAGAGAGGAGGCCGGGGGCGATCAGCTCCGGAGCGGACTACCCCCCACGGTTTTCGCGCGCCAGCCGGACGGCCGCCTCGAGCTGAAGCTGCCACACGTTCGATTGGCGCGGGCAACCCGGACCCGCGGCGCGGTCAGCTTCTGGGCCGGCCCGCTCCGGTCGCGGCGGCGATCTCGTTCATCCGGCCGGTCTTGACGTCATAGACATAGCCGTAGATCGGGATCGCGGGGTTCACCAGCGGATGGTGGCGGATGCGGGTGACGTCCTCGAGCACCGATGCCTCCTGGTCGGCGATCGTGTGCCACTTGACGAAGCGTCCTTCCGTCGAGCCGCCGGGCTCGGAGCGGTTGCGGAAGCCCTCCGGGGTGAGTTCGGCGGTCTCCAGCGATCCGGCCAGCAGGTCGCCCATCAGGCCATCGTCGAAGAACAGCATGCCGCAATCGGTGTGGTGGATGACGAACCATTCGCGCGTGCCGAGCAGCTTGTGGCTGATGACCATCGAGCGGATCGCATCGTCGGTTGCCCGCCCGCCGGCGTTGCGCACGACATGGGCGTCGCCCTCGGCGAGGCCGGCGTATTTCGCCGGGTCCAGGCGGGCATCCATGCAGGTGAGGATCAGGAAGCCGCGCGCGGGCGGTAGGGCGAGGTCGGCCTTGTCGCCGAAGCTTTCGGCATAGGCGGCATTGGCGGATTCGACGTCCGATTTGATGGTCATGGTGGTCCTCCCGGCGCGGCGGTTTCTGGTGGGGCCGCTTGGTCGGAAGGTGGCGCAAATCGGGGTGGCGGATCAAGACTGGCCAGACGGGAGGGGGCGAACTTCGGGGCGGAGCGATATGCGCGGCGGCCGCGGAGCGTGGAGATGCCCTCGTTCGGCTGGAACCGGTCAGTGGTTGCCCGGGCGGGCGCGGAAGCGCCTGCCGCGGGTCAAATCGTGCAGGGTGGCAACGCAGCGCTGAGATCGTGTACGCGATCTACCGCGCGAACTTCTTGTATTTGATCCGCTTCGGCTCCACCGCGTCCGGGCCGAGGCGGCGGATCTTGTCGGCTTCGTAATCCTCGAAGTTGCCCTCGAACCACTCCACATGCGCGTCGCCCTCGAAGGCGAGGATGTGGGTGCAGATGCGGTCGAGGAAGAAGCGGTCGTGGCTGATGACCACGGCGCAGCCGGCGAAATCGACGAGGGCGTCCTCGAGGGCGCGCAGGGTCTCGACGTCGAGGTCGTTGGTCGGCTCGTCGAGGAGGAGGACGTTGCCGCCGGCGCGCAGGAGCTTTGCGAGGTGGACGCGGTTGCGCTCGCCGCCCGAAAGGAGGCCCACCTTCTTCTGCTGGTCGCCGCCCTTGAAGTTGAAGGCGCCGCAATAGGCGCGGGAGTTCACCTCCGCATCGCCGAGCTTGATGACGTCGAGCCCGTCGGAGATCTCTTCCCAGACGGTCTTGTTCGCATCGAGCGCGTCGCGGGACTGGTCAACATAGGAGAGCTCCACGGTGTCGCCGAGCTCGATCGTGCCGGTGTCGGGGGTTTCCTGACCGGTGAGCATGCGGAAGAGCGTGGACTTGCCGGCGCCGTTCGGGCCGATCACGCCGACGATGCCGCCCGGGGGCAGGGCGAAGGTGAGATCCTCGATGAGCTGGCGGTCGCCGTAGTGCTTCGAGAGGTTCTCGACGTCGATCACGCGGGAGCCGAGGCGGGGGCCGTTCGGGATGACGATCTGGGCCGTGGTGATCTTCTCGCGCTCGGATTTCGAGGCGAGCTCGTTATAGGCGTTGATGCGCGCCTTCTGCTTGGCCTGGCGGGCCTTGGCGCCCTGGCGGATCCATTCGAGTTCCCGCGAAAGCGTCTTCTGGCGCGCCTTGTCCTCGCGGGCTTCATGCTCCAGCCGCTTGGCCTTCTGTTCGAGCCAGGCGGAGTAGTTGCCCTCGTAGGGAATGCCGCGGCCGCGGTCGAGCTCGAGGATCCAGCCGGTGATGTCATCGAGGAAATAGCGGTCGTGGGTCACGATCAGGATCGTGCCCTTGTATTCGATCAGGTGTTTCTGGAGCCAGGCGATGGTCTCGGCGTCGAGATGGTTCGTCGGCTCGTCGAGGAGCAGCATGTCGGGCGCTTCGAGGAGCAGCTTGCAGAGGGCGACGCGGCGGCGCTCGCCGCCCGAGAGCTTGGCGGTATCCGCGTCGTCGGGCGGGCAGCGCAGCGCTTCCATGGCGATGTCGACCTGGGCGTCGAGATCCCAGAGGTTCTGGGCGTCAATCTTGTCCTGGAGCTCGGTCATCTCCTCCATGAGCTCGTCCGAGTAATCCTCGGCGACCTTCATGGCGACCTCGTTGAACCGGTCGATGAGCCCGCGCTTGGCGGCAACGCCTTCCATGACGTTCTCGCGCACGGTCTTGGCGTCGTCGAGCTTGGGCTCCTGGGACAGGTAGCCGACGGTCACGCCCTTGGCGGCCCAGGCCTCGCCCTGGAACTCCTTGTCCTGGCCGGACATGATGCGCAGAAGCGTCGACTTACCCGCGCCGTTGACGCCGACGACGCCGATCTTCACGCCGGGCAGGAACGAGAGGCGGATGTTCTCGAAGCATTTCTTGCCGCCCGGATAGGTCTTGGAGAGGCCGTCCATGTGGTAGACGTATTGGGGCGTGGCCATCGGAATACTCGCTCGAAAGGGGATCTCGGCCCGTCCCTAGCTGGAACGGGCCGAGGGCGCAAGGGATGGGGCCCGGCGCGGGGCCGGGCGCGGGCTCAGGCGGCGGCCTGTTCGAGCAGGCGGCGGGCGATGACCTGGGCCTGGATCTCGGCGGCGCCTTCGAAGATGTTGAGGATGCGCGCGTCGCAGAGCACGCGGCTCACCTGGTATTCGAGGGCGAAACCGTTGCCGCCGTGGATCTGCAGCGCATTGTCGGCGCAGGCCCAGGCGATGCGGGCGCCGAGGAGCTTGGCCATGCCGGCCTCGAGGTCGCAGCGCCGGTCCTCGTCCTTCTCGCGGGCGGAGAAATAGGTGAGCTGGCGGGCGATCATGATCTCCACCGCCATCATCGCGAGCTTGGAGTAGACGCGCGGGAAGTGGATCAGCGCCTTGCCGAACTGCTTGCGGTCCTGCGCGTAGCGCATGCCGAGCTCCATCGCGCACTGCGCAACGCCGATGGCGCGCGCGGCGGTCTGGATGCGGGCGCTCTCGAAGGTCTGCATGAGCTGCTTGAAGCCCTGGCCCTCGACGCCGCCGAGCAGGTTCGCCGCCGGCACCTTGAAGCCGTCGAAGCCGAGCTCGTATTCCTTCATGCCGCGGTAGCCGAGCACCTCGATCTCGCCGCCGGTCATGCCTTCGGTCGGGAAGGCGGTCTCTTCGGTGCCGCGAAGCTTCGGGGCGAGGAACATCGAGAGGCCGGCATAGTTGTCGGTCGCGGGATCGGTGCGGACGAGGAGCGTCATCACATCGGCGCGGGCCGCGTGGGTGATCCATGTCTTGTTGCCGGTGACGACATATTCATCGCCTGACTTCACGGCGCGGGTGCGGAGGCTTCCGAGGTCGGAGCCGGTGTTGGGCTCGGTGAAGACGGCGGTCGGCAGAATCTCGGCCGAGGCGATCTTCGGCAGCCATTCCTGCTTCTGCTCCTCCGTGCCGCCGCAGAGGATGAGCTCGGCGGCGATCTCGGAGCGGGTGCCGAGGGAGCCCACGCCGATATAGCCGCGCGAGAGCTCCTCGGAGACCACGCACATCGCCGTCTTCGACATGCCGAACCCGCCGTATTCCTCGGGGATGGTGAGGCCGAAGACGCCGAGCTCGCCCATCTCCTCGAGGATCGAGAGCGGGATGAGCTCGTCCTTCAGGTGCCATTCATGGGCGAAGGGCACGACCTTGTCCTCGGCGAAGCGCCGGAACTGGTCGCGGATCATCTCGTATTCCTCGTCGAGCCCGGTGGCGCCGAAGGTCGCCGCGCCATCCTGCTCGATCATGAGCTCGACGAGGCGCTTGCGCGCGGCATCGGTGTTGCCGAGGGACGCGAGCATGACCACCGCGGGCGTCATGAAGGCCGCGATATCTTCGGCGGCGACGCCAAGCACTTGCGGGCGGGCCATTTCGCCCTGGGACATCGGGATGCCGCCCTGGAGCTGGCAGAGATATTCGCCGAAGGCGATCTGAAGGATGAGGCTCTCCATCTCGCCGAGCCGGCCCTCGGCCTCGAGCGCCTTCGCCCAGGAGGCCATTTCCTTCAGGCTTTCGACATAGGTCGCGATCCAGGACAGCGCATGAGCTGCCGACTGGTCCGCCTCGAGCGCCTTGTTGGAGATCCGCCCGCCGGTCGAGAGCTTCACGCCGAGCGCCTTGCCCGCCGCGGCGAGCAGGGTCTTCGCGGCAGTCACAGCTTCTTCGCAGGCGGGAAGGATATCCGCCAGCACCGGCGTTTCGGACGACAGGGTTCGGGCAGCCTGGTTCATGAACTGAGAGCCTTTCGGTTGGGCGGTGACTCCCATTGTGCACCGCCGAATCGGATATTGCACGCGCGCATACGCTGGGTTGCTGCGCCGTCATTGTCAATTATCGCGCAAGAAAGCAATAGAACGAAGGTGTCAATCGGAAGATTATTAGCATCGCGCCACCGCAGCGCAATGTTGCAAAGCGGCGATTGCCGCACGATGCCGTCTCTGCGAAGAGTCCGGACAAAAGACGGCTGGAGGGACACGCATGACGGGGCTCGAGGGATTCATGGAGGCCCATGGCGGGCTTGCGCTCATCGGCGCAGTGGCGGCCCTTGCCGCGGGCGGCTTTACCAAGGGCGTCGTGGGCTTTGCCCTGCCGCTCATCGCGCTGAGCCTCATGGCCTCTTTCCTGCCCTTTCAGGTGGCGCTGGCGCTGCTGATCGTACCGACCCTGGCCTCGAACCTCGCACAGGCGCTGAGGAACGGGCCGCGCGCGGCCCTTGCGAGCCTCCTGCGGTTCTGGCGGCTCAACCTCGTGCTCGGCATCACGATTGCGCTCGCGGCCCAGTTGGTGGTGGCGCTGCCCGATGCCTTCTTCTTCGCGCTGCTCGGGGTCACGATCACCGCCTTCGGGGTCAGCCAGCTTCTCGGCTGGGCGCCGCACCTGCCCGAGCACCACGTCCGGCTGGTGGAGCTGGCGACCGGGCTGGTGGCGGGGTTCTTCGGCGGGATTTCCGGCGTCTGGGGGCCGCCCATCGTGATGTATCTGCTCTCGCGGCGGGTGCCGAAGGTCGAGATGGTGCGCAGCCAGTCGATCTCCTTCCTGCTGGGCTCGGTGGTGCTGATCGTGGCGCATCTCAAGTCTGGCGTGCTCAATCCGGTGACGTTGCCGGTCTCGATGCTGCTGGTCCTGCCGACGTTTGCCGCGATGCTGCTCGGCTATCGGGTGCAGGACCGGCTCGACCAGGAGCTGTTCCGGCGGGTGACGCTGGTGGTGCTCATGGTCGCGGGCCTCAACCTGCTGCGCCGCGCGCTCGGCGGCTGAACGACGCGCATTTCGGTCGAATTTGCCGCGCTTCCGCGGCGTCTCCTTGGCGAAAACTTAACGCTGGCGCGCCAGATTGACCGGGCTTGCGAAGCACGCATCGGGGGAGAGGGGAATCATGGCTCTGGATGGCCGGGAGGATTATCTGCGTCTGGCGGCGCTGCGCCGCTATGACATTCTGGACACGCCCGCGGAACCGGTTTTCGACCGCCTGGCCGAGCTGGCCGCAGGGTTCCTTGCGATGCCGGTGACGGTGGTCGCCTTCGTCGATGCCGACCGGGTCTGGGTCAAGGCGGCGCATGGCGCCGATGCGGTGCAGCTGGGCGATGCGGTGATGCGCGTCGCCGACGTGGTGACGCAGGACTGTCCGCGGCTCATTGCCGAACCCGATCCCGCCGGGGCGGCGGGGCTCAGGGTCGCGGTTGCGGCACCTCTCCTGACGCCCGAGGGGCATGCGATCGGGGTGATTGCCGGGATGGACCGCCGTTCGGTGCGCCTTACCGCGGCGCTCTGCGAGAAATTCACCCTCGCGGCGGGGGTGGTGATGGATCAGCTCGAGGCGCGGCGCCATGCGGGTGAGGCGGCACAGTTGCAGGCGGCGCTTTCGGAGGCCTGCCCCGGGCTCGAGCGGCCGGCGCGGCCCGATCCGCTGACCGGGCTTGCCTGTCGCACGGCGCTGATCGCCCAGGCGGGGCGGCTCATCATCCGGGCCAGGTCGGGCATCACCGGGGCGGCGATGATCCTGCTCGAGATCGACGGGCTGGAGGCGCTTGCGGCGGGGCGCGGGGAGGCGGCGGGCGAGGCGGTGATCCGCAGTGTCGCGCAGCAGCTCGCACGGTCCTGCCGCGCGCATGACGTGCTCGGGCGGCTCGATGGCGGGGTGTTTCTCGCGGTGTTCTCGGAGGTCACGCGGCACCAGGCGCTGGCGATTGCCCGGCGGCTGCGCGAAAGCGTCTCCGCCGCACGCCTTCCGCTGGCCGCGGAGGAGGAGTCTTCGGTCACGGTGAGCGCGGGGGTGCTGATGGTTCCGCCGGCGGATCTCGGGCCGTTCTGCTTCGAGGCGGCGCTCGCGGAGGTGCGGCACGCGCTCAGGATTGCAAAGGCGGAGGGTGGCGACCGGGCGGTCGTGACGTTCGCCGGATAGTGCGGGCGAGGGGAGTGGGAAAGCCCCCACCGGCCAAGCGGCCGATGGGGGCGAGGTCTTGTCAGGCTCAGGCGGCCTTGAGCGCCGCGGCGATCACGTCGGCGCCGACATAGGGCTCGTACTGGGCGAAGTTCTCGGAGAACATCGAGACGAGCTTGGCGGCCTGCGCGTCGTAGGCGGCCTTGTCGGCCCATGTGGCGCGGGGATCGAGCAGCTCCGTGTCGACGTCATGGACGGCGACCGGAACCTCGAAGCCGAAGTTCGGATCGACGCGGAACTCGGCCTTGGCGAGCGAGCCGTCGAGCGCGGCGGTCAGCAGCGCGCGGGTGGCCTTGATCGGCATGCGGCGGCCGGTGCCGTAGGCGCCGCCGGACCAGCCGGTGTTGACCAGCCAGCAGGTCGCGCCGTGTTCGGCGATCTTGTCGCGCAGCAGCGCGCCGTATGCCTCGGGGCGGCGGGGCATGAAGGGGGCGCCGAAGCAGGTCGAGAAGGTCGGCTGCGGTTCGGTGATGCCGCGCTCGGTGCCGGCCACCTTGGAGGTGAAGCCCGAGAGGAAGTGATACATCGCCTGTGCCGGCGAGAGCTTCGCGATCGGAGGCAGAACCCCGAAGGCGTCGCAGGTCAGCATGATGATGTTCTTCGGGATGCCGCCCATCGCCGTGTCGGAGGCGTTGGAAATCGCGTGCAGCGGATAGGCGCAGCGCATGTTGGCGGTCAGGCTGTCGTCGTCGTAGTCGAGCTGGAAGGTCACCGGGTCGTAGACCATGTTCTCGACCACGGTCGCGAACTGGGTGGTGGTGGCGAAGATTTCCGGCTCGGCTTCGGCGGAGAGGTTGATGGTCTTCGCGTAGCAGCCGCCTTCGAAGTTGAAGGCGCCGGTGTCGGACCAGCCGTGCTCGTCATCGCCGATCAGGATCCGGTTCGGGTCGGCCGACAGCGTGGTCTTGCCGGTGCCGGAAAGGCCGAAGAAGATCGCGACGTCATCGGCATCGCCACGGGCGTGGTTGGCCGAGCAGTGCATCGGCATCACGTTCTTTTCGGGCAGCAGGAAGTTCATGATCGAGAAGATCGACTTCTTGTTCTCGCCCGCATAGGCGGTGCCGCCGATCAGGACGAGCTTCTGCTCGAAGGAGATCGCGATGACGGTCTCGGTGCGGCAGCCGTGCTTGGCCGGGTCGGCCTTGAAGCTCGGGCAGTTGAGCACGGTGAATTCCGGCACGAAGGTCGCGAGCTCGGAGAGCTCCGGACGGCGCAGCAGGTGACGGATGAAGAGGCCGTGCCAGGCAAGCTCGGTGATCATGCGCACGTTGAGCCGATAGGTCGGATCGGCGCCGGCGTAGAGATCCTCGACGAAGAGCTCGTCACCCTTGATGTGCTCGAGCATGTCGGCCTTGAGGGCTGCGAAGCTCTCCGGGGCCATGGGGGTGTTGTTTTCCCACCAGACCTTGTCCTCGACGGAGGGTTCGCGGACAACGAACTTGTCCTTGGGCGAGCGGCCGGTGTGCTTGCCGGTGGAGACGAGCATCGCGCCCCCGCGGCCGAGCTCACCTTCGCCGCGGCGGACGGCTTCCGTCACGAGGGCCGGTTCGAGCAGATTGTAGTGCACCTTGGAGACGCCGGGAAATCCCGTTGCTTCGAGCGTCATCTCCGGGTTGACCATCGTCGTTGCCATTGTGTCTCCCAACTCCTGATATGTCTGTCGTCAGCACCGCTACCGGGATGACCTGCCGCAAAAATGCTACGACCGTCCCGCACGTGCGAGGGCATCGGCTGGGAGGCTCTATAGCACGTCCGCGCGACGTTGCGCTTTGATCCAGATCTCCCTTGTTACGCGGGCGTAAAAAAAAGGTGAAAAAAATGTTGGCTGATGTTGATCTTGATGTTCGTTTTCTTTCGGTAAGCGAAAAATAGAATAGGAGGCTTGCAAAAATGTGGGGAGGGCGGGGCGACTCGTGGAGGCGGTGGCCATGATCGTGCACGCGAGTGCGGTTTCGCTGGGCGGGCGCGGGGTGCTGATCCTCGGGCGATCGGGGGCGGGAAAATCCGGGCTCGCGCTGCGCCTGATCGCGCTCGGCGCGCAGCTTGTGTCGGATGACCGGGTAATGCTCGAACCCCACGGGGCGGACGGGCTCGCGGCGCGGGCGCCTGCGACGATCCGGGGTCTTATCGAGGCGCGCGGCGTCGGGATCCTGCGGCTCGATCCGGTCGAGCCGGTGCCTCTGGTGGTGGGTGTCGATCTCGACACGGCGCCTGAGGCACGCCTGCCACAACCAGGGCGTATCCGCCTCCTGGAACGGGAGCTTGAATTGATTTCTGGACGAGGTGTGGCAAATATTGAGGCTGTGTTGACCATTCTGATGCAGGGTGGGACCAGAGTTCCCGTCTGAGCCTCAGGTGGGCGCATCGAAATGGCAGGTGCAAGGTGTCCGAGCAGCGCGGCTCCGAGCAAGAGCGCGAACAGGAGATAGTCGTCGTCACCGGACCCGCGGGATCCGGACGCTCGACCGCGATCGGTGCGCTCGAGGATCTCGGCTTCGAGGCAATCGACAACCTGCCCATCTCGCTGCTTCCGCGGCTCTTCAGTGGGCCGCCGCTCACGCGGCCCGTGGTCGTGGGAATCGATCCGCGCAATCGCGACTTCTCCGTTGCCGGGGTGCTCGAGACCATCGAGGCCGTGGCGCGGGAGACCAGCACGAAACCGGTTCTGGCGTTTCTCGACTGCGATGCGCAGACGCTGCTGCGGCGCTACAACGAGACGCGGCGGCGGCATCCGCTCAGCCCGAGTGGGTCTCCGCGTGTGGGGATCGAGCGGGAAATCGCGCTGCTGGCCCCCCTGCGCGAGCGGGCGGATGTGCTCATCGACACGGCGGGCCTCACCCCGCATGAGCTCCGTGCCGAGATTGGCCGGCTCTTCGGCGAGGGCGCGGCGGGCGGCGAGCTTGTGGTGGGACTCGAGTCCTTCTCCTACAAGCGCGGCACTCCGCGCAGCAGCGACATGGTGATCGACGTTCGCTTCCTGCGCAATCCGCACTGGGATGCCGAGCTGCGACCACGGGATGGCCGCGACGAAGCGGTGCAGGCCTTCGTCAAGGCCGACCCGGCCTTCGGGCCGTTCTACGACAAACTGACCGACCTTCTGCGCTTCCTGCTTCCCGCTTACAGCGCGGAAGGCAAAAGCTATTTCAGCCTCGGGATCGGGTGTACCGGCGGGCGTCACCGTTCGGTGACACTGGTGGAAAGCCTCGCGAAAACGCTTGCACAGGACGGATGGCGGGTGTCTACTCGCCACAGGGACCTGGAGCGTGCGACGCCCGCGGCACCAGGGAGTGGAGTGGGTACGGCGTGATTGGAATCGTGATCGTCGCGCACGGAGGACTTGCCCGGGAATATCTGGCCGCGATGGAGCATGTGGTTGGAAAGCATCCTGGAACAATCGCTGTGCCGATCGGACCAGAAGATACCGCTCTCACCAAGCAGACGGAGATCGACGAAGCTGTTCGTTCGGTCGATGAAGGCGATGGTGTGGTGGTCGTGACCGACATGTTCGGTGGCACGCCGTCCAATCTTGCCGTGTCTGCCTGCAAGCGCGCGAGCCATCGCGTGCTCTACGGCGTCAACATGCCGCTTCTCATCAAGCTCGCCAAAGCCCGCCACCTCGCGCTGGACGATGCGGTGGCTTGCGCCTTGACCGCGGGCCGGAAATACATCAACAGCCTCGACGGTTTCGGACAAGACAAGACGCCCCTCGCGCTCTGAGCGCGACAGACGGGCGCAAGGCCCGCGGGGATGGCGACATGCATTTCAGACTCGATATCATAAACGACAAGGGGCTCCATGCCCGGGCCTCGGCGAAGTTCGTCGAGACGGTGGAGCGTTTCGACGCCCGGGTGACGGTGCGCCGCGATGGCATGGAGGTTTCGGGCGACTCGATCATGGGCCTGATGATGCTCGCGGCCTCCTATGGCACCCATATCGACGTGGAGACCTCGGGCGCAGAGGAAGAGGCGGTGGCGGAGGCGCTGAAGGCGCTCGTCGCCGGGCGGTTCGGCGAAAAGTCGTAGCGCGCAATTTCGTGATTTCCGCGGTGGCGGAGCGTCGTGCAAGGCTCCGCGCCATGTTCAGGACCCTGCTTCTCGTGCCCTTTCTTTTCGGTTCCGCCGCGCTGGCGGAGGAGCCGCGTGTGGTCGATGTGACGGCGAGGGATTCGGGCGGCGGGCTCTGGCGCTTCGATGTCACCGTGGCCCATGCCGATGAGGGCTGGGAGCATTACGCCGATGCCTGGGAGATCGCCACGCCGGACGGGCTGGTGCTTGGCACCCGCAGGCTCGCGCATCCGCATGTCTCGGAGCAGCCGTTCACCCGCTCGTTGCGCGGCGTGGTGGTGCCGGAGCAGGTGACGCTGGTGCGGGTGCGCGCCCATGACAGCGTGCATGGCTGGGGCGCGCCGGTCGAAATCACGCTGCCGCGCGAGGCGCCGGAGACTTAAGGCAGGCGCCAGTCGATCCGGCCTGCGCCTTCGGCGGCGAGCCAGTCGTTGGCCTTCGAGAAATGCCGGCAGCCGAAGAAGCCGCGGCGGGCAGAGAGCGGCGAGGGATGCGCGGCGGTGAGCACCAGATGGCGGCCCGGGCCGATCAGCGCGGTCTTCGCCTCCGCCGATTTTCCCCAGAGCAGGAAGGCGACCGGCTGCGGCAGGTCCGCTACGGTGCGGATGATGCCGTCGGTCACCTTCTGCCAGCCCCAGCGGGCGTGGGAATTGGCATCGCCGAGGCGCACGCTCAACACGGTGTTGAGGAGCAGCACGCCCTGCCGCGCCCAGCTTTCGAGATTTCCATGCGCTGCGGGGGCAAGGCCGAGATCGGTTTCCATTTCGCGGAAGATGTTGCGAAGCGACCGGGGGGGCGCGACGCCGGGCCGGACCGAGAAGCAGAGCCCGTCGGCATGGCCGGGGGTCGGATAGGGATCCTGGCCGAGGATCACCGCCCGCACGGCGGCGGGCGGAACGAGATCGAGGGCGCGGAAGAGCCGTTCGGGCGCAGGGGCGGTGTCGGGTGTCACCGCGGCCCGTTCGGCGAGGCGCACGAGGTCGTCCCAGACCCCATGCGCGGCGAGCGCGGGCCGCCAGGCTTCGGGAAGTTTGGCGGCCATTGCCTTAGAGCGAGGCGTCGAGAGCCGCGACGATCGCGTCGCCCATTTCCGCCGTGGAGATCGGCGAACCGCCCTCGGGGCCGAGCAGGTCGGCGGTGCGGGCGCCGTCGGCCAGCACTTTCTCGACGGCGGCCTCGAGGCGGGCGGCCTCGTCGCCCTCGTCGAAGGAATAGCGCAGCGCCATGGCGAAGGAGAGGACGCAAGCGATCGGGTTCGCCTTGCCCTCGCCCGCGATATCGGGGGCGGAGCCGTGGACGGGTTCGTAGAGTGCCTTCGGGCGGCCGTTGGCCATCGGCGCGCCGAGCGAGGCCGAGGGCAGCATGCCGAGCGAGCCGGTGAGCATCGCGGCGGCGTCGGAGAGGAGGTCGCCGAAGAGGTTGTCGGTGACGATCACGTCAAACTGCTTGGGCCAGCGGCAGAGCTGCATGGCGCCCGCATCGGCATACATGTGCGACAGCGCGATGTCGCCGTAATCGGCGTCGTGAACCTTCTGGACCACCTCGCGCCAGAGCACGCCCGATTCCATTACGTTGGCCTTCTCCATCGAGCAGACCTTGCCGTTGCGGCGGCGCGCCAGCTCGAAGGCGACACGGGCAACGCGGTCGATCTCGCTTTCGGTGTAGCGCTGGGTGTTGATGCCGACGCGCTCGTTGCCCTCGGTAAAGATGCCGCGGGGCTCGCCGAAGTAGATGCCGGATGTGAGTTCGCGGACGATCATGATGTCGAGACCCGCCACCACGTCGCGCTTGAGCGAGGAAAAGTCGGCCAGCGCGTCGAAGCACTGCGCCGGGCGAAGGTTGGCGAAGAGGTCCATTTCCTTGCGGAGCCGGAGCAGGCCGCGCTCGGGTTTCACCGAGAAGTCGAGACCGTCATACTGCGGGCCGCCGACGGCGCCGAGCAGCACGGCATCCGCCTCCTGGGCACGGGCCATGGCCGCATCGGTCAGCGGCGTGCCGTGGACATCGTAGGAAGACCCACCCACGAGATCTTCCTCGACCGTGAAGGAGAGGCCGCGATTCGCGCCGTACCAGTCGATGATCTTTCGCACTTCGGCCATCACCTCGGGGCCGATGCCGTCGCCGGGCAGGATCAGAAGGGTGGGGCTGGTCATGGGGCATCCTCGCGCGCTCGGAAATCGGCCCCGCGGTAAACGCTCCGCCGGGGGGCGTCAAGCTGGCGCGCCTGCCACGGCGGCCCCGGCGAGGCGGGCGCGCAGTGCATCGGCGGCGAAACGGTTGAAGGCGCGCACCCGCGGATTGCCGATCCGCGAGGGCCAGCGCACGAGATGCACCGGCACGGGCGTATCCTCGAATGCATCGAGCAGGGTGACGAGCCGGCCTGCGGCGAGGGCTGCGCCGGCCTGGTAGGAGAGCACCCGCGTGAGGCCGAGCCCGGCCTCGGCGGCGGCGACCGCGGCCTCGGCGGAATTGACCTGGAGCCGGGGCGTGAGGCGGATGGTTTCGCGGCCATGCGCCCGGCTGGAGAAACTCCAGCGCTGGTGGCCGAGCGGGCCCGAGAAGCTCACCAGGTCGTGGCTGGCGATGTCGGCGGGGGACGCGGGGCGGCCGCGCGTGGCGACGTAACCGGGGGACGCACACGTCACCACGCGCAGATCACCGACATGCAGCGCGAGATGACCCGAATCCGGCAGGTCGCCGAGGCGGATCGCGACGTCGATGCCATGCTCGATCAGATCGCGCCGTTCGTCATGAAGCTCGAGCCGGGCCTCGACGCCCGGATGGCGCTGGAGGAAGGCGGCGAGGACGGGGAGGACGTGGAGCCGGCCGAAGGCCACCGGCGCGGCGATGGCGATCCGGCCGGTGAGCTCGCCGCCTTCGGCGCGGATCCGGGCCTCGGCGCTCTCGAGATCGTCGAGAAGCAGGCGGCAGGTGACGAGGTAATCTTCGCCCTGGGGGGTGAGCGCGAGCCGGCGGGTCGAGCGGATGACCAGCGGGCAGCCGAGATGGGCCTCGAGCTGGCCGAGGAGGCGGCTGATGTTGGTCAGTGGCTCGTCGAGCGCGCGGGCCGCTCCCGAGAGACTGCCGGCGTCGGCCACCGCCACGAAGGTGCGCATCGCGCGCAGGCGGTCCATGCAGATCCTCCGCGAGATCCTTCCGGAAACCGGAAAGGTGATTGCTGGAATAGCCATATAGCGGAAGGAGCGGTGACAAGGGAAGATCCGCCGGCGCTGCGCCACTGGGCTGCGCGGCGGATCAGACCGGGAGTATTCCGTGAAGCTCTATGACCTCGACCTGTCCGGCAACTGCTACAAGATCCGGCTCTTTCTGTCGCTCATCGGCCAGGAGTGCGAGATCGTGCCGGTGGACTTCCTCGGCGGCGCCCACCGGCAGCCGCCGCTCAGCGCGATGAACCCGTTTCTCGAGATCCCGATCCTCGTCGATGGCGAGCTGATCTTGCGCGACTCGCAGGCGATCCTCGTCTACCTCGCGCGGAAATACGGCGGCGAGGGCTGGCTGCCGACGGAGCCCGGGGCGCTGGCGCAGGTGATGGAATGGCTGATGGCGGCGGAAAACGAGATCGCCCGCGGCCCCAACGATGCCCGGCTGCATGTGAAGTTCGGCGTGCCGCTCGATCACGAACTCGCGCTCGTCCGCACGGCGCGTATTCTCGATCTGCTCGAGGCGCGGCTGGCACGGCGCGATTGGCTCGCGCTCGGCCGCCCGACGATCGCCGACATCGCCTGCTTCCCCTATGTGGCGCTCGGACACGAGGGGCACGCGCCGGTGGGTGCGCGGGCGCATGTCACGGACTGGATCAACCGGATCAAGGCGCTGCCGAACTTCATCGGCATGCCGGGGCTCTGAGGTAAGGCGATGGCATTCCTGGTGAAATCCTACGAGCATGTTGGCATACGCGTAACCGATCGCGATGCGGCGCGGGCGTTTTACGGCAAGTTCGGCTGGCGCGAGGTGGTGGATCTGCCGGAACATGCGGCGAACGAGATGGTGAACGGCGCCGGGGTCTATATCAACCTGATCTTCAACGGCGTGAAGAGGGCGGGCAACGTGCTCCAGGACGAGCCGCTGCGCTATCCCGGGGTAACCCATGCCGCCTTCGTCGTCGAGGACATGGACGATCTGATGGCGATGCTCGAGCGCGAGGGCATTCCGATCACCACCGGGCCGGTGGTCTATTCCGACCGCCGAAAGGTCATCTTCATCCGCGACCCGGACGACAACGTTCTGGAGTTCAACGAGATCCTAGCCTGACCGGGCGCTCAGGGCAGTGCCACATCGATCCAGACCAGACGATGGGCGGAGGCGGCTTCGGCTTCCTCCGCCAGCGGCGCGCCGGGCGCAGGCCAGAAGACCCCGGCGCCGGTGACGGTGAGCGCGGCGTCGGGCAGGACGTAATCGACGCGAAGGTTGCCCGGGCCCCCTTCGTCGCGCCAGTCGGCCGTGTCGAGGGCGGGCGGGGTCCGGTGGCGCGTATTCGCGCCCTTCTGCCGTGCTGCGGCGCGCTTCCCACCTTCCGAGGCCGGCCTCACATCCTGGAGGCGACCTGATTCGAGCAGGGCCGCAATGCCATCCAGCAGTCCTGCTCCATCGCGCGGGTCCTTGTTGAGATTGCCGAGCACGATGATGGGGGCCTCCGGCGGCCCGGCGGTGCGGCCCTGATCGTCGGGGAAGGCGGTGCCGCCAAGATAGGTGGCCCAGAAGCGGATCTCGTCGCGGTTGCGCAGACGGTTTGCCCCTTCAGGCCCGTCGAAGAGCGGCGGCGTCGGGTTCGAGGCCAGGAGGTGCAGCGTGCCGCCGCCGGGCAGGCGGACGGGAAGATCCCAATGCGCTTTCGAGGAGAGCCGGAGCTCTGCCGCCGCCTCCGGGGTGGGCCAGGGGTTGCCGTCGGGATGCCCGGGCATCTCCGCACCCGGAAGATCGCGCCAGCGGAGCATGGTGAAGCTGCGGAAGGCCCCGGTCTCGAACGGCAGACGCGAGAGGGCCGCCATCCCGCCATGGCCGGGAAACTTGCCCCAGCCCCAGCCGTCGGCCCACCCCATGCCCATGCCGTCGCCATCGAGATCGAGCCCGGAGGGCTCGCCCGCATTGACCGGGGCGGTGAAACGATAGGGGTAGTCGATGCCGCCGGGGCCTTCGGCGAGGCGCCGGGCGAAGGCTGCGAGCGCGCGGCCCTTCGGGTCGCTGTCGAATCCGGTGAGCAGGAGGATGTCGGGCCGGGTCTCGCGGATTACCGCGAGCGCGCCCGCAATGGCGGCATCGGGTTCGCCGCCGAGATCGCGCAGGAGCAGGCCCGCGCCGTCCCGTGTGAGGCCCGCCTCATATGTGGCGATGCGGAGGGTCTCGGCGGCGGCGGCGCTGGCGAAGAGGCTCAGCACAAGCGCGGCACAGAGCGTGCGCAGGGTGCGGGCCGGGGATTGCGGGGTGCCGAGGAGCATGGCGGCACGCTCGCGCCGCCATGGTTAAGGCGTGGTTAACCGGCCTTGAGCCACGGGGTGCGGGCTTCCATTCCGGCTTCGAAGCTGTCGATTTTCTCCGCCTTCACCAGCGTGAGCCCGATATCGTCGAGGCCGTTCAGCAGGCAGTGCTTGCGGAACGGATCGACCTCGAAGGCGATTGAGCCGCCGTCGGGGCCGGAGATGACCTGGTTTTCAAGATCGACGGTGATCTTCGCATTCGAGCCGCGCTCGGCGTCGTCCATCAGCTTGTCGACTTCTTCCTGCGGCAGGACGATGGGCAGGATGCCGTTCTTGAAGCAGTTGTTGTAGAAGATGTCGGCGAAGGAGGGCGCGATCACGCAGCGGATACCGAAATCGAGGAGCGCCCAGGGCGCATGCTCGCGGGAGGAGCCGCAGCCGAAGTTCTCGCCCGCGACGAGGATCTGCGCGTCGCGATAGGCAGGCTTGTTGAGCACGAAATCCGGGATCTCGTTGCCCTCCCCATCAAAGCGCATCTCGTCAAAGAGATTCTTGCCGAGGCCGGAGCGCTTGATCGTCTTGAGGAACTGCTTGGGGATGATCATGTCGGTGTCGACATTAATGAGCGGCAGCGGCGCCGCGGTGCCCGTGAGCTTCGTGAACTTTTCCATGGCCGGCTTCTCCATCATCTGGCGGGCCATAAATCATGGAAGCCGCCGCCGTGCAAGATTGCGCCCCGTTCAGAGCAGCGTGCAGGTCGCGGGATCGATCTCGGCGATGATGTTTCGCGCGAGATAGGGTTCGATCCGGGCCATTTCGCCGCGGATGAGCGAGATGAACTCGGGGTGACGGTGCCAGTCGGCGCGGCCGATGCCGTACGATTCGACGGTGACGAGCATCTTCTCTATGCCGGGCCAGTAACGCTCCAGCGTCATGAGATAGCGCCGCGAGGTGTGGAACTGACCGACGGCGATCACCGATCGGATGCGTGCGAGGCCGATCTCGCGTTCGAGGATCGGCAGCGACAGCATGACGTTCTCGCCCGAATGTCGCGCCTCCGTCTCGATGAGGATCGCGCCTGCGGGTATCCCTTCAGCGATCATTCGGCGCCGGAGCGTGACGGCTTCGGGTTCATCGCCGCCGGGCGTATTGCCACCCGAGACGATCACCCGCGGGAAGAGGCCCGCGCGCCAGAGCCGGGCGGTCTCGGCCGCAAAGGCGGCCTCGCCCGCGCGTGCGCCGAAGACGAAGCAGAGGTCGGCGCGGCGAATCGGAGTGCGCACCAGAAGGTAGGATTCGATCAGCCGGATCTCTTCTTCTGTAAGTTGCATGGAGTTCCGCTACCTGCGCGTGATCTGCAGGGTGCCCTTCATCTAGTATGGTTAATGCATCTTTTTCAGACAGCCTCCCCCTGCCTAGCGCGCACGCAGCTTTCGACAAGGGAGGGTTTGTCGTATATTTTGCTTTCATTGGAGAAGACGTGTTCTTGGACATCTTATGTTGGGGACCGGTGGCGTCGATGACCTCTTGCCTGCGCCCGGAACTGGCGGGGTATTGGCTGGGCACCAGGGGAGCTGACCGGGAATTCGCCCGGAATTGCTGCGTCTTGTTCCGAGTATGACAACGCCCATCCCGCCTCGCGGGGTGCGGAGCTCTTCGGGGCGGCTGCCAGTGCGAGCCGTCAGCGGACCGGGGCACGGTGTGCGGCCCGGTCCTTTTGGGTGAATTTGCGGCAGGCCGGTTTGGGGGTCGGATCTGTCGTCGCTGGCTGCGGGCGCAGGGGTGCGCTCGCGGCTCGGAACGGGATCGGAAGCTTGCGTCCGGACCCGTTGCCGGAATGTGGTGTGCGTAGCGGGGGATCAGGTGCAAGGGAACACGACAAGTGCCTTGGAGCAGGCGGGGGCCCGCGTTTCGCGGGCCGTGCTGTCTGCATCGAATCCGGGTGTCCTGCCTGCACTGCATGCGGGTGCGTGTCTCTCGGCTGCAGAGGCCGAGAGCTTCATTTCTCCGGAACGAGCCACTGGCCTCAAGGCGCGTCTGCGGCGGCTCGATCGGAGACTCGCGCGCCTTGCTGACGAAAATGAGGCCTATATCGGTGTGCTGCGCTCCGTGGTCGCGGCGTTCAACGCGGCCGATCACGAGGTGCTGACGGTCGCGCTTTCGCGGCTGGAGGCGCTCGTTGCGGGGGATGGCAGGGGTGCGCGCGACATCGCCGCTGTTCTCGGCGCGCAGGCGACGTTGCTCTCTCCCTTCAATCCGCGGGTGGCGGAGCCGCTGCTTGCCCGTTCCGCTGCGCTGGCGCGGAGCGATGCCTGGTCCTGGATTGATTGCGGTCTGGCGCGTATCGAGACGGGAGCCCTGTCCGAAGCGGCCTCCGCGCTCGAGATGGCCCGGGTCGTGGCTCGCGATGCGTCTTCGCGCCGCCCGCTGGCGCCGGCGGCCGCCTCCATCGCGCTGGGAGATCTGCGCATGGTGACCGCCGATCTCGAAGGGGCACTCGATGCCTACGAGGTGGCGGTGAGGTTGCTCCGCCGCGCTGCTTCCGGGTCCGACCGGGATCCGGAGATCTATGCCGCGCTCGCGTCGGGGTTCGAGCGGATCGCGGATGCCTGCCAGCAGCTCGATCTCAATGAGAAGGCCTGCGACGCGCTTGCCCAGGCGATTGCGATCCTGCGGGGCATGAGGGCGCGTGGTGAGGCGGGCGCCGACACCGCGCGCGATCTCGCCATGGCGCTTATGAAATTCGGCGATGCGCGCAGTGTGCGCGGCGATCTGCAGGAGGCTTCGCGCGCCTATTCGGAAAGCCTGACCATCATCCGCGACTTGATCTGCGACGAACCCGACCGCTCGGGCTTGCTGCGCGATCATTCGGTGGCGCTCGCCAGGGTTGGCGACATGGCAATCGCGCGCGGGGATACCGCTGCCGCGCTGACAGCACACGAGTGCAGTGTCACGATCCGGCGCGAACTTGTGCTGCGCTATCCGGACGAGGCCTGTCTCGCGCGCGATCTCTCCATCGGCCTCAATCGCGTCGGCGATGTTCACGTCGCGCAGGGTGCGCTGGCCGCGGGGCTCGACGCCTTCGAGGAAGGGCTCGCGCTCGTGCGCGGCCTGTCGCGCAGGGCGCCGCAGAATGCGGGGTTCATTCGCGATGTGACCGTGAGCCTCGAGCGGATCGGAGATGTGCAGAGCCTGCGCCGCCACCGGCCCGGGGCGCTTGCCGCGTATCGTGAATGCCTCCGGCTGCGTCGGGCGCTGGTGGAGCGGGACGACAGCCATTCGGGGCATCTCCGCGATCTGGCGCTGGCGCTCGGCAAGATCGGCGACATGCAGATCCTTGACGGCGATCTCATCGATGCTCTCTCCACGCATTACGAGGCCCTGGCGCTTCAGGGCCGCCTCGTCGAGCGGGAGCCGGAGAACGTGGGCTGGGCGCGCGATGTCTCGGTGAGCCTCGATCGGATCGGTGACATAAATTACCGGCTCAGCAATCCGGGCGCGGCGCTTGACGCGTACGAGCAGGGCCTCGGCATTGCCCGCGGCCTTCTCGAGATGGATGCGCAGAGCGCGATGTTGGCGCGGGATCTCGCGATCAGCCTCAACCGGGTGGGCGACATGCGGCTGGAGCTCGGAAATCTCGCGGGGGCGCTCGAGGCCTTCGAGGAGGGGTTGCGCATCCGGCGCGATCTCGCCGCCTCGGATCCCGATGGCGAGGACTGGCTGCGCGATGTCGCGGTCAGTCTCGAGCGGATCGGCGATGTCTGCCTGGCGCTCGAGGATGGGCGGGACGCGCTCGATGCCTTCGAGGAGAGCCTCGAGATCCGTCGCGAACTTGCGAGCCGGCAACCCGAGGATGCGCAGCGGAGCCGGGACGTCTGGGTCTGCTGCTGGAAGGCTGCGGAGGCCGATACGGCGAATGCGCGGGCCCGCTGGGCCGAGGTCGTTGGCCGGCTCGAGGAGCTGCGCGCGCTTCAGGAGCTGCGCGGGCCCGATATCCGCTTCCTCGAGGTGGCGAGCGAGAACCTTGCCGGGCTGCGGGTCACGCCGCTGCCGCCGCGGCTGCGCTGAGTCCGCCGCCGCGGTGACGCTTTCGGGCCGCGATCGCGCCTTCGCACCCACCCTGTTTGCGGGCCTTCCGCGCCAGGGGCTGATCCCATAGGGTCGGGGAATGGGCGGATCGGTCATTTGGCATGTCGCGACGTCTCTGGACGGCTATATCGCCGCTCCGGATGGAGATGTCGGCTGGGTCTTCGGACACGATTTTCCGGGACGGGAGGCCGAGACGACGCCCGGCCGGATCGGGGCCATCATCGCGGGACGCGTCTGGCATGACGAATGCGCGGCGCGGGACTGGGACGTTGTGGTGCCCTATCACGGCCGGTGGTCCGGCCCGATCTTCGTGCTGACTCACAGGCCGCCGGATGCGAGCCCGTTGCCGGTGACGTTCCTGACGGCGGACATCAATCTGGCGATCCGCACCGCCCGTGACGCGGCCTGCGGCAAGGATGTGGGGCTTTTCGGGGCGGATATTCCGCGTCAGGCGCTCGAGGCAGGGCTGCTCGACGAGATCATCGTGCACATCGTTCCGATCCTGCTCGGAGGCGGACGTCGGCTCTGTGCGCGCGACGGGCCGCCGATCCGGCTGGTCAACACTCAGGACAAAGACCACGCCGCGGCGACACTGGCGCTGCGGCCGGAAGGAAAGCGATAGCCCGCGGGCTCAGGCCGCCGTTGCCCGGGAGAGGGTCGAAGGACCCCTCGCGGGGCCCTAAGGCATCACATCAGCTCGCGCACGTCCGTCAGGCGGCCGGTGACCGCCGCCGCTGCCGCCATGGCGGGCGAGAGCAGATGGGTGCGGCCGCCGCGGCCCTGACGGCCCTCGAAGTTGCGGTTCGAGGTCGAGGCACAGCGCTCGCCGGGGGCGAGCTGGTCGGGGTTCATCGCGAGGCACATGGAGCAGCCGGCCATGCGCCACTCGAAGCCTGCATCGATGAGCTTCTGGGCGATGCCTTCCTCTTCGGCCTGGGCACGGACGAGGCCCGAGCCGGGCACGACCATGGCGCGCAGACCTTCCTTGACCTTGCGGCCCTCCATGACCTTCGCGACCTCGCGCAGATCCTCGATGCGGCCGTTGGTGCAGGAACCGATGAAGACCGTGTCGATCTCGATGTCCGAGAGCTTGGTGCCGGGAGTGAGCCCCATGTATTCGAGCGAGCGGCGCGCGGCGTCGACCTTGCCACCCTTGAAGTCTTCGGGGGACGGCACGACGCCGGTGATCGGCAGCACGTCCTCGGGGCTGGTCCCCCAAGTGACGACGGGCGCGATCTCCGATGCCTCGAGCTCGATGATCTTGTCGTAGTGCGCGCCGGGATCGGAGAAGAGCGTCTTCCAGTAGGCGAGCGCCATCTCCCAGTTGCCACCCTTGGGCGCATGCGCCCGGCCCTTCACATACTCAAAGGTCTTTTCGTCCGGCGCGATGAGGCCCGCGCGGGCGCCGCCCTCGATCGCCATGTTGCAGACGGTCATGCGGCCTTCCATGGAGAGTTCGCTGATCGCCTGGCCGGCGTATTCGATCACGTAGCCGGTGCCGCCGGCGGTGCCGGTCCTGCCGATGATCGAGAGGGTGATGTCCTTGGCGGTGACGCCCGTCGGGAGAGAGCCGTTGACCTTCACGAGCAGGTTCTTCGACTTCTTCTGAATCAATGTCTGGGTCGCGAGCACATGCTCGACCTCGGAGGTGCCGATCCCGTGTGCCAGCGCGCCGAAGGCGCCGTGGGTCGCGGTGTGGCTGTCGCCGCAGACGATGGTCATGCCGGGCTGGGTCCAGCCCTGCTCCGGCCCGATGATATGTACGATGCCCTGGCGGATGTCATCGACGCCGTAATATTCGATGCCCGCTTCCTCGGCGTTCTTCTGGAGCGCCTCGACCTGGATGCGGCTTTCCTCGTTGGCGATGCCCTTGGTGCGGTCCGGCGTGGTGGGGACATTGTGGTCCGGCACGGCGACGGTCTTGCCCGGCGCGCGCACCTTGCGGCCGGCCATGCGCAGGCCCTCGAAGGCCTGGGGGCTCGTCACCTCGTGGACGAGATGGCGGTCGATGTAGAGCAGGCAGGTGCCATCTTCGGCTTCATCAACCAGATGGGCATCCCAGATCTTGTCGTAGAGGGTCTTGGGGGTCGTGTTGGCTGCGGACATGATTTCCTCCCGCACGTGGCTCATGAACGAACGAAGGGCGCGTTTCTAGCGCACTCGGGCCGAGGCCCGTAGCTGCAGGCGCCGCCCGTGGAACCGCCAGGGCAGCCGTGCATGATCGTCCATGTCGAACATCCGTGTCATCCGGCGCTCTCTATCCGCAATCGGTGCGGCGAGCAAGGCGCGCCGGGGGCGCCGCGGCCCCCGCCAGAGCAGGTTTATCGGCGCGCGCCAGGGCAGCACCAAGCGGCGGCTGGGCGATTGCGCCAGCTTTCGGCCGGCGATCGTGCTAAGCTGAAGCGTGGGGTATGGCCCCCCTGGCCGTGGAGGGGCGGGGCGATGCAGGATCACTATCTTCTGGGTCGAAGCTCGCGGGAGCTCGTGCGGCTGGAACGGCAGGCCGCACTCATCGAGGCCGAGACCGAGGCCCTGTTCCGGCGGGCGGGTATCGGGCGTGGTGATTCCGTGCTCGAGATCGGCAGCGGCGCCGGGGATGTCGCCATGCTCCTAGGGCGTCTCGTCGGGCCGGCCGGCGCGGTCCTCGGGGTCGAGCGCGCGGCGGACTCGGCGGCGCTCGCGGCGGCCCGGATCGCCGCCGTCGGTGACCTCGCGGTGCAGATCGAGGTGGCGGACCTGAATACTTTCGTCCCGACAAAGCGATTCGATGCGCTCGTCGGGCGCTTCATTCTGCCCTATCTTGAGGATCCGGTCGGAACCTTGGCGCGCCTGATCGGCCATGTCCGGCCAGGCGGGGCGATTGCATTCATGGAGTTCGATGTAAGGCAGATCGGCAGTGCCCCGGAAGTGCCGCTTCTGAGCGAGATTGGCCGGTGGATCGTCGGCGCCTACGAATATCGGGGCGTGGCGCCAGGCCTCGGGTCGTCGCTTGGGGCGACCTTCCGCGCGGCGGGGCTGCCATGGCCGGAACTCGCGGCCTTTCAGAAGTCATCCTGCGGACCGGGCGGGATCATCTGGTATTTCGAACAACTGGTACGCACGCTTGCGCCGGAGATTGTCGCCGCAGGTCTCGCGACCGAGGCCGAGATCGCTGCCGCGTTGCGGGACGGGCGGCTCGAGGCAGAGGGCATCGCACGCGGCGCGACGTTCTATGGGCCGCGCTGGGTGTCTGGCTGGACGCACGTCCCGTCCGGGTAGTAGCCTGCGGGTCCGGGTGGAGGCGGCTTGCGACAAACCGTCCGTCCCGGGCCACAAAGTCGCCTGCCGCCGCTTGAAGGGGGCAGGCGGAAAAGACTGGAAGGAGAGGAAGATGTATCGCCGGATCATGGTGCCCGTGGACCTTGAACATGCGGAAAAGCTCGGCAAGGCTATCGCAACCGCCGCCGATCTCGCGAAGATCTACGGCTCGGAGATATCCTTCGTCGGAGTTGCCGGTTCGGCGCCGAGCCGTGTCGCCCACACCTATCAGGAGTATTGCCAGAAGCTTAATGCCTTTGCTGCGGTGGAGGCCTCACGCCTCGGGGTCGCGATCGCCGCGGACCCGATCGAGGATCATGACGTCGCGGTGGATCTCGACGCGCGGCTCCTCCGCGAGGCCGGGAGGATCGGGGCCGATCTCATCGTGATGGCATCCCATATGCCGGGCCGCCTGTCGTTCCTCGGGGGATCGAACGCCGGCTACGTCGCGCAGCACGCGGCGATCTCGGTGATGATTGTCCGGGGCGGGGCGGCCTGAAGCCGCGCCTGCGCCACGCTTACGCGTCGCGCTTGTTCGGGTCAGCCCAGCCGCAGCTCCAGCGGTCTACGCGGTAGCCGGGATGTTGCTCGGTCCACTCGGCGAGTTGGGCTTGCGCGGTGGTCATGCAGCCCATGAGGCCGATATCGGGCAGGCTAAGGATCTGGCGCTCTCCGCAGGCCCCGGATCCGGATGCGAGGCAGGCGATGAAGATTAGCTCGATCATGAAGACTCCTGGGTACTCGGCGCGCGTGGCGCGTGGGAACAAGGGTCGTCTGTGTCGGGCGTGCTGGAAAAACCGCGACGAAGGTCTGCATGCCGCCGCGGCGCATGCCGCTTGACATCTTGATGCTATCGCGAATCGGGATTTTGATTTGTTGCTAAATCAGCAATGATCGGCGTTATTGCGGCCTTTGTGCGGATTTCGTGCAGAAATCGCGCCATCCGATCAGTCCATGAGCAGATTTGTTCGCGGGTGCAGCATGAATCCGGGGCCCGAGCGGGCCCCGGTGTGCTGCGAGCGGGCTGAGTTCAGAGGCGGGCGCCACCCTGCCAGAAGGCCTCCGCCGGAGCGATCTTGCCAACGCTCGCGCCTACCCGGTTCTCAATGGGCGGGGAGAGGCGGCGCAGTACGGCCGGGTCGGCGGCATCGACCACGCCGAGGCGGGCAAGAATCGCGGCGATCGCGCATTCCGAGCCGCGGGTGCCGCCATCCTCGATCTTGAGCGCGACGCCAAGGCCCTGCTCGGGCAGGATGGCGGTGAAAAGCGCTTCCGCGCCGGTCTTGACCGTGACGCGGCGGCCGGCCGCTTCCATGAGTTCGGAGCAGGCCCGCCCTTCGCCCGCGACAAGAAGCGGATGGGCGAGCATTCCGCCAACGAGACGCCGCGCGGCATCTTCCCGCACTGCGCCAAGTCCGCGGGGATCGGCCATCCGCGCCATCGCCAACGCAAGGCCGTGCACGGTGGTGGCGAAATTCGGCGCCGCGCAGCCATCGATGCCGTAGCCAGGGCTTTCCATCCCGGTCATCTCCTCGAAGGCCGTGCGCACGGCGCGCTGCACCGGGTGCGACGGATCGACGTACTCGGGATCGCCGCCGAGCGCGCGATTGAGCATGAGAAAGCCCGCATGCTTGCCCGAACAGTTGTTGTGAAGCTGGCAGGGCGTTTCGTGCTGCTCGCGCAGCCGGTGGCGCTCCTCGGGATCATCGGGCACTTGCGGCCCGCAGCGCAGATCGGATTCGCTCAGGCCGAGCTCTTCGAGCCAGCGTGCGACCCGCTCCACATGCATCCGGGCGCCTTGATGCGAGGCACATGCGAGCGCGAGCTGCTCGGTAGAGAGGTGCCGGCCCGCCTGGCTTTCGACGAGGGGCAGTGCCTGGAGCATCTTGCAGGACGATCGGGGCAGGATCACCTCGTCGGGATCTCCCCAGGCCGCACGGATCTCACCCTTGGCATCGCAGACCACCGCGTGCCCCCGATGGATCGATTCCGCGAACTCGCCGCGCCACACTTCCGCCATCAGAACCGAGTCCGCCATCGTCCAACTCCCGTCGCAAAGGGCTCTCACCCGTATTAAGATTGTTTCCGGCCTTGGCTCTGCGGTCTCCGCAATCCATGGTTGCGCGCCCGCGATACGCCGGCCGGGTCAGTAAATGCGCCCATTAACAAGTCTCGGCAGCCCGAACGAGACAATTTTCATCGGTCACGGGCGAGTGAATGTCCGGCAAGGGGCTGGCAAAATCGGCACGGTCTGGGCTAGAGTGCGTCCGGCAAAGCCGAAAAAAGCTTGACCGCAGCGGCGCATGGCGGAAACCGCGCTTGTGCGGAACGAGCGAAGGTGAACGAGCAGGAGATACATGCAGATGATGCGTACGCCGTGGATCCCGACCGCGCTGATGATCGCGCTCGTCGGTGCCGGGCCCGTAGTGGCTCAGGGTTCCGAGCGGGTGGCGAGCCATACCGACTGGTCCGTCTTCGTCGCCCAGAGCCCGAAGGAATGCTACATCGTTTCGCCGCCGACGACATCCACAGCACGCCGCGATGGCAAGAGCGTCGATGTGCGCCGGGGCGATATTCGCCTCTTCGTCGCCTTCCGGCCAGGTGAGGGCGTGTCGAACGAGGTAAGCTTCACCGGCGGCTATCCCTTCGATTCGGGGACGCCCGTGAAGATCGAGATCGGTTCGAAGTCCTTCACCATGACGCCGGGATCGGGTGATGCCTCGGAATGGGCCTGGACCGATGCGACCGATGATTCGAGTGTTGTCGCGGCCATGCGTGGTGGCGCGGATGCAAAGATCACCGCGGTCTCCTCTCGCGGTACCACGACGATCGACAGCTTCTCGTTGATGGGCTTCACCGCCGCGGTGAACGACGCGGAAGCACGCTGCAAGTAATCCGCCCTCTGGCGGATTGCGCAGAAAATGCTATCTAGGGTGGGTCTGCCGCCCTTTTTGGTGTGCCCAGATCCCGGATGGAGAGCCCGTGCCTGCAACTGCACCGATCACTCAGGATGTTCTGACCCTGCCGCGTAAGCTGGCAGAGGCGGGCCTGCCCAATATCGTCGGGCTGACCCGCGACGCGCTGCGTGAAGCCCTGATCGCGGCTGGAACACCCGAGCGGCAGGCGAAGATGCGCGTTGGCCAGATCTGGAGCTGGATCTATCATCGGGGTGTTCAGGACTTCGCCGCGATGACCAATCTCTCGAAGGAGTATCGCGCGCTCCTCGCCCAGAACTTCTCGATTGGGCGCCCCGAGATCGTGACGCGACAGGTCTCCTCGGATGGCACGCGAAAGTACCTGCTGCGGATCGAAGGCGGGCACGAGGTCGAGGCCGTCTACATCCCCGATGATGATCGCGGCACGCTTTGCATCTCGAGCCAGGTGGGATGCACGCTCACCTGTTCCTTCTGCCATACCGGCACGCAGAAGCTGGTGCGCAACCTCACCGCGGCGGAGATTGTCGGGCAGATCCTCGTTGCGCGGGACGATCTCAGCGAATGGGGGCGGGAACCGGCCGCGAAACGCTTCATCACCAACATCGTGCTGATGGGGATGGGAGAGCCGCTCTACAACACCGACAATGTGCGTGATGCGATGCTGATCGCGATGGATGGCGACGGGATCGCGATCTCGCGCCGCCGTGTCACGCTCTCGACGTCCGGGATCGTGCCGGAGATTGCGCGTGTCGGTGCGGAAATCGGCTGTCTGCTGGCCATCTCGTTCCACGCGACCACGGACGAGGTGCGCGACAAGCTCGTGCCGATCAATCGCAAATACAAGATTGCCGAGCTGCTCGATGCCTGCCGCGCCTATCCGCGGCTGTCGAATTCCGAGAGGATCACGTTTGAATACGTGATGCTGAAGGGAGTGAACGATACGGATGCGGATGCGCGCCGGCTCGTGAAGCTGATCGCCGGCATTCCGGCGAAGATCAATCTCATCCCGTTCAATCCCTGGCCCGGTGCGCCCTACGAACGATCGGATGCCGATCGGATCACCGCCTTCGCGGATATCGTGAACCGTGCGGGGTATGCCTCGCCGGTGCGTACGCCGCGGGGCGAGGACATCATGGCAGCCTGCGGTCAGCTCAAGTCGGCGACCGAGCGTGCCCGGCGGCAGAAGACCGGGGCTCTGCCGCCCGCATGAGGGGGCCAGTCCTACGCGACGAACGGGCGGCCGATCGGTCCGCCATCGGTCATGTGATCGAGGCCGCATTCGCGGGTCATCCCCACAGCGACGGCAGCGAGGCCCGGATCGTGGAGGATCTGCGTGCGTCCGGCGCGCTCGCAGTGAGCCTGGTTGCGGTCGAGGGCGGGGAGATCGTCGGGCATGTCGCATTTTCCGCCGTGCAGATCGGCGCCGAGAGCCCGGGCTGGTTCGCGCTCGGTCCGCTTGCAGTCGTGCCGGAGCACCAAGGCGAGGGAATCGGCATCGCGCTGGTGAAGGCGGGCCTGGCGCGGCTCGTGGTGTCTGGTGCGCGGGGCTGCACTCTGGTTGGTGATCCGGGCTACTACGCACGCTTCGGCTTCGCGCATGATCCCGGGGTCACCTGCAGGGGCATTCCGCCTGAGTTCGTATTGATCCGCGCCTTCGAGAGGTCCGCTCCGGCCGGCGCGATCCGTCATCATCCGGCCTTCGGGCTTGATCCCTAAAATCGATCACATTTTGCGGCGTGGCGTGGCGCCTTTGCCACAGCATCTCGGCCTGCGCCGATTCTGTTTCGATTCGAGGCATTAGCCGTATATAAACCATGCCAGACAAAAATTGGCATGCCCGAATGGGCGCCGTGATCTTGATGAGCAGAGCAGTAACATGACAAGAAATTCCTGGTTGCGGGACAGCGGGGATCATGTAACGCCGTGTGACGGCGATCCTGACAACATATCTCTCTGGACCCGGCGCAGTGCGCTTGCGCTGACCGCCGGCCTACTCGGCGCGGGCATGATGCCCGAGCAGGCGGTCGCATTCGCCCAGAAGGTGCAGCCGCGGGCGAATCATATCGTGGTTTCGAAGAAGAACCGCGTTCTGGCGCTGATGTCGGGAGAAAAGACGATCAAGCGCTACCGGATCGGCCTCGGCTTCACGCCGCATGGCCACAAGAGCCGTTTTGGAGACGGCCGGACGCCGGAGGGCCGCTACTACATCAACCGCCGCAATCCGCGCAGCGAGTATCACCTGAGTCTCGGGATCAGCTATCCCAATGCCAACGACATGGCGCGCGCGCTGGCCTTCGGCGTCGACCCGGGCGGGGATATCTTCATCCACGGCGGACCGCGTCGGACTTCCGAGAAGGGCAAGCGCGACTGGACCGCGGGGTGCATCGCCGTAAGTGACCGGGAAATAGAGGAAATCTGGTCGCTTGTGCCGACCGGAACGCCGATCACCATCCTCGCCTGACACACTCCGGGCGCTGGGTCGGGCTTACTGCCCGACCACCTGAACCCACCAGGTTTTGCCCGTCGCGTCACGATACCAGCCAAGGCCGAGACCGCGGGCGGCAGGATCGAGCATCACGTCCCGCGTATCCTTGAAATCGAGCCAGGTTTTCAGCACCACGAGGTCGCTGTCGGTCCCCTCGGAAATGTTCTCCCCGACGATCTCGCCGCGATACCCGGCACGGAACGCCCGCTCTCGCGGGCTGGTGAGGTCCGAGCCGAAGTGCCAGGCACGGCCCTGGATCGACATGTCGCGGGCATGGGTCTCGGCGGCGGCGTTGAGCTCGGCCGAGAGCTGGACCGGCGGAAGATCATGCTGCATTCGGGCCGCGTTCACCGCATCGAGATGACGAAGCCGGATCGCGTTGGCATCACCGGGGCTGATCTCGCCGATCCCAGGGCTTCCATTGGAAGACGCACATGCGGCGAGAACCAGCAGGGCCAGGGCGAGAACTGCGTGAAACGCACGAAGCATGAGCCATTCCATCCATTTGCGGTTGTGCCCCTCTGCTTAGCGGCTTTGCCGGAATCGATCAAATCCATTCCCTGGGCGCGTCCTCTTCGCAGAGGAACTGTGATTTGATATACACGGTTCTGGAGATCGGGCCGTAATGGCCGGTCGGACTGCAAAACGAGCGTTTGCAACCAAGAGTAGCATGAGCAGAGCGATGACCTTTTCCCTTTCCCGCCGGGCCTTCTCCCGGCTCGCCCTTGGCGCCGCGCTTGGCGGGGCTGCCAGCCGGGCGATTGCCTCCACCGAGGAGGATCCGCTCGACACCTTCGTGCCGGATTCTCAGGACCTTCCACGCCTCAAGCGGCGAATCTCCGGCCTGCAGATGCGGCACTGGCAGGATTACTTCGACAGCGTTAGCCGCGATGCGATTCTCTGCGACACCAATGACCGGGTGCTGCACTACTGGGGTGCGGACGGATTCTATCGGGTCTACCCGACCTCCGTTCCGCTCACCGACCAGCTCACCCGGCGGGGCCGGACGGAGATCACGCTGAAGCGGCCGGCGCCCGAATGGCGACCGACCGAGAACATGCTCGATCGCAATCCCGATCTCCCCAGATATGTAGGGCCGGGGCCGGATAACCCACTCGGAATCCGCGCGCTGAACCTTGGTTGGCCTGCCTATCGCATCCACGGAACCAATGATATCCGCAAGATAGGCAGACAGTCGTCCAATGGCTGCATTGGCCTTTTCAACGAGCATATTCTCGAGGTGTACGACCGCGCCCAGGTCGGAACCCCGGTGTTGCTAATTTGACAACATGGGACAAATCGTGCCGGGCCGCGCCATCGGTGATTGAAAACGCTGTGGAATGTTGCGTAGAGTTTCCTCATTAGCTCGTCCGATCGCAGGTCCGGGTGAGTTAGCAGTTTCGCAGACCCGCACTCTTAGGAGGACAAAAATGAAGTTCATCGTGACCACCGCGGCGGCGCTCCTGCTTGCCGGTCATGCCTTCGCAGGCAACCTGGTTTTCGAAGCTCCGGAAGAGCCCGTCGTTGTTGCCGAGCCCGAGCCGATGGGCGGTTCCAACGCTGCTTGGCTGATCCCGGTGATCGGTCTCGCCGCGATCGCTTACGCCATCTCCGACGACAACTCCTGATCGGATCGCGTTTGCGCGCATATGTGGGGTGTGCGGTCCACTGACTGTCAGTCCTGCGTCTGAACAGAGTTTGGAAAAGGCAGCGCTTTCGGGCGCTGCCTTTTTAAATTGAGCGCCACCCGGCGCCGAATCTCTTCCCCTTGAATCCATCTCCGATTTCAATCCGCGCTCTTTGGACGCGGAGATTTGAGCACGTGCCTGCATTTGAAGTGGCGGCTTTCCGATCATTGCGGGCAGCATCGCAGCTGCGGCCGAGCGCAAGAAACACGTCCGGCGTCTCGGCCAATGCGGTGCGCGTCGCCGCCGTCTACTGCTGCTACAACGCCGCGGCGCGCAGGATCGCGTCGACTGCGCGGGCACGAGCTGCCGGAAGTGATTCGCGCATAAGTTGTGGCGCGAGCCGGTTTTCGAGAAAGTGCCCCGTCAGCCGCAGGGCTTCGGCAAGCTCGGTCGCGGGAAGTGTGGCGCCCGTCGGCCAGCCGTCGCGCAGGAAGGCCGGAAGCGGCAGGAGCCGGTCGGCCCAGGGGGCACCGGCCTGCCGGCTCACTGCCCTGCCGGATTTCGGCGAAACCCAGACGAGATCCTCAGACGTGCCGAGTGCTGCGCAGGTGGCGAGGTCGAGCCCGAAGCCGAGCTCGGCCAGCAGCGCGAGCTCCCAGGCGGCGTAGAGGCCGGGCCAGTCGGGCGCGACCACCAGAGATTCCACCAGCGTGTGGGTCCGGGCGTAGAGCCGCGGATGCGCCTCGCGCTCGGGCAGGCTCACTGCGATGAGCGAGGTCACAGAGCCAAGTGCCGCAAGGGCCGCCCTGTCGCCAAGGAGGAGGCCGGTAAGACCCGGTTCAGGCTCAACGCGGAAAGTCCCGATGTGATCCTCGAGTCGCGCCTGCCAGTGGAGCGCCAGCCGCGCGCCGGGCTGCAGCACCGGTGCCATCCGTCGCGAGCCGCCGCCGCGCACGACACCGGCATGCCGGCCATGATCGCGGGTCAGCGCTTCGATGATCGCCGAGCTCTCGCCATGCCGGCGCACCGAGATCAGGATCCCTTCATCATGCCATTCCATTGCGGCTCACCTGCACCCGCTGCCGAGGAAATGCGCGATCGCGGAGGCGAGGTCGTAGAATTTGGCATCGTCGCCGATCATCGCAACCTCGGCAGGGTCGAGCCCCATGTCGGCCGCGGCCATGTGAAAGAAGGCGGTTGATGAGAAACCGGTAGGGCAATCCCGCCGCCCGTAACTGGCCGAGCGCCTCCAGGGCGCTGGGGAGCGGTGCGCGGCCCTGATAGACCACGCCGCCCAGATCTATCGGCAGGCCCCGAATTATGCTCATCCGTCCTGTCCACACACGCACATGGGGCCGATTAAAGACGATTTCCGGTGCGGGTGAAAGCATGGGCACTCGGGCTTTTCAGTTCCGCGGCGCAGCCGAATCCGCTAGGCCTTCCTCCGAGGCGCAACAAGCAGGGCAGGCGCATGATGCGGGACGGGCGGGCGCACGAACCGGGGACGATTCGGGAGATACTGATCGTCTTCGTGAGGCTCGGATTGACTTCGTTCGGCGGGCCGGTGGCGCATCTGGGATATTTCCGCGACGAATTCGTCCAGCGCCGCGGCTGGATCGGGGATGCCGCCTACGCTGATCTGGTGGCGCTCTGCCAGTTCCTGCCCGGACCGGCCTCGAGCCAGACCGGCTTCGCGATCGGCCTGCTCCGCGGCGGCTGGCGCGGCGGGCTCGCGGCCTGGGCCGGGTTCACGCTGCCCTCCGCGCTTCTCATGCTGCTTTTTGCCTATGGTGCGCCGGCGCTTGGCGCAGGCTTCGGTGGTGGTGTGATCGCCGGGCTGAAGGTCTTCGCGGTGGCGATTGTCGCACAGGCCGTGTTTGGCATGGGGCGGAGCCTCTGCCCGGATGCGCCTCGTATCACGATCATGCTGGCCGCCATGGCGCTGCTCGCGCTCTGGCCCGACCCGAAGGCGCAGCTCGCGGCCATTGCCTTCGGAGCATTGTCAGGGCTCTTGCTGCCGCAAGTGGCCGGGCCGGAGGACACTCCGCCCGCGCCGGAGCGATGGCGACGGCCGAGCGGGCTTCCGGCGCTGGGGGTGTTCGCGGCCCTCTTCGTGTTGGTCCCGCTCCTGGTGCAGGCGGGGTTTGGCGGCCATACGCTGGCGCTCTTCGATGCGTTCTTCCGGGCGGGTGCCCTCGTCTTTGGTGGCGGGCATGTGGTGTTGCCGCTCCTCGAAGGCGCGGTGGTGACACCCGGCTGGGTAAGCCCGGAGGCATTTCTGGCGGGTTACGGTGCGGCGCAGGCGATGCCGGGGCCGCTCTTCACCTTCGCCGCCTATCTCGGTGCCGTCGCGGGGCCGGAGCCCTCCGGGGTTGCGGGCGGCCTGATCGCGCTTGCGGCGATTTCCCTGCCTGGTCTTCTGCTGGTCGCCGGCATGATGCCCTACTGGGAGGGGGTGCGGCGGCGGCCCCGGGCGCGTGCCGCGCTTGCGGGCGTGAATGCTGCTGTGGTGGGGGTCCTTGCCCAGGCGCTCTATGATCCGGTCTTTCTCAAGGGGATTCACGGGCCGGGGGACCTGACACTGGCGACGGCGGCCTTCCTCGCGATCACCGTGCTTCGTGTCCCTGTCTGGTCCGCCGTGATCGCGCTGGCGCTTGCGGGCGGTTTGCGCGGCGGGTTCGGCCTCTGACACCTGCGCGTGCGGCTCAGGCCGGTCCGGTGACCGGGACGGGCCCGCCAAGGCTGATCCCCTCGGGTGAAATGCGGGTGTCATAGGCGATCGCCTCGACACCGGCATCGCGCGCTGCGGCAAAGGCGCGGGCATAGCCGGGGTCAAGATCGGCTGCGAGGCGGAAGCGGGCGCAGTCGGTCCGCTGGATGACGTAGAGCATCACCGCGCGATGGCCTTCCGCCACCATCGCCGCAAGCTCGGCGAGATGCTTCGCGCCGCGGGTGGTCACGCAATCGGGAAACTCCGCCCAGTCGCCCTCGCGCCGCAGATGGACGTTCTTCACCTCGATATAGGTGTCGGGCAGACCGCCACCGCTTGCCAGGAAATCGACGCGGCTTTTGGTGCCATAACGCACCTCGGGCCGGTAGGAGGCGTGGCCGGCAAGCTCGGGGATCGCCCCGGCCGCAAGTGCCTCCCCTACGATCCGGTTCGGCAGGCTGGTGTCGATGCCCGCGAAATGCCCGCCCTCGAGCTCCACGAGCCGCCAGCTCAGCGGCAGCTTGCGCTTGGGGTTCGGCGAGCGCTCGAGCCAGACCGCCTCGCCCGGTGCATCGAGCCCGAGCATCGCACCCGGGTTGGCGCAATGGACGGTTGCCTCGGCGCCGTCTTCCAGGATGACGTCGGCGAGAAAACGTTTATACCTTCGCAGAAGCCTGCCGCGGATCAGGGGAGTCTCGAACTTCATGCGCGCGACCCTGGCCCAGGCGCGAGAGGAGGACAAGCCCGATGCCCAATCCCACTGCCGCAATGCTCGTGATCGGAGACGAGATACTCTCGGGGCGCACCCAGGACACAAACACACCCTATCTGGCGCGGGTGCTCGCCGAGAAGGGGATCGATCTGCGCGAGGCGCGGATGGTACCCGATATCGCGGGCGAGATCGTTGCGGCGGTGAAGCAGCTCCGGGCGCGCTATACCCATGTCTTCACCTCCGGCGGCATCGGCCCCACCCATGATGACATCACCGCCGACTGCATGGCGGCGGCCTTCGGTGTCGGCATCGGCGTGCGGGAGGATGCGCGCGCGATCCTTGCCACGAACTATGCCAATCCCGAGGTCGACCTGAACCCGCAGCGGCTGCGCATGGCGCGGATCCCGGACGGCGCGCGGCTCATCGACAATCCGATCTCCAAGGCGCCGGGCTTCACGATCGGCAATGTCCATGTCATGGCCGGGGTGCCGGAGATCTTCCGGGTGATGGTCGACGGGCTCGTGCCGCGGCTGGGCGGAGGGCGGCCGTTGGTCAGCCGGTCCGTGCGGGTGAACATGCCCGAGGGGCTGCTCGCTGCGCCGCTGGGTGAGGTGGCCGCCGACCATCCCAAGGTGGTCATCGGCTGCTACCCGTTCCATCAGGACGGCAAGCCCTCAGCCAACGTGGTGTTCCGGAGCGAGGACGAGGCCGCGCTCGAGGCCGCTGCCGCTGCGCTCTGCGCACGGGTGGGCGACAAGGCGGCCGCTCCGGTCTGAACCGGAGCCATTTCTTGCCGGTGGCCGCTCGAAATGGCGTGATGAGGGGCGAGGATGCCTTGCCCCCGGCCGAGCCGCGTTCCATCATCGGAACCTGCTTTTGACGCTGGGCCCGCAACTCGCATCGGGACCGAAATGACCACGGGTTCCGAATGACTGGCATATATCTCGTCAATACCGCGCTCTTCGTCGGGGCGGCGCTGGTGCTGATAGGGATCTTCTCGAGCCTCGTTGCCACACGCTTCGGCGTTCCCCTTCTGCTCGTCTTCCTTGTCGTTGGCATGATGGCGGGCCAGGAGGGCCCCGGCGGCATCGTCTTCAACGACTATCAGGCCACATATTTCGTCGGCTCGCTCGCGCTCTCGGTGATCCTGTTCGACGGGGGGCTGCGAACGCGACTATCGACGTTTCAGGGTGTGCTGGCGCCATCGCTGATCCTCGCGACCCTCGGAGTGCTCATCACGGCCACCGTGGCCGGGCTCGCGGCCTGGAGTGTGCTGGACCTGAGCCCGATCGAGGGGCTGCTGCTCGGCTCCATCGTTGCCTCGACCGACGCGGCGGCCGTGTTCTTCCTGCTCCGGACGGGGGGGCTCAGGCTTCAAAGCCGGGTCGGCTCGACGCTCGAGATCGAGTCTGGGACGAACGATCCGATCGCGGTCTTCCTCGTGCTCATCGTCACCGAACTCGCGCTCTCTGGCGAAACCATGCCGAGTCCCGACCTGCTGCTGCGTTTTGCCCAGCAGGGGCTCCTCGGCGCGGTCTTCGGGCTGACCTTCGGGGCTGCCGCCGTCTGGGTGCTCAACAACATCACCATGGCGGGCGGCCTGCATCCGCTCTTCGTGGTGGCGAGCGCCATCCTCATCTCTGCGCTCACCTCGCTCTCGGGCGGCAGCGGCATGCTCGCAGTCTACATGGCGGGGCTGGTGATGGGCAACAGGCCGACCCGCGCCTTTCCCTCGATCACCGGTTTTCACGAGGCGATGACCTGGCTCTGCCAGATCGTCATGTTCCTCGTGCTCGGGCTGCTCGTGACCCCCACGGAGCTGCTCGACTATGCGCTGCCCGGGGCGTTCGTTGCCTTTGTGCTCACCTTCGTCGCGCGGCCCGTGGCGGTCTGGCTCTGCCTCACGCCCTTCGGGTATGCGCGCGCCGACAAGCTCTTCATCTCCTGGGTGGGGCTGCGCGGCGCTGTGTCGATCTTCCTCGCAGCGATTCCGACGCTCGCGGGCGTCGAGCATGCGCCGCTCTTCTTCAACATCGCCTTCTTCGTGGTGCTCTTCTCGCTGCTCTTCCAGGGCTCGACGCTGAAGATCGCCGCGCGCAAGCTCAAGCTCGCGCTCAAGAGCAGCACACACAAGCTCAGCCGCGTCGAGATCGACATCCCCGGCCAGGTGGAGCAGGAGATCGCCGGTTACCCCATCGGCTCCGACACGATCATCCTGGGCCTCACCCGCGTGCCCTCCTGGGCGCGGCCGCTGCTCGTCGTGCGCGAGGGCAACATCATGGACAAGGCCGAGGCGGGCGCGCTCCGGCCCGGCGACTACGCCTATTTCCTCGTGCCGCGCGACCGGCTGCCGCGCCTCGATAGCCTGTTTCGCGAAAGCCCCGACGTGGCCCGGCGCCTCGGCCCGCTCTTCGGCGAGCTCTCGATCCTCGGGGCGACAAAAATCTCCGAGCTCGCGGGCTTTTATGATCTCGATCTGGGCGATGCGCCCGGCGATCTCGCGATTGGTGACTGGCTGGCGCAGAAGCTCGGGACGCAGGTCGCGCTCGACGAGACGTTGAAGCTCGAAGGGGCGCGATTCGTCGTCCGCCGACTCGAGGGCGGGCGCATCGCCCGGATCGGCCTGCAGCTCGATGCGATCATGCGCGTCGAACCCGACGAGCGCCTGCTTCAGCGCATCGAGGAGGAGGTCGACGAACTCGGCCGCCTGCGCCGCTGGCTGCGGCGGTTGTCCCGGCGGCAGAGGCGGAGGAAAACCTGAGGCCGCGCCCCGCTCCCGATCCGAAAATATCCAGGACCGACCATGACACGGACTGATCCCCGCACCCGAAGCGTGCTTCTGACCGGCTGCTCGTCCGGCATCGGCCTCGATGCCGCCCGCACGCTCTCCCGCCGCGGCTGGCGGGTCTTCGCGACCTGCCGCAAGCCGGAGGATTGCGCCCGGCTCGAAGCCGCGGGGCTCGAGAGCTTTCCTCTCGATCATGCCGATCCCGACAGCATCGCGATGGGGGTGGCGGAGACCTTCGAGCGCACTGGCGCGCGGCTCGACGCGCTCGTGGTCAACGGCGCACACGCCATGCCAGCGGCGATGGAGGACGTGCCGCGCGGCGCGCTCCGCGAGATCTTCGAGGCCAACCTCTTCGGCCCCTTCGACCTCATCAACCGGGTCCTGCCGGTCATGCGGCGTGAGGGCGCGGGGCGGATCGTCAACATCTCCAGTGTGCTCGGGATCGTCGCGCTGCCGTTCCGCGGCCCCTATTGCGGCACGAAATTCGCCATGGAAGGCATGACCGACGCGCTCCGCCGCGAGCTTCGGGGCTCGGGCGTCCAGGTGAGCCTCGTGGAGCCGGGGCCGATCACCACGCGGATCCGTGAGAATGCCGTGCCGCATTTCGAGCGCTGGATCGACTGGGAGGCCTCGGCGCTGCGGTTCCGCTACGAGCGTGAGCTGATCCCGCGGCTCTACGCCGAACGCGGCAAGCCCGACCGGTTCGAGCTGCCGCCCTCGGCCTGCACGCGGCGGATCGTCCATGCGCTCGAGGCGCGTCGAGCCCGCGCGCGCTATCGTGTGACGGTGCCGACCCGGCTTGCCGAGGCGATGCGTCGCCTGCTCAGCACCCGGCTCGCCGACAGGATGGCGGGGGGCTGGTAAAGCGCCGGGGCTTTGCTTTGCCGGCCAAATCCGATAGGTGCTGATGACTTCACGGACAGGATGCCCGCGCCATGCTTCACGATCCGCTCTTCGTTCTCGCCGCGATCGCCTGCCTCGCCGTGCTGGCCGTTCTGGTCTTCGGGATCGGCACCTTCGGCAAGGGCGGCGATTTCAACCGAAAATACGCGAACAAGATCATGCGGCTGCGGCTGCTCATGCAGTTCATCGCCATCATCCTGATCGTCGTCTTCGTCTATTTCAGCCGCAAGGGAGGGTGAGCCGCGATGGTCGTTCTCAACAGGATCTATACCCGCACCGGCGATGCCGGCGAGACGGCGCTCGGCAATGGCGCGCGCGTGCCCAAGCATTCGCCCCGGGTTGCCGCCTATGGCACGGTGGACGAGCTCAATGCGGCGCTCGGGCTTGCCCGGCTCCATGCCGAGGGTGAGGCAGACGCCGCGCTCGCGCGGATCCAGAATGATCTTTTCGACCTTGGCGCCGATCTCTGCACGCCCGACATGGAAAACGATGCGACGGCCAAGTATCCGCGCCTGCGCATGGTGCCGGCCCAGACCGAGCGGCTGGAGGCCGAGATCGACGCGATGAACGCGGCGCTCGAGCCGCTCCGGAGCTTCATCCTGCCCGGTGGCACGCCGCTTGCCGCCCATCTCCATGCCTGCCGGACGATCTGCCGGCGTGCGGAGCGGCTGGTGGTGGAACTCGCCGGGATCGAGACGGTGAACGCCGCCGCCGTACGCTACCTCAACCGGTTGTCCGACTGGTGCTTCGTCGCGGCGCGCATCGCCAACGACAACGGGCGCGCCGACGTGCTCTGGGTGCCGGGCGCCAACCGCTGAGGCGCGGCACCGCCAAGCGGGATCAGTTCGTCCCGCCCGTGTAGGGCAGCACCACCTCGATATCGATGTTGCCCTGCCGGAAGCCCGTCCACTGCAGGCTGCGCCAGACCCGTCCGGTGCTGGCATCGGCCAGGTGGAGGTTCTCGAACTTGCCCGTCGGGCCTTCGCAATACTCGCTCACCTCGATGCCCTGGTGGCGTTCGTCGAGAATGACGATCTCGCGTGCAGGGCCACGTTCGAAGCGGCACTGGAAGCTCTCGATGCGCCCCTGCGGGCCGTTGGCCGGAAACTCGTAGCTCCGGGTCACGCCCGCGGGCCATGCCGCGACCGGGATCGGGCGCGAGAGCGGGTCGGGCTGACTCGAGGTCGCCGAGAGCAGGTCGTAGCCGAGCCCGCGCGTGCCGGTGATCTGCGAGCCGACCATGATGATGCTCTGCCGGAGGCCGGAGATGTAATCGACATAAGGCCCGTTGCGGCTCGCGGCCTGGAGATAGGTGGGGGCCTTGTCACCATGGACGCGGGCGCGGATCATCGCCACATCGGCGCGGTTGACGGCTGCGCGCGTCACCGGGGCGCCGCGCGGCGCGGCTTCCTCGGTGGGCTGGTCAAACGGATTGACCTCCTTGACCGCCGCATCGAAGATCGGGTTCACGCCCTCGTTCGAGCAGGCCGCAAGACCCGCGGCGAGACACATCGGCAGGAAGAAGCGGCGGATACCCTGTCTCATTGCCAGAAAGAGCCCCAGTTCTGTTTCAGGTGGCCGCGGTCATAGTCGCGCACGATCGGATAGAGCCGGTTCGTGAGGTCGAGCCGCGCGCCGCCGTCCCGCGAGATCGAGGTGAGCGAAACGCTGTTGCGCGACTTGGTCTCGAACGGAACCGTCCAGCGGAAGGGAATCTCGATCGTGACCCCCTTGTCGAAGCTGCCTTCGCCGAATTCCTCGGCAGTGACGTCCGTGAGGGTGAAATACGCCCCGACCGCCCAGCCATTGGCGAAGCGCCGGGTGAGCCGGAAGCTGCCACCCCAGTCGCCGGCGAGATAGCGCCCGGCATCGATCTCGGCCTCGAGCCCGTAGTAGCCGGTATCCCAGTAGAACGAGGCCTGACCCGTCGCGACCTGATAGTCGTAGTAGCCGAAGCCGAAGGGGCTGTAGTAGTCGCGCTGTGCGACGTAGTTGAGATCGAGGCCGAGGCCCCAGCTCTGATCGGCCGGCTTCCAGAGCACTTCGCCGCCCACGCCGCCGAACATGCGCTCGAGCTGCCCGGCGGAGACACGGCCATATGTGTTCTCGTTGAGCTTGAAGAGGTAGTCCACGCTGAGCTGGGTGAGCTTTGGCGTCCAGTTGGCGTAGTAGAAAGGCGTGTCGCTGCGTACGGGCGGCAGCACGCTCTCCGAGGGTTCGGGATTCGTCGGCGCATTGAAGATCGGCTGGCTGAGAAGGCCGGTCACCGAGAGGCCGGGCGCGAATTCCACGGTTCCGCCGGCTTCGATGTTGATGCCGAGCCGGATCGGATCGTCCGGGGTGAGCAGGTAGAGGTAGGGGGCCGGGACGAGGGTCCAGGAAAATTCCGGATAGGCGTCGCGTCTCCAGGCATCGGGGCCGAGCGAGGGCTCGGCGCCCTCGATCGTCACGCTCTCCCACATCTTCTCGCCGGCGTTCGGCGTGTCGACTTCGGTCTCGATGGCGCGGCGCGGAATGGTGATCGTCGAGGTCTCGAGATTGTCGTTGAGGAGCGTGACCTTGAAGGTCTCGACCGACGCGGGCATCCCGGCGGCGAGCACGCGGGCGGTGCGGCCAATGGCCTTGGGCGGCTGGTTGTAGCGCCGGTTCTCGATGACGACCTGGGCCGTGCGCCCGTCGCTGGCGAATTCCTCGAGCCGGATCCCTTCGCTCTTCAGCACCTCCGCCAGCGCCGTGGCGAGCTGGTCGCGGGCCGCGGGGTTCGCCGCCCAGCCGGTACCGGTGGGCGCGCCGGGCGCGCGGGCATTGACGGGCAGAGGCCCCGCGCCCAGATCCTGCGGCGTGAGTGGCTTGTTGGGGTTGCCGCTCAGGGCGATGTTGAAGCCGACGGTCGAGCCGTACATGTAGTAGGCGCCGAAGGTCACGCCTTCGAACCAGCGATATTCTGCACCGAAGTTGAACGGCGAGTTGCGCTCGAAATCCGAGGCGGAGCTCTTCTGCTCGCGCGAATAGGTGTCGGGCGAATATTCCGCCTTCAGGGTGAACTTGTCGGTGGCGCGCCACTCGACCCCGCCGAAGAACCCGATGTCCTCGCCGTGGAAATAGCTGCCGAAGGCCGGTTTGCCGCCTTCGCCGTAGTCGTTGTCGCGGTCGCACATGCTGGAGGAGACCGAACAGAACGGGTTCTCGGTCATCGCGAGCCCGCTCAGCCGCCCCCAGCCGATCCCGGCCGTGAGGGTGAAATCCTTGGCCACCGTCTTCGAGGCGACGAGATATTCACTCGAATAGACGCCCGTGCCGAGAAAGTCGCGCAGGCCGAGCGCCATCGCCGGACGCCAGCCGGTGCGATCCTCGTCGAGGAGCTGGAACTGGATGTCGAAACTGCGGTCGTAGAGCGAGTATTCCGGATCGTCGCCCTGGCCCCAGTCCTCGATCGAGCTGTAGCGCAGCGTGCCCGAGACCCGCGGCAGGATCTGGAAGGTGAAGTTGCGCCGCGCGGTGGGGCCGAACTGGCTGTAGCTGATGGCGATCTGTCCGTCGGGCTGGGCTTCGGCGCTCGGCATGTCGATGAGGCCGGTGGTGCCGTACAGGTTGAGGCTCGGACGGGGCAGCGGCTTCACCGGCTGCGCCTCGCCCGGGCCCACGGCCAGAACGCCAGCCGTCGTGGCAAGACCCGCCACCGCGTATGCCGCCCAACGCTGCCTCTGACTCATTGTCTGCTCACCTCGCGGCCCTGTTCGACGGGACCTCTTTTCCTTGATTGACCGTCCCTGCATGGCCGAAACGCATTCCGAATGCCAGCCCGGAGGAAAGGCTCCGGTCGATTTCCCGCCGCTGTTGCATCTTGCCCTCAACCGCCGGCGTCCCGAATCGCCCGGAGACCGGCCTTGTAGTCGGGATAGGCGAGATCGACGGCGAGCTCCTCGCGAATGAGGCGGTTCGAGACCTTCTTGCTCTCGGCATAGAACGAGCGGGCCATCGGCGAGAGGCCTGCATCCTCGAAGGCGATCGCGGGGGGGCAGGGCAGGCCGAGAAGCTCGGCGGCATAGGCGATCACGTCCTGTGGCGGCGCTGGCAGATCGTCGGCAACGTTGTAGGCGGCCCCTGGGCGGGGCCGCTCGATCGAGGCGCAGAGCACGCGGGCAATGTCGTCGCGGTGGATCCGGCTGAAGATCTGGCCGTCCTTGACGATCCGCTGGGCCCGGCCTTCGCGCAGCCTGTCGAGCGCGCTCCGGCCCGGCCCGTAGATGCCCGCGAGCCGGAAGATGTGGAGCGGCAAGCCGGTTGCGCGCCAGGCCGCCTCCGCCGCGACGCGCCGCTCGCTGCGGGCATTGACCGGCCGCAGCGTCGAGGCCTCGCTCACCCAGTCGCCCTGACGGTCGCCATAGACGCCCGTCGTCGAGAGATAGCCCACCCAGAGCGGCCTGGCTGCCGCGAGGCTTGCTCCAAACCGCGCGAGAGCCGGGTCTCCCTCGGCATCGGGCGGGATCGAGACGAGGATATGGCTCGCCTCCCCGATCGCAGCCTCGACCGCGGCGGCGTCGGCCCAGTCGACGGGCAGGACACCCGCGCGCCGCAGCTCGTCCGCCCGCTCCGGTGAACGCACCGTCCCGATCCGGCGCCAGCCCGTCCCGAGGCTTGCGGCGAGCGCGGCTGCCGAGTAGCCATGACCCAGTGTCACGAGTGTCGGGAGTTTGGGCTGCACCATGATGGTACCTCTCCGGTTTGGCTTCCTGTTGACTGCCCCGGCGCGCGGAGCCCGGCCATGAGGCGTAGGGCGATCGGTCTTGCGCTGCTGGCCCTGCTGGCGGCGGCGCCGGCCCGGGCGGAAATCCGGTCCTCGGAAGAGTGTGAGGCGGCGATCGCCGCCGATCCGCGAACGGCGCGCGAGGATGCGGCCCAATGGAGCCGCTCGGACGGCGGGGTCGAGGCGCGGGTCTGCGAAGCGGCGGCGCTCGAAGCACTCGGCGCCACCGCCACCGCGGCGCAGCTTCTGACCGGGCTCGCGGAAAACACTTCACGCGCCATGCCGGTCGAGCTTCGTGCCGCGCTTTTCGAGGATGCGGGCCGCCTCTGGCTTCTCGAGCAGCAACCGGGGCTTGCCCGCCAGACACTGGCACGGGCCGATGCACTGACGCCGGCCGCGCCGGCGCGGCTCGAACTCTCTGCGCGGGCAGCGGCGGGCGAGGGCGACTGGCCCGCGGCGCTCCGCGCGCTCGACGCGCTGGTCGCGGCGGAGCCGCAGAACGCGGGCGCCTTCGCGCTCCGGGCCGCGGCGCTCCGCCGTGACAAACAGCTTGTGGCGGCGGCGGAAAGCGCCGAGACCGCGCTGTCGCTCTCCCCCGATCTGCCGGCCGGGCTCTTCGAGGCCGGGGCGGCGGCGGCCGAGCGCGGCGACGTCGCGGGCGCCTCGGAGGCGTGGCAGACCCTCATTCTCGTCCACCCCGAGGATCCGCTGGCCCCGATGGCGCAGCGCAATCTCCAGCGTCTGGTCGAAGACGCGCCAGAGCCCAGCGAGCTGCGTCCGCGACCACGGGGTCCGCATCGCCCGTGAGGCGCGCGGCCGCGGCCGCCAGCCTCGGCTCGCCGGAATTGCCGATGGCGTAGAGGACGTTGCGTACGAAGCGGTTGCGGCCGATCCGCTTGATCGGCGAGCCGCTGAAGACCTCGCGGAAGCCTGCATCGTCGAGCGCGGCGAGTTCCGCGAGGCGCGGGCGCATCTGCTCCGCCCGGCCCGCATAGCCGGTGTCGCGCGCGGCTTGGGCGAACTTGTTCCAGGGGCAGACGGCAAGGCAGTCGTCGCAGCCGTAGATCCGGTTTCCGAGCGCCGGCCGCAGCGCCTCGTCTACCGGCCCGGCGTGCTCGATGGTGAGATAGGAAATACAGCGCCGGGCATCGAGGCGGAAGGGCGCGGGAAAGGCCCCGGTCGGACAGATGTCGAGACAGGCGCGGCAGGAGCCGCAATGCTCCCGCTCGGGCGCGTCCCGGGGAAGATCCAGCGTCGTGAAGATCGCGCCGAGGAAGAACCAGTTGCCCAGGTTTCGCCCCAGCAGGTTGGTGTGTTTCCCCTGCCAGCCGAGCCCCGCCGCCTGCCCGAGCGGCTTTTCCATCACCGGGGCGGTATCGACGAAAACCTTGATCTCGGCGCCGGTCTCGGCCACCAGCCAGCGCCCGAGCCGCTTCAGCCGCTTCTTGACGAGGTCGTGGTAATCGCGGCCGCGGGCATAGACGCTGATCGCGCCCCGGTCCGGCATGCCGAGCACGGCGAGCGGATCGTCCTCGGGCGTGTAGGGTTCGGCGAGCATGATGACCGAACGCGCCGCCGGCCAGAGTGCGGCCGGGTTGCCGCGCCAGGCCATGCGCTCCTCCAGCCAGCGCATCTCGCCATGGTAGCCCGCCGCCACGAAGCCCTCGAGCCGCCCGGCGGCCTCGGGAATGGCGTCGGGCGCGCAGATCCCCATCTCGGCAAAACCCTCGGCCAGGGCCCGCTCGCGGATGCGCCCGGCAAGCTCAGCGGACATGGGCCGGGCCTGCGGCCGGTCGCGGCGCGACGGGTGGCCCGCCGGTCGCGCCGGAAGGATCAGAAATCGAGATCCGCATAATGCTGCGGCGGCGTGAAGCCCGGCACGAGATCGGCGAGGATCGAGCGGAAGGCAGGCCGCGACTTGATCTTGGCATACCATTCGTGGAGCCCGGCATTGCGGCTCCAGTCGATGTCGTTCACGTAATCGAGGCAGGAGAGGTGTGCGGCGGCGGCGAAATCCGCGATCGAGAGCGTGTCGCCCGCCAGCCAGCGCCGGTGCTCCATCAGCCAGCCGATATAGTCGAGGTGGTAGTGGATGTTCTGCCGCCCGGCCTTGATCTTCTCGCTCTCGGGATATCCGGTGCGGGCTAGCTTCTTGTTCACTCGCTCGTAAAGCAGGTTCGCGGTGACCTCGCGGTGGAACTTGTCGTCGAACCAGGCCGCGAGCCGGCGCGCCTCGGCGCGGCCTTCCGGCGTTTCGGGCAGGAGGGAGGGCTCCGGGAAGGTCTCCTCGAGATACTCGAAGATCGCGCCCGAATCGCAGAGCACGAGATCGTCGATCTTCAGCACCGGCACCTGGCAGGCCGGGTTCATGCGCAGGAAGTCGATCCGGCGTTCCCAGGGCTTCTCCGCGACGAGTTCGACCTCGATCTTCTTCTCCGCGAGCACGAGGCGGATCTTGCGGCAGAAGGGGGAGAGGGTCTGGTGATAGAGTCGGCGCATGGCGGGCCTTTGTCTGGGTTCGGGGCGTGTCGGGCGCGAGGCTTCTTCTTATCCGGCCCCGGCGCGCGCAATTCAACCCGCCGAGAGGCCGCAAGGGTCAGGAAAAGCACGCTGCGCGGCCATCGGCCCGGATCGTGGCCGCGCCTCGCTCGATCGCCTTGCCGCGGGCGTTGATCCGGGCATCCCCCGAAACCGGCGAGCGGGAGCGCGGCGCGGGCAGGACGGCCATCAGCCGCCCGGCGCGGAGCGGGCCGAGCTCGCCCGCATCGAGGCCCCAGTAGTGCTGCGCCGCGGCCTGCACCCCGAAGACGCCCGCGTCGAACTCGGCGACGTTGAGATAGACCTCCATGATCCGCCGCTTGGGCCAGAGCGTCTCGATGAGGATGGTGAAACCCGCCTCGAGCCCCTTGCGGGTCCAGGTCCGACCAGGCCAGAGGAAGACGTTCTTCGCCACCTGCTGGCTGATCGTCGAGCCGCCGCGCAGCCGGTTCTCGTCGGCCAGCGCGGCCCGGATGCCGTCGAAGTCGAAGCCCCAGTGATTGCAGAAATTCGCGTCCTCCGCCGCCGCCGCCGAGAGGGGCACATAGTCCGACATGTCCTCGAGCGGGACCCAGTCGCGTTCGATATGCCCGAGCCGGAGCCATTCGGTGAACATGAGCAGGGTGATCGGCGGGTTGACCCAGCGATAGACCAGCACAAGGCCGACCGCGAGCGCCAGGGCGACGAGGAGGAACTTCCGGAGCCAGCGCCAGAGGCGCCTCGCGAGGGTCTTGGCGCGACGCACAACCATCAGATGTTCCTGCCGCGAAAGCAGCGTTCGTGCAAGCGCGGCAAGCGGTTGCCGGTTCAGGGCGGTGGCAGGAAGTCCGCTGCGGCCCGGGCGATGAAGTCCGGCCGGAAGCTGTGGCCGCCGGGGAAGAGGCAGAGATCGAGGATGCGCCCCGCGCTGTCGGTGCGCCGGGTGCAGGTGAGATCGCCCTCCTGTGTGGTTTCCGGCGGGCCGAAATCGCTGAGGCTTTCGGCAAGGGTGAATGCCTGATCGAGATTGCCCTGATGCGCCTCTTCGATCGGGCGGCCCTCCATCGGCACGGTGGTATCCTCCGTGCCCTGGAAATGCATGAGGTTCGCGGGAATTTCCGGGCAGCTCTGCGGCACCGGCGCCCAGAACGTGCCGGACATCGGCACGAACCCGGCGAAGTCGGCGCCGCGCTCGCAGGCGAGCGTCCAGACGAGCATGGCGCCGGAAGAAAAGCCCGCCACCAGGGTCCGGGCGGGGTCGATGCCGAAGCGTGCGGCCAGATCGGCCTTCAGCGCATCGAGATAGCCAAGTTCGTCGCCCCGGCCTTGCGCCGAGCCGGCACCGGGGGCGTTGGGGGCGGACCATTCCTGGCCCTCCGCTTCCGCTGCGACGAGTGCGAGCCCGAGGTCGCCCGCGACCGCGACGAGCCCCTCGTTCCGCATTGCCCCCTCCGCCGAGCCGCCATGGCCATGGAAGAAGATGACGGCACCAGGGGGCGCGCCGTCGGCGCGCGGGCCGGGAAGGGCGACCCGGTAGCTGCGCGCCGTGCCGTCTGCGGTGGTCAGATCGCAGTCGGTCCGGGGGCCGCAGGCCAGCGCGGGCGCGGCGGCAAGGCAGGCGGCAAGAGCCAGTGCGAGGCGGGCGGCGGGTCTCATCGGGCGGGGTTCTCCGCGTGCGGCTTCGGGTGCGGCAGGCGAACACGGCGGGGCGGGATGGGTCAAATCGCGACTGCGCGAGGCGGCCGTCTGCCTGCGGGGGTTTGCAAACCGGGGCGCGAGGGGCTAAATCCGGGATGTCATGACATCGGGAGAGCCTGCCTTGGATGGTTTCCTGCCCGGCCGCCTCAACAGGGACGGCATCCGGATCTATTCGCCTGAAGACTTCGCCGGCATGCACGCGGCCGGCCGGCTTGCGGCCGACATTCTCGACCGCGTCGCGCCGCTGGTGGTGCCGGGGGTGTCCACGCTCGAGCTCGACACGGCGATCCACGACATGATCCGCGAGGCGGGCGCGATCTCGGCGACGGTGGGCTACAAGGGCTACCAGCACGCCTCCTGCATCTCGATCAACCATGTGGTCTGCCACGGCATCCCGTCGCAGAAGCGGCTGAAGCCCGGGGATATCCTCAACATCGACGTCACCGTCATCGTCGATGGGTGGTACGGCGACACGAGCCGGATGTATGTGGCCGGGGCCCCCGCACGGAAAGCCGAGCGGCTGATCGACATCACCCATGACTGCCTCTTCAAGGGCATCGAGCAGGTCCGTCCCGGCAACACCTTCGGCGACATCGGCGCGGCAATCCAGCGCTTCGCCGAGGCGCACCGCTGCTCCGTGGTGCGCGATTTCTGCGGCCATGGGTTGGGCCGGGTCTTCCATGCCGCGCCCAACGTGCTGCATTACGGTCGCTGGGGCTCGGGCCCGGTGCTGGAGCCGGGCATGTTCTTCACCATCGAGCCGATGATCAATCTCGGCCGGCCCGAGACCAAGGTGCTCGACGACGACTGGACGGCCGTCACCAAGGACAAGTCGCTTTCGGCGCAGTTCGAGCATTCGGTGGGCGTGACCGAGACCGGGTGCGAGATCTTCACCCTCTCCCCGGCCGGAAAGTTCCATCCGACCTGGGATCGCGAGGCGTGACCGGCGACGGATCATCTCCGATCCTCGCCCGGCGTCGGGCGCAGGCGGAGGTGATCGGGCCGATCTTCGAGGAAATGGTGCAGGAGATCGGCCGGGAACGGGCCGAGGCGATCCTGGGCAGCGCGATCCGCAAGGCGGCCATCGCGGAGGGCGCGCGCTATCGCGCCGCCGCCGCCGAAGCGGCCGAGGATGATCCGGTGGCGGCCTTCGCCGAGCTTTTCGAGCTCTGGACCCGGGGCGGGGCGCTGGAGATCGAGCTGCTCGGACAGAGCCCGGAGCGCTTCGATTTCGATGTCACCCGCTGCCGCTATGCCGAAATGTATCGCGAGATGGGGCTGGGCGGGATCGGGCACCTGCTCTCCTGCGGCCGGGACGGGGCCTTCGTGGAGGGCTATGACCCGGAGATGAAGCTCGAACGCGATCAGACCATCATGTCGGGCGCCCCCTGCTGCACCTTCCGCTATCGGCGGGCGCCTGCGGGCGGGTGAGACCGGGCGGGGCTATCGCGAGGCCATGGCGACGTGGCCCTGGATCTTTCCCGAAACCGGGCCGGGCCCGAACTCCGCTTCGAGATCCTCGGCACACCGGGCGGTGATCGCTTCGAGATCCTGCGGCGCGCGGGCTTCCAGCTCGGCCCGGAGCGGCGTGCCCTGGCAATAGGCCACAGCGGGAAGGCGGGGCGTTTCGGCGCGGCTCTGCCGCGTGACGGTCTCGATCGCGACAGGGCCGAACCCCGCGCTTTCCAGATCGCCGCGCAGCACCGCGACATCGTGGTAGCCATGGGGCAGGCGGGCGAGAAAGAGCGGCGGATTCTCGGGAAAGAGGCCGGCGACGGTTTCGGTGACGCGGCGCGCGAAGATGTTTTCCTCGATCCGGTCCCAGACGCTGAGGAAGAACAGCCCGCCGGGCCGCAGGACGCGCCGCACCTCGCGGAAGCCCTGCACCTTGTCGGGGAGGAACATCACGCCGAACTGGCAGCAGACCGCATCGAAGCTGCCATCCGCGAACGGCAGGGCCATGGCATCGGCCTGTTGCCAGGTGATCCGCGGGTCGGGCGGCTGGCGCCGGGCCGCGCGGTCGAGCATCGGCTGGTTGAGATCGGTCACGACATAGCGCGCGCCGGGGACCAGCCGGGGGGCGAGCGCCCGAGAGACGACGCCGGTGCCCGCGGCGATCTCGAGGACCGCCTGCGGTGCGGCGGAGGCCACCCGCGCGGCGAGATCCTCGGCATATGTCTCGAAGATGAGAGGGACGAGGCAATCGTCGTAGATGTCGGGTATCGACCCGGCGAAGAGCTTGTCGGTTCCGGACATTTCCCCCTCCCGACCCTGAGGCGGCGCAGCGTTGCCGCCAGCGCCAGAGTATCACGGACGGCGGCTTGCGTCTGCTTTCGGGATGCAGGGGGCCTCAGCCGAAATCCTGGAAGACCAGCCATGCGCCGCAGCAGATGACGGCGAAGCCGAGGGCGTGGTTCCAGCGGATCGGCTCGCCGAGCCAGAGGGTCGAGAAGACGATGAAGATCGAGAGGGTGATGACCTCCTGAATCGTCTTGAGCTGGGAGGCGTTGAAATAGCCGTAGCCGATGCGGTTGGCGGGCACCTGGAGCACGTATTCGAAGAAGGCGATGCCCCAGCTCACCAGGATCGCGATCCAGAGCGGCAGGGCCTTGAACTTCAGGTGGCCGTACCAGGCGAAGGTCATGAAGAGGTTGGATGCGAACAGCAGGCCGACCGTCGCGACCGGGGCGGGAATGGCGGGCATGGGCAGGATCCTCGGAGGGGGATAGGTCTCCCTTCGCGCATATCAGAGCCCCGCGGCGCTGGCGATGGCGGGCGAGTGGGGCGGTGAAAACAGGGCGTTTCACCGTGAAAATCCGAAAATCGCTTTGAAATCATTGGATTTTGTTATTAACAAATCATGAATCGTCGCCGTTCCACCCCCGAAACCAGCCGCGCCCGCGCGCGGGGGGCCGGGGAGCGGAGGGTGGTCTGCCGCGGCGGCACACAGGAAGGGAAGACACCGCTCACGCGGGTGTGATAACGCTTCCCCCGATGACGGATCTGTCGGGCATGAAGGACCGGTGGCTGCGGGGGATCGCCACGCTTGCCATCGTGGTCGCGCTGGCGCTGAGGCTGTTTGGCCCCGGCGGCGCGTTGCCCGTGCGCGAGGGTTACGTCACGCTCTGCACGGGAAGCGAGATCCTCTACATCCCGCTCTCCGAGCTCGGGCTCGCCCCGCCGGACGACACGCCCGCCGCGCCGGTCTCCGACCATTGCCCGTGGTTCTTCCAGTTCCATCCGTTGCCGGTCACGCCGTTCGTGTTCGAGCTGCTGGCCGGGATCTTCACGGTGCAGCCGCGCCCGCCCCTGCCGCCGGTGGCAGCGGCCGGGCGCGTGGCCGCTGCCTTCCATGCAAGAGGCCCGCCGGCGACCGGCGCCTGATCCGGTCTCGACATGATACGCCGCGCCCGATTGCCGGGCGGCGGCCCTCTTGCACTTCGGAATGATGAAAATGACAGAAACTCCCATTCGCAGGGCTCCGGCCTCTGCGCTCTATCGCGCCGTGTGGCGCTGGCATTTCTATGCCGGACTGCTCATCCTGCCCCTGTTGGTCCTGATGGCGGTCACCGGAGGGGTCTACCTCTTCAAGGACGAGATCAACGATGTCACCCAGCGCACGCTGCGCTTCGTGGAGCCCGCGGCCACGGCGCCGCTGCCGCCTTCGGCCCTGACGGCGCGGGCGCTGGCCGCGCATCCGGGCGAGCTCAAGGCCTATTTCCCACCGGCGGCGCCGGACCGGTCCGCGCAGGTGAAGATCGCGGGCGCGGACGGGGTCAGGGACTCGGTCTATGTGAACCCCTATGACGGCACGGTGCTCGGCAGCGCCTGGGACGGCGGCCCCTCCGGCAGCTGGGCGATGTGGCTGGTGCGCAAGCTTCACAGCCTCGAATACGTCGGCTGGCTGGGCAACCGGCTGATCGAGGCCGCGGCGGGCTGGATGGTGCTGCTGGTTGCGACCGGCGTCTATCTCTGGTGGCCGCGCGGGCGCAATGTCGGGGTGCTTGCGCCGCGGCGGACGCGGGGGCGGCCGCTCTGGCGCGACCTGCATGCGGTGACGGGGTTCTATACCGGGCTCTTCATCCTCTTCCTCGCCTTCTCCGGGCTGCCCTGGTCCGGGGTCTGGGGCAAGCAGTTCTACAAGCTCAGCTATGCGGTGGGGCTCGGGATGCCGGATGGCTACTGGTCGAACTATCCGGTCTCCAAGGTGCCCGCAGGCGAGGCGCTCGACCGGACGCCCTGGATCATGGAGCACCAGCCGATGCCGGTGTCGGGGGCCTCGGACGGCGCGCCGGCGGCGCTCGATCAGGTCGTCGCGACCCTGGACGCGCTCGGGGTGCATCCCGGCTATGCGCTCGACATGCCCTCCGGGCCGACCGGCGTGTTCACGGCGTCGGTCTATCCCCATGACGTCACGCAGGAGCGCGTGGTGCATCTCGACCAGTATACCGGCAAGGTGCTGTTCGACATGGGGCTCGACGATCTCGGCCCGCTCGGCCGGGCCGCGGAATGGGGCGTGAGCCTCCACATGGGCCAGGCCTTCGGGCTCGCCAACCAGATCGTGCTGCTGCTGGCCTGTGCGGCGATGGTGCTGCTGGCGGTTTCGGCGGCGGTGATGTGGTGGAAGCGGCGCCCGGCGGGCGCGCTCGGGGCACCGAGCGTGCCGGAGGATTTCCGCATCCCGCAGGCCATCCTCGTGATCGCGGTGCTGGCCGGCGTGTTCTTCCCGCTGGTGGGGCTGTCGCTGCTCGTGGTGGCGGGGCTGGAGCTCTGTGTCCATGCCGCGTCGCGCTGGCGGCGTCGGCGGGCGGCCTGATCCGGCCGGGCCCGGCGGTTTGCGCCGCCGGGCCCGGAGGCCGGGGGGCGTCAGGCTTCCCGGCTGATCTGCTCGAGGCGTTCGACATCGGCGATCTCGAGCCAGCGGTAGCCGGTGCGGAGCACGCCGGCCTCGACGAGGCTGCCGAGCGCGCGGCGCACGCTCGAGCGGGTCATGCCGATCAGCCGGCCGAAATCGTCCTGGTTGCCGTTCACGCGGCCCTGTGCATCCGCGAGCCGCAGGAGCAGGCGGGCAAGCCGCGCCCGCGGGCTGAGCGCCAGGGCTTCGGCCAGCAGGGTCACGGCGGTCGTGACGTTGTTGAAGCTCTGTTCGTAGAACATCTGCCAGCAGGCCGGATCGCGGGCGAGCAGCTCGCGCACGGCGGCCTGGGGAATGTGGAAGACCCGGCTTTCCGCCGCGGCGGAGAGGCTCACGAGGCGGCGGCCGCCGGCGAGCGGCGTGCCCTCGCCGATCCAGAAGCCGGGTTCGGCCCGGTGGATCGCCACCGGCTCGTCCCCCAGCAGCGGAAAGGTGAGATCGAGCGCCCCGGCGCCGAGGCCGAAGAGGCCGTTGGGCTCGTCGCCCGCGAAATAGAGCGTCTCGCCCGCCACGAACCGCCGCCAGCGGCCGTTTTCCGCGGCCCAGGTCTTGAAGGTATCCGGCTGGGTGGAGAGCCACCCCACCCGGTCGAGGGGGGCGAGGTCTGCCAGCGACGGTTTGTGTCTGAATTGGTTCATCTGCACCATTCTTGAAATGTACTGGAGACTACCCTGCTCATGGGATCGCCGTCCACGTACCGGTGCAAGCCGCGAGCGGGGGCAGCCATCACATCTTGGAGGGGGAGACACCATGAACTGGTCGAGGACGGCGCGTTTCTGTGCCCTGGCGGTGAGCCTCGCGGCGCTGGCGGCGGGTGCCGCGGCGGCGCAGGAGGCGGACGCCGGGAGCGCGGAGGCGCAGGCGGCGGACAAGCCGAACATCCTGGTGATCTGGGGCGATGACATCGGCACCTGGAACATCAGCTTCAACAACCGCGGGATGATGGGCTACGAGACGCCCAACATCGACCGCATTGCCAAGGAAGGGCTTTCCTTTACCGATTACTACGCCCAGCAGAGCTGCACCGCGGGGCGCGCGGCCTTCATCGGCGGCAACGTCCCGGTGCGGACCGGCATGACCAAGGTCGGCCTGCCGGGCGCCGAGCAGGGCTGGCAGGCGACCGACGTCACCATGGCGACGGTGCTGAAATCCGAGGGCTACGTCACCGGCCAGTTCGGCAAGAACCACCAGGGCGACCGCGACGAGCATCTGCCGACGATGCACGGCTTCGACGAATTCTTCGGCAATCTCTATCACCTCAATGCCGAGGAGGAGCCGGAGAACCGCGACTATCCCGCCGACATGGTGCTGGCGGACGGCCAGACCTTCCTCGAGAAGTTCGGGCCGAGGGGCGTGCTCCACACCTGGGCCAACGATGACGGCACCCAGCGGATCGAGGACACCGGCCTGCTGACCAAGAAGCGGATGGAGACGGTGGATCAGGAGACGGTCGATGCGGCCGAGGCCTTCATCCGCAACGCCGTCGAATCGGGCGAGCCGTTCTTCGTCTGGTGGAACGCCACCCGGATGCATTTCCGCACCCATGTGAGCGAGGAGCATACCGGCCTCTCCGGGCCGGGCGGTGACGAATATCAGGACGGCATGGTCGAGCATGACATGCAGGTCGGCCAGCTCCTCGATCTGATCGACGAGCTCGGCGTCGCCGACAACACGGTGGTGATGTATTCGACCGACAACGGGCCGCATTACAACACTTGGCCCGACGCCGGCACCACGCCGTTCCGGTCGGAGAAGAACTCGAACTGGGAGGGCGCCTACCGCGTGCCGGCCTTTGTGCGCTGGCCCGGCCATTTCCCGGCGGGCGAGACCCTGAACGGCATCATCTCCCACGAGGACTGGCTGCCGACGTTCGCCGCCATCGGCGGCAACCCGGACGTTAAGCAGCAGCTGCGCGAGGGTGTCGAGCTGGACGGCCGGGAATACCGCAACTACATCGACGGCTATGACCTCACCGCCTACCTGACCGGCGAGACCGACGAATCGCCGCGGCACGAGTTCTGGTACGTGAACGACGACGGCCAGATCGTCGCGGCCCGCTATGACGACTGGAAGGTGGTGTTCCTCGAAAACCGCGGCGAGAAGTTCGGCGTCTGGATGGAGCCCTTCACCGAGCTCCGGGTGCCGCTGATCACCAACCTCCGCCGCGATCCGTTCGAGAAGGCCCAGCACAACGCCAACACCTATTACGACTGGCTGCTCGACCGGGCCTTCGTGCTGGTGCCGATCCAGGGGCTGGCCGCGCAGTTCCTCACGACGATGCAGGACTATCCGCCGAGCCAGACGCCGGGCTCGTTCAACCTCAGCACCGTCGAGGAGAAGATCAAGGCCGGCCTCGGCAACTGACCGGGCGAAGGCGACAGGCGGCCTCCGGCGCCATGCCGGGGGCCTGAAGGATCAGGGCGTCGCTGCCGGGGGTGGCGGCGCCGCGCCGTTTTCAGGGGGTGCCGGGCCCTCGGGGGCGGGCGCCCTGTCGAGATGCTCGTGCGCCTTGCGCAGGTGGCGCAGCATGCGGAGCTCGGCGTTCATGCCGCGGAGCGCGTGATCGAGGCTGTCGATCGAGAGCGCGTGGAGGGCGGCGAGGTGGACGAGCTCGTCCTTGATCTCCTCGCGATGGGCGAGAAGCCCTGCCTCGTTTTCCGGGGTCATCTCGCCGGGGCGGGCGAGCAGGGCGCGGATCCGGTGTTCAAGCTCGATGCGCTGGGGCGGCACGGTCTCGACATCGGCAAGCGTGCCGCGGGCGGTGCCGGCATCCTCGAGGGCGGCGACGCAGTGCTGGAGCGCGCGCATCAGGCCCTGGATCTCCGCGGCTTCCCGCGGCGAGATCGGCTGGGTGGTGAGACGGGCGAGGAACTCGGCGATGCCGCCGGCGAGGCCGTGGGCGGCGGCGATGGCGGCGGGCAGCCGGTCCGGGCGGTCGGGCGCGGCGAGCCAGGCGCCGATCGCCCGCGTCGCGAGGTCGCGCAGGCGGCGGGTTTCCTTGAGGGCGGCCGCGATGCCGAGCGCGGGCACGGCCAGCACGGTCTGGTCGAGGTAGCGGAGGCGGGATTCGTCCTCCTCCTGGCTCAGGAACCGGTTCTCGAGCAGACGCACGAGCGCGGGGGTGAGCGGCCAGATCAGCAGCACGCCGAGGATGTTGAAGGCGGTGTGAAAGAGCGCGAGCGCGATGGCGGGGTCGGTCGTGAAGCCGAGCGTGGCGGTGAGCCAGGTGATGGCAGCGAGCAGGTGGGGCAGGAGCGCGAGGGCGGCGCCCGCGGCGACGAGGTTGAAGGCCACATGGCTCGAGGCGACGCGGCGCGCGACCGGGGTCGCCCCCCATGCGGCGATCATCGCGGTGGCGGTCGTGCCGATGTTGGCGCCGATGATGAGGGCGGCGGCGTGCTCGAGATCGAGGAGGCCCGAGGAGACGGCGGAGAGCGCCACGACCATCGCGGCACTCGAGGACTGCATGAGGAGCGAGAGCAGGGTGCCGATGCCGACGTAGACGAGGGTGCCCGCGAGGCTGCCCGGGGCGAAGGCGGGCAGGGTCATCCCGGCCGCGGCGGTCTCGAAGCCCGCCTTGAGAAACTCGATGCCGAGAAAGAGGACGCCGAAGCCCGCAAGCGCGGTGCCGAGCCCCGCCCTGCGGCTCCGGCCCGAGGCGAGGCGGAGGATCATGCCGAGCCCGACCATGGGGAGCGCGGCGGCGGCGATATCGAGGCGGAAGCCGAAGACCGAGACGATCCAGCCGGTCATCGTGGTGCCGAGATTGGTGCCGTAGATCACCCAGACCGCCTGGGAGAGGGTGAGGAAGCCCGCATTGGCAAAGCCGATGGTGGCGACGGTGACGGCGCTCGAGGACTGCACGAGCGAGGTGAGGCCGAAGCCGGTCAGGAAGCCGCGGAAGGCGCTGGAGGTCCAGCGGGCGAGGATGCGCTTGAGCGCGGGTCCGGCGGCTTCGCGCAGCCCCTCGGTCATGAGCCACATGCCCATGAGGAAGAGGCCGAGGCCGCCGAGCGTCTGGCTGAGCATGGGACCGCTCCGGGGGTTCGGGGCTCCCATCCTTGCGGCGCCGGCGGGGGTCGGGCAAGCGGGTTGGCGGGCTTGTCGCGAGAATGTCGCGGGCCGGGTCCGGAGCGGGACCGCCTCGGGGCCGGGGATGTGGATCAAGGTCGATGGGGCCGGGCCGCGCGCGGCGCGGGCGAACCGCGTCAGCCCCCGAGCAGGATGGTGGGGCCGCCCGCGGCCATGGCGTCCTCGGCATCGTGGGTGACGAGCAGCATCGGCAGGCCGCGGGCGCGGGCGTGGGAGAAGACGAAGTCGCGGGTACGGGCGCGGCGGCTGGCGTCGAGCCGCGAGAAGGGTTCGTCGAGGGCGAGCGCGCGGGGTTCGGCGAGCAGGGTGCGCAGCAGCGCCACCCGTGTCCGCTGGCCGCCCGAGAGGGTGGCCGGGTCGCGGGGGCCGAAGCCCGCGAGGCCCGCCTCGGAGAGTGCCGCCTCGATCCTGGCGCGTCGGGCGGCGCGGCCGCGGATCCCGGCGCTGAGGCCGAAGGCGAGGTTTCCCGCGACCGAGAGGTGGGGAAAGAGCACGTCGTCCTGGAAGAGCATGCCGATCCGCCGGGTCTGCGGCGGGCGGTGGGTGATTTCCGCGCCGTCGAGCCAGAGGCGGCCCCGGGCCGTGAAGGCTGGATCGAGGGTGCCGGTGGCGAAGGCAAGCAGGGTGGACTTGCCCGCGCCGGAGGGGCCCATGACGGTGAGGATCTCGCCGGGCGGGATATGCGCATCAAGCTCGAGCAGGGGCACGCCCGCGCGCAGGATGCGGACCTCCTCGAAGGTGAGGCCTGCCTCATGCCGGGAGGGCGGGGCGTTCATCGGGCGGGCCGCATGGCGCGGCGGTTGCGCCAGAGGAGGGCGGGGAGGCCGAGGGCGAGGGCGAAGCCCGCGAAGGGCAGGGCCGCCTGCACCAGCGCCCAGGTGCCGATGAGGCGGCGGTCGCCGCCCGAGGCCAGCGCGACGGCTTCGGTGGTGAGCGTTGCGACCCGGCCCGCGCCGATCAGCAGCGTCGGCAGGTAGAGGCCGATCGAGACGGCGAGGCCGACGGCGGCGGCGGTGAGGATGGGCCGGAGCATCATCGGGAGGCGGACGCGGCGGAAGATCCGGCCGGGCGGTGCGCCGAGCGTTGCCGCGGCCGCGGCGAGGCGCGGGTCGAGCGCGGCCCAGGGCTCGGCGAGCGAGAGATAGACATAGGGCAGCACGAAGACGGTGTGGGCGAGGGTGACGGCGAGCGGGCCGCCGTCGAGCCCGGCCATGAGGCCGAGGATCTGGAGGCCGAAGAGGAAGGCGACCTGGGGCACGACGAGCGGCAGGTAGAGGAGCGCGAGCAGGGCGCGGCCGGCGCCGCGGCCGCGGCGGGTGGCGTTCTCGAGGCAGGCGAGGACGAGGGCGAGGCTGAGGGCGGTGGCCCCGGCGGCGATGCCGAGCGTGGTGAGGGCGGCGCCGGCGAGCTCGGGGGCGGCGCGGCTCCAGGCGCGGAGCGTGAGGCTTGCGGGGAGCGCGTCGGGGAAGCTCCAGAGGCCCGCGACCGACCAGACCGCGAGGCTTGCGAGGCCCGCGAGCATCGGCAGGGTCGCGAGCGCGGCGGCAAGGGCGCCCGCGGCACGCGGCAGGCGGTCGCGCGGGTGCCGGGTGCCGCGGGTGATCCAGGCACGGCCGAGCCGGGTGGCGGCGGCCTCGGCGAGGCGCCAGAGCGCGAGCGCGGCGAGGACGAGGCCGAGCTGGAGCGTTGCCCCGGCGGCGGCCTTGAGCCAGAGGGCGAGGTCCGGGTCGCGCATCCATTGCGTGAGGCGCACGGCAAGGGTCGCGGGCGTGCTCGGGCCGAGGATGAGCGCGGTTTCGACATTGGCGAGCGAAAAGGCGAGGACGGCGAAGACCGGCAGGCGGATCTGCGGGTAGATGCGGGGAAAGACCGCCTTGAGCCAGGCGGTGCTCGGACCGTAGCCGAGGGTGAGGGCGGCGCGCCGGGCGCGGGCGGCGTCGGCCTGCGGCAGGGCGGCGAGGCTCATGAGCAGCAGGAACGGCACCTCCTTGGCGGCGAGGCCCGCGATGAGCGAGAGGCCGAGCGGGTCGCCGGGCAGGAGCCAGTCCGGCGGGGTCTGCCAGCCGGTGGCCCAGGGCGAGACGGCGCGCACGGCCCAGCCCGAGGGCGCGATGAGGAAGGCGAGCCCGAAGGCGGCGGCGGCATGGGGCACCGAAAGGAGCGGGGAGAGCGCGCGCTCGATGAGGCGGAAGGGCCGTGTGCCGTGCCAGGCGGCGAGGATGAGGGTGGTGAGGGCGAGCGAGACCACGGTCGCCGCGAGCCCGGTGCCGAGGCTCAGGGCTGCCGAGCGCCAGAGGCCGGGGGTGGCGAGAAGGGCCGCCCAGGGCGCGAGGTCGAGCCGGGTGCCGCCAAGCGCCGGGGCGAGGCCGAGGCCGGGCAGGATGGTGCCCGCGAGCCCCGCGAGCACCGGCAGCGCGATGAGGCCGAGGGTGACGGCGGGCGCGAGCGCGAGAAGGCCGGGGCGCTCAGGCATCGGGCCGGGGGAGCGCAGGTCTGGCCTTGGGTGTGGCGGTGGGGGGCAGCATCGATGGGGCTATTCGCCGACGCCATAGCGGGAGGACCAGTCGCGCGAGAGGCGCTCCATCCAGCTCGGGTGCGGCTCGGGGAGGCTCCGCCCGAGCGCCTCGGGCGAAAGGGTCGCGGGGCCGAGGTCGATCGCCTCGAAGCGGGCGCGGTCTTCGGGCGCGAGGCTTGCGATGTCGAGCACGGTGAAATTGCCGAGCACGGCGGGATCCTGCGCGCGGGCCTGCGCCTCGGGCGAGATCAGGAAGTTCGCGAAGACCATCGCGCCTTCCTTCGCCGCGGCATTGAAGGGAATGGCGACGAAATTCGCGTTGCCGATGGTGCCGCCCTCGAGAACGTAGGAGCGCACGGTATCGGGAAGCTCGCCATTGGCGATGGCGGCGCTTGCCTCGGACTGGTTGAAGGAGAAGGCGAGGTCGATCTCGCCATCGGCCATGAGCTGCTTGAGCGCGGTGCCGGTGAGCGGATAGGCGCGGCCGCCGCGCCAGAGATCGGGCGCGAGCCCGTCGAGCCAGGCCCAGAGCGGGCGGGTGAGTTCGGCGTAGCGCGCCTCGTCCACGGGCTCTTGCAGCGCTGCCGTGTCGGGGACGAGCGCGAAGGCCGCCTGCTTGAGGAAGGTGAGGCCGAGGAAATCGGGCGGCTGGGGATAGGTGGAGCGGCCGGGATGCGCCGCGGCCCAGGTACCGAGCGCCGCGATCGAGCGGGGTGGCTCGGGGAGGCGCGCGGTGTCGTGATAGAAGACGATCTGCGCCATGCCCCAGGGGGCCTCGAGACCCTCGGTGGGCACGGTGAAATCGTTCACCACGGTCGGCTTGCCCGCCACATCGACGTGGCGCCAGTTCGGAAGGTCCTCGGCCCAGGGGCCGAAGAGCAGGCCCCCCTCCTTCATCGCGGCGAAGTTCGGGCCGTTGATCCAGACGAGATCGACCGCGCCGCCCGTGTCACGCCCCGCGGCCTTCTCGGCCGCGACGCGCGCGACCGCCTCGCCGGTGTCGGCGAGCTTCACTTGGGTGACCTTCACGCCGTAGCGTGCCTCGACCTCGTCGGCGGCCCAGGCGATGTAGTCGTTGCGCCGCGGGTCGCCGCCCCAGGCGTGAAACCAGACCTGCTGGCCGCGGGCGGACGCCTCCACCGCGGGCCAGTCGGCGGGATCGGGGCGGTCGCCGGCGAGCGCCGGGCCAGATGCCAGCGCGGCGAGGAGGAGGGCGAGGGCACGGGCACGGAGGATCGGCATGGGGTCTCCTGATGTCTCGGCGGGAAAGGCGGGGTCCGGCCATGCCATTCGCCTCTATGGCGAGAAATGTTTCAACCCGATCGCCCCAAAGACGCGATAACAATTAAACGATCTGTCAACCGGCCAATTCAGGGCATTGCTTGTTGGCGCTCTGGCAGAGATAGATGGCAACGGTGGTGGGGCCGGATTCCGGCGCCCTTGCCGCACTCGTGTCGTGGCTATTTCCCAGGGGAAGGGCGGTAGTCGCGGTGTTTGACATGGGAATGGGGGAAAAATAGAACTCACCCAACTCTATGTATGTAGAATCCGGCAGTGGATCGAGAGAATCCGCGCCACCTGGAAGGAAGAGGACGCATTCCGTGATCATCGGTGCCCCGAAGGAAATATGCGAGGGGGAAGCGCGTGTCGCGCTGACGCCGCAGTCGGCCCAACTGCTCAAGAAACTCGGATATACCTGCATCGTGGAAACCGGCGCCGGTGGCGCCGCGCGTTTCACTGACGAGGCCTATGCTGCCGCCGGTGTCGAGGTCGTTCCGACCGCCGCCGATCTCTGGAGCCGCGCCGATATCGTCGTGAAGGTGCGCCCGCCCGAGGCGTCCGAGGTCGAGATGACCCGGTCGGGCCAGACGGTCATCAGCTTCGTCTATCCGGCGCAGAACGCCGAGCTGCTCGAGAGCCTGAAGGCGAAGGGCGTGACCGCGCTCGCCATGGACATGGTGCCGCGCATCAGCCGCGCGCAGAAGATGGACGCGCTGAGCTCGATGGCCAACATCGCGGGCTATCGCGCAGTCATCGAGGCGGGCAACAACTTCGGCCGCTTCTTCACCGGCCAGGTGACGGCGGCGGGCAAGGTGCCGCCGGCGAAGGTGCTGGTGATCGGCGCGGGCGTCGCGGGTCTCGCGGCGATCGGCACGGCCGCATCGCTCGGCGCGATCGTGCTCGCCTTCGACGTGCGGCCCGAGGTCGCCGAACAGATCGAGTCGATGGGCGCCGAGTTCGTCTATCTCGACTTCGAGGAACAGCAGCAGGACGGCTCCGCGACCGGCGGCTATGCCGCGCCCTCGAGCCCCGAGTTCCGCGAGGCCCAGCTCAAGAAGTTCCGCGAGCTCGCCCCCGAGATGGACGTGGTGATCTCGACCGCGCTCATTCCGGGCCGCGACGCGCCGAAGCTGTGGCTGAAGGACATGGTCGAGGCGATGAAGCCCGGCTCCGTGGTGGTGGACCTCGCCGCCGAGCGTGGCGGCAACTGCGACCTCACCGTGCCGAACGAGAAAATCACGACCGATCACGGTGTCACCATCATCGGCTACACCGATTTCCCGAGCCGGATGGCGACGCAGAGCTCGACGCTCTACGCCAACAACATCCGCCACATGATGGACGATCTCACGCCCGAGAAGAACGGCGCGCCTTTCGTCAACATGGAGGATGACGTGATCCGCGGGGCGCTCGTCACCCATGACGGCGCCGTCACCTTCCCGCCGCCGCCGCCGAAAGTGAAGGCGATCGCGGCGCAGAAGCCGAAGGAAAAGGCCAAGGAACTCACGCCCGAGGAAAAGCGGGCGCAGGAGGTCGCGGCCTTCAAGGCGCAGACCCGGCAGCAGGTCACGCTGCTCGGCGTCGGCGCGCTGGTGCTGCTCGCGATCGGCCTCGTGGCGCCGGCCTCGTTCATGCAGCATTTCATCGTCTTCGTGCTGTCGGTCTTCGTGGGCTTCCAGGTGATCTGGAACGTCTCGCACAGCCTGCACACGCCGCTCATGGCGGTGACGAACGCAATCTCCTCGATCATCATTCTGGGCGCGCTCATGCAGATCGGCTCGGGGTCCTTCCTGGTGATCCTTCTGGCTGCGGTGTCGATCTTCATGGCGGGGATCAACATCTTCGGCGGCTTCCTGGTGACGCGTCGCATGCTCGCGATGTTCCAGAAATCGTAATCGGGGGTAGGGACAATGGAATTCGGTTTCACGACGGCGGCCTATGTGGTCGCGGCAGTCCTCTTCATCCTCTCGCTCGGCGGTCTCTCGGGGCAGGAAAGCGCGAAGCGCGCGGTCTGGTACGGCATCTCGGGCATGGCGCTCGCGGTCTTCGCGACGCTGATCGGGCCGGGCTCGGGCCTCTGGATCCTCTCCGTGCTGCTGATCGCGGCGGGCGGGGTCATCGGCTTCATCGTCGCCAAGCGCGTGCAGATGACCGAAATGCCGCAGCTCGTCGCCGCGATGCATTCGCTGGTCGGCCTCGCCGCGGTCTTCGTCGGCTATAACGCGCATCTCGAGCTCGGCCGCGTGCTCGCGATGGACGAGGCGGCGCGCGAGGGGCTCAAGGGCTTCGCCGCGGTGCTGGCGCACAAGACCTCGGTCGAGCAGTCGATCCTCAGGGTCGAGCTCTTCCTCGGCGTCTTCATCGGGGCGGTGACCTTCACCGGGTCGATCGTCGCCTTCGGCAAGCTCGCGGGCAAGCTCAACTCCAAGGCGACCAAGCTGCCGGGCGGACATGTCCTCAACGCGACGGCGGCCGGGCTCTCGGTGATCCTGCTCTTCGTCTATCTCGCGACCGGGGGCATGTGGGCGCTGCTGCTGATGACGCTTCTGGCGTTCTTCATCGGCTACCACCTCATCATGGGGATCGGCGGCGCGGACATGCCCGTCGTGGTCTCGATGCTCAACAGCTACTCGGGCTGGGCCGCGGCGGCGATCGGCTTCTCGCTCGGCAACGACCTGCTGATCGTGGTCGGCGCGCTGGTCGGCTCCTCGGGTGCGATCCTCTCCTACATCATGTGCAAGGCGATGAACCGCAGCTTCGTCTCGGTGATCCTCGGCGGCTTCGGCGGCACGACGGGCCCGGCGATGGAGGTCGAGGGCGAGATGGTGCCGACGGATGCCGACTATGTCGCCGACGCGCTGAAGGATGCCGATTCGGTCATCATCGTGCCGGGTTACGGCATGGCGGTGGCGCAGGCGCAGAACGCGATCTCCGAGCTCACCCGCAGGCTGCGCGGCATGGGCAAGGAGGTGCGCTTCGCCATCCATCCCGTTGCGGGCCGTCTGCCGGGGCACATGAACGTGCTTCTGGCCGAAGCGAAGGTGCCGTACGACATCGTCATGGAGATGGACGAGATCAACGAGGATTTCCCGGACACGGACGTGGCGATCGTCGTCGGCTCGAACGACATCGTGAACCCGGCCGCGCAGGAGGATCCGAACTCGCCGATCGCCGGCATGCCGGTGCTCGAGGTGTGGAAGGCCAAGCAGGTCTTCGTCTCGAAGCGCGGGCAGGGCACCGGTTACTCGGGCATCGAGAACCCGCTCTTCTACAAGGAGAACACGCGGATGTTCTACGGCGATGCCCGCGCCTCGGTCGATGCGCTGCTCCAGCGCCTGAGCTGAACCGGGCGGGGGGCCGCGCTCCCCGCGACAGGAGACAGACGGACGGGCAGGCCGGAAGGTCTGCCCGCAAGCATTTCCGGGCCTGCCGAGAGCGCCCGGCACGGACAAGGACAGGTGAATGAAGCTGCATGTCTATGACCACTGCCCCTACTGCGTGCGGGCGCGGATGGCCCTTGGTCTGAAGGGAATCCCCTTTGAGATGCGGGTCCAGCTCAATGACGACGAGGCAACGCCGATCTCGATGATCGGCAAGAAGATGTTGCCGATCCTCGAGGATGCGGACGGGTTCATGGGCGAAAGCCTCGACATCGTGGCGAAGGTCGATGCGATGACGGGGGCACGGCTGTTCGAGCGGCCGGCGCGGCCCGAGATCCGCGGCTGGATCGACACCTGGCAGGGCGTGGTCGACCGGCTGGTGACCCCGCGCACGCCGGTGGCGGTCTATCCGGAATTCGCCACTGCCGCGGCGCGGGCCTATTTCACCGGGCGGCGCGAGCGCACGCCGGGGCGGTTCGCGGCGCTGATCGCCGAGACCGATGCGCTGGTGGCCGAGCTTGCGCCGGGGCTCGCGGCGCTGGTGCCGCTGCTGCCGCGGCCGGGGAGCATTTCGATGGACGACATCCTGCTCTTCCCGGTGCTGCGCAGCCTCTCGATCGTACCGGAGGTGACGCTGCCGGCGGAGGTCGCGGCCTATCGCGACCGGATGGCGGCCGAGGCGGGCATTCCGCTCTTCGAGGCGTTGCGGCTCGCGAGCTGACGCCCCTGTGGCGCCCGGGGGCTACCGGATCGCGCAATTCGTGCTATGGTTGTGTTTGTTCCGGGCGGATCCCGCGAGGAGTTCGGCGTCATGACCAGTGAGCGTGTTTGGCGGGAGGTGCCCGGGGCAGACCGGGGCGCACCCGTGCGGCAGAGGCGAGGGCGGGAGGCCTCGGCGGGTCAGCCGGGCCTCGCGGCGCTGCAACGGGAGGCCGCGGAGGGCCCGTCGGTGCAGGGAGTTCAGGCGCTCCAGCGGATGGCGGACGATCGCGCGCTGCAGCGGGCTTCGCTGGAGGAGGAAGAGCCGCTTCAGGGCAGGTTCGAGCCGCAGCCGGCCGTTCTCCAGCGGGTGAAGGTCGGCCAGATCGAGGTGAGCCCGAGCGGCGGGATGCCGACCTGGGAGCAGGGCGGCCAGACCTATCACCTCAATCTCACGACAGCGACGTTCCACGTCACGCGCGAGGGCAATCCGAAGATCCACTATTTCTACGAAGGCTATGACGAAGGCATCACCGACAAGCAGCCGACGCAGGGCGAGCGCGGATCGAAGAAGAAGGACAGGGACCGCAAGAAGGTGAAGACCTCGACGGTCTTCTCCGCGCTGCCGCAGAACGTGCAGGATTTCATCCGGACCCATTACGCGGAGCTGCTCCAGGTCTGAGCGCGGCGCCGGAGGGGGCGAGCCCGTGGCCTGCGGGCGTGAAGCGCGCGGGCAGGCCGGAGGGTCGCCCGGCGGCGAGATCGGCGATGGCCGCGCCGATCAGGGGGGCGAAGCCGAAGCCGGTGCGAAAGCCGCCATTCGCCACGAAGACACCGGGCCAGCCGGGCACCGGGCCGACCAGCGGATCGGCCTTCGGTGCCCGCGGGCGAACCCCGGCCCAGCGTTCCAGCACGGCGGCGCCGCGGAGCGGCGGGCAGAGGCGCGCGGCCCGGGCGATGAGGTCATCGAGCTGGGAATCGGTCGCGGCGGGATCGGAAAACGCCTTTTCGCTGGTCGAGCCGACGGCGACGCTGCCGTCGTCATGGGGCACGACATAAAGACCGTCGCCGTAGATCATGGCCGGCGGCGGAGGGCCCGCGGGGCGCAGGAGGGCGGCCTGGCCCTTGACGCCGAGCCCGGCCGAACCGGGCATCGCGGGCGCCACCAGTCCCGCCCCGCCGGTGCCCGCGGCGATGACGATCGCCTCCGTGCTGAGGTGCGCGCCGGCAAGGTCGACGCAGCCGGGCCGGACGGCCCTGACCTCCGTGCCGCACCGGACCCGTCCGCCGAGCGCCTCGAGCGCTGCCACGAGGGCGGCGAGCGCGCGGCGGGGGTGGAGGCGGGCGGACAGGGTTTCGTGGACGGCGCCCCAGGGCGCGGCCTCGGGGTCGACCCAGGCAGGCAGCATCGCTGCGGGGACGACCTCCCAGGTGAAGTCGGCCGGCCAGTGACGGCGCGCCTCCGCGCCGTCGGCTGCCATGCGGGCGGCGGCCTCGGGGGCGGTGAGCGGCATCCAGCGGCCGGTCCGGGCATAGCCGGGGGCGAGGCCGCCGAGCGTCTCGACCTCGCGCCAGTAGGCGTCGGCCCCGATGAGCGCGTCGAGCTGGAGCTGCTTCTTGTCGCTCCACCCGCGCGGGATGTGGGGGGAGAGGGCCCCGACGAGGCCGCCGCTGGCACCGGCGCCCACCCCGGCGGCCTCGAGCACCTCGACCTGCCAGCCATCGCGCGCCAGCGCCAGCGCCGAGGCCAGCCCCAGCGCACCGGCGCCGATCACGATGATATCGCCCCTTCCGCCCTTTTCCATGCTCCTGCACCTGCCTATGATCACCCGTTCGGAACGGGGATAGACCATGGTTGTGCAGGGGATGCAAAAGGCGGAAGTGGTCTGGGAGGACGGCGCGGTGCCGGTCTCGGTCCGCTTTGCCGATCCCTATTACGCGCTGGGCGACGGTCTGGCCGAAACGCGACATGTCTATCTTGCGGGCAACGGCCTGCCGGAGCGGTTCCGGCCGGGGTTCCACATTGCCGAGCTCGGTTTCGGCACCGGGCTCAACGCCATCGCGGCCGCCGCGGCCTGGGTGCGCTCCGGGCAGGAGGGGCGGCTTGCCTTCACGAGCTTCGAGGCTTTCCCGATCGCGGCGGCCGACATGGCGCATGCGTTGCAGCGCTGGCCGGAGCTCGAGCCCTGGGCCGGGCCGCTGGTGCGGGCCTGGGAGGCGGGCGCGCGGCTGATCGAGCTGCCGGGGCTGCTGCTGACCGTGGTCGAGGGCGATGCGCGCGAGATGCTCGGGCACTGGACCGGCGCGGCGGATGCCTGGTTTCTCGACGGGTTCTCGCCTGCGCGCAATCCCGAGCTCTGGGAGGCGGAGCTGCTCGCCGAGGTCGGGCGGCACACGGCTCCGGGGGGCACCTGTGCGACCTATTCCGCCGCACGGGCCGTGCGGGACCGGATCGCGGCGGCGGGCTTCACCGTCACGCGCAGTGAAGGTTTCGGACGAAAGCGCCACATGACGCGGGGGGAGCGTGCCCGCAAATGACACGCCGCAACGATCCGCGGCTCGGCATCCTCCTGATGATCCTGACGACGGCGGTCTTCGCCATCCAGGACGGGATGTCGCGGCATCTCGCGGAAAAATACCATGTGCTGACGGTGGTGATGATCCGCTACTGGTTCTTCGCCTTCTTCGTGATCGTGCTCTCGGCGCGGCATCGCGGCGGGCTCGCCCGTGTGATGCGCACCCGGAACCTGGGGCTGCAGATCTTCCGTGGCGTGCTGCTGACCGCGGAGGTCTGCATTGTCGTGCTGGCCTTCGTGAAGCTCGGGCTGATCGAGACCCATGCGGTCTTCGCGGTCTATCCGCTGCTGATTGCCGCGCTCGCGGGGCCGGTGCTCGGCGAATATGTCGGCTGGCGGCGGGGGATCGCGATCCTGATCGGACTTGCGGGCGTGCTGGTGATCCTGCGGCCGGGGCTGCGGGTTTTCAGCCCGGCGGCGGCGCTGCCACTGATCGGGGCGACGATGTTCGCGCTCTACGGGCTGCTCACGCGCTATGTCGGGCGGGACGACAGCTCGGCGACGAGCTTCTTCTACACCGGTGTCGCGGGCGCCGTGGCGACGACGCTGGTCGGGCCGTTCTTCTGGACCCCGATCCAGGGGCTCGCGGACTGGGGCTGGATGGGGGCGCTCTGCCTCACCGGCGTGCTGGGGCACTTCCTGCTCATCAAGGCCTATGAGGTGGCGGAAGCGGGCACGATCCAGCCCTTCGCGTATTTCCAGCTCGTCTTCATCACCATACTCGGCACGCTGATCTTCAACGAGCATCCCGACAACTGGACCCTTGCGGGCGGCGCGATGATCCTCTCGGCGGGCATCTATACGCTCATCCGGCAGGCGCGGATGCGGTAACGCGCACTTGAGCGGCGCGCGCGTTGACTTCGCGCGCCGTCGCACCTCTTTTTTACCTGAACGGAAACGAGATGGGTTCGGGGTGTTTCGACATGCGCAGCTTTGCGGCTTTTCTGCTGGCATCCTCTATCGCGGTGGCGAGCCCCGCGCTCGCGCTCGGGCCGGTGGCCTTCGGGCCGAGCCTTTCGGCGACGGGCTGGCAGGACTTCACCTTTCGCGGCCGGCAACCCTCGCAGTTCTCCGCGGTGAACACCGACACGCTCCGGGTCACATCGGATAATTCCGGCTCGCTGATCTGGCGGCCGCTGCCGGCGGATTTCGCCAACGGGAACACGGCGCAGTGGCGCTGGCGGGTCGATGAGGCCGTGCCGCCGACCGATCTTTCCGACCGCAAGGCCGACGACCGGGCCATCGCGCTCTATTTCCTCTTTGCCGATGACGACTCCGCGGTGGGCGACCCGCCGAAATCGCTCCGCTCCGCGATGATGAGCGGCCGGGCCCTGGTCTATGTCTGGGGCGGCAACTCGGCGCCGGGCACAGTGATCCGCAGCCCCTCGATGCTTGGGCGCGGTCAGCTCGTGGTGATGCAGCCTGCCGATGGCCCCACCGGGCAGTGGGTGAGCGAGTCGGTCGATCTGCGCGCCGATTTTCGCCGGGCCTTCGGGCGCGAGCCGGGGCCGCTCATGGGAATCGGCGTCTCTGCCGATACCGACAACACGGGCACGCAGGGCGATGCACGACTGGCCGATCTCGTGATAGACTGAGCGGGGCCTCCCGACGATCCCGCGGCAGGCTTTTGTTTCTTTAATGAATTCAGAAGCCTGATCCGCCCCTCCATGCGGGGGCAGGGCGCCTTGGCCCATGTCACGGTGCTGTAACGCAGGAATTGATTAACTGATTCCAGCAACGCGTTGCAGCAATGAGGATGACATGGCGGGCTTTGAACGAGGGGCAGCACGGCGCAGCGAGGATCGGATCCGCAACCTGTTCGGGACGCCGGATGACGGGGATCTGGCGCGCGGCGTGAAGGTGCCGGAGGGCGAGCCGGATCCGCGCAGCGAACCGGTCGCGATCTTGCAGTGCATTGCGCGGAAGATCGGCGCGACGCGGCGTCCGGGGGCGGAATCGGACATTCCGGCGGGCGCAACCTACATGGGCCAGTTCATGGTGCATGATCTCGACTTCCTGACGCGCGAGAGCACCGCATCGGGCAACATGCTCGATCTGGCGCTGATCTACGGCGACGGGCCGCGCCATGACGCGGCATTCTATCAGGTGCCTTCGGCGCCGGGAAAGCGGCGGCATCTGCTGCGTCTCAACCGGACGCGGCCGACGGTTTCCTCGCCGCCCTGGGGGGCCGCGCGCGATCTGCCGCGGGTCGCCTGCCCGCATCTCGATGCCAAGGGCGTCGATCAGCGCTCGGAAGTTCTGGTTCCGAACACGTTCTCTGATTCGAACATGCTGCTCGGGCAGTTCCAGACAGTCTGGGCGCTCCTGCACAACGGCATCGCCTCGACGCTCGCCGCCGCTTTCGAGAAGCAGCCCGAGTATCGCGGCCGCGGCGCCGACCCCTACGGTGCGGCCTTCGAGTTGGCGCGGCGGATCAACCGCGGCATCTACCGCGAGGTAATCTGCGCCGATGTGCTCGGCAACTGGCTGCTGCCGGACATGTTCGACCGTCTCGAGCAGGACGGCTTCACCTCGCAGAACGTGGTACTCTCGGAAAAGACGCCGGTCGAATTCATGGCGGGCGTGGCGCGGCTCGGGCACGGGCTGGTGCGCGAGATCTACCGGCTGAATGCCCGGCGTCCGAACGAGGGCATCCGCACCCTGGTGCGGCACACCAGCACCGGGCGGCCGCATGACATGCCGCTGACCGAGGACTGGCTGCTCGACTTCTCGAACTTCTTCGCGATCGGATCCTCCACGCCGCAGAAGGCACGCGCACTTGGGCCACATGTGGCCCGTGCCTTCGCGGCACACGAGGGGGTGGGGGTGGAAGGATCCGCCGAAGGGCTCGTCCTGCGCGATCTCATCGCGTGTTCACGGGGCACCTTGCGCTCCGTTCCGTCGCTGATCCGGCGCGCCGAGAGGCTGCGTCCGGGGCTCTTCGACGGCCGTTTCGCGCAGGACGAGCGCAAATGGAAGGAGACGCTCCGCGAGTGGCTCGCCGATGCCGGTGTGCCGGAGGGGCGGCTCGATGCGGTGGCGGGCGACCCGCCGCTTACCCTCTTCCTCATGCTCGAGGCGGAGGCGGATACCGGCGGCGGGCGTCTTGGCGCGCTCGGATCCTTCATCATGGGCGAGACCGTCGCGGCGGCGCTGCCCGTGGAGGCCGGGGACGCGGCTCTCGATGCCGCCCGCCGTCAGGTCTTCGGCGACGAGGTGCCGGGCACGATGAGCGCCGTGATCGCCTGGCTCCAGCGGCATTACGGCTTTGCCGACGGCGCGCGGCTTCATCCGCTGAACGGGGACGCGCCTCTAGCAGATGGATCGGTACGAGGAGGAAGTGGAATGCTTGATACGCATGTGAAGAGTTCAGGGTCGGAAATTCCTCTCGTCGAGGTGACCGACTACCTGGAGATGGGCCGGCTGGTGACGGACTGGGCGCTCGGGCGCAAGGAAAGGCCCGCAACGGTCGAGGCGCTCAAGGAGCAGCTCGACGGGATCGCGGTGGTGCCGGACCGGGTGAAGGCCGTGGAGTTCTGCCAGGGCGATCACGAGACGCTGGTGATCCGCCTGCCGGTCAAGGAAATGATGGAGATGGCCATCGAGGACATGACCGATCCCGAGCGCGACGGCAGCTATCCCTTCCCGCAGTTCTATTCGGATTTCTACCGCCCCGGCTTCAGCCCGGTGATGACTCCGCTCGACATCCTGATGTCGCGCGTCGGGGATTACACCATCGCGCAGTGCAAGTAACCGCGGCGCGACGGGATAGGGAGCCCTCCCTGAGCAACTCGGCGGCCTAGTCCGGCCGCCGTTCTTTTGCTGCGCCGAGGGCGGCAAGGAGGCGTTTCTGCAGCTCGGCGCGGCAGGAGGATGAGCGGATCGGGAAGCTCGCGACGAACCAGTCGATGATCGCTCCGTCCGTTGGCGCGGCGGCGCCGATCCAGGCGCCTCGGGCCAGATCGAGGAAGGTCGCGATCTCGCTTGCAGCGCGCCGGGTATCGCCGAGATGCATCGAACTGGCCGCGGCCCACGCGGGCAGGTTGATGATCGCGTCGCCGGCGACCTCCGCGGCGCTGATCGAGCCCTCGTAATCCCCGACGAGATAGGTCGCGGTGGCGATATAGCCTTGCGCCGCACGGGAATGCCGCATGCCGAACTGGCGGGCCTGGGCGATGAGATCCGCCGCGCGCGCGTTCTGACCGGCGAAAGCATAGCCGAGGCCGGCCGAGATGATCGTCCAGGGATCGTTCTCGTTGAGGTCCATCGCCATGTCGAGATGGCTGAGCGCCGCGGTGTAGGACCCGGCCATGGTATGGGCCCAGGCCCTCGAAAGGTGGGTGCGGGAATCGAGCGGGTCGAGCTTCACGGCGCGCGCGGTGAGCTCGAGACTGTCGGCGATCATCTGCGGATTGCGCATGTAGCCGGGGAAGATGACGGGGCGGGAATTGAGGCTCTGGGCGAGCGCCACCATGGCCGCGGCAAAATTCGGCGTCGTCTCGATCAGTTCGCGCAGGATCCGCTCGGCCTTGATCTCGGTCTCGGGGCGCCAGTCGCCGCTGAGGGCCTGGGCCTGCATCCAGAGCTCGTATTTGCGGCCCATGGGGCTCTGTGTCTCTCGGGCCGACTGGAGGCGCGGGGTGGAGAGGTGAACGTTGAGCGCGACCGCGAGCTGGCGCAGCGCGGAGCGGTGAAGTTCGGCGATGCCATCCAGGGTGACGGAATAGCGCTCGGCCCAGACGCAGTGGTTGTCGGCCTGATCGAGCAGCCGGAGCCCCACCATCACCGAATCGCTGATCGGGTGGAGCATGATGCGGAGCGAATAGGTCCGGTAGGTGGGCGGGGTGGAGCCGCCCTGCTCGCCGTCGACCACGAGCCAGTCGCGGAAGCGGGCGAGCGCCGCGATCATCTCGTCGCGGAATATGGAACCGAAGAAGTCGAAATCGCCTTCCATCCGCTGGCCCTGGATCGGCTCGACGAGGATGGCGATGGGGGCGAGAAAATCCTGCGTGCCGGATGGGCCGCCGCCCATGGCCGCCCCCGACTGGCCCTGCTTGATCGCGACGTAGAGCGCCTGGGTCTTTTCGGAAGGCTCGACGTCGAGTTCTTCCTCCAGGATCTTCCAGAGCCGCTCGTAAACGCGCATCGCCTGAACCGTGTCGCCGAGCGCGACATGGGCCTCCATCGCGGCGCGGCAGGCGCCTTCATGGGTGGGGTCGGTGCGCATCAGCGCCTCGGCGAGGCTGAGTTGCCGATCGGCTTCGCGGGCCGAGGCCATCGCGCTTTCGAGGCGGTTGGTGAGCTGGCTGCCGAGGCGTTCGCGCTGCACCGCGATCCAGAGATTGAAGTCTGGGTCGAGATCCTCGATGTCGGTGAAGAGCCGGGCGAAGGCGCCGTCATCGCGGGCGAGAAAGCCGGGCGGGATGCCCTGCTCCGCTTCCGCGATCGCCTCGAGGATGTCGCAGTCGATCGGATAGGTGAGGCGCACGGTGTTGCGGTCGGCCTCCAGCAATTCGCCCGCGGGGCCGAGATCCTGCTTGAGCCGCCGCAGCGTCTGGCGCAACGCACCACGGGCCTGATCCGGGCCCGAGTCGCTCCAGAGCATCGTCGCGATGCGCTCGCGGCTTTCCGAGCGGGCCGATTGCAGCGCGAGATAGGTGAGGATCGCAAGCGCCTTGCGGCTGGAAAACTGCAGCGGCTTGCCCGCGAGCGAAACCTGCATGACGCCGGTTGTGGTCAGCGTGACGGAGCGGTTCGCCGTCTCGATCATCCCATGAGCCTCGCCAGTTTGCCGGGTGCGCCGGGGCGCGGGCTTTGCTCGTGGCCCGAGGGGAAGGGCATGAGGCCGCTTGCCGCGATCTTGGCAACGTGGAGCTCCATGCCGGGCGCGTCGAGGTCAGCGGCAACGATACGGATGCCTTCGCGGGCCAGTGCGCGCACGAGCTCCGGCATGCCCGTGAGCGGACGGCGGCTGGCCATGGCCCGGGCGGGCCGCGCCGAGAAGGCGGGCAGCGCATCGAGATCGAGGGCGGCGCGGTCGAGGGCGCTTGCGTCTCCCGCTGTCGGTTCGCCGCGGGTGTGGCGCATGCGCGCCATCTCGAGCGCGATCTCCATCTGCAGGAGCTCCATCACCGCACCGCGCGCCGCCACAGCGGGCTCGAGCGCGGCCTTGAGCCCGATCGCGAGCCCGCGCCCGTCCGGCTCCGAGGAGAAGGCGCAGACGACGGGCACGCCGCAGCGCGCCTCGAGCCGGAGCAGGGTGGTGGCGCGTCCGGGCGGGGATGCGCCGCGGCGCATCGCGGCAAGTTCGCTCGCGGCATCGGCTGCGAGGCCGGGATCGAGGGCGCGGGGCAGGTCGAGGCCCGCCCACCAGCGCGCGGCGGCGTCGCGTTCCACGAGCTCGAGCAGGCCCGAGAGCCGGGCAGCGGCCTGGCTCGGCCCTGCGGCAAGACCGAGGCTGCCCGGTGGCGCCTCCGGCCGACGTTCGGCGTCGAGCTCGGGGCCGGAAAAGACGGAGACGGCGGGAAGGCCGACCGGCGCGCCGTCCTGCGGGTCGCTGGCGGCGATGCGGGTGCATTTCGGATCGCGGGTCCAGATCGCGTCGATCTCCGGATCGCCGGGCAGATCGCGGCGCAGGAGCGGCGGTGCGGCGCGCGCAGCGGCCTCTGCGGCTTCGCCCGCCAGCCGTCCCGCGGCCTCGGCAGGGGTGCGCCCGCCGCCGCCTGCGGCCGCGCCGTCAAGGGCGCCGGCGAGGTAGAGAAATCCCGGCGCCGCGGCATTCGGCAGCGGCGCCACCCAGTCGAGACGCGAAAGGCCGGGTGCAAGGCGCGCGCGATCGGGCCCGGCAAGTGCGCCGAGAAGCTGCGCGACACCATCGCCGAGGTTCCCTGCCGATCCTCCGACTGCGTTCATGAGCTGCCCGCCCACCCGACCGTTTCAACATTCGGCGACCTTATTAGCGTGGAACGAACGTTTTAGACAGGGGGGCGAGGTAGAAAGCGCGCGCGTCTGGGCCGACGCGCGCGCGGGTGCCTCCGCAGGAGGCACCGGATCGTCTGGCTCCGAGGGAGTCTCAGCCGTTCCCGGCTGGAGCGTCCGCCGATGCCGCCGGTGTCGGCGCCTTCAGGGTCGCGGCGGTGAGCCGGGTCACGTGGTCGTCGAAATAGGCCTTGAGCGCGGGGAAGGCATCGGTCAGGCGGAGGAAGTCCTCGGCCGTCAGCAGGAGCACCTTCGAATCCTCGAGCGCGCGTACCGTGCCGGTGCGAAGCCCGCTCCCGAGCAGGACGCGTTCGCCGAAATGATCGCCGGGGCCGAGCACCCGGACGATCTCCTTGCCGTCCTCGCCGGGGATGCGCTGTTCGACCTTGCCCTCGACCAGGGTGTAGAAGCCGTCGGCGCGATTGCCGCGTTCGAAGATGCGGTCGCCAGCGCGGTAGTGGACGTAACTGACCCCGCCCTGGATCTGGGTCTTCACCTGCACGGTGTTGCGCGACAGGACGGAATCGCTCACCCAGTTGAGGAGCACGCGGAGCTTGGTGCTGAAGCCGGGCAGGAAGCTCAGGTAGTAGGTGCGCCAGAGCAGCCAGGCGCTGAAGCCGGTGAGGCGCATGCCGAAGACCTCGGCCACGCCGCGCCGTCCGCCGAGCGAAGCGAGCGCACCCTTGGACTTGTAGTCGAAGGGGGTCAGCGGGCTGCCCTCGAGGGTCGCCTTGATGTTCCTCGCGAGGAGACGGGCCTCGCGCACCGCGAACTGGGCGGTCGGGGGAGCGAAATCCTTGCGGTCCTTGGCGTCGTCCTTCATCGGGATCAGGGCGCAGTCGCCGAGAGACCAGATATTCTCGGTGCTGCGAACCCGGAGCGTGCGCTCGACATCGGCCCGGCCGTGGGCCTTCGGGATGTCGACCTTCTGGAGCAGTGGCGAGGGCGCGTTGCCGATGGTGGCCACGATCGTACGGGTGCCGAAGACTTCGCCGTCGGAGGTGGTGACGCTGGTGCCGGTCGCACGCGCAACACCTGTCTTGAGCTTGATCTCGATGCCGCGCTTCTCGAGCAGCTTGTGTGCATAGCTCGCAAGCGACTCCGGCAGCTCGGCGAGCACGCGGTCGGCGAATTCCACCACGACCACCCGGATCTCGGACGGATCGATATTGGGATAGAACTTCAGCGAGCGGTCGATCAGCTCCTTCATCTCGCCGACCGTCTCGATCCCGGAGAAGCCCGCGCCGATGACGGTGAAGGTCAGAAGCTCCTTCTTGACCTCGGGCAGCTGCGTGATGTCGGCATGCTCGAGCTTGTCGATGACATGGTTGCGCAGCCGGAAGGCATCGCTCACGTTCTTCATGGTGAAGGCGTGATCGGAGAGGCCCGGGAAGCGCGAGAGGTCGACGACCTGGCCGAGCGCGAGCACCAGGTGATCGTAGCTCACCTGGGTGTAGCGGCGTTGCAGGCCCTGGAAGATCGTCACGGTCTTGCTCGCGACGTCGACGTCGAAGACCGAGGCCTGCCGGACCTTCACGCCGGGCAGCAGAAGCCGCAGGGGCGCGATTGCATCCCGCGTCGTGATCGAGCCCGCGGCCACTTCTGGCAGCAGGGGCTGGAACACGAAATGATTGGTTTCATTGATGAGTTCGATTTCGACCTGGCCCGCAAGCGAGCGATGAAGCTCTTTCGCGGCGAACATGCCGGCGAAGCCGCCCCCGAGTATGAGAACGCGCGGTTTCATACCCCAATTCCCCCATGGTTGCGCCGGCTCCCCACGCGCCGGCTGAAAAGCGACACGCCCGGCGGATGCCGCCGGGCGTGCGTGAATTCCGGAAGAGCGGTGCCGCTCAGATGAGTTTTCCGAACGCGACCGAGGTGTCGGCCATGCGGTTCGAGAAGCCCCACTCGTTGTCGTACCAGGACATGATGCGAACCAGCGTGCCATCCATCACCTTGGTCTGATCCATGTGGAAGACCGAGGAATGGGAGTCGTGGTTGAAGTCCGTGGAGACGTTCTTCTCTTCGGTGTAGCCGAGAATGCCCTTGAGCGGGCCGTCGGCGGCTTCCTTGATCGCCGCGTTGATTTCCTCGACCGTGGTCGACTTCTTCGCGATGAACTTCAGGTCGACGACCGAGACGTTGGGCGTCGGCACGCGGATCGCGACGCCGTCGAGCTTGCCGTTGAGTTCCGGCAGCACGAGGCCCACGGCCTTTGCCGCACCCGTCGAGGTCGGGATCATCGAGAGCGCCGCGGCGCGGGCCCGGTAGAGATCCTTGTGCATCGTGTCGAGCGTCGGCTGGTCGCCGGTGTAGCTGTGGATCGTGGTCATGAAGCCCTTCTCGATCCCGATGGCGTTGTTCAGCACATAGGCGACAGGAGCAAGGCAGTTCGTGGTGCAGGACGCGTTCGAGATGACGAGGTCGTCCTTGGTCAGCGCGTCGTGGTTGACGCCGTAGACGATCGTCTTGTCGGCGCCGGAGGCCGGCGCGGACACGATCACGCGCTTGGAACCGTTCTCGAGGTGAAGGGCGGCCTTCTCACGCGCGGTGAAGATGCCGGTGCATTCGAGCGCGATGTCGACATCGCCCCAAGGCAGCGCCTTCGGGTCACGCTCGGCGGTTACCTTGATCGGGCCGCGGCCGACGTCGATCGTGTCGCCGGAGACCGTGACGGTGCCCGGGAAACGGCCGTGCACCGAGTCGTAGCGCACGAGATGCGCGTTGGTCTCGACGGGCCCGAGGTCGTTGATGGCGACCACTTCGATATCATTGCGGCCCGATTCGACGATCGCGCGCAGCACGTTGCGTCCAATGCGGCCAAATCCGTTGATCGCCACCTTAACGGTCATAGAGTGTCCCTTCCGTCATGCCTGTCGGCTCAGAGTGCGGCTGACGGAATCTCGCCAGCCGGCATAAACTTCCTCTCGCCGTATCGCGTCAAGTTCGGGCACGAACCTGCGCTCGAGCGCCCATCCCTTCGCGAATTCGGCGGGACCGGGATACAGTCCTGCGCGCATTCCCGCAAGCCATGCTGCGCCGAGTGCCGTGGTTTCGCGCACGCGCGGCCGATCGACAACTGTCCCGAGCACATTGGCGAGACACTGGATGGTCCAGTCCGAGGCGGTCATGCCGCCATCGACCCGGAGCGGCCCGAGCGCGATCTCGCCCGCGCCCGACTGCGCCCAGTCCGCCTGCATCGCTTCCCAGAGGTCGCGGGTCTGGAAGGCGACGCTCTCGAGCGCGGCGCGCGCGATGTCGGCCGGGCCGGTATCGCGCGTGATCCCGAAGATGGCGCCACGGCAATCCGGGTCCCAGTAGGGTGCGCCGAGGCCGGTGAAGGCAGGTACGAGATAGAGCCTGCGCGCGGGGTCGGCGGCTTCGGCCAGCGTCTGGCTCTCGGCGGCGGTGCGGATGAGCCCGAGCCCGTCGCGGAGCCATTGCACCACGGCGCCGGCGATGAAGATCGCGCCTTCAAGCGCGTAGGTGGTCTGGCCATCCAGCCGGTAGGCGATGGTGCCGAGCAGGCGGTTCCGGCTTGTGACGAGCGTCGGGCCGGTGTTGAGAAGCGCAAAGCAGCCGGTGCCGTAGGTCGACTTCATCATGCCGGGTTCGAAACAGGCCTGGCCGACGGTCGCGGCCTGCTGGTCTCCGGCCACGCCGAGAATCGGGATCGCGGCGCCGAGGATGCCGGGCTCGGTGGAGCCGAATTCGGCGGCGCAGTCGAGCACCTCCGGCAGCATCGCCATCGGGATGCCGAGCAGGGCACAGAGCTCCTCGTCCCAGCAGCCGCGGCGGATGTCGTATAGCATGGTGCGTGCGGCGTTGGTGGCGTCGGTGACATGGGCCTTGCCGCCGGTCAGCCGCCAGATGAGGTAGCTGTCCACCGTGCCGAAGGCGAGGCGCCCGGCTTCGGCCGCGGCGCGGGCGCCTTCGGTGTTCTCGAGGATCCAGCGGATCTTGGTGCCGGAGAAATAGGGGTCGATGATGAGACCGGTGCGTTCGGTCACCAGCGCCTCGTGCCCCGCCTCGCGCAGTTCGGCGCAGAAGGGCGCGGTGCGGCGGTCCTGCCAGACGATGGCGCGGCTCACCGGTTGGCTGCTCTCGCGGTCCCAGACGAGGGTGGTCTCGCGCTGGTTGGTGATGCCGATGGCCGTGATCTCGCGCGCCTCGAGCCCGGCCTTCGCGATCGCCTCGCGCGCCGTGGCGACGGTGCTCTCCCAGATGTCCTCCGGCGCATGCTCGACCCAGCCCGAGGCCGGGAAGTGCTGCGGAAACTCCTGCTGCGCCATGGCCACGAGCGAGAGGGCCTCGTCGAAGACGAGGGCGCGCGTCGAGGTGGTTCCCTGGTCGATGGCGAGAACGTGTTTCATGCGGGCGTCTCCTCCTCCCCTTCGGCGGCCTCTCGGGCGGGCCGCTCCTTGTGGTCTCCACCCGCCTTGTCGCAGGCCGGGGCGGGGTGCGTCGAGTCCCTCGGGCGTTTTGGCCGGCGCGGGCCGGTGTTGCGCCATCGGGAGGCCGGGACTAGAAATGTGACAGGAGGCCGGCAGACCCCACATGGCGCAAAACTTTCGACATTCCGAGATCCTCGCCATCGCGCGCGAGGCGGGCAAGGTCACCGTCGAGGACCTGGCGGCGAAGTTCAACGTTACCGCCCAGACCATTCGCCGCGACCTTGCCGAGCTTTGCGACATCGGTCAGCTCACGCGGGTCCATGGTGGCGCGACGATCCCCTCGGGCGTGATCGCGCTCGGCTACGAGGACCGGCGCTCGATCGCGTCCGATGCCAAGGAGAGGATGGCGCGCATGGTCGCAGAGCAGATCCCCGACGGGGTCTCGATCTTCCTCAACATCGGCACCACCACGGAGGCGGTGGCGCGCGCGCTGCTCAAGCACCGCAACCTGATGGTGGTGACGAACAATCTCAATGTCGCGAACATCCTTGCGACCTCGCCCAACTGCGAGGTGATCGTGACCGGCGGCATGCTCCGGCGCTCCGACGGCGGGCTGGTGGGCGAGGTCACGGCCGAATTCATCGGGCAGTTCAAGGTGGATTACGCGATCATCGGTTCGGCGGCGGTCGATCCCGACGGCTCGCTCCTCGACTATGATTTCCGCGAGGTGCGCGTGGCGCAGGCGATCATCAAGAACGCGCGGAAGGCCTATTTCATTGCCGACAGCACCAAGTTCAAGATGGCCGCGCCCGTGCGCGTCGCCTCGCTTGCCGAGCTCGACGGCTTCTTCACCGACGTCACGCCGCCGCGCTCGATCGTGCAGCTTTGCGCTGACAACGACGTTTTCATTCGCACGGTGGAGCATTCGTCGCGCGTCTATTGATCCGTCCCGCAAAAGCAGATCCCGACGACGGCAGTCTCGCTCGCGGCGGAAAGGAAGGGAAACCGATGGAGTTCGAGGCGCTGCTCGCGGCCACATGGCCGGCGGCGGAGACGGTGGAGGCGGGCGGGTTTCTCCTGCGCCGCGGTGCCGGGGGCGGCAGCCGCGTTTCGGCGGCGAGCCGCATGGCCGGGTCTTGCGATATCGCCGCGGCGGAAGCTGGGTTGCGCGCCTGGGGCCAGCGCCCGCTCTTCCGGGTCGGGCGGGACGAGGCAGCGCTCGACGAAGCGCTGGCCGCGCGTGGCTACAGCGTGAAGGATCCGACCGCCGTGCTTGCCGCCCCCGTTGGCGCGCTGACCGGTGGCGACATCGACGAGTTCGCGATCCTCTGCGACGCGCCGCTTGCCTGCATGGAGGCGATCTGGGCCGCGGGGGGAATCGGCCCGGCCCGGCTCCGGGTGATGGAACGGGTCGCGGTGCCGCGGATCTGGATCCTCGGGCGGCATGGCGACCGGCCGGTCGGCGCGGCCTTCGTCGCGGCGCAGGGCGGGGCGGCGATGCTGCATGCGCTCGAGATCGGGCGGGCCTACCGGCGAGCGGGTGTCGCGCGGCGGATGACGCGGGCGGCGGCGGCCTGGGCGCGGCGCGCCGGCGCGGACACGCTGGTGCTTGCCGTCACGCGGGCGAACACCGCCGCCCTCTCGCTCTACGCCGGCCTCGGGATGGCCGAGACCGGCGGCTATCACTATCGCGAGGCGCCCTCGCACCCCTGACGGAGATTGCCATGACTGCCCCGACCGCGCTCGATCTGCCGCCCGCCGATCCGCTGCCCGAGGAGACCCGGCGCTATTTCGAGATCTGCCGCGATAAGCTCGGCATGGTGCCGAACGTGCTTCTGGCGCATGCGTTCTCGATCCCCAAGCTCGATGCCTTCACGGCGATGTACAATGACCTGATGCTGGGAGAGAGCCGGCTCACGAAGCTCGAACGGGAGATGATCGCGGTGGTGGTCTCGGCCGAGAACCGGTGCTTCTACTGCCTTGTGGCCCATGGCGCGGCGGTGCGTCAGCTCTCGGGCAATCCCGAGCTTGGCGAGATGCTGGTGATGAACTACCGCGTCGCGCCGCTCCCGCCACACCAGCGGGCGATGCTCGATTTCGCCGTCAGGATGACGAAGGCGAGCGCCACGATCGAGGAGGCGGATCGTGCGGGGTTGCGCGAGGCGGGCTTCACCGATCGCGACGTCTGGGATATCGCGGCGGTCGCGTCCTTCTTCAACATGACGAACCGGATGGCGAGCGCGGTCGACATGCGCCCCAACCCGGAATACCACGCGCAGGCGCGCTGACCGGAATGTGAGGCGGGCCTCAGGTTGCGGAGAGGTGCCCGGCGAGGGCGGCGAGGCTCGGGGCCTCGTAGTCGGGGTGCGCGGTTTCGGCCCCGGAGCGGCCGAAGACATGGCCGGGTCGGTTGATCCAGACGCAGGTGAGCCCGAGCGCGTTCGCCGGAACGATATCGGCGCGGCGGCTCTGGGCGACATGGAGCACCCGGCTTGCGGGAATGCCGCGCTGGGCAAGATCGTCCAGAGCGGTCCGGAAATGCGGCAGATCGGGCTTGTAGGCCCCGACCCTCTCCGCCGTCACCACGACATCGAAGCGGATGCCTGCCGCCTGCATCGCGCGGGCAAACGAGGCTTCGTCGATATTGCTGAGCGCAGCGAGCGTAAGCCCCATTCCGCGAAATTCGGCGAGTGCGGCCACGCTGTCGGGGAAGGGATGGTGGGTCGCGGCGATGCCCGCGAATTCCTCGAGATCGCCCGGGCGCGCCGTCACCCCGGTTTCGGCCGCCAGCGCGGCCAGCGTCTCGCGCAGCACCTCGGGATAGGGAAGCGCCGGGCGACGCGCCTGCAGCGGCTGGCGCAGGCGGTCATAGCTCAGCAGCAGGTCCCGGCCGCGCAGCGGGCTACCCTCGCGCAGGAGAAACCGGTCGAGGAACCGGACGATCTCGGGTTCCCAGTCGAGGATCGTGCCGTAGACATCGAAGCTCAGCGCGTCGAAATCGGCGCGCCGCAGGCCCTCGAGGCGGAGGGTGGCAGGTGCGAGCCCGGCGGTCATGCGGCGTTGCTTTCGGGAATGGATGTGCGGAAATACTCGACGAGGAAATCGATGAAGGCCCGCAACTTCGGCTGCGGGAATGGCCCCGGCGGATAGACCGCATAGATGCCGATCGGATCGGCCGTGCTGTCGGGCAGGAGTTCGACGAGCCGCCCCGCGCGGATGGCATCTCCCAGCACGAAGGACGGAATTCTCGAGATGCCGATGCCGGCCTCTACCGCCTTCATCAGGGAGTTGGCGTTGTTGGCGGTGAAGCGCCCGCCCACGCGGATGTGCCGTTCCTCGCCCGAATGCGTGCGCAGGCGCCAGAAGTTGCCGGTGGACTGGTTCGAGTAATGCAGCAGGTGGTGGTGGTTGAGATCGTCGATCGTTGCCGGCGTGCCGTGCGTGCGCAGATACTCGGGTGATGCGACGAGCATCACCCGCGCCTCAGCGAGCTTGCGGGCCATGAGGGAGCTGTCGGACAGCACGCCGATACGGATTGCCATGTCGAAACCTTCGGCCACCAGCTCGACGAACCGGTCATCGAGCACGAGATTGACCTCGACATTCGGGTAGGCGGTGAGAAACTTCGCCACAGCATCCGAGATCTCGCCCATCCCGATGCTGACCGGCACCGAGATCCTGAGCGAGCCCTGCGGCGAATCCTGCATCGCCGTGACCATGCTGTCGGCGTCGAGCGCGTCCTTCAGCACCGCGCGGGCGCGGTCGTAATAGGCAAGGCCCACTTCAGTCGGGCTCACCCGGCGCGTCGTGCGGTTAAGCAGGCGCACGGCGAGCCGGGCCTCGAGCGAGGAGACGCTCTTCGAGATCGCGGACTTCGATACGCCGAGCTTGCGCGCAGCTTCGGTAAAGCCGCCATTGTCGACGACATTCACAAAAGCTTCCATCTCCGCAAGCCTGTCCATGCGCGGGCCTTCTGTTTCCGTTCAGGTGACAATGGGCAAATTCAGCCCTGTCGTCAGAGTAATTGGTTAACGGCAGTTCTGCAACTGAACTTCGTAGCGCGTGGCCCAGGCTTCAACGTCCCGTGCGACCGACGGCAACCAAGCCTTGTTCTGGTAGCTGCCGCGGGCAAAGCCCGCGATGCCGTCGTGATAGGCGAGATACTGGTTGTAGGCGTCGTTCTGGGAAACGCCGTTGGCGCGCGCATTCTGGTTCATGTACCAGCCGATGAAGTCGGAGGAGTCGGCGAAATCCGTACGATCCGCGCGACGCCGGCCGGTGTCGGCGCGATACCAGTCCCAGGTGCCGTCGATTGCCTGGGCATAGCCGAGGGCACTCGAGCGCGGCACCTTGCGCGAGAAGATGCTGCTGCCGACCTTCTTCATCGGTCGGGCGTCGTGCTGGAAGCTCGATTCTCGGGCGATTGTTGCCATCTGGACCGAAACAGGGACACCCCAGCGCTGCTCGGTGCGCTGCATGGCCTTGTACCACTGTGGGCGCTCGCTCTTGATGCGGCACGCGTCAAGAACCGTCGAGGGGGGCTTGTTGTTTCCCCCGCATGCGCTCGTAACCAGCAAAAGGCCGAGAAATATGGAACGCTGAATGCGCTTCCTGCCTGTCATGTCCACTGCTCGCGTGTCTTGCCGCACGTCGGAGGAAAGCATGACAGACTCCCCCCGGATTGCAAACAGAAAACCCGTAGAATAAGCGCAAATCGCCGGTTTTCCGCCTCAGCGCTCGAAGCGTGCGGCAAGCTCCACATGCCCTGACCAGAGGAACTGGTCGACCGGCTGCACCCAGGCGAGGCGGAATCCTGCGCCGGTGAGGGTGGCCGCGTCGCGCGCGAAGCTTGCCGGGTTGCAGGAGATGAAGGCGATGCGCTCCACGCGCGAACGGGCGATCTCGCGGGACTGGGCCTCGGCGCCAGCCCGCGGCGGGTCGATGAGGATGGCCTCGTAGCGGTCGAGTTCGGCGGCGAGGAGCGGGCGGCGGAAGAGGTCGCGCGTCTCGGTTGTCACCCGGTGCAGCCGCTCCGCCCCCCGCCAGCCGGCGTCGAGGGCCGCGAGCATGGCGCCTTCGCCCTCGACCGCATGGACCTCGGCGCGCGACGCCAGCGGCAGGGTGAAGGTGCCGCAACCGGCGAAGAGATCCAGGATGCGCTCCGCGCCGTCGGTGATCGTCTCGGCCGCTGCCAGAAGCGCGGCCTCGCCCTCGGCGGTTGCCTGCAGGAAGGCGCCGGGCGGCGGGGTGACGCGGGCGGCCCCCATCCGCTGGAAGGGCGGATGTTCGAGTACGACCGTTTCGCCGTCGACACTCACCCGTGCGAAGCCGGCCGCACGTGCGGCGGCGGCGAGATCGGACCGGAGCGCGGCATCGAGCGGCTTGGCATCGCGCAGATCGAGGTCGAGCCCGCCCGGTCCGGCGGTCACCGCGAGGCGGATGGGCTTCGCGCGCGACGCCGCGAGCCGGGTGATCTCGCCGAGGGCAGGGAAGGCCGCCATGATTTCCGGGCAGAGCACATGACATTCGCGGATCGGAACGAGCGTGTCGGAGCGATGGCCGTGAAAGCCGATCTGCACCGTCTTCTTCGTCCGGCGCCCGGTGAGGACGGCGCGGCGGCGCGAGCGGGCGGGGGAAGTCAGCGTCGGGTGGATCTCGGTTTCGAGCCCGTGGGCGGCGAGTGCTCGGGCAATGACCTCGGCTTTCCAGGTGGCGAGGAAGGGTTGCGCCGCGTGCTGGAGCGTACAACCGCCGCAGGTGCCGGCATGTGGGCAGGAGGGCGCGACGCGCGACGGGCTCGGGGAGACGAGGCGTGCGTCGGCGATCCGGTTGCCCTCGATCGGCCCCTCCCAGACCTCGCCCGGCAGGGCGCCAGCGATGCGGGTCGGCCCGGCGAAGCCGTCGCCTTCCTGTCCGAGGCGTTCGACGGTGAGCCGGGCATGGGCCGCCGCCTGTCTTTCGCTATCGCCGCTCATCGGGAGGCCCTGGCTCCTGCTTGTTCCGCGGCAACCTGTCTGGCGGCATGGATGTCGCTCCCGGCCCGTTGCCTGAAGGAGCCCTCTACACAGGCCGGCGGGCGATGGCGAGGGAGGACGCCGGTTTTCGCCCCCGGCAGGGCGAGGCCCCGGCCCCTGTTGCGCAGGGGCCGGGGCGTTTCAGGTCAGGGTTCGATGACCGCGGGCCCGTAGGCGCGGCGGGCATATATGTAGAAGGCCGCCCCGAGCAGCGACCAGACCGCCACGATCAGCCATTCCGCGGGCCAGGCGAGGGCTGCCGGCGAGCCGGGGAGGTAGAGGAGCGTCAGTGCCAGGGAGAGAACGAGTGCGGCGTATCCGACCCAGGGGCTCTTGCCGGCACGGAACGGCCGGGGCATGTCGGGTTCCTTCCGGCGGAGCAGGATGAAGGAGAGCGCCACCATGGCGTAGGCGACGATGATGCCGAGCCCGCCTGCATCGACGAACCAGACGAGCGCGCCGCGGCCGAGGAGCGGGGCGAAGATCGACACGGCGCCGACGAGCAGGATTGCGTTGTACGGCGTCTTGTATTCGGGATGCAGCTTCGCGAGGAAGGAGGGCAGCATGCGCGCCTCGGCCATGGCATAGATCGCGCGGCTGCCGCCGATCAGGAAGGCATTCCAGCTGGTGATGATGCCGCCGATCCCGGCGAGGATGATGAGCTTGCCGCCCCAGGGGCCGCCAAGCACGGCCGTTGCCGCATCCGCGGCGGCGATGTTGCTGGAGGCAAGCGCCTCGGCATCGAGCGAGCGGCCGGTCGCAAGGGCGACGAGCATGTACCAGACCACCGCCATCACCACGGAGAGGATCAGCAGGAGGCCGATCCGGCGCGGCGGCAGGTCGATTTCCTCGGCCGCCTGCGGGATCACGTCGAAGCCCACGAAGAGGAAGGGCACCATGACGAGGACGGCAAAGATGCCGCCCGTGCCGCCGACGAAGAGCGGCTCGGCATTGGCCTGGCTGCCATCAAGGAAGCTGCCGGTAAAGAGCGCGAGCCCACCAAGGAAGATGAGCAGAATGACCATCCGCTGTAGGAAAGCGCTGTTCTTGATGCCGCGGATGTTGATCCAGGTCATGAAGATCGCGGCGACGCTGCCGAGCAGTGCCCAGGTGAAATAGACGTCTGAGCCGGCGAAGGAATAGAGATGGATCTGTTTGTAGCCGGGCAGGAGGTTCTCGACGACGGTCGGGAGCGCGACCGCCTCGAAGGCCACAACCGAGACATAGCCGAAGATGATCGCCCAGGTGCAGAAGAACGATCCGAGCTCGCCCATCGCCCGGAACGAATAGACATGCTCTCCACCCGCGAGAGGCATGGCGGCAGCGAGTTCGGCATAGGTGAGGCCGATCAGCACCACGGCTACGCCACCGATGGCGAAGGCGGTCATTGCGCCGAAGGTTCCGGCATTGATGATCCAGGACCCGGCCAGCACGACCCATCCCCAGCCGATCATCGCCCCGAAGGCGAGCGCGAGGACATCGCGGCTGCCTATGACCTTCTCGAACTTGCTTGTTCCGGACATGCCCGGGCCCTCCGTGTTCACAAAAACTCTATGTGAGGGTCTTTTCACGAAGCGGTTTGCGCAACAGTCTTGCGAAGAAAACGCGAGTGATCGCGCCGAACTGCCCACATAACGTGCATCTGGCCGGCGGATATGCAGCCCTGCCGGCCAATTTGATGAGGGATGCCTCATAAACTCCGGATCGCGGCGACGAGGTATTCGGTGTTTCCGTCCCCGCCGGTGATCGGGCTTTCGTCCTCGGCTGTCACCCGCCAGCCGGAGGCCTCGAGAAAGCCGCGGATGCGGGTGCGGGCGGCCTCGCGGGCTGCAACATCGCGCACGAGGCCGCCTTTCCCGACATGCGCCGGTCCGACCTCGAACTGCGGCTTGACGAGGGCGATCAGCGTGGCGCCCGGTCGCGCAAGGGCGAGCGCCGGCGGCAGGGCCTTCTCGAGCGAAATGAAGGAGAGGTCGGAGACGATCCAGTCAGGCACCGGGACATGGGCCGCGGTGAGGTCGCGCACGTTGAGCCCCTCGATGGCATGGAGGCGCGGATCGCTGCGGAGGCGCGGATGAAGCTGGCCATGGCCGACATCGATCGCCCAGACCTCCGCCGCGCCCGCTTCGAGCAGCACCTCGCTGAACCCGCCGGTGGAAGCGCCGAGATCGAGCGCGATGGCGCCCGCCGGATCGAGCCCGAAGGTCTCGAGCGCATGCCGGAGCTTCAGGGCGGCACGGGAGACATAGGGCAGGGGGTCCGCCGTCAGCGTCAGCGCCGCGCCCTCCGGCACCTTCTGCGCCGGTTTCGCGGCCGGGACACCGCCGATGCGCACGACACCGGCGGCGATCAGTGCCTGGGCACGGGCGCGGCTGTCGGCGAGGCCGGCGGCAACGAGAGCCTGATCGAGACGCATCATCCGCCGCCTGCCGCCTATTCTGCCGCGAGGTTGATGAAGCCGCCGGACTGGTGCTCCCAGAACCCGGCATAGAGGCCGCGGCGCTCGAGCAGCTCTGCGTGACTGCCTTCCTCGACGATCCGGCCCTGATCGAGCACGACGATCCGGTCCATGCGCGCAATGGTCGAGAGCCGGTGGGCGATCGCGATCACGGTCTTGCCCTCCATGACGGTCTCGAGCGTGTCCTGGATCGCCGCCTCGACCTCGCTGTCGAGCGCGGAGGTCGCCTCGTCGAGCACGAGCACGGGCGCATTCTTGAGGATCACCCGGGCCAGCGCGATGCGCTGACGCTGGCCGCCCGAGAGCTTCACGCCGCGCTCGCCGAGGCGGGCGGCATAGCCCTCGTTGCCGTATATGTCGCGCAATCCGAGGATGAAGTCATGTGCCTCGGCGCGGCGGGCAGCGGCGATCACCTCCGCGTCGCTGGCGTGGGGGCGGCCGTAGCGGATGTTCTCCATGGCCGAGCGGTTGAACATCGAGGTTTCCTGCCGGACCATGCCGATCTGCGCGCGCAACCCGTCCTGCGTGAGGTCGCGGATGTCGTGGCCGTCGAGGGTGATGCGGCCGCCCTCGGTGTCGTAGAGGCGCAGGAGCAGCGAGACGAGCGTGGTCTTGCCCGCCCCCGAGCGGCCGACGAGCGCGACCTTCTCGCCCGGCCGGACACGCAGGTTCAGCCCGTCGAGCGCGGCCTCCTTGCGCCCGTAGCCAAAGCGGATGTTCTCGAAGGCGACCTCGCCGCGGGCGCTCTCGATCGGCTGCGCGCCGGGGCGGTCCACCACCCGGTGCGGCGGGCTCAGCGTCCGGATGCCGTCCTCGATCTCGCCGATATTGGCAAAGACCCCCATCGCGACCATGCTGACCCAGCCCGACATCTGCGCGAGCCGGGTCGAGACCAGCCCGGCGGTGGCGATGTCGCCCGCCGTCGCGGTACCCTGCGACCAGAACCAGATCGAGGCGCCGATCAGCGCGACGGGAAGCACGCCCGCGAGTGTCATGAGGCAGAGCCGGAAGCCCGAGGAGACGCGACCGAAGCCGATCGCGGTGTCGCGGAAGCCAGAGAGTGCATCGAGCGCCGCGCGGTCCTCGAAGGCGCCGTGGGCGAAGAGCTTCACGGTGGCGATGTTGGAAACGGTATCGACGATCTGTCCGGTGACGGCGGCGCGCGCGGCGGCCCGGGCCTTGGACCGGAGGCGGATGCGCGGCAGGAAATACCGGATCAGGAAGACATAACCCACTGCCCAGAACCCGACGATGGCAGCGAGCTCCCAGTTCACTGCCCCCATCACCGCTGCCGCACCGATCAGCGCCGAAAGGGCGAAACCGAATGTGTTGCAGACCTCGGTGACGACCTCGGTGGTCGCACGCGCGGTCTGCTGCGACTTCTGGGCGATGCGCCCGGCGAAATCATCGTCGAAATAGCTCAGGCTGTGGCCGAGCACGTGGCGATTGAGCCGCGACAGCACCAGAGGATAGATGTTGGGCTGGAGGCTCAGCGCGGTGACGGCTGCGCCCCCGCCCATCACCAGCGGGCGCAGGATCAGGAAGAACCCGGCGACAAGCCCCAGGGCGGGCAGGATGCCGGGAAAGAGCCCGGCCGCGCCCTGCGCCTGCGCCGTGTCGATCAGCCAGCCGATGATCGTCGCCCCGAGCACCTCGGTGAGGCCGGTGGCGATGCTGAGCGCCAGCATAAGCCCGATGGCCGGAAAGGCGCCGTCGAGCGCCCAGCGGAGGAACTGACCGAGCCGGTCGGGCGGCGGGCCTTCCGCATGGCGGAAGGCATGGACGAGATCGGCGAGCAGCCTCATGCGGCCGCCTCCGGTCCGGGCGGCGCACCCGCGTCGAGAAAGCCGCCGGACTGGCGCGACCAGAAGCGTGCATAGAGCCCGCCGCGGGCGAGCAGCTCCGCATGGCTCCCCTCCTCGGCAATCGCGCCCGCCTCGAGGACGACGATGCGGTCCATATGCGCGATCGTGGACAGCCGGTGGGCGATCGCGATCACCGTCTTGCCCGCCATCAGCCCCTCGAGGGTCGACTGGATCGCGGCCTCGACCTCGCTGTCGAGCGCGCTCGTAGCCTCGTCGAGCACGAGGATCGGAGCGTCCTTGAGGATGACGCGGGCCAGCGCGATGCGCTGGCGCTGGCCGCCCGAAAGCTTCACGCCGCGCTCGCCGACATGGGCGTCGTAGCCGCGCCGCCCGTCGCCGTCCTCGAGGCCGAGGATGAAGTCATGCGCCTCCGCGCGCCGGGCCGCCGCGATCATCTCGCCCTCGCTCGCATCGGGCCGGCCATAGCGGATGTTGTCCCGGACCGAGCGGTGCAGCAGCGACGGATCCTGAGTGACCATGCCGATCTGGCGGCGCAGGCTGTCCTGCGTGACGGTGCGAATATCCTGTCCATCGATCCGTATCGAACCACCCTCGGTGTCGAAGAAACGCAACATGAGGTTGACGAGCGTCGACTTGCCGGCCCCGGAGCGGCCGACGAGGCCGACCTTTTCACCGGGGCGGATGGTGAGCGCGATGTCGCGCAGGCCGCCCGCACCCTTGCCATAATGGTGGCTCACATGCGCGAAGACAACCTCGCCGCGCGTGACAGCGAGCTCGGGTGCGCCGGGTGCATCGGGCAGCGCAATGGGCTGGGCGATGGTCTCCATGCCCTCGCGGATCGTGCCGATGTTCTCGAATAGCTCGGAGAGCGCCCACATGATCCAGCCGGTCATCGCAGAGAGCCGGAGGGTGAGCGCGGTTGCCGCCGCGACGGTGCCGAGGGTAGCGTGCCCGGTCTGCCAGAGGCCGATCGCGAGCCCCACCACCGAGACGACGAGCAGCCCGTTGATGAGCGTGAGCCCGAACTCCATCAGCGTGATGAGCCGCATCTGGCGCTTGAAGGTCTCGCGCGCATGCTCGATCGCCTCGCCGGCATAGGCCTCCTCCGCCTTGCCATGGGCGAAGAGCTTCACCGACTGGATGTTCGAATAGCTGTCGACCATCCGTCCGGTGATCTGCGAGCGGGCATCGGCGAAGGCCTTGGAGGCGCGCCCGATCCGCGGCACCGTCCAGAGCATCAGCCAGACATAGAGCCCGAACCAGACCAGCAGCGGGATCGTCAGCCGGGCGTCCGTCTCGGAAAGCAGCCAGAGGGCGCCGCCGAGATAGACGGTCGAATAGACGACGGCGTCGAAGCTCTGGAAGGTGGCTTCGGTCACGGCGGGCGCCGTCTGCATCAGCCGGTTGGCGATCCGGCCCGCGAAATCGTTCTGGAACCAGCCAACCGACTGGCGCAACACGTGCCGGTGGCTGCGCCAGCGCACGATGGTGCCGACATTGGGCATGAGCGACTGGTTGAGCAGCGCATCGGCGACGAACTGGATCACCGGTCGCACGAAGAGGATGAAGCCCGCCACCAGCACCAGCTCAAACCCGTGCACCGACCAGAGCGCCTCGGCGCCGGTCGCGGTGAGTGTATCGACGAGCTGGCCGGTGTAGCGGATGAGCCAGACCTCGATGAGGCTGATCGCCATGATGGCGAAGAAGGCGAAGACCATGACCCTCCGCGCCGGACGAAGATAGGCCTTGAGAAAGGGCCAGAGCTTCGCCGGGGGCGCGTCATCCTCGGCATAGGGCTGATAGGGGTCGACGAGCGACTCGAAGAAGGAAAGCATCGGGAAAACCGCAGACTGAAGGAGATTGAACAGAAAGGCAGGAGAAATCAGGCCTGTCGGGCCCGTCCGGGCCGGTCAGGACCAGCGTGGAAACCGGAATTTCTCCATGCGCACCTCCATTGGCTGCACGGGTCTAATAGCGCAGAACAGCCGCAGTGTCATCACCGGCGGCATCGTTCGCGGAAATGTCATGAAAGGCGGAGGGGTGCGCCCCGCCGGGACGGGGCGCGCACGACGCTCAGGACGGCAGCGCCTTCAGCGCGGGATAAAGCGCGCGGTAGCGCGCAAGCCCGTCCTGATAGGGGCCGACGAGCGCAGGCAGGGGTTCGATCACCGCATCGATTTCCGGCGCGGTGCAGACCTCGTGCGGAGCCGCACCCTCCGCGGCGCAGATCGCCAGCCGTGCGGCACCCGCCGCCGCGCCGACATCGCCGTCGGACGGGATCTCAAGCGGACGGTTCAGGACGCTCGCGAGGATCCGGAGCCAGGTGTGGGAGCGCGCGCCGCCACCGACTGCGAGCGCGCTCTCGAAATCTGTCCCGCCTGCCGCGAGCGCCTCCTGGCAGTCGGCCATGGCATAGGCCACGCCTTCCATCACCGCCTGCGCGAGATCAGTGGCGCCGTTGCTCTGGGAAAGCCCGATGAAGGCGCCCCGGGCGGCCGCATCGTTGTGCGGTGTCCGCTCGCCGGAGAGATAGGGCAGGAAGGTGACGGGCGAGGGCCGCTCGACCGTGCCGATCTCGCCCGCGAGCACCGAGGCGCGCCGCCCGACGAGGCGGGCGAGCCATTCGAGACTGTCGGCGGCCGAGAGGATCACGCCCATCTGGTGCCAGGTCGCGGGCAGCGCATGGCAGAAGGCGTGGACCGCACCCTGGGTGTTGGGCGAGAAGCGCGCGTTGGAAACGAAGAGCACGCCGGAGGTTCCGAGCGAGACGAAGGCCGTGCCAGGCCGCACCACGCCGACGCCGCAGGCCGCCGCGGCATTGTCGCCCGCGCCGCCCGCGACGACCACCTCGCCCTTGACGCCCCAGCGCTGGGCAAGCTCGAGGCGCAGCGCGCCCGAGGCCTCGCTCCCCTCGACCAGCCGCGGCATGTGCGCCCGCGTGAGGCCGGTGGCCTCGAGAAGATCGTCCGACCAGTCCCGTTCGGCCACGTCGAGCCAGAGCGTGCCGGAGGCGTCGGACATCTCCGAGACATGGTGCCCGGTCAGGCAGAAGCGGATGTAGTCCTTGGGGAGCAGCACGGTGGAGACATGCTCGAAGATCTCCGGTTCGTGATGCCGGAGCCAGAGCAGCTTCGGGGCGGTGAACCCAGGCATCGCGATGTTGCCGGAGATCTCGCGGGCGCGTGGAAAGGCCTGTTCGAGCTCCGCACATTCCGCGCTGGCGCGGCCGTCGTTCCAGAGGATCGCGGGCCGCATCACCCGGTCGTCGTGGTCGAGGCAGACCGCCCCGTGCATCTGCCCCGAAAGCCCGATGCCGCGCAGGTCCGCGAGGCTGGTCTCCGCGGCGATGCGGTCGATCGTTTCGGTGACGGCGCGCCACCAGGCCTCGGGATCCTGCTCCGACCAGCCCGGATGCGGACGGGAGATGTCGAGGGCCGCGCTCGCCTGCGCGACGAGTCGCTGCGCGCGGTCGAAGAGGACGGTCTTGACCGAGGACGTGCCGATATCGATGCCGAGATACATTTTTATGCCTGATGCCCGGTCTGTCCGGGTTTCTTGCCGAGGATGATCATACCGAGGATATCATCGTCCGTAACGTCCTTCACGTCCACAGTGCCGACGAGCTGGCCGTTCTTCATCACGCTCGCCCGGTCGCAGAGCTTCATCACCGAGTGGATGTCGTGCTCGATGAGGAAGATGCCGAGGCCCTGGCGCTTGAGCTCCTCGATGAGCTCGGCGACCATCTGGGTCTCCTGCGGCCCGAGAGCTGCGGTCGGCTCGTCCATGATGAGGATCTTGGCGTTGAAATAGACCGCACGGGCAATGGCGACCGACTGGCGCTGGCCGCCCGAGAGCGCCTTCACCGGCGCGGAGAACTTCTGGAAGTTCGGGTTGAGCCGGCTCATGATCTTGCGGGTCTCGGCCTCCATCGCCCCATCGTCGACGAAGCCGGCCGCGGTGGTGAGCTCGCGGCCGAGAAAGAGGTTCTGGGCCGCGGTGAGGTTATCTGCGAGCGCGAGCGTCTGGTAGATCGTCTCGATGTTGTAGCGCCGGGCGTCGCGGGGATTGGTGATGGTTGCCTTCTCGCCATTGACGAAGATCTCGCCCGCGTCCGCCTGATAGGCGCCCGAGAGGCATTTGATGAGTGTCGACTTGCCCGCGCCGTTATGCCCGAGCAGGCCCACGACCTCGCCCGGATAGAGGTCGACCGTCACATGGTCGACCGCCTGGATGCCGCCGAAGGCGAGCTGGATGTCCCGCATCTCGACGAGAGGAGTGCCCCTGCTGTTCATGCCCCGGTCCTCTTGCGATAGACGATGTCCACGAAGACGGCGAATACGAGAACGACGCCGACAACGATCGACTGCATCGGCGCATCGACCCCGACCATGGCCATGCCCGATTGCAGGCTCTGCATGATGAGCGCGCCGATCACCGCGCCGTAGATTGTCCCGATGCCGCCTGAAAGCGCCGTGCCGCCGATCACGGCCGCCGCGATCACCCGCAGCTCGTCGAGTGTGCCGAGGTCATTGCCGACGGCGCCGAGGCGGGCCGAGGCGATCACCGCGGCGATGGCGGTGAGCCCGCCCATGAGTGCGAAGATCTTCACGGTGAGAAAGCGCGTGTCGATGCCCGAAAGCTCGGCCGCCTCCGGGTTGCCGCCCGTCGCGAAGACATAGCGCCCGAAGCGGGTGCGCTGGGCGACGACGGTCATGACGAGCGCAACCACGAGCAGGAGTACCACCGGAAAGGCGATGCCCTGGGCCATGTGGATCGGCCCGTCCGGCACCGGCTCGCCGCGAGCCTCGAGGATCCGCCGCGCCGCACGTGTCGGAACCGGATAGGAGACCATGATGAAGGTGAAGCCGAGGATCGCCACGCTGATAATGCCCGCGACCACCGCCTCGGCCCAGACCGGCTTCACCGGGAAGCCGTGCGCGGCCTTCTTCCGGCGCGACTGCAGCAGGAGAAAGAGCGCGGCTGCGGTCGCGGCGATCCCGAGCACCCAGCTCGCGGGCCCGCCGAGCGTCCCGCTGACGCCGCCGCCGAGAAGCTTGAAGGTCTGGTCGAGCGGGGCGACCGTCTGGCCGCTCGTCACCCACCAGGCCGCGCCGCGCCAGACCAGAAGCCCGCCGAGCGTGACGATGAAGGCGGGAATCGTGAGATAGCCCACGAGCCAGCCCTGGAACGCGCCGATGAGCGCCCCCATCACCACGCCGAAGACCACGGTGATGATCCAGATGCTCCAGTGCCCGGTGCCGACAATCTCGGGCAGGACGTGGAGCTGCATCGTCCCCATCAGCATGCCGAGAAAGCCCAGCAGCGAGCCGACCGAGAGGTCGATATGTCGGGTGACGATGATGAAGACCATGCCGGTCGCCATCACCGCCACGGAGGCGGTCTGCACCGACAGGTTGAAGAGGTTGCGCGGCGTGAGATACAGGCCGCCGGTCACGACATCGAAGACGATCCAGATGACGAGCAGCGCGCCGATCATGCCGAGCAGCCGGGTGTCGATCTGGAGGGATTTGATGAACTTGCCGATTGCGTTCATTTAAGGCCTCTCCGGGTGCCCGGCCGGGTGGGCCGGGCGTCCATGCGGGAATGGATGCGTCGGTCCTGCGGCCGGGCCCTCGCTCCCGGCCGCAGGACGATCCGGAGCGATCAGTCGCAGATGGCGACGTTGCCGGACGGAACACCCGCGCAGAGCGCGTCCTTGGTGATCCAGCCTGCGTCGACCACGACATCGAGATTGTCCATCGTGATCGGGATCGGCGTGAGGAAGATCGCGTCGAGCTCGGCGCCGTCCGGCGAGGTCCATTTCTGCGCGCCGGGGATATCGGCGGCGGCAGTCCCGCCGGCCATGGCGAGCGCGATTTCCGCGGCGGCCTTGCCGAGCTCGCGGGCGTCCTTCCAGACCGAGACGGTCTGCGTGCCGAGCGCGATGCGGTTGAGCGCAGCGAAATCGCCGTCCTGGCCGGAGACCGGAATGCCCTCGAGGCCCTGTGCCGTCAGCGCGGCGACGACGCCGCCTGCGGTGCCGTCATTCGAGGCGACCACGGCATCGACGTCGTTGTTGTTGGCCGTGAGGATCTGCTCCATGTTCCGCTGGGCGTTCGCCGGCAGCCAGCCGTCGGTATAAGCTTCGCCGACGATGGTGATTGCGCCCGAATCGAGTGCCTCCTGCAGGACTTCCTGCTGGCCGCCGCGGAGGAAGTCCGCGTTCGGATCCGTGGGCGAGCCCTTGATCATCACGTAGTTGCCCTCGGGGGCCTCGGCGAGCACCGCACGGGCTTCCATCCGGCCTACCTCGACGTTGTCGAAGGTGAGGTAGAAGGCGCGCGGATCCGCAATCAGGCGGTCATAGCCCACGACCGGCACGCCCTCGTTCGCAGCCGCCTCGATGGCGGGGCCGATGGCGTCGCTGTCCTGGGCAAGGATGATGAGCGCATCCGCGCCGCTCGCAATCAGGCTCTCCACATCGGAAAGCTGCTTGGCGGACGAGCTCTGCGCATCGGCGGAAATGTAATTCGCGCCGGCGGCCTCGAGGGCAGAGACAATGGCCGCCTCGTCGGTCTTCCAGCGTTCTTCCTGGAAATTGGACCAGCTCACGCCGACGGTAATGTCCTGAGCGAGTGCCGTGCTCGCCAGCCCGGAAGCCATAACGGCCGCGGCCAGCGTCTTGAGAGGTGTCATGCGGTGATCTCCCTTGTGAATCTTGCTTTCTGTCCGCCGGTACCGATCATGATTTCGGTCCGCGGTTCGCCAGCATAATCGAGTCATTAAATTTCTTTGTCAAATTTATTTTGACATTTCGATGTAAAGGTGGCTTCCTTTTGTGGAACGTAATGTTGCAATAGCACAATTTATGTGCAGTGCAGGGATGGGGGCCGCGTAAATTAGTCGGGATTAGTCTCTCTGTAATTTTGTATGTGTTTGCCACTTGAATAAAAAGAACGACTGGGAGGCGGAACCGTGGTGACACAGCCAACACAGGTCCAAGGGCTTCGCACGCGCAACAGACGTGCGATTCTCGCCGCAATCAGGAATCTGGGCCAGACGGCGCGGGTCGACATTGCCCGGGATACCGGAATCAGTGCCGCCACCGTGACCTCGATCACCGCGGATCTGGTGGAGGAAGGCCTCGTCGAGGAGACGATGGACCCCGCCGCTGCCCGGGGGGGCGGGCGCGGGCGGCCGCGCGTGCTCCTCAGGATCCGGCCGGACGCCTTCCTCATTGGCGGGGCCAAGATCTCGACCGACCACATCACCATCATGCTGACCGACTATGCCGGCGCCGAGGTGCTGCACCATGTCTGCCCGCTCCCGATCGGACCCGGGCTGACGGCGGAGAAGGTTGCCGGGCATCTCGAGACGGCGACGGCCTCGGCGCTCGAGCGTCTCGGTCGCAAGCCGGAAGAGCTCGCCTCGATCGGCGTCGGCCTGCCGGGCTTTGTCGATGCAAGCACCGGGATCGTGCACTGGAGCGCGTGCTTTCCCGACCGCGGTATAAACTTCCACAAGCTGCTCGCCCGCGGCTTCGGCTGCCCGGTCTATCTCGACAATGACGCCAATGTCGTTGCCCTGGCGGAAAAATGGTTCGGCTTCGGCCGCGGGGTGGACGATTTCCTCGTCGTCACCATCGAGCACGGTGTCGGCCTGGGCGTGGTGATCGGCGGGCAGATCTTCCGCGGCGCCCGCGGCATCGGTACCGAATTCGGCCACACCAAGGTCGAGTTCGACGGCGCGCTCTGCCGCTGCGGACAGCGCGGCTGCCTCGAGGCATATGTGGCCGACTACGCACTCGCCCGCGAGGCGGCCTTTGCGCTCGATCGTGACCTTGCGCTCCCCGTCACCCCGCAAGAGGAGCTGGACGCGCTCTTTGCGGCGGCGAAAGCCGGCGACGAGGTGGCGGATTCGATCTTCCGCCGCGCCGGGCGCATCTTTGCCATGGGGCTCGCCAATCTCGCGAACATCTTCGATCCTGGCCTCATCATCTTCTCCGGCGAGCAGATGCGCTTCGACTATCTCTACAGCCCCGAGGTGCTCGACCAGATGCGCCGGCTGAGCGTCGCCTCGGGCCGCACGCCGCCGAAGATGCGCGTGCACAAGTGGGGCGACCGCATATGGGCCCGGGGGGCGGCGGCGCTCGCCATGGAAGGGCTCAACGAACAGGCGCATGACGGCGGCCCCGCGGTTGCCGCGGGGGCGGCCGGGCCGGAGCGGGCCGCGGTCGAGGATCAGGCCTCGCTCTGACCGGCTCCGTCCGGGGCGAGAAGCCGGTGGGCCGGATGCTCGCGCATGATCCGCCGAAGGAAGGAAAGCATCGCCCGGATCCGGTGCGGCGTGCGCCGGTGGCGGCGGGTGACCGCGAAGATCTCCGGCCCCGGATCGAGATACCCGGTCAGGAGCGGCACGAGGCTCCCGGCCCGAACCGGCTCCATCACCGCATAGGCGATGTTCTGCACCACCCCCGCCCCGCCGATTGCCGCGGCGACCGCCGCCTCGCTCGATTCGAAGCTGAGCGCCGCGGGCATCGCCTCGAGCCGGGTCATGCCGCCTTCCCTGAACCGCCAGCTGAGCGCGCGGCCCTCGGTTGCCGAGAGGATGTTGATCCGGTCGTGCGCGGCGAGCTCGGAAATCGTGGCGGGCATGCCGCGGCTCGCGAGATAGGAGGGGGCGGCAACCGTGACGATCGGAAACTGCCCGATCCGCGTGGCGACGAGCGCGCTGTCGCGCAGCGGGCCGACATAGACGAGCACATCCACAGCATCCGCCACCATGTCCGGAAACCGGTCGCGCGACAGCACCGAGAGGTCGATTTCCGGATGTTCGGCGAGGAAGCCGCCGATCGCGGGCGCAAGCACAAGCCGGCCAAAGGCCGAGGGAACCTGAAGCGTCAGCCGGGCGCGGAGCTGAGAGCGCCCGGTGACGCTCTGGTCCAGCGCCTCGATCTCCTCGAGGATGCGCCGGGCCTGCTCGACATAGAGCGCGCCCTCGGCCGTGAGCGACATGCGCCGGGTGGTGCGCCGGATGAGCTCGACGCCGAGCGCGTCCTCGAGTCCCTTCACGATCGCCCCTGCCATGCCATGCGACAGGCCGAGATCCGCCGCCGCGCGGCTGAAATTGCCCCGTTCCGCGACCCGCACCAGCACACGCATCGCCTTGAGCCTGTCCATGCAATTCTCCGGCAATTCCAGAGAGAGTTTCCAGAGCATCGTGATTTTTCGGACAATATGGAAGCGCTATTCCCGAAAGCGCGGCCAGAGGGGCCGCCTCAGATGCGGGACAGCGAGCCATGAGTGCTTCCGAACGTCATGATTTCTACTACGCCATCCACAAGGCGCTCCGCCTCGGCCACACGCGCGTGCTGAACAGGCTCGCGGCAACCGATTTTACCGAAGCGGCCGCGCGCGCCGATGCCATCGCCGAGCTCCGGGGTTTTCTCGGCCTGGCGCGAGGCCATCTGCTTCACGAGAATTCCGAGATCCATGCCGCGCTGGAGGCGCGCCGACCCGGCGCCTCCGACGAGGCTGCGGAGGATCACGCCGCGCATGAACGGAGCTTTGCGGAGCTCGAGGCGCTGGTCGACGCCCTCGAAGTGGGCCGTCTCGACCGCGCCCGCCTCGGTCGGCAGCTCTATCGCCGCTATGCGCTCTTCCTGGCTAACGATCTCGCGCACATGAACGAGGAGGAGGCCGAGCTCATGCCGGTGCTGCAATCGGCCTTCGAGGACGAGGAGCTGCGTGCGATCGAAGGCCGGATCGTCGCCCGCATTCCGCCGGAGGAAATGGCGCGGATCATGCGCCTCATGCTCCCGGCGATGAACCACCCGGAGCGCGTGGAGATGCTGAGCGGCATGCGGAGCGCGATGCCCGCGATGGCCTTCCGCCAGATCCTCGAGGATGCCGCCCGCCCCGCGCTTGCCGCTGCCGATATGGCTGCGGTCGAGCGTGCGCTGGCGGCCTGAGCCGATGTGCGGGAAGGGGGCGGTCTGCGCGGGCTGCGCGCAGGTTCAGTTCGTGAGGCCCTGCGTGGAGAAATACGCTGCCGCCGCCGGGTGCAGCGGCGCGGTCAGCCCGTCTTTCGTCATCGCCTCCGGTTCGAGATCGGCCAGCACCGGATCGAGGCCGCGCAGCCGGTCGAGCTTGGAGAAGATCGCGGTCACCAGCACCGAGATGACCTCGTCCGGCACATCCGCCCGGGTGACGAGCGTCGCGCCGGGGCCGAAGGAGGCAACGGCATCGGGGTTGCCGCGATAGAGCCCGCCCGGGATCTCCGCCTCGAAGAACGAGGGCGTCTCCGCGACGAGCCGGTCGGCGACCGCGCCCGTCGCGGGCACGAGCCGCGCGTCGCAGGACAGCGTCGCTTCCTGCACCGTGAGCGCGGGGTGGCCGATGGCGGTCACGAAGGCATCGATCCGGTTCTCGCAGAGCGCGCGGGCCTGATCGGTGGCGGCAAGCTCCGCGACCTCGGCGAAGCTCTCCGCCGCCCAGCCCTCGGCGGCCGCAACCGCCTCCCAGAGCGCACGCTGCCCGGAACCCGCCGGTCCCACGCTGAGGCGCTTGCCCGGAAGCCCGTCGATCCCGGTGATGCCCGCATCGGCGCGGGCAACGATGGTCAGCGGTTCGGGATAGAGCGAGACGACCGAGCGGAGCGTATCGAAGGGCCCCTCCTCCCCCGCGCCGGTCCAGGCCGCGGCCTGGGTGTCGGACTGCACGATGGCAAGCTCGACATCGCCCGAGCGGAGGGCTGCGATGTTCGCGACCGAGCCGGCGCTCTGCTCGGCAGAGCAGCGGATGCCATGTTCGGCGCGCGTTTCATTGATGAGGCGGCAGAGCGCAATGCCGACCGGGAAATAGACCCCCGCCGGGCTTCCGGTCGCCATGCGGATGAGTCGCGCCTCCTGGGCGTCCGCCGCGATCGGGGAAAGCAAGAGCGCGGCAACCGCCACGAGACCTTGAAGCCGGAACATTCGCAAACCTCCCGTCCGTTCCGCAGCAGCCTCTCACGCAAGCGCGCGTGACACAACCGGCTTCGCGGGCATTGGTCGAGGGGTGTTCGCTGAAGGGGGAGCGGCAGGCGCGGCCAGTGGCCGCACCCCGTTCAGCGCGCGGGGCTCAGGCGACCGCGCGCGAGAGTGCGCACTGCTTCCAGAGCGCGGTCAGGGCGCCGATCAGGTGATCGATATCGGCATCCGTATGCAGCGGCGAGGGCGTGAAGCGCAGCCGCTCCGTGCCCTTCGGCACCGTCGGATAGTTGATCGGCTGCACATAGATCCCGTACTGGTCGAGCAGGATGTCGGAGATCATCTTGCACTTCACCGGATCGCAGACCATCACCGGCACGATGTGGCTCGGGTTCGGCAGGTGCGGAATGCCGATCGCATCGAGCCGCGCGCGCACCTTGGCGACATTCTCGCGCTGCTTCATGCGCTCGGCATCGCTCACCTTGAGGTGCTGGATGCTCGCGCGGGCCGCGGCCGCGACCGAGGGCGGCAGGGCGGTGGTGAAGATGAAGCCGGAAGCGAAGGACCGGATGAAGTCGACCAGCGCCGCGGAGCCGGTGATGTAGCCGCCGACCACGCCGAAGGCCTTGCCGAGCGTGCCCTCGATGAGGGTGATGCGGTCCATGAGGCCGCGCTCCTCGGCGACGCCGCCACCGCGCGGCCCGTAGAGCCCGACCGCATGGACCTCGTCGAGATAGGTCATCGCGCCATGCGCTTCGGCCACGTCGCAGATTTCGGCGATCGGGGCGATGTCGCCATCCATGGAATAGACGCTCTCGAAGGCAACGACCTTCGGCCGCGCGGGATCGAGGCGGGAGAGCTGGCGGTTCAGATCCTCCGGATCGTTGTGCTTCCAGATCATCTTCTCGGCGCGGGAGTGCCGGATGCCCTCGATCATGCTCGCGTGGTTGAGCGCGTCGGAGAGGATGACACAGCCGTCGAGCTTGGCACCGAGCGTGCCGAGCGAGGCCCAGTTCGAGACATACCCGGAGGTGAAGAGAAGGGCGGCCTCCTTGTGGTGCAGATCGGCCAGCTCGCGCTCGAGCAGCACATGATCGTGGTTGGTGCCGGAGATGTTGCGGGTGCCGCCCGCGCCGGCGCCGCAGCGGTCGATCGCGTCATGCATCGTCGCGATCACCTCGGGGTGCTGGCCCATGCCGAGATAGTCGTTCGAACACCAGACCGTGACATCGCTCACCGCGCCGCCGTCATGCCGGCGGGCCCGCGGGAAACCGCCGCGCTCGCGTTCTAGCTCTGCGAAGACCCTGTAGTTGCCTTCATCGCGAAGTTGGTCGAGATGTTTGCGGAACAGGGCATCGTAGTCCATTTGTCCTCACCTTTGCCTTCAAAGCCCTGCGCCAAGTTCGGCAACAGGTGTGGGTTTATGGTCACCGGGACATGGCACCAGCGCGCCGCCATGTCCAGTCTGCAGTGCACTACCACGGAAGATAAGCCGAGAATTGACAGGAAAATCATGGGATCGACTGGCATTCCCCGCCCCTTTCACGTAAATTCGGCGCTCGTGCGCCCTTCCTCCGCAGGCGGGCATGATTCCCGCATTCGCCGCTGCCGCCCTTGATCTTTGTCAAGCCGGGCCATCTTTCGACGCGCCTTGGCGAATCGGCTCAGTCACCTTCCCACCATTTGCCGGGGTCGCATATTGAACCAAGGTGGGTGTGGTCCGCGCCCGATCCACGATCCCGTGTCAGCCAGAGGATTTCACATGGCGCCCAACGGTCTGAGCTGGTCCGGCATCCTGCGCCTCGGCCTCGTCCAGATGGCGATCGGCTCGGTGATCGCGCTCACCACCTCGACGCTCAACCGGATCATGGTGGTCGAACTCGCGCTCCCCGCCGTGCTGCCGGGGCTGCTCGTCGGCATCTATTATGCGCTCCAGCTCTCGCGGCCCGTCTGGGGTCACCGCTCCGATGCCGGGCGGCGGCGCACCCCCTGGATCCTCGGCGGCGTCTTCGTGCTCGCGCTCGGCGGCCTCGTCGCGACCCTCGGCACGGTGCGGATGGAGACGGATCTCGCCATCGGTCTGCCGCTCTCGGGGGCAGGCTTCATGCTGATCGGCGCCGGCGCCGGCGCCGCGGCCACATCGCTGCTGGCCTTCCTCGCCACGGCGACCCGGCCGGAACGGCGGCCCGCGGCAGCAACGATCACCTGGCTCCTGATGATCTTCGGCATCGCCGCCACTACCACCCTCGTCGGCCAGATCCTCGATCCCTATTCGCCCGCGCGGCTTCTCCGGGTGGTCGCGGGGGTCTGCACCGGCGCGTGCCTCCTTGCGACACTCGCCATGATCGGCCTCGAACGCGACAGCGCGGTGGTGGCGCCGGCCCGCGAGGCGCAGGTGCCCTTCCGCCGCGCCTTCGCCGAGACCTGGGCCGAGCCGCATTCCCGGCGCTTCGCCGTCTTCGTCTTCCTCTCGATGATCGCCTATTCGATGCAGGAGCTGATCCTCGAGCCCTTCGCGGGCCATGTCTTCGGCTTCTCGCCGGGGCGCTCGACCTCGATGGCAGGGCTTCAGAACGGCGCGGTGCTGCTCGGCGTGCTGACCGTCGGCATCGTCGGCAGCGGGCTCGGCAGGGGCTCGCTCCGGGTCTGGACCGCCGCGGGCTGCGTCGGCTCCGCGGCCGCGCTTGTCGCCATCGCGCTTGCAGGCTTCGGCGGTCCCGAAGCGGCGCTGCTGCCCTCGGTCTTCGCGCTCGGCTTTGCCAACGGCGTCTTCGCCGTCGCCGCCATCGGGGCGATGATGCAGCTCGCAGGGAGCGCGGGGCAGGGCGGCCGCGAGGGCACCCGCATGGGGCTCTGGGGCGCGGCCCAGGCCATGGCCTCCGGCATCGGCGGCTTTCTCGGGGCCGCGGGGGCCGACACGATGCGATTCGCGCTCGGCGAGAACCACCTCGCCTATGGCACGGTCTTCGTGATCGAGGCGGGGCTTTTCCTCGTCGCGGCGGCCCTTGCGCTCTCCGCGATCGACGCGCCCGGCCGGGTGCCGCTGCCCGAGGAGGGGCTCTGAGCGCGCGCAGGCCTTGCCCGCGGGCGTGAAATGGCCGAAAGACCTTGGGCATGAACGATCAGAGCGCCGCGAGTCGGCACAGTTTCATTCCTGCTTGGGTCGATGGCCGCCTCCTGCCCGTCGACAAGCTGGAGGTGCACCGCAAGGGCCTGCGCCATCCCGCTGTCTCCGTCTTCCTGATGGATGGTGGCCGGACGCTGCTCCAGCGCCGTGCGCTCGGCAAGTATCACACGCCGGGCCTCTGGGCGAATGCCTGCTGCACGCACCCGCGCTGGGGCGAGCCGACGGAGGCCTGCGCGAGCCGCCGCCTGCTCGAAGAACTCGGCATCGTCGGCCTGCCGCTCGCCCGGAGCGGCCGCGTCTCCTATAGTGCCGATGTCGGCCGGGGCATGGTCGAGCGCGAGGACGTCGATCTCTTCATCGGCCACTGGCGCCCCGCCGTCACGCTGGCCCCCGACCCATCGGAAGTGATGGAGACCCGCTGGGTGCCATTGTTCCAGCTCGAGGAAGAGATCGCGCAGAACCCGGAGCGCTTCACGCCCTGGCTCCGGATCTACCTCGCCGAGCACGCGGGCACGATCTTCGGCTCGGTCGACTGATCCCGCCGTTTACGGGGCGGTTTTCTCGCCGGTTTTGGCACTGGTCCCCGCCTTGGCGGCGGCAAGCGCTGCACTGAACCCCATCAGCGAAAACGGCAGCCGCACCCGGCTTCCGTCCAGCAGCGTGAATTCCACGCTGCCGCCGCGCTCGGCCTTGAGGGCTGCGCGCAGGTCCTCGTCGAGCGCCATCCGCGCCTCGCACCCCGCCGGGTTGCAGGTGACCCAGGCGAGATCGCGGGCGAGTCGCCCCCCGACGGCGAATCCCAGCCCGTCGGGCAGGTATAGCGGCAAGGGTGTGCGCAGGATCAGCTCGTCCGCCGGCGCACCCGGTGCCTCGATCGCGAAGAGCGGCGCGCCGTCCTGCGAACTGACCCGGGTCGTCGCGCTGCAGAGCTTCGCCGCGCAAGTGGTCTGCCAGTCCTCGAAAATTTCCGCCGGAGGGGCCAGGAGCGCCGCCGGCATCTCGGCCGCACCCGTCCCGGATGCGAAAAAGGCGCTGAAAAATGTAAACAATAACAGTGCATTGTTCGACCCCCTCCGGGGCCGCGTTAGCACTTGCTTCATGGTGTTCGCAGTATGTCCATTGCACGCGGCAATCAGCCGGCGCGGCGAGGTTTTGAACGGACCGGTAGTCGCAGTGTCAGAATGGCGGTCAACGGTTTCGCGCATGCGGGGCCATTCATCCCAAGGCGGTGTCGAAAGCATCGCATGAATACAAGGAAATGACCAATGTCCAGCATTCTCACCAACTCGTCCGCGATGGTTGCCCTCCAGACCCTGAAGGGGATCAACAAGGACCTTTCCGGCGTGCAGAACGAGGTCTCCACCGGCCTCAAGGTTTCGAACGCCAAGGAAAATGCCTCGTCCTGGTCGATCGCGTCGACGATGGAGTCGGATGCGGCGGTCTTCGACAAACTGGTTGAAAACCTTGACTCGGCCTACGAGATGGTTGGCACCGCGCGCAGCGCGACCGAGCAGATCGCCGACAAGGTCAAGGAAATCCAGACCCTGATGACCCAGGCTGCCGGCGCTTCGGCGACCGACCAGGCCACCATCAGCAACCAGATCACCGTCCTTACCGACACGATCACCTCGATCGCTCAGTCGGCCCAGTACAATGGCATCAATCTGGTGAGCGCTTCGGGTTCGAGCCAGACTGTGACGACCTCTGTCATGCGCGACTCCAGCGGCACGCTGACGGTCGACACGATGACGGTCGCTACCGTCGACCTCGAGGCCGTGGCTTCTGCGATCGCCGCTCTGACCGTGGATGGCTCCGCCACCTCGCTCGATGCGATCGATGACGAGCTCGACACCGTGAACGCCGCCGCTGCCGCCTTCGGTGCTGCCCAGGCACGTATCGAAGCGCAGAGCGACTTCCTGTCGAAGCAGTCCGACGCGCTGACCAACGGCGTGAGCGCCCTGGTCGACGCAGACATGGAAGCGGCTTCGGCTCGCCTGACCGCCCTGCAGACGCAGCAGCAGCTCGGCACTCAGGCGCTGTCGATCGCCAACCAGGCGCCGCAGACCATCCTGTCGCTCTTCCGCTGACAGGCACCATAGCGGGGCGGGCGAAAGCCCGCCCCGTTTTCGGCCGGATAGTATCCGTTGAAACCTCCCGGCGCCTGAAGGCGCCGGCCTAGACCCCTGGAGGTTCCTGATGACCACGAGTGAAAAAGCCCTTTCCGGTTATGCTGCTGCAGCCCGTCCCGTTCGCACCGACCGTGGACTGGAATACGCCGTCTTTGCCCGCATCACGAGCAGCCTGCGCGAGGTGGATGAAACCGACACCGCCATGCGCCCGGCCCTGACGCGGGCCGTCATGGACAATCTCGGCCTCTGGCGCACGCTTGCGAGCGATCTGCGCCGCGATGGCAACGCCCTTCCCCTCGAGCTCCGCGGCCAGCTTCTCTCGCTCGCGGGCTTCGTCCGCCGTCACAGCTATGCGGTGATGAACGGCCAGGACACGATCGATCCCCTCATCGACATCAACACGTCCATCATGCGCGGCCTGCGCGGAGAAGTGGAGACAGCAGCATGAGCGGGCTTGTTCTCAAGCTGGGTCCCCGTGAACGCGTCATGATAAATGGCGTCGTCATGGAAAACGGCGACCGCCGGACCCGCATCAACATCATGACGCCGGAAGCCAACGTCCTGCGCCTGCGCGACGCGATCCACCCCGACGATGCCAAGACCCCGGTGAAGCGGGTCTGCTACATCGCCCAGCTCGTCCTTGCGGGCGAGGCGGATCCTGCGGAGGCCGCACCGCAGCTTCTGCGCGGCATCGAGCAGCTGAGCCAGGTCTTTCTCGACCGCGACAGCCGCGAACAGCTGACCGCGGCCACCGAGGCCGTCGCCGCCGGCCGCTTCTACCAGGCAATGAAGGCGCTCCGCGCCCTCCTGCCGCGCGAAACCCGCCTGCTCTCGATCGCATCGGGGCAATAGGACACCGGAGAGATGCCATGAGCTATCAGGTCCAGGTTCCGCTCACGGGCATCGCCGGCTGGCGCTTTCTCGAACGTACGCAGACGACACAGAAGTCGGCGTTCGAGAACGACGCGATGATGAAACGCGAGATTGCCTATTTCGAGGAGAACATCGGCAAGGTCGAAACGGCGGCGGATCTCGTTGGAGACCGCCGTCTGCTCAATTTTGCGTTGACCGCCTATGGCCTCGAGGGCGATCTCGACAAGAAGGCCCTGGTGCGCAAGATCCTCGAGGAGGGCACCGACGACAAGAAGGCGCTCGCCAACCGCATCTCCAACACCGGCTACAAGGAGATGACCACGGCCTTCGGCTTCGGCAACGAGACCGGCGTGCAGACCGCCACCGACGGTTTCGCCGCAAAGATCGTCAATCTCTACAAGGAACGCTCCTTCGAGAGCTCGGTCTACGATCAGAACGCCCATCTCGGCCTGGTGATGAACTTCAACCGCAAGGCGGAGATGCTCTCGGAGGGCGAGGGCAAGAGCTGGTATACCGTGCTGGGCGACAAGCAGCTCCGCAAGGTCTTCGAGGGCGCGCTGGGCCTGCCGGCAAGCTTCATCAACCTCGACATCGACAAGCAGGCGATGATGATGGAGAAGAAGGCCAAGCAGGTCTTCGGCAGCGGCAGCCTGACAGCCTTCCAGGACCAGAAGAACGTCGACAAGCTCATCACGCGCTTCCTCGCCCGCGCCCAGATCGAGGAGGGCGGCGCCTCGGCGACCGGCCCTGGCGCGAGTGCGCTGTTCCTGCTCCAGCACCGCAATTCGAGCGGCTCGCAGGGGTTGCTCAATCTCTTCTACCGCTTCGACGGGTAGCCGCCCTGGCCCTGATTGATCTGGAGGAGTGAGGCGAGCCGCTCGAAGCTCGCCTCGACCCCCTCCGGGGCCTCTTCCGAAAAGAACGCATCGAGCTTCGGCCAGAGCGAGATCGCCTCGTCGATCGCCGCGTCGCTGCCCTTGGCATAGAGCCCGGTCTGGATCATCAGCGCGGCGTTCTCGTAGGCGGTGAGCACGCGCCGGACCTTGGCGATCATCGCGTTCTCCGCCTCCGTCGCGATCCCGGGCAGCGAGCGCGAGACGCTGCGCCGCACGTCCACCGCCGGAAACCGCCCGCGCTCGGCAATCGCCCGGTCGAGCACCACATGCCCGTCGAGCACCCCACGGGTGATGTCGGCGATCGGCTCGTCCATGTCCGAGCCCGCGACGAGCACGCTGAAGACCCCCGTCACATCGCCCTTTCCGAACGGCCCCGGCCCCGCGCGTTCGCAGAGCGAGGCAATGAGATTCGAGATCGAGGGCGGAAAGCCCCGGAGCGTCGGCGCCTCGCCCGCGGTCAGCGCGATCTCGCGATGCGCCTCGGCGAAGCGGGTGAGCGAATCGATCAGCAGCAGCACATGGTGGCCCTGATCGCGGAAGACCTCCGCCGTCGCCATCGCCATCCAGGCGGCGCGGCGCTTGATGAGCGGCGCCTGATCGGAGGTCGCGGCCACCACCACCGCGCGCGCCATGCCCTCGGGGCCGAGCACGTTGTCGACGAAATCCCGGAGCTCGCGGCCGCGCTCGCCGATGAGCGCCAGCACGACGATATCGGCCTCGATCCCGCGGGCGAGATCGGCGAGGAGTGTGGACTTGCCGACGCCGGAGCCCGCGAAGACCCCGATCCTCTGGCCGCGGGCCAGCGGCAGCACCGTGTCGAAGACCGCGAGCCCCGTGCCGATCCGCGCCCCCATCGCCTTGCGCCGGGCCGGCTCGGGTGGCGGCTGGCGCAGGCTCGCGCTCGCCGCCCCCTGCGAGATCGCGCGGCCGTCCATCGGCTGGCCGAAGGCATCGACGATCCGCCCCACCCAGCCGGTGTCGGGATAGACGCCCGCGGGCCCGAGCAGCGTCACCTGATTGCCGACCGCGGCGCCGTCGAGCGGCTCGTAGGTCATCGCGCGCGCCCGCGTCTCCGTCACCCCAACGATCTCGCCGCCGAGCTCATGGCCGTTCCGGAGCGTGATGGCGATCTGGTCGCCGATTCGGGCCTGATGCACGAGGCCGGTGATCTCGAGCGAAGCGGTGCTGACGGAAACCACACGGCCGATGCGCCGATGGTTCTGGATCCGGGAAATCTCCGAGCGGAGCGCGGTGAAGTCGGTCAGCATGGGCCCTCCTCGCGGCACTGGTTACGTTTTGTAAACCATGAAGGGTTAAGCCCGGGTTTCCAGAGTGAAGGCGGGAGGACCCGGCCCATGGATCTGAGCCTCAACATCCTGCAGCTTGCGAGCAGCCTTGCCTCGCATTCCGCCGCGCGGCAGCAGGTCATCGCTGAGAACATCGCACATGCGGATACGCCCGGCTACAGGGCCCGCGACATCAAGAGCTTCGCGGAAACCCTCGAGGAGACGGTCCCGCATTTCGAGGCGCGGATGACCCGGCCCGGGCACATTCCGTTCGGAACCGAGAACCCGGCCTACGCGCCCTTCGAGGTCACGGCCTTCGGGGCCGAATCGCCCAACGGCAACTCCGTCTCGCTCGAGGACCAGATGATGCGCGCCACCGACGTGCGCCAGCATCACGATCTCGCGCTCGGGGTCTACCGCAAGTCGCTCGACATCATGCGCAGTGCGGTCACCGGACGCTGACACAACCGCCAGGGGGAGAGTTTACATGGACGAGATGATGCGTACGATGGCGGCCTCGGCCAGCGGCATGCGCGCGCAGGCCGCGCGCCTCCGCCTGTCTGCCGAGAACATGGCCAACGCCGACACGCCCGGCTACCACCGCAAGGTCGTGCCGTTCCAGGAAATCTTCGACCGCACCAACGAGACCCGCGCGGTCGCGACCGGCCCCGTGCAGCTCGACCAGTCCGAAGTCGAGCGCGTCTACCAGCCGAACCACCCGCTCGCCGACGCCAACGGGTATGTCGAGGGCTCGAACGTCAACCTGATGGTCGAGATGGCCGACGCCCGCGAGGCCAACCGCTCGTACGAGGCCAACCTCAAGATGTTCGAACAGGCCCGCGACATGGCGTCGTCGCTGCTCGATCTGCTGCGCCGTTGATTAGGTGTTGAAGAGAGGAAACCAGGTCATGGACGTGAACGCGACACTTGCATCGCAACTCTACAACAGGGCCCAGGTGGCGGCCCGTCCCGTCGCGCGGGAGGCCAGCGAAGGCCAGCCGACGCCGGGCGAGGCCTTCAAGGCTGTCACCGAAGACTTCATGCAGACCCTGCGCCAGGGCGAGGAAACCGTGCAGGCGGGCCTCGTCGGCCGCGCCGATCCGCAGGCGGTCGTCGAGGCGATGGCCGCGACCGAGCTCGCCGTGCAGACCGCGGTCGCGGTGCGCGACAAGGTCGTCGAGGCCTATCAGGAAATCCTGAGGATGCCGGTCTGATCCGGCCGCCCGCACCCGCGCCGACAGACGCGCCGCTCCGGAGGCCGATCCGATGACCGAAGGCGTCCTTCTCGATGTCCTGCGCCAGAGTCTCTGGACGGCGCTCGTCGTCTCCCTGCCGATCCTCGCCGTGGCACTCGCCGTCGGCCTCGCCATCGGCCTCATCCAGGCGCTCACCTCCGTCCAGGAGATGACGCTCACCTTCGTGCCGAAACTCGGCGCGATCCTCGCTGTCTACTGGGTGTCGATGAGCTTCTCGAGCCAGATGCTGGTGAAGCTCTACCAGGAACAGATCATCCCCCTGATCGCCGGACAGTAGCGCGGCCGGGGATTCGTCCGCGGCCCGCCCGTGAGGACGGTATTTTCCTCAACAGATCAGACAATTGGCGCCTTTGACGGAATCTTTACGAAGGCGGTCCAGATTGCCCCCCAGCGCGGAAGGCCGCGCGGTCAATCGCAGAAAGCGGGAGTCGCTGATGGACGTAGCTGGCTATGTTGCGCTGACCCGGCAGACCGGCCTCCGCAAGGAGATGGAAACGGTCGCCAACAACATCGCGAACATCTCCACCACGGGCTACCAGCGCGAAGGCGTCGTCTTCGCCGAGATGGTGCAGATGCTCCCGACCGAGGGCGGCTCCGTCGCCATGACCGATGCCCGCGGCCGCTACACCGACCTGCTCCAGGGCGCGCTCACCCCCACCGGCGGCAGCCTCGACTTCGCCATCGAGGGCAACGGCTACTTCACCGTGATGACACCCCAGGGCGAACGCCTCACCCGTGCCGGCAGCTTCACCCGCGACGCGGACGGCCAGGTCGTCAACATGGACGGCCACCCGCTGCTCGACGAGGGCGGCGGCCCGATCATGATCCCCTTCGAGGCAACCTCGATCAACCTCGCCTCCGACGGCACGATCTCCGCCGATGGCGAACCGGTCGCCCGGCTCGGCCTCGTGATGCCGACCGACCCCACCCAGGTCTTCCGCGAAGCCGGCGTGCTCTACCGCGTCGATGGCGATACCGAGCCGCTCGATCCGGGCCAGTCGCGCGTCGTGCAGGGCTTCGTCGAGGAATCGAACGTCAATGCGGTCACGGAGATGGCCCATCTGATCGAGGTCCAGCGAGCATACGAAAGCGGTCAGAAGCTGCTCGAAATGGAACACGAACGTATCCTGCAGGCCGTCAAGTCCCTCGGCCAGCGCGCCTGACCGGCGCCTGCGAGGAAGAGGAGTAAGTCATGCGTGCATTGAGTATCGCTGCCACCGGCATGTCGGCCCAGCAGCGCCGGGTCGAGGTGATCTCCAACAACCTCGCCAACATGAATACCACCGGCTACAACGCCCGCCGCGCGGAATTCTCCGACCTCCACTACCAGCAGGCGGTGCGCCCGGGCGAGATCAGCTCGTCGGACGGCACCGTTCTCCCCGCGGGCGTCCAGCTCGGCCTCGGCGTGCGCACCTCCGCGGTGGCGATGGAAGTGGCGCAGGGCTCGCTCTCCGAAACCGGCGGCCCGCTCGATCTCGCCATCGACGGCGCGGGCTATCTCGAGATCTCGCTGCCGGGCGGCGACATCGGCTACACCCGCGACGGCGCGCTCAAGCGCAACGGCGACGGGCTGATCGTCACCTCCGACGGCTTCTCCGTCTCGCCCGAGATCACCATTCCCGAGGATGCGACCGAGATCGCCATCAACGGCGACGGCGAGGTCTATGCCTATTTCAAGGACCAGGTGCAGCCCCAGCTCCTCGGCCAGTTCAGCCTCGTCACCTTCTCGAACGAGAAGGGCCTCGAGGCGATGGGCTCGAACCTCTACCGCGAGACCGAAGCCTCCGGCCAGCCGAACGTCGGCGATCCGGGGCAGGACGGCCGCGGCATCTTCCGTCAGGGCTATCTCGAGGATTCGAGCGTCGATGCGGTCAAGGAACTCACCGACCTCATCGAGGCCCAGCGGGGCTACGAGCTCAATGCCAAGGTCATCACCGCCGCGGACCAGATGCTTTCGGCCACGGTGCAGATCCGCTGAGCCGATGACCCCTGCCGCCCGCCTCCTTCTCACCTTCGCGACGGCCGCCCTCGCCTGGGCGGCCCTTCCGTCCGAGCCGCCGAGCGCCCAGGCCGTGGTGCCGGTCCGCGCCATCCGCGGCACCAACATTGTCGGCGCCGAGGATGTCGAGATCGCCAAGGACAAGGACCTGCCGGGCGCGATCCACGCCCTCGAGGACGTGGTCGGGCAGGAGGCCAAGGTCACGCTCTACCCCGGGCGGCCCATCCTCCGGGGCCAGGTCGGCGCCCCCGCCCTCGTCGAGCGCAACGCGGTCGTCAGGATGATCTACGAGCAGGGGCCGCTCAACATCACCGCCGACGGCCGCGTGCTCGATCGCGGCGGCGTCGGCGAGACCGTGCGTGTGATGAACCTCTCCTCGCGCCAGATCGTGGCCGGGACGGTGGAGGCCGATGGCTCCGTAAAGGTGGAAAAATGACCCGCAGATCCGCTCTCCCGATCCTCGCCCTCGCGGGCCTCGCCACCGCCTGCACCCCGATCGGCAGACCCCCCGAGATGACCGAGATCGGCAGCTACGAGGCCGCGAATGGCACCGGGCTCACCGCGGAGCGCGTGGCGATTGCCGTGCCGGCCCCCGAATCCGCGCGCTATTCCTACCAGAGCGGCTCGCTCTGGAGCACGAGCCCGAGCGGCCTGCTCGGCGACAAGCGGGCCCGCAAGCTTGGCGACATCCTCACGATCACCATCGACATCGACGAGGAAGCCAACATCGACAACCAGACCGAACGCCAGCGCACCGGCAGCGAGAGCGCCTCGGTCGGCACCTTCTTCGGCCTCGGCCAGAAGTGGAACAGCGATCTCAACCCCAATCTCGAGATGGGCTCGAGCTCGGATTTCTCCGGCTCCGGCTCGGTGAAGCGCAACGAGCAGATCTCGCTCCGCATCGCCGCAACCGTCGTCGACGTGCTCCCCAACGGCCATCTCGTGGTCCAGGGCGATCAGGAAGTGCGGGTGAACAACGAGCTGCGCAAGCTCATCGTCGCCGGCATCGTCCGGCCAGAGGACATCTCGCGCTACAACGAGATCAGCTACGACCGCATCGCGGGCGCGCGCATCTCCTACGGCGGGCGCGGCCAGATCACCAATGTCCAGCAGCCGCGCTGGGGCCAGCAGATCGTCGATCAGGCGATGCCGTACTAGGCGAGGGGGGCCACACCGGTGATGAAATTCGTCATTCCCGTCGTGCTTGCCCTTCTCGGGCTCGGTGCCGGCATCGGCGCGGGCTTCGCGCTCAAGCCGCCGCCGGAGGAAACCGCGGACGCCTGCGCGCCGGGCGCGCCCGCGGCGGAAGGCGGCCATGGCGCGGCGGAGGCTCCGGCGGCCGAAGGCGCGGACCCTTGCGCGCCCGAACATGCCGAGATCGATCCCTTCGAACCCGAGGAGCCGGCCGCGGCCGAGGCGGAGCATGGCGGCGAGGGCGAACACCCCCTCTATGTCGCGCTCGAGAAACCCTTCGTCGTGCCGGTCTTCACCAATGAAAAGGTCACGGCGATGATGGTCGTCTCGCTCTCGGTCGCCACCGTCGGCGAAGACCCCGAGCTCGTCCATGCGCTGGAGCCGCGCCTGCGCGACCGCTTCCTCGAGGTCATGTTCCTCCATTCGAATTCCGGCGGCTTCAGCGGCAGCTTCACCACGGGCCGCAAGATGGAGGACCTCAAGACGGCCCTCCTCAAGGCCGCGCGCCAGGTCATGGGCGCCGAGATGGTGACCGAGGTTCTCGTCACCGAAATCAACCGCCAGGACGTCTGAGCCCGGCCGCCCGCGCCGCCGTCGCTCAGCGCTCCGTCGCCCCCTTGCCCGCAAGGATCGCATCGCGAAACCGCGCGATCCGCTTCCGCCGTGTCGCGGGCTGCTTCGCCGCGGCGAGGTTGATCGCATAGCTCCGCTGCCGGCCGGGCGTGAGGCGCCGGAAGGCCTCCGCAAGTTCGGGATCGGCATCGAGCGCCTCGACCAGTTCCTCCGGCAATTCGGTCTCCGGCGCCGGCTTCGGGGCGCGACGGCCCGCCTCCGCATGGCCCATCGCCTCCCTCAGATACGCGCCGATGACCTCGGCCATCGCCTCCGGCCGGCCCGTATCGGTGAAGCGGATCGTCCCGGCGTGCCGCGCGTTCGGCCCCTGCGGCTCGAGAATGCCCTCCGGGTCGCGCATCAGCGCCGCATCGAAGAAGCTCAGCCGGAAATCGCCGCGGAACGCCCCGAGGAGCGCGATGTTGCGCCCGGCATGCATGTAGCAGGGATGGCCCCATTTCACATGCTCGCTCAGCCCGGCGGCGCGGCATATCCGGCGCAGCGCCGCGAGCCCGGCGGCCCAGTGGCGTGTCGCGCAATCGGCGGTGTCGAAGCGGGCGCAGCGCCCGCAGCCCTTCGCGAAGTAATCCTCGATCTCGGCAATCATCGCGCGCGCCGCCTCCCTGCTCCGAGCCTACGCCGCCGCAGGGCAGGAGAAAACCGGCGTCTTGCGCGCCCCCGTGCGATCAATCCCTCTGCGGCTTCACCGGCGGCGCCTCGCGTTCCTGGCGGGCGGCGCGGCGTTCGGCCACATCGTGGGCGGCGCGCTCGCGCAGGCGCTCGAGCGCCTCGTGCTTGCCGAGGCTCTGGGCCGCGACCTGGCGGAGCTGCGCAATCCGCTTGGCAAGCTCGGCCCGGCGCTTGCGGGCGATGGCGATGTGCTGATCGGCCCAGGCCATGCGCAGCGCGGTCTGGGCATAGGGCATCGGCCCCGGATTCTCCCCGAAGCTTTCGAGATCGCGCATCGGCAGCCGGGCGAACTCCTCGATCGCCTCGGCAAGCCTGCGGTCCTCCGAGACCGCCGCCTCCAGTTCGGCGAGGTCGCGGGCCTTGCGCGCCTCGGCGAGCGCGGCGAGCTGGCGGAGCTGGTCGGGGGTCATGCTCATGTGTCACCTCTGGCACGGGCGGCCTTGCGGAGGCTGTCGGCGAAACGGATCGCCGCGGCCACGGCGCGGTAATGATCGGGCAGGATCTCCTGGCCGATCTCGACGGTCGCGTGCAGCGCCCGTGCGGTCGGCGGGTCGCTGTGGATCGGGATCTGCGCGGTCTCGGCGATCTCGCGGATCCGGAGCGCGATCTCGTTCTCGCCCTTGGCGACACAGACCGGCGCCGAGCCCTTCTCGCGCGACCATTGCAGCGCCACCGCGTAATGCGTCGGGTTCACGATGATCACGTCGGCCTTCGGCACGTCGAGCAGCATCCGGTTCATCGCGATGGCCTGGGCGCGCTGGCGGCGCTGGGCCTTCATGTGCGGATCGCCCTCGGCCTCCTTCACCTCTTCCTTGAGGTCCTGGTAGGACATCTTGAGCTTGCGGGCGTGGTCGAAGCGCTGCCAGAGCACGTCCACGGCCGCGATCACCGTTGCGATCAGGCAGACCACCGCCAGCAGGATCTTCAGCGAATCCATCATCAGCGTCGCGGTGACATGCGCCTCCGAGCGCGCCGCGCCGATCATCCGGTCGAGATCGCCGCGCAGATAGATCGCGAGCGCGATGGCGATCGCCGAGAGCTTGACGAAGGATTTCGCGAATTCGACGAGCCCGGTCGGCCCGAACTTCTGCTTGGCGTTCGAGAGCGGCGAGATCTTGTTGAGCTTGGGCTGGAGCTTCTCGCCCGAGAAGGTCACCGCCCGCTGCGCGATGAGGCTCACCACCACCGCGGCGATGGGAATGAGGAAGAACGGCCCGAGCGCCCAGAGCGCTTCGGAGAGGATGCTGCCCAGCATCCGCGGCCCCCCCGGCCCGAGGATATGGCCCACGAGCCGGTCGGGCTGCGAGATGAAGATCATCAGCACCGAGGCCGCCTGCTCGATGGCAAAGCTTCCCACCGTCATCACCACCCCGAGGAGCGCGAGATAGACGAGCGCCGCGGTCAGATCCTGCGAGCGCGGGATGTTGCCCTTCTTGCGCGCCTCCTGCAGCCGCTGCGGTGTCGGGTCGAATGTCTTCTCGCCGCCGCCTCCCGAGTCCTCGCTCATCGCGGCATCCCGAGCGGCAGCGCCAGCACCTCGTCAAGCCGGGCGTGCCAGAAGGTAAGCATGAGCGGCCCGGCGAGCAGCAGGAGCAGGATCGAGGCCGCGACGATCGCCGGGGCGCCGATGAAGGCCACCATGAGCGAGGGCATCGCCTTGTTGATCGCCCCGAGCGAGACGTTGTAGGCAAACGCCGTCAGCACGAAGGGGGCCGCGAGCGAGAAGCCGAGCGCGAAGGCCGAGGCCACCCGCGCCGTGCCCCAGGCGGCAACGTCCGCGGCCGGCACCGGCAGCCCCATCGGCAGGATCTCGTAGGAGCGCGCCATCAGCAGCGCGGCCTTCACATGCAGCCCCGAGACCACCGCGAGCGTCACCCCGGCGAGCATCATCAGGTTGCCGATCGCGGGCATCGGGTCGGGCGCGATGCCCGAGCCGAAGACCTGCGCGAGCGAGGTCGATTGCGCCGCGACCGAGCCCGCGAACTGGAGCGCGAAGACCATGAACCGGATCGAGAGCCCGAGCAGCAGCCCGATGCCGGCCTCGATCCCCATCATCAGCGCAAGGGGGCGCGCCGGGTCCGGGCTCCGCGCCGGATCGGCCACCATCGGCCAGACCACGAGCGTGAAGGCGATGGTGAGCCCGAGCCGCACCCGCGCCGGGATCGCGTTGTCGCCGAAGGCCGGCAGCAGGAACATCACCCCGCCCACCCGCATGAAGACGAGCACGAACCCCGCAAACCCGGCCTGCGTCAGGTCGAGTAGCCGGGCGAGCCCCTCCATCATCTCAGGCGAGCCCCAGCACGGCCGGCCGCGCCGAGGTGCCGATCTCCTCGAAGGAAAGCACCGGGTTGCGGATCCCCTTCGCGGTCAGCACCGTGTGCAGGAACCGCCGCCGCTTGGTCGAGGTCACCACCGCCGGATAGCGCCCCTGGCCGCCGGCATGGGCGATCTTCTCGGCGATCGCATTGGCGAGCCGGTTGAACTCGGCGGGCGGCAGCGCCACGTCGACGATCCCCGACCCCTCGGGCAGCTGATACTTCTGGAACATCTCCTCCCAGCTCGGATTGAGCTGGATGAGCGGCAGCGCCCCGTCGGCCTCGCGCAGCTCCGAGATGAGCTGGAACCCGAGCCGGTGGCGCACATGCTCGCAGATCGCCTCTGGGCTCACCTGCGGGCTGTAGACCTCGCCGATCGCCTCGAGGATGAGCGGCAGGTTGCGGATCGAAACCCGCTCCTCGAGCAGGAGCCGCAGCACCGACTGCAGCGCGTCGGTCGGGAACTTGTCGGGAATGAACTCGTCGAGCATCCGCTTGTTCGCCTCCGCCCGCCGCCCGTCGGAGAGCGAGGTGAACTCGTCGAGCAGCTTGCGCAGCGCGCGGCGGTTGAGGAGCCGCCCGAAATTCGACTTCACCGTCTCGAGGAGATGCGTCGCCACCACCTCCGTCGGGCTCACCACCGAGAGCCCCATCAGCGCCGCCTCCTCCTGGAGCGAGGGATCGACCCAGCGGGCCGGCGCGCCATAGACCGGCTCGGCCACCAGACGGCCCTCGGGCGAGGGCGCCTTGTCGTCGGGCAGGAGCACCAGCACCTTGCGCGTCTCGATCTGGCCGCGCGCCGTATCCACCCCCTGGATGCGGATGACATAGCTCGAGCGGGCCAGGGCGGGATTGTCGGTCAGACGGATCTCGGGCATCACGAAGCCGAACTCGGTCGCGATGTGGTTGCGCATGTTGGCGATGCGCGCATCGAGCCCCGTCACCTCGTCCATCACCACCGGCACGAGGTCGGGCGCGAACTCCATGTGGATCTCGTCGATGTCGAGCAGGTCGCCGAGGGATTTCTTCGAGACGGGCTTCGTCGCCTCGGCCTGCTTCTTGGCCTCCGCCTCGTCCTCCGCCTTCCTCTTGCGGCTGGCCGAGAGGTATCCCGCCGCCCCGAGGCAGCCCGCGCCGATCAGGAACGGCACGAACGGCATCCCCGGAATGAAGGCGAAGAGCGCCATCAGCACCGCGACGGTGCCGAGCGCCTTGGGATAGCCGCCGAGCTGGCGCATGAGCGCATTGTCGGTCGAACCGACCACGCCGCCCTTCGAGAGCAGCATGGCGGTCGCGATCGAGATGATGACCGAGGGGATCTGGCTCACCAGCCCGTCGCCCACCGTCAGGATCGAATAGGTCTGGAACGCCTTGCCGATCGGCATGTGATGGACCAGCACGCCCATCGCGAGCCCCATGACGAGGTTCATGAGCGTGATGAGCAGCCCCGCGATCGCATCGCCCTTCACGAATTTCGAGGCGCCGTCGAGCGAGCCGAAGAAGGTCGTCTCCTCCTGCTCGATCCGCCGCCGCTCGCTCGCTTCCTTGTGGTTGATCGCCCCGGCCGCCATGTCGCTGTCGATGGCGAGCTGCTTGCCGGGCATCCCGTCGAGGGCGAAGCGTGCGCCCACCTCGGCCATGCGGCCCGCGCCCTTGGTGATGACGATGAAGTTCACGATCAGCAGCACGCAGAACACCACGAGGCCCAGAAAGACCGAGCCCCCCATCACGAACATCGCGAAGCCCTCGATCACGTCGCCCGCCGCCGCCGTGCCGGTATGGCCCTGGCCGATGATGAGCTTGGTGGAGGAGACGTTGAGCGAGAGCCGGAGCATGAGGCTCGCGAGCAGCACCGTCGGGAAGGCCGAGAAGTCGAGCGGCCGCTGGATGAAGAGCGTGATGGTGAAGATGAGGATCGCCAGCCCGAACGAGGCCGAGAGCCCCAGATCGAGGATCCAGGACGGCATCGGCAGCACCATCATCACGATGACCGCCATCAGCGCCATCGAAAGCAGGATGGTCGGCTGGAAGAGGCTCGCGATCGTCAGGTTCTTGGGCATGGTCCCCCGCGGCTCAATAGAGGCTCCCGCCCGGCGCGGTGAGGAGCGGCGTGCCCTCCGTCAGCAGCGAGCCGCGCCCCTCGTTGAGGAGCGAGCCCGCCGCCGGCAGGAAGAGCATGCCGGCCACGCCGCCCGGCGCTGGTGCGGGCGGCGGCCCGAGCTCCTGCCGCCGTGCCTCGTAGGCCTGCCGCTGCGCCTCCCAGCGCTCGGCGCGGCTCATCCGGCCGCCGGCGCCGTCCGCGCCGAGGGCAAGCGCCCGGAGCGGCGAGCCGAGGGGCGGGGTGCGGGTCGGCACATAGTCGGCGAGCTGCGAGGCACCGCCCTCGATCAGCGAGGGGTCGATGCCCGCGAGGATGCGGTCGAAGCGCTTGCGGTAGATCGTGGCGTATTCCGGGCTCAGCGAGTGATAGGCGCCCGCCGCCGCCGACCAGTCGCCGCGCTCCTCGTAGAGCGTGCGCAGGAACTGCGCGGCATAGGTCGCGGTCCATTCGGGGTTGAACATGTCCTCGAGGCTCGGGAAGGCATGGCCGTGCCAGCGGTAGTTGATCTGGACGCAGCCCACATCGAAGCTCTTGCGCCCGTCTGCGAGGCTCTGCTTGCCGAAGGCGAGCGCTTCTTCCTTGTTCTTGAACCAGAATCCCTTGCCTTCCCGGTTGATCGCCCAGGGCCAGGGCCGGAGCCGCCCGCCGGTCATCCGCCCGGTCTCGGTCAGCGAGATGGCATAGAGCACCTCGGGCGGCACGCCGCCGCGCCGGGCGGCATTGAGGATCGCCCGCTCGCAGAGCGCTGCGGCATATTCCTCGTCATCCTCGCGCAGAGGTGCCGCCTGCGCGATGGTCGCCAGCGCAAGTGCCATTCCGAGCCCCAGGATGATCCGGGCCAACACGGGGAAGCTTCTCCTCCAACCACCGAATGGCCAAGCTCTAGGCAAGCTTGGTTACCAGTCGGTTAGCGGTCCCCGCCGGGCGATAACCCTTTCGCGAGGGACGGGGCATCCCCCCACCCCCCTCCCCCCCGCGCGCCACCGGTCGTGGCGGCGGCCGGTCTCACCGGCGCACGCGGCGCCGATTCATGATTTGTTTACGGAAAAATCCAGTGATTTCAGCGGTGTTTTCACATTTTCACGGTGAAAAGCCCGATTTCACCGCCGCCGGAGCACCCCGTACTGGGCATAGCTTCCGTGCAGCGGTTCCCATCGCACCTCCGCCCCGGACTTCGCGGCGATCTCCCCGAGCGCCGCCTCGAGGTCGCTGCGCGGCGTCACATGGAATTTCCCGAGCCAGGCCGCGAGCCCCGTCCGGAACCAGCCCGGCAGGCGCTCCTGCCGTCCGAAATCCACCACATGCAGCGCGCCGCCGGGGGCGAGCTTGCCCGCCGCCTCCTCCAGCGCCCGCCTCCAGTCCGGGATCATCGAAAGCGCGTAGGAAAACACCACCCGCTCGAACACCGGCTCCCCGAAGAGCGCCCCGGCATCGAAGCCGCAGGCATCGCCTTCACCAAGGCGGGCGCTCTCGCCGAGCTTCTTCCGCGCCGAGCGCAGCATCTCCGAGGAGATGTCGAGCCCGAAGCGGCGTGCGCCGGGATAGCGCCGGCCGATGAGGGCGAGGTTCCGCCCCGTGCCGCAGCCGATCTCCAGCACCCGCCCGCCCTCGGGCGGATCGAGATGCGCGATCAGATGGTCGCGGCCAAAGAGGAAATACTTGCGCGACGCGTCATAGATCCAGCGCTGGCGCCGGTAGACCGCATTCATGAGCTCGCCGTGGGAGTTCGCGAGGCCCGCCATGCCGCCGCTCATGCCGCGAGACGGTAGAGGTGGAAGCCGCCGTAGATCGCCGAGCGGTCGGCCGCGAACCCGGCCGCCGAGGCCTCCGCATCATAGCTCCAGCGCGCGAGGATCTCCGGCGCCACCCGGCCGGGCAGGATGTCCTCGGCGCCACCGGTGCGGAAGATCACCCGCGCGCCGGGGGCGGCGGTCCGGGTGATCTGGCGCCAGAGCGCGTTGAGCTGGCCGTCGTTCATCCAGTCCTGCGCGTCGAGCAGCACATAGATGTGCCGCGAGGCCGCGGGCGCATCCGCCAGCAGATCGGTGAGCGAGCGGTTGAGCACCGAGACCTTCGAGGCATTGGCCCGCACCTTCTCGAAATGCTCCGGCGCGAGATAGGGCGGCACCGGGCGGCAGTCATCCGGCCCGTAGCCGCGATGGAAGGCCTGCCAGGCGAAGTAGTTCTCGGAGAGCGGGAAATCGCACATCAGCCGCCGCAGCCGCTCGCGCAGCACCGGGATTACGTCGCCCGCGCCATCGGCGGCGAGCTTGTCGAACTGGGCCGGCGGAATGCCGAGCCCGAAGAGGGCGGCCGGCTGCCGCCCGAGGAACTTCACCACCGGCCTGGCCAGCAGCGGCTCGATATGGGCATCGAAGAAGGCCTGCTGCTCCTCGAGGCTCTGGGCCGCGAGGAAGGGCGTGAAATCGACCTTGCCGAGCCGCGCCGCCAGATGGGCCGAGCCGATGAAGCGCCCGAGCAGCCCGAAGCGGTAGAAGCCGCGGGCAAACATCCGGATCCGCCGCCGCCCGTAGGGTCGCGCCTCCCAGTAGGCGCGGGTTTCCGCATCGAGCTCGGGCTTCAGGATCTCGTCGTAGAGCGCGGGGTTCGAGGCGAGATCGGCCCGGCCGAAGAAGTCGTGGAAGCGGGCATGATCGGGCAGGTGCCGCGCCGCGGCGAGCTTCAGCCGCAGAAGCGCGACATGGGCGGGCGAGAGATCCACCGCGGTGATCGAGGCCGGATTGGCGGTGAGATAGGACATCACGTTGCAGCCGCCCGAGGCGATGCAGACGATATGGTCGCGCCTGGTGATCCGGAGCGCCTCCATGTCCGCGACCGGATCCTCCCAGATCTGGGCATAGACCAGATCGCGGAACAGCCGCGAGAAGAGCCTCTCCTGGAGTCCGGTGCGGGAGAGGGCCGGGTTCTGGAGCACCGCGGCGCCGAGCTGCTTGCCGATCGTCTGGGTCTGGTCCATGTGGGTCAGGCTGCCTGTTTCCTGCGTCTCGCGCGATCCTTGCGTCGTGCGGGCGCCTCGCGCAGGGCCCGTACCAGTTGCCGCCGCCGGGTCATCGCCGCCCAGTCGACGAGCTGGAGGCTGCCGTCCTCCCGCTCCACGACCGCCGTGCAGCTTTCGACCCAGTCGCCGGTATTCACATAGGAAATCCCGTTCATGTCGCGCATGTTGGCGCTGTGGATATGGCCGCAGATGATGCCGTCATACCCGCCCCGCCGCGCTTCCTCGGTCAAGACGGCCTCGTATTCGCCGATATGGTTGACCGCGCGCTTCACCTGCTGCTTCGCCCAGTTCGAGAGCGACCAGTACTGCCCGCCCCAGAGCCTGCGGGCCCGGTTGAACCAGGTGTTGAGCCAGAGCGCGAAGCCATAGGCCCGGTCGCCGAGATGGGCGAGCCACTTCGCGTTGACGACCACCGCGTCGAACTGGTCGCCATGGGTGACGAGATACCGTGCCCCGGCGGTCGACACGAAATCCGCCTGCCGCACCACCTCGATGCCGCCGAAATGCGTGCCGAGATAGGTCCGCATGATCTCGTCGTGATTGCCGGGAATGTAGTAGACCTGCGCGCCGTCATGGGCGCGGGCGAGAAATTCCTGCACCACGTCGTTATGGGCCTGCGGCCAGTGCCAGCCGCGCCGGAGCCGCCAGCCGTCGAAGATGTCGCCCACGAGATAATAGGTGTCGGCCTGATTGTGGTCGAGGAAATCGAGCAGCAGCGCCGCCTGGCATCCGCGGGTGCCGAGGTGGATGTCCGACAGGAAGATCGTGCGATATCTCACCGGCGTTTCCGAACCCTTCACCCTTTGGCCGCGACCTCTACCGCACCGCGGCGACACTATTGTGACGGAGGACGCGATCGGTGGAGGGCCGCCCCGCTCAGGCAATCGCCGTCTCGACGATCCGCTCGGCGGCGGCGAGATCGACGGAAACCAGCTTGCTCACGCCCTGCTCGGCCATCGTCACCCCGAAAAGCCGGTCCATCCGGCCCATTGTCACCGCATGGTGGGTGATGATGAGAAACCGCGTCTTGGTCCGCTTCGTCATCTCGTCGAGCAGATCGCAGAACCGCGTCACGTTCGCATCGTCGAGCGGCGCGTCCACTTCGTCAAGCACGCAGATCGGCGAGGGGTTGGCGAGGAAGACCGCGAAGATCAGGCTGAGCGCCGTCAGCGTCTGCTCGCCGCCCGAGAGCAGCGAAAGGGTCGAGAGCTTCTTGCCCGGCGGCTGGCACATGATCTCGAGCCCGGCCTCGAGCGGATCGTCGCTCTCGACCAGCACGAGATTGGCCTCGCCGCCGTTGAAGAGATGGCGGAAGAGCATCGCGAAGTTGCGGTTCACCTCGTCGAAGGCCTCGAGCAGCCGCTCGCGCCCCTCGCGGTTGAGATTGGCGATGCCCTGGCGGAGCTTGCGGATCGCCTCCTCGAGATCGGCCTTCTCGGCGGCGAGGGCCGCATGCTCCTCGCGCACCTCGATGCTGTCCTGTTCGGCGCGGAGGTTCACCGCCCCGAGCCCGTCGCGCTGGCGCCGGAGCTGCCCGGCACGATCCTCGAGCGCCGTGGCGCCGGGCACGCTCGCGGCCTCCTCGCCGAAGCGTTCGAGCAGTGCCTGCGGCGCGCAGCCCATCTCGGCCTGCACCCGCTCGGTCGCGGCGGCGGCATTGATCTCGGCGGCCTCGGAAAGCGCCTCGATGCGGGCGCGGTTCTCGCGCGCCTCGCCGGCCGCCTTTTCGGCGGCGCGGGCCGCGGTGGCGAGGCTGCGCTGGGCGGTTTCGGCGGCGGCGAGCGCATCGGCGGCGCGGCGGCGCCGGGCCTCGGCCTCCTCGAGCGTCTCGGCAATCTCCGCGATCTGCTCCGCAAGCTCGGCGGGGCGGCTGCGCGCCTCGGTGAGCGCGGCCTCGGTTTCCGCCGCCCGGCGGTCGAGATCGGCGAGCCGGCCGGCGGCACTCGCCAGACGGCTGGACCAGCCCTGGGTCTCGCGGATGATCTCGTCGAGCCGGCGGGCGCGGGCGCGCCCGGCGCGGTCGAGCTCGTCGGCCCCGGCCCGGCGGGTCATCATGAAGATGCGCGCGGCCTCGACCCGGGTGCGCTCGGCCTCGACCGCGGCGCGCGCGGCCTCCGGATCGCCGAGCCCCGCAACCTCGGCCTCGGCCGTGGCGCGGGCGGTGGATGCGGCGGCAAGATCCTCGCCCCGGCGGGTAACGGCGGAGCTGAGCGTGGCGACCCGGCCCTGAAGCGTCTCGGCGGCGGCCTCGGCGCGGGTGAGCGCGCGGCCGGCATCCGATGCGGCCTGGTCCGCGTCCTTGCGGCGGCCACGTGCATGGCGTTCGGCCTCCGTCGCGGCGGCGAGCGCGGCGGCCGCCTCGGCGGCCGCATCGCGTGCGGCCTCGGCCGCCTCCTCGGCCTCCGCGAGCTGGTCGGAGAGCGCGGCGAGGCGGTTCCTCTGCTGGAGGCGCAGCGCGGCGGCGGTGGGCGCGCCGCCGGCCTCCACCGAAAGCCCGTCCCAGCGCCAGAGATCGCCCTCGCGGCTCACGAGGCGCTGGCCGGGGCCGAGTGCGGCCTGCAACCGCGGACCGTCGGCGCGCGCAACAACGCCGATCGCGGCGAGCCGGCGGGCAAGCGCCTCCGGGGCCTCGACCTCCGCGGCGAGCGGGGCCGCGCCCGCTGGCAGCGCCGGGGAGGAGCCTCCGGGCGGCAGGGTGCGCCAGCCGCTCCCCGCGGCGCCCTCGGCCAGCAGCGGCAACGAGAGGTCGTCGGCCAGGGCGGCGCCAAGCGCGGCCTCGAAGCCCGGCGTCACGCGCACCGCGTCGAGGATCTGGTTTCCGCCGCCCCCGGCGCGGGCCAGCAGCTTCTCCAGCCCGGCGACCTCGGCTGCCAGTGCGCGCTGGGCGCCCTCGGTCTCGGAAAGCCGGGCGCGCAGCGCGGTCTCGCCGCTGCGGGCCGCGGCGGAGGCGGCTTCGGCCTCGCCCAGAGCCTCCTCGGCCTCGGTGGCGGCATCGGCCGTCGCCTCGGCGGCATCCGTCGCGGCCTCGCGCGCCTCGAGCGCGGCCTCGAGCTCGGCCCCGGCGGCGCCGAGCGCCTCCTCGGCCTGGGCGCGGGCGCGCTCGGCCTCGGTCTCGCGGCGCCGGGCCTCGTCGAGGGCGCGGTTGGCGGACTGGTGATCGGCAATGAGCCGGGCGGAGGCCTCGGCGCGGGCCTCGAACACCGCCTCGGCCTCGCGCAGCGTCTCGGCGGCGGCTTCGGCGGCCTCGCGCGCGAGGGCGAGCTCGTCCTCATGCCCGTCGCCCTCGGCCGCGAGCTCCTCCTGTTCGGCGCGGAGCCCCTCGATCATCCCGGCGGCATCGGAATTGAGCGCGGCCTCGCGCTCGCGGTCGGCGGCAAGCTGGCCCTTGCGGGCCTCGAGCTCGCCGATCAGGCGGCGGGCCTCCTCGGCGCGGGCATCGAGCCGGTCGCGCTCGATGGTGAGCCGCTGGAGCACCGCCCCCGCGATCGCATCCTCCTCGCGGAGGCCCGGCATCGCCTCCTCGGCCTCGGATTGCTGCCGGAGCGCCTGCGCCGCCTCGGTCTGGGCGATGCCGGCGGTCCGCGCGGCGGCGGTAAGCCCGCGGGCCGCGGTTTCGCGGTCGGTCTCGGCATCGTGCCAGAGCCGCCAGAGCAGCAGCGCCTCGGCCCGGCGCAGCGCCTCGGCAATCTCGCGGTAGCGCGCGGCCTGCTTTGCCTGGCGGGCCAGGGCCGCGATCTGGGTCTCCAGCGCCTCGAGCACATCCGCGACCCGGCCGAGATTGGTCTCGGTCGCGCGCAGCTTCAGCTCGGCCTCGTGGCGACGCTGATAAAGGCCGGAAATGCCGGCGGCCTCTTCGAGCACCCGGCGTCGCGCGGTCGGCTTGGCGTTGATGAGCTCGGAGATCTGGCCCTGGCGCACGAGCGCGGGCGAATGCGCGCCGGTGGAGGCATCGGCGAAGAGCATCTGCACGTCGCGGGCGCGCGCCTCCTTGCCGTTGGCGCGGTAGGCCGAGCCCGCATCGCGGGTGATGCGGCGGATCACCTCGAGCGTGTCGGTGTCGTTGAAGCCCGCGGGCGCCAGCCGCTCCCGGTTGTCGATGGTGAGTGTCACCTCGGCGTGATTGCGCGCGGGCCGGTCGCCGGAGCCCGCGAAGATCACGTCCTCCATGCCGGAGCCGCGCATCGCCTTGGCACGGGTCTCGCCCATCACCCAGCGCAGCGCCTCGAGCAGGTTCGACTTGCCGCAGCCGTTCGGCCCCACCACGCCAGTCAGGCCGGGGGCGATCACGAGCTCGGTCGGATCGACGAAGCTCTTGAAGCCGAGAAGACGCAGGCGGGTGAATTGCACCGAGGAAATCCGATCTGACCTCTTCGGGCGAGAATCGGGCCTTCCCGGGGGCTTGTCAATGACGAACCCCCGCATGTCGCGGGGGTTCCAGGGTCGAACTCAAGATGTTGCCGGTCTGTTCGAGGGCGGCCCGGGCCGCCCTCCGCCGGTCATTCCGCGGCGAGGCGATCCGCCGGGCCCGGCTCGAGGATCGAGCGCAGGCGGCTGCGGTTCACGCGGGCGAGCCGGATGATGTTGGGCTCGTCGAATTCCTCGGGCGTGCCCATGTGCCAGCGGCTCCAGTCCATCTCGCGGAGGTTGACGCCCGAGAGCGCCGAGAGCGGAATGGCGCTCGCGAGGCTGAACGCGATCGGCAGCAGCCAGATCGAGACGATGCCGAGATACATCCCCGAGAGCAGCAGGGCGCCGGTGATGGTCTCGAGCGCATGGAACTTCGCCAGCACGCTCAGCGGATACTTGCCCCCCGCGCGCTGCTGCGGCTTCCAGGTCTCCTTGTAGCCGATCATCGTGCGGATCACCGCGATCGTCTGCTGCACCATCAGGATCGGGGCAAAGAGGATCGACAGCACGATCTCGAAGAGGAACGAGAGCGCGAACTGCTTCAGCCCGCCGAGCTGCTTCACCGAGACGCCGGTCATCCAGTAGGTGCCCGCCCCCATGAACTTCGGCGCAAGCAGCATCCCGTACATGAAGAGCAGGATGAAGAAGTTGTTGACCGAGGACATCTCCGGCCAGGTCGGGAACATCGGGTTCGCGTCGGAGAAGTAGGTGATGACGTTGGCATCGCTGCCGTTACCGATGATCGCCCAGAAGACCAGCAGCATGAACCACGCCGGCGAGAGCAGATAGGCCATCGCACCCTGGAAGAGGTGGAAGCGCGAGACGGCGTGGAAGCCACGCGAGGTCAGGATGTTCAGGTGCTGCAGGTTGCCCTGGCACCAGCGGCGGTCGCGGATCACGTAGTCGATCAGCGTCGCCGGCACTTCCTCGTAGGAGCCGCGGATGCGCGGCAGGAAGCGCACCGACCAGCCGGCACGGCGCAGGAGGCCCGCCTCGACGAAGTCGTGGCTGAGGATGAGCGCATCCTTCGCCCGCGTCGTGTTGATCCGCGGCAGACCGGCGCAGGAGGCGAAGGCCGCCGTGCGGATGATCGCGTTATGGCCCCAGTAGTTGCCCTCGCGGTCGGTCCATTTCGCCAGCCCTTCGGACAGCAGGCTGCCGTAGATCGCCGAGGAGAACTGCTGCACGCGGGCGAAAAGCGACTGCGCGCCGAAAAGCTGCGGGAAGGACTGGATCAGGCCCGCGGAGGGGTCGCGCGACATCTCGTCGGCCAGCGCCGAGATCGCCGAGCCCGCCATCAGGCTGTCGGCATCGAGCACGAGCATCGCCTCGTAGGCGCCACCCCAGCGCTCGGTCCAGTCGGCCAGGTTGCCGACCTTGCGGTCCACGTTGTCCTCGCGGCGGCGGTAATGGACCTTGCCGGCGGGCAGATAGCGGCAGATCTCCTCCATGGCCTGAAGCTCCTGCGCGGCGATCGCCTCGTCGCGCGTGTCGCTCAGGATGAAGAGGGTGTAGTCATGCACGCAATCGCGCTCCTCGAGTTCCTCGAGCATGGCGACGGCGTTGCCGAACACGTCCCAGGGCACCTCGTTGTAGATCGGCACCAGCAGCGCGACCTTGAGCGGCGCCGGCGGCGCGCTTTCGTCCACCACCTTGCGGTCGCGCAGGCGGTTGATGATCCCGACGGTGACGGTGCTCACCGAGAGCGCGATCCAGAAGAAGGTCATCGCGACGAGCGCGATGAGGAAACCCTCGAAGGTCGTGAGACCCTCGGTGCCGAACCAGTCGACAAAGGCCGCGATCAGCACACCGGTCGAGGCGATCGCGGGGAGGAAGGTTGCGAGCCGCCAGAGCCCGATGCCGGGCGCGGAGGTCACGCCGGGGGCATCCTTGTCGCGGTAGGGGGCGAAAAGGTTCTGGATCGGGCGCTCCAGCGGGCTCTCCGGCGGCATCATCGGCGTGTATCCGACGTTCGCGGCCTCCGGCGTATCCGGCTGTCGTTCATGCAATATCGTCGTGTTCATGCTGTCCACCTGTAGAGCCAGGTCTCGCTGATGACCTGACCGTCTTTCGAAAGCTGGGCCCTCATCTCGATTGACGAGGCGTCTCCCGGCACGAAGTGGAACGCCAGCCGCAGGCCGCCGGTTTCCGGGTTGCGTTGAATAATTCCATCCTTGACGGTGCCGCGGTTGTCGCTGAGCGAAACCTGGACATCTCGGGGGTTCGCGGGGAGGAGGTCATGCGCCGCGAAATCCACGGTGACGGTATAGCCCTCGCCGTGATGGTTCCGGCCAAGCCGGGTATTGATCACCCGGGCGACATCGCGCCCGAGGATAGGCTCCCCATCCCAGAACATCCGGTAGGAGAATTCATAGGGCTTGCCGGCGGGGATCACGTCCTTCGGGCGCCAGTAAGCCACGATGTTGTCGTAGATTTCCTTGTCCGCCGGGATCTCGACCAGCGCGACCGCGCCGTCGCCCCAGTCGGCGCCGGGCTCGATCCAGAGGCTCGGCCGCGTGTGGTAGAGCGCCTCGAGATCGGCGAAGTCGGAAAACTTGCGGCTGCGCTGCATGAGGCCGAACCCCTTGGGGTTGTGGTCCATGAAGTCGCTGACCTGCAGGGTCTTGGGGTTGGCGAGCGGCCGCCAGAGCACCTCGCCCGCGCCGTTCCAGACGAGCAGCCCGTCGGAATCGTGCACCGCGGGGCGGAAATCGTCGAAGCGGTTGCGGTTCGTCTCGTCGAAGAGGAACATGCTGGTGAGCGGCGCGATGCCGACGTGATCCATGTCGGTGCGCGGATAGAGCGTCGCGCGGACGTTGATCGTCGTCGCATCGCCCGGTTCGGCCTCGAAGGTGTAGATGCCGGTCGTGCTCGGGGAATCGAGCAGCGCATGGATCGTGGTCACCGTGTCGCCCGCTTTCGGCTCGACGATCCAGAACTTGGTGAAGGCCGGAAACTCCTCGCCGCGCTCGTCGGCGGTGCGGATGCCGAGGCCGCGGGCCGACAGCCCGTAATTCTCGCCGCGTGCGATGGCGCGGAAATAGCTCGCCCCCTGGAAGACGAGGAATTCCTTGTATTCGCCGGGCCCCGCGACGGCGCCGCGCAGCCGGAATCCCGAATACCCAAGCGTGTCGTCGATCGGCAGCTCGGGGGCCTGCTCGCCCTTCTTGAAGAGGTCGTAGTCGAAGAGCACGGTGCGCGATTCCGCGCCCGAGACGATATTGATCTCGACCGGGCGGGTGTAATAGGCGCCGGGCGCGAAGAAATCGACCCGCACGGGCTTCTCCGTGCCCTGCCAGAGCGCGCGGTTCGAGTTGAACCAGATCGCGCGATACTGGTCGTAGCTCATCTCGCGCCACGCCGCCGGAATCTCGGGGCGCTCGCTGAACCCCTGTTCCGAGAGCTTGCGGGCCATCTCCTGCAGGCCCTCGAGCGAGAACGGCGTCGCCTCCTCGGAAAGGGCCGGGCCCGGACGCGGATCGACGGTTTCGGCATTTGCAGGGCGCATGCCGAGGATCTGGCCGCCAAGGAGGGCTGGCCCGGCGCCCCCCAGCAGGGCGAGCATCGAGGTTACGAAGGATCTGCGGTTCATGGAAGTCATCTGGCCTTTCGCCAAGGCTGCGACTTGAACCATCCCGCCACGTAGGCAACGAGAATGATGGTCGCGAAGCCGGCAATGTTTGCCACCGTTTCGGTGAAGTAGCTTGTTCCGGAGAGGTCGAGCCCGAGACCGATCAGGCGCGAGGCGATCATGCTGCACACGAAGACGGCCAGCGACTGCTGCCCCACCTTCTGGACCGTGCTCACAAATCTGCCCCACACCCGCGCAATCCATCCCGTGTCCATGTTGACCACGAGCCGACGGCCGCCTTCGCCTGCCGCGACCCACCCCAGGTAGGCCAATGCCAGGAAGTGCGCATAGCGCAGCAGCCCTGCATTGGTCTTGCTGTTCAACCCCCGCAGACTCTCCGCCAGGCCCTGCAATGTTTCCGAAGAACGCAGGAGGGGCGGATAAGTCACAGGAATGGATATAGCGACGATTATAAGCGCTGCAACAACGAGGGCAGGTTTCACGGGCGGGGTCGGCAACCATCCGCGCATGAAGGCAAAACCAGTGAAAAACACGAGCTGCCAGGCGAACGGGTTGAAATACCACACGCGATGCGACCACGGCTCTGCGGGCAGTGCAAGATAACCGAGATTGGCCGCCAGCCAGGTCGTGAGCACCGCTGCGAACAGCAGCCCCCGGCCGCCCTTCGAGAGCAGCATCGCGAGCGGGATCATCGCCAGGATCACCAGATACATCGGCAGGATGTCGAAGTAGTTCGGCACGTAGGTGAGCGTGAAGAGGCCGACGATGTTGACCGGCGCGTTCTTGTAGAAGGCCTGGAGGTTCAGCGTGTCGACGTAAGGTTTCTCCAGCCAGCCGCTGTTGTCGATCGCCGTCAGCAGCAGCAGGATGGCGAAGAACATGCCGATATGGGCCCAGTAGACCTGCCAGACGCGCAGGACCACGCGGCCCGCGCCGAGCAGGAAGCCGGAGCGATCGAAGGTGGCCCCGAAGGCGATCGCCGAGGCCATGCCCGAGCAGAAGACGAAGATCTCCGCCGAATCCGAGAAGCCGAAATGGCCGGGGATCCACTGCGAAAGCCAGTTGTTCGGCGAATGCGAGACAAGGATCACGAACATCGCCAGCCCGCGGAAGAAGTCGAGCCTCGGATCGCGCGGTGCGGGCCGGGGTGCGGCCTTCAGCATGATGGGGGTTGCCCCGATGGGTTCGGCAATATTTTTCATTGGTATAGTTCGCATGCCTCGCAGAAGCGCTGGGTCACGAATGCCCGCGGGTCATCCCTCTCGAAGGGACAAGGGTCTGGCCGCCGTTCGCAGGTCGCGGCGCGCGGGGACGGAGAAGGAACCGGGCTGGTCGCCCGCAATACCGAATACTCGTGCGGCAGCCGCGTTCCTCCGAAGCAGCGCGGCCGGCATGTGCAGTCCTGTCATGTGCAGCCATGGTTTCATTCGGACAAACTCGCTCCCTTTGTTACACAAATTCCGTTCACAGTGCATTGGTTCCGTCGTCTTCACTAATGAAGTGGCGGGGTTCGCGGGTCTTCTGGCAGTAAAGCGCGGAAACTGTGCAGAAAATGTCGGCGCCTGCCCGATTCTTCAACAGTGTTTGACATCTGGAGGCCGGTGCCGCGCCGTTTCCGGCTTGAGGCTTAGTCCCGGGGCGTCTGCGGCTCCCGTTTCCCGATCCGCGACAGAACCGCCTCCGTGTCCTGCCCGAAGCGCGGCGGCGGCCGGAGGTAGCTCACCGGTGTCGCCGAGAATTTCAGCGGATTGCCTATGAGCGGCACCTCGCGCCCGCCGAGCCCGGGGTGCGGCATCGTGATCTGCATCCCGCGCGCCGCGACCTGATCGGAGGCGAAGACCGTGTCGAGCCGGTTGACCGGCCCGACCGGCACCTTGAGCGCCTCGAGCCCGGCCACCAGCTCCGCGCTCGGGATCGCCGCGACGAGCGCCTCGATCTGCGGCAGAAGCGTGGCGCGATTCTCGAGCCGCGCCGGGTTGGTGGCATAGGCCGGATCGTCCGCCAGATCCTCGCGGCCGAGAAAGCGCGCGAAGCGGCGGAACTGGGCGTCGTTGCCCACCGCGACGATCACGTGCCCGTCGGCGGTCGCGAAGACCTGATAGGGCACGATGTTCGGATGCCCGTTGCCGCGGCGGATCGGCACCTCGCCGGTGGTGAGATAGTTCAGGCCCTCGTTGATGAGCCAGGCCACCTGGGAATCGACCAGCGCGAGGTCGATATGCTGGCCCTCGCCGGTGCGGTCGCGGTGGCGCAGCGCGGCCAGGATGCCCACCGTGGCATACATGCCGCACATGACGTCGGTGATTCCCACACCCACCTTCATCGGCGCGCCGTCGGGCTCGCCGGTGAGGCTCATGATGCCGCCATAGCCCTGCGCCATCAGGTCGTAGCCCGGCTTGGAGGCGTTCGGGCCGGTCTGGCCGTAGCCCGAGATCGAGCAGTAGACGAGGGCGGGGTTGAGCGCGCGCAGGCTCTCCTGATCGAGCCCGTAACGCGCCAGCCCGCCCGGCTTGAAGTTCTCGACCACCACGTCGGCCTCGACCGCGAGGGCGCGCATCGTTGCCTGCCCCTCGGGGCTTGCGATATCGACCGCGACCGACAGCTTGTTGCGGTTCGCGCTGAGGAAATAGGCGCTCAGATCGCTCGGGGCGCCATCGGCATCGGCCACATAGGGCGGCCCCCATTGCCGGGTGTCATCGCCGCCGGTGGCCGGATTCTCGATCTTGAGCACGGTCGCGCCGAGATCGCCGAGGAGCTGCGTGCAGGTCGGCCCTGCGAGAATCCGCGTCAGGTCGAGAACCTTGATCCCGTCCAGCGCGCCCGCCATGACCCCTGCCTCCACCTCACCCAAACGTCAGATCCGTCCGTCGTAGGACCGACGGTCAATCTGCGCGGAAATGACGGAAAATCTCTTTTCTTGCAATGCATTTTGCAGTGCAGCACGCAAGCTCTCGCGATCCGTGACACTGCAGCCACAGCCGCCGAAGCCGCGGGCGATCGCGGCGAAGTCGGGGGCGGGAAAGTCGACGCCCGCATTCGCCATCTGCCGCCCGCGCTGCTTGAGCTCGATGAGCGAGAGGCTTGAATCGGCGAAGACGACGACGATCACCGGAAGCCCGAGCGCCGCGGCGGTGGCAAGCTCGCCCGTGCCCATGAGCAGGCCCGCATCGCCCGTGAAGCAGACGACCGGCCGGTCGGGCTCGGCGAGCTTCGCCCCGAGCGCCAGCGGCAGCGCGCAGGCCATGGTGCAGAGGGCCGAGGATTGCAGCAGCGTACCGGGCTCTGTGCAGGTCCACATCTGCGAGAGCAGGATGCGGTGCGCGCCCGAATCGGCCGTCGCGATGGTCTCGGGCGGCAGCACCTCCCGGCATTCGGCGATCACCGCCGCGGGGCCCCAGGCCTCATCGGCCGGAAACGCCGCCGCCAGGGCGGCGCGCAGCGCCGGCACCGCGCCATCGGGCCAGCTCCGGCGCGGCGCCAGCCCTTCGGCAAGCGCCCGGAGCCCCGCGCCGGTGTGGCCGATAAAGCTCACCCCGGCCTGATGCATGTAATGATGGTTCGGCGCCGCGGCGATCTCGATCACCGCCGCCCGGCCCGGATCCCAGACCTCGCGCCAGCCGGTCCGCATCTCGATCGGGTCATAGCCGGCGCAGAGCACGAGATCGGCCCGGGCGAGCAGCGGCAGGATCTCCGCATCGGCCCGGGGCGAGAGGCCCGCCCCTCCGAGCGCGAGCGGATGATCTTCCGGGAGCAGCCCCTTGGCCTTGTAGCTCGTGACCACCGGCATGCCGATCCGCTCGGCAAGCGCCCGGATCTCCGGCCCCGCCCGGTCGCGGAGCGCATCGAGCCCCGCCACCAGCACCGGCCGCTCCGCCGCCGCCAGCCAGCCCCGCGCCCGCTCGAGATCCGGGCCGGGCGCCGGGGCCACCGGGCTCGCCGCCACCCGCCGCCGCAGCGGCACGGCCGCCGCCGGCGCATCGGCCACCGAGATCGGCACGTCGATATGGACCGGGCCCGGCTGCGCCTCGGTCGCGATGGCCACGGCCTTGTCGGCGATCGTGTCCGCGCCGGCCGCGCTCAGCCGGAAGCCCGCCTTGACCAGCGGCCGGAACACCGCCTGATGGTCGAGCACCTGATGGGTGTAGGTGAGCGCCTCGTCGGCATCGACGCAGCCGGTGAGCAGCAGCAGCGGCACCCGGTCCTGCGCGGCATTGCCGACGACATTGACGCCGTTGAGGGCGCCGGGGCCGAGCGTCGCGACGAGGATGCCCGGCGCGCCGGTCCGGTGCCAGACGCCCTCGGCCATGAAGCCCGCGGCCGTCTCGTGATGGCAGAGCACGAAGCGGATCCCCGCCCGCTCCAGCGCATCGACAAGCGTGAGCACCTCGCCCCCCGGCATCCCGAAGGCATGGCGGCAGCCCGCCTCGTGGAGCCTGCGGGCGAGGAGATCGGCCGCGCGCAACGGCGCCTCAGCCGTCATGGCCGGCCGGCTCCGTCGCTTCCTCGGCGATCTCGGCAAATACCGCATCGAGCTCGGCGACGATTCCGGCAAGCTCCGGCCCGGCCTCGCCGAGATAGGGCGCATAGACCAGATCGGGGATCTTGTAGGAGAGCGTCGCGCCGCCGTCCGGGTCTTCGGTCACGTAGAAGCGCAGCGGTGCCTCGATCATCGCCGGCACCGAAAGCCCGAGGATGCGCACCGCCAGATCGTTGTTGAAGGCGCCGATCACCCGGTTGCCCGGGATCTCGATGCCGCGCGCCTTCGCGGCCTCCGTCGGGCCGGCTTCCGTCACGACCGCAAGCCCGTTCTTCCGGATCGCGGCTTTGACGTCCTCGACCAGTTGCGGATAGGGTTTCTCCGTCGCGATGACGGCCCAGCCGTCGCGCGGCTCCATCGTCTGGGCCGCCACGGCCGAGGCCCACATCATCAATCCTGCCAGCAGAATCCGCCGCATGCATGTCTTTCCCGTCTCAACGCACCATCCCGCGCGCCGCGCGCATGATCGCCGTTCGCGGCCGGGGAGGGGAGTCACACCTCCGTCAGCCCGGACACGTTTGCGTGCCGCGCGCGTGACCGGGCGCGGCCCGGCGAGGGGCCCGCAATGAGCTCGGGTCTCGTCCTCACCCCGCTCGCGGGGGTCCTGCTGCTTCTGGTGATGATCTTCTCCGGGCGCGCCTTCCGCGAGAACTGGAAGGCCCAGGCCGAAGGCTGGGTGCTGCGCGCCTGGCTCTACGGCGTGCCCGCGGCCCTCGCCTTCCTCGCGCTCGCCTTCATCCCGCTCCACTTCCGCTGAGCGGGCAGGGGGGCGGGGCTCCCGCCTCAGGCCTTGCGCGCGGCGGCGGCTTCCGCGGCGGCGCGGGCGCGCTTGCAGGCGAGCCGGTCGCGCAGCGGGCTGTCCGGGTCGACGGGCCGGGAACAGACGAGGCACTTGTCGGCGCCGGAAATCGCGTTTAGCCCGCCGCAGCTCCCCTTGATGCTCTTGCCCATCAGCATGACGCCGAGCGACATGCCCGCGACCACGAGCATGAGGAGGATGAAGGCGAGGACGAAGGTGGCCATCGGTTTCCTTTCCGGCGGGCCGCGCCCGTCGCGGCCCTGCCCAAATCTATTCGCTCCGCGTCTGATTTTCAAATGCGCTTGTCGCGCGCGTCACGAACCCGGTGCCATCGTGCGAGATGAACATCGCGGCGATATTGTTCTCCTCCGCGAGGTCGAGCCCCTCGTCCGCGCCGATCGCGAGCAGCGCGGTGGCCAGCCCGTCGGCGAGCATCGCGCTGTCGGCCAGCACCGTCACCGATGCCGTGCGGTGGGTGATCGGGCGGCCCGTCGTCGGGTCGATGATGTGCGAATAGCGCACGCCGTCCTGCTCGAAGAAGTTGCGGTAATCGCCCGAGGTCGCCATGCCGGTGTCCGAGATCGAGATCACTTCCTCGATTTCCTGCCGCCCCGCCTCGGGCTTCTCGATGCCGATCGCCCAGAGGTGCCCCTCCGGGTTCTCGCCGGCCGCCGTGAGATCGCCGCCGACCTCGACGAGGTAGCGCGTGATCCCGAGCCCGCGCAGCGCCTCCGCCACCCGGTCGATGCCGTAGCCCTTGGCGATCGCCGAGAGATTGATGCTGACCTCCGGCTTGAGCTTGGTGAGCGTCGGCCCCGGCCCGAGCTTCAGCAGGTCGTGCTCGCCGACATTCTCGCGCGCCGCCGCGATCTGCGCCTCGGTGGGCATCACCCCGCCCGGATCCGCGGCGCCGAAGCCCCAGAGATCGATGAGCGGTCCCAGCGTCACGTCGAACCGCCCCCGGCTCAGCAGGTGGATGGCATTCGCGGTGCGCAGCACATCGGCGAGATCGGCCGAGATCGGCACCGGGTCGGTGGAGGCATGGGCGTTGAGCCGCGAGACCTCGGACGTCGGGTCCCAGGTCGACATCTCGGCATTCACCTCCTCCAGCGTCGAGGTGATCGCGGCGCCGACGGCGGCCTCGTCGATGTCGGGCGGCGCGTCCACCACCGTCACGTGATAGGTCGTTCCCATCGTCTCGCCGGCAAGGCGCATGACCTCCGGCTTGCGGTCGCACCCGGCGAGCACGACGAGAAGGGCGGCGAGGAGGGCGATCGGGCGCATGGCGGGGGTCCGTCACTACTTTCGGGATGGGGCCTTGTCACACCATCTGCCCCGCCGGCTGTCAACTCGGCGGATCACGTGATGCGGTATCTGCTCCGCCCGCTCTCAACCCGACCGGTCCCAGGACGCGATTTGCGCCCGATACCTCGGAATTTAAGGCCAATTGCGTCTCGCAATGCGCGGATTTTGACTCTATGAATGGTAAACAGGGATAGTGAGCCAGCGAAAAGTATGTCTGAATTTGTATTGAAGCGGGGCCTCGACCTGCCGATGAGCGGCGCCCCGGACCAGACGATCCATGCGGGCGCAAGCCCGACATCCGTCGCAATCATCGGTGACGATTATATCGGATTGAAACCCAAGATGCTCGTTGCCGAAGGCGATACGGTGCGTCGCGGGGATCCGCTTTTCTGCCACAAGGACTCGCCGGAGGTGCTCTACACGGCGCCCGCCAGCGGCCGGGTCCGGGCGATCAACCGGGGCGCCCGGCGCGTGCTGCAAAGCGTCGTGGTCGATGTCGACGATGCCGCCGATCCGGGCCGCGATTTCGGCGCGATCCCGATGGGCGAGCTCGGCACCGCCCCGCGCGAGACGGTGCAGGCCGCGCTGCAGGCCTCCGGCCTCTGGACGGCCTTCCGCACCCGGCCCTATTCCAAGGTTCCGGCTCAGGGCACGGTCCCGGCGGCGATCTTCGCGACCGCGATGGACACCGAGCCCCACGCGCCCGATCCCGTCACGATCATCGAGACCGAGGTCGACGCCTTCGAGGCGGGCCTCACCGCGCTCACCCGGCTCACCGACGGCAAGGTCCACCTCTGCAAGGCCAGCGGCACGACGCTGCCGCATGCGGGCGTACACGGCGTGCAGATCAGCGAGTTCGGCGGCCCGCATCCGGCCGGCCTCGCCGGCACGCACATGCATTTCCTCGAGCCGCCCTCGCCCTCGAAGACGGTCTGGAGCATCGGCTACCAGGACGTGATCGCGATCGGGAAGCTCTTCCTCACCGGCCATCTCGACGCCACGCGCATCATTGCGATCGCCGGCCCGCGCGCGGCCAATCCCCGGCTCGTGCGCACGCTGATCGGCGCTTCCACCGATGCGCTCACCGAGGGCGAGATCTCGGAATACTCGCCCTGCCGCGTCATTTCCGGCTCGGTCCTCTCCGGCCGCGTCGCCGCGGGGCCGCTCGCCTATCTCGGCCGCTACGCGCGCCAGATCACCCTCATCACCGAGGACCAGGACCAGATGGTGCTGGGCTGGATCACGCCGCAGCCCGGCAAATACGCGGTGCAGCCCGTGCTCGCCTCCGCGCGGCGCAAGGGCCTGCTCTTCAACCTCACCTCGAACCTCAATGGCGGGCGGCGCGCGATGGTGCCCACCGGCACCTTCGAGGAACTGATGCCGCAGGACTACCTGCCGACCCAGCTCCTCAAGGCGCTTCTCGTCATGGACACCGATACCGCCCAGGCGCTCGGGGCGCTCGAGCTCGACGAGGAAGATCTCGCGCTCTGCACCTTCGCCTGCCCGGCAAAATACGAATACGGTCCGGCGCTCCGCGCGAGCCTCGAAAAGATCGAGAAGGAAGGCTAGCCGATGGGGATGCTGCGCGATTTCTTTGACAAGTTCGAGCCCTCCTTCCTCAAGGGCGGCCGCTACGAGAAATACTTCCCGCTCTACGAGATGATCGAATCCCTGGCGCTGACGCCCCGCACGGTCACGACCGTTGCGCCGCACGCCCGGAGCTTCGTCGACATGAAGCGGATCATGACCTACGTGGTCATCTCCACCATCCCCTGCATCCTGATGGCGCTCTACAACACCGGCTATCAGGCCAATGGCGCGATCATGGCGCTCGGGCCGGACAGCGCCACCGGCTGGCGCGCCTGGCTCGTGGCCAAGTCGGGGCTCCCCTTCGATCCGGGCAACCCGTTCTCCAACCTCTTCTTCGGCGCGCTCTATTTCCTGCCCATATATATCGTCACGCTCGCGATCGGCGGCATATGGGAATGCCTCTTCGCCGTGGTGCGCGGGCATGAGGTGAACGAAGGCTTCCTCGTCACCTCCATGCTCTTCGTGCTGATCCTGCCCGCCTCGACGCCGCTCTGGCAGGTCGCGCTCGGCATCTCCTTCGGGGTGGTGCTCGGCAAGGAGGTCTTCGGCGGCACCGGCAAGAACTTCCTCAACCCCGCCCTCGTGGGCCGCGCCTTCCTCTACTTCGCCTATCCGGCAAACATGTCGGGCGACACGGTCTGGACCCCGGTCGACGGCTTCTCGGGCGCGACCGCGCTCGGGATCACCGCCGCCGAGGGCCCGCAGGCGCTCGCCAATCACGGCATCTCCTGGTGGGACGCCTTCTTCGGGCTGATCCAGGGCTCGCTCGGCGAGACCTCGACGCTCGCCTGCCTGCTCGGCCTCGTCTTCCTGCTCGCGACGCGCATCGCGAACTGGCGCCTCATCGTCGGCTGCCTCGGCGGGATGATCGGCTTCTCGCTGCTCCTCAACCTGATCGGCAGCGACACCAACCCGATGTTCGCCATGCCGTGGTACTGGCACCTCGTGCTCGGGGGCTATGCCTTCGGCCTCGTCTTCATGGTGACGGAACCCGTCTCCGCGTCCCAGACCAATGTCGGACGCTATGTCTACGGCGCGCTCATCGGCTTCATGGTCGTGATGATCCGCGTCATCAACCCGGCCTTCCCCGAGGGCATGATGCTCGCGATCCTCTTCGGCAACATCTTTGCACCCCTGATCGACTTCTTCGTCATCAAGGCCAACATCGCACGGAGGGCAAAGCGCAATGCCTGAGCAGGAACCCCAGGGGTTCTGGGCCCGCTTCAAGGCCCTGCCCGTCGATTCGACCCCGAAGACGATCTTCGTGGCGGTCGCCCTCTGCCTCTTCTGTTCCATGGTCGTGGCCATGGCGGCGGTCTCGCTCCGCCCGGTGCAGGAGGCGAACAAGCTCCGCGACAAGCGGATCAACATCCTTCAGGTCGCCGGGCTCTACGAGCCGGGCATGGACGTGAACGAAGCCTTCACCTCCTCGTTCACGCCGAAGGTCGTGGATCTGTCGACCGGCGAATACACCGATGCCGTCGATGTGGCGACCTATGACGAGCGGGCTGCCACGCAGGATCTCAACCTGTCTGTCGCGCTCACCGACGACCCCGCGGGGATCGGGCGCCGCGCCAATTACGAGACCGTCTATCTGATGGAAAACCCGGACGGCTCGCTCGACAAGGTCATCCTGCCGATCCATGGCTACGGCCTGTGGTCCACGCTCTGGGGCTTCATTGCGCTTGAAGCGAATGGCAACGACATCTACGGGCTGCAATTCTACGAACACGCCGAAACGCCGGGCCTCGGCGCCGAGGTGGACAACCCCCGCTGGCGCGCCCAGTGGAATGGCAAGAAACTCCGCGACGATGAGGGCGACCTGGAGATCACCGTGTCGAAGGCGCCGTCACCCGCAGGACCGGAATTTCATGTGGATGCTCTTGCGGGCGCAACGCTCACGTCGCGCGGCGTGGACAATCTCGTGCGCTACTGGATGGGTGAAGACGGCTTCGGTCCCTACCTGGCCCGCTTGAGAGAAGGAGACGCTTGATGTCGCAGACGCGTAAGGAACTTCTCGTCGATCCTCTCGTCGACAACAACCCGATCACGCTCCAGGTGCTCGGGATCTGCTCGGCGCTCGCGGTCACCTCCTCGCTGCAGGTCGCAGCCGTGATGGCGCTGGCGGTGACGACCGTGACCGCCTTCTCGAGCTTCTTCATCTCGATGCTGCGCAACCAGATCCCCTCCGCGATCCGCATCATCGTGCAGATGGTCATCATCGCGAGCCTCGTGATCGTGGTGGACCAGATCCTGAAGGCCTACTTCTACGACATCTCCAAGACGCTGTCGGTCTTCGTCGGTCTCATCATCACCAACTGCATCGTCATGGGGCGTGCCGAAGCCTTCGCCATGAAGAATCCGCCGGTGGCCTCCTTCATCGACGGCATCGGCAACGGCCTCGGCTACTCGCTCATCCTCATGCTGGTCGGCTTCATCCGCGAGCTCTTCGGCTCGGGCTCGCTCTTCGGCGTCACCATCCTCCAGACCGTCAACAACGGCGGCTGGTACGTGCCGAACGGGCTGCTGCTGCTGCCGCCCTCGGCCTTCTTCGTCATCGGGCTGCTGATCTGGGCCTTCCGCACCTGGAAGCCGGAACAGGTCGAAGCACGCGAATTCCGCATCCAGACCGTGGAGGCCCACTGATCATGGAAGGTCTCATCTCCCTGGCCGTGAAGGCCATCTTCGTCGAGAACCTCGCGCTCTCCTTCTTCCTCGGCATGTGTACCTTCATCGCGGTGTCGAAGAAGATCGAGACGGCGATCGGCCTCGGCATCTCGGTGACGGTGGTGCAGGCGATCACCGTGCCGGCCAACAACCTCATCCTCAACACGCTGCTCAAGCCCGGCGCGCTCTCCTGGGCGGGCTTCGGCGACGTGGATCTCACCTTCCTCGGCCTCATCTCCTACATCGGGGTGATCGCCGCGATCGTGCAGATCCTCGAGATGGTGCTCGATAAGTATTTCCCGCCGCTCTACAACGCGCTCGGGATCTTCCTGCCGCTCATCACCGTGAACTGCGCCATCCTCGGCGGCTCGCTCTTCATGGTCGAGCGCGACTACACCTTCCCGGAAGCCGCGACCTACGGCCTCTCCTCGGGCCTCGGCTGGGCGCTCGCGATCACCGCCATGGCGGGCGTGCGCGAGAAGCTCAAGTATTCCGACATCCCCGACGGGCTGCAGGGCCTCGGCATCACCTTCATCACCGCCGGGCTGATGGCGATGGGCTTCATGTCCTTCTCCGGCGTGAAACTCTGAGGGGGAGGGGCAGACCATGCAGACCTTCACGCTCGGCGTCGTCCTCTTCACGCTCATCGTGCTCGCCCTCGTCACGCTCATCATGTTCGCCAAGAAGAAGCTGGTGGCGGCGGGCAATGTGAACATCGAGATCAACGGCGAGAAGACCATCTCGGTGCCCACCGGCGGCAAGCTCCTGCAGACGCTGGCCGAGGCCAAGCTCTTCGTGCCCTCGGCCTGCGGCGGCGGCGGCACCTGCGCCCAGTGCCGGGTCAAGGTGTTCGAGGGCGGCGGATCGATCCTGCCGACCGAGGAAAGCCACATCAACAAGCGCGAGGCCCGCGAGGGCGACCGCCTCTCCTGCCAGGTCGCCGTCAAGCAGGACATGAAGATCCAGGTTCCCGAGCATGTCTTCGGCGTCAAGAAATGGCGCTGCAAGGTGCGCTCGAACCACAACGTCGCGACCTTCATCAAGGAACTGGTGCTGGAACTGCCGGAGGGCGAGCACGTCAACTTCCGCGCCGGCGGCTACATCCAGATCGAATGCCCGCCCTACGAACTCTCCTACAAGGAGTTCGACGTGGAGCCCGAGTACCACCCGGACTGGGACCGCTTCAAGATCTGGGACGTGACCTCCAAGGTCGACGAGGCGGTGGAGCGCGCCTACTCGATGGCGAACTACCCGGAGGAAGAGGGCATCATCATGCTCAACGTCCGCATCGCCTCGCCCCCTCCGGGCTCGACGGGGATCCCGGCGGGCAAGATGTCCTCCTACATCTTCAACCTCAAGCCCGGCGACGAGGTGACGATCTCCGGCCCCTTCGGCGAGTTCTTCGCCCGCAAGACCAACAAGGAAATGATCTTCGTCGGCGGCGGCGCGGGCATGGCGCCGATGCGCAGCCACATCTTCGACCAGCTCAAGCGCCTCCACACCGACCGCAAGATCAGCTTCTGGTATGGCGCGCGCTCGAAGCGCGAGATGTTCTATGTCGAGGATTTCGACGGCCTCGCCGCCGAGAACCCCAACTTCGAATGGCACGTGGCGCTCTCGGACGCGCTGCCCGAGGACAACTGGACCGGCTACACCGGCTTCATCCACAACGTGCTCTACGAGGAATACCTCAAGAACCATCCCGCGCCGGAAGACTGCGAGTTCTACATGTGCGGTCCGCCCATCATGAACCAGTCGGTCATCAACATGCTCCTCGAGCTCGGCGTCGACCGCGAGGACATCATGCTCGACGACTTCGGCGGCTGACGCCCGGCCTGCGCCGCGGGGAGGTCCGGCGGCGCAGGAGCCTCCCGCAGGAGGGTCCGTTACCGGGCGATGCGCGCACGCTGCCCGCGCCCCGCGGCCCCCGCAGGCCCACCGCCCTTCCCGAAATCCTTGTCTCACCCGCCGTGTCGAGGCACCCTTGCCGTGCGGCCCGCACACCGCGGCCGCCAGGTTGAACGGGGGTGGGTGCGATGCCGGTGACCACGGGAATGGTTGGCCAGGGGTTCTACAACCGCAATTCGGCGCCCCAGATGGCCGCGATCGAGCATGTCCTGCCCTGGCTCGACGAGGCGGTCGCGGTCCTGCCGCTCGGCGGGGCGGCGCCGATCGGGCTCGCCGATTTCGGATGCTCCGAAGGGCGCAATTCCATTGCGCTGATGCAGCGGCTCGTTCCCGCCCTGCGCCGGCGGACGCCGCGGGACATCATGACGGTCCACAGCGACCTGCCGACCAACGATTTCTCCGCCCTCTTCCGCGACCTCCGGCCGGAGGGCCGCTCTGTCTTCGCGGCGGCCGACGTCTCGTCCTGCGCCGTGGCGGGCTCGATGTTCGACCGCCTGCTCCCGAGGGGTTCGGTGCATCTGGCGATGACCTTCAATGCCATCGGGTTCCTGAGCCGCAAGCCGGTCGACCGGCTGCCGGGCTACATCCTCCCGAACGGACCGAGCCGGGTGCGCGGGGTCGGGGAGGTGACCGCCGAGGAGCGGGCGGCCTTCGCCGATCAGGCCCGCGAGGACATCCGCGCCTTTCTCGCGGCCCGCGCGGCCGAACTCGTGCCGGGCGGCCAGCTCCTCCTGCAGGTGTTCGGGGCCGATGGCGCGCTCCGGACATGCGACGGCATCTACGACGTGCTGAACGATGCCGTCCTCGCGCTGGTGGCGGAAGGCCGGATCAGCCGCGCCACCTATGAGCGCTATTACCAGCCGGTCTATTTCCGCACCCTCGACGAGATCACCGAGGCCGTCGAAACCGCCGACATCCCGTTTCGCATCGAGCGCGGCGAGAGCTACGAATCGCCCGTGCCCTTCAACACGGACTTCGCCCGCACCGGCGACCTCGCCGCATATGCGCGCGACTACACCAACTTCTTTCGCGCCTTCACCGAGGCCGTGCTGCGGATCGCCCTTGCCGATCACCCCGAGGCCGAGGCTCTGGTGGCCGACACCTATGCGCGCGCCGAGCGGCTGCTGCGCGAGGCGCCCGAGCGGTATCCGTTCCGCTACATCGCGCTCGCGGTGCGCATGACCCGCACCTGACGCCGCCCGCGGGCTCCGCCCTCGCGAGAAGGCGTGCATTTCCGCCGCGACGGCGCTACGAAGGGGCCCTCGCAGTCTTGCCGGTCGATCCCGATGACCCGTCTCAACGAACACGGCCAGCCGATCGGCCCCGATCTTCCCGAGTGGCAGCCCGCCGCCCGGCCGCCGCGCGCCTCGATGAACGGCCGTCTGGTGCGCCTCGAGCCGCTCGATGCCGCCCGCCACGGCGCCTCGCTCTTCGATGCCTTCGCCGAGGACCGCGACGGCGGGCTCTGGACCTACATGCCCGTCGGCCCGTTTCCCGAGCGGCAGGCGTTCGACGCCTGGCTCGAGATGGCCGAGCAGTGCCACGACCCGCTCTTCCACGCCATCCTCGACCACGAGACCGGGGCCGGGCTCGGCGTCGCGAGCTACCTCCGCATCGAGCCCGCGGTCGGGGTGATCGAGGTGGGCTTCATCGCCTTCTCCCCGCGCCTCCAGGGCACCGCGGCCGCGACGGAGGCGATGTATCTGATGATGGCGCGCGTCTTCGACGAGCTCGGCTACCGCCGCTACGAATGGAAATGCGATGCGCTGAACGCGCCCTCCCGCCGCGCCGCCGAACGGCTCGGCTTCAGCTACGAGGGCACCTTCCGCCAGGCGACGATCTACAAGCACCGCAACCGCGACACCGCCTGGTTCTCGGTCCTCGACAGCGAATGGCCCGCGCGGCGCGCCGCCTTCGAGGCCTGGCTCGCGCCGGAAAACTTCGACGCCGCCGGGCGCCAGAAGACGAGCCTCGCGGCGCTGCGCCCGGCCTGAGGGCGCCCGCCCTCCTGTCGCAGACGTGACCCCGGTCCTCCGGGCAACCGGTTACCCTCGGGCCAAAGCCACCCAAGCCCGGAGGAACCCGATGACCCTGACCCGACGCAGCACGATCCTGACCGGCGCCGCGGCCCTTGCCGGCGCGGGGCTCTCCGCCTTCCCGAGGCGCGCCCGCGCCACAGGCGGAGCGATCGGCATCCACCCGATCTCGCACGCCTCCTTCGTGATGACACTGCCCGAGATGGTGATCTGGAACGATCCGGTCGGCGGGGCGGAGCTCTACGCCGGCCAGCCCGCGCCGGATCTCATCCTGATCACCCACGAGCATGGCGATCACCTCGACGTGCCGACCCTCGAGGCCGTCGTGACCGAGACCACCGTTCTCGTCACCAACCCGGCCGTCCACGGCATGCTCCCCGCCGCGCTGCAGGCCCGCGCCACGCCGCTCGCGAACGGCGAGCGCACCGAGGTGGGCGCCCTGTCCATCGAGGCGATCCCGGCCTACAACACCACGCCCGAGCGGCTCCAGTATCACCCGCAGGGCCGCGACAACGGCTATCTCCTCACCGCGGGCGACACCCGCATCTATATCGCCGGCGATACCGAGGACACGCCCGAGATGCGGGCGCTCGAAGACATCGACATCGCCTTCCTGCCGATGAACCTGCCCTACACCATGACCGTCGAGCAGGCCGCCGCCGCCGTTGCCGCCTTCCGCCCGGCCGAGGTCTGGCCCTACCACTACCGCGACAGCGACGTGGAGGCCTTCGCCGCCGCGGTCGCCGAGGGCGAGTCCGGCACCGAGGTCCGCCGCGGCCCGTGGTACTGAGCGGCTGAGCCCGCGCCCGCGCCCGCCCGGAAGGCTGGCGCGCGGCCTCCGCTCCCCCCCCGCGCGGCGGGCCGCCCTGGGCACCCGCCCGGAGTAGATGGGCGACCCGGTCCGCTCCTCTCACGCGCCGATGCGGCACCCCCGGGCGGCCACCCGTCCCGGCGGCCGCGCCCTGATCCCGGTCCGGCCATCCGGGCGGCATTCATGATATGTTAACTACGAAAATCCAATGATTTCAGTGGTGAAATCTGATTTTCACGGTGAAAAGCCCTGTTTTCACGCCCCGCTTGCCCCCCGGTCTCCCTCGCGATAGCTGCCCCGGGCGGGTCATCAAAGCTTCATCGCCCTGTCAGGATGCGGTCGCAAAATCCGGGAAAGGTGCGTTCCCGAACCCCCTCGCAACCCGCCAGCGATTGGACATGTGCCGATGTCAAAGCTCGTCCGCGTTTCCTCCCATCCCGTCACCCGCCGCCGCTTCCTCTCGACCTCGGCCGGGGCGGCGCTCGCCACCGGCCTCGCGATGCCCGGCCTCAGCCGCGCCAGCGCCCGCCCCGCCTTCACCCACGGGGTGCAGTCGGGCGATGTCGATGCCACCTCCGGCATGGTCTGGACCCGCACCGACCGGCCGTCGCGGGTGATGATGGAGATCTCGACGACCGAGAGCTTTGCCGACCCGATCCGCCTGCCGCCGGTCAATGCGCTGCCCGACACCGATCTCGCCATCAAGCGTCTGGTGGAGGGCCTGCCCGCGGATCAGCAGATCTTCTACCGGATGGTCGCCGCCGATCTCGCCGACATCAACACCCTCTCCGAGCCTGTCACCGGCCGCTTCCGCACCGCCCCGACGACGAAGCGCGACGTCCGCTTCGCCTGGTCGGGCGACACCGCCGGCCAGGGCTGGGGCATCGACGAGACCGGGATGAAGACCTACGCCACCATGGCGGGCCACGAGCTCGACTTCTTCATCCATTCCGGCGACACGATCTATGCCGATGGCCCGATCGAGGACGAGGTGGTGCTCGCCGACGGCACCACCTGGAAGAACGTCATCGTCACCGACGAGAAGCGCAAGGTCGCCGAAACCCTCGACGAGTATCGCGGCCAGTGGAAATACAATCTCCTCGATCGCAACCTGCAGGAGATGAACGCCCTCGTGCCGACCTTCTTCCAGTGGGACGACCATGAGGTCGTGAACAACTGGTCGCCCGGCAAGATCCTCGACGAGCGCTATACCGAGAAGTCGATCGCGCTCCTCTCCGCCCGCGCCGGCCGGGCCTTCCACGAGATGACCCCGATCCGCTACTTCCCGGCCGAGCCCGACCGGGTCTACCGCAAGATCGCCTACGGGCCGCTGGTCGATGTCTTCTTCCTCGACCTGCGCAGCTATCGCGGCGCCAACAGCCTCGGCCTGCAGACCGAGCTCACCGACGACGCCCGCGTCCTCGGTGCCGCCCAGACCGCCTGGCTGAAGCGCGAGCTTTCCGCCTCGAAGGCCACCTGGAAGGTCATCGCCTGCGACATGCCGATCGGCCTCGTGGTGGCCGACAAGATCGACGACGAGACGAGCTATGTCGAGGCGGTCGCCAATGGCGACAACGGCGCGGCGAAGGGGCGCGAGCTCGAGATCGCCGAGATCCTGCGCCACATCCGCGACGATGCGGTGATGAACACCGTCTGGCTCACGGCGGATGTCCACTACACCGCCGCGCATCACTACGACCCGTCGCGTGCCGCCTTCCAGGAGTTCCTGCCGTTCTGGGAATTCGTCTCCGGTCCGCTGCATGCCGGCACCTTCGGCCCCAACGATCTCGACATGACCTTCGGCCCGGAGGTGCGCTTCGTGAAGGCGCCGACGGCCGAGCAGGGCCCGAACCTGCCGCCCTCCATGGGGCTCCAGTTCTTCGGCCTCGTCGACATCGACGGCCAGACCGAGCAGATGACCGTCCGGCTCATGGACCGCGACGACACCGAGCTCTGGGCGATCACCCTCGATCCGGCCCGCGCGACCTGAATCCGGGCCCGATCTCAGGCGCCCGGCCGCCCGGCTTTCCGGAGCCGGGCGGTCTGCGTTTGCGCTCTCTTGGCTGCATTGCCCGGCGGAGCTAAGAAGACGCTCCGACCCAATCGCAGGAGCCGCCCCTTGGACACCGCCAGACGCATCGCCGAGACCATCGCCGCCGAGATCGGCGCCCGCCCGGAACAGGTCGGTGCCGCGGTCACCCTGCTCGACGAAGGCGCGACGGTTCCCTTCGTCGCCCGCTACCGCAAGGAGGTCACCGGCGGGCTTGACGACACCCAGCTCCGCAAGCTCTCCGACCGGCTGGCCTATCTGCGCGAGCTCGAGGCCCGGCGAGCGACGATCCTCGAGACGATCAAGGGGCAGGGCAAGCTCACCGAGGAACTCGCCCGCGACATCGCCGCCGCCGACACCAAGGCGACGCTCGAGGATATTTACCTCCCCTACAAGCCCAAGCGCCGCACCAAGGCGATGATCGCGCGCGAGAACGGCCTCGAGCCGCTCGCCGACCGGATCCTTGCCGAGCGTGCCACCGCGCCGGAGACGCTGGCGGCGGATTTCATCACCGAAGCGGTGCCGGACGTGAAGACGGCGCTCGATGGCGCGCGCGACATCCTGGCCGAGCGGCTGACGGAAGATGCGGGCCTCATCGGCGATCTGCGCGCCTTCATGGAGAAGGAGGCCTTCTTCGCCGCCCGCGTCGTCGAGGGGCAGGAGGAGAAGGGGGCGAAGTTCTCCGACTATTTCGATCACCGCGAGCTTTGGGCCAACGTGCCCTCCCACCGGGCGCTGGCGATGCTCCGGGCCTCGAACGAGGGTGTGGTGACACTCGAGATCGCCCCCGATCCCGAGACGGGCGTGGCGCGGGCCGAGGAGATGGTGGCCGCGCGGCTCGGCATTTCGGGCCGCGCCCCCGGCGATCTCTGGCTCCGCAAGATCGCGGGCTGGACCTGGCGGGTGAAGCTCAGCCTCTCGATGATGCTCGACCTGCTCGGCACGCTGCGCGCCCGGGCCCAGGAGGATGCGATCACGGTCTTCGCCCGCAACCTCAAGGATCTCCTGCTGGCCGCGCCCGCCGGCCCGCGGGCGACCCTCGGCCTCGATCCGGGGATCCGCACCGGTGTGAAGGCGGCGGTGGTCGATGCGACCGGCAAGCTCGTCGCGACCGACACGTTCTATCCCTTCCAGCCCAAGAACGACCTCCGGGGCGCCGAGGCGGCGATCCTCCGGCTCATCGCGCAGCATGGTGTCGAACTCATCGCCATCGGCAACGGCACGGCCAGCCGCGAGACCGAGCGCCTGGTGGCCGATACGCTGAAGCTCCTTCCCAAGGGCACGAAGGCGCCGGTGAAGGTGGTGGTTTCCGAAGCGGGCGCCTCGGTCTATTCCGCCTCTGAGCTCGCGGCGCGGGAGTTCCCGGGCCTCGACGTCTCGCTCCGCGGCGCGGTCTCGATCGCCCGGCGGTTGCAGGACCCGCTTGCGGAACTGGTGAAGATCGAGCCGAAATCCATCGGTGTCGGGCAGTATCAGCACGACGTCGATCAGCACCGGCTGTCGAAATCGCTGGAGGCGGTGGTCGAGGACGCGGTGAACGCCGTCGGCGTCGATCTCAACACCGCCTCCGCGCCGTTGCTCGCCCATGTTTCGGGCCTCGGGCCGGGGCTCGCGGAATCGATCGTCGCGCACCGGGACGCGAACGGTGCCTTCCGCTCGCGCAAGGAGCTCCTCAGGGTCTCGCGCCTCGGGCCGCGCGCTTTCGAGCAATGCGCGGGCTTCCTGCGGATCCGCGACGGCGAGGAGCCGCTCGATGCCTCATCGGTGCATCCGGAGGCCTATGGCGTCGCGCGGCGGATCGTGAAGGCCTGCGGGCGGGATCTGCGCGCGCTGATGAGCGATACCGCGGTGCTGCGGCGCCTGCGTCCGGAGGAATTCGTCGACGAGAAATTCGGCCTGCCGACGGTGCGCGACATCCTCTCGGAACTCGAGAAGCCGGGCCGCGACCCGCGCCCGAGCTTCGTCACCGCCGCGTTTGCCGACGGGATCGAGGACATCAAGGATCTCAGGCCCGGCATGGTGCTCGAGGGCACGGTGACGAATGTCGCGGCCTTCGGCGCCTTCGTCGACATCGGCGTGCACCAGGACGGGCTCGTGCATGTGAGCCAGCTTGCCGACCGTTTCGTGAAGGATCCGCACGAGGTGGTGAAGGCAGGTGACGTGGTGAAGGTGCGGGTGACCGAGGTCGATGTCGCCCGCAAGCGCATCGGGCTCAGCATGCGCAAGGACGGCGGCACCTCGGCGCGCGAGGATCGCGCCGCCCGCGGCCCGGGTGGTGGCGGCAAGCCGGGCCGGAAGGGCGCGGGTGGCCCTGCCTCTGCCGGCCCGCGCGGCGCGGGCAAGGGGAGCGACGCCGGCAACGGCGCGCTGGGGGCGGCCCTGCTCGAAGCCATGCGCAAGCGCTGAACGGCGGCGGCCTTTCCGGCCGCCGGCAAGACCTGCAATCGCCCGCCCGCTGCGTCCCGCCGGGCGGGCGTTTCTTTCCTGGGGTTTCCCCGGCGCGGGCGCGGGGCCCGGTGGGCCATTCGCATCTCATTAAGCAAACCGTAAGGGTTCGGGCGGCAAGTCTAGCCGAGTTCTGGCTGAATTTGTCTCGAGTTGCGGCGGTCCTGGTGTCCCACGCGGCTCGGAGCGCAGTGTGACGAGGTCCCATGCGAGTGCCTTCCCGCGTCCAGCGCGCCCCATGCGCGGCCGACCGGACCCTCTGATGATCGATCGCGCCGTGAGCTTTCTGGCTGCCCGCCTCAACGCGCATCTGCGTGCGCGCTTCGGGGTGGCGGACGATCTCGTCGTCGCGGGGAGCCCGGCGGATGCGGAGGGCAAGCTGCCGATGGCGCTGCGCAACCGCCTCGCGATCTTCGTCACCAATGTGAGCCACGACACGATGGCACGCGGCGGCATCGGCCGGGCTCCGGCGCTGGCCGGCCGCCTCGCGGTCAATCCGGCCCCGGTGCATCTCAACATCGAGGTGATGCTGGCGGCCTGCTTCGATGCGGAAAACTACCTCGAATCGCTCAAGATCCTCTCGCATGCGATCCAGCATTTCCAGATCACCCCGGTCTTCGACCGCCTGAGCGCCCCCGAGCTCGACCCCCGGATCTCGCAGCTCACGCTCGAGATCGCGAACCTCTCCACCGATGGCGCCAGCCAGCTCTGGGGCATCTTCGGCGGGCGCTATCTGCCCTCGATCCGCTACCTGGTGCGGACCGTCACGATCGATGCGGGCGCGCTCGTCGCGGAAGATCTGGCGATCTCCGCGCCCGAGGGATCGGCGCGCGCCGCCGCGGGAGCCGCGCCGTGACCGTCTTTGCCCCGTTCTTCCGGCTCGATGTGACGCATGACTATTACGGCCCGGCCGTGCGGCCGCCGATCGCGTTGGAGCCCGACAGGGCGACGGCGCGGCTTGCAGCGCGGGGCGATCTCCGGCTCCGGATCGGCGACGGGCTCCTCGAGGTCTTCGCCTCGGAGGACCGCACCGCCCTTGGCCTCATCGCCGAGGCGGACGAGCTTGTCTTCACCTTCCGCCTCCGCGCGCGCACGCCCGCGCTCCACGGCATCACCGAGGGTCTCGCCGACAGCCGGGGCGCGGTCGTGGTGATCGAGGCCGCTCCGGGTACGGCGGGCGCGCTTCAGTCGGGCGAAACCGTGGGGGCTGCCGACATGCGGCCTCTCGCGGCGGAGGGCCTGCTGGACCCCGCGGACCTGCTGCGCCCGCCGCTGGCGCTGCTCCGGATCGTGATGGCGCCCGAGGCCCGGGACGTGCGGCTGTCACTCCGCTTCGGCGCGGTGGAGGCGCTCTGGCTTTACCATGTCCTCGGCGGCGCGGCGGAGGCGCGGATCGGCATCCGCGACCGCAAGGACGAGATCGGCTTCGATGCGCTGGGGGAGCGCGTCATGAGCAACGGTGCGCGCGCGCTGAGCTTCCGCTCCAGTGCGCCGATCGCGGCGCGGGCGCGGCCCGAGAGCCGGTTCGAGCTTGTGAGCGAGGGGCCGTTCGGGCCGCGGGTGGTTCTGCCGGCCCTGCCTTGTCCCGCTCCGGGATCGGGCCGGATCGAGAAGGCCGGCGATGCCCGGCATCTGGTTTCGGATATTTATGTGAACTTGCTCTGAGAGGAGGGCCCCCATGAAGCCCATGAAGACACCCGGCGTCTATATCGTCGAAAAGAACGCCTTCCCCAATTCGGTCGTGCAGGTGGCGACCGCGGTGCCCGCCTTCATCGGCTACACCGAGTTCGCGCTCAACGGCAACAAGAGCCTGCGCGACGTGCCCTGGCGGATCAGCTCGCTCGCCGAATTCCACAGCTATTTCGGCGTCGCTCCCGCCCCGCTCTTCGATCTGGTCAAGAGCGACGGCAAGGCCTCGGAAGACCCCTCCGAGCTGAGCGCGGAAGGCACGGCACAGAAGGACCCGCTGCCCTCAGCACTGCTACAGCTCGGCGCGGACAGCTACGAGCTCCAGCAGAAGAGCACGGCCTACACGCTCTACGGCGCGATGCGGCTCTTCTTCCAGAACGGCGGCGGCCCCTGCTACATCGTCTCGATCGGCTCCTATGACGACGAAATCGACGGTGACCGGATGCTGCGCGGCATCAAGCTCCTCGAGAAGGAGACCGAGCCGACAATGCTCGTCATTCCCGAGACGACGCGGCTTTCGCGCGCGAATGCGGTCAAGGTCCAGCAGCAGATGCTCATGCACTGCGGCGAGCGGATGAAGAACCGCTTCGCGATCCTCGACATCTTCGGCGGCTACCGCGACCGGCAGGATCCGAAGGGCGATCCGGTGGCGACCTTCCGCAACGATGTCGGCATCAACTTCCTCGACTATGGCGCGGCCTACTACCCCTGGGTCAACACCTCGGTCTACCAGGCGCGCAACTTCAGCTTCGAGAACTTCACCGTCGACGGCCGCAAGGAGCTCATCACGCTCCTCAAGGCCAGCCTCGATCCGACGGGCAAGAACGCCGACAAGTTCGTGGTGCCCTTCCAGGAGATCGACTGGATCGCCGATGGCGCCATTGCGGGTGCCGCAGAGGGTGAGGCCCCGACGCCCGAAAGCGTCGACAAGACCCTGCGCGCGATCGTGCCGCTCTACAACGACGTGCTGAACGAGATGACGGCGCGGATGAACTGCATGCCGCCCGCGGCCGCCATGGCCGGGATCTATACCATGGTCGACGCGACCCGCGGCGTCTGGAAGGCGCCCGCCAACGTGAGCCTCAACTCGGTCACCGCGGCGACGGTCAACATCAGCCATGACGACCAGGAAGACCTCAACGTCACGCCGCAGGGCAAGTCGATCAACGCCATCCGCCCCTTCGTCGGCGAGGGCGTGCTGGTCTGGGGCGCACGCACCCTCGACGGCAACTCGCTCGACTGGCGCTACATCAACGTGCGCCGCACGATGATCATGCTCGAGGAAAGTCTCCGGCTTGCCTCGAAGGCCTATGTCTTCGAGCCCAACACCGCGAGCACCTGGGTGACGATCCGCTCGATGATCGAGAACTTCCTCACCGGCATCTGGAAGCAGGGCGGGCTCGCGGGCGCGGTCCCGGCCGATGCCTTCTCGGTCCATGTCGGCCTCGGCGAGACGATGACGCCGGTGGACATCCTCGAGGGGATCCTGCGGGTGACCGTGCTCGTCGCGATCTCGCGGCCCGCGGAATTCATCGAGATCACCTTCCAGCAGCAGATGCAGAAATCCTGATCCCCGAAGGAGTTTGACCCATGGCAGATGACGGTTCCGCCCAGTCCACAAGCGTCTGGCCGCTCCCGAAATTCCATTTCCAGGTGAAATGGGACGATACGGAGCTTGCCTTCCAGGAGGTCTCCGGCCTCGACATGGAGGCCCAGGTGATCGAATACCGCGCGGGCAACAGCCCCACCTTCTCCACCGTGAAGATGCCGGGCCTGAAGAAGAGCGGCAACATCACGATGAAGAAGGGCGTCTTCAAGTCCGACAACGCGCTCTTCGACTGGTTCAACGAGATCCAGATGAACATCATCAAGCGCAAGGCGCTCACGATCAGCCTGCTCGACGAGGGCCAGAACCCGACGATGGTCTGGAAGGTCGCCAACGCCTTCCCCTCGAAGATCACCTCGACCGACCTGAAGGCCGAGGGCAACGAGGTTGCGGTCGAGACGATCGAGATCGCCCACGAGGGCATCACCATCGAGAACTCCTGAGGCGGCCATGGCGGATCTCGAGCTCCCGGTCGTCTTCCATTTCGCCGTCTCGATCGCCGGGGCCGACGGCTCCGGCGCCGATGCGGCCTTTCGGGAGGCGAGCGGGCTCGAATCCGAGATCGAGATCGAGACGGTGACGGAGGGCGGCGAGAACCGCTTCGTCCACCGGCTGCCCAAGGCGGTGAAGCATCCCAATCTGGTGTTGAAGCGCGGGCTCACCTCGACGTCGAGCGAACTGGTGAAATGGTGCAAGGCCACGTTCGAGAACGATTTTACTGCGGCGATCACGCCAAAGTCCATGGTTGTCTCGCTGCGGGACGCCGAGGGTGATCCAGTGGCGAGCTGGTCCATCGACCGTGCCTATCCCGTCAAGTGGAGCGTCGGCGGATTCGACGCGATGAAGAACGAGATCGCCGTTGAGACGGTCGAGTTCGCCTACAACATGCTGAAGCGGAGCGTCTGATGAGCGTGGAGATCGGCAGCCTCGTGGTGCGGGGCACCTTCGGTGCAAGCGGCGGGGCAGGGGACAAGCCCGCGGACGAGGCCGCGACCGAGAAGAAGCTCGTCGCGCTGCGCCGCCAGATCCTCGAGGAGGTCGAGGAGATGCTCGCGGAGGCCGATCGGCGGCGAAGGGAGCGCTGAGCCATGGCCAAGCTCACGCTCACGCGGTGCACCGTCGAGGACGGCCAGACGACGGAGCATGCGGGCGACAGCTTCCGCGCCTCGATCAATCCCGCCGACTACCGCCATACCTACGGGATTTCCTATTCCTCGACCTCGCCCGCGGAGGGAAGCCCGCTCGGCAAGGCCGGGGTCACGCCGAAATTCTCCAACGTCAGCGCCGAGAAGGTCGCCTTCTCGCTGGTGATCGACGGCACCGGCGTGGTGGAGGACGCCCAGGAGCGCAGCGTCGCCGAACAGATCGCGATGCTCAAGCTCATCGCATACACCTACAGCGGCACCGAGCATGAACCCAATGTGGTGAAGATCTCCTGGGGCCGCGGCCTCTCCGCCTTCTATGGGCGGATGGAGAGCATGCAGGTGAATTACACTCTGTTCCGCGCCACCGGCGAGGCGCTGCGGGCCAAGGTCGATCTCTCCTTCGTGAGCTTCCAGACCCAGATGGAGGAGGCTCTGTCCGCGCAGCGCTCCTCGCCCGACATGACGCATGTGGTCCGCGTGCGGTCCGGTGACACGCTGCCGCTCCTCTGCCAGAAGATCTATCGCGACGCCTCCAAATATGTTGAGATCGCCCGCATCAACGGACTTGACGGGTTCCGGGCGCTCAGGCCCGACACGGTGCTGCGGTTCCCGCCCATGCGATAGGCGGTGCGAATGGCAGTTTCCCCGATGGCCGGAAATGACGGCCCGGTTACGGTCTCGATCAAGTCGGCCGGCAAGGCGCTTCCCGACACGGCGCAGGTGGTCTCGGTGGCCGTCCGCGCCGAGATCAACCGCATCCCCGAGGCCATCGTCGTGCTGCAGGACGGGGATCTCGCCGAACAGGACTACCCCCTTACCGACGCCGCGACCTTCAAGCCCGGCACCGAGATCTCGATCGGGGCGGGCTATGGCGAGGACGAGCCCACCGTGCTCTTCACCGGGCTCGTCACCGGCCTCAGGCTCAAGATCGGGGGCACCGGAGCGCCGCAGCTCATCGTCACCTGCCGCGACAAGGGCTTCCGGATGACGCTCGGCCGCAACAGCCAGATGTTCGAGAGCGTGACCGACAGCGACGCGATTTCCACGATCGCGAGCGCGGCGGGGCTCTCGGCGGAGGTCGCCGCGACCCAGATCACCCATGCCCAGCTCGTCCAGCACCGCTGCACCGACTGGGATTTCGTGCTCTCGCGGGCGCAGGCGAACGGGCTCATCGTCTCCTGCGATGCGGGCAAGCTCACGGTGGCGAAGCCCGATACCAGCGCCGCGGCCGCCCTCGTCGTCACCGCCGGGGTGGATCTCATCCGCTTCGATTGCGAGATGGACGTGCGCAACCAGTTCTCGTCCGTCGCGGCATCGGGCTGGAGCATTGCCGATCAGGCCGCGGTCTCCGGCAGTGCCGCCACGGCCACGGGGCCGAGCTGGGGCGATCTCGACGGCAAGGCGCTTGCCACGGTTGGTGCGCTCGCGAGTTTCGATGTCGGCAGCGCCGCGCCCTATTCCGAGAGCGAGCTCACCGCGATCGCGGGCGCGATCCAGACCCGAAGCGCGCTCGCCCGCATCCGCGGCCAGGTGCGCTTCCAGGGCTCGGGGCTTGCCAAGCCGGGCGGTACGCTCGAGCTCAAGGGGGTTGGCGCGCGCTTCGGCGGCACGGCGATCGTCGGCTCTGTCGTCCATCGCATCGAGGGAGGCGACTGGGTGACGGATGCGGGCCTCGGCATCGACCCGGAAACGCTCTCCTCCCGTGAGAGCGAAGGCTTCGGTGCCCCCGGCGCGGGCGGCTTCACCGCCCCGGTGCGCGGCCTGCAGATCGGCAAGGTGACGAAGCTCGCAGAGGATCCGGACGCCCAAGCCCGCGTCCAGGTCCAGCTCCCGCTCTTCGGCGCCGATGGCGGCCCCAAGCTCTGGGCGCGCCTCGGCTGCCTGCAGGCGACGGGCAGCGCCGGAACCTTCTTCCTGCCGGAGGTGGGCGACGAGGTCGTGGTCGGCTTCTTCGCCGAGGATCCCGGCTATCCGGTGGTGCTCGGGAGCCTCTACAGCTCGGTCAATGCCGCGCCCTTCACCGCGACGGATGACAACTACACCAAGGCGATCGTCACCCGGGCGCAGCTCAAGGCGACCTTCGACGACGAGAAGAAGGTCATCACCCTCGAGACCCCCGGCGGCAACAGCGCGGTCCTCGACGACGACGGCAAGTCGGTGAAGCTCAAGGACGCCAAGGGAAATTCGGTGCTGCTCGACCAGAGCGGCATCACCCTCGACAGCCCTGGCGACATCGCGATCAAGGCCACCGGCGGCATCAAGATCTCGGCCACCGGCGATGTCGCGATCTCGGGCGCCAATGTCAGCGCCGAGGCCGAGATGGGGCTCACCGCCAAGGGCAATGCCTCGGCGGAGCTCTCGGCGTCGGGCCAGGTGACGGTCAAGGGCGCGATGGTGATGATCAACTGAGCGATGGGACGAAGGAGACGGACATGCCCCCGGCAGCGCGACTGACCGACATGCACACCTGCCCGATGCAGACCCCGGGCGTGCCGCCGATCCCGCATGTGGGCGGACCGGTGGTGGGGCCGGGCGTGCCGACCGTGCTGATCGCCGGCCTGCCGGCGGCGGTGGTGGGTGACAGCCTTGTCTGTGTCGGCCCGCCCGACACCATCGCCAAGGGCTCCGCCACCGTGACCATCGGCGGCAAGCCTGCGGCGCGCATGGGCGACACCACGGCTCACGGCGGCTCGATCGTGCTGGGCGCGCCCACCGTGATGATCGGAGGATGAGATGAGCACCCCCACCGACGACGACGATCCGGGCTTTCTCGGCCGTGGCTGGTCCTTTCCGCCGCGCTTCGATGCCGCGAGCGGCCGGCTCATTCCGGTGGCGGCCGAGGAGGACATCGTCGAAAGCCTTCGTGTCCTCTTCATCACCCGCCCCGGCGAGCGGGTGATGCACCCGCGCTACGGCTGCGCGCTGCAGGATCTGGTCTTCGAGCCGATGAACGCCGAGACGGAGGCCGCGATCGAGCTCGCGATCTCGCGTGCGGTGATGTTCTACGAGCCCCGGATCGAGCTTGCCCGCGTCGCGGTGCAGGTCGATGACGCGCCCGGCGGCCGGCTCAAGGTGCTGCTCGAATACCGCATCCGGGCCACCAACACCCGCCACAACGTGGTGTTTCCGTTCTATCTCGCCGAGGGCACGCTGCTTTCGGAGACCCCCGGCGAGGTGCTCTGAGCCGGGCTCAGGGCATCGGTCCGTCGAGCCTCCGGCCATACCACTGGAAGATGATGCTGGCGCCCAGAAGCGCGACGAGAGCGGCCATCGCGCCGAGTGACCAGACGCGGCTGTCCACGTCGCAGGCGGCGATCAGCCCGAGCAGGCCCAGCACCACGAGCGCGAGCACCGGCACCAAGAGCAGCCTGTCGCAGAGGCTCTTCACCCGGCCGCTGTAGAAGGTGAGCACACCGAGCCCGACCGCGATCCCGGCGGTCGCGAGCGTGAGCAGGTAGAAGGGTATGCGGTTGGGGCAGACCACCCGGCAGACGCCCTCCGAGGCGCTGCGGGCCATCGGCACATAGGATCTGGGCACCAGGGCGGGGGCCCATGTGTAGTAGCGCGCAGCGACGATCTCGGCGAGCCGGTCGGGCGAGCCGTCGGGCAGCACCGCGCCCGCGACCGGGGCGGGCCAGAACCCGACGCCGTCGAAATTGTCCTGGAAATAGACGAGGTCGTCGTCGAACTGGCCGTAGGAATTGCTGATGCTCGTCTCGTCCTCGGTGCCGGAGGCGGGGGCCGCACTCGGCGGCGCGTGGTCGAGTGCGGCATTCGCCCCGGGCGGCACCACCGGGATGACCGAGCGCAGCACCTGGATCCGCTCCTCGCCGGTGAAGCTCCCTTCGATGCGGGCGCGGAGCAGCTTCTTGGCCTGCGAGGTCGGCCGCTCGAGGAAGACGAGCAGATGATCGACTGGCCGTGCCTCCGGGTCCTCGGTGTTGACGATGAGCCCGCGCAGGTCGCGGAAGAGCGGCGCGGTCTGGTTCGGGCTTGCGACAAGCGGAATGTCGAAGGCGAGATTGATGCTCTGCCCGCTCGCCTCGAGGCGGTCGGCGAGCGCCCGCACGAAACTCAGGAGTGTCGTCGGCGGCGGGCTCGCGGGGCTTCCGTCATAGCCTTCGACAATCAGCGTCACGCCATCGGGCTTGCGGCTCAGCATCTTGTCGAGCCCGCCGAAGAGCCCCGGCGAATGGAGGAGGGTGTCGGCGGCGGCGGGCGCGAGCAGACCCGCGATCGCATCGACGCCCGTGCGGATCGCATCGTCGTTCCAGCCCCGCCAGCCGCGCAGCCGGATCGAGAGATCCGCCTCGACCTCGTGGCGGTGCGCCGAGGTCACGAATGTTGCCGCGGCATCCGACCATTGCGCGGCGTAATGCACTGCGCCCGTGCCGTCGAGCTCGAGCCCGTCGAAGGCGATGCGGCTCACGATGTCGAAATCGACCTCCGGCACCGGGGGCTCGGCCTCCGCGGGAAACATCCAGAACGGGTAGAAGGCATAGACGAGCGCGTTGCTCTCGCGCGTGACGTTGCAGCCGCAATCCGAGGCGATGGGCGCGATGTGCCGCCGGGCGTAGGGATCGTCCACCTGCTTGCGCGCAAGCTCGGCAAAGACCGCTTCGGCCGCCGGATCGGGCGTGACGGGCAGCGTCTCGATCGCGCGGTCGAAGAGCCGGCCCTCGGGATAGCTGATCTGGGCGACGAAGCGAGCCGCATCGTCGAGCTCGGGCGAGATCGCTGCAAACTCGGTCCGGGCGGCGAGGGCCGCGACCACCGCATCACCCAGCCGCCAGCGGGTGCGGAGCGTCGTCATCACCGTTTCGAGCTGGCTCGCCGTGGCGGCGGCGGTGCGCTGCTGCACCACCGGGCGCAGCGCGAGCAGCATGTCGGCGCGCACCATGTCGCGGCTCTGCACCGGCCGGTAGGGCGTTGCATTGATCGCGTCGAAGAAGGCCTTCTCGGTCACCTCGGCCTCGATCACCAGAAGCGAGCTGTCGGTGATGGCGAATTCCTGCGGCGCCTCCAGCGCCTCGGGCCCCTCGAACCCGGCGGCCGCCATGTCGGGCGCGGGGCTCACATCCTCCGCCGCCGCCGCGGCCGCCTCTGCGGCGGCGCCTGCCACCTCCTGTTCCGAGGCGCCGACCGCCGTCCGGATTGCCGCCTCGACCGCCGTCTCGAGCGCCGGGCGCGTCTCGCTCTCGAGCCCCCCGAGGCCAGAGACCGCCGCGAGCGTCCCGGCAAGCTCCGGCCGCAGCGCGAGCCGCTTCAGCGCCTCGGGATCGAGATCGTAGACGAGGCTTGCCGCCTCGTTCCGATCGATGATCGTCTCGACCAGCCGCGCCGTGCATTCCTTCGGGTCGAGCCCCAGCGCGGTGCCGACCGCGGCCGCGAGCTCCGTCCGGCTCCGGAACCGCTCGGCGGTGACCGGGGCGAGGGCCGCCTGAATGCCGGAGCGCGCCGCCAGCGCCTCCATGTCCCGCGCAGTCAGCGCATAGTAGGTCGGCCGCTCCTCGTCCGAGGGCGCGGCGCAGACCGGCGGGAGGCCCTCGGCGCTGGGCGGCGTGGCGCTCCCGTTGAATTCGCCCAGAAGCCGGACCACCGCAGGCGCGGTCGCGACGAGCCGCCCGAGCCGTGCCACGCGGTCCTCGCCGAGCCAGAGGGCGAAGCCCGGCGCGCCAAGGAGCCCGACGGCATTCGGCACCGCGGTCTCAAGCGCCCCGTAGCGCGCCATGGCGCTTGCGAGGGCATCCGGCCCGCCCTTAAGCGGATAGAGCGCGCAGACCTGGGCGAGGACGCCCCGCGTCTCCGGGCCGATCCCGGGCTCGGCGAGCGGCTGGGGCAGCGGGGCAAGGCCCGGATCGGCCGACGCCAGCGCCGCGAGGCCCGCCTGCAGATCGGCAGGCGAAACGCGCGCGCCCGAGAAATCGTGGTCCGCAAGCCCGTCGCAGCCCTCGGCCTCCCTCAGCCCGCCGAAGACGCCTGCGGCCATCGCGGGCCCGCCTGCCAGCCGCACCGCCGCGCGGTTGAATTCCGGGCCCGCTGCCGTGCTCTCGAGCAGGGCCGGGTCGCCGAGCCGTGCCGGCCAGCCCGGGCTCGCACTCGAGAGCGCCCCGAATTCGCGCGCGACATCCAGCGTGCCGCCAACCGGATCGGTGCCCGCGGCGAGCGGCATCGTCTCGCAGAGCTTGCGGAGGAAGGAGACGGTGACCGGCCCGATGATCCCGTCGCTCAGGAACCCGCCATCGGCGCCGAAATAGACCCGCAAGCCCGCCTGGATGAGAGAGCGGTCCGCCGCGCCCTGCGTCGCGGCCGCCGCCGGATCGGGGGTGTCGAAGGCCGCGCAGGTGCCGTCGCTCTCCGGCGCCGCGGGTGGCGGATCGGTCTCGGCGCGGGCCGTGCCGGCCGCCGCGGTGAGGGCGAGAGCGATGAGCAGAGCCCGGATCATGGCGTGCGTCCTTCCTTGCGGGCCTCGCAGGCAATGCCTGCCATCAGGTCGGAATGGGCGATGGTGCCGCTGCCGCGCCGGAGCGCGTTGACGGCGGCGTAACGGACGACGTTGATGATGGCGCCGCCGGCCAGCTCGTGATCGCGCGCGAGCGTGCCGGGCGAGACATCCGCGGCAAGCGGCACCCCGCCCGAGAGGACCCCGCGCCAGAGCCTTTCGCGTTCGCCCGCATCAGGTTTGGTGAAGCCCACCAGAGACTGGAAGCGGCGCGAGAAGGCGTCGTCCATGTTGCCGCGCAGGTTCGTCGCGAGGATCACGAGGCAGGGGCAGTCCTCGATCCGCTGCAGGAGATAGGCGATCTCCTGATTGGCATAGCGGTCGTTCGAGCTCGAGGTCGCCGTGCGGGTGCCGAAGAGGGCATCGGCCTCGTCGAAGAACAGGATCCAGCCGTGCCGCGCCGCCTGATCGAAGACACCCGCAAGATTCTTTTCGGTCTCGCCGATGTATTTCGAGACGATCATCGAGAGATCGACACGGTAGACATCCCGCCCGGTCTTCTGCCCGAGCAGCGAGGCGGTGAGGGTCTTTCCCGTGCCGGGAGGCCCGTGAAAGAGCGCGCGGTAGCCCGGCGCGAGCGCCCGTCCGAGCCCCCAGTCCCCGAGGATCCGGCTCTCGTGGCTCACCCAGGCGGCAATGTGGTCGATCTGGTCGAGCACTTCGGGCGCAAGCACCAGATCCTCCCACACGAGCCGCGTGCTCAGGCGATGGGCCGGGAAGTCCTCCGGCAGTTCCGGCGCTCCCGCCGCCCCGCGCGCGAGCCGCCGGATCTCGTCGGGGCCGAGCGCGAGCAGCCCCGAGAGCGGCGGCGCCCCGGGCGCAGGCCGCTCCATCCGGAGAACCCCGATCCGCCGCAGTGCATGGCCCGGGTCGAGCAGCGCCGCGGCCTCGGCCCGTGCCACCGGATCGGTCCCGGCGATGACGAAGAGCGCCGTCTCGCCGGTCGGCAGGAAGCCCCCCGTCTGCGCCGGGATCTGCCCGCCGAACTCGGTGAACGGCCGGTCGAGCGCGGAATTGCGCACGAAGAACGGATCGAGCAGCGCGGGCCGCAGATGCGGCGCGAGCGCAAGTGCAAGCAGGAGCCGCGCCCGCGCGTCGAGCCCGGCCTCCCGGATGAGGGCCCCGAGCGCCGTCTCGGGCCCCGGAGCTTCGGGCGCGGGTGGCAGATCGGGGGCCGCCTCGGGCCGGAAATGCCCGCGGAGCCGCGCCTCGATCACCGCGCCGAGCCAGTCGAGCTCGCGCGCCGCCGCCTCGGCATGGGGCCGCGTGCACGGGGGAGCGGCAGGGGCCACGTTCATGTCCGCTCCCTCCATTTCACATGCAGCGGTGCGACCATCCAGGGCAGCTTCACCAGAGCGAAGCTCCAGGGCAGGCGGTCGAGCAGCATGTCATAGGCCGCAGGCGCGACATCGAGGCGCAGGCCACCCTCCCGCGCCGAAAGCTGGCCGTCGCGACGGAGGAACGCGGCGCGCAGTCCGTCGGGGCTCGTCTGTCCGAGTGCGCCCCATTCGGCGATCACCGCGCGCAGCAGCCCGTCGGCCAGCGCGCGCCGGCCCGGGTCGGCAAGCGGCGCGGGCGGGCGAAGCTCAAGCCCCTCGGGAACGGCGCAGAGCAGCCGTTCGAGCGGCAGCGCATCGCCCGGCAGCTCGGCGTCGCCGGTGGCAAGCGTATGGAGCGCATCGAGCGCCATCTCTATCGCCGCGCCGTCGCGCAGCCGGTTCTGCGACAGGAGCTCGAGCCGGGAGAAGAGCATCGGCAGATAGGGCGCGAGCAGAACGAGGCCCGCGCTGCGGGTGATCTGCAACCGCGTCTCGCCATCCGCGCCGGGCTCGGCCGGGGCCTGCCCGCCCGGAAGTCGGCGCAGCGCCGCCAGCAGCTCCGCCGCCGCCACATGGCCGCGTTTCTCCTGCGCGAGCCGTGTGGCGAGCGCGCGCACCAGCGCCCGCCGCGCTCCGGCCTCGGGCGCGAGATGCGCAACCGCCGCCGCGGCGAGCCCCGTGAGGCCGCCCTGCACCGGCACGGCGTCAAAGGCCGCCAGCAGCGTGAGGTCCCAGAGAGCCGCGCGTGTCCGCATCTGTGCCGGGAGCTCGGCGGGGAGGCAGTCCCAGAGCAGCGCGAGGACGACGCTCTCGCGCGCCGCAAATCCGGGTTTCCGGCGCTCGACAAGGGCTGCGAGGCTCTCCGCCCGGCTGCTCCGGGCGAGGCGGGCCAGACGCGCCGCGGTGAAGGCCTGCGGCGCAACCAGGCGTGCAAGCCGCTCCGGGTCGCCGAGCGCGACGGCTGCGAGGTCCGCGTCCGGTGCCGGTTCGGCGGCGCCGGTCAGCACTGCCTCGAACCGCTGCGAGTCCGTCCCGCGGCCGGAGAGGCCCTCTCGTCCGGTCGCGGCCCCGGTCTCCTCCGCAAGGGCATCGAGATCCACCGCCGCCCCGGCCACAACCGCCGCAAGCACGGCCGTGAGAAATGCCTCGGGCCGCGGCAGGCTTCGGGCTCTGGCCTCCGCCGCCTCCGCGAGCGGCGGCGCCGCCGTTCCAGCAAGCGCAAGCACCGCACGCAGGAGCGCCGCGAGCCCCGCCGCATCCCGCCCGCGGAGCGAAGCCTCCAACCGGCCGGGCTCCGCCCGCCAGCTCTCGAGCAAGACCCGCCCGGGCTGCGGGAGCTCGTCTCCCGCATCGGCACCCGGCCCCGCGGTAGTCCGTTGCGCCGCGCGCTCAGTTATTGGACGGGCTTCGCCCGGCGCACCGTCGCGGGCCGCCGATATGCGCGCATCAGGCTTCCCGACGGGCGCATCTTTCCCCGTCGGGGTGTCGACATCGCGAGGGGCTGCACCCTCTTCCGGCCCGGAAATGCCCGAGGACCAGCCGCCGCGCAGTGCAGTGACGTCCGGGCGCTCCACCGCGTGATGCCCACCCGCTTCCGCGTTCGCCGCGGGCGCATCCCGTTCCGGGCTTCCGGGCGATCTCGCGAGCATCTCTCCCGGCGCACCGGGCTTTGCCTTGTTCGGTGAAGCCGCGAGAGGGGCGGCAGCTGGCCCTCCCGCGCCGACTTCCCGATCCGGAGCCGGCGCGACACGCGCCGGAAGGTCGGTCGGTGCCGAACCCTCCCAATGCTCCGCCTGATGGCCTCCGCCTGTATCGCCAGCCTTCCGGACCGCACCTCCGTCGTCATGTGCCGCTGCTGCTGCCCCGCCGGATGGCAGGGTTCGCGGGCTCGCGGCACGCCATGCTGCATCGTCTGCCCGATCCGGGGGGGCGACATGCCCCTCTCGAACCTGCGCCGATGCACCGCCGCCGGAATGCTCCGCCTGTCGGCCTCCGCCTGCATCGCGCGCCGTGGGGGGTGAGTTTGGGTCGTCGCGGCCCGGACCGGCCGCCCGGCCTGATGGCGCGAGGGGCGGGTCCGGGGCCTGCGATGTCGCGCCGATCCCAGGCTTCACACCCGCGGAGTGGTCCGTCGGTCGCGCTCCGCCCGCCGCGCCGGCCGGGCGGCTCGGGCCCTCGTGGCTCGGCGTGCCGCCTTTCGGGAGCATCGCCCCCGCTTCATCCTTCGCCGCCGCCTGCCGTGGGAAGGTGCGTCCGGTATCTGCCTGCGGCATGGACTGCGTGGCTTTGATGAGTCCGTCCGGCACAGCGGCTGAACCCGTCTCCTCTCTCTCCGCGTCGGGGAACCCGTGCGCGGCCTTCCCGGCCGCAGGCGCGGCGCGCGCCGGATCATGTTCGGCCGGAGAAGCATCCTGCGGCGCCGTGGAATCCGCCTCTGCCGTCGCCCTCCCGTCGTCCCGTGCTTCCGCGCCGGCAGATGCGATCCGCTCCCGCACCTCAGCGCCCGATGCCTGCCCGAAACCGGCACTGCTTAGAGGTGGCTGGCACACCGCGCCTTCCATCTCCGCACCATGCACGTGCAACGCCGGGGAGGTCGCTTGCGCCACTTCCGGCGTGTCAGGCGATGCCACCGCGGGCGCCGGGCTGCTTGCCGGAGCGGTGGAGCCGGCGGCATCTCCCGCCGCGTCACTAGTGTCGTCTTCCGTCCGGGTCGGCGTGTCCTGCCCGAGGGGCCCATGCGCCGACGCCTCGGCGCCTGCTGAAGCTCCGTCCATGGCCTGGCCCGCGCGCTGCGGTGCCGGGCCGTTTGCCGGGGCGGTGGAGTCTGCGGTTTCTCCCGTCGCGTCACCAGAGTCGTAGGTCGCCCGGGCCTGAGCGTCCTGCCCGAGGGGTCCATACGCTGCCGCCTCGGCGCCTGCTGAAGCCCCGCCCTTGGCCTGGCCGGCGCGCTGCGCCGTTGCAGCGGCCACCTCAGGCCGCGCGATGCCGTATACCACCCCCTCGGCGGTCCCGCGCAAGGTGTCCGGGCCTGATCTTTCGCCGGCGGCGTCCGGGCGGGCTCCCGTCTGTGCCGCCACCGCGCCACCGTCGCCCGCATCAGCCCCGTCCGTACCGACGGCCGGCGCCTCACCGGACGGGACGGAGGCGACCTTGCCAGCGCGGGTTTCACGCGCCGCATGGCCAAGGGTCGCACCAGACAGACCCAATGTCTCCCGCTCGTCGAGCGGACCCTCCCCAGGCTCTCGCGCAGCCATCGGAGCATGCTGTTGCGACGCCACCATGGCGGTCTGCCCGGATACAGCCGGCCCGGGGTCCGCAGGACCGGCCGGAGTGCGTGCGGCCACCGTCCCGTCCTGACCAGCCTGCTCTCGGCGCTCCGCTTCCATGGCCCCGCCGGCCTCAGCCGGATCGGTCGTTATATCCGCCGCATGCGCCTCTGCCGCATCGATCCGGCCAGCCGTGCGTGCGTCAAGGTCCGTGCCCGCCGTCTCTGAGGCCGGACTGGGGTCAAACGCATTGCCGGGCTGATCGCTCGAATTTGAAGCCTGCGCCCCTGTGACAGCCCCGGAGCGGATCGGTTCGGCGGCCTCCGTGGCCTCTGCTGGTGTCGTCGGTCCCCGGGCCGTCGGGAGCGCGCCATGGTCCTCGCCCGCGCGCCCTGAAGGAGCGCCGTGGCCTGCCGCTGGCCCCGAATGTATCGTCTCTGCGGACGGGCCGGGGGCTGCGCGCGTGGCATCGGCTGCCGTCGCGCCTGCCTCCGCGTGTGGCCTTCCGTCCGATCCGACGGTTGCGCCCTGATCCTGCTTCGGGTTCTCGGCCGAGGCACGCGGCGCCCCGCGCCCGGGCGATGCCTTAGCCGTCTCGGGGCGCGGCGCACCGTCACCCGCCGCTGCGGGCGCACCGGATGCGTGCCCCGCGACTGCGGTCCGTTCCGGATCACCCGAAATCGGCTTCGCCGCCGCGGGTCCCCCGACATCAGAGTGCCCGGGCGTTCCGGCCTCGCCTGGCACGGGCTCGGGATCACCCCCGCCCGCGGCGCCGGATGGCGGAACGCGCGTCTCGCCCGAAGCTGCCACACCCGACCGGACAGCCTTTTCTTCCGGGCCGGTGTTCGGATCGCTGCGGGGCATCGCTGCGATCGCGTCTCCGGATCCAGCACCTGTCTCGCGTTCAGGAAGCACCGGAGCGAAGGGCAAGCTGCCATCGGCCTCGCCCGGCGCCGGGGCCTCATGCGCGGTCGCATCGCGTGGCCCGGGGCGCGGATCGGGCGTACTGCCGTCGGCATCCCGTGCCTGCGCCCGGAACGGCGCGGAACGCGCCGCGACGGCTGCCGCAATCTGCGCCAGAACCGGAGCTGCCGCACCAACGGCAAGTGCGTCCGCCAGTGCGCGCACCGGATCTTCGCCGCGCGGCACGTCCGCGGCGGCAACCTCTATGCCGCCTTTCGCATGGGCCAGCCTGCCCGTCGGCGTCGGCTCGACCTCCTCCCGGAGCGGAAGGCCGGCCGGCAACGGCCTCTCGCCGAAGCCGGCCGGGATGTCGCCATCCCCGCCCGACCCGCCACCGCCATGGCGGGCCGCTGCCGCGGCGCCCGGTGCGGAACTTCCCTGAAATGCGCCCTGACCTGCCGCCGCCGGTTTCCCCCGCTCGGCAGCGCGGCCCGCGCGCCCGTCGTCCGGGGCGCGGGCCGCATCTCTGTCCCGCGCGGGCTGGCCGGTTTGCCCCGCCTCTGCGGCCGTGTCCGGAACGGATGTCGTGCCCGTCTCCGGATGGTCCGTGGCGTGGTCGGCTGCCCGCGCCGGAGGACCGCCCGCGCTGTTCTCTCCGGCCTTCGATGCCGGACGTTGCCCGGCGGAGGGGGCCAGCCGCGGCGCACCGGGCGCTGGATTTTCGGGATCAGGGGAGGGCACTTCCCGCGCATAGGGCAGGAGCTCCCGCCGCAACCGCTCGGCAAGGTCGCGGGCCAACCGCGGCCAGTCGGGGGGCGACGGGTGAGAACCGAGATCGATCGAGATCGTGCCGGCCCGGACCGGCTCTGCCGCCTCGGCCGAAACGGCATCGCAGGCCGCCTCGATGGCGCCAAGCAGCTCGGTCCGCAGTGTCTGCGCGAGATGCGCGGGATCCGAGAGCGGCCCGAGCGGATCGGCGACGGCGATCTCGAAGACGAGATCGCCGATCACATGCCGCGGCTCGGGGCCAGACCCGTCCGGCGAAGAGGCCCGACGCATCATGCGCCCCGCGCGGAGAGAAAGCCGCGCAGCACGGCGGCGGCGCGGTCGAGATCCTCCGCCCAGGGGCCCCCGCCGCGGCCCGCATCGCGCAGGGCGACGCGCCAGTCGAGCTCCAGCGCCTCGAACTCGGCCATCTCGCCATGCCCCAGCCAGAGCACCCGGTGGGCAATATGTGCCGGACAGAGCAGCGCCACGGTCTCCTCGGCCAGCCGCCGGAACCCGTCCCAGCGCGTGCGCGCGGTCCAGCCGGAGAGTATGAGGGTGAGGCTCAGCGGCGCGAAGTGGCCGGTGCGGCCCCTCAGCAGGATGTCTTCGACGAGATGCACGCCCTCGGAGCGGCGGTTGATGTCGGTGAGCAGAAGCCGCAGACGGTTGGCGTGCCGGATCGCTTCCGCCCGCCCGGGGAAACGGCCCGCGTTGTAGACCGCCGCGCCGCGGCCCGGATCGAGAAAGAGCCGCCAGGCGCCGTCGGCCTCCGGCGCGAGGACATAGGCCGTGTCGTAGACCGCGCGCCGGAGCAGATCCGGGGTGAGCGCGCCGCTTGCAAGAAAGGCCGTGCGCGCGATGATCTCGCGGGGCGGTGCGGGCTCGGGGCGATCATCGCGCGGCACGATGGTGTCGAAGGGGTTTGCGGGCTCGGGCAGCAGATCGCGTGGAATGCGCAGGCTTTCGAGCTCGGCCTCGTCCCCGGTGAGCCGGAGCCCGAGGCGGGTGACCGGCGCCGACAGCGGCGCCGTGCTGCGGTCGGGAAAATCGAGCAGGATCTCGAGCTTGCGGCAAAGCGCCGCACCCACCCCTGCCACCGGGTCGAACCCTCCCGGACGGTCGCGGTCGAGCCGGGCTACCTCGCGGAGCAGCCGCACCCGGTTTTCGAGCACGGCATCGCGTCGCGCGGCGGGCCCGCGGTAGAGATCATGCTGGCGGAGCGTGTTCTGGGTGTATTCCTCGCCGTGAAGCGCCAGCAGATGGTCGAGCACCCGCCCCTTGCGATCGTGCCAGGGATCGTGCCGGGCCACTGCCTCGGCTACCGCCTCCGGTCCCTCGGCAGCAAGCTCCGGCATCGGCCCGAAATCGAGCGGGCGCGCGGCATAGCTCTGCCGCGCCGCAAGGCCGGTGGCGAAGAGGTCGGCAAGCCCCTCGAGATCGGCCGCGGCATTGGCGAGCAGCGCGTCGGTGAGCGCGAGATAGCCCCGGAACTGTGCCGCCTCGCCCTGCGCCCGGGCCGGGGCCGAGGCGGGCAGGCGGCTCGCCCCGGCGCCATAGGCCGCGGGCAGCCCGTGCCCGACGGGCAGGTGGGCGAACCGGCGCTTGCGGCCCGCGGGCCGCGCGCTCCAGTCCGCGCCGTCGAGCGTCTCGCGGAGCCGCGCCACATGGTCGGCCTCGAGCCGCGCCAGCTCCATCCGCATGCCCTCGAGTTCGAAGGGCACGATGAGATCACGGCTGACAAGCTCGAGCCGCACGTCTTCCGCGCGCTCGGGCAGAACCAGCTCGCGGAACTCGCCCGGTGCGAGCGGCGCGAAGGGATCGCGTTCCGGCGCATCGAGGCGACGGAAGCCGAGCGTCAGGATGTCCTTCACCTCCTCGAGCCCGACCAGCTCGGCAAAGAAGATGTCGAGCGCCGCCGCCCCGCCCTCGGGCGCGCCGGAATGGCCATACATCCGGGCCGGGTCCTCGAAGACAGCGGCCCGCGTCGCCGGCACCGCCCGCCGGTTTGCCGCCCGGTCGCGCATGAGCCGGCGGCACTGGGCATAGATGAGCGCCGCGACCCGCTCGGGCGCATGCCGGCGGCGCATCTCGATCTGCGCCTCGAGGCTGCAGGGCACCGGGGTCGCGAGCGCCAGCACCCGGACATCCTCGCAGAGATTGCGCACCCCGCGGAAGGCCTCGCGCACGGTTGCCAGCGCTATCGCAGGATCGGCCTCCGCCGCCGGGATCACATGGATGTCGTAGAGCCCCGCCGCGTCCGCCCCGGTCGCCGGAGCGACCATCACATGATCGACCGACGGGCCGGAGGCCGCCAGCGCGCGGGCAAGATCATCCGCCGAGACCGGCCGCATCGCCAGCACCTCGCGCGGGTCGGAGAGACCGAGGCGCGCAAGATCCGCCGGCCCATCCTCGCGCGCGAGCAGATCCGCGACCGGAAACTCCGCGCGATAGCCGAGCTCGGTCAGCGCATAGGCCACTTCCTCGATGAGGGTCACGCCCGGATCGTGGAGGTTGAAGTCGGTCCAGACCTCGCGCGAGAGCGCCTGGGCCCGCGCGATGCCCTTGCGGCGCAGCGCGATGAAGTCCGGCGTCTCAGCCATGGGGCCCCGATCCCGCGCCCCTCACGACACGTCCTCGTCGCGCAGGATCTCGGAGCGCGAGCCCTGCATCGCGGTATCGAACCAGAGCCGTGTCACGTAATAGCGGATGACGATGCCCGGCCCGAAGTTCGAATTGGTGCGGATCTGCAGCCGGTAGTCGCGGCTCGTGCCGGTCCAGCGCAGACGCAGCCGGTCGGCGAAGCTCCCGAACATCGCATTCTGCCGCCGGATCGGCCGGCGGCGGAAGAGCCAGTTCAGCACCGGGTTGCGCGGGTTGTAGGCGTTGAGCGCGATGGCATGCATCAGGGCATAGCGCCCGCGCCCCGTCGGGCCGCCCGCACCGGCCATGATCTCGAAGGCGTTGCAGCCGGTCAGATGCCCGGTGATGTCGTGCCAGCGTCCGTCGGCGGGTACCTTGGGCTGCGGCCCGGGATGGCCGATCCTCCCACGCATCCGCGCCACCCCGTCGATATCGAGCCGCCAGTCGGGATCGGCGACATTGACGCCCACCCGCCCGAGCCCGCTCAGCGCAAGGCCGGGTGGCGGATCGCCCTCCGGCCCGGAGGGCTCCGCAACCATGTCGGCCACAGGGGCGCGGGCATGGGTGAAATGCAATGTCCCGGGGGTGCCCGCATGCCGGATCGACCAGGCCGCTTCGGCCGCGCCGCCGCCGTTGTAGAAGCTCACCAGCGTGGGCGAGGCCCCGATCGAGGCGATGCGCAACCCGTCCTGCTCGGTCTTGTCGAAGCCGTCGTCGATCCGGTTGACCATCGAATCGATGAAGTCGCCGTAATGCTCCGCGGTGGGCAGCGCCCCGTCGCGGAAGAACTTCTTCAGTGTCGGGCGGTCCCGCTTGCTCATGCCGTCTCCCTCATGTCGACGACGAGCGTCTCGCCGATGGCGAGCCCGCCGATGCCCGTGACCCGCGGTGTCTCGCTCCGCCGCTCGAAGAGCGGGGTGATCCAGTGATCGGCCATCGGCAGCGCCAGCCCCCAGGGCTCGCGGGCCGCCAGGATCGCCGCGCCGTTGCCCGCCTCGTCGCCGCCCCCGCCGCTTCGCGCCGTGTCGTGGAGCCGGTGCTGGCCGGCATCGTCCGCGACGAGCTGGAGGATCGAGAACTCGGTGAGGAACCGGACATAGTCGAGCCCGGTCACGAAGGCCGCCACGTCGTTGAGATTGAGCGACCAGCCGAAGCCGTCCATCGGCGCCTCCGCCGTCCAGACGCTCAGGAAGCGCGAGATGTCGAGCTTGAGGCGGCGGAGCGCGGTGCCGCTCTCGTCCGACCCGGCGGTGAAGCCTACCTTGGCGCGCACCTGCAACCGCTCGTAGCCCGGATTGCGCACCTCCGCCTCGGCAAAGGCCGAGAGCCGCCCGGCAAGGAAGCGCTCGATCCGCCGCAGCGTCAGCACGTCGAACATCGCGGGCCGCGAGGGCACGGCCGCCGCATCCTCCGGGGCTGCCGGCACGACGACGACGGTCATCGCCCCCGCTCGCGGCGCGCGCAGCCGTTGGTCATAGGCGGGCAGGCATTTCGCCTTCCAGACCTCGGGAAAGGCATCGAGCACCAGCCGCTCCACATCCCAGGCGGTCACCGCCCGGGCCCGGTGGCGCAGCCGCTCGCTCACCCGGGCACGGAAGGCCGGATCTGTTTCGGGCGGCGTGCCGCCGAGGGTGGCGCCCACCTGCGCGATCGCGCCGAGCCCGGCCACCGGCGGGTCGAGCGACCAGCGCAGCGGGAGCGCAGGCGCATCCGCCTCGGGGAGCCCGATGCGCTCGGCCCTGGCTCCGTTCGCGCCGAGCGAGGCCAGCCGCGGGAAGGCATCGAGATGGCGATCGGCCGATACCGCGAGCCAGACGCCCTCGCCCGGCATCTCGCCGCCCGACAGCACCACGTCCTCGTCCGGCACGTCGATGGTGACGATCCCGGTGCGCATCAGCCCGTCGGTCGTGTCGGTCGCAAGGCTCCAGCTTGGCAGCGGCTGCCAGCCCGAGGCGGTGAGATAGTGCCAGCGCACCGGCTCGGGGCGGAAGCTCCGCCGCCGATGGCTTCCCTGCGCCATCTCGAAGAGCAGCGAGACCGGGCCGGTGGCGGTCGGCCCCGCGACCCGGAGAAAGAGCGTGCCGTCGGCGAGCCGGGCCGGGAACAGGCCCATGCCGGGCCGGCTCCGGGCCGGAAAGATCTCCTGCCGCCCGAAGGGCCCGATCTGCACCACGCGCTCGCCGGGGCGCGCGGCCTGCGGCGTGCCGAGCAGGATCGTGTCGCGCGCGGCATAGTCGAGCGCGGCCGAGGCGATCCGCGGCGTCCAGGGCGCCGGCGGGATCCTGCGCCGCCGCGTGCGCAGGAAACCCGGCCGCATCGCCTCGGCGAGCGCCGCCGGATAGGCCTCGTGCCCGAAGGCGTCGCCCGGGCAGTCGAGCGTGAGCCCGAAGAGCCCGGCCCGGATCGTCGAGCGTTGCCGGAAATCCTCCGCCGTGATCCCGGTCCGCGGCGGCAGCACCCGGCCGGGCACGCTGCCCTCGAAGCGCTGCCGCGCCCGGAGTGGTCCGCCCGGCGCGATGCGCCCGACCATCGGATGCGATTGACCTCCCGGCAGGTCGCGCCAGCCGTCCCCCGCGAGATAGGCAAGCCCGACCTTCGGATCTGGCGCATGGAAGGTTTCGCCGTAGCTCCGGTAATAATCCTCGAAACCGCCCGGATCGGAGGGCAGGTCGGACCAGACCACGTCGAGCCCCACCCGCAGTACCGGTTTGGCCGCGAGCTCCGGGGCGCCGACGAGGAAGGCCGCGCCGTCCTTCGGCCGCGCCCCGAAGGGCAGCACGGGCTGGGCCATGTTGAGCGGCCCGTCATCGGAAAACGCCGTCAGCCGCGTAAGCCCCTCGACGCGGGTCTCGATCACGATGCTCTCGAGCGCATAGGGCTCGAAGAGCGAGAAGGGGCAGAAACGCCCGTGCGGTGCCATCCGGAGCCCGAGCACCGGCGCCGCGGCGCCGGGCGGCGGCACGATCGCGGGCGCGGCCTCGTCGAGCTGAAGCGAAAGCGTGAAGCCCGGTCCGTCCTCCGCCGCATTCGGCGCGATCCGCGCCGCGCCGACGGCAAGCGGCCCGGTCTCGGCGGAGAGCGTCACCTCGAAGGCATCGTGAAGCAGGGTCTGGAACACCTCGTCGCGGCCGTGATCGAAGATCCGTGCCGCCACACGCGCCACCTCCGGCCCGCCGAGATGGGCCTCGATGCCGGAGAGGAGGGCCTTGCGGAAATCCCCGGCGGGCCAGGGCGTGCCCTCGACGAGGCCCGCCCGGACCACCCGGCCATAGATCGCCTCGACCTGCGCGGGTGCGGCGGCATGGAGGAGCAGCGCATGATGGAGCTGCGCGGCTGGCGTGCCCTCCGCCCCCCCGAGGGCTGCGCGCCATTCGGCCAGGATCTGCCCCGACGTGTCGGGGTCGTCGAGGCCGAAGAGCGCGGCGAGGGCCGGGTCGGCCTGCAGCTCGGCAAGAACCGCCTCATGCGTCGCTCCGGCGCCCGCCCGCGTGGCCTCCGCATCGCCCCGCCGGGTGAGCACGAGGCGGAGCTCGATCCGTCGCCGCCCGCCCGCGAGGCGCAGCATCGGGCTCGCGATCTCGAGCCCCATGTCCGCCGGCGCGCCGCCCCCGGCCCCGAAGAGCCGCGGCGGATCGGCGCGCACGGCGTCATCGCCTGCGGTGGGGATGCGCGCCAGGCTCACGCCCGAGACGAATCCCATCGCCGCCTGCGGCGAGATCAGCGGATCGCGGTGAAAGCGCAGCCCCAGCGCCTCGGCGACCTTCACCGGCGCCACGCGCAGTCCCTCGCTCAGCCGGAACCGCGCGGGCTCCGGCACGCCCGTCATGCGGGCGACGAGCTCCGTTCCCGCCGGCAGATGGATCGGCAGCGCACCGGGCGCGAAGCGCAGATGCGCCGCTTCCGCGCCCGCGGGCCGGGGCGCGAGCCCCAGCACCTCGCGGTAGTAGAAGGCGGTGTGACGCGAGGTGAAGCGGTTCACCACCGCCTCGACCTCCTCGAGCATGCCGACATTCGCCAGCAGCAGGCCAAGCGCCGGGTCGATCCGGCCCGAGCCGAGGCGGACATCGAGCGTCTCTTCGACCATGGGCCTCAGGGCGGCAACGATGTTGAGAAGTTGCTCCTGCGCATCGAGCAGCGCCTGCCGCGCCGCGCGGGCCCGTCCGATGGCATCGGCCGCAGGCCGCCTCCCGGCGGCAAGGCTCTCGCGGGTCAGCTCGGCCAGCCGCTCCGGCGTGGTCTCCTCCGCGGCCGCCAGCGTCTCGACCAGCCGCAGAAGCTCGGGCCGCGCGGCGATCGCGTCGATCTGCGCGCCGAACCGGTCGCGACCCCGGCTCGCCGCGCGGCCGAGCCAGAGCGAGACCCGGCGCGCCAGATCGCGCAGCTCGCGCGCCGCGCCCTCCGGGTCGCAGGCCGCGCGTTCGGCAAACCGCGCGCGCGCATCCTCCGGGCCGAGCGCGAGCAGTTCCGACATCATCGCGGCGGGCTCCTGCGCGAAGAGCTTCGCCCAGGTCCCGGCCGGGCGGTTGGCCGCGTCGTGGAAGCGGATCTGCCCGGCGATGGCGGCGAGAAGGGCGAGATGATCGGAAAGGCTGCGCTCCGCCGGGCGCACATAGCCTTCGGCCAGCGCAGGCGCGAGGCGGCGGTCACGGGCCGTGCCGTCGGTGATGCGATGCGGAAGGATCGCTTCCGTCATGCGCTACCGCCGGCGCGGCGACCGCGACGGCCTGTGCGGGGGAGGGGCGTTCTCATGGAATCTCCGGCTTCTGCACGGGATGGTTTCTTTTACGCGACTTCTGTCATGCGTTATTCAACCTGTAGTATAGCTCCTTTCTCCGGGGTGCATGCAAGTCATTGCGCGGGTGCCGGCGCGGCGGGCCGGAGATCCGCGGCGAAAATGCCCGAGATGATGCCGCTGTCGCCCTGGATCAGCAGCACGCCGCCAATCTCCGCCGGCAGTCCGGCTGCCTCGTCGAACCCGTAGAGCGTTGCGTCGAGCACCGCGGCGCCCGCGGGTGCGCCCGCGCCCGATCCGGTGAAGTTCACCGCCCGGCCGTCGCCGTTCCGGGTCTGGAACCGCCCTTGGCCGCTTGTCGCGACGCGGGTGTTGCAGAGCCCGATGCCGCTCCAGACCAGGCTGTCGAAGGGCAGGTCGGCCCCCGCCGCCTTGAGCCCGGTGAAATTCGCATCCACCAGCCGCGAACCGAAGAGCACATCGAGGCTCACCGTGCCGGTGACCTCGAGCGGCGTGCCGGCATCCTCCGCGCCGAGGTTCTGCAGCGTGAGCCGAACCGGGCCGGAATAGCGCGCCTGCCCGGTGGTCGCGACCTTCGCGGCCCGCGTCGGCGCGCCGATGGCCGCCTCCGCCGTGTAGCCGACCTTCTTCAGCGTGTAGTCGAGCGACAGCGCCTCGAAATCCTTCGCCGCCGCGGCAACCCCCGCGACCGGCGTGGCCCTGGCCCCCCGCCGCCCGGTGAAGCCGCCCTTGCCATCGGAGCGGGCCTTGAACGTGTCGCTCTCGTCGAGCCGGATGCGGGCGAGCGCACCGGAGCGATGCGCCTTGCCGTCGATCCTCAGGAGGTCGAACTGCGCCACGCCCTGCGGCTGGCGCACCGCCGCCCCGGTCAGCACGCGCTTGGCCGGATCGACCCGCGGGCAGGCGTCCGGCGGCGGCGCCTCCTCCGCATCGTCTTTCTTGAAGAAGCCGCACCCCGCGCAGAGAAGCAGAACGCCAAGGAGCGCACCGATACGAGCCTTCATGTCGCAGCCTCCGCCGGTTTGCCCGCCGCACGGCGGCCCGCCACGGCCCGGTGCCGCGCGAGCCAGCCCGTCGCCGCCGAGAGCGCAAGACCCGCGGTCAGGAACCAGAGCGAGACATAGAGATAGACGATCACCAGAAAGGCCGGGCTCTCGTCGGTCGCGATCACCCGGTTGGCCCGCCCGACGATCTCGTCGGCGCCGATCACCGAGGCGGTCGCCGAGGCCATGACGATGATGAGGAAATACTGGAGCCAGGAGGTCACCCAGGTCGCCCGGGCCGAGGCGACCCCGCGCGCCAGCTGCCGCCGCAGCCCGAGCGTCTGATCCGAGGCAAAGCCGATCACCGGAATGGTGAGGGCGAGCGCCGCCTTGATCCAGAGCGGCAGCGCCACCACCCGCCCGCCCCAGTCGATCTCGACCGGGATCGCGAAGGCCACATAGAAGAGCAGCACGAAGCTCGGCACGTTGCGGCAGAGGCTCGTGAGCAGCTCGGCGGGCCAGCGCAGCCGCCGCCCGTTCCCCGAGCGCGCCAGCGCCAGCCCCGCGCCGAGCACTGTCCCGAGCGCCATCGAGACGGCGGCGATCATCAGGTTGGTCACGAACCCTCCGGCCAGATAGGGCGTCCAGCCGAGCACCCGGCCTGTCATCTCCGTCAGATCCATCGCATCACCATCCCCCGCGCCGCGCGCAGGAGGCCGAGCACGGCCAGCACGAACACGAAATAGAAGACCAGAAGCAGGTTCATCATCGTGGTGGCGTCACCCCCCTCGGCGATGATGCTGTTGACGACCGAGATCGTCTCGGGCAGCGCAATGGTGCTCGCGAGCCCCGCCGCCTTGACGATGTTGACCGAGGTCGAGACCAGCCCCTCGTAGCTCCGCTCGATCGCCTCCGGCAGCAGCCGCAGCGGAGGCACGCCCGGCCGCTCGACCGCGAGATGGCCGAGGGCCGCGCGCAGGATCACCGTGTTGGTGCCGCCCGCATAGAAGGAGAGCACGAGGCTCGCGATGACAAAGCTCCCGGGCGTGAAGCCGTGGGTCGCGGCGAGATAGCCACCAAGCCCGAAGAAGAGGATGTAGAGCTGCAGGATCGGTGGCGTCATGCGCACCAGCACGACGAAGCCGCGGATCGGATGGGCAAGAACCGCCGCCAGCGCCGCGCCGCGCCGCAGCGTCGCATCGGCCAGCGCCAGACAGATCCCGACCGTCAGCGACCCCGCGATGGCAACGAGGCTGAGCGCGAGCGTGAGCCCGATGCCGCGCAGGAGCCGCGCCCGGTCGATCCGGTCGAAGGCGGGCGAGAGATCGAGCCCGGTTGCGGCGCGGAGCCGCGCGGCCCAGCCGGGAAGTTCCCCGCCGAGCCCCGCGATGCGGATCCCGCCGCCGCCGAGACAGGCCTCGGGCCAGGCGCCCGCCGCGGTCCGCGCGCAGATCGGCCGCCCGTCCGCCTCCGCGCTCCAGGTGTCGTGGAAGGCTGCGAGAAACGCGCTGGGCGGCAGGCCCCACCTGGCCTGCAGCGCGATGATCCGGCCGCTCCGGTGCCAGTCGGCCACCGCCTCCTCGACCAGCCGGCCGAGACCGCGCCCGCCTTCCCCGGTCTGCACCGCCACCGCCCAGGGGGTCGAGAGGATGCTCGGGGTCGCGAGGTGATAGCCCGCCCATTGCGGATCGCCGAGGGTCTGCGAGAGCACCGTGTCGTCGAAGGCCATGCCGGCACAGCGCCCGTCGCGCAGCGCGAGCAGCGCGTCACGCAGGCCCGAGAAGACCACCGGCCGGATCAGGTAGCGCTCGACCAGGGCCCGGTTGAAATAGGCGCCGTCGGTAAGACAGACTGGCCGCCCGCGGAGCTGGCCCCAGTCGGTGAAGGGCGAGCCCTTCGGCGCGAGCAGCGTCACGCCGCTGGCGTAATAGTGCGGGCGCAGGAGGTCGGCGCTCTTCTGCCGCTCTTCCGTGTCGCCGATCGTGGCGATCGCGACATCGATCACCCCCTGGTTCAGCCGTGAGAGACGGTTCGCGCTCGTCACCGGCACGAGCTCGAGCCCGACGCCGATGCGGTCCGCCAGATCCTGCGCGAGATCGGGTTCGAGCCCGACGATGGCGCCGTCCTCGGCCACCATGCCCCAGGGCGGATAGTCGCTCTTCACCCCGACAATGAGCCGCCCGCGCTCGAGGATCCGCGCGAGCCGCCCGTCCTCCTCGGGGGCCGCATCCGCCGCCGCCACCGCCGTCGGGCCCGCGCTCAGCACGAGGAGGGCGGCAAGGCGCAGGAGAAGGGCGGGCCGTCTCACGTCGCCGTGCCCTCCGGGGCCGTGGCGCAGGGCCGCACCACGGCGGCGAGGCCGTAGCCGAGCCGCGCCGGGATATGCGGCGCGATGCGGGCATCGAGGCCGCGGAGATGGCGCGATCCGGCCACCTGCGCCTCGGGCAGCAGGCTCTCGGCGCCGATCCGCTCGATCTCGAGCCCGGCCTCGGCCAGCTCCTCGGCAAGGCTTTCCGGGTCGAACAGGCGGTAGGACAGCTCGATCGTGCCGCCCTCGACCTGCCGGAGATAGCGGATCTCCTCGGTGCCGGGCTCCGCCAGCCGCTGTTCGCGCCGGAAACGCCGGTGCCGGTTCGGCACCGACAGCAGGATCCGGCCGGTCCCCGGCCGGAGCAGACCGGCGAGCCTCCGGAGCATCTCGCGCCGGGCCCGGCGTCCCTCGACATGGGAGAGCACCCCGAAGAGGCAAAGCACCAGATCCGCGCCGCCGTGACGGGCCACATGCCGCTCGAGGCTTTCCGGGTCGGGCCCGAGAATATGCACCGGCACGCCGCGCGGATGCGCCATCACGTTGTGCCGCAGGCAGCCGAGGGCCGCGTGGCAGATGTCGAAGCCCGCCACCAGGCGCGCCCGCTCGCGGAGCGCGAGCAGATAGCGCCCGCTGCCGCAGCCGAAATCGATGAGATGGCCCGCGGGCGGCAGCAGCGTGCGGGCGAGCCTGAGCATCCGCGCGTTCGGCGCCGGGTACCGTCGGTCATAGCTCCCGGACGAGAAGTAATGCTCGTACTGCAGGAGGTTCGAGGTGGATTGCCGCGCCGGGTGCGTCTGATGCGCCGCGTCAGGGGTGGCGTCGGCGGCGGGATCCGGGCTCCGGGGCAGGGGGTCTCTCATGCGGTTCAGTTCGGCGAGATCGCGCCGTCTCCCATGTATTCCTGGACGAGAACGCGCCATTCCGGGCTGCGCAGCCGGCGGATGAGCGCACGATCGATCGCGGTACGGATCTCGGGGGCGAGATCCCGCGACAGTCCCCAGCCGTAGGGCTCGTTCCAGAAGGCGGTATCCTGGACGGTGAGCGCATCGCTGTAGGCGGGCAGGCGGGCGAGATAGCTGAGCTGGGCCCAGTCGCCGAAGACGGCATCGACCTGGCCGGCGGCGAGCGCATTCATCGCCGCCTCCCAGCTTGGCATCGCGAGGCAGAGATCGGTTGCGGAGGCCGCCTCGGGCGGCAGGCAATGGGTGGCTCCCGCTCCGCTCGCTCCGTCAAGCGCCGGCGCGCTGTCGGCCTTCCGGCGCGCGAGCGAGAGCTTGAGGGTGCGCGGCGTGCCTTCCTCGGCCGCCCTGCCGCGCGCGAGCCCGTCGAGAAACTGCGCCGAGGTCGATTGCTCCAGCGTCGCGACCCGGAGCGTCGGGAGCTCCGCGAGCGTCACCGTGCGGCTGCCGCCGATCGAGCCGACGAGCGCGCTCGTGAGCATCCCGAAGATCGTCGCCGAGAGGATCGTGCCAACCACCGCCATGAAGATCTCGAGCATGGTCGTCGAGGTGGCCCGGAGCCCGTCGCCAAGCCCGCGCAGCCCGATGGTGCGGATCACCGCCTCGACCCCGTAGCGCAGCAGGCGCACCGGCCGCGGCTCCCGGCTGATCTCGCCGAAATCTGAATGCTGCCGCAGCGCCCAGGACATCAGCCCGGCGAGCAGCAGGTTCGCCGCGAGAAAGGCCACGATCGCCACCTGCACGCTCGGATGCCCGAGCGTCTGGCGCAGGATGTCCGCGGCATAGCGGAAGTTGATCGCCGAATTCGCGCGCTGCGCCACCGTGGTGCCCGAGCTCAGATACTGGTGGCTGAAATCGAAGCTCGCGAGACGGTCGGCGGTGATGGTGAGCGGCGAGATCACCACATCGACGCTGCCATCGGCGAGCCCCGCAAGCTGCGCCCCGAGCGGGCACTCGACAAGCGCGCTCGAACCGATGAGCCCCGCCGCGCGCAGCTCCTTCTCCACGCTCGCCCAGACATCGAAGGCAAAGCCCCGCTGGCCGCGGATCTCGTCCTCGACGATGAAGGGCGGCGCCTCGCGCATTGCGACGACCAGATCGACGGGCCCGTCCGGCCGCGGGCACCCGACCTGGCTCTCGGCCGCGGCCGCCCCGGCCAGGAGCAGGACGAAAGCAGCGAGGCTCGGGATCAGCCGGGGCGGAAGATGGGTCATCGTGTCCGGTGTGGGTTGCGGGGGCAGGCTCACGCGCGGGTGAACGGCTTGCCGGCGACCTTATGGGCCGAAGGGTTGAGGAAGATTTAACCCTGCCACCCCCGCGGACCCCGCCGTCCCAAAATGAGGAAAAACCCCAAAATACCCCTTCAAAATATCATGATGCATGTTTAAAACATCAGGATTGAGACTCACACGTCAGGACGAAACGGGAGCCGCCACCCCGATGATCACCTCTGCGCAGCTGCGCGCCGCACGCGCCCTCCTCGGCATCGACCAGCGCACTCTCGCCGAGCGCGCCGGCCTCTCGCTGCCGACGATCCAGCGGATGGAAGCCAGCCAGGGCAATGTGCGGGGCGTCGTCGAGAGCCTCACCCGGGTGGTCGAGGCGCTCGACGCCCTCGGGATCGAGCTCATCGCGGAGAACGCGCCGAGCCCCTCCGGCGGCCGCGGCGTGCGCCTCCGCGACCCCGCCCCCCGTCCGAAGGCATGACGCCCCGTCCGGCCCCCAGATCAGAGCCCCCCGCCCCATGAGCATGAGATCCGAAGACCCGCTCGCCCTCCGCCCGAGTTTCGCGGAGATGTTCACGCCCAAGCTCGTGACCGTCCTGCGCGAGGGCTACACCCGCGCCGCGCTGCGCTCCGACGCGGTTGCCGGGCTCACCGTCGCGATCGTCGCCCTGCCGCTCTCCATGGCCATCGCCATCGCCTCGGGGGCCTCGCCCGCGCAGGGGCTCTACACCGCGATCTTCGGCGGCTTCCTCGTCTCCGCGCTCGGCGGCAGCCGCTTCCAGATCGGCGGCCCGGCGGGCGCCTTCATCGGCCTCGTCGCCGCCACCGTCGAGGCCCATGGCATGGGGGGCCTCGCGCTTGCCACCGTGCTCGCGGGGCTCATGCTCATGGCCGCGGGCTTCCTGCGCCTCGGCACCTACATCAAGTTCATCCCCTACCCGGTGACGGTGGGCTTCACCGCCGGCATCGCCGTCATCATCTTCGCAAGCCAGATCGGCCCGCTCCTCGGTCTCCAGCTCGCCGGGCCCGAACCCGGCCCGATCCTCGAGAAGCTCCCGGTCCTCAGGGACGCCCTCCCGACGCTCTCCTGGCCCGCGCTCGCCATCTCGGCCGCCACCATCGCGCTCATCTCCGGCCTCAAGCACCTCCGCCCGCACTGGCCGGGCATGCTCATCGCGGTCGTGCTCGCGGGCATCGCCACCGCGCTCTTCGCCCTCCCCGTCGAGACCATCGGCACCAGGTTCGGCGGCATTCCCACCAGCCTGCCGGCGCCCGTCCTGCCGGAGCTGAGCCTCGCGAAGATCCAGGCGGTGCTGCCGAATGCGCTCGCCTTCGCGCTCCTTGGCGCCATCGAATCGCTCCTTTCCGCGGTCGTTGCCGACGGCATGACCGGCCGGCGCCACCGCTCGAACTGCGAACTCGTGGGGCAGGGGGCGGCCAATATCGCCTCGGCGATCTTCGGCGGCCTCTGCGTCACCGGCACCATCGCGCGCACCGCCACCAACGTCCGGGCCGGGGCGCACGGGCCCGTCTCGGGGATGTTGCACGCGCTCTTCCTGCTCGTCTTCATCCTCGTGGCCGCACCGCTCGCCAGCTACATCCCGCTCGCGAGCCTTGCGGGCATTCTGGCCATCGTCGCCTGGAACATGGTCGAGAAACACGCCTTCGCCACGCTCCTGCGCGCCTCGCGCGGCGATGCCGCGGTGCTGCTGACAACCTTCCTGCTCACCGTCTTCCGCGATCTCACCGAGGCGATCGTCGTGGGCTTCGCGCTCGGCTCGGTGCTCTTCCTCCACCGCATGTCGCAGACCACCGCGATCACCAGCCACACGCCCCTCGTCTCCGAGGATCAGGCCGACACCCAGGGCGCCGACCGCGTGCCTTACGAGGAATGCGAGGCGCGCGACCCGAATGTCGTGGTCTACCGCATCTCGGGGGCGTTCTTCTTCGGCGCGGCGGCTTCCATCGGCTCGGTGCTCGACCGCATCTCGGATCAGCACCGCGCGCTGGTGATCGATTTCGCCGCCGTGCCCTTCATCGATTCGACCGCGGCCAACACCATCGAGATCCTCACCCGCAAGACCGGGCGCAAGGGCATGGAGGTGATCCTGACCGGTACCGCGCCGGATGTCCGCCGCGAACTCGTCGCGCATGGTATCAGGCCCCCGCTCGTGCGCTACGAACCCACCATCGCCGCCGCGCTGGGCGTGCTGAAATAGCGGCGGAGGGGCGGCGCGCTCAGATCCGGGTGCAGTCGGGCTTCAGCCGCGCGGCCAGCCGCGGCATGCCCTTCGCGGCCAGCTCCATCAGGAATTCCGCCGGGCGGAAGGGCGGATTGCGGTAGTCCTCCCGCATCTGCCGGAAGGCGTCGATGCCGGCTTCCGGGTAGAGCTCGAAGGTCCGGCACAGGAAATCGTCCGGGTCGATCGCCTCCACATCGAAGGGCGCGAGCGCCTCCGCCGGAAAATCCTTCAGGTTGCGGGTGACGATATGCTGGGCGCCGCATCTGATGGCGGCGGCCAGTACATGCCGGTCGTCGGGATCGGGCAGCGTCAGCCCGTCGATCAGCGTCTCATGCCCGCGCACCCAGGAATCGTCGAAGTGCGTGCGCATCGCCGCGACCTGGCGGTGGACGCTCTCGGCCCGGTCGGGTTTGCAGGCGAGCAGGGATCTCATCCATTCCTCGACAATCGTGTCGCTCCAGCGGGCGCGAAACAGCCCGGCTTCATGAAAGCGCAGCAGGGCATCCCGCATCCAGAACGGATACAGGACGTTCGCGTCGAGAACGACGGTGAAGCGGTCGGCGTAATGCTGGCCCAAGGCGGAATCGATCTGGTCAGTCGGCGTCGAAGTCCTGCCCGAGCCGCGCCATCTCCCGCAACGCTCCGCGCCGGCCCGCGTCGCGCTTGGCCTTGTAGGCCATCAGATCCTCGAGCCGGACCCGCCGGTGTGAGCCGACCTGGATATGGTCGATGGTTCCGTCCTTCAGCAGGCCGCTCAGATAGGGCCGGCTGACATTGAGCAGATCCGCCGCCTGCTGCGTCGTGAGCTCGGCGCCCGTCGGCACGATGGTGACCATGTTGTTGCGCGCGAGCAGGCCGAGCAGGTCGATCACCACATCGCCGACGGCGGGCGCGAGGCGCATCTCCTTGCCGTCCGCATCGACGAAGATCGTCAGCGAGCCGTCGTCGTTGCGCGCCCGCGCCAGCGCCGTTGCGGCATCGGCGGCGTTCGTCATCTCGTCATGGGTCGGCAGGCGTTTCGTGAGCGCGACGACCCTGTCTGCGTGTCCCATTCCTGTCTTCCCTCCGTGACGTCGCGGGCGTGTCTGCGGCGTTTCCGCGCCGAAACGGCTCTGCGGCGTGCAATCGACAAATAAGGTCTCAGGCATGTTCTCTCAAATGAAATAACCGTAATAATCGAAACAAGTGTAACCCGGCCGTGCCGGGCGGGCCGCGGTGCGCCCAGCGCGCGCTCCCCCTTGCCCGATCCTGCAAATCTAACCCAAACTGCTCACGCGCCGGTTAACCACGGGCCCGGAATGGCCCCCGGCGCTCCGCACGCGCCCTCGGCCCTGCCGGTCTCCGCGCAGCGTTTCACGGCCTGATTCATGATTTGTTAGCAACTTTATCAAGATATTTCAGACACTTGATTTCCGTTTCACCGTGAAAACCCTCGTTTTCACGGTGAAACGACCCTCCGGAGCCCCGCTCAGAGGATCAGATCGTCGGCGCTGAAATGCGAGACATGGGCGAGCGCGATCTCCATCTCCGGGCGGCCGTTCCCGGTCAGATCGACCAGAAGCCGGTGATGGGCCGCATCAAACCGGACCTGACCGCCGTCGCCATCGAAGGCGTTGCGGCCGATGAATTCGAGATGCTGATTGCCGTCGCGCAGCGGGTCGCCGTCGATCCGGACGAGATGAATCTTGTCGTCGCCGCGGCCGAAATCCGTGATGACGTCGCGGGCCGTGCCGGGCCGGGAATCGCGGAAGTCCGTGAAGACAAAGACATCACCATCTGCCCCTCCCGTCATCCGGTCGGCGCCGAGCCCGCCCACCAGCGTGTCCCTTCCCTCGTTCCCGGTCAGATTATCCCGGTCGTTGCCGCCAATGAGCTTGTCATTGCCCGCGCCACCCCGGATCGAATCGTTGCCGGAATTGCCCAGCAGCTTGTCGTTGCCGCCGGCGCCAAACATCTTGTCGTTGCCCCCGAGCGCATTGATCTCGTCGTCGAACACTGTGCCGACCAGCCGATCGCCCCGGCCCGTCGGGGCGTCCGCATCGCGGATCGTGCTGAGCGCCCGTACCGTGCCGAACCCGACGGTCTCGTCGGTCGTCGAGGTGAAGTTGGCCTCGCCCAGCCGGAAGACCAGCGTCTCGTTGCCTTCGGTGTGCCCGTCTCTGGCGAGATCCACCTTCACCCGCCGGACATCGGCGCCACCCGCGGTGAACTCGACCTCGCCCGAAAGGCCGGAACCGTCGAGATCCTTGCCGCCGATGGTCGGCCCGCCGCCGATCTTCCAGTCGACGGTGAAATTCGTGTCGCTCGATCCGAGCCGGACCACCGTGAAGATGAGCGATCCGCCCTCGCGCGCCGCCGTCTGCGAGGCATGGGCAAAGACCAGCGTGTCGAAGACCCGCGCCGTCTCGGACCCGTCCGTGAGCAGCAGGGTGTCCGCATCTCCCGCAATTCCGGTGCTTCCGGTGCTTCCGTTCGATCCGGTGCTGCCGGTCCGGCCCGGTGCGCCGTCGGGGTAGAGGAAGAGCGAGCCGCCCGAACCGCCCGCCCCGCCGCGCCCGCCGGAGCCGCCGCTGCCGCCAGAGCCCCCGGAGCCTGCGTCCGCGGTTGCGCCTGCCCCGCCGAGCCCGGTGCGGATGGCCAGGGTGCCCTCGTTATAGATCCCCGCCGTCGCATTGCCGCCGAGCCCGCCGGGTCCGCCGGACCCGCCGCGGCCTCCCGCGCCGCCATTCCCGCCGTTCCCTGGCAGGAGGTCGCCAGGGAATGCGCCAAAGGCCACGCCGTCGCCGCCGTTCTGGCCACGCCCGCCATTGCCGCCGGTCCCCCCGCGCGCGCCTGCGCCTCCATCCCCCGCCGAGACGCTGACATCGGGTGTAACGGCGACGTTGATGACCTTGAGGGTTGCCGATGCATCGTTCCAGACCGCGCCAACGGCCATCCCGCCGGCCCCGCCGTTGCCGCCCCCTGTCCCGCTCTGGCCGCTGCCGCCGCTACGGCCGTTCATGCCGTTGTCGGCGGTGCCGAAGCTCGTGCCGGCCGTTCCGTTGGCTCCGGCCCCGCCCGTGCCGCCATTGCCGGCGGTGATGCCGATGTCGGCGAACTCGACGCCCGAAAGCGTGAGCCTGGCGAGGGACTCGTTGTAGATCGTCGCGAAACTGCCGCCATTGCCGCCGGTGGTGCCGGCGAAGATGGAATTGAAGCCGTCGGACCGCGTGATGTCGAATCCGCCGAAATGCACGCTGTCGATCCGGAGGTCGGTGCCGTCGTTATGCAGCAGCGATCCACCGCTGAAACTGTCGCTGGCGGAAATCGTGACATCGGCAAGCCCGTCGCGATTCCGGTCGCCCTCGATGACGAGCACAGAATCGTCGTCGATGGTCAGGGACCGCTCGAGCGTGACGCGGGAAACGGCCTTGGCAAAGACAATGCGGTCCGCGCCCTCCGTCGCCTCCGCGAGCGCAACGGCTTCCCTGAGAGTGAGGCGCCCATCGTCGGGATCGGTGGTATCGCCGGAATGGGTTACGACAATTCTTGTCATGGCACGGTCCTTCCTGTCGGCCCGCAGAGGACGCGGGGCATAGTCTTTTCGAGCAGGTGGCGGTGAGCGATGACGGGACGGATCTGGCTCGCAGGCACGCCGCGGGAGCGAGCCTGTCGGAGCGTTTCGCCGGTCGCCGGCGGCCGTCCGAAACGAAATTGCAGCGGAGGGCAATGCCCCGCTGTAGCTATTCTCCAGTCTTCCGTTGCGTGGTCCCCGTTCCCCTGCAGAGGAAAGGCTAGTCCCGGAGGATAAATTCTGTCACGCTTTAAATTGTCGCACAGTAATTTTGATCGCATGCGGACACTATGCTCGGGTGTTCTGCCGCGTGGTCTTTGATCTGCCATCCCGGCGGTCTTGCAACCGCGCCTCGGTCCGCGTTCACTGGCTTGCCGCGAGATAGAGCGAAAGGGTCAGAACGGAGAGCACGGTGGTTGCCACGACCACGCGCGCGGTCAGCAGTGCATCGCGCCCGTAGAAGGCTGCGAGCATGAACGGGCCGGTGCCAGTCGGAAGCGCCGAGAGCAGCACCGCGGTCTGGGCCGCAGTGGCCGGGAGCCCGAGCAGGGGCACGGCGACGAGCCATGTGACCGCAGGCTGGACCGCCAGCTTCAGGACGACAAGCAGGAGCTCGGCGCTGCGCCCCTCTTCCGGGCGGCGGCCGGCATTGTCGGCGAGGAAGAGCCCGAGCGCTACAAGCGCGCAGGGCGAGGCGGCCCCGCCGAGAAGATCGAGGAAGGTTTCGAGCGGCTTCGGCACCGGCCAGCCCGACAGCATGACGAGAGCCCCGACAGCCGGCGCGAGGAGGAGCGGGTTCCGGACCAGCGCGGAGAGCGTCCGCCGCGCAATATCCCGGCGGCGCATCCCGGAATGGAGCGCGCTTTCGATCAGCACGATCGCGACGCCGAAGAGCACGCAGGCGGTGAGGATGGTCGCGAGGAGCGTTGCGGCCAGACCATCCGGGCCAATGACCGCAAGAACGAGCGGAAAGCCGACATAGCCGGTATTGGGATAGGCGGCATTGAGCCCGTCGATCGCGGCATCGGCAAGCCGGCGGCCGCGGCGCATCCGCACAAGAAGGGTGATCCCGAAAACGGCTGCACACCCGGCCGAGAAGGCGAAAATGAAGCCGGGTTGCCAGATCTCCGCGGGGCTCGCGTTCGCCATGATGTCGAAGAGCAGGGCGGGAAGGGCGAGATAGACCACAAGACGGTTCACCTCGCGGGTGGCATCCGGCCCGAGCGCATTGCTGCGCCGCGCGAGCCAGCCCGCAAGGATCAGGGCGAAGATCGGCAGGACTATGGCGAGGTTGGGGAGCATGGGGCCTCGATCCGGGGAACCCGCCCTCCCTAGCGCGCCCGGGCCGGTAAACCAATCCGTCTCGGCCGCGCGCGTCTCCGCCCGGAAATCAGACCATCATTTCCTTTGTCGCGGTAAGCCGAAGGTCTGGATAATCGCGCTCCACGCGGTCGATGTCCCATTGCAGGCGGGTCATGTAGACCGGATCGCCGTCGTGGTCCTCGGCCATATGGCCCTTGTTGGCCTTGATGAAGGCCTCGATCTTGTCCTTCGGGCCCGAGATCCAGCGCGCGGATGTGAACTGGGTCGGCTCGAAGCGGACGGGAAGCCCGTATTCGAGCTCGATGCGGGAGGCGAGCACATCGAACTGGAGGGGGCCGACGACGCCGACGATCCAGCCCGAGCCGAATACCGGCTTGAAGAGCTTCGAGGCGCCTTCCTCGGCGAACTGGGTCAGCGCCTTTTCGAGGTGCTTGGCCTTCATCGGATCGCCCGCGCGGACGTTCTGCAGGAGTTCCGGCGCAAACGAGGGAATGCCGGTGAAGCGCAGGTCCTCGCCTTCGGTCAGCGCATCGCCGATGCGGAGCTGGCCGTGGTTCGGGATGCCGATGATGTCGCCGGCCCAGGCATCCTCGGCCAGTTCGCGGTCGTTGGCGAGGAAGAGCACGGGGTTGGAGATCGCCATCGGCTTGCCGGTGCGCACGTGCTTGAGCTTCATGCCACGGGCAAAATGGCCAGAGCAGAGGCGGACGAAGGCCACGCGGTCGCGGTGCTTGGGGTCCATGTTGGCCTGGACCTTGAAGACGAAGCCGGTGACCTTGTCTTCCCAGGCGCCGACGCCGCGGGTTTCGGTCGGGCGGATCTGGGGCGGGGGCCCGTAGAGCCCGATGCCGCGCATGAGCTCCTGCACCCCGAAGGAGTTGATCGCCGAGCCGAACCAGATCGGCGAGAGGTTGCCGTCGAGCATGGCCTGGTGGTCGAAGGTGGGCAGCAGCTCGCGCGCCATCTCGACCTCCTCGCGGAGGGTCTCGAGCAGGTCCGCCGGAATGTGGTCGGCCATCCGCGGATCGTCGAGGCCTTCCATGCGGATGCTCTCGGCGCGCTTGTTGCGATCGGCGCGGTCCATGAGCTCGAGCCGGTCGTTCAGCATGTCGTAGCAGCCGAGAAACTCGCGGCCCATGCCGATGGGCCAGCTTGCCGGGCAGACGTCGAGCTGGAGCTCCTGCTGGATTTCGTCTATGATTTCAAAGGTATCGCGGGCCTCGCGGTCCATCTTGTTGCAGAAGGTGATGATCGGCAGGTCGCGGAGGCGGCAGACCTCGAAGAGCTTGCGCGTCTGGCTCTCGACCCCCTTCGCCCCGTCGATCACCATGATGGCCGCATCGACTGCCGTCAGCGTCCGGTAGGTGTCTTCGGAGAAGTCGCTGTGGCCCGGCGTGTCCACGAGGTTGAACCACCAGTCCTGGAAGGGGAAGGACATGGCGGAGGCCGAGACAGAGATGCCGCGATCCTGCTCCAACTTCATGAAATCGCTGCGAGTTCTGCGCGCCTCGCCCTTGGCGCGGACCTGGCCCGCCATCTGGATGGCGCCGCCGTAGAGCAGGAACTTCTCCGTCAGCGTTGTCTTGCCCGCATCGGGATGTGAGATGATCGCGAAGGTCCGCCGGCGGGCGACTTCGGGCGGCAGTTCGGGCGTGTTCATGGCTCTGTCCAGCATGGCGGGGATATAGCGAGGGGGCGGGCCCTGCGCAATCTGGGGCATGTGCAACGCATGCACATTCCATGCACAGGGCGTATGCATAGTGATTTTGTGGGGTATTTACGGCGGTCTGGCTGCAACGCACGCTGCGGAGCGACAGCTATTTCGAAAAGATAACCCTGAAAGTCGAGGCGCCAACGACGCCCGCTGCGACCAATGCGCCGGGATTGGCGGGAATGCCGAAGAGTCCAAGGAGAGAGGTCCCCAGCCCGATCATACCGAATTTCCACAGGTTGCCGTAGGTCCCGGTATGTGAGTCCAGATAACTGATCGCGATCTGTAGCCTGTCTGCCAATGCGATCAGCTTCTCCTTGAGGATCGCGGCGTCCTGCTCTGACAAATCGGGCGCGCTGCCAACTGGAAGGCGTGCGTGCAGATTTTCGACTACGACCAGTGTCTCCCGGAGGAAGTTCAGTCGGGCGTTATACTCGGATAGCTTCTCTGCATCGTTGGGGACCGGCACCATAAGATGCGCAGCGATTTCCCGCTGGATCTGCTCCACCATGTATTGCGCGAGGCTTGAGGCTTCGCTGTAGGTCCCCGTCAGGGATTGGCGTATTTCTGCGGTGCTCCGCGCACGGACGGCCACCACCAAGTTGGTAGATACCCCTCTAGTGGCGGGAAGATGCGGATCTTGCCCTCTCGTTTCGATCTGCTCTTCAACCGAGAAGGCTTCCTCGATTGCCTGTCCTGGCATTTCCGGATCGGGCCAATGGGCCGGGTGGTGCAGGCCCTCGGGCAGGATGACACCAGTGTCGCCATCCATTTTGTCGAGCTGTTCCTGGATTAGCTCGATGGTGCTCTTTAAATCGGTATACTCCGGCACACCTGCATCGTTCGTGCCCATGCTGGAGTATACCGATTTCACGTTCGCCCCCCTGAGGTCCGCCCCCCAGAGGTCCGCCCCCCTGAGGTCCGCCCCCCAGAGGTCCGCCCCCCTGAGGTCCGCCCCCCAGAGGTTCGCTCCCCTGAGCTTCGCCCCCCTGAGCTTCGCCCCACTGAGGCCCGGCACGAAATCTTCCCGCTCGCGCCGTGCGTTCCACGCCTCGACGCCTTCGAGGAGCCATTCGAGGTGCTGGGGATTGGCCATGGGTGGGGCTCGGAATGGTGGCGTGATTGAATGCCCGGGGACTATGGCAGGTTGTGGCGCGGAAGCAAAAGGTTGCGTCGCTATTGGGGCCCGGAACAACATCGAAAAGGGCAAGCTGATCCCGCAACCTTCAACGACGCCTCTTCGTTGCTGCGAAAGGCGGCGCCATCCGGGGGTGCCGTCGTATTCCACTGTTTTTGCGAAGATGTTCCGGGATTATTTTACGTAAGGATTTTGTGCAATCTGCCCAGGGGAAAGTGAGGGCCAGTGATGGCAGCCCCTTTCACCCCAGCTCGAAGCTCGCGACGCCGAAGGTTCGGGAGGGGTCTTCGGGCGGCGGGGGCCCGAGCCACATGCGGGCGGTCTCGAAGCCCGGTGTGAGGCCGAAGTCCCAGGCGAGCGCGGTTGCGGCCACGTTGGGTTCGGGGACGTCGAGGATGACGGGGCCGTCGCCTGCGTGGCGGGCAAGCGCGGTGAAGAGGGCGCGGGCCTCGCCGGGGCCGTCGGCGAAGAGCGGCCCGATCTTGCTGCCCTCGAGGCAGGCGCGCAGCACGCCGTAGCCGCGGATCCGGGCGCCGCGCAGGAGGACAAGCGCCGTTCGATGGGGGGAGGGGGCGAGCCAGGCGCGGAGATAGGCCGGACGCGCGTAACCGGCGATCGCCGCGTCATATGCGATCACCGCCGCGACGAGATCGGGTGTGATCGGCCGGATGCCCTCGGCGATGGGGTCCGGTGCCGGTGCCGGGCCGCTGAAGCGGATGTTGCGGTGGGAGAGGGCGAAGCCCGAGCGGCGGTAGTTCGTCTGTTGCGCCACCACCCCGTCGAGGCCGATGGAGGCGCCCGCGCGCCGCGCGATCCCGGCTTGCCAGAGCGCGAGCCCGTGGCCCTGTCCGCGCCATTCGGGGCGGCAGATGTAGAGGCCGAGAAAGCCCACCTCCGGCGCGTGGCGCACGACGGAGATCGCCGCCACCGGTTCGCCCCCGATCTCCCCGATCAGGAAGCCCTCGGGGTCGCTTGCGAAGAAGGTGCGGGCATCGTCGCGGCCGGGATTCCAGCCCTCGAGCGCGGCCCAGTCGAGGACACGGCCGAGATCGGCTTCGGTCATGGTTCGGATCGTCAGCATCGGAGCCTCCCGCAGACTGCCCGGCGATCATAGCGCGTCTGGCGGCAGGATGCAGGTGGGGGAGGCGCCGCCCCCAAATGGGCGGGGGCGGCGCGGGACGCGTCAGGCGGTGTGGACGCGGGTCTGGACGAGCCGCGAATGCGACAGGCCGTGGAGCGCCTTGGCGGCCGCGAGCACGCCGAGATCGGCCAGCGGCTCGATCAGGATCACACTCATGTAGGCGGCGCCAAAGCTCGCGATGGCCGCGAGGTTCGAGGCTTCCAGGCCGTGGCCGTAGAGCGCCCAGAACCCGACCCAGAGCACTACGCCGCCCTGATAGGTGACGGAAAGGGCAAGCGCCTCGCGATACTTGAGGTCGACATAGGGTGTGCCGTTGGCGATGAGCCGGTGCGCGACGGCCCGTACAGCCAGCAGCGGCACGATGAGCGTCGTCACGTTCATGCCGTATTGCGGCAGGTCGAACGGGGCGAAGAACAGGCCCTGGATCAGCAGGCCGAGGGCAAGGCCGAGCGCGGCGGGCGCGGCGCCGAAAATCAGGAAGAGTGTCGATCCGAAGATCAAATGCACTTCCGAAACGCCGACCGGGAAATGCGGCAGGATCTCGAAGAAGGCGAAGACGAGGCCGGCGGAAACCGCCGTGCGCAGCGCCAGTGCGCCCAGGCCTTCGCTGCGGGCTTCGGCGATGGCGTGCCGGATGACCCAGGCGCCAGCCCCTGTGGCGGTCGCGTAGGAGAGCGCAAGTTTGGCGCCGGTCACCACGCCGGGTTCGATATGCATCTGATTGTCCTTTCCGTGCGCCGCATACACCCCGTGCAGCGGCCTGGATTGCGCAAGAGGACGGACGAGGGCAGGGACAGGGCAGTGACGCCCGGCCGGACGCGCCCCGCGCCGCCAGTTCGAACGCCATCGGGCCGGTCTCCGGGCTTGCGAGCGGCGTTTCCGCCGGGCGGTCCGCCTTCCCATGCCCGACCGGGCACAGTGGCATCATGAACCGCCGCCTCTCGCCTACCGTTGCGGGGGCAGCGCCGGAGTCGGGCGCGAGATTTTCCGCGCCCTGGACCGGCTTCCCGTTTCACCCTCGTGCCGCAGCATGATTGCCGCGCCACTTGGGCACCGTCAGGCGCAGTCAGCATAGCGTGGCGCGAGGGCGGATGGAAGTGGAGCCGTGGCGATCCAGCACCGGCGGAGCTTTGCCGGGCACGTCGGCGTGACGGCTCGTGAGGCCGGGCCGGACTTGACGGGCAGGGGGGTCGCCCCCAACCTTTTCCACGACGGCCGTTGATCGAGGTTTCACCGGCAGGCCCGGCTCCGCAACCATCTTGCAAGCATTGGTTGTATATAGGGCTGGAATGAAACCTTGAGATGCGGCAATATTGCAGTGCAAGACAATGCTCGGGAGGTCCGGGGCATTTCATCATGGCGCCGACGCGGCGTGCCTACGATCCTGAACCCGTTCGAGGTACTGAATTGTTGGACATCTTTCTTTCGGCACCTTTCGCGCATCCGGACATTCTGGATGTTCTCTTCGATGATGACACGGCGCCGGTTTCGCTGCGGCGCGCCACGCTCCCCGATCACGTTCTTGTCGAGGACAGGTCTGGCATGGCGCTCAGCCTGCTCCGGCGGGAGGGCGGCCTTACGGAGGGTGTGATCGTCACGGCGGAGGCCGCGGCGGCGGCGCGTGTGACCTTCGTGATGGCGGCCTTCGGTGCCGAGACGGCGGAGGTTCCCGTCGATGGCGCGGATGGCCCCGCAGTGGTCCTGGCCCATGTCCGGGAGAAGGCGCCTTCAGGCCCCTCGCGCATCGCCGAGCCGCGCAACTGGACCGGCGAACGGCAGATGCTGCTCCATGAGATCGTTCGCGAGATCGCCGGGCATATCGGGGAACGGCGGCCGGGCGAGATGCCCGCTCTGCTGCATGGGATCTGTTTCCGCGCGCTCGCGCGTGTCCGCGGCCGGAGCACCGATCTGCCGGCCGTTCTGCGCCGCTCACCGCGACCCGGGGATGTCGAAGTTCTCGGCCTTCAGAGCGGGTATGCGAAGTATTTCGGCGTCGAGGAGCATGTGGTGAGCCACCGGCGCTTCGATGGCGGTGCCTCCGGCCCGATCGAACGGGCGGTGATGGTCAGCGGCGACGGTGTGACGGTCGTGCCCTACGATCCGGTGCAGGGCACGGTGCTGCTCATCGAGCAGTTCCGCCCGGGGCCGCATGCGCGGCGCGATACCAACCCCTGGCTGCTCGAGCCCATTGCCGGGCGTTGCGACAAGCTCGAGCCGCTCGATGAATCGGTGCGGCGCGAGGCGCGCGAGGAGGCCGGGCTCGAGCTCGGCCGGCTCGTGCAGCTGCCGGGGTACTACTCCACCCCCGGTGTCTGTGCGGAGTTCCTGACCCCCTTCATCGCGGAGGCTGATCTTTCCCGCGCAGGCGGGGTGCACGGACTTGCCGAGGAGGGCGAGGATATCCGTTCGATCGTCGTGCCGCTCGAGGTCGCGATGGAGGCGGTCGCCTCGGGAGAGATCAATGTCGGCCCGCTCATCCTTTCGCTGCTCTGGCTCGATGCCAACCGCAGCCAGCTTGTCCGTGACTGGGGGGCTTCGAGCGCGGCTTGATGGAGCCGGGCGATCGGTCTAATCAGGGCCACCGGGATCGCCCGTCTTCTTCGTCGCGTATCGGAGTGTGCTATGAGACTTGTCAGGGATCTGCCAGAGGCCGTGGGGAACACGCCGCTGATCCGGCTGCGCCGGGCGTCCGAAGAAACCGGCTGCGAGATCCTCGGCAAGGCGGAGTTCATGAACCCCGGCCAGTCGGTCAAGGACCGGGCGGCACTCTACATCATCCGGGATGCCGAGGCGCGCGGCACGCTGAAACCCGGCGGGACGATCGTCGAGGGTACCGCCGGGAACACCGGCATCGGGCTTGCGCTGGTCGGCTCGGCACTGGGCTATCGCACGGTGATCGTCATTCCCGAGACGCAGGCGCAGGAAAAGAAGGACATGCTGCGCATTGCGGGCGCCGAGCTTGTGGAAGTGCCCGCGGCGCCTTACCGGAACCCCAACAACTACGTCCGGTATTCGGGCCGTCTGGCGGAGGCGCTCGCGGCGCAGGATCCGAAGGGCGCGGTGTGGGCGAACCAGTTTGACAATGTGGCAAACCGGCAGGCGCATATCGAGACGACGGCGCCCGAGATATGGGAGCAGACCGGCGGAAAGGTCGACGGCTTCATCTGCGCGGTGGGATCGGGCGGCACGCTGGCTGGCGTGGCGGCCGGGCTGCGCAGCCGGAATCCGGACGTCAAGATAGGGCTTGCGGACCCCGATGGCGCCGCGCTCTACAATTATTATGCCCACGGAGAACTGAAGGCCGAGGGTTCCTCGATCACCGAGGGCATCGGGCAGGGGCGGATCACCGCCAATCTCGAAGGGCTGACGGTCGACATGCCCTACAATATCCCCGATACCGAGGCGCTCGACGTGGTTTTCGACCTGCTCGCCGAGGAAGGTCTCTGCCTCGGCTCCTCGAGCGGGGTGAATGTCGCGGGTGCCATCCGCATGGCGCGCGATCTCGGGCCGGGCCATACCATCGTCACCATGCTCTGCGATTACGGCACGCGCTATCAGTCGAAGCTCTACAATCCCGACTTCCTGCGCTCCAAGGGGCTGCCGGTTCCGGCGTGGCTCGAGAGCGGCCGCACGGACATACCCGATGTGATGGAGGTCTAGGTAGACCTCATGAGGTGGGTGCCCGGTATGACGACCTTCCTGAGGACGGTCGTCCTTCTTGCGCTGCTCGTCTGCCTTGGTCCGGGCGGCGTGGCTCCAATGGCCTTTGCCCAGCCCAAGGCGGCCGCCGAGAAGGAAAAGCCCAAGGTTCCGACCTCGGAGGAACTTGACGCATGGTCGTCCAAGGTCCAGACGCTGCTCGAAGAACCCACGACCCAGATCGATCAGCTTCAGGCCGAGCGCGAGGATCTGGTCCGGGCGCGGAACGTCGCGCTCGATGCTCAGGCCAATGGCCAGAGTTCGCTCGACGATCTCAAGGCCCGGCTCGATACGCTCGGCCCGGCCCCGACCGATGGTGCGACTGAATCCCCGGAAATCACCGACCGGCGCGCCAGCCTCGAAAAGCAGCTCAACGACGCGAAGGTGCCGATCCTTCAGGCGCAGGAAGCGGTGTTGCGGGCCAATGGCCTTATCGCCGATCTCGATCGCAAGCTGATTCAGGAATTTTCCGAGAACCTCGTCACGCGCGGCCCTGCTCCTGTCCTGCCACGGCACTGGCAGGAGACGGTGGAAGCGATCTCACAAGCGGCCAACGAGCATCTTGCCGTCGCGCAGAAGGCGCTCGAGAATGAGGCCTTCCGCGAAGCTCTGATCACCAAGCTGCCCTTGCGGCTCCTGTTGCTGATCGTTGCGGTTGCCGTGACCTTCACGGTCCGGATGCGGCTCAGCAACTGGATCGAGAAGCGCCTCTCAGTCGCGACACGGCCGCGCAGCGTTGCCTGGATTCTCGCGCTCCGGAACATGAACCGCATCGTCCTGCCGACGGTCGGGGTGGGGTTGCTTTTCGCGGCGCTGCGGCCGGAGGCCTGGTTCGCGGATCAGCCGGAGGTTCGCTTCTTCGCCGTGCCGGATTTCGCCTGGTATCTCATCGGTGCGGGCTGGCTCGGGGGAAGCCTCTTCGCGCCGCGCACGGCCAACTACCGCATCCTGCCGATCGACAATGTCGAGGCCCGGGCCGGAGCGCGGCTCGTGATGTACCTCGGGGTGCTGCTGGCCTTCGACAGCATCATCGGTTCGATGATCGGCATCTGGCGGCTTACCGCGGCAGCGCAGGCGGTTCTCTATTTCCCGATCATCGTCCTCGGGGCGATCCAGCTGCTTGCGGCGGCGTCGCTGATCCGTCTTATCCGTCGGCGGATCAGCGAGCGGGTGAGCGGCCTGGGGGCGGATGCCCAGACGGTCGGGATCGGCCTTCATGTGCTCGATCTGTTCGGCCGTCTCACCAAATTTGCCGCGGCCGCGGCACCGGCGCTCGCCGCCTGCGGTTTTCTTGCTGCCGCGCGGCTCCTCGAGTTTCCGCTCATGCAGACGATCGGGCTCGGGGGCGCGGCGCTCGTTGTCTTCGATCTCATCAGCAAGACCGCCGTGTCGCTCTTCTCCCAGCAGCACGACAACGAAAGCGGACCGCCCAATGGCGGGCTCATTCCGGTCTTCGTGGCGATTCTGGTCTTTTTCGCCTGTCTGCCCATTCTCGGGCTGATCTGGGGGGCACGGCCGACTGACATTGCCGAGGCGTGGCGGATCCTGAGCGACGGGATCGTCGTGGGTGGCGTGACGCTTTCGCCTGGGGTGATCGTCAAGTTCCTGCTTTCGTTCGGCATCATCCTGGGTCTCACCCGGCTGCTCCAGACTGTGCTCCGGGGGACTGTTTTGCCGCGCACGCGCCTCGATGCAGGCGGACGCAACGCGGTGGTCGCGGGGGTGAACTATATCGGTTTCGCGATCGCGGCGATCCTCGGGATTTCCGCCGCGGGGCTCGATCTCACCAATCTCGCGATTGTTGCGGGCGCACTGTCCGTCGGTATCGGCTTCGGCCTGCAGACGGTGGTGTCAAACTTCGTTTCGGGCATCATTCTGCTCATCGAACGGCCGATCAAGGAAGGCGACTGGATCGAGGTCGGCGAGTTCTCGGGCTATGTCCGTGGTATCCGGGTGCGGTCGACCGAGATCGAGACCTTCGATCGCGCGGCGGTGATCGTTCCCAATGCGGATCTCGTGGCAGGCACGGTGCTCAACCGGACGCATTCCGACATGACGGGGCGGCTCATCGTGCCGGTGGGGGTGAGCTACGACTCCGACCCCCGGCAGGTCGAGCGGATTCTGCTCGACATCATCGAGGGTCATCCGCTGGTGCTCGAGGATCCGGCTCCGAGCGTGCTTTTCATGGAATTTGGCGCGGATTCGATGAATTTCGAACTGCGCTGCCGCCTGCGCGATGTGAACTTCATGCTGACGGTCAAGTCGGACGTGAATTTCGAGATCGCGTCGCGGTTCCGCAAGGAGGGCATTTCCATCCCGTTCCCGCAGCGCGACGTTCACATCACGTCCGCAGATGGGTTGGGCGAGCTCGTGCAGGTCGCGGCAGCGGAGGCCGCGCGCGCGGCGGTCAGGGCGCCAGAGGGTCGCGCCGCAGAAGATCCCGCGTCTTGAAGCCGAGCAGGATCAGGACAAGGACAAGCGTCGCTCCATTGGCGAGGATGACGGGCAGCTGGCCCGCGCCGATCCCGTAGACGAGCCAGAGAAAGACGCCGGTCGCGAGCACGAGCAGCATCGCGAAATTGAGGCCCGCGGCCGAACGGCTTCGCCAAGTCTGGATGACCTGAGGCAGGAAGGCGAACGTGGTAAGCGCAGCGGCCACGAGGCCGATCAGGTCGAAGAGGCTGGTCATTTCGGGAACATCCGGACGGCGTGCGACTCGCCCCGAACATCGGGTGCAATCCCTGCCAGCCTATCGCGCCACCAGGGCGATGGCGGAAGCTGCGATTTTTGCATGGCTCCCATGCATAGGGATCATGTCTTCACCACAATGCAGGGAGACGTGAATTTCTTCAGCCGGTTACAAGGGGGGCGGCGCGCCATTCCGTGGTCGAGCGTGCCTGCACGCGTATCCCGCGACCGGGCGCAACAGGATCGTGCCCCGGGACGACAGGGCGTTTCGGGCCTTCCCCAGATCGCCGGAACCGGCTATGTGACCGGCGCGTCACACCCTCTTGTCTGCGAGGAGTCCCGTCATGAAGCACGCCACGCCCTCATCCCCCTTCTTTACCGAACCGCTCTCGAGCCGCGATGCTGCGATCTTCGAGGTCATCGGTCAGGAGCTTGGGCGCCAGCGCGAGGAGATCGAGCTGATCGCCTCCGAGAACATCGTCAGCCTTGCCGTTCTTCAGGCGCAGGGCTCGGTGCTCACCAACAAGTATGCCGAGGGCTATCCGGGCAAGCGCTATTATGGCGGCTGCCAGTTTGTCGATATTGCCGAGCAGCTCGCGATCGACCGGGCCTGCGAGCTTTTCGGGGCGAATTTCGCCAATGTTCAGCCCAACTCGGGCAGCCAGATGAACCAGGCGGTGTTTCTCGCGCTGCTTGAGCCGGGCGATACCTTCATGGGGCTCGATCTCAATTCCGGTGGTCACCTGACGCACGGCTCGCCAGTCAACATGTCGGGCAAGTGGTTCAATGTGGTTTCCTATGGCGTGCGCCAGCAGGACCAGCTTCTCGACATGGAGGACATCCGCGCCAAAGCCCGCGAGCACAAGCCGAAGCTGATCCTGGCCGGCGGCACGGCATATAGCCGCATCTGGGACTGGGCGGCGTTCCGCGAGATTGCGGATGAGGTCGGGGCCTATCTGATGGTTGACATGGCCCATATCGCGGGCCTTGTTGCCGGCGGTGTGCATCCCTCGCCGGTGCCGCATGCCCATGTGGTGACGACGACGACCCACAAGAGCCTGCGCGGACCGCGTGGCGGCCTGATCCTCTCGAATGACGAGGCGATCGCGAAGAAGATCAACTCGGCCGTCTTCCCCGGTCTCCAGGGTGGCCCGCTCATGCATGTGATCGCGGCGAAGGCCGTGGCGCTCGGTGAGGCGCTGACGCCCGAGTTCAAGGCTTATGCGGCGCAGGTGGTGGCGAACGCGAAGACGCTCGCGGCTTCCGTCCAGAAGGGCGGTCTCGGGATCGTTTCGGGTGGCACCGAGAACCACCTCATGCTGGTCGATCTGCGGCCGAAGGGTGTGACGGGCAAGGCGGCTGAGAAGGCATTGGGTCGAGCGCACATCACCTGCAACAAGAACGGCATTCCGTTCGATCCGGAGAAGCCGTTTGTGACCTCAGGCATCCGTCTCGGGACGCCTGCGGGCACCACGCGCGGGTTCGGTGCGGCGGAGTTCGAGGAAATCGGCCGGATGATCGTCGATGTCGTCGATGGCCTCGCGAAGAATGGCGAGGACGGCAACTCGGACGTCGAGGATGCCGTGAAGGCCCGGGCGATGGAGCTCTGCGGCCGCTTCCCGATCTACACTGGCATGTGAAGCCCGGCACGTCCGGTCTGAAATCACTGCGTATACATACCTGCCTCCGGATTGCCGGGGGCGGGTTTTCTTCCGTTTGTCAGACGATGGCCGGGGCAGGAGTGATTCCGGCAGAATGCTGCAGCATGGAGGCCACGCTCGGGATCGAAGTCGGGAAAAGTGAGTTGTGCCGCCTTGCACCCCGGAGCGGGTTCCTGTAGCAGCCCGCGCTCAGGACATCACGATCACGTGGCCTCCGAAAATGCCGCTTTGGCAGGCTGCTGGGCCCGTTTTGCAACCCTGGATTGAGATATTCTCTCGCCAGGGAAGGAATCTGCGTCCGAGCGTTCGCGGATGTTGATCCGTGAGCAGGTGCGGACTATATGACCGCTTACCCCCTTCGCCATGCTTTCGAGGCGTCTCAGCTATTCACCAGATGCAGGGCAGCCTTGCGGAATTGGCAGACCAAAACTGTCACCAGATCGTCATAGTGCGCCACGCTCTGACGCACTGTTAACAAAAAGGAAAACGTAATGTTCGATTACGTGGATGAGGTCGCTTACACCAACGATCAGGGTGCCCGCGCCCAGAAGCTGTTTGCTGCCGTCGTCCTGGCTGCTCTTGATGACGCCATTGCCGACGACAAGAAATATGGCAACGGCCCCGAAGTCATTGCCCGCTGGGCGCGTTCGCGCGACGGCCGGGAAGTCCTGATGTGTGCCGGAATCGATCCCAACGAACGCACCGTCAAGGGCATGATGGAATTTGTCTCCCGCGGTGTCCGCACCTCCGTCGCGCTCAGCCGCGAGGAAAGCGAACGCCAGGCGCAGCGCGCCGAAGCTGCCTGACCCCATCGCGTTCTCGTGAAAAAGGGCCGACCCTCTGGGTCGGCCCTTTTCATTTCCGGCGTGCGGTGAACGGAGCAACCGGCTTCTTGCCGATCCGGGCCCGATCCCCTAAACCCGCCTCCGTCAAGACATCCGGGGCGGCGCCATGAAGTTCACCTTATCCTGGCTCAAAGAGCATCTCGAGACCGATGCGACGCTCGAGGAGATCACCTTTGCGCTGACCGATCTCGGGCTCGAGGTCGAGGGCGTGAGCAACCCTGCGGAGCGCCTTGCGGCGTTCACCGTGGGCGAGGTGGTTGCCGCCGAGAAGCATCCCGAGGCCGACAAGCTCCAGGTATGCTGCGTCGTCACGTCGGACGGCGAGAAGCAGATCATCTGCGGCGCACCGAATGCGCGGGCGGGCATCAAGGTCGTGGTGGCGCAGCCGGGCGATTACATCCCCGGCATCGACGTGACCATCAAGGTTGGCAAGATCCGCGGTATCGAAAGCTATGGCATGATGCTGTCCGAGCGCGAGATGGAGCTTTCGGATGCGCATGACGGGATTGTCGAGCTTCCCGCCGACGTGCCAGTGGGCGCGCGCTATATCGACGTGCGGCCGTCCGATCCGGTCATCGAGATTGCGATCACGCCGAATCGGCCGGATGCGCTTGGTGTGGCAGGGATCGCGCGCGATCTCGCGGCCCGCGGGCTCGGGCGCATCATCACACCGGAGATCGCTTCGGTGCCCGGTGAGGATGCCTCGCCGCTCGCGATCTATCTTGCCCCGGATGTGGCAACGGAAGCCTGCCCCTTCTTCGTTGGGCGGTTGATCCGGGGCGTGAAGAACGGGCCATCGCCGCAGTGGCTGCAGGACCGGCTTCGTGCGATCGGGCTCCGGCCGATTTCGACGCTGGTCGACATCACCAACTTCCTCACCTTCGATCGCAACCGCCCGCTGCACGTCTTCGACGCCGACAAGGTGCATGGACCGCTGACGGTGCGGCTGGCGAAGCCTGGTGAGAGCCTGAAGGCACTCGACGAGAAGACGTATCAATTCGACGGCTCCGAAACCGTGATCGCCGATACGACCGGTGTGGAGAGCATCGGTGGGGTCATGGGGGGGCTGCGTACGAGCTGTACGGAAGAAACCGTCAACGTGATCGTTGAAGCGGCCTATTTCGACCCGATTCGGACGGCGCGGACCGGGCGGCGGCTCAAGATCAACTCGGATGCGCGCTACCGGTTCGAGCGTGGAATTGATCCCGCCTTCACCAAGGCAGGTATGGAACTCGCGACCCGGATGATCCTCGATCTTTGTGGCGGACAAGCTGCAGAGGTGACAGTGGCCGGAGCGGCGCCCGATACCTCGAGAAGCTATCGGCTCGATCCTGCGCGGGTGGTGTCGCTTGTGGGCATGGAGATCCCGCGTGCGGAGCAGGTGCGTATCCTGCGCGAGCTGGGGTTCACGCCGGAGGATGCAGACGAGGGGACGCTGCAGGTGGGTGTTCCTTCCTGGCGGCCGGATGTTCTCGGCGAGGCGGATCTCGTCGAGGAGGTCGCGCGCGTGGCATCACTTACGAAGCTCGAGGGCAAGCCGCTCGCACGCCTGGCTGGCGTTGCAAAGCCGACGCTGACTCCGATTCAGCGGCGCGAGGCTCAGGCCCGGCGGCAGATCGCAGCGCTCGGCTACAATGAATGCGTGACCTATGCCTTCATCGACCAGGAGGCTGCGGCACTCTTTGGCGGGGGCGGCCCCGAGATGCAGCTCGAGAATCCGATTTCCTCGGAAATGAGCCATCTCCGGCCCGGTCTGATGCCTGGCCTGCTGCGTGCTGCGGCCCGGAACCAGGCGCGAGGCTTCGGAGATCTGGCGCTTTTCGAGGTGGGTCAGAGCTTCCAGGGCGGCGAACCCGGGGAGCAGCGTCTCGTGGCCGCAGGGATTCGTGTGGGACATACCGGGCCGCGCGATCCGTTCGGCGGGCGCCGTCCGGTCGATCTCCATGATGCTCGGGCTGATCTCGAGGCCGTGCTTGCTGCGGTCGGCGCGCCTGCAAGCAGCGGGATTCGGCGCGGGGCGCGGGAGTGGTGGCATCCGGGCAGAAGCGGGGTGATCGGCCTTGGGCCGAAGACCGTGATCGGCGTTTTCGGTGAGCTGCATCCGAAGGTGCTCGCCGCGCTTGATGTCAAGGGACCGGCGGTCGGCTTCGCCGCCTTTCTCGAGGCGGTGCCCTTTGCGCGCAGTCGCGGTACCACGCGGCAGGCACTTGCACTGTCGGATTTCCAGAGCGTGGAGCGGGATTTCGCCTTCGTGCTGGATGCGGGTATCGAGGCGGAGGCAGTGCTTCGGGCGGCGCGCGGCGCCGACAAGGCGCTGATCGCTGATGTGTCGGTCTTCGACGTTTTCGAGGGCGCCAAGGCTGAGGCGCAGATGGGCGAAGGCCGGAAGTCGATCGCGATCGCCGTGCGGCTTCAACCGGTCGATGCGACCTTGACGGAGAAGCAGATCGAGGCGGTTTCCGCCAAGATCATTGGGGCGGTCGAGAAGGCAACCGGCGGCACTCTACGGGCCTGACCCCCTTCTTGTGCGGTGCACCGGCCACAAGCGGCTTTCGTCTGCCGTGGCCGGTTGACGCTTCTGTTGTCAGTCCACCGCGGCTGCCGCTAGTTTTCGTTTCATCTGCAATCAGGAGCGAAGCGACCGATGTTGAAGGAATTTCGGGATTTTATTGCTCGCGGCAACGTCATGGATATGGCCGTGGGGATCATCATGGGGGCGGCCTTCACCGCCATCGTGACCTCACTGGTCGACGATCTGGTCAATCCGTTGATCGGCCTCTTTACCGGCGGTGTCGATTTTTCGAGCCATATGATCAGGGTGGGCGAGGGCGAGCATGCCGCGTCCTTCATGTATGGCAATTTCATCAACGCGGTGATCAAGTTCGTGATCGTGGCCTGGGTCGTCTTCCTGCTGGTCAAGGGCGTGAACCGGATCAAGGACGCGGCGATGCCTCAGGAAGAGCCCAAGGTCGAGGGTGAGCCGGCTCCGAGTTCGGAAGCCCTTCTGGCGGAAATCCGTGACATTCTGAAGGATCGGCCGCAGGCCTGAGGCCGCGAAAACCGCCTCAGCCGAAGACCCAGAGCCCGAGATAGAGCGTGATCATGCCCGCGAGAATGGCGCCGATCACGCTGCGGCGCCATGCGCCGAAGGCAAGGGCGGCGAGGGCCGCGATGGCGCGCGCCGGGTCGAAATCGCCACCGGTGGCCTGGGGTGACAGCACGAGCGGCGTGACGATGGCTGGCAGAACCGCGACTGGCACGTAGCGCAGCAGCTTGTTGGCGAGTGGCGGCAGATCCCTGTCCCCAATCAGCCCGAGGAACGAGAAGCGGATCAGGTAGGTGCCGATTCCTAAGCAGAGGATAACGCCCCAGATCATGCTTTCGCTCATGATGTCCGCCTTTCAAGCAATGTTTCGGCAAGCGCGCCCGTTGCCATTGCGAGGCAAGCTGCGGCGATCATCCAGAGATTGAAGGGTAGGAACGAGAGCGCGAGCGATGCCACGACCGAGACGAAGGCCGCGGCCAGATGCGGCAGGCTGCGCAGCATGGGCGCGAAGAGCGCGATAAAGGTAATGGGGGCGGCGAAATCCAGGCCGAACTCGGGCGGAATGGCCTGACCTGCCACGACACCGACGATGGTAAAGACATACCAGAGCGGACAGATCGCCAGCACGGAGCCGAAAAAGAACGCCATCCGCTCTCGGATGCTCATTTCGGGATGGAGCGTGAAGCGTGCGAGCGAGACGCCGTAGGTCTGATCGGTCAGGGCGTAAGCGGCCAGCGCCCGCTGCCAGAGCGGCGCCGCGCCGAGATGCGGCACAAGCGAGGCAGAATACATCGCCATGCGCAGATTTACCGCAAGCCCGGTCAGGACCACGACGATGAACGGTGCATTGTCATTGATGAGCTGAAGTGCCGCAAACTGCGAGGCACCCGCAATCACGGCAAGGCTCATCCCGATCGCCTGCAATACGCCCCACCCTGTCTCGTGCGCCAACACCCCGAAAAGCAGCGCGAACGGTATGACGACGAGGTTGAAGGGCAGGCTCTGGCGAAAGCCTGCGAGGAAGGCGGAGCGGGTGGTATTCTGAGACATGACCGGAGCTTTTCGGGAGACGCTGTTCCTTGCGCGGTCCATCGTCTATCCTGCCCGTCACCCGTGCTGCAACCCCGATGGATCTCACATGCCTGAAAGCCGCGTCGCGATCTTCCCTCCAGATCGGCGGAGCGTTCCGGTCGCGGGTGTCGTCGTTGCTGGCGGGAGCGCACGCCGTATGGGGGGCGGGGATAAGTGTCTGCTCGATCTGGATGGCGCAACGGTTCTTGAACACGTCATCGCGCGCTTGCGGCTTCAGGTTCCGAAGGTGGTGCTGAATGCGGGTGGTGACGCATCCCGCTTTGCACGTTTTGGCGTTCCTGTGATCCCCGACAGCATCTCCGGCCAGCCCGGGCCACTCGCGGGCGTTCTTGCCGGGCTGGACTGGGCCGCGGCAGAGGGTTTCGGAAGCATCGTGACGGTGCCCGGTGATACGCCGTTTTTTCCCGAAGATCTCGTCGTGGCGCTCCGTGCGGCTGCAGTCGCGTCCGAACGGCCGCTGGTGCTGGCCCTGTCGGAAGAGCCCGGCGGCAAACTCCTGACGCATCCGGTCTGCGCCCTATGGCCGGTGGTCCTACGGGAGCGGCTCCGGGCGGACATCGTTGCCGGGGCACGGAAGGTGCGGGCGTGGGCGGAGGCTCAAGGCGCGGCGCGTGCGATCTTTCATGACCGGCGCGATCCGTTCTTCAACATCAACACACCGGAGGATCTGGCGGCTGCCAGGATGCGGCTCGTGGAGACGAGCGCAGCCTGAGAGCGGCAATTTCGGCGTACCGGGGTCTTGGATCAGTCGAAGGATCCGTTCAGGCGCGTGAGCAGCATGAAGGCGCGCCCCGAGCGGGTGTTGGCCACGTCCATGATCTCCTCGTCGCCCGCCTCGCGAGCAAAGTCCTGCAGTACGCGATCGAACCGGCGTTGGAAGAAGAGTGCGGTATCTCGGAAGATCATGTCGGATTTGAGCAGCGCACGGGTCAACTCGAGGGCCTGCTCATCGACAATGCCGCCTACGCTCGACACCTCCGCGCCGCGCTCTCCCGCCATGAAGCGACGCCAGTGGACCGGGTCGCCCGTCTCGACGGAGAGGTCATCCATGTAGACGCCCTCCTGCGAGAGGAGCGTGAGGACATCCTCGGCGGACTGAAGCATCTGCGCGAGCGGCTGATACCGCAGCACGGCCTGCAATGCCCGGAAACCCTCGAAGTCCTGATCGTCGCGCGGGAAATCCAGAGCCTTCACCAAGTCGGGCCAATCCGGACGAGCAGGATCGGTGACCGAATCCGGCAAAAGCGGCAGGAGAGGCTCCTCGCTTCTGTTCTCGCTCGGGGTGGCGGGCCGGGCTGGCGCGGTGGCCGGCCGGGCGGGTTCGGACGGTGGTGGCATTTCTGCCATTGGCGGCGCGCTGCCCACCGGATCGATTACGAGGCTATCAAGCAGGGCGGTCAATGTCGCCTGAAGGCGCACTTGGCCGGAGCTTACTGCGGAGAGCGTCTCTGCGAGATCGGTCTCGGAGCGCTGTCGGGTCTGGACGATTGCACGGATCGTCTGATCCACGGCATCGGAAACACCGCCGTTGCCGGCGGCAACGGCACGGCGTGTCGCCTCGAGCTCCGCCAGAAGCGGACCTGTGCGCTCGGTGAGCGCCACGGCGATTTCGCGTTGCTCGCGCAGGGCTTCGAAGAGCCAAGCCGCCAGCCAGACCAGGCCAAGCGGAAGAACGAGGGCAAGAAGCAGAAAAATGCCGTCGAGGAAGACCATTCCCCGCACCTGGGCTTCGGCCGCGACCGATAGAAAGCCGATGCCGTAACCCAATACGAGGATCGACCAGAGCAGGCTCGCGACGAGCGCCCAGACAATCGGCGCGGGCAGCCAACGGATCCGCTCGGCGACGCGCCGCATCATCGCACCCGGCCCTTCGCCGGAGTGCGTGAACTTGCGGGCCATTCTGGCGCGAAGCGGATCGGTTGCATCCGTCATCCCCGGTTTCCGGCTCAGATATAGGCGATTGAGAGGATTTCGTAGGACTTCACGCCACCCGGCGTCCGGACCTCGACACTGTCACCTTCCTCCTTGCCGATGAGGGCGCGCGCAAGCGGCGATTTCATGTTGAGCAGACCTCGTTCGATGTTGGCTTCCGCCTCGCCCACGATCTGGTAAGTCTTCTCGTCATCGGTGTCTTCGTCAACGATCTTGACGGTGGCCCCGAACTTGATCGCACCCGACATGCGCGACGGATCTATCACATCGCTGCGGCTGATAAGGCTTTCGAGTTCGCGAATGCGCCCTTCGATGAAACTCTGCTTCTCGCGGGCAGCGTGGTACTCCGCGTTTTCGCTCAGATCACCATGTTCCCGCGCTTCTGCAATTGCGGCAATCACCGCAGGCCGCTCCACGCTCTTCAGGTTCTTGAGCTCCGCGTCAAGTTTCGCGAAGCCCTTCGTTGTCAGCGGGACTTTTTCCATTCTCTTATTCCCTCATGCGCCAGCCCATGCACGGGCGCCAAATACAAGATCAGGCCGGAGCCCCTAGCCTCGGCCTGATCTGCGGATCTCCCCTCCGCGACGAGAGAGCATATGTATCAGACAAAGGCTTCGCAAGCAGATGGCGGGCGGTTTGGCGCGTAGTCGGCCGCACAGCGGGAATTTGCGGGTCTCGGGGGCGGTTCTCAACAATTGACCACCGGGTGAGCCTTGAGATACCCAAGCACGACGCACGGGGCAGACGGGACGGGAGCAATCTAGAGATGGCCGAATTCGAGCGCGAGGCAATGGAGTATGACGTGGTCATCGTGGGGGCCGGTCCGGCTGGGCTCTCCGCGGCGATCCGGCTCAAGCAGCTCGATCCGGAGCTTGGTGTCGTTGTGCTGGAAAAGGGCTCCGAAGTGGGCGCCCATATCCTTTCCGGTGCTGTCCTTGATCCCAGTGGTCTCGATGCTCTGATCCCTGACTGGAAGGAGCGCGGCGCGCCGATCAACGTTCCCGTTACCGAAGACCGATTCCTGGTGCTCGGTCCGTCAGGCAGTATCCGGCTGCCAAACTGGCCGATGCCGAGCCTGATGAACAATCACGGCAATTATATCGTCTCGATGGCGAATGTCTGCCGCTGGATGGCGGAGCAGGCGGAAGAACTCGGGGTCGAGATCTTTCCCGGCATGGCCGCGAGCGAAGTCGTCTGGGGCGAGAACGGCGAGGTGAAGGGCGTCGTTGCCGGTGAGTTCGGTCTCGACGAGAACCGTGAACCGGGACCGAACTATGAGCCGGGCATGGAACTGCATGGCAAGTATGTCTTCATCGCCGAGGGCGTGCGCGGCAGCCTCGCGAAGCAGATCATTGCCAAGTATGGCCTTTCTGACGGCAAGGAGCCGCAGAAGTTCGGCCTTGGCATGAAGGAGATCTGGGAGGTCAATCCGGAGGTTCACAAGGAGGGTCAGGTCACCCATACCATGGGCTGGCCGCTCGGCAAGAACGCCGGTGGCGGATCGTTCATGTATCACCTTGAGAACAATCAGGTTTTCGTGGGATTTGTGGTGCATCTGAATTACCAGAACCCGCACCTCTTCCCTTACATGGAATTCCAGCGGTTCAAGCATCACCCTGTGATTGCCGAAGTGCTGAAGGGCGGCAAGCGAATCGCCTATGGTGCGCGCGCGATCTCCGAAGGCGGGTGGCAGTCGATGCCGAAGCTCGCGTTCCCGGGGGGCGCGCTTCTCGGGTGCTCGGCAGGCATGGTCAACGTGCCGCGCATCAAGGGCAACCATAATGCGATGATCTCCGGCATGGCCGCAGCCGAAGCGGCGTTCGAGGCAATCAGTGCCGGCCGGTCGGGCGATGAGCTCAATACCTACGAGGAAAACGTGCGGAGCGGCCCGATTGCGGCGGATCTGAAGCCCGTTCGCAACCTCAAGCCGCTCTGGTCAAAATACGGGCTGGCTGCATCTCTCACGCTGGGCGGTTTCGACATGTGGTGGAACTCGCTTTTCGCGAACCGCTCGCTCTTTGGCACAATGAAGCATGGCAAAACCGATGCGGAGGCGACAGGGCGCGCTGAGCGGTTCGAGCCGATCGACTATCCGAAGCCCGATGGTGTTCTGTCCTTCGACCGGCTGACGAATGTCGCCTATTCGTTCACGAATCATGACGAGAGCCAGCCCTGTCATTTGCGTCTTGGCATGGCGGAGATTCCGGTAGAGCTCAATTTGCCGCGATTTGACGAGCCTGCACAGCGCTACTGCCCGGCTGGCGTCTATGAAGTGCTGCGGGATGAGGACGGGTCGAACCCGCGGTTCCAGATCAACTTCCAGAACTGCGTTCACTGCAAGACCTGCGACATCAAGGATCCGGCGCAGAACATCACCTGGTGCACGCCGCAGGGCGGAGACGGGCCGAACTACCCCAACATGTGATGGCGGCAGGTTGCCAAGCGAGAATCGTCCGATTGCAACCGTTTTAGAGCCAGACTAGGGTCGAGCCTTGTCGCAATCCGGAGATCGTCCCTTGCCGAATACCTTGGCTCGTCTGACCCGAACCATCCTTGCTACGGTTGTGTTGAGCCTGGCTGCGGGGAGTGGGGGGGCAGTGACGCTCTCCGGAGCCTATCTTGCGGCGATGCAGGCAGATTTCCGCGACGACTATTCGGTTGCCGCGGAATACTACATTCAGGCGCTTCTCCTCGATCCGGAGAATGCGGCACTGATGCAGAATGCTGTGGTGATGGAGACGGCGCAGGGCGACGCCGCGGCCGCCGGGGCGCTGGCGGAAAAGCTCATAAAGGTCACTCCCGATAATCAGCTGGCAGCTCTGGTACTGCTTGCTGATGCGCTGGCCGCTGAAGATTTCGTTGGCGCTCAAGTGATCCTTCAGACGCATGCGGCACAGATCAATCCGCTGCTGGGTGGACTCGTGTCTGCCTGGGTTGCCGTGGGGCTGCAGGATTTCGCGGCTGCTCAGAAGCGGTTCGATGCGATGGGTGGCAATGAAGCGCTCGCGGCCTATGGACAGTATCACAAGGCGCTGGCCCTTGCGTTTGCCGGTGATTTCGTGTCGGCGGAAGCCATCCTCGCCGGCGGCGATCAGGGGCCACTTCACCTCGATCGTAATGCCCTGATCGCACACGCACAGATTCTTGCCCAGATCGGCCGCGAAGCCGAGGCAATCGACATTCTGGACGAGGTGTTGTCGAGCGGATTTCCTGACGCTGCGATCTCGCAATTGCGCGACAGGCTTGCCGCGGGCGAGGAGGTTGCCTTCACCCAAGTCCGGTCGGCGCGTGATGGCGCCGCCGAAGCCTTTCTCACCCTTGCGGATGCGCTCGACAGCGGTGATTCCGAGAGGCTCTCCCTCCTTCACGCCCGGCTTGCGGCCCATGTGAGCCCTGGCCTTGTTGAAGCCAATCTGCTTTCGGCGGAGCTTCTCGAATCCGAGGGCCAGTACAAACTTGCGGAAGCTGCGCTTGATACTGTTCCCGACACGTCGCCCTGGTATGTGACCGCTGGCATTCGCCGAGCCGCGGTTGTTGGAGCTTCCGGTGATGAAGCCGGGGGCATCGAGATCCTGATGACGCTCTCGGAGAGCCGGGCCGATGATATAGAAGTCTGGTCCGCTCTCGGCGATGCGCTGCGCGGAGCAGAAAGATATCAGGAGGCGGCCGAGGCCTATAGCCGGGCGATTGAACTCGTACCCGATCCGCAGCCGCCACATTGGGTGCTCTTCTATTCCCGGGGCATTGCCTATGAGCGAGCAGGGGAGTGGTCGAAATCGGAGCTCGATTTCCGCGAGGCACTTGCGCTCGAGCCGGATCAGCCGCTCGTTCTGAATTATCTCGGCTATTCCATGGTGGAGAAGGGCGAGGATCTCGACGCTGCGCTTGCGATGATCGAGAAGGCGGTCGATGGCCGGCCGGACGATGGCTACATCACCGATTCGCTCGGCTGGGTTCTGTACCGGCTTGGGCGGTATCAAGAGGCCGTTCCGCATATGCTGCGTGCGGTGGAACTCACTCCCGATGATCCTGTCATCAACGACCATCTTGGCGATGTGCTCTGGTCGGTCGGGCGCAAACGGGAAGCCGAGTTCCAGTGGCGCCGGGCTCTATCCTTCGGCCCCGGCGAAGATCTCGATATGGATCGGGTTCGCCGCAAGCTCGATGTCGGGCTTGATCGTGTGCTTGCTGAGCCGGACGAGAAAACTGACGGCTGAATTTCTGGCTGGTGTGCCGAAAGATGACGAACTGGCAGACGGAATTTGCACCGGCAAAGGTCAACCTCGCGCTTCATGTCACGGGCCGGCGGGCGGATGGCTATCATTTGCTCGATAGTCTGGTCGTCTTCGCGCAAGTCGGTGATACGATTGCTGCGCGGCCTTCGGCCGCATTGTCCCTGGCTCTTGAGGGCCCGTTTGCGAAGGGGCTTTCGATCGACGAGGACAATCTCGTGCTCCGTGCTGCGCATCTTGCTCGTGCAGAAGCGGAGCTCAGGCTCATCAAGAACCTGCCGATTGCGAGCGGCATCGGTGGTGGATCGGCCGATGCCGCAGCCACCTTGCGGCTGCTTTCGCGCATTACTGGCCGCTCCTTGCCGGAGGATGATGCGGTTCTGGCCCTGGGGGCGGATGTTCCGGTGTGTCTCCTATCGCGCTCCTGCCGGATGTCCGGGATCGGTGAAAGGATCGAGCCGGTGGAGTTGCCGGAGTTCTGGCTCGTGCTGGTTAATCCGGGTGTTCCGGTCCCGACCGGAACGGTTTTCGGAGGGCTCTTATCGAGGGACAATCCTCCGCTCGATCCGCTGGCCGGGATCGAAAAAATCGATGGGTTCTTGGAGTATCTTGCTAGGGCACGCAACGATCTCGAGGCGCCTGCGCGCCGAACTCAGCCGGTAATTGAAGTTGTACTGAACACTCTGAGAAGCCAGTTTGGCTGCAGGATTGCACGGATGTCTGGCTCCGGGGCCACCTGCTTTGGTGTCTTTTGCAGCGCGGCCGATGCAGAGGCGGCAGCGACCTCCATTCGCCATGCAGCTCCGGCCTGGTGGGTGGCTGCGACAGCGGTCGTCTAACGACCGAGTCAGACGATTCTCTCGACGACAAAATCGGCGAGTGCGTCGAGCATGTCACGAAATGTGCCTGATGGCAGATCGCGCAGAGCCTCACGGGCGCGAGCCGCGTGATCGAGCGCGGCGGCTCGAGTCTGATCGAGTGCGCCATGCCTTGTCATAAGGGCGATCGCTTCTTCAAGATCTCCGTCACGCTGATCGTTGCGCGCGATGACGCGTTCCCAGAAGGTGCGCTCCCTGGCGTCTGCCGCAGCGAGTGCCTTGATGACAGGCAGTGACATCTTGCGCTCGCGAAAATCGTCGCCGGTATTCTTGCCGAGCCTTGCCGAGACGCCGCCATAATCGAGGAGATCGTCCGTGATCTGGAAGCTTACGCCGAGGGCATCCCCATAGGCGAAGAATGCGCGGACGTGCTCTTCCGGGGCTCCGGCGACCACGGCGCCCGCCTCCGTCGCCGCGGAGAAGAGCGCAGCGGTTTTGCCTCGTACGACCTGGAGATAGATTTCTTCGGTCGTTTCCAGATTTGCGGCTGCCGTGAGCTGCAGGACCTCACCTTCCGCAATTACGGCCGATGCGTTCGAGAGAATATCGAGCACGCGGATCGAACCCGTCTCGACCATGAGTTTGAAGGAGCGCGCGAAGAGATAATCGCCGACCAGCACGCTCGACTTGTTGTCCCAGAGCAGGTTTGCCGTCGGGCGGCCGCGGCGCTTTGTGCTCTCATCGACAACGTCATCATGGAGCAAGGTGGCAGTGTGGATGAATTCGACGGCCGCTGCGAGTTTTACATGATCCTGGCCCGCATAATTGCAATGCCGTGCGGCGGCGAGTGTCAGAAGCGGCCGGATACGTTTGCCGCCAGCTTCGACCAAGTGAGCCGTCACTTCCGGGATCCGGGGGGCATGCTCGCTCGCCATGCGCCTGCGAATGAGGGCATTGACCTCGGTCATGTCGCTCGCGAGCGCGGCCTGCAGCCGCTCGATCGGCGTCTCGATGCGCTCCGGCGTATTCATGCGTCTTGGCTCTCGACCTTGGGGAGGGGTGAGCCTACGTTCCGGGAGATGAAAGAAATACTCCGGACCACTGACCCCACCATCATTGCTTTCGGCTCCGCGCTACTGCGCGCCGAGGGTATAGACTGCTTTGTAATGGACGTCCATATGAGCGTGCTGGAAGGCGGGATCGGGCTGTTTCCCAGACGGCTCTCGGTACGGGACAAGGATGCTTTCCGCGCCCGCGCGATCTTGCGAGATAATGAGGTCGAGGATCTGGTAGAGGAATGAGCTTCGAGCCAGATGAGCTGAGCTGCGACGGTTTTCTGGGGGGAAGGCTGCAAATCCTGCAGCCAAAGTCCGGATATCGGGCTGCCACTGATCCGGTGTTCCTCGCGGCATTTACGCAGGCACGGGCGGGGGAAACCTTACTCGATCTGGGGTGCGGGGTGGGGACAGCCGGCCTCTGTGTGGCGCGGCGGGTTCCTGGCGTGGTCCTGCATGGGCTCGAGCTGCAGCCGGCTTACGCGGAGCTCGCGCGGAGAAATGCCGAGGTGAACGGAATACCGGCTGTTATCCATGACGGAGATCTTCTCGCCCCGCCCCGAGCGCTCAGGGAGATCGCTTTCGATCACGTCATCATGAATCCGCCGTTCTACGCTGCCGGGGCTGCTACCGGCGCGCAGGACCCGGGACGGGACAGGGCTCATCGCGAGGCTGAAGCGACAGGGCTTGATGCCTGGATTTCCGCAGGGATGCGCCGTTTGCGGCAGGGTGGGGCGATTGTTATTGTGCATAGGGCTGAGCGACTTGCAGAAATACTTGCGGCGTTGAATGGCCCGGCTGGAGCGATCGAGATTTTACCACTCGTTCCGCGGGTGGGAAGGCCGGCAAATCGTGTTCTGGTGCGTGCGCGGAAGACGCGGAGGGCACCCCTAAGCCTTTATAATCCATTAACTATTCATGAAGGAAAGTCACACATCCGGGACGGGGACGACTATACGGAAGATGTGGTGAAAGTTTTACGAGAGTTGTCCGGGCTATTGCTAAACTCTCGTTAAAGTGGTATAAATTCATCACTTTATACCTATTGGCGAGTGGTGCAGTGTCGTTCCGCCAATTGTAGTGGGGTGTGTGCGATGCAAACGGGTGTTTGTTTTCTGATTCTTGCAATGCTTTTGACCCCGGCCGTCGATGGCGTTGCCAAGACGCTTGCTGCAGATCACACCCCGATGATGATCGCGTTTCTCCGTTATATGACTGCAGGTCTCATCGCGACGGCAATCGCCAAAGGCACAGGTCGAAAGATCGTCGTGCCTCGGGGCGACCGCGTCGGGCAGCTCGTCCGAACGGGGCTCATCATGGGCGCAATGGTCTCGCTCATTGCCGCCCTTGGCATGGTGCCGATGGCAAAGGCCGTCGGGGGGTTTCTCATTGCGCCGATTGTCTCCGGGTTGCTTGGCATCGCAATCTGGAAGGAAGAGCCGACGCCAACGCGTCTCGCCGGGTCTGCCGTTAGCTTTGTGGGGGCGGCTCTGCTTCTGCGCCCTGAAGCCGGCATCGAGCTTGGCGCGATTTTTTCACTGGTTGGTGGGGCGTTGCTCGGGACGTATCTGGCGGCCACGCGTGGCGCGACCCAGCAAACGGACGCACTTTCGACGCTTGCAGTACAGTCTCTCCTTGGGGCCGGTCTGATTGCGCCCTTCGCCTTTGCTGGAGGGTTGCCAGTCCTTTCACCGTCGCTGTTCTTGGGAGCGCTTGCGCTTGGTGGTGTCTCCGCCATCTGTCACTTTCTTACGGTCGCGGCATATCAAAGGGCCGAGGCGACGGTGCTTGCCCCTTTCCTCTATTTCAATCTCCTGACCGCGATGGTCGTCGGCTTCTTCTGGTTCGACGAATCGATTGGTCTCATGAGCTTTTTCGGGCTTATTGCGATCGCGGGCGGCGGCATTCTCACACTTGTGAACCCGGATCGGCTCCAACTCGCCTTTATCGAGAATTCTCGGCTTCGCGCTGCGTGACAGATATATGAAAACATGTTTTACTCCATGCGTTGTTCCTAACCAGCATGGAGGAAAACATGAGCGTGAGTTCCCATCTGTCTGAGCTGCGTAAGAAGCATCAGGCGCTTTCGGATCATATTGAAGCCGAGCAGCGGCAACCGGCATCCAATGACCTGGATATCAAGCAACTCAAGCTCCAGAAGCTTCATCTGAAGGAAGAGATCGAACGCCTCGCGGCGCAGGTCTGATCAACGCGAGTCAAGCAAGACGTTGATAGTTGTTACTCCGGCCTCGTCGGCTGAACAACAAAGTTCCCAGAACATATCCAGTGAAGACAGGATCGGCAAAGCTACTATCGCATTGCCGATCCGGCATCGCGCAGGGCGGCCGCAATCCGGGCGCTCAGTTCCCCGATCGTATTCGGTTCGCATCAGGTAGCGTCGAGAAAGGGCACTACCTGATGCAGCTAGGTGGCTAAAGTCCGGGGGGCGGCGAAAGCTTATGACCTCCCGGAAGCGGAAACGCGCGGGCTGGCTGCGTGGTGCGGTCGGCCACTCTCCAGACGCATGCGGTCGCTATGCGAGTTTTTCATTTCTTGTTCTGACCTGCAGACCTCTGTCCTTGGCCCGCGCAATCGGGTCGCTTCAGCCTTGATTGCCAAGTGGGCAGTCGGTCAGAAGCGACTCCAATGTATCGGCAAGAAGCGCGAGGTTTTCAGGCTCGCTGAACCGGTGGTCCGCGCCTTTGACAATCGTCAGGCGGAGGTCCGGTCCGGTCGCGTGGTCCAGAAGGCGGAGAGCGACGGACAGCGGCACATCGTGGTCTTCCGAGCCGTGCAACAGGCGCACCGGGAAGGGCAACTGAAGGGGCGTGCGCAAAACCAGGTTGTTTCGTCCATCTTCGATCAGCCGCCGGGTGATGCGGTATGGTTCGTCGGAGTAGTCGGACGGGACGTCGACATGACCCAGCGCTTCCAGGTCCACGCGCTGCTGGTTCGTGAAGTTCGCCACCATGGCGTCTTCCGTGAAATCCGGTGCTGCAGCGATTCCGACAATTGCGGCGATGCTCGTGCCTAGACGAGATGCCACAAGCAGACTGATCCATCCGCCCATACTGGATCCCACAAGAATCCGGGAACCGGAGGTGAGCTGGTTAATCGTTTCCTCAGCATCACGTGCCCAGTCTCCGATTGAGCCCTCCTCAAACTTGCCCGACGATGCACCATGGCCAGTGTAGTCGAAGCGCAGGAAGCCAATGCTTTTCTTCCGCGCCCAGTCTTCCAGGAAGAGAGCTTTCGTACCGCTCATGTCCGACCGGAATCCGCCCAGGAATACGACAGTAGGCCCGGATCCTTCCGTGTGATGATATGCGATGCGGCGACCGTCTGCTGCTTCAAGAAATCTCGGGATCATTTGTGCTCCATCGCGGCTTTCGACGGCAGATCAGCTGGCCCTTTCCGGAAAGAGGCCGGTGAGTGAGCGTCTGACAATGTTGGTGACTGAAGGTCTTCTCAGAGACGAGAATGGCAGCGGCCTGCAGACCTCCATTGCCGCTATGCCGACCCGCGCGGTCAGGGCTCCGTTGATCATGCCCTCGCCGAAGCGCCGCGATATTCGGGTAAGCGCGCTGCCGCCTGCGACCGAGGAGATCAGATCATCACCGACTGCGACAGCGCCGGTCGCAAGCAGGTGAGTGGCAACCGCCCGGAGCAGACGCCATGACCCGAAGAGTCCGGCATGGGCGCCGTAGATTTCGGCAATTCGGCGAATCATGCGCACGTTCATCGAGAGAGCGGAGAGTACATCCGCAAACGCGAGGGGAACGAGCGCAGTGACGCCGGCAACGGTGCGCGCGGCGGCCTCGATTTCGCGGCGCGTTTCGCGATCCAGTGGCTCGAAGAGCGTGCGTTCGGTGAGCGCAATGACGGCATCGGCGTCGAGCAGATCGGAACGCTTGGCTTCAAGCTCCTGAGCTCCCCATGCGACATCGGTCCGGCCCGCGTAAAAACCCTCCAGCCTTCTGGAGAGATCGACTGCTGCCTTATGGTCGGCAGAGCTCAGCGCGCTTGCCGCGTCTCTGCGGAAGGTGTCGATTCGAGCAAGGCGCCGAAAAGCCCAGATCTCACGTGCAACCTGAATGAAGACGACAAGGAGAAGCAGGCAGAGAATGACCAGCGCAGCCGTGCCTATGGCAGGAAAGCGGTCCATGAGGCCGGTGATGTAGTCATATGCTGCAACCGAGATGACCAGGCTCAGGAAGCCGGAAAGCAGAGACCAGAACCATGCTCCCCACCCAGTTCTTCGGCGACCAGCAAGCCTGGTAACCTTGAGCATTGCGGTGCCTTCCGGCGGAACGTCGTCGTCTGGTGGGGGTGGGGCTTCCGCGGGGCTTGAGGCTTCCGGGGTTGGGAGGTCGGAGGAGCGGAGTATGAAGGGGCCGGTCTCGCCGACGGGATCTGTCTCGGGGCGGGTCATGCCAGACGGTCTCCGATGAGAAATTCAGCGGCACGGTCGAGCCGGATGTGAGGTGGCGCCTCGCCCGGGTGCAGATCGAGCTTCGGCGGAGCGAATCGCGTCACATTATAAGCCGTGCCTTGCCACTCCTCGGCTCCGTGACGAGCCGGAGAAAGAACATGCGCCGGATTTTCGGGCAATGTGCCGGGGAAGAGTGCGGCGTCTTCACCGGTATCGAGAAGGCGTCCGCGAACTACGTCCACGGTGCGCCCCCGATGCTCTACCGTCTGCTCGACCGTTGCGCGGAGGCTGGCGATGGCCATTGCGCCGGTCTTTGCGCCTCGGAAATTTGCGCGGTCGCGGGCATCCTTGACGAGCGCCTCCGCGATTGCGGCGAGCCGGGCGTGTTGGCTGTGATGCAGATGGTCCGCCTTCGTGGCGGCAAAGAGGATGCGGTCGACACGCCGCCCGAGGATGGGGGCAAGCCAGGAGTTCTTGCCGGGCCGGAAGCAGGTGAGAATCTCGGCCATCGCCGTACGCAGATCTTCAAGAGCGCGGGGACCGTCACTGATGGCGCCAAGGGCATCGATGAGAACAACCTGCCGGTCAAAGCGTGCAAAGTGGTTACGGAAGAAGGGGGCCACGACAACGCGCTTGTAGGATTCGAACCGCTTCTCGAAGGTGTTCCAGAGCGATCCGCCACGCTTGGCCGCGGGCTGAGGAAGCGGCGCGAAGGTGAGCGCGGGTGTGCCTTCGAGATCGCCGGGCATGAGGAAGCGTCCGGGAGCTACAGATGAGAGGCCGGCGGCGCGCGAAGCCGCCAAGTAGGCCGTGAAGCTCTCCGCAAGGCCGGTTGCAGTTGCTTCATTGAGCGCGGCGGCAGGATCGCAGTCCTTGAGGCGGGCGAGAAAGGCCGCTGCATGGTCGGAACGCCCTGGGCTCCCCGCCATCTCGAGCGTGCGCGCAGACCATGACGCATAGCTTTGGCTCATGAGCGGCAGATCGAGTAGCCACTCCCCGGGATAGTCGATGATGTCGAGGTGGATGGTACGCTGGCCGCCCAGACTGGTGAGGAGCCCCGAAGGGCGCAGACGGAGGGACAGGCGCAGTGTGGAGATCGAGCGCGTGCTTTCGGGCCAGTGAGGCTCTGGCGCCGTAAGGGCGGCCATGTGATCTTCGAACGCGAACCTGGGAACGGTGTGATCTGGGTGTGGCTGCAGCCACGCCGAAAGGATGCGCCCTTCCGCTGCTGCGCGAAGCTGCGGCATGCGACCGCGATCAAGCAGGTTGGCAACAAGCGATGTAATGAAGACGGTCTTGCCTGCGCGGCTGAGGCCGGTGACACCGATCCGGACAACAGGATCGAAGAGTGACTCGCCGATGCCTTCGATCGTCTCCTCGATCCCGCGGGTGACGCTTCGCGTGATGCGGTTCAGGATCAATCCGGGCCTCCCATGCGCTTCGACTTAGTGAGGTAATGCCTCTCCGGCTTCGCCGCAATGGCGGCTTGGCAAGCGAGAGTGGGAAGGGTAGGGGCGGGGCATGCAGAGATATGCCCTGAAGATCGAGTATGATGGCCGGCCGTTCTCCGGCTGGCAGCGGCAGGCAGAGCACCCAAGCGTGCAGGGTGCGCTTGAGTCCGCCATCGCGCGCATCGAGCCCGCCGCTCCTGCAGTCGGTGCCGCAGGGCGGACGGATGCGGGCGTTCATGCCCTCGGGCAGGTCGCTCATGTCGACCTTGATCGGGACTGGGATCCGCTCCGGTTGCGAGATGCCCTCAACGCGCATCTCCGGCCTGCGCCAGTCGCTGTCGTGGACGCGGCGCTGGTTTCCGTCGATTTTCATGCCAGATTTTCGGCGATATCGCGGGAATATCTCTTTCGCCTGGTGACGCGGAGGGCGCCGCTCGTGCGGGATGCGGGATTTGCATGGCGGGTCAACCGGCCACTCGATCTCGAATCCATGCGCAAGGCGGCGGCACATCTGATCGGGCGGCATGACTTCACGACCTTCCGTTCAGCGATGTGCCAGGCAGATAGCCCCGTGCGGACGCTCGATATCCTTGAGATCCAGGAGGCTCCCTATCCATCGGGGCGAGAGTTTCTGTTCCGGCTCAAGGCTCGCTCCTTCCTGCATAACCAGGTTCGCAGCATCGTCGGCACGCTTGAGCGTGTCGGCGCAGGCGCCTGGGATCCAAGCCGTGTGAGCGAGGCGCTTGCCGCGCGTGAGCGGGCGGCATGTGGGCCCGTCTGTCCCCCGGATGGGCTCTGTCTCGTCGATGTCGGTTATCCTGAAGATCCATTTTGCTCTGGCTGAAACTCTATGAGGCGGAGAGGAAGTTACCCTCGCGCCTGCATCCGGGTGGGCAAGGGGCTGGACGGCGGCTGCCGGGTGCGGCTAGTCAGGTCGCCACCACGAAAAGGGACAAACGGGATGAAACGAGCGTACGTGTTTCCCGGGCAGGGTGCCCAGGTGATCGGAATGGGACGCGATCTTGCAGAGGCTTATCCCTCTGCGCGTGCCGTGTTCGATGAGGTGGATGAGGCGCTAGGTGAGAGGCTTTCGGCGTTGATCTGGGAAGGTGAGATCGCGGAACTCACACTTACGCAGAACGCTCAGCCTGCTTTGATGGCAACGTCAATTGCAGCGGTTCGGGCGCTTGAAGCCGAAGGTGTGAGCGCAATGGATGCGGCATTCGTAGCTGGGCACTCTCTTGGCGAGTATTCCGCGCTATGTGCGGCAGGGGCGATGGGGCTTTCCGACACGGCGCGGATGTTGCGCCTGCGTGGGCGCGCAATGCAGGACGCGGTGCCAGTAGGTGAAGGCGCGATGGCCGCTGTTCTGGGGCTCGACTTCGATGCGGTAACCGCTATTGCGCAGGATGCTGCAGAAGGCGAGGTCTGCGAGGCGGCGAATGACAATGATCCGGCACAGGTCGTGATCTCCGGGCACAAGGCTGCGGTCGAACGTGCTGCGGCGTTGGCCAAGGCGCGGGGGGCAAAGCGCGCGATGCTGCTGCCAGTCAGCGCGCCTTTCCATTGCGCGCTGATGCAGCCGGCGGCCGAAGCCATGGCGGAGGCGCTGAAGGGCGTTCAGATCAATGCCCCCGCGGTTCCGCTAGTTGCGAATGTCAAGGCCGAGGCCGTTTCGGACCCCGAGGAAATCCGAAATCTGCTCGTTGCACAGGTGACGGGCCGTGTCCGGTGGCGGGAGAGTGTTGCCTGGATGGCCGAGCAGGGTGTGACACAAATGATCGAGGTGGGTGCGGGCAAGGCTCTATCTGGCATGATCCGGCGGATTGCCAAAAGTGTTGATGTTGTGGCGATAAATACGGCAGCGGATGCAAAGACGCTCGCCGAAAGAATAGGAGAAGCGCATGTTTGATCTTTCAGGCAAGTGCGCGTTGGTGACCGGCGCTTCAGGCGGTATTGGCGGCGCGATTGCCAAGGCGCTTCATGCTCAAGGGGCGAAAGTGACTCTTTCCGGCACCCGGGTCGAGCCATTGGAGGCACTTGCGGCGGAGCTCGGCGACGGTGCATTCGTTCTTCCCTGCAACCTAGGTGATGCGGATGCCGTCGCGGCGCTTCCAAAGGATGCCGAGAAGGCGATGGGCGGGCTCGATATCCTTGTCAACAATGCCGGAATGACACGCGATCAGCTTTTCATGCGCATGTCAGACGCGGATTGGGATACGGTTCTCGCGGTCAATCTGACGAGCGCCATGCGGCTGTCCCGTGCAGTGATGCGCGGCATGATGAAGGCGCGCTGGGGCCGGATCATCAACATCACTTCTGTCGTCGGGGTCACAGGTAATGCTGGTCAGGCCAACTATGCGGCGAGCAAGGCTGGTATGATCGGAATGTCCAAGTCTATAGCCGCCGAGGTTGCCGGACGCGGGATTACCGTGAACTGCGTCGCGCCGGGTTTCATTGGAACGGCAATGACGGATGTGCTGACAGATGAGCAGAAATCCAAGGTTTCAGGCGGAATTCCCGCTGGCCGGATCGGAACGCCAGAGGAAATCGCTGCGGCAGTGATCTACTTGGCATCACAGGAAGCCGCCTATGTGACGGGCCAGACGCTGCACGTAAATGGTGGTATGGCAATGATCTGAGTGCCGTTTGCTCCACGAAATGCCCTGCGCATTAGCATTTGCCAGCGGCTGCGGTTGTGATATAGGCCGCGCGAGTTGTTCCGGGCGGTTCTTGCCGTGTCGGGGGGCAGCGGCACAACAATAATAAATACGGACTTGACGGCGGCCCCCAAGGGCGCCGAGGTGCAGAACAGCTGGGTAGCTTGGCCTGAGACCAGGCAGAAGAGGAAGACGAAACATGAGCGATATCGCAGAACGCGTGAAGAAGATCGTGGTGGACCATCTGAGCGTTGACGAGGACAAGGTCACGGAGAGCGCTTCGTTCATAGACGACCTTGGCGCGGACAGCCTCGATACCGTCGAGCTGGTGATGGCGTTCGAAGAAGAGTTCGGCATTGAGATCCCGGACGACGCCGCCGAGACGATCCAGACCTATGGTGATGCAGTGAAGTTCATCACGGAAAACTCCGCATCCTGATCTTCCGATCGGAACGTTACGATAATCGGCGCCCATTTGCGGCGCCGTTTTTTTGTATGCCAAGGCGGCTGGGTGTCTGTTGACGTAAAGGGCAGCCTAGGAGGCTTGTCTGCACCGAGCCTTTCAGGCTACACGGTCTAGACCTCAAAGACGGCTCACGGAATTCAGATGCGGCGCGTTGTAATCACTGGACTTGGCATGGTCTCCCCGCTCGCCTGCGGCGTAGAGGAAACCTGGTCGCGGCTGCTGGCTGGAGAATCCGGCGCAGGCAAGATCAGCAAGTTCGATGCTAGTCATCTTGCCTGTGACATCGCTTGCGAAGTGCCTTACGGTGACGGATCGAACGGAACCTTCAACCCGGACGACTGGGTTGCTCCGAAGGATCAGCGCAAGATCGACCCCTTCATCCTTTACGCGCTCGCCGCTGCGGAGCAGGCCGTGCGGGATGCGGATTGGATGCCCGAGGACGAAGACGATCGCGAGCGCACTGGCGTCATCATCGGCTCCGGCATCGGAGGGCTGACGACGATTGCCGAGACAACGCTGATCCTGAAAGAAAAGGGGCCGCGCCGGGTTTCGCCGTTCTTCATTCCCGGAAGTCTTATCAATCTCTGCTCCGGGCAGGTATCGATCCGCTACGGGTTCAAGGGACCCAACCACTCTGTTGTTACCGCATGTTCGACCGGGGCGCACGCCATCGGAGACGGCGCACGTCTGATCCGTCATGGCGATGCTGATGTGATGATCGCCGGTGGCGCAGAAGCAGCAATCTGTGAGTTGGGGATTGCCGGATTTGCGGCGTGCAAGGCGCTCTCGACGGGATTCAGCGAGACGCCGAGACAGGCAAGCCGCCCCTATGACAAGGCGCGTGACGGTTTCGTGATGGGAGAGGGAGCCGGGGCTCTCGTTCTCGAAGAATATGAACATGCGAAGGCGCGTGGTGCAAAGATCTACGCGGAAGTTCTGGGCTATGGGCTTTCCGGTGACGCCTATCATATCACCTCGCCTGCTCCGGATGGCGATGGGGGATTCCGGGCGATGAGCGCAGCCTTGCGTGACGCCGGAATTACGGCAGACGAGATCGATTATGTGAATGCGCATGGCACCTCGACGCCCCTTGGGGATGAGATCGAGCTTGGTGCAGTGACGCGCTTGCTTGGCGATGCCGCGGGCAAGGTGACAATGTCGTCCACGAAGTCGTCGATCGGACATCTTCTCGGTGCGGCAGGGGCGGTTGAGGCAATCTTCTGTACGCTTGCGCTGCGGGATCAGATCGCACCGCCGACCTTGAACCTCGAGAATCCTTCGGTCGAGACTGCGATCGATCTCGCTCCCAATGCTGCAGTGAGGCGCCGGATCGATGTTGCGCTTTCGAATTCCTTCGGTTTCGGAGGGACGAATGCGTCACTGGTCCTGCGCCGCGTGGATTGATTTATTGCAATGATGCGGCATGTCGCTGCCAACGCTCTGACTCTGATAGCCGTCGCGCTCGTTCTTGTCTTCGGCCTGATTACGTGGGCTCAGTCGCAGTACCGGCGCCCTGGCCCGTTGACAGAGCCGATGAGGTTCGAGGTTGAGCAGGGCGATACGCTCACGCGGGTTACTGATCGCCTAGAACAAGATGGCATTATCGCGCATCCAACAATTTTCAGGATTGCTGCTCGCTATACCAAGCAGGACCGCGGCCTGAAGTACGGTGAATACGAGTTTGAGCCAAGGACTTCGATGGAAGAAGTCTTGGCGCTTCTCAACGCTGGAGGCAACGTCATCCGGCAGATTGTGGTGCCGGAAGGCTGGACAAGTTGGCAGGTCGTCGAGATGCTGCGGGCGCGCGAAGAGCTGAGCGGCGAGATCACGACCATTCCCACCGAGGGATCTCTTGCGCCCGCAGGCTATGATTTTCAGAAGGGCGATAGTCGCCAAGGGATCATCGAGCGGATGCAGACACGCCAGTCCGAGATCCTCTCTCAGGCTTGGGCCGGACGAGATGAAGGCTTGCCACTGAAGACGCCTGAAGAACTACTTACTCTTGCCTCCATCGTCGAGAAGGAGACAGGTGTTGCCGCGGAGCGCGATCTGGTAGCAAGCGTCTTTATCAACAGGCTCGAGCGTGGGATGCGGCTTCAGACCGACCCGACGGTCATTTATGGCATTACCAAAGGACAGGGTGCCTTAGGCCGCGGGCTTCGGCGCAGCGAGCTCGTGGCGCGGACCGAGTTCAACACCTATGTCATTCTCGGATTGCCTCCAACGCCCATCGCCAACCCCGGGCGAGATGCGATCATGGCGACGGCTCATCCCGCGCAGACTGACAACCTGTATTTTGTCGCGGATGGTACCGGAGGGCATGTATTTTCCCGCACGTTGGCGGAGCACAATGCAAATGTGGTGAAGTGGCGCCAGATCGAAGCGGAGCGTGCACGTGCTGCCGAGGAGGCCGGCACGGGGGGACAGTGAGTTTCTTGGCTCTTGGCATTTGCCGTCAGATCCGGCTGATCATGCGGCGCAGGGCAAATATTCACAACCTTGGATTTAGTGATTGACAGGGCGAACGCTCTAAGGTATATATCCTTCCAAGCTGGAAGAAGTGAATGGCAGAGGTGCTTAGGCGCGCTCTGCCTTTTTCGTTTCTGCCCGGGCGGAGCAGCCGGGGCAATTTGCAGAATGACAATTTCAGCACAGAATGGACCAGCGGAAGCAGACAGGCTTTCGCGAACAATCGAACTCTACCGCGATCTCTCTATTGCCCTTCGGGACAGGCTAAAGCTCCTGAAGGAAAACGCCTTACAGGATCTTGATTGCAGCAAATCGCTGGACGCAGTCCGGGCGCATCACAAGGCGCTTCAGACTGTACTTGATCTCGAGGGAAATCTTGCAAAACAACAACGAACCGGCACGGACGGAGCGATCCGAGAACTCGATCTCGACGCCGCCCGAACCGAGATCGCTTCGAGACTTTCTGTCTGGCTTGCCAGCCGAGGAAGCTGACGCGCTTCTCGACACATTGAGCCCCAATGCCGTTCTTGCTCTTCCATGGCTCTTTGAGCATTGGGCGCTGGCGGGTCACCAAAGACCGCCCGAGAGCGACTGGACGACATGGATCGTTCTTGGAGGGCGCGGTGCGGGCAAGACCCGCGCCGGATCGGAATGGATCCGCTCTCAGGTAGAGGGTGCGCGGCCAAGTGATCCGGGAGCGTGTTCCCGGGTCGCACTTGTCGCTGAAACTTTGGATCAAGCGCGTGAAGTGATGGTCTTCGGGGACTCGGGGCTTATGCGATGCACGCCCCCGGATCGCAGGCCGGAATGGCAGGCAACGCGCCGCCGGCTTCTGTGGCCTAACGGCGCAACGGCTCAAATATTTTCGGCAAGTGACCCGGAAGCATTACGTGGGCCGCAATTTGACTGCGCGTGGAGCGATGAGCTTGCGAAGTGGAAGAAGGCGGAAGATGCTTGGGATATGCTCCAGTTCGGACTAAGGCTTGGTGCCCGGCCGCGTCAGATCGTGACGACGACGCCACGGAATAACGCTCTCCTACGACGATTGCTTCGGGAGAGGTGCGCGGTCGTTACCCGTGCTCCGACGTCCGCCAACCGGATGCACCTCGCGCAGAGTTTCATTGAAGGCGTTACACAAAAGTATGGTCAGAGCCGCCTCGGACGCCAGGAGCTCGACGGTGAGATTCTTGCAGACTTTGATGGTGCGCTCTGGACGTGGAGCATGCTTGAGCAATCAAGGAAGCTCCCTCCGGTGAGCGTCGGGCGTATCGTTGTTGCAGTTGATCCACCGGTGACCAGTGGCAAGTACTCGGATGACTGCGGCATTGTCGTAGCAGGTGTATCTCAATCTGGTTCGCCATCCGATTGGGCGGCCGAGATTATTGAAGATGGAAGTGTCAGCAGCGCATCTCCCAAGGCATGGGCGGAGCGTGCCGTTTCACTCTTTCGCAGGTATCATGCTGATCGCTTGGTGGCAGAGGTCAACCAGGGGGGTGATCTTGTTGCTGCAGTTATCCGGCAGATCGATCCCTTGATCCCGTTCCGCGCGGTGCGTGCCCATCGCGGGAAGAGTGCTAGAGCAGAACCTGTTGCGGCGCTTTATGAGCAAGGCCGGGTTCGGCATCGGAAGCTCTTCAAATTATTAGAGGACCAGATGACGCAGATGACTCCCAATGGGTTCATCGGGTCCGGTAGCCCCGATCGTGTGGATGCGCTTGTCTGGGCGATTACGGATCTGATGATCGACCCGGCGGCGACGTATCGTGCGCCGCGCGTTCGGGGCCTTTGACGCAGATCTTGGAAAGTTGCAGTCACGAAGGTGCCGTCGCCCAACGACATGGGGTGAGCGGCGTTAGGCTGTAGCTAGATCTGCTTCCCACGATCCAAAGGCGCCGAGCGAGCCAACCTCGTAACTCAGGAGCAAGCAACCCATGGTCTTGCAGTTCTTTCGCACGCCCAAATCAGAGACGAACGAGGCCAAGGCTTCCGCAGCTGCGCAAGTCGTGGCATTCCATGGCGCGGGTCGGGCTGCATGGTCGTCGCGAGACTCCGTAACGCTAACGCGGATCGGTTTTCTGAAGAATCCGGTTACGTTCCGCTGCGTAAAGCTGATTTCAGAGGCGGCTGCCGCGGTGCCGATTGTCGTGCAGGACGAGAAGAGTCGATACGATCAGCATCCTGTCCTCTCGCTTCTGGCAGCACCCAATCCCGGTCAAGCCGGCCCTGCACTTCTTGAGAGCTTCTACGGCTACCTTCTCCTTTCCGGGGATGCCTTCTTGGAAGCCGCAGGTGAGGATAGCTCGGGCGGTCCACGAGAACTTTATGCGCTTCGCTCTGACAGGATGCGGGTTATTCCAGGCGATGACGGATGGCCTGTAGCTTATGAATATGTGCTTGGAGCGAACAAGCATACCTTTGATATGCGGCAGGAGTGTCCCCCCATACTGCACGTCAAGAGCTTCCATCCACAGGATGATCATTACGGTTTATCGCCGCTTCAGGCCGCGGCAAGTGCGATTGATGTGCACAACTCGGCAAGTACCTGGTCGAAAGCGCTCCTCGATAATGCCGCGCGTCCCTCCGGCGCGATCGTCTACAGGGGGGCAGACGGTCAAGGCGCGCTCGCAGCGGATCAGTACGCTCGCCTGCTCGATGAGCTCGAGACATATCATCAAGGTGCCCGGAATGCTGGACGGCCTATGCTTCTCGAAGGCGGTCTCGATTGGAAGCAGATGGGCTTCTCCCCGTCGGATATGGAATTTCACAACACCAAGGCTGCGGCCGCACGGGATATCGCGCTCGCATTTGGGGTTCCGCCAATGCTCTTGGGCTTGCCGGGCGACAACACCTACGCCAATTATCAGGAAGCCCATCGAGCATTTTACCGGCTGAGCGTATTGCCGCTCGTTTCCAAGGCGATGGCCTCAATTTCCGCTTGGCTCCCGCAATTCTACCGCGCTGGATTCCAGATCAAGGTCGATTTCGACAATGTGCCAGCGCTCAACGAGGAGCGGGAGACCCTGTGGCGACGCATCTCCGACGCTGACTTCCTCAGCGATGCCGAAAAGCGCCACATGCTGGGCCTGCCGAAGCTCAGGGATGACTGATGACGGGGAACGTGCCGCGGGGTGGCGGCTCACGCTACCTGTACGAACCATTCGATTCGAGCACGGACAAGGAATTGCGCGAGTATATCGAAATCATCCGTTCAATGGGCTCGCCAGAGCAGGTTCGGGAAAAAATGGCGGCGATCGACCTCCTTATCGAGGAACGGAGGCGACGACTTTGGCTGTTCACTTCAATCAAGACGGTGGCCAGCTGGGCCGCGATCGTGGCGGCGGGCTGGATGGCCTTCAAGGGCGTGATGATCGAGATCGTAGCAGGGATACAGAAATGAAGAGGTGGCATTTCGCCCTCTTCGGTATCCTGCTCGGGACCGCGACCGCGTGGCTACTCTATCCCAGCGCGTCGAGCGTCGTACTTCGGGCAATGTCGGGCGACCGGTGGTTTCATGTCCACTCCGTCGACATCGAGGATGCTGTCGTCGGCGACAGCCCGGTCGTTCATGTTGTGAGAGAGATTCGCCGACCCTTCACAGCGAGCTGGATCGTGACGCTACGTCGCAGGAATGGGGCTGATTTTGCCGTGTTCTGTGCCCGGGAGGGACGAAATGACTACCGGCCGTCGGCTGTCCTCCCTGCGGAGACTGACCTGAACTGGTGGATGAATATTCCTCCGAACCCGAATTGTCCCGGACTGCTTCCAGGAACTTACATCCTGAGCATGTCATGGAGCATCGAGGTGTCGGGGCTTCCACCGAAGGTCATGCGGATCGAAAGCAATGAATTCGAGGTGCGAAAATGATGTTCCTACCGGGTTATCGGTCGGTGCTTGAAACGAAGTTTCGAAATTTCGATGACGACTTGGCTCTCAAGGAGGGCGCTGTCATCTCGGGATACGCAAGTGTTTTCGGTGCGCAGGATCAGGGCGGCGATATTGTTCAGTCGGGCGCATATGGGACGTCACTTGGACGTCTGGAGAAATCCGGCCGTGCAGTGAAGATGCTCTGGCAGCACGATCCGACTCAGCCGATCGGAGTATGGGATGAAGTGCGAGAGGATGCCCGTGGACTTTTCGTCAAGGGGCGGCTGCTTCTTGAGGTCCAAGCGGCTCGAGAGGCCCATGCGCTTCTTAAGGCAGGCGCGATCGACGGGCTTTCGATCGGCTACCGAACCCTGCGCAGCGAAAAGACCGCTTCGGGCCAGCGCATGCTGCATGAAATCGAACTCTGGGAGGTGTCCCTGGTGACATTTCCCATGCTTCCTCAAGCGCGGGTGCAGGCGGAGGTCTCCGACATGGAAGAGAATCTGGCACTGACCTTGGCTGAGACGTTTCGCGAAGCCAGGGAATTGCTGGCCTAAGGGACAAGCAAAACCATCAGTCACCAAGGAACTCTACTGATGACCAATCCTGAGATTAACTCCCGGGCGGAGGCCTTCGTGCTTGGGCAGAACCCACACGTTGAATTCAAGAGCGCCATCTCCGGCTTTCTCAGTGAATTCAATAGTTTTCAATCTGAGATCAAATCCAGACTCAAGGAACAGGAAACTCGTTTGGCCATGCTTGACCGTAAGTCGATCGCGATGTCGCGTCCCCCGCTTGCACGTGCTGCCGACTCCTCCACGCCTCACCGCAAGGCGTTTTCTGCCTACCTCCGCTGCGGAGATGATGACGGGCTGCGCAGTTTGAGTGTTGAAGAAAAGGCTTTATCCTCAGCCGTTGCCGGGGATGGCGGATATCTGGTTGATCCGCAAACGGCGAATGAGATTATCGGGGTACTGCGTGATGCATCGTCAATTCGATCTATCGCCAACGTGGTAACGGTTGAAGCAACGGCCTTCGATGTGCTGGTCGATCATAGCGATGTCGGCGCAGGCTGGGCGACTGAGAATGAGCCTGCTTCTGAGACCGAGACGCCTCAGGTCGAACGTATCTCGATCCCGCTGCACGAGCTGTCGGCCCTGCCGCGTGCGTCGCAGCGGCTGCTCGATGACAGTGCATTTGACGTCGAGGGATGGCTCGCGCGCCGAATTGCGGACAAGTTCAGCCGCGCCGAAGCTCACGCCTTCATTGCGGGTGATGGTCACGACAAACCAACCGGTTTTCTGGCCTATCCCCAGGTCACGAACGAGCTCTGGTCGTGGGGATCTCTCGGCTATGTCCCGACCGGATCGGTTGGCGATTTCAGCTCCAGCGAGCCGGCCGATGCTGTTGTCGATCTTGTCTATGCGCTTGGCGCTCGGTATCGGGCCAATGCGAATTTCGTGATGAACTCGAAGACGGCAGGTGCTGTCCGGAAGATGAAGGACGCCGATGGGCGTTTTCTCTGGGCCGACGGCCTGGCCGCAGCCGAGCCTGCACGTCTCATGGGCTACCCAGTGATGATCGCAGAGGACATGCCCGACATCGCGAACGATTCCTTTGCGATCGCCTTTGGTGATTTCCGTGCTGGATACACTGTAGCTGAGCGCCCGGATCTACGGATTCTGCGCGATCCGTTTTCGGCAAAGCCACACGTTCTCTTCTATGCCACCAAGCGCATCGGTGGTGATGTCAGTGATTTTGCCGCGATCAAGCTGCTGAAGTTTGCGGTGAGCTGAGCGGAAATTACATCCGCCTCAGTTTCCGCAACCGGCCGTCGCAATTGGGTGACGGCCAGACACACCCCTGCGCTTTCCATCGCTGCTCCTTTTCCGTTCGGGCGGCGCGGGGGTGTGTTCCCTGTCGTTCCGACAAACAGGTCTCCTCGATGACATTTTATGTCCTCAAGGCGCAGGATGCGTTGCAGGAAGTAGTTCTTGACTGGCGCGCGGGCTATCTTGCCCCCCTCGAGATCATCGTTGACGATCTGGGCTGGAACATTCGCAATGCGACGTTCCGGCCTGGAGATCTTTCGGTCTCCGAGCAAAGTCACGACTTTCAGAAATCGCGCGCGGTGTTCTTCGGCGGACATGCAGAGCGATTCTACCTTCTTTCAAACCGAGTGCGCACTAGCCGCGATCGAACGCTCGAGCGCCTGCTGGTGATGCGCATAGCATCGGGCTGATGCCCGGGTTTAGGAGACTCAGGATGATTTTGACGGAAGTGAGCGCGCCCCCTTCGGCCGCAATACCGGTGCGCGCATTTGGTCAACACCTCCGGCTTGGATCAGGCTTTTCGGACGACGGATCAGAAGATGCCGTCCTCGAGCTGTATCTGAGGGCCGCCATGGCGGCGATCGAAGCCCGGCTCGGTCTTGCCCTGCTTGCCCGATCGTTCTCTTGGACAGTAACGCGCTGGCAGAGCGAAACCAGTCAGGGTCTTCCAACCGGGCCGGTGCAGTCGGTAGATGAGATCCTGATGATCGCTGCAGATGCGAGCGAGACCCAGGTCATCTCCACAGCCTGGCATCTCGTGCGTGATGCGCGCCGACCGCGCCTTCTCGGGGGTGGAGGGCAGCCACTCCCACCCATTCCGCGCTCAGGCCAAGCCGAAATCCGGTTCACGGCTGGCTTCGGCACGGCTTGGGAAAGCGTCCCGGCTGATTTGCGACAAGCTGTCTTCCTGCTTGCGGCCCATTTCTATGAGCACCGGAACGAAGACATCACGGCGCGGGATACCATGCCATTTGGTGTTCTGGTGCTGATGGAGTCTTATCGGGCAATGCGGGTTGGGGGCGGATTGTGAAAACGGCCGTCTCGCTTACCAGAAAGCTTGCACTCGAAGAGCGACGAACTATGCCTGACGGAGCGGGCGGTTTCGTGGTGAGCTGGGTCGTGCTTGGTTTTCTTTGGGCCCAAGTGACACCACGGAGCGGAACAGAGTTCTTTGCAAGTTTTGCGCCGCGATCACGAATCCTGCATCGCATTCTTGTCCGCGCAGCTCCGCCAGGTGCTCCCTCGCGTCCCCGCCCAGAACAGCGGTTTCGTGAGGGGGAGCGCGTGTTCGACATCCTCAGCGTCACGGAAGCATCGTTGTCGGCGCGGTATCTCGAGATTCAGGCTGAAGAGGGAAGAACCTCATGAGCTATGTATTCTCCGCGGCGTTGCAGTCTGCAGTTTACCGCCAGCTCTCATCAGACCCTGCAGTCGCAGCCGGGGTCGGAACGGCGATTTACGACGCACCGCTTCAGGGCATGACGGATGGCAAGACTTACTTCGTCACGCTGGGCGATGAAGTCGTAAAGCCATTCGGGAGCAAGACAAGCGAGGGCGGTATCCACGAATTCGATGTCACGATCCATTCGACGCGCGACGGTTTTGCCGGAGCAAAGGGTATCGCCGAAGCGATCTGTTCAGCCCTTATCGATGCACACCTAGACATTGGAGAGGATAGAATTGTGAGCTTACGTTTGCTGCGGGCCAAGACTGAGCGCGGTCGCTCGCCAGTGAAGCGGCTGATCACGCTACGTTTCCGCGCCGTAATTGACGGCGTCTGACCCAAAAAATTGATTTGCAAGGACAAGATCTATGACGGCGCAACGAGGCAAGGATCTTCTGATCAAACTCGACATGACCGGTGAGGGGGACTTCCAGACTGTTGCAGGCCTTCGGGCAACACGCATCACTTTCAATGCGGAGACGGTGGATGTGACACATCTGGAGAGCGAGGGGCGCTGGCGTGAGCTGCTTGCAGGGGCGGGCATGCGTAGCGCGGCGATCAGTGGATCCGGGATCTTTCGAGACGAGTCCACTGACGAACGGGTGAGAGCGCTATTCTTCGCCGGCGAGATTCCCCGCTTCCAAGTTATTATCCCGGATTTTGGTTCGGTTGAGGGCCCATTTCAGATCACAAGCATAGAGTACTCCGGCGACTACAACGGCGAAGCGGTCTACGAGCTTTCGCTTGCCTCCGCAGGCGCCCTGAACTTCGAGGCGATCTGATGGCCAATCCCTATCGCGGCGAAGTTGAGCTCGAGGTTAATGGCGAGATGCGGCAGATGCGCCTGACTTTAGGGGCGCTGGCAGAACTCGAGAGCAGGCTCGAGAGCGACTCCCTTTTCAGCATGATTTCCAGGTTCGAAACAGGCGCCTTCCGGGTGCGAGATCTTATTTGCCTGCTGACGGCAGGCTTGAATGGAGCGGGTTGGAGCATAACCGAAGCCGAACTCCTGAAGTGTCATATCGGCGGAGGACCTCTCGCCGCCGCGCAGGCGGCGGCCCGGCTTCTCAAGATCACATTTACACTGCCCGGAGAGGACCTCTCTGTATGAACCGCATAGCTTGGTCGCAGCTCCTGCGGCTGGGCCTGACCGACTTGGGGCTCCGTCCTGATGTTTTCTGGTCTCTTACTCCGGTCGAATTGATGCTGATGGCCGGCCTTGGTGAGACTCGGCAGACCCTGACCCGCGCGGCCTTCCTCCATCTGGCTGCCCGCTTTCCCGACAGCGCGATCGCTCATGACGACGGTACGGAGTAAGCATGGAAGATCATGAAACTGACCTTGATGCTCTAGAGGAGCAGTTTGCCGGCCTTGAAGAAACTTTTGGTGGTCTCGGGGGAGTTGCTGCGGCCTTTCGCAAGGAATTGCAGGGTCTGCAGTCGAGCTTCGAAAGCACCGGCAAGGAGGCATCGGGCATGTCTCGTTCAGTTACCTCGTCAGTGAAGCGTGCATTCGACGATGTGATCTTTGGTGGTGCGCGGCTCACTGATGCGCTTGCCTCACTCGGTTCAAGCATTTCAGGCTCAGTTCTGAACAAGGCAGTTGCCCCCATCCAGAATGCACTCGGTTCTTCGATGACTGGTGGGCTCGAGGCGATTTTGGGCGGATTGCTTCAGTTTCATAAGGGAGCTGCTTTCAGCTCAGGGCGTGTGGCGGCTTTTGCGCGCGGCGGCGTTGTCGGCGAGCCAACGCGGTTTCCAATGCGCGGTGGCATGGGCCTCATGGGCGAGGCTGGCCCTGAAGCGATCATGCCGCTCGCGCGAGGTGCTGATGGCAAGCTCGGCGTGCGTGGCGGAGGTGGCGGCTCAGTCAATGTGACAATGAATGTAACGACGCCCGATGTCACAGGCTTCCAGCAGTCGCGAAGCCAGATCGCGGCTGAAATGAGCCGTGCTCTTCAGCGCGGACGGCGCAATCTCTGAAGAGGCACACGATGAGCTTTCATGAAGTGCGATTTCCTGCGAACCTTTCCATCGGTTCGACTGGCGGACCTGAGCGGCGAACCGAGATTGTGACGCTCAGCAACGGGTTCGAAGAACGCAACTCTCCCTGGGCGCATTCGCGGCGGCGCTATGATGCGGGTCTGGGTGTTCGATCTCTCGATGATCTTACTGAAGTTATTGCCTTCTTTGAAGCACGGCACGGCCAACTCTATGGTTTCCGGTGGAAGGACTGGACAGATTTCAAGTCTTGCCGCCCTTCCGCGCGCATCGATATGTTCGATCAGAAGCTCGGCATAGGCGATGGCGGAAGGACGGTCTTCTCGCTCGTAAAAAGCTACTCTTCCGCGGGGAATATTTACACACGCCCAATTGTGAAGCCGGTCGGCGCATCCGTGATTGTTGCGGTCGGCGGCAAACCTGTTTCTGCCGGTTCTGGTTTCGTGCTCGATGACACCAGAGGGGAAATGACCTTTCTGGAGGCTCCGGCTGAAGGTGCGATCATCACGGCCGGGTTCGAATATGACGTGCCGGTGCGCTTTGACACAGATCGGATCACGACCAGTCTTGCGGGATTCGCTGCAGGCGAAATTCCATCAATTCCGATTATGGAGGTGCGCGTCTGATGCGGGACATTCCATCGGAACTTCATGCGCGACTGGTGAGCGGGACAACTACTCTCTGCCGATGCTGGAAGATATCGCGGCGAGATGGTGTGGTCCTGGGCTTCACGGACCATGACGCCGACCTGACATTCGACGGTTTGAAGTTCCAGGCGAGCAGTGGGCTCGATGCCAATGCCTTGCAGATGTCAAACGGTTTGAGCGTCGACAACTGCCAAGCAGTTGGGGCGCTCTCGGCCTCAACAATACGGGAAGAAGACATCCGGCGGGGGCGCTTCGATCGCGCCGAGATATTTCATTGGCTGGTGGACTGGCAGCGACCCGAGCTGAGAGTCCTGCTTTTTCGGGGCACTCTTGGGGAAATTCGGCGTTCGGATGGGACTTTCGAGGTTGAGCTGCGAGGGCTAGCCGAAGAGCTCAATATGCCGGTGGGACGGTCTATCCTTCGCAGCTGTGACTGCGTTCTGGGTGATGCAAGGTGCGGCTTCGATGTGAATACGTCCGGCTACATGGCGACTGGTGAGATCGCAGCAGATACGACCGATGCGCGAATTATATGTGGCGGGTTGGGTGCCGCCGTGTCCAACTGGTTTGCGCATGGTCAGATCGACTGGCTTTCTGGGCCCAATGCGGGAACGACCTCCATCGTCCGGGCGGATCGCTTGCGGGCCGATGGCATGCGTGAACTTGATCTCTGGATTGCACCGACAGACCTGCCCTTGGTCGGTGATCGTTTCAGTGTCGTTGCCGGCTGCGACAAACAGGCTTCGACGTGCCGTCGGAAGTTCGGAAATCTGCTCAATTTCGGAGGTTTTCCGCACATTCCTGGCGAAGATTGGGTTGCCGCATATCCGAAGGCAGGTGAGGTGCATGATGGGTCAAGACTCAGATGAGGAGCCGTGTGTCAAAGGTGAACGTATCGTTGCGCTTGCACGGCAGTGGTTGGGAACACCTTATCGGCATCAGGCGAGCTGCAGGGGGGTTGGCACCGATTGCCTAGGCTTGCTTCGAGGGTTGTGGCGGGAGGCGATCGGCCCCGAGCCGGAAGCCGTGCCGTTTTACACGCCGGACTGGTCTGACGTGGGTGGCGAGGAGGAGCTTCTCGCTGCTGCTGCGCGCAATATGACACGAGTCCCATCTGGTGGTGCTCTCGTCGGCGATGTCGTGGTCATGCGTATGAAGGACGGCGGTGTCGCGAAGCACATCGGCATTCTTGCTAGATCCGACGAAGGCTATGAAACGCTGATACATGCCTATTCGGGTCATGGGGTGGTCGAGTCGCCTCTGACTCCGACTTGGTCCGAGCGCATCGCCGGCATTTTCCGATTTCCAGACAGGAGTTTTTGATGGCAACGCTTGTCTTGTCTGCCGCAGGTGCCGCGCTTGGGGGATCCATTGGTGGATCGCTTGCTGGAGTTTCCGCGATGGCATTGGGCAAGGCGGCCGGTGCAATCATCGGGAATTCGATTGATCAGACAATTCTGGGCCAAGGCGCTGCGACCGTCGAAACGGGACACGTTGATCAATTCCGGATCATGGGCGCGAGCGAAGGTGCCGTCATACCGCGTGTCTTCGGGCGCATGCGTGTCGCAGGGCAACTCATCTGGTCGAGCCGGTTTCTGGAAGCCGTGAACGAGGAAAGTGTCGGCGGTAAAGGGGGCAGCGGAACGCTCAGGGAATACAGCTATTCGATCAGCATTGCGCTTGCTCTGTGCGAAGGAGAGATACTGCGCATTGGTCGTATCTGGGCTGACGGTCAGCCGCTTGATCAGACTGATGTCACTTTGAGGGTCTATCGCGGCACGGAAGATCAGCTTCCTGATCCAGCTATTGCTGCCATTGAGGGACTCGATGCGACGCCAGCCTATCGGGGATTGGCCTATGTCGTATTTGAAAATCTTCAACTGACGCAGTTTGGAAACCGAATTCCGCAGTTCAACTTCGAGGTCTTTCGTCGATCCAATATCAGTCAGGATCTGCCAACACGTTCGCCGGCGCTCGATGTGAAGGGTGTCGCTCTCGTCCCAGGAACCGGAGAGTACGCACTCGCGACGGAGCAAGTGATGTTCGTGCGTAACAAGGGCATCTTCGACGTCGCCAATGTCCATAATGACAGAGGTATTCCAGACATTCTGGCTTCGCTGGATCAGCTGAAGGCCGAGCTGCCGAACGCGAAAGCGATTTCGCTTGTCGTCAGCTGGTTCGGTAGCGATCTTCGATGCGATCATTGTGAGATCTTTCCCGCCGTAGAGCAGAAGCTGGAAGATGGTGAACCTATGCCTTGGCGGGTTGCAGGTCTGTCTCGGGCATCAGCCCGCATGGTTGGGCGCGTTGACGACAGACCGGTATTCGGCGGAACCCCGGCTGACGAAAGCGTGATACAGGCAATTCGCCGTATTCGGAACGCGGGCCAGCGCGTGTTGTTCTATCCATTTATTCTGATGGATATTCTTGCCGAGAACGGCTTGAGAGATCCTTGGACAGGTAATCTGCGCCAGCCAGCCATTCCCTGGCGCGGTCGCATCACACTCTCCGAGGCCCCAGGACGTCCGGGGTCTCCCGATCAGTCGGCACGGGCCGCGGACGAAGTGCAGAAGTTCTTTGGGACTGCGACTGCCGATGAGTTTGTGTTCGATGGCGAACGTCCAGTCTATCGCGGTTCGGATGGCTGGAGCTATCGTCGTTTCGTGCTCCACTATGCGCATCTCTGTGCGGCTGCAGGAGGCGTCGATGCCTTCTGTATCGGATCCGAATTGCGTTCGCTTACGCAGATCCGGGACGGTGAAGCATCCTTTCCCGCAGTTCGGGCGCTGCGTCGTCTGGCAACGGATGTGCGTGCCATCCTCGGGAAGGCCACAAAAATTGGCTATGCCGCGGACTGGTCAGAGTACTTCGGGCATCAAGTTGGCGACGGGAGTGGAGAAGTTCTGTTTCATCTGGATCCTCTCTGGTCGCATGACGACATCGATTTCATTGGGATCGACAACTACATGCCGCTATCAGATTGGCGCGACGGCGGTCAGCATGCAGATGCCGACTACGGCTCGATCTACAATCTGGACTATCTCGGCGGAAATGTGGCCGGTGGCGAAGGCTACGACTGGTACTATGCAGACGAAAGAGCTCGGGAAACCCAGGACAGGCGGCCGATCAAAGACACGGCTTATGGCGAGCATTGGATCTTTCGCTACAAGGACCTCGTCAATTGGTGGTCCAATCCGCACTTCAATCGTATCGGGGGTGCAAGGTCAGAGGCCCCGACCTCTTGGATGCCGCGCTCGAAACCAATCTGGTTTACCGAGCTTGGATGCCCAGCTGTAGACAAGGGTACCAACCAGCCAAACGTATTTCATGATCCGAAATCGTCCGAAAGCATGCTTCCCTATTTCTCGAGTGGCGTGCAGGACGAATTTATCCAACGCCGTTATCTGCAAGCTACATTTAGACATTGGGGGGATAAGACCAATAATCCGATATCTGACCTTTATGGTGGACCAATGGTCGATATGGACAATGCGTATGTCTGGGCCTGGGATGCGCGACCCTGGCCGGATTTCCCAGCACGCATGGATACCTGGATTGATGGAGGCAACTACCATCTCGGTCACTGGCTTAACGGGCGCGCTGCGCTTTGCTCACTTGCTGAAGTCGTCGCCGAGACGTGTCAAAGATCGGGGCTCTCCGCCGCTGATATCGATGTCGATGAACTCAACGGCACGGTAACGGGGATTGCTATCACTTCGATCGAAACAGCACGCCAGAGCCTGCAACCTCTGATGTTGACACATGCTTTCGACAGTTTCACTGGCAATGGGAAACTTGTTTTCACGAGCCGCGGCGAAGCTCGATCGCGTGAAATCTGCGCTGATGATTGTGTCGTGACTGGCTCGGACCCAGTGCTCCTAAAGACCCGCGCACCTCGGTCCGAAACCCCAAGTCGCGTGACCTTTGGGTTTGTTCGTGATGACAGCGACTATGCGGCAGGTGCGACCGAGGCTGTTGCCGATGGACAAGGGAGCTCGCGGGTTTCCCAGACAAACTGTTCGATCGTGCTAGGTGAGGGGATGGCAAAATCGATTGCCGAGCGCTGGCTTTCCGAAAGTCTGGTGGCTATGGATACGCTCAATCTTGCACTGCCGCCGTCGTCGCTCGACCTCGTCCCAGGGGATACGCTGGCATTGCGCAGCGAGGGCAGTCTAGATCTGTATCGGATCGACCGCGTCGATGAAATGGGCCATCGTATTATCAACGCAACACGTGTGGAGCCTAGGCTCTATGAAATAGCAGTCAATCAGATCGACAGGAGGGAACTCAGAGCACTAAACGCAGCAACCCCAGTTCATGCGGAGCTCCTGGATCTACCGATTCTGCGAGGAGATGAGGTCGCATATGCGCCTTATGTTGCTGTTGCGAAGAAGCCTTGGGCCGGCACCGTTGCGGTCTATTCGAGCGCTAGCGACTACGACTATTCATTGAGCCTCGACATGTCACGGCCTGCAGTAATGGGTCAAACCATCGATCCAGTTCCGGCGGGCCCATGTGGTCGCTGGTTCCATGGAGCATTCAGGGTCCTGCTTGCATCTGGTGTGCTCCAGAGCCGAGAATACAAAGATGTTCTAAATGGGGCTAATGCGGCGGCGCTACGCAGTGGACCAACTGGTGACTGGGAAGTCATCCAGTTCGGCAACGCGGAGCTAGGCCCGGATGGTTGCTTCAGACTTTCAAGTTTGCTGAGAGGGCAGGCGGGGACCGATTTCTTGGCGACAACCCCTTGGCCCGCCGGGACTGACTTCATTTTGCTGGATAACGCAGTGCAGCAGATCGATATGCCGCGCTCAGCCGTTGGTCTTGAGCGCCACTATCGCATTGGGCCGGCGAGAAAGTCTTACGATTCAAAGGTCTTTCTTCAAATGCGCTTTACCGCCGAGGGGGTCGGATGGCGACCATATCGGCCAGTACACGTTGAGGCCGAACTTGTTGAGGGTGGCGCCATTGCTTTGAGTTGGGTTCGGCGTACACGCATCGATGGTGACAGTTGGCAAGGAGCTGATGTTCCGCTTGGAGAAGGGGCGGAGATCTACCATGTTCGCATTCTGAGTTCTGGGGAGTTGGTGCGCGAATATTTCCCTGCCAGAAGCCAAGTGATCTACACGCGACAAGATCAGAATAAAGACGGTACACATGACGACTTCTCCGTCGAGATCGCCCAGATCTCAGAGCGCTTCGGCCCTGGCCCTTATGCCTCTCTTACTATCAAGCGAGCCGATCTGTAAAATATGGCTAGTGACCTGAGTCCCGTATCCTCCTCGAGCTTGAGGCAGAGTCCGATCCATTCGAGGAGACGGACATGAAGCGATCGAGGTTCACGGAAGAGCAGATCGTCGGGATGCTGAAGGGGCAGGGGGCCGGGATGTCGACGGCCGATTTATGCCGGAAGCGCGTTGTGGGCTCGGCGACCCTCTACAAGTTCAAGGCGCGCAACGGCAGGCTGGCGGTTGCAGACGCCCGGCGGTTGAAGGCACCCGAGGACGAGAACGCCAAGTTGAAGAAGCTTCTGGCGGAGGCGATCTTGAACAACGCGGTGCTGAAGGATGACACGGCCAAAAAAATGGTAGCGTCAGGCGGGAGGCGCGCCTCATGTCGTGACAGCCCACTGGGTGGGCGAGCGCCGGCATGCCAGACCGCGCGGCGGGTAACAGGCTGGGACGAGATTGGCCCGCAGAAGGCTGATATACTGCGCAACGTGATCCGCGAAAACTTCCGTGCGATCTTGCTGGAGGGCGAACGCCGATGAAAAAGCTTCTGATTCCGTTAGCTCTCCTTGCCTTGCTCGTCATCGCCGCGATGGGAACTCGGGGACTCGGCATCTGGGGAGACGGGAGCGCCGAGGAATTCGAGCTTTACGGCAATGTCGATATTCGCACCGTTGATCTTGGTTTCCGCGTTGGAGGCCGCATCACAGCGATTCCAGTCGAAGAGGGGGCCAGCGTGCCGAAGGGCGAAACACTTGCGCGTCTTGAGGCCACCCCTCTCCGGACTTCGCTCGATTCCACACAGGCCAAGGCCGACGCTGCTCAAGCCGAACTCGAGAAGCTTCGGAACGGCAACCGGCCGCAGGACATCGCCCAAGCCGAAGCTGCCCTCGCCGAACGCCGGGCCGCTCTCGCAGAGGCTCGGGTCGATTACGAGCGCCAGACCCGCCTGCTTAACTCGCGCACGATAAGCCAGTCGACCTTCGATGTGAGCGAGGCGCAGTTCCGCGCGGCCGAAGCCCAGGTTACGGCGGCAGAAGAAGCGGTTTCTCTGATGCGCGAAGGCGCTCGGCCCGAAGATATTGCGGCCGCTGCCGCGACCTATGCTGCAGCAATTGCGCAGCGTGACCGGGCGCGGACCGATTATGACGACGCTGTCCTCGTCGCTCCTGCGGCGGGGACGATCCTTACCCGTGCGCAGGAGCCCGGAGCTATCGTGCCGGCGGGCGGCACTGTTCTTACGCTTGCCATCGACCGGCCGGTCCGGGTGCGAGCCTATGTAGCGGAGCCGGATCTCGGCCGTGTGGCGCCTGGAATGTCTGTGGAGATCAACACCGATAGCCGGGCCGAAGCCTATCACGGGACTATTGGCTTCATCTCCGCCACCGCGGAATTCACGCCTAAGACCGTCCAGACCGAGACGATGCGCACGGATCTCGTCTACCGCCTACGCATCACCGTAGAGGATCCCGACGACATGCTGCGCCAAGGGCAGCCAGTTACGGTGCGTCTCGCAGCAAATGCGCCATGACTGCAGCACTGGCTCGTCTCGAAGGTGTCATCCGACGTTTCGCCAGACCGGCGGTCACCGCGCTCGACGGCGTGAGCTTGGATATTTTGCCGGGCCGGATGACGGGTCTTGTCGGTCCCGACGGTGCTGGCAAGACCACTCTGATCCGTCTTCTCGCTGGCCTGCTCGATCCGGATCAAGGACGTGTTGAGGTACTCGGTGCGCCGGCCACTCGCTCGGATCGCGCCGCACTTGGCTACATGCCGCAACGCTTCGGTCTCTATGAAGATCTGAGCGTGATCGAGAATCTCACCCTCCATGCGGAGCTTCGCGGGCTGCCTCTAGCCGAGCTTGATGCGCGCCTTGCCGAACTTCTCGACTTTACCGATCTTGCCCGGTTCAAGCCAAGGCTCGCGGGCCGGCTCTCGGGGGGGATGAAGCAGAAGCTCGGGCTGGCCTGTGCCATGGTGCGTGCGCCGAAACTCCTGCTTCTCGATGAGCCCGGCGTCGGGGTCGATCCGGTGTCACGCCGCGAACTCTGGGCGATGGTGGCTGAGCTCGCGAGCTCCGGCATCGGGGTGCTCTGGTCGACAGCCTATCTCGACGAGGCCGAGCGCTGCGACACCGTCCACCTGTTGCATGAGGGAAAGCTCCTGCATTCGGGACCGCCTGCCGATCTCACCGACACGGTGCGGGGCAGGACCTTCCGGCTCTTTGCCGGCGCGGGTGCCCGGCGCGCGCTTCTCGAGCGCGCCCTGGATCGCGACGATGTGACAGACGGAACGATCCAGGGTGCGTCTCTGCGGCTCGTGCTGGCACCGGAAGCGAAGCCCCCGGATGCCGAGGCGTTGGGGCGGGACATTCCTCTCGAGGTCCGTCCCGTCCCGCCGCGGTTCGAGGATGCCTTCGTCGACCGGCTCGGAGGTGGCCCGCCGGGCACAAGCGCGCTCGCGGTTTATTATCGTGACATTCCCGAAAACGACGCTCCCGCCATCGCAGCGGAAGGGCTAACCCGCCGCTTCGGCGATTTCACCGCGGCGCATGACATTTCCTTTTCGGTGGCGCGCGGGCAGATCTTCGGTCTGCTCGGTCCCAATGGCGCGGGAAAGTCCACGACTTTCAAGATGCTCTGCGGTTTACTCACCCCGAGCGAGGGTAGCGGCCGTGTTGCGGGCCATGACCTTCGCACGGCACGGGCCGAGGCGCGGCAATCCCTCGGATACATGGCGCAGAAATTTTCGCTCTATGGCGATCTCAGTGTCCGCCAGAATCTCGACTTCTTTTCGGGAGTCTACGGGCTTCGCGGTCAGGCACGTCGCGCCGCCATCGAGCGGGTTACCGATATCTTTCGACTCGGCAGCTATCTCTCGACAAACGCGGGTCTCATGCCGCTCGGCTACAAGCAGCGACTGGCGCTGGCCTGTGCGGTGATGCATGAGCCGCCGGTGCTCTTTCTCGATGAACCGACCTCCGGGGTCGATCCGATCGTGCGGCGGGAGTTTTGGACCCATATCAATGGGCTGGTGGGCAAGGGTGTGACGGTGCTCGTCACCACACATTTCATGGACGAGGCGGAATACTGCGACCGGATCGCGCTCATCTATCGCTCAGAGCAGATCGCGACCGGCACGCCCGACAGTCTCAAGGACGATGCGGCCCGGATGTCCGAGCTGAAGGATCCGACTCTTGAAGATGCCTTCATTGCCCTGATCGAGGCCTCTGATCGCGCGCGAGAGGCTGCGGCATGACTCCAGGGCTTCGCCGCATCCGGGCCATGCTGGTGAAGGAGACGCTCCAGATCCTGCGTGATCCCTCGACGTTTCTCATTGCCTTCGTCCTGCCGCTGATCCTGCTCTTTCTCTTCGGTTATGGCGTCTCTCTCGATACCCGCGATGTGAAGATCGGCCTTGCGCTTCAGGATGCGAGCGCGGCTGCCCGCAGCCTGGCCTCTGCCTATGAACAGTCGCCTTGGTTCGACGTCCATGGCAGCCGGGAGCTTGGCGATCTCGAGAATGATATGATCGCAGGCCGCATTCGCGGGATCATCGTCATCCCGCAGGATTTCGGTGTTCATCTCGCCCGGCGTGATGGCGGGGCCGAGATCCAGATCATCACCGATGGATCGCTTCCCAACACCGCGAGTTTCGTCGCCGCCTATGCCGAGGGGGTGCGGGCGAGCTGGGCCGAGGGATATGCGGGCGAACACGGGCTGCGGGTTTCGCCGCCGCTCACGGTCAATCCACGGTTCTGGTTCAATCCCGAGCTGGCCAGCCGGTATTTCCTCGTGCCCGGTTCGATTGCCATCGTGATGACGATGATCGGCACGCTTCTTACCGCGCTCGTCGTCGCGCGGGAATGGGAGCGCGGCACGATGGAGGCCCTGATGGCGACGCCCCTCGGCATGGCCGAGCTCATTGCCACCAAGGTCATTCCCTATTTCGTTCTCGGCCTTGGCTCTGCCGCACTCTGCGCGCTTCTCGCCGTCACGCTCTTCGGCGTGCCGTTCCGCGGCTCGATCCCGGCATTCCTCGGCATCTCCTCGGTTTTTCTCATTCCGGCGCTCGGGCAGGGGCTGCTCATTTCCGCGCTCTCGAAGAACCAGTTCGTCGCGAGCCAGGTTGCTCTCATCGTCGCCTTCCTGCCGGCGATGGTGCTCTCGGGCTTCGTCTTCGAGATCGGCTCGATGCCGAAACCGATCCAGATCATCACCCATTTCGTTCCGGCACGCTATCTGATCCCATCGCTCCAGACCGTATTCATGGTCGGTGACCTCTGGGGGCTCTATCTGCGAAACAGCCTGATCCTCCTCGGCTTCGGCGTGGTCTTCTTCCTGCTCGCAATCCGTGCGACCCGTCGGAGGCTTGACTGATGCTCGGCCGCCTCTTCGCCATGATCGTCAAGGAGCTTCTCGCCATCCTGCGCGATCCGCGGGCGCGCATCATCCTGATCGTGCCCCCTACCGTCCAGCTCGTGGTGCTCGGCCTGGCCACGACCCTCGAGGTCAAGAACGTCGATATCGGCATCTTCGACCGAGACGGCGGGGCCTGGAGCCGCGAGTTCTCCGAGCGGCTCGCGGGGAGTCCGAACTTTCGCGAGATCCGGCCGATCCATTCCGCCGGGGCCATGCGGCGGGCCATCGACAATCAGGAGGTGCTCGCTGTCGTCGTCTTCGGCCAGGGCTTCAGCGGTGACATCGCCGCGGGGCGGCCGGCAGAGGTCCAGCTCATCCTCGACGGGCGCCGGTCAAATGCCGCCCAGATCGTCTCGGGCTACATCTTTGCCATCGCGGAGGGGCTCAGCGGCGAGCTTGGCAGCGGGACGGGCCTTACGAGCTCGATCACGACCCACTGGTTCAATCCCAATCTCGACTATCTCTGGTTCACCATGCCGGGGCTGCTGGTAGTCATCACGACCGTGCTCGGGTTGGGGCTCACCGCCCAGACGGTGGCCCGCGAGCGGGAGCTCGGCACCTTTGACCAGCTCATGGTCTCGCCGCTCCGGGTGCCCGAAATCCTGGTGGGCAAGATGGTTCCGCCGGTCCTCGTCGGGTTTTTCGATGCAACGCTCTATGTCATCATCATCCCCGCGATCTTCGGTGTTCCGCTTCGCGGATCGGTGCCGCTGCTTTACCTCTCGCTTCTCTTCTACCTCTTGGCGCTCGTCGGGGTGGGGATGCTCGTCTCATCGATTGCGCAGACCCAGCAGCAGGCGTTTCTCGGCATGTTTCTGGTCGCTGTCCCGGCGATCCTGCTCTCGGGCTATGCGAGCCCGGTGGACAACATGCCGGGCTGGCTTCAGATCGTGGCGCAGGGCAATCCCTCCAAGCATTTCCTTGTCGTGTCCGAGGGGATCTTTCTCAAGGCCATGCCGCCGGGGGACGTTCTGGCCAACACCTGGCCGCTCGGGCTCATCGCGGTGGTCACGCTTGCGGCTTCGGCGATCCTCTTCCGGGCGCGGATGGAGTAGCAGCCTGAGCCGGGTGGGTCGCCGGTGAAAACGGGGCGTTTCACCGTGAAAATTCGATTCTGAGACTGAAATCATTTGATTTTCGTGGTTAACATATCATGAATCAATTCCCATGCCGATGGGCGGGCGGCGGTGGCTGGGGGCAGCTTGGACGGCGTGCATGGCGGGCGAAGACGGGACGGAAATCAGGCGCGTGTCCCTGCTTGAAGCCGGTGGCGAGCCGGTGATTGCGCTCGAGGACATCGTTCTCGGCGCGGTGCCGTTTTCGGCTCCGCTCGGCCCGGTGGACCAACCTCGCGGCAGATGGCCAGGGCGCGACAATTATACCCTGACGCCGCCGGAAATCGCGGGCCCGTGCGTGAAGGATTCGAGGCCCGCGGGACGATGTCCCGGTGGGGGCCGAGGGTTGGTTGCGAAGGGACGGGGCCATCATGACGAACATCATCCGGGCATTCTGGGGCGCGCTTGCGATCGTCGCCCTGCTCTGGGGGCTCGCCACCCCTGATCCTTTCTCCTCCGAGACCTTTCTCGCTCTGCGCAACAACATGGTGCAGCTCTCCGGGCTGCTCGCCATGGCCTGCATGAGCCTTGCGATGATCCTCGCGCTCCGGCCGCGCCTGCTGGAGCGGCCGCTGGGCGGGCTCGACAAGATGTATCGCCTGCACAAGTGGTTCGGCATCGGTGCGCTGGTGCTGGCCGTGACCCACTGGTTCTGGACCCAGGCGCCGAAATGGGGCACCGGGATCGGGCTCATGCAGCGCGGGCCGCGCCCGCCGCGGCCGCCGGTCGAGAATCCGGTCGAGGCGGCGTTCCTCGGCCTGCGCCACACGGCCGAAGGGCTGGGCGAATGGGCGTTCTACGGCGCCGTGGTGCTTATCGTGGTGGCCCTCGTCACCCGCATTCCCTATCGCTGGTTCCAGCAGATCCACCGGCTCTTCCCCGTGGCCTATCTGGTGCTGGTCTTCCATGCGGTGGTGCTTTTCGATTTCGATATCTGGCTCACGCCCGCGGGCGCTCTGCTGGCGCTGCTTCTGGCGGGCGGGAGCGGGGCGGCGCTCGTCTCGATCTTCGGGGCGATCGGGCGCCGGCGGCGGGTCGAGGGCAGGATCACCTCGCTGGTGAATTTTCCCGGCGTTCGTGCGCTCGAGACCGTGATCGCCATGCAGCCGGGCTGGCCGGGGCACAGGCCGGGGCAGTTCGCCTTTGCGGTCACCGATCGGCGCGAGGGCGCGCATCCCTACACCATCGCTTCGGCCTGGAACCCGGCTGAGCCAGAGATCCGCTTCGTGACCAAGGAGCTCGGCGATCACACCACCGGGCTGGCCGAGAAGCTCCATGTGGGCCAGCAGGTGCGCATCGAGGGGCCCTACGGCTGCTTTACCTTCGATGACGCCTGCCCGGTGCAGATCTGGGTCGGCGGCGGCATCGGCATCACGCCCTTCATCGCGCGGATGAAGGCAATGGCGCAGGGCGATCCCAAGGGTGCGGAGAAGGAGGTGCATCTCTTCCACTGCACCGCGGATGTGGACGAGGGCGCGCTCGACCGGCTGAAGGCGGATGCCGCCGCGGCGGGGGTGACGCTGCATATCCTCATCGACGCACGGGACGGGGTGCTGACCGGCGCGCGCATCCGCCGCGAGGTGCCGGGCTGGCGCGAGGCGAGCGTCTGGTTCTGCGGGCCCGCGGGCTTCGGCCGGGCGTTGCGCGCGGATTTCGCCGGCCAGGGCCTGAAGGTCGGGACGCGCTTCCATCAGGAGCTCTTCGCGATGCGCTGAAGGCTCCGGGCTCCGGGTGGTCCCGCCCCGTTGCGGGCGGGACCTCTCCGTTCGGCTCAGTGCATGTAGGGGCTCTTGCCGCCTCGCGCGAAGTCCGGACGTGACGCCCCCTCGGCGAAGAAATCGACCATCGTCTGGCCATCCGGGGCATAGGAGCACTGGACGTTGTCGCTGTGGGTTTCCAGAGAGATCGTCCCGTTGATGGCATAGGTGCCATCCGTGCGCTGGCCCTGATCCTGCATCTCGGTCTTTGCTGCGAAGTCCTGGAAGTAGGACTGTGTGGCGACGGCGCAATCCTCCATCATCCATTCGGCGGACTGGGCATTGGCCGCTCCGGTCCAGAGCAGGCCCAGGAGCGCGACATGGCATGTGTGTCTTTTCATGGCGTTTCATATTTCTGAGGGGGCGGAAGTCTCAGCCTGGCGCGGGACGCGGGGTGACGCCCGGAAAATCCGGCTGGAGGCGGCGGGGGCTTCCGGGGAGGTCGGCAGGTCCGTGCGCGGGGGGCCTTGATGCGGCAGATCGTGAAATGTGAACGGGCGGGGCCGCAAGGCCCCGCCCTTCGGCGTTTCTGGGGTTCGGTGAGGGCCGCGGATCAGTTCAGCTTGCAGGTGCTGATGCCGAGGAGGCGGTAGGCGGGGCAGAAGCTGATGAAGGCGGTGGCGAGCGGGATGAGGCCGAGCCAGCCCCAGGCGCCGATCGTGCCGGTCATGGCGAGCACGATGAGAAGCGCGCCGACGATGAAGCGGATCGCGCGGTCGGTGGTGCCCATGTTCTTGGTCATCGGGAAAACTCCTTCAGGCGGCGGGTTGCCGCGGTTGCAGACGGCGCGCGGCGAGCGTGGCCCGCGCGAGCTCGGGGTTGATGCTGGCGACGGCGTCGAACTGGGTGAGGTGGACCTGGCCGGTCAGCTCGTCGAGGAAATGCACGCGCTGGAGCTTGTCCATGACCGGGCCCTTGACCTCGGAGAGGTGGAAGGTGACGCCGCCTTCCGCGAGCCGGTGGTTGATCGCCTCGAGGCTTTCGAGGGCGGAGGCGTCGATCGAGTTGATCGCCGGGCAGACGAGGATGAGGTGTTTCGCCTGCGGGTTGGCGGCGACGGCGGCGTTGACCTGATCCTCGAGGAAGCGCGCATTCGGGAAATAGAGGCTCTCGTCGATGCGCATCGAGATGATCTCGGGGTCGGTGACGACGTCGTGGCGGTTGATGTTGCGGAAATGCTCGGTGCCGGGAACCTGGCCCATGATCGCGACATGCGGCCGCGAGGTGCGGTAGAGGTGCAGCGCGATGGAGAGGCCGACGCCCGCGATCAGCCCGGCCTCGACGCCCTGCAGCAGGGTGAGCAGGATCGTGGCGGCGATGGCGGTGAAATCGGCCTTGGAATAGGTCCAGGTGTGGCGGAGCGTGCGGAAATCGACCAGCGAGAGTACCGCGACGATGATCGTGGCCGCCAGCGTCGCCTTGGGCAGGTAGTAGAGGAAGGGCGTGAGGAAGACGGTGGCGAGGGCGATGCCGACGGCGGTGAAGGCGCCCGCGGCCGGGGTTTCGGCGCCGGCGTCGAAATTCACCACCGAGCGCGAGAAGCCGCCGGTGACGGGGAAGCCGCCCGAGACCGAGGCCCCGACATTGGAGAAGCCGAGCGCGATGAGCTCCTGGTCGGGGTCGATGCGCTGGCGCTTGCGGGCGGCGAAGGTCTGGGCGACCGAGATGGTCTCGACATAGCCGACGACGGAGATGAGGAGGGCGGGCACCGCGATCTGCGCCCAGAGCTCGAGGTCGAGCGGTGGCAGGGTCGGCGAGGGCAGGGCGTTGGGGATGGCGCCGACGATGGCCACACCGCTCTGCTCGAGGCCGAAGGCCCAGACCGCGCCGGTGGAGGCCACGATGGCGGCGACCGGGCCGACCTTGGCGGCCAGATCGGCGATCCGGGGTGCGACGCCGCGGGCGATGAGCACGCGCTTCAGCCGGAGCCGCGCCCAGTAGAGAAAGGCGATGGCACCGGTGCCGATCAGCGTGGTCCAGGGGTTGATCTCGCCGAGCCGGGCAACGAGGGCGGTCGTCATCTCGTAGAGGTTCTCGCCGCCCGCCTTGATGCCGAGGATATGGCCGAGCTGGCTCATGGCGATGAGCAGGCCCGAGGCGGTGATGAAGCCCGAGATCACCGGGTGGCTGAGGAAGTTCGCGAGAAAGCCGAGGCGGAGCGCGCCCATCGCGATGAGCAGCAGGCCCGAGATGAGCGCGAGGGCGATGGCGGCGCCGATGTATTCCGGGGTGCCCTGCTGGGCGAGCTTGCCGACCGCAGCGGCGGTCATGAGGCTCGCGACCGCCACCGGGCCGACGGCGAGCGCGCGCGCGGTGCCGAAGACGGCGTAGGCGACGAGCGGGGCCATCGAGGCGTAGAGCCCCATTTCCGGCGGCAGGCCCGCGAGCAGCGCGTAGGCGAGCGACTGCGGGATGAGCATGATCGTCACGATCACCGCGGCGATCAGGTCGGAGGTGAGCTCGCTGCGCCCGTAGGTCGGGCCCCATGTGAGGATCGGCAGGTATTTCTTCAGCATGGGGCCCCTATGGATGGATGGCTGTCAGCTCCGCGCGAGCATCCAGAGGTTCTGGCAGCGGCCGCCCGAGCGGCAGTAGGCCAGGACCGGCGTCGGAAGCTCGGCGAGGGCCGCCTTGAAGTCGGCGACGTTGTCCGGAAGGATGCCGCCCGAGATCACCGGCACGAAGGCGAAGGCGAGCCCGAGGCGTTCGGCCTCGGCCCGGATCTCCGCCACGTCGGTCTGGTCGGCGGATTCGCCGTCCGGGCGGTTGCACATGATCGCGTTGAACCCGCGCTCCGCAATCGTCGCGACATCCGCGACGGTGATCTGCGGCGAGACGCTGTAGCTCGGCGTGATCTCGATGATGTTCATTCTCGTCTGGTCCTTCATGTTGCAGGGGAGGGATCGGTGTGCGTTCCGCCAGCCCGCGCACCTGCAACATTCAACAGGTCCGCACTGTTATAATGGCACGCGCAACACATTTCAATCATTGCATGTGATTTTCGCACCGCCGGGCCGGGGCCCGCTGGCGGCTCAGGGCAGGGGCAGGGCGGTGGTGTTCTTGATTTCCTCCATGGAGAGGCTCGAGGTCACGTTGAAGATGCTCACCTCCTTGATGAGCGCCTGGTAGAAGGCGTCGAAGGCGCGGGCATTGGGCACGCGGACCTTGAGGATATAGTCGATGTCGCCCGCGAGCCGGTGCGCCTCGAGCACCTCGGGCCGGGCGCGCACCGCGTGCAGGAAGCGGTCGAGCCAGCCCGCGTCGTGCTCCGAGGTGCGGATCAGCACGAAGAAGCAGCTTTCCAGCCCGAGCTTTTCCGGGTCGAGCAGCGCGACCTCGCCGAGGATGACGCCCGCCTCGCGCATCTTGCGGATCCGGTTCCAGACCGGGGTCTTGGAAGCGCCGAGCCTGCGGGCGATTTCGTCGAGAGAGAGGCTCGCGTCCTGTTGCAGAAGCGAGAGGATTTTCCGGTCCAGATCGTCAAGGGGGACTGCCATTCTCGCGCGCTCCGGTTTTCTGGTATATCGTTCTCACATCATCCAGCATACGCGAACGGTAACCTTATTTGAAGCGCAATATTGAGGGAAATAGGAACAATATCCTATCTTGAAGGGAGGTTCAGCCAACGAGGAATCGCCATGACCACCGTCGCCAGCCCTCTTCGCTTTCGCCCTCGCACGCTGCGGGCCCGGATGCGCATGGATGGCTGCGGGATGGGCATGGGCATGATCCTCGCGGCAAGGAGGGCATTCTGATGGCCAAGGTTTTCGCACCCCAGATTGCCACCGGCAACGATCTTCTCGAGGGCGATGTCGTCTATTTTACCGCTGCGGGCGGCTGGACGCGCGTGCTTGCCGAAGCGGCGACCGCGGGCAGCCGGGAAGAGGCCGATGCGCTGCTCGCGCGGGCCTCGAAATTCCCGAACGAGGTGGTCGGTGTCTATCTCACCGACATGGCCCTCGATGCGGAAGGCCGGCCGGTGCCGGTTCATTTCCGCGAAGAATTCCGTCTGAAGGGGCCGAGCAACCGCCCCGAGCATGCGCGCGCCGCTGCGACCCAGGCCTGAGAGGGATCACGATGTATCAGTATACCGATTTCGACCAGGCCTTCGTCCGCGAGCGGGTCGCCGAGTTCCGCGATCAGGTCGAGCGCCGTATCGAGGGCACGCTCTCGGAAGACGAGTTCAAGCCGCTCCGCCTGATGAACGGGCTCTATCTCCAGCTGCACGCCTACATGCTGCGGATCGCGGTGCCCTACGGCACGCTCTCCTCGCGCCAGATGCGGCAGTTCGCCTATATCGCCGACACCTGGGACCGGGGCTACGGCCACTTCACCACGCGCCAGAACCTCCAGTTCAACTGGCCGAAGCTGAAGGACGTGCCGGACATGCTCGACGCGCTGGCCGACGTGCAGATGCACGCGATCCAGACCTCGGGCAACTGCATCCGCAACGTGACCGCCGACCATTTCGCCGGGGCTGCTGCCGACGAGATCGAGGACCCGCGCGTCACCGCCGAGCTGCTGCGCCAGTGGTCGACCGACCATCCCGAGTTCACCTGGCTCGGCCGCAAGTTCAAGATCGCCGTCACCGGCGCGGAGAACGACCGCGCGGTGGTGAAGGCCCATGACATCGGCCTCCGCATCGTGCGCAACGAGGCGGGCGAGCCGGGCTACGAGGTGCTGGTGGGGGGCGGTCTCGGCCGCACGCCGATGATCGGCAAGGTGATCCGCGACTTCCTGCCGAAGGCGCACCTGCTGCCCTATCTCGAGGCGATCCTGCAGACCTACAACCTCGATGGCCGCCGCGACAACAAGTACAAGGCCCGCATCAAGATCCTCGTCCACGAGACCGGCATCGAGGAGATCCGCGCGCGCGTCGAGGCGAAGTTCGCCGAGAACCTCGCGGTCTTCCCGGGCGTGAACCCCGATGTGCTCGCCCGCATCGAGGCCGGTTTCGCCGCGCCCGCGTTCGAGCCGGTTTCCGATGTGGTGCCGGCGGTCAGCGCGGGCCTGCGCTCCTGGATCGACACCAATGTCACCGCGCACCGGCTGCCGCATTACGCGATCGTCACGATCTCGCTCAAGGGCATCGGCGAGACGCCGGGCGACGCGACCTCCGCGCAGATGCGGGTCATGGCCGATCTCGCCGAAGAGTTCGCCCATGACGAGCTGCGCATCAGCCACGAGCAGAACGTCATCCTGCCGCATGTGCCGCGCCGCCATCTCGCCGCGATCTATGCCCGCCTGAAGGACGCGGGGCTTGCGACCGCGAACGTCGGGCTGATCTCGGACATCATCGCCTGCCCGGGCATGGATTACTGCGCGCTCGCGACCGCGCGCTCGATCCCGATCGCCCAGGACATCGCGACGGCCTTCGCCGATCTCGACCGCCAGCGCGACATCGGGCCGCTCAAGATCAAGATCTCGGGCTGCATCAATGCCTGCGGCCATCACCATGTCGGCCATATCGGCATCCTCGGCCTCGATCGCGCCGGGGTGGAGAACTACCAGATCACGCTCGGCGGCGACGGCACCGAGACGGCGGCGATCGGCGAGCGCGCCGGCCCCGGCTTCTCGGCCGACGAGGTCGTCCCGGCGATCGAGCGGCTGGTCGAGGCCTATCTCGACGAGCGCCAGGATACGGAGGAGACCTTCCTCGAGGTCTTCCGCCGGGTCGGGATGGCGCCGTTCAAGGCCGCGCTCTACCCCGCGCAGGAGGCCCGGTCCAATGCGGCTTGATACGGCGGATCTCAGCTACTCCCGGCCGCTCGACGCGATCGACGCGCTGCGGCTGACGTTCGACGGGGCCTCGCCCGAGGGCGTGATCTCGGGCGTGCTCGCCGAGTTCGGCAACGAGGTGGCGCTGGTTTCCTCCTTCGGGGCGGAAGCCGCGGTGCTGCTCCACATGGCCTCGAAGGTCGACCGGAACATCCCGATCCTGCTCATCGACACGCTGATGCTCTTCGAGGAGACGCTCGAATATCAGAAGACGCTGTCGGCGACGCTGGGTCTCACCAATGTCGTGCATCTGCGCCCCGATCCGGCGGACACCGCCCGGATCGATCCGAACGGCGATCTGCATCGGCGCGATCAGGACGCCTGCTGCGATTTCCGCAAGGTGCTGCCGCTCGAGCGTGCGCTGGCGCGCTGGCCGGTGGTGATCTCGGGGCGCAAGCGCTTCCAGGCCTCGACGCGCCAGGCGCTCGAGGTGTTCGAGGCCGATGGCGAGCGGCTGCGGGTCAATCCGCTGGCGCACTGGAACGCGCAGGATCTGCGCGCCTACATGGACGCGCACGATCTGCCGCGGCATCCGCTGGTGGCCAAGGGCTACCCGTCGATCGGCTGCGCGCCCTGCACCACGCGCGTCGCCGAGGGCGAGGATCCTCGCGCGGGCCGCTGGCGCGGCACCGACAAGGTGGAATGCGGCATCCATTTCGGAGCCGACGGCCGCATCCTGCGGGCAAGCTGAGAAGGACAGGGACATGAGCTTCATCGTGACACGCGACGGCGCCACCGAGCCCGCTGGCACCCCGGACTGGATTGCCCCCGAGGCGCTGGAGACCGTGGAAGGCGGCGCGCTTGCGCTCGCGCTGCCGAACGACCGCGAGGTCGACGATCTGGCGGCGGCGTTCGCGCGCATCGCCGTCATCCGCATCGACTTCCCGGCCATGGGCGACGGCCGCGGCTTTTCCCAGGCGCGCCGTCTGCGCGCGCTCGGCTATACCGGGCGTCTGCGCGCCGCCGGGCCGCTGATCTCCGACCAGCTCCGCGCGGCCTTCCGCGTGGGCTTCGACGAGATCGAGGTGCCGGCCGCGATGGCCGCGCGCCAGCCCGCGCGCCACTGGCAGGTCCGCGAGCAGGGCTTCTACCAGTCCCGCGTGCTCGCCTCCTGATCCCCTCGAACTGAGGCGCGGGGCCGCCGAGGCCCCGCCTTGCTGTCTGCCGCCGGCGGCCTCGCCCATTGACGCGAGGCTTGCCCGCCGGGCGCCGGAGAGGTATGGAGACGCGCCGCGGATGGCGCGGCCAAGTCTCCGCAACCTTGCCAAAACGGACCCGAGCCCATGTCCCGTGCCCTGCTTCCCGGCGTTCTCGCCATGGCGGCGATCGTTGTCGCCTCCAACATTCTCGTCCAGTTCCTGTTCGGCAACTGGCTGACCTTCGGCGCCTTCACCTATCCCTTCGCCTTTCTCGTCACCGACCTGATGAACCGGCTTCACGGGCCCGACAAGGCCCGCAAGGTGGTGCTGGCCGGGTTTGCCGTCGGGATCCTCTGCAGCCTCGTCGGCAGCCAGATCCACGGCGCCTACGGCCCGCTGGTGAGCTTTCGCGTGGCGATCGGCTCTGGGGCGGCGTTCCTCACGGCCCAGCTCGTCGACATCGGGGTCTTCGACCGGTTCCGGGGCGGGGTCTGGTGGCGCGCGCCTCTGGTCTCGAGCCTTGTGGGCAGTGCGCTCGACACCTCGATCTTCTTCACGGTCGCCTTCTCCGCCGCGCTCTCCTTCATCGCGCCCTCGGTCGATGTCGCCTGGGCCAACGAGGCGGTGCCGCTTCTCGGCGCGGGGCCGATGCTGCCGCTCTGGATGAGCCTCGCCGCGGCCGATTTCTGCGTGAAGCTCTCGCTGGCGCTGATCGCGCTCGCCCCCTTCCGGATCGCGGTGCGGCGCCTCGGCGCGCGGGCCTGAGGCAGGGCGCGCGCCGTGCTCTGCCTGCGGGATGAGCAGGCCGGCGCGGAATGCGCAATCACACGATAAAAAATGCTTGCCTTTCGGCGCGAGTCTGGCACCATCAGACTCAACCGAAACAAGCGAAAGGAGGTGACCAATGTCTTATCGGACCTTGGAGCGTTTGGCGGGGTTTGTGTGCGGAGGTAGCTCCTGAGGGGCAGCCCCCTCGGGTCAGCGGACTTGGTGCACCGGGCTCGGCTCAACCAGCCAGCCTCCAAGCTCGAGACGAAGGGGGTCGCATCCAATGCGACCCCCGCTTCTTTTGGGGCACTGCTTCTGTTCGCCGATGGTCCTCGTCCGGCCGCACGGCTTGTATTGACGGCGCATTTCGCCGAAACCTTTTCCCATGCTGCGGATCAATGACGACATCACGCTCGCCGACTGGGAGCTGACCGAGAGTTTCGTGCGTGCCTCGGGGCCCGGCGGGCAGAACGTGAACAAGGTTGCGACCGCAGTGCAGCTTCGCTTCGAGGCGGCGCGCTCGCCGAATCTGCCGCCGGATGTGAAGGCGCGTCTGCGGCGCATTGCCGGCTGGCGCTGGACCGCGGAGGGCGCGCTGCTGGTCACGGCCGAGCGCCACCGCAGCCAGGCGATGAACCGCGAGGAGGCGCGCGAGAAGCTGCGCGAGCTGATTCTGGCGGCACTCGTCCGGCCGAAGCCCCGCCGCCCCACCCGGCCCACCAAGGGCTCGATCCGCCGCAGGCTCGAGGCCAAGACCCGCCGCGGCGCACTCAAGGCGACCCGGAGCACGCTCCCCGAGGACTGACGGCAACCTTCTGCTCCAGGCCCCCGATACATAACTCTCTGATAAGGTTTTGTCCGTATGCCCGGGCATTAGCCTAGGGAGGAACCAGATGAAGGCCGAGGTGCATTCAGACCCTGCCGTGAGCGGAGACGCGCGTCTGAGCAAGCTGGCGGAGACGGCGGCGGCCCTCGGTTATGAAATCGTCGATATCGCGGGGTATCTCGATCACGTCGATGCGCTCTCGGCAGAGCAGCTCACGATTCTGCGGACCGTGCGCGGCGAGGCGGAGCGGGTGATGGATGCCAATGGCGCGGTGCAGGATGCCGTCGGCGCCGTGGCCGAGCGCACGACCCGCACGCTCGAGGCGGTGGAGGGGTCGGTCGAGGACGTGCGCCGCGCCGGCCAGCGCTCGCATGAGGTGGCGGCCTGGGTCGCCGAGCTGACCGAGCGGATGGCGGCGGTCTCGGACAACCTCAAGGCGGTCGAGACCAACAACGCCGACATCGCCCGGATTGCCGCGCAGGTGAACATTCTCGCCATCAACGCAAAGATCGAGGCGGCGCGCGCCGGTGATGCGGGCCGAGGGTTCGCGGTGGTTGCCGATGCGATCAACGACCTGAGCCGCCAGACCGCGAAGGCCGCGGACAGCATCACGCGCAATGTCTCGACGCTCGCAGGCTGGATCGGGACGCTGCGCGACGAATCGGCCAGCGTGAGCGATGAGGCCCGTTCGGTGATTGCGGAATCGCGCGAGACGGATGGTGCGCTGGTGCGCATCGCCGAGAGCGTGCGCGAGACGCATACCGAGGCGCAGCGGATCTCGGCCGAAGCCGAGAAGGTGCAGGAGGCGACCAATGCCTTCGCGCCGGCCTTCGAGCAGATCGGCAGCAGTGTCGAGGAGACGACCGCAGGCATCCATCAGGCGCGCAGCCGGGTCAACGGCCTCGTCGACAAGAGCGAGGTGATCGTGCAGGGGAGCGTCGGGCTTGGCGGCGCGACGGTCGATGCGCCCTTCATCGCGCGGGTGACGGCGGATGCGGCGCGGATCGGCGAGATATTCTCGGACGGGATCCTCAGCGGGCGCATCACGCGCGAGGCGCTGTTCTCGCGCGACTATCGCGGGGTTCCGGGCTCCGATCCGCCGCAGTTCATTGCGCCCTTCACGAAATTTCTCGACGCCGTGCTGCCCGACATCCAGGAGGCGGCGCTTGCGTTCGATCCGCGGGTCGTCTTCTGTGCCGCGGTCAATCAGGGCGGGTATCTCTCGACCCACAACCGCAAGTTCTCGCAGCAGCCCGGCAGCGATCCGGCCTGGAATCAGGCGAACTGCCGCAACCGGCGGATCTTCGATGACCGGGTGGGGCTCAAGGCCGGGCGGAATACCGAACCCTTCCTGCTGCAGGTCTATCGCCGTGACATGGGCAACGGGCGGTTCGTGATGATGAAGGATCTCTCGGCGCCGATCTTCGTCGAGGGCCGGCACTGGGGCGGCCTGCGCCTCGCCTATACGTTCTAGGCGGGGTTTCGGACGGGGCCTTGCCTCTCCGGATGGGATCGGGCACCTCTGCCGGCTCGACGGCCTGGGCGGGGGAAACCGGTGGCGGCGCTTCTTTCGGGATTTCTGCTCGGGCTCAGCCTGATCGTGGCGATCGGCGCGCAGAACGCCTTCGTGCTGCGCCAGGGGATCATCGGGCAGAACGTGCTTGCCGTCTGTCTTGCCTGCGCGCTTTCCGACGCGCTGCTCATCGGTCTCGGGGTCTTCGGCCTTTCCGGCATGGTCGAGGCGGTGCCCGAGCTCGTGCCGCTGCTGCGCTGGGGCGGCGTGGCATTTCTGCTGGCCTACGGGCTGCGGGCCGCACGGGCGGCCTTCGCGACCGATGCGGGGCTCGTTGCGGCCGGTGCGGGCTACAGCAGCCTCGGGCGGACGCTCTGGACCTGCCTCGCGCTCACCTGGCTCAACCCGCATGTCTATCTCGACACGGTGCTGCTCATCGGCTCGATCGCGACGCAATACGAGGATCGTGCCGCCTTCGGTCTGGGCGCGGTGGCGGCTTCCTTCGTCTTCTTCTTCTCGCTCGGCTTCGGCGCGCGGTTCCTCCGCCCGCTTTTCGCCCGGCCCGCGGCCTGGCGGGTGCTCGAGGGGGCAAATGCGCTCATCATGTGGTCGATCGCGGCGAAGCTTGTGTTCGAGTGAGCGCCGAGGCGCTTTGACAACCGGCCCCCGGAGGGTGTTTCAGGGGGGAAGGCGCCGGGTGTGGCGGCCGGTGGCGGAAAGGAGCCCCGATGATCTATGTCGATGCCGATGCCTGTCCGGTGCGGGAAGAGACGGTGCGGGTGGCCGAGCGCCACGGTGTCGAGGTGGTCTTCGTCTCGAATGGTGGCATCCGGCCTTCGCGGCATCCGCTGGTGAAGGTGGTGGTGGTGTCCGAGGGCGCCGATGTCGCCGACAAATGGATCGCGGAGCGGGTGGGCAAGGGCGATGTCTGCGTGACGGCCGATGTGCCGCTCGCGGCGCGCTGTGTGGAGGCCGGCGCGCGGGTGATCGGGCCGGATGGCGAGCCCTTCAGCGAGGCCAATATCGGAACGCGCCTTGCGCTGCGCGATCTCATGACGGATCTGCGCGCCGCCGACCCGTTCCGGCAGGGTGGCGGCAAGCCGTTCTCCAAGGCAGATCGTTCGCGGTTTCTCGAGGCGCTCGACCGGGCGCTCAGGGCCGCCGCGCGCTGAGGCCGGGAGCGGCGAGGCGCTGGACGAAATGCCGGTCGCCCGCATTGCCGAGCAGGTGCGCGGCATCGGCGAGCGGCATCCAGACCGCGACATGGCCAGGCTCCGAGGGCGGGCCCGCTTCCAGCACCGGGGCGCTCAGGTAGATATGGCAGACCTTGCGCGCCCAGAGGTCGTAATCGGGCATGTAGGTGAAGCGCTGGAAGGCGCCGAGCTTGCGCAGGACGCGGATCTTCCAGCCGGTCTCCTCGAGGCATTCGCGGTGGAGCGCGGGCAGCGGCGATTCGCCCGGATCGATACCGCCGCCCGGGAGCTGGAACTCGAGGCGCGGGCGGGCCTGCTCGGTCACGAGCACGTCGTCGCCCTCCCGGATGATCGTGTAGACGCCAGGTCGCGTGACATAGGGGATTCCGGCCCGGACGGGTTCGCCAAATCTTCGCATGGGCCGGACCCTAGGCCGGGCGGCGGCCGGAGAAAAGACGGATGATTGCACTTGCGGTGTGCCGCGCCTATCTGATGCCCTTCACTACAGGAGACAAGCGATGACCCTCGCCGGCCGCATAGCCTGGGACGACATGGTCCTCCCGTTTCAGCTCGACCGCGCCGATATCCGCGGCCGGGTGGCCCGGGTGGATTCGGTCCTCGACACGATTCTCGGCCAGCACGCCTATCCCGATCCCGTCGCGGCACTGATTGCCGAGGCGACGCTTCTGACCGCGCTCATCGGCCAGACGGTGCGCCCCGGCTGGCGCCTTTCGCTGCAGGTGCGGGGGGGCGGCGCGATCCGGCTGATCGCCACCGATTATTTCGCCGCCGAGACGGAGGGCGAGCCGGCGCGGATGCGCGCCTATGCCGCCTTCGATCCCGACCAGCTGCGCGCCGATACCGAGGCGGGCATGGCGCCTTTCGCCATGATGGGCGAGGGGATTTTCGGCATCCTCATCGACCAGGGCACGGGGGCGGCGCCCTACCAGGGCATCACGCCGCTGGCGGGCGAGTCGCTTTCCCATTGTGCCGAGACCTATTTCGCGCAGTCCGAGCAGCTTCCGACGCGTTTTGCGCTCGCCATGGGCGAGGCGCAGGTGCCGGGCGAGGCGGTGAAGTGGCGCGGCGGCGGCGTCATGCTCCAGCACATGCCCAAGGCCTCGCCCTTCGCGCGGCAGGAGGCGAGCGGACCCGACGGGCTGCTTGCGGCCGAGGACATGCTCGACGGTGGCGATGCGGAGAACTGGAACCGGGCGGTGATCCTGCTCGAGACGGTGGAGGACACCGAGCTCATCGGGCCGCATGTCGGCGCCGAGGATCTGCTGCTCCGGCTCTTCCACGAGGAAGTGCCGCGGGTCTATTCCGCCCAGCCGGTGCAGTTCGGCTGCACCTGCGGGCCGGAGAAGGTCGTGGAGTCGCTGGCGGAGTATCCGCCCGAGACGATTGCGGAGCTCGTGACCGAGGATGGCAAGGTGACGGCCGACTGCCAGTTCTGCGGCGCGCATTACGAGTTTGCGCCCGAGGAGCTCGGCCGCCGCGACTGAGCGGCGCCGGTCTCGCCCCGTCCGGCCGGGATCACTCGCGGGCGCGGAGCACGCGGGCGGGGCGGGCGGCGAGCGGCCTGAGGGCGAAGGCAAGGCCGGCGGCGAGGCTTGCAAGCGCACCGCCGGCGACGATGCCGAAGGCGGGCAGCGCCGCGAAGTGGTATTCGCCCTCCATCACCGAGACCGTCACCCACCAGCCGGCGACCGCTCCGGCCGCGATGGCGACGAGCCCGGCGGCGAGGCCGGCGAGCCCGGCCCGGAGGGCAAAGCTCGCGAGGATCCGCGCCCGGCTCGCGCCGAGGGTCTTCAGCACCGCCGCTTCGTAGACGCGCCGCCGTTCGCCCGCGGCGGCCGCCCCCACCAGCACGACGAGACCGGTGACGAGCGTGACCGAGGCGCCCCAGCGCGCCGCGGCGCCGATGCCCTCGAGCGTTTCCGAGACCCGGTCGATCGCGTCGCGCACGCGGATCGCGGTGATGTTGGGATAGGCGGCGGACAGCGCCCGCAGGAGCGGGGCTTCGGCGGCTTCCGTGCCGTAGACCGTCGCGATGTGGGTGTGGGGGGCGGCGGCCAGTGCCGCGGGGTCGACGATCATCAGGAAGTTGATCCCCATGGTGCCGAAATCGACCTCGCGGAAATTCGCGATCCGGAAGGTGAGCGCGCGGCCGAGGATGTTGAGCGTGATCTCGTCGCCGAGCTTCAGGCCCATTTCGGCGCCTTCCTCGGCGGCGAAGCTCACGAGCGGCGGACCCGTGTAGCCTTCTGGCCACCATTCGCCCTCGGTGATCTTGCTGCCCTCGGGCGGGGCGGCGGCATAGGTGATGCCGCGGTCGCCGTTGAGCGCCCAGTGCGGCCCGGCGACCTCGCGGGCGGGGCGGCCGTTGATGCCGGTGATGATGCCGCGGAGCATCGGGGCGGTGTCGATCTCGGTGATGCCGGGCTCGGCCTCGGCACGGGTGCGGAAGCCGTCGAGCTGGGCGTTCTGAATGTCGACGAAGAAATAGGCCGGGGCGCGGGCGGGCAGATCCTCGCGGATGAGGCTGCGGAGGTTGGCGTCGATCTGGCCGATGGCGGCCAGGACCGTGAGGCCGAGGCCGAGGGAGAGCACCACGGAGGCGGTTTCGCCCGAGGGGCCGCCGAGCGCGCCCAGGGCCCAGCGGAGCGCAGGGCGGCCGCGGGCGATGCTGCCGCGCCCGGCCCGACGGGCGCCGCGGGCGAGCGCGAAGGCTGCCAGCCGCAGTATCGCGAGCGCCCCGATGACGCCGCCTGCGGTGGTCAGCGCGAGCCGGGGGGCACCGGAGGCCCAGGTCGCTACGCCGACCAGCAGGGCGGCAAGCGCCGCGACGATCAGGATGTCGGTGGCGCGCGGTCTGCGGCGGCCGGAGCCGATGTCGCGAAAGAGCTCGGCGGCGCGGATCTCGCGGGCGCGGGCGAGCGGCCAGAGGGTGAAGATGAGCGCGGTGAGCGCGCCGTAGAGCGCCGCCTCGGCCAGCGGGCCGGGCTGCAGGCCGGTGTCGAGCGGCACCGGCAGGCGGCCGGCGATGAAGGGTGCGGCGAGCATTGGCGCGGCTGCGCCGATCGCGAGGCCGAGGGCAATGCCGATCGCGGCAAGCATGCCGATCTGGAGGAGGTAGGTCGCGAAGATCGTGCGGCCGGTGGCGCCGAGGGTCTTGAGGGTGGCAATGGTTTCGGTCTTGCCATCGAGATGGCTCTTCACCGCCGCCGAGACCCCGACCCCGCCGACGGCGAGGCCTGCGAGGCCCAGCAGCACGAGGAATGCGCCGAGGCGGTCGACGAAGCGGGTGAGGCCCGGGGTGCCGTTGCGGCGATCCCGCCATTGCAGGCCATTGTCGGCAAAGCGGGCGCGGGCCTCGGTGCGGAGCGCGTCGAGATCGGCGTCGGGGGCGAGGCGGAGCCGGTAGGAGGAATCGAAGAGCGCGCCTTCGGAGAGGAGGCCGCTGCCTTCGAGATCGGCGCGGCTCACGATCACCCGCGGCCCGAAGCTCACGCCGCGCGCCGCGCTGTCGGGCTCGCGCGCGATCCGGCCCGAGAGGCGGAAGTCGCGGCTGCCGAGCCGCAGCCTGTCGCCCTCGGCAAGCCCCAGCCGGTCGATGAGCACCGGATCGGCGACAAGGCCGGGCAGGCCGTCGCGCTCGGCAAGGGCCGCGGCGAGCGGGACGCCGTCTTCGAGTGCGAGCGTTCCGAAAAGCGGATAGGCGCCGTCGACGGCCTTCACCTGCACCAGGGTGGGAGATGAATCGGGCCGGGCGGGCAGGGCGAGCATGGAGCGGAAATCGACGATCTCGGAGACGGTTTCGGCCGCATCCGCCATCCAGGCGCGTTCCTCGGGGCTCGCGAAGCGGTAGGTAAACTCGATTTCGGCATCGCCCCCGAGCAGCGTCGCGGCCTCGCGGCCGAGCCCGCTCTCGATGGCGCCCCGGACGCTCCCGACGGCGGCGATCGCCGCCACACCGAGCGCAAGGCAGAGGATTAGGATGCGAAAGCCGCGCAGCCCGCCCCGGAGCTCGCGCAGCGCGAAGCGGAGCGCGACGGGGCCTGATCTCATTCGGCGGCCTCGAGAGGGGGGAGCGCGATCTGCCCGTCGCAAAGCTGGACCACGCGGTCGCAGCGTGCGGCGAGCTCAGGGGCGTGCGTGACCAGGACGAGCGTGGCACCGTGCCGGTCGCGGAGATCGAAGAGCAGGCGGATGATCGCGGTTCCGGTCGCGCCGTCGAGATTGCCGGTGGGCTCGTCGGCCAGAAGGATCGCGGGCCGGGTGACGGCGGCGCGCGCCAGCGCCACGCGCTGCTGCTCGCCGCCCGAGAGCTGGGCGGGGTAGTGATCGGCGCGGCTGGCGAGGCCCACCGCTGCCAGCTCGTCGAGGGCGCGGTCGAGCGCATCCTTCGCGCCGGAAAGCTCGAGTGGGGTCGCGACGTTCTCGAGTGCCGTCATCGTCGGGATGAGGTGGAAGGACTGGAATACCACGCCCATCGCCTCGCGGCGGAACCGGGCGAGGGCGTCCTCGTTCATCGCGCCGAGATCGCGGCCGAGCACTTCGACGCGGCCGCCGGTTGCCCGTTCGAGCCCGCCCATCAGCATGAGCAGCGAGGACTTGCCGGAGCCCGAGGGGCCGACGAGCCCCAGCGTTTCCCCGCGGCGGACATCGAGCGAGATGCCGCGCAGAATATTGACCGGACCGGCATTGCCACGCAGCGTGAGCGCGGCATCCTGCAGGGAAATCACAGGAGACTTCATATGCGTTTGGCCCCTTCCTCGTACCCGCCTGACAGGAGATATGGGGCGATGCGCCGCCTGCGCAACCTTGCGGCGCTGCTGCTTGCCATGCTTCTCTGGGGGGGCGCGGCCGTGGCGGAAGTCCGTATCCTCGCCTTCGGCGATTCGCTCACTCAGGGTCATGGGCTGTCCGAGGAAGACGGCTTCGTGCCGCAACTTCAGGCCTGGCTCAGGGCGAATGGCGCGCCGGACGCCGTGGTTCTCAATGCAGGGGTCTCGGGGGACACGACGGCGGGAGGGCTGGCCCGCATCGGCTGGGCGCTCGGGGAGAAGCCCGATGCCGTGATCGTGGAGCTTGGCGCGAATGACATGCTTCGCGGGTTGCCCCTCGCTGAGATCCGCAGCAATCTCGAAGCCATTCTCGCGCAGATCGCGGCGGAGGACCTGCCGGTGCTGCTTGCGGGGGTGCCGGTGCCGTCGAATTACGGGGCCGACTATCGCACCGCGTTCGAGGCGATCTTCACCGGGCTTGCCGCCGAGCATGACGCGATCCTCTACCCCTCCTTTCTTGCCGGCATGACCGAGGGGCGGAGCCTCCCCGAGGCGCTGAAGCTCATGCAGGCCGACGGCATCCATCCGAATGCCGAAGGCGTGCGGGAGAATGTCGCGCGCATCGGCCCGGTCGTGCTCGCCCTCATTGCCGAGGCACGGCACTGAGGGCGCAGGGCTCAGAACCGCAGCAGGCGGCGCTGTTCCTCTTCGGCATCGGCGCGGCTGACGCCGATATCGCGCAGGAGACGGTCGTCGAGCCGCGAGAGATCGAGCGCCTGGCGCCGGCGGAGCGGCGCAGTGCGGAAGCGGGCGAGAAATCGCGTGAATGCGGTGCCGCGCCGGGGGCTTTCCATTGCGGCTTGCGGCGAGAGGGGCTGGGCAGGCATGACGACCTCCATTCAGATCCTTGTTGGAGATGCGCAGGGCATCACGTATGCTGATGGATATTGCCCCCTTGCGTGCGATCACGAAAATGAATTATAGTTACGCGATCCATAAGGTATGGTGATATGTCACGCAATCTCGACATGACCGCGCTGCGGTCCTTCGTCACTGTCGCCGATACCGGCGGTGTCACCCGCGCCGCGGGCTATCTCAATGTCACGCAGTCTGCGGTCTCGATGCAGCTCAAGCGGCTCGAGGAGGCGCTGGGTCAGGCGCTGCTCGATCGCTCCTCGCGGACGATTGCGCTCACCCCCGCCGGCGAGCAGCTTCTGGGCTATGCCCGGCGGATCGTGGAGCTCAATGACGAGGCCTGGGGGCGGATGACCAATCAGGCCTTCGAGGGCGTGATCAATTTCGGCGTGCCGCACGATCTCATCTATCCCCATGTGCCGCGGGTGCTGCAGCGGTTCAATGCCGAGTATCCGCGCATCAAGGTGCAGCTTCATTCGCTCTACACGCGGGTGTTGAAGATCCAGCTCGGCCGCGGCGAGATGGATCTCATCCTCGCCACCGAGGAGCAGACCGATCCCGGCGGCGAAACGCTGCTCCGCTGTCCGCTCGTCTGGATGGGCGCGATCGGCGGGCAGGCCTGGAAGGCGCGGCCGCTGCGCTTTGCCACCGTCAATCACTGCATCTTCCGCCGGCCGGCGATCGAGGCGCTCGACCGGGCCGGAATCGACTGGGAGAACGGCGTCGATTCGATCTCGGACATGGCGGTGGAGGCGAGCATCTCCGCCGATCTCGCGGTCAACGCCCAGCTGCAGGTAGCGGTGCCGCGCGGCTGCGAGATGATCCGGCATGGCGGGGCTCTGCCCGATCTGCCGCTCTACAAGGTCAACATGTATCTCGGTGAAGGGCCGCGCGCGGCGCTGGCCCGGCGTCTCGCCGTCTTCGTCCGTCAGGCCTATGGCGCGCAGGAGGCGGGCAGCGCCGCGGCGTGAGGCCCGCAGGGCGCGGGCCGGCCGTGAGGTAACCTTCTGTTAAGCGGGGCACGGGAAGGCTTGCCTCATGCCTCGCCGCACGGGCAGGGGCCGGAGGAAGCAGGAGAGCCCGAGGAATGCCCGATCGCCGCCGCATCCAGCCGCAGAAGGCTGACCCGGCCCGGCGTGCCGCTGCCCGGGCGCCATCGATGGCCCGGCGCGCCGCCGCGCCGCAGAGCGGAACGCTTGCCGGTCTCCAGGCCGCCGCCGATGGCGCGCCCGGCGTCGCGGCGCAGCGGCGGCTTCAGGAGACGAGCGCGGAGACTGCCCCCATCCAGCGCTGGAAGTCGGACTCGCTCAAGGAGGAGACGGATCTCGACCGGATCGACAGCCTGCGCGGGCAGGCGATCTTCGAGGCCGAACAGATGGGCGAGTATCACGGCGAGGTTGAGGGACCTTACGAAGTCGATCCGCACGAGCACCTCTCCGCGCGGGATTCGGAGCAGCTCAGCAATCTCGAGCACATGGCGCAGGTGAAGGAGAAGGGGCTGGCCGAAGACCTGCACCACATCCTGCCGCGCAAGATGCTCAACACCTTCTACGACGGCCTGACCCCGCACGAGCGGGAGTTCCTCGGCGGGATCTTCCGGCGCAAGTCCGGCACGGGCGATCATCGCGGCCCCTCGGATGGCGGCGACCGCGAGGCGCTGACGAGCCTGCGCTCCAATCTGGTGCTGGGGCCGTCGGGCAAGAAACGCTCGGATGATCCCGATCATCGCAAGGGCGTGCAGGTGACGGCGCTCGATCCGAACTTCACCGCGCCCGGGGTGATGGAACCGGTGTCGGCGACGCTTGCCGGGGCCTTTCCGCTGATCGCTGGGCTTGCGGCGATCACCGATCCGCGGGCACGGCTCACGCAGATCAACATCATCCTCGAGCATTTCCTCGATGCCGAGCTCGAACATGCGCACAAGCAGGGCAAGGACGGCTTCTGGGACACGACGATCGACTACCACACCGAAGATCAGTGGGAGCGCGACGAGACGGGCACCAAGTGGAAGAAGAAATTCTCCGAGGACTGAGCGCGCGGGCCGCATCCTCCTGCGGCGTCGCGCGGGCTGGCGCACCGGACTTGCATTTCGCCCCGATTTCTGTAGAAGGCGCGAACCCTCCGCATGATGATGACGCGCGGCCTCTCGTACGGGACCTGGAGGGGTTTGGGTCCCCGTTTTGAAGCCCGCCCGACAGACAGGTGGCAAGATGGCTCTTTACGAGCATGTCTTCATTGCGCGCCAGGATATTTCCAACGCGCAGGCCGAAGGGCTCATCGAGCATTTCGGCGAGGTCCTCAAGGACAATGGCGGGGCCGTAGTCGGCTCCGAATACTGGGGCCTCAAGACGATGGCCTACAAGATCAACAAGAACCGCAAGGGGCATTATGCCTACCTTCGCTCGGACGCCCCCTCGGAGGCTGTCGCGGAGATGGAGCGGCTCATGCGGATCCATGACGACGTGATGCGGGTGCTGACCGTGAAGGTCGACGAGCACGAGGAAGGCCCCTCGGCCGTGATGCAGTCCCGTGGCGGCCGCGACGAGCGCGGACCCCGTCGTCCGCGCCGCGATTGATCGAGAGGGAGGCTAACCCATGGCAAACAGACCGTTTTTCCGCCGCCGCAAGTCCTGCCCCTTCTCGGGCCAGAATGCGCCGAAGATCGACTACAAGGACGTGAAGCTCCTGCAGCGCTACATCTCCGAGCGTGGCAAGATCGTCCCGAGCCGCATCACCGCGGTCTCGTCGAAGAAGCAGCGCGAACTGGCGCGGGCCATCAAGCGGGCGCGGTTCCTCGCCCTGCTGCCCTACGCCGTGCGCTAAGGAGGCACCGATGGAAATCGTTCTTCTCGAACGGGTCGCAAAGCTCGGCCAGATGGGCGAGGTCGTGCGCGTGCGCGACGGCTACGCCCGCAACTTCCTGCTGCCCCAGGGCAAGGCGCTTCGTGCGACCGCGGCCAACCTCGCCCGGTTCGAAACCGAGCGTGCGCAGCTCGAGGCCCGCAACCTCGAGGCGAAGGCCGAAGCCGAGAGCGTGGCCGCGAAACTCCACGGCGAGGCGTTCGTGGTGATTCGCTCCGCTTCCGACGGCGGCGCGCTCTATGGTTCCGTCACCACCCGTGACGTCGCCGACGCGGCGACCGAGGGCGGCTTCTCGCTCGACCGCCGCCAGGTCGTGCTCAACCAACCGATCAAGGAACTCGGCCTCCACGACATCACCGTGGTGCTGCATCCGGAAGTCGAAGCGACGATCAAGGTGAACGTCGCGCGCTCGAAGGAAGAAGCCGAGCTTCAGGCCTCGGGCAAGAGCATCCAGGATCTTCAGGCCGAGGCGGATGCCGAAGCCGAATTCGATATCCAGGAACTCTTCGACGATATCGGCGGCGCAGCCAGCGACGACGACGAAGGCTACGCGCCCGCGGAAGCGCGCGGCGAGAGCGACGAAGCCGAGCGCTGATCGTTCTGCGGGCGGCCTTGCGGGGCAGCCGGGACATCGAAATCCGGAACAGGCGGGATGCAACCATCCCGCCTGTTTTGCGTTCTAGGGGCATGGAAGACCTCAAAACCCATGCCTCCGTGCGCGAAATGACGCGTGAAATGTCGTTACCCGATCCCATGGACCGGGAGGGAAAGCCTCGCCGTGTTGGCGTGGAAATCGAGCTTGGCGGCTTGCCGGAACAGGCAGTGGCGGAGATTGTCCGCGCGCATCTGGGCGGGGAGATCGAACACCGCGCCGCGCATGTCCTTCTGGTGCGGAAGACCCGGCTCGGGGATCTCCAGATCTATCTCGACACGGCCTACAAGGAGCCCGGCAATGCCGCGCTGGAGCAGGCGCTCGAACTCGGACGGGGGCTCATTCCGGTCGAGATCGTGACCAAGCCGGTCGAGATCGCCGCTCTGGAGCCGCTGGATGCTCTGGTCGACAGGCTGCGTGAAGAAGGCGCCAAGGGCACCGAGGATCAGCTTTTCAACGGCTATGGCGTGCATTTCAACGTCTCCGCTGTCTCGCTCGCGGCGCGCGATATCGTGCCGGTGGTGCGCGCCTTCGCGCTGCTCGAGGACTGGCTGCGTGCTGCGCTCCCGATCGACATCACCCGGCGGTTGCTGCCTTTCGTCTCGCCCTATCCTCGGGCCTTCGTCGATGCGGTGGCGCGTGAAGGGGCGGACTGGACCCTGGAGGACTTGACGCGGCACTATCTCGAGAAGACGCCGACCCGCAACCGTGCGCTCGATCTCCTTCCGCTGCTGCGCGAGGCGGACGAGGCGCGGGTCGTCGAGGCGCTGGGCAAGGACGCCGAGTCGGTGAATGCGCGGCCGGCATTCCACTACCGCTTGCCCGACAGCCGCATCGGTGAACCCGGCTGGTCGCTGCTGCGCGAGTGGCGGCGCTGGTGTCTCGTGGAGCAGGTCGCGGCACGCCCCGAGTTGCTGACGCATCTCTCGGAGGCCTGGATCGACTATCGCGATGCCCTGACCACATTGCCCGGAGACTGGATCCGCACGGTAGACGAGGCCCTTTCCCGAGAATTCGGGACGGAGGCGCAGGTATGAGGCGGCCGCGTATCGGTGTTACCACCTCGCACCGGTCGGGGTGGCGGATCTTTCCGCTCGTGGCGTTCAACGTCTGGCTGGCGGGCGGCCGCGCCCGGCGCTGGGTCGCGGGACGTGAGGCGAGTGTTTCCAGGGTTGATGGCATCATCATCGGCGGCGGCGACGATATCTCGCCCGATCTTTACGGCGGCAAGCTCGTTGCCAGCGCACGGCTCGATCCGGAGCGCGACGCGCTCGAACGCCGCCTCGTGATCGAGGCGATGGCCGAGGGCAAGCCTGTGCTTGGCATCTGCCGCGGCTCGCAGATGCTGAACGTGGCACTCGGCGGATCGCTGGATGGCGATGCCTATGCGACGTTCCGCGAGAGCCGCAAGGTCAAGACGATCCTGCCACGCAAGACCGTGCTGCCCGAACCGGGAACGCGGCTTGCGACGATCGCCGGGCCTGCAGAGATGCAGGTGAATTCGCTGCACAGCCAGGCCGTCGACCGGCTCGGGGAGGGGCTGCGGGTTGCGGCACGCGACACGGGCGGCATGATCCAGGCGGTCGAGCGGGTGCGCGAGCCCTTTGCGCTCGGGGTGCAGTGGCACCCGGAGCATCTTTTCTACGCGCATCGCCAGCGCGCACTTTTCGCGGCTCTGGTTCGTGCGGCCGAGGCGCAGGACCGTTCCGAAAGCCAGCTTGCAGCCGCTGCCCTCTCCTGAGATCAGGCAATCGAGATGAGACTGCGCCCGGCGCGGGCGCGCTTCTCGATCAGGAAGGAATGCAAGGCGACGAAGATCCAGCCGCCGTGAAAGGCGACCCCCGCCAGAACCACGTAGATGCCGGGAATCGGGCCGATCGCGGCGCGGGCGAGAAACTCGCTCCAGTCAGGCACGGGCACCGGATGAATCGCGAGCTTGCCGAAATAGGCGACGGCCTGCACGGCGAGGATGTAGGCATAGTTCTTTCTCAGGCGCCGTCCGATTGCTCGCCAGTAGCTGATGTGAAAATGCGGCTTGATGTAATCCTGGGCCAGCAGGGTGTTCCACTTGCCGTCCATCACAACCCCTTCCCCGCGCAGGATCGGCCCGTACATGTCGGTTTCCATCAGGCGGCACCGGGCGCGCCAGACGTTGAAATAGCGGTAGCGGCGGGCTTCGAAGAGCAGGAAGACGATCACCAGCAGGCCCACGAGCAGCAGGGGCAGTGGTGAGGCGTAGGGGCCGGCGAAGGTGAGGGAGAGCGCGAGCCCCGTGGTAACCACCGCCCAGTTCGTCGTGTGATCGAGCCGGGTGCGCCAGAGCGTGCTGCGATAGACCTCGCCGCGGTAGAGGTGGGCGAGGGCGCCGATCTCGGCATTGTCAAACATCCGCGTCTGACCTCCGGATCCGTCGTTGATGCTTCCATCCATCTTCCGCTCCTCCCTGAAGCCCCGCGCCGCTCGGGTCGCGTGTGTGCGGCCCGGCTTGCCGCTCGCGGGTCGTTGACGGCCGGGCCTGTGAAAAACCCTGGCCTTATCACCGGTATCCCCATTATCCACAGGCCACGATGCCGCGCCAATGGGGTATGGTAGCGGCTTCAGGGAGATTGCGACATGGCTGACGGCACGACGGGCGCCCTCGATGGCGAGACGGGCGGATTACCGAACAACATCGAGGCGGAACAGGCGCTTCTCGGCGCTCTGCTCGTCAACAACGACGTCTACGACCGGGTGGCCTCGATCGTGCAGCCCGAACATTTCTTCGATCCCGTCCACGCCCGGATCTTCGAGGTGGCCGCAGGCCGGATCAAGAAGAACGCCCTTGCAACGCCGGTGACGCTGAAGGCCTTCTTCGAGGGGGACGCAGGGCTCGATGCGGTGGGCGGCCCCGCCTATCTCGTCCGGCTCGCGGGCGCCGCGATCTCGCTCTTCGCGGCGCGCGACTATGCCCAGCTCATCTATGACCTCGCGATCCGGCGCGAACTAATTCTGCTCGGGCAGAACATCGCGGGCAAGGCTTCGCGCATGGATGTCGAGAGCGAGGCCCGCGACCAGATCACCGAGGCGGAGCAGGCGCTCTACCAGCTCGGCGAGCAGGGCAAGGTGGACAAGGGCTTCCAGAGCTTCCGCCGTGCCGTCGTCGATGCGGTCAAGGTCGCCAATGCGGCCTACGAACGCGAGGGTGGGCTGGCAGGGATTTCCACCGGCCTCGACGATCTCGACCGCCGCCTCGGCGGCTTGCATCCCTCCGACCTTCTGATCCTCGCCGGGCGCCCCTCGATGGGCAAGACCGCACTTGCGACTAACATCGCCTACAACATCGCCAAGGCCTACCGGCGCGGCACCCGCCACGACGGCAGCGAAGGCGCGGTCGAGGGCGGCGTCGTCGGATTCTACTCGCTCGAAATGTCGGCCGAACAGCTCGCCGCGCGCGTGCTGTCGGAAGCGGCACGGGTTCCCTCGCACAACATCCGCGAAGGCAACATGACCGAGGAGGAGATGCGCCGATTCCTCGAGGCGGCGAAGGCGCTTGAGAACGCGCCGCTCTTCATCGACGATACGCCCGCCTTGCCGATCTCTACCATCGCGGCCCGCGCCCGGCGGCTCAAGCGCCAGCACGGGCTCGACGTACTCGTCATCGACTATCTCCAACTCGCCCGACCCGCCTCCTCCCGCTCCGAGGGCCGTGTGCAGGAGGTGTCGGAGATCACGCAGGGGCTCAAGGCGATCGCGAAGGAACTCAACATTCCCGTCATCGCGCTGTCCCAGCTCTCCCGTCAGGTCGAGCAGCGCGAGGACAAGCGCCCGCAGCTCTCCGACCTCCGGGAATCGGGCTCGATCGAACAGGATGCCGACGTGGTGATGTTCGTGTTCCGCGAGGAATACTACAAGGAACGCGAGAAGCCGGGCGACCATGACCTCGAAGGCATGGTCAAGTGGAAGGACGAGATGAGCGCGCTCCATGGCAAGGCCGAAGTCATCGTCGGCAAGCAGCGTCATGGACCGATCGGAACGGTCGAACTGGCCTTCGAAGGGCAGTTCACCCGCTTCTCGAACCTCGTGCGGCCTTATCAGCAGGCGATCGAGGGCGATTTCGGCTGATCTCCGGGGCGGCGGCGAGAGTTCTCATACAGGTTTGCTAACCTGGAGAGCAGTCAGTCGGGCGCGAACACGCGCCCGACCTGAAAATCCGTCTTGCGCGCACCTGCGCGCTCAGGATGGCGGCAAAGGCCGCCGGCGCGGCGCCAGCCGCGCCCCAGGTCAGGTCAGAAGCGCGGCGGCAAGTCCGAGAAAGGCAAAGAAGCCGAAGACGTCCGTGATTGTCGTGACAAAGGTGCCCGAGGCCAGCGCGGGATCGGCCCCCGCCTTTTCGAGCGCGAGCGGGATGAGCACCCCGGCGAAGGCCGCCACCACCATGTTGCCCACCATCGCGGTGGCGATGACGATTCCCAGCAGCAAATCCGCGAAATAGAGCCCGCTCAATACCCCGATCAGGATCGCGAACCCCACCCCGTTAATGAGCCCCACCAGCCCCTCGCGGCCGACGAAGCGGCCGACGTTCTTTGCCGTCAGGCTGCGGGTCGCAAGGGCGCGCACCGCGACGGTGAGGGTCTGGGTGCCGGCATTGCCGCCCATGGAGGCAACGATCGGCATCAGAACCGCGAGCGCCACGATCGCCTCGATGGTGCTGGTAAAGAGCGAAATCACGGCGGAGGCAAGAATGGCGGTCAGAAGGTTCACCGACAGCCAGATGAACCGGCCCTTGGCAATTTCCGCGACTCCGTCGGAAAGCTCCTCGTCGCCGACGCCGGCGAGCAGGCGCATGTCCTCTTCGGCCTCGTCTTCCAGAACTTCCATCGCGTCGTCGATGGTGATGACCCCGACGAGCCGCCCGCCGCTTTCGACGACGGGGGCGGATATCAGGTGGTATTTGTTGAAGTCGTAGGCCACGTCCTCCTGCGGCTGATCGACGCGGAAGATGCGGAAGTCGTCGTGCATGATCTCGCGCAGCGGCGTGCGGCGCGACGATCCCATGAGACGGCCGAGCGAGACGATGCCGATCGGATGCATGCCCGCGTCGACAATGATGAGGTCGTAGAAGCTGTCGGGCAGCCATTCCTCGGCGCGCATGAAGTCGATCGCGTCGCCCACCGTCCAGTGTTGCGGCGCGGCGACGACCTCGCGCTGCATGAGGCGGCCGGCGGAGTATTCGTCATGCTGAAGGAGCTGTTCGACGGCGACGCGGTCGGCGTCGTCGAGGGCGCGCAGGATCCGCTCCTTCTGCGGCTCCTCCATGTCCTCGGTGAGGTAGACGATGTCGTCGGTCTCAAGGTCCTGGACGGCGGCGGCAAGCACCTCGTCGGGCAGTTCGGCGACGATCTCGTCGCGCACGCCTTCCTCGAGTTCGGACAGGGTCGCCCCGTCGAGCTCCACGCCCCAGAGCGCGATGAGAGCACGGCGCTCGTTCCGCCCGAGCTGTTCGAGCAGATCGGCGACATCGGCTTCGTGCAACGGTTCGAGAAGTTCGAGCAGCCGTTCCTTGTCTCCGGCCTCGACGGCGGCAAGAATGGCTTCGACCAGTTCCGTGGTGACAGGGTTGTCGTGCTGGACGGTTTCGGCCGCTTCTGTCGTCGCCTCTTCCATGCATTGCCCCTCTGCCGGCTGGACGTTTCGGTTCGGGGCAGAACATACACACTCGCCCCCCGGTGAAAAGCACTGCTTCGACATCCGCGAAAGCGTGAGGAATCCGCTATTGACCCCGGCGCCTGGAAGTTGCCCGTTGGGGGAACCATCCCGACCGAAGGAGTCCGACATGGCCAGAGCCCGGCTCAGCATTGATCTCGACGCGATCAACGAGAACTGGCGCGCCCTCGATGCGCGCTCTGGTCCGGAGGTGGAGACGGCTGCGGTGCTGAAAGCGGATGCCTACGGGCTCGGCATTACCCGTGTGGCGCCCGCGCTTGCGGCGGCCGGAGTACGGACATTCTTCGTTGCGCTTGCGGAGGAGGGGGCGGAGCTGCGCGAGGTGCTTGGCCTGGAGGCCGAGATCTTTGTGCTGTCCGGCCTGATGCCGGGCGATGCCGCGCTCTGCCGCGAGTTTGTGCTGGCGCCCTGCCTCAACAGTGTCGAACAGATCAAGGAATTCGCCGCGGCACTCTCCGGCGGTCCCTGCGCCGTGCAGATCGACAGCGGCATGAACCGGCTCGGGCTGGAGCCAGCCGATTTCATCGCGCGGTCGCCCGAGATCGCCGGGTTCGCGCCCCGTCTCGTGCTGAGCCACCTTGCCTGTTCCGATCTTCCCGCGCACCCGCTCAATACCGAGCAGATGCGCGTGTTCGGTGCCGCAACCGCCGCGCTGGCGGGCACGCGCCGCTCTCTTGCCGCCACCGGAGGGATCCTGCTCGGGGGCGATTATCACTATGACCTCGTCCGGCCGGGCATCGGCCTGTTCGGCGGGCTGCCCTTCCTCGAGGCCGGTCCGGTCGTCAGTCTCGCCCTGCCGGTCATCCAGGTGCGCGATGTCATGCCCGGCGAGGTGGTCGGTTATGGCGCGCACTGGATGGCGCCCGTGCCGAGCCGGGTCGCCACCGTCGCGGCTGGCTATGCCGACGGGCTCATTCGCGCGATCGGCAACGGCAATGTGCATCTCTATGCCGGCAAGACCGCCTGTCCGATGATCGGGCGGGTCTCGATGGATCTCATCACCGTCGATGTGAGCGCGCTTGATGAGGTGCCGGACCATCTCGAGATCCTCAATGGCCATCAGGGGATAGACGATCTGGCGCAGGCCGCGGGCACCATCGGCTACGAATTCCTGACCTCTCTTGGCGACAGATATGAACGCGCCTACAAGGGGGGCGCTCTGCAGTCAGCCACATAGCATGAGGCGCATGTTCCTGCCCCGTTTCCTCGCCCTCTTTCTCGCCTCGATCGGCCGTTCGGCGATTGGCCTGCTGCGCGGGGCCGGACGGCTCACGCTGTTCGCGCTCGAGACGGTTTCGCATCTCTTCCGGCCGCCCTGGTATCCGGTCGAGATCGGCCAGCAACTGCTCAGGATCGGGTATTTCTCGCTGCCGGTGGTCGGGCTGACCGCACTGTTCACGGGCGGGGCGCTCGCGCTGCAGATCTATGCCGGCGGGGCGCGGTTCAATGCCGAAACGGTGGTGCCCTCGATCGTTGCCATCGGCATCGTGCGCGAGCTCGGCCCCGTGCTGGGCGGGCTCATGGTCGCGGGTCGGGTTTCCTCGTCGATCGCGGCCGAAATCGGCACCATGCGGGTGACCGAGCAGATCGACGCGCTGACCACGCTCTCGACCAATCCGATGAAATATCTCGTGCTGCCGCGCGTGCTGGCCGCGACGCTCACCATGCCGCTGCTGGTGGCGATCAGCGACGTGGTGGGGGTCTTTGGCGGCTTTCTCGTCGGTGTCGAGCGGCTGGGTTTCAACCCGGCGGCCTATATCCGCAACACGGTCGATTTCCTCGAGCCGTCCGACATCATCTCGAGCCTGGTGAAGGCGGCGGTCTTCGGTTTCGTGCTGGCGCTGATGGGCTGTTTCCATGGCTACCATTCAGGCCGGGGCGCGCAGGGCGTGGGGCAGGCGACGACCAATGCGGTGGTCTCGGCCTCGATCCTCATCCTCGCAGCGAACTACCTGCTCACCGAGGCCTTCTTCTGATGTCGGCGGCCGCAAAGATCGAGCTCCGTGACGTCTGGAAGAGCTTCGACGGCAAACCTGTGCTGGCCGGCGTCGATCTGAAGGTGATGACGGGCGAGAGCCTCGTGATCATCGGCGGATCCGGAACGGGCAAATCGGTGACGCTCAAGTGCATCCTCGGCATCCTGCATCACGACCGGGGAGATGTGCTGATCGACGGAGTCCCCATCGGGCGGCTCGACCGGCGCGGCTTTCTGCGCCATTTCGGCATGCTCTTTCAGGGGGGCGCGCTCTTCGACAGCCTGACCGTCTGGCAGAACGTCGCCTTCCGCCGGCGGCACGGGAGAAAGCCGCTCCCGCGCCGCGAGGCCCGCGATCTGGCAATCGAGAAGCTCCGGCGCGTGGGGCTTGGCCCGGAGACAGCCGATCTCTACCCCGCCGAGCTGTCGGGTGGCATGCAGAAGCGGGTTGGGCTGGCTCGCGCCATTGCGACCGATCCGCAGGTGATCTTCTTCGACGAGCCGACTGCTGGGCTCGATCCGATCATGGCGAGCGTCATCAACGACCTGATCCGTGAGCTCGTTTCCGAAATGGGTGCGACGGCGATCACCATCACCCATGACATGACCACGGTGCGCACGGTTGCCGATCACGTGGCGATGCTCCACGGCGGCAAGGTGCGCTGGGCGGGGTTGGTGGGCGAGATCGATACGGCCGGCGATCCCTACTTGGACCAGTTCATTCATGGCCGGGCCGAGGGGCCGATCGAGGCGGTGCGGTAATGCGCAAGCCTGTCTTTGTCTGCTCCGCCTGCGGCGCCGTCCACGCGAAATGGGCCGGGCGCTGCGATGCCTGCGGGGCGTGGAACACCATCGCCGAGGATCCGGGGCTTTCCGATGCCGGGCCGAAGGGCAAGACGCTCGGGGCAAAGCGTGGGCGCAAGGTGGAGCTGACGGATCTTGCTGTCGAGGATGCGGCGCTGCCGCGGCGCACCAGCGGGCTCGGTGAGCTCGACCGGGTGCTGGGAGGCGGAATCGTGCCTGCTTCCGCGATCCTGGTCGGCGGCGATCCCGGCATCGGCAAGTCGACGTTGCTGCTGCAGGCGGCGGCGGCCTTCGCGCGCGCGGGCAACCCGACGATCTATGTCTCGGGCGAGGAGGCCGCGGCGCAGATCCGGATGCGGGCAAGCCGCCTCGAGCTCACCGACGCGCCGCTGAAGCTCGCGGCCGAAACGAACCTCCGCGACATTCTCACAACGCTTGAGGCCGAGCGGCCCGCGCTCGCGATCATCGATTCGATCCAGACCATGTGGGTCGATCACGTCGAGAGCGCGCCGGGGGCGGTGAGCCAGGTGCGGGCGGCGGCCCATGAGCTCGTGACTTTCGCCAAGCGCCGCGGCGTCGCGGTGATCCTCGTGGGCCATGTCACCAAGGAGGGCCAGATCGCCGGGCCTCGAGTGGTCGAGCACATGGTGGATACGGTGCTCTATTTCGAGGGTGAACGCGGGCACCAGTTCCGCATCCTGCGCGCCGTGAAGAACCGATTCGGCCCCGCCGACGAGATCGGGGTCTTCGAGATGACCGGGCGGGGCCTTGCGGAAGTGGCGAATCCCTCGGCGCTTTTTCTTTCCGAGCGGGGGGAGCCGTCGCCGGGGTCTGCGGTCTTTGCGGGCATCGAGGGCACGCGGCCGCTGCTGGCGGAAATCCAGGCGCTGGTTGCCCCGACCGCGCTCGGCACGGCGCGGCGCAATGTCGTGGGCTGGGACGGGTCGCGGCTCTCGATGCTGCTTGCCGTGCTCGAGGCCCGCTTCGGCATCGGATTCGCCGATCGGGACGTCTATCTCAATGTGGCGGGCGGCCTCCGGGTCAGTGAACCGGCGGCCGATCTCGCAGTCGCGGCCGCGCTGATCTCCGCACGGGAGGACGTCGCGCTGCCGCCGAAGACGGTCTATTTCGGCGAAATCAGCCTCTCCGGGGCGCTTCGTCCGCCGGTCCAGGCCGAGGCGCGGCTCCGGGAAGCTGCCAAGCTCGGCTTTGACGCGGCAGTCACACCCCGCGGCATCCGTGCCACAGCCGGTAACCTTCTCGAGATCGAGATGGTTGCGGATCTCGGCGCATTCATAGAGAAGGGGTTCGGGGCGATCGACCGATAGGATTGGCAGGCATGAATGGGTTTACACTCGTTGACGGCATTGTTCTCGTCGTCGTCGTGCTCTCCGCGATCCTCGCCTACTCGCGGGGCTTCCTGCGCGAGATGCTGGCGATTGCCGGCTGGGTGATCGCCGCGATCTGCGGATTTTTCTTCGCGCCGGCGGTCGAGCCGCTCGTGCGCGAGATCCCGGTTCTCAAGGACATCATCGGAACGACCTGCGAACTCAGCATGCTGGCAGCCTTTGCCGCCGTCTTCGCAGTTGCGCTCGTCATCGTCTCGATCTTCACGCCGCTGCTTTCCGGTGCGGTGCAGAATTCGGCTCTCGGGCCGGTGGATCAGGGTCTCGGCTTCCTCTTCGGTGTCGCGCGTGGGGTGTTGCTCGTCGTCATCGCGCTTGTGGTCTACGACACGGTGATGGGCGGCGAGGGCGGCATCGCGCAGATCGACAACAGCCGCAGCCGGGTGATCCTCTCCAGCATCGAGCAGAAGGTCGCCGCCGCGCTGCCAGAGAATGGCCCCGAGTGGGTCGGGGAGCAGTTCTCGCAGCTCACGCAGAGTTGTAACTGACCGGACACATGACAGACCCGTGACATCCCGGGAGCGGCTGTCTATATACCGGGTCGGGCCAGAACAAAGGCGAATCCTGAATGTCTTTTCGCGCCACTCCCTTTGATGATGACAAGCTCCGCGAGGAATGCGGCGTCTTTGGCGTGATCAACGTCAAGGATGCGGCGAATTTCGTGGCGCTCGGACTTCATGCACTGCAGCATCGCGGCCAGGAGGCAGGTGGCATAGTCTCCTATGACCCCGTGAGCGACTTCCATTCGGCGCGCCGCTTCGGCTATGTCCGCGACAACTTCACCTCGGCCAAGCTCATGGAGACGCTGCCGGGGCCGCTCGCGATCGGCCATGTGCGCTATTCGACCGCCGGCTCGAAGGGGCCGGCCCAGCTCCGCGACGTCCAGCCGCTTTTCGCCGAGTTCGACATGGGCGGTTGCGCCATCGCGCACAACGGCAACCTCACCAATGCTCTTGCGTTGCGGCAGGAGCTCATTGCTCGCGGCTCGATCTTCCAGTCGAGCTCGGACACCGAGTGCATCATTCATCTCATGGCCCGCTCGATCCAGCGCTCCATCCCAGAGCGGATGAAGGATGCGCTGCGCCGCGTGGAGGGGGCCTTCTCGATCGTCGCGATGACACGCTCGAAGCTCATCGGCGTGCGCGATCCGCTGGGCGTGCGCCCGCTGATGCTGGGCCGGATCGGTGACGGCTGGATCCTTGCCTCCGAGACCTGCGCACTCGATATCATCGGGGCCGAGTTCATCCGCGAGATCGAACCTGGCGAGATGGTGATCTGCACCGACAACGGGGTCGAGAGCGCTTTCCCCTTCGGCCGCCAGCGCTCGCGCTTCTGCATTTTCGAGCATGTCTACTTCTCACGCCCGGACAGCGTGGTCGGCGGCCAGTCGGTCTACGAGACCCGGCGGCGGATCGGCGTCGAGCTTGCGCGCGAGGCGCCGGTCGAGGCCGATCTCGTCTGTCCGATCCCCGACAGCGGCACGCCGGCCGCAATCGGCTTCAGCCAGGAATCGGGCATTCCCTACGCGATGGGGATCGTGCGCAACCAGTACATGGGCCGCACCTTCATCGAGCCCTCCGAGCAGATCCGCAACATGGGGGTGCGGCTCAAGCTCAACGTCAACCGCGCGGTGATCCAGGGCAAGCGCGTCATCCTTGTCGACGACTCGGTCGTGCGCGGCACCACCAGCCGCAAGATCCGCGAGATGGTGCTCGACGCCGGTGCCGCCGAGGTGCATTTCCGGATCGCCTCGCCGCCCACGGTCTGGCCCTGCTTCTACGGGGTGGACACGCCGGAGCGTGAGAAACTCATTGCTGCGAACATGAGCGAAGATCAGATCCGTGACTATCTCGGTGTCGATTCGCTTCGTTTCGTGAGCCTCGACGGCCTCTACCGCGCCTGTGGCGAGGGAGAGGGCCGCAACAAGGTCCAGCCCCAGTTCTGTGACGCCTGCTTTTCCGGGGACTACCCGGTCCGGCCGGCCGACCGGATCGCGTCGGGCTTCCAGCTCAAGGCGACTGCGTGACCGACGAAACGACGAACGTGCCTCAGGACGACATGAAACATGCCCTGGTGACGGGGGCGAGCCGCGGCCTTGGCTATGCGGTCGCGCGCCGTCTGGGCCGGGCCGGCTACCATGTGGTGGCGGTCGCCCGCACTGTCGGTGGTCTTGAGGATCTGGCCGATGCGATCGAGGCGGATGGCGGCCCGACGCCGACGCTCGTGCCGCTGTCACTTACCGACGATGGCGGGATGCAGCGGCTCGGCCTCGCCATCTTCGAGCGCTGGGGCCATCTCGATCTCGTGGTGCATTGCGCGGCGAACGCACCGCCGCTCTCGCCGGCACCGCATATCGGCGAGAAGGACTTCACCCAGGCAGTCGACATCAACTTCGGTGGCACCCGCCGGCTGGTGACAATGCTGCAACCGCTGCTGACTGCAAGACCCGGCGGGCGGTTCGTGCACGTGACGGACGACCGAACCGGCCAGCCGTTCTTCGGGGCCTATGGCGCCACGAAGGCTGCGGCCGAGGCGCTTGTCCGCTCCTGGGCGGAGGAGACGCGGCAGCTTCCGCCGGAGGTGACGCTGTTCTCGCCCAATCCGATGCCGACCGCATTGCGTCACCGCTTCTATCCCGGCGAGGATACGGCCGCGCTCGCGAGTTGCGACGCCGAGGCCGCCCGTCTCCTCGAGACGCTCGGCTTCTGAGCCGGGCGTCGGCCGGCTTCCCGGCTTGCGTTACGCAGGCGTCTTGTCCCCTACGGACAAGGGCTCGGCGAGGGCGCGCCGGAAGGCAGCTTTCGCCAGAGCCTCCGGCACGGGCATGAACGCCGCTGTCCGTGTCCAGACGATCGCCGTCTCGATGCGCCGCCCCGGCCAGATTTCCGACAAGGCCATGTGATAGGCCCCGAGCTGGCGCAGGATGCCCTCGGGCGTCTGCTCCGGCGTCTCGGGCGTCAGCCGGTTCGACTTGAAATCCACCGCCAGAATCCGCTCCGGCTCCACCACGAGCCGGTCGATCCGGCCCTGCAGCCGCTGGCCGGACTTGCCCGGAAGCGGTGCGGCGATCTCGACCTCGGCCAGCGTGTCGGGAGCAAAGATGAAGCCGAGCTCAGGGGCCTCAAGGATGGCACGCGCTTCGGCAAGCAGCGGGCCAGCTTCGCCATGATCGGGCGCAAGAAGCTGTGGGCCAAGCCGGTCCCACTCCGCGGGGAGGGCCCAGGGCAGGGTTTCGAGCAGGAGATGCACCGCATCTCCGCGGGCCTTCGCGGCGGTGTCGTCCTCATCCTCGAGAAAGGGCGGGCGCGGCGGCAGGGCGTGCGCGCCGCCGAGGCTCGAGGGCGACAGCGGCGGCGGGGCTGCGCCCGGATGATCCGGCGCGGGGCGGCGGGCCCAGGCGGGAAGGCTCGGAAGATGACGCGTCTTCGCTTCGGTGGGCAGGACGCCGGTCTGCCAGTTGCGCGACAGGACAAGTGTCTCGCCGCTTCCGTCCGGTGCCGCAATGCGCTCGGGTGAGAGGGTTTCGAGCGCTGCGCGGGAGAGCGCATACCAGCTGTTGCCGTCCGGCTTCGGTTCGGCGCCGGCACCGCAGACGATGAGCCAGCTCTCGGCGCGGGTAAGGGCGACGTAAAGCAGGCGCATGTTCTCCGCCCGCGCGCGGGCGCGCCGTGCCTCTTCCGCATCGCGCATGGTCTCGGGGGCTTCCTCAGTGCGCATCTTCCAGAGCGCGGGGCCATTTTCGGGCGCGAGGATCTCCGGCGCGTTGCGGCCCTCCTGGCGCTCCACCGTATCGGGCAGGATCACGATCGGCGCCTCGAGGCCCTTGGCGCCATGGACAGTCATCACCCGGACCTGATCCGCACTGTCCTCGGCGCGGCGCTTCACCTGCATCTCGTCCCGGTCGATCCAGGCGAGAAAGCCGGTAAGGCCGGGCGGTTCGCCGCGCTCGTAGGCGAGCGCCTGATCCAGCAGCGCATCGATGCCATCCTCGGCTTCCGATCCGAGCCGGGCGACAAGCCTCCGCCGGCCGTCATGGCGGATGAGGATGCGCTGAAGCAGCTCGTAGGGTCGGAGGAAATCGGCCTGGCCGAGCAGGTCCGCCACCAGCGCGCGGGCCGGGGCGAGCTCGGGTGCCGTGCTTTCGCGGAGCGCGGCGCGGAGGAGCGACTTCCGGCCATGGGCGAGTGCAAAGAGTGTCTCTTCCGAGATGCCGCCGAGCGGACTGCGCAGCAGGGCTGCGAGCGAGAGGTCATCTGCGGGCGTTGTCGCCACCCGCAGGCAGGCCAGCAGATCCTTCACGGCGAGTTCCGCGCCGATCCGGAGCACATCGGCGCCGGCCACCGGCACGTCGGCCCGCTTGAGCGCCCGGATTACCGCGTGGAAGAGCGGGTTCCGGCGCTGCACGAGGATCATCACGTCGCGTGCCATGATCGGCCGCGGCGGCGTGCTCCCGGGGAGTTCCTGACCCGTGGCGAGCAGATCCGCGATCCGATCCGCGATGCGGGCCGCAAGACGCTCGGTCGGATCGTCCGGCCCGCGGGCGTCGACCGGCTCGTACCATGGCGGTTCCTCGGATTTCTCGGGCTTGGGCAGAAAGGGCCAGATCTCGACGCGGCCAGGCTTTTCGGCGCGGAACGGCTGGTGCGCCACCGTGTTCTCGAGCCCTTCTCCGGCGGGGCCGGCGAAGACTGCGTCGACAAGTTCGAGGACCGGCCCCGCGGACCGGAAGGAATGGATCAGCCCGCGGCGCTGAAGCGCCGCGCCCATGGCCTCAAGCCGCCCGGCGAAATGCATGCGCATCTCGCCGAAGGCGGCCGGGTCCGCGCCCTGGAAGCTGTAGATAGACTGTTTCTCGTCACCGACGACGAAGACGGTGCGGGTGACGTCGCGCGCCCCGAGGCCGGCGAAGAACTCGTCGGTGATCGCGCGCACCACCTGCCATTGCGCGGGGCTCGTATCCTGTGCCTCGTCGACCAGCACGTGATCGAGGCCGCCGTCGAGCCGCCAGAGCACCCAGGCGGCAGTGGCCGGGTTGGAGAGGAGCAGGCGGGAGCGATCGATCATGTCGTCGAAATCAAGCAGCCCGAGTGCCGCCTTCCGCGCCTCGATCTCGTGGAGCCATACACCGGCGAACCGGCCGAGAGCCGACGACCGGCCGAAGGCAAGCAGGCCGATGCGCCGGATGCGCGCGGCCTCGATCCGTGCCATCAGCGCGCCGATCCGGTCGCAGAGCACAGGATGGGCCAGACGGAGCGCCTTGGCCGGGAACGAACCTGTCTTGGCGGTGAAGGGCGCCTTTGCCGTCGCTCCGGTCAGGAGCACGCCTTCGAGCGCGGGAAGAAGCTCGGCGGTGGGGCCGCCGGCAAGGGCGGCCGCCAGGGTATCTCCCGCTCGCTGGTCGTTCTTGCCCGAGCTCGCAAGCAGGGGCAGGAGCGCGCGGAGATCGGCAAGATCGCTTTCGCCGATCGTGCGTGCGCAGAGCGTTTCGGCTGTATCGGCGGGATCGGCGCCGAGGGCGGCGGCGAGCCGGGCGGGATCGAAATCGCCCGCGAAGGCAGCTCTGTTGCGGCCGATCTCGCAGAGCAGCGGATCCGGGTCATCGCCCGAGAGATACCGGGCAAGCTCGGCGACCAGCTCGGGCTCGGCCTCGGCGATCGCATCGAGAACCTCTTCGCGGAGGGCGCGGGCGTGGCGGTCCTCAAGGACGGTGAACTGCGGCGCGACGCCCGCCTCGACCGGAAAGCGGCGAAGCAGCGCCTCGCAGAAGGCATGGATCGTCTGGATCTTGAGCCCGCCCGGCGTTTCGAGCGCGCGGGCGAAAAGCGTGCGCGCCCGGGCAAGCTCCGCCACCGGCAGTGCACCCTCGTCGGAGCCGAGCTGGCTGAGCTCACCGCGCAGTGCATCGTCATCGAGCATCGCCCAGGTGCCGAGGGTTCGGAAGAGCCGGGTCTGCATTTCCGCCGCCGCCGCCTTGGTGTAGGTAAGGCAGAGGATGCGCTGCGGATCGGTTCCGGCGAGCAGGAGGCGCGCCACGCGGTTCGTGAGTACGCGCGTCTTGCCCGAGCCCGCATTCGCTGCAACCCAGCTTGAGCGGTCCGGTGCCGCGGCAGCGATCTGCGCCGCAACGGCCGGGTTTTCCAGTTGGGCCGGTCCATCGCTCATGGCGTCTCCTCCGTCGGGTCACCGTCGGACCATTCGCCGAACCGCGCGAGATGGTCGTAGTCGCCCGCGAAGGTGAGCCGCTGCGGCCGCAGCCGGGCGGTAAAGCCGGTGGTTTCGGTCTGGTAGAGGGTGACCAGCTCCACGAGCCGCGCCCAGGTCGTGGCGATCTCGTCGGGGCTGGCGGGCAAGGTGCGGGTCTTGCGCGCATTGAGCCCGATCAGCTCGAGATGGCTTGCGGGACGGTTGCCGATCTCGTGGAAGCCGCCCGCTTCGGCGATCGCGGCCTCGAGCGGAAGCTGGAGATGAAAGGCGGCCGCCTCCTTTTCCGAAGGCACGTTGCCGGACTTGTAGTCGTAGATCGCACAGCCGCCGTCGAAGGCGATGTCGATCCGGTCGGCCTTCGCGGTGACGGTGAAGGGCCGGGGAGTGCCGGAGAGCGCGCGCCGGCCGCGGGTTTCGCGGGCGGCGGGGCGGCCGCGGGCCCGCCGTTCGCGCTCGCCCGAGATGAACCAGTCGGAGGCGCGCAGGAGGCGCGCGCGCCAGATCGCGCGCGTGGCAGGCCAGGGCACGGTCTCCGCAAGCGCGGCTTCGGCCGCGGCGAGGAAGACGGCGAGGGTATCTTCCGGCAGGGCTTCTTCGGTTGCGTCGATGAAGTTCTCGAGGGCGGCATGCAGGGTCGTCCCGCGGGCGAGGGCATCGGCAAGGCGCCCCGGCGGATCGAGCGGCTTGAGCGCGAGCACCTTGCGGGCATAGATCGCATAGGGGTCGCGCACCAGGGTCTCGAGCTGGGTGACCGAGAGTTCGGCCGGGCGGGCGGCCAGCGGCGGGCGCGGCGAGGGGCGGCGGGCGGCGGCGAGCTCCGCATCGGGGCGGTCGAGCGCCGCGGCGCGGGCCAGAACCGCGGCACCCCGCGCGCGTGCGCCTTCCAGTGCAGTCTTGCCGGGATCCCCGAGCCCGCCGAGCAGGTTCTCGAGCCGCAGAAGCCAGCGGGACGCGACGGTCGGGGCCTCGGCATCGCGCGCGGCACGGGTGAGGATGACACGCCGCGCGGCGGCAGCCTGCTGAAAATCATGCGCGGCGAGCCCGATCCGGCGTTCGGGCAGCGGCAGGCCGATCTCGCGCCGGAGAGTGCGGCTGAGCCAGGGGTCCGCGCCGGGCTGGCCGGGCCAGATCCCCTCGTTGAGCCCGCCGAGAATTACCAGTTCGGCGCTTTGCACGCGGGCCTCGAGCGTGCCCCAGATCGCGACATCAGGATGTGTCACGACCGCCTCCTCCGGCACGTCGCGCCCGGCCATCTGCGAGCGCAGGAGGGCACGGTATTCCGTCGGGCCGATCAGATCCCAGGCGTCGGCCTCGCGCGCCAGCTCGTCCATCAGGGCGAGTGCGGAGAGGTCGGCGTCCTTCTGCCAGAGCGCATGATCGGCCGAGCCCGCTGGCCCCGCTGCAAGTGCCTCCGCCGTGCGGCGGTGGAGGGCGACCATCTCGGGCAGCGGCAGGCGGTCCGGCGCCTCGAGTGGCGTGAGCGTGTCGTGGAGCCAGGCGACCCAGGGCAGGGCATCCGGCCCTGGCGCGTCCGGTGCGTCGGAGGCGGCCCAGGCGGCGAGGGCCGCCCAGTCCACATGGGGCGCGCCGCCGCGGAGGCGGACGAGCTCGAGCCGCCCGGTGAGATCCATGTGCCGCCGCCGTGCGCCGGGAGCGCTGTTGACGAGCGGGTGCTTGAGGAGCGCAAGCAGCGCCTCGGCCGAAAGGGGGCCGTGCCCGCTCTCGGCCAGCATCCGGAGGAGCACGCCCGGTGGTGTGAGGCCGAGTGGACGCCCGGCGCTGTCGTCCGGAATGAGCTGCCAGCGGTCGAGCTCGGCCGTCACGCGCCGGGCGAGCATGCGATCGGGCGTGACCAGTGCGGCACGGGTGCCACCCTCCGCCGCCTCACGCAGGATCCAGGCGATGGCGCGGGCCTCGGCGCGCGGGTCGGGCGCATCGATCCAGGTGAGGCCCTCGCACGCGGTCTCAAGGCTTGCCACGAGCGCCGCGCCTTCGCTCCGCCACTGATCCGTGACCGGAGCGGGGCGGAGCGCCAGCGAAATCAGCGCGTTGCGTTCGGGTGCGGGGGGCGGGGCATCGTGCCACAGCGCCATCCGGGCGGGATTGAAGCCGACTGCCTCGGCAAGCCGCCTGAAGCCTGCCTGCGGGTGATCGCCGGCCGCCCCGTCCGCAGGCGAAAGCCGGGCCCAGACTGGCGCGGGCAGGTCGGTGTCGAAGCCCGGGAGCAGCAGCGCACCCTGCGGCTGGCGCGCGATCAGCGACATGAAGGCCCGGGTGCCACCGCGCGAGCCGGTCGAGCCCGCGACGATCATCGGATCGGCCGGTGGGCTTTCGGCCCAGAGCGCGGCGAGCCGTTCGGTCACCGCCCGGAGCCGGGCCTGTCCGTCGGGGGCGCCACTCTGTGCGGCGTAGATCTTCAGGATGTTGAGAAAGCGGAGACTTCGTTGCCAGTGCGCGGCATGTTCCGCTGGATCGATCTCTTCCAGCGCCTCGAGCGGCACACCCTCGCCCTGCATCTCGTCGAGCAATTCGGAGAGGCTGTCGGCGAGGTCGAAGGCGGCCGTCTCGGCGGCGACGCCCGGTTCGGTCTCGATCAGCCGCGCGATGAGGCGCGCGAGCTCCAGTTTGCGCCGAAGGGGCGGTATGCCCGGTGCCAGACCGGCGGCCATCAGCGGATCGGTGGCGAGATCGCCGATCACCCGGATCCGCGGCAGGAGCCGCGCAGGTCCGGCGGCGAAGGCCTCGCGCAGGCTCCGCTGGGCGCGCCGGGTGTTGACCCAGATCGTCACGCGCGCCGCCGCGTCGGGCGGCTGGCCTTCGAGGCGGGCATCGAGCCCGGCGACGAGGCTTCGCAGGAAATCCGCACCGGGGGGCAGACCGAAGACGCGCGCGCCGTCGCAGGGCGCGAAGAGCCGGGTCACGCCTGAAGCTCCGCTTCGGCCAGCGCAATACCCTCGGGTCGGCCGACATCGACGCAGCGGCCGGGGTAGACGGCGCCAAAGAGCCTTTCGGCGGTGTGCATCGCGTCCCATACGAGGTTGAGCGAGAAGGGCTCCGGCCCGAAACGCGCCAGCGTCTCGAGTTTGAGGATCTGGCAGCCGGGATAGACAAAATCCGCCGCGGCCGCCTCGCCCCGGCGGCGCAGCCGTCCGTCGGCCTCAAGGAAGAAATCGCCCGGACCGGCATGGCCGACCACGTCCTGGCGCGGCACGAGGCAGAGCAGGGCATCCATCCGGCCGGGATCCCAGGCGGCCGCGAGCAGGGGCAGCGGGTTGGGCCCGTGCCAGACCGTATCGGCATTGAGCGTGAAGGCGGTTTCGCCGCCGAGCAGCGGCAGCGCCCGCCGGAGCCCGCCGCCAGTCTCCAGCCGTTCGGGTTCGTGCGAGATCCGCACATCGGGAGCGTTGGCGGTAAGCCAGTCCCGCATCTGCCCGGCATGGGCGTGGGTATTGACGACGATCCGTCCCAGCCCCGCGCCCCGGACGAGATCGAGCGCATGGTCGAGGAGGGGGCGGCCCGCGACCTCGATCAGCGGCTTCGGCCGGGTCTGCGTAAGTGCGCCCATCCGGGTGCCGAGCCCGGCGGCGAAGATCATGATCGCATCGGGGCTCATGCCGCGGCTCCTTCGATGGTGGCCCGCACCGCAGGCTCGGGGGCGGGCAGGTGCCGCGCCACCCACGCACGCAGCGGAGCAAGATCGGGATGGGAGAGATCCTGCGCGAGCAGCCGCCAGACCCGGGGCAGATACGCGAGATAGCGCGGCTTGCCGTCGCGGCGGCAGAGCCGGGTGAAGAGGCCGAGGATCTTGAGATTGCGCTGGGCCGAGAGTGTGTGCGCATCGCGCAGGAAGCCGTCGCGCGCCCGCCCGGTCCGCGCGAGATAACGTTCGAGCATCGCGTCGCGCAGCCCCGGTCCGAGATCGCGGCGGGCATCCTCGAGCAGTGAGACGAGATCGTAGGCCGGATGGCCGAGCAGCATGTCCTGGTAATCGAGCAGACCCACCCGTGCGAGCCCCTGCCGCTCGGGCAGCCAGAGCAGGTTCTCGGCGTGATAGTCACGGTAGATCGGCACGTCCTGCGCTGCGGCCACCTCCGTGAAGGCCGCTGCCGCCACGGCCTGGAATTCCGCCAGCGTATCCGCGGACGGGGCCTGCCCGGTGGCGGCGGCAAGATACCATTCGACGGCGAGGCGCGCCTCGCGCATCAGCACGGCCATGTCGTAGGGCGGCGGCGTCCAGCCCTCCGCCGCGGTGGGCGGCGGGAGTTCCTGATAGCGCGCGAGCAGATCGACTGCGGCACCGTAGAGGCCAGGTTCGCGGGTGGGTTCGGCGGCGCAGAGCCCCATGAAGAGGTCGTCGCCCAGATCCTCGAGCAGGACAAGGCCGCGGCCCGGATCCTCGGCGAGGATCTCCGGCGCACTCAGCCCGTGGCGGCCGAGCCAGCGGGTGATGACGAGAAAGGGCAGGCTATCGAGCCCGCTTTCGGGTGGGGCGTCCATCAGGATGGCCCGCTGCCCGGCGCGCGCAAGCCGTTCGTAGCGCCGCGCGGAGGCGTCGCCCGCCAGCGGTACCCGCTGCGCCGCCCCCCAGCCCTCGGCCGTGAGAAAATCCCGGATTTCCGTATCGCGCATCATGCAGCACCCTTCGCACCGCCGAGGACGCCCGCAAGCCAATCCCAGCCGCCGCCGCGCGGTTCGATACGGAGAAGCCGCCCCTCCGCATCACCGGGCGCGAAATCGAGCGACAGGGAAAGCGCGCGGGAAGGGGCTTCCGGCCCGAGCCGGGAGGCCCACTCGACGAGCACGATCGCCGTCTCGAACGCCTCCGAAAGGCCAAGTTCCGCGATCTCGTCCGGATCGCCGAGCCGGTAGAGATCGGCATGCCAGAGTTCGATCCCGCCCAGATCGTAGGTCTGGACCAGCGTGTAGGTGGGCGAGGGGATGTCTTCGTGCCGTCCGAGTGGGGCGAGGCGTGCGGCGATCACCGCGCGGGCAAAATGGCTCTTGCCCGCGCCGAGGCCGCCATGGAGCTCCAGCACATCGCCCGCACGCAGATGCGGTGCGATCCGGCGGGCCAGACGGGACGTTGCATCGGGGTCCTCGAGGAGGAGTTCTGGCATTCGGGCGTTCCGGTCTTCCGACGTTGCCCGTCGGTTCTAGCGGCCCGGCAGGCGGGTTCAAGCCCCGGTTGCAGCCGACCCCGGCTTGCTGCCCGCCTCGCCCCTCGCTGCCGGGATGGCGGCAAGGCTGTTGGGCAGCGTCGCGCTGAGCGCGAGCGTGCCTTCGGCGGCAGAGACGGCAAGCGCGCCGCCACCCGCCGCGACGATCCGCCGTGCGATCGCGATGCTCGGGGCATCGTCGCGCAGGGCGGTCTCGCCGATGCTTGCCTCGACGGTCAGGCGGTGGGTGGTCTCGTCGGAGGCCAGCGTGATCCGCACCGTCGAGCCCTTGTGTGCCTCGTCGGCCACGGCGAGCCCCAGGGCCATCGCGGCGCTGCGCATCCGGGCGCTCCAGCGCACGGCGGTCTCGGGCACTTCGAGGGTCAGGCCACGCTCGGCGAGCGCGGTCGCCAGCGCCGGGAGCGGCGCGCTTCCGGCGATCTGGCGGGCGCGCGCGATCTTGCGGGTCTCGCTCGAACGGGTGAGCCCGTCCTTGAGGCCCTGGAGCGCGGCATTGAGGCCCTTGAAGGCTTCGGCACCCTGCGCGGCGGGAATCGCCGACATCACCTGCTTCATCGCCGATTCCACCGGAATCCGGATCTGTTCCAGCGCGAATTCGGCGAGCATGTCATCGCCCTCACCCTCGGAGCCGTCGTGGGCGGCCTGAAGCGAAAGGTCGCGGAAGACGACGAGCGCGGAGGCGTCGGGCAGCGGGGCGACGAGGATCTGGAGCCTGCGGCCGTCGAGCCGGTCGACGGCCTCGCTCCAGGTCGTGCGCGTCTCGGACGCGGTCGCGAACTCGGCGAGCTTCGTCCAGACCGGGCTGTCGGCGCACTTTCCGGCCCAGAGTTCGGCCATGTCGGCGATGGTCGGGCCATTCAGGCCCTGCATCGGATCGAGCCCCCAGAGCGCCTCGAACGCGGTGTTGACGAAGACGAGCGATCCAGAGGCGTTGAAGACCGCCACCGCCTCGTTGAGCTTGTCGAGCGTCGCCTGGCTGAGTTCGAGCTCGGAGCGGTACTTGCGCTCGAGCATGATGGTGGCGGAAATGTCCTCGAAGAGGAAGGCGAGCGCGCCCTGCGGATGCGGCCGCCCGGTCACCCGGAAGACCTTGCCCGAAGGAAGCATCCAGTTTTCCTCGTAGGTGCCGTGGCGCGCACCTTCTTCGAGCTCGCCGAGCTTGCGGCGCCAGGCGGTGAAATCCTTCTGCTCCGGCATCTGCCGCGTCTCGCGCAGACGCTCGAGGAAATCGCGCAAGCTCGGCCGACCGGCGAGCCAGACTGCATCGATCTTCACCAGTTCGGTCAGCGCCGGGTTGAAGAGGCCGAGGCGGCGGTTCTTGTCGAAGACGGCGAGCCCGATCGGGAGGTGCGCGAAAGTCTCGGTGAGGGTCTCGACGAAGCGCCGGAGCGAGGCTTCCGCGGCGACCAGCTCGTTCGTGTCCTGGGCATAGCCCAGCCGGTTGCCGGCCTCCTCGATCTCGCTCACTTCATACCACTGCGGCTCGGTGTCGAGAGGGGAGGCGACGAGCATGCGGCTGCGGGCCTCCGCGCCGCGCGAGGTCAACGGTACGGATTCGATGACGTGGCTGAAGGCATTGGCGACCCGGTGGCTTGGCAATCCGCCGGCATTCGGATCGAAGCGTTCGCGATAAGGGGCATTGGCCCAGGCGATCTGGTCGTCGGGCGTGAGGTTCCAGGCAAGAATCGGGGCGCGGTCGATGACGCGGCGGAGAAATGCGATCTCGGAGGTTGCGCGTTCGAGGGAAAGCCGGGCGTCCTGAAGGGCGCGGGCATCCTCGCTTGCCGGCCGGATCGAGAGGATTGCCGCGTTTCCGCGCGGCTCGCCAAGGATTTCGGCAGCCGTGCCGTCGCCGCGGGGGCAATGGTGCCGGAAGCCGATCCCATCGACCACGAGCGCGTCGATGTCACGGTGGATCGAGGGGCAGTCGGTCTCGAGGTGCTGCTTCAGGGCGCTGAGCGGTGATGTGCCGCGTCCGAGGCCGTCGAGAAGCGCACGCGCCGAACCCGTCAGCGCCTTCACGCTGCCTCCGTTGATGAGGAAATCGCAGGTTTCGGCCTCTCCGCCTGACGCGGCAACCCGCGCGCCCTGATGCGGGGCGGCAAGCCGCGGTGCGACGAAGATGATGAGCGCCAGCGTCGCAATCGCGCTGACGAGCGCGGCAAGCAACGTCTCCGGCTGCTGTTGCAGCAGCGCGATCGGCGGCAGATCGGTGAAAGAGATTCCAGTGAGATTCATGCAAGGCGCACCCGGTTACGCGATGTCCGATCAAAGGCGACAAGGCTTAATGAAGGCTTAAATGCTACCGGAACGTGCGGCACCCCACCTTGTGGTTGTCCTGCTCGCCATGCCAAGGGGGCCGGCGTATGTTGAAAAAGGAGGGCTCGGCTGCATGACCCGAATCCTGGCGTTCTTTTCCCTGGCGGCAGTTCTGCTCGGCCTGGCGCTTGGCGGGTTCATCGTCATGCGCACGGCTGACCGCGACCGGTTTGCCGCCTGCAGGGACGGGGCGATTGCTTCCGGCGAGACGGCGGGCATTGGCGGGCCGTTCTCGCTCGTCGATGCGACGGGCGCACGGGTGAGTGAGCGGGAGGCGATCACGAAGCTGACGCTCGTCTATTTCGGCTACACGTTCTGCCCGGATTTCTGCCCCAATAATCTCTCGAGGAACGCCATTGTCGCGGAGTTGCTGGCCGAGCGCGGGGTGGAGGTGGACAATGTGTTCATCTCGATCGATCCGGAGCGGGACACGCCCGAGCAGGTCGGGGATTTTACGGCCGCGATCGATCCCGCCATTCGCGGCCTGACCGGCACGAAGCGGGAGGTCGCGGCGGCGGCGAGTGCGTATCGGATCTATTTCCGCAAGGCCGAAGGGGATGATGAGTTCTATCTCATGGACCATTCAACCTTCACCTACCTGATGGATCCGGAGCGGGGGTTTCTCGACTTCTTTGCCTCCGATGTTCCGGCCGGGCAGATGGCCGAACGCATCGGCTGTTTCGCCTCTAAGTTGTAGTTCGGCACTTTGGAAGCCGGATCGGCGTTGAAGATAATTCCATTCCCGGTCTGTGCATTAACGTTCTGGTGGCAAATTTTCGCTTACGTCCCGGAAGGTTGCACCTGCCGGGAAATTTTCTCATGGCTCATACCGCCGCACTGGACTTCTCGCCCGAGGATTGTCTCGAGGTCGCCGGGGTAAGTGTGCCGCTGGATCCGAACGTCATCACACCCGCGATCCATGAGGCCATGCTGGACGGCGCGTTCGAGGCCGAGGAATCGGCCCAGATCCCGCGGATCGTCCGGCCGGGGGACCGCGTGCTCGAGATCGGGGCGGGGATCGGGTTCATCTCGACGCTGCTCTCGCGGGAGGAGAGGGTCGAGGCGGTGATCGCGGTCGAGGCCAATCCGCTGCTGATGGGCTACATGGCCCGGCTGCACGAGAAGAACGGGGTCAGCAAGGTCCGGCGGCTCAATGCGGTGCTCGGCAACGGGCTCGAGACCTCGGCGACCTTCTACCTGCGCCAGGATTTCTGGATGGGCTCGCTGATGCCCCGGCCGAACCCCTATTATGCGACCGTCGAGGTTCCAACGCTCGGGCTCGACCGGCTGCTGGCGGAGGAGCGGGTGAGCCTTGTGGTCTGCGATGTGGAGGGGGCGGAAACCTTCCTGTTCCATGGGGCGGACCTCTCGGGGGTCGATCGGATCTTCGTCGAGCTCCACGATCATGTGACCGGCCTTTCCGGCGTCGGGCGGATCTTCTCGACGCTCGCCCAGATGGGCTTCATCTATGATCCGCGGCATTCCACCGGCAGCGTCGTGCTGTTCCAGAAGGTCGGCTCGGAGGATATCGTGCGGCCGTATGGGGCGTGAAAATCGGCCTTTTCACCGTGAAAATCAAACTAACATATTGATATTGTTGTTAATTGTTCTTAACAAATCATGAATGGCAAGGGTCCGCGCCGTAGCGGGCATCGGCGGATTTCGGCGCGGTGGGGCAAGTCGCCACAGCGCATCGCTTTGCGGCGGGAAAATTCGGTGGGAGAGTTCATCCGCCGGCGCGTTTGGCCGGTTTCGCTCCGGGCGGACAGGATGGCCATGCGGATCAATCATCGCACCCTTTCGCTTACCCCCGAACTCGTGGCGCTGGTGGAACGGATCGAGCCCGATCCGGGCCCGGAGCCCGGCAGCACAGAACACAGTGCGGCGGATTTCGCGGCGCTGGCCGCGGCGCTGCTGGCGGAGTACCGGCCCGAGCGTCTCTGCGTCTTTGCCTATGGCTCGCTGATCTGGAGCCCGGAATTCGAGCATGAGGCGATGGAGCCCGCGGTTGCTTCCGGCTGGCATCGCGCCTTCTGCCTCCATCTCACCCGCTGGCGCGGCACGCGGGAGGTGCCGGCGCTGATGATGGCGCTCGACCGGGGCGGCTCCTGCGAGGGCATTCTCTACGAGCTTCCGGCGGGTGGGCTCGAGGCGCAGGTCGTCCGGCTGCTCGAGCGGGAGATCGACGGCAACCCGCCGACGAACGTGCCGCGCTGGATCTGGGTGCAGACGGCGGCGGGGCGACGGCGGGCGCTGACCTTCGTTGCGGCGAAGGATGGCCCGGCCTATGCGGGCAGGCTCCCGCTTGAGACGGTCGCGGGGATCACCGCGCGCGCCGCCGGGCACTGGGGTTCCGCCGCGATCTATCTCCAGCGCACGGTCGAGAAGCTCGAGGAGCATGGCATCCGCGACCGCAACCTCTGGAAGCTCCAGGCCCTCGTGGCCGCGGAGATCCGGGCGGGGGCGGAGGGCAGGTGAAGGGCGGTACATCCTCCTGAGGGTCTTCCGGGGCCCGTCGGGCGGGCGGATCCTTGCCGTAACACGCATCACGATCGGAGAATGCCGCGCGGTTACATGCCGCGAGGTGTGTCGTGGCCTGAGATCCTGGTAAATATTCCGGAAGTATTGCGAAAATTACTTCAAAATAGTATGATCTGAAATGCTGCCGCCGTCGTGCGGTTGATTTCGATGGCGATAGCGTCGACTTGGAAAGGAAGACGTAGCCATGAAATACTCACTGATTTCTGCAAGTGTCGGAGCCTGTATTCTGCTTGCGTCGTCGAGTGTGGTGCGGGCAGACGAGTCATCCGCCGAAGATCTCATGCAGCGCCTCGAGGGGGTTGCGCCCGCTGCGGTGCTTGGGAATGCGACGCTCCTGAATATCTCGGCGGAGGGCGAGGTCACGTCGCTCCGCGAGGGCAGCAACGGCTGGACCTGCATGTATCCGGGCACCGACCCGATGTGTGCCGACGCCGGCGCCATGGCGTTCCTGCAGGCCTGGATGAGCCGGGAAGACCCGCCGCAGGATGCGCTCGGTTTCGTCTACATGCTCCTGGGGGATCAGGGCGCGAGCAATACCGACCCGTTTGCCTCCGGCGAGACCGCGGACAACCAGTGGGTGGTCGCGGGGCCGCATGTGATGATCGTCGGGGCCAATGCGAAACCGATGCTCGAGAGCTATCCGCAGGAGGCGCCCAACCCGCCGGATCAGCCGTGGGTCATGTGGCCGGGAACGCCCTATGCCCATCTCATGATCCCGACGAAGTGATGCCGCGCATGCGGGTCGGGAGAGGCAGGGGCCTCCGCTTCGGGCGCCCCGCCGACGGTCCGGGGGCGCGGGCGGCGTGATCCGTCCCGCCGGGGGCCGAGCGCCCCAAGCGTGCGGTTGCCGAATCCGCTTGCATCCCGGCCGGGGCGGGCCTATATGAGCGCTCAATAGCGGCGGGCTGGACGGAAGATCTGGCCCACCACCGAAACTTTGCGACGGGCCGCTGGCCCGTTTTTTTGTTGCATGGGAGACCCCTTTGGCCGATCTGATCGCCAAGGCCGCCATAGACCGGCGTCTGGCCGGCATCGTCACGCCGACCATCGAGGGGCTCGGCTTCGAGCTCGTGCGCCTGCGCCTGATGTCGGGCAAGAAGACGACGCTCCAGATCATGGCCGAGCGCCCCGAGGGCGGCATCGAGGTCGAGGATTGCGCGCGGATCAGCCGCGCCGTCTCGGCCGTGCTCGATGTCGAGGATCCGGTGGCCGGAGAGTACAGTCTCGAGGTTTCCTCGCCCGGCATCGACCGTCCCTTGACACGGCTCAAGGATTTCGAGCGCTACGACGGCTATGAGGTGAAGATCGAGACCGCCGAGCTCATCGACGGGCGGCGGCGCTTCAAGGGCATGCTCGAAGGGGTCGAGGACGGCGAGGTGCTGATCGCGATCCAGGAGGGCACGATCGGCCTCGACTTCGACCTGATCGCCGATGCCAAGCTCGTGCTGACCGACGAGCTCATCGCCGAGAGCCTGGCTGCGCGCAAGGCGCAGGGGTTCGAACCCGAGGATCTCGAGGGCTTCGACGAGATCGAGACTGACGACGACACCAGCGCCGATACCGGCACCTCCGATACCGACGAGGAAAGAACATGAGCGTGACTTCCGCCAACAGGCTTGAGCTCCTGCAGATCGCCGAAGCGGTCGCCCGCGAGAAGATGATCGACCCCAGCCTCGTGATCGAGGCGATGGAGGACAGTCTCGGCAAGGCCGCGCGCTCGCGCTATGGCGCCGAATACGACATCCGCGCGAAGATCGACCGCAAATCGGGCGATCTGGAGATGACGCGCTACCGCCATGTGGTCGAGGAGGTGGAGAACCACTTCACCGAGCTCACGCTCGAGGATGCGCGCGAGATCAAGCCGGATGCACAGCTCGGGGACTATCTGACCGATCCGCTGCCGCCGATGGATTTCGGCCGGATCGCGGCGCAGTCGGCGAAGCAGGTCATCATGCAGAAGGTCCGCGAGGCGGAGCGTCTGCGGCAGTACGAGGAATTCAAGGACCGTCAGGGCGAGATCATCAACGGCATCGTCAAGCGCACGGAATACGGCAACGTCATCGTCGATGTCGGCCGGGGCGAGGCGATCCTGCGCCGCGACCAGCTCATCCAGCGCGAGGCCTTCCGCAACGGCGACCGGGTGCGGGCGCTGATTCGCGACGTGCGTCACGAGACGCGCGGCCCGCAGATCTTCCTCAGCCGCACCGCGCCCGAGTTTCTCGCCGAGCTCTTCAAGATGGAAGTGCCGGAGATCTACGACGGCATCATCGAGATCAAGGCGGTGGCGCGCGATCCGGGCAGCCGGGCGAAGATGGGCGTCATTTCCTATGACAGCTCGATCGACCCGGTCGGGGCGTGCGTCGGCATGCGCGGCAGCCGCGTCCAGGCGGTGGTGAACGAGCTTCAGGGCGAGAAGATCGACATCATCCCGTGGAACGGGGATCCGGCGACCTTCCTCGTCAACGCGCTCCAGCCGGCAGAAGTCTCCAAGGTGGTCTTCGACGACGAGAGCGAGCGGATCGAGGTCGTGGTGCCCGACGAGCAGCTTTCGCTCGCGATCGGCCGCCGGGGCCAGAACGTGCGGCTTGCGAGCCAGCTCACGGGCTTCGACATCGACATCCTGACGGAAGCGCAGGAGAGCGAGCGGCGGCAGGCGGAGTTCGCCGAGCGCACGCGGCTCTTCATGGACAGCCTCAACGTCGACGAGATGGTCGCCCAGCTGCTCGTCGCCGAGGGTTTCGCGACGCTCGAGGAGGTCGCTTACGTCGATCTCGACGAGCTCACCTCGATCGAGGGTTTCGACGAGACCACGGCCGAGGAGCTGCAGGCCCGTGCCCGCGAGAGCCTCGAGGAGATCAATGCGCGTGCGCTCGAGCGGGCGCGCGAGCTCGGGGTGGCGCAGGATCTCTTCGATTTCGAGGGGCTGACGCCGCAGATGATCGAGGCGCTGGCCGAGGACGGCGTGAAGACGCTCGAGGATTTCGCCACCTGCGCCGACTGGGAGCTGGCAGGCGGTTACACCACGGTCGACGGCAAGCGGGTGAAGGACGCCGGTTTGCTCGAGAAGTTCGACATGAGCCTTGCCGAGGCGCGGCATCTCGTCATGAACGCGCGCGTTCAGGCGGGCTGGATCAGTGCCGAGGAGCTTGCGGCGGAACAGGCGGCCGAAGAGGCCGCTGCGGCGGAGGCGGCGGCCGAGGCTGCTGCCGCGTCGCCCGCCGAGGAGAGCATCGAATCGGTGTTCGGCACCGGCAGCGCGAGCGAGCGCTAGGAGAGCGGAGAGGTCGGAACGAGCGTGACGCGCGGAGGCAGGACGCGAGACAGGACGGAGCCGGTGCGGCGCTGCGCGGTAACGCGCGCGGAGCTGCCCAAGGCCCGGCTGCTGCGTTTCGTGATCGGGCCGGAGGATCAGGTCGTGCCGGATCTGGCCGGCCGGCTGCCGGGACGCGGCATCTATGTCGCGGCCGAGCGCGACGTGCTCGCCCGGGCGGTCGAGAAGGGTGTCTTCTCGCGCGCGGCGCGCCGGAAGGTGCATGTCGCGCCGGAGCTTCCGGCCGAAATGGAACGGATGCTCGCGCAGCGGCTGACCGATACGGTCGCCCTTGCGCGCAAGGCGGGTCAGGCCATCGCCGGCCGCGAGAAGACGCTCGCGGCGCTGCGTGCGGGCGAGGCCGTGCTGCTTTTGCAGGCGTCGGATGGTTCGGCGCGGGAAATGGCCGGGGTGCGACCGCCCTCGGGCCCTGAAAGCCGGATTTGCTGCCTTTCGGCATGCGAATTGGGCATGGCGTTCGGCCGTGATCGTGTGATACATGCCGCCGTACTGGCGGGTGGTCTCTCGGACAGAATTTACGAGGAAGCCCTGCGGCTATCGGGCTTCAGGGAGCAACAGGACCGCCAGATGCTCGGGGACGAAGCTGGCGTATGTTTGGCGGGGGAAGGCCTCCGCGAGAAAGGCTAAGACTTGATGACTGATACCAAGGACGGCGACCGCAAAGGCAAGACTCTCGGTGTACGCGGAGGCACCGAGACAAGCCAGGTGCGGCAGAGCTTCAGCCACGGGCGTTCGAAATCAGTGACGGTCGAGCACAAGCGCAAACGGGTGGTTGTCCCGAAGGTGGGCGGCGGCGGGGGCAAGTCCCGCGGCGGGATCGGAGGCCTCTCCGATACCGAGGTCGAGCGCCGGCGCAAGGCGCTCGCCGCGGCGAAGGCCCAGGAGGCCGATCGCCAGCAGAAGGAACGCGAAGCCGCGCAGGCCCGCGAGGATGAACTCTCGCGTCTCCGCGCCGAGAAGGAAGCCGCCGAGCGCGCCGAGAAGGAACGCGAGATCGCCGAGCAGCGCGCTGCTGCCGAGGCAGAGCAGAAGGCCGCCCAGGAGGCGGAAGCTGCCGCGGCTGCGGAACGCGCCGCCGTGAAGGCGGAGAAGTCCTCCGCCGCCCGCGCCAAGGAAACCGCTTCGGTCGATCCGGCCGCCGCGCAGGCCCAGGCCGCGCGCGCCGAGGCCGGCCGTCCGACGGGCCCCAAGAAGACCATGGACAAGGCCGGGCCGGAAGAGAAGCGCGGCCGTGGCGGCAAGAGTGGCGACGACCGCCGCCGCTCGGGCAAGCTCACCATCGCGAGCGCGACCGCCGACGAGGGCGGCCGCCAGCGCAGCCTTGCGGCGATGAAGCGGCGCCAGGAGCGCGAGAAGCGCAAGATGATGGGCCAGGGCGGCGAGCGCGAGAAGATCGTGCGCGATGTCCAGGTGCCGGACGCGATCACGGTGCAGGAACTTGCCAACCGTATGGCCGAGCGCGTTGCCGCGGTGGTCAAGACGCTGATGCAGAACGGCATCATGGCGACCCAGAACCAGACGATCGACGCCGAAACGGCGATGCTCATCGTCGAGGAATTCGGCCACAAGGTGGTGCGTGTCTCGGAATCGGATGTCGAGGATGCGATCACGCAGACCTCGAGCGAGGACGAGGTCAATCTCCAGCCGCGGCCTCCGGTCGTGACGATCATGGGCCATGTCGACCACGGCAAGACCTCGTTGCTCGATGCGATCCGCAAGACCAACGTGGTGTCGGGCGAAGCGGGCGGCATCACCCAGCACATCGGTGCCTATCAGGTGAAGACGCCCGATGGTGCGGTGATCTCGTTCCTCGACACGCCGGGCCACGCGGCCTTCACCTCGATGCGGGCCCGCGGCGCGCATGTGACGGATATCGTCGTGCTGGTGGTTGCCGCCGATGACAGCGTCATGCCGCAGACCATCGAGGCGATCAATCACGCCAAGGCGGCGGGCGTTCCGGTGATCGTCGCGATCAACAAGATCGACAAGCCGGGTGCCGATCCGAGCAAGGTGCGCACCCAGCTCCTGAACCACGAGATCGTGGTCGAGGAGATGGGCGGCGAGGTGCTCGACGTCGAGGTTTCGGCGCTGTCGGGCAAGGGGCTCGACACGCTCCTCGAGAACATCGCGCTGCAGGCCGAGCTGCTCGATCTCACCGCCAACCCGGATCGTCCGGCGGAAGGCGCGGTGATCGAGGCGCAGCTCGACGTGGGCCGCGGGCCGGTCGCGACCGTGCTCGTGCAGAAGGGCACGCTCCGGCGCGGCGACATCTTCGTCGTCGGCGAGCAGTGGGGCCGTGTGCGCGCGCTCATCAACGACAAGGGCGAGCGGGTGGACGAGGCCGGGCCGTCGGTGCCGGTCGAGGTGCTGGGTCTCAACGGCACGCCCGAGGCGGGCGATGTGCTCAACGTGGTCGAGAACGAGGGCAAGGCCCGCGAGATCTCGAGCTACCGCGAGCGTCTGGCGCGTGACAAGCGGGCGGCTGCGGGCTCGGCGACGACGCTCGACCAGCTTCTCGCCAAGGCGAAGGCCGATCAGAACGTCAAGGAACTGCCGGTTCTGGTGAAGTCGGACGTGCAGGGCTCGGCCGAGGCGATCGTGCAGGCGCTCGAGAAGATCTCGACCGACGAGGTGCGGGTGCGCGTGCTGCATTCGGGCGTGGGCGCGATCACCGAGACCGACGTGACGCTGGCCGAGGCCTCCGGGGCGCCGATCATCGGCTTCAACGTGCGTGCCAATGCGCCCGCGCGCGAGAGCGCGAACCAGAAGGGCGTCGAGATCCGCTACTATTCGATCATCTACGATCTCGTCGATGACGTGAAGAAGGCGGCGAGCGGGCTCTTGAGCCCGGAGATCAAGGAGCGCTTCATCGGCTATGCCGAGATCCGGCAGGTCTTCAAGATCACCGGCGTCGGCAAGGTCGCGGGCTGCATGGTCACCGAGGGTGTGGCGCGGCGTTCCGCCGGCGTGCGCCTGCTGCGCGACAACGTCGTGATCCATGAAGGCAAGCTCAAGACGCTCAAGCGCTTCAAGGACGAGGTCAAGGAAGTCCAGGTCAGCCAGGAATGCGGCATGGCCTTCGAGAATTACGAGGACATCCGCGAGGGTGATGTGATCGAAATCTTCGAGACCGAACAGATCGTGCGCACGCTCGCCTGAGCCCGAGGGCTTCGGGGCAAGATATCGGGGCGCGTCCGGAAGGACGCGCCCTGTTTCGTTTTGCCGGGCCGGTGCGTGCGGGCCTTAAGCAAAACACGTCAAAAATGTTCTGCAATTTTTAGGCGTATGCTAGCGTTTCTGCCTCAGTCGGGGGGTGGGTATGGCGGGTCTGGCACGCGTTCTTGCGGTTTTACTGGTGTTTTCGGCGGCTCCGGCCGCGACGGTGCTGGCCTCGCCTTCGGCCGGAAGCCGGACGGAGACGGCTGCGGGGCGGTTCGAGGCGGGCGCGCTCAGCCCCGACGAGCGCCGGGTGCTGCAGGCGGCCCTTGCCTTCGAGGGCGGGTTCGACGGCCCCATCGACGGCAGCTGGACCCCGGAGAGCGCGGCGGCGCTGGCGCGATACGCGCGGCGCGAGTTCGGCGGCGCGGCGGGCGATGTGCAGGTCGCGGCGCTGGTGATTTCCCTGCTGGCGGAGGTCGAGACCCACGGCTGGCGGGTGCGCTACCTGCCGGACCTCGATCTCTCGGTTGCCCTGCCCGAGACGGTGTTCGGCGCGCCGGAGGATGAGGACGGCGGCCAGCGCTGGTGGGCGGAGGAGGGGGTGCTCACCCTGCTCGCACATGATTTCGACGCAGGCTTCGCGGCGGCCTGGCACCGCGCGGCGCGGGGGGCCAACACGGAGGCCGCTGCGCTTGAGGCGGAGGACGGCCCGGACCGGCGCTGGAGCGCCGGGCAGCTCGAGGACGGGCGGCGCTTCGAGACGCTTTCGCTCGCACATGGCGATCGCTGGGCGACGCTCTATGTCGCAGGCACGGAGGCGGACGCGCCCCTGATGCATTTCCTGCTTGCGAGCGCGGTCGCGGGCGCGGCGCCCGAGTGGCAGATGCCGGTGGGCGGCCCCCTCGAGGCGCTGGTCCGGCGGACCCTGGCGGAATTCAGCGGCGCCGGGCCGCTCGAGGATTTCTTCCCGCCGGAGCCCGCGCGGCTCTCGCCGCCCGAAGCGACGGCTGCGGCGAGCGGCACCGGATTTTTCGTCGGCGCCCATGTGCTCCTCACCGCCGATCACGTGGTGGCGAACTGCCGCCGGGTGGAGCTGCCGGACGGCACCGAACTCTCGCTTCTCGCCGCGGACAGCGATCTCGACGTCGCGGCGCTGGGCACGCCCGAGGCCGCGCCTGCCTGGCTGGCGCTTTCGGGCGACGCCCGGGCGCGGCTCGGCCAGAAGGTGCATGCCGCAGGCTATCCCTATTACAACATCGCGGGCACCTCGCTGCACCTGACGGGCGGCAATGTGAGCTCGCTGGCGGATGTGAATGACGATCGCCGCTTCTTCAGCTTCAGCGCGCCGGTGCAGCCGGGCAGCTCCGGCGGGCCGCTCATCGATGCGGATGGCGGCGTGATGGGGCTGGTCGTCTCGCGGCTCTCGGAGCGCTACATCGCGGAAGCGACCGGGACGATTCCCCAGAACATCAACTATGGCCTCGACCATGCGGAGCTGGTGAGCTTCCTGGAGCGCAATGCGATCGTCACCGGCGAGATGGAGCTGTCGCCGGGCGGAATCGGCCGATTCGACATGGAGCGCGGCGCGCCGGATGCGCTCGAGGGCGCGGTGGTGCCGGTCTTCTGCGACTGAGGCCGCGCCCCCCGCCTCAGCGGGGAGCGGCAGGGGGCAGGCCGATGCGGGCGCGGATCTCCGGGTCGCGCAGGCTCACCTCCTCGCCCGCCAGATCGGCGGCGGCTTCGGTCGCGAGCCAGACCAGCGCGCGGGCCGGGATCTCGGGTGCCGCGTGTTCGGAGAACTCCATCCGGCTCACCGCATTGATGCCCGAGGCGCGGATGGCGCGCTGCATGTCGGTCGCGACCGTGCCGGGGGAGAGGCTCATCACCCGGATGCCCGCGCCGCGGTTTTCGAGATGCGCGCAGCGGGTGAGCATGAAGGCTCCGGCCTTCGAGGCGCAATACATGCTCCAGCCCTCAAGCGGGTTGTGCGCGGCGCCCGAGCTCATGTTGATGACCACGCCCGCGCCCTGGCGGCGCATCACCGGCAGGGCGGCGCGCAGGCCGTTGTAGATGCCCTTGAAGCAGATGTCGGCGGCGCGCGACCAGGCCTCGGGATCGGATCTGGCAAGCGCGCCGATGGGCTCGATCACCGCGGCATTGTTCACCAGCACGTCGAGCCGGCCGAAGCGGCCGCAGGTCGCGGTGACCGCGGCCTCGAGCTCGGAGAACTCGGCGATGTCGCACGCCATGCCCTCTGCGCTCGCGCCCTCCGCAGTGAGTTCGGCGGCCAGCGCGCGCACAGCATCGCTGTTGCGGGCGACGAGCATGAGGGAGGCCCCCTCCGCCGCCATGGCGCGTGCGGCCGCCGCTCCGATGCCCCGGCTCGCGCCGGTGACGAGCACGACCTTTCCGCTCAGTTCTCCCATGACTTCCTCCCTCTTCGGTTCGCGGGGACCGGGATCAAAGTCCGAACCGCGCCGGAACGCAAGTGCCGCGGCTTGCCGTGGTTGTTTCCGCCGGTCTATGGTCCTAGCTAGAAGACTGATCCGACAGTCTTGTTCCGGAGATCCGCATGACTTCATCCGCCGCGATCGCAGTGGTCGCGCTCTATGCCGGCCTCAACGGCTTCATCCTGCTCTGCCTTGCGGTCAATGTGGGGCGGACGCGCGCCCGGACCAAGGTGTTCATGGGGGATGGCGGCGACCCGGCGATGATCCGTGCGATGCGGGGCCAGCTCAATTTCGTCGAGACGGTGCCCTACTGCCTGCTGCTCCTGCTGTTGCTCGCGTTTCTCGGCGCGCCGCTCTGGGTGCTGCACGGGCTCGGGCTTGCGCTCACGCTCGGCCGGCTGGCCCACGGGGTGCATTTCATCCTCGCCGATGCGCCGCGCTGGCAGCGGGCCGCGGGGACGCTTCTCACGATGCTCGTTCTTTTGCTTTCCAGCGCCGGGGCGCTGATCCTGGCTGCGGGAGGTATGGTCTGAACATGTCGGAAGATCTCGAAAAACTCGCCGGGCGGTTGCTCGAGGCGGCGCGGCGCGCCGGAGCGGATGCGGCGGATGCGATCGCTGTCGAGGGCGAGAGCCTGTCGATCGAGGTCCGGGGCGGGGCACTCGAACATGCCGATCGCTCCGAGGGCATCGATATCGGCCTGCGCGTGCTGATCGGCAAGCGGCAGGCCTGTGTGTCGGCGAGCGACACGCGCGACGAGGTGCTTGCCTCGATGGCCGAGCGGGCCGTGGCGATGGCGCGGGAGGCGCCGGAGGATCCCTGGTGCGGCCTTGCCGAGCCCGGTGAGCTTGCGACCTCCTGGGACGTCGCGGCGCTCGATCTCGCCGATCCGGCGGCGGCCCCGGCACCGGAGGTGCTGAAGGAGATGGCGCTGGCGGCCGAGGCGGCGGCGCTCGCGGTGCCCGGCATCACCAAGATGGACGGGGCGGGCGCAAGCTTTGGCGCGACGCGCATCCACCTTGCCGCCACCAACGGCTTTTCGGGCGGATACGCCCGCACCAGCCACGGCGTGCAGGCGGTGGCGATCTGCGGCGATGGGCTCGGCATGGAGCGCGATTACGCTTTCGAGAGCCGCAGCCATGGCGCCGACCTGCCGTCCCCCGAGGAGATCGGGCGGCTTGCGGGCGAGCGCACCGCGGCGCGCGCGGGAGCGACGAAGCCGCCGACCGGTGCCTATCCGGTGCTCTATGACGAGCGGGTTTCCGGCAGTCTGATCGGGCATCTGGTGCAGGCGGTAAACGGTTCGGCGATCGCGCGCGGCGCCTCCTGGCTCAAGGATGCGCTGGGCGAGGCAGTGCTGCCGGCAGGCATGGAACTGATCGAGGATCCGTTCCGCCCGCGTATCGCCGGCTCGCGGCCATTTGATGCCGAGGGACTTCCGGTGGCGCGGCGGGCGCTCGTTGCGAATGGTGTGCTCGAAGGCTGGACGCTTGATCTCGCCACGGCCCGCAAGCTCGGGCTCAGGAGCACGGGCAATGCGAGCCGCGGCACGGGCGCGCCACCGAGCCCGTCGACCGGCAATCTCGCCCTGACGCAGGGGGATGAGAGTCGCGAGGAGCTCATGGCCGCAATGGGGACGGGGCTCCTGGTCACGAGCCTCATGGGCTCCTCGATCAATGCGACGACGGGCGACTATTCGCGGGGCGCGAGCGGGTTCTGGGTCGAGAACGGCGAGATCGTGCGGCCGGTCAACGAATGCACCATCGCGGGCAATCTGCGCGAGATGCTGAGGGGCATCCGGGCGGCGAACGACGCCCGGCCGCATCTCAGCCGGGTGATCCCGAGCCTTCTGGTCGAAGGGCTTGTCATTGCCGGAAGCTGACCTCCCGCTCCTCATCACGGCCGCCCATGCGGCCGGCGAGATCGCCATGCGGCATTTTGCCGGGGATCGCGCCGCCACCGAGAAGCCCGATGCGCAGGGACCCGTCACCGAAGCCGATCTCGAGGTGGACCGGATGCTGCGCGACCGGCTGCTCGCGGCGCGGCCCGATTACGGCTGGCTGTCGGAGGAGAGCGAGAACGATCCGGCCCGACTCGATGCCGAGCGGGTGTTCATCGTCGATCCGATCGACGGGACGCGGGCCTTCGTGGAGGGCGGCAAGGCGTGGTCACATGCGCTGGCCGTTGCCGAGCGAGGCCGGGTGGTCGCGGGGGTCGTGTTCCTGCCGCGGCTCGAGCGCACCTACAGCGCGGCCGCGGGCGAGGGGGCGGCTTGCAACGGCGAGCCGATTCGGGTGAGCCGGCGCGAGGTGCTGACCGGGGCGAAGGTGCTGGTGAATGCGACCCAGCTCGATCCGAAGTTCTGGCCCAGCGGGGTGCCGGCGATCGAGCGGCATTTCCGCTCCTCGCTGGCCTACCGGATGTGTCTGGCCGCCGAGGGGCGCTATGACGCGATGCTGACCTTCCGCGACGCCTGGGAGTGGGACATCGCGGCGGGTGATCTGATCGCGCGCGAGGCGGGCGGGCGCGTCACCGACAGGCTGGGCCATGCACCGGTCTTCAACAATCCCCGCCCGGCGCTTCCCGGTGTGATCGCGGCCCCTCCGGAGCTCCATGCCCGGCTGCTCGCCCAGACCCGCCCCCTGCCCGGCTGATCCGGCAGCGGGGCGCAGGACGGATTGATTTCGCTGCACCGCCCACTATGGTGCGGGCAATTTCCACCACATATGCTTTGGAGGCTCATTCATGACCCAGCGCCTGCACCTCGTCTTCGGCGGGGAACTCACCCATACCCAGCGGCACGAGTTCAAGGACATCGAGAACATCGACATCGTCGGTCTCTTCCCGAACTATGCGTCCGCCTACAACGCCTGGAAGGCCAAGGCGCAGGCGACCGTGGACAGCGCCGAAACGCGCTATTTCATCGCCCATATCCACCGGCTCGTCGATGAGGAGGACGAAACCGGCCCGACCTCCGAAGTCGTCTGAGACGGACCGCGGACATGCCCGCCGCGCCCCGGCGCACCCTGATGCTCTGGTTCTACCTGCTGGTTTCGCGGCGGCTGGGCTGGTTTGCCCGGCGGCGGCTGGTGCGGCGCTGTGCGGCGGGCAAGGAAGACCCGAACCGGCTCGGCGAGCGCATGGGTCAGGCGGGCCTCGACCGGCCCGAGGGGCCGCTCGTCTGGTTCCATGCCGCGAGTGTCGGCGAGGCGATGTCGCTCATCGAGCTGCTGCGGCGGCTCCGGCAGAGCCGGCCGGAGCTCACCTGCCTCGTCACGTCGGGCACGCTCACCTCTGCGCGGATGCTTGCCGCACGCTTGCCGCCGGGCTGCCTGCACCAGTTCGTGCCGCTCGACGTGCTGCCTTGGGTGCAGCGTTTCCTCGACCACTGGCGGCCTGAGCTTGCGGTCTGGACCGAGAGCGAGCTCTGGCCCGCAACGCTCTGCGAGGTGTCGCGCCGCGGCATTCCGATGATGCTCATCAACGCGCGAATTTCGGCCCGGACCTACCGGCGCTGGAAATCGGCGCCGCGGACGGCGCGGGCCCTGCTGCGGCGGTTCGACCGCATCCTTGCGCAGGACGATCTCGCGGGCATGCAGCTGGCGGCACTTGGCGCGGATCCCGATCGGCTGAGCGTTTCCGGCTCGCTCAAGGAGGGCGCCGCGCCGCTGCCTCATGACGAGGCGGAGCGGCGGCGGATGACGTCCCTGCTCGGCGGCCGCCCGGTCTGGGTTGCGGCTTCGACCCATGGCGGTGAGGAGGAGCTGGTGCTGGCCGCCCATGCGGCAGCGGTGCGGGCGATCCCGCGGCTCCTGCTCATCCTCGTGCCGCGCCATCCCGAGCGGGGCGATGAGATCGAGGAGCTGCTGCGCTCGCGCAAGCTGCGCTCTGCCCGGCGCTCGGCGGACGAGCCGCTGACGGAGGATACGGATGCCTATCTCGCCGACACGCTGGGCGAGCTCGGGATCTGGTACCGCATCGCGCCGGTGAGTTTCGTCGGAGGTTCGCTCAAGGAGATCGGCGGGCACAATCCCTACGAGCCGGCCTTGCTCGGGAGCGCGATCCTGCACGGGCCGCACGTGCGCAATTTTGCCGATGCCTATCGCAAGCTGACCGAGGCGGGTGCGGCGATGGAGGTGCACAGCGCCGCCGATTTCGGCCGCGCGCTGGTGCTGGCGCTGGCACCCGACACAGCCGCGCGGATGGCGGCGGCGGGCTGGGATGTGGTGAGCGAGAGCGCGGAAGTGACCGACCGGGTGCTGGCAGAGATCGAACTCAGGCTCGGCAGAGAGCCCGCGTGATGCATCCGCCGGCCTTCTGGTTCCGCCCGCGGCACCGGCCCGGCCTGCGTGCCAGGTTGCTTGCGCCGCTGGCGGCGGTCTGGTCCTGGGCCGGGCGGCGGCGGCTTGCCGGGCAGACGCCGGAGCGGCTCGGGATCCCGGTCGTCTGTGTCGGAAATCTCACCCTCGGGGGGGCGGGCAAGACGCCGACGGTGATCGCGCTCGTCTCGCGGCTCGTGGCCCAGGGCGTGCGGGTGCATGTCATTTCGCGCGGCCATGGCGGCAGCCTCGAGGGGCCGGTCGCGGTTGACGAGCGGCGGCACAGCGCGGCGGAGGTGGGCGACGAGCCGCTGCTCATCGCGCCCTTCGCGCCGGTCTGGGTGGCACGGGACCGGGCGGCGGCGGGCCGCGCGGCGGAGGCGGCGGGGGCCGAGATCGTCATCATGGACGACGGCTTCCAGAACCCCGCGCTCGCAAAGGATCTCTCGATCGTGGTCGTCGATGCCGCGACAGGTTTCGGCAACGGCCGGGTCGTGCCCTCGGGGCCGTTGCGCGAGCCGGTGGCGCGTGGCCTGGCGCGGGCCGACATGGTGCTGGCGATCGGCGCCCCGGCGGATCGGGCGGCCTTTGCCGCGGCCTGGCCGGAGACAGCGGCCCTGCCGGTCGCGGGTGCCGCGCTTGCGCCGCTCGACACCGGGATGGCATGGGAAGGGCTGCGCGCCTTCGCCTTTGCCGGAATAGGCCGGCCGGCGAAGTTCTTTGCCACGCTGCGTGCGCTCGGCGCCGAGATCGTCGCGGCGCGGGAATTCGCCGATCATGCCGTCTATGACCGCCGGATCCTCTCGCGGCTCGACAGCGAGGCGCATGAGAGCCGGGCCCAGCTTGTCACGACCGAGAAGGATGCGGTGCGGCTGCCGCCCGATTTCCGGCGCAAGATCATCGTCGTGCCGGTCCGCCTCGCGCTCGACGACTGGGCGCCGCTCGACACGGCACTTGCCCGGATTCGCAGGCCGATGCAGCGGGGCACCACCTCGGAGTGACAGGAAACACACAGGTGCCGGCTGGGCATGCCTCGCGACAGGCTGTTGATTTTCATGATTTTTATTTCGAGTTAACCGCGCGTTCGCTTTTGTTGCAATCGGACACAAAGCTTGATTTGGTCCAAATGTGACATCTCCCTATATTGCATTGCGACAGACGACGGGATCCGGGGTGGGGGTCACTGAGCAGCTGGTCGCAATTGGGGGCAGAAATGCACACGACTCTTGAACGGGAAATCACGCTGCGGGGCACGGGGCTGCACTCCGGCCGTCCCGTGCGTCTTACCCTCCACCCGGCGACGGAGGGCGGCATCCGCTTCCGGCGCGTCGACGTGACCGATCGCGACAACATCATTCCCGCCCGCTATGACGCGGTGACCGACACGACGCTTTGCACGGTGCTCTCGAATGAGGCCGGCATTTCGGTCTCGACGGTCGAGCACATCATGGCGGCCTTTGCCGGGCTCGGCGTGAGCCATGTGCTGGTCGATATTGACGGGCCGGAAGTGCCGATCCTCGATGGCAGCTCGCAGCGTTTCGTGAAGGCGATCCTGAAGGCGGGTCTTCGTCAGGTCGCGGGCGATCTGCGTGCGATCCGGATCCTGAAGCCGGTGCGCGACGTTCAGGGCGATGTGGTGACCGAGCTCACCCCCGCGCCGATGCTTTCGATCGACTTCGAGATCGACTTCCCGGATGCCGCGATTGGGCATCAGGAGAAGACGCTCGACATGCTCAACGGCTCCTTCGTGCGCGAGCTTTCCGACTGCCGGACCTTCTGCCGCCGTGCGGAAGTCGAGGCGATGCAGGCCCACGGGCTTGCGCTCGGCGGTTCGCTCGACAACGCGGTCGTGGTCGAGGGCGAGAAGGTTCTGAACCCTGGCGGGTTCCGGCGCGCGGATGAATGCGTGCGCCACAAGATGCTCGACGCGATGGGCGACCTCGCGCTGGCGGGGGCTCCGATTCTCGGCGCCTATCGCGGTGTGAAGGCAGGCCATGGCGCGACCAACCGGCTGCTGCGGCGGCTTTTCGCCACCCCGGATGCGTTCGAATGGGTGGTGCTCGACGAGGAGCAGCAGGCGGTTCTCCCCGGTGCGGGAGTGGGGCTTGCCGATCTGCGCCGCGCGGGTTGAAGGCAGGAAGAACAGGCAGAAGCGCAGTCCCGGGCTCCGGGGCTGCGCTTTTCGTTTCACCCCCCTTGCGAGCTGTGCTAACCGGATCAGGCCGAGGCTTGGCAGGCGCCCCGGGACATCGGCGGAGTGACTAGAGGCAGGTAGGGTATGACAAGAAAGTCGGGTCGTGTTCTGGCGTTGGCCGGCACATTGCTCCTGATCCTGCTCACCGTCTCATCCTGTGCGCGCAACCGCCAGGAGCCTATCGAGACCCGGTCGGCGCAGCAGATCTATCTCGATGCCGAGGCGCTGCTTGCCGACGGCCAGCCGCGTGATGCCGGCGAGATGTTCTCCGAGGTGGAGCGGCTCTATCCCTATTCCGAATGGGCGAAGCGCTCGATGCTGATGTCGGCCTTTGCCTATCACGAGGGCGCGCAATACGCGGAAAGCCGGTCGGCGGCGGAGCGCTATCTCGAGTTCTTCCCGGCGGATGTGGACGCGCCCTATGCGCAGTTCCTGATTGCGCTCTCGTATTACGACCAGATCACAGACATCGGTCGCGATCAGGCCAACACGTTCGAGGCGCTGCAGGAAATGCGCGACATCATCGAGCGCTATCCCGACAGCGAATACGCCAAGTCCGCCCAGCTCAAGTTCGAGCTCGCGCTCGATCATCTTGCGGGCAAGGAGATGGAGGTGGGGCGCTATTACCTCGCGCGGGGCCATTACACGGCGGCGATCAACCGGTTCCGGGTCGTCGTCGAGGACTACCAGACCACCACCCACACGCCCGAGGCGCTGCACCGGCTGGTCGAGGCCTATCTCTCGCTTGGCCTCACGCAGGAGGCGCAGACCGCCGCTGCGATCCTCGGCCACAACTTCCAGGGATCAACATGGTATGCCGACAGCTATGCGCTGCTGACCGGCCGCGGTCTCGAGCCGGACAATGCCGGGGACAGCTGGCTGAACCAGACCTACCGTCAGGTGGTGAAGGGAGACTGGCGCTGACGCGGGCGCGGGTCTGACCGATGCTCCGGACCCTCACGATCCGTGACATGGTGCTGATCGAGACGGCCGAGCTCGCCTTCGAGCCCGGCCTCAACGTGCTCACGGGCGAGACTGGCGCGGGCAAGTCGATTCTGCTCGATTCGCTCGGCTTCGTGCTCGGCTGGCGCGTGCGGCCCGGGCTGGTGCGCGCCGGGGCCGATCAGGGTGAGGTGATTGCGGAATTCCATCTTGCCGAGGGCCATGCCGCGCGCGCGGTGCTCGAGGCGGCGGGCCTGCCCGCGGGCGAGGAGCTGCTGATGCGCCGGGTCGCGAGCCCGGACGGGCGGCGGCGGGCTTGGGTGAACGACCGGCCGGTGGCCGCCGAGACCCTGCGCGCGCTGTCCGCGACGCTTGTCGAGCTTCACGGCCAGCAGGACGACAAGGGGCTGCTCGATCCGAAGCGGCACCGGGATCTGCTCGATGCCTTTGCCGAGGCCGGGGCGGCGCGCGAGGCGGTGCGGGAGGCCTGGGGCGCGCGGGCCGCGGCGGCAAAGCTGCTTGCGGAGGCGGAGGCGGCGCTCGAGGCCGCCGCGCGGGATGCCGATTTCATTGCCCATGCTGTCGAGGAGCTCGATGCGCTCGACCCTCAGCCGGGCGAGGAGACAGAGCTCGATGCGCGGCGGCGCCAGCTTCGGGCGGCGGAGGAGATCCGCGCCGATGTGGCGCGCGCGGCGGGGGCTGTCGGCTCCGAGGGGGCGGAAGGCGCGCTCTTTCAGGCACTGCGCTGGCTCGAGGCGGCGGCGCCACGGGCCGAAGGGCTGATCGATCCGCTGCTCGAGGGGCTCGAACGCGTGCTGACCGAGCTCGGCGAGGTTTCGCGCGGCGTCGAGGACCTCGAGGCCCAACTCGCGGGCGATCCGGATGAGCTGGAGGCTGTCGAGGAGCGGCTCTTCGCAATCCGGGGCCTTGCGCGCAAGCATCAGGTGCCGCCCGAGGAGCTCCCGGCGCTGGCCGAGGATCTGCGCGCGCGGCGGCGGGCGATCGACGGCGGGGCGGAGGAGATTGCCGGCCTCAAGGTCGCGCTGGGCGAGGCCGATGCCGCCTATGGCGCGGCGGCGGCGCGGCTTGGCGAGATCCGGCGGGACGCTGCGGCACGGCTCGATGCGCGCATGGCCGGGGAGCTGCCGCCGCTGAAGCTCGAGCGGGCGCGCTTCATCACCGAGGTGGACCCGGGTGAGCCGGGGCCCGAGGGCAGCGACCGCGTGCGCTTCACTGCCGCGACCAATCCGGGCGCGCCGCCGGGACCGATCGACAAGGTTGCCTCGGGCGGCGAGCTCTCGCGCTTCCTGCTGGCGCTCAAGGTCTGTCTCGCCGAGCGTTCCAGCGATCTCACGCTGATCTTCGACGAGATCGACCGCGGCGTCGGCGGGGCCACGGCGGATGCCGTTGGGCGGCGGCTGCGCGCCCTGGGCGATGCGGCGCAGGTGCTCGTCGTCACCCATGCGCCGCAGGTCGCGGCCCGCGGGGCGCATCACTGGCGGGTGGGCAAGGACGTGCGCGAAGGGGTAACCCGGACCGACGTGCTGCCGCTCTCGCAGGCGGAGCGGACCGAGGAGATCGCGCGGATGCTGGCGGGGGATGTGATCACGCCCGAGGCGCGAGGGGCCGCGCGGGCGCTGCTGGAGAGCTAGCGCGGGCTCCCATGCGCGCAAGCCCGCGGCCGGGCTTGCGCATCTCAGGCTCAGATCTGTTCGATCGTGACCTTGTTCGGGTCGAAGGTGAGGTGATTGGCAATGCGCGCAAGATCGTCGCTGGGCTCGGGATAGCACCAGGCGGCGTTCTCGATCAGCGTGCTGCGGGTGACGATGCCGAAATAGGTCGCGCGGCCGATGCCTTCCGTGACGGCCTCGCTGCCGGATGTTTCGAGAAAGGCCATGCCGATGTCTTCCTGCGGGAAGAAGATCGTCGCCGGCATGTCGCCATTGCTGAGTTCGAGGGCATTTCCGCTTTCGCCGATGACGGCACCGCCGGCGCGGATGACCCAGGTGCCTTCGGCCGGAACGACTGTAATCCTCTTGGCAAGCATATGCGGTCCTTTGTTCGTTGGTGTCCTCGGCCCCCTGAGCGGGGGCGTTCAGAGCGGTTGGCAGGCAGTTTCAAGCCAGCTTGCAGTGTCTGCATCGACGAGCGGCGCGATCCGCGCGAGAACCTCGGCGTGATAGTCGTCGAGCCAGCGGCGCTCGGCAGGGGCGAGCAGGTCCGCGTCGATCAGACGGCGGTCGATCGGGGCGAAGGTGAGGGTCTCGAACGAAAGCATCTCGCGCTCGCCACCCTCGGGTCGGCTTGGCGCACGCACGGTGGCGAGATTCTCGATACGGATGCCGAAGGCCCCCTCGCGGTAGTAGCCAGGCTCGATGGAGAGGATCATGCCGGGTTCGATCGGTGTTTCCGAGCGGCGGGAGAGGGCCGCAGGGCCTTCGTGCACCCCGAGATAGGCCCCGACGCCATGGCCGGTGCCGTGGTCGTAATCGAGCCCCGTCTGCCAGAGGCCGGCGCGGGCGACCGCGTCGATGTCGCGCCCCGCGAGCCCTCTCGGCCAGGCGAGGCGGGACATGGCGATGACGCCCTTGAGGACCAGGGTGAAGGCCCGGGCCGCGCCTTCGGGCACCGCGCCGACGGCGACGGTGCGGGTGATGTCGGTGGTTCCGTCGACATACTGCCCGCCGCTGTCGACGAGCAGCAGCTCGCCGGGCTTCACCGGGCGGTTGCTGGCCTCGTTCACGCGGTAGTGCACGATCGCGCCATGATCGCCCGCACCGCAGATCGTCTCGAACGAGATGTCGCGCAGGGCGCCGGTTTCGGCGCGGAAGGCTTCGAGGCGGCGGACGACATCGATTTCGGTAAGATGTCCCCCGGGGGCTTCGGCATCGAGCCAGGCGAGGAAGCGCGCCATCGCCGCGCCGTCGCGCAGATGCGCCGCGCGGCTTCCGGCGATCTCGGCCTCGGTCTTGCAGGCCTTGGGCAGGATGCAGGGATCGCGGGCCCAGTCGACCGCGATGCCCGCCGCCGTGAGCCGGTCGGACACCCAGACCGGCGCGCTTGCCTTGTCGACGCCGACCTTGCCGGAGAGCGCATCAAGGGCAGGGCCGAAGGCCTCGGGCGCGGCGATGGTCACCTCTGCCCCGAGGTGGGCGCGGAGCGCGGCATCGCACCTGGTGGGATCGGTGAAGAGCGCGACACGGCCGTCGTCATGAAGGATCGCGAAGGCGCGTGCGACCGGAGTGCGGGCAATGTCGCCGCCGCGGATGTTGAGCAGCCAGGCGATGGAATCGGTGAGCGTCAGCGCCGCTGCCGAGCGCCCGGCGTCGCGAAGGCCCTGCGCGAGATCGGCGCGTTTTTCCGCCGCGCTGTGCCCGGTGAACTCGAGGGGCTGTGGCACGATCGGTGCGGCGGGCGGCGCCGGACGATCGGTCCAGATACGGTCGACGAGATTGGGGCAGCGGACGAGCGAGATACCGTGCGGCTCGAGCGTCTCGGACAGCGTCGCGATGTCGGTCGCGGTGTGGAGCCAGGGATCGAACCCGGCGCGGCCCCCCTCCGGCATGACCTCGGCGAGCCAGTCGGCGGGCTTGTCCTCGGGATGGCGCAGGATGGTGAAGGCCCCGGTGTCGACCTCCTTGCGCGACTGGAGCGTATAGCGGCCGTCGACGAAGAGGCTCGCGGCCTCGAGACCCGCCACCGCGAGGCCCGCGGAGCCCGAGAAACTCGTGAGCCATGCGAGGCGCTCGTCGCAGGGGGCGACGTTCTCGCCCTGATGGGCATCGGCGCGCGGCACGAAGAAGGCTGCAACACCCTCGGCGCGCATGGCCTCACGCAGGGCCTCGAGCCGCAAGGGCCCGGTTTCTGGCGTGGTACGCTGGCGGAAATCCTGGAACATGGGGCGCTGATCATCTTTCATTCCGGAAATCCTTATCGGTCGTTTGCGTGACAGGTCAATGAAGGTTAACCTTCGGCGCGTTGAATCGCGCTAAAGGTGAGAAGTCCCCATGCGTATTGTGGTTATGGTTGCGTTCGCCGGATTGGCGCTCTGGCGGGCCTGGATCGATTGGCAGGCTACGATCGGTGAGGGCTATGCGTTCCGGCTGGCTTCGATCGACCGGGTCTTTGCGGAAAACGCACCCGGAAGCCACGCGAAGGTGGTTTCGATCCTGCAGAATTTCGGGCCGGACTGGCTGTGGGATCCTGTCTTCACGACCCTCTTCAGCCTGCCGCTGGCGTTGATCCCGGCGCTGATCGCCGGGATCCTCTGGGTCACACGGCCCCGCGGACGAGGTCGTGGATGAAGTTGAGCTTGTTGATCGCTGGCGTGCTCAGCGCGAAGGGGTAGAGGTCGCGCTGGCCCATCGAGCGGTTCAGGCTGTTGACCGCGACGGTGAGCGGAATCCAGGCATCCACCAGCCGCTTGAAATCCGGTTCGCGGTAGGGATCGAACGCCAACTCGGCATTGAGCTCCGCCGTTGTCGCGACATGGGGGTCGATCTCCATGCCGAAGCTCGCAGCGGTGTCGAGCGTATCGACCATGTGGAGGTAATGCGTCCAGGTCTCGGCGAAATCTTCCCAAGGATGCATGGTCGCATAGGCGCTGACGTAGGCGTTTTCCCAGTCCGGCGGCGCTCCGTTCTCGTAATGCCGCTGCAGCGCCTCGCCGTAATCCGCGCTTTCGTCGCCGAAGATCTCGCGGGACGCGTCGATCTTGTTGCGGTCGCGCACAAGCACGTCCCAGTAATAATGCCCGACCTCGTGGCGGAGATGGCCGAGCAGCGTGCGATAGGGCTCGCCGAGCTCGACCCGGCGACGCTCGCGCTCGGCGCTGTCTGCCTCGGAGATGTTGATGGTGATGAGCCCGTCGTCATGGCCGGTCATCACAGGGGCGTCCGGCTCGTCGGCCAGGAAATCGAAGGCGAGGCCGCGCTCCTTGTCGTCCTGAAAGCTCGTCAGCGGCAGGTTGAGGCGCTTGAGGGCATAGATCAGCCGCCGCTTCGCCTCCTCCATCTTGCGCCAGCGCTCTTCGTTCCCCTCGACCGCCAGGTCGGGGATGGTGCGGTTGAGCTCGCAGGCGGGACAGAAGCTGTCGCCCGAGTCGGCCCGGACAAGCCAGTTGCAGCCCGCGCTCGCGGCATTGCCGCAGGCAACCCAGGCGCTGCCCTGCGGCGCCGCGGTGACCGCGATGGTGCCATCGGGCTGTGGATCGCAGGCGCTCAGCCGCAACGTATCGGGCAGAAAGCCTAATCGGGTTCCGCAGCGCAGGCATACGGAGTTTTCGAAATGCAGCATCTGGCCGCATTTCTCACAGGTGAATACGTGCAAATTTCCCTCGCGTCAGATGCGCTGCGCCCGTGGTCCCAGGAGCAGCCAGGCAATGAAGCCGATGAGAGGCAGGAACAGGATCACCAGTACCCAGATCACCTTCTTGCCGGTGCTCGCACCCGAACCGACGACTGAAATGATGGCCCAGATGTCCAGCGCGAGCAGGATGAACCCGCCGATGCCCGTGATGTTGATATCCATATCGCACCTCCTGCCTTGCAACGCGCGGAACAGCCCGCGGTTCCGAAAGTCATACGCGCGCGGAAAGGCGTTTGCGGCGTCCCGCGCGGATCGGGTCGTTGTCGAACAGGCTCGCGAGCTGCTCGGTCATGGCGCCGGCAAGCTGCTCCACATCGGTGATCGTCACGGCGCGCTGGTAATAGCGCGTAACGTCGTGGCCGATGCCGATGGCGACGAGCTCGACCGCACGCCTCCGTTCGACCATCTCGATCACGTCGCGCAGATGCTTCTCGAGAAAGCTCGGCGGATTGACCGAAAGGGTGGAGTCGTCGACCGGCGCACCGTCGGAGATCACCATCAGCACCTTGCGCGCCTCGTTGCGGGCAAGCATCCGCCGGTGCGCCCATTCGAGCGCCTCGCCGTCGATGTTCTCCTTGAGCAGCCCTTCCTTCATCATCAGCCCGAGATTGGCACGGGCGCGCCGCCAGGGCGCGTCGGCGGGCTTGTAGACGATGTGACGGAGGTCATTGAGCCGGCCGGGGAGCGGCGGGCGCCCCGCGGCAAGCCAGGCCTCCCGGCTCTGGCCACCCTTCCAGGCGCGTGTGGTGAAGCCGAGGATCTCGACCTTCACCTGGCAGCGCTCGAGCGTGCGGGCGAGGACATCGGCCGAGATCGCGGCGATCGAGATCGGCCGACCGCGCATCGAGCCGGAATTGTCGAGCAGAAGCGTCACCACGGTGTCGCGGAAGTCCGTGTCGCGCTCCTGCTTGAAGGAGAGCGGGGTCAGCGGATTGGCGACGACGCGCGCAAGCCGGCCGGCATCGAGGGTGCCTTCCTCGAGGTCGAAATCCCAGGCGCGATTCTGCTGCGCCTGCAGCCGGCGCTGCAGCTTGTTGGCAAGCCGCGCCACCGCGCCGCGGAGCGGCTCGAGCTGCTGGTCGAGATAGGACCGCAGGCGTTCGAGCTCGATCGGGTCGGCGAGTTCCTCCGCGCGAATTTCCTCGTCATGGGCCGTGTCGAAGACGCGGTAGTCGGGATCGGCGTCGGAATGGGGCGGCTGCACGCGCTCATCCTCGGCCTCCGTCTCCTGCATCTGGGCCTCTTCGGCCATGGCATCTTCGTCTGCGCTGTCGAGGGCCGCCTTCATTTCCTGCGGATCGGAGGGCTGTTCGCTGGACTGGTCCTGGCTCGAGCTTTCCTGCTCGGAGTTGTCCTCGGCATCACCGCCGGCCTGGTCCTGATCGGGGTTGTCCTCGGTCAGGTCCTCGGGTTCGTCATCGTCCTGATCCTCGCCCGGCGCATCGTCCGGGTCGTCGCCGAGCTGTTCGCCATAGCCGAGATCGGAGATCACCTGGCGCGCGGCGCGGGCAAACGCCTGCTGATCGTGGAGGGTGTCGCCGAGCCCCTCGAACGCCCCGCTCGCGTGGGATTCGAGAAAGCCCCGCCAGAGGTCGAGCACGTTCTGCGCCCCTTCGGGCAGCGCGCGGCCGGTGGCGAGATGCCGCACGAAATAGCCTGCGGCCTGCGCCAGCGGGGCGCGGGCGGGGTCGGTGATATCGGCATAGCCGAGGCGCTTGGCCTCGGCCGCGATCTTGGCATCGATGTTGCCCGCCGTTCCGGGCATGGCGCGGGCGCCCACGGCCTCGCAGCGCGCCGTTTCCATCGCCTCGAAGAGCTCCGTGGCAATCTCGCCCTGCGGCGTGTAGCGGCGGTGCGTGGCAGCGTCGTGGAAACGCAGGCGCAGCGCATAGGCGTCCGCCGTGCCGCGGGCGAGCATCACCTCCTCGCGGCTCATCCGGCGCGTCACCTGCGGCAGGCGCATGGCATCGTTGCGGAGCCCGGGCGGATCGACGCTGAAGGCGACCTCGAGATCGGGGTCGGCGGCCATGGCGCGCGTGGCCTCGCTCAGCGCCTTCTTGAACGGGTCCGCGGGGTTGTTCGAGCGCTTCGACAAATGGCCCCCCGATCAGCCCAGGCTGACGCTGGCGGCACTCTCCGGCAGTTCCTCATCGAAGCAGCGCTGATAGAACTCCGCGACGGTCTGGCGCTCGAGCTCGTCGCACTTGTTGAGGAAGGTCAGCCGGAAGGCGAAGCCCATATCCTTGAAGATGCGCGCATTCTCGGCCCAGGCGAGCACGGTGCGCGGGCTCATGACCGTCGAGAGATCACCGTTCATGAAGGCAGCGCGCGTGAGGTCGGCGACCGTGACCATGCGGCTCACGGTCCGGCGGCCCTCGGGCGTCGCATATTCGGGATATTTCGCCAGCACGATCTCGGCTTCGGCGGCATGCTCGAGGTAGTTGAGCGTTACGACGAGGCTCCAGCGGTCCATCTGGCCCTGGTTGATCTGCTGGGTGCCGTGATAGAGGCCCGTGGTGTCGCCGAGGCCGACGGTGTTGGCCGTGGAGAAGAGACGGAAGTACGGGTTCGGCCGGATCACCTTGTTCTGGTCGAGAAGCGTGAGCTTGCCGTCGACCTCGAGCACCCGCTGGATCACGAACATCACGTCCGGGCGTCCGGCATCGTATTCGTCGAAGACGATCGCGACGGGGTTGCGCAGCGCCCAGGGCAGGATGCCTTCCTGGAATTCGGTGATCTGCACGCCGTCCTTGATGCGGATCGCGTCCTTGCCGATGAGGTCGATACGGCTGATGTGGCTGTCGAGGTTCACCCGCACGCAGGGCCATTTGAGCCGGGCGGCGACCTGTTCGATGTGGGTCGACTTGCCGGTGCCGTGATAGCCCTGGATCATCACCCGGCGGTTGTGGGCGAAGCCTGCGAGAATGGCGAGCGTGGTGTCGCGGTCAAAGCGATAGGTCGGATCGAGATCCGGCACCCGGTCCGTTCCGTCTGCAAATCCCTTCACGACCATGTCGGTGTCGATCCCGAAAAGGTCGCGCACGCTGTATTCGACCGTGGGTTCGATATCCGATTCCATGTTGCCGTCCGCCATTATACCCAGCCCTACTGACCGCCCCGCATGGGCGGTATCCCTGCCTTGCTATGTGTCGCAAATGCCGTGGTGATGCAACCCGGCCCCGTCGCGCGACCGCCTTTGTCTAATCCCGGAAGCTGCGGCTGGCCTTGATCTGCTCCCAGGCCCACACCACCTCGGCAAGCCGCGCCTCGTCGTCGCGGCGGCCGCCGTTCATGTCCGGGTGCAGATCCTTGACGAGGGCCTTGTACTGGCGCCGGATCTCGGCCTTGCTCTGGGTGTCCTGCGCCTCGAGGATCTCGAGGGCGCGCCGCTCGGTCGGTGGCAGCCGCCGCTGCACCGGCCCGCGGTTGGCGCCGGGATTGAGCGTGCCCTTGTCGCCCAGAAGCTCGAGGGGGTCATCGAGACCGAAGCGCTGCCAGGCGCGGCCCTCGGAATGGGGCTGCGTGCCGGGCTGGGCGCTGCCGGTGGCGAAGGGCTTGGTGTTGCGCTCCCAGACCCGGTCGGCGGCGAACTGCTGCTCCAGATCGTCGTCGGAATGGGATTCGAAGAAGTTCCATTTGAGGTTGTACTCGCGCACATGCTTGAGGCAGAACCACAGGAAGTCGTCGAGCTGGTCCGGCGAGCGCGGCGCGCGATACTTTCCCGGCTGGTCGCAACCCGGATGGGCGCAGACGCGGCTGGAACTCTCGACAGCTCCCGACTGGCCGCGGCTGCGGGCCCGCCGTTTCTTGTCGGCGGAGACGGAAATGTCGAATTCAAAGGGCGAGCGGCGGCTCATCGCGGGCCGATTCCTTTCAATCTTGCGACTCGGGCGCCAGAGTTTAGACTTTTCGAGGAGCGGGCCAAGACCGTTCTTTGCAGGAAGAGACCGATGGGCGAGACCATGACCCCCGTAAGGGATTCGATCGAGGCGAAACTGACCGAGGCCTTTGCGCCCGAGGCGCTCGAGATCATTGATGAGAGCGAGAAGCACCGCCACCACGGCCATGGCATCGAGGGTGGCGAGACGCATTTCAAGGTGGTCATGCGCGCGCCGGCTTTCAATGGCATGTCACGGGTGGCGCGCAGCCGCGCGGTGCACGGCATCCTCAAGCAGGAGCTCGCCGGACGGGTTCACGCGCTTTCGCTCGATCTCACCGGCACCCAGGCCTGATCGCGGGCGGCCCCCAGCGGCCCTTTGCCCGCCGAACCAGGCGGGCCTCGCCTCAGTTCGTCTCGGCTGGTCCGAACCGCGGCCCGGGGCGAAGCGGCGAGGGCCCCTGGTCCTGACGCGGCGCGCGGGCGGCGCCGGAAATCGGCGGTTCGCGGCGGGCCGCACTCGCGGCCTGCACGCGCTCGGCGAAGGTGCGAACGCTCGGCGGGGTGGCCTCGGGGCGCGGCTGCGGGGCGGCTTCGGCCTGCGGCGCCGGGGCCACCTCCATGACCGGGGCCGGGCGGGGAGCAGCGGGCTCGGGGGCCGGGCGCAGCGCCTCCACGCGGGCCTCCAGACGCGGTTCGCGGCTTTCCCGCTCCCGGCGGAAGATCAGCAGCGACACCGGCTCCTCGACGGCGCGCCGGAACAGCCCTCGCGGGGTCTCGGCCGGGAGGGTCTCGGCGCGGAGGAATTCCCAGCCCTCGCGCGCCTGCTCGTTGATCGTATCGGTGATCGTGAGCGCAAGAAGCTCGGCGGGCTCACGCACGCCGCGGGCCTTCTTGCTGCGCCGGGGCGCCGGAATCGCCTTGTAGTCAAAATAGCTCATGCTACCCCCTCACCGGGCTCCGGCCCGGCCTCAAGTCAGAAGCCGGGCCCGAGCCCGGTCCAATCACAATCGCGGGGGCAGCCTGCCGCGGATCACCCGATGCCGAGTTTTCCGCGCACGATGTCGTTCACGGCCTTCGGATTGGCCTTGCCGCCCGTCGCCTTCATCACCTGCCCGACAAACCAGCCCGCAAGCGAAGGCTTGGCCTGCGCCTGTGCGACCTTGTCGGGGTTCGCGGCGATGACCTCGTCCACGGCCGCCTCGATGGCGCCCATGTCCGTGACCTGCTTCATGCCGCGGTCCTCGACGATCTTGGCCGGATCGCCGCCTTCGGTCCAGAGAATCTCGAAAACATCCTTAGCGATCTTGCCCGAGATGTCGCCCTTGGCGATCAGATCGATAAGACCGCCGAGCTGGACGGGCGAGATCGGGCTGTCGGCGATACCGTGGCCCTCCTTGTTGAGCCGACCGAAAAGCTCGTTGATGACCCAGTTCGCCGCCTGCTTGCCGTCGCGCCCGCGGGCCACCGCCTCGAAATAGTCGGCGCTCGCCACTTCGGCCGTCAGCACGCCGGCATCGTATTCCGTCATGCCGTACTCGAGCACGAAGCGGGCCTTCTTGGCGTCGGGCAGCTCCGGCAGGCTGGCGGCGATGCCATCGACGAAGCTCTGCTCGAACTCGAGCGGCAGCAGGTCGGGGTCGGGGAAGTAGCGGTAATCGTGCGCCTCTTCCTTCGAGCGCATCGAGCGCGTCTCGCCCTTGTTGGGATCGTAGAGCCGGGTTTCCTGCTCCACGGAGCCGCCATCCTCGAGGATCGCAATCTGGCGGCGCGCTTCGAACTCGATGGCCTGCTGGATGAAGCGCATCGAGTTCATGTTCTTGATCTCGCAGCGCGTTCCGAGCTCGCTCGTGCCTGCGGGCCGCACGGAGACGTTCACGTCGGCGCGGAGCGAGCCTTCCTGCATGTTGCCGTCGCAGGTGCCGAGATAGCGCAGGATCTGCCGCAGCTTGCGGACGTATTCCGCCGCTTCCTCGGGGCCGCGGATGTCGGGCTTGGAGACGATCTCCATCAGCGCCACGCCGGTGCGGTTGAGGTCGACATAGGAGAGATCGGGATCGAGGTCATGGACCGACTTGCCGGCGTCCTGCTCGAGATGGATGCGCTCGACGCGCACCTTGCGCGCGATGCCGGGCGCCATGTCCACGAGGATCTCGCCCTCACCGACGATCGGGTGGTAGAGCTGGCTGATCTGGTAGCCCTGCGGCAGGTCCGGATAGAAGTAGTTCTTGCGGTCGAAGCGCGAGAAGAGGTTGATCTCGGCCTTGAGGCCCAGCCCGGTGCGCACCGCCTGCTCGACGCAGAAGCCGTTGATGACCGGAAGCATCCCCGGCATCGCGGCATCGACGAGGCTCACATTGGTGTTGGGCTCGGCGCCGAATGCGGTCGAGGCGCCGGAGAAGAGCTTCGACTTCGAGGAAACCTGGGCGTGGACTTCCAGCCCGATCACCAGTTCCCAGTCGCCCTTCGCCCCGGCAATGACCTTGGGTTCGGGCTCTTTGTAGGCAAGCTCGGCCATGCGTCCGTCCATTCGTGAAATTCGCGCCCGTTTTCTACAGGCCGATGCCGCCAGCGGCAAGGGCAAGACGCGGCAAGGCTGCGGGGAGGCGGCGCCGCAGGCCGGCGCCGGGCCCGCCGGCCCCGCTCGACTGGGCCGGCAGACGGGGTCACATCAGCAGGAGCACGATGATCTGGGGCGCGAGGATGCGCATGCACATCACCAGCGGATAGACCGCGGCATAGCCGATCGGCGCGGCGGGCGAGCTGCTCATCCCGCTTGCAAAGGCGAGCGCAGGCGGATCGGTCATCGAGCCCGCCAGCACGCCGCAGAGGCTGAGATAGTTGAACTTGAAGACGATCCGCGCAACGAACCCGACCACGAGGAGCGGGATCAGGGTGATGAGGGTGCCATAGGCCATCCACATCAGCCCGTCGCCATGGAGCAGCGTCGTCAGGAACTTGTCGCCTGCCTTGATGCCGACGACGGCGAGAAAGAGCACGATCCCGAGCTCGCGCAGGGCGTGGTTCGCGACCGGCGGCATGAACCAGACGAACGGTCCGAAATGCCCGAGCCGCGAGAGCACGATGGCGACGATCAGCGGGCCGCCCGCGAGGCCGAGCTTGATCGGCGCAGGCAGGCCCGGAACCATGAAGGGGATCGAGCCGAACAGCACCCCGAGCGCGATGCCGATGAAGACCGCGGTGAACTGCACCTCGTCGAGCCGCCGCTTCTGGTCGCCGAAGACGCCGCGCACCGCCTCGATGCCCTCGGGCGGGCCGACAACGGTGAGGATGTCGCCGAACTGGAGCGTGCTGTCGGCCAGGGCAGGCAGCTCGACGCCGGCACGGTAGATCCGCGAGATGTTGATGCCATGGGCCTCGCTCAGCCCGAGCGCGCGCAGCTTGCGGCCGAGAATCTTGGTATCGGTGACGACGATCCGGGTCCAGGTGAGCGCTGTGCCCTTGGTGGTGAGCGCCATCTTCACTTCCTCGCCGAGGATGATCTGCATGGCACGGAGTTTCTCGGCCGGTCCGACGAGATGGAGCACGTCGCCGAGATCCACCACGGTGTCGCGCGCGGGCACGATGAGCTCGCCGTTCTTCATCATCCGCGAGGCGACCACGCCCGAATCGAAGAGATCCGGCACTTCCGAGAGCTTGAGGCCCGCGAGATTGCTGTTCTTCACCACCACGTTCATCACCGGCAGCGAGGCGACACCCGCCCGGCGTGCGATGTCGAAGGCCTTGGCCTCCTCCGGCAGCGAGATCCGCAGCACCCCGCGCACCAGCAGCATCGCGGCGAGGATGCCGAGGATGCCGAAAGGGTAGGCCACCGCGTAGCCGAGGCTCGGCAGCTCAACCGTGGCGGGATCGGCGCCGACGTCCTTGAGGGCCTGTGTTGCAGCGCCGAGGCCGGGGGTGTTGGTCACCGCGCCCGACATGAGGCCGACGAGCACGGGCACAGGGATCTGGAGCAGGAAATGCAGCGCGACGGTCACGGCCACACCGAGCAGCACGATTGAGGCCGCCGCGAGGTTCAGGCTCAGCCCCGATGACTGGAGGGTGGCGAAGAAGCCGGGGCCGACCTGGATGCCGATGGTGAAGACGAAGAGAATGAGGCCGAATTCGCGCACGAATTCCATCGTTTCGTGGCTGTAGGTGATCCCGGCCATGCCCGAGAGATGGCCGACCGCAATACCGGCGAAGAGCACGCCGCCGATGCCGAGGCCGACGCCGCGATAATGAATGTTTCCGATGAGAAGCCCGAGCGCTCCGGCAATGGCCAGCGCCACTGTGGCGAGTGCCACGTCGGACATGCTGAAGAAGAGACTTGGCATGAATGGCGGTTCCAGTCCTGTTTGGCCGTCCGGGAAGTGGGGCAGAAGGCCCCGCCTCACCGGACGTTCGCTGCGATGCAGCAGCCAAGTCAAGGGATGGTCCCGGATTTCGCCCCGGCTGTGGTGCCGGTGCCAGAGCTCTCCTTGCGATTGCGCAAAGCTTGAGCAGCCCGCGCTTTGGGCCCGGTTCGGCCGTTCAGCCCATGCGTTCGGAGGCGTATCCGCCGGGGCTTGCGGGGAAGACGACGGTCTTGTTGCCGTTGAGGAAGACCCGGCGGTGGATCACCGCATGGATCGCGCGGGCGAGCACCTGGGCCTCCACGTCGCGGCCGATCGCCACATAGTCGTCGGCGCTCTGGGCGTGGGTGACGCGGAAGGTCTCCTGCTCGATGATCGGTCCCTCGTCGAGGTCGGAGGTCACGAAATGCGCCGTGGCGCCGATGAGCTTCACGCCGCGCTCGAAGGCCTGCTGGTAGGGGCGTGCGCCCTTGAAGCTTGGCAGGAAGGAATGGTGGATGTTGACGATCCGCCCCGACATCGTGCGGCACATCTCCTCGGACAGCACCTGCATGTAGCGGGCGAGCACCACCAGTTCGGTGCCGGTTTCCTCGACGAGCTCCAGGAGCTGCGCCTCGGCGCGCGGCTTGTTCTCCTTCGTCACCCGGATGTGGTGGAAGGGCAGATCGTGATTCACCACCAGCTTCTGGTAGGTGAGATGGTTCGAGACCACCCCGGTGATCTCGATCGGCAGCGCCCCGATCCGCCAGCGGTAGAGCAGGTCGTTGAGGCAGTGGCCGAAGCTCGAGACCATCAGCAGCACCTTCATCTTCTCGGTGCTGTCATGGAAGGCGTAGTCCATGCCGAAGCGTTCCGCGACGGCCGCGAAATCGCTGCGCAGCGCCTCGAGCCCGGTGCCGGTCTCGCTGATGAAGCTGATCCGCATGAAGAACTGGCCGGTGACGGAATCATCGAACTGGGCGCTGTCGCGGATGTTGCAGCCATGTTCGGCGAGAAAGGCGGAAATCGCGGCCACGATGCCCCTGGTCGAGACACATTGCACGGTCAGCACGTAGGATTTCATAGGGTCTCCAGGTCACTCGAAATTTTGCCCCGGCACGAGGGCCGGCGGTCGCCGCGGCGCCCGCGCCGCAAGGGCTTATGCCCCGAAACCCGGCAGGATGCCTCCCAAAAAGCGACATGTCAGGATGCGTTCGTCCGGGTGCTGCCGGAGCCTTGCCTCATGCGGCGCCGATTGTCCGCTCGAGGGCGCGTTCGAGCCGGTCGCAGATCTCCGCGATATGGGCATCCTCGAGGATGAAGGGGGGAGCGAGCAGGATGTGATCGCCCCGGATCCCGTCGATCGTGCCGCCCATCGGGTAGCAGATGAGACCGTCCTCGAAGGCCGCTGCCTTGATCGCCCTGTGAAGGCCGAGGGCCGGGTCGAAGGGCATCCTGCTTGCCCGGTCCTCGACCAGCTCGAGCCCGAGAAAGAGCCCCCGGCCCCGGATATCGCCGACATGCGGGTGGTCGCCGAAGCGGGCCTCGAGTTCGGCGCGGAGCCGCGTGCCCATCCGGGCGGCGCGTTCCACCAGCCCGTCCTCGGTCAGCCGCCGGAGCACCGCGAGCCCCGCAGCGCAGGCGGTCGGGTGGCCCATGTAGGTATGCCCGTGCTGGAAGAAGCCCGAGCCGCTGGCGATGGCCTCGTAGATGGCGCCGGTGCAGAGCATGGCCCCGATCGGCTGGTAGCCCGCGCCGAGGCCCTTGGCGATGCAGAGGATGTCCGGGGCGATGCCGTCCTGTTCGCAGGCGAAGAGCGTCCCGGTCCGGCCCATGCCGCACATGACCTCGTCGAGGATGAGCAGCACGCCATGGCGGTCGCAGATCTCGCGGATCCGGGGGAAATAGCCGGGCACCGGCGGCACGGCACCGGCGGTTGCGCCCACGACCGGCTCGGCGATGAACGCCATCACGGTCTCGGGGCCAAGGCGCAGGATCTCGGCCTCGAGCGCGTCGGCGGCGCGGAGGGCATAGGCCTCCCGGCTCTCGTCCGCCTCCCGCTCGCGGTATTCGTAGCAGGGTGCGATGTGGGAGGTTTCGGCCAGCAGCGGGGCGAAGGGCTCGCGGCGCCAGAGGTTTCCGCCCGCGGCGAGCGCGCCAAGCGTGTTGCCGTGGTAGCTCTGCCGCCGGGCGATCACCCGGTGGCGGGCGGGCTGGCCGGTTTCGAGACAGTATTGCCGGGCGAGCTTCAGCGCCGATTCCACCGCCTCCGAGCCGCCGGAGACGAACCAGACCCGGTCGAGTGCCCCCGGGGCATGGGCCGCGAGCTTGGCCGCCAGGGCCTCGGCCGGGGGGGAGGTGAAGAAGCCGGTATGGGCGAAGGCGGCGCGGCCGAGCTGGGCGCGGATCGCCTCGGTCACCGCCGGGTCGGAATGGCCGAGGCAGGAGACCGCCGCGCCGCCGGAGGCATCGAGATAGCGCTTGCCGTCGGTGTCGACGAGATAGACCCCGTCACCGTGATCGACCATCGGAAGGCGGGCGCGGGTGTGGCGGGGAAAGACATGGGACATCGGGCGGCACTCCGGCGCAGGGGTTCGGTCGGCATCGCGCCCCGCGGGGCGCATGCCCGCCCCCGTTCTAGCGTGCGCCCCCGCCGCGGGCTAGGGGCGCGGGGCCTCAGCCGTGCTCGTCATGGCCGCTCGCGACACGGTTGCGGATGCGGCGGACCATGAACCAGACGCCGGCGATCACCGGCAGGGTGAGGATCGCGACGAGATCGGATTTCTCGAGATGGAGCGCGTGGCCGACCGGGGAGAGCAGGCCCGCGGCGAGATTGACGGCATAGTAGCTGATCGCGACGACCGACAGGCCCTCGACCGTTTCCTGGAGCCGGAGCTGGAGGGCGGCGCGGCGGTCCATCTTGCGCAGGACCTCGACGTTCTGGGCCTGGTTTGCCACATCGACGCGGGTCCGGAGCAGGTTGGCCGCCCGTTCGGCCCGGCCGGAGAGCTCGGCGAGGCGGCCCTTGGCCGAGCGGCAGGTGCGCATCGCCGGGTCGAAGCGGCGCATCATGAACTCGCCCATGAGCTGGCGGTCGGCGATGCGCTCCTCGCGGAGCGCGCCGATGCGTTGGTTCACGATCGCCTCATAGGCCTCGTAGGCGCCGAAACGGAAGGCGGTGGCGGAGGAGAGCGCCTCGATCTCTGCGGTCATGGCGAGGAGGCGGTGGAGCACTTCGGTCGCCTGCTCGCTTTCCTCGGCCATGCCGGTGGCGAGGTCGGAGAGCTCGCGATCGAGGCGGGCGACGGTCGCGGAGACGGCGCGGGCGCGGGGCAGGGTGAGCATCGCCATGCTCTTGTAGGTCTCGATCTCGAGCACGCGCTGGACCACGCGGCCGACGCGGGTCGGGGTGGTGTCGGGGCGGGCGAGGACGGCGAAGCGGGTGTGGCCGTGCTCGTCGATCTGGAAATCGCCCGCGACCACGGCGCTGCTGTCGGCAACCGCGCTGACCGAGAGGCTTTCGGGGACGAACCAGCTCGGGAAGTAGCGCGCCATGGTCTTTTCGCGATCCTCGGGGGCGACGGACATCACCTCGACGATGCAGGAGGTCACCACCTTGCCCGGGGCCTCGGAGAGCCAGTCGCGGGGAAAGAGGTTGAAGAGCTCGCCGGCGAAGGCATCCGCCTGCTGCTCGGGGGCGAAGAGGGTGTAGGTGACGAACTCGGTATGCTGCTCCCACTTCAGGGTGCCGCGGCCCAGACGGCCGAAATAGTGGTCGGCGCCGGGGGGCGGATGCGGGGCGCCGTGGCGGTCGAGCAGGGCGATGAGATGGGCGCGATCCTCGGAGCGGTCGCGCTCGGCGGCGTTCTCGAGCTTCTTGATCGCGAGATACATCGCCCGGCAGGGCGGATCGAGCACCGGGAAGGGGCGGGCATGCAACTCGTTGGCGAGCGCGTATCGCATCGGATGGTCGGGTAGCGGGTTCTGCGCCATGAAAGCTCCGGAATCTCGGCGGCGGGCAGTCTGGCATGGCCGGCCCCCCTTTTCCTACCACGGGCCGCAGGCGCGGCACAGGGGCGTGGTTTGCTGTGGCCGGGCGGCAACTCCACGGGGGGTGGAGGGGGCGTGAAATCGGGCGTTTCACCGTGAAAATCGAAAAACGGCTTTGAAATTGCTCGATTTTCGTAGTTAACATATCATGAATGGCGGGCGGGGCGGCGTTTTGCGCCGGGCCCGCACGGCAGGGCCGCGGGGATGACCTCCGGCTTGCGGACGGGGCCCTCGAAGCCTAATCCTGCCGGGATGCTGGTGCTTGAACATGTCCTCACCGACCGGGGCTCGAAATATGCCGTTTCCGGCGGGCCCGCGGGCTCGGCCGAGGCGGCGCGCGCCTTCGTGACGGAGCTCAAGCGGCGGAAGAAATTCGCCAGGGCCACGCACAATTCCTGGGGGCTCCTCTGCGACGAGGGGCCGCTCAAGAACGACGACGGGGAGAGCGGCGCGGGGATGGTGATCCTGCGGATGCTCGAACGCGAGGGGCTGCGCGACCATGTTGTGGTGGTCACGCGCTGGTATGGCGGCAAGCACCTGGGCGGCGACCGCTTCCGGCATGTGCAGGAGGCGGTGCGGGCTTATGTGGAGGCGTTGGGGAAGGAGGGGGAATGCGTCAATTAGCTTTCGACATGGCCATAAAAATATCCCTCCAATTATATTGATCGTGTATTTGGAGGTATATAGATTTCATTTATCTTCTATTAAATATGCAATCCTCAAGTTCCTTAAATACCGGAAGATCTTCTGTAATGTATTTCGATATGGATAATTTAAATATCTCGGAATTTATGTTGTGTATTATGCCGCATATGTTCTTTATATTATTGGTTGAATCTTTGACATTCTGATTGTTTATGTCGGTGACAAACATATCATACGCTAATTCGTCGAAATTGAGATTTTCTGCAGAGCAATAGGCTTTCAAAACGTCTTTATCGTACAGATAGTTCTCTATTTCCCATCTCTTTAGAACTCTATGACTTTTTTCATTTGTCCTGAGGTAAGTTTGGCGGTCGCTTTCAGATGTTTCCTTACCAGACGCCATATCTCGGTCTTTGAGAACCCAGATTTTCATAGAGGGAAATACCTTGCCAATTATAGCAAGTGCGATTGCGGCTCTCTGCTCGGGCTCGGTATTCCCTCCACTTGAGATAAAGAGAGTGTCGGGATGGGATGTGGCAAAGATGTTATTAAACACCTGAGCATCCAAGCCTCTCTCCCGGCCACCCGCTCCGGGCTCTGCTCTTCCCTCGCAATACACGATTACCGAGGGGCAGACGAGTTCAGCCAAGTCATCCAATGCAATTGAAAATAGCTCGCGCCATGTCCCAGCACTAACTTTTACCGGCTGCAATGTGTATGCCCTAGACGCAAGTTCATACTCGGGCCGAAAATAAATAATCTGACAGCGATCTCTCATGTTGGTTTGTAAGGCGCGCAGAAATCCTATGCTGTGGGTGGTTAGCCAAATCTGACACTCTGGCCCCACTAAGCGATCAATCTCAGATAGCAATTTACCTTGTATTGATGTATTGATGTGGAGTTCTGGCTCATCTATGAGGAACACTGTGTCTGTATAAGTATTTTTCCGGAGATATAAATCTAGAAGGATGTCTACTACCTCTTTTTCACCGGATGAAAGTACATTAAACTCAAATTCTCCGGGATGATCCGATTTTTTAAAGTATAAAGTGCCTTCGTTTCCTTCAACGTTTCCGAGGCTGAAAATCTCAAGATCTAGACAGCTCTTGATGGAGTTATTGAGGTCGCCAATAATTTTTGCTTTCGCTTCGCTGGGCCTTAGATCGTTTTCGTCACGGTAACGGTTGAAGGTCGCATAAAGACGACGGTAATTTTCTTCCATCTTTGAATCGAGAGCGGAGGCATCAGCAGCGCCATATGAGTTCAATCTAATTTCAGGAACAGATCTAGTTTCGGAAATCTTAAGTTCTTCATTGTACCTATATGGACTTCGGAATGAAAAAATAGTATTTTCTGTACCGGTTTTTTGTTTTGAGGTGAAAATGGATTGAAATGATCCAGATGTAAATTTTATCTCGATTTGCTGCAACGCATCGAAGTACATTTTTCTTGTCATTGAGTGGTAGTCGTTACTGCGGTTGCCACCCCGTCCAATGGGGCTATATGCTTTTGCGTAGAACAATAGCCCATCTAATACGCTGCTCTTGCCGCATCCATTTGGTCCCACCAAGGCGACAATCCTCGCAGGATTATCTCCTAGATCGATGGTCAGATCATGGAATCGTTTGTACCCATTCTTTAGGCGTATTTTAGATATACGCATCAATTACCTCGTTATATTTTCCATATACGAATTAGCATGAAAAATTAATTTAATTCGTGTTCTGTCTATTTGCACTCCCCTCACCCGATCCGCCTCACCTCCCCCTCCGGTGCGCCCGCGTCGTCGCTGAAGTCGACGGCTTCGAGGCGGCGGGCGCGGAGAGAGGCCTTGTCGGCGGAGATGCGGATTTCCTCGACGTCGCGCTGGGCCTGCGTGAAGTGGCGCTCGAGGTTGCCGACGCGGCCCATCATGCGCTCGATGTCGCGGTGGAGCGCGCCGAGCTCGCGGCGGATGGCGTGGGCCTCGGCGCGGAGGCGGGTGTCCTTCAGCACGGCGCGCAGCGTGTGGAGCGTCGCCATGCAGGTGGTGGGCGAGACGATCCAGACGCGGGCCTCGAAGCCCTCGCGGACGATCTCGCCGAAGCGGGCGTGGAGCTCGGCGTAGACCGCCTCGGAGGGCAGGAACATGAGCGCACCTTCGGCCGTCTCGCCCTCGATCACGTATTTCTCGGCGATGGCGCGGATGTGGCTGCGGAGGGCGGCGCGCATCTGGCGGCGGGCCTCGTTGGTTTCCGAGGGCGTGCTGGCGTTGACGAGGGCCTCGTAGGGTTCGAGCGGGAATTTCGCGTCGATGACGATGGGGCCCGGCGGATGCGGCATCTCGATGACGCAATCGGCGCGGGTGCCGTTGGAGAGGGTCTTCTGGAAGCTCACCGCGTCGGGGGGGAGCGCCTTGGTGACGATCTCGCGGAGCTGGATCTCGCCGAAGGCGCCGCGGGTCTGCTTGTTGGAGAGGATGTCCTGGAGGCCGAGCACGTCGCCGGAGAGCTTCTCGATGCGGGTCTGGGCCTTGTCGATGACCTGGAGGCGCTGCTGGAGCTCGCCGAGCGAGTGGGCGGTGCGCTGGGCGGAGCGGCCGAGGGTTTCGCCGAGCCCTTGCGTGACCTCGGCGAGGCGGCGTTCCATCGCCTCGGACATCCTTGCCTGGGCGGCGGCCTGGGCGTCGGCGACGTGGGTGAGGCCGCCGTAGAGCTGGTTCTGGCCGTCGTTGAGCGCGCGGACGGCGCCGTCGAGGTCGGCGAGGTGGCGGGCGAGGGGCTCGACGCTGCGCGCGGTGCGGCCGGCGGCCCGGATGAGGGCGAGCGCGAGGGCGGCGGCGGCGAGGGCGGCCCAGAGGCGGGGGTCGGAGAGCTGGAGCGGCGTGCCGGCGATCTCGATCATCGGCGCCCGAAGAGCCGTTCGATGTCGTGGAGCTTGAGCTCGACATAGGTGGGGCGGCCGTGGTTGCACTGGCCGGAGAGGGGCGTGGCTTCCATCTCGCGCAGCAGCGCGTTCATTTCCTGGGCGCTCATGCGGCGGCCGGAGCGGACGGAGCCGTGGCAGGCCATGCGGCTCAGGATCGCGTCGATGCGGGCCTCGAGGCCGCCGGCGGCGGTGCCTTCGGCCAGCGCGTCGGCAATGTCGGCGAGGAGCGCGCGGCCGTCGACCTCGCCGAGGATGGCCGGGGTTTCGCGCAGGCAGACGGCGTTGCCGCCGAAGGGTTCGAGGGCGAGGCCGAGGGCGGCGAGGTCCTCGGCCGCGTCGAGCAGGCGCGCGGTGGCGGCCTCGTCGAGCTCGACCACTTCGGGGATGAGCAGCATCTGGCCCGGCACGCCGCTTGCCGCGCGCTGGGCCTTGAGGCGTTCGTAGACGAGGCGTTCGTGGGCGGCGTGCTGGTCGACGATCACCATGCCGTCGCCGGTCTGGGCGACGACGTAGTTCTCGTGGATCTGGGCGCGGGCGACGCCGAGGGGGAGGTCGAGGGGTTCGGGCCGGGTCTCCGGGTCGGGGGCGTCCTCGGGCTCCGCGGGCAGCTCCTCGACGCGGCCGGACCAGAGCGCGCGGGTGAAGAGCGCGGCGGTGCCGGGTGCGGGGCGCGCCGGGGCCTGGGCGCCCGACCAGGCGGGGCGGTAGGGCGCGGAGGGCTGGTCCGTCTCGGGGCGGAAGGCGCCGAGCATGCCGATGCCGGTGGTGGTGGCGCCGCGGTGCCCGGCCCCGGCGAGCGCCTGTTTCAGCGCGCCCACCACGAGGCCGCGCACGAGGCCGGGGTCGCGGAAGCGGACCTCGGCCTTGGCGGGGTGGACGTTCACGTCGACGAGATCGGGCGGCACGTCGAGGAAGAGGGCGGCGACCGGGTGGCGGTCGCGGGAGAGCACGTCCATGTAGGCCGCGCGCAGGGCGCCGAGCAGCAGGCGGTCGCGGACCGGGCGGCCGTTGACGAAGAGGTATTGCGCCACCGCCGCGCCGCGCGAGTAGGTGGGGAGGGCGGCATAGCCGGTGAGGCGGAGGCCCTCGCGGGTGCTGTCGATCGCGAGCGCGTTCTCGGGGAACTCGGCGCCGATGATCGCGCCGAGCCGGCGGCCGAGGCCCTCGAAGAGGTCGCCCGGCTCGGCATCGAGGCGCAGGATCTGGCGCGGCGCGGCCGGGTCGGAGACATCCTGGAGCAGGATGGCGGTTTCGGGCGCGGCCATGGCGAGGCGGCGCACGGTGTCGTTGATCGCCTGCGCTTCCGCGCGGTCGGAGCGGAGGAACTTGAGCCGGGCGGGCGTGGCGGAGAAGAGGCCCTCGAGCTCGACCACGGTGCCGCGGGCCAGCGCCGCGGGCCGGACGCTGCCGGTCGCCTCGCCGCGGACGGTGAGGCTCGCGGCCTCCGCCGCGCCCCGGGCGCGCGAGGTGAGCGTCAGCCGGCCGACGGCGCCGAGCGAGGGCAGCGCCTCGCCGCGGAAGCCGAAGGTGAGGATGTTGCTGAAATCGGTGCCGTCGAGCTTCGAGGTCGCGTGGCGCGAGAGCGCGAGGGGCAGCGCATCGGCCGGAATGCCGTGGCCGTCATCGCTCACCCGGATCAGCCGCTTGCCGCCATCGGCATAGGCGATCTCGATCCGGGTCGCGCCCGCATCGAGGGAATTCTCGACGAGTTCCTTGATCGCGGAGGCCGGACGCTCGACAACCTCGCCCGCCGCGATGCGGTTCTGCGCCGCGGCGTCGAGTTGCCGGATCACCGGCAGGGCGGGCTCTATCTTGGGGCTCTCTGCGTTCATGCCCCAAGGTCTAGCATGAAGCCATAGGCGCTTCCACGGTTAATTCGTGGAGCCGAGCGCCTCGGGGCGGCCGACGACGACGAAGGTGAGCGCGTCCGGATCGAGCAGGCGGTGCGCGACGCGATTGACGTCCTCGAGGCTCACCGCCTCGACGAGATCGTTGCGGCGGTTGACGTATTCGCGGTCGAGGCCGGCGGCCTGGAGGCCGAGGAGCAGGTAGGCGATCTGGCCGTTGCCGTCGAAGCGGAGGGGCCATGCCCCGGTGAGGTAGCGCTTGGCTGCGGCGAGCTCTTCGGCGCTCACGCCCTCGCCGGCCATGCGGGCCCATTCCTCGCGGACGATGTCGATGGCCTGGGCCGCGACGGCGTTGGCGCTCGAGAAGCTGCCGATCCAGATCTCGCCGAAATCGCCGGTGAAGAGATAGGTGTAGATGCCGTAGGTGAGGCCGCGCTTCTCGCGCACCTCGGTGGTCAGCCGCGAGCCGAAACCGCCGCCGCCGAGGATGTGGTCGAGCACGAAGGCCGGGATGAAATCCGGGTCGTCGCGGGGCAGGCCGCGCTGGCCGAAGACGACGGTCGATTGCGGGGTGTCGAGCTCGATCACCTCGAGGGAGCCGGCAAGCACCGGCTCGCCCTTCGGCGGCAGCGGCGGACCCGATTCGGGCAGATCGCCGAAGATCCGGTCGAGGAGCGGGCCGAGCTCGGCGGCGGTGATGTCGCCGACCACCGCCACCTGCAGCCGGTCGCGCACCATCGTGGCGGCATGGGCGGCGGTCACATCCTCGGGCGTGAGGGCTGCGACCGTCTCGGGCGTGCCGTCGTCGGGGCGCCCGTAGGGGTGGCCCTCCGGGGCGACGCGGGCATAGAAGGCCTGGCGGGCGATGGTGCCGGGGTCTTCGGCCCCGGCCGCGACGGAGGCGGCGAGCTGGGCCTTGACGCGGGCGAAGGCGGCCGGGTCGAACCGGGGGGCGACGAGCGCGTCGCGGAAGAGCGCAAGGCTCTCGTCCCGGCCCTCGCTCAGCACATGGGCCGAAACCGAGATGTCGTCGCGGGAGGCGCTGAAGCCGAACTGCGCCGCCTGGGCCTCGCGGGCCTCGGCGAAGGCGACCGCATCGCGCGAGCCCGATCCTTCCTCGAGGAGGCCCGCCATCAGCGCGGCGGCGCCGGCCTTGCCCTCCGGATCGAGCGCCGCGCCGCCCAGGAAGCGGGCCTCGAGCGCGAGCATCGGGATGGTGTGTTCCTCGTAGAGCCAGGCGGTGATGCCGCCGGGCGAGGTGACTTCCTGGATCTCGATCTCCGCCCGCGCGGGCGGGGCGAGCCAGACGAGGAGCAGGACGAGGAGGGGCGCGAGGGCCGGGGCGCGGCGCGGGCTCATTGCGTGACCTCGGGCGCGGGGGTGCGGGTCATCAGGGCGGTGACGGAGGCCTCGGGCCGGAAGACCATGCGGGCGCAGGCCTGGACATCCTCGGCGGTGACGGCCTGGAGCAGGCCGGGCCAGGCCTCGACATCCTCGAGCGTGAGGCCGGAGGCGAGCGCGCTGCCGATGCGGTTGGCCCGCGCGTTCTGGCTGTCGAGCTCGTAGATCTCGGCGGCGCGGATGCGCTTGCGGGTGCGCTCGAGGCTCGCCGGGTCGGGGCCCTCGGCGATGAAGCTCGCGAGGAGCGCATCGAGCGCCTCTTCGGCGGTTTCGAGCGGGATGCCGGGTTTCGGCGCCACCCAGAGTGAGATGCTGCGGGGATCGAGGCTGGTGCTGGAATAGCTCGCGCCCGCCCCGACCGCGATGCCGTCGCCGAGCTCGAGCGCGCGGCCCATGACCGAGGTGATGCCGCTGCCGCCCAGAAGCTCGGTCATCACCTCGCAGGCCGCGGCCATCGCCTGATCGCCGGGGCGGCGGTTCGGGGCGAGGTAGAGGCGCGAGATCAGCGGGGTGCTGACGCGCGGATCGTCGAACGCCACCCGGCGCGCGGCGATGGGCGGCGGCTCCTGCGGGCGGCTGCGGGGCGCGATGGCGGGGTTGGCCGGGAGCGGGCCGAAGTGCTTCCGGGCCATCGCCTCGACCGCTTCGGGGGTCACGTCGCCGGCGACGACGAGGATCGCGTTGTTGGGGGCGTAATGGGCGCGGTAGAAGCCCATGGCCTTTTCCGCGTCATAGGCGGCGATTTCCTGCGGCCAGCCGATCACCGGGTTGCGGTAGGGGTGGTTGAGGTAGAGCGCGGCGTTGCGCGCCTCGAAGAACGGGCCGTCGGGGCTGCTCTCGACCACCTGCCGCCGCTCCTCCATCACCACGTCGCGCTCGGAGAGCACGCCCTCGGCGCCGGGGGCAAGGCCGGTCATCCGGTCGGCCTCCATGCCCATCATCAGGTCGAGCCGGTCGGCGGCGATGCGCTGGAAATAGGCGGTGGTGTCGGGGGTGGTGAAGGCGTTCTCGTCGCCGCCGTTCTCGGCGACGATGCGGCTGAACTCGCCATCGGCGAGGGTGTCGGTGGCCTTGAACATCAGGTGTTCGAGGAAATGCGCGATGCCCGACTGGCCGGGGGGCGAGTCGGCGGCGCCGACGCGATACCAGACCATCTGGGTCACGACCGGCGCCCGGTGATCCTCGATCACCACGCCGCGGAGGCCGTTCTCGAGGGTGAATTCCGAGATGCCGTCCTCCGCTCCGGCCGCGGCGCGCGGGGTGGCGGGCAGGAGGGCGAGGAGGCAGAGGGCGGCGGCTGTCTGGCGCATCGGGGGAGACTCCGGGAAGGTCTGCTCCCTCCGGTTGTGACAGGCCCCCCGGGGCACAAGCAAGCCCCGATTGCGTGAGGTCCGCGCGCGCCGGCGCGCGCGGCGTCGCGGCGGGCTCAGTTGTTTTCGAGAGCGCTCGGCGGCGGGGTCGAGACCTTCACGCCGCGGGCGCGCATTTCCTCGTAGACCGGCCCCGGATCGAGGATCATCGGGCGGTACATCATCTCGAGCTTGTCGCGCGAGAACATGCGCTCGAAGAAGAGGCCGTGCGAGACCGAGCGGTAGTCGGCGTCTTCGACCGCGAGTTTCGCCCGGATCTGCGGGTCGATCGGGCCCATGCGGGCGAGCAGCGGCGCGGCGCTCGCGGTGCCGGGCGGCGCCTCCCGGCCGGTGAGGCCCGCAACGGCGATGCGCTGGGGCTGGTAATCCACCCGGTTGGGCTGGCCGGGTGTGGGCGGCGGCAGCTCGGCGAGGTTCTGCGGGATCTCGAGCGGGCGGGTCGGCAGGACCATGAATTCGTCGGGCGTGCTGGTGACGCCGGAATTGCGGAGGATGCCCGCGAGCGAGCGGTTGCCGGTGCAGCCCGCGAGCGCGAGGGCCGCGGGCAGGAGCACGAGGGCAAGGAGCGCTGTCGGTCTTGGTCTCAGCATGGCCGCGTCATATCCGGGTTCGGTCGGTCGAGTCTCTAGCGCACTCTCTCCGGGACGTCACGCTTTCTTGTCCCGCGCGAAGATGGCGATGAGCACGGCGCCGACGAAGATGCCGGCGTCGGCGACGTTGAAGGCGAAGGGGTTGTGGATGCCGCAGCAGCTGGTGTTGAGGAAATCCGCCACCGCGCCGTATTGCAGGCGGTCCCAGACATTGCCGATGGCCCCGCCCATGATCGCGCCCACGCCCGCCGCGGTGCCCCAGCCGCTGCGGTGCCGGACCCAGACCGCGAGGCCGATGGTGATGGCGAGCGCCAGGACGATCAGCACCCAGCGCCCGGCGCCGCCCATGTCGAGCAGGCCGAAGTTGATGCCCTCGTTCCAGGCCATGGTGAAGTTGAGCCAGGGATCGAGGACGGGGATGAAGAGGCGGTGGCGGAGGTCGAGGGCCTCCACCACCCAGTATTTCGTGATCCGGTCGGCGAGAAAGACCGGAATCGCGACGGCGAGCGCGCGCGCGAGCATCGGCCGGTTCAATGCCGGAAGTGGCGCATGCCGGTCAGCACCATGGCAAGCCCCGCCTCGTCGGCCGCGGCGATCACCTCGTCGTCGCGCACCGAGCCGCCGGGCTGGATGACGGCGGTGGCGCCGGCCTCGGCCGCGGTCAGGAGGCCGTCGGGGAAGGGGAAGAAGGCGTCGGAGGCGACGACGGCGCCCTTCGTCGGCACCTCGGCGAGGCCCAGCACCTCCGCCATGTCGGCGGCCTTGCGCGCCGCGATCCGGGTCGAATCGACGCGGCTCATCTGGCCCGCCCCGACGCCGACGGTGGCGCCGCCCTTCGCGTAGACGATGGCGTTGGACTTGACGTGCTTGGCGACCTTCCAGGCGAAGAGCAGGTCGCGGAGCTCGTCCTCGCTCGGGGCGCGCTTCGTCACCACGCGGAGATCCTCGCGGCCGATGCGGCCCGAATCCTTGTCCTGGACGAGGAAGCCGCCCGAGACCTGGCGCCAGGCGAGCGCCCGTGCCGTCGGGTCGGGCAGGCCGCCGGTGACGAGCAGGCGGAGGTTCTTCTTCTTCGAGAAGAGCGCCGCGGCCTCGTCGGTGACGTCGGGGGCGATCACCACCTCGGTGAAGATCTCGCTGATCGCGGCGGCGGTTTCGGCGTCGAGCGTGGTGTTGAGCGCGATGATGCCGCCGAAGGCCGAGGTGCGGTCGCAGTCGAAGGCGGCGCGATAGGCGTCGATCGCGGTGGCGCCGCGGGCGACGCCGCAGGGGTTGGCGTGCTTGATGATCGCGCAGGCCGGGCCGTCGGCGGGCGCGAATTCGGCCACGAGCTCGACGGCGGCGTCGGTGTCGTTGATGTTGTTGTAGGAGAGCGCCTTGCCCTGAAGCTGGCGGGCGGTGGCGACGCCCGGCCGGCCGGAGCCGTCGCGGTAGAAGGCCGCGCCCTGATGCGGGTTCTCGCCGTAGCGCAGGCCCTGGGCGAGCTCGCCCGCGATCACCCGGCGCCGCGGCGCGGTCGTGCCGAGCGCATCGGCCATCCAGGTCGAGACGGCGGCGTCATAGGCGCCGGTGCGGGCGTAGGTGGTGAGGGCGAGGCTCTGGCGGAAGCCAAGGGTGGTCGCGCCGTCGTGGGCGTCGAGCTCGGAGAGCAGCGCCTCGTAATCGGCGACATCGGTCACGACCGTCACCCAGGCGTGATTCTTGGCCGCGGCGCGCAGCATGGCCGGGCCGCCGATGTCGATGTTCTCGATGCAGGTCTCGTAATCGGCGCCCTTCGCCACCGTCGCCTCGAACGGGTAGAGGTTGACCACGAGGAGGTCGATCGGCGCGATGCCGTACTGGTCCATCGAGGCCTTGTGGCCGGCATCGTCGCGCACGGCGAGCAGGCCGCCATGGACCATCGGGTGCAGGGTCTTCACCCGGCCGTCGAGCATTTCGGGAAATTCGGTGATCGCGGAGACATCGCGCACCGGCAGGCTCGCCTCGCGCAGCGCCTTGGCTGTGCCGCCGGTCGAGACCAGTTCGATGCCGCGCGCGACGAGCGCGGAGGCGAGTTCCACGAGGCCCGTCTTGTCGGAGACGGAGATGAGCGCGCGGCGCAGCGGCACGAGATCGGTGGACATGAAGCGGCGAACCCCCAATGATGGCGGCCCCGCAGCGCGGCCGGCGCCCGGGACCAGATCCGGGACGCGGGGCTGGATCGCCCGGCGCCCTCCGTGATGACGCGCTCCCGATACTCGACCCGAAACGCCGGGGCAACCACTGCGTGGCGCACGGATTTGCGTACGCAGCACGCAGGCGGCGGGTTTCGGGGCGCAAATCGCCGCCGCGGCGGGGGCTTTGCTTGATCGGGCCGGGCAAATCCGCTCCTCTTCCTGTTCGCAAGCGCCGCAAGGCAGGACGCAGGAGGCCGCCGCCCCATGGAGCATTTCGAACTGATCGTCATCGGCAGCGGGCCTTCGGGCCGCCGCGCCGCCATCCAGGCCGCGAAATTCGGCTGCCGGGTTCTGGTGATCGAGCGCGGCCGGCGCGTCGGCGGGGTTTCGGTGCATACCGGCACCATTCCCTCGAAGACGCTGCGCGAGACGGCGCTCAACCTCTCGGGCTGGCGCGAGCGGGGGTTCTATGGCCGGGCCTACCGGGTGAAGCGCGACCTGAGCGCGACGGACCTGCGCGCGCGGCTCGAGATGACGCTCGGGCACGAGGTCGAGGTGCTGGAGCACCAGTTCGCCCGCAATCAGGTGCAGACGCTGCGGGGGGCGGCGCGGTTCATGAGCCCGCACGAGATCGAGGTGACGGGCGAGGGCGGGGAGGTCACGAGCTTTTCGGCCGACCGGTTCCTGCTGGCGGTCGGCACGGTGCCGCACCGGCCCGCCCATGTGCCCTTCGACGGGCAGAGCATCTTCGACAGTGACGAGATCCTCGAGCTGCCGGCGCTGCCGCGCTACATGACGGTGATCGGCGCCGGGGTGATCGGGGTCGAATACGCGACCATCTTCAGCGCGCTCGATGTGCATGTGACGCTGGTCGAGCCGCGGACGAGCATGTTCGATTTCCTCGACCGCGAGCTGGTCGAGGATTTCACCTATCAGCTGCGCGACCGGGGCATGGTGCTGCGCTTCGGGGCGGAGGTCGAGCGGGTGGAGCGGCTCGGCCCCGGCAATTGCGAGGTGCATCTGAAGGGCGGGCGGCGGATCCGCTCGGGCATGGTGCTGTTCGCGGCGGGCCGGGTCGGGGCGACGGCGGCGCTGAACCTGCCGGCCTGCGGGCTCGAGGCGGACAAGCGCGGGCGGCTTGCGGTCGATCCCGACACCTTCCAGACCTCGGTGCCGCATATCTATGCCGCGGGCGACGTGATCGGGTTCCCGAGCCTTGCCTCGACCTCGATGGAGCAGGGCCGGATCGCGGTCTGCCATGCGCTGGGCAAGCCCGCGCACCGGCCGCCCGAGAGTTTTCCCTATGGCATCTATGCGGTGCCGGAGATCTCGACCACGGGGCTCACCGAGGAGGAGGTGCGGGACCGCGGGATTGCCTATGAATGCGGGGTCGCGCGGTTCCGCGAGACGTCGCGCGGGCATATCATGGGGCTCGAGAGCGGGATGCTGAAGATGATCTTCGATCTCGAGACCCGGCGTCTGCTCGGCTGCCATATCGTCGGCGAGGGCGCGACGGAGCTGATCCATATCGGCCAGGCGGTGATCAATCTCGGCGGCACGCTCGAGTATTTCGTCGAGAACACCTTCAACTATCCGACGCTCGCCGAGGCCTACAAGATCGCCGCGCTCGATGCCTGGAACCGCATGCCGGCGCTGCCCTCCGCGCCGCCGCGGATCGAGCTTGCGGCACCGCCCGGAGAGCTGCCTGCGCCCGCGGCGAAGCGCGCGCAGGGCTGAAGGCCGGGACGAGGCCCGGGCTCAGGGCGTCTCGTCCTCCTCGGGCGGCGGGGCGTCGGCGTCGTGGCTCAGGGACCAGATCACCTGGCCGGGGCCATCCTCGAGCTCGCTGCGGAGCACGATCTGGAGGCTTTCGGCCGGGGCGGCTGCCGCCGGGTCGAACCAGACCGAGGCGGCGAGTTCGGGGATGCCGCCGGCCGCGCGGAAGGCCCAGACCTCGCCCGAGGGCAGGGTGAGGCGGATCACCTCCTGCACCGGGTCGTCCTCGGCGGCGACCGAGGGGGGCAGGTGGAAGCGCACCGCGAAGGGAAGGGGCCGGCCGCGGGTGGCCTTGCCGAAGCGGGCGAGCGCGGCGGCGTCGGGGATGGTGAGGATATCCTCGCCGCGGACCTCGCGGCCGCGGGCCCCGACGAAGACGCGGCGTTCGTGGATCACGCCGAAGCGGCTGGCGTAGCCGTCGTGGGTCGCGAGCAGCCACTGGCCGCTGGCGTCCTGGGCCTGGCGGATCGAGACGCGGGCGGGGCCGCCCACGAGGCGCGGGCCGAAGGCGCTCGCGACGAGCCCGCGGGTGCGGAAGCCCGCCGAGGGGCGGCCGGCGATCTCGACGGTGGAATGGGCCGCGGTCTGGCGCGCGGCGAGGCCCCAGCGCCGGCCGAAGGCCTCGCCCGGCCCCTGGTTGGCGATGAGCGGCTGGCGGCTCGCGCTCATCTCGAAGGCGAGGGTTCCGGCATGGGCATGGGCGGCTTCGGCTCCGCCGGGCGGCGCGGCGGCATCGAGCACCACGACGGTGCGTCCGCCCTGGAGGCGGCAGTAGCCCATCGAGAGCGGGGGTTTCGACTGGACGCCGATGCGCAGCTCGGCGAGCGCCTGGTCGAGGCGGTCGGCATCGCCCGCGCCGCCGCCCTGGAAGCGGGCGAAGCTGCCATCGCCCATGCGCAGCGCGCGGAGCACCGGCACGCTGCGCACGATGGCGGCGAGATGGGCGGGCGGCGCGTGCTGCCCGGCGTTCTCGAGCACGCGGGCGGTCCAGATCAGCAGGATGATCGCCTCGGCGAGGTCTTCGGGGCGGCGGCTTGCGATCTCGCCCTTGTCGTCGATCAGCGCCTCGGCGAGCTTGCCGAGCTCGGCCATGGCGACGCGGTGGCCGGGATGGGGCAGGACGAGGCCGCTCCAGACGAGGCCCGACAGCGCGCGGAGCCGGCCGAGGCCGGGGGCGGCATGGCGCCAGGTCTGGGCGAGGTAGTGTTGCTGGGCGGCGAGCGCACGCCAGAACCGGTCGGCCTCGGCGCGCTCGAGGCCCTGGGCGAGGAGGGCGGCATGGGCCGTCCACTGCCGGGCGCGCGCCCCCGCGATCTCCGGGGTCCAGCCCGGGCCGCTGCCGCGGCCGTAGCGGCGGATCCAGTCGGCCAGCCAGGCCTGCGCCGTGCCGCGCGCCGCGCGGTTGCCGAGGGCGCCGAGGTGGTCGAGCCAGTCGAAGCCGTGGCGGAGCGGGTCGAGCCGCGGGTCCGGCAGGCGGGCGGCCCAGATCGTCTGTCCGTCGAGCGAAACCTCATGGCCGAGCGCCAGCCAGCGGCCACCGACGAGGGCGAGGCCGTGGTCGGCGTCGCCGAAGAGCACCGGTTCGGGCAGGGTCTCCGCAACCTGAGGGCGCGTCCCGAGGCGCGCTCGCCGGGCGGCGAGGCGGTTGGCCCAGCGTCTGGCCGGGCGGGTGAGGCGCGCGCGGAGGGCCTTGAGAAAGAGCGGCATGCGGTTTCCGATGACGGAGGCGTGAGGCGCGAGTCTAGAGCAAAAGCGCCTCGGACGGAAATGCAGTGTGAAACGGGATTTCGCCCGGAACCAAGTGTTTAGGGCGAAATCCTGCGTTCAGGCCGTTTTGGAGAGACCCGTTTTTCGCGCGAGTGTTGCCGCGCCGCCTCAATCCCCCGGGGCCGGGCCCACCTTGCTCAGAAGGGCGGCGTGGAAGCCGTCCATGCCGCCGAGATCCGGCCAGAAATCCGGGCGGAGGCGCAGGCCGCCCGAAGCGTCGATCCAGCCGGGCTCGAGCCCGAGGGCGGAGGCGTCGGGCGGGGAGATGCGCGCCTCCGGGGTCCCGGCGAGAAAGCGGGCGATCTGGCGCTCGCCCTCACGGGGCAGCAGCGAGCAGGTGCAGGCCACGAGCCGCCCGCCGGGCGCCAGCCAGCCCCAGGCGCGGGCGAGCAGGCCGGCCTGAAGCTCGACGAGGCTGGCGACATCCTCGGGGCGGCGGAGATAGGGCAGGTCGGGGTGGCGCCGGATCGTGCCGGTGGCCGAGCAGGGCGCGTCGATCAGGATCGCGTCGAAGGGCGCATCCGGCGCCCAGGCGAGCGCATCCGCGGTGACGATTTCCGCCGAGAGGCGGGTGCGGGCGAGGTTCTCGCGGAGCCGTGCGAGGCGGGGTTCGGACATGTCGAGCGCGGTGACGCGGGCCCCGGCGGCGGCGAGCTGGAGCGTCTTGCCGCCCGGAGCGGCGCAGAGGTCGAGAACGCGAAGGCCCGCCACCGGGCCCAGAAGCCGCGCGGGCAGGGCGGCGGCGGCGTCCTGCACCCACCAGGCGCCTTCGGCAAAGCCGGGCAGGCGCGAGATCTGGCCCGGCGCGGCGAGGCGGATGCTGCCGGTCGGCAGGAGCGTGCCGCCGAGGCGCCGGGCGAGATCCGCCGCCGTTGCCGGGTCGCGGGGCGTGATGTCGGTGGGCGGCGCGGCGCGCTGGGCGGCGATGATGGCATCGGCGGTCTCCCGCCCCCAGGCCTTCACCAGCATGCCGTCGAGCCAGTCGGGGAGCTTGCCTTCGGGCAGGGCGGCCCAGGTGGCCTCCGCCTCGGCGATGCGGCGGCCCACCGCGTTCACGAGGCCCGAGAGATGCCCGGTCTTCGGATGGCCGCGGGTGAGCCGGACGGCGGCATCGACGGCGGCATGGGCGGGCACGCCCTCCATATGGATCTCCGCCGTGGCGAGGCGGAGCGCGTGCTGGGCCGGGCGCGGCGGCCGGCGGTCGAGAAAGCCCGCGAGCAGGGCGTCGATCCGGCCGAGATGGCGCAGGGTGAGGGTGGCGAGGCTCTGGGCGCGGGCGCGTTCCTCGGGGGCGAGATCATCGAGCGCGCCGGAGCCGAGCTGGTCGGCGAGGCTCGTGGCGCGGTCGAGCACGCCCGAGAGGAGCTCCATCGCGGCCTTGCGCGCGGCGAGCCCCGGCACGGGCGCGGGGGCGGCTTTCCTGGCGGATGTGCTCATCCCCAGGGCCCGGACCGGCGACCGGTCTTCGGCAGGGGGCTCGGGCGGACGCTCGGGCGCGGCGCGATCTCGCCCTGCAGCTCCTGAAGCGCGCGGATGCGGTTCTCGACGTTGGGATGCGTGGAGAAGAGGTTGTCCATCCGGGCCCCCGAGAGCGGGTTGATGATGAACATGTGCGCCGACGCCGGGTTGCGTTCGGCATCCGGCATCTCGATCCGGGCGGCATAGCCCGAGATCTTGCGCAGCGCGCTTGCCAGCGCCATCGGTGCGCCGCAGATCTGCGCCCCCATCCGGTCGGCGGAGTATTCCCGCGTGCGGCTGATCATCATCTGGATCATCATCGCCGCGAAGGGGGCGAGAAGCGCCGCAAGCAGCACGCCGACGAAGCCGAAGGGGCTGCGCTCGTCGCGGTTGCCGCCGAAGAAGAGGCCGAACTGCGCGAGCATCGAGATCGCACCGGCGACGGTCGCGGCGATGGTCATCGTCAGCGTGTCGCGGTTCTTGATGTGGGCGAGCTCATGGGCGACGACGCCGGCGAGCTCGTCGTGGTCGAGCACCTGCATGATCCCGGTGGTGACGGCCACCGCGGCGTTCTCCGGATTGCGGCCGGTCGCGAAGGCGTTCGGCTGCTGATCGCGCAGGACGTAGAGTTTCGGCATGGGCAGATCGGCGTTGCGCGCCAGCTCGGCCACCATGCGGTAGAGGTCGGGCGCGCTGGCCTGGGTGACGGGTTCCGCATTGTACATGCGGAGCACCATCTTGTCGGAATTCCAGTAGGCGAAGGCATTGGTGCCGATCGCGAACAGGAGTGCGATCAGCATGCCTCCGGTGCCGCCGAGCATGTAGCCCACGCCCATGAAGAGCGCGGTCATCGCGGCGAGCAGAAGCATCGTCCTGAAGTAGTTCATCTTCCCTCCGGCCTTGCGGCAGACGACTGCGAAGCCCTATAGTCGGCCCCGGTTTGGGGAAGGATATATATCCGAGATGTCAGACGAAAAAGAGGCTCGCATTGCCGAAGCGGCCGCGCGGGCGCTCAAGGAGGCCGAGGCGCGGCGGGCGGAAGCCAAGCCGCTCGAGCTGCCGCCGGAGCTCGGCGGCCGCGACGGGCCGGAGCCGATCCGCTTTGGAGACTGGGAACGCAAGGGCATCATCTCGGATTTCTGATCCCGGGACAGCCGCCGGAACGTGGGCCGGGAGCGCATGAAAAAGCAGGTCATCTGCATCAACTGGGGCCGCAAATACGGTCCGACCTACATCAACCGGCTCTATGCAGGCGTTGCCCGCAACATCACGGGGCCATTCACCTTTACCTGCTTCTGCGACGATCCCGGCGGCATCCGGCCGGAGGTGCGGACCGAGCCGCTGCCCGAGCTCGATGTCGAGATGCCGACGGGCACCCAGGGCATCTGGCCCAAGGCGCGGCTCTGGAGCGCGCGGCTTGCCGATCTCGAGGGGCCGGTGCTCTTCATGGATCTCGACATGGTGGTGGTGGGCTCGCTCGACGGCTTCTTCGAGGAGGGCGCTCCCGAGGATGTGATCCTCGCGCGGAACGAGAACACGCCGTTCGAGAAGCTCGGCCAGACCTCGATCTTCCGCTTTCCGGTCGGCAAGCTCCATCCGTTGCAGGAGCGGTTCCGGGCCGATCCGCAGGGTGTGGCCGACACCTACCGCTTCGAGCAGCGCTATGTGACGCGGGAGGCGCCGGGGGGGATCCGGTTCTGGCCGCGGCGCTGGGTGCGGCATTTCCGGCGCGACTGCACGCGGAGCTTCCCGCTCAATTTCCTGCTGCCGCCGAAATGCCCGGACGGGGCGAAGGTGGTGATCTTTCCGGGCGGCACGCTGCCGCCGCATGTGATCGCCGGGCGCTACAACAAGCATTACACGCCGGGCAGCCCGGCGGCGCATCTCAGGGGGCTTCTGGCGCCCGACCGCCACGATCCGCCGCTGCGCTATCTCCGGCATTACATCCGGCCCGCGCCCTGGGTGGCCGAGGCCTGGCGCGAGGACTGAGGCGGGGACGGGTGCCGCGGCCGCCGCTCAGGGCGTGTCGCCTTCCTCGGTCTGCAGGTCGAACCGGTGCCCGCATTCCGGGCAGGTGCAGCTCAGCACGCGCTGGCGCCGGAGGCGGATCTCGTCATAGATCTCGCGGGCGACGTCGCGGCTGATCGCGAGCTCGCGGCGGAGCTGTTCGATCTTGCGGCCCTCGCTGAGGTCGATCTTGCCGTCCTCGAGCGCGAGGCGGAACTGGGTGCGGAGGTGGTCGCGCCGGCGGTGCAGGTGATCGGCGAGGCCGCTTGCGAGGATACCGGCGGGAAGGGCGGCCATGCCGACCCCGAGCACGGTGACGAGCGCGCCGAAGAGCCGGCCCGCGGCGGTGATCGGCGTCACGTCGCCGTAGCCCACGGTGGTGAGGGTGACGATCGCCCACCACATGGCCGCCGGGATCGAGCCGAAGTTCTCGGGCTGGGCCTTGTGCTCGACGAGGTAGGCGCCGGTCGCGGCGAAGACGAGCAGGATCGCGAGGATCGAGAAGGCGGCGAGCAGCGTCGCGGATTCCTCGCGGATCACGTTCATCAGCACGCCGAGCGCCGGTGAATACCGGGTGAGCTTGTAGACCCGCAGCAGTCGCAGCATCCGCAGCATGTGGATGTTGAAGGGCATGAAGAGCGCGAGATAGAACGGCAGAACCGCCGCGAGATCGACGAGCGCGATCGGCGAGCGGGCGTAGCGCAGCCGGGCCTGGAGGGGGGTGAGGTCCGGTTCGGCCTCGACGCAGGCCCAGAGCCGCAGCACGTATTCGGCGGTGAAGACCGAGACGGAGAGCAGGTCGAAGAGGTGGAACTGCGTGCGGTATTCGGCGTGGATCTCGCCCACGGTTTCCAGCGCGACAGCGACGACATTGGCGATGATGAGCGCGATCAGTGCGAGTTCGAGCGCCCAGGAGAGCTTGTCGGCCCGGCTTGGCCGCTCGAGGATCTCGAAGACCCGCCGCCGGAGGTGGTGGCGCCGCGTCATGCGGCCGGCTCGCGTCGCATGTCCTGCGTCGAGCGGTAGAGCGGCACGGCGATCTGCGCGAAGAGGCCGATGCCCCAGAGCAGATTGCCGATGATCGAGGGCACGAAGGGGTGGATCGCGAGCACGCAGAGCGCCATGACGATGCCGAAGAGCCGGACCTTCCAGGAATGGTAGCTGCGGGTGACGTCGCGGCCCTCGACGAGGGTCTGGAGCCACCAGAGGGCGGCGAGGAAGACGGCGAGGCCGAGCGTGCCGATGGTGCCGTAGCCGCTGGGGTAGGGTTGCCAGAGCCCGACATAGACCTCTCCGGCGAGGGCGACGCCGACCAGCACCGCGCTCCAGAGGATCACGATATGGGCAATCCAGTAGGCGAGCAGGACCGGGACGGCGCGGCTCCGGGGTTTCGCGTTTCCGACGCTGTCGAAGTAGATCCAGGCCATCGCGAAGAGCGAGAGCCCGCCCATGGCGAGGTTGAAGAGCGTGCCGGGGGCGGCCTTGTAGATGCCCTTGTCGGCGAGGGTGACGACGAGCTTGAAGAAGCCCTCGCCGAGCAGGATCAGCATGAGCAGGGCGAAGCGTTCGGAGAGGTGGCCGAGGCGGGGCAGGAAGCGCTCGAAGCGGAGCGTGCCGAAGCGCGGGGCCATGTACTGCACCTGGATGAGCAGGACGCCCGCGCCAAAGACCCAGTAGGCGAGCGGCTTCGGGAGGACCGCGGAGAGCGCAAAGACCGCGGCGAGGACGAAGAAGTTGCGCCCCTGTTCGTAGGCGAGCGAGGTTTCCTCGGCGCCGGTCGAGCGCGCGCGCCAGTAGAGCCAGGCGGTCAGGGCCCGGTTGAGCGCGTAGCCCAGCGCGAAATAGGGCCATCCGCCGCTGGTGACGGCGGGAATGGCCGCGGCGATGAACATCATCGTCACGATCTGCACCGCCATCACCGTCCGGTGCGGGATGTCTGTCGAGATGTAGAGGGAATTGTAGACCGAGCTGTCGGCCCAGGCGAAGAAGATCGCGAGGAAGAGGCCGGTGAAGATCCAGAACCCGTGCCAGTCCAGATGGTGGGAGAGGAAGTTCCCCAGCATGAAGACGGTGACGACATGGATGAGGTCGAAGAAAAGCTCGACCCAGTGCACGTGGTCGCCTGCCCCTTCGACATCGAGGTGATGGCGCGGGCGGCGCCAGATCGGAAAGTCCTTCAGCGGCATGCAGTCCTCCCGTTGGTGTCTTCCCAGTGGTAGGACAGGCCGGGAGGGCTGTGAACGCATTCCATTGTCGGGCGCGGCGCTTTTTTTCGGCGGGGTGGCCGGGCCGACGTCAGCCCGGATGGCGCGAGGGGCTGCGGCGTGCGGGGCTCGGGAGCGCGAGCCAGGGGGTGATCCGCACTGAGAGGATGCCGAAGCCGACGGTCCAGAGGAGCGCGGAGAGGGTGATGCCGTCGAGGCCGGCCGCCGCGCTGCCGGGCAGGAGGCCGCGGACCAGGGCCGCGGCGACGATCATCCAGAAGGCGGCGGCGAGCCAGGGGCCGGCGATGAGGCTGCGCCCGGTATGGCCGCGGGTCGCGCGCATCATCACCGCGACCGTCATGCCGCCGATCGCGCCGATGCCCCAGAGATGCAGCCCCATGGCGGGGTTGCCCGTGCCGAAGGCCGCCGTTGCGAGGAGGCCCGCGGGCACGAAGGCATAGGCGACGTGGAGCATGAGGAGGAGCGGGGAGGCGAGCGTCGCGCCGCCGCGCCAGCGGGCGAGCCGCGCGATGTGCAGGAGGCCCGCGGCGCCGAGGAGAAGCGAGGTGGCAAATGCGGCCGGAGCCGCGACCCAGACGAGGAGGGCGATGCCGCCCGCAGCCATGCAGAGCGCATCGAAGCGGCCGAACGGTGCGGGCAGACGCGCGGCACCGCGCTGGGCGAGCCAGTTGCGGGTGAAGCTCGGGATGATGCGGCCGCCGATCAGCATGACGAGGAAGATGATGACGGCGAAGCCGAGGCGGCGGCCGTGATCGGAGCTGCCGGTGAGGGCCACCTCGAGGTGGAAGATCACGTTGGCCAGGAAGAGCAGCGCGACCGGAATGACCACGCGCAGGTTCTTCCGGTTGCGCGCGGCGATGATCTCGCGGCCGATGGCCGTGGAGATCGCGAGGAGAAAGAGGCTGTCGAGGATCATCACCGCCCACCACGGCAGTGGCACCGCGCCCGCGACCGCGAGGCGGCCGAGGAGCCAGAGGACGAGAAGCCCGACGAGCGGCCAGCCGCGCAGGGGCAGGCGGCCGGTCCAGTTCGGCACGGCGGTGAAGAGAAAGCCCGCGATGACGGCGGTGGCATAGCCGAAGAGCATCTCGTGGACATGCCAGTCCACGCCCTCGAACGGGCCGCCGAGCCGCAGGTCTCCATGCCAGACGAGGATCCAGGCCGGCACCGCGCCGAGGCCGAAGAGGCAGGCGGCGAGGAAGAAGGGCCGGAAGCCGTATCCGAAGAGGGCCGGGCCGTGGTAGGGGCTTTTCTCGGGCATGGGGGCATCTCCGGGGTTGTCTCGACAAGGGCGGCCCCGTGCGCGAATATGCGGCGCGGCGCCGGCCTGCGTGTTTCGTCTGTCACGGAGATGGGCTAGTTCTCGTTCGCTGACCTTGCCGTTTCGCAACCTTCGGGACGAAATCCGTGTCCAGACTCGATGAGAGCCTTCTGAGGGGCGTGCCGCCCTTTTCCAAGCTGTCGCGCCCGGAGATCCGCGAGATCCTCGATCTGGCGCGGCCGGGCCGGCATGCGGAGGGCGCGGCCGTGTTCCGGGAGGGCATGGCGGCGGAGCGCTTCTTCCTGCTGCTCGACGGCTTCGTGCGCGCGGTGCGGACCTCGCCCGAGGGCGAGCAGATCATCGTGCTCCACATTCCGCCGGGAGAGCTGCTCGGGATCGCCCCGGCGATCGGCCGGACGCATTATCCGGCCACGGCCATCTGTGCCTCGGAATCGGTGACGCTCTCCTGGCCGGTGCGGCTCTGGACGGTCTTTGCCGGGAAGTATGACGGGTTCGCCTCGGAAACCTACCGGACGCTCGGGAACCGGCTGGGCGAGGTGCAGGAGACGGTCATGGAGCTTGCCACCAAGGCCGTCGAGCAGCGGGTCGCCTCGGCGCTCCTGCGCATGGTGCATCAGTCGGGGCGCAAGGCCGACGGCGGCATCGAGATCGGCTTTCCGGTGACGCGCGCGAACATTTCCGAAATGACCGGGACGACGCTGCATACCGTGAGCCGTCTGCTCGCGGCCTGGGAGAAGCGCGGGATCGTGGAGAGCGCGCGCAAGCACATCACGGTGACCGATCCGCACCAGCTCATGCTTCTGAGCGGGGCGTCCGGCGCCGGCTCGCCCTGATCCTGGCACCGAGCATGTCGCGCAGGTGGTCGGGGTCGATCCCGTATTCCCGGCAGGCATCCGCGACGGAGTGAAACGGCGCGAAGGGGCAGCCCGGACAGAGCATGCCGTTTTCCATGAAGGTGCAGGCTGTTTCGGGCCATTCGCGGAACAGGTCGGCGAGGGGCGCGTGCAGATCATCGGGCGCGGTCGTCATTCCAGGTCTCCCTGACGAGCTGCATCAAATCTGCCGCGCGTTGCAGGGCGGGACGTTGCGTTTGCGCAACGTCGCGGGGCGGCGTCTGGCCTATTCCCTGTCTCGGCGGCCGGCGGATACCGGCTTGATGCGATGGCGGCTTCCGGGAACGCCCGGCGCGCCGCTGCGGCGGGCGCCCTCGGGCCTGCCGGGGCGGCGGCGCTTGCGGGGATCGGGAGGATGTGTCGCGCGCTGCTGCGCCGCAACCGGCGGGATATGGCAAATCCTGCAAATTGTCGTTTTACAACAATAACGTAGCGCTCCACGCCGGCGCTTCGACAGTGACTGCGATTCCTGACGGCAGCGGGCTCCGTGACTTTGGGAGGACGAGAGATGCAACCTGACGACGAGCTCCAGAGCGAGGAGTATTGCAGTGAGGGCTGTGGGCTCCCGGCCGGAGAACCGGCGCCGCAGGCGCGGCCGAGGACGGGCGGGGCGCTCGACGTGGCGCGGCGCTCGATTCTCATGTCCGACCTTCCCGCGCGGATCGCCGATCAGGTGCTGGCGCGGGCGGTGACCCGGCGTTTCCGGCGCGGCGAGACGATCTTCCTGCAGAACCAGCGCGCGCGCTCGATCTACATCGTGCTCGAGGGCTGGGTGAAGCTCTACCGCATGACACAGAGCGGCGGGGAGGCCGTCATTGCCGTCTATACCGCGGGTCAGAGCGTCGGCGAGGCGGTGGCCTTCCAGGGGCATCCCTATCCGGTCACCGGGGAGGCGGTGACGGACTGCCGCGTGCTCCAGATCGATCCGGGCGTGTTTCTCGATGTGGTCAAGGCCGAGCCCGAGAGCCTCGGGGCGGTGCTTTCGGCGATGTCGCGCCATCTTCATTTCCTCGTGGTGCAGATCGAGGCACTGAAGGCCCGGACCGGGGCGCAGCGGGTCGCGGGGTTCCTGCTCGAACTCTGCGAGGCGGAGAAGGGGCCGGCCACCGTGATGCTGCCCTATGACAAGAACCTCATCGCGGGGCGGCTCGGCATGAAGCCCGAGAGCCTGTCCCGCGCCTTCTCGCGGCTGCGGCGGGATGCGGGTGTGCGGATCACCGCCAATGTCGCGACGATCCGGGATGTCGAGGTGCTGCAGCATTTCGCGATCCGCGACCCGGCGCTCGCCTGGAGCCGCTCCGGCTGAGCGCGGGCTCAGGCGAGGGGGATGAGGTAGAGGCCGTAGAGGGCGAGGGCGAAGATCCCGAGGATCCAGCCGAAGACCCGGCTCCAGGTCTGCGAGTGCCGCAGTTCGAGATAGTTGCGGAGGATGAGGCGCATCTTGATCCAGGCCACGATCAGGATCAGCGCCGAGACCAGGGCGGCGGCCGGCGACATCGCCCCGACCGGCGCCGCGGCGAGGGCGGTCGTGACGAGGCCGAGGGCGAGGAGGGTGAGCCAGGCGCGGGTCATCGGCGTCAGCGGAGCAGGTAGATCACGGGGAAGAGCAGCACCCAGACGAGATCGACCATGTGCCAGAAGGCAACGCCCGTCTCCATGGTGTGGAGGTCGTCCCGGAGGGCGATGAGCCCGAGAATGACGATCCCGGCCACCACATGCGCGGCATGAAAGCCGGTCAGCAGGTAGTAGAAGGTGAAGAACGGGTGGGTTTCGGTGTCGATGCCCTCGGCGATCTTGGCGGCGTATTCATGCGCCTTGATGGCGAGGAACACCGCGCCGAAGAGGGCGGCGGCGCCGAGGCGGAGGCGCGCCTTGCCGCGGGCGCCGGCGCGGCGCGCGGCAATGGCGGCGGCCGCGGCATAGCCGCTGGTGATGAGCACCATGGTGTTGAGCGCACCCGCCGTGCGGTCGAGGAGATCCTGCGCCGCGGCGAAGCCCTCCGGATCGGTTGCCCGGACGGCGAGAAACGAGGCGAGGCCCGCGCCGAAGACCAGCAGCTCGCTCGCGATGAGCACCCACATCATCAGATCGCCCGGCAGTTCGGCCCAGACGCCGCCATCGGGATCGGGGGCGGCGCTCATGTGCCGACCAGCTGGCGGTAGATGCCCGGCAGCGCGTCGGTCAGACGGTCGGGATGCGGGATGACGGTGTAGCCGCCGCGGCCGAAGAGGCGGGGGAACCAGACCTTCGCCTCGGCCTCGATGGCGATGCCGTAGACAGCCTGGCCGCGGCGGCGGGCCTCGATGATCGCCATGCGGCTGTCCTCGATGCCGTGGCGGCCTTCGTAATGGTCGAGGTCGTTGGGCTTGCCGTCGGTGATGACGAGGAGGAGCCGGCGCCGGCGCTCGCGGGCCGCGAGTTCGGCCGAGGCATGGCGGATGGCGGCGCCGAGACGGGTGTAGAAGCCCGGGCGGAGGCCCCAGATCCGGCCCTCGACCTCGCGGCCCATCGGCTCGTCGAAGCGCTTGCAGTCCTGGACGAAGACCCGGTCGCGGCGGAGCGAGGAGAAGGCGTTGATGGCACAGTCGTCGCCGCAGCCCTCGATCCCCCAGGCAAGCGCGGTCAGCGCCTCGCGGGCGATGTCGATCACCGCGCGGCCGGTGACGGCGCTCTCGGTGGAGCGCGAGGCGTCAATCAGGATCGAGACGGCGAGATCGCGCGCCTCCGTCCGGGTCGCGGTCCAGATCCGGTCGGAGCCGCGGCCGGTGGCGCGGAGGTCGATGAGTGCGCCCACCGCGGCGTCGAGGTCGAGCTCCTCGCCGTCGATCTGACGCGGGCGGGCGACACGGCGGGGGGCGAGCGCCTCGAAGCGGCGGCGCACGGCACGAATGCGGCGCCGGGCGGCGGGATCGTCCGGGACGCCTTCGCTCGGCTCTGCGCGGGCGGCGAGCACGCAGCAATGGTCCGGGAGGTAGGCGCCGGCCTTGTGGTCCCATTCGGGGTAGAGATGGCGGCCGGAGAGGCGCTCGCGGTCCACATCCGCCGGCGAGAGATCGAGATGGAGCTTGAGTTTGGTCGCGGGCGCCTTCGAGACCTTGCCGAGCGCGATCTCGTCCATGTCGTCGGCGGCCTTGCGGGCATTCTCGAGGTCGTCCTCCTCGACGCGCCGGTTGATGTTGGCGAAATCGGCCCAAGAGAGGATCGCCTCGAACTTGTGGAGGATCAGGCTGTCGCGGCGCTCGACCTGATCGGTGGCGCGGCGGCGGGCCCGGTGGGTGCGGCTGCTTTCGCCGGTGTCGGGCGGTGCACCGTCGGCGTCGCTGTCATCGGGGCCTGCGCCTTCCGCTGCCGACGGGGGCGCGGTGCGGAGCCACAGCGGCACAGGGCGGAAGGGGCGGTAGCCGCGGGGCGTGGCGAGGGCGCACGGATCGGGCGCGGCGTGTGGCGGGGGCGCGCCGAGCGCCTCGCGGATGCGGGCCTCGACGGTGGCTTCGGCGCGCGGCAGCCGGGCGGGGTCGGGCCGACGCGCCAGGGCCGCGCGGCAGAGGCGCGCGTGGAGCGGGCGGAGGCCGGGGGCCGCGGCCAGGGTCGCCGCGGCGCAGCGCCGGGCCTCGGCGATCCGGGCGAGGTCGGCGGCGAAGGGATCGGGGCTTTCCGCGGCGGGCCGGGCGTGGGCGGCGCTGGCGGCGAGCCAGAGGTAGAGCCCGGCATTGAGCGCGCCTTCGGGGAAGATGTCGAGGCGGGGCGGCAGGCGGAGCTTCACGCCGTCCCAGCCGGCTTCCGTCACACGCTCGGCCGCTGTGCCGAGGCGGCGGCGGAAGCTCAGCCGGTGCGGGCTCGGGGCCGGTGCGGCGGGCACGATCTCGACGGCCGGATCGCCGCCGAGGCCGCGGAAGAGCACGGCGATGCGGCCGGCCATGCGCTCGAGCGGGACGGCGGCGTCCGCGTGGTCGGGTGCTGCGTCGAGGCCGCTGGCGATCGCATGCCAGATCTTTCCGACGCTTTCTTCCGGTTCCCAGAACTCGATCTCGGGCATCGCGGCCCTCAGCCGATCACGGCGGTCACGAGGTCGAGCAGCCCCTGCCGGACATCCGCATCGTCAGTGAGCGGCTCGATCATCGCGATGCGGATGGCCTGTTCCATCGGCATGCCGCCGGCGATGAGGGTCGCGGCATAGACGACGAGCCGGGTCGAGACGCCTTCCTCGATGTCCTGCCCGCGGAGGCCGCGCAGCTTGCCCGCAAGCCGGACGAGGGTTGCGACCCGCTCGCCGGCGAGGCCGCTTTCGGTCGCCACGATCTCGGTCTCGCGCCCGGGCGCGGGGAAGTCGAACTCGAGGGCGATGAAGCGCTGGCGGGTCGAGGGCTTCAGGCTTTTCAGGATGTTCTGGTAGCCGGGGTTGTAGGAGGCGACGAGCATGAAGCCCGGCGCGGCGGGGATCTCCTCGCCGGTGCGGTCGAGGGGCAGGGTCCGGCGGTCGTCGGTGAGCGGATGGATCACCACCGTCACGTCCTTGCGTGCCTCGACCAGCTCGTCGAGATAGCAGATCGCCCCCTCGCGCACGGCGCGGGTGAGCGGGCCGTCGGTCCAGACCGTCTCGCCGCCGCGAAGCAGGTAGCGGCCGATGAGATCGGCCGCGGACAGGTCGTCATGGCAGGCGACGGTGACCAGAGGCCGCCCGAGGCGGGCGGCCATGTGTGCGACGAACCGGGTCTTGCCCGCGCCCGTCGGCCCCTTCAGCAGAAGGGGCAGGCGGTGCTCGTAAGCCGCGGCGAAGATCTCGCATTCGCGGCCCTGCGGCAGGTAGTAGGGGGCTGCCCCGCCGGGGGCGATGTCGGGCGTGCCGTCCATGGCCCCCTCACTCCGCCGCGACCGTTGCGTCCTTGGAGACCACCTCGCGGTGCGGCAGCAGGATCGCGTAGAGGAAGAGGGCGACGCCGATGACCACGGCAACACCGGCCCCGAAGCGCATCCAGTAGAAGATCGCGAGCTGATCCTGGACGTCCATGTAGTTCATGCCCAGCACCCGCTGGAGATGCGTCTGCACCGTGCCGGCGAAGGTGAGGGTGAAGGTCATGAAGCACATGCCCCCCGACATCAGCCAGAAGGAGGCCATGTTCAGCACCTGGTTGTAGGGATCGCGCCCGAGCAGGATCGGCATCGCATAGGTGAAGAGCGCGAGGTTGAGCGAGACATAGGCGCCGAAGAAGGCGAGGTGGCCGTGGGCGGCGGTGATCTGGGTGCCGTGGGTGTAGAAGTTCACGCCATGGAGCGTGTGGAGGAAGCCCCAGACACCGGCGCCGAAGAAGGCGAGGGTGGCGCAGCCCAGCGACCAGAGCAGTGCTGCCTTGTTCGGGTGATCGCGGCGGCCCTTCCAGACCATGACGAAGGCGAAGGACATCATGGCGAAGAACGGAACGATCTCGAGGGTGGAGAAGATCGAGCCGACCCACTGCCAGTAGCCGGGCATGCCGATCCAGTAGTAGTGGTGGCCGGTGCCGAGGATGCCGGAGAAGAGCGCGGTCGCGACGATGACGTAGAGCCATTTCTCCACCACCTCGCGGTCGACGCCGGTGAGCTTCAGCATCAGGAAGGCGAGCACCGAGGCCATGATGAGCTCCCAGACGCCCTCGACCCAGAGATGCACGACATACCACCAGTACTGCTTGTCGAGGCTGAGGTTCGACGGGTTGTAGAAGGCGAAGAGGAAGAGGAGCGCGAGCCCCCAGAGGCCGATGAGCAGGACATTGGAGATCGCGGTCTTGCGGCCCCGGAGCACGGTGAGGGTGATGTTGAAGAGGAAGATCAGCGCCGCGACGACGATGCCGATCTTCACCCAGAGCGGCTGTTCGAGGAACTCGCGGCCCTCCTTGCCGAGCAGCACGTGGCCCTCGAAGGGATTGAAGACATAGGTCAGCACCGCGCCGAGCGTGCCGAGGATGAGGATTGCCAGCTGCACATAGGCGAGCGTGGGCGAGAAGATCTCGTTCTCGGCCTCCTCCGGCACGATGAAATAGGCCGCGCCCATGAAGCCCAGCAGCAGCCAGACGATGAGGCTGTTGGTGTGGAGCATGCGCACGATGTTGAAGGGCAGGATCTCGGAGAGCGTGTTGGGCGCGACATAGATCCAGCCCGCGAGCAGCCCGCCCAGAACCTGGACGGCGAAGAGGGCGAGGGCGGCGAGAAAATAGACCTTCGCGATCGATTGTGTCTGGTATTTCATGTCTCTCGGCTCCTCAGCCCGCCTCGTTCGGCGGCCAGTCCTGGGTGCGGATGCGGTTGGTCCAGATGAGGAAGTCGCTGAGGCCGCGAATATCCTCGTCGGAGAGGTTGAACTGGGGCATCTGCCGGCGGCCCTCGATGCCGGTGGGCATCGCTTCCATCCAGCCCTTGAGGGTTTCGAAGGCGGCTTCCGGATCGTCCTCGACGCCCCAGCGGGTCATGACGTTGCCGAGCTCGGGGGCGAAATAGGCACCCTCGCCGAGGATCGTGTGGCAGTTGATGCAGGCGTTGTGTTCCCAGACGCGCTTGCCATGCGCGACGGAGGCGGTCAGGCCCGCGCGGTCCGTCGAGGTCGTCACGATGTAGCGGTGACTCTGCAGGGAGAGCAGCAGGAAGATGATGATGAAGAAGAGGGACCCGCCAAAAAAGATGTTGCGGGCCATGGATTTGGTGAGGACTTCGCGCATCGCCTTCTCCGCTACGGCCTGTCTTGGAGATCAAGGTTTCGCGAATTCGCCCTGATCGTCCTTAACAAAAGTCAAGCGGCGCATGCATGTTTGGCTTTGCCGTGCTGCTGCCGCGCGGGCGGAAGGCCCCCCGCGCGGCAGGGCTGCCCGTCAGGGGAAGGTCGCGAGATAGGCGAGCACGTTGGTGATGTCTTCCTCCTTGCGGAGCCCGGGGAAGGTCATCTTGTTGCCGGGGATGAAGTCCTTCGGTTTCTGGAGGTAGATGGTGAGGTTCTCCTCGGACCAGACCATGCCCTCGGCGGCCTTTTCCTGGAACGCTTCGGAATACTTGAAGTCCGGCAGCGCGGCGATGGGCCGGCCGATGATGCCGTTGAGCTCGGGACCGACGCGGTTCCTGGCGTCCGGACCGACCTGGTGGCAGGCCTTGCACTTCGAGAAGACCTTCTCGCCGGCGGCCGGGTCGGCGTCCTCGGCCAGCGCCGGGCTCGCGAGGCAGGCGGCGAGGATCCATCCGGTGAGCTGCATCCTGTTGGTCATGGGTTTTCTCCTTTCGATCGGGGTGGCTGAAGGGCTTCGGACGCGGGAGGGGGCTCAGGCGAGACCCTCGGCGCGGCCGAAGCGGTGAAGTCTGCCTTCGCGGTCGATGGCGAAGACGGCGGTGCCCGGAGGCACGAGATCGCCGATGCGCGCGCGCGGCGAGACGGCGAAGGCGGTGGAGAGCGCATCGGCATCGGTGGCCTCCGGGGCGATCACGGTGACGGAGCGCCAAAGCTCGGGCGAGAGGCCGGAGCGCGGGTCGAAAAGGTGGTGCCCGCGGGGCAGGCGCATCGCCGCAGGGGCGCTGGTCGCGGCCGCGCAGCGGGTGAGGCGAAGCGTCTCGCCGCCTTCGGGGAGGCGCAGGGTCTGGGGGGCCTCGCCGGTGAAGCGCATCTCGCCCGTGTCGATGAGCGGGGCGTGGAAGCCGTGCCGGAGAACGAGATCGGCGACGCGGTCGGCAATGTAGCCCTGGGCGATGCCGTCGAGCGTCAGGGCGGTGCCACCGGAGAGCTGCAGGACGCCGGGGGAGGTGGCGATGCGCGCGCCGCGGACGCGGGCGAGGGCGGCTTCCGTGCCCGCGCCGGTGAGGGCGGCCTGCCAGAGCGGCTGGACTGCGGGGTCGAAGGCGCCTTCGGTGCGGGAGGTCCAGTGCCGGGCGCGTTCGAGCAGGGTGAGGAGATCGCGCGAGGGCGCGGCGATCCGGCCCCGGGCGTTGAGGCGGGCGAGGTCGGAGGCGGGGCGGTGGAGGCTGAAGACGGACTCGAGCCGGTCGATCTCGGCGGTGATGGCGGCGATGGCGGCCTCGGCAGCGTCGCGCGGTCCGGTGAGGCGGATGCGGGCCTCGGCGCCGAGCGCATCGCCCCGCCAGTCCCATTGCCGCTCGGGCCAGCGCGCGAGCGCGGCGGCGGAGGCCGCCGATGCGGCGATGACGAGGAAGTGGCGCCGGGTCGGTCTCATGCGGGGCGCCCCTGCTGGGCCGGGGGGGCGGGCTGGCGCGCCGCGCGGTTGGCGCGGGCCTTGAGGATCGTGCAGGTTGCGGGGTCGTGGTAGATCGACTGGCAGCGCATGCAGAGGATGCATTCGTTGGGGTTGATGCGGCCGATCGGGTCTATGGCGCCCACCGTGCATTTCACCTCGCAGAGCCTGCATTCGCGACCGCATTGCGGGCGGCGGCGCAGCCAGTCGAAAAGCTTGATCTTGGCCGGGATCGCCAGCGCGGCGCCGAGCGGGCAGAGGTAGCGGCAGTAGAACCGCTCGATGAAGAGACCGGCCGTGAGGATGGCGCCGGCAAAGAGCAGGAAGGGCCAGGCGCGGCGGAACCCGAGCGAGATCACGGTCTTGAAGGGCTCGGCCTCGGCGAGGATCAGGGCCTGCTCCATCGAGTAGAAGGAGAGCGCGAGGATCGCGACGAAGAGCGTGTACTTGATGACCCAGAGGCGTTCGTGCAGCACGAAGGGCACGGCGATCTGGGGCACGCCGAGGCGGCGGGCGGCGGCGTTCGAGAGCTCCTGAAGCGCGCCGAACGGGCAGAGCCAGCCGCAGAAGACGCCGCGGCCCCAGAAGAGCAGGCCGAGGCCGACGAAGGACCAGATGAGGAAGATGACCGGCTCGATGAGGAAGGTCTCCCAGTGGAAACCGGTCAGCAGCGATTGCAGGAAGGCCACCACCTGCACCACGGAGAGCTGGCCGCCCGCGATCCAGCCGAGCCAGACGAGGGTAACGGCGAGAAACGCGTAACGGCCGCGGAGCCAGAGTTTCGGGCGGCGGACGAAGCTTTCCTGGAAGAAGAGGATGCCGGTGAGGGTCGCGAGCATCGTGGCCACCCCCGCGATCTCGAAGCGCTTCGCCTGCCACGCGGACATCCAGAGCGGCTCCGGTTCGGGGGGATCGGGCAGGAGGAACCCGGCGGGCACTCTGTAGTCGAGGGGAATGCGCAGGGTGAGGGTGTCGCCCGCTGCGCTCGTGCGCGTGGCGCTGACCTCGACGCGAAACGGCCGGGAGGGATCGAAGCGGCCGCCGGGCAGGCGGAAGGCGCTGATTTCGCGGAAGTCCGGCGCACCGGGCGTGGCCAGACGGTCGATGCGCAGGAAATCATCCCGAGAGAGGGTGATGGTCTCGCGGCCCTGGATCACCTCGATGCGGTCAAAGACGCCGGAGCGCCGCCAGGATGTGCCGCGATGCGAGTGGAGCCCGGCCGAGGCGACGAGCAGCAGCGCGTCACCCGGCCCGAGGGAGGCGACCGCCCGGGTGTAGGCCTGCTGCCCGAGCAGGTTGCGGCCGATCGTCGGCGGGTCGAGCAGCGCGGTCCAGAGATCGAGAAAGATGCCCGTTTCGGGAAGCGGGACGCTTGCGCCGCCCAGCGCCGCGCGCGCCTCCGCCATCGGAACCGTGACATGGGCGAGCGCGCCCTCGGCCACCAGGGCCTCCCAGCCCTCGGGGCGGAAGCTCACGCGGTCGAGGGTCCCGGCCGTGGTCTTGATGAGGCCGCGGCCAAGCGCGAGGGTCCGGGCGGTCCGGAGGATGGCGTCGCGGATGACGCCCGTCGAGACGGTCGCGTGCGCAATGATATCCGGCAGGTCCGGGCGGGTCTCGAAGGCGGCAACCCGTTCGGCCGCGAGGTCGAGGCCGGCAAAGCCGTTCACATAGGCCGCAATGTCCTCGGTCGAGATGCCGAGGGTGAGCACGGGCTCGTTGTGGCGCATGAGCCTTGCCCCGGCGATGCGGGCGTCCGGCGTGATCGCGACGAGAATGTCGATCGGGCGTCCGGAGTAGCCGACCGAGCCGGAGATTTCCCAGGTGGAGGCGATGTAGCCGAGTATGCCGCCCGGTGTCGCGACCTCCCAGCCGGGCGGAGCCGCCTCGATCCGGGTGACGGTCAGCGGCTCGGCCGCGCCGAACATCTCGGCGGCGAGAGCGGCGTCGGGCGCCGCCGGGGTAATCGCATCGGGAGCAATGAAGCCCTCGCGCGCGCCGCCTGCCCCGGCGCCGAGCAGGAGCAGGATGAGCAGGGTCGCAAGTCTGGCGATCGGCTGCATGGCCTCGTCCCGGATGACAGACGGGCAGGGTCGCAGCTTCCGGCCCCTGCGCCTTAACCAAAGTCAAGGATCACTTCGGGGGCCTCGCGAAAATGCGATCGGGAGGAAGGCATGAGGAGATTGCCCCGATGATCACATCGCCCAGGTTGCGCAAGACCGCCATGCTCGCAGGATTCGTCCTGCCGGTGACGATGGCCGCCAACGCGCTCTACGCCCAGGAAGAGAAGCCCGCAGGACACGGCGATTCCCCGGCCAACGAATATGTCTTCAGCGCGACGACGCTGGGCCAGATCGAGGTCGAGATCCCCGGGCTGAAGCCCGACGACCCCGTCATCACGCAAGAGGAATTCAATCAGGCCGCGACGATCTATTTCGAGCGCTGTGCCGGGTGCCACGGGGTGTTGCGCAAGGGGGCGACGGGCAAGCCGCTCACCACGGACATCACGCGTTCGAACGGCTACGACTACCTCAAGGATTTCATCACCTACGGCTCGCCCGCGGGCATGCCGAACTGGGGCACGTCCGGCGAGCTGAGCGAAGATCAGGTCGATCTCATGGCGCGCTACCTGCTGATCGAGCCGCCGGCGCCGCCGGAGTTCGGCATGGCAGACATGCGGGCGAGCTGGGATCTCGTGGTGCCGCCGGAGGACCGCCCGACCAAGCAGATGAACGACCTCAAGCTCGACAACCTGTTCTCGGTGACGCTGCGGGACGCGGGCCAGGTCGCGCTGATCGACGGGGCGACCTACGAGATCGTGCGGGTGTTCGACACCGGATATGCGGTGCATATCAGCCGGATCTCGGCCTCGGGGCGCTATCTCTTCGTCATCGGGCGCGATGGCAAGGTCAACATGATCGACCTCTGGATGGAGGAGCCCTCGACCGTCGCCGAAATCAAGGTGGGTTCGGAGGCGCGTTCGATCGAAACCTCGAAGTTCGAGGGTTTCGAGGACACCTATGCCATCGCGGGGTCCTACTGGCCGCCGCAATACGTCATCATGGATGGTGCGACACTCGAGCCGCTCAAGATCGTCTCGACCCGCGGCATGATCTACGACGAGCAGGAATATCATCCGGAGCCGCGCGTGGCCTCGATCGTCGCCTCGCATTTCCGGCCGGAGTTCATCGTGAACGTGAAGGAGACGGGCAAGATCCAGCTTGTCGACTACTCCGACATCCGCAACCTCAAGGTGACCGAGATCGAGGCCGAGCGCTTCCTGCATGACGGGGGATTCGACTCGACGAAACGCTATTTCCTGGTGGCGGCCAACGCGCGCAACAAGGTGGCGGTGATCGACACCAAGGAGGGCAAGCTTGCCGGGCTGGTGGAAACCGGGGGGCTGACGCCGCATCCGGGCCGGGGCGCCAACATCGATCACCCGGTCTACGGGCCGGTCTGGGCGACGTCGCATCTGGGTGACGAGACGATCTCGCTCATCGGCACCGATCCGGAGGGTCATCCCGACAATGCCTGGAAGGTGGTGCAGCATCTCTACGGGCTCGGAGGCGGCTCGCTCTTCATCAAGACGCATCCGACCTCGAACCACATCTACGTTGACACGCCCCTCAACCCGGACGCGGAAATTTCCGCTTCGGTCGCGGTCTTCAATGTCTCGGATCTGACTCAGGAGGAGCCGGAATACACCGTGCTGCCGATTGGCGAATGGGCGGGGATTGCCGAGGGCCAGCCGCGCGTGGTGCAGGGCGAGTTCAACGAGGAGGGCAACGAGATCTGGTTCTCGGTCTGGAATTCCAAGGACAGGGAATCGGCGATCGTCGTGGTGGACGACAAGACCCTCGAGATGAAGAAGGTAATCAAGGACGAGCGCCTGATCACGCCGACCGGCAAGTTCAACGTCTACAACACCAGGGCCGACGTCTACTGATGGCGGAACCTCTCAGCGCGCGGCGGGGCGGCCCGCTTCCGCCGCCGCCGGGACGGGTCTGGCTGGTCGGGGCGGGACCGGGAGATCCGGAGCTGCTGACCGTGCGGGCCGACCGGCTCATCCGTCATGCGGGGATCGTGGTGCACGACAGGCTGGTCTCGCCCGCGGTCCTCGGGCTCGTTCCGGCGCGGGCGCGGCGGATCGACGTGGGCAAGCAGCCGGACCACCACCCGGTGCCGCAGGACGAGATCAATGCGCTTCTCATCGAGCTCGCGCGCGAGGGGCATGACATCGTGCGGCTGAAGGGCGGGGACCCGTTCGTGTTCGGCCGCGGCGGCGAGGAGCTTGCGGCGCTTCGGGCCGCGGGCATTGCCGTCGATGTGGTGCCGGGGATCACGGCCGCGGCGGGGGCGGCGGCCTCGCTTGGGGTGCCGCTTACCCATCGGGGCCATGCGACCGGCGTCCGCTTCGTGACCGGGCATGTCCGCGCGGGCGCGCCGCTCGCGCTCGACTGGGCCGGTCTCGCCGATCCGGACACGACGCTCGTGGTCTACATGGGGCTCGCGGCCCTGCCGGTGATCTCGGCGCAGCTCATCGCCCACGGGATGCCCCCGGACCTGCCGGCGCTCGTCGTGGCCTCGGCGACGATGGCGGCGGAGACCTGTGTCTCGGCGACGCTGCGGGACGTTCCGGGTGTCGTGGCAGAGGCGGGGCTTGCGGCGCCGGCGCTGCTTGTCATCGGGCGCGTGGTCGATCTGCGGCAGCCCGCGGCGGAGATGGCCGCAGGGCTCGCGGCTTTTCCGGGTCTCATGCGGGTCGGGGGTCATGCCTGAGCGGCTGGTGGCCCTTCTGCTCGCGGCGGCGACCGTGCCCGCGGCGGCAAGCGGTCTGCCGCCGGGGCGGGCGGCCGAGCTCGAGACGCTGGTCCGGCAGGATTGCGGGGCCTGTCATGGAATTACGCTTGCGGGCGGGCTCGGCTCGGACATCCGGCCCGCGGCGCTTGCGGCCCGGACACCCGAAGGGCTGGCGGCGGTGATCCTCGACGGCATTCCCGGGACGGCCATGCCACCCTGGCGGCCGCTGATCTCGCCGGAGGATGCCGACTGGATCGCCAGGTATCTGCTGGAGGACGAGGAATGATGCTTCGAACCCTGATCGTTGCGCTCATGTTGGCCCTCCCCGCCGCGGCGGCGGAGCTGCGCGGGACGGGCGATCTCGGCGTCGCCGTCGAGCGGACCACGGGCTCGCTCCTGGTGCTGGACCGATCCGAGCATGCCGCGATCGGCCGGGTGGAGGGGCTGGGCGATCTGTCGCATGCGTCGGTCGTCTTCTCGCCGGACGAACGCCATGCATTCGTCTTCGGGCGCGACGGCGGGCTCACCAAGGTCGATATCCTGACGCAGGACATCGTGGGCCGGGTGATGCAGGCGGGGAATTCGATCGGCGGGGCGATCTCGGACGACGGCACGCTTGTGGCGGTCTCGAACTACGAGCCCGGCGGCGTGCGGGTTTTCGATGCCGCGACGCTCGCGCCGGTGGCGGACATTCCGACAGGCTCCAGGACGCTCGGCCTTGTGGATGTGCCGGGGCGGCGCTTCGTCTTCTCGCTCTGGGATGCGGGCGAGACCTGGGTCGCGGATTTTTCCGGCGGCCCGGAGCCTGCGATCACGAAGATCACCGGGATCGGGGCCAATCCTTATGATGCGCTGGTGACCGCCAATGGCCGGACCTATATCGCCGGGCTCTTCGGCGAGGACGGGCTGGCCGAGATCGATCTCTGGCAGGAGCCGCTGCGGGCGCGGCGCATTCTCGACGGCTATGCCAAGGACGATCCGGCGCTTCCGGTCTACAAGATGCCGCATCTCGAGGGCTGGGCTCTGGCTGGCGAGCGCTTCGCGCTGCCCGCAATCGGGCGGCACGAGGTGCTCTGGATGGATGCGCGGAGCTTCGAGGAGGTCGGGCGGACAGCGGTGCATGGCCAGCCGGTCTTCGCGGTGGCGCGCCCCGACGGGCGTCAGGTCTGGGTGAACTTCGCCCACCCCGACAATGATACGGTGCAGGTGATTGACACGCTTTCTGGCGAGATCGTGCACGAGTTGAAGCCCGGGCCGGCCGTGCTGCACATGGAGTTCGCGCCGCGGGGCAACGAGGTCTGGATCTCGGTGCGCGATGCGAACCGGATCGATGTCTACGACACCGCAAGCTTCGAGAAGATCGCCGAGATCCCGGCCGAAAGCCCGTCGGGGATCTTCTTCACCGCGCGCGCGCATCGCACCGGGCTCTAGGGAGATGGCCATGGATCTCGACCCGATCGACCGGCGGCTTCTCGAAAACTGGCAGAGGGATTTTCCGCTCGAGCCGAGGCCCTTCTCGGTGCTGGCCGCCGCGCTCGGGCTGGGCGAGGCGGAGGTGGTCGGGCACCTGCGGCGGCTCCGGCAGCGGGGGTTCATCAGCCGGCTCGGCGGCACCTGCCGGCCGAACACCGCCGGAGCAAGCACGCTCGCCGCGATGGCCGCGCCGCCGGCGGAGATCGAGGCCGTTGCGGCGGTCATCGATGCGGAGGAGGGGGTGAACCATTCCTACCTTCGGGATCATGCGTGGAACCTCTGGTTCGTGGCGACGGGCCCGGACCGGGCGCATGTGGATGCCGCGCTGGCGCGGATTTCGCGGCGGACCGGGCTCCGGGTGCTCGATCTGCCGCTGGTCCGGCCGTTCAACGTCGATCTGGGTTTTTCCTTCGATGGCGCCGCTCCGCCCCCCGCGCCGCGTCCCCTCCGGCGCGAGGCGGTCCAGGCGGGCGATGCGGCGATCCTGCAGGGGCTCTGCGAGGGGCTCGACATCACGACGCGGCCCTATGCCGCGCTCGCCCGGAGCTGCGGCCGGAGCGAGGCCGCCGTGATCGCACGGATCGGCGCGTTGCTGGAGACGGGTGTGATCGGACGGCTCGGGGTGATCGTGCGGCACCGGGCGCTCGGCTGGACCTCGAATGCGATGGTGGTCTGGGATGCGCCCGAGGCGCGCATCGCGGTGGCCGGGCCGAGGCTGGCCCGCATGCCGGGTGTGACGCTCTGTTATGAGAGGAGGTGCGCCGGGCCGGACTGGCCCTACCGGCTCTACTGCATGATCCATGCGCGGAGCCGGGAGGATGCGCTGGCGACGCTGGGCCAGGCCGAGGCTGCGGCGCGGCTCGACGGCTGCCCGTCGCAGATCCTCTTCAGCCTGCGCTGCTTTCGGCAGCGGGGCGCTCTCATCTCTCTTGGCGAAGGAGCCGCGGCATGATGCGCGACCAACCCATCCTCGACGGCCTTGACCGCTGCATCCTGAATGCGATCCAGGACGGGCTGCCAATCGTGGCCGAGCCTTTCGCCGGGCTCGCCGACAGCCTCGGGATCGAGGTGGAGGAGCTGCTCGAGCGGATCGCGCGCCTGCGTGCGGAGCGGGTCATCACCCGCTTCGGCCCGTTCTACGATGCCGCCGCGATGGGCGGCGCCTTCTGTCTCTGCGCGATGGAGGTCCCGGAGGAGCGGTTCGACGCGGTGGCCGGGCAGGTGAACGCCTGGCCGGAGGTCGCGCACAACTACGCCCGCACCCACCGGCTCAACATGTGGTTCGTGCTGGCAACCGAGACGCCGGAGGACATCGTCCGCGTGGCCGAGGCGATCACCGGGCAGACCGGCATCATGGTGCTGCGCTTTCCCAAGCTCGAGGAATTCTTCATCCGGTTCCGGGTGGCGGCATGAGGATCGACGAGACCGACCGCAGGATCATCGCCGCGACCCAGGGCGGGCTGCCGCTGGTGCCGCGGCCGTTCGCCGCCGTCGCCGAGGAGCTCGGGCTCGAGGAGGCCGAGGTCCTGGAGCGGATGGCGGTGATGCAGGAGCGCGGCGTCATCCGGCGGATCGCGGGGGCGCCGAACCATTATGCGCTCGGCATGACCGCCAACGGCATGACGGTCTGGGATCTCGAGGATGCAGTCGCCTCGGAGCTCGGCGCGGCGGTGGGGGCGCTTGATTTCGTGAGCCATGCCTATCTCCGGCCGCGGGCGATGCCGGGCTGGCCCTACAATCTCTTCGCCATGGTCCATGGCCGGGACCGTTCGGAGGTCGAGGCCAAGCGCGCGCGCATCGCGGTGCTGCTCGGGCCGGCGGCCCGCGCGAACGACATTCTCTATTCGACCCGCATCCTCAAGAAGACCGGCCTGCGCCTGTCGCGAAAGGAGACGTGATGTTCCGGCTCTCGCATTACATGCACGATCTCGTCCATGGCACCACGGCGCGCCCGCGCCGCCGGTCCGGGCCGGTGCGGCCCGTGGTGATCTGGAACCTCACCCGCCGCTGCAATCTCCAGTGCCGCCATTGCTACACGAGCTCGGCGGATGTGCCGTTTCCGGGCGAGCTCAGTTCTGCCCAGGCGATGGCGGTGCTCGACGATCTCGAGACGTTGCGGCTGCCAGCCCTCATCCTCTCGGGCGGCGAGCCGCTGATGCGGAAGGATTTCTTCGAGATCGCGGAGAAGGCGCGGACGGCTTGCCGGTATCTCGCGCTTTCGAGCAACGGCACCTCGCTGGCCGGGCCGGTTGCCGACCGGATCGCGGAGATCGGTTTCGATTACGTGGGTATCAGCCTCGACGGGATCGGCGGGATGAACGACTGGTTCCGCTGCAAGGAGGGCGCCTACGAGGCAGCCCTCGCGGGTATCCGCGACTGTCTCGCCCGCGGGGTCAAGGTGGGGCTGCGCTTCACCATCACCCAGGATACCGCGGCGGAACTGCCGAAGATGCTCGATCTCTGCGAGGCGGAAGGCATCGACAAGTTCTATCTCTCGCATCTCGTCTATGCGGGTCGCGGCGACAAGCACCGGGGCGAGGATGCCGAGCTGCGGCGGAGCCGGGAGGCGATCGCGCTGCTGGTCGAGCGCGCCTACCGGGCCGCACTGAACGGCACCGGGCCGGAAATCGTGACCGGCAACAACGATGCCGATGCGGTCTGGTTCCTGCGCTGGGCGGAAGAGCGGTTCCCGGCCGAGCGGGTCGCGGCGCTGCGGGCGGCGCTCGAGGCCTGGGGCGGCAATTCGGCGGGGCTCGGGGTCGCCAACATCGATCCGCAGGGCCGGGTGCATCCCGATACCTACTGGTCCGACTATACCGTCGGCAACGTCAAGACGACGCCCTTTTCCGTGCTCTGGACCGGCGAGGATCCGATGCTTTCCTCCCTGCGCCAGCGGCCGCGCCCGCTCAAGGGGCGCTGCGGCGCCTGCGCCTATCGCGCGGTCTGCGGCGGCAATACCCGCATTCGCGCCCTGCAGCTCACCGGAGATCCCTGGGCCGAGGATCCGGCCTGCTTTCTCGAAGACGGGGAGATTGGCGTGGCAACGGCGGAGCCGCGTCTCGAAGTCGCACCATTCCGGGGCAAGAGCCATGATCCGGCGCATCGTTTTTCCTAGCGCGCTGATCCTTGGCCTGATCCTGGCAGCCGGGCTCAGGGCCGATCCCGCGGCGCTCTATGCCGAGCATTGCGCCGCCTGTCACGGCGCCGACCGCTTCGGAGCCATCGGACCTGCGCTCATTCCCGAGACACTCGGGCGCATGCGGGGCCCGGATCTGGGCGCGGTGATCGCGAACGGCCGGGCTCAGACGCAGATGCCGGCCTTCGGCGAGACGCTCCCCGAGGCGGAGATCGCGGCGCTCGCGGCGTTCGTCACGGCGCCGGTGGCGGAGGTGCCGGCCTGGGGTGCGGCCGAGATCGCGGCGACGCGGGCGCTCAACGCCGGTTATGCGGCGGCGGATGCGCCGGTGTTCGCGGGCGATCCGCTGAACCTCTTCGTGGTGGTGGAGACGGGCGATCATCATGTGAGTGTGCTCGACGGCGACAGTTTCGAGGTGCTCGACCATTTCCCGACCCCCTTTGCCGTGCATGGCGGACCGAAGTTCACGCCCGACGGGCGCCATGTGTTCATCATGTCCCGCGATGGCTGGGTGCAGAAATACGATCTCTGGTCGCTGCAGGAGGTGGGGCGGATCCGGGCGGGACTCAACAGCCGCAACATCGCGATCTCCGAAGATGGCCGCTGGATCGCCGTGGCGAACTACCTGCCCGCCACGCTCGTGCTTCTCGACGCCGGGGATCTCACGGCAGCGCGGGTGATCGACGTCGCGGACCGGGACGGCGTGCCGTCGCGGATTTCCGCGGTCTATCAGGCGCCGGAGCGCCAGAGTTTCATCCTCGCGCTGAAGGATGCGGCCGAGATCTGGGAAGTGTCGACCGTCGAGACCGGGCCGCCCGTGCATGAGGGGTTCGTTCACAGCTACGAGGCGGGCATGGAGGAGGCGCTCGCCGTCGAGACGGGGCTCTTCGCGCGGCGGCGGATCCCGATCGACGAGCCTATAGACGATTTCTTCTTCTCGCCCGACTACCGCTTCCTGATCGGAGCGTCGCGCGAGGGCGGGCGGGGCGTGGTGGTCAATCTCACCGTCGGGCGCGAAGTGGCGGAGCTGCCGTTGCCGGGGTTTCCCCATCTCGGCTCGGGCATTTCCTGGATCCGGGACGGGCGGCGGGTGATGGCGACGCCACATCTGAAGGAGGCGAAGCTCTCGATCATCGACATGGAGAGCTGGGAGGTCGTCTGCACCATCGAGACGGCGGGGCCGGGCTTCTTCCTGCGCTCGCATCCCGAGAGCCGCTACTTCTGGGCCGATGTGTTCTTCGGGCCGAACCGGGATGCAGTGCATGTCATCGACAAGCAGAGCCTCGAAATCGTGAAGACGCTGCGCCCTGTTCCCGGCGCCACGGCGGCCCATGTGGAATTCGACCGCTCGGGTGGGCATGCTCTGCTCAGCATCTGGGCCGACGATGGCGCAGTAATCGTCTATGATGCGCATACGCTCGAGGAACTGCGCCGCATCCCGATGCGCAAGCCCTCGGGAAAATACAACGTTTGGAACAAGATCACCTTCGCTGATGGCACCAGTCACTGACACCGCATTGATCGTATCCCATGGCCAACCCTCGGCGCCGGATGGCGCGGAGAAGGCGTTGGCCGCGCTTGCAGCGCAGGTGGCAGAACGGCTTCCGGGCTGGCGGGTCGGAAGTGCGACCCTCGCGGCGCCGGGCGCCCTTGCCGCCGCGCTCCTCACGTTCGGGGGCAGGGCACTCGTCTATCCGCTCTTCATGACCAATGGCTGGTTCGTCAGCACCCGTCTGCCGGACCGGCTGGCCGCGGCGGGGGGCGCGGGATGCGAGGTGCTGCCGCCACTGGGGCTCGATCCCGCCCTTCCGCGTCTCATGTCGGATCATGCTGCGGAACGGGCGGCGGGCGTCGGGCTCGATCCGGCGGCAACCACGGTTCTGATCGCGGCGCATGGATCGCCGAGCGATCCGCACCCGAAGCGCGTTACCGAGGGGGTGGCCGATGCACTGAGGCAGGACGGGCGGTTCGCGCGGATCCTGACCGGCTACGTCGATGAGGCGCCGCGCCTTCGGGATGCTGCGGTCGAGGCGCAGGACGGGCTCTGTCTGCCCTTCTTCGCGGCCCGGAACGGCCATGTGGTCGTGGACGTGCCGGAGGCGCTTGCATCTGCCGGATATCGCGGCCTTCTGCTCGATCCGCTCGGCACCTGGCGGGTCATCCCGGAGGTGATTGCCGCCGGCCTCTCCGGGGCAGCGGCACGTCGTGAGGCGCAGAGTTGAAATATCTTCTTCTCTGCGCGCTCCTCTATCCCTTTGTGACCGGTGCCGCGGCGATCAACGTCTTCATGCTCGCGCTGATGGGCCGCGCGATCGGGCTTCCCTCGCTCACCCCGGTGCAGGCGCTGGGCCTCGGCGCGGTGCTGTCGCTTGGCCTCACGATCCTTGCCGCGAACTGGGTGCGCCGGCTCACCCGGGACGGCTGAACGAGGCGGCGGGGCAAGTGCAGCTTGCTGGCAGCCGCGAGGTTGAAGAGCTTGCGGCGAGCTGGAACCGCCGGTGTCATGCGGGCCATTCCGATCATGTGCGCCACCGCGACCAAGTCCTGCCCGCTTCCTGCCGGGAGCGCGGCCTGGGCGATCTGGTCGGCGCCGGAACGGCTGGTCGCGCGGGCCGACCGTCGCGAGATGGAACACCCGGCGCAGCTTGTCCCCGGATTTCGCCGGGGACCGTCACCGAAAGGAGGCTGCCACGTCATCGTCCTTCGGTTGGGTGGCGCTCCGGGGCTCGGCTGCCGAATCCGGGACACCGCTGCCGTTTCGTGCGGTGCAGCTGACCAGGACGAAGGAGAAGGCCCCGCCCGTTGCCGGCGGGGCCTCCGCGGATCAGTCGCGGCAGGGCGGGTAGGAGCCATAGCCGCAGGGTTCGGAATAGGGGCCGTAACCGCCGTAGTAGGGCTCCGCCGCGCCGGCGGAATAGAAGGCCCCCCGAAGGGCGGTGCGGCGGGCCACCCCGGCGAAGGACAGCGGCGTGAGTGGCCGGCCGATGATGTCGATGAAGATCGCGGCCGCGCCCGTGGCTCCGGTCAGATCGCCTTCCAGCACGTCGACATCGAATGTCAGATCGGGGCCGGACATCTGGGGGTTCTTCAGCACGACAACCGCGTCATAGACGTCCTTCTCGCTCTCGCCGAAGACCGAGACGGTGGCATTGGGCGGATCGGCATAGAAGCTGTCGGGATAGTCGGGGTTCCATTCATCCAGCAGAACGGAGGTCGGCGCATGGCCGGCCGAGCGCACCGGGCGGTCGGCAAAGACGATCGAGTTGCCGGCGATGCCTTTCAGCGTCAGCTGGCCATCGGCAAGCACGGCGCCCTGGCTGTTCATCACGATCAGCGAGGGCACGATCTCGGGGCGGGCCTGACCGATGGTCTTTTCCAGCGGGTGATGCGGCGGTGGGGGGTGGCCTCTTGTGCCGAGGCGGAAGAGAGCGCGGCCATCAGTGACAGGATGGCAAGCGCCGGGATGGCTCGAAGACGTCGCATGTATATGATCTCCGGCTGCAGATACAGGTGGACGGTGCGCGCCGCGAAAAGTGCGGTGCGATCGGTTTCGGGACGTGTTGCGGCAAGCGTCATTGCTGTTGCGAACCGATTCCTGCGGAGGCCAGTGATAGCCCTCGGGCACCGAGATATGCAGCTCCTGATCCGCGACGCAATCGTTCGAGCCGCAGGGCGGGCTCACCGGGGCGGACGAATGCCTGAGGTGTTCGAAGGCTCCGGCCAGCCCCGGCGGTTTGCCGGCCCTCTCAAAGGTCCGGCCGTGCGGATCGTTCCCGGAAGGGCCCGGGTCGGTCGGTCCGGTGAACGGCCAGTCCTCAGGAGACCGGGTGTCACGCGGGGCGCCGAACCCTGTCACCGACCGGTCCCTTGAGACCCGGGGCAGCGAGCGGCCCGCCGTGCCGGCGAACTCCGCGGCCAGGGGGGCGTCCCGCGTCGAGGCGATCGCTTCTGTTGCTCTGAGCAGGTTCACCCGGATGCCCTTCGGCTCGACCCAAGGTTTCTCTTCCCGGCACGCAGGCTTTTGAGGCGTCAGACCGGCCCTTCGTCGCGTCTGCTCCGGGGCCGGCTCTTGCAGACAACCAGCCTTTCCGGTCATCAGATCATTGCGCAAGCCTTGGCGCATTTCGTTTTGATGGGTTTGGTTCCGGAGGACATAGACGGGCCATGACTGCCTCGCATTTCCGGTACCTGCAGCGCGGCACCGCGCTCACCCATCTGCCGCCGCTGCTGGCCGAACTTGGAACCCCCCTCGACGCCGTGCTGGACGGGGCGGGGATCGCTGCGGCCGATCTGGTTCCCGACAGGTTCCTTCCCTATGCCGCCGTCCTGACCGTGCTGGACCGGGCGGCCGCGCTGAGCGGTCGGGAGGATCTGGGCATCCTGCTGGGGCGGCGCCAGAGCCTGACCTCGCTTGGCCCCGCGGGGGAGGTCATGCGCCATGCCTCGACGCTTGGCGAGGCGCTGAACGACTATGCCCTGCTGCAGATCTGGAACTGCACCGGCGCTGCTGTCTATACCTATCGCACGCGCGAGGAATTCGCCTGTGGCTACGGCATCTACGATCCGGCCGGAGTGGGCGCCATCCAGATCCATGACACGGTGCTGGCGATCGGCTGCTTGCTGCTCTCGATCCTGACGGAACAGCGGGTGGAACCGGTCGAGCTATGGTCGATGCGGCCGGCCCCTGCCGACCCGGCGCCGCTGCGGACTCTGGCGCGATGCCCGGTGCGTTATGGTCAGGACCAGACCTGCATCTTCCTGCCGCCATCCGCCGCCGCCGTGCCGTTGCCTGATCGCGACCGCGGAAGACATGATGCGGCACTGGCGCAGATTGCACGGCGGGCGGCCTCGGCCCCCTGGGGCAAGGTGGCAATGGTGCGCCATGCCCTGCGCAGCGCCTTCATCAGCGGACGGACGGGCATGGACGACGTCGCCGCGCATCTGCACCTGCATCCGCGCAGCCTGCGCCGCGCGTTGACGCGCGAGGGAACGAGCTTCACTGCCTTGCGTGACGAGGTGCGCTTCACCATCGCCCGCGAACTTCTCTCGCTGACCCCGCTTCTGATGCGCGATATCGCCCTGGCGCTGGATTTTGCCGATACCAGTGCTTTCACACATGCCTTCCGCCGCTGGTCTGGCATGTCGCCGACCGACTGGCGATGTGGTCATGGCAAGGCCGCCCCAGGGGCGGCGGACTGAAAGAGACCGGCGGACAAGAGTGTCAGCAAAACAAATCCCCGGGTCTTGACCCTGCGATACGCATCGTGACGAGCACGGATGCGATCCCTTCATGCCCGGGCCAATTGCCACGAATGGCGGAACGTTTATCCGAGGTCTTGCCCCGAATTCTTGCAGCAGTATCTGCCTTCGGCATGTCGGCGAGACCCGCCCGGCCTTGAGGCACGGGTCGCGCGGCCGACCGGGAGGGGTTGAGCGTGTTCAGTTTGTTGTGGTGCCGTGCAGTTTGCAGACCGAATGGAAACGGGACTGCCTTGAACCGAAGCCGCGCGCCGGGAGTATCGAGCGGGATCGCGCCCCTTTTACATAGCGCGGGCCATGCGGTTGACGCCGCAGGCGCCGGATGCGTGGCGATCCTGGACGGGAAGCAGGGGCCGAGGTTGACGCTGGCGCAAGAACTGAAGCCGCCTCCGGTGGAGTGGGTGACGCCATATGATAGCTTCAACTGACCGCCCCTGCCGCCCTTTCAGCCGAGGCGGCGACCGCTGCAACGCAAAGATGAAAGCGGTCTTCCGCGCCGTGTGCCGCGAGACAGCCGGATCTCGCCATGCAGGGGCCTATCGCACGGCTTCAGATCGCCTGATGGTGCACGTTCAGGCTACCACCGCACCAGACGCGACCCACATTCGTTGGAAAGGACGCGAAGGTGGAGCTCGCTTCGGTCACGAGATGGCGCTCTTCGGCGTTGTGCTCGCGGCGCCAGGCCGCGACCCAGATCTGCATCGAAGTCTCGCCGGCCCGCTCCAGCTCGGCCTGGAGCGAAACCTCGTCGCCGACCTTGAGCGGGCAATGAAACGTCATGCCCTCCACGCTGATCGCGGCGTCGCGGCCGCGCGGTCCATCTGGCTCATCAGCCAGCCGCCGAAGATGTCTCCGGCGGGGCTGGTGTCGGCCGGCATCGCGACGGTGCGGATGGCCGGCTGACGCTTCGGGCGTACGGGATCAGACGACGTGCGCGCATTGTGACGCTGGCGTACGGGTGTCCATGTTTCTTCCCCGGTTCAGGTGATCGTCGATTTCCGCCGCCGAGCCGATCATCCGGCCATAGAGGAACACCGTGAAGGCAGCCGTTTCCAGATCGCGATCCACGAGACGCCCTGACCGGTAGTCGTCCCACAAGAGCGCCAGCATCATCGCGGCGATCACTGCATCGACATTCACGCAGAAGACATAGGGCGTGGCGCCGACCTCGTGCAGCTGCCGTACCAGTTCCCGATAGAAGGCGTGGAACACGTTGTAGCGGCCGCGGCTTTCCATGAACTCGGCGATAAAGACCTCGCGGGGGTCGTGGTTCACCGGCTTGCCCTTGAAGACCGGATGATGAACGCCGGGAAGTGCGCGGACCTCGGCGCCCTGTTCCTTGGCCTGCCGCTTGTCCTGCTTGTAGCGCAGCGCAAATTCGCGGGCCATGGCTGTCAGGTCCAGCCCGTGGTTGGGATCCGATGGATCGGTCAGCCCGCTGTCCCTGAACTGTTCGAGCAGGAATGCCATGCCCTCGAACCCGTTGCCGCCATGGCTGTAGCCGGTATGGGTCAGAAAGCCGACCATCGCCTTGTTGATCTGCACCCGGTCCGGAGTCTGCGGCCCGTCGGCGGCGACAGCGCCCTTGGCGCCCTGCGCCGAGATCGAGCCGGGACCGTTAGAGATCAGCAATCCGACCAGCACCTGCAACATCTCGGCCTCGGCCTTGGCCGGGCGCTTGCCGGTCATCGCCAGATAGCACAGATCGGCCATGGTCCATTGGTCAAAACGCTCTTCGCGCGGGATGCCGCAAAGCGAACCATGTTGGTGATGCGGGCCGGGGATCGAGGCCCCGACCATCACGCCGTAGAGGCGCAAATACCAGGGCAGCGTGCGGGCGGTCAGCCGGGTGATCCGCTTGCGCATCAAGGGCCCCCAGGAAATGGTCAGGGCAATGGCCGCCAGAATGGCGTCGCGGTTCAGCCGTTCGCCGAAGCCCGACAGATATGTCAGAAAGACCGATGTGCCGCCGCGCGCCTGAACCGCCGCCAGCATGGCCTCGGGCCGGGGATCGTCGGCTTCGTCATCGGTCGCCAGGAACATCGCCCGGCTGTCATCATCCATCGTGACGCCGCTGGTATCGAAGGTTTCATCGCGGCCGTCCTTCAGCCCGGAATGGGCGAACAACTCGATCAGTATATCGGTGCAGGCCAGCGCCCGTTCGACCCGGCGAGGACCGACGATCGCGGCGGCCGCCGCCATGACGCTGTTGGGCGAATTGCCGGCCTCGCGCGCGGCATCGGCGGCGATCAGGATAGGATCGCCGACCAGATTGACCTCAGCGGCGACGGCCACGTCCAGCATCGCGCGGTCGTTCGGGCCTGCAATCTCGTGCACCAGCGGCAGCGCGAAGTTCGCCTCAAGCGGCAGAAGCGCCAGATCCAGGACGCTGTGGCCATGGACGCTGGTCACCCGTGACTTCGGATCCATGATCGAGGCGCCGGACTTGTCCTTCATCGTTTGGCGCGCGACCACGGCGCCGATCTGGCTGTCCAGCGCCGCGATCTGTTTTGCATAGGGTTCGGGCGCCGTCACCGGGGCCAGCGCCAGATTGGCCGGCAGTTGCAAGCCCTGATCGTTGGCGATCCAGGTCTTCAACGCCAGATTGCCGCGCGGCGCGAAATCGGGCTGCGTGCCATTCAACGCCATCACGGCGGTCAGCGCCGCGGGAATATCGGCGATGTTGGTTACGACCGCACCTTTCTTCGACACATACTGTGGCGTCTCGGGCGTGAAGATGCCGCCGCTGCCAAAGGCGTCGATGAACCAGCCCTCCTTGTCCTCGGCCTTGTCGCCGGAACCGGCCATTGCGCCGGCATGGCCGACCGCGCGGGTCAGGCGCGATTTCCAGCGCCCGACCACGCAGGCCACGACCGGCTTCTGCCAGTCGATGTCGTGTTCGTAGTAACCGCCCGGCTCGGCATACAGGACCGCCGCCGCCGAACGGTCGTCATTCTGGAAGGCATAGGCAAAGTCACGCGCGCCGTAGTTGATATAGACGTCCTTGCCGCTGGAGATCAGCGTCGTCGTGCCCCAGCCTTCGGTCGCCAGATACTGCGCGATGGTGGTGGTAAAGCCGCCCGAATTCGAGAAGATCGCGATGGATCCCCGGATCAGCGATTCCTCGGGGTGATCGCCGCCAAGCGCGCCGCCGATCCTGACCCGGTTCCAGCTGTCGGCAACGCCCAGGCAATTGCCACCGATGACGTCGATGCCGTTGGCCTGCGCCATCGCCCGGACCTCGCGCGCATCGTGGATGGCGATCTTTTCGGTGATGATGACGATCTTTTCCAGATAGGGGTTCACGCGGATCAATTCGGCCACGCCGTCGCGCACGCCCGAGGGCGGCAGGTAGATGACGCCGGTGTTGAAGGCGTGCCCGGCCTTGAGCCCCTCGCGCACGTTGTTGAAGACCGGGATGTCGCCCGCGGCCGTCTTCAGAACCTGGCCGGCGCGCCCCGGTGATGTGCCGAAGACCACATTGCCACCGGAAAAGGCGTGGCTGGTCGGCGTCACCTGCCGGCTTTCGCCGCCCATGATGTTCAGCACGCAGACCCGGTCCTCGGGCGTGGCGATATCAGCCAGCGAGCGGAGACCCAGATAATAGGGGAATTCCTCGATGCCTTGACGATACATATCCTGTCCTCCGATCACGCTGCGGTCCGAATGCCCATGGCATCCGCGATTTGCTGCCGTCCGCCCTCGCGCATCCATGCGTCAATCTTGCGGGCATAGCTCACGACTTCGGAAATCGCGCTGTCGAACCCGAAGAAGCGGTAGGGCACGCCGAGGCTGTCGAGCGTTTCCGCGAGATTGCCCATGCCGCGCACGAGGTTCGGCCCGCCGCGGCCGACGACCACATACAAGGGCACCGGGCCATGGGTGGCGAAGTGCTCGCGGAGCGCATCGCCCATGCCGCGGAAGGTCTCATGGATGTCGGTGTTGTTCGACTTGCCGCCGATGATGAAGAGCACGTTGGTCTGCTGCAGGAAATGCCGGTAGCAGATCGAGGCCACCGCCTTCATCTTCTCGTAGGGCGGGTTGCCGCCGAAATCGGACGAGATGATCGCCGCGTCGCCCAGCACCTCGGTCACGAGGCTGTTCGCACCGCCGCCGAAGGTCGGGGCGAGGATTGTGCCGCTTTCATTGATGACGAAGACATCCGACTGGCCCTGGTGGGTGCGGAGCTGGTTCACTTCCTGCTCGAAAGCCGAGATGTCCGAGGCGAACAGGTGATTGGGCAGGCCAAGGCGGCTGACGCGCGGGTCGTCACGGTCAAACCCGCATTTGAAATCGCAGGCCACCGGGGTCAGACGGCCACCCTTGTCCACGCGCATGCGGATCGGGTTCAGCTCGAGCGTGGTCATGCCGTAATGGTGCATCAGTTCCCACAGTTTCGGCAGGTGCTGCACCAGTGGCGAGATGATCTCGCGCGGGGCGCCTATGTCGCTGAGCGCATTGGCCACCACGAAGGCTTTCAGACCGGTCAGCGCATCGAAGGGCACGGTGGCCACATCGCCCTTGTCCAGTTCCTCGATATCAATGCCGCCGCGATGGGTCAGGGTCATTGTAGGGGCGCGATACCGGGTATCGTCGGTGACCGAGAAATAGACCTCGTGTTCGGCAGGCACGCCGGCCTCGAATGTGACGCCGTTGGCCTTGGCATAGGCATTGCCGTGGCGGTGCTCGGCGAAATAGAGCCGTTCCTTCTCGGCCAGGGCGGTCTTCAGATCGGTGGCCTTGCCAATCAGCCCGGCCTTGCCCTTCTTGCCAACCCCGCCGCGAAACAGGGGTTTGATGAAGATCAGCCCGTGGCGGTTGATCAGGCTCTGGATATCGTCTTCGCTGGCATCGGGGCCGAGGATTTCGGATGTCGGAAACCCGACATGATCCAATAGCTTGCTGCCATGCAGCATTCCGGTGAGTTGCATGTTGATGTCCTTCGTCGGGGAATGGTGGTCCTGCGGTCGCGGATCAGGGCAACCGCAGGATGGTTTGACGTTTCGTCAGAACAGCATCTGGCCAAGCAAACCTTCGGGCAGGCGCAGGGTCATGGCCCAGGTGATCAGGCCGATGAAGCCCACGGCCCCGGCGGTCATCGCAGCGGCAGTCAGCGGTCGGGCCTTGCCCGCCACGATCAGGAAGGTCGGGAAGAAGACGACCATCGCCGGGAAGAAGCCGATCAGCCAGATCAGCGCGACCAGTCCAGCGAAGACCGCCAGATATTTCTCGCGCCCCGAGGATTTCCCGGCGACCGTCAGGCTGGCGTCGTCATCATGGATTTCGGCGACACGCCCCGACCGGATCCGCAGGATCACAGCGAGAGACGCAATCAGCGCCAGGATGCCGATGGTCAGCGGGAAGATCATGGCCAGGAAGCTGAGCTGAGCGGCCTCGAACACGCAATACGCGGCAACCAGGAACAGCACGCCAGCAAAGGCGAGCTGGCGGCCACGGGTCTGCTGGTCGGCGGTGTCGCTTTCGCCCTCGCTGGAGATCTCGGCGCCGAAGCGCAAGCCGAGGAAGACCGATACGACCGTGATCAGCGCGATGATGATGACGCCCGGACGCATAACCCAGGCCCAGTCGTAGAACTGCACTGCCTGATACAGGTAGTTCTCGGCCCCCGGCGCCAGCACAAAACCGATCAGCAGCGCAGGGCGTGGCCAGCCAAAGCGGCGCATGTAGATGCCCACCCCACCCATCAGGATCAGCGCGACCAGATCGGCCATCGAGCGCGAGGCCTGGAAGGCCGCGAACATGGCGATCATCACCATGAAGGGCGCCAGATAGACGAAGGGAACCTGCGTCAGCCGCGCGACCGGGCGGGCCAGCATCACGCACATACCGGCACCGACGACATTGGCCAGCGCCAGCGACCAGATGATCGTGTAGGTCAGGTCCAGCTGCGTCTCGACCATGGTCACGCCGGGCTGGATGCCCAGCAGAACCATGCCGCCGAGAAAGACCGCCATCGAGCCTGAGCCGGGAACCCCGAAGAGCAGCGTCGGGATCAGCGCGCCGCCCTGGCAGGCGTTGTTGGCCGATTCAGGCGCGATCACGCCGCGCACGTCGCCCTTGCCGAACTGCGACTTGTCGCGGCTCGTCTGCACGACATGGCTGTAGGCGATCCAGTCGACGACCGCGCCACCAAGGCCGGGCAACGCGCCGATGACGCACCCAAGGCTGGCGCAGCGGGCGACCAGCCAGGGATGGCGCAGCACATCGCGCACGCCCTTGCCCCAGCCACCACCAAGACCCGTGTTTTCGGAAATCGCGGTGCCGCGCTTCAGCAGATCGATCACCTCGGGGAGGGCGAAGAGGCCCATCGCGACGACGACCAGAGGCACACCGTCGTAAAGGTAGTCTATGCCAAGGGTCATGCGCGCCTCGCCCGTCGCGGGCGCGGTGCCGATCGAACCGATGACCAGGCCAATCCCGGCCGCGGCAATTCCCTTGGTCAGGCTGCGCCCCGAGAGGACTGCCACCATCGACAGGCCGAAGATGGTCAGCATGAACAATTCAGCCGAGGAAAAGGACAGAACCAGCGGTCGTGCCATCACGATGGCGAAGGACAGGACCACCGCACCGATCACCCCGCCCATCAGCGAACTGGTGAACGCCGCGGACAGCGCCCGCGCCGCCTCGCCGCGCTTGGCCATGGGAAATCCGTCCAACACCGTCGCCTGACTGGCACTGGATCCGGGGATCCCCATCATGACCGAGGTGAAGGTGTCGCCCGTCGGAATGACCGCGACCATGCCGATCAGCATGCCAAGGGCCGAGGCCGTGTCCATTCCATAGAGAAACGGCAGCAGGATCGACATGCCGGCAATCCCGCCAAGGCCGGGCAGGATGCCGACGACCAGGCCGACGCACACGCCCAGGACGAGGAACAACAGATGCCCTCCGGACATGACCTGACCCAGCGCCGAAAGCGCGATATCAAACATTTCGATTTCCTCCCAATTGTTTTGGGGCGGGGCCGCTGACCCCGCCCGTCAGGTCACATCTTCACGCCGTAATCTTCCGCCAGCCAGTTCGTCAGAAACTCGCGGATGGCCGGATCGACGGTCAGCGCCTCTTTCAGCGCCGCATCGGCTTCAGCGCCGACAAGCTGGTCGTAGTCGCCCAGCTCTTCGCCCGCGCGCTCGCGGAAATCGGGCGCCTCGACGATGGTCTTGGCCGCTTCGCCGTAGGCCGCGATGACCTCAGCCGGAGCGTCCTTGGGCAGTACGAGCATCTTTTGCAGCGAAAAGCCTGCCAGCATCAGCGCCTTCCAGGCCTCGAAAGCCTCGCCCTCGGGCTTGGCGCCGGTTGCCTGTTCGTAGAACTCGACAAAGGTCGGCATGTCGGGGAAGGACGGATCCCGGGCGACATTGCCTTCCGCATCCACCACCCCGAGCGAGAACAGGGGCACCGCCTTGCCGCCGTCGACCAGCGGCCGCACGCTGCTCATGAAGGCAGAGCTGGTCTGGAAGTCGATCCCCGCCTCGCCGCGTTCAAAGGCCAGACGGCCCGCGCCACGGCTTTCCATGCCGAAGACCGCCTTGATGTTCAGCCCCATCATCTTGAAGGCCAGCAGGACCGGCATTTCCAGCGCGGTTGCGCCCTGGCTCGCAAACCGGATTTCCTCGGCGCGCAGCTTCTCGATATCCTGCGGGCCGGTAACCCCGTATTTCGGGTCGATATAGACGACGCCCCCGGTGGGCGAGGCCAGCACCGCGGTCCAATCCGCATAGTCGTAGCGCACGCGCGGGTCGCCAAGGATCGCAGGATATTGTGTCGAGGCTGAGGTGCCCAGGATCGACAGGCCGTCGTCGCTGGCGCGCATCGCAAACTGGTTCGCACCGGTGATCGAGCCACCGCCTGGCACGTTCAGGACGACGACCGTCGGATTGCCGGGCAGTGCCTCGGACAGTTGCGGGGCGAAGAAGCGCGCCCAGACGTCGGTGCCGCCGCCGACGCCGAAGGGAATGGTCCACTCGATGGTCTCGCCGGCAAAGTCCTGAGCCTGCAGGGACATCGGCATGGCAAGGGCGACAGCGCCCAGCAGCATTGAACGAAGGCCGCGTTTATTCAAAAGTTTCATGGGGTTTCCTCCTCCTGAGTGATATTTTATGCGACTTTGTCACGGATATGCACGAAGCCGTCGAAGAGCCTGCGCGCCGTTCGGATGACCGAGACGCGGCGGATCTCGCCGGTGTCTGGGTCCTGTTCGATCTCGACGGGCGTCCGCCCCGAGGGATGTTCGATGACCAGCATCCTGCGGCCGTGTTCATCGGGTTCGGGCAGCACCGCCAGATCGCTGGCGACCGTGCCGGGCGTGCAGCAGGCCGATGCGATGCAGACGGCTCCAGTGATCGCCACCGCCGTGTGGCAGGCATGCGGCATGAAATAGCGCGCGGTGATGGTCGCGCCTTCGGTCGGCGGGGCCAGCAGGATGGGCTTGGGTATGACCATGTTGGTGACATCGCCCAGCCCCATCAGGCGCCCCGCTTCCAGCCGCAGCGATTCCAGCCGGGTCATGAAATCACGGTCGGCATCCAGTTCGGCGGGGGCTTCGTGCCCGGTCTTGCCAAAGCTCTCGGCGGCGGCAAGCACGGCAGCGACCGCCATGTCGAAATGCGTGACCGCGATGCCCTGCACCTGGTCGCGCAATGCCTCGGTCGGCAGCAGCTTCCCGGTTTTCGAGCCTGCCGCGTCAAGAAACGCCAGGCGCACCGGCGCGGCGGTTCCGGGAACCCCGGCAATGGCCGTATCGCCCTCGTAGCTGACGGCGCCGCCCGGCGTCTGCACGATCGCCTCGATCCGCTTGCCGGTGTTGACGTTGAGGATGGTCAGACAGGTTTCCGGGTCGCTGGCCGCGATCAGCCCCTGCTCGATGGCGAAGGGTCCGACCGCTGCCAGCATGTTGCCGCAATTCGGTGCGGTATCGACCAGCGCCTGTTCGACGTTCACCTGGGCGAACAGGTAGTCGATATCCGCGCCCGGCTGCTGGCTGGGGCCGACGATGGCGACCTTGCTGGTCAAGGGATTGCCGCCGCCGATGCCGTCGATCTGCAGCGGATGGCCCGAGCCCATGGCCGAGATCAGCACGGCATCGCGCGCGGCTCGATCAGCGGGCAGGTCGGAAGACAAGAAGAATGGACCGCGCGACGTACCGCCACGCATCAAGACGCATGGTATCCTGGACATGATTTCTGGCTTTCCCCTGGCGGGTCACTGACCCCCGATGAGAAAACCTTGCCATGACGGCATGGCATGTGTGAAATGCAATGATCTGAACGATAATTGCGTTTGACGCATGAATATTGATCTGGAAGACCTCAGGGCCTTTGTCGCCACCGCCGAGATGCAGAGCTTTCGCGCGGCCTCTGACAGTATCAACCTGTCGCAACCCGCGCTGACCCGGCGCATTCAGAAGCTGGAGGCGACCCTGGGTGTTCAACTGCTGGAACGCACAACGCGCCGCGTGTCGCTGACCGCCGTCGGCCGCGACTTCCTGCCGCGCGCGCGCCGACTGCTGGACGATCTGGAAACCTCGCTTCTTTCGGTGCGCGAGATTGCCGAGCGGAGGTCCGGACTGGTCAGCATCGCCTGCATTCCAACCGCCGCCTACTACTTCCTGCCGGATGTCATCGGCGAATTCACGAAGGAATTCCCGTCGATCCGGTTCCGCATCGTCGACGCCGGCGCGAACGAGGTCTTGCAAAGCGTCCTGAACCGGGAGGTCGATTTCGGCATAACGCTTCTGGGCACTGACGACCCCGAGGTGGCTTTCGAACCGCTGATCGAGGAACCCTTCTATCTCGCCTGCCGCCGCGATCATCCTCTGGCAGACAGGACCGAAGTGACCTGGGCCGAGCTGGCGGATCACCGCTTCATCACCGTCGGTCGTGCGAGCGGCAACCGGCTGATCATGGATCTTGCGCTGGCTGGCGCGCAGATCCGGCCACGCCCCTATTACGAGGTCCAGCATCTCTCCACATCGCTTGGTTTGGTCGAGGCAGGTCTTGGCGTCGCGGCGCTTCCTCGGATGTCGCTACCTGCCGATCCGCATCCCCTGATTTCCGCGGTTCCTTTGAAAGACCCCACCGTGACCCGGACCGTCGGTGTGGTTCGCGTGCCACAGGCCAAGGCACCGCCGGCGGCAGAGCAATTCTATCGGATGCTGTTGTCCCGTTGGCAGACCGCGACCGGCGCCGACAGTCGCTCGGTGGATTAAGGGAGTTTGGCCCGTTGCCTGAACTTTATTCAGGACGTATTTCGGGATCACGTTACCCCTCGGCGGAGGTTCCGCCCTCTTATGCCGACCCGGCGAACGTCCGAGTGCCTCCTGCGGCGCGCGGAGACGGGGTGGGAGCGCTTCCCGTTACTCGAAAATGTAGACCGGCTCGCAGTCGGGCCGGCGAACGTTTCGATGTCTGATCCACCTACTTGAGCGGCGACTGGAGACGAAGTGGTCAGCTGTTGTTTCGGGAAAGCTCCGCACTTCAACAGTTTCCAAGATATCCACTAAATCGGCGCAGTCATGAGGTCCGGGGAATGCCGGCCCCAAGAGACCGCTTCCGAGCCTCTGCTCGGCAGGAGTGGTGAACGGCCCCTCCCGCATGAACCTAGAATACAAAGAGAAAATCCGGCCGCAGTCGTACGGGAGAACGCTATTGCCGGGGTAAGCGGCGGAGGGGATGGCCTGACGTCGACGCTTCTACGGCGCATTCACTAGGGCGACCCTTCAGCATCCGGTCTTTCACAGGTTCCAGATCTTAGCGATCAGATCGAAAGCCAGTTCAATACTTGGTTCGGCCTGGCGGCTTGCCAACGACAGGAAGCCAAGCGTCGTCTCGACCGCGGCTCGGTCCACCAGCACCAGACCGTGGACCTGCTCCTCATACAAGGCCATCGACTCCCGGCACAGGCACAGGCCCACCCCGGAGCGCACCATGGCCAGCATCGAGGCCTCCTGGTCCACGACCGCGACCTCGTTCTGCTCGACGCCGAGTTCCCCGAACAGGCGATCAAGCAGACGTCGATGCACCGAGGCGGTGGCTGTGCCGATCCAGGGCAAGGACGCCAGTTCCTTCCAGTCGAGCCCTGCCGTGCGGTTCTTCCAGCCGGCGGGCGCTATGACGCGATACTTGAATCTGGTCAGCACCGCATGGTTAAAAACGGACTCGGCGCTGTCTTGCTCCTGTCCGGCGACCCAAGGGCCATCCGCCGGGTCTCCCAGGAAATAGCCGACATCGATCTCACCGCGCAGAAGCCGCACAGGCACGTCGCCGCTCATCCCATGGGTCAACTGGGTCCGGAGTTCAGGCGCTGCGGCGATCATGGCGTGCAGGAATTGGCCGAGGCGAATGAAATCCGGGTCGATCACCGTGCCGAGACGAAGCGTGCCGCGCACCGTGCCCTTCATCCGACGCGCGGTCTGGCTGAAATCTTCCAGCGCCCCGAGGACCTGTTCGGCCTTCACCAGCAGCGCCGCCCCGTCCTGCGTCAGATCAACTCCCTTCGCGGTGCGGACGAACAGGGTCAATCCGGTGCTTTCGGACAGGCGTTTCATTTGAAGGCTGATCGCTGGCTGGGTCAGGCAAAGCACATCCGCCGCGCGCGAGACATTGCCCTCACGCGCAACGGTAACGAAGGACCGCAGGGTCCGAAGGTCGACAGGATGCTTCATATAAGAGCGATTTATAATATGCCATTTCATTAGTCATTGGAAATATGCGCGGCCCCGTCGCTATCTAGCCCGAGAAAACATCGGGAGGATGACATGACCATCACAGACATTGGACACTATATTGCCGGACAGCGCGTCGCCGGTCAGTCAGGCCGCGCGCAGGATGTCTATAACCCTGCAACCGGCGCCGTCACCGGGCGCGTCGCTTTGGCCGAAGAAGCCGAGGTCGCCCGCGCCGTGGCGGCCGCGCAGGCGGCGTTCCCGGCATGGGCCGACATGCCGCCGATCCGGCGCGCGCGGCTGATGAACCGCTTCCTCAACCTGCTCAACCAGCACAAGGACGATCTGGCCCGCGCCATCACCGCCGAGCATGGCAAGGTCTTCACCGATGCGCGGGGCGAAGTCGAGCGCGGCATCGACATCGTCGAGTTCGCCTGCGGCATTCCGCAACTTCTGAAAGGCCAGTTCACCGATCAGGTCTCGACCGGGATCGACAACTGGACGCTGCGCCAGCCGCTTGGCGTCTGTGCGGGAATCACCCCGTTCAACTTTCCTGTCATGGTGCCGATGTGGATGTTCCCGGTTGCCATCGCCGCCGGCAACACCTTCGTTCTGAAACCCTCGCCCACCGATCCGACTCCGTCGCTGATGTACGCGGAGCTGATGAAGGAAGCCGGCTTCCCGGATGGCGTCTTCAACGTTGTTCAGGGCGACAAGGTCGCTGTGGACGCGCTGCTCGACCATCCCGATGTGCGCGCGGTCTCGTTCGTCGGCTCGACGCCGATCGCCAACTACATCTACGAGACCGGCGCGCGGAACGGCAAGCGCGTGCAGGCGCTGGGCGGGGCCAAGAACCACATGCTGGTCATGCCCGACGCCGATCTCGAGAAGGCTGTCGACGCGCTGGTCGGTGCGGCCTTCGGCTCGGCCGGTGAACGCTGCATGGCGATCTCGGTCGCGACGCTCGTGGGCGATGTCGCCGATCGCATCGTTCCCATGCTGGCCGAACGCGCGCAGAACCTCTTGATCAAGAACGGTCAGGAAATGGACGCCGAGATGGGCCCCATCGTGACCGGCGCCGCGCGCGACCGGATCACCGGCTACATCGAAAAGGGCGTCTCGGAAGGTGCGAAGCTGGTCGTCGACGGCCGCGGCCACAGCGTCGAGGGCCATGAGAACGGCTTCTGGCTGGGCGGCACGCTGTTCGACCATGTCACCCCCGACATGACGATCTACCGCGAAGAGATCTTCGGCCCGGTCCTCGCCTGCGTCCGCGTCAATGACTTCGCGGAAGGGCTTCAGCTGATCAACGACCATGAATATGGCAACGGCGTCAGCCTGTTCACCCGTGACGGCAACGTTGCGCGCGAATTCGGCCGCAAGGTGCAGGCCGGCATGGTCGGCGTCAACGTGCCGATCCCGGTGCCGATGGCATGGCACGGCTTCGGCGGCTGGAAGAAGAGCCTCTTCGGCGACATGCACGCCTATGGCGAAGAGGGCGTGCGGTTCTACACCAAGCAGAAATCGATCATGCAGCGCTGGCCTGAAAGCATCTCGAAGGGTGCCGAATTCGCCATGCCGGTCTCTCGCTGAGAACGGAGAGGCACGATGCCCAGAGATCCGTTCGACTACATCATCGTGGGGGCCGGCACCGCCGGCTGCCTGCTTGCGAACCGCCTCAGCGCCGATCCGACGAAATCGGTGCTGCTGCTCGAGGCCGGAAAGAAGGATAACTACCTCTGGATCCATATCCCCGTGGGGTATCTTTACTGTATCGGCAACCCCCGCACGGACTGGATGTTCCAGACCGAGCCCACGGTGGGGCTGAACGGCCGATCCTTGCGCTATCCGCGCGGCAAGACCCTTGGCGGCTGTTCGTCGATCAACGGCATGATCTACATGCGTGGGCAGGCCCGCGACTATGACACCTGGGCCGCGCTGACCGGGGACGACGACTGGTCCTGGGAAAAGTCCCTGCCCGACTTCAAGGCGCATGAGCATCACTACAAGCTGGATGGCGGTGCCGATCCGAAGACGGGTGACAACAGCCGCTTCTCGGATCTGCATGGCGGTGATGGCGAGCTCAGGATCGAGAAGCAGCGGCTGCGGTGGGACGTGCTCGAGGCATTCGCGAAGGCGGCGAACGAGGCCGGGATCGAGAGCACCGACGATTTCAACAGCGGCGACAATGCCGGTGTCGGCTATTTCGAGGTGACGCAGAAATCGGGCTGGCGCTGGAACAGCTCGAAGGCCTTCCTGCGTCCCGCCAAGGACCGCAAGAACCTGACTGTCTGGACCGAAAGCCATGTCGAGCGCCTGGTGGTCGAGACCGCCGAGGACGGCTCGAAGCGCTGCGTCGGCGCCGTCGTGCGGCGCGGGGGTGATGCGGTCACCGTCCGGGCGAGCGGAGAGGTTGTCCTGTCCGCGGGCGCCATCGGCTCGCCTCAGATCCTGCAGCTTTCGGGCATCGGGCCTGCCGAGCTGCTTCAGTCGCACGGGATCGAAGTCGTCCAGGACATGCCGGGCGTCGGCGAGAACCTGCAGGATCACCTGCAGATCCGTGCGGTCTACAAGATCGAGAACGCCAAGAGCATGAACACGATGGCGAACTCGCTGTTTGGCAAGGCGAAGATCGGTCTGGAATACGTTCTGACGCGTTCGGGGCCGATGAGCATGGCGCCCAGCCAGCTTGGCGCCTTCACCCGCTCGGACCCGTCGCGGCCCCACGCCAATCTGGAATACCATGTCCAGCCGCTCAGCCTCGACGCCTTCGGCGAGGATCTGCACCCGTTTCCGGCCATGACGGCCAGCGTGTGCAACCTGAACCCGACCTCGCGGGGACATGTGCGGATCAAGTCGAACAGCGTGGGCGACGCGCCCGAGATCGCGCCGAACTACCTGGCGACCGAGGAGGATCGTCTGGTCGCCGCGCAGAGCCTGAGGCAGGTGCGCGAGATCATGGCCAAGCCCGCCATGCAGAAATTCAAGCCGGTCGAGTGGAAGCCCGGCGTCCAGTTCCAGACCGACGAGGAACTGGCCAAGCTCGCGGGTGACATTGCCAACACGATCTTTCACCCCGCAGGCACGGCACGCATGGGGCGCAAGGACGATCCGGGCTCGGTCGTCGATACGCATCTGCGCGTGCATGGGATCGAGGGGCTGCGCGTCGTCGATGCCAGCGTCATGCCCGAGATCACCAGCGGCAACACCAATGCGCCCACACTCATGATCGCCGAAAAGGCCGCGCGCTGGATCCGAGCCGGCGTCTGAGCCGGTCGCCAGGTTTCGTGCCGGTCCTTTTCGGGGCCGGCCCGTCAATCAAGCCCGCCAGTATAGAACGGAGCGGGTTCAGGAGGAAAACATGCAACACATCATACCCGGGGGCGACCGGCTCGACTGGCGCGTCTTCTTTCCATCCCTTGCGGTGATCACCGCAGTCGTGGCGCCCCTGCTGCTCTTCCCCGAAGCGGGGTCCGTGGCCGTCAATGCCGCCTTCGCCTTTGCGACGGGCCAGTTCGGCTGGCTCTACCTTGTCGCAGGCCTTGGCACGGTCGTCTTTCTGATCGGCCTCGCCATGAGCCGATTTGGCAATGTCCGCCTGGGCGGACCGGAGGACGCGCCGGAGTTCAGCTATTTCAGCTGGGTTGCGATGATCTTCTGCGGCGGCATCGGCATCGCCATTGTGAACTGGGCCTGGGTCGAACCGATCTACTATCTGCAGGGCCCACCCTTCGGCGTGCCGCCGATGTCCTCCGAGGCCGGCGAATGGGCACTGACCTATGGACAGTTCCATTGGGGCCTGACCCCTTGGGCGTTCTATTGCCTGCCCTCCATTCCGATCGCCTATTCGATGTTCGTCCGTCGCAATCCCGGCGTCCGGCTGTCGGTTGCCGCGGGCGGTGTGCTGGGACGGCATGTCGACAGCTGGATCGGCGTCCTGCTCGACTCCGTCGTCGTCTTTGGCGTGGTCGGCGGTGTCGGCACCTCGCTGGGCCTTGCTGTGCCGCTGGTGTCCCGTCTTGTCGGCGGCCAGTTCGGCATCGAGCCGTCGCTCGGCCTCGATCTCGCCATCCTGGTAGTCTGGACGGCAATGTTCGGCGGCTCCGTGTGGTTCGGCCTCTCCAAGGGCATCAAGATCCTTTCGGACATCAACGTTATCCTGGCCATCCTGCTGCTGGCATTCACCTTCATCGTCGGCCCCAAACTGTTCATCGTGAATGGCTGGGTGAACAGCCTGGGCCAGATGGCGGCCAATTTCGTCCATATGAGCACCTGGACCGATCCGGTCGGCGGCTCGTCGTTCTGGAAGGACTGGACCGTCTTCTACTGGGCCTGGTGGATCGCCTATGCCCCGATGATGGGCCTCTTCGTGGCGCGCATCTCGCGCGGCCGGACGATCCGGGAACTGATCATCGCGGAGCTGGTCTGGGGGTCGCTGGGCTGCTGGGTATTCTTCGCAATCTGGGGTGGCTACGCGGTGAACCTCCAACTGTCCGGCGCGCTGGATGTCTCGGCCATCCTGTCGAGCGAGGGCATCCCCGCGACGGTCCAGGCGATCCTAGGCACGATGCCAATGTCCGGCCTCATCACGATCGTCTTCGTCGTGCTGTGCTTCATCTTCCTCGCCACGACGCTCGACTCGGCGGCCTATGTTCTGGCCTCGGTCACCTCGCGCAAACTGTCGGGTTATCAGGAGCCCAAACGGTCGATCCGCATCACCTGGGCGCTGATTCTGGCCGCGGTCGGTGTGGTGCTGATCCAGCTGGGAGGTTTGAAACCGGTGCAAACCTCGACGATCGTCGTGGCCCTGCCGCTGATGCCGGTTCTCGTGATCCTGTGCATCTCGCTTTTGCGCTGGCTGAAGGAAGATTTCAGCACCGAGGACAGCCGGCACCATCTCGTGGTGAAACAGCCCTCGGGCCCGGCCAATTGATGAAACGCGGATCGGCCACTTGATGGGGCCGATCCGCATGCCCTCTTCCCCTTGTCCGGCAGAACCCTGCCTGTCCAGCACCGCGCCTGATGGAGAAAGACATGACTACCGCCAAGCCCTCGCTCCTGCCACTGAAGGGTGTCAAGGTCATCGACTTCGGTCAGTATATCGCCGGCCCAGCCGTCGCCATGATCCTGGCCGATCTTGGTGCCACCGTGATCCATGTCGATCCGCCGGGCGGCCCGTTGTGGCAAAGCCCGGCCAATGCCACGCTGAACCGTAACAAGATGATCGTGACGATCGATCTCAAGACACCCGAGGGTCTGGCCGAGGCGCTCGACCTCGTGGCCGAGGCCGATATCGTGGTCGAGAGTTTCCGCCCCGGTGTGATGAAACGGCACGGGCTCGACTTTGCCGCGCTGCGTGAGGAAAGGCCCGAACTGATCGCGCTGTCCATCCCGGGCTTTGCCTCGAACGACACTCTGCGGCGCGACTGGCGGGCATTCGAAAGCATCATCGCCGCCAGTTCGGGCGTCTTCACCGATATGGGACTGAACCGCGTGCTGATGGGCGTTAACCCGTCGTTCTCGCCGCTGCCGCTGTCCTCGGCCTATGGCACGATGCTGGCGGCCTCTGCCGTCGTGCTGGCGCTGCAATCGCGCGAGCGCACCGGATATGGCGACGAGATCGAGGTACCGCTGGCCTCGGCGGTGATGGAGGGGCTTTCCTACAACTCGATCCACATCCAGGACTACCCGGACCGCTACAAGACCCAGCGTGAGGCCGAGATCGAGCGGCGCCGCGCCGAAGGCCTGCCGATGAACGTGACCTACGAGGAGCTGCAGGAGTTCCTCGATCCGTTCTACCGGTCCTACAAGTGCAAGGACGGGCGGATGTTCTACGTCGTCTGCCCCAGCCACAAACACCACGCCAAGCGATGCCTCAAGGTCCTGGGCATCTATGACGACCTGGTGGCAGAGGGGCTGACCGAGGAAGAAGACACCTATCTGCCGGTTTCCGAATGGACCTCGGACGTGTCGCTGGGCGTCTACCCGCTGCCCAAGCTCTGGGCCGACAAGATCGCCGCACGCATGAAAGAGGTCTTCCTCACGCGCACCGCGAAGGAATGGGAGAGGATCTTCGGGCGCGGCAAGTTCCCCGGCGCGCCGCAGCGGTGGCTGCAGGAATGGATCAACGACGACCATGCCGAAACCACCGGACTGATGGTTGAAGTCGAGGACCCCGTGTTCGGAACCATGACGCAACCCGGTCCGATGGTCTGGCTGGCCGAGAGCGGCGAAGAGATGCTCTCGCCCGAACCGCGTCGCTGGGTCACCGTGGCGGGGGCGTTGCAGATCTTGCGCCGGCAGCCGACGAAACTGCCCCGCTCAAGGGCCAGCCGCGAAAAGGCCGGATGGCTGGACGGTGTCCGGATCCTCGACATGTGCAACGTGATCGCCGGGCCGCACTCGGCATCCTACCTCTCGCGGTTCGGCGCCGAGGTCATCAAGATCGACCCGGCCAAGCCGAACTACGATTGCTGGAACACGGTCATCTTCAGCCTGTCGCATGGCCGCGGGAAACGTTCGATTCTGGCGGACATTTCGTCGAAGGAGGGTCGCGAGGTCTTCGAAAAGCTCGTGGCCTCGGTGGATGTCATCGTGTGGAATGCGCCGGACAGGCAGGTCACGGCGATGGGGCTCGATGTGGAGGGGCTGAAAAAGCTCAACCCCGACGCAATCTTCTGCCAGCTCGACTGTTTCAGCGGCGTGCGGCCCGGCCCCCGGACCAATTACCTCGGCTATGATGACCTGGTGCAAGCCACGACCGGCATCATGCTGCGCTTCGGGGGCGGCATGGACACCCCCGAGGAACACGCGCACGTCGGCACGATCGACGTGATGTGCGGCTTTGGCGCGGCGCTCGGCATCGCAACCGCGCTGTACCAGAAGCTCAAGTTCGGGCGCATCGGACGGCCGCGCACCTCGCTCTCCGCGCTCTCGGGCCTCGCACAGATACCGTTCTGCTATGACTACGAACGCCGCCCGCTCTTCGACGAACCCTCCGGCCGCGAAGCCAACGGGTTCGGGCCGCTCGAGCGGTTCTACTACACCGCCTCGGACCGGTTCATCCTTCTGTGCGCCACCGAAGCGGACCTGCCGAAGCTGAACGCGGTTGATGGTCTCGAGGGGATCGCCGACGTGCCGGCAGAGGACCGGGCAGGCTTCCTCGCGACCGCCTTCATGGGCGCGCGCGCGGAGGACTGGACAGAGCGCCTGGTCGCCGCCGATATCGGCGCCACGGTCTGCGAGAACATCGAGACGATCCGCGCCTATAACAGTCGCCCAGCAGATGGCACGCCCGGCACCGAAAACGGCAGCTATGCCTTCTCGGTCTACGAGGATCATCCCAGCGGACATGTCATCACTCAGCTCGACCCCTTCGCGATCCGTCCCGCGAATGCGGCGATCTACGCCCCGGCCCCGACGGAAAAGTTTGGCGCCTCGACCCGCGCCGTTCTGAGAGATGCCGGCTATGGCGATGATGCCATCGAGGCGATGCTGGCCAGCGGAGCGGTCAGCGAAAGCTGGAGCAAGGAGTATCTGCCGAGCTGATGCCGGGACCCGGCCGGCGCCCTGTCCATGCTGGCCACCGACACCTCAGACCCCAAGGAAGAGAGATCCATGTTCGACGCCATTGTCATCGAGAAAAGCCAGTCTGGGCAGCACGTTGCGCGCAGCGAGGTCACCTTTGCCGCATTGCAGGAGGGCGAGGTCGCTGTCGATGTCGCCTGGTCGACCCTGAACTACAAGGACGCGCTGGCAATCACCGGCAGCGCGCCGGTGGTGCGGAACTTTCCGATGGTGCCCGGCATCGACTTTGCGGGAACAGTCGCGGAAAGTCGGCATCCCGATTATGCCGTCGGTGACCGTGTGGTTCTGAACGGGTGGGGTGTCGGTGAAAAGCACTGGGGAGGGCTTGCCGCCCGGGCGCAGGTTCCCGGCGACTGGCTGGTGCGTCTGCCCGACAGCCTTTCGGCACGCCAGGCCATGGCCATTGGCACGGCCGGCTATACCGCCATGCTCTGCGTGATGGCACTTGAAGAGCAGGGGCTGACCCCCGATCACGGAGAGATCGTCGTGACCGGGGCCGCCGGCGGTGTCGGAAGTGTCGCCACCGCACTTCTTGCCGCACGCGGTTTTCGTGTCGCAGCGGTAACCGGCCGGGCAAGCGAGGGCGATTATCTCAAGCGATTGGGCGCGGCCAGCATCGTCGACCGCGCCGAATTGCAGGGCGCGTTGCGACCGCTGAACAAGGAACGCTGGGCCGGCGCCGTTGACGTTACGGGCGGGGCTCTCCTGGCCAATCTGCTGTCGATGATGAAATACCGTGGGGTGGTGGCGGCATGCGGGCTTGCGGCGGGCATGGACCTGCCGTCGTCCGTCGCGCCCTTCATCTTGCGCGGCGTCCGGTTGATCGGTGTCGACAGTGTCATGTGCCCGAAATCCGAACGCGAGCGGGCCTGGGACAAGCTTTCCCGGGAGCTGGATCTGGCCCTGCTGGAGACGATGACCACCGAGATCCCAATGGACCACGTGATCGAGACCGCACCGAAATTCCTAGAGGGTACGGTGCGGGGGCGGATCGTGGTGCCCGTTGCAGGCTAGGCTCTAGCATTCGCCAGTCTAGCGAACCGCGTGCAGCTTCGAGCGCTCGATGCCTCGCAGTCTCAGCAATCCTTCTCCACAGCGGCCGCCGAGCAATCGTGGGCGACCACCATCGCCTGTTGACCCGATGTCCATGAAGTTGCGAGGACTCACGAGTTGGGTGGCGGCAGGGATGTGGGTGGTCGAGGCCAATGCCGTGGTCGAGCTGTAGAGGCCGAAAAACCCCATGCCGGTCGTCTGAAGGATGACGAGCTTGAGCCGTTTCACATAGGTGAAACCGCCGAGACCGCCATCCTTGTCGCTCCAGCAGACCCATCCTGCCGAGCGTTCCTCGGCCGCCGCTATGGCGGTCGTGGCGCTGGTCACCCGCACAGAGCGCGCCCCCGAGCCTTGACGGCGGCACGGGCACGGCATCCATCGCCGGGAGCAATACGGGTTCGGGCATCTCGACCCGGCCGCTGGTGCGGTCGATCCGGATCGCCTCGAAGAAGTTCCCGGCATCCGGCCTGACCTTGAAGCTGAAATCGTCATTGCCCAAGAGGCCGATCAGCGCCCGGGCCAAGATGCCTGTCTTGAACGCGAAGGCGGCATCGTTTGCTGCGGCGGCCTTGTTGACTGTCGCCTCGATGCCCGCATCAGCGTTGTTCAGGGGACTGCCGGCGTGCTGACCGACAGCAGGTTGCAGCTGTCGGCTGTCGCCCTGCCGAGACCGGGAAGCTGCGCGGTCAGGTTGGCCTGCGGCATGCCTACCTGCGTCAAGGCGTTGGCGAAGGTCGCATCACTGATCCCGTGCTTGCGGCATAGATCTGGTGCGCTCATCCCCGCCTCGTGCTCCTTCAGAATGCCAATGATTTGCGCTTTGCTGAACCGTGATCTCTTCATCGCCTGTCTCCTCGTTCGGAGAACAGGCTAACCTCAAACGGAGGACGTTTCAGGGGAGCAGGTCAGTCCGGCATCCTGTCAGGCAAGTGACCATCAATGCCTTAGCCGCCATGCCGCTTTTCTGAGAAAGCTGGGCGTAGAACGCCGGCTCGTCCTGCCAGCGCATCGCGTTGTGGTGCCTCACCTTCGCCTTCACTCGCGGCAGAACATGAGCGCCTATGGCGACCGTCACTGGGTTCTCCCCTTCGCGGAAGCCGCGTGAGCGGGCCACGTCCAAAACGGCCTTCATGCGTTGCGCGACACGGCGGGCTGTCTCATGCTTCTCAGTCCAGATAGGGGAGAGGACCTGCAAGATTTCTGGCTGGTCGATCTCCGATACTGGACTTGCCCCTGTTTCACCGGACAGTCAGGCGGTTTCGGTTCTGGCCCTGATGAACTCGCGAGGCGAGCGCCACTTCAGGCCTGAGTGCGGGTGGTTGTCGTTGTAATCCTCGATCCAGTTTCCAATCAACGAGAGAGCGGTTGCGGCGTCAGGTAGTGGCGTGACGCGGACATAGTCGCGCTTCAGCGTCTTCACGAAGGCCTCCGAGATGCCGTTCGACTGGGGGCTGCCCACCGGCGTGAAACATGGCTTGAGGCCGAGTTTGCGGGCGAAGATGCGGGTTTCCTTCGCGGTGTAGGCGCTGCCGTTGTCGGAGAGAACCTCGATGATCTCGGGAGCGCGATGTGTCCCGAACCGGCGCTCCACGGCCTCGAGCAGCATGTCGCGCACATCCGATCCGCTGATCCCGGCTCCAGTGAGCGCGCGCCAGGCAATCACCTCGCGGTCATGGGCGTCGATAAGGAAGGCGGCCCGGATGATGTCACCGTTCCAACAGATGAATTCCAGTCCATCGGAACACCATCTGAGGTTCGAGCGCAGCATGATCACCTTGCCGTCATGGGTGCGCTCGGGACGAGGGAGGCCGCTGCGCTCCAGGAGCAAGGCGTTGTTCTTCATGATCCTGTAGATGCGCTTGTGGTTGGTGGGGGAAAGTCCCTCCGCCCGCAGCTCCCGGTTCAGAACCGCGGTGATGCGGCGATAGCCATAGGTCGGGCGCTCCGCCAACAGGCGTTTGATCCGGGGCAGCAGCGTCGCGTCGCCTGCCTTTCGGTAGGCGCTCCGCGGCTTCGCGCTTCCCGTCATCCGTTCATGCAGGTTCGAGCGGGACACGCCCAGCGTCTCGACCACCGCCTTCATCGTGAACCGTCCTTCGGCAAGGACAGCGCATGCAAGGTCGGTTTTTTTGACCTCGATTTTTCGAGGGCTTCCTTGAGGATCTCGGCCTCAAGCGTCTTGCGCCCGAGTTGCCGCTCCAGCTCCCGGATGCGCGTCTCCATCTCGCGAACGGTCTTGTTGCTGGTCACGTCATCGTCGCCGGTCACCGCGACACTCCCTCCCTCCAGCATCAGCTTCCGCCAACGATACAGGAGATTGGGGGCCACGCCATGGCGGCGGGCGACCGCCGATATGCTGTCGCGTCCATCCAGTGTTTCTTCAACAATCCGGAGCTTCTCCTCTGCAGACCGGCGCTGCCGCCGGCCTCCATCAGTGATGATCTCAAATTCAGACATAAGTACGTGCCCAGGCATATGCCTAAGCCTCCATGGCTATGCCTGACTGTCCGGTCGAAACAGGGGCCAGTTCACCTCTGTCGATTTACACGAAGAAGTTGTTCTGGATGTATTGCACGCTCTACAGGTCAACATCCTATCTAGAAGCGATTTTTCGAAGGCCATTTCAATTCTCGAAGAGAGGGCGGATATTCCCCCCGGCGGAAAATTCGAAAACCCCTGGGGGCGGGTCTCGGAAGCGACTGTCTGTCGAGGATGAAGAAGCGCGGAATTGTGTTCGAATTCATTGCGACTGGAGCGCCGACATGCCTCGCTGTCGTGGCCAAAGTAACTCAGGGCAGTCCGCGGCTTGCCCTGCAATGTTCAGTAAGGGACGAGCTTTTCCGGAACTCCATAGTTCACGCCGATCCCAGCGAGAACCTCGTGACTCACACTCTTGCACGCTGTCAGCACACTGTGCCAGCACCCACACCCCGGCGGCCCATAGGCCGTATTTTGGCAGGTAGAGCGCCTTCGAGCACAAATAACTGAAGTATTACAAATGTTGATGGCAGCGCATTTTGCAGCCATCGGCAATTTTTAACTTGCGATTATTTATGGCTCCACCATTATAAATAATAGATACGCCATTATTTAATATTGGAGGCGACTTTGATTAATAGCAAGAGATGGTTCGTTCAGTGCCAAGTATCGGAGGAAGAATACGACAGCCTCCGTACGCTTGGTTCTGATCTTAATCTTCGGCCCGGCGATACGCTGCGCACGATCATTCGCCAGCGGGTCGAGAAGGGTGACTTTCTGACCAAGGAAGCCCCGCACCCCACGGCGGCCCTCGCTGAGGTCATGCTGGAGCTGGTTCCGCTGGTGCATCGCATGAAAATGTAACTCGATGAGCAGGCCGCCGAGTTGGCCCGCCTGCGGGAGGGCTGATCGATGGGTACGCCACTCCTCCGAGACGGCATTCTTCAGGGCACGCCCTTTGACGGTATGAGCTACGAGCTGACCCGCCTCACCTACGATGAGGTTCAGAAGGCCAATCGGATTCTCGAGAAATCGCGCGCAGGCCAGCGGCTCGATTCAAACGAGCTGCGAGACCTTATGGCGCTCCGCAAGGCGGCGAAGGCGGGCAGCAAGCCCCCGGCGGCCAAGGCGAGCACCATCGAGCGGCTTTCGGCCACGGTGCGCGAGCTTCGCGAGGTGCTGAAGTAATGAACATCAAGGGCTACGCCAGTACCAACGATTTGGATCGGGCGCGGCATGTGGTCGCCGCTAACGCCTTCCGCGCCAGCATCGCCGCCAAGGGCCTGAGCGGCCCCAAAGGCATCAGGCTGCTGCATCAACACCGGAGCGAGTTGGTAATCGGCCGCATCCTGAAACTTGAGCAGCGCGCCAAGGGCCTCTGGATCGAGGCGGAGGTCGACGAGGACATCGCGCATGGGCGCGAGGTTGCCGCCATGATTCGGGCCGCCGGGGGGCTCTCCTACAGCGTGGGGTTCTTCGTGCGCGATGCCGATATCGAAGAAGACGCCAGCGGCGGGAATACCTGCTGATCACACGCGGCGAGCTTGATGAGGTCAGTGTCGTGACCTTCCCGGCCCAGCCCAATGCCATAATCACGGAGTTTGACTGATGAAGACCGAAGCTGAAAGGCAGAAGGAATTGCGCGACCGGCTGCAGGCCGCACGCGACATGACCCCGGAGTACAAGGATGGGCTGCGCGCAAAGTTGGCGCGGCAGACTTTCAATGAGCAGGAGCGGATGCTCAAGTGCCTGCGCCTCAACCTGCTGACCTACGAGAAGTGGCTGAAAGACCCGAGCACGGAACTCCCGGAAGGTCATGAGGCATTCCTCTACGATTGGGCACTTGGAGGATATGGCTTCGTCTCGACCGAAGAAGGGCTGCAACCTATTAGGCTGCGGAGTGCCCCCGCAAAGATCCTCGGGATCCGGCCCCCAGCCAGCCCCACGGCGGCCAGCGATGCCAATCCCTGCGATGGCCCGAATGTCCCGGTCGGTCGCCGGATCGTGCAGGAGGCTTCCGCTTCACCGGGTCCCAATCTCAATGTTCCCGAGGATGCTCGCAGGCCCGATCGCGTGCAGGAAGCGCCACGCAAGAGCACAACCATCCCCCTCGGGCTGATGGGTAACCTCGTTGGGCGGAGGCGGGGCTGATGAGTGACCGCCTACCAGACGGGCGGGTGCGGCCTCCGTGGCTTGAGCCGGGCGAGCCGGAGCGGGATGTATCCATGCCCTCGCACCTCTTCGCGCCCGGCAACAAGCTCTCGGTTGGCCACGGAGCGCCGAGGCTGGTCAAGGACGGTGAAGAGCTTTGGAGCCGGTTCCTCGAATATGTTGAATGGATCGAGACCAACCCTGTGTGCGCATTGCGCAAGGTTGTTTCCCACAATCGCATCATCGAGGTGGAGGACGAATTCCTTCGGCCCATGACGTGGCAGAGCTTCGCCGCCTTCCTCGGGGTCTCGACCGCAACGCTCGAGTATTGGCGTAGGGATTGCGAAGATCTGATCGAGACCCTGCACCGGATCAAGGACACGATGTTCGCCAACAAGTTCGAAGGGGCCGCCGTGGGTGTGTTCCGGGAAGCGATCATCTCGCGCGAGCTTGGGCTCGCCGATCATCAGGCGCTATCGGTGGATCTCGATCAACAGGCCGCGTTCAAGCCTCAGTTCAACATTCTGCCCGCCGCCACGGTGGCCGACCTGATCCATCCGGACGATCCCGACCCCGAGGGCATCGAGCGGGGCTATCAAATCCTTTGCACCCAAGCGCAGCTCGATGCGGGGATGCCCTTCTTTGACGGCCGGACAATCGAACATCAAGCCGAGGACGTGACCGATGGATGACTTCAACATTCGCCCCGTACCCCAAGGCCGGTACTTCGCACCGTCGGATGAAAAGCAGCGCGGGCCACTCCTTACACAGAAGCAGATCGAATACGGCATCGAGATGCGCAGGCGAGCGGGCCTGAATGCCACGGCTACGCCCGGCGAGCTGGCCAAGGCAATCGATCCGAACGCGGCTCGTTACAACGTCAGCGGGGGTTGAAATGAATGAAGCTGATCGTCAACACCCCAGCAAATTCGCAGCCCAACCCCCAGCGGCAGGCACCGCCCGAGCAGTATGGCGGCGGCAAGCTGAAGAACGGCCACGAGCAAGAGCGGCAGGAGCCGCCAGCAAACGAAGACTGAGGCAGCAAGGAACCGAGAGCATGAGCTACCATTACAGCGTCTCCTCCCCATACGGCCCGCTGATCCCGGCAGAGATCGTCGGGTCCTCGATCATTCAGGACCAGACCTTCCACAGGAAATTGCGCATCGCCCTGCGCGATGCCGACAAGGGCTGTGACATAGAACTTGAGTTCGGCATTTGCTTCGATTGCATGGAGCCGGGGCAGTGGGAGCTATACCAATACGAAGAGTTCGCGGCTCTGCTTTCCGCCTGCGGCATGACGAAGCTCTGGGATACCGAGCAGCTTCACGGCAAGTGGGTGCTGGCCCCCGAGGTGGCATGGCGCGAGCCCATACCGATCTCCGAGGTGGTTCAGGCGCTGATGCCCTTCAACGGCGGCCTAGTGGCAGCGGCCCGCGCGCACGATTTCCGCAAATATATGCTTGGATACCGGGATCGCGCGCCTTGGGAATCCCCTCGAAACAAACCGATCGCTCCCTTCGGGAAGCCGGAGGCGCGGGCGGCAGGCGGCCCCGTCGAGTCTTGCTCCTGAGGCTCCGGGGCCGCATTGCCCTTGGGGAATCGGGCGCATTCTGACCCGTTTGATTTTGGGCTAGCGTTTGGGCCAGTAGGCATTTGATTACAAAAATAAAACGTTATTAATCAATTGATTAGAAGCAATGATGGCGGAGACGAAGGGATTCGAACCCTCGAAACGGTTTCCCGTTTACTCCCTTAGCAGGGGAGCGCCTTCGACCACTCGGCCACGTCTCCGCTGACCCGTATAGCGGTTTAGGCGGTGGAGAAACAAGGGCGAGTTTCGTTTTTTCTGGAACCGCTTGGCTTGCCGGAGGTGATTGAAATTGCGCCGATTTTCGCGCAACGCCATCTGCGCGCCTTTCGGGCACTGCAGGCGGTGGTCAGCACGTGGTTGCCCGAGCGGCACTCGATGACGGAGGCTTTGGCTGTGGCAGAGGTCACGCCATGGCAGGGGCGGACGTGCCGGGGTCGAGCTTGACGGTGAGTTCCGAGCCGCCCTTCACGTAGATGTCGCGGTGTCCAAGCGGCGTGCGGATGCCATGGATGCGGAATTGTTCCCAGACCGCCAGAAGCACCTCGCTGCGAACGTTTATGATTCCATTGGTCGGATCCTCGATCCAGAAGCGGAGTTCGAGATTGACGGTGCTGTCGGCGAAGCTCATCAGGCGGCAGACAGGAGCCGGATCCTGGAGCACGCGCGGTGTGTTGCGTGCGGCCGAGATGGCGAGCTCCATCGCGTGGCGCACATCGCAATCAAAGGATACGCCGATCGGCGTGAGCAGGCGAAGCCTGTTGTTGTTGTAGGACCAGTTGATCACACGCCGGGTGATGAGGTCCTCGTTCGGAACCAGCCATTCAGTGCCGTCGCGGGTGGTAAGCGAGACATAGCGCGCATTGAGCGCGGTTACCCAGCCGAAGAGCTGCACGGCGCGATTGTCGGGGTCACTTAGTTCCACGACATCGCCGGGCTTGATGGAGCGGTCGAAGAGCAGGATGAGGCCGCTGATGACGTTGGCGATCGGCTTCTGGAGGCCGAAGCCGATGCCGACACCGAGGGCGCCAGTGAAGAGGGCAAAGGCCGTGAGATCAATGCCGGCGCCGGTCAGGGCCGCGACGAGCGCGGTCGTGATCAGCGAAAGCCGGATCATCTTTGTCGTGAGAACCTTGAGGGAAGGGGTCAGCCCGCGGGCCAGCTGCACTCGTCGCTCGATAAGCCGCGACACTGTAAGCGCCAACCAGAGCAGCACGATCAGCTGGAAGGCGCCGCGCACGATTTCGAGCAGGGTGAGCCGCGTCGAACCGAGCCGGATCCCCACGTGATCGAGATAGACAATCAGCGGACTGAGCAGGTGGAAAATGTCGAGCGTTGCCACCCCAAAGGCAGTGAAGGCGATGAGGCGCGAGAGAAAGGCATTTCGGATCAGCAGCGCGGCGAGCCGGATCACCACCCAGGCGGCGAGCAGGTTAACCGCAGTGCCGAGCAGGATGTCTGGCCAACCTAGGGTCCTTGCGGCCGCCATTGCGGCGCCCAGAAACGCGAGCGCGATGAGGGGGAAGGTGATCGAGCTTACAGCCTTGGAGAGGACGAATGCGAGGGAGAGATTCGACAGCGGGCCGGGAAAAAGTCGCAGCAGTCCGGAACGTATGGGTTTGGATAAAATCCAGGCAGCGCAGAGGCAGGCAATCGTGGCCGTGATCTGCCCGAGCGTGGACCAGACGAGAACCTGCGTCAGCAGCCAGTACTCGACCTGCATCCGGAAATTCTCGATGGCGATAACATCGATCAGTCGCTGGTAGCTTTCCATTGCGCCGCCTGTGCCGGAGTTTCCCTGAGTATCCACATCCAAGTCCCTCGAAATCAACCGCCATTTGAAGGCGTATTGCGGATCGGTGCGGCAGCGGACTAACCTTGGCCCGGTCTGAACGGCAGGGATGCATCCCACCGAAAGGGAGACAGGATGCCCAGAATTCGTTTTCTCGCGGGCAATCTGCGGCGAGGCCTCGTCTCGCGCGCGACGATCGGTCTCATTGTGCTTGCTGCCTGGTGCGGCCTAGCCTCGGCTCAATCCGCAACGAGGGGGGATCTCAGTCTTGTCAGCATTGCAACGGGCGAGCGGACTGGGGTCTATTATTTCGCCGGCGGCGTGATCTGCGGGCTGCTCAATGCCCATCGCTGGGAGCACGGGATCCGCTGCATTGCAGAGCGCACCAATGGCTCTATCGAAAATCTTCGCGAGGTGCGGAGCGGAGCGGTGACCTTCGCGATCGCGCAATCGGACTGGCAGAACAACGCGGTGAACGGGACCGGTGTCTTCCAGAGCGCGGGGCGGGACTCCGAGCTCAGGTCGCTCTTCTCGCTGTTTCCAGAGCCGTTTACCGTTGTCGCCCGGCCGGATGCGGGGATCAGCACATTCTCCGATCTCATCGGCAAGCGGGTCAATCTTGGTCCGCAAGGCTCGGGAAGCCGCGCGACCATGGAAGTCGTCATGGACGCGATGGGCTGGAAGGATCAGGATTTCTCCTATGTCTCGGAGCTTCCGATGAGCGAACTGCCGCGCGCGCTCTGCTCCGGAGAGGTCGATGCGGCCGTTTTTATCGTGGCGCATCCGAACCTTGTCGTGGAGGAAATGCTGTCACTTTGCGGCGTGATCCTGCTCCCGGTGCAGGGAGATCAGATCGAGCGCGTCATTAGCGGATATCCCTACTATTTCGATTACCAGATTCCGGCCGGAACCTATCCGGGGCAAACGACCTCGGTTCCGGGGTTTGCCCTCGCCGCGACGCTTGTGGCTTCGGCGCGCACGCCGCCCACAATCGTGCAGGAGCTGGTGAAGGCGGTCTTCAGCAATCTTGATGAGTTCCGGGCGGCGCATCCGGCCTTTGCCCATCTGGACGAGAAGCAGATGGTGACGAGCGGGCTGACCGCGCCCTTCCATGAGGGCGCACTGAGATATTTTTACAGCCACCACATCATGCCGGTGACGCCCTGAGGCCTGCTCACCCTGCCTCGGCTGCTTCAGAGAAAATGCGGGCATGCGCTTCGCGGAGCGCATTCTTCTGCACCTTGCCCATCGTGTTTCGGGGAAGCTCGTTCATCAGCACGTAGGCCCGAGGCTGCTTGAACCCGGCAAGCGTGTCGCGAAGGCGCGTGCGGATGGCCTCGATTTCGGGTGTCTCGCCTTTGCGGGCAACCAGGATCGCGACAACGCTCTCGCCGAAGTCGGCATGTGGCACCCCGATGACCGCACTCTCCAGAACGCCGGGTTGTTCGTCGAGTACGAGTTCGATTTCCTTCGGATAGATGTTGAAGCCGCCGGAAATGATGAGATCCTTGTTGCGCCCGACGATCGTCACGTAGCCGTCCGCATCGACGTGGCCGAGATCGCCGGTGATGAAGAAGCCGTTCTCGCGCAATTCCTCGGCGGTCTTTTCAGGCATCTGCCAGTAGCCTTTGAAGACGTTCGGGCCACGCACCTCGATGAGTCCGATCTCGCCCTGCGGAAGTTCGGCGCCTGTTGCAGGGTCGGTGACCTTGAGCTCGACGCCTGGCAGCGGAAAGCCCACGGTGCCGGCGCGCCGCTCTCCCTCGTAGGGGTTCGAGGTGTTCATGTTCGTCTCTGTCATGCCGTAGCGCTCGAGGATCCGGTGGCCGGTTCGCGCCTCGAAAAGCTGATGCGTTTCGGCGAGAAGCGGTGCCGAGCCCGAGATGAAGAGGCGCATTTTCGCGACAAGGTCACGGGTGAGGCGCGGATCGTCGAGGAGGCGGGTGTAGAAGGTCGGTACACCCATCATCGCGGTCGCCTTCGGAAGCGCCGCGATGACGGCATCGATCTCGAATTTCGGCAGGAAGATCATCGCGCCCCCTGCGAGCAGCGTCACGTTCGTCGCGACGAAAAGCCCGTGGGTGTGGAAGATTGGAAGCGCATGGAGGAGGACGTCGGATGCGGTGAATTGCCAGTAGTCGACAAGCATTTCCGAGTTCGAGAGCAGGTTGGCCTGCGTCAGCATTGCGCCCTTCGAACGCCCCGTCGTTCCGGAGGTGTAAAGGAAAGCCGCGAGGTCATCCTCGCTGCGGGCAGTCGTTTCGAAGTGTTCTGATTGGGCGGCCGCGCGTTCGGCAAAGGAGCCGCTGCCATCGGCGCCGAGGGTGGCGAGCACTGCGCCATGCGCCGTTGCGACCGGCGCCAAGGCCGTTTCCGAGGCAGGATCGCAGAGCAGCAGCTTCGCGCCGGAATTTCCGACAAAGTAGTCGAGTTCGGCGGGTGTGTAGGCGGTATTGAGCGGCAGGAAGATGACACCGGCCTGGGTGCAGGCGGCATAGACCGCGAGCGCCTCCGGGCCCTTCTGGATCTGCACTGCGAGCCGGTCTCCGGGCAAGAGGCCGATCTGCGTGATCGCATTGGCATAGCGGGCAGCCCGCCGGACGAACGCATCGTGGGTGATGGTCTCACCCGATGGCAGATGAAGGAAAGGTGTCTGCCGTCCGGCATGGCGGCCGAAGAGGCGGTCGTAGAGGGGATTTTCAGGCATCGGTTCCGGTCCGGAGCTGGGGGGCAGGCAGGGGGGCACGGGCGAGATTCAGAATCTCTTTTGCCGCGACAACCTTGTTGTTGTTCGCGAAATCCTCGTGATTCTTCGAGATCCGCTTCAGGTCATAGAGATAGTTCACCATTGCGCCCCCCGATTGGGTGAGACCGTTTGGGGACAGATCGCCCATCGGGTGGATGTTGTGAATGAAGGCGCCATTGTTGAGGTGGAAACGGGCCACCGGATCCAGCGGCTTCTCTTCCCTGCGCTTGGCATTGATCAGGTAATGCGCCGCAAGCAGCCGGAGCGTCTCCGGGCTTCCGGCGCGGTCGCCAAGGCCTTCGCTCTCGACCCAGCGCATAAGGCCGGGGATGGGCGAGAGCGTGACGAAGGACTTAAGCTGCGGAAGTTCTCGCGAAAGATCCTCCACCACCTGCTTGATGAGAGAGTTGCCGAAGGAGATCCCGGCGAGCCCGGCCTGGCAGTTCGAGATGGAATAGAAGACCGCCGTGTCGGCCTCGCCCGGCTTCAGCTCGGGGCGCTCTTCGGCGAGCAGGCCCTGGATCGAGCCTGGGATGCCCCTGGTCAACGCAACCTGGACGAAGATCAGCGGCTCGTCCGGCATGACCGGGTGGAAGAAGCCGAAGCAGCGCCGGTCGGCCGGGCGCAGGCGGCGGCGCAGGTCGTCCCAGGAATGGATGGCATGCACTGCCTCGTAGGCGATGATCTTGTCGAGAATATGCGCGGGGCTCTCCCAGTTGATCGGCCTGAGCACGAGGAAGCCGCGGTTGAACCACGAGGCGAAGAGATGGCGGAGATCCGACTCGACCCGGGCCAGGGCGGGATCATCGCCGGCAAGCCGGAGCAGGTCTGCCCGCATCTCCACGAGCCGGCCGGTCGCGCCCGGCACCTGGTTGAGGCGGCGGGCAAGCTCCTGGCGTCGCGGCTCGGACGCGGCCATCAGGCGGCCGTAGTTCCTCTTGGACGGATCGGCACCGTAAGCCTCGAGGGCGGAGCGCATCGCGTCCGCATCGATGTCCAGTTCGCGGCCGAGGTATTCAAAGAACGAGCGCTTCCGATCGTCGGTTCGTGCGGCATAGCGGTCGAGGATCTGGCGGGCGAGCGCCATTCCCGACACTTCGCCGCGGCTCGTCAGAAGGTCCTGCGCGAGTTGGCGCATCGGTCGGTCGTCGCGGGTTTCGGCCGCTGCATAGCGGCGCTCGAAGAGTGTGGACAGAAGGTCGGCCATCAGGCTCATGGTCTGGCTCCTCACGTCGGATCTGGCGCACGTTGGCAGTCCGCAGCAGGCGTTTCCAGGGCGAGCCTAGCAGGCATCCAGCCAAGAGGAAAAGCCGGAGCTCGGCTCAAGTTTTCGGTAATGACGGCGGCAAAGGCGGGCCTTCGCGTGCGGCCGGTTTCGCGCTATGCGAAGCGGAGGCGTCTCGGAAGGGGAATGTGATGAAAAGGGCCCGAACCGATCTCGTGATCTTCGATTGCGACGGGGTCCTCATCGACAGCGAGATCATCAGTGCAAGGGTGCTCATAGCGGAGCTCGCGCGCGTCGGCATCGTGCTCGACCTCGACCATGTGCGGCGGCACTTCCTTGGTAGGAGCTTTCCAACCGTCGCCGAGGACATTCGGCGGAATTTCGAGTGCCCATTGCCCGGCGATTTCGAAGCGCGCTACCGAACGGGGCTGATCGCGGAGTTCCAGCGGAGCCTGCGGTTGACGGAGGGGCTCATGCCCGTGCTGGATCGGATCTGCGTCCCCGCCTGCGTCGCCACGAGCAGCAGCCCGCCGCGGGTCGCACAGGCGCTGCGCATCGTGGGGCTTGCGGACCGCTTCGGGGCTGACGTCTTTACCGCATCGGAAGTGCCGCGGGGCAAGCCCGCTCCCGATCTCTTCCTCCATGCGGCCTCGCGCATGGGTGTGGCGCCCAAGCGGTGTCTGGTGATCGAGGACAGCGTCCCGGGTATCGCCGCAGCGCTTGCAGCAGGCATGCCCGTGCTGCGTTACACCGGCGGTGCGCACTTGAAAGGTGAGGGCCTTCTGGCCAGTCAGTCGGCAGTCCCCGGTGTGGTGAGCTTTGACTCATGGGCCGAATTCGCGCAGATTCGGCCCGATCTGATGAATGGGACAATACACGATGAATGGAGCTGTCGGGGGGGAGCGGAGCCGACTTGACGATGCCGCCCGGGCTGGATGGCTCTATTACGTCGCCGGAAACACCCAGGACGAGATCGCGCGGAAGCTCGGCGTTTCGCGACAGTCGGCGCAGCGCCTCGTCTCGCTCGCGGTCAGTGAGCGCCTGATCAAGGTCCGGCTCGACCATCCGATTGCGCGCTGCATGGAATTGAGCGCTGCCTTGCGGGAACGCCATAATCTCCGGCTCTGCGAGGTTGTGCCGAGCGATCCGGCTGCGCCAGGGCACCTTGCCGGAGTTGCGATCGTCGGCGCGACGGAACTCGAGAGGCTTCTTAAATCGAAGGAGCCGAAGATCATCTCGATGGGGACGGGGCGCGCCCTGCTGGCTTGCGTCGAGCAGATGCCGGCCATGGAGTGCCCGCACCATCGCATCGTCTCGATGCTGGGCAACATGATGTCGGACGGGGCCGCGACGCCCTACAACGTCGTGATCCGCATGGCGCAGCGGGTGAATGCGCGGCACTATCCGATGCCGCTGCCGGTGCTGGCGCGCAATCCGGAGGAACTGGCGATCCTCCATGCGCTCGAGCCGGTCAGCAATACGCTCGAGCTCTGTCGGCAGGCCGACATTTCCTTCGTCGGAGTGGGCAATCTTGATCTCAGGGCCCCGCTTGTCGCCGACGGCTTCGTGCGGCCTGATGAACTCAGAGCGCTCGAGCGGGCAGGGGCAATCGGGGAGATCACAGCCTGGGTCTATGACGAGAATGGGCAATTGATCCATGGGCTGACCAATAACCGCGTTGCAAGCGCTCCGCTTGATGTGGACGCAACCCGTCCTGTCGTCGGGATCGCCACCGGTACGGTGAAGGCGCCCGCGATCGCCGCTGCACTCAAGGGCCGCCTCATAAACGGCCTCATCACCGACGAGGCCACGGCCCAGCTGGTACTCGAACTCGACTGAGCCTCCCACCGCGCTACCTTCTTCAAGATATATCGCAACCGGGGCGCGACTGGCGCTCTGTCCCGCTAACCTTGTCAGCAGGATTTTGCTTAGGATTTTCCTTGACTCGACTCTCATAGTGATCGAGTACTTGCCCATAAGGGTAGCAAATGCCCAATCTCCAGGGAGGACCACCATGAAGAATTCCATCACCGCGCTCCTCGGTGCGAGCGCGATGACCCTCGTTGCCTCGGCCGGGTTTGCAGAAACGCTCACCGTCGCGACCGTGAACAACGGCGACATGATCCGCATGCAGGGCCTGATGCAGGCGTTTTATGAGGCGCATCCCGATATCCAGGTGAACTGGGTCACGCTGGAAGAAAATGCGCTGCGGCAGCAGGTCACGACCGACATCGCGACCGGCGGCGGCCAGTATGACGTGCTGACGATCGGCACCTACGAGGTTCCTATCTGGGGCAAGCAGGGCTGGCTCGTGCCGCTCGACAACCTTTCCGCAGATTACGACGTCGATGATCTACTTCCGGCGGTACGTGGCGCGCTGTCCGTCGATGACACGCTTTTCGCCCTGCCGTTCTACGGCGAGTCGGCGATGATTATGTATCGCACCGATCTTGCCGAGAAGGCCGGGATCCAGATGCCCGCGAGCCCGACCTGGACCGATGTCAAGGCCGCCGCCAAGGCGATGACCGACAAGGACAACGAAATCTACGGCATCTGCCTGCGGGGCAAGGCCGGCTGGGGCGAGAACATGGCACTCCTCGGCGCCATGTCCAACAGTTACGGTGCGCGCTGGTTCGACATGGACTGGAACCCGCAGTTAGACAGCGCCGAGTGGCAGGAAACCGTCGCCGACTATCTCGACCTGATGCAGAACTACGGGCCTCCTGGTGCGTCCTCCAACGGTTTCAACGAAAACCTGACGCTGTTCCAGCAGGGCAAGTGCGGGATGTGGATCGATGCGACGGTCGCCGCGGGCTTCGTGACCGGCCCGGATTCGACCGTTGCAGACAGTGTGGGCTTTGCTCAATTCCCGAACAAGGAAGGCGTGGACAACCACGGAAACTGGCTCTGGGCCTGGTCACTGGCCATACCTGCCTCGTCGCAGAAGCAGGACGCTGCGAAGACCTTCATCGAATGGGCGACGTCGAAGGAATACACCGAGCTGGTGGCTTCCGAGCAGGGCTGGCGGGCAGCTCCTCCGGGCACTCGCAGCTCGCTGTATGAAAACCCCGACTATCTCGCCGATGCTCCTTTCGCCGAGATGACGCTTGAATCGATGAATGCAGTAAACACACAGCATCCATCCGTGCAGGACACCCCCTACACCGGCGCGCAGTTCGTCGCGATCCCCGAGTTCCAGGGGATCGGCACCGATGTGGGCCAGCAGATGTCGGCAGCGCTTGCCGGGCAGAAGTCGGGTGAGGAGGCTCTGGCCGAAGCCCAGACGCTGACCGACGATGCGATGATCGACGCCGGATACAAGTAAACCCGGTCCGATCCACGCCTGCGTGGGCCACCTTCCCTAACTGGTCCGCGCGCTGCCGGATCGCATTTTCCTGGTGCTGCCGTTCGCTCCGGCACGGCAGCACCGATCGACAGCGTCCGGCTCCTCTGTCGCCCGGGACCCTTCCATCTCGGTGCAGCCATGCGCCGTCCGGCCCCGATCCACCGCCCCTCCCTCGTTGGAGCGCCCCATGGCCACACAAGCCTCGCGATCCGCTGCACGTCTCATGATATCGCCGACGGTCATCCTCCTGTTTCTCTGGATGGCGATCCCGCTCGGCACGACAATCTACTACTCCCTTCAGCGCTATCAGCTGCTCTACCCCGACCGGTCCGGCTTTGTCGGGTTGCGGAACTACACCCGCTTCGTTCTCTCACCGGGCTTCGGTGGCGCGGTGGCCAACACGTTGATCCTCGTGCTCGGTGTGCTCATCGTCACCGTCGTTCTCGGCATCCTGATTGCCCTCCTGATCGATCGTCCGATCTGGGGCCAGGGGCCAGTCCGCATTCTGGTGATCTCGCCCTTCTTCATCATGCCGCCTGTGTCCGCGTTGATCTGGAAGAACATGTTCTTCAACCCGTCGAACGGACTTTTTGCCGAAGCCGCGAAATACGTCGGCATGGCGCCATATGATTTCCTCGGGCAAGCGCCGCTCGCGTCGATCATCTTCATCGTTTCCTGGGAGTGGTTACCCTTCGCAACTCTGATCCTGCTCACTGCGCTGCAATCGCTCGATGGGGAGCAGCTCGAGGCGGCGGAGATGGATGGCGCCCCCCCGCTCTCCCGTTTCTGGTACATCATGCTGCCGCACATGAGCCGGGCGATAACCGTTGTCGTGCTGATCCAGACGATCTTCCTGCTGGGAGTTTTCGGCGAAATCCTCGTGACCACCAATGGCGGACCCGGCACTGCCTCCACCACGCTGCCCTTCCTGATCTACAAGGAAGCACTCCTTGACTTCGATGCCGGCACCGCTGCCGCAGGCGGGGTCGTCGCCGTCATTCTCGCAAACATCGTCGCCATCTTCCTGATGAAGGCGATCGGCAAGAACCTGGATTGAGGAAACCGCACCCATGGCACGTGTTGTCACTCCCGCACAGAAGTCGATCAATACAGCAGCCGCCTGGGTTGTGGCGCTGATCATCTTTTTCCCCATCCTCTGGACCTTCCTGACAAGCTTCAAGCCCGAGGAGGTCGCCGTCGCCTCGCCCCCGGTCTTCGTCGGCTTCGACTGGACGATGCAGAACTACCACGACGTCATCGCGCAGCGCGGCTATGGCTCGTATTTCTGGAACTCGGTGGTGATTTCCGTCGGTTCTACCGTGCTGGGCATGATCATCGCGATCCCGGCTGCCTGGGCCATGGCCTTCGTCCATGGCAAGCGGACCAAGGATCTGCTGATGTGGATGCTCTCGACCAAGATGATGCCGGCGGCCGGCGTCCTTGTGCCGATCTATCTGATGGGCAAGTCGCTGGGTCTCATCGATACGCGCTTCATGCTGATGATCGTCCTGATGTTGATGAACCTGCCGATCATCGTCTGGATGCTCTACACCTACTTTCGTGAGATCCCCGGCGACATTCTGGAAGCTGCCCGGATGGACGGCGCCAACCTGATGAGCGAGATCCTCTACGTACTGACGCCGATGGCCATCCCGGGGATTGCCTCCACCTTGCTGCTGAACGTCATCCTTGCCTGGAACGAGTCGTTCTGGACACTCAACCTCACGACCTTTCAGGCCGCTCCACTCACCAAATTCATCGCAGGTTTCTCGTCGCCGCAGGGCCTGTTCTACGGCAAGCTCTCTGCTGCATCCGTGATGGCGATTGTGCCAATCATGGTCATCGGCTGGTTCAGCCAGAAGCAGCTCGTTCGCGGACTCACCTTCGGCGCTGTGAAATAGGAATAGACTCATGGGACGTATTACACTCGACAAGGTGAAGAAGGCTTTCGGCGAGGTGGAAGTCATACCGCCTCTTGATCTCACCATTGAAGACGGGGAATTCGTGGTCTTCGTCGGCCCCTCGGGTTGCGGGAAGTCGACGTTGCTCCGGCTTATCGCCGGGCTCGAAGATGTCTCCGGCGGCCAGATCCGGATCGACGGACAGGATGCGACCCACGCGCCTCCCTCGAAGCGCGGCCTCGCAATGGTCTTCCAGTCCTATGCGCTCTATCCCCACATGTCGGTGCGCAAGAATATTGCCTTTCCGATGAAGATGGCCGGCGTGCCGCAGGAGGAGCAGAACCGCAAGATCGATGCAGCAGCAAAGGCGCTCAACCTCACAGACTATCTAGAGCGCCGTCCCGGCCAGCTTTCAGGCGGCCAGCGGCAGCGGGTGGCGATCGGACGGGCCATCGTGCGGGAACCCGCGGCCTTTCTGTTCGACGAGCCGCTCTCCAACCTTGATGCGGCTTTGCGCGTGGGCATGCGGCTTGAGATCTCCGAACTGCACGAACGCCTGAAGACCACGATGATCTACGTGACCCATGACCAGGTCGAAGCGATGACCATGGCCGACAAGATCGTGGTGCTGCGCGCGGGCGTGATCGAGCAGGTTGGCAGCCCGCTCGAACTCTACCGCACCCCGCGCAACCTCTTCGTTGCAGGCTTCATCGGAAGCCCCAAGATGAACTTGATCCAAGGCCAGGAAGCCAAGAAGTACAGCGCTGGCACCATCGGCATAAGGCCGGAGCACTGCCTGCTCTCGACCGACTCGGGCACTTGGGAAGGCACGGTCGTGGTCTCCGAGCATCTGGGCTCCGACACCTTCCTTTACGTCGATCTCAAGGATCACGGCACGGTAACGGTGCGCGGCAATGGTGAGGTCAGTCTTCATCATGGCGACAGGGTGTTCATCACCCCTGACATGGAGAAGCTGCACCGTTTCGACGACAAGGGACTGCGGATGCCATGAGCCGGACGATTCAGCTTCCCGGCCGTTAGGGCCGTCACACCGCACCGGCCTGGCGGCGCCCGATATGGCTCAGGCGCCGCAGAAACACCGGGGCGCGCCATACGAGCCGCCGCTTTTCCGGATGCGATCGTATCGCTGTCCGGGTGTGAGACTGCGCCGGCGGCACATGAACGATCCGGTCGGCCGGCACTTGCATGGACCGGCAAACGGACACAGGACTGAAAAAGGGGTGACCTCATGCCGACACCGCTCTCTCTTGCCGCACTGGACCAGCTCGATGCGGCCGTCGAAACGCCACGCTATGCCCGGGCAGAGCTCGCGCCGGGCATTCTGCATATAGGGGTCGGGAACTTTCACCGCGCTCACCAGCAGCTCTACCTCGATCGCCTTTTCAACTTGGGCCTGGATCATGACTGGGGGCTCATCGGCGCGGGTGTGCGGCCGACAGACACGGCGATGCGCGATCGCCTCGCCCGGCAGGATTGGCTCACCACGATCGTCGAGCTCGATCCGGAAGGGCTTTCCGCGCGGGTGATCGGCCCGATGGTAGATTTTCTCGAGGTCGATGGCGCCAAGCTGGTGCAAGCACTCGCGGACCCGGCGATCCGCATTGTTTCGCTCACGATCACCGAGGGGGGATATTACATCGACGCCATGACCGGGGGCTTCGACGGAACGCATCCCGATATCATGGGCGATGTCGCGACGCCGGATGCGCCGAAGACAGTCTTCGGCCTGCTTATCGCCGGTCTGAAGGCGCGCCGCGCTGCGGGACATCCCCCCTTCACGGTGATGACATGCGACAACCTGCCCGAGAACGGCCATGTCGCGCGGCAGGCAGTGGAGGGTCTCGCGGCCCTGCTCGATCCCGACTTCGCCGCATGGATCGGCGCGAATGTCGCGTTCCCGAACAGCATGGTGGATTGCATCACGCCTGCGACCTCGGATCGCGAGCGCGCGCTCGTGAAGGAGCGTTTCGGGATTGAGGATGCCGCACCGGTGGTGTGCGAGCCGTTCCATCAATGGGTGATGGAGGACAACTTTCCGCTTGGCCGGCCTGCGCTCGAGAAGGTCGGTGTCGAGTTCGTCGAGGATGTCGCGCCCTACGAGCTCATGAAGCTGCGCATCCTGAACGGGGGGCATGCGGCGATCGCCTATCCCTCCGCACTTCTCGGCCATCATTTCGTTCACGAGGCGATGGCGGATCCGGATATCCGTGCCTGGCTGGTCAAGCTTCAGAAAAGCGAGGCGATACCGACGCTGGGGCCGATCGAAGGGGTCGACTACGGGGCCTATCTTGACCTGATCGTTTCGCGGTTTGCCAATCCCGAAGTCGGAGATACGATCCCGCGTCTCTGCCTCGATGGGTCGAACCGCCAGCCGAAATTCATCCTTCCGACGGTCCGGCAGGCTTTGAAGGAGGGCCGGCCCGTTGACGGGCTTGCGCTCGAGGTGGCGTTCTGGTGCCGCTATTGCGCTGCCGAGGATGAGGCAGGCCGGGCGATTTTCGTCGACGACGAGGCCGCGGCTGAGCTCAAGGAGCGTGCGCTTGACGCAAAGAGCAACCCAACGGCGTTTCTCGAGTATTCCCGCGTCTTCGGCGATCTGGCGCGCGAAGCCGCTTTCCACGACTGCTTCGCCGCGCATCTGACCGATATCTGGTCGCGTGGCGCTCGCGCCGTCCTTGCAGATTATCTCAGGAACTGAGGCGATAACCGGGACCGGGGTCTGCCTCGGTCCTCCGGCTGGACAAGTCGCTTCGCCTTGAGGGCCCAGGACGCCACCGCAGCCCTTGCCGCGGCGGCGTCCCCCGGGATCAGCGGCACGCCGGCCAAGCCGGATGTGCCGGGGCGCCGGAGCCCCTCATCCCCCGGCGCCACTCCCAAGATGCGACGACACGATTTCCGCGATCCGCTCGGGCGTCAGGATCGGCGGAATGAGGGTGAGAAAGCGGCCTTCCGCATCGAGAAGATATATGAAGCTGCCGTGGGCAAAGACGTCATTGCCCGACTGGTCTGCGAAGAGCCGTTTGCGCTCGATCCCGAAGGCCGAGTAGGCCCTCTCGAGGGCCGCCGGCTGACCCGTTAGACCGATGAAGTCGGGATGGACTTCGGCGAGGCGCTTTCTCATCACATCTTCCGTATCGGTTTCCGGATCTATGGTGATCATCACGGGCGTGACCCGGACCCCCGTTGCCGCCAGCTTGTCGACCGCGTCCGCCATCACCGGCAGGGCGACAGAACAGATCTGTTCGCACGCCGCGTAGCCGAAGAAGAGCAGCTGCGCTCGACCCTCGGGGTCGGCCTCGCTGCGCGGCATGCCATGCTGATCGATCAGCAGGAAGGGCCCGCCAAGTGCAAAAGGAAGCGGCGCTTGCGGCGAAAGATCTGCCGCTGGCGCGGGGTGGATATGCCCTTCATGAGCCGACCCCACGCTGGCGCCTAAGGCCGCGAGGAGGAGCGCGAGGAGACCGCGCATGTCAAAACCACTCGGCGATGAAGGCGGCATCCGTCTCCGGCCCGAGACCCAGATAGCCATCCTTTTCGATCGCGGCCTTCACCCGCGGATCACTTCGAAACCAGGGGCCCGCGCCCGCGGCCTCGGGGTGCTCCTCGGCCCAGACTTCTGTCCATCGGGTGGCAGGGGTCCAGTCCGTCTCGTCCATCCTGCGGATGCGTTGGACCATGTAGACGTTCCGCGCGCCATTCTCCGCGTTCGTGATCAGAAGCCCGTCGACCTCGACGGTCTCGTTGCAATAGGGCTGGAGATCAACCGACGCCCCGGCAAAGACCGGCTGGCCGTTCTTCATCGGATAGACGAGCACACCATCCGCGCTGCGCTCGAGCCCGAGTTGCCGTGCCCCGCCACCACAGTCCGCAGGGCAGTCGCCGGTCACTGCACAGAGCATGTCGGTGACACGGGCTTCGAAACGGGCAGGGGCCTCGCCCTGCAGATTCCACGCCTTTGCCTCCGAGCCTTCCGAGAAATCCTGCGCCAGCGCAGGGGCGGCCAGCAGGGAGAGCAATGCTGCAAGTGCCTTCATCGGAGTTCCTCCCTCACTCGTTCGGATCGGGGATCGCAAAACCCGGCACGGGTCCGAAATCCTCGTGGTTGAGATGCGTGATGCCTTCATCGGAAACGACTTCGGCGACGACGAGGTAGTTGATGCCGTCGCGGCGGTAGAGCATCCCGTCCGCCTTCACCTCGTGGCTTGCAAGTGCGAGCTGGGTGTCGCCGCCGTTCGAATGTTCGTCGCCCGCGATTTTCAGCACCATGTAGACTTGGCCGTCTTCACCGAGGAGGCCCACCGGAATGCCGCCTGCGGAGCACCAGAGGGCACATGTGTGATGCGCCGACCCGGTCACCGCATCGGGCCCCCCCATCACGCCCGAGAAATAGCACCAGGTATCGATCACCTCTCCGGTGACCTGGATGCGTTCGCCATCTGCCGCCAGCGCAGGCGCGACGGCTGTGAGCGCGAGGCCCGTTGCGAGCAGTGTCGGGTATCGCATATCCGGTCTCCTCCCGTGTTGTGCTGATCGCTGCAGCCACACTGCCGCGCCCTTGCGAAATGCATTTCGGGCTTCATTTTGGAAATGTTTCGAGTAAGAACGCCGCCTCACGATTTTTTCGTCAGCTGCAGAGGGTGCGAGAGATGGCGCGACGCAAGAAGGGCCGGCCGGTTCACGGCTGGCTTATCCTCGACAAGCCCGCAGGGCTCACCTCCGCCACTGCGGTGGCCGCTGCGCGCCGCGCGCTTGATGCGCGCAAGGCAGGGCATGCCGGCACGCTCGATCCGGCGGCAACCGGTCTGCTCGCGATTGCCTTCGGCGAGGCAACAAAGACCGTGCCGCATGTAACCGATGCGCGGAAGGCCTACCGTTTCACAGTCCGCTGGGGGGCGGCGACACAGACCGACGATGCCGAGGGCGAGGTGATCGCGACCTCCGACGTTCGTCCGACAGAGGCTGCGATCCTCGCCGCGCTTCCGTCCTTCCGGGGAGATATCCTGCAGGTGCCGCCGCAGGTATCGGCCGTGAAGATAGACGGCGAGCGCGCCTATGCGCTGGCGCGTGCTGGGGAAACTGTCGAGATCGCCCCGCGGCCGCTCCATGTCGAACGCCTCGATCTCATCGCCTTCCCCGATCCCGACACGGCAGAATTCGAGCTTGTCTGCGGCAAGGGCGGTTACGTGCGCTCGATTGCCCGGGACCTCGGCTCGGTGCTCGGCAGCTACGGCCATGTTGTGGCGCTGCGCCGGCTCTGGTCCGGACCCTTCGCGCTTGAGGATGCCGTGAGCTGGCGAGAGATCGAGATCGCGAACGCGGAGAGGGGGGGCGCCGCGCTCGAGGATCGGCTGCTTCCGGTCGAGGCAGCGCTCGCAGGCCTACCCGCTGTGGACTGCCCGGACGTTGTGGCGGTCGGGCTCGGGAACGGTAATCCCCAGCCGCTTCCCCGGCCTGAGGGGGTCGAAGAGGGCGACGCGCTCTGGGTGCGCCGCGAGGGGCGGCCTCTCGCGGTTGGCCGGTGGCAGGCGGGGATCTTTTGCCCCGATCGGGTTTTCGTCTTCGAGTGAGGCCGCTGGTCGCAGGCCTGGATCAAAGCGGCATGGCGTAGACGGATGCCGGGCTGCGCGGCGCGCGCTGACCCGCAGGCCGACAGATCGTCGCGGTCATGATCTTCTCGTAATGCCCGATCCCGAGCCGGCGCAGATATCCGGCATCTGCACGGGGATCGCGCAGCTCAAAATGAACGCTGAGCTCGTCGCCTTGAGCAAGAACCTCGTGATAGGCGGCGAAATCCCGCAGCGGGAACCAGCCGACGAGCGAGGTGCTGCCGTCAGCGCAGCGGGTCATGTAACCGACGGTGCCGGCGCCGCGTGCCTGTCCGAGATCCGTGCCGGAATCGAAGATGAGGATTGCGTGATCATGTGCACCGGTGGCCGCGTCATGCCCGCTCAGCTCGAGCGTATGGCTGACGGTTTCGACGCCATCCTTGAGCCAGTGGCGGGTGTCGAGGCGATGGTGGGTGAATCTGAACTTTGGCATGGTCTTGCTCCCGGTTGGATCGCCCCGCCTGCTTGCAAGAATCATGTGGCGGGTGCCTTTCCGAGTAGGCGCCGGCGCCCGTTCGCGGCCCGTGACCACGGCGTGACAGCTCGGCGCGCCACATCCCGCCATGGCTCACGCGGCCCCTTCCCATTCCTCCGGAATGGCGGTATAGCAGCCCCCCTGCGGGCGCGTGCGCGCCACGCAGCCCTTTTCGTATTTGACCCGGCTGGACGACATCCCGGCTGCGGCCGATGCGGGCGGGGTACGCAACATCGAACGAGAAGGATATCCCGATGTCGATTGCACCCGATGTGAAGGCGAGCCTGATTCAGGAATATGCGACCAAGGAAGGCGACACCGGTTCGCCCGAGGTTCAGGTCGCGATCCTCACCAGCCGCATCAACACGCTGACCGAGCATTTCAAGACCCACAAGAAGGACAACCACTCCCGCCGTGGCCTTCTGAAGCTCGTTTCGCAGCGCCGCAAGCTTCTGGACTATGTGAAGTCCAAGGACATGGCGCGCTATCAGACCCTGATCGGCCGCCTCGGCATCCGCCGCTAAGGCTCTTCGGCGAGCGCGCCCCGGTGGCGCGCTCGCGCATTTTCGGGCGCCGGGCGGTGCGCCGGGGATCTCCCTCAAACCGCCATGTCCGCCGGCCCCCTCCTGATCCCGAGGGCGCGGCCGGATCCGTGAAATCGGGGTCATCGGGCATTCGCCCGGAGGACGCGGCGCAGGGCCAGGGGGCGGCGCCGCATGGCAAGGAAAAGACATGTTCAACATCGTGAGGAAATCGATCGAGTGGGGCCATGACACGCTCACGCTCGAAACGGGCAAGATCGCCCGGCAGGCGCACGGCGCCGTCGTCGCGACCTATGGCGAGACCAGTGTCCTCGCCACCGTCGTCTACGAGAAAAAGGCGAAGCCCGGCCAGGACTTCTTCCCGCTGACCGTCCACTACCAGGAAAAATACTACGCCGCGGGCAAGATCCCGGGCGGCTTCTTCAAGCGCGAGGCCCGGCCGACCGAGAAGGAAACGCTCACCTCCCGTCTCATCGACCGTCCGATCCGCCCGCTCTTCGTCGAGGGTTTCAAGAACGAGGTGCAGGTGATCTGTACCGTTCTCTCCTACGACATGGAGAATGATCCGGACATCGTGGCGTTGGTTGCGGCCTCCGCGGCGCTGACGCTGTCGGGCGCGCCCTTCCTCGGCCCGATCGGTGCGGCGCGCGTGGGCTTCGTCGATGGCGCCTATGTGCTGAACCCGGCCGTCGATGACATGGAGAAGCTGCGCGACAACCCCGAGCAGCGACTCGATCTCATCGTCGCAGGCACCCGCGACGCTGTGATGATGGTGGAATCGGAAGCCTACGAACTCTCCGAGGCCGAAATGCTCGGCGCGGTGAAGTTCGGCCACGACCAGATGCAGCCGGTGATCGACATGATCATCGATATGGCCGAGGAAGCCGCCAAGGAACCCTTTGCCTTCGAGGCGCCGGACTATGCCGCGCTTTACGAAAAGGTGAAGGGCGCGGGCGAAGCCGCGATGCGCGAAGCCTTCGCGAACCGCGACAAGCAGCAGCGTCAGGCTGCGATCTCCGCCGCCAAGGAAACGATCATTGCCGCGCTCTCCGAAGACGAGCAGGCGGATCCGAACCTCGACACCTGCATCAAGAAACTCGAGTCGGGCGTCGTGCGCGGCGACATTCTCGAGAATGGCAGCCGCATCGACGGGCGCGATCTCTACACCGTGCGCCCGATCGTCTCGGAAGTGGGCCTTCTGCCCCGCACGCATGGGTCGGCGCTCTTTACCCGTGGTGAAACCCAAGGCCTCGTCATCACCACGCTCGGCACCGGCGATGACGAGCAGATGATCGACGCGCTGCACGGCACCACGCGCTCGAACTTCCTGCTGCACTACAACTTCCCGCCCTATTCCGTGGGCGAGACCGGCCGGATGGGCTCGCCGGGACGCCGCGAGATCGGCCACGGCAAGCTTGCCTGGCGTGCACTGCAGGCGGTTCTGCCGGCTGCGACCGACTTCCCCTACACGATCCGTCTCGTTTCCGAGATCACCGAGTCGAACGGTTCCTCCTCGATGGCGACCGTCTGCGGCTCCTCGCTCTCGATGATGGATGCCGGCGTTCCGCTGAAGGCCCCTGTCGCGGGGGTGGCGATGGGCCTCATCCTCGACGGTGAGCGCTTCGCGGTGCTCACCGATATCCTCGGCGACGAGGATCACCTTGGCGACATGGACTTCAAGGTGGCAGGCACCGAGAAGGGCATCACTTCGCTCCAGATGGATATCAAGGTCGCAGGCATCACGCCGGAGATCATGGCCCAGGCGCTGGAGCAGGCGAAGTCCGGCCGCATGCACATCCTCGGCGAGATGTCGAAGGCGCTGACCTCCGGCCGCACCGAGTTCTCCGCCCATGCGCCGCGCATCGAGACGATGCAGATCGCGGTCGACAAGATCCGCGAAGTGATCGGCTCGGGCGGCAAGGTGATCCGCTCGATCGTCGAGGAATCGGGAGCCAAGGTCGACATCAACGACGACGGTGTCATCAAGATTGCCTCCGCCAATGCCGAAGCGATTGCCAAGGCGCGCGAACTCATCGGCGCGATCGTCGATGAGCCGGAAGTGGGCAAGGTCTACACCGGCAAGGTCGTGAAGATCATGGACTTCGGTGCCTTCGTGAACTTCTTCGGAAAGCGTGATGGCCTCGTCCACGTGAGCCAGATGGCGTCGGGCCGCATCGGCCATCCGAAGGAAGTGGTCCAGGAAGGGCAGTCGGTGAAGGTCAAGCTCATGGGCTTCGACGACCGCGGCAAGGTTCGCCTCTCGATGAAGGCTGTCGACCAGGAGACCGGTCAGGAAGTCACCGAGGAGGCCTGAGGCCTGCCTTTGCCGGCCCGCCGCAGGCGGCCGGCAGCCTTCCGGCATGATGACGATACGTCCGGCGCGCCGCTGCAAGGGCACGCCGGACGCCATTTCCCGGAGACGCTACGCATGGGCAAACGGTCATTTCCTTACACCGTGATTACGTGCGCCGACGCGAACTTCTTCCATTTCCTCCCTGCGCTGGAACGCAATATCGAGCGCAAGCTCGGCATTCTGCCTGTGATCTACGACCTCGGCATGACAGCGGAGCAGCGCGCCTCTCTCGCGAGCAAGGTTCGCAGCGTCCCGGTACCTGAGGCCTTTGGCGGCGCGCATCCCGAGCACGGTTTCGTCATGGCGACCCACAAGCCCGCCTGCATCACCGATGCGCTCGATTGTAACCCGGTCGGCTGCCTCTATGCCGATGCCGATACATTCCTGACGGCTCCGGTGAGCGCCGCGGAACTCGGCGATGCCGATGTTGCCGTCACGCCGCGCCACCCGCGCGAGCGGACCCCCCATCATCTCGTGAACGGTGATCTCAACAGCGGCGTGCTCTTCTTCAGTGGACGCCCGCCGGCGCGCGCGCTGCTCGCAGCATGGGCGGAGGCCTGCGCCGAGGGGCAGCGCACCGACCAGCAGGCGCTGTCGGACCTCTTGGCGCCCTTCGATCTGCTTGCAGGTCCGGAGGAACTCGCGCGCGATGGGCTCAGACTTCGCAAGCTCGACGCCCGGATCTACAACGATGTCGGCCTGCGTACGGGCAAGATCCTGCATTTCAAGAACGCGGGCCGCACGCCGAAGGTCACCCGCAAGCTCGAGCGCATCCGCGACCTCGAGGCGCGCCACCCGTTGCTGCTAACCGCGTTGTTCCGGCTCCGGCGTTTCGGGATAAGGTAGCCACCGGGCGCACACAGACGGAGGGAAGAGGATGGCCGAGGCAGCCTGCCAGAACACCATCGCGATCGCCACGGGCATCCTTGGCAAGGCAACCGAAACCGGTGCGCGCCGCCATATCGACCTTCTCTTCGGCGGCAATACCGTCGTGCTTTGCGAGCGTCGAGAGGAGGGGTTCGAGACGACACGGCCGCTCTTTGTCTCGGGCGAGGTTGTGCATGGCCCGCTCGGGCGCATCGAGCGTGAGGCCGGCAAGTTGATCGGCAGCCTCCTTTATGCCAGTTCGGGTGTTCCTTTTGGCCGGACCCGCCGTGCGATGGAGGCATTCCTGCGCAAGCACGACGCGACGGCAATCCTCGCCGAATTTGGCCATATCGGCGCCAAGCTTGCGCCGGTGGCCGCGGACATGGGGCTGCCACTCTACATGTATCTCCGCGGCTTCGATGCCTCCAAGCGGCTGCGGTCTCCCCGTGTCGTCCGTCGCTACCAGAAAGCGGTGCCAAAGCTTGCGGGCATCATCTCGGTCTCCCGATCGCTGATCGAGAATCTTGCGGCCAAGGGCGTTACCCATCCGAATTCGATCGTCATCCCCACCGGTGTCGACGTGGACATGTTCCGGCCTGGTGAGAAGGATCCGAACCTCATCCTTACCGTGGGGCGGCTTGTCGCCAAGAAGGCTCCGCTCACGACGATTGACACCTTTGCCGCCATGGCGCGCGAGTTCCCTGCCGCGCGTCTCGAGATCATTGGCGATGGCGACCTGATGGCCGATTGCCGCAATCGCGCGGCGACACACGGTCTCACCGATCGCATCGTGCTCCACGGCCATCGCGATCGGGCCTTCGTGCAGGAGCGCTTGGCCCGCGCTTCCGTCTTCCTCCTGCATTCCGTCACGGACGCTGCGGGCAACGAGGAGGGGCTGCCGACCGCGATTCAGGAGGCAATGGCCTCGGGTGCGGCGGTGATCTCGACCCGCCATGCGGGCATTCCGGACCTGATCGAGCAGGGGCGGACCGGGCTGTTGGTCGAGGAGAACGACGCGGCCGCCTACCGGGAGGCACTCCATCGGCTTCTCGAAGGGGAGGGGGCGCTTGCGGCCGAGCTTGCCCGCAATGCCCGTGGCGTCGCCGAGGAGCGCCTGGATTTCCGCAAGCTCCATGCGCGGCTCGAGGCCTTCATCATCGAAAGAGGCCGTACGCTCAGCCTGCGCACGTCCGCCTCATGACCAGCGCCCGGCGCCCGTGCGGTAGGGATCGCCGGAGTCGGTGAAGCGCTTCGAGCGGCGTCCCATGAAGCTCCCGCCTTTCGCGGCCAGGCGCTCCATCAGGGTGGCCAGAGCCACGTATTGCCGCGAACCCTCGTAGTAGCCCCCGGTCGAGAGCGCATAGTCGATCTTGCGCGCGGTATCCGGAGTGAACTTGAAATGCAGGATCGCGAGGATCCGGCTGGTTGTGGGGCGAGGCGCGATCTGGTGTGAACCCTCCACCACATCGCCCTCTTGCCAGAACATCAGTGGCACCTTGAAGATCATGTTGTGCTTGAGGTAGCCGCCGAATCCGAGCGCGATCGCCTGTCGCTTGAACCAGCCGAGGTCCCGCTCGAGAATGCCGTTCTCCGCCATCAGCCGCGCCCGCGACCCGCGGTAGATCGTCATCGGCTTGTTCCAGCCCTTTCGATAGATGAGATGAAGCCCGCCATCGTAGCACCATCCGCCATCGAGCCGGAACGGCCCGCCGTCCGGCCGCATCCCCGCAAGTGTCTCGGGATACATGTCGAGCATCAGGCCCCAGATCGAGCGGCTGCCTTCGCGCTCGAGCGTTGCGATCACGTCACGAATGCCGCGACCGGGTGGCAGGACGAGAAACTCGTCCGCGTCCGGGAAGAGCGCCCATTGCCCCACGCAGTAGCGGTCGAGCAACTCCTGTCGCCAAGCATGGAGCGCCCGGCGCCCGTTCACTATGTCGAAATAGCGAACATCGCTGGTGAAGACGGTGCAATCCGGTTGCGCGGCGAGAAACTCGCGGCTTCCATCGGTCGAGGCGTCATCGAGAACGAGAAAGCGATCGACGCCCAGAGCGCGATAATGCCGGAAGAATTCCGGCAGGACATAAAGCTCGTCATGGACAATCGAGCAGACTGTCAGCGCGTGACCCTGCCGCTTTGCCTCGGAGAGGATATCGATCCGCATTGCGCCCGCGTCAGAGCCAGGCCGCGCCACGGACGCCGGAACTGTCGCCATGGACGTTCTTCACGATCCGGGTCTCGAAACGGTCGCCGAAGACGTGTTGCTTCACGAGCGGTGGCAGGGTTTCATAAAGGCGATCGACATTCGACAGGCCGCCGCCGAGTACGATCACGTCGGGATCGATCACGTTAACAAGCACCGCAAGAGACCGGCCGAGCCTGTCCTCGAACCGCTCGAGCGTTTCGAGGGCTTCAGCATTGCCCTCTGCCGCCAGCGCCACGATCTCCGGAGCACGCGGCCCGTCATCCGCGGAAATGCCCGTCCGGCGCGCGTAGTCCGCAGCGAAGTTCGGCCCCGAGAGCCAGCTTTCTGTGTGGCCCGGCACCCCGCACGAGCAGGCGGGGCCAGGGCGTTCGTCATCGCGCGGGGTTGGCAGCGGGATATGCCCCCATTCACCGCCGGTCGCATTCACCCCCTCGACGAGCCGGCCATGAACGACGAGCCCGCCGCCAACCCCGGTGCCGAGGATAACGCCGAACACGACCTCGCCGCCCGCGCCACCGCCATCCACCGCCTCGGAGAGCGCAAAGCAGTTCGCGTCATTCGCAATCTTCACCGGCCTGTCGAGCGCTTCGGTGAGATCACCGCGCAGGTCCTTGCCATGGAGCCACGTCGAGTTCCCCATCGAGACTCGGCCCGTCGCGCGATCAACCGAGCCCGGTACACCGATTCCCACCTGATCGATCCGGCCGCCGGCTTTCGCCTCCAGTCGCTCCAAAAGTGTGCGGATCGCCTCGATCCCGCCGCGATAGTCGTGGCGTGGGGTCGGTATGCGTTCCCGCGCCTTTTCCACGCCATCGGGGCCAAGAACGATTCCCTCGATCTTCGTACCGCCATAATCGAGCCCGAGACGCATGAAATTACCCCCATTTCGCGGTCTGTTCCGAGCGCCAAGTATTAGGAAGCCACGACAGGGACTGCAACGTTGCTTTGCCTCCCGCGTCATGGGGTGTTACATGCAGCCCGCACAATCCGTGAGATGGTCCGAATGCTGTGGAAACTCCCGATCTTCGGAAAGATCAGCAAGATCGGCATCACGCCGCCTGATCCGCAGCCGGATCGCGCCGGCGTCGCAATCGCTGCCATTGTGCGGAACGAGGCGCGCCACATCGAGGAATGGGCGCATTTCCATGCCCGGGCCGGCGTCGCGCATTTCGTGATCTACGACAACGGCTCGACGGATGCGACCGTCGCACTCCTGCGCGATGTCCTGCCGCCGCCGCAGCTTTCAATCATGCCCTGGGCCCAGGTCTTCAGCGACGCGCGCATGGGCCGCGAGATCCACAACCAGGTTCTGGCCTATGCCCATGCCGCCCGCAATTTCGGTGGCTACTTCCGCTGGATGGCGTTCATCGACGTCGACGAGTTCCTGATCCCGAAACGCGCCGATAGCCTGCCTGGTGCGCTCGCACATCTCGGCGAATGCCATTCGATTTCGCTGCCCTGGCACATGTTTGGCCGCTCGGGCCATGTCGCGCCGCCACAGGGGGGCGTCTTGCGCAACTACCGCCGGCGCGCGAGCGACCCGATGAGCAACGTCCGCGGCGTCCGCGCTTTCAAGTGCATCGTCGATCCCTGCCATCTGACCGCCCTCCGGGTTCATTCGATGGAGATCGACGGCAGCGAGGCGAGCTGCAACGACCGCGGCGAGAGCGCTTCGCTCCGCGACCGCAACCGCCCGGAATTCTATTCGGCCGGACACGTCCAGCTCAATCACTACTACACGCGTTCCGAGGAGGAGCTCGCCGCGAAGATCGGGCGCGGCCCCAACCTCCGCGCCAAGAACGAGGAATACGAGCGCAAGGTTCGGCGGACCGTTGCCAATATCGAAGCAGATGAGGTGGAGGATCTGAGCGCGCTGGACTATCTCGCCCGCATCGGGTGGGAGTGACGCCATGAAAACCGAAGTCATCATAGCAACCTTCAATTCGCCGCGCGCGCTGATGCTCTGTCTGGCCTCCGTGGTGCGGCAGGATGCGATGCCCGTCAGCATCTGCATCGCCGACGACGGCTCCGGCCCCGAAACGGCTGAGGCGATCGCGGCCTTTTCCGGCCGGCACCCGGAGATCCCGATCCGCCATGTCTGGCATGAGGATCGCGGCTTCGAGAAATGGGCGATCGTCAACCGCGCCATCGCGACCTCGGAGGCGGATCTGCTCGTCTTCCTCGATGGCGATGTGATGATCCATCCCTGTTTCATCGCCCGCCACCTCGAGCTCGCCCGGCCCGGCCGCTTCTCGACCGGCAGCCTGATCCGGCTCGACAAGGCGACAACTGCAATCGTCACGCCGGAAATGGTCAGTGACGGACAAGTGTTCGACTTCGACTGGCTGCGCGCGCACAATGCCATCGACAGGATCGGCACGTGGCTCAAGACCATGCCCTTCCCGCGTTCGTTCCAGGTTTTCCTCGACCGCATCACTCCGGTCCAGAAGGCGCTTTGCGGCGCGAATGCCTCTGTGTTCCGCTCCGATGCGCTGAAGGTCAACGGCTTTGACGAAACGATCCGCTATGGCGGCGGCGACAAGGAATTCGGCATCCGCCTCATTAACGCGGGCGTTGCGGGCCAGCATTTGCGCTACACCGCGCCGCTCGTGCATCTCGACCATCCCCGGGGCTACAAGGATCCGGCAGAGATCCGGCGGCACAAGGAAATGATCGCGCGGACACGGCGCGAGAAGATCACCTGGACGCCGAACGGCATCGAGAGAAAGGACACGGATGCCTGACGCCGATGCGCTCGCCTCGATAGTGCTGCCCGAGACGCTCGGCCTCCGGCGCGACCGCGTCGTTCCGGCCCATCTTCGCACCGCGGCTTTCGATGCGGGCTATGATTTCACCACGCTTGTCTATGAAGCCGTGTCCCTCGACGGGCAGGGGGTCTGGCTCTTCTGCCCCAAACTCGTGAATTTCGAGAGCCCGTTGCGGGCTGCGCGGATCGAGATCGATGGAGTTCCGGCCCGCGTCTGCCGGATCCGCCGCTTCGAGCGCTATGACATCGCCGAGATCCCCTGTGCCACGCCGGCGCGGCGGATGGCGATCGTCTTTGCGGGCTGGCGTGCCGAGCTTGATCTGAGCCCCGACGAGACCGCGACCTTCGCCGGGCTCAACTGCCTTCTCACGCTTTCGCGCAACAACGACCTGGCGTGGATCCGCGACTGGGTGCGCTTCCATGTCCGCGAGCACGGCGCAGAGGCCGTGCTTTTCTATGACAATTTCTCTCACGCCTACGGCACGGGCGATATTCTCGCGGCCCTTGAGGGGATCGAGGGTCTGAAGGCCGTGCGCGTGCTGCGCATGCCGTTCCTGTATGGGCCTCAGGCCTCGAAGAAGAAGAAGTTTCTCGCGAACTTCCTGCAGGCTGCGCTGCTCAATCTCGCCCGTTGGCGCTTCCTCGCCCGCGCCCGCGCCGTGCTCTCCTGCGATGTGGATGAAATGGTGTTCCGGAACGGCGGAGCGAGCATCTTCGATGCGACCTGCGCCTCGCGCGCCGGGTTCCTCCGCGTCCCCGGTGTCTGGCGCTTTCCTGACGTTGCGGAGGGGGTGATGCCGATGCATCGGGATCACTACATGCGCGGTGCCGACGAGGCGACCTGCCCGGCCAAATACTGTGTCGTCCCTTCGGGGCCAATGCGCGGCAAGTCATGGGCAACCCACGGCCTCCACGGCGTGCTTTTCAGCCGCCGCTTCGTGTCGGAGGAGTTCACCTTCCTCCATTGCTACGGCATCTCGGATTTCTGGAAGGGCAGGCCGAATTCAAAGGCAAGCCGCGCGACGCTCGTTGACGAGCGGGCGCGGGAGACCTTCGCCCGCCTGCTGCCGGCCGAGGCGCCGCAGGATCAGGGGTAGTTCCGCGCCGCGAGCTCGATATTGAAGAGGCTCCGCGACAGGCTCACGTTCGCCGTCATGTCTGTCACGTCCACATGCGTCCGCTGGCCCGCCTTGGTGATGACATCCCAGCCGCGAAGACGGATCGGACCTTCCGAAAAGGTCATCACGAGGCGGCCCTCGCCGGGGCTGCGAGGATCGACAACCGTGATATGGGTGCCGCTCGCATCCTTGGTTGCCCCCAGCACGAGGCCGGGCTCGGCAAGGCTGATATCCGTGCGCAGAAGCATCCGGAGCGGGGTCTTGTCGAGAGGATAGCGCGTCGGGTTGCGATTCGACTTCGGATCGAAAACGCCGACCCAGGTGCCGTCCGAAATCACCATGGCGCCCGCGGGCTTGTCGTAGTCGAAGCGGATCCGCCCCGGCTTCGAGATCTGGAAATCGCCCGTCTGGGTCGATCCGTTCGGATTGACCTGACGGAAGCGGCCCTCGGCGCTGCGAAGGCCGCGCAGATAGGCGTCGATCGCCGAGGCGTCAACGCTCGCGGCCTGGGCCGGAAGCGCGAGAGCCAAGGGAAGGGCAAGGCCCGAAAGGAGAAGGCTGCGTCTGTCCATGCGCCCTAGATAGCGTGCGCCGCGCGGCTTGACAGCAGGGAAAGCATCACGCTTTCGCCATGGGCACGCGAGCCTGCTCCGCCGAGCTCAGATCCAGAAGCCGGGGGGCATGTCGAGCTCATCCGCAACCGCCTTCAGCGTACCTGGCCGCCAGTCCGGCAGCAGCGACCAGCGCTGCCGGCCGGCATTGGCGATTTCCGCGACATCGGCGGGCCCATTGCGGTCCCGGTGCCCAAGGGCGACGAATTGCGCGAGAAGCCCGTGTTCCGACGGTATCGCCGCCCGGCAGTCGCGTGCCTCCGCCCAGAGCGCGCGGGCCTCCGGATCGAGCACGAGCCCTTCGGCAATCGCCCCTTCTGCCACCCAGTGCAGCGCTTCGTTCGAGAGCGGCTCCGGCGTGCCGCCGCCAATGCTGCCATGGGTGCCGGGAAACCAGAGTTGCCGGTAAGGCAGGCACGGCCGTTCGGCGTTGAGCGCGGCGAGATTGTCCCAGAGTGCGGGCTGGAAGGTCCGCCGCCGCTCGTCGATGGCTACGGCATGGCGCGCGGCCCGCACCTTGCTGGTCAAGGCTGTATCGTGGAAGGCGAGGCCGCGATTGGCCCGTGCGGCCCACCAGAGATGTTTCGGGATGCCGAGCGAACCGACCGTATCCCAGATCCCGAGGTAGCTGAGCTCCGGCCAGCCTTCCTCGCCGCCGACCGCATTCCGGGCGCGAAACTCCCGCGCCAGCGTGCCATTGGGATGTCCCTCGTCGCCGCGCGACCGGTAGAGCGCGAGCGCCTCCGGCAGCTCGTCGATCGCGTCACGCCGCAGCAGACCACAATTGCGGATGAGACCGACGAGCGAGCGCGCCGTGAAGGCGCCCCGCGAATAGCCGAACAGGAAGATCTGGTCGCCTGGCGCATGATTGAAGACGAGAAAACGGTAGGCCTCCGCAATGTTCTCCATGAGCCCGAAGCCCATCGCGCCGCCGAGGGTCTTGTCAATCGTGCGCGCAAGCCAGCCGGTTCCGCGCCCGCTGCCCACCCCGTCCAGATGACAGACCACCTGCTCGATTCCGTCTGCGCCATGTGGGGCTACGGCCCGTGCCAGCCGCAGCACATTGCTCGGCTGGTCCATGTCCGCGCGGTTCCAGGTTCCGTCACATGCGATCACGATCCGTTTCATGCACCCTTGCCTCCGGATCGCCCCGCGCTTGCGGGAACGCCCGAAGAGGGGCGATCACATCATCAGATTGTCTCGGGAAACGGGCTGCGGCACCGGTGCCAGGCCCGCGGTCAAACTGGCATGTGATGGTAAAGATCTTCCGAGCGTGCGCTGCGGTTTCCGGATCAGTGTCTCGAGACCTGCAGCAACCGAGAGAAGCTTGCGGTCCTCGCCGGTCCGCCCCATCAGCATGAAACCGACGGGCAGGGCCCCGGTATCCTGGCAGGGGATCGAGATCGCGGGCACATCGAGGAAATTCGCGAGCGAGGTGTTGCGCAGGCAGAGCCGGTTCACCTGCGTTGCCCGCTCGGCCGTGTCGAGATCGGCGAGCCTTGGCGCCAGGATCTGCACAGTGGGCATTGCCAGCGCATCGAGCCCTGCCATCCGCGCGGCAACCTGCGCGCGCACCCGTTCGCGCTCCTCGAGAAGAAGGATGTAATCGGCGGCGGGCATGCCGCGGGAGGCCTCGAGGCGGGCGCGCACGAAGGGGTCGTAAAGGCCACCGTGGGTCTCCAGAAGCTCGCGGTGCCAGGCGAAGGCCTCTGCGCCGACAATCCCGCCCATGGCGTTGAGCGTCGGCATCTCGTCGAATTCCGGAATCGAAACCGGGATGATCTCGACCCCGGCGCCCCGAAGGCGGTTGAGCGTCGCGCCGAAGGCCTCCCCCACGGCATCATCGAGCGCCTCGGCGACGTAGTTTCCGACAACCCCAAGCCGCAGCCCCGGTGCGGGCGCGGGTGCGGCATCCTCGCCCCGGCCGCCCGAGAGCACCGAATCGAGGCGCGCGCAGCAGGAGACGCTTCCCGCGAGCGGCCCCACGCTGTCGAGCGAGCGCGAAAGCGGCACGGTGCCCGCGCGCGAGATCCGCGTGCTGCTGGGCTTGAACCCCACGATGCCGCAGAAGGCCGCCGGAATGCGGCAGGAGCCACCGGTATCGGTGCCAAGCGCCGCGGGCGCCATGCCCGCGGCGACGGAGACCGCCGCGCCGGAGGAGGAACCGCCGGGAATGCGGATCTCGCCAGGGGCGGCCGGATTGGCAGGCGTGCCGAAATGGGCGTTCACGCCGAGGCCCGAATAGGCAAACTCGGTCATGTTGGTGCGCCCGATCACGATGAAGCCTGCCCGGCGCAGCAGGGCGACGGCCGGGGCGTCGCGCGCCGCCGGAGCCGCATCGTCGAGCACGCGCGACCCGGCCCGCGTGACCTCGCCCGCCATGTCGAAGAGATCCTTCACCGTCACCGGAATGCCCGCGAAGGGCGGTAGCGCGGCGCCGCCGGCGCGTGCCCTGTCGACGTGTTCGGCGGTCTCCCGCGCCCGTTCGGCGTCGAGGGCGCGGAAGATCAGCGGCCCCTCGCGGCCCGATGCCTCAATCCGGGCCAGGGCTGCATCGACGAGATCGCGGCTGGTCAGGTCGCGGCTGCGCAGTCTCTCGGTCAGTTCGGTCAGATGCAGCATGCGGAGGCCGGATCCTTCTGGAATGGCGCTGGCGCCGCTCGCACGGCAGCAGGCGGAAAGGTGGCAGGCTTAGTCGGACAGTCGGGGAGGGAGCAAGCTGCGCAATCACGTGAGATGAATAAGGGTAGGCTAGCACGGAAGTCGGGCAACGTCAGTCGACATGAATTTGATGTTTCCTTACGCCGCCTGCGGATTTCCGCGCGTTGCGCGAGGGCTGGCTCCCTCAAAGCTCGATGAACTTCGCGGGAATGCCGGTCAGCACGATCACCTCTCCCCCGTGCATCTTGATCGCCATGACCGTCGCGGAACCGATCGGCCAGACATCGCAGCCGAGTTTGGGGGTAAAGGCGCTTTCGCCCTTCTGCTTGCCGCGGAAAACCAGCGGAATGTTGATCTTGTACTCATGGCCCGCCTTCTGCGATTCCGCACCTGTCGCCACGAACGGCACGATCTCGTGCTTGGCCTTGGTCTGCGCTTTCCAGGCCTGAGCGCGATCGAGTTTTTCCTGCGCCGACAGCGCGTCCCAATCCTGCATGATCACGCGGGCATGCTCGATGGTGATCGGCGCGTGGTCGCGGCCGAAGAAGCCGCCCGCCGCGGTGATCTGTTCCGGTGAACGGGTATCGCCGCGATAGAGTGTCACTGTGGACGTCTCTTCCTCTGTCTCGCCCGATCGTGCCGAAAGATCTTCCTTTACCGCAGCGGAGACTTCCTCCTTCGATCGCCCGAGCGTGAGTTCCACCAGTTGCGGAACAGACACCACCGGCAATTTCGAATCCCGGTATTGCTCGAACTTTCCGAGCACGGTCGCGATATCTGTCGCCTCGGTCACGCCATAGCTCGGCAGGATCGCCTCGAGCTTCTCCGGTGTGAGCCCGTCGAGCGCGAGCTCGAACTTGCCCTGTGCCACCGGGCGCGCCGGGGCGGCGGGCGCATCCGCCAGCGTCTCCCTATCAGCGGGTTTCATCTGAGCGGCGCGTGCGCCCATCGCATCGGCCTCAGTCTCGAGGCCCGGATCGTCGTTGACCGCAATGCCGCCGCGCTCGGTCGTGGGCTGGACCCGCCCCTGTTTCTGCTGCGCCACATGCCAGGCTTCGTGCGGCAGGTGCCGCTCCTGACCGGGGGCCATGTGAATCTCGCTGCCTTGCGCGTATGCATGAGCGCCGACCTTGGCCGGTTCGGCCGAATTGTAATGCACCCTTACATCATCGAGCCCCTGCCCCGAGAGGGTCTCGACGCCCGATTTCAGCGCGTCGGGCAGGCCCGTGCGGTTCGGCGCGGCGTCCGCCATCTCCTGAAGCTGGGCCGTGTGGTGGACACCGGGGCAATCCTCGGCCATGAGCTGAAGGCCCCCGAGTGCGCGTTCGCCCGCGCTTGATGCCGCGATCGGGAGCAAGCCGGTCCGGCGCCGCTGTGCGGGCTCCGCTGTCTGAGCCGGGCTCGTCTGCTGCATCCTGCCGCTGCGTGCGTTCATGCCGTTTCCCATGCGGATTGCCCCTCGATCCGTTCTGCATGGGCTTTGGTTAGCCTTCCCTTAACGTGCCGATGCGGACCGTCCCGGCGCGGCAGCGGTTCAGACCGCTGCCCCCATCTCCCTCCGGCGCCGCTGTGCCCAGGCCGAAACAGCTTCGCCGAAGGCAATGAAGAGCGTACGCGAAACAGGATCGGCCACTGCGTTCCATTCCGGGTGCCACTGCACTCCCATCGCGAAACCCTGCGCGCCCTTGATGACGATGGCCTCCGGAGTGCCGTCGGATGCCAGTCCCTCGATCACCACGCGCTCGCCCCGGTCGAGAATGCCCTGGCCGTGCAGCGAGTTGACCATGATCTCGTCCTTGCCGAGCAGGCGATGGAACTGCCCGCCGGGGGTCAGGGATACGGTGTGGCGCAGCTCGAACTTCTCCTCCAGCGTTCCGTCCGGCGGCATGCGGTGATTGATCCGGCCGGGAATCTCGCGAATCTCCGGGTGGAGCGTGCCGCCGAAGGCAACGTTGAATTCCTGAAACCCCCGGCAGATCCCGAAGATCGGCACCGCGCGCGCCACGCATTCCGAGATGAGCGGCAGTGTCACCGCATCGCGGTCGGGGTCGAAGGCGCCGTGCTTCTCCGTGGGTTCGTGCCCGTAGAGGCTTGGATGCACATTGGGCCGTCCGCCGGTGAAGACAAACCCGTCACAGGCCGTGAGCAGGTCGGCGATGGCCCCGACCTTGGGCAGGGCGGGCACGATCAGCGGTATGGCGCCGGTCAGATCGGCGACGGCTTCGATGTTGGAGACGCCCGCCGCCTGGACGGGATAGGTGTCATTGGCCATGTGACTGTTGCCAATGATGCCGATTACGGGACGAGACATGAGCACGACTTCGCTTACCTGATACCTGACCAGAGGATAGGCGTCTCGGCCGCTCGCGTCGAGACCGCTGCGCAGGCTCGCCGTCGCGCCGCGAGCGCTTGACCAGTTTTGCATCATCGTGACACGTTGCGCGCGACTCAGAGAAGGAAATCTCCCATGGCGCGCGTCGACGCAGAGGCCCCGGTGATCCGGCTCGCCGATTACCTGCCCCCCACCTACCTGACCGACCGCGTGGAACTCACGGTGAGGCTTTCTCCCGGCGCGACCCGCGTGCGGGCGCGCCTTCACATGCGGCCCAACCCGGCTCTGCCGGAAGACCCGCATGATCTCCATTTCGAGGGGCGCGCGCTGAAGCTCATCTCGGCTGCGATCGACGGCCAGACCGTGCCCCGCAACGCCCAGGCGCTCGACGGCGAGGGCTTGCGCATCCCGGCCGAGCTCGTGCCTCAGCGCCCCTTTGTCTGGGAAGCCGAAACCGAGATCTCGCCCGACACCAATACCGCGCTGGAGGGTCTCTACATGTCGCGCGGCATGTACTGCACCCAGTGCGAGGCCCAGGGGTTCCGCAAGATCACCTTCTTCCCCGATCGTCCCGACGTGATGGCGACCTACAAGGTCCGCATCGAGGGCGACGCGCCGGTCATGCTCTCGAACGGCAACCTCATCGGGTCCGGCCCCGGCTGGGCCGAGTGGGAGGATCCGCACCCGAAGCCCTGCTACCTCTTCGCGCTCGTTGCGGGCGATCTGCGCGCGGTCGAGGACAGCTTCACCACCCGCTCGGGCCGTGAGGTGCTGCTCCAGATCTGGGTCCGTCCGGGCGACGAGCCGCGCTGCGGCTATGCGATGGATGCGCTCAAGCGCTCGATGGCCTGGGACGAGGAGGTCTACGGCCGCGAATACGATCTCGACCGCTTCATGATCGTCGCGGTCGACGACTTCAACATGGGGGCCATGGAGAACAAGGGCCTCAACATCTTCAACTCGAAATACGTGCTGGCGAGCCCCGAGACCGCCACCGATACCGACTACGCCTTCATCGAGTCGATCATCGCGCACGAGTATTTCCATAACTGGACCGGCAACCGCATCACCTGCCGCGACTGGTTCCAGCTCTGCCTCAAGGAAGGCCTGACCGTCTTCCGCGATCAGCAGTTCTCGGCCGATCAGCGCAGTGCGGCGGTCAAGCGCATCGAGGACGTCATCCGCCTCCGCTCGGCGCAGTTCCGCGAGGATGCGGGCCCGCTCGCCCACCCTGTGCGGCCCGAGGAATACATCGAGATCAACAACTTCTACACCGCCACCGTCTATGAGAAAGGGGCCGAGGTCATCGGCATGCTCCGCCGCCTGGTCGGCCCGGAGACCTATGCCAAGGCACTTGACCTCTATTTCCAGCGTCACGACGGCGAGGCCTGCACGATCGAGGACTGGCTGAAGGTCTTCGAGGATGCGTCCGGTCGCGATCTCACCCAGTTCAAGCGCTGGTATTCCCAGGCGGGCACCCCTCGCCTCAAGGTCCGCGAAAGCTTCGAGGCGGGCGAATACAGCCTGACCTTCTCGCAATCAACGCCGCCCACCCCCGGTCAGCCGGTCAAGGCGCCGCTGGTGATCCCGGTCGCTTACGGTCTTCTCGACCGAGAGGGTGCAGAAATCGAGAGCGGGGTTCTGGAACTCACCAACCCGGTGCAGCGTTTCTCGTGGGCCATGACGGAACAGCCTGTCCCCTCGCTTCTGCGCGGCTTTTCCGCGCCCGTTATCCTTGAGCGCCCATCGGACGCAGCGGGGCGCGCCTTCCTGCTCGGTCATGACAGCGACCCCTTCAACAAGTGGGAAGCGGGCAGGGCCCATGCCCTCGATCTCATCGGCCGGATGTCCCGCGACGCCGGGGTCACGGCCGAGCCCGAATATCTCGACGCTCTTTCCGCGCTTGCCGAGGATGACAGCCTCGATCCCGCCTTCAAGGCGCTCGCTCTCGGGCTGCCGTCCGTCGAGGATGTGATCTCGGCGCTGGCCGAGGCCGGGCATGCGCCGGATCCGGGGGCTATCCATGCCGCGCGCCGGCGCCTCGAGGTCGCGATTGCCGCGGGCCTTGGCGAGATGCTGCCCGCGCTCTATCAGGACAACGACGTGCCGGGGCCCTATTTGCCCGATGCCGCCGCGGCGGGCCGCCGGGCGTTGCGGGCCCGCGCGCTCGGCCTCCTGACGGCCCTCGAGCCGGAAGCGGGCCGGGCCGAGGCCCAGTTTGCCGCGGCCGACAACATGACCGAGCGCATGTCGGCGCTGTCACTCCTCGTGGCCCATGGCCGTGGGGCGGAGGCGCTTGCCGAGTTTGAGGCGGTCTGGTCGTCCGACCGGCTGGTGATGGACAAGTGGTTTGCCGTTCAGGCGAGCCTCACACCGCCCGAAACCGCAGTCGAGACCGTTCAGGCCCTGGCCCGCCGCCAGGATTTCGACTGGAAGAATCCGAATCGCTTCCGCTCGCTCGTCGGCGCATTCGCCAGCGGCAATGCCGCGGGCTTCCATGCCGAGAGCGGCGCCGGCTATGATTTCGTCATCGACTGGCTGATCCGGCTCGATCCGGTCAACCCGCAGACAACCGCACGCCTCACCACCGCTTTCGGCACATGGCGGGTTTTCGGCGCCGAACGCCGCGACGCGATGCGGGCGGCGCTCGAACGCCTTGCAGGGCAGCCCGATCTTTCCAAGGACGCGTCCGAAATGGTAAGTCGCCTGTTAACCGACGACACGCCATGACTGCGGCGGATGTCATGGATGTGTTAGACTGATGTGATAGACGGGGCCAATTATGCGGGAAGTGGTCGACCAGCTCATCGAGGAACGCGCGCCTTGGCTCGAGCGCCGGGGGATCGGCGTCACGGCCGCGCGCAAGGTGCTGCATCTCCTCCTCAAGTACGAATATACCATCCGCATCGGCGAGGAAGTCGAGAAGATGCCCCAGGGGGGTGAGGTGCTCCTCTCGCTCGCCGAGATGTTCTACCATCATATCGAGGTGCAGGGTCTCGAGAACATTCCCGCCTCCGGCCCCGCAATCGTGATGGCCAACCACCCGACCGGCATCGCCGACGGCGTCGTGCTCTACAAGGCACTCTCCCGCCGCCGCCCCGATCTCTTCATCTTCGCCAATGCCGATGCGATGCGCGTCCTTCCACAGCTCGGCCATGTGCTGGCGCCGGTCGAGTGGCGCCCGGAAAAGCGCAGCCACAAGCAGAACCGCGAGACGATGAACTACGCCCACGAGGCCTTCGGCTCCGGCCGCCTCGGCGTGCTCTTCCCTTCCGGCCGCCTCGCCAAGCGCCGCTGGTTGAAGCTCCACGAGCGGCCCTGGATGGCCTCTGGCGCCATGCTCGCCCGTCGCTTCAACCTGCCGATTGTGCCGCTCCACATCACCGCGCGCAATTCCGCGATCTTCTATATCTTCGACCGCATCCACCCGACGCTCCGCGACATCACCCTTTTTCATGAGGTGGTGAACAAGAAACGCCAGCCCTACCGGATCACCATCGGCGCGCCGATGGATCCGGAGACGCTGCCCTCGGGGTCGGCCGAGGCGACCGAGGTCATGCGCGACCGCGTGCTCGAGCTTGGCGGCCAGGGCGGCCCGCAGACCGTGCTCACCGCGCCGCGGCTCGGTTCGAACCGCCGTCTGAAGCCCGTCCGCGCCATCGGCTGATTTCCCGTCGACCGTGCCGCGACACCTTGGCGCACGGCCGCCCCCGACCTTGGCGGCGGCCAACGTCGCTGACCTGCCGGATCGGCTGCACCTCGCCGCACGGCCTTTCCGATGGGGCCAGCCTCCGCAAGACCGAGGTCGCGACCGGCGGCATGCAGTCCTGGATCGTGCGCCACCTGGGGTATGCGCTCGGCGTCCGCATGACGGCCCGCCGCCGGTCGCGCGCTTCAAAGGCCCGGACGGACAACGATCCTTTCGGTACGATCATCGGCGAGATCCCGGTGATGCCACGGCTCCTGGAGCGCACCCGCCGGCTCGCCGGGAGCCGGGTGAAACCGGCACCGGCAAGGAGCTGATGGCCCGCACGCTCCACGCGGTCGTCGCATGCGGCCGTCGCCGCTGGCGCCGCTCCGGCCGCCAAGTTAAGGTGCTCCCGCACCCCCAGAAGGCGCCCGATCTTCCGAGCCGCCAGCAGACCGGAGGCTCCGCCATGCGCCGCACAGCCCTCGCCCAGCTCGCCGTCCTCATCGTCTCCGGCCTCCTGCTCGCCGCGCTCCCGGCCGCCGCCGCCGAGATGACCCCGGCTGACGCGCCCCCGGCCTACGTTGGCTCGGAGAGCTGCACCGCGTGCCACCGGGCGGAGGCCAAGGCCTGGAAGGGCTCCCATCACGGCCTCGCCTGGACCGCGCCCACGCCCGGGAATGTTCGCGCCGATTTCGACGGCACCGAATTCTCGCAGGGCGACATGACCGCCCGCTTCCGGATCGAGCCCGACGGCAGTTACCACGTGGCCGTCACCGAGACCGATGGCGTGACGACCGACTACCGGGTCCATTCGGTCGCCGGGGTCTACCCGCTCCAGCAGTATCTCATCGAGACCGAACCGGGCCGGCTCCAGAGCTTCGACGTGGTCTGGGACAGCGAGAAGGGCGGCTGGTTCAGCCTCTCCACGGACGGACCCTTCGCGCCGGACGATGGCATGCACTGGACCGGCCCCTACAAGAACTGGAACGGCCGCTGCGCTGAATGCCATGCCACCGGCTTCGTGAAGAACTATGACGCGACCGCGCATACCTTCGCCTCCACCGAGGCCGAGATCGGCGTCGGCTGCGAAGCCTGTCACGGGCCGGGCTCGGCCCATGCCGCCTGGGCCTCCGGTCCGCGCAAGTCCCGCGGCAGCCCGCCGCCGAACTACGGCTTCAGTGTCGATTTCTCCGACCGCGAGGCCACCCTCGAGCAATGCGCGACCTGCCATTCCCGCCGCGAACCGCATTTCGCCGACGAGCCGCTGCCCGGCACGCCCTTTCACGACAGCTACAACCTCTCGCTGCTGATGCCCGGCCTCTACCAGGCCGATGGCCAGATCCTCGATGAGGTCTATGTCTACGGCTCGTTCCTGCAGTCAAAGATGCATGCGAAAGGCGTTACCTGCCTTGATTGCCATGAGCCGCATTCGGCAACCCTCCGGGCTGAGGGCAACGCCGTCTGTGCCCAGTGCCACAGCCCGGCGGGCAACACCGCATTTCCGAGCCTCCGCCTCGCCGAATACGACAGCCCCGAGCACCATTTCCACGAGCCTGGTACCCCCGGCGCCGAGTGCAAGAACTGTCACATGGTCGAGCGGGTCTACATGGGCAACGACTGGCGCGCCGATCACTCGCTCCGCGTGCCCCGGCCCGATCTCGACGCGGTGACGGGCGCGCCCGATGCCTGCACGACCTGCCATACGGGGGAGACGCCGGACTGGGCCGCGGCGCAGATCACGGAGTGGTATCCCGAAAGCACCCATCGCGGCCCGCATTATGGCGAAACGATGGCCCAGGGCCTGGCCGATCCCGTCGCCGCAGCGGGCGAGCTCATCACGCTTGCCTTCGATCCCGAGCGGCCCGGTATCGTCCGGGCGACCGCGCTCTGGATTCTCGGCCAGTCCGGCAGCCCGGAGGCGGCCGAAGCGGTCGAGCCGCTGCTGCGCGATCCCGATCCGGTCGTGCGTGCCGCCGCGGTCGATGCGCAGCGCATGGCGGCGCCCCCCGACCGTGTGCCGCGCCTCGTGGCCAGCCTCTCCGATCCCATCCGCAGCGTCCGCATCTCAGCGGCGCGAGCCATGATCGATGCGCCCATCGCCCATATGCCCGACGCGATGGAGGCCGCGCGCCGTCAGGCGACCGAGGAATGGCAGGCCGCCATGGCAGGCCGCCTCGACTTCCCCGAAACCCACCTCCAGCTCGGGGGCGTCGCCCTTGTGCTGCGTGACCCCGTCGGCGCGAGTGCGGCCTTCCGCGAGGCGGTCCGCATGGACCCCCAGCTCGTCCAGGCCTGGAGCATGGTCGTCCGCATCGCGGCACTCACCGGGAACTCCGAGGAAGCCCGCGCGGCGCTTGAGGAGGCGCTCGCCGCCAATCCGGGCGAGGCCTCGCTCGAAGCCCTGCGCGCCCAGATCCCCTGAGGCACGCGAAGGGAGGGGCGCCTCAGACGTTGACGCCCTTCATCCCCTCCTCGGTATAGCGCCCGCCCGAGACTGGCAGCGCCTCGAGGGTCCGGGCAAGTCCCGCGACGTCGGCCTCGCTGAGCCGGACACTCGAGGCTGCAACATTCTCCTCGAGATAGCGCACCCGCCGTGTGCCGGGGATCGGCACGATGTCCTTGCCCTGCGCCAGAAGCCAGGCCAGCGCGAGCTGTGCCGGCGTGCAGCCCTTCTCCTCCGCCATCGCCTTCACCGCCTCGACGATCGCGAGATTGGCCGCGAGATTGTCCTCCTGGAACCGTGGCAGAGCGGCGCGGAAGTCGCCCTCGGCGTAGCTCTGGCCCTTGCCGTATGTGCCGGTGAGGAACCCGCGCCCGAGCGGCGAATAGGGCACGAAGGCCACCCCGAGCTCGCGGCAGACGGGCAGGACCTCCCCCTCGACATCCCGGGTCCAGAGCGAATATTCCGTCTGAACCGCCGTCACCGGATGCACGGCGTGGGCGCGGCGCAGCGTCGCCGCACTCACCTCGCAAAGCCCGATGTGGCCGATCTTGCCTTCGGTAACGAGATCGGCGAGCGCCCCCATCACCTCTTCGACCGGCTGCCCGGCATCGACCCGGTGAACGTAGTAGAGATCGATCCGCTCCACCCCGAGCCGCCGCAGCGAAGCCTCGCAGGATGCGCGGGCATATTCGGGGCTGTTGTCGATGGTGCGGGCATATTCGCCGGGCTTGCGTACGATTCCGAATTTTGTCGCGATCACCGCCCTGGGCCGCCGCGCCGCCAGAAACCGGCCGAGCAGCTCCTCGTTGTGATACGGGCCATACATGTCGGCGGTGTCGAAGAAGCTCACCCCGAGTTCGACGGCGCGTTCGAGCACCCGCGTCGCCTCCGCGTCATCCCGCGCGCCATAGAATTCGCTCATGCCCATGCAGCCGAGCCCGAGCGCCGATACCTCGAGCCCTCCGCCAAGTGTGCGCGTTTCCATCTCGCTGTCCTTCCGTTGAAGCCGTGTCCTCCCGAGATTTGGCTTTTCGCAGCCGGAAAACCATGCTCCTTTCCGGAAGATGGATTTCCATTTCTGAAAGACGAGGCAGCATGCGTGGCGCCGATCTGGTCTGGGACGATGCACGGGTGTTTCTCGCCGTTGCGCGGGCTGGCACGCTGACGGGTGCCACCGGCGCGCTGGGCGGCGGCATCGCCACCACCTCGCGCCGCATCGAGCGGCTCGAGGCCGCGCTCGGTCTGCCGCTCTTCATCCGGCACCAGTCGGGCTACCGGCTGACCGACGAGGGTGCGGCACTCGTGCCGCGGGCCGAGGCGCTCGAGGCCGCTGCGAAAGCCTTCGGCGCCAGCGCCGAGGAGGCGCAGGGCGAGGTCTCGGGCCGCGTCCGGCTCGCGACCGCCGAGAATCTCGCCACTCCGCTTCTGATCCCGAGCCTCCCGACGCTCCTCGCGGCCCATCCCCGGCTCGAGCTCGAGATCGTGACGAATGTCCAGGCGGTGAACCTCCACCGCCGCGAGGCCGATCTTGCGCTGCGTCTCGTGCGGCCCGAGCGGGGGCATGTGGCGCAGCGCCGTCTCGGCACCCTCGGCTACGGGCTCTATGCCGCTTCGGGCTGGAGAGCGGGCAGGGTGGCGGGCCCCGAGCCATACATCGGCTGGGCAGAGGTGCAGGCCGATCTGCCCGCCGCGCGCTGGATCGAGCAAAGGCTCGCCGGCCGCCCCCCCGTGCTTGCCACCACGACCCTCGCAAGCCAGGTGAGCGCGGCGCGCGCCGGCCTCGGCATTGCCGTCCTGCCGCACTTCCTCGCGCGCGCCGCCGGGCTGGAGGCGCTGCCGGAGGATCCGGGCCTCTCGCAGGAGATCTGGCTCGTCCTCCACGCCGATCTTGCCGCCGCCCGCCGTGTCCGGGTCGTCGCCGATCACATCGCCGCGCTCATCCACCACCACCATCAGGAGCTTGCGGGCGTCTGAGCCGAGTGGCCGCGCCGCCCGGGTTGCTCCTCAGCAGATTCGGGGATATGCGGTGGTCTCGTCACAAAATTGCGCGGGCGGGAATGAGAATGGCAGGTAGTGATCCGAAGCTTCTGGTGACCACGGACTGGCTGGCGGCGCATCTCGACGCCCCCGACATCCGCATCCTGGATGCAAGCTGGCACATGCCCGACTCCGGCCGCAACGCGCACGCCGAATACGAGGCCCGCCATATTCCGGGTGCCCGGTTCTTCGACATCGATGAAATCGCAGACACCCAGTCGGACCTGCCGCATATGGCGCCGCCGGTCGAGAAGTTCATCTCGCGGGTCCGCGCGCTCGGCATCGGCGACGGCCACCGCATCATCGTCTACGACAGCCTGGGGCTTTTCAGCGCCGCCCGGGCGTGGTGGCTCTTCCGCCTGTTCGGAAAGGAAGATGTCGCGGTGCTCGATGGCGGTCTGCCGAAATGGCTGTCCGAAGGGCGCCCGGTCGAGGATCTCGCGCCGATTCCGCGCGACCGTCATTTCACCGCCCGGCGCGATGCGGGTCTCGTGCGCGACGTGACCCAGGTTGCCTCGAGCGCCAAGCTCGGCGATGCGCAGATCATCGATGCCCGTTCGCCCGGCCGCTTCACCGGTGCCGAGGCGGAGCCGCGTCCGGGACTGCGTTCGGGCCATATCCCCGGTGCGAAGAACGTCCATTACGCGGCGCTGCTCAATTCGGACGGAACGATGAAATCGCCGGAGAAGCTCCGCGCGATCTTCGAGGCCGCGGGCGTCGATGTGGCGCGCCCCGCGATCACCACCTGCGGCTCCGGCGTCACCGCGGCGATCCTCTCGCTCGCGCTCGAAAGGCTCGGCAACCGCAATCACGCGCTCTACGACGGCTCCTGGGCGGAATGGGGCGCCTACGCGGATCTGAAGGTGGAAAAGGGATGAAGCACCGCGCCGGCGACGTCGTCGACTACATCGTGACCCATCTCGCGATGGAGGAAAGGCCGTCCTATCCCCGCCCACACATCCCCGCGGGCCCGACCTCCGCGCTCATCGCCGCCGATAATCCGCCGCCCTGGTATTTCCTCTCGCTCTACGGCACCGTGGGCCAGGAGTATGAGTGGACGGACCAGTTCGAGCGCCCGACGGAGGAGCTGCAATCCTACCTCGGCGATCCGGCCGTCACGCTCTACACCTTCCTCCGCGCGGGCTGGCCGCATGGCTTCTTCCTTCTCGACGCGCGCGAGCCCGGAACCTGCGAGATCGCCTATTTCGGTCTCGTCCCGGACGTGATCGGCCATCGGTTCGGCGGCTTCCTGCTCGAGACGGCGGTCCACATGGCCTGGGACCGCCCGGGCACCCGGCGCGTCACGGTCAGCACCAACACGCTCGACCATCCCCGTGCCCTGGCGCTCTACCAGAAGGCCGGCTTTTCGCCGGAGCGGCGAGTAACCCTCCGCCGCGTGCTCACCCGCGACCGCGACCTCATCGGCGTTTGACCCCGGAGACCGAACATGTTCGAAGCCCTCAAGGCGCCCCCTCCCGACAAGATCATCCAGCTCATCGGCATGTATGCCGCCGATCCGCGCACCGAGAAGCTCGATCTCGGCGTCGGCGTCTACAAGGACCCGCAGGGGTCCACGCCGATCATGCGGGCGGTCAAGGCCGCCGAGCACCGGCTCTGGAAGGAGCAGGAGACAAAGACCTATCTCAGCGTGCTGGGCGACAAGAGCTTCGTCACCGGCATGGCCGGCCTGATCCTCGGCGATTCCGTCGCGCCCGAACGTATCGGCGGCGGTCAGACGCCGGGCGGCACCGGAGCGGTGCGCCAGCTCGCCGAGCTCGTGAAGCGCGCGACGCCCGATGCCACGGTCTGGTATTCCGATCCCACCTGGCCGAACCACCCGCAGATTCTCGCCCATGTCGGCCTCGCGGCGAAGACCTACCGCTACTACGATGCCGAGGCGGGGGCCGTGAGCTTCGAGGCGATGTGCGAGGACCTCAAGGCCGCAAAGGCGGGCGATGTGGTGATCCTGCACGGGTGCTGTCACAACCCGACGGGCGCCAATCTCAGCCTCGAGCAGTGGCAGGCGCTGACCGCCCAGATCGGCGAGCAGGGCCTCGTGCCCTTCGTTGACCTCGCCTATCAGGGCTTCGGCGACGGGCTCGAGGAGGACGTCGCCGGGCTCCGGCATCTCGCCGCGACCCTGCCCGAAGTGATGCTCGCCGCGAGCTGCTCGAAGAACTTCGGCCTTTACCGCGACCGCGTCGGCGCGGCCATCGTCATCGGCAAGGACGCCGAAGCGGCGAAGGTGACCGAGGCCAACATCGGAGCCCTCAACCGGCTGAACTTCTCCTTCCCGCCGGATCACGGCGCCAAGGTCGTTTCGCTCATCCTCCATGATGCGGAACTCCGTGCCGACTGGATCGCCGAGCTTGAGGACATGCGCCTCAACATGCTCACGCTCCGCAAGGGGCTCGCCGAGGCGCTGCGCCGCGAGGCGAATTCCGACCGCTTCGACTACATCGCCGTGCACCGCGGCATGTTCACCCAGCTCGGCGGCACGCTCGAGAAGGTGGCGAAGCTGCGCGAGGAGCATGGCGTCTACATGGTGGGCACGGGCCGCATCAATATCGCGGGCCTGCCGGCCGACGGGCTCGACAAGCTCGCCAAGGCGATCGTCGCGGTCGGCATCTGATCGCGATCGGGCCTCCGCCTCCGCGCGAGGAGGAGGCCCTCCGCCTCAACCACCGTCGGTGCGCCGGAGCATCGCCTCTTCCTCGTCGGGCCCCTCCACCTCGTTGACCACGCCCTCCTCGCCGAGGGCCGCGTCCAGAAGCCGCTCCAGCGCGTCGTAATCCGCTGTCGCAAAGGCGCCGAACCCCTGCATCCAGACAAAGGCTGCCGCCAGCGCGTCGGGCTCGAGCCGGCAGCTCCGCACGCGGCCCTCGCGCACCTGGCTCACCAGCCCTGCGCGCCCGAGGATCTGGAGATGCTTCGAGACGGCGGCGAGCGACATGGGCAGTGGCTCCGCCAGATCGCTGACGCTCTGCTCGCCGTCCAGCAGCACCCGAAGCAGCGCCCGACGGGTCGGATCGGCGAGGGCGGCGAAGACGAGATCGAGGTCGGGATCGGTGCGAGGCTCCATGCGCGGACAGTTCTCCTATCACCCTGAAAAGTCAACGACTTGGTTGAATGTAAGATCAACCATCTGGTTGAATGAGTGACTCGGAAGGCCCGCGCACCCGAATTACGCTGCAAAGCCGCAAAATAACCCTGCGGCGGAATCTCATCTCGAGAGATATTGGTTTTAAAACAATATCTTGCATGTTTTTGGCAAGGGCCCGGTTTGCTTGACAGACCTTTCACGATTGCTTTAAGACCCTCGCAAAAGTCAGTACAGGGCTTGGGGACGCAACGACGGGAAGCGAGGGGCAAACAAGGCGATGGAAGAGGAATCCTTTTCCGAACGCATGAAGGCCCTCGAACACCGGATCCACGCAGCCAGGTCTTCCGGCGAGGCTCCCGGCAAGGGTAGCAGCGCCGGAGAGAAGTACACCCAGAGCTCGCTCGCCTGGCGCATGGTGACCGAGCTCGTCGCGGGGATGCTGCTCGGGCTGGCGATCGGATACGGGCTCGACAGCCTGTTCGGAACACGGCCGGCCTTTCTGGTGGTGTTCGCCCTTCTCGGCTTCGCGGCCGGGGTGCGTACGATGATCCGCACCGCCGAAGAGGTGCGGGAAAAACGGGCCGAGGGTGCACGCTTGGGCGGCTCGGGCAAAACCGGCCCCGAGGGCCGCACGGATGAAACGGACCCGTCGGGTCCAGGAGAGGGCTGAGAGAGCGACGATGGCAGGCGAAGCGGAACACGGCGGCAACGGCTTCAACATCCACCCGATGGAACAGTTCAAGGTCCATCCGCTCTTTGGTGATGGCGCGGTGCACTGGTACACGCCCACCAATGCGACACTCTGGATGCTGATCACGGTTCTTGCCATCACGCTCTTCATGGTCTTCGGCACCCGCGGCCGGGCCCTGATCCCCTCCCGCGGCCAGTCCGCCGCCGAAGTGGTGTTCGGCTTTACCCGCAAGATGGTCGAGGACGTCGCCGGCAAGGAAGGAGCGAAATACTTCCCCTACATCCTGACCCTCTTCCTCTTCATCCTCTTCGCCAACGTGCTCGCGATCATCCCGACGAGCTTCGCGCCCACCTCGCACATCGCCGTGACGGCGGTGCTTGCGGTCGCGGTCTTCGTGACCGTCACGGTGATCGGTTTCGTCAAGCACGGCACGCATTTCTTCAACCTCTTCTGGGTGTCCTCCGCGCCGACCGTGGCGCTGCGTATCGTGCTCGCGGTGATCGAGGTCATCTCCTACTTCGTGCGCCCCGTCAGCCACTCCATCCGACTTGGCGGCAACATGATGGCCGGCCACGCGGTGCTGAAGGTGTTCGCGGGCTTCGCCGGTGCCCTGGGTGTCGGTGCCGTTCTTCCGATCGTTGCGATCTCGGCCATCTACGGCCTCGAGGTCCTGGTGGCGTTCATTCAGGCTTACGTCTTCGCGATCCTGACGTGCGTCTACCTCAACGACGCGCTGCATCCGGGCCACTGAGCCCGGACGTCATATCCAGAATTTCCGCCATTCCAATCCAAAGGAGCTTCAAGATGGAAGGCAATATCGCTGAAATGGGTCAGTTCATCGGCGCGGGCCTGGCCTGCACGGGGATGGGCGGCGCCGGCATCGGTATCGGCCACGTCGCCGGCAACTTCCTCGCGGGCGCCCTGCGCAACCCGGCTGCCGCCGGTGAGCAGACCGCGACGCTCTTCATCGGCATCGCCTTTGCAGAAGCTCTCGGCATCTTCTCGTTCCTGGTTGCCCTCCTCCTGATGTTCGCCGTCTGATCGGCAAACGTTATCCGCCGTGCGGGCTCTGCCCGCGCGGCTTCTGGACGGAGTGACACATGGCAAATGATACACTCGGGGCCGAGGTTCTTGAACACGCCGAAGCCGGCATGCCGCAGCTCGACGTCTCGATCTTCCCGAACCTGATCTTCTGGCTGATCGTCTCGATCGTTCTGCTGTATCTGATCCTGAGCCGCGTGGCCATTCCGCGGATCACCAGTGTTCTGGCCGAACGAAGCGACGCGATCTCGAGCGATCTCGAACAGGCACAGCTCTACAAGCGCCGTGCCGAGGAAGCCGAGGCCGCCTACAACGCTGCGCTGGCCAAGGCGCGCGAGGAAGCCCAGAAGATCGCGGCCGATACCAAGGCTCAGGTCGGCAAGGAAACCGCGGTGCTCCTGGCGAAGGCCGATGCGGAGATCGCGGCGAAAGCCGCGGAATCCGAGGCCCGGATCGGCGAGATCCGCGAGAGTGCTGCGCGCAGTGTCGAGGAGGTCGCCAAGGAGACCGCCGCCGAGATCGTCGCAGCAATCCTGCCGGGCAAGAAGGCCGACGCCGCTGCGGTGGATTCGGCCGTCAGCAGCCGGCTGAAGGGGTAGGGCGATGGACTTTCTCAACAACACCAACATCGTCGTCTCGATCGGCTTCATCCTTTTCGTGGGCGTGGTGATCTACTACGGCGTCCCGAAGCTCCTCGCCTCCAAGCTCGATGCGCGTGCCGCCTCGATCAAGGCGGATCTCGAGGAAGCCCGGGCCCTGCGCGAGGAGGCTCAGACCCTTCTCGCGGGATACGAGCGCCGTCAGCGCGAAGTCCAGATCCAGGCCGACGAGATCGTCAAGGCTGCGCGGAGCGAGGCGGCCCAGGCGGCGGAAACGGCGAAGGCGGATATCCGTGCCGCCGTCGACCGGCGCCTCACCACCGCGGGCGAACAGATCAAGGCCGCCGAACAGGCCGCGATCCGTCAGGTCAAGGACCGTGCCGTCACCGTGGCCATCGCCGCGGCGGGCGACGTGATCCGCGACAAGATGAAGGCTGCCGACGTCAACGCGATGATCGATGCCTCGATCAAGGAAGTCGGTTCGAAGCTGCACTGAGCGGCCCCCGAACCTTTCCGATCCGCAAGGCCCGCCCCTGTCAATGGGGCGGGCCTTCCGCATTCTGGAGCCTCAGCACCCGTTGCAGAGCGCTTCGAGCCGCGCCGCAACCTCGTCGCCCGCGATACGCAGCCGCTTGATGCGCGCCTTCTCCCCGGCAATGAAGCTGATGTCCGAGCGTGCAACGCCGAGGGTCTTGGCAAGGAATACGACGAGCGCCTTGTTGGCGGCGCCATCGACGGGCGGAGCGGAGACACGCACCCTGAGACAGGCCATGCCGTCCTGTTCCATCACCCCCTCGATTCCGGCCCGCCCGCCGCGCGGCGTGAGCCGGACCGCAAGCTCGAGCCCATCCGGTCCGGCCCGCCAGGGCCGGCCGCCGCTCACGCCCGCCGCCGCCGGCGGTTCTCCCGCCCGGCCCGTGCCCCTTCGGGTGTCGCGCCCTCGGCGGCCGCGGGCTTGTTCGCCCGGATCCAAGCCGCGCCATGCGGATCGTTCGCCATGAGAAGGTTCGCCGCGCGCACCGCCTCCATCTCCTGCGGACGCACCGGGTTCATGATCGCCGAGGTCATGCCGGCGCAGATCGCCATCGGCAGGAAGGCCGCGTTGATCCCGTGCCGGTTCGGCAGCCCGAAGGAGACGTTGGAGGCGCCGCAGGTCGTGTTGACCCCGAGCTCCTCGCGCAGCCGCCGCACGAGCGCAAAGACCTGAAGCCCCGCGGTCGCCATTGCCCCCACGGGCATCATCAGCGGATCGACCACGATGTCATGGGCCGGAATGCCGAAATCCGCCGCGCGCTCGACGATCTTCTTCGCGACGGCAAAACGCACGTCCGGGTCTTCCGAGATCCCGCTGTCGTCGTTCGAGATCGCGACCACCGGAACATTGTATTTCTTCACCAGCGGCAGCACCCGCTCGAGCCGCTCCTCCTCGCCGGTGACGGAATTGAGCAGCGGCCGCCCCGCCGCAGCGGCGAGCCCCGCTTCCAGCGCCGCGGGGACACTCGAGTCGATGCAGAGCGGCACATCGACCAGCCCCTGCACCAGTTCGATCATCTGCCGCATCAGCGGCGGCTCGGTCACGTTCGGATCGGGGTTCGAATTGTAGACGACGCCTGCGTTCACATCGAGCATGGTGGCGCCGCAGGCGACCTGTTCCAGCGCATCCTTCTCGACAGTGGAGAAATCGCCCGCTTCGAGCTGCGCGGCCAGCGCCTTGCGCCCGGTCGGGTTGATGCGCTCGCCGATCACGCAGAAAGGCTGGTCGAAGCCGATGATGGCGGTGCGGGTCCGGGATTCGACGATCGTTCGGGTCATGTGGTGCGAACCTTTGCCTGATCGAGATGGGCGTGAAGGGCGGGGTCGTTGAAATCGGTGATGGCCACATGGGCGCCCGCTGCGAGCAGGGCGTCGGGATCGAGGCTCGAGGCAAGTCCAAAGACATGCGCACCCGAGGCCCGGCCGGCCGCAAGCCCGGCGAGCGAATCCTCGAAGACCACCGAAAACTCCGGAGTCAGCCCGAGCTTGACCATCGCCAGACGGTACGGGGCGGGGTTGGGCTTCGGCCAGGCGGCATCGCCGCCCGCGATCACCAGCGGGAAGCGCGGTGCGAGCCCGGTGGCGGCGAGCATCGCGACGGCGTTCTCGCGCGGGGCGTTCGTCACCACGGCCACCCGGATGCCCTCGGCCTCGGCCCGGTCAAGCAGCGTCTCGATCCCCGGCATGGGATCCACGCGCGCCGAAAGGCGCGCGCGGAACATCGCCTCCTTGCGGTCGCCGATCGCGGCATGCTCGGCTGCAAGCTCGGGCAGAAAATCCGGCAGGACGAGTTCGTTCGTCCGCCCGCTGATCTTGGTCTGGAAGGTCTCCCAGTCGAGCTCGATGCCGTATTCGCCAAGGAGCTCCTGAAACACCGCGAAGTGCAGCGGGTCGGAATGCACCAGCGTCCCGTCGAGATCGAAGAGGAGCGCCCCGACCCGCGTCATGCGCGAACGCGCGCGCGCTCGGGTCTGAGCCGTCCGGCATAGTCCGCGGTGGCGCCGATGCCGCCGAGCGGAAAGAAATGCACCCGCTCGATCGGAAAGTCCGGATGCGCCGCCTTGTGCCGGGCAAGGGCCGCCAGCATCTCGGTCGGTTCGAAAGGCGTCATGAGGCGGGTGAGATCCGCCGCCCGGCGCTGGAGCACGCGCAGCGAAGGGCCGACGCCGCACGCCATTGCGAAGCGGATCATGGTCTGGAGCTTTGCAGGCCCCGCGATGCCGATATGGATCGGCAGCCCGACCCCACCCGCGCGCAACGCCTCGGCCCAGGCAATCACCGGCTCGGGCTCGAAGCAGAACTGGGTGACGATCGCCATTCGGGCATCCGTCCGCGCGCGAAACGCCGATTTCCAGCGCAGCGCGGCCATCACCGCCTGCGCACCGCCATCCGGGTCGATGTCGCGGCTGCCCTCCGGGTGCCCCGCGACGTGCAGGTCGGTGAAGCCGTATCTGTCGAAAAGCCCGGTCTCCAGCAGCTGCATGGAATCGCTGAAGGCCCCGCGCGGCTCGGTGATGCCGCCGGCAATCACCAGTGCCGAGCGCACGTCCGCCTCGGCATAGGCCGCAATCCGCGCCTCGAGCTCGGCCCGGTCACGAATGCCGCGGGCCGGGAAATGCGGCATGACCTCGAAGCCTTCCGCCCGCAGCCGCCGGGCGGTTGCCAGCATTTCGGAAAAATCCACCCCGTCGATATGGGCGACATAAACGCGGGTGCCCGCGGGCAGGATCGCCCGGAAATCCTCGATCTTCGACGCAGTGCGCGGCATGACCTCGATCGAGAAGTCGTTCGTGAAGGCCGCGATGGCCGCCGCCTCGGTGTGGGTGGGGGCGAGGGCGGGCTTGCGCGAGAAGGAGAGTATCCTGGCCATGATGTCCTTTCCCGGGGATCAGATCGGGCGAGAAGCCCGGCCGCCATTTTCGACGAGCGCGGCGAGCACATCCTGAGGGAACGCCGAATCGAGCCGTGCGGCTTCGCTGGAAGCGACATCCCCCGCGTCACCTTCGACCTCCCTCGGCGTACCACGCCGCCATTCGGCCAGATAGGCATCGCTTTCCGTGAGCCCGGCCTTCATCGCGGCGCGGTCTATGGCCTGCACGAAGCGATCGGGCAGAGCCCGCTTCGCCGCCGCCCGCCCGCGCCCGACGATGACCTGGGCCGGAATGTCCCGCCAGTAGACGATGGTGACCTCGGGCATCGCGCGCCTCCCCGCCGGCAGAGCGAATCGCGCCGGCCTCTCCCGGATGGCCCGGCGCGGCCGCAACTGGCGGCGTCGGGCGCTTTCCAAAGCGGTTGCACGAGGCGTAACCCCTCGTCAATCGCAACCAAAGATAATCGTTGCCGGAAAACCGGTCCCGACGTATTCTCCGCGCGCTATTATCATTGACGGTTCGGACCGGAGCACCATGACCAACTCTGCACAGACTCTCCCGAGTCTTTCCTTCGAGTTTTTCCCCCCACATTCCCCCACGGCCAGCCTGCGCCTCTGGCGTTCGGTCGAGCGGCTCGCACCGCTTGCGCCGCAATTCGTCTCGGTGACCTATGGCGCGGGCGGAACGACGCGCGAGCGCACCAATGCCGCGATCCAGACCATTGTGGACCGCGCGCGGCTCAATGTCGCGGGCCATCTGACCTGCGTCGGTGCCAGCCGCGCCGAAACGCTTGCCGTGGCGCAGGGCTATGCGAAGCTCGGGGTGCGGCGGATCGTGGCGCTCCGGGGCGATCCGCCCAAGGGCGAGACCCGCTTCACGCCCCATCCCGAGGGCTTCGCGTCCGCCGCCGAGCTTGTCGCGGCGCTGCGCGATCTCGGCGGATTCGAGATTTCCGTCGCCGCCTATCCGGAGGCGCATCCCGAGGCGGTGAGCCTTGCCGCAGATATCGACAACCTGAAGCGCAAGATTGACGCCGGCGCGTCGAACGCGATCACGCAGTTCTTCTTCCACAACGCCGATTTCCTGCGTTTCCGCGATGCCTGCGCCAAGGCGGGCATCAGCGCGCCGATCTTCCCCGGTATCCTGCCGGTCGAGAACTTCGCGAAGATGCTGAATTTCGCCGGACGCTGCCAGGCAAGCGTGCCGGAGTGGATGCACAAGGCCTTCGAGCGCGCCGATACCGAGGAAGACGCCTATCTCCTCTCGGTCTCGCTTGCGGCGGAGCAGTGCACCGGTCTGATCGCCGAGGGCGTGGATCACCTGCATTTCTACACGCTGAACAACCCCGACCTCAGCTTCGACATCTGCCGCGCGCTCGGCTATGAGGCCGCGCCCTTCGTTGCGGCCGGGGGCGGTCTCAGCGCCTGACCTGAAACGCAAACGGGCGGCGTCCCCTGGGGATCGCGCGCCCGCCGGATGCGATCATGACGCGGCGCCGCGGGATACCCCGGGCGCCGCGGTTTCGTTTCAGCTCCCCGAGGTATCGTCGTCGTCGCCGTGGCCATCGTCCCCGGCGGCATAGTCTTTCGCACCGGTCGGGCGGCCTGTCCCGGCGGCGGCCGGACCGAGGGGCAGGGCAGCCGGGGCCGCCGCGCCACCCGCGACATGCAAATGCATGTCGGTCTGCGGATAGGGGATGCTGATCCCTTCGGCGTCGAAGGCCTGCTTCACCTGCCGCGTCAGATCCCAGTAGACGGTCCAGTAATCGGCGCCCCGCACCCAGGGCCGGCAGATGAAATCGACCGAGCTTGCGCCAAGCGCATTCACCCGTATCGTCGGCGCCGGATCGGAGAGCACCATCGGATGCTCCGCCACCACGCGCTCCAGCACCGTCTGCGCCGCCTCGATCGAGTCGTCATAGCCGATGCCGAAGACCAGATCGACGCGCCGGGTCGGGCTCGCCGTCACGTTGGTGATGACATTGCCCCAGACCTTGGAGTTCGGCACCACGATCACCTGATTGTCCGGCGTCGTGACCATGGTCGAGACGATGGAGACCGACTTCACCGTGCCCGCGACCCCGCCGATATCCACGTAGTCGCCCTCGTCGAACGGACGGTTGATCATGATCATCAGCCCCGCGGCGAGATTGCCGAGCGTGTCCTGCATCGCGAAGGCCATGATGAAGGAGGCGCCACCGATCAGGGCGAAGACCGGCGTGATGTCGATCCCGAGGCTCGAGAGCACGACCATGAGCCCGATCGCGATGGTGAGCCAGTAGATGATCATCACGATGAAGGCCTGAAGCAGCTTGGAGAGGTTGGGGATCCGCCCCACGCCCCGCCGCGCGATCCGCCGCACTGTGCCCGCCACGATCACCAGCGCCAGCAGCGCCCCGATGATGATCGCGCCCTGCACCACGAAATGCAGCCCGCCCTCCCGATCGATCGCCCAGTGCCAGGCCTCCAGCGCCAGCGTCTCGATCGTCGCGTTGCGCTTTTCCTCGATGATGATGGCGCTGCGGTAGCTGCGGTAAGGCGCGATCGTCGCCGCATCGCCGCCCTTCTTCTCCCAGGCGTCGAGCACCGCGGCGTATTTCGTGAAGGCCGCGTTGCGGGTGTCTGTCAGGGGCTCGATCTGCGCGGCGGCATCCTCCCCCTTGTCGCCCATCGCCGCGATCTGCGCGTCGACCACCTGCTCGGTGTCGTGCTTGACAATGCCGAGCCATATATCGGCGAGCTTGGCGAGATCGTCCTGGGTAAGCGGCTGGAGCAGCAGGACGAAGGCCGCCTGATCGGTGTCGGGGCTGGTCAGGCCCGGGTTCAGGTCCGGCGCAGCCTCGGCCTCGGCCTCATCCGCCGGTGCCTCGCCCGCCTCGGGCTCCGCCGCCGGAGCCTCCGCGGAAGGTTGCGCCGCGTCGCCGCCATCTGCCGCCTGCGCCATGAGCCGCGGCGCTGCGGCAAGGCTCAGGAGACAGACCAGGGCGAGGACCATGAAATGCCGGAATGCGGCCTGGAGGGTCATGTTTCTGTCTCTGTAGTTGAAATGCGTGGGCCTGAAAGGGTACCAAGACGGGCGCCGGGCTTCAACCCGTGGTCCGCTCCGCCAGCCGCGCCGCGGCCGCGCGCCCCGCCCAGCGGCCGGTCGCGAGACAGGCCGTCAGCAGGTAGCCCCCGGTCGGTGCGTCCCAGTCGAGCATCTCGCCGGCGCAGAAGACCCCGGGCAGCGCGTGGAGCATCAGCCCCGAATCGAGCGCCTCCCGGCAGACCCCGCCCGCCGAGGAAATCGCCTCGGCGATCGGATGGGGCCCGGTGAGCGGCAGCGGCAGGGCCTTCAGGGCCGCCGCCGTCGTCTCGGGCGCGGCAAGCGCCTCCGGGGCGCACTCCCGGAGCAGCGCGATCTTCACCGGCGGAAGCCCGAGTCGCCGCCGCAGGTGATTGGCAAGGCTGAGCCGCCCGCGCGGCCGGGCGACCCGCGCGGCCACCTCGGCTCCCGCAAGGTCTGGCAGCAGATCGAGCGAGAGCGTCGCGCCCCGGCCGAGCTCGCTTCCCAGTGCATAGATGCCGCCGCCCTCGACTCCGCGCGCCGTCACGACGAACTCGCCCCGCACCCGCCGCCCGCCCGCGCTCAGCGCCACGGGCTTCACCGCCGCCCCGAAATGCTTCGCCATGTGCTCCGACCAGCGCGCGCCATGGCCCACGTTCGCGGCGCGGAAGGGGGCCAGCGCCACGCCCCGCGCGGCAAGCCATTCCGTCCAGGCTGCGTCCGAACCGAGCCGCGGCCAGGATGCACCGCCGAGGGCCAGAACCGTCACCTCGGCCCGGATGAGCCGTGGCCCTTCCGGCGTCTCGAAGCGGAAGGCCTCGCCCTCCCAGCCGGTCCAGCGCCAGCGCGTGCGCCAGTCCACGCCCGCCTCGGCGAGCTGCGCGAGCCAGGCCCGGAGCAGCGGCGAAGCCTTCATCGCCGCCGGGAAAACCCGGCCCGAGGTGCCGGTGAAACAGGCCGCTCCGAGCCCGTCGGCCCAGGCCCGCACCGCCTCCGGCCCGAAGTCGGCGAGCATCGGAGAAAGCCCGCCGCCCCCTTCCGGATAGGCCGCGCAAAACGCCTCCAGCGGCTCGTCCTTGGTGAGATTGAGCCCGGACTTCCCCGCCATCAGAAGCTTGCGCCCAAGCGAGGGCATCGCCTCCGCGATCAGCACGCGGCGGCCTGGCCCGGCGAGCATCCCGGCGGCCATCAGCCCGGCCGGGCCGCCGCCGATCACGAGGGCGGTTGGATCCTGCATGCCTCCGCTCCTGACGAAAACCCGGCCCGAACGCAAGCCTCGCGCCACCCGTGTTCGCGCCCCGTCGGGAACGAGGGGCAAAATGGCGCAGGCGGTCCTGGCGCGGCAGCGAGCCTGTGACACAAGGAAACAGGCCCGAGGCGCGCCCGCAGCTCCCTTCAGCGCCGAACGTCTCCGGGAGGGCCGGACAATCGGCGAGAGCGTCGCCGCCGCCCGCCGCGCCACAGACACGGCGACGGTGCGTCTGGGAGCGGTAACAGGGGCCACCTTTCCTCCGAACTCCTCTTCAGGACAGGAGAGGACAAAGCAGCCCATGCACATCCGCCCCGAACTGAAGCGCCTGATCCTCGGGCATATCCTCGCGATGGTAGCCTTCGTTGCCGCGCTGATGCTCTATTGCCTCGCGCTCGACATGCAGTCGGTGCATCTCGCGGTGCTGGCGGTGCTCACGACCACCGGGCCGCTCGTCTCGCGCATCTTCGAGGGGCTGATCCGGCGGCGCCAGCGGGTGCTCGGCCTGCCCATGGACTGTCTCGAGGCCGACGACGAGGTGCTCCTCGCGCGCACGCTGCCGCTGGCGCTTCCGGTCATCGGCACGCTCTTCGCATGGTTCGTGGTGCTCTGAGCCGCGGCCGCGGCGTATGGCAAGTTGCCATATAGATTCCATACGCATTCCATATCGATTCCATACGGTCGTTTCCTGCTCCAACCGACCTGGTCCCGCCGCGGAGTCTCCGCCGAGGAGACCGCGCTCCAGGCCGGGCGAGGCGCCTTCAAGCGCCCCGCCCCCGGCTGCCGATGCGGCGTCCACCGCCTGCATGTTCGAACGCAGGCACACGAAGGGCGTCCATATGCCCGACCCCGACGCATTTGAGCTCATGGGCTTCCGTTCGGTGGCCGAGCATGGTGCCATCTGGCGTGAAACCTCTGCGCGTGGGCGCGCTTGTCCGGGATTCTTCGCGGCGGGCCGAGACCGGGCAAGTCCCTTGACGCGCGGGACATCCCGACTAGGCTGACCCGGACATGCATTCTGGAGAAAGCCTATGAAGCGCATCCTGGCCAGCGTCGCCTCGATCCTCTGTCTGAGTGCCGCCGGTCCGGCGCTGGCTCTCAACATCTGCATCGAGGGGGCCTATCCCCCATTCTCCGAACTTGCCGACGACGGCACGCTCGTCGGCTTCGACGTGGATATCGCCAACGCGCTCTGCGACGAGATGAACGTCGAATGCGAGATGGTGAAGGTCGACTGGGATGGCATCATCCCGGCGCTGCTCGAGAAGAAATGCGATGCGATCGTCGCCTCGATGTCGATCACCCCGGACCGGGCGCAGGTGATCTCCTTCACCGACAAATACTACAACACACCCGCGCGCCTCGTGGCCGCGAAGGGCACCGATCTCGTGGACAGCCCCGAGGGGCTCGCGGGCAAACGGCTTGGCGTGCAGCGGGGCACCGTGCACCAGCCTTTTGCCGAGGCGCACTATCCGGACGCCGATATCGTGCTCTACGGCTCGCAGGACGAGGCCAATCTCGACCTGATTGCGGGGCGGCTCGATGCGGTGATGGCCGACAGCGTCGTCCTGTCGCTTGGATTCCTCGAGACGCCGCAGGGCGCTGACTATGCCTTCTTCGGCGAGCCGCATCTCGATCCGGCGATCCATGGCGAGGGGGTCGGCATCGGTGTGCGCAAGGAGGACAACGACCTGCGCGAGCAGCTCAACGGGGCCATCGCAGCGATCCGCGAGAGCGGCGTCTACGATGACATCTCGGGGAAGTATTTCGACTTCGACATCTATGGAGAGTGATCCGGGCACGGTACCGGTAGCGCCTCAGGGACCGGAGGCGCGATGGAGAACCTGATCCGCTATGTGCCCCTGCTCCTGAACGGGGTGCTGGTGACGGTGGCGCTGGCGCTGATCTCGCTCCTGTTCGCAACGCTCTTCGGCGCGCTCGGCGCGGCAGGGCGGATCAGCCGGCGGCCCCTCGCAAGCGGTGCGGTGCTGCTCTACACGACGCTGGTGCGCGGCATCCCGGATCTGGTGCTGCTTCTTCTTGTCTATTTCGGCGGCCAGAGGCTGCTCAACAATCTCGCGAGCTTCCTCGGGCTCGGTCCGGTCTCGCTTTCGCCCTTCTGGGCCGGCGTCGTCGCGATCGCGTTCATCTATGGCGCCTATCTCACCGAGACCTTTCGCGGCGCCTACCAGACCATTCCGCACGGCCAGGTCGAAGCGGCGCAGGCGCTCGGCCTTCGGGGCTTTGCGCTGCACTGGAACGTCACCATCCCGCAGCTCATCCGCTTCGCGCTGCCGGGATATGCCAACGTCTGGCAGGTTCTGGTGAAATCGACCGCGGTCGTCTCGGTGATCGGGCTCGAGGATCTCGTCGGCATCGCCAACGAGGCGGGCAAGACCGCGCGCGAGCCCTTCATCTTCTACATGGCGGTTCTGGCGGTCTATCTCTTCATCACCTGGATTTCGACAACGCTTTTCGAAGCAATGGAGCGCCGCTATGCGGTGCCGCTCGCCCATGCGCGTTGACCTGATCCTTGCGAACTGGACGCTTTTCGCCGCGGGCGTCTGGATGACGCTTCAGCTCACGTTGCTCGCGCTTCTGATCGGCTTCTGCATTGCGCTGCCCGCCGGGCTCGCGCGGGCGCGGCGGCAGCGTTTCTGGTCGCCGCTCCTCCAGGGCTACGTCTACCTGTTCCGCGGCACGCCCCTGCTGGTGCAGACCTACCTGATCTACTACGGGCTTTCGCAGTTCGCCTTCGTTCGCGAAAGCTGGGCTTGGCTCGTCCTGCGCGATCCCTGGTGGTGTGCGCTCATCGCCTTTTCGCTCAATTCCGGCGCCTATGCGACCGAGATCATCCGCGGCGCGGTCGAGACGACGCCAAAGGGCGAGGCAGAGGCCGCCATGGCCCTCGGGCTCTCGCCACGCCAGCGGGATTTCCTCGTGCTGATCCCCTCCGCCCTGCGCCGCGCGCTGCCGCAATACGGCAATGAAGTGGTCTTCATGCTGCATGGCTCGGCGGTGGCGAGTGTCATCACGCTGCAGGACATTCTCGGGGTAGGGCGCACCCTCAACGCGCGCTTCTACCTTGCCTACGAAGGCATCCTGACCGCCGCGCTGCTCTACATGGCAATCACTTTCGTGCTCGTGGGGCTCTTCCGGATGCTGGAGCGGCGCTATCTGCGGCACATGCGGCCGCGGAGCGCCTGAGCGGCATGAAAGCCTGTCTCGATGCCTGCGTGCTGTTTCCGAGCGTCATGCGCGAGATGCTGCTCGGCGCGGCAGCGGCGGGCTGCTTCGAGCCGGTCTGGTCGGAGCGGATCCTCGAGGAATGGGCGCGCGCCACACGGCGTCTGCCGGTCGGGGCTGAGGCGATTGCGCGAGCCGAGATCGGCCGGATGCGCGCCCGCTGGCCAGAGGCGATGGCCGAGGCGACGCCCGAGGCCGAGGCGCTGATCTCGCTGCCCGATCCCGATGACCGGCATGTGGTCGCCGCGGCGCTGGCCGGCGGAGCGGACACGCTGGTGACTTTGAACCGGCGGGATTTCCCGAGCCGCACGCTTGCGCGCCATGGCCTGATCCCCCGCGATCCCGACAGTCTGCTGGTCGAAATCCACCAGGACGGGCAGGGGCTTGGTTCCGTCGCGGCGGGCGTTCAGGCCCACGCCGAGCAGGTTTCCGGCCGGCCGCAGCCGCTGAGGACACTTCTGAAGCGCGCAGGCCTGCCGCGGCTGGCCAAGATCCTTGCCTCCGAGGAAGACCCGGCGGGAGCTCCGCCCCGGGTCACTCCATCGCGAGGATGAGGTTCCGGACGATCGGATAGATCTCCTTTTCCCAGCGCTTGCCGTTGAAGACCCCGTAATGGCCGACATTGGCCTGCAGGTGGTGGCGCTTCAGATGCGGGCGCAGCGAGCGGCAGAGATCGTGCGCCGCGGTGGTCTGGCCAAGGGAACAGATGTCGTCGCGCCCGCCCTCGACGGTCAGAAGCGCCGTCTTGCGGATCGCGCCGCAATCGACCGGCGTGCCGCGATAGGTGAAATCTCCGGTCGCAAGCTCCGCCCGCTGGAAGACCCGGTCGATCGTCTCGAGGTAGAATTCCTCGGTCAGATCGAGAACGGCGAAATATTCGTCGTAGAATTCCTTCGTCTTCCGCGCCTTCTCGTATTCGCCATTGGCGAGGTTCACATAGAGCTTGCGATGCGCCTCGCGGTGGCGATCCATGTTCATCGCCATGAAGGACATGAGCTGAATGAAACCCGGATAGACCCGCCGGCCGCCGCCCTTGTGCCGGCCCGGCACCGTCGCGATGACGTTGTTCCGGAACCAGGACAGCGACTTCTCGTTGGCGAGCTCGTTGACCATCGTCGGGCTCTCGCGCACATCGATCGGCCCGGCCATCAGCGTCATCGTGCGCGGGGTTGCGGGGTTGTTCGCAGCAGACATGACCGCGACCGCGATCAGCGTCTGGACACAGGGTTGGCAGACTGCCAGCACGTTCGAGCCAGGCCCGAGTTCCTCGAGGAACTGGATCACGTAATCGACGTAATCCTCGACGCCGAACGGGCCCTCCTCCACCGGCACATCGCGGGCGTTCGCCCAGTCGGTGATATAGACGTCGTGATCTTCCAGCAGGGTGCGCACCGTACCGGCCAGAAGCGTTGCGAAATGCCCGGAGAGGGGGGCAACCACAAGGATCTTCGGCTGCGGCGTGTCGATGTCCTTGGCAAAATGCAGGAGGTTCCCGAACGGTTTGGAGAGCACGACCTCTTCGGTGACGGGCACGTCCCGGTTGCCGACCATCACGCTCGGAATGCCGAAGCTCGGCCGCTCGTGGCTGAGCTTGAAACGCGCCAGCATCTCGAGAGAGGCATTGATGTGGCTCTTGCCGGGCAGGGACTTCATCCACTCGGGCGCGGCGCCGTTGCTGAGTGAGGAGGCCATCAGCCGGAACGGAGCCATGAGATCGTCCTGAAGCTGATAAGCCTGATAGAGCATTCGCCCCTCCCGCAAGTCGTGCTGCACCACAGACAGAAAGCTAGTGTATTTAATGTTGCGGTGCGAGAGAATTGTGATGCATCCTGTCTGAAAGGCGGTCCGAGGGCAAACATGGCTAAAGCGACATTGACGATTTCGTCTAAAAATTACTCATCCTGGTCGTTGCGCGGCTGGTTGCTCTGCCGCATGGCAGGCATCGACTTCGAGGAGCAGCTCATCGATATTGATGATCCGGAGATGCGGCAGGAGCTGCTTCTGCTCTCCCCCTCCGTGCGGGTGCCGCGGCTCACCAACGGTGAGGACAGCGTGTGGGACACGCTCGCGATTGCGGAATATCTCAACGAGATCTTTCCCGACGCGCAGATGTATCCTGCGGAGCGGCACGCCCGGGCGCATTGCCGCGCCATCTCGGGCGAGATGCATTCCGGCTTCCACAACCTGCGCTCGGCCCTGCCGATGAACATCAAGGCCCGGCACAAGTTCTTCAAGATCTTCTCCGGTGCCCGCCCTGACGTGGAACGCATCCGGCAGATCTGGACGGAGTGCCTCGCCGGCTATGGCGGACCCTTCCTCTTCGGCGCTCCGACGGTTGCCGATGCGATGTTCGCGCCGGTCTGCACCCGGTTCCGCACCTATGCGGTCGAACTGGATCCCGCGCTCGAGGCCTATTGCGATACGATCTACGGCTGGGAGCCGATGCAGGACTGGATCGAGGGCGCGCTGGCCGAGCCCGACGAGATCATCGAGCTCGAAGTGGAGTTCTGATCCCGGCGCGGGGCGCGCACCGGTCCTTTCAGGAGAACATCGCCCTGAGGTCGACCGAGGTGCGCTTGCCGAGATCCTTGCGGTGCGCGGCGAGAAAGCTGTCCATCGCGGCGCGTCCGGCGTCCTTGAGCTGCAGCAGGAGCGCGCGGTTCAGCGTCATCTTGGTGGCGATGCCGAGCTGGCTCATGAAGGCGTCGTCGCGCACAGAATGGATGAAGTTCTGCTTCATCGCCTCGGGGGCGATCACGCCGTTCTCGATCAGCCGGTTGACGAAGTCGATGCCGCGCAACTCGCGGAGCAGCGAGGCGTTGAAACTGATCTCGTTGATGCGGTTGAGGATGTCCTGCGCTGTTCGGGGCACGTCCTCGCGTTCGAGCGGGTTGATGTGCACGATCAGGATGTCCGGGCTCTCGGTGTTGTAGAAAAGCGGGAATAGCGCCGGGTTCCCCATGTAGCCGCCGTCCCAGTAGGCTTCCATCTTGCCGGTCCGGGGGTCCTCGATCTCGATGGCCTGGTAGATCGTCGGCAGACAGGCGGAAGCGAGGATGGCATCGGCGGTGATGTCGTCGCCGGAGAAGACACGCGGCTTGCCGGTGCGGACATGAGTCGCGGTGATGAAAAGCTTCGGCCCGGTGGCGGCGCAGACCTTGTCGTAATCGAGCAGCGCCTCGACGGTGCTGCGCAGCGGATGGAAGTTCAGCGGATTGAGCTGGTAGGGCGAGAGCATGCGCGTCACGACCTCACCCGCAAGCACGGCCGGGTTCGCCTCGATCACCCGCGCGATCACCGTGGGGTTCGGCGAGACGCAGCGCAGCCACTCGATGATCGCGTCCGAGAGCACGCCGTCGAGGCCGGCCAGACTCAACCAGAAGCTGTCCAGGCTCTCGCGGGCCCCGGCATTGCCGCCACTTATCCAGCCGTGCTTCAGGGCTGCGGCGTTCATAGCGCCCGCCGAGGTGGCGGTGATGCCCTCGATCTCGATATCCTCCTCTTCGAGAAGGCGGTCGAGCGTGCCCCAGGTGAAGGCGCCGTGGGCGCCTCCTCCCTGGAGCGCAAGATTGATGGCGGTGCGCGTCACAGCGCGGTCCAGCCCCCATCGACCGAGATGGTCGTGCCGGTGATCTGCTCGGCCGCGGGCGAGCAGAGGAAGGCAACCGTGCCGCCGATCTGCTCGACCGTGGCAAACTGCTTGGACGGCTGGCGCTGGAGCAGCACCTCGCGGATCACGGTCTCGCGGTCCATGTTGTACTGCTTCATCGTGTCGGGAATCTGGGCCTCGACCAGGGGTGTGAGCACATAGCCGGGGCAGATTGCGTTGCAGGTGATCGGTTCCTCGGCGGTTTCGAGCGCGACCGTCTTGGTCATGCCGACGACACCATGCTTGGCCGAGACATAGGCAGACTTGTAGGGCGAGGCGGTGAGGCCGTGGGCGGAGGCGATGTTGACCACACGGCCCCAGCCCTGCTCCCGCATGATCGGCAGGGCGGCGGCCGTGGTGTGAAAGGCCGAGCTCATGTTGATCGCGATGATCTGGTCCCACTTCTCGACGGGAAACTCGTCGATGGGGGCGACATGCTGGATGCCTGCATTGTTGACGAGGATGTCAACCCGTCCCAGCGCCTCCTTGGCCTGGGTGACGAGTGCGCGGCACTCGTCGCCGCGGGACATGTCCGCCTTGATGTAGATCGCCTGAACCTTGTGTTCCTTCGCGATCTTGTCGGCGAGGGCGTGGTCCTCGGGGCGATCGGAAAACGAGTTCAGGACGATATTCGCGCCCTGTCTGGCCAGCTCTTCGGCGACGCCGAGTCCGATACCTGAGTTCGAGCCGGTGATGACTGCGCATTTGCCCGTGATCGACATAGTCCCTCGCAACTTGTGAATTTGCGCGCGGATCATAGCTACCGCATCTGCGAACAGGCAAGGCAGACTGGCAGTGTGTGTGGGGCTAGTACGCAAAAAAGACGCCCTCACGAGGAGGGCGTCAAGTCGTTGAGGCAGGTTTCATACAGGCAAGAAACCTATCGAGCAGTGAAACCCTTATACAAAATCAATGATGTAACGCCAAGCCAAAAATCGTGATGCGCCTGCCTGGAGGCACCGCTAGAGTGGTCATGGTTAATCAAAGGCATCGATTGTGACGAAAAAGACACGGGCTTTCTGGGGGATTCTGGCAACAATCCTGGCAAGTGCCGAGATAACCTGCGGGGCATTTGCCGAACCCGCGCATGGCATTGCTATGTATGGCGAGCCGGCCCTCCCACCTGATTTTGTGTCCCTGCCCTATGCCAATCCAGATGCGCCGAAAGGCGGCCGCGTTGTCTTCGGCGAGGTTGGTGCTTTTGACTCCCTGAACCCGTTCATCCTCAAGGGCCGCGCGCCCTGGGGTGTCGGATCTCACGTTTTCGAGACTCTGCTGGCGCGGAACTGGGACGAGCCCTTCGCCCTTTACGGTCTTCTGGCCGAATCAGTCGAGACCGGACCCGACCGCAAATGGGTCGAATTCACCCTCCGGCCGGAGGCCCGATTCTCCGACGGCGCGCCGGTGACGGTCGAAGATGTGATCTGGTCTATGGAAACACTCGCGAAAAAGGGGATGCCGCGCTACGCCAACGCCTGGTCGAAAGTCGCAAACGTCGTGCAGACCGGCGAGCGCTCGGTACGATTCGAATTCTCTGAAGCCGACAGCGAGCTGCCGCTCATCATCGGTTTGCGGCCGATTCTCGAGAAGTCGGACTGGGACGGAATCGACTTCGCCCAGAGCAGTCTGCGGGTTCCCAAAGGCTCCGGACCTTATGTGGTCGGCGGCTTTGAACCTGGCCGCTTCATCACGTTCCGGCGCAATCCCGACTACTGGGGGCGGGATCTGCCCTACAATCGCGGTCTGAACAACTTTGACGAGATCCGCTATGACTACTTCGTCGATGCAGGGGTCCGGTTTCAGGCGGTGAAGGCGGGGGTGGTGACCTTCTACCGCGAGGTGTCGCCCGCGCTCTGGGCCGGCGAATACGACTTTCCGGCGGTGACGTCCGGCGAGATGGTGCGCGAGGAGATTCCGCACGCCCGCCCTTCCGGCATGTCGGGCTTCGTCTTCAATACCCGCCGCCCGGTCTTTGCCGACTGGCGGGTCCGCGACGCGCTGATCCATGCGTTCAACTTCGAGTTTATCAACGGCACCGTGAACGGTGGCGTGCTGCCGCGGGCGAAGAGCTATTTCTCGAACTCGATGCTCGCCATGTCCGACGGTCCGGCCGAGGGGCGCGTGAGGGAGCTGCTCACTCCGTTTGCCGACACACTCCCGCCCGATGCGCTCGAGGCCTATGCGCTCCCGATATCGGACGGCTCGACCCGAAACCGCCGCAACATGCTCAGGGCGGCGGCCGAACTCGCGGAGGCGGGCTGGACGGTGCAGGACGGGGTGCTGAAGAACGACGCTGGCGTCCCGTTCTCCTTCGAGATCCTGCTCACCGACAGCGCCAATGAAGCCATCGCCAATCTCTATGCCGATGCCCTGCGCCAGCTCGGGATCGAGGTCCGCACCCGCCTCGTCGACAGCGCGCAGTATAACCAGCGGATCAGCGTCTACGACTACGACATGATCGTCGGGGCCTGGAACCTCTCCCTCAGCCCGGGCAACGAGCAGACGCTCTACTGGGGCGCCGCGGGTGTGACCGAGCCCGGCACGCGCAACTACATGGGGGCGAACACGCCCGCGATCGGTGCGTTGATCTCCGACATGCTCTCCGCGCCGGATCAGGCGGAATTCACCGCCGCCGTGCGGGCGCTCGACCGCGTGCTGACAACCGGCCGTTACGTCGTGCCGTTCTGGTTCAACGACAAGAGCTACATCCTCCACGCCGCCAATCTGCATCACCCGGCCGATGTTCCGGCCTATGGGGACTGGATCGGCTGGGCGCCCGAGGTCTGGTGGGCTGACCCTCAGTGAGAAGCAAGCGAAGCGAGAAAGGCCGCAAGCCGTTCGGTCCCGCCTGGCCGCCAGCCCAGCCGCTGCAGCTTCACGGTTGCCATGATCCCCGGCAGCGTCCCCTCGTAGCGCGGCGGAAGCGGCCGAGGAGCGCCCGTTTGCTTTTTCAGCCGCGCGAGGAGGTCATGACGGTCAAGCAGGATGTCCGAGGCGTTGAACGCGCCTCTCGCGTCCTCCGAGGGGGCTTCCAGCAGCCGCCGCACCGCCTCCGCCAGATCTGCGCCGTGAAGTTCGGTGCCGATGCGGGGTTCGATCGTCGCGCCGGCGAGGAAGTCGCGGAAAAGCCCGTCCCACTTATGCGATGAAAGGCCCGGCGGTATGCCGTAGACGCCGGTGGCGCGCAGCGTGACCGGCGTCGCCGCAGCCCCGGCAAGCCGCGCCATGTCCTGCTCGGTCGCGAGCTTTGCCTCGCCATAGAGCGAGTCCGGCGCGGGCGTATCGGTCTCCGCCAGAATCTCCCCCCGCCGGTGGTCGCCATAGACGGACCGGCTCGAGAGAAAGAGCCAGCGCGGGATACCCGCCCGGCGCGCGGCCTCGAACAGCGCCGCCGAACCGTCCCGGTTGAGCCGCAGGAACCGCGCGGGGTCATCGCCCTCGCCGCCGCGATAGCGCCCCGGAACATGGTCGAATGCGGCATGAACGAGCGCATCGGCGGGCGGCAGCTCCGGGGCCGTCTCCGCAAGGCTCCAGGCGTGAAGCGCATGGCCCGGCTGCGGCTTCCGTCCGAGCAGCACCACGTCATGGCCCGCCTCCGCAAGCCCCGCGACGATGAAGCGCCCGAGCTGGCCCGTGCCGCCGGTAACGAGAACCCGCATCAGGCCGGCGGGGGCAGGGCGGCGATGTCCTCGGGCACGCCCGTGCCGGTGTAATAGGCACGCCAGAGCGCGATCAGCGGCGCAAGCTGCTCGGACTTCGGATGGTTCGCCTGCCACGGCTTTTCATACTGGAAATGCAGCACCCGGATCATCGACCAGTCCCAGAGCTCGGGAAGATTGAACCAGACGTATTGCAGCATGTTGTCGTAGACCGTCAGCCCGTTCCAGTCAGGAAAGAAGGTCTGCAGGAAGGTCTGGTCGGTGCGCTTCCAGAATGCGCCGGGGGTATCGAGGCGCTCCAGCATCGCGGCGAACGTCTTCGCGTCGGGACGCGCCGTGAAGACGCCCGAGTTCATCCGCCGGAAATCCACCAGCCCCTCATAGACGTTCGGCGCGGCCGAGAACTCGGGATAGGCGAAGAAGCGGTCGCAATTGCGCAGCACGAGCGCATCGGCATCGATGAAGACAACGCGCGCGTAGTCCTCGAGCTGCCAGAGCCGGAGCTTGACGAAATTGTCGAGCGGCGTGTGAAAGGCGGGCTTGCCGCCCTTGGTGAAGGGGTTCCGCCCATGGATCTCGCCGCGCGCGTGAGCCGCGTTGAAGGCCTCGGAGGTCGGGAGAAGTTCGCAGAGCGCGAGCCGCGCGCCGAGCTCCCCGAGCGGCGCGAGGGCCTCTGGCCCCACGGCTCCGGTATGCATCACCACGATATCCGCCGCCGTGCCACTCAGGCGAAGCGACCGGACAAGCGCGACCGCGCCGGGAAGGTAGGCCTCGTTGGTGACAAGCGTCACATAGGCGCGGTCGGAGCCGGCCGCGCCCGAAAGCTCAGGTCCGTCCTGCATGGATCAGGAGACGGACTTGAGCCCGCGATGCTCCGGGTCGCGCTCGACGACCTTGGAGATCTCCTTGGTCCAGGCCGAAACGGCGGCGATGCGGCTCCGGTCCACGCGATAGGCGTATTTCTTCGCCACCTCGACCACTTCGTCGAGCAGCCCTTCTCGGAGCGTGATCGGGTCAAGGCCAAGCGCGAGGAACTGGTCGTTCTTCACCACGAGATCGTTCTCGGCCGCCTCCTTGCGCGGATTCGGCAGCCAGGCGATTTCGGCCCCCGTGAGCTTCGAGACAAGCTCGGCCAGATCCCGCACCCGGTGGGTTTCCGTCATCTGGTTGAAGATCTTCACCCGCTCGCCCCGCTTCGGCGCGTCCTGAAGCGCGAGATCGATGCAGCGCACGCTGTCCTGGATGTGGATGAAGGCCCGCGTCTGCCCGCCCGTGCCATGCACGGTGATCGGATAACCGATGGCGGCCTGGATCAGGAAGCGGTTGAGCACCGTGCCGTAATCGCCGTCGTAGTCGAAGCGGTTGATGAGCTGCTCGTGGCGCTTCGTCTGCTCCGTATGGGTGCCCCAGACGATGCCCTGATGCAGGTCGGTGATCCGGAGGCCGTCATTCTGGGCGTAGAACTGGAACAGGATCTGATCGAGGCTCTTGGTCATGTGATAGATCGAGCCCGGCCGCGTCGGATAGAGGATCTCCATCTTCTTCGTCGTGCCGTCGAGGGTCTCGATGCCCGCGTCGAGATAGCCCTCGGGGATCGCGGCGCCGATCGTCGAGTAGCCGTAGACCCCCATCGTGCCGAGATGCACGAGATGGGCATCAAGCCCGATCTCCACCATCGCGTTCAGCAGGTTGTGCGTCGCGTTGACGTTGTTCGAGACCGTGTAGTTCTTGTGCCGGTCCGACTTCATCGAATAGGGCGCGGCGCGCTGCTCGGCGAAATGGATGATCGCGTCGGGGCGCTCCTCGGCCAGCCACTGCTTCAGGATCTGATAATCCTTGGCGAGGTCGATCAGGTGGAAATGGATCCGCCTGCCGGTTTCCTGATGCCAGATGCGTGTGCGTTCCTGGATCGAATCCATCGGGGTCAGCGACTGGACGCCGAGCTCGGTGTCGATCCAGCGGCGGCTGAGGTTGTCGAGGATATGCACCTCGTGCCCCGCATCGGAGAGATGCAGAGATGTGGGCCAGCCGCAGAACCCATCGCCACCCAGGACCGCAATCTTCATCGGTCGTTCCTTTCCCATCTTCGATGCGCCCGCTCTTTAGCCGTCATTTGTGACATTATGTAGACGCTTTCGTGTCCGTGTCAGCGGTCTCGCGCAAGGTTTTCCCGGAATCGCCGCAATTGTTGCTTCCGCGCTGATCTGATGCGACGGGCTCAGGAGGCGGGTGCGCTCGCGCGTTTTGCCGCCGGGGGCGGGCTCTTCGCGCCGCGGGCGGGGGCCGCGCGCGGGTAGGGCGGTTCGACGAGACCGGCCGAGATGATGAGTTTCGCCGCCTCCTCGATGCTCATGTCGAGATACACGATGTCCTCGCGCGGCACGAAGAGCAGGAAACCCGAGGTCGGGTTCGGCGTCGTGGGGAGGAACACGCTCACGAGTTCGTCTGCGCCGGCCCGTTCCCGGATCTCGCCCGAGGTGTCGGTCGAGACGAAGGCGACCGCCCAGAGCCCCTTGCGCGGGTATTCGATCAGGCAGGCGTTCTGGAACGAGTTGTTGGTCTGGCTGAAGATGGTTTCGACGATCTGCTTCAGCCCGTTGTAGAGCGAGCGCACGATCGGCATCCGCTCGACCATCCGCTCGCCGGTGTGCAGGATCTTCCGGCCTATGAAGCCCTTGGTGAGCGCGCCCACGAGGGTGGTGAAGGTCAGGAAGACGACCACGCCGAAGCCGAAGATATTCCGCCCGAAGACGTTCTCCGGGTTGTAGCGGTTCGGAATCAGCGGGATCACCTTGGCGTCGATGAAGCCGATCGTCGCCCAGAGCAGGTAGATCGTGAGAAAGACCGGCAACACCACCACGAGACCGGTGAGGAAATCGCCGCGCAGCCGCTGCAACAGGGGCGGCTTCGGGGTGCCTTTGCGGCGCCGTATGGGTTTTCTGGCCATGTCGGATGGAATCCTTGAACGCAACAGATGTTAGTGTGCGCTCTCGCACCGCACAAGAAGCGCTTCGGAGACTATTTCGCTGACGCAGCGGCAAGCGCTGCCGCGATCCGGGCGGCGAAGCGGGCGTTGTTCCTGACGAGCGCGATATTGGCGGCGAGCGCGCGCCCCTGGCTCTGTTCGGCGATATGGGCGAGGAGGAACGGCGTCACCTCCTTGGCTTTTATGCCCGCCGCATCGGCCGCGGCGAGTGCCGCCTCGATCTGCGGCCCCATCTCGCTGGCCGGGATCTCGGCCGCCTCCGGGATCGGATTGGCGACGAGCTGCCCGCCGGGCAGGCCGAGCGCGCGGCGCATGAGCTGGGCCTCGGCGATCCGCGCCGGATCATCCTGCCGGAGCGGTGCGGGCAGGCCCGAGGAGCGCGACCAGAAGGCCGGAAAGTCGTCCTGCCCCACGGCGAAGACCGGGACGCCCAGCGTCTCGAGCAGCTCGAGGGTCTTCGGCAGGTCGAGGATCGCCTTCGCGCCGCTCGCGACCACCGTCACCGGGGTCTGTGCAAGCTCGTAGAGGTCGGCGGAAACGTCGAAGCTCGTCTCCGCGCCGCGGTGCACACCTCCGATGCCGCCGGTGGCAAAGACGCCGATGCCGGCACGCGCGGCCACGATCATCGTCGCCGCAACCGTCGTCGAACCCGTCGCCCCCTCGACGAGCGCCACCGCGAGATCGGCGCGCGAGAGCTTCCGCACCGCAGATGCTCCCGCGAGGCGGGCAAGCTCCGCCTCGTCCAGCCCGACGTGGATCCGGCCCTCGAGAATCGCGATCGTCGCAGGCACCGCGCCGCCCGCCCGCACCTCCGCCTCAACCGCCCGCGCGGTCTCGAGATTTTCCGGCGCGGGCATCCCGTGGGTGATGATGGTCGATTCGAGCGCCACCACGGGACGGCCTGCATCGAGTGCCGCGGCGACATCCGCGGAAAGGGTCATGGGAAGGGTCATGGGTCGATCTGTTCCAGATGCCGCGCGGCGGCGGTGAGGGCGGCTTCAAGCGCCGCCTGCGGGCTGAGCCCCGCGAGGCGTGCGGCGATATGGGCGGCAGCGAGGGCGTCGCCCGCGCCGGTGATGCGCCGGATGGCGGCGGCGGGCGGACGCGCGCTCACCGGGCCCGTGCTGTCGGCGAAACATGCCGCACGCGGGCCGTCGGTGACAAGAGCCGCGCCTGCGCCGCGGGCGCGCAGGGCTTGCGCCGCGGCGATCGTGTCGGGCAGCGGGGTGGCGCAGATCGCGCGGGCCTCGGCAAGATTGGCGTAGAGCGTGACGCCCTCGTGGAGCCCGAGCCCGCGGAGGCTCGCGGCCTTCTCGGGGCTCGCGGCGAGGAGCGCGATGGCCGGCACCGGGGCGCCAAGAGCGTCATTCAGCACAGAAACCGGCAGGTTCCCGTCGAGCACGAGCCCGCACGGGAGGGCGCGCGCGTGCATCCGCGCCGCCAGGGCCCGGCCGAGCGCCGCCGCGGCGGCCTCCAGGCCATCGCAATCCGCCACCGCGGCGTGAAGCGCCCCGTCGGCGCGCTCGATCGCCAGATAGCAGCCGGTCCGTCCCTCGCGCAGCACTTCGCCGCAGGCGACCCCGTCCGCCTTCAGCGCGGCAAGCAGAGCCTCTCCCTCGGCATCCGCGCCGATCGCGGCCATGAGCTCGGCGGCACAACCCGCCGCGACCAGCCCGAGCGCCACATTGGCGGCCACGCCCCCCGGCACGCGCCGGATGCGTCCGGGCACATCCGCCCCCGGAGGCAGCGCGTGGCCTGTCCGCGCGATCATGTCCCAATGCGCGGCCCCGAGGCAGAGCACGCCGCTCATCGGAGGTCCGCCGGAAGGTGCAGGGCAGGAACGGGTGCCGGGAAGATCATCATGAGTGGGCGCGTCACGCTCGTGTAACGGCAGGAAATCTAGAAACGTTTATGCCCGTGAGGGGCATCGAGGACAATGTGCAGCAGCAGCGAGGATCAACAGGATGTATGTCGCGAAATACCGGACCCGACTTCCCCAGTGCAGCGATGCTGAGGCCGAGCGCATGTTCCTGACCGACGGCGGGCTGGAAGCGGCCATGATCCTGCGCGAACGGCTCGACCTGCCCGAGCTCGCCGCCTTTCACCTGCTGCAGACCAACGACGGGCGCGCGGCGCTCCTGCGCTATTTCCGGGCCCATGTCGATCTTGCCCGTGCGCAGGGCGCGGGCCTCGTCCTGGAGAGCGCGACCTGGCGGGCGAGCCGCGACTGGGCCCGGCGGCTCGGCTATTCCCCCGCCGCGCTGCTCGCGGCCAATACCAATGCAGTTGAATTGCTCCTGCAATTGCGCCGGTGGGAAGAGACACGGTCGACTCCCATCGTCATCAGCGGCAGTATTGGTCCCAGAAGCGGCGAAGAAGATGCCGGATCGTACCAGAGCGCCGACACGGCACAGGGGTATCACACCGATCAGGTGCGCGCCCTGCGGCGGGCCGGGGCCGATCTCGTCACGGGCGCAGCCCTGCCCCGGGTCGAGGAAGCGATCGGCATCGTCCGCGCGGCGCAGACGGAGGACATGCCGGTGGTGATCTCGTTCACGGTCGGAGCCGATGGCTGCCTGCCGTCAGGCATGACGCTCGGCGAGGCGGTGCGCCGCTGCGATGCGGCAACGGAGGCCGGCGCCGTCTACTACATGGTCGATTGTGCCCACCCCGCCCATGTCGTCGATGCGCTGTCCGGCAGCTGGACTGCCCGGATCGGCGGGCTGCGCGCCAAGGTCGCGCCGCAGGGCCAGGCCGGGTTCCGGCTCGCTGCGGTGCCCGAGGCGGGCGAGCCCGAGGCTTTCGCCGATGTCTGCCGCCGCCTCGTCGAGCTGCTTCCGCGCCTCCGGGTGATCGGGGGCCGATGTGGGCGCGACCACAGGCATATAGGAGAGATCGGCAATGTCTTTCTCCGGAACTGCGCCGCCTGAGAGCGGTGCCCATACCATCCTGCTGCGCCCCGCGAGCCCGGCGGACGCGCTCGACATGGCCCGCCTCGTCGATATGGCGGGCGAGGGGCTCTCCTCGTATTTCTGGCAGGCGATCGCCCTTCCCGGCGAGGATGCCTGGGCTGTCGGCGCGCGCCGGGCGGCGAGCGAGGATTGCAACTTCAGCTGGCGTAATGCCACGATCGCCGAGATCGGCGGCGAAACCGCGGCACTGCTGATAACCTATCGCATAGGGGAGGTGCCACTGCCCGTCTATGATCTTCCCGCGATTATTCAGCCGCTGCAGGAGCTTGAGAACCTTGCCCTCCGGTCGCTTTATGTGAATGTGGTCGCCGTCTATCCGCGTTTCCGGCGCCGCGGCGTGGCCCGGAAGCTCATGCAGCATGCTCTGGACCTGGGCGGAGATCGCGAGCTTTCCCTGATCGTCGCGGAGGGGAACACCGCCGCCATCGCGCTTTACGAGACGGCGGGCTTCGTCGAGCGGACGCGCCGTCCGGTGGTCGAGGCCGGCGGCTGGTCCTGCGAGAGCCGCGAGTGGGTCCTGATGGTCCGCCCATCCGTCCGGCCTGAGGCTGTCGGCGCTTGCGGACACACGGCGGACCTCTGGTGATCGGTTTCGGAGTTGTTTGAATGACGTCGTTCCAGAGGGCCGGAAGATGCTGAGGCCGCGCGATGCCGACACGGGTGGCCCGGAACGCCCTGCCGCTGCGACTACCTTCTTTGGTGCGCTCGACCCCGCGGCACAGGCTGCGTTCCTTGGACTCGGGCGGGAAGCAGCTTTCGCGGCACGCAGCACGATCTTCCTCCGCGGCGATGCGTCAGACTGCGTCTATTTCGTGCGCTCGGGCCGCATCGATGTCTGCATCTCCTCGCCGGCGGGCCGCCGTCTCGTCGTGACCCATATCGATGCCGACGAGCTGCTCGGCGAGTTGAGCATGTTCGATGGCGGCGCGCGCAATGTCGATGCGGTAGCGGCCACCGACGTCTCGCTGCTCGCCATCCTGCGGGGGGATCTCGTGGACTTTCTGTCCCTGCGCCCCGATGCGGCGATGGCGATGATCATGGGGCTCTGCGGCCGGGCACGGAGCGTTCTTGCCACCTTCGAGATCCTCGCGCAGGGCAATGCCCAGGCCCGGCTCGCGGGCTGTCTGCGGCTGATGGCGGAGAAATGGGGCGAGCCGGATGCGAAGGGCGGTATCCGGATCACCGAGCCGCTCTCGCAGAACGATCTCGCGGGCTTCTCGGGCCTCACGCGCGAGAGCGTCAACCGGCTGCTGCGCCAGATGAACCAGGCCGGGATCGTCTGCCTTGACGGGCGGACGATCGTGATTGCGGAGCCGGAGCTGCTCAACCGTCTCGCGGAGGCGTGAAGCGCGGGGGGCTTGCGGCCGGGCAGGCATTAACATCTTGATGGCGCGGGGAATTTGCGCGAGCCGGAAGTCGTTCCCGGGGGTGACAACGGCACACCCTGCGGATAGACTGTGCCACCCACCAGAAGGATCACTTTCCGCATGGCCGATACCGCCCGCATCCCTGAAGAATATGGCGCAGATTCCATCAAGGTTCTCAAGGGGCTCGAAGCCGTCCGCAAGCGGCCCGGCATGTATATCGGCGATACCGACGACGGCTCGGGCCTGCACCACATGGTCTACGAGGTCGTCGACAACGGCATCGACGAGGCGCTCGCGGGCCATGCCGACGAGGTGCGGGTGACGATCCATGCCGATCATTCCGTGTCCGTCTCCGACAACGGCCGCGGCATCCCGGTCGGCATCCACGAGGGCGAGGGCGTCTCCGCCGCCGAAGTCATCATGACCCAGCTCCACGCGGGCGGCAAATTCGACCAGAACTCCTACAAGGTCTCGGGCGGTCTGCACGGGGTGGGGGTCTCGGTGGTGAACGCGCTTTCGGACTGGCTGGAGCTTCGGGTCTGGCGCGAGGGATACGAGCATTTCGCGCGCTTCGAGCATGGCGATACGGTCGAGCACCTGCGCCAGGTCGGACCTGCGGGCGACCGCAAGGGCACCGAGGTGCGCTTCCTTGCCTCGACCGACACCTTCTCGAACCTCGACTACAGCTTCAAGATCCTCGAGCACCGGCTGCGCGAGCTTGCCTTCCTCAACTCGGGCGTGCGGATCACGCTGCGGGACGAGCGCTTCACCGAGGTTCAGGAGGCGAGCCTCCACTACGACGGCGGGGTGCGGGAATTCGTCCGCTATCTCGACCGCTCGAAATCCGCGCTGATTGCCGATCCGATCTTCATCACCGGCGAGCGCGACGGCATCGGGATCGAGGTCGCGATGTGGTGGAACGACAGCTACCACGAAAGCGTGCTGCCCTTCACCAACAACATCCCGCAGCGCGACGGGGGGACGCATCTGGCGGGTTTCCGCGGGGCGCTGACCCGGACGATCAACAACTATGTCTCCACGAGCGGACTGGCGCGGAAGGAGAAGGTGACGCTTTCGGGCGACGATGCGCGCGAGGGGCTGACCTGCGTGCTTTCGGTGAAGGTGCCGGACCCGAAATTCTCGTCGCAGACCAAGGACAAGCTCGTCTCCTCCGAGGTGCGGCCGGCGGTCGAGGGGCTGCTGAACGAGAAGCTCGCCGAGTGGTTCGAGGAGAACCCGTCCGAGGCGCGGACCATCGTCGGCAAGATCGTCGAGGCGGCGCTGGCGCGGGAGGCGGCGCGGAAGGCCCGCGAGCTCACCCGGCGCAAGACGGCGATGGATGTGGCGAACCTGCCCGGCAAGCTCGCCGACTGTCAGGAGAAGAACCCGGAGAAGGCAGAGATCTTCCTCGTCGAGGGTGACAGCGCCGGCGGTTCGGCCAAGCAGGGCCGGCACCGGCAGAACCAGGCGGTGCTGCCGCTCCGGGGCAAGATCCTCAACGTGGAGCGGGCGCGCTTCGACCGGATGCTCTCGAGCCAGGAGATCGGCACGCTCATCACCGCGCTCGGCACCGGGATCGGGCGGGACGAGTTCAATCTCGAGAAGCTCCGCTACCACAAGATCATCATCATGACGGATGCGGACGTCGACGGCGCCCATATCCGCACGCTGCTGCTGACCTTCTTCTTCCGGCAGATGCCGCAGCTCATCGACGGAGGGCACCTCTATATCGCCCAACCGCCGCTCTACAAGGTGAGCCGGGGCAAGTCGGAGGTCTATCTCAAGGACCAGCCGGCGCTCGACCGCTACCTGATCGAGCAGGGGCTCGACGGGGCGACGTTCCGGCTCTCGACCGGCACGGTGCTGGCGGGCGCCGATCTGGCGCGGGTGGTCGACGAGGCCCGGAACGTGCGGGCGGCGCTCAATGCCTTCCCGACCCAGTATGCCCGCCATGTGCTCGAACAGGCGGCGATCGCCGGGGCGCTGGTGCCGGGCGTGCTCGACCGCGATCCGCAGGGCACGGCGGACCGGGTGGCCGAGCGGCTCGATCTCATCGCGGCGGAATACGAGCGCGGCTGGCAGGGGCGGCCGACCCAGGACGGCGGCCTCCGGCTCTGGCGGACGCTGCGGGGCGTGGACGAGATCCGCATCCTCGACGGGGCGGTGCTGCGCGCGGCGGAGGCCCGCAGGCTCGCGGCGATGACCGAGGCGCTGCAGGAGGTCTATGGCGGGGTCGGGCATCTCGTGCGCAAGGAGCGGGATCTGCCAATCCATGCGCCGAGCGAGCTGCTCGATGCGGTGACCAAGGAAGGCGAGAAGGGGCTCACGCTCCAGCGCTACAAGGGTCTCGGCGAGATGAACCCCGACCAGCTCTGGGAGACCACCCTCGATCCGGAGGCGCGGACGCTGCTTCAGGTGCGGGTCGACCAGTTCGACGAGGCGGACGAGGTCTTCACCAAGCTGATGGGCGACGAGGTGGAACCGCGGCGGGAATTCATCCAGACCAACGCCCTCAGCGTCGCCAATCTCGATTTCTGAGCCCCGCGCAAGGGGGGTGATTTTCACGGTGAAAACAGGGCGTTTCACCGTGAAAATCGGATTTCGGCATTGAAATCATTGAATTTTCGTAGTTAACATATCATGAATGGGGCCCCGTGGAACCGATCGGTTCGACGGCGCAATCCGTGAGCCCGGACGCCTTTGCGGCCTCAAAGAAGAGCCCTCTGCACGGGCTGTAGTGGGAGCAGATCAGGTCCAATAGATCGAGTTCTGGCTGCCCTTCGATTTCTACAGGACGGACGTAGCGGTAAAGCCCGAGCTCGGCACGCACGGGAATCGCCCATCCGAAACGCTCGGCGCAGAGAGCGCCATACGGTCGTCGGTGAACGATTTCGTTGCGCCGGTCAGGGATCTTCTTCAAACAACCTGATATCGCCCACCTGTCAGGTCCATCTGCCTGCGGTACCAGCCAATCCTTTTCCCTGTTATCCACAAGAAAGAGCAAGAGGCGCGCCAGACTTGCGTGCGACAGCTTCGCGGACAGATTTGCCCTCCGGGCGTGCCGGACTTGTAATGTAAAACGAACGTTTTACATTGTCATTCATGGACACCGAATGAGGCTCGCCATGGACATGACCGCCAAGCTCACCGCCGCCGCCGAGCGGCTCTTCGATCGGCACGGCTACATGGCCACCGGAATGGACCAACTGACCGCTGCCGCGGGGATGTCGAGCCGGACGCTCTACAAGCACGCCGGCAACAAGGCGCAGCTCATGGCGCGGGTGCTGACCGAGCGGGACCGGCGCTTCATGGCCCGGCTCGAGGTGCAGAGCGTCGACGCGCTGTTCGCGGCTCTTGAGGACTGGGTCCGGGCCGAGGGAACAAGAGGGTGCCTGTTCCTGCGGTCGCGTGCCGAAACCGGCGGCGACACGCCCGAGATCGCCGAGGCGGTCGCGATGCACAAGGCGGCGTTTTATCAACGGATCGGGGAGGTTGTCGCAACGGACCTCGGGCGCGAAGACCCGGTCCTGGCCGAGCAGGTGCTGGTTCTTCTGGAAGGGGCGACCCACGCGGCGGTCTACCGGGGCGCGGACGCCGTGTCCGCCGCGCGGGCGGCGGCGGCCATCCTGATCGAGAGGGCACGAACATGAGCCCCGCCCTCCGCATCGGCGCGACAGGCTTCGGCCTGATTGCGGTCTGCTACGGCTTCGCCCGCTTCGCCTTCGGACTGTTCCTGCCGCAGATCGACGGCGATCTGGGGCTCGGCCCCTCGCTCAGCGGTATCATCTCCGGCGGCGCGTTTGCCGGCTACTGCATCACCATTATCGCCTCCGCGGTGCTGACCGAACGGATCGGCGCGCGCACGGTCGCCGTCGGGGCCGCCCTCGTCGCCGCCGTCGGCATGGCCGGGATCGCGCTCGCGCCGTCGCCACTGATCGTTGCCATCGCCGTGGTGGTGGCGGGATCGAGCACGGGCCTCGCCTCCCCGCCCATGGCCGCCGCGGTGGCCGCCGCGGTGCAGAAGAGCCGTCAGGATACTACCAACACCGTGATCAATGCCGGGACGAGCGCGGGGGTGGCGCTGTCGGGACCGATCGCCCTCGCCATTGCCGGGCAATGGCGGCTGGCCTTCGGCGCGTTCGCCGCCGTGGCGGTGGTGCTCGCGGTCGCAGCCGCGGTCTCCCTTCCGGCCTCCCGGGGCGGTGAGGGCGCTGGCGGTCTGCCTCCGATGACTGGCCCGGTGATGCGCCTGATCTCCGCCTCGTTCCTGATGGGGGCCGCGAGCACCGCCCTGTGGTCCTTCGGAGGCCAGCTCGTGTCGCAGCAACCGGGTTGGGGACCCGCCGGAACCGGACTCCTCTGGACCTGCATCGGCGCTGGCGGCATTGCCGGGGCCTGGGCCGGCACGCTCATCGGCCGGTTCGGTCTCGACCCGGTTCACTGGACGTTCCTCGGGCTGATGGCCGCGGGCATTCTTGCGGTTGGATCGGGCATTGTCCCTCCCGCACTCGCCTTGACCGGAGGCGCTCTCTTCGGCGCGGCCTATGTGATGTTGACCGGCGTCTACCTTGTCTGGGGCATCCACGCGGTGCCGGACCGTCCCGCGACCGGGCTCATGATCGGGTTCCTGACCATCGCCGTCGGCCAGACCGCCGGCGCACCGCTCTTCGGGTTTCTGATGGCAGGTCCGGGTGCCGGTGCGGCTGTGATGTGCTTTGCCGCCGTCGCGCTCCTTGCCGGGGCCTTTCGGGCGGGCAGCGCCACCGAGAGCGCCGGTGCGTAGCCGTGGTGCGGGCTCACCACCAGCAGGGACTGAAGGAGGCTGACGGGCAGGGGCTCTGCGGGCGCGCGCTTTGCGCGCCGTGCCGGGGTCCGGTTCGGGATTGCCTCGGTCGCGGAACTCGTCTAGGTCGGAAATGATACGTTATAACGTATTATTTATCCGGCGCCGGAAGGGTGCTGCAACCAGAGAGGGATTGAAGGATGATCGAGAGGGGTTTCGTGCGGCCGGCGGGAATGCTGGCGGTCGGGGCGATGCTGCTGCTGGCGGGGCCGGGGCAGGCGGAGATGCGGGTGGCGGATGCCTCCGCCCAGGGCCATTCGCATGCCGGGCATGCCCATGATCACGGCGAGACCGCGGCGGATCAGACGATCTACAAGGGCTATTTCGAGGATGCGCAGATCGCGCCGCGCGCGCTCTCGGACTGGGAGGGCGACTGGCAGTCGGTCTATCCCCTGCTGGTGGCGGGCACGCTCGATCCGGTGATGGCGCGGAAGGCCGAGGCGGGCGAGAAGAGCGCCGCGGAGTACCGCGCCTATTACGAGACCGGTTACCGGACGGAGGTGGACCGCATCGAGATCCATGGCGACCGGGTGACCTTTCACGAGGGCGCGGCGGCGGTGACGGGGGAATATGCCCCGGACGGCTACGAGATCCTGAACTATGCGGCCGGCAACCGCGGCGTGCGCTTCATCTTTGCCAAGGTCGGCGGCGATGCGGCGGCGCCTGCGGTCATCCAGTTCAGCGATCACCGCATCGCGCCGGAGGTCTCGGACCACTATCACCTCTACTGGGGCGATGACCGGGCCGCGGTGCTCGAGGAGCTGACGAACTGGCCGACCTATTATCCCGCCGGGCTGAGCGCGGACGAGATCGTCTCGGAAATGCTGGCCCACTGAGGCGGGCCGGACGCGGGGCGCGGCCGGGGGCTCCCGCCGCGCCTTTCTCTCCCGCGGCCGGGCCGTTGACCTGCGTCAAGACGTCGGGGCGGCGGCTGGGCTAAGCCGGGGCCGGCCCGGGCGGGGGCGGCCGCCACGCTTGTCTCGGCGCCGGCAAAAGGCCATGTCTGTCCGGGGTGGTTGCCAAGCGCGGGCACATGCGCAGGTGTCCTCCCCCGGATGACGCGAGAACAGGGAGCCTGTCATGACCGATCAGCAGCGACACGAGGCATTCAAGGCCTCCCGGTCCGAAGGGTTGCCGGTGAGCTACGTGCCGGCGCCGGCCGAGCCGGGCGGGGCGCTGACGGTTCCGGAGCATGACGCGAACGAGGAGGTCGCGGGCGTCATCGACCGGGCGGTGCGGGCGCGGCTCGCGCGGATGACCGGCGGGCTTTCGCCCTCGGCGCTGATGGCGGTCTGGTCGGACTGGGCGATCCATCTCTCGACGGCGCCGGGCAAGCAGGCGCTGCTGGCGCAGGATGCGATGCAGAGCACGGCGAAGCTCTGGGAATACACGATGCAATGCGCGCTGGGCTTCGGCGGCTCGCGGCCCTGCGTGCAGCCCGCGCAGGGCGACCGGCGCTTCCGCGGCGAGGCCTGGCAGAAGCCGCCCTTCAACCTCATGCACCAGAGCTTCCTGCTCACCCAGCAGTGGTGGCAGGAGGCGACGACCGGGGTGCGCGGGGTGAGCAAGGAGGACGAGAAGGCGACGAGCTTCGCCGCGCGGCAGGTGCTCGATGCCTTCTCGCCGTCGAATTTCTTCTTCACCAACCCCGAGGTGCTGGCCCGGACCATGGCCGAGGGCGGGATGAACCTCGTGCGCGGGGCGCAGAACTTCCGGGAGGACATGGCGGCGCTGCTGAGCGGAGAGATCGCGCCGCCCGACGACACCTTCCGGGTGGGCATCAATCTCGCCACCGCGCCGGGCAAGGTCGTCTATCGCAATCACCTGATCGAGCTCATCCAGTATGAACCGACGACCGAAACGGTGCGGCCCGAGCCGCTGCTGATCGTGCCGGCCTGGATCATGAAATACTACATCCTCGATCTCAGCGCCGAGAACTCGATGGTGCGCTACCTGACCGGGCAGGGCTATACCGTCTTCATGATCTCCTGGCGCAATCCGGATGAGCGCGACCGGGATCTGTCGCTCGACGATTACCGGCGACTGGGGCCGATGGCGGCGCTCGACGTGGTGGGCGAGATCACCGGTTCGCCGCGGATCCATGCCGTGGGCTACTGTCTCGGCGGCACGCTGCTGGCGATCGCCGCGGCGGCTATGGCGCGGGACGGCGACGAGCGGCTGGCGAGCCTCACCTTCTTCGCCGCGCAGAGCGATTTCACCGAGGCCGGCGAGCTCATGCTCTTCATCAACGAGAGCCAGGTCGCCTTCCTCGAGGACATGATGTGGGATCAGGGCTATCTCGATGCGCATCAGATGTCGGGCGCCTTCCAGATGCTGCGCTCCTATGACCTGATCTGGTCGCGGATCCAGCGGGAATACCTGATGGGCGAGCGGCCGGGGTCCTCCGACCTCATGGCCTGGAACGCGGATTCGACGCGGATGCCCTACCGGATGCATTCGGAGTATCTGCGCAAGCTGTTCCTCCACAACGAGCTCGCGACCGGGAAATACGAGGTCGACGAGCATCCGGTCTCGCTCACCGACATCCGCGCGCCGATCTTTGCGGTCGGCACCGAGACGGACCATGTGGCGCCCTGGAAATCGGCCTACAAGATCCATGCGCTCACCGATGTGAACGTGACCTTCGTTCTCACCAAGGGGGGGCACAATGCGGGCGTCGTCTCCGAGCCGGGCCATCCGCGGCGGCATTACCGGGTCTTCACCCGGCGCCATGGCGACCGCTATCTCTCGCCGGAGGACTGGCTGGAACATGCGGCGCTGAAGGACGGCTCGTGGTGGCCGGAATGGACCGGCTGGCTCGGGGCGCTGTCGGGCGCGGAGGTAGCGCCGCCCGAGATGGGCGCGCCGGAGCAGGGGCTCGTGCCGCTCGAGGATGCGCCCGGCTCCTATGTGCGGATGGCCTGAGGCGAAGGGGAGCGGGGCAGGAACATGCAGTTCATCGAGAACAGGACCTTCGACGAGATCCAGGTCGGCGAGAGCGCCGAGCTGGTGCGGACGCTCGGGACCGACGACATCGACCTTTTCGCGGTGATGTCGGGGGATGTGAACCCCGCGCATGTCGATCCGGAATATGCGCGCAGCAGCCTGTTTCATGGCGTGATCGCCCATGGCATGTGGGGGGGCGCGCTGATCTCGACGGTGCTCGGGACGGAGCTTCCGGGGCCGGGCACCATCTATGTCGGGCAGTCGCTCGCGTTTCATCGCCCCGTCGCGGTGGGCGATGTGATCACGGTGCGGGTGACGGTGAAGTCGAAGGATCCGGCGCGGCGGCATGTGGTGCTCGACTGCTGCTGCCTCAATGTCGCGGGCGAGACGGTGATCTCGGGCGAGGCCGAGGTGATAGCCCCGGCCGAGAAGATCCGCCGGCCGCGCGCCGAGCTGCCGGAGGTGCATCTGCACCGTCCGGGGCGGGCCTACGAGCGGCTGATGGAGCTGGCCCGGCCGCTCGACCCGATCCGCACCGCGGTGGTGCATCCGTGCGACGCGAATTCGCTCGAGGGCGCGCTCGAGGCGCGGCGGCTCGGGCTCATCGAGCCGATCCTCGTCGGGCCGGTGCAGAAGATCCTCGCCACCGCCGCGGAGGCGGGGCTCGACCTGCAGGACGTGGAGCTCGTCGATACGCCGCACAGCCATGCCGCCGCGGAGCGTGCGGTGCGGCTGATCCGGGAGGGGAAGGCCGAGGCGCTGATGAAGGGCGCGCTCCATACCGACGAGGTGATGGCGGCGGTGGTCGATCATGCCTGCGGGCTGCGGACCGAGCGGCGGATGAGCCATGTCTTCGCGCTCGACGTGCCGAGCTATCCCAAGCCGCTCTTCGTCACCGATGCCGCGATCAACATCGCGCCGGACCTCCAGACCAAGGCCGATATCGTGCAGAACGCGATCGATCTCGTGCGGGCGGTGGGGATCACCGAGCCGCGGGTGGCGATCCTCGCCGCGGTCGAGACGGTCAATCCGAAGATGCCCTCGACGCTCGATGCCAGCGCGCTCTGCAAGATGGCCGATCGCGGGCAGATCACCGGGGGGCTGCTCGAGGGGCCGCTGGCCTTTGACAATGCGGTCTCGCGCCATGCGGCGGCGGCGAAGCACATCGTCTCGCCGGTGGCGGGCGATGCCGACATCCTGATCGCGCCCGATCTCGAGGCGGGGAACATGATCGCCAAGCAGCTCATGTATCTCGCGGGCGCCGAGGCGGCCGGGATCGTGCTCGGCGCGCGGGTGCCGGTGATGCTGACGAGCCGCGCCGACGGGCCGCTGGCCCGTGCGGCCTCCGCCGCACTCGCGCTTCTCTTCGTGCGCAGCGGCGGGCAGGGCGCGATCGGCTGAGGCGGGCGAGGGGGCGGAAAAGGCGTCCGCAGGGGCGATAGCCGGGCTGCGGAAAAGGGCTTCAGGTCGCTATGGAATGCCGCCCCAAAAATATCACCCCTCTGGCGGCGTCCTGAAAGCTGTTCGAAACGGAAAGGCAGGCTGCGGCGCGAAGGCGGCTCGGACCGAAATGGCCGGACCCGAGCGGGCCGCTTCAATTTCGTGAAGGGAAAGGGCTCCGTTCTGGAGCGAGGCTGGATCTGAAATGAGCCCGGCCTCGAAACTGGTGTTGCGCGGCCCGGATCAGGCCGAGCGGTCGATGATCTGGCCGGTGAAGTAGTGATCGCCCTCGGTGAAGACGCGGGCGGCGGCGACGATGCGGGCGGGCGGCGGCACGGGCGTGCCGTCCCAGACGAGTTCCTCGAGGCCGTAGACCATGCGGCGCTTCACCTGATCGGCGGTGCGGCGATCGTGGTTGCGGCGGCGGTCGGCCTCGGCGCGCTCGCGGCGCTCGGACCCCTGATAGCCGGACCGGGACTGGCCGTTCGCGATCCCGCAGTTGACGGCGGTGCTGGCGACGGAGGCTATGACGATCGGTTTCATAAGGCTCGTTCCCGGCTAGGTTGTCTAAACTTTTACGAGCATACGATGAAAACCTGAGCGTGTAATCCGCGACGTGAAGGCAAGGTTAACGCGCCGGGAGTGGCCGCAGGCCGCGGGCGTAGAGCCCGAGCAGGAAGGCGCGGGCATCCTCGTAGCGGGTCGCATCGCGCGGCCCGAGCACCATCGCGACCTGGGTGTCGAAATCGGCGTAGTGCTGGGTCGCGGCCCAGATCGAGAAGATCAGGTGGTGCGGATCGACCGGGGCGAGGTGCCCGGCCTCGCTCCAGGCGCGGATCACCGCGGCCTTTTCATCCACCAGCGCCTTGAGCCCGCCCTGGAGCATGTCGCCGACATGCGGGGCGCCGCGCAGTACCTCGTTGGCGAAGAGGCGGCTTTCACGCGGCAGGTCGCGGGAGATTTCCAGCTTGCGCTCGACATAGGCGCAGATCTCGGAGACCGGATCGCCGCCGGGGTCGATCTTGCGCAGCGGTGCGAGCCAGATCTCCATGAGCTGGCCGATCAGGGTGCGGTGGATCTCCTCCTTGGAGGGGAAATAGTAGAGCAGGTTCGGTTTCGAGAGCCCGGCGGCATCGGCGATGAGATCGAGGGTGGCGCCGCGGAAGCCGTGGGTGGAGAAGACGTCGAGCGCGGCTTCGAGGATCGCCTCCCGCTTTTCGCGCTGGATCCGGGTGGGAGATTTGCGCCGGGCCGTATCGCTCATGCCTTGCCCTCAAGCCCCTTGACGCAGGCGTGCGCTCTGCTAGCGTCAATTTTGACCATTTGGTCATAAATAGCAGCCGTTTCCGGCCGAGCCAAGCCCAGACCCGATGGTGTCTCAGGAAAGGCGAGTGATGATCACACGATCCGCCGTTGCGTCCGGGAGCCCGTGCGCCCTGCCGGCTGCCTTCGTGCGCCTGAGGCTGGCACCCTGCCCGGGCGCGCCGGGGGCCGGTGCGGACTTCGGGGATTTTTCGCGTCACACCTAGCAGGAGAGAGGCATATGGCGGCACCGGGGGAGAACCTCAGGATCGACGGATCCCGGCTCTGGGACAGCATCATGGAGATGGCGGAGATCGGGCCGGGGATCGCGGGCGGCAACAACCGCCAGACGCTGACCGATGCCGATGCCGAAGGCCGGGCGCTCTTCAAGACCTGGTGCGAGGCGGCGGGGCTCACGCTCGGGGTGGACCGGATGGGCACGATGTTCGCCACCCGCGCCGGCGAGGACCCGGACGCGCTGCCGGTCTATGTCGGCAGTCATCTCGACACCCAGCCGACGGGCGGCAAGTATGACGGGGTGCTGGGCGTGCTGGGCGCGCTCGAGGCGGTGCGGACGATGAACGATCTCGGCATCCGCACCAAGCATCCGGTGGTGGTGGTGAACTGGACCAACGAGGAGGGCGCGCGGTTTGCGCCGGCGATGCTCGCCTCCGGGGTCTTCGCCGGCATCCACACGCTCGACTATGCCTATGGCCGCACGGATCTCGAGGGCAAGCGCTTCGGCGACGAGCTCGCCCGCATCGGCTGGGTCGGCGACGAGGAGGTCGGCGCGCGGCAGATGCATGCCTATTACGAGCTGCACATCGAGCAGGGGCCGATCCTCGAGGCCGAGGGCCGGGAGATCGGCGTCGTCACCCATTGCCAGGGGCTCTGGTGGCTCGAGTTCACCCTGACCGGCAAGGAGGCGCACACCGGTTCGACGCCGATGCACCTGCGGGTGAATGCGGGCCTCGCCATGGCGCGGATCTTCGAGATGGTGCAGGAGGTGGCGATGGCCGCCCAGCCCGATGCCGTGGGCGGCGTGGGGCAGGTGACCTTCTCGCCCAATTCGCGCAACGTGCTGCCGGGGAAGGTGGTCTTCACCGTCGACATCCGCACCGTCGACCAGGCCAAGCTCGACGGGATGCGCGATACGATCGAGGCGCGGGCGGCGACGATCTGCGAGGAGCTCGGCGTCGGCTGTGCGGTCGAGCGGGTGGGCCATTTCGATCCGGTGACGTTTGCGCCCGAGCTGGTGGCGGAGGTGCGGGGGGCTGCGGAGCGGCTCGGCTACAGCCACAGGGATCTGGTCTCGGGCGCCGGGCACGACGCCTGCTGGGCGGCGAAGGTCGCGCCCGCGACCATGGTGATGTGCCCCTGCGTCGACGGGCTCAGCCACAACGAGGCCGAGGAGATCACCCCGGACTGGGCGGAGAAGGGCGCGAACGTGCTCTTCCATGCGGTCGTCGCCACGGCGGGGATCGTGGAGTAGCGCCATGGGCGGCGCTGCGCCTGCGGCGGGCGCGGGCCGGGATGGCGGTGAATTTGGACTGGAGAACCGGGAGAATTGTCGGCAGACTCGCGGGAGATTGACCCGTCCGCCTTCGGCTGCGAAGGCGTGGGCAGCTATCTTGCCAGTAAGGAGGGATTCGGGGGATGAGAGTGACCCGGAGAATCTTGCCGCTCGCGCTGCCGGTGGCGGCTGCGCTGCTTCTCTCGGCCTGCGCAGAGCGCGAGCATTATGCGGCAGAGCTTGGATTCTATCAGGACGGCCGGTTGAGATGGGATGTCTCGGGCGATTATCCGACCTTCGAGGCCTGCAAGGCCGCGGCGGTCGCGCGCCACGAGGTCTATGTCCGCCAGGGGCGCGAGTTCTCCTGGGCCTGCCTGCTGAAGGATCCGGCAACCGGCGCGTATTCCCACAGATACAGATAGGATCGGAGAGGGCCACATGAGCAAGGTCATCAGGAACGGCACCATCGTCACCGCGGATCGGAGCTACAAGGCGGATGTCTTGATCGAGGGCGAGACGATCCTCGAGATCGGCGAGGGCCTGTCGGGGGACGAGACGATCGATGCGACCGACGCCTATGTGATGCCCGGCGGGATCGACCCGCATACCCATCTCGAGATGCCCTTCATGGGCACGACGGCGGCCGAGACCTTCGAGAGCGGCACCTTCGCGGCGGCGGCGGGCGGCACGACGATGCTGGTCGATTTCGTGCTGCCGGGCGAGGACGGGAGCCTTCTCAATGCGATCGCGGACTGGGACCGGAAGTCGTCGAAGCAGATCTGCGTCGATCTCGGCTATCACATGGCGATCACCGGCTGGAACGAGCGGATCTTCTCCGAGATGGAGGAGGTGGTGAAGCGCGGCGTCAACACCTTCAAGCATTTCATGGCCTACAAGGGCGCGCTGATGGTGGAGGACGACGAGATGTATGCGTCCTTCAAGCGCTGTGCCGAGCTCGGCGCGCTGCCGCTCGTCCATGCCGAGAACGGCGACATCGTGGCCGAGCTGCAGAAGAAATACATGGAGGAGGGGCTGACCGGGCCCGAGGGGCATGCCTATTCGCGCCCGCCCGAGGTCGAGGGCGAGGCGGCCAACCGGGCGATCATGATCGCCGATGCCGCCGGCGTGCCGCTCTATATCGTCCATGTCTCCTGCGAGCAGGCGCATGAGGCGATCCGGCGCGCGCGGCAGAAGGGGATGCGGGTCTATGGCGAGCCGCTGGTCCAGCACCTGACGCTCGACGAGACCGAGTATTTCAACAGGGACTGGGACTATGCCGCGCGGCGGGTGATGTCGCCGCCCTTCCGGGACAAGGCGCATCAGGCGAGCCTCTGGGCCGGGCTGCAGGCGGGATCGCTTCAGGTGGTCGCGACCGATCACGCGGCCTTCACCACGGACCAGAAGCGGATGGGGCTCTCGGGCTTCCCCTCGATCCCCAACGGCACCGGCGGGCTCGAGGAGCGGATGCCGGTGCTCTGGTCGATGGGGGTGGGCACGGGGCGGCTCACGCCCAACGAGTTCGTCGCCGTCACCTCGACCAATATCGCCAAGATCCTCAACATCTATCCGAAGAAGGGCGCGATCGTGCCCGGCGCGGATGCCGATATCGTGGTCTGGGACCCGGGGCTCTCGAAGACGATCACCACGGCGAGCCAGAAATCGGTGCTCGACTACTGTGTCTTCGAGGGCTTCGAGGTGCGGGGGCTGCCGCGCTACACGCTCTCGCGCGGCGACGTGGTCTGGGCCGACGGGCAGAACAGCCAGCCGCAGCCGGGCCGCGGCAGGTTCGTGCCGCGCCCGGCCTTTCCCGCGGCGCACACGGCGCTCTCGAAGTGGAAGGAGCTCAACTCCCCGCGCAAGATCGCGCGCGATCCGCTCAACATTCCCTCGGGGGTCTGAATGGCGATCGCGGGCGAGGACATCCTCCTCGAGGAGGGGGAGAGCAAGGGGCGCTATGTCTACCGCAACGACGGCGCGGAGGCGGAGATGACCTTCTCGAAGGCCGGGGCGGCGCTTCTCATCATCGATCACACCGGGGTGCCGGACGTTTTCCGCGGCCAGGGCGTCGGGGCGGCGCTGGTGCTCCGGGGGGTGGAGGATGCCCGGAAGGCGGGGAAAAGGATCCTGCCGCTTTGCCCCTTCGCCGCGGCGCAGTTCCGCCGCCATCCCGAATGGGCTGATGTGCTGGAGGGCCGATGAAGGATTTCGTTGTTCGCGAATTCCGGCACATGCTGCCGCCGACGATCTTCTTCATCGTGTGCTTCAATGTCCTCGTGCTCACGGTGGCGCTGCTGGCGCATGGGAGCGGCGGCGAGCTGCCCACCTATGCGGCGGCGACGGTGGCGGCACTTGTCTGCGGCAAGGCGGTGCTGGTGGCCGACAAGCTGCCCTTCTTCAACCGCTATCCGCACAAGCCGCTGATCTGGAACGCCGGCTGGAAGGCCGGGCTCTATGTGCTGGTGGCGCTGGTCTTCCGGCTGCTGGAAAAGCTGCTCGCGGCCGCGACCAACGGTTACGGGTTTGCGGCCGGCCTGCACGAGGAGGCGGCGCATTTCGTCTGGACCCGGTTCTGGGTGGTGCAGATCTGGCTGCTGCTGCTCTTTCTCGGCTATTCCGCCTTTCGCGAACTGATCGGCGAGCTCGGCCGGGGCCGGATCATGGCGATGTTCTTCGGCCCGGTGAGAAAGGGAGAGGTGGGCGATGGCTGACCCCGGCGGGAAGGGAGCAGCAGGCGCTCAGGGCTTCCACGAGGCCTGATGAGGCGAGCGCGCGGATCAGGGTGTCCGGCTGTCGTGATGCGACGCGGCCATACGCGGCTGTCGGGCGGTCTCCGGGCCAGTGAGCTGCGCGGCAGCCTCGAGATAGGCCTGCGCGCAAATGGTGAGGCCGATCGCGATCACGGTCACAAGCGCCAGCACGACGATCTCGCCGCCATCCTCGATATTCGTCATCAGGAATTCCGAGCCGGACGGGGCGAGCACATCCAGCATGTCCACGACCACTCCGAAGATGACCAGAAGCAGGAAGCAGAGCACGACAGCGGCGAGAATGCCGGCCTCGCCGGCGCGCCGCCGCAGCCAGGCCCAGCCAAAGAGAGGTGTCATGCCGATCAGCGCCAGAAGCCAGGCAAGGATCTCTCCCGAATCCTGACTGCGCAGCCCGAAGACGGACGGCAGCGCGAACGCCCTGCTCAGGAGCGTGCCGACGCGCTCGTGATACTGCATCGAGTCGTCGAGCCAGATGAAGGCGAACAGGACCGAGAGGGCGAACAGTGCCGGGGACCGCTGCGTCAGGGCGCCAATCAGGAACGCAAGCGAAGAGACGAAGCTCAGGGAGCGCGAATACTGCTCTCCGAGGCTTTCTTCTCTGGCGAGAAAGAGAAGTTCACGGACCTGGGGTTCGTACCGGGAGCCTGCTGCCAGATACGGTATGACGACAGATAATGTCAGAATAAAAACTGTGGCAAGAAGAAGAATGAAGAACGCATTCCTTGTAGCCCGGTCCTCTTTCAGGCTCCGGAAAAGAAGAATTACTTCACGGAATGTCTTCATTCTATCGGCCTCGCCTGCGTTTTTCGCCTCAGGGTTGTTTAAGATTGCTCCGTATTGGTGGCGTCGTAAGTTCCTGTCATGTGATTGTCAATAAAGTGTCACATGACTGTCGCGTGAGTGGAAACCCGGGGCGCGTCGGGCGGTCTTCGCCGGGCAATCATGATCGGCAGCCATTGCAGCTTGATTCAAGGTGCGGCACAGTTCGTCCCGTGATCCGGTCAGGGTGGTTGTCTGATGAGTGAAAGGTTCGCTGTGATCGAGGCGAAGGGGCTGGGGCTTACGTTCGAGACGGGCGACGGGCCGGTGCATGCGCTGAAGGACGTCGATCTCGCGATCCACAAGGGCGATTTCGTTTCGTTCATCGGGCCGTCGGGCTGCGGCAAGACCACCTTCCTGCGGGTTGCGGCGGATCTCGAGCAGCCCACGGCGGGGCGCATCACCGTCAACGGCATGAGCCCGGAGGAGGCGCGCAAGAGCCGCTCCTACGGCTATGTCTTCCAGGCGGCGGGGCTCTTCCCGTGGCGGACCATCGGGGCGAACGTGCGGCTGCCGCTGGAGATCATGGGCTACGAGCGGGCCGAGCAGGAACGGCGCATGGCGCGCGTGCTGGAGCTCGTCGAGCTCTCGGGCTTCGAGAAGAAATATCCCTGGCAGCTTTCGGGCGGCATGCAGCAGAGGGCCTCGATCGCCCGGGCGCTCGCCTTCGATGCCGATATCCTGCTGATGGACGAGCCCTTCGGGGCGCTCGACGAGATCGTGCGCGACAAGCTCAACGAGCAGCTGCTTGCGCTCTGGGCGCGGACGGGCAAGACCATCGGCTTCGTGACGCATTCGATCCCGGAGGCGGTGTTCCTCTCGACCCATATCGTCGTGATGAGCCCGCGGCCGGGGCGGGTGACGGATGTGATCGAGAGCACGCTGCCGCGGGAGCGGACGCTCGACATCAGGGAAACACCGGAATTCCTCGCGCTGGCGCATCGCGTGCGCGAGGGGCTGAGGGCAGGACATGCATATGACGAGTGAGAGTGCGGCGGGGATGCTGCCGCGGAGGAGCGGGGGACGCCGGGGCGGTGCGGGTGCCGGGCGCCGGGCGGGGCGGCTTCTGCTGCTCCTCGGGCTGGCGGCCTGTGCCGCGGGCGGGGCGACCTATCACGGCAAGTTTCTCGACAACGGCGCCGGGATCACCATGCATCAGGTGGCGATCGCGGATCCCAACGACTGGGGCGACTGGACGGTCTTGCGCCTGCCCGGCCGGGTGCAGTGCGACAACATGAAGCGGCCGTCGGACACGCGGAAGAACCTGCTGCTGCTCCGCTGCAGCGACGGGCGGACCGGAACGCTCGCCTGGACGCCGGACGATTACGCGAGGGGGATCGAGCTGCGCGGCGATGTCGCGGGGCGGCCCTTCGTGGTCTACCGCAACGGACCGGCGGCGCATGGCTGAGCACGGCGGCACGGGAGGGCGGGCTTATGCCGTCCTGACGGCCGCGGGCCCCGTCCCGCGCCGGGCGGCGCATGACGCGCGCGGGATCCGGGGCGCGGGAGATCCGGTCGAGGCCTGTCTGTCCTTCGACCCGGGGCGCGGACAGGTGGGCGCGCTGTTCTGCCGGCGGACCGGTGCCGGGGTGGGGAAGGTGCTGGTGGACCGGATCAAGCCGGGGAGGTCCCAACTCCGGCTCCGGACCCAGGTGCCGAATGCCGGGGCGCAGTGGCTCCACGCCGGCGAGGGCTTCATCGAGGGGAGGCAGGCCGAGCCGGAGCCCTCCGGGACTGTGCCCGAGATCGAGAGGGAGTGGCGCGGATGAGAGCGGTGCTGCCCGTCGTCACGGTGGTCGCGGCGATCTTCGCGCTCTGGTATGCGGGCGCGGTCTGGCTCAATGCGCCCTGGGCGCGCGATCAGGCAGCGCGGGCCGGGGTGGAGCTCACGCTGCCCGAGCTGGTCTCGGCGACCTGGAGCCAGGAGCGGCCGCGGCTGCCCGCGCCGCATCAGGTGGCAGAGGAGTTCTGGAAATCGACCGCCGGGACCCGGCTCTCCTCCAAGCGCAACCTGCTCTATCATGCCTGGGTGACGCTCGCCGCAACGCTCACGGGCTTCGCGCTGGGCACGGGGCTCGGCATCCTGCTGGCGGTGGGCATCGTGCACGACCGGACGATGAACGCCTCCGTCATGCCCTGGGTCATCGCGAGCCAGACGATCCCGATCCTCGCCATCGCGCCGATGATCATCGTGGTGCTGAACTCGGTGGGGGTCACGGGGCTGCTGCCGAAGGCGATCATCTCGATGTATCTGAGCTTCTTTCCGGTGGTCGTCGGCATGGTGAAGGGGTTCCGCAGCCCCGATGCGATGCTGCTCGACCAGATGCGGACCTGGAGTGCGAGCCGGAGCCAGACCTTCCGCAAGCTGCGCTGGCCCGCGAGCCTCCCCTATCTCTTTCCCTCGCTCAAGGTCGCGGTGGCGGCCAGCCTCGTCGGCGCGATCATCGGCGAGCTGCCGACCGGCGCGGTGGCGGGGCTTGGCGCGCGGATGCTCTCGGGGAGCTACTACGGCCAGACGGTGCAGATCTGGTCGGCGCTGGTGATGGCCGCGATCCTTGCCGCGGCGCTTGTCGCGGTGATCGGGCTGGCGGAACGGGCGGCGGGCCGGGCCATGGGGGGGCGGGCGTGAGGGCGGCTGCGTCACGTGCCGAACTGGAACGCCTCGAAGGGGGCGAGGGCCGCCTCGATCTGGGCCTTGTCGCCGTCGCGGGGGCCGTGGATCCAGCTCCATTGCCGGATCTCGAGGCGCTTCGCCGCACGGTCCGCCTTGAGGTCGAGCACGGCGGCGATCCGGTCGCCGACAAGGACCGGCAGGCCGAAGTAGCCGTAGCGGCGCTCGGGGGCCGGGACATAGGCCTCGAAACGGTGGTCATGGCCGAAGAGGCGGTTGAGGCGCGCGCGCTGGATCGTCAGGGGGTCGAAGGGCGAGAGGATGTGGACGCGCTCGCCGGCGCCGGGCAGGTCGAGCGCGGCCGTTTCGGGGGCGATCCAGTGGCTTGCCTCGGCCTCGCCGGCGAGACGGACGGGCAGGAGCCTGCGCTGCCGGATGCGCCGGGCGATCAGCTCGGCCATGGCCGCCTTGCGTGGCGCATCGAGGTAGCAGATCGACTCGAGGCTGACGATGCCCTGCGCGCGCAGGGCGCGCTCGAGCAGGTAGTCGAGGATCTGCGCCTCGCTCGCCGGGCGCGGGCGCCGGTCCCAGCCGAAATGCCGGTTGGTCAGATCGTAGGTGCGCAGCATGCCGTCGCGGCGGCTGATGGCGAGGTCTCCGGCGAAGAAGGCGTATTGCATCGCGACTTTCGCGGGCTTCCGGCTCGCCCACGGGTGGTGCTTCTCGACCAGCGGCTCGTCGGTGAAGTCGCGGATGCTCAGGGGGCCCTCGCGGCGGATGCGGGCCAGAACCCGGCGCACGTCGGCGGGCGAGATGCGGCCGAACCAGCGATCGGTATTGCCGGCCTCGGCCTTCATCGCGGGCAGGAAGTGGCGATAGGCGGAGGTCGGAAGATAGGCGAGCGCATGGGTCCAGTATTCGAAGACGGATCGTTCGCCGCTCTGGGCGTGGTGCAGATCCGCCGGGCGGTATCCCGGAATGCGGGACCACAGGACGTGGTGGTGGGCGCGCTCGATGACGTGGATGGTGTCGATCTGCACATAGCCGAGATGCTCGATGGCCGCGCGCGTGGCCTCGGGGCCGGTGCCGAAGGGGGCGGGCGCATCGAGGCGCTGCGCGTGCAGCCAGAGGCCGCGGGCGCGGGCAATGCCGATTTCGAGCGGGGCGGTGTGGCGGGCCATGGCCATTCCAGTGACCGGATGCGGCGGCGCTTGTCCAGTGCCGAGCGTGCGGCGGGCGTCGGCAGCCGGCCGCGCCGGCGGGAGGCGCGCCTATGAGCACGGGGGTTGCGCTTCTCGTGCTGCTGCTGGCCTGGGTGGGCGCCTGGTGGCTGAACATCCGCGCGGTGCGGGCCGGCGGCTGGCTGGGCCGGATCTTCCCGCCGGTCTTCTTCGGCGCGACGCTGCTGCTGCTCTGGGAGCTTGCGGTGCGGGTCTTTCATGTGAGCCCGGTGCTGCTGCCCGCGCCCTCGGCGATCGCGGTGCGGCTGGTGGCGAGCGGCGCCGTGCTCTGGGGCGATGTGGTGCAGACCTTCTTCAAGGGTGCGCTTTCGGGCTATGTCATCGGCTGCGGTGCGGCGATCGTCGCAGGCATCCTGGTGGACCGGATGCCGTTCCTGCGCCGCGGGTTGCTGCCGGTGGGCAATTTCGTCTCGGCGCTGCCGATCATCGGCATGGCGCCGATCATGGTGATGTGGTTCGGCTTCGACTGGGAATCGAAGGCGGCGATCGTCGTCCTGATGGTGTTCTTCCCCATGCTGGTGAACACGGTGCAGGGGCTTGCTGCGACCGATGCGATGCAGCGGGACCTGATGGACACCTATGCCGCGAGCTACCGGCAGTCACTCTTCAAGCTTCGGCTGCCCGCGGCGGCACCTTTCCTCTTTAACGGCTTGAAAATCTGCACGACTTTGGCTCTCATCGGTGCCATTGTGGCGGAGTTCTTCGGCTCCCCGACCCGCGGCATGGGCTTCCGGATCTCGACCGAGGTCGGCCGGCTCGCGCTCGACATGGTCTGGGCGGAGATCGCCGTCGCGGCGCTCGTGGGCTCGGCCTTCTACGGCATCGTGGCCCTGGCCGAGCGGGCCGTGACCTTCTGGCACCCGGCGCAGCGGGGCTGAAGGCCGGCCTGCGCGGCCTGTCGGGTTTCTACGGTCGTGTTGTATCTTGAGGAGAGACGGAATGACGAAGACGATGGCAGGTGCATCGCTGGCGGTCCTGATGCTGGCGGGTGCGGCGCGGGCCGAGGATGTGACGCTGCAGCTCAAATGGGTCACGCAGGCGCAGTTCGCGGGCTATTACGTGGCGCAGGACCAGGGCTTCTACGAGGAGGAGGGGCTCGACGTCACCATCAAGCCCGGCGGGCCGGATGTGGCGCCGGTGCAGGTGCTGCTCGGCGGCGGCGCCGATGTGATGGTCGACTGGATGCCCTCGGCGCTGGCGGCGCGCGAGGCGGGCGCCCCGGTCGTCAACATCGCCCAGCCCTTCAAGTCGTCGGGGATGATGCTCACCTGCCGCAACGACTCGGGCGTGACCTCGACGGCGGATTTCCCCGGCCATACGCTCGGGGTCTGGTTCGGCGGCAACGAGTATCCGTTCCTCTCCTGGATGTCGAAGCTCGGCATTCCGACCGATGGCAGCCCGGACGGCGTGACGGTGCTGAAGCAGGGCTTCAACGTCGATCCGCTGCTCCAGAATCAGGCGGCCTGCATCTCGACGATGACCTACAATGAATACTGGCAGGTGATCGACGCCGGGCTCACGCCCGAGGATCTGACGGTCTTCAAGTATCAGGACGAGGGCGTGGCGACGCTCGAGGACGGGCTCTACGTGCTCGAGGACAGGCTCGCGGACCCGGCCTTCGTCGAGACCATGGCGAAATTCGTGCGCGCCTCGATGAAGGGCTGGAAGTGGGCCGAGGAGCACCCGGAAGACGCGGCGATGATCGTGCTCGACAATGACGCGACCGGTGCGCAGACCGAGCAGCATCAGATCCGCATGATGGGCGAGGTCGCGAAGCTGACGGCCGGATCCGACGGCACGCTCGACCCGGCCGATTACGACCGCACGGTGGCGACGCTGCTGGCGGCGGGCTCGGACCCGGTGATCTCGAAGGAGCCCGAGGGCGCCTGGACCCATGCGGTGACCGACGCGGCCTTCCAGTAGGGGGAGGCGCGGGAGGCGGCCGCGATCGGAAAAGGCCCGGGCCGCTGCTCCGGGCCTTTTTGCGTTCGATGAGGCGCGTGCGCGCCTCGGCCGGGCCGGGCGGGCCATTGGTCCTCCTTGCGCCCGCGTGCGCCGCGAAACCGGATTCGGGCGGCTTGCCGTCATCGTGCGGACGCTGGTCTCGGTCTTCTCCGAAGATCTCGCCAACGCGAGGACCCGGAGATGGCAGGGGCGGAGCCCTGTCCTGAAGCATGGGTTTGCAAGTTTCCGCCGAGGCAGTTTAAGCATGAGGAAGAGGAAACGCATAAAACCGGGGGAAGACATCGTGGGAAATCTGGCACGGACCTTCGAGGCCGTTCTATGACGACGGCGTTGCTCACGCATTCCGACTGTCTCGAGCACGTCACCCCCCCGGGACACCCGGAATGCCTCGAACGCCTGCAGAGCGTGCTCGCGGCCCTCGAGGGCGAGGAATTCGTCTACCTGGTGCGGGAGGACGCGCCGCTTGCGGAGGATGCGCATATCCTGCGCGCCCATCCCGAGAGCCATCTGAACAAGATCAAGGGCCTGGTGCCGGCCGAGGGCTATGCCACGATCGACGACGACACCTACATGTGCCCGGCGACGCTGCGCGCGGCCCGGCGTTCGTCGGGCGCGCTCGTGCGGGCGGTGGACATGGTGATGTCGGGCGAGGTGCGCAACGCCTTCTGCGCCATCCGGCCGCCCGGCCATCATGCCGAGACGGCGGCCGCGATGGGGTTCTGCTTCTTCGGCAATGTGGTGATCGGCGCCCGCCATGCGCTCGAGGCCCACGGGCTGAAGCGCGTGGCCATCATGGATTTCGATGTGCATCACGGCAACGGCACGCAGGATCTCGTCTGGCATGACGCGCGCATCCTCTTCGCCTCGACCCAGCAGATGCCGCTCTATCCCGGCACCGGGGCGCGGACCGAGCGGGGCGCTCATCGCCAGATCGTGAACGCGCCGCTGCCGCCCGGGGCGGGCGGGGCGGAGTTCCGCAAGGTGATGGAGGAGCGCGTGCTGCTCGCGATCGAGGCGCACGAGCCGGAGATGATCTTCATTTCCGCCGGTTTCGACGCGCATGCCCGCGACCCGATGGCGAACCTCAATCTGCGCGAGACGGACTTCGCCTGGGCGACGGAGCGGCTCTGCGATATCGCGGATCATTGCTGCGATGGCCGCGTCGTCTCGACTCTGGAGGGTGGATATGATTTGCAGTCGCTCGCGGCGTCTGCCGCTGCGCATGTGCGGGTCCTGATGGAGCGGGGAAATGGCTGAATCTGCGGCGCCGGTCGCCACGTTGAGTTTCGAGGACGCCCTGGCGGAGCTCGAGTCCGTGGTGACGGCGCTGGAGAAGGGAACCGTGCCGCTCGAGGAATCGATCACGCTCTACGAGCGCGGGGCCGAGCTTCGCCGCCATTGCGAAGGCAAGCTGCGCGATGCCGAGGCAAAGGTGACCCAGATCACCCAGGGCGCCGACGGGTCCGTCGGCGGCCGCGATGTGGACATCTCCTGAGCTCATGCAGCCCGAAATCCTGCAATTCCATGCGGTTCTGAGCCAGGCCGCCACACAGGCCGAAGAAGCCCTCGAGGCTTTCCTGCCCGGCTCCGATACCCTGCTCGGCGCGCCGATGCGCCATGCGGTTCTCTCGGGCGGCAAGCGCCTGCGGGCCTTTCTCGCCATGGAGAGCGCTTCGCTCTTCCGGGTGCCGCCGGGGCAGGCGCTGCGCACGGCGGCGGCGGTCGAATGCGTGCATGCCTACAGCCTCGTTCATGACGACCTGCCGGCGATGGACGACGACGACATGCGCCGGGGCAAGCCGACGGTGCATGTGCAGTGGGACGAGGCGACGGCGATCCTGACGGGCGATGCGCTGCTGACGCTCGCCTTCGAGATCCTCGCCGCCCCCCAGGGCGGCATCGATCCGCGGATCCAGGTGCGGCTTGTCGGGCGGCTTGCGCAAGCCTCCGGGGTGATGGGCATGGTCGGCGGCCAGGCCTTCGACATCGCGGCGGAAAAGAACTCGGCCGCGCTCGATATCGACGAGATCGGCATGCTCCAGGCGCTGAAGACCGGCGCGCTGATCGGCTGGGCGGCGGAATCCGGGGCGCTCCTCGGGCGGCAGGATCCGGCGCCGCTGCAGCGCTACGCCGCCGATCTGGGGCTTGCCTTTCAGATACAGGATGACATCCTTGACGTGGAGGGCGACCCGGAGCGGGTCGGCAAGCAGCTGCGCAAGGACGAGGCGGCCGGAAAGGCGACCTATGTGTCGCTTCTTGGGCTTGAGGGCGCGCGCCAGAGGGCGCATGAGCTCGCGGAGCGCGCCTGCGCGCATCTCGCGCCGTACGGATCGGCGGCGCGCAACCTGCGGCTCGCGGCGCTCTTTGCGGTGGGCCGCGACGGCTAGGCCCAGATGGAGGAAAGAACCGTGGCGAGCACGAGCCAGCAGCGTCCGAAAACCCCCCTTCTGGACCGGGTACACCAGCCTGCCGATCTGCGCGGCATGAGCAATGCCGAGCTCCGGCAGCTCGCCGACGAGCTGCGCGCGGAGACGATCTCGGCGGTTTCGGAGACGGGCGGGCATCTTGGCGCCGGACTCGGGGTCGTGGAGCTGACGGTGGCGATCCACGCGGTCTTCAACACGCCGACGGACAAGCTCATCTGGGATGTCGGCCATCAGTGCTATCCGCACAAGATCCTGACCGGGCGGCGCGACCGGATCCGCACGCTCCGGACCGGAGGCGGTCTCTCGGGCTTCACCAAGCGTTCGGAAAGCCCCTACGATCCCTTCGGTGCCGCGCACAGCTCGACCTCGATCTCGGCGAGCCTCGGCTTTGCGGTCGCGCGCGATCTCGGCTGCGAGGATGTGGGCGATACCATCGCCGTGATCGGCGACGGCTCCATGTCGGCGGGCATGGCCTATGAGGCGATGAACAACGCGGGCCACATGGGCCGGCGGCTCATCGTGATCCTCAACGACAACAAGATGTCGATCGCGCCGCCGGTCGGGGCGATGTCGCGGCATCTCTCCCGGCTCAATGCGGGCGAGCCCTTCTACGAGATCATGACGGCGGCCAAGGAGGCGGTGAGCCATCTGCCGCGGCCGTTCCAGGAGGGCGCGCGGCGCGCGCGCGACGTGGTGAAGGCCGCGGCGGGCGGCGTCAATCTCTTCGAGGAACTGGGCTTTTCCTATGTCGGGCCCGTCGACGGGCATGACACGGACATGCTGCTCGAGATCCTGCGCCGCGTGAAGACGCGCGCGCACGGGCCGGTGCTGATCCATGCGCTGACCATGAAGGGCAAGGGCTACGCCCCGGCCGAAAGCGCCGACGACCGCTACCATGGCGTGGCGAAATTCGACGTGGTGACGGGGGCGCAGAAGAAGAAGCCGAGCAATGCGCCGGGCTACACCAAGGTCTTCGCGCAATCGCTCATCCGGGAAGCCGAGGCGGACGAGAAGATCGTCGCGGTGACGGCGGCAATGCCCGATGGTACCGGGCTCAACCTCTTCGCCGAGCGCTTCCCGACGCGCTGTTTCGACGTGGGCATTGCCGAGCAGCACGCGGTGACCTTTGCCGCCGGGATGGCGGCGGGGGGGCTCAAGCCCTTCTGCGCGATCTATTCGACCTTCCTCCAGCGCGGCTACGACCAGGTCGTCCATGACGTCGCGATCCAGCGGCTGCCGGTGAGGTTCGCGATCGACCGGGCGGGGCTCGTGGGCGCGGACGGCGCGACCCATGCCGGGAGCTTCGATGTGGCCTTCCTCGCCAACCTGCCGGATTTCGTCGTGATGGCGGCGGCGGACGAGGCGGAGCTGCGCCACATGGTGGCGACGGCGGTGGCACTCGACGACCGGCCCTCGGCGTTCCGCTATCCGCGCGGCGAGGGGGCGGGCGTCGATCTGCCCGAGAAGGGCGTGCCGCTCGAGATCGGGCGCGGGCGCGTCATCCGCGAGGGCAACGGTTCGGTGGTGCTGCTCTCCTTCGGGGCGCGGCTGGCGGAATGCCTGGTCGCCGGGGAGGCGCTTGCCGCGCGTGGAATCGCGCCGACGATCGTGGATGCGCGATTTGCCAAGCCGCTCGACCGTGCGCTGATCCTCGATCTTGCCGCAAACCACCAGGGTCTCATCACCATCGAGGAGGGCGCCATCGGCGGCTTCGGCAGCCATGTGGCGCAACTCCTTGCCGAGGAAGGCGTTTTCGATCGGGGCTTCCGCTTCCGTTCGATGGTCTTCCCCGATGTCTTCATCGATCAGGACACGCCCGAGGCGATGTACCGCGTGGCGCAGATGAATGCGGCCGATATCGAGGAGAAGGTCCTGAAGCTGCTGGAACTTGGACTAATGTCGGCTCGCCGCGCCTGATGGAATGCTATATCTCTGATGTGTGATCCTTGACCGGGGTCGCGGCGGGTGGCGATGGCCGGTCCCCCGGGGGGTGGCTGTGGGTGCCTGTCAGCACAAGAGTGAAGAACCAGAGGATCCGGATGACCGAGCCAGACGCCAGGGGTGCTTCGCGGGTGGATGGGTCTGTCCGCGGGATCCGAGCTTTGGGAGATGATACATGAAGTTGCGTACAAGCCTGTTGCTTGCGGGTCTGGTGGCGGGTCTCGCTGCCCCTGCATTCGCCGAGGGCGGTGACCCGGAAGCCGGCGAAAAGGTGTTCCGCAAGTGCAAGGCCTGCCACATGATCGGCCCGGATGCGCAGAACCGCGTCGGCCCCATCCTGACCGGTGTCGTCGGCCGTCCGGTTGGCAGCGAAGAGGGCTTCTCCTATTCGGAGGCTTTCCAGGAAAAGCACGCCGAGGGCGCAGTCTGGGACGAGGAGATGCTGCACTCCTATCTCACCGATCCGAAGGCGTTCATCCCGGGCAACAAGATGGCCTTCGCGGGCCTGCGCAAGCCCGAGGATATCGACAACGTCATCGCCTATATCGAGACCTTCCAGTAAGGCCTCCGCTTCCGGCTCCGGGGCCCATCCGGAGCCGGGGGTGCCGCGTCAGTCCGCGAAGGCCCCGGCGAGCGCTGCGGGCATGTCGAATTCGGAGAGGGCGCGGGCGCGTGCCTCCGGCGACATCTTCCGGGCGGTCTTCTCGACGATGCGTTCGAGCTCGTCGCCCTTTCGCGTCGCGGCGAAATCCGCGAGATACCAGCGGATGAAGACGAAGCAGATCACGTCCTCGAGCTGCTGCATCTCCGGATTGCGCTTGATGCCTTCCTTGCGGAGCAGGCTTTCGACCCGCGCGCGGTCTTCCTCATCATAGCCGGCCTCGGCCATCATGCCCGACACGCGCTCGGCATGGGCCTTTGCCTGATCCGTGCGCCACTTGAGATAGCCGGTGCGGCCTTCGGGATAGGCGTCGCGCGCGATTTTCCAGCGTTCGACATGCTGGCCGTGGGCGGCAATGCGGAGGTGTTCGGAGGCATCGGGGAAGAGCCGCGCCAGCTCGGCCGACATGCGCTCGCCGTAGAGCAGGGCGGCGGGGCGGGGGACGCCGTTCTCGTCCTCCGCGTTCGGGTCGGCCGCGTTGGCGGTGTCGATGGCTGCGATGACCTGTGCCAGCCGGTCCGTCATGCCCCGGATCTCCTTCTCGATGTTGACTGCCTCGGCGGGGCGCGATGCTGCGAGCGGCCCGTCGCCGGGAGCGGAGTTTGGCGTCTGGCGGGGGAATAGGCAAGCCGGGGCGGCGGCGCGCGGGCCCGAGGCGCTTGACCCCGGGCGTCTCCCTGCCCTAGATGCCCGCCGGACCGCCTCCGTCGGAACGGTTCGGGATGTCCGCAAGCGGGCGGGCGGCGGGGCGCTGCGGCTCCGGTTTCGCCTCCCCGCGCCAGCGAAGGGAGCTGCCCCGTGGGGTTCAAGACCGGAATCGTCGGGCTGCCGAATGTCGGCAAGTCCACGCTCTTCAACGCGCTCACCCGCACGGCGGCGGCGCAGGCGGCGAACTTTCCGTTCTGCACCATCGAGCCGAACGTCGGTGAGGTGAACGTGCCCGATGCACGGCTGGACCGGCTGGCGGAAATCGCGAAGTCGAAGTCGATCATCCCGACGCGGATGACCTTCGTCGATATCGCCGGGCTCGTGAAGGGCGCCTCGAAGGGGGAGGGGCTCGGCAACCAGTTCCTCGCCAACATCCGTGAATGCGATGCCATCGCCCATGTGCTGCGCTGCTTCGAGGATGACGACATCACCCATGTGGAGGGCCGCGTCGATCCGGTGGCCGATGCCGAGACGGTGGAGACCGAGCTGATGCTGGCCGATCTCGAGAGCATCGAGAAGCGCCGGGCGGGGCTCGTGCGCAAGCTCAAGGGTGGCGACAAGGAAGCCGCGGATCAGGACCGGCTGCTCGCCGCGGCGCAGGCCGCGCTCGAGGCCGGGCAGCCCGCGCGGAGCGTGGAGATCGCTGTGGAGGATGCCAAGGCCTGGCGGCTGCTCCAGCTGATGACGGCGAAGCCGGTGCTCTATGTCTGCAACGTCGAGGAGGCCGCGGCGGCGTCCGGCAACGCGCATTCCGAGGCGGTCGCGCAGATGGCGGCGCGCACGGGGGCTGCGAGCGTGGTGATCTCGGCCGCGATCGAGGAGGAGATCGCCCAGCTCGAGGACGACGAGCGGGCGGAATTCCTCGAATCGCTCGGCCTCGAGGAGCCGGGGCTCGACCGGGTGATCCGGGCCGGGCACAAGCTGCTCGGGCTGCAGACCTATTTCACCGTCGGGCCGAAGGAAGCGCGGGCCTGGACGATCCCGGAGGGCGCGACGGCGCCGCAGGCGGCGGGCGTGATCCATGGCGATTTCGAGCGCGGCTTCATCCGGGCCGAGACCATCGCCTACGAGGATTTTGTCGGGCTGGGCGGCGAGCAGGGCGCCAAGGAAGCGGGCAAGATGCGCGCCGAGGGCAAGACCTATCACGTCCGCGACGGCGACGTGCTGCACTTCCTCTTCAACGCCTGATGCTGATCGCCCTGGGCGGGCTGCCCGGGTCGGGAAAGTCGACGCTCGCGCGCGCTCTTGCGCGGGAGTCCGGGGCGGTCTGGCTGCGGATCGATTCGATCGAGCAGGCGTTGCGGGAGAGCGGCGTCTGCGCGGCGGATCTCGGGCCCGCGGGGTATCTCGCCGCTGCGGCAGTGGTCTCCGACAATCTGGCGCCTGGCCGCACGGTGATCGCCGATGCGGTCAATCCGCTGCCCGTGACGCGGGAGATGTGGCGGGGGGCAGCCCAGCGGGCCGGGGTGCGGCTGCTGGAGGTCGAGATCGTCTGTTCGGACATCGCGGAGCACCGGCGGCGGGTCGAGACGCGGGTCTCCGGGGTGCCGGGGCTCGTGCTGCCGGACTGGGAGGCTGTTCTGGCGCGGGACTATGCGCCCTGGCCGGGGGCGGTGCGGATCGACACCGCGGCGCCGGGTGGCGTCGCGGCGAGCCTCGCCCGGCTCCGGGCGCTTGCCGGGCTCTGAGCGGTCAGAGCCCGCCGGCCTCGAAATAGCGCGTCAGGATGCGGCTGTAGATGCCCTTAAGCTGGCCGATGTGGTCGACCTCGACATGTTCGTCGGTCTGGTGCATCGACTGGCCGACGAGGCCGACCTCGACCACCGGGCAGTGGTTCTTCACGAAGCGGGCGTCGGAGGTGCCGCCGCTGGTCGACAGCACCGGCGTCACGCCGGTTTCGGCCGCCACCGCGGCGCTGACCAGATCGGTGAAGGGGCCGGGTTCGGTCAGGAAGCTCACGCCCGAGACCGTGAAGCGGGTGGCGATGCCGATGCCCATTTCCTCGGCCGCGCGGTCGGCTTCCTCCTCGAGCCAGTCCTCGAGGCTCTGGGGCGTGTGGGCGTCATTGAAGCGGATGTTGAGCGTGGCATGCGCCTCGGCCGGAATGACGTTGCTGGCGCGGTTGCCGACGTCGATCGTGGTGATCGCAAGCGTCGAGGGATCGAAATGCTCGGTGCCCTTGTCGAGCTCATGCCCTGCAAGGCGGTCGAGCAGGCGCACGAGGCCGGGGATCGGATTGACCGCGCGGTGCGGATAGGCCGAGTGGCCCTGCACGCCATAGGCGGTGATATGGGCGGTCATCGAGCCGCGGCGGCCGATCTTGATCATCTCGCCCATGGTGTCCGGGCAGGTCGGCTCGCCAACAAGGCAGTGATCGACCTTTTCGCCCGACCGCTCCATCCATTCGAGAATGGCCTCGGTGCCGTCGACGCCCTCGCCTTCCTCGTCGCCGGTGACCATGATGACGATGCTGCCGGCGGGTGGCGTCTCGGCGATGAAGTCGATGGCGGCGGTGACGAAGGCGGCAACGCCCGATTTCATGTCCGATGCGCCGCGGCCGTAGAGGAGGCCGTCCTCGATCACCGCGCCGAAGGGGTCGTGCCGCCAGCCGGAGGCCGGGCCGGCCGGAACCACGTCGGTATGGCCGTTGAAGCCGAGCACGGGGCCGGTCTCGCCCCAGCGGGCGTAGAGATTGGCGATGCCGTTGCGGTCGATGCGCCGGGTGCTGAAGCCGGCTTTCTTCAGGACACCTTCGAGCAGCTGGAGCGCGCCGCCCTCCTCGGGGGTCACGGACGGGCACCGGATGAGTTCGGCGGTCAGGGCAACCGGATCGGTCATGCGTGTCTCCTGAAGCAACGGGCGCGGGTGGGAGGACTATAGGGACCGGGCGTCAGGTCCGTCGAGGGTGCGTTGCCGAGATCACCTTGAAGCTGCGGGTTTCGTGCAGCCTTTCCCAGCGGCTGAAGGCGGCGTCGAGCGCGGCCTCGTAGGGAAGCTGGCGGTTCGCGACCATCAGGAAGCGGCCGGAGACCTTCAGGATGCGGGCGGCGGCGGCGATGAAGGCGATCCCGAGCGCGGGCTCGGCGGCGCGGCCCTGATGGAAGGGCGGGTTGCAGATCACCACATCATAGGGCGAGGTGCCCTTGCCGAGCTTCGTGACGTCGGCCCAGTGGAAGCGGGCGCGGGGATCGGTGACGTTGCGCTGCGCGGCCTCGAGCGCGATGTACTCGGCCTCGTAGAGGTCGAGCTCGCTCACGCCCGGGCAGGCCTTGAGGCAGGCGTCGGCAAGCCAGCCCCATCCGGCGCCGAGATCGGCGACGCGGCCGGTCAGGCCCGGCCCGAAGCTTTCGGCGAGGAGCTGGCTGCCCGGGTCCGGGGCGTCGGGCGAGAACATGCCCGGCGCGGTAAGGTGGCCGCTGACGGTCGGGGCGGGACAGGCCGCCTCGGCCCAGTCGCGGAGCTCGGGCGGCAGCTCCTCGGGGCGCTCGAACCAGGCGACGCGGCCATGGGCCTTCACATAGCTCCCGGCCTGCGGGACGGCTTTGGCAATCTGGCGGGCGAGGCTGTCGACGCCGTCGGTCTTGCCGCCGTTGAGCGCGAGGAGCCCGCCGGGCGGCAGCATCGCGAAGCCACGGGCGACATTGCCGAGCGTCTCGGCGCGGCTGCGCGTGCAGTTGACGACGACGAGCCCGGCGCTTGCGCGCTCGACGACCGGCAGGACCGGCCGATCCTCGGCGCTCAGGGCGTCATGGAGCGGGCGGAACCCCTGCTCGCAGAGGAGGCGTTCCGGCGGCATGAGGGAGAGAAAGCGGGATGGCGCGGCCCTGAGGACGACGACGGTTCCATCGTCGGGGAGGGGCAGGGCGCCTGTTTCCACCGCGAGTGCGAGGCGATCGACATGAGACATAGGCGGCAGGCGCGGCGACGCGCTATTCCCTTTCCATGGTGCACTGGAGCGGGTGCTGGTTGCGGCGGGCGTAGTCCATCACCTGCGTGACCTTGGTTTCGGCGATCTCGAAGGAGAAGACCCCGACGACCGCAAGCCCCTTGCGGTGGACCGTGAGCATGATGTCGATCGCCTGGCTGTGATTGATCCCGAAAAAGCGCTCGAGAACATGCACCACGAATTCCATGGGCGTATAATCGTCGTTGAGCAGCATCACCTTGTAAAGCGGTGGCCGCTGCGTCTTCGGACGTGTCTTGGTGAGCACGCCCGTCTCGCGATTTGGTTTGTCGTTACCAGATTCCGTCATGCCATTTTCCACAGGGGCGAAGCTCGTTCCGCACCCCGGCTTACTATATGAAATGATCCTGGCGAGAGAAAGGGGCCGAAGGGCGCAATTGCGCGTGCGCCCGCCCGTCGGGCGGCGCGAATCGCTCTGTGGCACCGGGGGCCGGGACAATGCTTCGGCCCGGACAAAAAACCCCGGAGACTTTCGTCTCCGGGGCCATTCGGTACTCGCGTCCCCACAAACCGCCAGGGAGGAACGGCGCTCGCGGGGGCGTACTGGGTAAAGGTAGAGAAAGACTTCTTAGAGCGAGAAGGACTTCACGGCGTCGGTGGCCGCGCTCACGCGGGCGCCGAGCGGGGCGGTGATGTCCTTGGCAGCCGCGACGTAGATTTCGTTCATCTTGGTCGCCTGGCTCATGAAGCCTTCAAAGGCGGACTGCGCGAAGGCGGTCTGCTTCTCGAAGAGTTCGGTCATGGTCTTCGCCGAGGCGAGATCCTGAGCGGCGGCAACACCGTCTTCGAAGGACTTCTTCGAGTAGGCGCTGATTTCGCTGGCAATGCCTTCACCGGCCTTCGCAGCGATTTCGGAGGACTTGACAACCGCGTCCATGTTTTCCTGGCTGAACGCCGTCAGATTCTCGAAGCTCTTGGTGAGCTTTTCGAACTGTTCCGACAGGTTCTTCTGCGTGTCGGCAACCAGGGTTTCGACTTTGGCGGTGGCTTCCTGAACGGCGTCGTTCATCATTTCAATGGGCTCTTTCTTTTCGGCGGACTTGGCGGCCTGAGTGGTCATTTCGGTCTCTCCAGAGGTCTATGGTTAATGAGCTCTGTTGGTGACATTCCTTCAATTACCGGTTTTGTTGCGCTGCGTCAACGGTTCGTGCTGCACTGCACAAAATTTTTGGTCCTAATTTATTTGTGCAAGATTGCCACGCTCGCGCTTCCGGCCGTTGGCCCATTCCGACAAAGGTGTTTGCGACAGCAGGTTAGCGTGTTAGGTTAACCCAAAATAAAGCAATCGTCGTTAACGGTTGCGATAAATCCGAGGCAAGGCGCCCGTGGCGCCGGAGGCAGTGATGATCCGAACCTTGTCCCGCGGGGTCTTCCTCGCGATCTGCGTCGTGCTATGGACCGGTGCTGCGCAGGCACAACAGCATGCCGCACTCGTCATGGACGCCCGTACCGGCAAGGTTGTATACTCGCAAAACGCCGATACGCCGGTGCATCCGGCGTCGCTCACCAAGATGATGACGCTTTATATTGTCTTCGATCAGGTGCGGCAGGGGCGGCTTTCCCTCGATCAGAAGGTGCGAATCTCCGCCCATGCCGCCAGCGAGCCGCCCTCCAAGCTGGGACTGCGCCCGGGCCAGGAGATCGAGCTGCGCTATCTCATCCGTGCAGCGGCGGTGAAGTCGGCCAACGATGCGGCGACGGCGCTCGGCGAGACGGTGGCAGGCTCCGAATCGGCCTTCGCCAATCTCATGAACAGCTACGCGGCCGCGATGGGCATGCGGAACACGCAGTTCAAGAACGCGAACGGCCTGACCAGGACGGGGCACATGTCCACCGCCCGCGACATGGCGCTGCTCGGCCGGCGGATGGTTTACGATTTTCCGCAGTACTACAATCTCTTCAGCCGCCGCTCGACCTCGGCCGGCATCAAGACGGTGAACAACACCAACCGCCGCCTGCTCGATGCCTATCCGGGCGCTGACGGCATCAAGACAGGCTATACCCGCGCCGCGGGCTTCAACCTCGTCTCCTCGGCCAGGAAAGGCGACAAGCGGGTGATCGTGGCTGTCCTCGGCGGCAAGAGCACGGCTGCGCGCAATGCCGAGGTGATGCGGCTCATGGATCTCGGCTTCGGCAAGATGCCGCGCTACGCCAAGCTCGATCCGCCGGCGTCGCTGCGGATGCGGACCGTCGCGGTGGCGAGCGCCGCGCCGAGCGCGGCCGCCTTGGCGGCGCCGAGCGCGCCCGCGAAGGCTCTGGCCGGGTCCACTTCCGGGATTGCGGTGGCACGGGTTGCCCAGCTCAGCCGGAGCACGCGGCCGATTCCCCGTTCGGTGGGCTGGGCTTCCGGCCCGATCGCGCGCAATTCCGAAAGCATCGCAGCGGCCATCGCCGAAGTGAATGCAGAGCTTGCCAGCGCGAATGTCTCGAAGAGCCGCGTCGATCTCGGGGGGCTGATCGGCCGCCCGGCCCCGCGGCCGGATGACGGGACCACCGAAAGCGCACCCATGGCGGTGGCTTCGGCGGGATCGGCCTCCACCTTTGCCGCTTCGGCAGCGAATGCAGCACCCCGGCCCGCGGCGGTCGCCACGGAAGTTCCGCCGGCCCGCACGGTGCCGGTGTCGCTGACCACCAGCGAGCCCACCAGCACCGGCGGCCACGAATGGGGCGTCCAGATCGGCGTGCACCGGGCGAAGGCCGATGCAGAGCGCCAGCTCCTGACCACCGCCCTCAAGGACGTGCCGCAGCTCTCCGGCAGCCTCCGGCGCATCGAATCGTCGAACGTGAGCGGCGTCACCATCTACCGCGCCCAGTTCGTCGGGCTGAGCCAGGAGAGTGCGGTTTCGGCCTGCCGCGCTCTGCAGCAGCTCGATTCGGATTGTGCTCCGATCGCACCGGGCACCTGACCGGGACCTTTTCCTCGCGCACCTTCGGCGCCGCCCTCCTCGGAGCGCGGCGTCTTTCTTTTGCGGGGGAAGGAAATCAGGCCGCGACGGAGGCTGCGGGCAGGTCAAGGGCGCGCACGAGGTCGCGTACTTCCTGGCGCGCGGCGATGTTCGACATCGTCATGGCCTGGGGATCGTCACCGCGCAGATCGAGCAGGGTGAGGCCGGAGAGGAAGAGCTCGCGGAAGATCACCCGCTCCGAGAAGCCCGGCGCGATCCGGAAACCGATGCGGCTCGCCAGTTCATCCAGCGCGGCCCCGACGCGGCGCTTGTTGCGTGCGTCGAAGGTCGACATGCGGTTCCGGAGCACTACCCAGTCCATCGGCGCCCGGCCGGCCGTGGCGCGGTTCTGGCGGGCCTTCCAGACCATCTCGGAATAGAGCGAGGGCCCGAGGATATGGCCGTCCACCGGATCGAGGCGGGCCAGCATGTCGAAATCGACAAGGCTGTCGTTGAGCGGTGTGACGAGGATATCGGCCGCGGCATGGGCGGCGCGGGAGAGCGAGGTGTGCGATCCCGGACAGTCGATGACGATATACTCGCAATCCCGGCTGAGATCGGCGATCGCCTCGAGGAATCGCTCCTGATCCTCGAGCTCGGCATCGAGCCGGCTGTCGAGATCGCTCGCCTCCACTGCGATCCGCCGCGGCATGGGCAGGGCGAAGCCGTGCCGCCGCATGTAGTCGTCGCGGTTGTCGAGGTAACGGAAGAGGCTGCGCTGGCGGAGGTCGAAATCCAGCGCCCCGACGGGATGACCGGCGCGGACGAGCGCGGTGATCACGTGCATGGCGGTGGTCGACTTGCCCGATCCACCCTTCTCGTTTCCCATGACAATGATCTGCGCCATAGATGGGCCCCGTCTTTCCGAGTGTGTGCAGTCCGAACCAGATGGTCAAACCAAATGGAGCGCCCCCAGCGGGAGCGCTCCACAAAATCTAGACGATTGGCTTGATTCGCGGAAGGCTCAGAAGCCAAGTCCTTCGTATTTCTTCTTGAATTTCGACACGCGGCCGCCGGAGTCGATCAGGCGCTGCGAACCGCCGGTCCAGGCCGGGTGCGCGCTCGGGTCGATTTCGAGCGCAAGCGTGTCGCCCTCGGCGCCGTAGGTCGAGCGGGTCTGGTAGGTGGTGCCGTCGGTCAGCTTCACTTCGATGAAGTGATAGTCCGGATGGATGCCTTTTTTCATCGCAGCTCTCCTCAGGCCTTTGCTTCGGCTTTGGGCTTGTAGTTGGACTTCTCGACGATGCGGGCCGATTTGCCGCGGCGCTCGCGCAGGTAGTAGAGCTTGGCGCGGCGGACCTTGCCGCGGCGGACCACGGTGATCGAATCGATGTTCGGCGAGTGGAGCGGGAACACACGCTCGACGCCTTCGCCGAAGGAAATCTTGCGGACGGTGAAGCTTGCGCCGATGCCCGCGCCGCCGTTGCGGCTGATGCAGACGCCTTCATAGGCCTGCACGCGCGAGCGGCTGCCTTCCGTCACCTTGTAGCCGACGCGCACGGTGTCGCCGGCGGAGAAATCGGGAATCTCCTTGGCCAGAGCGGCAATCTGCTCGGCCTCGAGTTCAGCGATGAGGTTCATCCTCTGTCGTCCTTCTCAAGCTCGCCTTCATCGGCGATGATCTGCGCGTCCGAGAGCTCTGTCTCTCCTGCCGGGTCCGCATATGCGGCGCGGGGCTGCTGCCCTGCCACATAGGCCCGCCAGAGGTCGGGACGACGTTCCTTGGTCAGCCTTTCCGCCTGGGAGCGTCGCCAGCTGGCGATCCGTCCGTGATGGCCCGAGAGGAGAACCTCGGGTATCGCGTGACCTTCCCATTCGGTCGGGCGGGTATATTGCGGATGCTCCAAAAGACCGGACGAAAACGATTCCTCGACCGGCGACTCAGGATTACCCAGAACGCGGGGTATAAGCCGAACGCAGGCATCGATCAAGGCCATCGCGGCGATTTCACCCCCCGTCAGGATGAAATCCCCGAGCGAGACCTCGATGACCTGCCGCGCCCGCAGCACGCGCTCGTCAAGTCCTTCGAAACGCCCGCAAAAGAGCGTGACGCCGGCGCCGTCCGCGAGGCGCCGGGCCAGGGCCTGGTCGAGCCGCGGGCCGCGGGGGGAGAGGTAGATCACCGGCCAGTCGGCCCGCACATGCCCGCTCTCGGCCGCATCGATGGCGCGGGCCGCGACATCGGCCTTCAGGACCATGCCGGCCCCGCCGCCTGCGGGCGTGTCATCGACGCTGCGGTGCCGGTCAGTGGCGAAGTCGCGAATCTGGTAGGTCTCGAGTCCCCAGAGCCCATCGGCGAGCGCCCGGCCGGTGAGGGAGGTGCCGAGCGGCCCGGGAAACATCTCGGGAAAGAGTGTCAGGACGCGGGCGGTCCAGACCGGCTCAGTCATCCTCGCCCCCGTCGAGCCCCGGCGGCGGGTCGGCGACAACGCGCCCGCCCGCGAGATCGACGGTCGGAACCGCCTCGCGGGTGAAGGGCAGCAGGAGCGGCGGCTGGCCCGGCCGCGCCACCTCCAGAATGTCGCCCGCGCCGTGATCCATCACCGCCTTGATCCGCCCGATCTCGGCCCCGCCCGCATCCACGACCAGAAGGCCGATCAGATCGGTGTGGTAGAACTCGTCGTCGGGCAGGGAGGGCAGCCGGTCGCGCGGCGCGTAGAGCCGGGTGCCCTTGAGGGCCTCGGCGGCTTCGCGGTCACCGACGCCGGTCAGACGCGCGGCAAAGGCGCCCGAGAGCGGACGAAGGAGCGTCACGCCGAAGCTGCGGCCGTCCTCGGTGAGGAGCGGCGCATAATCGGCGATGTCTTCCGGCACCGCGCAGAACGACTTGAGGCGTACAGCACCCTGTACGCCCCAGGCGCCCGCGAGCGCCCCGAGACAGACGAGATCGGGCCGTCTGGCCATGACCGTGCTCCTGCCCGCCGCCGTCGGGGCGGCGCTTGCCGTGCCTTATTCGGCAGCGGCGTCCTCGGTCGCTGCGGCCGCAGCGGCGGCTTTCTCGGCACGTTCCTTCGCGCGGGCCTGCGCGGCCTTGCCCGGCTCGCCCTGCTTGGGGTTGCTGCGGGTCTTCGCGGTGGTGACGCCGGCGGCTTCGAGGAAGCGGCTCACGCGGTCGGTGGCCTGCGCGCCCTGGCCGAGCCAGTACTGCACACGCTCGAGGTCCATCTGGACGCGCTTCTCGTCGCCCTTCGGCAGCAGCGGGTTGTAGGTGCCGAGCTTCTCGATGAAGCGGCCATCACGCGCCATGCGGCTGTCGGCGGCGACGATGGAGTAATGGGGGCGTTTCTTGGACCCGCCGCGGGCGAGCCGGATCTTCATTGCCATGGGTCTTGTCTCCTGTTCATGGACGGGGGCCGGGCTTCTGCCCGTTTTCGAGATGTCTCTCGTGATGCCTGATCACTTCGGAAATGATGAAGTTCAGGAATTTCTTGGCGAATTCGGGGTCGAGATCGGCTTCGTGCGCGAGCCGTTCGAGCCGTTCGATCTGCACCGACTCGCGTGCGGGGTCGGAGGGCGGCAGCTCGTGCTGCGCCTTGAGGCGTCCGACCGCCTGCGTGTGCTTGAAACGCTCGGCGAGCGTGAAGACGAGAATCGCATCGAGCCGGTCGATCGATTCCCGGTGCCCCTTCAGCAGATCGGCGGCGCGGCGGATGGTCTCGGCATCGGTCATGCGAGCCCCTCCGGTGCGATCCGCCGGAAACGCCCGAAGCCAGCGCCCTGCCAAGCGGTGGCGAGGTCGATGCGCATCGTCATTTCTTCTTGCCCAGACCGGAGAGGCCGGGGGGGAGCGCCATGCCGCCCGGCAGTCCGCCGCCCGGGGGCATCGCGCCGGGCATCCCGCCCGGCAGCCCGCCGCCACCCGGAGCCATGCCGCCCGCACCCTTGCCGAGCAGGCCGCCGAGACCGCCGCGCATCAGCTTCTTCATGCCGCCCTTGCCGCCCATCTTCTTCATGACGTCGGCCATCTGGCGGTGCATCTTGAGGAGCTTGTTGAGATCGGCCACGTCCATGCCCGCGCCCGCGGCAATGCGCTTCTTGCGGCTCGCCTGAAGCAGGGCCGGGTTGCGGCGCTCCTGCTTGGTCATCGAATCGATGAGCGCGATCTGGCGGCGCAGAACCTTGTCATCGAGCCCGGCGCTTTCCATCTGCTGGGCCATCTTGCCCATGCCCGGAAGCATCCCCATGATGCCCTGCATGCCGCCCATCTTCATCATCTGCTCGAGCTGGCCCTTGAGGTCGTTCATGTTGAACTGACCCTTCTGGAACCGCTTCATCATCCGCTCGGCGGCTTCGCGCTCGAGGGTTTCCTGCGCCTTCTCGACGAGGGAGACGATATCGCCCATGCCGAGGATGCGGCCGGCGACGCGTTCGGGGTGGAATTCCTCCAGCGCGTCCATCTTCTCGCCGAGGCCGACGAACTTGATGGGCTTGCCGGTGACGGCGCGCATCGAGAGCGCGGCGCCGCCGCGGCCGTCGCCGTCCATGCGGGTGAGCGCGACGCCCGAGATGCCGATGCGGCCGTCGAACTGCTCGGCCACGTTGACCGCGTCCTGACCGGTGAGGCCGTCGACCACGAGGATGGTCTCGTGCGGCTTCGTTGCATCGCGGACGGCTTCGACCTCGGTCATCAGCTCGTCGTCGATATGCAGGCGGCCGGCGGTGTCGAGCATGACGACATCATAGCCGCCGAGGGTCGCCTGCTGCTTGGCGCGCTTGGCGATGGCAACCGCGTTCTGACCGGCGACGATCGGCAGGGTATCGACGCCGACCTGGGTGCCGAGGACCGCGAGCTGTTCCATCGCCGCCGGGCGGCGGGTGTCGAGCGAGGCCATGAGCACGCGCTTGCCCTCGCGCTCCTTGAGGCGCTTGGCGAGTTTCGCGGTGGTGGTGGTCTTGCCCGAGCCCTGCAGGCCGACCATCAGGATCGGGGCAGGGGGGCTGTCGATGCGCAGGGCGCCGGCGGTCGCGTCGTCGCCGGCCAGCATCTCGATCAGCGCGTCATGCACGATCTTCACGACCTGCTGGCCCGGCGTCACCGATTTGGTGACCGCCTGGCCCCGGGCGCTTTCGGAGACCTTCTTGATGAAATCGCGGGCGACGGACAGCGAGACGTCGGCCTCGAGGAGCGCCACGCGCACTTCGCGCAGGGCCGTCGAGATGTCCTCGTCGCTCAGCGCCCCCTGTTTGGTGAGCTTGCCGAAGACGCCGGAAAGCCGGTCGGACAGGTTCTCGAACATAAGGCCGCGTGCCCCCTCGATCAGCGGCGCCGAAACGCCCTCAAGCAGCTATCGCGCCGGTGGGCGCAACGCGCTGACCGACGGCGATCCTGAAACATGACAGGACCGGAGAAGATGGATTCTCCGGAGAATTGGCCTTGCCTTACAGAAAGCAGGGGGCCGGGTCAAGACCCGCAGCGGAGCCTCGCGCGCGGAGTTCCCGCGGCAGGGACCGGGGGGTGCGGTGGCGGCGCGGGCAGGCAGGAAAAGGCTTGAAACAAAAAGAAAAGGCGGACCCGAAGGCCCGCCTTTCCCTCTCACTGTCCCGTTCGGGATCAGAATGCCATGTCGATACCGAAGTCGGCGACCACGGTGTCGGAGAAGTTGTCCTGGATGCCGCCCTTGACGGACGCGCCGCCGCCGAGGTCATACATCGCGGAGAATTCGTAGGCGTCGTCGCCGTCCCATTCGTCCGCACCGCCGTCACCGCTGATGAACGTGGTGTAGTAGGCACCGACGCTGAGGGCGTCAAAGCTGTACTGGGCGCCAACGCCGAGGGTTTCCCAGGCGTCCGGGCCGTCGAAGTCAACGCTGGAGTAGATGACGTTCATGTCGAAGTCACCAGCGCCGAAGCCGACCATCGCGCTCCACTGGTCGCCGTCGTTACCGGTGAAGCTGTTCGTGACTTCCACGACTTCGTTGGTGACGGGGTCGAGCCGGTAGCCGCCGAAGGAGTTAACTTCGAAGCCCTTGAAGTTGTAGTAGCCAGCGCCGATCGAGAGATCGAAGCCGCCCACGGTGCCGGCATAGCCAGCGCCGACGCCGACGTCGTTCAGGCTGTGGTCGGACGACAGCGACAGACCGAAGCCGGCGATGTCGAAGTCATAACGCACGGTCGGGCGGGCGTCGGGGTTGGCAACGAAGTTGTCGTCGTCGAGCGAGCCGCCGTTCGAGATGAAGATCGTTTCATCCCAATCGTTCAGACCGGTCAGCGAGAAGTCGCCGTAGAGGTCGCCGACCCACTGCTCGTCTGCACCGTTGGTGTCGCCGAAGGTCAGGGTGCCGAAGGCGCCCGACACGAAGGCCGAACCGGCGCGGCCGTTGTCGGCGGCGTCGATGCTGCCGTCGACGACCTGGTCGGCGCGCATGTCGGCACCGAAGGTGATGCCGGAATCGGTTTCACCGGTCATGGTGACGCCGAAACGGGTCCGCGACGTCGTCTGAAGTTTGTTGTCAGCGTCGTCGTTGTAGTAGAGGCCGAGCCGGGCGCTGCCGTAAAGGGTGATGCCCTGGGCGAAAGCCGCGCCGCCAACCGCCAGAGCGGCGAAAGCAGTGCTGGCGAAGAGAACCTTCTTCATCGCTATCCTCGTGTTTCTCGCTTGAAACCTATTCTCAAACCCGGTTCATCCGGATCAGGTGAGGCTTTCTTCCCTCATTGGGGGGGCGAGGGTCAAGAAATTGAAAAGTCAGGCAGGCTTTGACTCAACCAATGATGCACCTTTGCCACAGTGCGGGTCGCCGCCGGGCGGCGGCTTTGCTCTTGCCGCTCGGACGGCGAGACTTTACACACCCTGAGCAGGAATATGGCTCGGTCATTGGCAGGTTCGTGAGCAGGATCTTTCACATAATCGCGGGAGTTGCTCTCGCCGGCGGGCTCGCCGCCTGTGGCGATGCGGAGCTTCAGGCGCAGCGCAACGAGGAGCGCCGCCAGGAAGAGCTCGAGATCAGCGACGAGTCGTTCTTCGATCTGTTCCGGAATCAGCGGAATCCCGATCAAGGCGTGCTCATCAATCGCTTCCTCTGGCAGGCGTCGCTCGACACGCTCTCCTTCCTGCCGCTCGACACCGCCGATCCCTTTGCCGGCGTCATTCTCACCGGCTGGGGCAGTGTCGCCGGTGGCGGCAGTTACCGTGTGACCGTGCTGATCGACGATCCCGCGCTGGACGCAAGCTCGCTCAAGGTTGCCGCGTTCCGGCAGCAGGGCGGCCGCGCCGTGCCGGTCTCCGATGCCGAGAACAACCAGCTCGAGGATGCGATCCTCACCCGGGCCCGGCAGCTCCGCATCGCCGATTCCGAGCGCCGGAACTAAGGGCGCCCGCGCGCGCCCGCATGCAAGACTTTAAGGAAGTGGATGACCCATGTCGCGTTACGATGCCCGCGGGGTTGAACCGAAATGGCAGCAGGCCTGGGAGGCGGCGGGCGTCTTCCGTGCCGAGCGCGATCCCGCCCGGCCGAAATACTATGTGCTCGAGATGTTCCCCTATCCCTCGGGGCGCATTCATATCGGCCATACCCGGAACTACACGATGGGGGATGTGATCGCGCGCTACAAGCTCGCGCGCGGCTTCAACGTCCTGCATCCGATGGGATTCGACGCGTTCGGCATGCCGGCCGAGAATGCGGCGATGGACAAGGGTGTGCATCCGGGCACATGGACTTATGGCAATATTGCCACAATGCGTGAGCAGATGAAGCCGATGGGCTTCTCGATCGACTGGTCGCGCGAGTTCGCCACCTGCGATCCGGAGTATTACGGCCAGCAGCAGGCGATGTTCATCGACATGCTCGAGGCCGGGCTCGTCTATCGCAAGGCTGCGGTCGTGAACTGGGACCCGGTCGACATGACGGTGCTTGCCAACGAGCAGGTGATCGACGGCTGCGGCTGGCGCTCGGGCGCACCGGTCGAGCGCCGCGAGCTCACCCAGTGGTTTTTCCGCATCTCCGATTATGCCGACGAGCTGCTCTCGGCGATCGACGGGCTCACGGCCTGGCCCGAGAAGGTCCGCACGATGCAGCGCAACTGGATCGGAAAGAGCCAGGGCCTGCAGTTCTCCTGGGCGCTCAGCGCGCCGGCGGCGGGCGTCGAGCGAATCGAGGTCTACACCACCCGGCCCGACACGATTATGGGGGCAAGCTTCCTCGGGATCTCGCCCGACCATCCGCTGGCCAAGGCACTCGAGGCGGACAATCCCGAGATCGCAGCCTTCTGTGCCGAGTGCCGTCGCAGCGGCACCTCCGAGGCCGATCTCGAAACCGCCGAGAAGAAGGGATTCGACACCGGGCTGAAGGTGCGTCATCCCCTTGATCCAAATTGGGAAATTCCGGTCTGGATTGCCAACTTCATCCTGATGGATTACGGCACCGGCGCGATCTTCGGCGTGCCCGCGCATGACCAGCGCGACCTCGATTTCGCCCGGAAATACGGCCTGCCGGTCACGGCGACCTTCGAGGCGGCGGAGAACCCGGTGCCCATTGCGGGGACGGCCTTCACGCCCCCCAAGAGCGAGCCGGTGCGCTGGGTGCGGCACCCGGAGGATCTCGGCGTGATGACCGGCGAGGAGGCGATCGCGCGCACCGTGGCGCTCGCCGAAGCCGGTGGCTGGGGTGAAGGCAAGGTGCAGTTCCGCCTGCGCGACTGGGGCATCAGCCGCCAGCGCTACTGGGGCTGCCCGATCCCGGTGCTGCATTGCGAGAGCTGCGGCGTGGTGCCGGAGGCCAAGGCAAACCTGCCGGTGCGGCTGCCCGAGGACGTGAGCTTCGACAAGCCGGGCAATCCGCTCGAGCGGCATCCGACCTGGGGCAGGGCGAGCTGTCCGAAATGTGGCGGCGCGGCCCGGCGCGAGACCGACACGATGGACACCTTCGTCGACAGCTCGTGGTATTTCGCCCGCTTCACCGCGCCCCGTGCCGCGACGCCGACCAGCCTTCCGGATGTCGATTACTGGATGAACGTGGACCAGTATATCGGCGGCGTGGAGCATGCGATCCTGCATCTGCTCTATTCGCGCTTCTTTGCCCGCGCGATGCAGAAGACCGGGCATCTGCCCGAAAAGGCGATCGAGCCGTTCGATGCGCTCTTCACCCAGGGCATGGTCACGCACGAGACCTATGCGACGAAGGGCGCGGGCGGACGCACGGTCTGGCATGCCCCCGAGGAGGTCATCCGCGACGAGACCGGCGCGCGCCTGAAGGACGGCACCGCCGTCGAGATCGGCCCGCAGATCAAGATGTCGAAGTCGAAGAAGAACGTCGTCGATCCCGAGGACATCATCGAGCGCTATGGCGCCGATACCGCGCGCTGGTTCGTGATGTCGGACAGCCCGCCGGAGCGCGACGTCGAGTGGACGGCCGCCGGGGCGGAAGCGGCCTTCAAGCATCTGCAGCGCGTCTGGCGAATCGCGTCGGAGATCGCCGCCGAGAGCGACGCGGTGTCGGAGGAAGTCGGCGAGACCGGCGCGGAGGCGATGGCGCTGCTGCGCGCCGCGCACCGGGCGATCCGCGACGTGACCGCCGATATCGAGGGGTTTGCCTTCAACAAGGCGGTGGCGCGGCTCTACGAGTTCACCAACGTGATCGCGAAGGCGCGCGGCGAGGCGCCGGGCCTGACGGCGGCACGGCGGTTCGCGATGCGGACCATGGCCCAGCTCATGGCGCCGATGGTGCCGCATCTGGCCGAGGAGGTCTGGGCCGCACTTGGCGGCGCCGGCCTCGTGGTCTCCGCGCCCTGGCCCGACCCGGACCCGGAGATGCTCGTCGAGGCCAGCGTGACGCTTCCGATCCAGATCAACGGCAAGCGCCGCGGCGAGATCTCGGTGCCGGCGGATGCCGCGCGCGAGGCGGTCGAGGCGCTGGTGCTGGCCTCCGATGTGGTGATGAAGGCGCTGAACGGCGGCGCGCCGCGCAAGCTCATCGTCGTGCCGGGGCGGATCGTGAATGTGGTCGTCTGACCGCAGAGGCTTCCTGATGCGCGCGGGCCTTGCGGGGCTCGCGCCGCTCCTGTCCGCCTGCGGCTTCGAGCCGATGTATGGCGAGGGTTCGCCGGCGCGCGCGATTTTCGGCCAGGTCGCGGTCGATGTGATTCCCTCCGCGGAAGGCTACACGCTGCGCGAGCGGCTGATCGAGCGGCTGGGGCCGGCGGAGCGTGCGACCCACCGGCTCGAGGTCGATCTGGAGGTGGAGACGGTCGGCGTCACCCTCACCACCACCAACGTCACCACGAGGTTCGACGTGATCGGCGTCGCGACCTACCGGCTCATCCCGATCGGCGGCGCGCGCCCTGTGTTCGAGGACCGGGTCCGGGCGATCGCAGGCTTCAGCGCGCCCGAATCCGAGACGGCTTCGGCCTTTGCCAGCCGGGCGGCGGAGGAAAACGCCATCGTGCGCGTGACGCGGCAGCTTGCCGATGACATCGTGCAGCGCCTCGCGCTGGACGCGGCGAACTGGGCGGAAGCGCCCGGCGTCGGCACCGGCCCGTGATGCGGCCGCGATGAAGCTTTCGGGACGCGATGCCGCACGCTATTTCGACAAGCCCGATACCGGCGGGGCCGGGGCGCTGCTCTACGGGGCCGATGCGATGCGGGTGGCGCATCGCCGCAAGGCGCTCATCCTTGCGCTGATCGGGCCGAAGGGCGCCGAGGAGATGCGGCTGACGCGCCTCTCCGGGGCCGATCTCCGCCGCGATCCCGCCGCGCTCAACGATGCGGTGAAGGCGGTCGGCTTCTTTCCCGGCGCGCGCGCCGTGCTCGTGGACGAGGCGGGCGACGGCAATGCCGAGGCGATTCGGGCAACGCTTGCCGACTGGCGGCCGGGTGATGCGGCGATGGTGGTGACGGCGGGCACCCTCACGCCGCGCAGCGCGCTCCGCAAGGCGTTCGAGACGGCGAAGAACGCCTTTGCGATCGGGATCTATGCCGATGCCATGCGGCGCGACGAGATCGAGGCCGCCCTGACGCGGGCGGGGCTCGAGCGGATCGAACCCGGCGCGATGGCCGATCTCGAAGCGCTTGCCGCGGGGCTCGACCCCGGCGATTTCGATCAGGTGCTGGAAAAGATCGCGCTCTACATGCGCGGGGTGGCCGATGCGCTGAGTTCGGCGGATGTCGCGGCCTGCGCGCCGCCGCCGCCCGAAGCGGAGCTCGACGCCCTGATCGACCTCGTGGCGTCGGGGCGTGCGGATGCCCTCGCCCGCGCCTTTGCCCGGCTGGGCGGGCGGAGCGGGGCCTCGACGAGCCTCACCATCGCGGCGGCGCGGCATTTCCGCCTGCTCTACGCCGCATCGCTCGATCCGGCCGGGCCGGATGCCGCGTTATCTCGGGCGCGTCCGCCGGTCTTCGGGCCGCGGCGCGCGCGGATGGCGGCGCAGGCGCGCGCCTTCGGCCCCGCCCGTCTCGAGCGGGCGCTCGAGCAGATCCTCGAGGCGGAGCTCCGCCTCCGCTCGGGGCGGCCGACACCGGGGCTCGCGCTGGTCGAGCGGCTTTTCGTGCGCATCGCGCGCATGGCGCAGGGCTGAGGCCGCCCGCGCAGATCTGTTGCCATGGGCGGCCGGAGCCGTTAATCAGCGGGGGCTTGCGTCGCAGGGCTTCGCCTCGGTGCGGACGAAGGCAGATGCCGGATTAGCTCAGTTGGTAGAGCAGCGGTTTTGTAAACCGAAGGTCGCGGGTTCGAGTCCTGCATCCGGCACCATCCTTCAGGAAAACATCTCCAGACCAGAACCCGCCGCGCGTGTCCCAGGCGCCTAACGGCGCCCGCCGACCTCGTCGATATGGTGCAGCAGGTCTGCAGGATCCTCGTAGACCCGGATCGCGCCCGCCTGGCGCAGCTCGTCGGAGCCGTAGCCGCCGCTCAGGAGGCCGACGCCGAGCGCGCGGCAGCGGGTTGCGGCGAGCACGTCCCAGACACTGTCGCCGACGATCACCGAGGTCTCGACCGGCACGTCGAGGCGTTCGGCGGCGGTTATGAAGAGATCGGGGTCGGGCTTTGCATATTTCACCTGATCGCGCGTGACGACCGTCGCCGTCTCGGGATCGACGCCGAGGGCCTGGAGATTGAGCGCCGCGGTTTCCATCCGGCCGCTGGTGGCGATGGCCCAGGGAATGCCCGCCTCGCTCAGCCAGGCGAGAAGCTCGCGGGCGCCGGGCAGGGGGCGGATGCGGCCGGTGAAGCGGTTGTAGGCCTCGGCATGGGCCTGACGGAGCCGGTCTACGCGCTCGGGTTCGATCTCGAGCCCGATCTCGCGCAGGAGCTGGTTGGTGAAGAGGCCGCCGCTCATGCCGATCTTGCGGTGGATGCGCCAGACGGAGAGGTCGATCCCCTCGGTATCGAGCGCTTCCTTCCAGGCGAGCACATGCTGGTAGACGCTGTCGACGAGGGTGCCGTCGAGATCGAAGATGAAGGCGGGTTCGGTGCGCATGGAAGAGATCTCCTCGGGGGGCTGCCGTGCGGGGCGCGGAATGCCCTTCGGGTCAGGTTGGCGTTCTCGGCCATGACAGAACCCCTCCCGCCTCCTGCCGTCAATGCGGGAGGCCGGGAATGCATTGACCGCCCCGAGGCCGGTCTGCTAGGGCGGCCCCGCCGGACGGTGCGGAACGCATCGCCCGGGCCTTCTCCCGGTCGCAGCCCACCCGGGATATCAAAACAAGGGATCCAAATGCGAACCATCGTGATCTGCTCCGGCGGACTGGATTCCGTTTCGCTTGCCCAGATGGCGGCGGCGGACGGGAGCCTGAGCCGTCTTGTTTCCTTCGACTACGGCCAGCGGCACCGGAAGGAGCTCGACTTTGCCGCGCGCGCGGCGGAGCGGCTGGGCGTGCCCCATGACATCATCGACATGCGCGCGATCGGCGCGGCGCTGACGGGATCGGCGCTGACCGACGGCATCGACGTGCCCGACGGGCATTATGCCGAGGAGACCATGCGCATCACCGTCGTACCCAACCGCAATGCGATCATGCTGACCATCGCCTTCGGGATCGCGGCGGCGAAGGGCGATACGGCGGTCGCGACCGCGGTGCATGGCGGGGATCATTTCATCTATCCCGATTGCCGCCCCGCCTTCACCGAAGCCTTCGCCGCGATGCAGGCCGCAGCACTCGACGGCTATGCCGAGGTGCGGCTCCTCACCCCCTTCGTCCACCGCAGCAAGGCCGATATCGTGACGGAGGGCGCGCGCGTCGGCACGCCCTTTGCCGAGACCTGGTCCTGCTACAAGGGCGGCGCGGTGCATTGCGGTCGCTGCGGCACCTGCGTGGAGCGGCGGGAGGCCTTCGATCTCGCCGGCGTGCCCGACCCGACCGTCTATGCCGACGCGACGTTCTGGCGGGCCGCGATCGCCGGGCGCGAGGGGGCGTGATGTACCGGATCAGCAAGGAATTCCACTTCTCGGCCTCGCACCAGCTCGGGCATCTCCCGCCGGAGCATCAGTGCGCCCGGCTGCACGGCCACAACTACGTCGTCGTCGTCGAGCTGGCGGCGCGGGAGCTCGATGCGCAGGGCTTCGTGCGGGACTATCACGAGCTTGCACCGCTCAAGGACTACATCGACACGCGCTTCGATCATCGGCATCTCAACGAGGTGATGAACGTGCCCACGACGGCGGAAAACATGGCCCGGCACTTCTTCGACTGGTGCCGCTCGCGCTGGCCCGAGACCACGGCCGTGCGGGTGAGCGAGACGCCGAAGACCTGGGCGGAGTACCGGCCATGACCCTGCGCATCGCGGAAATCTTCGGCCCGACGATCCAGGGCGAAGGCGCGCTGATCGGCGAGGCGACGGTGTTCGTCCGGGCGGGCGGCTGCGACTATCGCTGCGTCTGGTGCGACAGCCCGCATGCGGTCGACAGCGCCTATCGCGAGACCTGGGCTGCGATGACGTCCGAAGAGGTCTGGGCCGAAGTGCTGCGGCTTTCGGGCGGGCAGCCGCTGACGGTCTCGATCTCGGGCGGCAACCCGGCGATCCAGGATTTCGGCCGGCTGATCACGCTCGGCCGCGCGGCGGGCTTCCGCTTCGCCTGCGAGACGCAGGGCTCCGTTGCCCGGCCGTGGTTCGCGGCGCTCGACACGCTGGTCCTGTCGCCGAAGCCGCCCTCGAGCGGCGAGCGCGTGGACTGGTCGATGTTTGCAGCCTGCCTCGAGGCGGGGCGGAGCGCGCGCCGGACGGTGATGAAGATCGTGATCTTCGACGAGGCCGATCTCGAGTGGGCGCGGTCGGCCGCGGCGCGGCATCCCGAACTGCCGCTCTATCTTCAGCCCGGCAACCCGGAGACCGATCCGGAAATGCCGGTCGCTCCGGACGCGCTCGCGGACCGGCTGCGCTGGCTGGTGGACAGGACGGCGGGGGCAGGGTGGTTCACCCCGCGCATTCTCCCGCAGCTTCACGTCCTGATCTGGGGAAACCGCCGGGGGGTGTAAGGCGGGAGGAGGGCGCCTGCCCCGGAGAGGTTCCCGGAGCAGGCAGGAGCGTTGCGCGGCTCAGAGGAAGAGCGCGTTGATCTGGTCGGTCGACATCGCCGCGATCTGGGTCGAGGAGAAGGCCTCGACCTGTGCGGTCGACAGCGCCTTGATGTCGACGGTCTCGAGGGCTGCGATCTGCGTCGTCGTCAGCGCCCCGATCTGGCCCGTGCTGAGCGCCTGCATCTGCTTGGTGGTGAGCGCTGTCACCGAAGCCGATGTGAGGGCGACGATCTGGCTGGTGTCGAGCCCGGTGACGGCGCGCGTCGAGAGGCTCGAAACCTGATCGGTGGTGAGCGCCGCGACCTGGCCCGTCGTGAGCGCGGCGGACTGGGTGCCCGAGAGCCCGGCGATGGCCTGCGAGGTCAGCGCCGCGAGATCCACCGTCTCCATCGCCGCGATCTGGGCGGTGTCGAGCGCCGCGATCTGCTTCGAGACGAGGGCCGAGGATTGCGCGGTCGAGAGCGCAACGATGTCCGCCGTGTCGAGCCCGCTGATCGCGGCGGTCGAAAGCCCGCGGATCTGCCCCGAATCGAGGGCGGCGACCTGGGCCGTCGAGAAGGCGGCGGCCTGATCGGAGCCGAGCGCGCCGAGCTGCTTCGAGTCGAGCACCGCGACCTGGGCCGTGGAGAGCGCCGCGATATCCGCGCTCTCGATCGATCCGATCGCCCGCGTCGAGATCGCGGCGACCTGATCCGTGGTGAGGGCCGCGACCTGGGCCGTGGTCAGCCCCGGGATCTGGCTCGAGGTGAGCCCGGAGATGGTCCGGGTCGAGAGTGCGGCGAGGTCCACGGTCTCGAAGGCCGCAAGCTGCGTCGAACTCATCGCGGCGAGCTGCTTCGAGGAGAGCTCGGCCGATTGCGCGGTGGAGAGCGCGACGATATCGGCGGTATCGAGCCCGGCGATGCCGGCCGGCGCGAGGCCCGCGATCGCGCCCGAGGCGATGGCCGCGATCTGCGCCGTGGAGAGCGCCGTCACCTGATCGGAGCCGAGCGCGCCGATCTGCTTCGAATCGAGCACCGCGATCTGGCCCGTGCTGAAGGCCGCGACATCCGCGGTCTCCATCGCGGCGATCGCCTTCGAGGAGAGCGCGGCCACCTGATCGGTGGAGAGCGCCGCGACCTGCGCCGTTGTCAGGCTCGGCGCCTGGCTCGAGGTGAGCCCGCGGAACGCGGTCGCCGAGATGGCGGCGATATCGGCGGTCTCCAGTGCGGCGACCTGGTCGGAAGAGAGCACCGCCACCTGCTTCGAGCCGAGCACCGCGGCCTGGCCGGTGGAGAGCGCCACGATATCGTCGGTCCCGAGCCCCGCGATGCCCGCGGCCGAAAGGCCGTCGATGGCGTCCGTCCCGATGGCCGCAACCTGGGCCGTGGAAAGGCCCGCGACCTGCGCCGAGCCGAGGGCGCTGATCTGTCTCGAATCGAGCACCCCGATCTGGAGCGCGGTCATCATCGCGATATCCTGGGTCTCCATCGCACCGATGAACTTCGAGGAGAGGGCGGGGATCTGGTCCGTGGTGAAGGCCGCGATCTGGCCGGTGCTGAAGCTCGGTGCCTGCAGGTCGGTGAAACCGCCGACGGCAGAGGTGGTGAGGGCCGCGACATCCGCGGTCTCGATGGCCGCGACCTGGGTCGAGCTCATCGCCGCGATCTGCTTCGAGTTCAGCACGGCCGCCTGTCCCGTGGAGAGTGCGGCGACACCGGCGGTCGTCAGACCCTCGATGCCGGTCACGGAAAGCCCGGCGATGGCGTCCGTGCCGATGGCTGCGACCTGGCCGGTGGACAACGCTGCGACCTGATCGGAGCCGAGGGCGCCGATCTGCTTTGAATCGAGCACCGCGACCTGGGCCGTGGTGATCGCCGCGACATCCGCGGTTTCCATCGCGCCGATGGCCTTCGAGGACAGCGCCGCGATCTGGTCGGTGGTGAAGGCCGCGACCTGGGCCGTGGTGAAGCTCGGCGCCTGATCGGCGGAGAATCCGCCGACCGCGGCGGCCGAAAGCGCCACCAGATCGGCGGTCTCGATGACCGCGACCTGGGCCGCACTCATCGCCGCGATCTGCTTGGAGTCGAGCACGGCGGCCTGTGCCGTCGAAAGCGCCACGATGTCGGCGGTCTCAAGCCCGGCGATCCCGCTCGCCGAAAGCCCGACGATCGCATCGGTGCTGATGGCCGCGACCTGGGCGGTCGAGAGCGCCGTGACCTGGGCAGAGCCGAGCGCACCGATCTGCTTCGAATCGAGCGCCGCGATCTGCGCCGCGCTCATTGCCGCGACATCCGCGGTCTCCATGGCACCGATGGCCTTCGAGGACAGCGCCGCGATCTGGTCGGTCGAGAAGGCCGCCATCTGGGCGGTGGTGAAGCTCGGTGCCTGCGCATCGGTGAAACCACTGACGGCAGAGGTCGAGAGCGCGGCGAGATCGGCGGTCTCGATCGCCGCGACCTGGGTCGAACTCATTGCCGCGATCTGCTTCGAGGTGAGCGCGGCGGCCTGTGCGGTGGAGAGCGCCACGATGCTTGCGGTTCCGAGGCCCGCGATCCCGTCGGCCGAAAGCCCGGCGATCGCATCGGTCGTGAGGGCCGAGAACTGCGCGGTGGAGAGCGCCGCGATCTGGTCGGAACTGAGCGCGCCGAGCTGCTTCGAATCGAGCACCGCGACCTGCGCCGTGGTCATCGCCGCGAGATCTGCGGTTTCCATGGCACCAATGGCGCGGGACGAGATCGCCGCGACCTGGGCGGTGGTGAGGGCCGCGACCTGGCCCGTGGTGAGGCTCGGGAGCTGGAGCGAGGTGAGCCCGGCAATCGCCGCGGTCGAGAGAGCCGCAAGATCGGCGGTCTCGAAAGCGGCGATCTGGTCCGAACTCATCGCCGCGACCTGCTTCGAGCCGAGAACGCTCGCCTGGGCGGTGCTGAAGGCGACGATGTCGGCCGTCTCGAGCCCCTCGACGCCGGTTGCGGAAAGACCGGTAAGCGCATCCGTGCCGATGGCCGCGACCTGCGCGGTGGAAAGCGCCGTCACCTGATCGGAGCCAAGCGCGCCGATCTGCTTCGAATCAAGCACGGCGAACTGGGCGGTGGTGAAGGCCGCGACGTCGGCATCCTCCATGCCCTTGATGGCCTGCGAGGAGAGTGCCGCGACCTGATCCGTGGTGAAGGCCGCAACCTGGCCCGTGGTGAAGGAGGGCGCCTGGGCGGAGGAGAAACCGGCGACGGCGGAGGTCGAGAGGGCCGCGAGATCGGCGGTCTCGATGGCCGCGACCTGATCGGAGCTCAGCGCCGCGATCTGCCGCGAGCCGAGGACGGCGGCCTGCGCCGTGGTGAGCGCGACGATATCGGCGGTCTCGAGCCCCTCGATCCCTGTGGCGGAGAGGCCGGTGATCGCGGCGGTGGTGATTGCGGCGATCTGCGCTGTGGAGAGCGCCGTCACCTGATCGGAACCGAGGGCGCCGATCTGCTTCGAGTCGAGCACCGCGAACTGGGCGGTGGTGAAGGCCGCGACATCCGCGGTCTCCATGGCCCGGATCGCCTGCGAGGAGAGGGCTGCGACCTGGTCCGTGGTGAAGGCCGCGACCTGCGCCGTCGTCAGGGCCGCAATCTGGGCGGAGGAGAAGCCGCCGACCGCGGCGGGGGAGAAGGCGACGATGTCGGCCGTCTCGATGGCCGCGATCTGATCCGAGCTCAGCGCCGCGATCTGCTTCGAGGTGAGGGCTGCCGCCTGCGCGGTGGAGAGCGCGACGATATCGGCGGTCTCGAGCCCTTCGATGCCGGCGGCCGAGAGGCCCGCGATGGCGTCGGTGGTGATCGCCGCGATCTGGCCGGTGGTAAGCGCCGTCACCTGATCCGAGCCAAGCGCGCCGATCTGCTTCGAATCGAGCACGGCCATCTGCGCGGTGGTGAGGGCGGGGATATCCCAGCTTTCGAGCGCCCCGACCGCCTGGACGGAGAGCGCGCCGACCTGATCGGTGGTGAGCGCCCCGACCTGGGTCGAGGAAAGCGCCTGCGCGTGCTCGGTGCCGAAGCCTGCGATGGCCGCGGTGGAAAGCGCTGCAAGATCGGCGGTCTCGATGGCGGCGATCTGGGCCGAACCCATCGCGGCGATCTGCCGCGAGGTGAGCACGGCGGCCTGGGCGGTGGAGAGCGCGACGATATCGGCGGTCTCGAGCCCTTCGATGCCGGTGGCCGAGAGCCCGGTGAGCGCGCCTGTGCTGATGGCCGCGATCTGGCCGGTGGTGAGCGCCGTCACCTGATCCGAGCCGAGGGCGGCGATCTGCTTCGAGCCGAGGACGGCAACCTGGGCCGTCGTCAGCGCGGCGACATCGGCGGTGGTGAGGGCGGCGATGGCCTGGGAGGCGAGCGCGCCGATCTGGTCGGTGGTGAAGGCCGCGACCTGGGCCGTGGTGAAGCCGGGCGCGTGGCTCGCGCCGAAGCCCGAGACGGCGGAGGTGGAGAGCGCGGCGAGATCGGCGGTCTCGATGGCCGCGACCTGGGTCGAGCTCAGTGCCGCGATCTGCTTCGAGGAGAGCGCCGCCGCCTGGGCGGTGGAGAGCGCGACGATATCGGCGGTCTCGAGCCCCGCGACACCGGAGGCCGAAAGGCCGGTGATCGCCTCGGTGGTGATGGCCGCGATCTGGGCCGTGGTGAGCGCCGTCACCTGATCGGAGCCGAGGGCGCCGATCTGCTTGGAGCCGAGCACGGCCACCTGACCCGTGGTGAGGGCCGCGACATCCGCGGTCTCGAGCGCCGCGATCGCCTGCGAGGAAAGCGCGCCGATCTGTCCGGTGGTGAGCGCCGCGACCTGCGCCGTGGTGAGGCTCGGAACCTGGCTCGCGCCCAGACCGGCGACGGCGGAGGTCGAGAGCGCGGCGAGATCGGCGGTCTCGATGGCCGCGATCTGGGCGGAGGTCAGCGCGCCGACCTGCTTTGACGACAGCACGCCCATCTGCGTGGTCGTCAGTGCGACGACCTGCGCGGTGGTCAGCGCGCGCATGTCCGCCGTCGTCAGCGCGGCTATCGCCTCGCTGCTCAACGCCTGGATCTGCGCGGTCGTCAAATACTGAATGATGGACATGCTGAAGCTCCAGCGGGAATGGTAAACGACGGGCGCCGAGGGGGGCGCCGCCTGGCATCAGGGGCGGGGATGGCGCCTGGTCCGGCGCCTCTGTGTGGCGGTTGGTGGCACGCGTTTTTTAAAAATCTCTCAAGAAACGCGGGGCGCATTCGCGGCAAATTCGCCGCTAATTTTCTGAAACTTCGGGGTTGGGGCCGGCCCGCGATCCCGCCGGTTCCGCCGCTGGTCCAATGGGGCAAGGCGCGGGAGCGGCGCGTCTCTTCACCCTTTGTTGACCATCAACTGCGAAGCAATGCGGACAATTTGAACGAAAGAGGCCCCGATGAACATAGCCGCGCCCTCCGCCCCCCTGTGCCTCGCGAGCGACGAGGACTGGCTCGCGACATGCCTCGGCGCACCGGGGGGACTCGCTGCGCTCTCGGCGGCGCAGGCCGCGCGGCTCGACGGGGTGCTGCACGGGCTTTCGCTCCACGGTCTCCTGTCCTTCGCGGGCAGGGCTGCGGATGCCGATGCCGTGCGGCTCTACAAGGGCTGGCTGGATCTCCATGCCGCCGACCCGAATGCCTTCGGGGCCTGGTTCAACCTCGGCGTGGTGCTGATGCGGAGCGGCAATCCGGGCTCCGCGGCGATCGCCTATTCCAACGTGCTCGCGCTCAAGCCCGAGCTGCACGAGGCCGGCGTCAATCTCGGGCTCGCGCTCGAGGCCTCGGGCCGGCGCGACGAGGCGCTGGCGGCCTGGCGGCGGGTGCTGCCGGGCGACGAGCAGCGCCGCCTTCTCCACATGCATCTCGGCCGCCTGCTCGAGGAGGAGGGCGATATCGAGACCGCCCAGAAGGAGCTCCGCGCCGCGCTGCTCATCGATCCCCGCCAGCCCGACGTGCAGCAGCATCTCGTCCACATGCGCCAGCGCGCGGCGAACTGGCCGGTGCTGGCGGCCGACATTCCCGGCCTCTCGGCGGAGGAGCTCGGCTTCAACTGCGGCCCGCTCGGCGCGCTGGCGCTCCATGACGATCCGGCGCTGCAGCGCGACATCTGCGCCACCTGGATCGCGCGGAAAGTCCCCGCCGCCCCGGAGCGGCTCGCGCCCCGCGCGGGCCACGACCACGCGCGCATCCGGGTCGGCTATCTCTCGACCGACTTCTGCCGCCACGCGATGAGCTATCTGATCGCCGAGGTGCTGGAGCGGCACGACCGCTCCGCCTTCGAGATCTTCGGCTATTGCGCCTCGCCCGAGGACGGCAGCGACGTCCGCCGGCGGGTGATCGCGGCCTTCGACCATTTCCGCATCATCGGCCCGCTGAGCGACGAGGCGGCGGCACGACAGATCCGGGCCGACGAGATCGACATCCTGATCGACCTCAACGGGCTGACCAAGGGCGCCCGCATCGGCGTGCTGCGCTGGAAGCCTGCGCCGGTGCAGGCGACCTATCTCGGCTATATCGGCCCGGTGGCGCTGCCCGAGCTCGACTGGCTGATCGCCGACGAGGTGGCGATCCCGCCCGAGCTCGCCGCCGACTACGCGCCGAAGCCCCTGCTGCTCGAGGGCTGCTATCAGGCCAATGACAGCCACGCGCCGGTGCTGCCGGCGGTGACGCGGGCCGAGGAGGGGCTGCCGGACGATGCCTTCGTCTTCTGCTGCTTCTCGCATCACTACAAGATCACCGAGGTGATGTTCGAGGCCTGGATGCAGATCCTCGCGCAATGCCCCGGCGCCGTGCTCTGGCTCGTCGAGGACAATCCGGCAAGCGACGGGCGGCTGGCGGCGCGCTGGACGGCCCGCGGGCTCGCCGCCGAGCGGCTGATCTTCGCGCCACGGGTCGATCCCGAGCGCTACCGGGCGCGCTTCGGGCTCGCCGATCTCTTCCTCGACACCATGCCCTACAATGCCGGCACCATCGCCTCCGATGCACTGCGCATGGGGCTGCCGCTCCTCACGCTCCAGGGCCGGGCCTTCGCGGCGCGGATGGCCTCGAGCCTCGTCACCGCGGTCGGGATGCCCGAGTGCGTTGCGACCTCGCGCGAGGGCTATGTCGCGCGCGCGGTGGCGATCGCCCGCGATCCCGCCGAGCTCGCGCGCCTCAAGGCGCATCTCGCGGGCAATGCCTGGGCGCGGACGCTGGGCGATTCGACAGGTTTCACCCGGCGCCTCGAGGCGGCATACCGGCGCATCCGGCTCTCGCCCCGCTGAGGCCCGCGCCGCCGGCCGGGCCTCAGGGCTCGCGCAGGCTTTCGCGCAGGCCCCTCAGGATCGGTTCGAGGAAGAATTCCAGCACCGTCCGCTCCCCGGTCTTCACCTCGGCGCTGAGCGTCATTCCCGGAATGAGCGGCATTTCATCCCGGTGGGCCGCAACCGCCTCCGGGTCGAGCAGGATCTGGCCGCGATGAAGCGCCGTGCTTGTCGGCACCGTCTCGCTGGCGGGATAGCTCTCCCGGCTGATCGAGCGCAGCGTGCCCGGCAGGCTCCCGTAGCGGCGCCAGGGGAAGCTGTCGATCTTGAGCACCGCCGGATCTCCGGCATGGAGGCGGCCGATATCGGCCGACTTGAGCCTGATCTCGGCGATGAGCGGCACGTTGGAGGGCACCAGCGTCACCACCGCGTCCCCTTCCCGCACCACCGATCCCGGCGCCCGTTTGGCGATCTCGAGCACCACGCCGTCGCGCGGCGCGCGCAGGAGCGTCAGGGCGTCGAGCCGGGCTGCCTTCGAAAGCTGCTCGGCGATACGCTCGAGCTCGGGCCCGATCGCCGCAAGCTCTTCGAGCGACTGCCGGTCCCAGTCGCGCAGGAAGGCATCCCACTCGGCCCGTTTCGAGACCTGCTGATGGCCGAGCTCCTCGATGCGGGCGCGATGGTCGTGGAGCCGCTGCTCGGTGTCGAGGCGGGCGGATTCCGCGAGCAGGAGGTCAAGGCGCGAGCCGACATTGTCCCGGAGAAGCTTCGCGCGCATGCCCTCGACCTCGCGCGCCAGTGCGAGCTGGGCCTCGAGCCCCGCGCTTGTCTCTTCCTCGGCGCGCCGCGCCGCCTCGAGCGCGCGCAGATCGGTATCGAAGGCCGCGCGGCGGGCGGCGAGGAAATCGGCGCGCCGGGCCATCAGGCGCTTCTGGAGCGCGGTCTCGGCATCGGCCCCGGCGGTGAAGCCGGTCTCGCCCGCAAGCTCGGCATCGAGGCGGGCCCGTCGCGCGAGAAGCGCGCGCTGTTGCGCCTCCAGGGTTTCGCGATCGGCTGCCGTGAAGGTCGAATCGAGCACGGCGAGCACCTCGCCCGCCGTCACGCTCTGCCCGGGCTTGACGTGAAGCTCGCGCAGCACCGCGCTCCCCATCGGCTGCAACACGACGGGGGGCTCGTCGGCCATGAGCCGGCCGCTCGCCGTCACGACGACATCGATGCGCAGCACCGCGGCCGCGATCACCAGCGAGAGCAGCAGCCCGCCGGCCAGAACGGGCCAGATCCTGAGGAGGAGCGGCACGGGCTCCGCGAGAAGCGCATCGAGATCGTTCTGGAATTCGAGCGCCTCGGCGGGAAGCGGTGCCGGGCTCTGGCGCGCCCTGAGCTGGCGGATCATGCGAGATGCTCCGTCTGCTGGCGCCAGAGGGTGCGATAGATCTCGCACCGTTCGAGCAGCACCTGATGCGGCGCGAGATCCACCACGCGCCCCTGATCGAGCACGAGGATCGCATCGGCGCGGACAAGCGAGGACATCCGGTGCGAGACGATGATCATCGTGCGGCCGCGCGACATGTCGGCGAGGTTGCGGTTGACCAGCGCCTCGCTCTCCGGGTCGAGCGCGCTCGTCGCCTCGTCGAAGACGAGCATCCTCGGCGCGGTGAGCAGCGCGCGGGCGATGGCGATGCGCTGGCGCTGGCCGCCCGAGAGATTGGCGCCGCCTTCCTCCACCGGCGTCTCGTAGGACATCGGCATCCTGCGGATGAACTCCTCCGCGCCCGCGAGCTTCGCCGCCGCCACGATCTCGGCAAACGGCGCTTCGGGGCGGGCGGCGGCGATGTTGGCGCGGATCGTGCCGCGGAACAGCAGGTTTTCCTGCAGCACCACGCCGACGCCCCGGCGCAGATGCCCGAGATCGATGTGGCGGATATCGACATCGTCGAGCTGGATGATGCCGCCCTGCGGCGTCTCGATGCCCTGGATCAGGCGGGTGAGCGTGGTCTTGCCCGAGCCCGAGCGGCCGACGATGCCGATCACCTGGCCGGGCGCGATCTCGAAGCTCACGCCGTCGAGCGCCGGCGAGATCGCGCCGGGGTAGGTGAAGGAGACGCTGTCGAAGCGCATCCGCCCGGTGATCTCCGGCCGCGCCGGGCGCGCCTGGCCCGCGGTCTCGGCGGGGTGGTCCATCACGCTCGCGAGCAGCCGCACCGAAAGCGCCGCCTCCTGATATTCGTTGATGAGGCCGACGATCTGCACCAGCGGCCCGGTCACGCGCTGCGAGAGCATGAGGAAGGCCACCAGCGCGCCGAGGCTGAGGCGGGTCTCGAAGACGAGCATCGCGCCGGTCGCCAGAACCGAGATCTGCATGAGCTTCTCGAGCCAGCCGGTCGTCGAGCCGACGAGCGCCGAGATCCTGCCGACATCCCACTGCCGGCGCACCGCCGAGGTGACGCTCGCATCCCAGCCGGTCTGGCGGTTGGGCTCGAGCACCAGCGCCTTGACCGCCCGCATGTTGTGCAGCGTCTCGATGAGATGGGACTGCCGCTCCGCCTCCGCGGCATAGAGCGCGCTCAGCCGGCGGCGGAAGACCGGCAGCAGCGCCCCGATGCAGGCCGCGATCGCCAGCGCAAAGCCCAGCACGATGACGGTCAGGAGCCCGGAATAGACCGCGAGCAGCAGCAGCAGGACGGGCAGGAGTGCTGCGTCGAGCATGGTCTGGAGCAGCCGCCCGGTCAGGAAATGTCTGAGCTTCTCCGTCTGCTGGATGTTGCGCGCCATGACCCCCGCCGCGGTGGTCTCGAAGACCGAGAGCGGCAGCGAGAGCATGTGGCCAAAGACCCGGGCGCCGAGGCGCGCGTCGATCTTGCCGCCGGCAACCAGCATGAGACGCTGCCGGACATAGGAGAAGGCGGCATCGAATGTCGCGAGCAGCACGAAGATCGCCGTGACCACGACGAGCGTGTTCCAGGCCTGATGCGCGATCACCCGGTCGATCAGCACCTGCATGAGCAGGGGAATGGCGAAGCCGATCAGGTTGGCGATCAGGGCCGCGCAGATCACGCCGCCGAGCAGCCGCCGCTGGCGGATGAGATCGGGCACGAACCAGCGCAGGCCGAAGGGCTGGCGCTCGTCGGTGATCCGGGGCGCCCGCCGCGCGAGCAGCAGGACGCCGCTCCACTCGGCCTCGAAGGCGGCGCGGGAAACGATCTGCACGCCCTCCGCCTCGCGGCGGGGATCGAGCACCGCCGCGGCCGTCTCGCCTCCCTCTCCCGGCACGCCCTGGATGAGGATGACCCAGTGGCCGCTCCGCATCACCGCGAGCACGGGATAGGCCGATCCGAGCGACATCGCCTTCGCCCAGCTGCACGGGCCGATCGTCCGGCTGCGCAGCCCCGCCCGGTTGAGCGCCTCGCGCACCGGGGGCACCATGTCGTCCTCGGCGAGCGCCGGGAGCTGCTCGGGCGCGAGGCTCACGCCGTGATGGGCCGCGAGCAGGAAGGCGCAGCGGAGCGCCGTCATCTGCGGCGAGAGCGCGGGAATGTCGGGAGCGCGGTGGGAGGCGGCAACGGTCATGGCCGCTTGGTGGCAGCCTTTGGTTAATGATGGGTAAGAGCGGCGGCGTCGCGGGCGGGAAAACTGCCCGGAGGCACTCTCTCCTGCACCCGGAGGCGCCGGCGAGCCCCTGCGCCGCGGCCCCGCACCAGGCTCTCGTCCTTCACGCCCCAGGCCGGGGGACCACCGGCCGGCCTGCCCCGGGGCAAGGCAAGCGGGCCCGCACCGCGCTCCGGCGCAGGCCCGCGAACGTGTTGGCGATCAGACCGGGAGGCCCGCCGCCATCTGGGCCGCCTTCGCCTCGCGGCGGCGGAGGTGGAGGATCGGCTCGGTATAGCCCGAGGGCTGTTCCATGCCCTTGAAGATCAGATCCCGCGCCGCCTGGAAGGCGATCGAGGCATCGTAATCGGGCGCCATGTCGCGATAGGCCGGATCGCCCGCATTCTGGCCATCGACCGCGACGGCCATCCGCCGCAGGCTCGCCTCGACCTCCTCGGCGGTGATGAGCCCGTGGAGCAGCCAGTTCGCGAGATACTGCGAGGAAATCCGCAGCGTCGCACGGTCCTCCATCAGGGCGATGTCGTTGATGTCGGGCACCTTCGAGCAGCCGATGCCCTGCTCGACCCAGCGCACCACATAGCCGAGGATCGACTGGCAGTTGTTGTCGAGCTCGCGCGCCACATCGGCATCCGAGAGGTTGCGCCCCGCGAGGAGCGGCGGGGTGAGCAGATCCCGACGCCGCGCCTTGGGCCGCGCGCGCAGCTCGGCCTGCCGCGCGGCGACATCGACCTGGTGGTAATGCGTCGCATGCAGCGTCGCGGCGGTGGGCGAGGGCACCCAGGCGGTGTTCGCGCCCGCCATCGGATGCCCGGCCTTGGTCGCGAGCATCTCGGCCATGGCGTCGGGCTTGGCCCACATGCCCTTGCCGATCTGCGCCTTGCCCGGCAGCCCGGCGGCAAGGCCCGTATCGACATTGCCGTCCTCATAGGCCTTGAGCCAGGCGGCGTCCTTCATCTCGCCCTTGGGAATGACCGGGCCCGCCAGCATCGAGGTATGGATCTCGTCCCCGGTTCGGTCGAGGAAGCCGGTGTTGATGAAGACGACCCGGTCCTTCACCGCGCGGATGCATTCGGCGAGATTGGCCGAGGTCCGGCGCTCCTCGTCCATGATGCCGAGCTTCACCGTGTTGCGCGGCAGGCCGAGCATGTCCTCGACGCGGGCATAGAGCTTGTCGGCGAAGGCGACCTCCGCGGGCCCGTGCATCTTGGGCTTCACCACATAGACCGAACCGGCGCGCGAATTGCGCGGGCCCTCGGTCTTCTTCAGGTCGTGGATCGCGCAGGCGACGGTGACGGCGGCATCGAGCATGCCCTCCGGCGTCTCGGCGCCCTCGTGGAGCACCGCGTCGGTCGTCATCAGATGGCCGACATTGCGCACCAGCAGAAGCGCGCGGCCCTGCAGCACCAGCGGCGTGCCGTCGGGCGCGCTCAGCACCTTGTCGGCGGCGAGGTTCCGCGTCATCGGCTTGCCGCCCTTCTCGAAGGTCTCGGCAAGATCGCCCCGCATCAGCCCGAGCCAGTTCGCATAGACCGCGACCTTGTCCTCGGCATCGACCGCCGCGACGCTGTCCTCGCAATCCTGGATCGCGGTGAGCGCGGATTCGAGCACGACATCGCGCAGCCCGGAGGGGCTCGCCGCGCCCACCGGATGATCCGGGTCGATCACCAGCTCGATGTGGAGCCCGTTGTGGCGCAGCATCCAGGAGGCGGTCGTGCCGCTCTCGGCAAAGCCGACGAACTGCGCCGGATCGGCCAGCGGCAGGGTTTTGCCGTTCGCCGTGGCGACGAAGGCCGCACCATCGCGCCCGTAGGCCGTCACGTCGGCATGGCTCGCCCCGGCAAGCGGAACGGCTTCGTCGAGGAAACCCGCCGCCCAGGCCACCGCCTCCGCTCCGCGGGCCGGATCGAAGCCGGGGCCGGCCGGGGTGCCCGGCAGCGCATCGGTGCCGTAGAGCGCATCATAGAGCGAGCCCCAGCGCGCATTCGCGGCATTGAGGGCAAAGCGCGCGTTCATCACCGGCACCACGAGCTGCGGTCCCGCGACCCGCGCGATCTCCGGGTCGACCTCGCCGGTCCCGATCTCGAAGGCCGGGCCGTCCGGCACGAGATAGCCGATCTCCGCGAGATACCCCTCATAGGCTTCCGCATCCCACGGCTCGCCCCGCCGCGCCGAAAGCCAGGCGTCGATCCGGCGCTGGAGGTCGCGCCGCGCGTCGAGCAGGTCGCGGTTCTCGGGCGCCAGCTCGGTGAGGAGCGCCGCATAGCCCTGCCAGAACTGCTCCGGAGAGACGCCGGTCTCCGGCAGCACCTCCTCCTCGATCAATCCGGCAAGCTCTGCCGCAACCTGAAGCCCCGATCGTGTGACATATTGGCTCATGCCGTTCTTCCGCTCCCTGATACCCTGTGCCGCGCCGGTGCGCGGCCATCCTCCCTCCTGCTAGCGGTTTTCGAAACGAGCGAAAAGCCCACGCCGCCCGGCGCGGTGCCCGGAACGCCCTCCCGGCCCGCCGATCGCCGCCGCCTGAGGAGGCTCTGGGCAGGGAAGCGGCGCGGGCCTGGGTGCAGGACCGGACGCATCAGCTCGGCCTCAGCCCAAAGCGTGACGCTGCTTGGGGAGGGTCTCGGGGTGGCGCGGCAGATGTCATCGCCGGTTACGGTCCTGCCCATGGCGTCCGGATCTGAACTGCCCTTTCCGCGAGCACTTACCGCTCACAAGCCGCACAAAATAGTGATGTTGGGTGTGCCTTTTGCGCATCCGCCAGGTGCTGCCGACCGGCGCCATTTTCTCCGCCGCCACGGAAGGCGAAGCTGTGAAAGAAGGCCGCCATTCATGATTTGTTTACAACTATTTCCAATTAAATCAATGCATTGATTTCATTTTCACGGTGAAAAGCCCTTGTTTCACCGCCGGGATACCTTCCCCGCGCCGCCGGGCCACGCCCCCGAACGGCCGCGCTCCGGCCCTGATCGCCTATTAGGAGAATGGCGGGTCCAGAATGCACCTTCGTCTACTTGACGCGCGCTGCCATGGGGCGGAGGAAGGGTAGGTCGCGGATGCTGCGGCATCTGCCAGTGCCTGGCAGGGAACGAAGACAGCAGGGGGCGGGGGGCTTTGCTCTCCCCGCGCGCAACAAATGGGACGCGAGATCGTAAGACGACCCTACGAGGCGGCCTATCCGTTCACCCTCGTCCTGAACGGACAGGCCCGTCGCGATCTGCCCTGGAACGCCGGGCAGGATGCCATCCTGAACGAGGCCGCCTTCGAGGAGGCCCGTGCCGCGGTGGCCTCCTGGCCGGGCTATGCCCCGACCCCGCTCCGCTCCCTCGAGGGCCTTGCCGCCGAAGCCGCCGTTGCGGAGCTCCATTACAAGGACGAGGCCGGCCGCTTCGGTCTCGGCAGCTTCAAGGCCCTCGGCGGCGCCTATGCGGTGGCCCGTCTTCTCTGCCGCGAGCTCTCGGCCCGTCTGGGCATCCCCGTCTCGATGCAGGACATCGCCTCCGGGCGCTTTGCCGATGCCGCCGCCGGGATCACCGTCAGCTGCGCGACCGACGGCAATCACGGCCGCGCCGTCGCCTGGGGCGCCTGGCGCTTCGGATGCCGCTGCGTGATCTTCATTCATGCCTCCGTCTCCGAGCACCGGCAGCGCGCGATGGAGGCCTTCGGCGCCGAAGTGCGGCGCACGGCCGAAACCTACGACGACTGCCAGCGGCTCTCCCGGGAGCTCGCGGCCTCCGAAGGCTGGTTCATCGTCTCCGACACCACCGGGCCCGGCTGCGGCGACGAGGTGCCGCGCGATGTCATGCAGGGCTACGAGATCTCCGCCTGGGAAGCCTGCAACGCGCTCGATGCCCCGCCGACCCATGTGTTCCTGCAAACCGGAGTCGGTGGCTTCGCCGCGGCGGTGGCCGGTCAGATCACCCGCCGCTGGGGATCGTCCCGGCCACTCGTCATCCTGGCCGATCCCGACCGCGCGGCCTGCTGGCTCGAAAGCTTCCGGATCGGCGCGCCGACGCCAGTCACCGGCAGCCTCGACACGTTGATGGCGGGCCTCGCCTGCGGTGAGGTCTCTTCGCTGGCATGGAGCATTCTCAGGGACCACGCGGACGCCGTGATGGCGATCGATGATTCCGCCGCCGTCGAGATGATGCGGCGCCTCGCGCGGCCGAGGGGCCGGGACCCGGAGATCATCGCCGGAGAATCGGCCGTCGCCGGCCTCGCCGCGCTGATGGCGGCCGCAAGCGATGCCGAGGTGCGCGCGGTCCTGAAGCTTGACGGAAATTCGCGCGTGCTTGTCTTCGGCACCGAAGGGGCGACGGACCCGGAGCTCTATCGCGAGCTGGTCGATACCGTTCCGGCCGGTCTCGACGCCTGATCCGATCCGAACGGAAAATTCGACAACCATTCTTGGGCTTTACGCGAAGTTGGCGTATCGATATATAGATTTAGTATATAGCGATTCCCGGATCCCCTCATGCCTGCCCTGCGCGCCGAAGTGTCTCTTGCCGGCCCCGATGCTGCTCCGCTTGGCCACGCACGTGTCCGGCTGCTGGAAGCCGTGGGGCGGGAGGGCAGCATTTCCGCCGCGGCGCGCGCCATGGGCGTGACCTACAAGGCGGCCTGGGATGGCGTCGAAGCGATCAACAATCTCGTGGGCCGCCCGGTCGTGGAGGCGCGGACGGGCGGCAAACGCGGGGGAGGGGCCCGGCTTACGGACGACGGCATCAGGCTTATCGAGGCTTTCCACCGGCTCGAGGCGGAGCTTGCCGCGAGCTTCACGCGGCTCGAGGCGGAACTGCTCGGGACCGGTATTTCCTCGGCCAGTGTCATGTGGGGGTTCTTCATGCGAACGAGCGCGCGCAATGCGCTGCGAGGTCAGGTTGCGGAGGTCGTGGACGGCGCGGTCAATGCGGAAGTCACCCTCGCGATCACCGATGAGATCAGGCTCTCCGCGATCATCACCCGCGACAGCCTGCGCGAGCTTGGCCTCTTTCCGGGGCGTCAGGCGACGGCGCTCATAAAGGCGCCCTTCGTCATTCTCGCCCCCGCCGGCGAGGCCCTGCGAACCTCGATGGGCAACCGACTCGAGGGGGTGATCACCCGGGTGGAGCCGGGCGCCGTGAACGCGGAGGTCTCGCTCGAGATCGCGGCAGGCAAGACGCTCGTCTCGATCGTCACCCTGCGCAGCGTGGAGCGGCTGGGCCTCGCCCCCGGTGTCCGGGCCTGCGCGCTGATTGACGCATCGAACATCATCCTTGCCGTAAACTGACCCAGCGGGAGCTCCCGACCCAATGACACGATTGATGCTTGCCCTCCTTGTGACCGCCACGGCCGGAACGGCTGATGCCGGTCAGACCAATGTTGCCGTCGCGGCGAACTTTACCGGCGCGGCAAAGGACATCGCCGAAGCCTTCAAGGCCGCCACCGGTGACGAGGCGGTGCTGAGTTTCGGCTCGACCGGCCAGCTCTATACCCAGATCGCACAGGGCGCGCCGTTCGACGTCTTTCTGGCCGCAGACAACGTGCGGCCGGATCTCGCCGTGACGGAAGGCTTCGCGGTCGAGGGCACGGAATTCACCTATGCCATCGGTCAGCTCGCGCTCTGGAGCAGGGACACCGCCCTGGTGAACGGTGCGGAGACGATGAAGCGGGGAGACTTCCACAAGCTTGCCATCGCCAACCCCGAGACTGCGCCCTACGGCGCCGCGGCCGTGCAGGTGATGCAGGCGCTCGATGTCTTCGAGGCGCTCTTCCCGAAAGTCGTTCAGGGCAACAACATTGCCCAGACCTACCAGTTCGTCGAAACGGGGAATGCGGAGCTCGGCTTCGTCGCCTATTCGCAGATCGCCGCCTCGGACGAAGGGTCGCGCTGGCTCGTCGATCCCGCGCTCTACGATCCGATCCGCCAGGATGCCGTGTTGCTGCAGGCCGGGGCGGGCAATGCCGCGGCGCAGGCGTTTCTCGATTTCCTGAAGGGGCCCGAGGCCGCAGCCGTGATCGAGCGCTACGGCTACGCCATCGAAAAAGGCGACTGAGGGCCGCGACGATGGACTGGGCGCCCATCCTGCTCACGCTGAAGCTTGCCTCGCTCACGACGGTCATCCTGCTTCTGCTGGGAACGCCGCTGGCCTGGTGGCTGGCCCGGACCCGGAGCCGATGGAAGGATGTGGTGGCAACGCTGGTGGCACTGCCGCTCGTGTTGCCGCCGACCGTTCTCGGCTTCTATCTCCTCATTGCGCTTGGCCCTCACGGGCCGGGTGGGGCGCTTGCCGGTCTCTGGGGCGCGCGCACCCTGGCCTTCAGCTTCGAGGGGCTGGTGATCGGCTCGGTGATCTACTCGATGCCGTTCGTGGTGCAGCCGGTCCGGAACGCTTTCGAGGCGCTGGGCGAACGGCCGCTGGAGGTGGCGGCGACCTTGCGTGCCTCTCCGCTGGATGCCTTTCTGACCGTGGCGCTGCCGCTGGCCCGGCCTGGGATCCTGTCGGGCACGGTGCTTGGGTTTGCCCATACGGTCGGGGAGTTCGGCGTGGTGCTCATGATCGGCGGGAACATTCCCGGCGAGACGAAGGTGCTGTCGATTGCGATCTACGATTATGTCGAGACGCTCGACTGGGCGAAGGCGCATCTCTACGCGGGGGGCATGCTGGCGTTTTCCTTCGCGGTCATCCTCACGATGATGACGCTCGAGCGCCGCACCCGGGAGCTGTCGAAGTGACCGGCACTGCAGGGCTTTCGGCGCACTTTCGGGGAAAGGTCGGAAGCTTCGACCTCGCTGCGTCATTCGAAGCGCCCGCACGCGGGATCACCGCGCTCTTTGGCCCGTCGGGGTGCGGCAAGACGACGGTGCTCCGCTGCATCGCGGGCCTTCAGACGATGCCGGAGGGACGGTTCTCGCTCGCAGGCGAGGTCTGGCAGGAGGGGGCGCGATGCCGTCCGCCGCATCAGCGGCCGGTCGGCTATGTGTTTCAGGAGGCGAGCCTCTTCCCGCATCTGACGGTGCGGCGGAACCTTGACTATGGCTACCGCCGGGCGCTGAAGCAGGGTGCGGCCGGGCTGGTGCGGTTCGACGAGGTCGTCGAGCTCCTGGGGATCGAGCCGCTGCTTCAGCGCTGGCCGGTCAGGCTATCGGGGGGCGAACGCCAGCGCGTGGCAATCGGGCGGGCGCTGCTGTCTCAGCCGAGGCTCCTGCTGATGGACGAGCCACTCGCAGCCCTCGACCGGTTCAGCAAGGACGAGATCCTGCCGTATCTTGAGCGGCTGCGGGATACGCTGCCGATGCCGGTGCTTTACGTGAGCCATGACATTTCCGAGGTGGAGCGGCTGGCCGATCATATCGTGCTCCTGCACGAGGGCCGGGTGATCGGCGCCGGGCCGCTCGAGGCGGTTCAGGCCGATCCGGCGATGCCGATCGCGCGGCTGCCCGATGCCGGGGTCGCCCTGCGCGCCAGGGTTCTCCGCCATGACGCGGCATACGGGCTTTCGACGCTTGCGGTCGATGGCGCGGAGCTGATCGTCCCGGGGGCGCTTGGCGGGGCCGGAGTGCTGCACCGGATCCGCATCTCGGCCTCCGATGTGAGCCTCGCGCTGGACCGGCCGGCCCAGAGCACGATCCTCAATGTCCTGCCCTCCCGCATTCTTTCGGCCGACTGCCGCGATCCGTTCCTCGTCATCGTCGTTCTGGGGCTCGGCCCGGAGGGCGATGGTGCGCGCATTCTGGCGCGCATCAGCCGTCGCTCCTGGGACGGGCTCGGGCTGGCGCCGGGGCAGGCTGTGTTTGCCCAGATCAAGGGAATGGCGCTGCTCTCGGGCAGGGGGGCGATTCCTGCGCAGGGTGAGGTGCCGCGCTCATGAGGTCGGTTCTGGCGGCGCGTCTTCGTCGCCGAAAAGCTGCCGCCGCTTGCGCTCGAGCTGCTGGCGCACAAGGTTGATGTGCACGCGCATGGTGTAGGCGTACTCCCGATAGCGCATGGGCAGGGAGAGTTTTGAGACCTCGCGCTCGACATCCCCGAGACGGCTCTCGAGATCCTCGAGCTCCGCGGCATCGGAGGCATTCCCGGCCGCGCGCTCGATATCGCGCAGTTCGGGATAGCGGCGGTAGACACGGGACCGCATCTGCCATTCGTAGAGGCCGGGCAGCACCCGCATGAGCGGGACGACTACGACGAGCAACGGCACCAGCAGGAGTGCGAAGCTGTTGACCTGGGCGACTATCCAGTAGGGCAGGAAGCGATAGAGCGGGCTTGGCGGCTTCTTGAGCAGGTCTGCGGCCTGGGGGTTCATCGGCATCGCGACATTCATCTCGGACGGAAACTCGTCTTCGTTGGTGATGAGGTCGCGGGAGGAATGCACCTTCCGCGCCGCGGCGATCAGGCGATCGACAAGGGCAGGGTGGAGATTGTCGCGGGCGACGAGACGGCCAACCATCGCGATCAGATCGATGTCGGCCGGAGGATGCTCCGCGGCATAGTCGAAGCCCGCGCGGGGGATCGTCGCCTGGCGCACGAAGGGAAGCTGGCGGGTGAGCGCAGTGCCATCCCGGATCGAGGCGGTCGTGACGGTGGTATCCTGGAAGAGTGGCTGGAGGTAGGGGGCGGTCACCGGAGCGACGAAAACCGATGCGTCGGCTTCGCCGGAGAGGAGCGCCGCGCCCGCCTGATCTCCGCCAAGCGGCAGGAAGGTGTTGCTCTCGAGGCCCTGCCCGGCAACGCCTGCAAGCGCGTCGATCACGAAGCGCGTCCCGCTGCCTTCGGCCCCGCCTGCAATGCGGAGGTTGCGCCAGTGTGCAGGGTCCGCAGGTGTCTCGAGGGCGCCGCGGTGCATGATCCAGAGCGGCTCGAGAAAGGTCGCGGCGAGTGCGGAGACCGGCCGGTCGGCCGGCACGGGCACGCCGCCCTGTAGAAACGCGACGTCTGCGTCGGCATCCGGCCCTGCCACCCGCGCCGCGTTCTCGACCGATCCTGCGGTTTCAAGGATCGTGACCTTGATGCCGTCCCGGGCGAGGATCTGGCGATAGCGATCGGCAAAGCCATAATAGGCGCTGCCTTGGCTGCCGGCGGCGATGACGACGGCGTCGGGCGGCAGAAGTGCCATCACTCGCTTGTAGACAAAGACCAGCACGGCAACGGTCAGGGCCACCAGAAACAGCAGCTTGACCCAGGTCAGATCGAGTCGTTCAAGCCTCATCGCGCAGCCTCTCTCTCGGGCCCTGGCCGTGCAGGGTCGCAGAAAGGATAGCGGTGATGCCTATGCGAGCAAACCCCCGCAGGAAATCAGGCGTTGTGAACGGCCTCTGCCAGGGAGGCGACAAAAGTCAGGATCTGGTCGACGGGTTCTCCGCGGCCGATGCGCTCGACGATGGCCGAGCCAATCACGGCGCCATCGGCAATGCCCGCAATGGATGCGGCGCCCTCCGGGGTCTTGATGCCAAAGCCGACACAGACAGGAAGATCGGTCGCGGCCTTGATCCGCGAGACCTCGGGGCCGACGGATGCGGCATTTGCCTCGGCGGAGCCGGTGATGCCGGTGATCGAGACGTAGTAGACGAAACCGGAGGTGTTGGTCAGCACCTTCGGCAGCCGGCGCGCGTCGGTCGTCGGGGTTGCAAGGCGGATGAAGTTGAGGCCGGCCGCCTGTGCCGGAAGGCAGAGCTCCTCGTCCTCCTCGGGCGGCAGATCCACGATGATGAGCCCGTCGACGCCGGCCTCGCGCGCTTCGGCCAGGAAGGTATCGACGCCGCGCGAATAGACCGGATTGTAGTAGCCCATGAGCACGATCGGGGTCCGTGCATCCGTTTCCCGGAAGGCACGGACCATGTCGAGCGTGTCCTTCATGGTTTGCCCGGCTTCGAGCGCGCGCTGCCCGGCAAGCTGGATCGCGGGCCCGTCGGCCATCGGATCGGTGAAGGGCATGCCCATTTCGATCACGTCGACACCGGCGGCCGGAAGGCCCTTGATGAGGTCCAGCGACGCGGCGCGGTCGGGGTCTCCTGCCATCACGAAGGCAACGAAGGCCTTGCGGTTCTGTTCCTTCAGGCGGGCGAATGTTTCCTCGATGCGGGTCATGGGGGTCCTCTTGCAGCGGTCGCCCCGACTAGCCCGATGGCGGGTCGAAAATCAATGTGGAAACGGCAGGAGGGACTGGGCTGTCTCAGGCGGCCGCGAGCCGTGCCGCCACGGCTTCGGCAATGGCGAGGGAAGAGGTGAGGCCGGGGCTTTCGATGCCGTAGAGATTGACGAGCCCGTCCATCCCGTGCGTTTCCGGCCCTTCGATCGTGAAATCGGTTGCCGCGCCGCCGGCGGGGGCGAGCTTGGGGCGAATGCCGGTGTAGCTCGGGCTCAGCGCACCTTCGGCAAGGTCGGGCCAGTAGCGCCGGATCGCGTCGTAGAACACATCGCCGCGCTGCGCATCGAGGCTGTAGTCGATGCCGTCGATCCATTGCGTGTCCGGCCCGAAGCGCCCGGCGCCACCCATGTCGAGCGTGAGATGGACGCCGAGGCCATCCCGCTCGGGCACGGGATAGATGAGGCGCGAGAAGGGGACATGGGCCGAGACGCTGAAGTAGTTGCCCTTGCAATAGAAGATCTCGCGCCGGTGTTCGGGCGCGAGCCCGTCGATCCCGTCAGCGACGTGGCCTGCGAAGAGGCCGGCCGCATTGACGAGGCGGTTGCTTCCGATCACGAGCTTGCCGTCGCGGCCTTCGGTCTCGATCTCGAACCCGCCCGCAGTTGCGCGTGCGGCGATGAAGCCGGTCTCGAAGGCGATCATGCCGCCATGATCCTCGATTTCCCCCTGCAGGCTCAGCATGCAGGCATGGCTGTCGACGATTCCGGTAGAGGGGGAGAGCAGGCCAGCCTCTCCGCGGAGCGCAGGTTCCATGCGGCGGAGGTCGGCCGCATCCAGCGGCTGGAGGTCCGTCACGCCATTGACCGCAGCCTTGGCGGCGATGCCTTCGAGCGCCGGGACCTGATCCGTTTCGGTCGCGACAATGATCTTTCCCAGGCGCTTGTGCGGGACACCGTGGCTTTCGCAATACTCGTAGAGAAGGTGTTTGCCCCGCACACACATCTCGGCCTTTGCCGAACCGGCGCTGTAGTAGATCCCGGCGTGGATAACCTCGGAATTGCGCGAGCTCGTGTGACTGCCGATCATGTGCTCGCGTTCGAGCACGATGACCTCGTTGCCTGCCTTCGCGAGGCTTCGGGCGACGGCAAGGCCGACGATGCCCGCACCCACAACCACGCAATCAACCCGATCCATGCCAGACCTCACACCTAACGCACGACTTTGGCTCTCTCTAGAGCATGGCGCGGCGTCTGGCAAAAACGCAATTGAAGGTTGATTTACGGGCCGAGGATCCTGGCCTCAGCCCATATTGCAGTTCGGGCTTTCCCGCGTGATCCGCACGTCATGGACATCCTATCACGCAGCTGGTTTGCCTTGTTTCCCCGGCTTCTGCACAATTGAGCAGCTACCGGGAACCCGACCGACATCCAGAAGCCTGATGTCCGATCACGTCCAAACGTCGGCGTTCTCGGACATGTCACGCCGGCAGCCAACGCCCGACATGCTGGACGTAGCGCCATAACCGGTGCCGCCCCGGATCAATCCGTCTTTCGGCATCAATCCGTCTGGCCTTGCCAAGTCCATGCGTTTCTCCTGAAGCCACCGGATAATCTCCTCTTCCCGCGGCACGAGCTGTTCGGCCAGATCGCCGGCGAAGGTCCGCAGGGCAGGCAGATTCAGACCGTTCACCCCGACCACGACCGGAATGTCTCGACTGAGCGCATCAACGATCAGGCCACAGAACCCGTGCCCTGACGCTTCCCGCGTGCCGAATTTGTTGACGATCATGACTTCGGCGCCGTCAAGACCTGCTGCGGCCGCGACGACCGCCATTTCAAGCGCTCCCGCATCCAGCCTGCACCCGCGCGATCCCGAGCCCAAATTCTGGTGGATGGGAAGGGTCGGCCCGTCCGGTAGGACGCGCAAGGCGGTCTCGCACGGATGCCGGTCAGCGTCGGCAGGCTCGGTCTGGACGACACCCGCGAGGCGGACCCCGTCACGGCGCAGGCGCTCGGCGAGGGCTGCCAGTGCCAGTGCCGCCGCGCCACGCCCTTCCATCATCAGATAGCCAAACTTCACGCTCACTTCACCTGGTATGGTGCCCCCAGGTCCGCAGAGAGGCGCTTCCACCCGGTTGCGGGCCTGCCCCTCTGGACCAGAACCTTTTCAGACGGCATTGCCGTCTGAAAAGGACTTTGGTCAAATCGATAACCTGGAGCGAAATCCATTCTTCAAGCTGTTTCAGTTTGAACCGTTTTCGCTCCAGCCGCACCGATCCGACGTTATGGCGAACGATCAGCTGGCCGGTTGGCTGAAGACCGTGACCGGCGGCAGCGGACCGTCGAACCGCTCGACATCTGCGACGCCAGTGTGACCGCAATTGCCTTGAGCCAGTTTCGATGTGGCGATACCGGTCGTGAGCGTGTTGACGTCACCATAGACGCAAAGGCTCCCGATCTGCCGCGGGTTTTCAGGATCGAACCAGCCGCCTTCGTTGATGCGAACGACCCCCGGCATGATTTCATCGGTGATCTTCAGACCGGCGAGCAGCTGGCCGCGATCGTTGAAGACGCGCACCACGTCACCGTCCTTGAGCCCGCGCTGCTCTGCATCCGCCGGGTTCATCCAGCACGGCTCGCGCCCCTTGATCTCGTAGGTCTCGCGGTTGACCGTGCCGCAGAGCTGGGAGTGCAGCCGCATCTGCGGGTGGTTTGCCGCAAGGTGCAGCGGATATTGGGTCGTGGGACCGGCAAGGCGTTCGATCGGCTCCATCCAGGTCGCATGGGGCGGGCAGTCGTCATAGCCGTACCGCTCGATCGCCGTCGAATAGAGCTCGAACTTGCCCGACGCCGTGCCCAGCGCGTTCAGCAACGGATCCTCTCGGAAGTCGGCGTGGCGAACGAATTCCTCCTGGGCCTCGGTCACCGGGAAGGCGAGCGGCTTGTTGCTGTCCCAGAAGACCTCGAAGACCGGCATCTCCATGCCCTTGGCACGGGACTCGATCTTTGCCGCCTCGTAGATGTTCCGGATCCAATCCATTTCGGTCAGGCCCTGGGTGAAGGCGTAGCCTTGGCCGAGCTGTTCGGAAATGGCCGCGAAGATGTCGAAATCGCTGCGGGCCTCGAAGACCGGATCGACCACCTTCTTCATCGGGACGATGTGGCTGAGAGCATAGTCTCCGACCTGCTCGATGTCGTTGCGTTCGTAGGAGGTCGTCGCCGGAAGCACGATGTCGGCGTGCCGCGCCGAGGCCGTCCATTGAACGTCATGCACAACGAAGGTGTCGAGATTGCGCCAGGCGCGCAGCATCTCGTTGCGGTCCTGATGGTGTGAGAAGGGATTGCCACCCACCCAGTAGGCCATCTTCACGAGCGGCAGCTCGATCTCGTGGCCATTGAACTGCATCGTCTTGCCGGGGTTGAGCAACGTCTCGACGAAGCGCGAAACGGGGATCGAGACCGAGCCGCTCTGCGCCAGCCACGCAGCGCCCTCGTTCGCCTGCCCCGAAGCATCATCGATCGCCTTCAGGATCGGCGTGGTATGGGTCGGAGACCCACCCGACGCGTAGTGGTAGCTCAGCCCGTAGCCACCACCCGGCAGACCGATCTGGCCCAGCATCGCGGCCAGCGTGATCAGCATCCAGTGGATCTGTTCGCCGTGGTGCTGACGCTGCGTCGAATAGCCGAGCGCAAGCATCGTGCGGTTCCCGGCGAAGCGTCTGGCCAGATCGCGAAGCGTCTCCGCCGGCAGGCCGCAGATCTCGGCCGCCCAGTCTGCGGTCTTCGGCGTGCCATCGCTCTGGCCGAGCAGATAAGGCAGGAACTTGTCGAAACCCGACGTGTAGCGATCGAGGAATGCCTGGTCGTGAAGTCCCTCTTCGTAGAGCGTGTGAGCAATGCCGAGCATCATCGCGACATCGGTCTGCGGGCGCGGTGCGATCCACTCGCCGTTCAGTTCCGCGCAGGTTTCGGTCCGCACGGGGTCGATGCAGATGACCGGCGTCCCTGCCGCCTTCATCAGCGCGACACCGGGCCAGGCGCCATGGTCCGCCACCTGCCAGGAGATCTGCGAATTGTTGAGCGGATTGCAGCCCCAGAAGACCATCAGCTCGCAATTTTCTGCGAGGTTGTTCCAGGTCGTGCATTGCTCGTAGACCTCGAGCGAGCCCGAGACATAGGGCAGGATCACCTGCGCCGCACCGGTCGAATAATCGCCCGTGCTGTTGGTGTAGCTGCCGGTGAGGTTGAGCATCCGGCGCAGCAGGGTCTGGCAGTTGTGGAGCTTGCCCGGGCTCTTCCAGCCATAGGAACCGGCAAAGAGCGCCTGCTGGCCATAGGTTTCGCGCACGCGCACGATCTCGTTGGCGACCAGTTCAATTGCCTGTTCCCAGCTCACCCGCACGAAATCGCCCGCGCCGCGGCCGTCCGGATCGGCTCCGGGACCCTGCTCGAGCCAAGCCCGCCGGACCATGGGATAACGGATCCGGGACTCTGAATAGAGTGAGTCCAACACGCCGGGGAGCTGCGGCGACGGATGCGGATCCCCCTCCCACGGTTTGAACTCGACCGCGCGGCCATCCTCGACCACACCGTAGAAGACACCCCAGTGGCAGCCCGAGAGCACGCCCTGCGTGCCGGTCTGAGCGACGGCTCCACGCGCGAAGAGGGGCAGGCTGGCCAGGCCGAGCGCGGCGGCGGATCCTTTGAGGAAGGTCCGCTTTGAAAGCGATGGGCCGTTCAGTTTCGGCTCGCAATTCTTGGTCATAACCTGTCCTTTCAGATCGAAGCCGCAGCGGAGGGCCGGTCGGATCCGGCCACGCCCGATCGGGCTTGTCTTGTTCTTTTGGCAAACGCGGTCAGCAGGAGCGCGACGGCCCCGTAGAATCCGCTGCGATCTGCCTCGGCGAGGGAAGCCGCGAACCGGTCGATCCAGTCCAATTCGTCGAGCAGGGCGGGGACGATATCGGAGCGGTCCCGCCGCAACGCCTCCGCCAGTGCCGCAAGTTGGATTGCGACATGGTCGGGAGGTTCGCAGCACCCTTCGGCCACATGTATGTCCAGCCCGCGAAGAAGCCGCTGCATCCGGCCAACGGCAGGGCCGAAGAGGCGGCCGGTACCATCCCAGACGCTGGCATAAGGCGGGAGGCCGCGCTGCCTGAAGATACCCTCGAACAAGGCCGTATGCCGCCGCTGGAGCGCGATGACCGCTTCGGCCACGGGACCGACCGACAGGTGCCGACAGAGCGCGGCCGTCGCATCCGGCTGGCAAAGAAGTGCCCCGATCTGCTGGAGCGCAGCCTGTCCCTCGATCGAGCGGGCGGCTTCAAGGCGCGCCGCGTCGGGCGGGTTCAGGAACTGAAGAGCGAGCCAGTCCGCAATCAGGGCAAGATCGGCAGAAGACACTTCGGAGGGCGCGGAATGTGGGACAGCGTTCATTCGACGCCTCCATCACTCTCGTTCAGATCCTTCGAGTGGTTCTGAAGGTAGGCGAGGATCAGACGATACTGATCATCGTTGAAGGAGGTGAACCGACGCATCGATTTCATCGTGCCGATCCATTGGTTCGCCGTGAAATGAGTCTTCTGTGGCAGGACGTGACACGCCGCACAGGCCTTCTGGAAGGTATCCTGGCTGTAGCTCCACACCGCACCGCGATCGTCGTTGAGATCCGTCGCGTCCGACCAGAGCGTGATCTCGACCGGGACCCAGGACTGGCCGGTATCGGCATCGGTCTCGGGTTCGCCGCGCTGGACAGCGTCGGCTGCCGCATCCGAGAGAACGGCCATCATGACCCGCTGACCCTTCGCCTGATAGATAACGGACGGAGCGTCGGTCATCTGCCAGCCTTCGATCCGCAAGCCGGCCTTGTCTCCATCTCTGGCGGTGACTGTGGCAAGGGCGCCGCCCAGCAGCTTCCCCTGCTCTTCAGAGCCGCTATCGACATCGGCCGCGTCGAGCCAGACATCCTTCGTTCCGACCACCGTTGCCTGGGCGCCCTGAGCGATTTCCGAAGCCGGCGAGATGGGCAAGTTCGGTGCCGCCGCAATCGCGGTTTCGAGCATGACCAGTTCGTCGGTGTGATTCGGCTCCGGCATGCCCGGCGCGGGTTCGTGAACAGCGGGCACGTGCTTGAGATAGAGTGCCATGGCCTGCACGTCGTCAAACGGCAGTTTCGACGTATTCAGGATGACTTCGGCCATATCTCCGTCGGCCGACCGTCCGACCGGGTTGACGCCCGTGTGGAGATAGTTCGCGATCGACGCCTCGGACCAGAAACCGATCCCGGTCTCGTCGGGCGTGATGTTGGGGAACCAGCCGGTCCCATCGGTATTCGGTCCGCCGCCATAGCGCTTCGAGGCGATCACGTTGCCCATGAGCCCGCGCGGCGAATGGCATTCGGCGCAATGGCCCGGACCTTCCACCAGATACGCCCCCTTGTGGTAGGCTTCGGGGTCTGCACCTTCGGGGACCGGGCCCGGCTCGAAGCGTTGCCCATCAAGAAACGCAAGGCGCCAGACGCCAACGCCACGGCGGATGTTGTAGGGGAACTTCAGGTCGTGCTCGGGCACGGCGTCGGTTTCAGCCGGCAAGGTCATCATGTAGGCATAGAGGTCGCGGACATCTTCGCCGGTCAGACGCTGGTAGGACGTGTAGGGAAATGCGGGGTAGAGGTTCTGCCCGTCCGGCCACACGCCATCCGGCCCGACCCCTTCGCGCAGCGCACGGTCAAACTGGGCGAGCGTCCAGTCGCCGATGCCGTGTTCCTTGTCAGGTGAGATATTCGGCATGTGGAACACGCCGAACTGCGTGTCGAGACTCCGACCGCCACCCAGGATGGTATCGTCTTCCTGTCCGGGCGTGGCATGGCAGGTGGCACAATCCGATGCGACGAATACGAAACGCCCGTTTGCGAGGTCCGCGCCCTCGAGCGAGGGGAGATCGCGGTCGGGATGCGTGGCCGACCAGGTCCAGGGAGAGGTCAGGACGACGAAGCCGAGCCCGCCCAGAACCAAAAGGCTCCCCCCGAGTCCAAGAAGTGTCCTGCGATTGAAGCTCATGGTCATTGCCTCCGGTCCGGCCGACAGAGATAGGACGGCCACGCAGGGCATAGCACTTGCGTCCATGGCAAAGGCTGACAGCTTGTAAATGGATGTAAACGTCATGTAAAAACGGTTCGATCTGGGCAGGCGCTGCGCCGGGAGCTTGACGGCCGGACAGATGCGCCTGCGTCCCAACTGCCAGCGATATGAAAATGCCCCTGTCCGCTGATCACCTCTCCGAGATCCTGCGCCGCGAAAGCGCTGCTCTGGTGAAGGAAACAGTGCGGCTCGCGCTGGAAATGGGCTTCACCGACCAGACAAGCTCCATGCGGGCGGCCTGGACGGAAGCCACGGAGCGTCTGAACGATTGCATCGTCTCCTACCTGTGCGATCCCCTGCGCCAGGGCCGTCTCGACGGACGGCACGACTATCGCAGCGACAAGCGGTTCGAATCTCTTCGTGAGATCGCCTGGCGGCATCACGACGCCGGCGTGCCGCTTGAGCTCCACCACGGATTGTTCAGACTCTATCGCCGCGTCTACATTGAACATCTTGCGGCGCTGTTCCACACCGAGGTCGGCCTGTCCGGCTCGGGGATCGAGGATGCGCCTGCTCTCGTCGACCGGCTCGAGGATTTCTTTGACGAGGCGGACCAAGCGATGCTTTCACCCTGGGCGGTGTCCCGACCAGGCGATGCGGCACTTGCCGACAGTGTTCGCCGCCTTACCCGGGAACGCGATCAGTATTTCGGGGTCATCGAAAGCCTGCGAGGTCCGGTGTTCATTGCCGGTGAGGACGGCAAGCTCGTGAACGCAAACCAGGCGGCGCTCCAGACGTTTCTCGGCCTGTCCGAGGTCGGTGCCCTCACCTATCGCCTGGCTCTCCAGCCTCATCGCCGCGAGCTCCAGGCTGTGGTCGACGGGATTCTCGGCTCCCCTGGCGATCAGTGGCGCGCGATCTGGCTCCAGACCCATGGCGACACCCGTTGTTTCGATATACGTGTCCGCGACGTCGAAGACACGGTCAACAAGCTTGACCGCTGGCAGATCATCTTGCTGCACGACGTGACAGAGCATCTTCGCGCGGTCCAGCGCGCCCGCGAGGCCGAAAACGCCATGTCGGTCTTTCTCGCGGCGATGAGCCACGAGATCCGTGGTCCGCTTCACAGCGTGCTCGGCGCGGCCGCGCTTCTGGAGGGCGCCGAACCGAATGAAACCGAGCGGCTCGTCGAGCTCATCGGCGTCGCGGCCCGCGGCCTTAATGCGACCCTGGAGAACGTACTCAGCTTTTCCCGGTTCGAGCATCAATCCCCCCAGCCCAGGCCGGAACCGGTGGCCATCGGAGACGCGCTCGGAAATTTCACCAGAACCCAGGAGATCCTCGCCCGCCAGCAAGGCGTCCCGCTGCACCTCGAATTGGCGCCGGGAGCGGCACGGGAGGTCCAGCTCGATTGGTCGATGACCCAGCAGATCCTGGGAAACCTGGTCCGGAATGCGCTCAGACATGATGACGGCCGGGGTGTCACGGTCAGCCTGCACATCGATGCCGACGAACTTGTCTTCCGCATCGACGATCATGGCCCCGGCATGCCGAAGGACATCCGTGACATGCTGGCGAACGGGGTTGCCGAGCTTCGGCCGCGTGTCACCGGGCGCGAGGGTTCGGGGCTCGGACTGGCGATTTCCCAGCGGATGACCCTCGCGCTCGGCGGACAGATCTCGGTACGGGATCCGGAAGTCGGCACCTCGGTCGAGGTTCGCCTGCCGCTCGTCCCGGCCAGATCCGCTCCCCGCCCGCCCACGACGCGCAACTCCGGCGGCCAACTCGCGTCCAGCTGCCTCGTGGTGGATGACGACCCGATCAGCGGACTCGTGACCGCCGCCATGCTCGAGCGCCTGGGCCTCTCGGTCGACCACGCGGGGGATCTCGGCCAGGCCAACGCTCTTTGCGCAGCCCAACCCGATGACTATGACTTCTTCATCGTGGATTATCGTCTGGCCGACGGGACGGGGATAGATTTTGCGCGGATGATCCGGTTTGATCCGGTCCTGCGAGGAAAACCGGTGATCTTGTTGAGCGCAAATGTCGACCGGGTCCGCGAACGCCCCGAGGACGCGACGATGTTCGCGGCGATCCTCGAAAAGCCGCTCGACGCGGCAGCACTCGCAGAAACCGTCCGGATCCGGACACGGCTACCCACTGGTGCGGCTCTGCTCGAAGGGCTGTCGCCCTCCGTGCGGCGGCGCATGGCCGAAGCCTTCGCAGAGAGCTGGTCGGAGTTCAGGGCAATGCTCACCGGGAAGACAGCCGCCGAAAGAGACGCGACGATTGAAAGCCGGGCGCACAAGCTCGCGAACGGCGCCAGGACTTTCGGCCTGACCGAACTGGCGGACGCGCTTCGCTCCCTCGAATATGCCCACCGAACCGACAGCGTGGACGCTGAAGAACGCGAAGCTGCGCGGGCGCAGGTTCTGAGCTGCGCGCTGAAGCCCGACTGGCCAGACAGCGTCCTGAGAGGCGCGGAATGACCGCCCCGGCCAAGATCTTTCTTGTCGATGATGACGTCCTGGCGCAGATCATGGTCGGGGACATAGTAGATCAGCTCGGCCACCACTTCAGCTTCGCTTCCGACGGCGCGTCCGCCCGAAAGGTTCTCGAGGAGAAGGCCTTTGACCTTGTTATTCTCGATCGCCGACTTCCCGACACGGACGGACTGCTCCTCGCACCGATGATACAGGCGGAGAAGAAGGCTTCCTTCATTGTCCTGTCGAGCCTGGATTCTCCGAACGATCAGGTGCTTGGGCTCGGCATGGGCGCTATCGACTACGTCTGCAAGCCTGTCGAGCCCGTGGTATTGAGCGCGCGCATCAAGGCCTGCCTTGCAGCCCACCGCAAGCCCGAAGAAACACTCTTGAGCGTCGGCGCGTCTCTGCAGCTCGACACGAGCTTGCGGCGGCTCAGTGTTGCTGGCAGGACGGAAACGCTGTCGCCGGCCGAAACACGGCTGCTCGTCTGTCTGATCCGCGGAGTTGGCCAGCCTTGCGACCGGATGCGGATCAGCATGGCGATCTGCGGGCGGGAGTGGGTCTATGGAGATCGCACCATCGATGTGCTGATCTCACGTCTTCGCCGCCGGCTGAGGGGCAGCAGCGCGCGGATCATAACAGTGCACGGTCTTGGCTACAGTCTCATCGATGAGGAGTGAACCCGCTGCCAACGAATTGATATTCAGCTGTCTCTCGCAGTCAGCTTGCCGTCGAGGGGTGGAGCCCCGCACCACGGCCCGCGATGTGCGGGCGTCCTGCGACCTTTCGGGCTGGTCTCGGTTGGGCCGCAAAGGCACTCGGCGTCAAGTTTGCGAGCGCCGAATGCGATCGGCTTTCGTTGTTGCGAAGATCGGTCGCCATCGTCGGTGTCAGCGTCATGCCCGCGGAGACGGGCAGCACGGACCGCGCCCTGCTGCGTGCCAGCCATTTCGATCCTTGGGCCGAGTGCGAAAGCGACGGGCAACGCTCGACGTCTTCAGCGGCCTTCTTCTGGTAGCCCATTGGGACGCCACCTTCGACGCCCTCTTGGTCAGCTTCGACAAGGCCGGAAAAGTGGTCGCCTCACCAAAATCGTCCGACGCCGCAGCCGTGTTTCTTGGACTGGATTCTGCGCGGGCACTGACCATTCCATTCCATTGGCCTGGCATCGGGCGCGCGTGTTGGGCCAGAAACATGCGAAGGCAGACCGGCTGGAATCGCCTTTGATCAAACATCGGTATGCGATTGGGGGTAGCTCCGACACAAACTATGCCGGAAGATCCGTCACAAGGTTCATGCAAACTGAGGCACGTTGGTCGGAAGCTGTTTCAGTTTGCTCTGGTTTGTTCTGCTCCCGCCAACGTTCCGTTGACGTTCTCCTGGCAGACTACCAATCGGAGGTTCGCTAGTACTTTTAAGTCACTGCGAAACTGCGAATTTTTTACCCTCAACCCATATGGTAGTTCGGGCTTTCCCGCGTGATCTGCACGTCATGGACGTGGCTCTCGCGCAGGCCGGCTCCCGAGATCCGCACGAATTCGCAGCCCGTCTGCATTTCGGCAACCGTGCGGTTTCCGGTGTAGCCCATGGCCGCACGCAGACCGCCCACCATCTGGTGCAGCACCGCCCCGACGGCACCCTTGTAGGGAACCTGACCTTCGATCCCCTCGGGCACAAGCTTGTCGGCGCTGGCTTCCTTCTGGAAGTAGCGGTCGGCCGATCCGCGTGCCATGGCGCCCACGCTTCCCATGCCGCGGTAGGATTTGAAGCTTCGGCCCTGATAGAGGATCACTTCCCCCGGCGCCTCATCGGTTCCGGCGAGGATGGAGCCGACCATTGCGACATGCGCACCGGCGCCGATGGCCTTGGCAAAATCGCCCGAATACTTGATGCCGCCATCCGCGACGACGATCTGGCCGGTCTTGCGGGCCTCGTTGGCGCAATCGGTGATGGCCGTCATCTGCGGCACGCCGACGCCCGCGACGATGCGTGTGGTGCAGATCGAGCCCGGGCCGATGCCGACCTTGACCGCATCCGCACCGGCGTCGATGAGCGTGCGTGTCGCTCCCGCGGTTGCGACATTGCCTGCGATGATCTGGACGGAATTGCGATAGCGCTTGAGCCGCGTCACGGCGTCTGCAACACCGCTCGAATGACCGTGGGCTGTGTCGATCACAACGACATCGACGCCGGCATCAACGAGGGCCTGCGACCGCTCGAAGCCTGCATCGCCCACCGTCGTGGCGGCAGCAACCCGGAGGCGCCCCTGTTCGTCGCGCGCAGCGCGCGGGTTGAGGACCGCCTGTTCGAGGTCCTTCAGCGTGAGAAGGCCAGTGAGATGCCCCTTGTCGTCGACGACAAGGAGCTTCTCGATTCGTCGTGCCTGCATGAGGCTGCGGGCTTCTGCCAGATCGACCGGCTCCTTCAGAATCGCCAGATTGTCGGAGGTCATCATCACGCTGACCGGAGTCGAATCATCGTGAGCAAATCGCATGTCGCGGTTCGTCACGATGCCGAGCACCACGCCTCGCTCATCGACGACCGGGAAGCCGGTGATGCGAAGCTGCTCCTGAAGCGCCTTTGCGTCTTTCAGCGTCTGGTTCGGGCTGAGCGTGACGGGATGATCGACCACACCGGACACGAAGCGCTTGACCGCGCGAACCTTTGCCGCCTGTTCCTCGATGCTCAGGTTGCGGTGAATGACGCCCATTCCGCCAGCCTGCGCCATCGCTATGGCCATCTTCGACTCGGTCACCGTGTCCATTGCCGCGCTGACGAGGGGAATATTTAGCGAGATGGTCGGGGTGATGAACGTGCGCGTGTCGGCGGTTGCGGGCAACACCTCGGACGGGCCCGGAACCAGCAGAACATCATCGAATGTGAGTGCCTCGCGCAAAATCATCTGCAGATCTCCACCACGGCCAGCATCGTGGAGTTCCTATTTCACGCCGAGGCAGAAAAGAAAAGCCCCGCCGGTCGCGGCGCTGAAGCGCGAGGAATTGGCCCCGGAAAGAACCGGAGGGATGAATTTGCGGCGCAGCGATCTATCATGCATGCTGTTGCTTTTCCGATGCCGCGCTGCGGCGTCATCGTCAAAGAGGGCGTGCCATTGCTCGATCTCGATACGCTGACTCCCCAGATCCGGGGCGTTCTCGCCGAACTTGCCAACGCGAGCCTCCCCTATCTCTATCTTGCTCTTACGGTGTTGATCGCGCTGCTTCTGCACCGCATCACCTACCGCCTTCTGCGGCGGTTGAAGCTGCCTTCGAAATCCTTTTCAAGGCAGGCACTTGCCGCCGTCCGGCGGCCGACACGACTGGCCTATGTGGATATCGGTCTCATCATTGCATTGTCGGTGATCGATCTGCCCTACGCGATGCAGAGCGATCTGCGGCATGTGACTGTCATTCTCTTCATCCTCATTGCGGGCTGGACCGTGAAGGGCGTCGCGGACCTGGCGTCCGAGTATACCTTGCGTCACTATGATCTGGCGCAAGAGGACAATCTCCGCGCGCGACAGACGATTACCCAGGTGCGCATCCTGCACCGCGTGATTCAGATCACGATCATTCTTCTGACGGTCGGAGCGGCGTTGCTGACCTTCGACAGCGTGAAGCGGTATGGCGTGAGCCTGCTGGCCTCGGCAGGGGCTGCAGGCATCGTGCTGGGCTTTGCGGCGCGGCCGGTGCTCACGAATCTCATCTCCGGCATCCAGATTGCCCTGACACAACCGATCCGCATCGACGACGTCGTGATCGTGGAGGGGGAATGGGGCTGGATCGAGGATATCGGTGCCGCCTTCGTCACCGTGCGGCTCTGGGACTGGCGGCGGCTGATCGTGCCGCTCTCCTACTTCGTTGAACAGCCATTCCAGAACTGGACCCGCGAATCGGCGTCGATCATCGGAACGGTCTTCTGGCAGGTCGATTACATGGTGCCGATCGAGCGGATGCGGGAGAAGCTGCAGGAATTCGTCGAGGCTTCCCCGCGCTGGGACCGGAGGGTCTGCAACCTTCAGGTCGTCGATGCGACAGAGCAGGGGCTCAAGATGCGGGGGCTGATGAGTTCGCGCAATTCGCCGATCAATTGGGACCTGCGCTGCGAGATCCGGGAAAAGATGATCGTGTGGCTCCAGCAGGACTACCCGACGGCCTTGCCCCGCCTTCGGGCCGAGATGGTGTCTTCCGGTCTGGCGGAGGAAGGCCTGGACACATCTCGCCCCGCGCATGGCGGGGCGTCGGATCTGTCCCCGGCACCATCGAGTTGACGGGCTTTCCAGGATTATCCGCGCAGCCGGACCCGCAGTGTGCGATCCCTGCGCCGGAGCGTCAGATCCCAGGTCGCGGGCCCGCCGCGCACGAGACGCGCGAGATCACGCCCCGTCGCCAGCTCGCGGCCGTTGAGTGCAACGAGGATGTCTCCCCGCCGAAGCCCGGAATTGGCGGCGATGCCTTCGACATCCGTAACGACGACGCCGCGGGCGCTGAGGGGAAGGTCGAGCGTTTCCTGTAGCCGCGGATTGAGCGTGGCGACGGTCAGGCCATCGAAAAGGTTGCGGCTCTGGATCGTCTCGGGCGCCGAGGGGGGCTCGTCAGGCGCTTCGACGATCGAAACAACGGTGGTCTGCTCCTGCCCGTTCCGCAGGAAGGACACATCCGCCAGATCGCCCAAACGGCGCGTGGTAAGGCGGAAATCGAGCTCCGAGGGTGCATTGACAGGCGATCCATCGAGCGCCGTGATCACATCGCCCTGCCGCAGGCCGGCGGCGGCAAACGGGCTGGACGGATGGATGTTGGCAACCACGACCCCCCGGGGCACAGTCTGGTCGAGCGCCTGGGCCAGGGATGCTTCGACCTGCTGCACCGTGATGCCGGACCAGGGGCGTCGGAAACTCGAATTTCCGCTCCGCGCCTGTTCGACATATTGCCGGACCAGATTGGCGGGGATGGCGAAACCGATGCCGTTCGACCCGCCTGACCGGGAGAGGATCGAGGTGTTGATGCCAAGGAGCCTCCCGGACATGTCGACCAGTGCGCCGCCGGAATTGCCCGGGTTTATTGGAGCGTCGGTCTGAATGTAGTAGCCCGATCGGTCGGAGACGCCACCGCCGCTGCGGGCCAGCCCGGAGACGATGCCGCTTGTCACCGTCTGGCCGACGCCAAACGGGTTGCCGATCGCAAGCGCAAGGTCGCCCACCTCCGCCGCATCGGAATCGGCGAGCTCGACTGCCGGCAGGTTGCTTGCGCCTTTAAGCCGGATGATGGCGAGGTCTGCGTGCTGGTCCGCCAGAAGGATCTCGCCATCGAACTCGCGCCGATCGGAGAGAACGACGCGAATATCGTTGGCGTCTCCAACCACATGATAGTTCGAGACCACGATGCCTGCGGGATCGACGATGACGCCCGACCCGAGCGAGTTCTGGACCCGCGGCACCGTTTTCTCGAGCCCGCCGAAAAGCTGGGAGAAGAAGGGATCCTGGGCAAACGGGCTTACGCGCTGGGCGACGACGCGGGAGGCATAGATATTGACCACGCCCGGCGCCGTCGCCTTCACGATCGGCGCGAAGGAAAGCGAGATCTGTGCCGCGGATGCCGGAGCGACCTTCTCGGCCTGCAGTGGCAGGGCGGTGAGGCAGAGGATCAACGCACCGGCGGTGAGGGAGCGAGGCATGTATGAAGCGTCCGGAACCTTGGTGTCAGTCGGGGCGGCCGCGGAAGCCGGTCGCGATGACGAACTTTTCCGAGGAATCCGAGCGGCTCGCCGGTGGCTTGACATGGACGACCTTGGCAAAGGCGCGATTGAGCCGGGCCACGAGGTCGGCTTCGGCACCTCCGGCAAGAACCTTGGCGACAAACGTCCCGCCCGGATCGAGCACATCCATCGCAAACTCGGCCGCGGCCTCGCAGAGGCCCATGATCCGGAGATGGTCTGTCTGGGGGTGTCCGGACGCCTTCGGCGCCATGTCGGAAATCACGGCGTCCGCAGGGCCCCCGAGCCAAGTGCGCACCGCATCGTCCGCACCCTCGTCGAGAAAGTCGAGCTGATGAATCTCGGCGCCGGCGATCGGTTCGACCTCCTGAAGGTCGACGCCGATCACGCGGCCCTGGGCCTTGCCCCGCTTTTCACCGAGCGCGTTGACTCTCTCGACCGCCACCTGACACCAGCCTCCCGGCGCGCAGCCAAGGTCCACGATGCGGCTGCCGGGCTTGAGGAACCGGAACTTGTCGTCGATCTCGATGATCTTGTAGGCCGCACGTCCCCGGAATCCATCCGCTTTCGCGCGCTGGACGTAGGGATCGTTCAGCTGGCGCTCGAGCCAGCGAGTCGAGGAGAGCTTGCGGCCCTTCGCCGTTTTCACCCGGACCCGAAGATCCCGGCGGCCACGGCCCGAGCCCGCACCACGTGTGGTTGTCACGTCTGGTCCATTCCTTTCTCGAAGGCGCCATTGGCACTCATCATTGCGAAGAGCATGCCCTCGCGGAGGCCGCGATCAGCGACTCGCATCGAATTAGTCGGCCAGACCCTCAGTAGCGTCTGCAGGATGGCCGCGCCCGACATGATGAGCTCCGACCTGTCGCGTCCGAGGCCGATATCCTTGCGCCGGCCTTCCGGGCCGAGGCGCAGAAAGCGGGAGATGACTTCCTCGATTGCCCGTGTCGTCAGCGTCATGCCATCGACCTTGCGACGGTCATAGCGCTTCAAGCCGAGATGTGCAGCCCCAACCGTCGTCACGGTGCCCGAGGTGCCGATCATCTGGAATCCGCAATGGTCCTCCTCGGAGAGGCAGCGCAGGTAGGGTTTGAAGCTCGTGATCTGTTCCTCGAAATACCAGGACATCAGCGCGAAGCGGGCGCTGTCGTCGCAGACATCGGCGAAACGTTCGTGGAGCGTGGCAACGCCGAGAGGGACCGAGATGAAATCGACAATCCGGGCATCGCCCTGCCGCCCGCGGCGTCCGTTCATCCGGAGATTGACGATTGCATCCGCCCTGAGTTCGGGTGCGACGTCGGAAAGGTCGATCCAGACAAGTTCCGTCGAACCGCCGCCGATATCGAAGACAAGCACCTGATCGGCCTGCGCTTCGACGAGCGGGGCGCAGGAGATCACCGCGAGGCGCGCTTCCTCCTCGGGGCGGATGATTTCGAGCGCGAGGCCGGTCTCCCGTGCTGCCAGGGAAAGGAAATGCGTGCCGTTCCGGGCTCTTCGGCAAGCCTCCGTCGCCACCAGCCGGACATTGCCGACATGATGGCGTCGAATCTTGTCCGCGCAGATACCGAGCGCGGTCAGCGTGCGGCTGATGCCGCCACGCGAAAGATGCCCAGTTCGCTCGAGGCCGGAGCCAAGGCGGACGGACTTTGCAAATGCATCCACGACACGGAAATGTCCGCCATCGGGGGTTGCTATCAACATGCGGCAGCTGTTGGTGCCTAGATCAAGTGCCGCATAAAGGTCAGGTTCCTGTTGCGCAGGTCTTTTGATGCGTCGGCAGTGCGTCGGCGCGGTGGATTCCTGCGCAGACTCGTCGAGATTCTGCGCCATTACTCAGCCAAATCGGGTGCTGCGGAGGGTCCGCAGATTTGTCATGAAGTTACATGACGGCGCGACGCAAAGCAAGAATTCGCCCGAAGGCCCGAGCAATACTCGGAGGCGATGGAAATGTGACCCCCACGGCCGGTGTTGCCAGCCGTGGGGGCATTAAAAAGTGGAGCCGTTTCGGTCCGAGATCAGCCGATCTTGCCGGTGATGTAGTCTTCGGTCTGCTTCTCGCGCGGATTGGAGAAGATGTCCTCGGTCCGGCCTTCCTCGATCAGTTTTCCGAGATGGAAGAACGCGGTGCGCTGGCTGACACGCGCGGCCTGCTGCATCGAGTGCGTCACGATGATGATCGTGTAGTTCGAACGCAGCTCGTCGATCAGTTCCTCGACGATGGCGGTGGCGATCGGGTCCAGCGCCGAGCAGGGCTCGTCCATCAGGACGACCTCGGGTTTCGTCGCAATCGCGCGTGCGATGCACAGGCGCTGCTGCTGACCGCCCGAGAGGCCGGTGCCGGGTTCGTGCAGGCGATCCTTCACCTCGTTCCAGAGGCCTGCACGCTTGAGCGAGCTCGTGACAAGCTCCTCAAGTTCGCTCTTTGAGCGGGTAAGCCCGTGGATCTTCGGGCCGTATGCGACATTTTCGAAGATCGATTTCGGGAAGGGGTTCGGCTTCTGGAACACCATGCCGACACGCGCGCGCAGCTCGACCACGTCGATGCGCGGGTCATAGATGTCGGCGTTGTCGATCTCGATGCTGCCGCTCACGCGGCAGATCGGAATCGTATCGTTCATGCGGTTGATGCAGCGCAGGAAGGTCGACTTGCCGCAACCCGAGGGACCGATGAAGGAAGTTACCTGGTGCTGCGGGATGTCGATCGATACGCCGAAGAGCGCCTGCTTCTCGCCGTAGAAGACCTCCACGCCACGTGCCTGGATCTTCGGCTTTCCGGGTGCGGCCGCGGCGGCAGCAGGCGTCGCCGGGTAGACCAGGGTTCCGGAAGCGGTTTGTGCCTTTTCATCCACGAGGGTCATGTCCTTTTCCTCTTGCAGGCTTACCACGTACGCTCAAGGCGCTGACGCAGGAAGATGGCGATCGCGTTCATGACGACCAGGAAGGCGAGCAGCACGATGATTGCGCCGGAGGCCCGCTCGACGAATGCGGGATCTGCCCGCTGGGTAAAGTTGTAGACCTGCACCGGGAGGCCGGTTGCCGGGTCGAGAAGACCACCGGGCAAGGGGCCGGGATAGTCGCGTACGAAGGCGACCATGCCGATCAGAAGCAGGGGGGCCGTTTCCCCGAGCGCCTGGGCGAGGCCGATGATCGTGCCCGTCAGGATCCCCGGCATTGCCAGCGGCAGAACGTGATGGAAGATCGACTGCATCTTCGAGGCGCCGACGCCGAGTGCGGCCTCCTTGATCGAGGGCGGCACCGATTTGAGGGAGGCGCGCGTCGAGATGATGATCGTCGGCAGGGTCATCAGCGTGAGCACGAGGCCGCCGACAATCGGCGCCGAGTTCGGCAGGTGCATGAAGTTGATGAAGATGGCGAGGCCGAGAATACCGAACACGATGGAGGGCACGGCCGCAAGGTTCGAGATGTTCACCTCGATAACGTCCGTAATCCAGTTCTTCGGCGCGAATTCTTCCAGATAAATTGACGCGGCAACGCCAATCGGCAGCGAAAGTACAAGCACGATCAGCATCATGTAGGCCGAACCGAGAAGGGCGACACCAAGTCCGGCTGCCTCCGGGCGGTTTTCCGACGCGTCCGGATTGGTGATGAAGGCAGGGTTGAAGCGTTTGGACATGATGCCCTGCTTCACCAGCGCATCGGCAATGTCGAGCTGCGTCGGATCAACCTTGCTGTCCGCCGCCGCGCTTTCGCGGGTAACGTTCCCCTTCAGATACTGGTCGATCCGGGCGTTGGCGAGGAACTCGAACGCCACGGTCTTTCCGATCTCGTCGGGATGGGCGAGTACGTAATCGCGGAGTTGTGCGTTGGCCGCACCTGAGACCATTCCGGCCAGAAGGGCAGGGGTCGCCTGGGGCACCGGGCCATCCTTCAGCTCGTTGGCAAGGCTTGCGAGCGAGTCCTTGATGAGTGGCGTGTAGCTGAACGTCATCACCTTGGCGATGTCGTCCCGGTCGCGATTGCCCTTCGGGTCGAGGACCTGCGGCGCGAGATAGATGTCGGCCCTGATGAAGGTCTGGGTGAAGGCCGGAAGACCACGCGACAGGATCGACGTGAGGAGGAGCAGAAGGGCGATCACACCGATCGCCACTGCGCCGACGCCGTAGGCCTTGAAGCGTCGTTCGGCAGCGTATCGCCGCTTGGTCAGGGCGCTCGGTTGCATCGGAGCGGGGCCGGTGTTCTGGGCGGGGTTGGTGACCGCGTCAGTCATTCGTACTGCTCCCGGTAGCGGCGGACGATATAGAGCGCGAGCACGTTCAGCCCGAGCGTGAAGGCGAAGAGGGTGATCCCGAGGGCGAAGGCAACAAGCGTCTCGGGGGAAGCGAAGTCAGTGTCGCCGGTGAGCTGGCTCACGATCTTCACGGTGACGGTGGTCATTGCCTCGAACGGATTGAGCGACATGCGCGCCGCTGCCCCCGCACCGAGCACAACGATCATGGTTTCACCGATGGCGCGCGAGGCCGCGAGCAGGATGGCACCAACGATGCCGGGCAGGGCCGCAGGGATGACGACGCGCTTGATGGTTTCGGACTTCGTGGCGCCGAGACCGAGAGAACCATCGCGCATGGTGCGCGGCACCGCGTTGATGATGTCATCGGACAGGGACGAAACGAAGGGGATGAGCATGATGCCCATCACGAGACCGGCCGTCATCACGGACGCGCTGCTCTGACCCAGTCCGAGCGGCGATGCAAAGTAGTCGCGCAGGATCGGACCCACGGTGATGAGCGCAAAGAGACCGTAGACGATGGTCGGGATACCGGCGAGGATCTCGATGGCGGGCTTGGCCATCGAGCGGAAGCGCGGTGTGGCGTATTCAACAAGATATATCGCCGCGAAGAGGCCGACCGGTACGGCGACCGCGAGCGCAATGAAGCTCACGTAGAGCGTTCCCCAAAGCAGCGGCAGCATGCCAAGGTTGCTGTTGCCCCGGAAGTTCGGCGACCACTCGGCACCGAAGAAGAAGCTCGTCCACGAATACTGCTGGAAGAAGCGCGCCGTCTCGAAGAGCATCGAGAGCACGATGCTGACCGTCGTCAGGATCGCGATCGACGAGGCGAGCATGAGAAGACCCAGCACCATCGCCTCGACATAGTTGCGCGCGCGGAAGTCGCGTTCGATGCGCAGGTAGGAGACGACGAATGCAGCGACGGCTGCGACCAGCACCACGCCAGGCAACACGATCGGCCCGGCAAGTGCGGGAAAGGCCGACGATGCGAGCGAGAGCCCCACAAGGACGGTCAACCCTGCCAGGAAGGTCGCGAGCGCAATCCCCCAGCCATGATAATGGGTCAAGGAGTGAAGGCTACGCAGGTCGCCGCCTGCGGCCGATATGGCCTTGTAGCGTCCGATCAGGAATCCTGCTGCAGCCAGTGCGCACAGGATCAGGAAGAGCAAGGTAGCTGACATATCCCCACCGCCGGTCAGTCTTCAGAGAAAGATCGGAGCGCCCCTCGCCTGAGAGGCGCCCCGGAAAGCCGGTCAGGAGGGGCTTTCGTCCATGGTCTTTTCGTCGGCGATCAGGGCCTGCGTTTCGGCAAGGGCCGGATCGGAGACGAGACCGTACGCCGCGAGCGGGCCGTCCGGGCCGGCAACCGCGTCGGAGACGAAGAACTCGGCGTATTCCTTGAGGCCGGGGATCACACCGATGTGCGCCTTCTTGACGTAGAAGTAGAGCGGACGGGACACCGGATAGTCGCCGGAGGCGATGGTCTCGGTCGACGGCGTCACGCCAGACATCGTCGCAACCTTCAGCTTGTCGGTGTTGTTTTCGTAGAAGGCGAGGCCGAAGACCCCGACGCCGTTCGGATCGGATTCGATGCGGGCGAGAGTTTCGGTGTAGTCGCCGTCGATGTCGACGGAAGCGCCATCGGTGCGGATCGCCATGCAGGAGGCTTCCGCGGCATCTTCGTCGCCGCCGTTGATCTCGAGGATCTTGGCCATGGCGCCCGATTCTTCGCAGCCCGCGAGGATGACCTTTTCCTCGAAGACTTCGCGGGTGCCGTGCTTGGTGCCGGGGATGAAGGTGAGGATCGGCGCATCCGGGAGCGAAGCGTCAACCGCCGACCAGGACGTATTCGGGTTCGCGACCATCTTGCCGTCGACCGGAAGTTCGGCGGCGAGTGCGGTATACCACTCGGCGGGCGTGAACGCGTCGAAGGCCGGGCCGTCGCTCTTCGAGGCGAAGACGATGCCGTCGTAGCCGATGCGGACTTCGATGATGTCGGTCACGCCAGCGGCGGCACAGGCTTCGATTTCGCCCGGCTTGATCTTGCGCGAAGCGTTGGCGATGTCGATGGTGTTCTCGCCCACGCCTTCGCAGAACTTCTTCAGGCCAGCCGAAGAGCCGCCCGATTCAACCACCGGGGTGGGAAAGTCGAAGTTCTCGCCGAACGCTTCTGCCACGATCGAGGCGTAAGGCAGCACGGTCGAGGAGCCGGCGATCTGGATCTGGTCGCGCGACTGCGCGAAGGCCGAGGGTGCGGCGGCAACGAGAAGGGCTGCGGCGGCCGCGCCAGCATACAAGCCGGATTTCATATTCTATCCTCTCTGACGTTAGGGTCCGTGTCAGGTTTTCATGAAGAAGCGGGGCCGCTTGGACCCCAGCATTCCGACGCTCACCATAGGTACGAGTGGCGACGCTTATATTTCAGAACATTGTCCGTTTTATGACGGATTAAGCATATGATTCATATGGGGAAATATTTTTTCCACGACGCAGATGCGGCTTCCGCGCATGAATGCAACACGCAAGGGTTGTCATATGTGATGCTGCGGATGGAAGCATCCCGAGAAGCGCGACGCAGCCCGCTGCAGGCGTCGGCTAACGAATGGCTAACCAATGCGGCCTACCTCCTCTTCTGGTTTTCGCGGAGGCGAACCCATGAATCGTCGCTCGAGTCGGCTGTGCAAGGCAGTTGTAATCGTTTGTGTTTCCGGCTTCCTGCTTCCGCAGGGCACCCGGGCGGAGACAATCGACAGGGATTCGGCGCTCTGCGAACGCGCGGTGGTTGAAGGCGCGCGAATGACCGGCGTGCCTCAGGAAATCCTTCATGCCATTACGCTCACCGAGACCGGACGAGAGAAAGCTGGCCGCATGCGTCCCTGGCCGTGGGCGATCAACCGGGAAGGGGAGGGGCGCTGGTCCCGCAATCGTGCGGAAGCCCTGGCCTTCGCGCGAGAGAGCCTGGCGGCGGGCCGCACGAGCTTCGACGTGGGGTGTTTCCAGATCAATTATCGCTGGCATGGTCAGCATTTCGACTCTCTCGAACAGATGTTCGATCCGATCGCCGGGGCGGTCTATGCCGGCATGTTCCTGCGCGATCTCCATGCCGAGACGGGGAACTGGTCGAAGGCCGCGGGGTTCTATCATTCCCGCACACCTGACCTGTCTGTCATCTACCAGGCCCGATTCGACCGCATTCTCGAGGGGATCGCACATGAAGCGCCGCTCGTCGTGCGTGCAGATGCGGCTTCAAAGACCAGGCGAAGCCGCCTGCGCCTGTCGAAGAAGCCGCTGATCATCAATATCGCGCCAAAGCCCACCGATGCCGAAGCGCCCGAGGTGCGCCGGGAAGAGCATGTCGCAGGAGAAATGCCGCCATTCGTGCCGGCGGCTGCCTATCCGCTGGGTCTTGTCGCGCCGGCGGCGCGAGTCCGGCCAGGTGGCATCTTCTGAGCTCGATTTACGCCCGCTAAACGGGCGCGCCGGAAGCTGAGTGCGCTCACGGAAAGGATTCGGTGCGCAAACCTCCTTGCGTGTCATGATGAGCCGGAATGCGGAGCGGCAAACGCCTATCCGCCGATTTCCTGATGCCGGACAGGGCCGGGATGTCTTGCCGAGCGGCGAGGCGGGGGCAACCGCGGTCGAATGAGTGCTGCATTGTGGCCTGATCGCCGTGGTTCTGGTGGGCGCGATGGCGCTGACGGGTTCGAGCGTCGATGCTCCTTTCTCCATGGTGCAAGCATCCATCCGAAGCACAATTCAGCCCGCCTGAAGCGAGTAAGGCACTTTTTGCATCGGCATGGGTATGGCGTCTGAGGAGGCGTGTCACTGCGCAACGACGTCGCGGAACTGATCCACATATGATCCTGCGTATTTAACGCATTCTCAATTGTTGAAAGCACAAATTCGCCCAACCGGACGCAGAGGACGGTTGTTTAGTTCGAAGTGACAGAGAGAGCAGGGCGCTCGGCGTTCCAACGGGCCGGAAGGCCAAGATCCAGATAGCAGGAGTTTATGTCATGATTGACTTCAAGCGTGTCTTCCCGCGTCTCGCGCGGAATGACGACGGGGCAACGGCGATCGAATACGGCCTTCTCGCCGCACTGATTGCCGTTGTTATTATCGCCGCGCTAAGCGGAATTGGCGAACAGTTGCAAGGCACCTTCCAGAAGGTCGAGGCTGAACTGAAGAGCGCCAACGACAGCAGCAGCGGCGGCGGTACGGGCGGTGGCGCGACGACGCCCGACACCGGTGACGGCGGCTGATTTTCGTTCGCTTTGAACCAGGCTGCGCCGGGCAATGGAGTCCGGTGCAGGTCCGTCGCAGAACCGGGACTGATGCGCCTTCGTACGCGGTTCCAAGACGCCGCTCGCGTGAGGGCGGACGGTCCACACAAAGCATGAAGGCCTGACATTAAATGCGCATTCTGCTCCTCTTATGCGCGGCTGTGGCCGCTGCGCTTGGTGCCGGCCTTTTTCTTTTCACCGGCCGCGAGGCTCCGAGCATGCCGACGCAGGCACCAGTTGCCCAGGTCGCGCCGGTTCCCGCGACCGTGGATGTCTACACGGCCGACATGCGTCTTCCCGCAGGCACATTTCTCGTGAATGTCGGCCTCGGCCGGACAACCATGGAGCGTGGCAGCGTCACGGATGACATGATTGTCGCGGACCAGTCAGGACGCGAATTCCTGAAGCGCGGGGTCGTTTCACAGACAATTGCCAAGGGTGCTCCGATCCAGCGCTCTTCCGTGATCCATCCTGGCGATCGGGGGTTTCTCGCGGCCGTGCTTCCCGCGGGCAAGCGGGCAATTTCCATCGAGATCACCGAGGTTGCCGGTGTGAGCGGCCTGGCCCTGCCGGGGGACCATGTTGACCTGATCCTCACCTATGAGATCACAGCCGAACAGGGCGACTTCGAGCGAGACATCCACGCAAGTGAGACGGTGGTGCGTGACATCCGGGTTCTCGCGCTCGATCAGCGTCTCCAGGCGGCCGATCAGTCTCTCGACAAGAACGGTCAGCCGGTTCCGCCGCCTGTCGCGAGCACGGCCACGCTGGAAGTGACGCCGCATCAGGCTGAAATGATCTCGCTTGCGGCCCAGCTCGGAACGCTCTCGCTTGCACTCAATTCCGCACAGGACGGAGCGCAAAGAGGAGATGTGGCGCCCTCGATGGACCTCATGTCCGGCGGCGAAGGCGGCCTTGATACGTTGATGGGGCCGATCCTGCGCAGCCAGCCCGAGGGCGAGGCCGTGCGCGATGCAGGCCTTTCCGTGGCCCAGCGGCCGCTCACGATGGACACGGATGTCACCTCCCTGCTCGCGCGGTTGATGGAGGATGCGAAGGATCACAAGCTCGACGCGATCCCGCGCCTCAACAAGGTCGAATTTGTTCAGGTTGTGCGTGGTGCCCGCGGCGGCGCGGTCCGCATCGGCAAGACCGATCTCGAAAAGGTCGGCGGGGAAGAAGATTCCGCGGAAGAGACCACACCCGTCCAGAAGGACTAGGACATAGGCATGAAAGGTGCAGAGATGACCCGTTGGCGAGGATGTCTTGCCGCCCTGATCGGGGCGCTCCTGATGCTGACCTTCCAGACCGTGCATGCCGAGGGCAATTTCGAACTCGTGCAGCCCGAAACGACGAAATCCATTTCGCTCGTGGTGGGGACGGGCCAGCTCATCCGCGTGGATACGGATTTCACAAGCCTGTTCGTCGCCAATCCCGAGGTGGCGGATATCGAGGTGAAGTCGCCGCGTCTGCTCTATCTGACGGGCGTGGGCGTGGGAGAAACGACACTCTTTGCAGTGGACGAGGCCGACAACGTGCTCATGTCCGCCGTGATCCGCGTGACACACAACACTGGCGCGCTGCAGCGGGGCATCGGCCGCATCGCACCGGGCCAGTCGGTCACGGCAACGACCGTAGACCAGTCGCTCGTGCTGACGGGCACAGTGCAATCTCCGCAGGAAGCAACCGACATCATGAATGTCGCCGCCCAGTTCGTGGATGATGCGTCGCAGGTGGTGAACCGCCTCAACATCGCGACGCCCACACAGGTCAACCTCCAGGTCCGTATCGCGGAGGTGAACCGCAAGGTGGATCGCCAACTCGGGATCCGCTGGGGTGCGATCAACGTGAATTCCGGGGGCACGCGTATCGGGTTCTTTGGCGGCGCGCTCGCGGAGGATGGCTACGACGTCGGTGTGAGCACGGGCGGCTCGACCTTCAATGTGGACGTCCTGCTCCGGGCGCTGGCCGAGGAGGGAATGGTCACGATCCTCGCCGAGCCAAATCTCACTGCGCGCTCCGGCGAGGCCGCAAATTTCCTCGCGGGTGGCGAATACCCCTATGCCGTTCGGCAGGATGATCAGAACACGATCTACTTCAAGGATTACGGCATTGGCCTCGCCTTCACGCCGACGGTGATCGACCAGACCCGCATCAGCCTCAAGGTGCAGACCGAGGTGAGCGATCTGGATTTCTCTCACCGGGAAAACTACCCCTCGCTTATCACACGGCGGGCGGACACGACCGTCGACCTTGCGAGCGGGCAGAGCTTCGCGATCGCCGGGCTCATGCAGAACAGCACATCGCAGGATGAGAGCCGTGTGCCCGGTCTCGGCCAGATCCCGGTGCTAGGCGCACTCTTCAAGTCCACCGGCTTCAATCGCGGGCAGACCGAGCTGGTCATTATCGTTACGCCGATCATCGTGAAGCCGACGGACGCGAGCCGCATTGCCACGCCGGTCGACAGATATGTGCCGCCGAACGATTTCGAGCGCATTCTCTTTGGCCGCTTCTCGGGCAATTCCACCCAGGTGAAACAGGTCGAGAACCGCATCGGCAGCCGTAGGCTCTACGGCTCCTCCGGCTTCGTGTTCGAGTGAGGCGTGCCATGAGCATTCTCCGAACACGTATCAGATCAGGCCGGCAGGCATCCGGCGTCCTTGCTGCACTTGCCTGTGCCGCCGCGCTTGCCGGCTGCACCTACCAGCCGGGCAATCACATGATGGCCGAATACCGCGCGGATCCATCGGAAGTTCAGCAGGATCTGTTCTTCCAGCCGGGCCGGCCCGAACTCGCCCGGGGCGAAGGTGCGCGGCTCGATGCGACGCTCCGCTCTCTCGTGTTGCGGCCGAGTGACGATGTCATCGTGAACATGCCCTCCAGCGGGTCGGAGGTCATCGATCAGCGCCGGGTCGGGATTGTCCGCAAGACGCTGTCATGGACCCCGGCACGGGTTCTGGTCGTGGCTCGGCCCGGCTTCACGCTCGCCAGCCACAATCCAGACACGGCGCTCGTACAGGTCATGCGCTATGGACGTGTCAGGGTTCTTTGCCCAAGCAACGGCGTCGATTTCACGGATGATGCCTTCAACCGGAATGCGCTCGATATCGGTTGCAGCAACGCGCTGAATCGCGCGGGCATGGTGGCGGAGGCCCGCGATCTGACGATGCCGGAAGAACTGGATCAGGGCGGAGCATCTGCGGCTATCCGGGCGGTGGAAACCGAGCGGCGTGGACGGGTCCAGAAAACCGTGGTGCGGAGCATCGTCGAATAGGTTCGGAGGAGAGTGACATGGCCGAGCCGGCCCGAGTCATCCAGAGCGGCATGGTCTTCGAGGAGGACACCTCCGACCGGGAGCCATTCGGCGCCTTCTATCAGGACGAGGCCACCCATGCCGCCGCCGCGGAGATCGCTCAGTTGCGCGGATGGAGCGCTTCCAGCATCCGCAAGGGGGGGCTTCCCACCGCGCTCCGTCTTCTTGGGGTGGCGCCGCCTCCGCGAATCGTCTTCGTCGACATCGAGGACCAGCCGCTCGAGGAGGCACGTCAGGGACTGACCGAGCTGGCCCGGACCGGCGCCTCGGTGGTCGCGTTCGGCAGTGTGAACGACGTCGCATATTTTCGCTCGATCATGCGCGCCGGCGTGCGCGACTATCTGGTGAAACCCGTCACGGCCGATGATCTCGGCGAAGTTCTGGTCGCGATCGAGCAGCCCGGCGACGGCGCACGTCCGCGCGGGCGCCTCGTCGGCGTGATTGGCGCGCGGGGCGGGGTCGGGGCCTCCACAATCGCCATCAATACCGCCTGGATCATGGCGGATCGCCTCAGCCGCCGCACCGGCCTCGTCGATATGGACATCTATGCCGGCAGCATTGCGCTCGCTCTCGACATCGAGCCGACCCGCGGCCTGCGAGAGGCGTTCGACGATCCGAAGCGCGTCGATGAAGTATTCCTCCAGAATGCGATGAAGAAGATCGGCAAGAACCTGCACGTCCTCGCCACGGAAGAACCATTCGATGATCTCGTTCCGATGACCGACGACAAGATGCTGATGTTGGCCGACACGATGCACGGCAATTTCGACATGTCGATCCTCGACCTCCCCCGCCACTTCATCCTGCGCGAGCCTCAGCTCTTTGCCCGATGCGATGATTTTGTTGTGGTGGCCGAGCTGACCTTGCAGTCCCTGCGCGACACAAACCGCCTGCGCAAGCTGCTCGGTCTCCGGAACCGCAAGGCGAAGATCCATGTCATTGCCAACCGGGTGTCCTCGCGGCCGGACATCACGGTGGGTGAATTCGAGAAGGGGATGGAGAGCACGCTGCGCTGCGTCTTTCCGCTCGACACCAAGGCCGTGACCCGCGCGAGCATGGAGGGGCGTCCGCTCGCAGCAACCACGCCGAAGCACAAGATCGTCGATGGCCTCCACAAGCTCTGTATCGAGCTGGCCGGCATCCCGGAAGACGGGCGGCGCAAGGGGCTGTTTGGCCGCAAGGCACCGAGAAAGAAATAAGGCGCGATGGAAGACGGCATCCCGAACACGTCCCGGATCCCTGAGGAGCCACATGACGCTCTGCGCGCGGCAGCCGTCGCGCGGGTCAAGGAGCTGCTCGGTCCTGCGGGTCTCCGTACCGCTACGTCCATGATACTGGCAGGCTTCGCGAACGATGTGCTCGAGGAGCTCATCCTGGGCGAAGCGACCCCGCCCGATATCGCGGAGCAACGGCAACTGCTGCAGGAAATCGTCGCTCAGCTCAGGATCGCCCGCGAGGCGGGCGCGCAGACCTCGCATGCCAGGCGCGACGAGATCTTCGATCCATTGGCGGATGTTTCGATCCCGAATGCACCGGAAATCCGCAACCGGCGCGAGCTTCAGGTCAAGAGCGAGGTCATGCCGATACTGATGCAGCGGATCGACATCTCTGTCGCCTCCACTCTCGGGCCGGACCAGCTTCGACAGCAGATTACCGGTATCGTCGAGGAGATCATTGTCGATCTGCGGATCCAGCTCAATGCAAGCGAGCTCAGATCGATCGTGCGGCTGATCGTCGATGACATGATCGGCCTCGGGCCGCTCGAGCCGTTGCTGGCGGACGAAAGCGTGACCGATATCATGGTGAACGGCGCACATCAGGTCTATGTCGAGCGCAAGGGCAAGCTCGATCTCACCGATGTGCAGTTCCGGGACGACGCGCATGTGATCCATGTCGCGACCCGCATCGTGACCGAGGTGGGGCGGCGCGTTGATGAATCGACGCCGCTGGTGGATGCTCGTCTGCGCGACGGCAGCCGCGTCAACATCATCATCCCGCCGCTCGCCATCGACGGCCCGACCATCGCCATCCGCAAGTTCTCCAAGAAGGAGATCACCCTCGATACGATGGCGCGCCAGAACAACATTTCACCGGAACTGGCTACGGTGATGAAGATCGCCGCGCGCTGCCGCCTCAATATCCTCATCTCGGGCGGCACCGGGTCAGGAAAGACCACGCTTCTCAACGCCATGAGCCGCCTTATCGACCATGGCGAGCGCACCATCACCATCGAAGATGCCGCCGAGCTCCAACTCCAGCAGCCCCATGTGGTGCGTCTCGAGACCCGGCCCGCAAATGTCGAGGGCGAGGGCGAGATCACGATGCGTCACCTGCTCAAGAATGCGCTGCGTATGCGGCCCGATCGCATCATTCTCGGCGAGATCCGCGGCGAAGAAGCCATCGACATGCTTCAGGCCATGAACACCGGCCATGATGGTTCGATGTGCACGATCCACTCCAACACTCCGCGCGACGCGCTGACCCGCCTCGAGAACATGGTCGCCATGTCGGGCTTCAAACTGCCGGCGGAGGCCGTGCGTGAACAGATCCAGAGCGCCGTGCATCTTATCGCCCAGGTCAGCCGCATGCGCGACGGGATGCGCCGTGTTACCTATCTGACCGAGATCACCGGCATGGAAGGCGATGTGGTCACCACCCAGGATCTCTTCCGCTATGTTTTCCAGGGCGAGGACGCCGAGGGGCGCCTCGTCGGCCGCTTCGAATGCTCCAACCTGCGCCCGCATTTCATGAACCGGGCGGAATATTTCGGCCTCGGGGGGCGTCTGATGGAGGCTATGGGATGCTGACCCAACCCGATCCGAGCCTTGTCATTGCGCTTTTCGGTGGCGGGCTTGCCATCGTGGTGGGCCTCGGTCTGGCGGTCATAGCTCTCGTGCTCAAGGAGCGCACCCGCCATCGCAATCGGCTCGCACGCGTTGGCCGCGGGCGCATCTTCGGACGTGTCGATCTCGAAGAGATGCGCCTGAAACTCCAGAAGCCGAAGCAGGATGCAAGCCTCCTGATACAGGTCACGGACCTGTTTTCACGGTTCTTCCCGCTTCTCAACACGACGCGGCTCATCGCGAATTTCGAACGCGCCGGGATGGAGATCACCATTGGCCGATTTGCGGCCTACTCTGTGGCGCTCGGCGTCGTGTTCACGGGGCTCGGAGCGGGGCTCATGGGCTATTCGCTGCCCATAACGGCCGTCGTCTCGCTTCTCCTCGCCATGTTCATCTCAGACACCGTGGTCAAGATGCGCGGCGACCGGATGGCTGCGAAATTCATGCGCCAGCTTCCCGATGCGCTCGAGACGATCATCCGCGGCATTCGCTCCGGCCTGCCGGTCATCGAGTGCATCGCGACGGTCGGCAAGGAGTTCGAGGATCCGATCGGGATGTATTTCGAAGGCGTTGCGGAGCGGGTGAAGCTCGGCCAGTCACTCGATGTCTCGCTCTGGAACGTCGCGCGCATCATCCGGCGCCCGGAGATGGACTTTCTGTCGATCTGCATCTCGATCCAGATCGAGACCGGCGGAAGCCTCGCCGAGGCCCTTTCGGGTCTCGCGGACCTGCTCCGGAAGCGCCAGCAGATGCGCCAGAAAGTCCGGGCCATTTCCTCCGAGGCAAAGGCCAGCGCGCTCATCATCGGGGCCTTGCCCTTCATGATGCTCGGCATCCTGAGCATCATGGCGCCGGACTACATCGGTCCGCTCTTCACCGATCCGCGTGGCCATATCATGCTCGGCCTGGGCGGCCTCAGCATTGCCATCGGCGCTTTCGTCATGTGGCGGATGACGCAGTTCGAGATCTAGGAGGAGGATATGACGTCGATGAACTCCGCGGTCATTCTCGGCCTGATCGCCTTCTCCGTTCTTCTCGCCGTGGCGGCCGGGGCGATGTGGATCATCGACCGGCATGGCCGCGCCCGCCGGATCGCCGCCGCAACCGGCAACGCGGCCGCGCGCGCGAGGGTTGTGAAGACGGGGCCGCGCGAGCAACAGCAGATGAACGAGGGTCTGCTCAACTTCATGAAGCGTGCGACCGAGAGCTTCTCGATCATGAAGGACCGGCAGATCCGCGAGACACGGCTCCGGCTGTTGAGCGCCGGCTACCGCTCCCGGGATGCGATGGTGGTCTACAGCTTCTTCAAGCTGGTCTCACCGCTTGCAGCCATGATCGGCGGCATGCTGGCCGTCTATGGCTTCAACATGATCGGCAAGGGGCCGGCACTCGACCTCGCCGGAGTTCTCGGCATTGCGCTGCTCGGCAGCAAGCTTCCCGACATCGTCGTCTCGAATGCGCGCCAGAAACGTCTCGATGAGGTGCGCAAGGCCTTTCCGGACGCGCTTGACATGCTGGTGATCTGCGCCGAGGCCGGCCTGTCCTCGGATGCCGCCCTGAAGCGCGTCGTCGCCGAAACCAACCGCACCTCCTCGATTCTGGGGGCCGAGCTCGAACTCACCGCCATGGAGATGAATTTCTCGCCGGACCGGCGCGCAGCTCTCGAAAACCTGCTCCAGCGCGTCCCGCTGCCTGCCGTTACCGCTTTCGTCAACACCATGCTTCAGGCGGAGAAATACGGCACGCCGCTCGCGCGCGCCTTCAAGGTGCTTGCCAACGAGCAGCGCACCGAGCGCATGCTGCGCGCGGAAGAGAAGGCGGGGCGGTTGCCTGCGATCATGACCGTGCCCATGATGCTCTTCATCCTGCCGGCACTTTTCATCGTGCTCATTGGGCCGGCCGCGCTCGATATCATGGACAAGTTCATCGGCATGCAGTGACGTGGCGGATCAGCGGAGCTTGCCAATCGGCTTGCCCGTCCCGAGCAGCGTCCTCAACTCACGGTAATAGGCGATGTTGCTGTCGATCTGGCTCGGGGTGAGATCCGTCGAGAGCGTTGCACGCGCATCGCGCTCGCGCCCTGAGATACCATAGACCAAAGCCAGATTGCCGCGGGTACGCGCCGAGGCGGCGTTGTCGCGCACCAGTTCGCGCAGGATGCGGATGCCCTCGTCGCTCTGGCCCGAAAGACCGTAGGAAAGGCCAAGGTTGCTCAGCAGCGCGAAGTTCGTCGGGTCGATCGCAAGGCCCGAGCGATACGAGGCCTGCGCTTCGGCATGGCGGCTCAACTGGTCGAGAGCGATGCCGCGCGCGGTGATGACCTGAAGGTTCCGCGGGCTGATCGCCAGGGCCTGATCGAGATTGGCAAGCGCACTCTGCGCCTTGCCGGTCTCGAGCTGCGTTCGGGCAAGCTCCAGAAGCACCTCTGAATCGCGCGGCCTGCGCTGCTTGGCCTGTGCCAGCGCCTGCTCGGCCCGGGTATATTGCCCGAGGCCGGCATAGCTGCGGCCGAGCCCGAGCAGGGCCTCGACCGAATTGGGATTTGCGTCATAGGCCTGCCGGTAGAGTGATGCCGCAGTGTTGTAGTCGCCTGCATCGACGGCGCGCTCTGCAAGCTTTTCTGTCGAGCTCGGTCCACTCGTGCTGCACCCCGCCAGAAAAGCCGCCGTCGCGGCGATCGACAGCGTCTTGCCGATTGCTCTGGTCCTGCTCATCGCGCTCTCACCTGTGATGCGTCCGCACTTTTTATTAAGCTTGAATTGAGCGCGTTAATTTCTCGTTAAGGGAGAGTCTGGTCTTTTGGCAGCGGCACGCGCCGCACCGATCAGGGGACAGGCTCGATGGAAAGCGCCGTGATGATTTCGGGGCTCGCGGTTCTCATGACCGCGGCGACTTCCGATATCCGGTTTCGTCGCATTCCGAACCGTCTTTCGATTGTTCTTGCGGCCATCGGCATTGTCCGGATTGGGCTTACCTGGGGTGGATCAGGGGCGGACGGGGCCCTCGCGCTCGATGCGCTCTTTGATATGTTGGCAGCCCTTGCGCTTTTCCTTGGCGGCGCCCTCCTGTTCGCGATGGGCCTTTTTGGCGGCGGAGATGTGAAGCTTCTGGCCGCCACCGCCGTGTGGCTCGGCCGGAGCGCGGTGCCAGGGATGCTGGTCGCTACTGCCATCGCCGGCGGGGCCATAGCGCTTGTGATGCTTGCATGGATCGCCATCGCGCGGCAGCGGGGAAGGTCGCCCGCACATACCAGTGTGCCTTACGGCGCGGCCATCGCGCTGGGCGGAACCCTGGCCGCGGTCGGCATTGTCTGAGCGTCAGGGGCTCGTGAATTCGAGCCCCGCCCTGTCGAGGGTCCGGTGGCGCACCGTCGCGGCGCGTTCCGGTCCGTGGTCGATCAGGAGATCGAAGCGCTCCGGCACGAAGAGCCACTGATCGGTCCGGATCAGTGCGCCAAGGGGCGACATGTCGAGGATCACGCAGTCGAGCGTGCTTCTGCCGCCGGGCAGAACCACCCGGCCGCGGCGGAGCACCCTGTGTCTCCGGGTCTTGCGGCGTTCGCGTGGCATGGATCGGTCTTTCTCTCGAAGTCTGTTTGACGGGGCCAGTATAACACTTCGCGGCGGTGCGCGGACGCGCGCTCCGGTTAAGCCGTTAACGGCTTGGAAACCACGTCCGTGGCATCGCATGGGTCTGAAATTCATCCATTTACGGGATGTTGAGCAACCGCTCCCACGATGCGGCCGAAAGGGCGGACCCCGCTTCGAGATCAATGGCCCGCGAGCAGCAGATGCGAACGATCATGAAACGGCTGCGTGCAAGCCATCCGCTCGGGACGCTGAGACGGTGCCTTCAGGACAGGGCGGGCGTCTCCGCCGTCCTCGTCGCCCTGATGATGATCCCGATCGTCGGCTCCGTGGGGCTCGCGATCGATTCCTCGGTCGGTTTCATCCTCAAGAGCCGCCTGTCGAAATCCCTCGATGCCGCAGCGCTTGCCGGAGGACGGGTCGCGCTGAGCGACAATGCCGAGGAAATCGCACGGCAGTATTTCGATGCGAATTTCGGCCCGACCGATGGCACCGTCAGTCTCGACGATTTCCACTTCGAACTGGATGAAAGCAAGGAGTTCGTCACCCTGACGGCGCAGGCGACGACACCGACCTATTTCATGCGGATCTTCGGCAAGGATTCGATGACCGTGAACGGCCGTACCGTCATCCAGCGCCAGACGACGGGCATGGAACTCGCCCTTGTCATGGACATCACCGGCTCGATGAGAGGAAGCAAATTCGCCGCGATGAAGCAGGCCTCGCAGGATCTCGTCGACATCATCTTCGGCGACAGGAGCGAGATCGAAAACCTGTGGGTCAGCCTCGTGCCCTATGTGGCCTCGGTCAACATCGGACCCTCGCGAACGAACTGGCTCGCGACCAACGATGAGGTGCTGAAGAAGCCATCGAGGTTCGACCCCGAGGGCTGGCGCGGCTGCGTGATGGCGCGGGCCAATCCCTTCGATACGGACGACACGCCGCCCGCGACACAACCCTTCACCTCCTACCGCTATCCGAAGACAAGCGATACGGAAGACAACAACTATCCACCCGTGAAATCTGAAGCCACTGCTGACAATAATGCGCGCGGTCCGAACCTGGCCTGTGGCGCGCCCATCATGGGCTTGACGGCCTCGAAGAGCGCGATCGACGGAGCGCTCGATGCGATGCTGGTTTCCGCGCGTGGCGGAACCACGAGCAATCTCGGTCTTTCCTGGGGCTGGAGAACCCTTTCGCCCCGCTGGCGCGGCCTCTGGGGCGGGACAACCCCAGCGACCCATCCCCTCGATTACCACACCGAGAACATGGAGAAGGTTGTCGTGATCCTCACGGATGGCGAGAACCAGTTTCACGACAACAACAAGATGTCAAACCCGCCTTACTCCGACTTTACAGCCTATGGCAGGCTGGACGATCTCGGTACTACCAACCCGAAGGAAGGCCGCAAGATCCTCGACAATCGCATGTCCGGCACCTGCACGGCGATGAAGAGTGCAGGCATTCGGATCTACACGATAACTTTTGGCAGCGGCGTCGGCAGCTCGACACAGGCCCTCTTCAGCAGCTGCGCCACCGAACCCTCGATGTATTTCCATGCGCCCTCCAACGAAGAGCTCAGGAGCGTCTTCCACACCATCGCCGGCGAGCTCGCCAATCTGCGGATCTACCAGTGACGCGGGCGCGGCTCCTGCGCGACGAAAGCGGCGCGGCAATCGTGGAAGCCGCGTTTGTCATTCCGGTCCTGCTGCTTCTCACCCTCGGTGCCATCGAGCTTTCCATCTCGATCTTTCTCGGCGCGAGCCTCGAATCCGCCGTCCTCCAGGCCTCGCGATCCGGCATCACCGGCAACACGACCGGCGGCGTCAGCCGCGAGGAGCGTATCCGCGACATCATCGAGGAAAACACCTACGGCTTTCTCGACATGGACAAGGTGAAGATCGAGACCCTCGTCTACAGCGACTTCGCCGATATCGGCAAGCCGGAGCCCTTCGAGGATGCCAACGGCAACGGCAGCTACGACATGGGCGAGGTCTTCAGCGATATCAACGGCAACGGCATGTGGGATCCTGACATGGGCGCTGCGGGGATGGGGGATACCGGCGATATCGTCCTTTACCGCGTCACCTACGACTGGGGCATCATCACCCCGCTCATCCAGGCCGTCCTCGGCAACAGCATGCGCCACGTCTCGTCCGTTGCCGTGCGAAACGAACCGTTCTGAGGGGCGCGATGCGACAGAAGCTCAGAGATCTTTGGCAGGAGCGGCGCGGGGTCGTCGCGCTCGAATTCGCGCTCGTCCTGCCCATGCTCGTGCTTCTGCTCACCGGCGGCGTCGAATTCGGCCGGATGCTGCTCCTCTCCCAGAAATTGCAGAACGGAGCCTTCATCCTCGCCGATCTCGCCGCCCGCGAGGAACACCTGAGCGATGCCAAGCTCACGGCGATCTTTCCCGCGATCGCCTCGCTCATGGAGCCCTTCGAATTTGACACCAATGCGGTTGCGATCGTTTCGGGCGTGCAAGGCATCGGGGACGGGGATGCGGAGGTGAACTGGCAGCGCTCGGGCGGCGGCACGCTCGTCCATTCCAGCGCTGTCGGAGTTCCGGGCGGTGAGGCCGCGATCCCGGAAGCCCTCGTTCTTGCGGACAAGGAGACGGTCGTCGTCGCCGAGATCTTCTACGAATTCCAGCCGCTCTTCGAACTCGTGCTGGATCCGATGACGGTTCACAAGGTCGCCTATCTCAAGCCGCGCCTCGGCGTTCTGGATGCGCTCGAGCCATGAGGCAGGGTGTGGCCTTCCACCCGGCGCCGCCAGCCGGTGGCGAAGACAGGACTTGTTCCGATGTGGCCCCCGTGCTTTTCATTCGGTCCGCGCGCGGCGCCCGTCTACATCTTAAGTCGCATATGCGGCGCGTCGGGCCCGGGCGTAACCTTGTCCGAAACTGGGGAGGTAACTTCATGAATTTAAGCGGTTCCCGTGTCATCGCCGCCGACCGTCAAACGGTCTGGGCGGCGCTGAACGATCCGGAGGTGCTGAAGGCCTGCATTCCGGGCTGTCAGGAAATGAACGGCTCGGTGGAAGAGGGCTACGAGGCCGTCGTCACCCAGAAGGTCGGGCCGGTGAAGGCGACCTTCAAGGGAGCCGTCGAGTTCTCCGATGTGGTCGAGAACGAGGGCTACGTCATCAGCGGCGAGGGCAAGGGCGGCGCGGCGGGTTTTGCCAAGGGCGGCGCCAAGGTCAACCTTTCGGATGCCGAGGGCGGCACCGAGCTCGCCTATGACGTCGAGGCCAAGGTGGGCGGCAAGCTCGCCCAGCTCGGCAGCCGCATCATCGACGGCTTCGCCAAGAAGATGGCCGACCAGTTCTTCGAGAATTTCCAGGCACAGGTGGAAGGTCCGCCGGAGCCTGCCGAAGCTGCCGCAGAGGCAGGAGACACGCAGGCGGCAGATGCGGAGCCCGCAAAGAAGAAGGGCTGGATCCGCCGCCTTATTGACTGACACTGGCGACCAGGGAGGTGACCATGCCAGAGATCGAAATGACCGTGAACGGAAAGCCGATGTCCGGCACCGTCGAGGGCCGCACACTGCTTTCCGACTTCCTGAGGGATATGCTCGGACTGACCGGCACGCACATCGGCTGCGACACGGCCCAATGTGGTGCCTGCACGGTGCACCTCGACGGTCGGCAGGTGAAATCCTGCAACGTCTTCGCGATGGATGCGGCGGGCGCGGAAGTGACCACCATCGAGGGCATGGCCAATGCCGATGGCTCGCTCGGGGCAATCCAGGCCGCGTTCCAGACCCATCACGGCCTCCAGTGCGGCTTCTGCACGCCGGGCATGGTGATGGCGGCCGCCGGCCTCCTGAAGGAGAATCCGGCTCCGACCGAGGCGGAGATCCGTGCCCATCTCGAGGGCAACATCTGCCGCTGCACGGGATACCACAATATCGTCAAGGCCATCCAGGCCGCGGCCGCGGAACTCGGCGCAAAGCCGATCGCCGCCGAATAACGCCACGCGGCGCCCTGCGGCCCCCGGAGGGGCCGGGACGGGCGGATTGCGCAGCACCGACGACAACAGGGAGAAAACAATGCCCAAGGACAGCGGCATCGGCGCCAGCTCCAAGCGGCGTGAGGACGTAAGGTTCCTCACCGGCAAGGGCCGGTATACCGCCGACATCAATCTTCGCGGACAGGTCTATGTGGCCTTCGCCCGATCGACCGTGGCCCATGGCCGGATCAATTCCATCGACACCAGCGCCGCGGCGGAGATGCCCGGCGTGCTTGCCGTCTTCACCGGCGAGGATTTCGTCGAGATGGGATCGAACCCGGCGGGCTGGTACATCACCAGCCGCAACGGCGAGACCATGAAGGAGCCCAAGCGGCCGGTTCTCGCCCACGGCAAGGTCCGGCATGTCGGCGATGCCTATGCCGCGGTGGTGGCCGAAACGGTGGCTCAGGCCAAGGATGCCGTCGAGGCGATCGAGGCAGACATCGAGGAGCTCGATGCCGTGCTCGACATGGCTTCAGCGGTGGCCGACAACTCCAACCGCGTCCATGACGAAATCGACGACAACATCTGCTTCGACTGGGGCTGGATCGAGGACAACCGCGCCGCGGTCGATGCCGCCTTCGAGAGCGCCCCCCATGTGACGACGCTTGAGCTCATCAACAACCGTCTCTCGCCGAACCCGATGGAACCCCGCGCCTCGCTCGCCGACTACAACACCGGCACCGAGGACTACACGCTCTACACCACGTCGCAGAACCCGCACCTTCACCGGCTCCTCATCAGCGCCTTCGTGATGGGCATCCCCGAGCACAAGCTCACGGTAATTGCGCCCGATGTCGGCGGCGGCTTCGGATCCAAGATCTATCATTACGGCGAGGAGGCCGTCGTGCTCGCCGCAGCGCGGAAGCTCGGCCGTCCGGTGAAGTGGGTCTGCGACCGCTCGGAAGCCTTCGTGTCCGACGCCCATGGCCGCGACCACGTCACGAAGATCGAACTCGCGACCGACAAGGAAGGCAACTTCCTCGCGATGCGCACCGAGACGCTCGCCAATCTCGGGGCCTATCTCTCGAACTTCTCCACCGCGACGCCGACCTTCCTGCATGGCACGCTGATGGCCGGCCCCTACAAGACGCCGCTCGTCTATGTGAACGTGAAGGGCGTCTTCACCAACACGGTGCCGGTCGATGCCTACCGCGGCGCGGGGCGGCCGGAAGCAACCTACCAGATCGAGCGCGTGATCGACAAATGCGCCCGTGAGCTCGGAATCGACCAGATCGAGATCCGGCGCAAGAACTTCATCTCGCCGGATGCCTTCCCCTACACGACGCCGGTTGGCCTCGTCTACGACACCGGCAACTACGGTGCGACGCTCGACAAGATGATCGAGCTCGGCGACACCGCAGGCTTCGAGAGCCGGCGTGCCGAAAGTTCGGCGAAGGGCAAGCTCCGCGGCATCGGCTACTCCACCTGGATCGAGGCCTGCGGCATCGCGCCCTCGCATCTGGTGGGCCAGCTCGGCGCCCGCGTCGGCCTCTATGATGCCGCCACCGTCCGTGTGAACGCGACAGGCAACATCTCGGTGCTGACCGGTGCCCACAGCCACGGCCAGGGTCACGAGACGGTCTTTGCTCAGGTGGTCTCCGACATGCTTGGCATCCCGGAGGCAAGCATCGAGATCGTCCATGGCGATACCTCGAAGATCCCCTTCGGCATGGGCAGCTACGGCTCGCGCTCGCTTGCGGTTTGCGGCACGGCGATCGTGAAGGCGACCGACAAGATCATCGCCAAGTGCAAGAAGATCGCCGCGCATCAGATGGAGGCCTCCGAAAGCGACATCGTCTTCGAGAACGGCAACTTCACCGTGGCGGGGACGGACAAGTCCAAGAGCTTCGGCGACATCGCCCTCTCGGCCTATGTGCCGCACAACTACCCGCTCGACGAGCTCGAGCCGGGTCTCGAGGAGAGCGCCTTCTACGATCCGGCGAACTTCACCTATCCCGCCGGCGCCTATGCCTGCGAGGTGGAAGTCGATCCCGGCACCGGCAAGGTCGATGTGGTGGCCTTCACCGCCGCCGATGATTTCGGCAACGTCATCAACCCGATGATCGTCGAGGGCCAGGTCCATGGCGGCGTGGTTCAGGGCATCGGGCAGGCGCTGTTCGAGGTCGTCGTCCACAATGACGAGGGCCAGAACCTGACCGGTTCCTACATGGACTACGCGATGCCGCGGTCCAACGATGTCCCGCTGCTTGTCGTGGATCATTCCTGTCAGACCCCCTGCACCCACAATCCGCTGGGCGTGAAGGGCTGTGGCGAGGCGGGCGCGATCGGCACCCCGCCTGCGGTCGTCAATGCGGTGATCGACGCGCTCCAGGCGGGCGGATACGACATCGCTCATATCGACATGCCGCTCACGCCCTCGAAGGTCTGGGCGGCGATGGCCGGCGCGCAGCAGGCAGCGGAATAGGCCGGGCGGAACGGAAGGAAACGAACCATGTATGCTTTTGATTTCGTGAAGCCCTCGACGCTCGACGAAGCGCTCTCCGCGCTTGCCGAGGACGAGGCCCAGGCAATCAGCGGCGGCCAGACGCTCATCCCGACCCTGAAACAGCGGCTCGCCATGCCCTCGAAGCTCGTAAGCCTCACCGGCATTGCCGAGCTCAAGGGCGTGAAAACCGAAGGGAACACGCTCACCATTGCCGGTGCCACGACGCACGCGGTGGTGGCGAAGGAGGCGGCTGAGGCCTATCCCGCGCTTGCCTCGCTCGCGGGTCGTATCGGCGATCCCTCCGTCCGCGCGCTCGGCACGATCGGCGGAAGCCTCGCCAACAACGACCCCTCCGCCTGCTATCCGGCGGCGGCGCTGGCTTCTGGGGCGACGATCGTGACCAACACGCGCGAGATCCCGGCCGACGACTACTTCCAGGGCCTCTTCACCACGGCGCTCGACGAGGGCGAGATCGTCACGGGCGTGAAGTTCCCGATCCCCGAAAAGGCGCACTATCAGAAGTTCATTCAGCCTGCCTCGCGCTTCCCGCTCACCGCCGTCTTCGTCGCGAAGTATTCCTCCGGGGTGCGTGTCGCGGTGACCGGTGCCTCGGAAGACGGCGTCTTCCGCTGGAGCGAGGGGGAAGAGGCGCTGGGCGCGAACTTCTCGCCCGATGCGGTCTCCGGCCTCAGCGTCGATCCCGACGGCATGATGGCGGACATGCACGGCACCGCGGAATACCGCGCGCACCTCGTGAAGGTGCTGACCGCGCGCGCCGTCGCCGCCGCCAACGGCTGAGTAGCGGCCCGATCTGACGGGGGCCCTCCGGGAAACCGGGGGGCCTTTGCCGTTTCGGATTAATCACCTGTTAGGCTTGCTCGTCTCAAGATCCCGGGAAATCCAGATAGTGGAGTACCCCGTCGATGAGTTTTTCCGCCTTCGAACCCGGCAGCGTTTCGCTCGGAAGCCTGCGCCGCCAGTGCCTCTTCGCCGTGACCATCCTCCTCGTCGAAGACAGCCGCAGCGCGTCGGAGGCCATCCGGCTCTTCGCCGCCGAGAGCGGAGCGCGGGTGCGCCGGGCCGACAGCCTGCACGCGGCAAGCCGCCATCTGGCGATCTATCGCCCCAATGTCGTGATCGTTGATCTCGGCCTGCCGGACGGCGATGGCATGGCGCTCATCAGCCATCTCGCCTCGGCCTCGACCCCGATCCACGGCATCGTTGCCATGAGCGGGCATGACCGCTCCGCCTGGCAGGAGGCGGCGCTCGCCGGGGGCGCATCGGCCTGCCTCGAGAAGCCGATCCCGAGCCTTGCCGCCTTCCAGGAATGCATCCTGAGCGTGCTGCCCGATGCCACCACCCGCCGCGGGCCGGATGCGCAGCGCCAGCTCGACCTGACCGACCGGGCCTCCGTCCGGGCGGCCTTCGCCGAGGATCTCCAGCGTGCGAAATGCCTGCTGGAAGAGGGTATCCGGATCGAGGATGCCGATACCGTCGCCTACTGCGCCCAGTTCGTCCATTCGATCGGCGAGATGCTGGGCGATGCGCCGCTCGAGACGGCGGCCCATGCGGCATCGGAATCCGCCGCGGCGGCCCAGGCGCTACTCGATCTGCTGACCCGACGCGTCTCGGGCAGCCGCAATTCCGCAATCCGCGGCGTCGCCTGAGCACACGCGCCTTCACGATGGCTTGACCACGGCTGTTTCCACCGGTCCGGCGCGATAGACTTCCCGTAAAACGGGAGGCAAGACCATGAAGACACACGCCATTCTCATGCTCGGCGCACTGCTCTCTCTCGGGAGCGTTTCGGCGCGGGCTGAAATCTTCGAGACATCCGCAGGTTCGATCGAGGTCGCCCGGAAGATCGAGGGGCTCGATACGCCCTGGGCACTCGGCTTCCTTCCCGATGGCAGCGTGCTGGTGACCGAACGCGGCGGGCGGCTCCTCCTCGTGCGGGGTGGGCAGGCGCAGGCCATCACGGGCGTGCCCGGGGTCTGGGCCGAAGGGCAGGGCGGGCTGCTCGATGTGGTGGTTGCCCGCGACTTCGCGACAAGCGGCGAGATCTTCCTTACCTATGCCGAGCCCGCAGGCCGGGGCGCGGCGACGGCCCTCGCGCGCGCGCATCTCGAGCCCGATGCCGCGCGCCTCACCGGGCTCCGCGTGATCTTCCGCCAGGGCGACCCGACCACGAGCGGGCGGCATTTCGGCAGCCGGGTTGTCGAGGCCCCGGACGGCACGCTCTATCTCACACTCGGCGAGCGCGGCGAACGCGACAGCGCGCAGGACCCGTCGAGCTTTCGGGGCAAGGTGGTGCGCCTCAATCGGGATGGCAGCGCCGCTTCCGGCAATCCGTTCGCGGGCGGCACGGGCGATGGCGCGCCGGAGGTCTGGTCCTATGGCCATCGCAACCCGCAGGGCGCTGCGCTCGCCCCCGATGGCGCGCTTCTCACCGTCGAGCATGGCGCGCGGGGCGGCGACGAGATCAATCGCCCCGCCGCCGGCGGCAACTACGGCTGGCCCGAGATCAGCTATGGCCGCGAATATTCCGGCGGCCGCATCGGAGAGGGCACCTCCGCGCCGGGCATGGAGCAGCCACTCTTCTACTGGGATCCCTCGATTGCGCCGTCCGGCATGGCGGTCTACTCCGGCCGCCTCTGGCCGGAATGGCGCGGCGATGTCTTCACCGGCTCGCTGAAGTTCGACTTCCTCTCGCGCCTTGAGGGCGGGCCCGAGGGCTACGCCGAGCGCGAGCGTCTGTTCGAAGGGGCCTTCCCACGCATCCGCGATGTGCGCGAGGCCCCGGACGGGTCGATCTGGTTCCTGTCCGAAGCGGACGGCGCGGCGTTCCGGATGGTGCCCGCGCCGGACTGAGGCGCCGGGCTCACTCCACCGTGTCGGTCGAGCCGCGCTCGCGGTAGGGCGTGGTGTTGTAGAGCGCCCGGTAGCATTTGGAGAAATGCGAGGGCGATGCGAAGCCGCAGGCCAGCGCCACGTTGATGACGCTCATGTCGGTCTGGAGGAGAAGGTTCCGCGCCTTCTGGAGCCGCAGCTCCATGTAGTAGCGCTTCGGGCTGCGGTTGAGATAGCGCCGGAACAGCCGCTCGAGTTGCCGGGTCGAGAGATCGGCATCCTGCGCCAGGACCGAGGGCGAGACCGGCTCCTCGATGTTGTCCTCCATGCGCTGGATGATCGCGGCAAGCTTCGGATGCCGCACCCCGATCCGTGTCGGGATCGAGAGCCGCTGTTCCTCTTTCCCGGAGCGGACCGACGTGTGGATGAGCTGATCGGCCACCATGTTGGCAAGCTCGGTGCCGTGCCGCCGGGCGATCAGCGTGAGCATGAGATCGATCGAGGCGGTGCCGCCCGAGGCGGTATAGCGGTTCTGGTCGATCACGAAGATGGTCTCCGTGAGATCGACATCCGGGTATTCCTCCTCGAAGCTCGCGCGGTTTTCCCAGTGGATCGTGCAGCGCCGGCCCTCGAGCAATCCGGCCTCGGCGAGCACCTGCGCGCCGGTGCAGAGCCCGCCCATGGCAATGCCCTTGCGGCTCTCGCGGCGGAGCCAGGTCAGCACCGGCCGCGTGGTCGCCTGCCGGACATTCACGCCGCCCACCACGATCACCGTGGCCTCACGGCCGATCTCGTCGAGCGGGCCGTCCGTGCCGACCGGAATACCCGAGGAGGAAACGACGGGCGCACCCGTCTCGCTGATGACGCGCCAGTCGTAGAGCTTCTGTCCCGACATCCGGTTGGCAAGCCGGAGCGGCTCCACCCCGCCCGAAAACGCGCTGAGCGTGAAATTCGGGAGAAGCAGAAAGACGAAGCGATCGGGTCTTTGCTCGGGTTCCGCGGCCATCCGGCTTGGGTCCTGACTGGTTGCCGAGGCCGAGCTTGATCCGCCGCGATTTGCCCGGTCAAGTCGAAAACACGAGAGGGACGGGTATGGAAAAAATCCTGGGCCTCGCATATAGGGGGAGCCCCGAATCAAGAAACCGCAGGGAGCGAAGCGATGTGCGCCGATTGGACTAAATCCGCGTGGCGGTCGAAACCGCGGGTCCAGATGCCGGACTATCCGGATGCACAGGGCCTCGAGGAAGTCGAGGGCAAGCTCGCGAGCTATCCGCCGCTCGTCTTTGCCGGAGAGGCCCGCAGGCTTCGCCAGGAGCTCGCCGAGGCCTCCGAGGGCCGGGCCTTCCTGCTCCAGGGCGGTGACTGCGCCGAGAGCTTTGCCGAGTTCCGCGCCGACAATATCCGCGACACCTTCAAGGTGATGCTGCAGATGGCCGTGGTGCTCACCTTCGGCGCCAGATGCCCCGTGGTGAAGATCGGCCGCATGGCCGGCCAGTTCGCCAAGCCGCGCTCTGCCGGGACCGAGACCATCGGTGGCGTCGAGCTGCCCTCCTATCGCGGCGACATCATCAACGGGTTCGACTTCACCGCCGAGGCGCGCGTGCCGGATCCGAACCGCATGCTTCAGGCCTATACCCAGGCGGCGGCGACGCTGAACCTGCTCCGGGCCTTCAGCCAGGGCGGCTTTGCGGACATCAACCGGGTGCATTCCTGGACGCTCGACTTCACCGCCGGTGAGGAAGGCTATGCCGAATATCGCGAGCTTGCCGACCGCATCTCGGAATCGCTCGAGTTCATGACCGCGGCCGGGGTGAACGGGAGCAATTCCGACGCCCTGCACCGGGTGAATTACTACACCTCCCACGAGGCGCTGCTGCTCGAATACGAGGAGGCGCTTTGCCGCGTCGATTCGACGACCGGAATTCCGATTGCGGGCTCGGGCCACATGCTCTGGATCGGCGACCGCACACGGCAGGTCGATGGCGCGCATGTGGAATTCTGCCGCGGGGTGCAGAACCCGATCGGGCTCAAGTGCGGGCCCTCGATCACCGAGAGCGATCTGCTGCGGCTGATCGACAAGCTCAACCCGAAGAACGAGGCGGGCCGGCTCACGCTCATCGCCCGCTTCGGCGCGGGGCAGGTGGGCGAGCATCTGCCGCGGCTCATCCGGGCGGTGGAGCGCGAGGGGCGCAAGGTGCTCTGGTCCTGCGATCCGATGCACGGCAACACGATCAAGTCGGAAACCGGCTACAAGACCCGGCCGTTCGAGCGGGTGCTCCGCGAGGTGCGCGAGTTCTTCGCGATCCATGCCGCCGAGGGCACGATCCCGGGCGGGGTGCATTTCGAGATGACCGGCCGGGACGTGACGGAATGCACCGGCGGGGTGCGGGCGGTGACCGACGAGACGCTCTCGGACCGTTATCACACCGCGTGCGACCCGCGGCTCAATGCCTCGCAGTCGCTCGAGCTTGCCTTCCTCGTGGCGGACATGCTCCACAACCGGCTGCGTGCGCAGCGGGCGGCGGTATGAGGGCACTTCGGCGCGGCGGCCGGGCGGAGAGCGCGGCGTGAACGGCTACAGATCCCTCGTTCTGACCGCCGCGGCGGGGGTCAGCGACGAAACCGTCGGGGCCGCGCTCGAGGCGCTGCGGATGGCGGGGCTCCCTGCCGGTGCGCCGCGCAGGCTCGGGCGGACGGCGGTCCGGGTGGCCTTTGCGGGCTATCTTCCGACCGGGCTCAGCGCCACGGCGCTGGTGGCCGGGCGGCCGGTCGATGCCAATATCGCGCCCGGTGCCACCGATTGCGGCCTTTTCATCGCCGACATGGATTCGACGATGATTGCGGTCGAATGCATCGACGAGCTGGCGGATTTCGCCGGGGTGAAGGACCGGGTTTCGGCGATCACCGAGCGGGCGATGCGGGGGGAGCTCGATTTCGAGGGCGCGCTCATCGAGCGCGTCGCGCTGCTCCGCGGGCTGCCGGAGGCCGATCTCGCCGCCTGCCATGCGCAGCGGGTGAAGCTCAATCCCGGCGCGCGGCGGCTCGTGCAGACCATGAACCGCCGCGGCGCGGTCACGGCGCTGGTGTCGGGCGGGTTCACCTATTTCTCGGGCCGGGTCGCCAAGGAGGCCGGGTTCCAGATCCATCAGGCCAACGAGCTGCTGTTCGAGAACGGCAAGCTCACCGGGGATGTGGCGCGGCCGATCCTTGGCCGGGCGGCGAAGCACGAGGCGCTGAACCGGATCTGCAGCGCGCATGGGCTGCTTCCGGCGGAGGCGATCGCGGCCGGGGACGGGGCGAACGACCTCTCGATGATCGAGGCGGCGGGGATCGGGGTGGCCTACCACGCGAAACCGGCGCTGGCGGAGGCCGCGGACGTGCGGCTCGAGCATTCGGACCTGACCGCGATCCTCGCGCTGCAGGGCATTCCGGAAACGGAGTGGGTGGCCTGATCGAGGGCCGCCCGACCCCGGGCGGAGGGCGATTTCCGGGGCGTGATATCACGGTGAAAACAGGGCGTTTCACCGTGAAAATCTCAAAACGCCATTGGAATCATTGAATTTTCGTAGTTAACATATCATGAATGGCGCGGGGGCGAGCCTTTGCGGCGCAAGCCGGGCGTGGCCGTGATGTGCGGGAGCGGTCGCCCTGATGCGGTGGTGAGCCGATGCGGGCGCCGGGATCGGGGCGCCGGGATCGGGGGACATCGCCGTGGGGCCTGCGCCTAGGGAGCGCCGAAGCCCCGGGCGGTCACTTGCCGTCGATGATGCGGAGCTTGGGGCCGCCGTTGCGGGGGCGGTTCGGCGCGTCGGGGTTGCCCTCGATCGAGCGGAGCTGCGGGGACTTGACGGGCGCGTGGGCAAAACCCGCCTGCTCCTCGGCGAAGCCCGGCAGCGGCTGCTTCGGCTCGACGCCCTGGCTGGGCTCGATCGGCGTGACGCAGACGTCGCGGATCATGAAGGAGAGCGGCGGGGCGAAGAGATCACCGCGGCCGGAGACACCGCCGAGCACGCGGTTGATGTCGCCGAAATCGCTCCGGAGCGGCATGAGCAGCATCGCGGCGTCATAGGTGCCGGAGCGGTTCGGCGCCTCGAGCTTGAGCTCGACCACGGCGGGCTCGTTCATCACCACCTGGAGCAGGCGCTCGAAGCGCTGGCGGTCGACCTCGTCGATGAGGTAGCCCGGCTGCATGCCACGCACCTCCATGCCCATCATCTCGCAGATCTTCATGCCGGCGAGGCGGATGCGCATGTTGTTCTCGCCGATCTTCTCGATGATGAACATGTTTTCGAGCGCGGACTCGAACTGGCGCGGGTCGATCTCGGCCCGATAGGGTGCGATCCGCCCGGCGCGGAGGCGTTCCCAGTAGGACTTGAGCGATGACAGCATGAGATCGTTCATCTGTTTTCCGACCGATGTTGCGCCGCCGGGAGGGTCATACCCATGACCACGGGCGGTTGGTAAACGATTTCTTTATACGATATACGACGAACCTCGCAATGTCGCGCCCTTTGCTTAGGCTTCCTTAATTTGCGTAAAAATTTGGCTAAGATTCGCGGCGGCAGGCGGCTTTTCGGCACGGGGGGAAAATGACGTTTCAGTCGATGACGGGCTTCGCATCGCTCGCGGGCGCGGCGGGGGAGTTCCAGTGGGTCTGGGAGGTGCGGAGCGTGAACGGCCGCGGGCTCGACCTGCGCCTCAGGCTGCCCGACGGGTTCGAGGCGCTCGAGGCGCCGGTCCGCGCGGAGTTCGGCCGCCTGTTCAGCCGCGGCTCGATCACCGTCGGGCTGAAGCTTGCCGGCATCGGCGCCCAGGCGGTGCCGCGGGTCAACCGGGCGCAGCTCGAGGCGACGCTGGCGGCCGCGCAGGAGGTCGCCGATCTCGCCGCCGCGCGGGAGATGCCGCTCGCGCCCTTTTCGGCGCTGGACCTGCTCGGGTTCCGCAACGTGCTCGAGATCGAGGCCGCGCCCCTGGCGGAGAACACCGAGGTGCTGGCCGCGGTGACGGCTGAGATCGGGCCGCTGGCGGCGGCGCTGGCCGAGGCCCGCGCGCAGGAAGGCGCCGGGCTCCGAACGCTGCTCGCCGAGCGGGTGGACCGGATCGCGGAGCTTGCAGCGGCGGCGCGGGAGACGGCGGAGGTGCGTGCCGCCCGGCGCGGCACGGTGCTGCGCGAGCGGGTGCAGGCGCTGCTCGAGTCGACGGCGATCGCCGATGAGGCGCGGCTTTCCCAGGAACTTGCGCTCATCGCGGTAAAGGCGGACGTTTCCGAGGAGATCGACCGGCTCGAGACCCATGTCGTGGCGGCGCGCGATCTGCTTGGCGGCGAGGGCCCGCGCGGCCGGCGGCTCGATTTCCTGACCCAGGAATTCAACCGCGAGGCCAACACGCTCTGCTCGAAGGCCGGTGCGACCGATTTGACGGCGATCGGTTTGGAGATGAAAGTGGTGATCGATCAGATGCGGGAGCAGGTACAGAATGTGGAGTAGCGCATGAAAGCGGAGGCCGGGATGCAGAAGCCGAAGCGCCGGGGCCTTCTCATCATTCTGTCCTCGCCGTCGGGGGCGGGGAAATCGACGCTCTCGCGGCGGCTGCTGGAGGTCGATCCCGAGATGCGGTTCTCGGTTTCGGCCACGACCCGGCCGCCGCGGCCGGGCGAGCAGGACGGGCGGGACTATTTCTTCAAGAGCCGCCGCGAGTTCGAGACGATGGTCGAGGCGGGCGAGATGCTCGAATACGCCGAGGTCTTCGGCAACTTCTACGGCACGCCGCGCGCGCCGGTGGAGGCGGCGACCCGGGAGGGGCAGGACGTGCTCTTCGACGTGGACTGGCAGGGCGGGCAGCAGATCCGCAACTCGCCGCTCGCCGACAGCGTCGTCTCGATCTTCATCCTGCCGCCCTCGATCGCCGAGCTGGAGAGCCGGCTGCGGGCGCGCGGCCAGGACAGCGGCGAGGTGGTGGCAAGCCGGATGGCGAAATCGCGGGACGAGATCAGCCACTGGGCCGAATACGACTATGTGCTCGTCAACGAGACGCTCTCGACCTGCGAGGCGGAGCTGCGCGCGATCATCGAGGCCGAGCGGCTGCGCCGGGAGCGCAGGCCGGACCTCATGGTGCTGGTGAACCAGATGAACCGTGAATTCGAGGAGAGATTGACATGAGCCTCTATGCTCTCGACGGCATTGCGCCGAAGCTGCCGGAGGACGGCGATGCCTGGGTGGCGCCGGGTGCGCGGCTCATGGGCCGTGTCGAGCTCCGCAAGGGCGCCTCGGTCTGGTTCAACGCGGTGCTGCGCGGCGACAACGAGCCGATCATCGTCGGCGCGGATTCGAACGTGCAGGACGGCAGCGTGCTGCACACGGACATGGGCTTTCCGCTCACCATCGGGCGCTGCTGCACCATCGGGCACATGGCGATCCTGCATGGCTGCACCATCGGGGATTTCAGCCTGATCGGCATGGGGGCGACGGTGCTCAATGGCGCAGTGATCGGGAGGAACGCGCTGGTGGGCGCGGGCGCGCTGGTGACCGAGGGCAAGGAGATCCCCGAGGGCACGCTCGCGGTCGGCCGCCCGGCGAAGGTGGTGCGCGAGCTGAGCGCGGAGGAGATCGAGGGGCTTGCGAAGTCGGCGGAGCGCTACCGTGCGAACATGCAGCGCTTCCGCATCGGGCTCAAGCCGGCTGGGGTGCTCGCGCCTGCAGGCTGACGGCGGCCTCGGCCTCGCCGAACCGGGCCTCGATCCCGAGGCCCGTCTGTTCGAGCGCCTCGCGCAGCATCGGGAACTGGATGCTTTCGGAGCGGGGCGCGGCGAGCGGGGTGCCGTCGGTGACATGGGCCCAGAGCTCGGCCGGGGCGGCGGTGCGCCGGCCTTCGACATTGAGCGAAATGGTATCCTCTGCCATCGAGACCCGCACGAGCCCGCCCATGGGCAGGCTCTTCTCGAGGCAGAGGATGGCGAGGAAGATGACCCGGCCGACCGGGCGGGGCAGGCTGCCGGAGCCGGCCTCCCAGGCCACGGTGAAGCGGCCGCTGTACATCGCCCGGGTGATCTCGGCCGCCTCGTCGCAGGAGAGCTCGGTGTCGGGATCGGCGGGGCCGAAGGCGATGCGGAAGAAGCGGATGCGGGCGAGCGCGTTCGCAAGGCTGTCGGTGATGAGGTCGAGTTCGGGGCTCGCGGCGCCGCCGTTGGTCATCTGCAGAAGCTCGAGGCCGTTGCCGATGGCCCCGAGCGGGCTTATCAGATCGTGGCAGAACCGTGCGCTTACCAGCGCACTGAGGTCGGTCGCGCTCATCGGCTGCCCTCCCATTCAACGAGGCATGACTTGAACGAATTTCTCGAGCCCGGCAATCTCGTGCGCCATCCGGACATGCCGGACTGGGGGCTCGGGCAGGTGCAATCGGTCATCGGCAACAAGATCACTGTCAATTTCGAGCACGCAGGCAAGGTCGTCATAGATGGGTCCCGGATTGACCTCGTGCCGGAATTCGGCGGGCCTGAGGCCTGAGAAAAGAGACGTCACACACATTTCTTAATCGGTCGTAAATCGCCATGGGCGACTGGTCCAGCCCGCTGATGCGCTGCTATAGGGAGAGGGCCGCTCCTGAACTCCCGGCGGGCGGCAGAGTGATCGAAGGTGTGAATGTCGTCGAAGCCGAACAACTACCACGTCAAGATTGCCGAGACGGAAGAGGAGCTTCTGGGCGCGCGCCGGCTGCGCTACCGGGTTTTCGTCGAGGAGATGGGGGCGAGCGCGCGGCCCGAGGAACACGCGCTGCGACAGGAGTGGGATGAGTTCGATCCGTATTTCGATCACCTGATCCTGCTCTCGCGCGAGGACGGCATCGAGGACCCGCTCGACCGGGTGGTCGGGGTCTACCGGCTCATGCGCGACGATGCGGCACGGGAGGGCATCGGCTTCTATGGCGCCGGCGAATACGATCTCTCGCCGATCCTGACCTCCGGGCGCAAGGCGCTGGAGCTCGGACGCTCCTGCGTGGCGCTGGCCCACCGGGGCGGGCTCGGGATGCATCTGCTCTGGAACGGGCTCGCGGGCTATGTGCTCGACCGCAACATCGAGATCCTCTTCGGGGTGGCGAGCTTTCACGGCACCGACCCCGCGCCGATCGCCGAGGCGCTGGCCTATCTCCACCACACCCGCCTCGCGCCGCCGGAGCTGAGGGTGCGGGCGCTCGAGGGGCATTATCTTGACATGAACCTGCTGCCGGCGGCGGAGGTGGACGCCACCCGCGCGAGCCAGCAGATCCCGCCGCTCATCCGCTCCTATCTCCGGCTCGGCGGCTTCGTCGGCGACGGGGCCTTCGTCGATCATGATTTCAACACCATCGATGTCTGCGTCGTCATGGATACCGTCCGCATGACCGAGAGCCACCGCCGCTTCTACGAGCGCAACCGGAGTGTGGCCCGGTGACGATCGGCTGGAACGATGCGGACCCGGCTGCGCTGCCGCCCCTGCGGGCCGGGCAGAAGCTGCGTCTGGCGCTGCGCGCGTCCTGGGCTCTGCTCACGCTCGCGGTGCTCTTTGCGATCTTTCTCGTCATTCGCGGCGGCGAGCTGCTCGTCGGGCGCCTCACCGGCCGCTCGCACCGGCGGCTGGGGGCGCACATCGTGCAGGTCTGGGCCATGCTCGCGCTGCCGACGCTCGGCCTGCGCTACGTGCAGCGCGGCACGCCGATCCGGGGCGCGGGCGCCTTCGTCGCCAATCATTCAAGCTGGATCGACATCGTGGCGCTCCAGCGGGCCGCGGCGCCGTTTCTGGTCTCGAAATCCGAGGTCCGCTCCTGGCCGGGCATCGGTTTCATCGGGCGGGCGATCGGGACGCTCTTCATCGACCGCAAGGCGGGGGCGGCGAAGAAGCAGGAGGCCGAGCTGCTCGACCGGCTGCGCCGGGGCGATCACATGGCGCTGTTTCCCGAGGGCACCAGCACCGACGGGCAGCGGGTCCTGCCCTTCAAGTCCTCGCTCTTCGGGGTGTTCTTCGCCCCGGATCTCGAGGGCCGGGTCGCGGCCCAGCCGGTGGCGATCGTCTACCGCCCCGGCCCGGGCCTGCCGGCGAATTTCTGCGGCTGGTGGGGCGACATGGATTTCGCCGCCCATATCATCGACATGTTCGCGCGCTCGGTCGGGAGCGAGGTGGAGCTCACCTTCCTCGAGCCGGTGAGCGTGGCCGAAGCGCCCGGCCGCAAGGCGATGGCCGCCCTTTGCGGCGCGCGGGTGGCCGAGACCTTTGCCGCGCGCCATCTGCCGGCGCCGGATGCGGCGGGGGACGCGGGGCAGGGCGCGGCGACCTCCGGGTGATCCCGGCACGGCGGGGTTCGGTGTAAAACGGTGTTTCGCGAAAACAGGGTTTTCTGGACGCGTTTGCGGTGCAATATGGGCCCCGAGGCGAGTCCAGAGCGAGACATATTCCAATGACAAAGACAATTTTCGCGGCCCTGGCCGCTACCGCGCTCGGCGCGGCAGTGCCTGCCGCCGTCAGCGCGGCCGATCTCGAGGTCGGCGTGCTGACCTGCAAGCTCGACGGCGGCAAGAACCTTGTCGTCTACAGCACCGAGAGCTTCGACTGCGTCTACAATCCGACCAAGGGGGAAAACGAGACCTACGAGGGCAAGATCAAGGAGGTCGGGGTCGATCTCGAGATCAAGGAAGGCCAGAAGCTCATCTGGTCGGTGATCGCGCCGAGCTTCGAGCAGGAGCCGGGCGCTCTGGCCGGGACCTATGTCGGGGCGTCCGCCTCCGCGGCGGTGTCCGCCGGCGTGGGCGGCAAGATCCTTGTCGGCGGCAGCAAGAAGTCCTTCACCCTGCAGCCGCTCAGCGTCGCGGGCACCGAAGGCTTTGGCGCCAATGTCGGCATCCAGAGCTTCGAGCTGACGGCCAAGGCGCCAGAAACCACGCAGTAATCTCCGCCCCGGCCTTGCCGCGGGGCGGCGGGAAGGCCGGAGCGTACGGGACCCGGGCGATCGGTTGCGATGGCCCGGGCCGCCCTTGCCGGATCTGTCATCCGGCCCGGCGGGGCGTCACTCGCCCTCCGTCTCCGGCTTGAAGTCGAGCGCCACGCCGTTCATGCAGTAGCGCAGGCCGGTCGAGGTCGGGCCGTCGGGAAAGACGTGCCCGAGATGGGCGTCGCAGTGCGAACAGGTGATCTCGGTTCGCCGCATGAAGTGGCTCAGATCCTCGTGCTCCTCCACCGCGCCCTGTTCGAGCGGGGCATCGAAGCTCGGCCAGCCGCAGCCGCTGTCGAACTTCGATGTGGCATCGAAGAGCGGCGCGCCGCAGCAGGTACAGGTGAAGGTGCCGGGCGCCTTCGGGAAATCGTCGTGGCTGAACGGGCGCTCGGTGCCCTTCTGCCGCGTGACCTTGTAGGCGAGCGGCGACAGTTCGGCCTGCCACTCCGCCTCGGTCTTGCGGATCTTGCTGGTCATCGGGGTCTCCTCCGCGTCGGGGGTCTCGGGATCAGAGATCGTCATTGTCTTGGAACCGTCAAGGATCGGTCACGCAGATATTGCACGGCCGTGCGACGATCCCCGCCACGGGGAGCGTCTGCCGGATGAGGCCGATGACTGGTATGACACAGGTGAAATTCCGGGCGCGCTTTGCCGAGACGGCGGAGGATCTGGCGCGCGCGCAGGCCCTGCGCTACCGCCGGTTCCGCGCAGGCCGGGCGCCGGGCGCGGATCACGGGGCGGCGGCGCGCGACTGCGACGCCTTCGATGCGCTGGCGCGGCATGTGCTGGTCGAGGACCTTCGCTCGGGAGAGCTCGTCTGCTGCTTCCGGGCGTTGCTGCTCGCGGACGGTTCGGCGATCTCGCGTTCCTATTCGGCGCAGTTCTACGATCTTTCGCGGCTCGCGGGCTTCAAGGCGCCGATGCTGGAGCTCGGGCGGTTCTGCATCGCCGAGGCGGCGCGCGACCCGGACGTGCTGCGGGTGGCCTGGGGCTTCATCGGCGGCATGGTGGAGGCGCATGGGGTCGAGCTGCTGTTCGGCTGTTCGAGCTTCCACGGCACCGAGACGGCGGCGCATGAGGATGCCTTCGCGCTGCTCAAGGAAAACCACCTCGCGCCGCGGCGCTGGCTGCCGCGGGTGAAGGCGCCCTCGGTCTTCCGCTATGCCCGGAAGCTCCGGCTGAAGAAGCCTGACCTCGCTGCGGCGATGCGGGGGATGCCGCCGCTGCTCCGGACCTATCTGCTGATGGGCGGCTGGGTCTCGGACCATGCGGTGGTGGACCGCGAGCTCGACACGCTCCATGTCTTCACCGGGGTGGAAACCCGGCGCGTGCCGGCCGCGCGTCTCCGGATGCTCCGCCCCGCGGTCTGAGCCCGAGATCCGAGCCCGAGTCTGAGGACGCACACGCGCATCGCGCAGGGGGGCTTGCCGGGCCTCTGTCTCCGGGCTACCTCGGGGGAACGGTGTGACGTGGAGGTCCGGCCCTGTGGGCGAACGCATTCTGAAAATCCTCGCGTGGATTGCGGCGCTTGTCTGCATGGCGCCGATCGTGGCGGCGGGGCTTGCGGCGTTCACCGGGAATTTCGCCACCTGGACCGGGCTCGTGCAGACGGTGTTGCCGGGCTACATCCTCAACACGCTGATGCTGGTGGGGCTTGTGGCGTCTGGCACCGCGGCGGTGGGCGCGGGGGCGGCCTGGCTCGTCACGATGTTCCGCTTCCCGGGCTCGCGGCTCTTCGAGGTGCTGCTGGTGCTGCCGCTCGCCTTCCCGGCCTATGTGCTCGCCTATGCCTATACCGATCTTCTGCAGCATTCGGGGCCGGTGCAGACGCTTCTGCGCGAGGTGACGGGCTGGGGGCCGCGGGATTACTGGTTTCCGAATGTCCGCTCGCTGCCCGGCGCGGCGCTGATGCTCGTCTGCGTCCTCTATCCTTACGTCTATCTGCTGGCCCGCACCGCCTTCGCCAAGCAGTCGATCTCGGCCTATCTCGCGGCGCGGACGCTCGGGCGCGGGCCCTGGCGGGCGTTCTGGCAGGTGAGCCTGCCGATGGCGCGGCCGGCGATCGTCGGCGGGGTGCTGCTGACGGTGATGGAGACGATCGCCGATTACGGCACGGTGGCGCATTTCTCCGTCCGCACCTTCTCGACGGGCATCTATCAGGCCTGGTTCTCGATGGGGGACCGGGGTGCGGCGGCGCAGCTGGCACTCTGTCTGCTTTCCTTCGCGCTGCTGCTGGCCGCCCTCGAGCGCATCCAGCGCGGGCAGGCCCGCGCCCATACCCGGGGCGCGCGCGCCGAGATGTTCGACCCGCAGCCGCTCGAGGGGCTGGCGGGCTGGATCGCGGCGTTCTTCTGTTTCGTGCCGGTCTTCGTGGGCTTCCTGCTGCCGGTCGTTGTGCTGACGCAGATGGCGGTGGACAGCGGCCAGAGCCTGTTCGATCCGCGCTACATGCGGTTCGTCACCAATTCGCTGACGCTGGCGGCCGCCGCGGCGCTGGTGACGGTGACGGGCGCCGTGCTCATCAGCTTCCGGGCCCGGCTGCTGCCGGGGCGGGCGTCGCGGGTGATGGTGCTGGGCGCGGGGCTCGGCTATGCGGTGCCGGGGGGCGTGATCGCCGTGGGCATTCTCGTGCCGCTCGCCGCACTCGACAACACGATCTCGGACTGGGCCCGCGCGACCTTCGGGGTCTCGACGGGGCTGATCTTCACCGGATCGATCTGGATTCTGGTGCTGGCCTACATGGCGCGGTTCATGGCCGCGGGGCTCAACACGCTGGAGGCGGGCTATGCCTCGCTGAGCCCCAACATCGACGCGGTGAGCCGCACGCTGGGGCTGGCGCCGCCGCGGATGCTCGGGCGGGTGCATCTGCCGATCATGCGGGGCAGCATCCTCGCCGCGGCGCTGATCGTCTTCGTCGACACGATGAAGGAGCTGCCGGCGACGATGATCATGCGGCCCTTCAACTTCGACACGCTGGCGGTGCAGGCGCACCGGCTCGCCGCGGACGAGCGGCTGGAGCAGGCCGCGGTGCCGAGCCTTGTGATTGTCGCGATCGGGCTGTTGCCGGTGCTGCTTGTGTGCCGCCAGCTCGCGCGCCACGGTGACCGGCCGATGCCGGGCCCGGAGGCGCTCGCGACGGCGAATTGATGTGCCCGGACGGCGCTTTCACGCGCCTTCCGAGCACCTGCGGATCGCTCCGGAAACGCTTCCGGCGGGGTGCGGTCCGTGGCGGGGGCTTTTCCTTGTTCACGGAAAATCCATCGCCTAGTATCCGACCGGAAGTTCATGGTGCGTGGGGAAGGTTCGATGGCAGCACGAGAGAATGATGCGACCGGAGACGACACGGTGGCATCCGGGACCGGCGCAGAAGGCCCCGAAGGGACCCGGCCGATTCCGGAGACGGATCCGATCCGGCCAGGTGGCGAGGCGGAGCCGCCGCGCGACATTCTCGCAGACGAGTCCTTTGTGGATCCGGTCGTGAAGGCCGAGGACACGCCGGAGGACGAGACCGTCTGGAACGTCGAGCCGGACGAGCCGCTGGAGACGGACCGCGAGGCGGCGGCCTCGGAGACGCCGGTGCAGGACGTCGAGCCCGAGCCGGTGGTCGAGCCTGAGCCGGTTGTCGAGGCCGAGCCGGCCGAGACGGCGGCTGCGGCGCGTGCGGCTGAGGCGCATGACCGTCATCACGCCGAGGAAGAGCATCAGGAGGAGGAGGCCGAAGGGTCTTCCTTCGCGGCCAAGCTGCTCACGCTGCTCGTGGTGCTGATCGCCGGGGCGGCTCTGGGGATCTGGGCCGCGCCGAAGGTCGCGCCGATGCTGCCTTCGGGCATGGCGCCGGTCGCGGCCTGGCTCACGCCGGGTGCTGCCGGGACCGAAGACGAGATTGCAGCGCTTTCCGGGCGGATCGACGATCTTTCCGCCAAGCTCGACGGCGTGAGCGGCGATGTCGCGACGCAGGCGGATGTCTCTTCCGCGGTTGCCGCCGCGAAGACCGAGACCGACGCGGCGCTCGCGGATCTGCGCAAGACGGTCGAGGCGGCCGACAGCGCGGATGTCGCGCAGCGGATCGCGCGCCTCGAGGGCACGGTCGAGGGCCAGGCCGGCGAGGTCTCCTCGCTGCGCGACCAGCTCAGCGGCGCAAGCGCGTCGGGCTCGGCCGAGATCGACGTCTATCGCGCCGAGCTCGAGGGGCTCCGCGGCGAGATGCGCGACCTGACCGACCGGGTCGCCTCGCTCAGCCATCAGATCGAGGAGGTGGGCGCGACCGCCGACCGCTCGATCAGCGCGGCGGAGGAAAAGGTCGCGGAGATCCAGCAGGAGGCCGAGACGCAGCTCAATGCCGCCGAGATCGACGCCGATGTCGCGCTCATCCGGGCGGCGCTTGCGAGCGGCCAGCCATTTACCGATGCGGCCGACCGGCTGACCGCGGCGGAGAACGTGACGCTGCCCGAGGGGCTGGCCGCGGCCGCGCCCAGCGGCGCGCCGACGCTCCAGATGCTCGAGGAGCGGTATCCCGATGCGGCCCATGCCGCGATCCGCGCCAGCATCGAGGCCGAGGCGGGTGACGGGTTCCTCGCGCGCTCGCGCGCCTTCGTCACCGCACAGCTCGCCACCCGCTCGCTCACGCCCCAGGATGGCACGGGCACGGATGCGGTGCTGTCGCGGATGGAGGCGAAGCTCAAGCAGAACGATCTGCCGGGCGTGCTTGCCGAAGCCGACGCGCTGCCCTCCGAGGCGGCGGCGGCCATGGGCCCGTGGCTGACGGATGTGCGTCTGCGCCAGGGCGCGGAGGCGGGCCTCGGCGAACTGCAGGCCAGCCTGCCGGCCACGAACTGAGGGAAGGCTTCCGAACATGCTCTGGTCTCTGATCAAGATCTTCATCTTCATCGCCATTGCCGCGGGCCTTGCCTTCGGGGTGGCCTGGATTCTCGAGACGCCGGGCGAGGTGGTGATTGCCTTCGCGGGGCGCGAGTGGTCGCTGACCCCGATCGGCTCGCTCATCGCGCTCGTCGTGCTGCTGGTGGCGGCGGTCGTCATCCTCAAGGTGCTCGGCTTCATCATCGCGCTGATGCGCTTCCTGCTCGGTGACGAGACGGCGATCAGCCGGTATTTCAACCGTTCGCGCGAGCGGCGCGGGTTCAACGCGCTGTCGGACGGCATGATCGCGCTGGCCTCGGGCGATTCGAAGCGGGCGATGAAGAAGGCGGCGAAGGCCGAGAAGCTTCTCGGCCGCAAGGATGTCACCGGCCTCGTGAGCGCGCAGGCCGCCGAGCTCAACGGCGACAAGACGCGGGCCATCGGCTATTACAAGACGATGCTCGACGACAGCCGCACGCGCTTCGTCGGCGTGAGCGGCCTCATGCGCCAGAAGCTCGAGGAGGGCGACACGACGACGGCGCTGGCGCTGGCCAAGAAGGCCTTCGCGCTCCGGCCGGACAACCCCGCGCTGCTGCGCACGCTCTTCGATCTGCAGTCGCGCGAAGCCGACTGGTCGGGGGCGCGCGACACGCTCAATGCCTCGATGCACGCCCGGCTGCTGCCGCGGGACATCGGCCACCGGCGCGAAGCGGTGCTCTCGCTCGCCGATGCGCAGGCGGCCGCGGCCGAGGGCAACGAGGCGCGCCGGAACGATGCGGCGCTGCAGGCCAACAAGTATGCGCCGACGCTGGTGCCCGCCGCGGTGCTCGCCGCGCAGGTGCTGGTCGAGAAGGGCATGGCGCGGAAGGCGTCGAAGGTGCTGGTGCGGGCCTGGGCCGCGAACCCGCATCCCGATCTCGCCGCCGCCTTTGCCGCGATCGTGCCCGAGGAGACGCCGCAGGCGCGGATGAAGCGCTTCGATAGCCTGATCACGGCGGCGCCGAACAACCCGGAAAGCCGGCTTCTGAGCGCGGAGCTTGCGCTGGCGGCGGAGGATTTCCCCGCGGCGCGCAAGGCGCTCGGCACGCTGCCCGAGACCGATCCGACCACGCGGAGCCTTGCGCTCATGGCCGCGGTCGAGCGCGGGCAGGGCGCGCCGGAAGCGGTGGTGCGGGCCTGGCTTGCCAAGGCGCTCGATGCCTCGCGCGGGCCGCAGTGGGTCTGCGAGAAGTGCGGGCACGTGCATGACGCCTGGCGGCCGGTCTGCGAGAGCTGCGGCGCGTTCGACACGCTCGAGTGGAAAACCCCGGCCCATCGCCAGGAGACGACCTACGGTCAGGCGACGATGCTGCCGCTTCTGGTCGATCCGGCCCCGGCGGCCGAGGAGGCCGATCCCGGCGTGACGGATGCGGACGAGGTGCGGGCGGAAGCCGCCGCGCGCTGAGGCCCGAAGGCTCGAGGGGGCCGGTCCCGCCTGGCGGCGGGGCCGGCCCTTTGCGTTGCTACTGGTTCCACTCGGGCTTGCGCTTGTCGAGGAAGGCCTCGATCCCGGCGGCCGTGTCCTCGCGGATCATGTTCTGGGCCATCACCCGGCCGGTATGGGCATACGCCGCCTCGAGGCCCATCTCGGCCTGTTCGTAGAAGGCGCGCTTGCCGATGCGGACCGCGGGCCCGAGCTTGGCGGCGATCCTTTCGGCGAGCGCCCGGCTCGTGCCGGCCAGTTCGGCCTCGGGCACCACGCGGTTGACGAGGCCGAGGCTGCGGGCCTCGCCGGCGTCGATGAACTCGCCGGCGGTGAGCATCTCGAAGGCCTGCTTGCGCGGGATGTTGCGGGTGAGCGCGACCATCGGTGTCGAGCAGAAGAGGCCGATGTTGACCCCGTTCACCCCGAAGCGGGTGCCCTCGGCGGCGACGGCGAGATCGCAGCTCGCGACGAGCTGGCAGCCCGCCGCGGTGGCGATGCCGTGCACCTCGGCGATGACCGGCTGGGGCAGCTTCACGATCGAGGTCATCATCCGGCCGCAGGTGGCAAAGAGGGTTTCGAAATAGGCGAGCCCGCCGTCGGGCGCCTGGCGGGCCGCGGTCATCTCGCGCAGATCGTGCCCGGCGCAGAACGCCTTGCCCGCGGCGCGCAGGATCACCACGCGCACGCTCCGGCTTGCCGCGATGTCGTCGAGGGCCGCCTGGAGCGTGGCGAGCATCGCCTCGGAGAGCGCATTGAGCTTGCCCGGGTTGTTGAGGGTGAGGGTCGCGATCGCGCCCTCGTCCTCCCGCAGGAGAATGTCTTCGCGCACGAGCGTGTCTTCGGTCAATCTTGCCTCCCTTGCCTCCGGTGCGTTGGCTTGCCACTCTGCGACAGTTTCCGCAGACGCGAAAGACCACCGATGCAGACTGTGCTTTCAATTCCCGAGCTTTCCGCCTTCGTTGACGAGGTGTTTCCGCAGCAGGCCGGGCGTTTCGAGATCCTCGACCTGGCGCCCGGGCGGGTGCGGGTGCGGATGGAGACGCGCGAGGAGGACCTGCGGCCGGGCGGCACGGTGTCCGGTCCGACGCTCTTCCTTCTGGCCGATTGCGCCTATTACATCGTGACGCTGGCCCATGTCGGGCGCGAGGCGCTGGCGGTGACGACGAACTGCGGCATCGACTTCATGCGCAAGCCCGAGCCTGGCCCGCTGCTGGCGGAGGCGCGCATCCTGAAGCTCGGGCGGCGGCTCTCGGTGGGAGACGTGCTGCTCTATTCGGAGGGGGTCGCGGCACCGGTGGCGCGGGCGAGCCTCACCTATTCGGTGCCGCCCGCCCGCGCCTGATCCCCCGCCTGATCCCGCGCCGGCCTCAGGCCCGCGCCTGGGGCGGCGCCGCGGAGAGCGTGCGGTGTTGCGGCCGGGCATAGGCATCCCGGACCGTGCGGCGGTAGAGCCGGTAGGAGAGGATCGCGGCGATGCCCATCGCCGGAATGAGCACGGCCATGGCGAGGAGCGGATCGCCGAAGCTCGCGCCGAGGGTGCCGACGGCGAGCCCCGAGCCCATCTGCAGGAAGCCCATCATCGCCGCGGCCGCGCCCGCCCGGTCGGGGAAGGGCACAAGGGCGGCGGTCGACATTGCCGGCATGATGAAGGCGATGCCGATCGAGGCGCAGGAGATCGGCAGCATGACGTGGAGAAAGCTCGGATCGCCGAGGAGCAGCGAGAAGGTTCCGAGCCCGCCCAGGGCCACGAAGCAGAGGCCGGGCGCGACCATGCTGGCCGCGCTGACCCGGTTGAGCAGGACGCGGAGCGCGAGCGAGCCGCCGAGGAAGAAGCCCGACTGCATGAGCATGCCGAGCCCGAACTGGGTGGGGGTGAGCCCGACACGGTCCATCAGGATGAAGGGCAGGAACGTCGCCTGGGCGTAGATCGCGCCGATGGTGCCCGCCACGACCCCGGAGGCGCCGAGGAACTGGGCGTTGCCGAGGATGACGACATAGGAGGAGGCGAGGCCACGGAAGCTGAAGCGGCTGCGGTCGGGGACGACGGTTTCCTTGAGCGCGAAGACGGTCGCCAGCACCACGGCGATGCCGAAGAGCGCCATGATGACGAAGATCGCGCGCCAGCCGGCGAGCTCGAGGGTGAGGCCGCCGATCGTCGGTGCGGTGGCGGGGCCGACCGCGAGGATGATGCCGATGAGGTTCATGATCCGCGACGAGCGGTCGCCGGAAAATAGGTCGCGCACGATGGCGCGCGAGATCGCCACCCCGGCCGAGGCGCCGACGCCCTGGAGGAAGCGCGCGGCCATCAGGACCTCGATGCCGGGCGCCATGAGCGCGATCAGGCTGCCGAGGAAGTAGATGCCCATGAAGGCGAAGGTGACGGGGCGGCGGCCGAGCGCATCGGAGAGCGGCCCGGCGATGAGCTGGGCGAAGGCGAAGCCGCCGAAATAGAGCGTGAGGGTGAGCTTCACGAAGCTCTCGGTGGTGCCGAAGGCATGGACGATCTCGGTCATCGCCGGCGTGTAGAGCGCCATCGAAATCGGGCCGATGGCGACGAAGAGGCCGCCGATCAGGGCGACCCGGCGCTCGCTCATCACCGGGGCGGGCGCGGCGTCGGCCTCGGGCAGGGTCTCGGGTGTGGTCATGATGCGCCTCCGGAGCAGCGGGCCTCGCGGGCACGGGTGAGATTGTCGCGGACCAGCCGCGCGGCGGCGGCGAAGGTCTCCCATTCGGTGTCGGACATGCCGGCGCGGGCGAGCGTGCGCATCTCCGCCCCGATCGCCGCGATCTGGTCGAGCACGGGGCCCGCGGCGTCGGTCAGGTGCACGCGCTTGGCGCGCCGGTCGTCGGGGTCGGGCGCGCGCTGCACCAGCCCCGCCTGTTCCAGCCGGTCGAGAAAGCCGCAGAGGCTCATCTGGGCGACGCAGAGCCGATCGGCGAGCAGGTGCTGCCGGATCGGGCCGGTGCGGCGGAGGTGGGCGAGCACGCGGGCCTCGGCCGGGGTGACGCCGAGGCCCGCCTCGGCCACGCGGTGCTCGAAGCCCGAACGGAACAGGCGGGCCATGTCGGCCACCACGAAGTTCAGGCTTTCCGGTGCGGGGTGCATGACGGTCGGGTCCGATTCTGTAAAGTAGACATATAATCAGGTAAGCTTATTATATGGTCGCGTCAAGCCGGGGCCGGAATGCGGCTTGCGCGGTGCGCCGGGCGGGGCATAGTGCGGACATGATCCGCATCCTGTTCCTCTTTGCCGCCCTGTTCGCCGTCATAGCGCTCATCACCCGCACCCCGGGGATGCGGCGGGCGTTCTATGCCTTTCTGGCGTTTCTCGTCGTCTATGCGATTCTCAAGGCAACGGGCGTGATTGACGCCTGGGCGCCGGACAGAATGCAGTAGATAATTGGGGTATTATGATACCATAATTTCAAGGGCATGAAATATAAGGGGTAATTTTGATCCCGGCCGATTGACCTGCGCGGAAAATCCTGTAGAAGGACCGCTCGTTCGGAGCGGGCCGCTGGCCCTTGGGGGACCGCCCCCGAGGCGCGCCCGGCCCTGACCTGAAGACAGGACGGACAAGAGATGAAAACCTATTCCGCCAGACCGGCAGACATAAACAAGAAGTGGGTCGTGATCGATGCCGAAGGCATCGTGCTCGGCCGCCTCGCCTCGCTGGTCGCCATGCGGCTGCGCGGCAAGCACAAGGCGACGTTCACCCCGCACATGGACATGGGCGACAACGTGATCGTCATCAACGCCGAGAAGGTGCAGATGACCGGCCGCAAGCGCGCCGACAAGAAGTACTTCTGGCACACCGGCTTTCCGGGCGGCATCAAGCACCGCACGGCGGCGCAGATCCTCGAGGGCCGTCATCCCGAGCGGGTGATCCTCAAGGCGGTCGAGCGCATGCTGCCGGGCGGGCCGCTCAGCCGCAAGCAGATGTCGAACCTGCGCGTCTATGCGGGTGCGGTGCATCCCCATGAGGGCCAGAGCCCCGAGGTGGTCGATCTCGCCTCGATGAACCCCAAGAACACCCGGAGCGCGTGACCATGGCCGATTTTTCCTCGCTCGAAGAGCTCAAGGATGCCGTTGCCGCCGATGCGGTGGTTGCCGATGCCGCCCCCGTGCGCGAACCCGTTCGTGACGAGCTTGGCCGTTCCTATGCGACCGGCCGCCGCAAGGACGCCACCGCGCGCGTCTGGATCAAGCCGGGTTCCGGCAAGGTCACCGTCAACGGCAAGCCGATGAACGACTACTTTGCCCGTCCGGTGCTGCAGATGGTGATCGGCCAGGCGTTCTCCGTCGCCGGTGTCGCCGGAGAGTTTGACGTGATGGCGACCGTGAAGGGCGGTGGCCTCTCCGGTCAGGCCGGCGCCGTGAAGCACGGCATCAGCCAGGCGCTCTCGCTCTACGAGCCGAGCCTGCGCCCCGCGCTGAAGGCCGCCGGGTTCCTCACCCGCGACAGCCGCGTCGTCGAACGCAAGAAATACGGCAAGCGGAAGGCGCGCCGGAGCTTCCAGTTCTCCAAGCGCTGATGTTTGCGCTCCGGCGGCTTCGCGCCGCTGGAGCCTTCCTTCGGACAGGCCCTGCCGGGAGATCCCCGGCGGGGCCTGTTGCCGTTTCAGGCGGGTGGTTTCAGAGCCGGACCTGCGGCTCGGGGAGCCCGCAGACGCCCGGCGCCTCGATCAGATAGGTGCGGCCATCGGCCTCGCCGGGCGCCGCGAGCGCCTCGCGGGCGGTGGTGACGAGGATCTGCGCGAGATCGGGGCCGCCGAAGGCCGGGCAGGAGGTGTTCCGGCCGGGCACGGCGATCGCGCGATCGAAGCTGCCATCCGGGCGGTAGCGGGCGACGCGGCCCGCCCCCCATTGCGCATTCCAGAGGCCGCCTTCGGCGTCGATCACGGCGCCGTCCGGGTTGAGCGGCTCCTCGGTGAGGTCGATGAAGGCTTCGGCCGGCGCGGACGGCCAGCCCTCGGCATCGAGCTCCTGGCGCAGGATGCGGTGCGTCCGGGTGTCGCTGAAATAGGCGGTCCGGCCGTCGGGGGCGAAGCAGATCGCGTTGGAGACCGTGATGTCCCTGTGCAGACATTCGAGCGCGCCGTCATGGAAGCGGTAGATCGCGCCCGCGCCCGGCTCGGCGTTCTTGCCCATGGTGCCGATCCAGAAGCCGCCCTGCCGGTCGGCGCGGCCGTCGTTCGAGCGGGTGACCGGGTTCCCGGCCTCGAGCGGCAGGACCTCCTCATGCGCGCCGGAGGTGATGTCGAAGCGGCGCAGGCCGGTCTCGGTGGCGATGAGCAGGGTGTCTGCATCGACCCAGCCCGCGGCGGAGGCGTGTTCGTCGAACTGCCAGACATGGGGCCGGTCGTTTTCCCGGCTGAGCAGGCGCTTGCCGATGATGTCGAACCAGAAGAACTGCCGGCGGAGCGGGTGCCAGAGCGGCCCCTCGCCGAGGGTGCAGGCGCGGGCGTCGAAGAGGCGGGCCTCGGGGGCGCGGCGGCTGTCGGTCATGGGTGAAACACCTCGTCATAGGCGGCGGTGATGCGGGCGGCGCGGGCGGCGACCTCGGCCGCGCTGTCACCGGGGCGATAGAGCGCGGTGCCGATGCCGAAGCCGTCGGCGCCGGCCTGTTTCCAGGCGGCGAAATTCTCGGGGCCGGCACCGCCGACCGCAAGCACTTCGGTGCCTTTCGGCAGGACCGCGCGCATGGCGGCGAGACCTGCGGGCCCGAGCAGGGTCGCGGGAAAGAGCTTGAGGACATCCGCACCGGCCCGGAGGGCGGCGAAGCATTCGGTGGGGGTCATGACGCCGGGGCAGGAGAGGAGACCCGCGGCCTTCGTCGCCGCGATCACCTCCGGATTGCAGTCGGGCGAGACCACAAGGCGGCCGCCCGCCACGGCGACGCGGCGGGCATCGTGCGGGCTGAGCACGGTGCCCGCGCCGATCAGCGCATCGCGCTCGAAGCGGGTGGCCATCCCGGCAATGCTCTCGAAGGGCGACGGCGAGTTGAGCGGCACCTCGATGGTTGTGATCCCGGCCGCGATCAGTGCCTCGGTGACGGCGAGCGCCTCCCCCGGGGTGATGCCGCGGAGGATCGCGGTGATCTTGCGTCTCATGCCTCGGCTCCGCTGAGGGTTTCGTATGCCGCCGTGAGCCCCGCGCGCGTGAGGGCGCCGACATCCTCGCGGCGGACCGCGGCCTCCTGCTGCGCGAGCGCCGCGGCATAGAGGCCGGCAAGCGGCTCCGCGCCGATCACCGCCACGGGCTGCCCGCGCCAGATGTCGGCGGCTGCGGCGAGATCCGCGCCGATCAGCAGGCCGGAGAGCCGCGCCCGCGCCGCGGCGGGATCGAGCCCGGCCAGCAGGCTCTCGGCCCGGAGCGCGAAGAGCGCGCCCGGCACGCGCTCGGGGGCGGCAAGCGCCGTGGCGAGGGCCGCGGCATGGGCAGCGCCATCCCAGCCCGGCCCGATGGAGTGGCGCAGCACGGACTGGCTGGCGAGCAGGCCGAAGAGCTCGCCGGTCAGGATGGTGCGGAAGCCTTCCACACGGCCGGCGCGGAGCCGTGCCCATTTCGTATGGGTGCCCGGCAGGCAGGCGACGCCGTCGAAGCCGGGGGTGCGGGCGAGGAGGCCCGCGATCTGGGTCTCCTCGCCGCGCATCACGTCGGCGGCCGGAGCGGCCTGGCAGAGGCCCGGCAGGATGCGCACGTCGAGCCGGGGGTCGGCGGCGAGCACGCTGACCGGCGGCAGGCCGCAGGGCGGGCCGGGCACGGGGGCATAGGGCGCCTCGCGCCAGCCCTGGCGCGCTCCGGCCATGCCGCAGACGAGAACGGGTGTCCGCCGCCTGGCGGGCAGGAGATCCGCGGCCGCGTCGAGCAGCGCCGGTTCGTAGCCCCTGGGGTGGAGCGCGGCCATGCCCGTCCCGGTCTGCCGCTCGGCCAGCACCGTGCCTGCGGCATCGATGGCCCAGAGCCGCATGTTGGTCGTGCCCCAGTCGACCCCGATCCAGGCCGTCGCGATGGTCATGCGGCGGCCCCGAGCGGGGCGAGGCGGGCCTGGGTGAGGCGGAGCAGGAGCTTCTGGAGCACGATGAAGACGAGGAGCAGGATGCCGATCACGATCTTGGTCCACCAGCTGGAGAGGCTGCCGTCGAAGACGATGTAGGTCTGGACGAGGCCCATGGTGAGGACGCCCACGAGGGTGCCGAACACGTAGCCGGAGCCGCCGGTCAGGAGCGTGCCGCCGATCACCACCGCGGCGATCGCGGTGAGCTCGGTGCCGACGGTGGCCAGCGGGTAGCCGGAGCCGGTGTAGATCGAGAAGACGATGCCCGAGAGCCCGGCCATGAAGCCCGAGAAGGCATAGATGAGCACGGTGGTGCGCCCGACCTCGACCCCCATGAGCCGGGCCGTCGCCTCGCCGCCGCCGAGCGCGAAGACGCTGGCGCCGAACCGGGTGCGGTGGGCGAGAAGCATCCCGGCCGCGACGCTCAGCAGCATCAGGACGCCGATGAGGGTGAGGCGGCCCTTGCCGGGCATGAGATAGTAGCTGCTCTGGATCGCGTCGTAGAAGGCGTGCCGGATCGGCACGGAATCGATCGTGAGCATGTAGGCCGCCCCGCGGGCGAGGAACATGCCCGCGAGCGTGACGATAAAAGGCGGCATGCCGAGAAGGTGGATGAAGCCGCCCATCAGCGCGCCGAAGGTGGTCGTCACCGCGAGGAGGAGCGCGAAGACGACAATGGGGTGCAGGCCGGTGTCGCGAAGCAGGACCGCGATGAAGACCCCGGAGAAGGCGATGACCGATCCGACCGAGAGGTCGATGCCGCCGGAGAGGATGACGATCGTCATGCCGACGGCGACGATGCCGAGATAGGCATTGTCGGTCAGGAGGTTGCCGATCACCCGCGTGGAGAGCATCGCGGGAAACTGCGCGTAGCAGATGGCGTAGGCGACAAGGAAGATCGCGATGGTGACGTAGAGCGGCAGCGCGCGGGAGATCATCGGAGGCTCTCCTTCGGCTTGGGCGTGGCGGCGGCATGGCTGCCGGAGAGGCCGGAGCGGCTGCGGCGCCAGAGCTGCCAGTCCGCCGCGAGGCGGGGCGATTGCAGGATGAGGATGATGATCACGAGCGCGGCCTTGAGCACGAGATTGTATTCGGACGGGAAGCCCGCCAGCAGGATTCCGGTGTCGATGGTCTGGATGATGAGCGCCCCGAGCACGGAGGCCGCGATGGAGAAGCGCCCGCCCATCAGGGAGTTGCCGCCGATCACCACCGCGAGGATCGCGTCGAGCTCGAGCCAGAGGCCGGCGTTGTTGGCATCCGCCCCGCGGATGTCGGCGGTGGCGATGAGGCCCGCGACGGCGGCGCAGAGGCCCGAGGCCATGTAGACGGCGATGAGCAGCACGCGGGCGTTGACCCCGGCGAGTGCGCTGGCGCGGCGGTTGACGCCGATCGCCTCGATGAGGAGGCCGAGCGCGGTGCGGCGCATGAGAAGCGTGACGGCGATGGCCGCGGCAAGCCAGAGCAGCGCCGGAACCGGGATGCCGAAGAGGCTGCCCGAGCCCAGGAAGGCAAGGCCCGGATGACTGAAGGTGAGGATCCGGCCCTCGGTGATGAGCTGGGCGATGCCGCGCCCGGCGGTCATCAGGATCAGCGTCGCCACGATGGGCTGAATGCCGATCACCGCGACGAGAAAGCCGTTCCAGAGCCCTGCGGCGAGGCCGGCGGCCAGAGCGAGCAGGAGGGCGGGCCCGAGCCCCCAGCCGTTCACGATCGCCGTGGCGGCCACGGCGCCGCAGATCGCCATCACGGTGCCGACCGAAAGGTCGATGCCGCGCGAGGCGATGACGAGCGTCATGCCGATGGCGAGCAGCCCGATCGGCGCGCCGCGCTTGAGGATGTCGATCACCGGGCCGACGAGGCGGCCGTCGGAGACCGAGATCGAGAGGAAGGTCGGGAAGACGAGGGTGACGAGCATCACCACGGCGGCGAGCGTCAGGATCTGCGGCAGGACGCGGCGGAGGGCTTGCGGCATCATGCGGCGTCCTCCTCGGCGATGGCGCGGACGATGGTCTCGGTGGAGATCTCCGCCCCGGTGAGTTCGGCGACGTGGCGGCGGTCGCGCACCACGATCACCCGGTCGGAGACGGCGATGAGCTCGTCGAGCTCGGAGGAGACGATGAGGATCGACATGCCGCCCGAGGTGAGTTCTCGGATGAGGTGGAGGATTTCGGCATGCGCGCCGACATCGATGCCGCGGGTGGGTTCGTCGAGGATGAGAAAGCGCGGGTTCATCGCGAGCCAGCGGGCAAGGATCACCTTCTGCTGGTTGCCGCCCGAGAGCTGTCCCACGGGTTTCTCGGCGTCCGAGGTGCGGATGTCGAGCCGTGCGATGTAGTCCTTCGCGAGCCGGACCTGTTCGGCGCGGGACATCGGGCGGGTCCAGCCGCGGCGGGCCTGGAGGGCGAGCGCGATGTTCTCGCGCACCGAGAGGTCGCCGACTATGCCGTCGGTCTTGCGGTCCTCCGGGGCGAAGCCGAAGCCTGCGGCGATGGCGGTCCGCGGCGAGGAGAGGTCGATCTCGCCATCCGCATCGCGCGCGGTGCCGGTTTGGGCGGCGCGGACGCCGAAGAGCAGCTCGGCGCTTTCGGTGCGGCCGGAGCCGAGGAGGCCCGCAAGGCCGATGACCTCGCCCACGCCGACGCGCAGGTCGAAGGGTTCGATCATGCCGCGCCGGCCTAGGCCCTCGGCGCGCAGGAGTTCGGGGCGGATCGGCGCGCCCGCGCCGTGGCCCGCCGCCTGCGCCACCACCTCGTCCTCGAGGACGCGGCCGAGCATGTGCTCGATGAGCCGCACGCGGTCGAGATCGCGCGTGGCTTCGGTCACGACCTTCTGGCCGTTGCGGAGCACGGTGACGCGATCGCTGAGCGCGAAGACCTGATCGAGGAAATGCGAGACGAAGACGATGCCGAGGCCCCGGTCGCGGAGGCCGCGGACGACATCGAACAGCATCTCGACCTCGCGGGCGTCGAGGCTCGCGGTGGGTTCGTCGAGGATCAGCACCTTGCCCGAGAGCGCGACGGCGCGGGCGATGGCGATGATCTGCTGGATGGCGACGGAATAGCAGCCGAGGTCGCGGCCGACGTCGATGTCGAGCCCGTACCCCATGAGCGTCTCACGGGCCATTGCCCGCATCGCGCGGCCATCGACGAGGCCGAAGCGGCGCGGTTCGCGGCCGAAGGCGAGGTTCTGGGCGACGGTGAGATTGGGCAGGAGGTTCACCTCCTGATAGACCGTGCCGATGCCGAGCTCCTGGGCTTCGGAGGTGGAGCGCGGCGAGATGCGCGCGCCCTCGAGCCGGATCTCGCCCGCATCGCGGCGGTAGGCGCCGGTCAGGCACTTGATGAGCGTGGACTTGCCCGCGCCGTTTTCGCCGAGGAGCGCGTGGACCTCGCCGGCGGCCAGCTCGAAATCGACGCCATCGAGCGCCCGGGTGCCGGGGAAGGTCTTGGTGAGGGATTGAACCGAAAGCAGCATTCTCGCTCCAGCGGCAGGCAGGGGTGCGGCGGACCGGAGGGCCGGCCCGCCGCCTTGGGGCCTCTCAGTAGCCGAGACCCTTCTTGGCTTCATACTGGCCCATCGGATCGTCGGCCTGGGTGTAGAGCTTCGATTCCGTCTGGATGAACTTCGGCGGCATGGTGCCGTCCGCCCAGTAGGCTGCGAGCGCATCGAAGGCAGGGCCCGCCATGTTGGGCGTGAGCTCGACGGTCGCGTTCGCATCGCCGTCGGCCATCGCCTGGAAGATGTCAGGCACCGCGTCGATCGAGACGATGAGGATGTCCTCGCCCGGATTGAGCCCGGCTTCCTTGATGGCCTGGATCGCACCCACCGCCATGTCGTCGTTGTGGGCGTAGAGCGCACAGATGTCCTTGCCGCCGTTCTCGGCCTGCAGGAAGCTCTCCATCACTTCCTTGCCCTGGGCGCGGGTGAAGTCGCCGGTCTGGCTGCGGACGATCTCGATGTTGTCGTGGCCTTCAATGGCCTGGCGGAAGCCATTGGCGCGGTCGATGGCGGGAGAGGAGCCGGTGGTGCCCTGGAGCTCGACCACGCGGCATTCCTTGTCGCCCACGGTTTCGACCAGCCACTGGCCGGCGACATTGCCCTCGTGCACGAGATCCGAGCCGACCGCGGTCAGGTAGAGATCGTCGGAGCTGTCGACCTGGCGGTCGAGCAGCACGACCGGGATCTCGGCTTCCTGGGCCTCTTCGAGCACGCTGTCCCAGCCGGTGGCGACCACGGGGGCGAGCAGGATCGCGTCCACGCCCTGCGCCACGAAGGAGCGGATCGCGGCGATCTGGTTCTCCTGCTTCTGCTGGGCGTCGGAGAACTTGAGATCGATGCCGCGCTCTTCCGCCTGCTGCTTGGTGAGCGTGGTTTCAGCCGCGCGCCAGCCCGATTCCGAGCCGATCTGCGAGAAGCCCACAGTCTGGGCCGAGGCGGCGCCGGCGGTCAGGGCGAGCGCGGCGGCTGTTGCGAGCAATCCGTTGAGTTTCATGAAGTGTTCCTCCCTTTGAGTTTTCAATTGTCTGGTGTTTCCGGCGCGTTCTTCTGCGCGCCTTGTCCTCATCGCGGGGCCTCGTGGGCCCCACGATCAGGGTCAGTCCTCGAAGGGCTCGACCGCGATGCGGCGGCCGAGCAGAAAGGCGTCGGCGACATGGACGAGGGGCGTGTCGTCCACATCCGATGCATTCCGGGCGAGCAGCCCGGCGAAATGCGCGTAGAGCGAAGGGTATTCGCCCGGATGGTCCAGCGGCTGCGGCGCGCCGTCGATCGCAAGCTTGCCGCCGCCTTCCGAAAGCGCGAGCGTGCCGTCCTCCGTCTCGACCCGGATGTCCCAGGTCGGCGCCCCCTGCTGGCGCCAGTCGAACACGGCTTCGACCGGCACGCCGCCCGGCGCGGCGAACGTGAGCGTCGCGGCGATGGGTGTGTCGCGGTTCGAGGGGAAGGCGAGTTCGGCGCGCGCGAGATGCACCGGGACGGGCAGGATCGCGGTCAGGATCGAGAGCGCGTTGATGCCGGGATCAAAGACCCCGAGCCCGCCGGGCTCCCAGATCCAGCCCTGGCCCGGATGCCATTCGCGCACGTCTTCCTGCCAGTCGATCGTGACCTTTCGCAGACTGCGCCCGGCCAGCCAGGCGCGCGCGGGCGCGACACCGGCGGCATGGCGCGAATGCCAGGTCGCGAAGAGCGACACCCCTTGGGCGCGGGCAAGTTCTGCAAGGGCGCGGACCTCGGCGACTGTCGCGCCGGGGGGTTTCTCGAGCATGACATGGCGGCCTGCGCGCAGGGCTGCGGCCGCGGCCTCGTAACGGACCTGCGGCGGCATGCAGAGCGAGACGGCGCCGATCTCGGGACGGGCCTCGAGCAGCGCCTCGATGGTCGTGAAATTCTCGGTGCCGGCAATTCCGCCCGAGCGGCTGACGGTCGCGGCAAGCCGGAACGCGCCGCCGTCCGCGATTGCCGGGATATGCTGATCCCGAGCGATCTTGCCGATGCCGACAATGGCGATGTCGCGCAGATCCTGTTCAGTCATCGTCATGACAGTCGTCCTGCCGGGCACCATGGGCGCAAGGCGCGTGGCCCCGGCCCGGGGGTGGTCTGTCCTCGCCCTGGGCCGGGCCGAAGGTTGCGCCCGGGTCGCGGGCGGTCAGGAAGCGCCAGACGATCGCATCGAGGGAATCCTGACGGGGTTCAATGACTGTCACGACCGACCTCCCGCCCACGGCAGCCCTTGAGGAAATCGAAATCGGCACCGGTATCGGCCCCCTCGACATGGGCGTGGAACATGCTGGCATAGCCGCTGTCGGGCGGTGCGGAGAGCGGGCGCCAGGCGGCGAGCCTCGCGGCGAGTTCGTCCTCGGGAATGTCGAGATGGATCCGCCGCGCGGCGACGTCGATCTCGATCATGTCGCCATCCCGCACCACCGCCAGCGGGCCACCCACCGCCGCCTCGGGCGCGGTGTGGAGCACCGCCGTGCCATAGGCGGTGCCGGACATGCGCGCGTCCGAGATCCGGATCATGTCGGTGATCCCCTTCTTCAGGACCTTGGGGGGAAGGCCCATGTTGCCCACCTCGGCCATGCCGGGATAGCCCTTGGGCCCGCAGTTCTTCAGCACCATCACGCAGGTCTCGTCGATGTCGAGATCGTCGCAGTCGATCCTGGCCTTGTAGTCGTCGATCGTCTCGAAGACGACGGCGCGGCCGCGGTGCTGCATCAGATGCGGGCTTGCGGCGGAGGGTTTCAGGACGGCGCCGTTGGGGGCGAGGTTGCCGCGGAGCACGGCAATTCCGCCCGAGGCGGTGAGCGCCTTCTCGACCGGCAGGATGACGTCCTCGTTCCAGTTGCGCGCGTCCTTCACCTCGTCCCAGATCGGGCCGCCGGAGACGGTGAGCGCATCGCGGTGGAGGACGCCGGCCTCGCCGAGGCGCTTGAGCACCACAGGCAGGCCGCCGGCATAGAAGAACTCCTCCATCAGGTATTCGCCCGAGGGCATGAGGTTGACGATGGTCGGGATGTCGCGGCCGAGCCTGTCCCAGTCCTCGAGCGTGAGGTCGATGCCGACGCGGCCGGCAAGCGCGAGCAGGTGGATGACCGCGTTGGTCGAGCCGCCGATGGCGCCATTGCAGCGGATCGCGTTCTCGAAGGCCGCGCGGGTCAGGATGTCGGAGGGTTTCAGGTCGTCCTTCACCATCTGCACGATACGGCGGCCCGAGAGCTGCGCCATCACGCGCCTGCGCGAGTCGACGGCCGGGATCGCGGCATTGCCGGAGAGCGCCATGCCGAGGGCTTCGGCCATGGAGGCCATGGTCGAGGCGGTGCCCATGGTGTTGCAGGTGCCCGAGGAGCGGCTCATGGCCTGTTCGGCCTCGAGGAAATCGGCGTGGCTCATGCGGCCGGCCTTGATGTCCTCGCTCATCTGCCAGAGGGCGGTGCCGGAGCCGACGCGCTCGCCGCGGAACCAGCCGTTTAGCATCGGCCCGCCGGTCACGACGATCGAGGGGATGTCGGTGGAGGCCGCCCCCATCATCAGCGACGGCGTGGTCTTGTCGCAGCCGACAAGCAGCACGGCGCCGTCGATGGGCTGGCCGCGCATCACCTCCTCGACCGCGAGGGCGGCGAGGTTGCGATACATCATCGCCGAGGGGCGGAAGGTGTTTTCGGAGGCGGAGAAGACGGGCACCTCGAGGGGAAATCCGCCCGCTTCCCAGACGCCTGCCTTCACCTTCTCGGCCAGTTCGCGCAGGTGGCCGTTGCAGGGCGTGAGCTCGGACCAGGTGTTGAGGATGCCGATGACGGGGCGGCCATCGAAGAGGTCGTCCGGGTAGCCCTGGTTCTTGAGCCAGCCGCGATGATAGATGTTGTCCCGCGACGTGCCGCCATACCATTCCTGGCTGCGGAGCCGTCTCGGCCAGTCTGCCTTCTTGAAGTCCATGGTCCTGCCCTCAGAGCGCCCTGATTTCCGTGCGCTCCTGCGTCTCCTCGCGGCGGGGAAAGCTGAGCGGATTGCGGAGGGGGAGCCCGAAGGGCGCCGCCTCGATCTCGAATATGTCGCCATCCGCGCAGGCGATGCCCGCGGCGAAGGACAGTGTTGCGGTCCCGAACATGTGGATGTGCACATCGCCCGGCTGGCGGAAGATCTCGTATTTGAAGTGGTGGTGCTCGAGATTGGCGATCGAGTGCGACATGTTGGCCTCTCCGGACAGGAACGGCTTCTCGAAGGGGATGCTGTTGCCGCGCCGGATGCGGGAGGTGCCTTCGATTGTGGCGGGCAGCTCGCCCACCAGAAGCTCGGGGCCGACCGAGGCGGGGCGGAGCTTGGAGTGGGCGAGATAGAGGTAGTTCTGCCGCTCCATCACGTGGTCCGAGAATTCGTTGGCGAGCGCGAAGCCGAGGCGGAACGGCGTGCCGTCGGTGCCGATGATGTAGATGCCGGCGATCTCGGGCTCCTCGCCGCCGTCCTCTGCGAAGGCCGGGGCGGCAAGCGGCGCGCCGGGCGCGGCGAGAGCCGCCCCCGTGCCCTTGTAGAACCACTCGGGCTGCGCGCCGGCATGGCCGTTGGCCGGCTTGCCGCCCTCGAGGCCGATGCGGAACATCTTCATCGAGTCGGTCTCGTTCTCGGCCTTGGCGCCGGCGTGCATCGCGGCCCGCGTGGAAGCCGAGCCCAGGTGGGTGAGGCCGGTGCCGGTCAGGTGGAGATGCGCCGGGTCGGGGTGCAGCACGGGCGGGAGCAGACGGCCTTCGGCATAGAGGCGTTCGAGATCGGCCGCGCCGTTGAGGCCGAGATCCGCGATCCGCTCGCGCAGGCGCGTGCCGGTGGCGGCGCAGTCGATCGCGAGATCATAGAGGCTTGCGTCGGTCCGGACCTCGTAGGCTTCGGTCCCGTCGCGGGCAACGACCTGTATGTGCCCGTCATCCCTGCGGTATTGCGAGAGCAGCATGGTTCACCCCTTCTTCTTGCTCATGACGTCGAAGATCACTGCGGCAAGCAGGACAAGGCCCTTGATGACCTGCTGCCAGTCGATGCCGATGCCGAGGATCGACATGCCGTTGTTCATCACCCCCATGATGAAGGCACCGACCACCGCGCCGACGATGGTGCCCACGCCGCCCGACATGGAGGCGCCGCCGATGAAGACCGCCGCGATCACGTCGAGCTCGAAGGCGAGCCCGGCCTTGGGCGTGGCGGTGTTGAGGCGGGCGGCGAAGACGAGACCGGCGAGGGCCGCGAGCATGCCCATGTTGGCGAAGGTGAAGAAGGTCAGGCGGGCCGAGTTGATGCCCGAAAGCCGCGCGGCCTTCTCGTTGCCGCCGATCGCATAGATGCGCCGGCCGACCGTGGTGCGGCTCGCGATGAAGGAATAGACCGCGATCAGCAGCGCCATGACGATGAAGACGTTGGGCAGGCCGCGGAAATCGGCCATCAGCCAGCTCATGTAGACGAGCGCGGTGAAGATCAGCGCATTCTTGATCGCGAAGAAGGCGAAGGGTTCGTCGGCGACGCCGGAGCGCGCCTGGTGCCGTCGTGTCCTGACGGCCATCAGCAGCAGGATGGCGGCCACCGCAACGCCGAGCACGAAGGAAAAGAGGTTCATGCCGTCGCCGCCGAGCGGATCGGGAATGAAGCCCGAGGCGATGAGCTGGAACTTGGCGGGGAAGGGGCCGACCGACTGTCCGGCCAGAAGCCAGAGTGTGAGCCCCTTGAAGACGAGCATGCCCGCGAGCGTCACGATGAAGGAGGGAATCTTGTAATAGGCGATCCAGAAGCCCTGCAGCATGCCGATGACGGCCCCGACGCCGAGACAGATGATCCCGGCGACCCAGTAGTTGACGCCCCAGTGCACGATCATCACCGCGGCCAGCGCACCGACGAAGCCGAGCACCGAGCCGACCGAGAGATCGATGTGGCCCGCGACGATGACGAGCAGCATGCCGATCGCCATGATGATGATGTAGCTGTTCTGCAGGATCAGGTTGGTGAGGTTCACCGGCTTCAGCAGGATGCCGCCCGTTGCGATCTGGAAGAAGGCCATGATCGCGATGAGTGCGAAAAGGATGCCGTATTCGCGGATGTGGTGGCGGATGAAGCCCAGGCTGTGACGCAGGACCGAGCGTTGCGGCTCGACATGCTCCGGGTTCGTGGTTGTCTGGGTCATCGGCGGTCCCCGGTCGATCTGATGATGGTGGACATGATCCGCTCCTGCGAGGCTTCGGCCGTGGCCATCTCGCCGACGAGACGGCCCTCGTTCATCACGCAGATGCGGTCGGTGATCCCGAGGAGCTCCGGCATTTCGGACGAGATGACGATGATCGCCTTGCCCGCCATCGCGAGGTCACGGATCACGGTGTAGATCTCGAATTTCGCGCCGACGTCGATGCCGCGGGTCGGTTCGTCCAGAATGAGGATGTCCGGATCGGCGAAGAGCCACTTGGCGAGCACGACCTTCTGCTGGTTGCCGCCCGAGAGGTTCACCGTTTCCTGCTCGATGGATGAGCACTTGATCGCGAGGCGCTTGCGGTAGCGCTCGGCGACCTCGGCCTCCTTGTGCCGGTCGACCACCATCGTGTCGGCGATCGCCTCGAGATTGGCGAGCGGCACGTTGCGCCGGATCGTGTCGTCGAGCACGAGCCCGTAGGTCTTGCGGTCTTCGGTGGCGTAGGCGAGGCCGGCGTTCACCGCGCGGCGTACGGTCGAGAGATCAGCCGGGGCGCCGTCGATCAGCGCCTGGCCGGAGATGTCCCGGCCCCAGGATCGGCCGAAGAGGCTCATGGCGAGCTCGGTCCGGCCGGCCCCCATCAGCCCGGCAAATCCCAGCACCTCGCCGCGGCGGACGTTGAAGCTCACCCCGTCGACCACCTTGCGATCGGCATGGATCGGGTGGTGCACGGTCCAGTCGCGAACCTCGAGGATCACCCCGCCGATCTCGGGCGCGCGCGGCGGATAGCGGTCTTCGAGCGAGCGGCCGACCATGTCGCGGATGATGTCGCCTTCGCTGATGCCGCTTGAGCAGTCGAGCCGCGAGACGGCCGAGCCGTCGCGCAGGACGGTGATGGTGTCGGCGACCTTGGAGATCTCGTTGAGCTTGTGGGAGATGAGGATCGAGGTGATGCCCTTGCGGCGGAACTCCATGAGCAGCTCGAGGAGCTTCTCGCTGTCGGTCTCGTTGAGCGAGGATGTGGGCTCGTCGAGGATGAGGAGCCGGACGTTCTTTGAGAGCGCCTTGGCGATCTCAACGAGCTGCTGCTTGCCAAGCCCGATGTCGTCGACGCGGGTCTCGGGGCGTTCGGCGAGGCCCACGCGGGCAAGCAGTTCAGTGGCGCGGCGGTTGGTTTCGCGCCAGTCGATGATGCCGCGCTCCGCACGTTCGTTGCCGAGGAAGATGTTCTCGGCGATGGAGAGGAGCGGAACGAGGGCGAGCTCCTGGTGAATGATGATGATGCCCTGACGCTCGCTGTCGGCGATGTTGCGGAAGGCCTGCACCTCGCCGTCATAGACGATGTCGCCGCTGTAGGAGCCGTGCGGATAGACGCCCGAGAGCACCTTCATCAGTGTGGACTTGCCCGCGCCGTTCTCGCCGACAAGCGCGTGGATCTCGCCCTCCTCGACGGAGAGGTTCACGGTGTCGAGCGCCTTCACGCCGGGAAATTCCTTCGTGATCCCGCGCATTTCGAGGATCGTGGCCATGCTCAGCCCTTCATTCTGGAAGCGGTCGCCCCTCGCAGAAAGGGGCGGGAAGGCGCGAAGGGGGAGACAGGGGGGAGCCCGACCTCCGCGCCGGAGGTTACTGGATCTGGTCGGCGGCGTAGTAGCCGCTTCCCACCAGGACCTCTTCCCAGTTGGCCGCCGTCACCGGAACCGGCTCCAGCAGATAGGAGGGCACGACCTTCACGCCGTTGTCGTAGGTCGTGGTGTCGTTGATTTCAGGCTCGCCGCCCTGAAGCAGCGCATCGACCATGCCGACGGTCACGCGGGCAAGCTCGCGGGTATCCTTGAAGATGGTGGAATACTGGTCGCCGCGCAGGATCGCCTTGACCGAGGGGATCTCCGCATCCTGGCCGGTGACGATCGGCATCGGCATGTCGCCCGAGCCGTAGCCGACGCCCTTGAGCGAGGAGATGATGCCGATGGAAAGCCCGTCATAGGGCGAGAGCACGCCATTCAGCTGCTGGTCGGTGTAGTTGGCCGAAAGCAGGTTGTCCATGCGGGCCTGGGCGACGGAGCCGTCCCAGCGCAGGGTGCCGACCGTGTCCATGCCCATCTGGCCGGAGGGAATGATGATATCGCCCGAGTCGATCATCGGCTGGAGCACGCTCATCGCGCCATTGTAGAAGAAGTAGGCGTTGTTGTCGTCCGGGCTGCCGCCGAAGAGCTCGATGGTCCACGGCTTCGCATCGGGGAAGCGTTCCTTCAGGCCGTCGACCAGCGTGGTGGCCTGCTGCACGCCCACCTTGAAGTTGTCGAAGGTAGCGTAATAGTCGACGTTGGCGCTGTCGCGGATCAGGCGGTCGTAGGCCACGACGCTGATATCGGCGGCATGCGCATTCTCGAGCGCGTTCGAGAGCGTGGTGCCGTCGATGGCCGCGATAACGAGCACGTTGACGCCCTTGGTGATCATGTTCTCGATCTGGGCGAGCTGGTTCGGGATGTCATCCTCGGCGTATTGCAGGTCGGTGGTGTAGCCGGCCTCCTCGAACTGCTTCACCATGTTGTCGCCGTCGGAGATCCACCGCGCGGACGATTTCGTCGGCATGGCGATCCCGACATAACCCTTGTCTTCCGCCATCACGGAGGGCGCCGCCAGCGCCACGAGTATGGTCGTCGCGAGTACGCGCGAGATGAGTTTCATGAAGTCCTCCCTTTGGCCCGCCGCCCGGCTGCGCATGGGATGCGCGGGATGCCGGGCGATCACTCTTGGCGGGGCGCGCGCGCACGTCTTCGTGAGGCTGACCCCTGCGGCTGCGAGCGTGACAAGGTTAGACATTGCAATCAAATCAGCATATGGATGTAAGATATATCATTTAAAGCATGTTGGCGTTCCATGTCGCAAGACGACTACAAGCGGCGCGACGAACTCGTCCGCAAGGGATTGCGCTTCTCGCAGATCCGCCTGATGGCGGCGCTGGAGGAAACCGGCCAGATCTCGGCGGCGGCGGCCCAGATGGCGATCACGCAGCCGGCGGCCTCGCGGCTTCTGGCCGAGCTCAACCGGACGACCGGCACCGAGCTCTACGAGCGCCATGCGCGCGGCATCATCCTGACCGAGGCAGGGCGGCGCTTCGCGGCCTCCGCGCGCGCGATCCTGCGCCAGCTTGACGATGCCCGCGACCAGATTGCCGAACTGAGCCAGGGGCTGCGCGGCCTCGTGCGCATCGGCGCGGTGACGGGGCCCGCGCTCGAGATCGTCCTGCCGGTCATTCGCGAGCTGCGCGTGACCTATCCGGAGATCGAGGTCGCGGTGATCGTGGATACCAGTGACAAGCTCTCCGAGGCCCTGCTCTCGCACGAACTGGATTTCTATATCGGACGGCTGCTCGCCGATACCGATGCCCGCGCCGTCGAGATGCGCCCGATCGGGCCGGAGCCGGTCGGGCTCATCGTCCGTCTCGAGCATCCGCTGACGCGGAAGGAGGGGGTCAGGCTCGAGGATTGTCTCGTTTATGACTGGGTGATGCAGCCGCCGGGGGGGCTGCAGCGTCGGGCGGTCGAGACATACCTGCTCGAGACCGGCTACCGCCTGCCGCAGCGGGTGTTGGGCACGTCCTCGCTGCTGCTGACGCTCGCGATCATCAGCGAGACCAACGCGATTGCTCCGGTGGCGCGATCGGTCGGCGAGTTCTACACCGCCCGGAGCGGGCTCGGGGGCAATATCCGGCTGCTGGACGTCACGCCCGATCTCGCGGTCTCGACCTATTCGCTCATCCAGCGGCACGGGGAGCGGCCGCCGCCGCCGGTCGCCCGCGTGCTCGATCTGATCGGAAAGCAGATTGCGCGGCTCGGCGGCTAGTGCCGCGCGGGCGGCCGGCGGCGGATCAGTCCTTGGCGAGCAGGGACTGGATGAAGTCTTCGAGCTTGCCCCCGGTCGCGAGCAGGCGGCGCGCGGCATCGAGGCTCGGATCCTCGAGCTGGGGAAGGGGTTCCACAAAGGCCTGATCCGGAGCGAGGGCCGAAGGATCCTCCGAGGGCGGGGGCGCGGCTGTTTCGCCCGTGCGTGTCGCCATGTAGCGGGCCATGGAGGCGCGCTCGGGGTCGGTGACGGCTTCGCCGGCCCGCGGCCAGTCGCCCGAGGGCCAAGCCAGGGAGGCCGCCTCGGCATCGAGCCCCGCGGCGTCGAGCTCCGCCTGCGCCGCGGTGAAATCACCCTCGATGAAGAACGATCGCGCGCGCAGGTCGGCGGCTTCGGCGCCGTCCATGTCCTTGAGCACCCGCCGCACCATCGGCGCATCGCCTTGGGTCAGATAGGCCCGCGCCAGCAGCAGCCGCCCGGCGGCGTCGCGCCCGGCGGCGGGAATGACGATGCTCTGGGCGGCCTTGGCGAGGCCGAGTTCGAGCAGCCTGGATGCGATCTCCTCGCGGGCGGCGTCGTTCTCGGGCATCTCGGAGATGAGATCGCCTGAAGCGAGAATGATCCGGGCATAGGTTGCGGGGCCGACACGCTGGGGGTCGGCGCTCGCGAGGACATGCACCGCGACGCTGTCGAGAAAGGCGTCGGCGGCGGTATCGGCCTTGGCATCGCGAATTTCCTCCACGGCCTCACCGAGATTGCCGCGTGCGGCCAGCGCGCGGGCCAGCAGGGCGCGGAGCGGTGCCTCATCGGGCGTCCGGCGGTTCTCGAGCGCCGCGCTGCGCAGGTCGGTCACGGTGCGGTCGGGAATGGCGAAGTTCTCCACGAGTGCGATCTCGACCATCCGCTCGAGCGCCTCGATTGCGTTGGGTGCGCTGTGCTCGACGAGGCCGGACATGATCCGGATCGCGGGGACAGGTTCGCCTTCGGCGGCCTTGAGACGCGCGGTGACGAGAACGAGTTCGGCCGATGGCGGATCGCCCACGCGCGACAGCGTGTCGAAGATGAGCTGCGCCTCGTGCGGCCGGCCGGCATCAAGGAGGTTGCCGATGAGGTGCGGCCCGATCAGCATGCGCAGATCCGGCGGCAGGTCGGCAAACGCCTCCTGAACCGTTGCAAAGTGATCGGCGTCGCGGAAGGCGGGTGTGGTGCCTGCGACCGCGAGCCACATGCCGTGGCGCCCGGGGCAGATGGTGTCGCGCGAGAGGGGCCCGAACGGCGTGACCGCACGGCCGTCCACGACGCGGGCAAGATCGATCAGCAGCCGCTTGTCCGGGGTCTCGACGTCGAAATCCGTGAGCAGGGTTTCGGCCTCGGCCCCGAAGCCGTAGCGAATGTAGAGCTTGGCAAGCTCGACGACCGCGACCGGATTGACCTGGTCGAATTCGCCGTAGAGCCGCTGGCGCAGTTCGGGCACCTGGTCGAAGAGCGGCTTCGTGGTGCTCCAGTAGCCGATGTCGAGGCGATAGTCCGGCACGCAATCAGGCGGCAGGACGGGTTGTGTCAGGCGGTCCGTCGCACGCGCGCTGTAGCGGTCGAAGACCGTCGTCGCCTGGATCTGGTCGGACGCGAACAGGCCCTCGAGGCCATCGCCGGAGCGCGGCTGGGGCGGCATGGCGAGCGGAAGTGCAGGCGGTTCGCTTTCTTCCGGGGCGTTCGGGAGCGCGGGAGGCGTGGTTTCCGCAAACTCGGGATAGGCTTCGGAGAGGCTTGTCGGCGGGGGGCCTTCGGCGGTTTCCGCCGGGGAGTCCTTGGCGGGCGGCAGCGTGACGAGGCCCTGTTCGGCGGCACGTTCGATCTGGCGCAGGAGGTTTTCCTCGGCGTTGTAGACGAGGGCCGACTCCCGGGCCTCGCGGGCGGCCGGATCTTCGGCCTCGGCCTGGGTCGGGGTGACCTCGGCGGGCGCGGCATCGCGGTCGGCGATATCGAGCGCGAGATACTGCGCGCCGACGAAGGACGTGCTCACCCGGCATTCGCAGTCGAGCTCGACGGTGATGCGCGTGCCCGCCGGGGTGATTTCACTCCTTACGCTGGTGATGCGGGTGCGCGGAATCTTGTCGAAGACGCCGGCGGTGGTGAAGGTGAGCGGCTTGCCGGGAAAGGTCACGACCGCACGCCCGGGGCCGGTTTCGAGAGACCATTCGGTCTGCGGCTCGACCTGCATCACCAGCCGTGAGAAACCGTCATGCTCGCCGCTGCGGATCGCGCCGCCCTCGGCGCCGAACGCCGGGGCGGCGCCGATCATCAGCGCAAGGCCGAGGGGAAGCGCGTGTCGCATCAGGCGGCCATGCTGTGCTTGGAGTCCTTCAGCGCGCCTTCGAGCTCGTCGTAGGAGGGGCGCAGGCCCGCGGGCGTATTCTGGCGGCCCACCTCGACGCAGATGTTGGGCGCATGCTGGTGCAGATAGGCGACCATCACCTCGCGGATCAGGTTGTAGAAATGCTGGTCCTCGTCGATCACCGCCTTCACGCGGGCCGCGAACGGACCGACGAAGCCATAGGCCAGGAACACGCCGAGAAAGGTGCCGACGAGGGCGCCGCCGATCATGCCGCCGAGGATCGCGGGCGGCTGGTCGATCGAAGCCATCGTCTTGATGACGCCGAGAACGGCGGCGACGATCCCGAGCGCGGGCAGGCCGTCGGCGGTCGACTGGAGCGTGTGGGCCGAGTGCAGCGCGCTCTGGTAGCTCGCCTCGATGCGCTTGGAGAGCACCTCCTCGACCTGATGCGGATCGTCGTAGTTCATCGAGGCCGAACGCAGCGTGTCGCAGATGAGCGCCACCCCCTCCTTGTCCTTGAGGATCTTGGGGTAGGCGCCGAAGATCGGCGAGGCCGCCGGGTCCTCGATGTGATTGTCGAGCAGGACGGGGTTCGTGCGGGCAATATGGATGAGCTGGAACATCAGGCAGAGCAGGTCCTGATAATCCTTGGTCTTCCAGTGCGCGCCCTTGAAGACCTTGCTGATGTCCTTGGCGGTTTGCTTGATGCCGTGCGTGTCGTTGGAAATGATGAAGGCGCCGAGGGCGGCGCCGGCGATGGTCATGATTTCGTGGGGTGCCGCGTGCAGGATGATCTCGATCTTGCCCCCGGCGAGCATGTAACCGCCAAAAACCATGGCGAAAACGATGGCGATACCGACCAATCCGATCATGACACTACTCGACTGATAAAGCGCGTTATGCGCGAACTCTTCCTTGGGCGGCTTCTAGCCGATCATCCTTTAAGAAACCTTCAAGCGCCGGGGGTTAGAGCGCAGACGGTTCGGATTGAAGCGGCCCGAAGCCGGGATCTCGCTCCGATGCGTTGCAGGGAGCCGTATCCTCTTGCCGGCCGCGATCTGGTCCGGAATGGTCCTGGTCTACTGGGTCGGCACGGCCGAGTTGCGGCTCGCGATCACGAGTGTCACGGCATAGGCGGCATCGGGCTCCATGCCGGCAAGCACACTCGCGGTGATCTCGGGGCGCATGCGGGCGAGGAGCCCTGCGGCGAAGCTTACGTCCATGCGCTCGAAGATGCGGGCGGCGTCGCCGGGTTTCATGTTCTCGTAGACCGTCGTCATCCGATCGATGTCGCGCTCGGCGGCCTTGTCGGCCTGGGCCAGCGTGCCTTCGAGGTTGCGCTGGGCGGTCTCGAAGGCGGCGAGCTGCTCCTTGAGTTTCTGCTCGGCGACGCTCAGCGCCTGGGCCCGGTCGGCGAGCTGGGCGGCCTTGTCATCGAGCTGGGTCTCGCGATCGCGGATGGCGAGCAGCAGCGCATCGGCCTCCGCCGTTCCGAGCGGGCTGCCCGAAGGATTTTGCGCGATCCCGGAATTGCCCGCCATCGTGCCGAGACCTTCGGCGAAGGCGGGTGCGCTCTCCGCAAGCCGGATGACGGCGGAGCCGACGAAGCAGGCGACAATGAGGCTGAGGCCCCCGATCGCGGGGGCGGAGGTCCGGGCTGCCATCGCTTAGCGGTTTCCTCCTCCAGCGGCTAGGGAGCTCAGGGCTTCCAGCAGGTCTTCCTCGCTGTTGACGGGCTGCAGTGCCGCGCGGTTGCGGAGCGGGTTGCCGAGCGGGGGAAGGGGCCGGGGTTTCGGAAGGTCCACCTCCGTGGTCTCGCGCGGCTTCTGGGGCCGGAGCCGCAACAGGGCTGCCCCCCTGCGCGGCTTCGCCGGCGCTGCGGGGGCCTCCTCGACGGCGGCAACGGTTTCCTGGGGCTGCGGTGCCTCGGGCTCCGGAGCGGCGGCAGGAGTGTCCGCTGTGTCATCGGCCGGTTGCGGCGCCATTGCCTGCGCTGATCTGGGCTCCGCGGCGGGCGCCGGAGCCTCGGGCGCGGCCGGCTGCACGGCGGGGCGTGCAGCGGCGGGTGCGGTGGCGGGAGCCTCCGGTTCCGGCGTGGCAGAGTGGCGCATCCGTTCTCCGGCCTGCGCGATCTGGAAGCGGAGATTGCGCTCTGCGTCCCGCGCCGAATGGGTCACACGCACCAGGGCATCGGCACTGTCCTGGGCCTTGGTGATCAGGCTTTGGAGCTCCTTGCGGCCGGTTTTTTCCTTGTTGCGCGACTCCTCGAGCGTCGTGCGGGCGAGCTCGATCTGGCGCGTCAGTGTCACGATCGCGGCCCCGAGCCCCTTGTCTAGCGATTTGAGATCCTTGACGCGGCGCGACAGCACCCAGCAGTACCCGCCGGCAAAGAGCGTCGCCGCCATCAGGAGGCCGTTCATCAGCAATTCCATTGCGCTGCCTCCTCAGTTGAGAACGAATTCGGTGATGAGCAGATCCCGCACCATGCCATCGCCCGCGACGACCTGGATGCGCCGCAGCATCTGGGCGCGGAGGCGCGCGGCCGAGGAAGGGCTCTCGAGGTCCTTCACGTCCACGGCGCGGAGGTAGGTGTTGAGCACATCGAGGATGCGCGGCATCAAGGCGGCGACCGCCTCGGCCTGTCCGGGGGCGACCTCGAGCTCGCCGGTGAAACGCAGGTTCCGTGCCGAAGCTTCGCGCGGGAGCGAGATCACTATTTGTTCAATCGGCACGAAACTCACCTGCTGGAGCACGGCTTCCACCGCCGCGTGCGGGTCATGCGCCGCTTCCTCCCCGCCACCCTTCGAATCGAGCAGGCCGGAGTAGACCGCGAAAAATCCGCCACCGCCGAGGATCAAGGCGCCAAGAATGCCGAAGATCAGCGGCTTCTTTCCAGAGGGTTTCTTGACGGGGGGGGCAGTCTCCCCGGATTCCAAGGCTGCATCGGTCATGCGGGTTCCGGCGAAAGAATTGGCTGTGTGTCCAGCAATCTAACCGGCTCATCACTAACCAAATGTTAAGCCTGTTCCTCCGAATATCGGCCCTGGAAATGAGCGCCTTACCCTTGCGCCATCCATGGGCCATCCAGAGGAATGTTGATCCGCCGTGCCGACTAAGTTCCAGACTCTGTGGGAAGGCCTCGAGCCGCGCCAGCGCATCGTCGCGATCCTGGCGGTTCTGGCCATCTTTGCCACCATGTTCGGGATCAGCCGCGTCGCAACCGCGCCCGACATGGCTCTGCTCTATTCCGGACTGGACGATTCCGCGGCCGGTGAGGTCGTTGCGGCGCTTGAGGCCGACGGGGTCAAGTTCGACGTGCGCGACAGCTCGATCTATGTCGACCGGGCCGAGCGTGACCGCCTGCGCATGGATCTGGCCGCGGACGGTCTGCCGTCGGGCGGGCCCGCGGGCTACGAGATCCTCGACGGGCTGACCGGGTTCGGTACCACGAGCCAGATGTTCGACGCGGCCTACTGGCGGGCGAAGGAGGGCGAACTTGCCCGCACCATCGTCGCCTCGCCGAATGTGCGTGCGGCGCGCGTCCATATCGCAAATCCGATATCGCAGCCCTTCTCGCGCGCCCAGACCGCCTCCGCGGCCGTCACCGTGACGATGACGAACGGGGCGCTTGACCAGAAGCAGGCCGAGGCGATCCGCTATCTTGTCTCTTCCGCCGTGGCCGGGCTGACGCCCGAGGAGGTTGCGGTGATCGACTCGGCGCGCGGCGTCGTGCTCACCGGCGACGAGGATGAGCTTGCCCGCGCCGGTGTCACCAAGCCGGACGAGCGCGCGGAAAAGCTGCGCAAGAACATCGAGCGCCTGCTTGAGGCGCGCGTCGGCCGCGGCAAGGCGATCGTCGAGGTGAATGTCGATGCCAACATGGACAGCCAGACCATCACCGAACGCCGCGTCGACCCCGACAGCCGCGTCGCGATCAGCTCCGAGACCGAACAGAGCTCGGAGAATTCCACCGGCACCAGCCCCGGCGTCACGGTCGCGAGCAATCTGCCTGACGGGGATGTGCAGGGTGGGGGCGGCGAGAACAACCGGTCCTCGAACCAGCAGCGCGAACGGCAGAATTTCGATGTCTCCGAGACCCGCAGCGAGCGGGTGATCCTGCCGGGCCAGGTCCGGCGCATCAATGTGGCCGTCATGGTCGACGGCATCATCAACACCGCCGCGGACGGCACGCAGCAATGGCAGCCGCGCCCGGCCGACGAGATGGAGACGCTGCGCCAGCTGGTGCAGACCGCCGCCGGTTTCGATGCCGAGCGCGGTGATACCGTGACGATCGAGTCGCTTCAGTTCACCGCGCCACCGGATCAGGGCACGCTGGTGGAATCGGGGCAGGAGGGTTTCCTCAGGGCCTATGGCGCACGGCTGATCCAGGTCGGCGTGCTCGCCGGAATCATCATCGCGCTCATCTTCTTCGTGCTGCGGCCGATGATGAGCCGGCAACCCGCTCCGGTGATGGCCGAGCTTTCCGGCGTCGATCCCGACCTGCTCGGGCGTCCGGAAGGACAGGCCGAGCCCGCGCGGATCACCGCCGAGATGACCGACGAGGCAGCCGACGACATCCTCGACGAGCTGCCCGCCAACAGCCTCAGCAAGATTGACCGGCTTCGCGACGTGATCTCGAGCCGGAGCGACGATTCCGCGCGTGTCCTGCGGAGTTGGATCGAAGCCCCAGAAGGTCAGAAGGAGCCAGCAGGGTCATGAGTAATTTCCGCTTCCCGACATTTTCCCCCGATCCCGAGCCGAAGCCCGCTGTCGTGGAAGACAACACGGCCGAAGAACTGGAGAAGCAGCTTCAGGCGGCCCGTGAGGAAGCCTACCAAGCCGGTTTCATCGACGGCCAGGCCGAGGCGACCGACTCCCATCTCGCCGATCAGAGCCGGCTCACCAGCGAACTCGTCGAGGCGCTCTGCGACGCGGGGATGACCAACGAGGCGGCCCGCATGCACGTGGCTGCCAGCATCGCGCCGCTGATCGAGGCGATCGCCCTTGCCATCGCGCCGAGCCTTGCGGATGCAGGCATGCTCGGCGAGGTCAGCCGGATCGTCAGTGATGCGATCGAGAGCGCGCCGAAGGCCCGCCCGCGCATCCGCTGCGCCCATGAGCTCGCCGTGCCGTTGCAGCGTCTGGTCGAGGAACGCGAGATCTCCGCCGAAATCGAGGAGGCCCCGGAGCTGCTGCCGCGCGAGGCGCAGATCTTCTGGGATCAGGGCTACGACCAGATCGATCTCGACGCCTGCATCGCCCGCATCCGGGAGGTGCTGTCTGCCCATTTTAGTCAGGACAACGGGAGCGAGCAGCATGAGCGACGCGGATACGCATGAGCCGGAGGGGCCGGACGCGGCGGCCCCCGGAGACGAGATCGAGGCGCGCGCAGCGGGCACCGGCCCGGCGGCCGCCCAGGCGCCGGCCGAGCCCGAGGGGCGTGAAAAGCCCGGCAAGGGCCGCTCCGGCGCCTTTCTGGGCGTTCCGATCGAGATCACCATTTCGGTCGGCAAGGCGCGTCCGCTCGTCAGTGAGCTTGTCGAACTGCGCCGCGATTCGGTCCTGTCGCTCGATTCCTCCATCGACGATCCGGTCGAACTCTATATCGGCGACCGGCTGATCGCGCGCGGCGAACTGCAGGAGATCGGGGACGGCTCCGGCCGGCTCGGGGTCCGGTTGACCGAGGTGGCCGACTTCTCGAATGACGTCTGACAGCCTCCCTTTCCGGATCTCACTCCTCGGCGCGTCCGTAGCGTCGGCCGCGATCCTGCTCTGGGCCGGGCCGGCGCTTGCGCAGCAGATCTCGATCGACCTCGGCGACGGGCAATCCTTCAGCCTGCGCACGGTCCAGCTGATCATCCTGATAACGCTGCTGAGCCTCGCGCCGGGGCTCGCGATCATGGTCACCTGCTTTCCTTTCATGGTGACGGTGCTCTCGATCCTGCGGCAGGCGATCGGCGTCACCCAGGCGCCGCCCAACATGATGATCATCAGCCTGGCGCTGTTTCTGAGCTACTTCGTGATGGAGCCGGTCTTCGATGAGGCCTGGACCGCGGGGATCGCGCCGATGGTCGCCGGGGAGATCACGCCGGAGCAGGCGTTCGCGCCGACTATGGCACCTTTTCGCGCCTTCATGGAGGGCCGCGTCGAGCCCCGCACCCTCGAGATCCTCACCGAAGCCGCGCCGCGCCGCCAGGAGACGGCCGACGGCTCGGTGCCGCTTGCAACCCTCGTGCCGGCCTTTCTGCTGAGCGAGATCAAGCGCGGCTTCGAGATCGGCTTCCTTCTCTTCCTGCCCTTCCTGGTGATCGACCTCGTGATCGCCGCCATTCTCATGTCGATGGGGATGATGATGGTGCCGCCCGCCATCGTCTCGCTGCCCTTCAAGCTCGCCTTCTTCGTCGTCGCGGATGGCTGGAGCCTGCTCGCGGGCGCCCTTGTCAGGAGTTACACCCAATGAGCGACGCCGCCACCGTTTCGGAAAACGCCCTTGCCACCGTGCTGTCGCGGGGAGAGCTGGCGCTTGCCCCGCGCGGCGAGGAGCGCAACCGGTTGCCGGCCACGATCGAGCCCAAGCGGCCCGTCAGCACCGAGAGCCTCTCGCAGATCCAGAAGGCCGCGGTCGTGCTTGCGGCCATCGGTCCGGAGCTCGCCTCCGGCTGCCTTCGCGAGCTTGCCGAAGAGGACATGGAGCGGATCGCCCGCACCCTCGGGGCGCTCGGCAAGGTCAGCCAGGACCTGCTCGACGCAGTGATCATCGAGTTTCTTGAAGCGCTGACCACCGGGCTTGAGCTGAGCGGGGGTGAGCGCGTCACCCGAGAGCTGCTCGCCGGCCTCATTCCCGACGACGAGATCGACCGCATCCTCGGCTCGATTCCGGCGGCGAAGGGGCGTGGCGTGTGGGAGCGACTGAACGCAGCCCCGATCAAGGCGCTCGCGGCCTTCCTCGGGGTAGAGCATCCGCAGACCGTTGCGGTCATCGTCACCGAGCTGCGGCCGGAGGTCGCTGCGAGCGTGCTCGGCGAACTCGACCGCAATTTCGCCCAGTCTGTCGTGCTGCGGCTTGCACGCATCCCCTCGATGGACAAGGCGGTTGCCAATGCCATGAAGACGGCCATCGACCGGGATTTCCTCTCGGTGCTGCAGAGCACGCTCAGCAAGCGCCGCCCGGCCGAACTGATCGCGGCCCTGATGAACAACATCTCGAGCGATGTGCGCGAGGGCTTCCTCGGCTTCCTCGAAAGCAAGAACGAACAGCTCGCGCTCGAGGTCCAGCGGACCATGTTCACCTTCGACGACATCGCCACGCGGCTCAACTCTCGCGATGTTTCGAGCGTGCTGCGCGAAATGGACGAGGAAGAGGTGCTCAAGGCGCTCAAGCGCGGCCAGCAGCAGCAAAGCGCGACCGTAGATTTCATCATCTCGAATCTCGCACGCCGTCTCGCGGAGCGCTACACCGAGGATCTTGCCGCCATGCCGCCGGTGCCCGCCAAGGAGGGCGAGGCCGCCCAGATCGAGCTCACCAAGATCATTCTCGAGATGTCGAACCGCGGCACGATTCAGCTGCTCGAGCTGGAATCCGGCGCGTGACATGGCCGCGGCGAAACAGGCGGATTATGGCTTGCGTTTCTCAATCCGCCTGTCAGCGGCCTCCGGGAAGGATATGAGAGGCGCGATCGCGCGCTGGAAGATGAAAACCGGCGCAATCTGTCAGGGACATGAGGCATGACTTTCGACTACCGGTTCCGCAGAGGCGGAGCGCAGCCAGATCGGGTGCCAGCGCCGGGAGATACCGGTCCGCGCCGCCCGATGATCGTCCGCAAGCTCAAGGCGCAGGATGACATGGCCGCGTGCAGGGGCGAGATGCGCCGGAACGAGGCCAGACATCCTGCACCCGAGCCATTGCCCGAACCGGGGGTGCGCTGGACCCGCCAGCGCAAGCACGCGGTGATCCAGGGCATCGAACGCGGGCAGATCGCGGCGGACGAGGCCTGCCGCCGCTATGGTCTTTCCACGGATGAGCTGGCCGAGTGGCGCAGTGCGAGCGCGACGGGTGGCCGGCCGCCGGTGGTCTGGCGCCGGCGGCCGCAGACGGTCACCTCCGGCATCCGGACATTCGGTGCCGTCGAGATCGATCTCGATGCCGGGACGGTCCATATCGATGGCACGGTCCTGCCACTCTCGCCGTCGGAATGGCGTGTGCTGCAGGTCTTCGCCGAAGCCGATGGTGCGGTGGTGACGAGCGCGATGGTGATGGGCGCACTCTATTCGGGGCTCGACAAGGTCGCGACTCCGAAGATCGCCGATGTGCTGGTCTGGCGCCTGCGCCGCAAGCTTGGTGACGAGGCCCGAAGGCTCGTCGCAGTCTGGGGGCGCGGCTTCCAGCTCGTCCCCGACTGAAGCGCCTCAGCGCACGAGCCGCATCGTATCGCCCGAGATCTCGATCCGGGCGAAGTGGCGCAGATAGCTCATCCCGAGCAGCGAGGAATGCAGATCCCCGCCGCTGACTGACGCCCGCACGTTGCGCTCGGTGAAGGGGCCGAGCGAGACAGTGCGGAGCACCACGGGCGCAATCGCAACCGGCCCGTTCGCCGTGCGCGCCCGGCCGCTATAGTCGAGCGCCTCGGCGCCGATCCCGATCCGGGCCGCATCGGCACGGCTGAGCACGATCTGGCTCGCGCCGGTATCCACGACGAGGGTGACGGGCACGCCATCGAGCGCGAGGGTCGCTCGGAAATGGCCGTCGGTATCGCGGCGGAGTTCGACGGTGTCCCCGCTCACCTGCATCGCCGTTCGCGGCATCAGCTCTCGCCAGATCACGTCGCGGAAACCGTAGGCGATCACCGCCATCGCGAAGATCAGCACCCAGACCAGCACGTCACGCAACGTGCGCCCAAGCGAACGGCGCGCGGTGAAGAAATATCCGGCCACGAAGACGAGCAGGAGCGAGAGATAGGCGAGGCGGGCGATCGTGTCGGGATCGTCCAGCACGGCCACGCGCGGCTCAGCCCGGAAGCAGGCCGAGATCCCCGAGCCCGTTCAGGACGAACTGGACGGAAAGCGCGGCGAGCAGGATGCCGAGAAGCCGGGTGACGACCACGATACCGGTATGACCGAGGACGCGCTCGATGACCCCACCGAGGCTGAAGAGCACGAAGACCACCGCAAGAACGAAGAACAGCACGCCATGGATCGCCGCAATCGCGGCATAATCGCCCTGTACCTGGCTGGTGAGCAGCACCATGGTCGCAAGCGAGGCGGGCCCCGCAAGCAGCGGCATTGCCAGAGGAAACACCGAAGGATCGGGCGGCGCCTCGTTCGACTGCTTTTCGCGCCGCTCGCTTCGCCGCTCGAAGAGCATTTCGACCGCGATGAGGAAGAGCAGCAGCCCGCCCGAAATCCGGAATGCCGGCATCCCGATGCCGATGACGCCGAGCACGGAGTCGCCTCCGAGCCCGAAGAGCGTCAGCAGGCATCCGGCAATCACGATTGCGCGGATGGCGATCTTCCGGCGCTCGGCCTTGCTCATGCCGCTCGTGAGGGTCACGAAGATGGGGGTCGAGCCGATCGGATCCATCACGACGAAGAGCGTGACGAAGGTCGTGAAGAGCAGATCGGTCGAGATCATGCCTCGCTCCCCGCGGCTTCCAGGCGTTCGAGGGCCGCCATCCAGAGCTCTTCCGCGCGAGAGAGCCCGTCGATCACCTCCGCGCGCTTCTTCTGGAGCTGCGCGATCTTCTCGGTGTCGCCGCGATCATAGGTCATCGGGTTGGCGAGCCGCGCGTCGATCGTCTCGCGCATCTCCTCGAGCTTGGCGACACGCGCCTCGCATTTCGCGACCTCCGCCCGGAGCGGTTGCAGTTCCGAGCGCGCGGCGCGCGGCCGGGCCTTCGGCTTCGTCTCGTTTCGCGCGCCGCCGTTGCCGCTGCGCTCACCGAGCAGGAGCCGCCGGTACGCCTCCATGTCGTCGTCGAAGCTCCTCACCGCGCCGTCCTTCACCAGCCAGAGCCGTTCGGCGACCAGCTCGACGAGATGCGGATCGTGGCTGACGAGGATGACAGCGCCGCCATATTCCGTCAGCGCCTGCACCAGCGCCTCGCGGCTCTCGATATCGAGATGGTTCGTCGGCTCGTCGAGGATGATCATGTGCGGCGCATCGAGCGTCGCGAGCAGAAGCGAGAGGCGCGCCTTCTGCCCGCCCGAGAGCCGTCCGACCTCGGTCACCGCCACATCCGCTCCGAGACCGCCCGCCGCGAGCCGGCCGCGCAGCTTGGCCGGGGCTTCGTCAGGGCGCAGCCGCTGGAGGTGCTGGAGCGGTGTCTCGTCGAGATGCAGCTCGTCGACCTGATGCTGGGCGAAATAGCCGACACGCAGCTTCGAGGAGGCGATCTTGCGCCCCTTCATTGCCGGAAGCCGGTCCGCGAGCAGCTTCGAGAGCGTGGACTTGCCCTGGCCGTTCGCACCGAGAAGCGCAATGCGGTCGTCTTGGTCGATGCGGAGGTCGAGCCCCTTCAGCACCGGGCGTCCGTCGTAGCCGATCGAGACGTCCTCCAGCCGGATGATCGGCGGCGAGAGCTCCTCGGGCGTGGGGAAGTTGAAGGCCGCCACCTCGGTCTCGACCACGCCCGCGATCGGTTTCATCCGCTCGAGCGCCTTGATGCGGCTCTGGGCCTGACGGGCCTTCGACGCCTTGGCGCGGAACCGGTCGACGAAGGACTGCATGTGCTCCCGCGCGGCGTCCTGTTTCTTCTTTGCCGCCATCTGCTGCTCGAGGCGTGCGCGCCGCGTGTCGTCGAACGTGTCGTAATTGCCCTGGTAGAGCGTGAGCTTGCGATCGGAGAGATGGAGGATCGCACCGACCGAGCGGTTGAGCAGGTCACGGTCGTGGCTGATGACGAGCACGGTATGCGGATAGCGCGCAAGGAAGGTCTCGAGCCAGATCGTGCCCTCGAGATCGAGATAGTTGGTCGGCTCGTCGAGCAGCAGGATATCGGGCCGGGAAAAGAGCACGCCCGCGAGCGCCACCCGCATCCGCCAGCCCCCCGAGAACTCGGAGCAGGCGCGGGCCTGCGCGGCGCTGTCGAAGCCGAGCCCGTTCAGGATTGCGGCCGCGCGCGCCTCCGCCGAGTGCGCCTCGATATCGGCAAGCCGCATCTGGATCTCTGCGATCTCGGTGGCATCGCGCGTCACCTCGGCACGCGCCATCAGGCTGGCGCGCTCGGTGTCGGCGGCCAGTACCGTGTCGAGCAGGCTCTCGTTCGTCGCGGGCGCTTCCTGCGCCACGCCGCCGATCCGGGCGCGGGACGCGACCTCGATCTCTCCGGCGTCGAGCGCAAGCTCACCGCGAATCAGCCGAAAAAGGGTCGTCTTGCCGGTGCCGTTGCGCCCGACGAAGCCAACCTTGTGCCCGGAAGGGATCATGGCCGAGGCGTCCTCGAAGAGACGCTTGCCTTCCAGTGTGAATCCGATATTCCTGAATGCCAGCATGAAGCCGATTTGGCTTGCGCCATGAGGCTTGTCAACAACAGCCCGCCTGTGGCGCGCCGCGCTGCAGCAGATTCTCCCTTCCCCGGCCTTCGCCCGCGTGCTACCTGCCCGCCCGAACAACAAGGGACGCTACATCTCATGGCGATTCAGAAAACCTTTTCGATCATCAAGCCGGACGCGACCCGGCGGAACCTGACCGGTGCGATCAACGCGAAGCTCGAGGCTGCCGGCCTGCGCATCATCGCCCAGAAGCGCATCCATCTTTCGCTGGCTCAGGCCGAAGCCTTCTACGCGGTCCACAAGGAACGCCCCTTCTTCGCCGAACTGACCAAGTTCATGAGCTCCGAGCCGATCGTGGCGCAGGTTCTCGAGGGCGAAGACGCCATCGCGAAGAACCGCGAAGTCATGGGCGCGACCAACCCGGCTGATGCCGCGGACGGCACCATCCGCAAGGAATTCGCGCTTTCGATCGGCGAGAACTCGATCCACGGCTCCGACGGCCCGGACACGGCCGCGACCGAGATCGCCTATTTCTTCTCCGGCCTCGAGCTGGTCGGCTGAGAGCTGCTCCGGCGCCCTCTGCCAGCCGCCAAGGCATGAGGCAGAGCGCCTGAATACCCCCCGCGCGCCGCGCGAGGAGCAACGCCCGCCTCCCGGAGGCGGGCGTTTGCGTTTGAGGCCCTTCCGGCATTGAAGCTGCCGTCTTCCGGCCCGGGTTGCGGGTCTGCCCTTGCTCCGGTCTTCGCGCCCGCCTAGGGTGCGGCAAACGAGCAACTCCCGGATCCCCCTTGAGCGAGCAATCCGAGCCCGCACCGTATCGCGTCCTCGCACGCAAATATCGCCCCGAGACCTTCGCCGACCTGATCGGCCAGGAGGCGATGGTACGCACCCTCCGCAATGCCTTCGAGGCGGGCCGCATTGCGCATGCCTTCGTGCTGACCGGCGTGCGCGGGGTGGGCAAGACCACCACGGCCCGCATCCTCGCCAAGGGCCTCAACTGCACCGGACCGGATGGCACCGGCGGGCCGACCATCGAGCCTTGCGGTGTCTGCGAGAACTGCCGGGCGATCTCCGCGGGCCGACATGTCGATGTGCTCGAGATGGACGCGGCCTCCCGCACCGGCGTGGGCGACATCCGCGAGATCATCGACTCGGTCGCCTTCCGCGCGGCCTCGGCGCTCTACAAGGTCTACATCATCGACGAAGTGCACATGCTCAGCACCTCGGCCTTCAACGCGCTCCTGAAGACGCTGGAGGAGCCGCCCGAGCATGTGAAGTTCATCTTCGCCACCACCGAGATCCGCAAGGTTCCCGTTACGGTGCTCTCCCGCTGCCAGCGTTTCGACCTGCGCCGGATCGAGCCCGAGGTGATGATGACGCATCTCTCCGGCATCGCGGCCAGGGAAGGCGCCGATGTTGCCGGGGACGCGCTGGCTCTCGTGACCCGTGCGGCCGACGGCTCGGTGCGCGATGCGCTCTCGCTCCTCGATCAGGCGATCGCCCACGGCGCGGGGGAGACGACTGCCGATCAGGTGCGCGCCATGCTGGGCCTTGCCGACCGTGGCCGGGTGCTCGACCTCTTCGAGAGCGTGATGACGGGCGATGCTCGCGCCGCGCTCGCCGAGCTTTCGGCGCAATATGCTGCGGGGGCCGATCCGCTCGCCATCCTGCGCGATCTGGCCGAAGTGACGCACTGGGTCTCCATGGTGCGGATCACGCCCGAGGCGGCGGACGATCCCACCATCGGCCCGGACGAGCGCGCCCGTGGCATCGAGTTCGCGGGCAAGCTCGGCATGCGCGCGCTCACCCGGATGTGGCAGATGCTGCTCAAGGCGCTCGACGAGGTCGCGACCGCTCCGAATGCAATGATGGCGGCCGAGATGGCGATCATCCGCCTCACCCATGTCGCGGATCTGCCGAGTCCCGAGGATCTCGTGCGCCGGCTGACCTCTGGCGAGGCGGGGCAGGGCGACGGGGCACAGCCCGGGCCGGCCGGCGGCGGTGGCCGCGGGACCCAGATGGCGGTCCGCGCCGGGGCCGTTTCCGCCCAGGCCGCGCAGCCGCGGGGGGAGGCGCGGCCCGTTCCCTCACAGGAGATCACGGCGCTTGCCCGCTACGCCACCTTCGACGATGTCGTGGCACTTATCCGCGCCCGGCGCGACATGAGCCTGCTCATGGAGGTCGAAACGGGCGTGCGGCTCGTCTCCTACACGCCCGGCCGCATTGAATTCGAGCCCTCTGACGTTGCCGAACCCGAGCTTGCCTCCCATATCGGCCAGAAGCTGCGGCTCTGGACCGGGGTGCGCTGGGGGCTCTCGGTCGTGAGCTCCGGCGGGGCGCCCACCATAGCCGAGACGCGCGCGGCCCATCGCGAGGATCTCTTTGCGAAGGCCGGCGAGCATCCGCTGGTGCTGGCGGCACTCGCGGCCTTTCCGGGCGCGAAGATCAAGGATGTCCGTCCGGCCGATGCGCTCGAAACCGGCGGGCAGCAGGAAGCTGAACGCGCCGCGCTCGATGCGGAGCTCGAAGAGGAAGACGATTGGGATCCCTTCGATCCCTTTGCAGAAGAGGAGTGAACCATGCTCAAGGGGCTGGGACAGCTGGGCGACATGGCCAAGCTGATGAAGCAGGCGCAGGAAATGCAGTCGAAGATGGCCGAGGCGCAGAACCGCCTCGACGAGATCAAGGTGGTGGGCGAAGCCGGCGCCGGTCTCGTGAAGGTCACCGCCAACGCCAAGGGCGCGATCATGGGTATCGATATCGATCCCTCGCTCTTCAGCGCCGAGGACAAGGAAGTCGTCGAGGATCTGATCGTTGCCGCGATCCAGGACGCGCAGCTCCATGCCCAGACCGCGGCACAGGAAGAAATGGGCAAGGTCACCGAGGGGATGAACCTGCCTGCGGGAATGAAGCTCCCGTTCTGATCCGAAGGCGCGACAGGCGATGACGGGCGAGGCGGATGGCGCCGCGATCGAGCGGCTGATCGGGCTGATGGCGCGTCTGCCCGGCCTTGGGCCGCGCTCGGCGCGCCGGGCCGTGCTCGCGATGGTCCGCCGCCGCGCCGTGCTGCTCGATCCCCTGTCGGAGGCGCTCGCCGAGGTCGCCGCCACGGTGCGTGAATGTGCGACCTGCGGTAATATCTCGACAGCCGAGACCTGCGCGATCTGCCGCAATCCGGCCCGCGCCACCGGCGAGATCTGCGTCGTCGAGAACGTCGCCGACCTCTGGGCGATGGAACGTGGCGGGCTCTTCCGCGGCCGCTATCATGTGCTGGGCGGGGTGCTTTCAGCTCTCGACGGCACGGGACCCGAGGCGCTGCGCATTCCCGATCTGGTCCGGCGGGCGGGCGAGGAGGGCACGCGCGAGGTGATCCTCGCGCTCAATGCCACCGTCGATGGCCAGACCACCGCCCATTACATTGCCGACCAGCTGGAACCGCTTGGCATCCGCCTGACCTCTCTGGCGCAGGGGGTGCCGGTCGGCGGCGAACTCGACTATCTCGACGACGGCACGATTGGCGCAGCCCTTCTCGCCCGCAAGACGCTCTGAGCCCGCCTGCTCAGGAAGCGGGTGCGCTCCGCCCGGCGATGCGTGCGGCAATCTGATCGGCGAGTGTCTCGATCGCGCGGGCATGGGCGGCGGCAAGCCCGCCATAGCCCGCGCCCTGCGGCGGCACGTTGATCCGAAAGCGCTCCGAGGCGAAGATGCTCCCCGTGCTCGAACGCACGATGAAATACTGCCCCTCGAAATCGACCCCGCCGCCTTCGGAACCGATGAGGCGATCGGCGGCGACATCCACCCGCAGGTCCGGATCCGTGCTGAAACCGGGCCAGGGATCGGGCGTCACCTGGGTGCCAAGCCGCGCGGCAAGCGCTGCGGCGAGATGCCGGGTGAGGGCCCGGCGCGGTTCGTCCGCCCAGCTTACGCCACGCTCCAGCTTGAGCGCGCCGTTTTCCTGCAGCGCCGCGATCTCCAGCGCATCGGCATAGCTCGGCAGGCTGATTTCCGTCACCACGATGCCCGAGACGGGCGCGGGATACTGTACCGGGGGCCGCGCTTGGGCGGGCAGCATGTAATAATCCGGACCGGAGCCGCAGGCTGACAGAAGCAGCGCGAGCGCGGTCATGGCTGAGCCGAGCCTCATGAGACCCATCCGGTCACCTCCCGAAAAGCAGTGAATTGGGCTGGCGCTCCAGCGCGGTCGCGAGCGACTGAACCGAACGTGCCGCCGCGCGTACCTCGTTCAGAAGCGCCAGCGTATCGCGATTGAGCGAGGAATTCGGTCCGACGGTGGCAAGCGTCTGATCCGCCCGGAGCGCCACCTGATTGAGCCGATCGACCAGCGCGGGGAGCTCGGCCGCCGCCGCCGCGATCGCATTCGCCGCATCGCTCGCCGAGGCCAGCGTTGCGTTCACATTCTTCACCGTGCCGCCCTCGCGCAGCTCGGCAAGCGTGAGCTCGAGCTCGCGCAGCGCATCGGCAAGCCGCGGCGGCAGATCCGCCATGCCGCTGCTGCCCAGAAGCCCGTTGGCGGTGTTCACGAGGCCGTCGGCCGAGCTCACCAGCTCGTCGAGGGGGAGGCTGTTGGCCTTGTCCGTGAGCGTGCGCACCGATGTGATGAGCGCCGGCAGGCCTTCGCTCGCGGTGTTGACATTGCTCATCGCCAGATCGGCCTCCTGCATCAGGGTTTCGAGCCTGTCGGCGATCTGCGCCGCCGCGATCTGGTCGGTCACGTTGCGGAGCGAGGCGAGGGCCGCGTTGACGTTGTCGATGGCGCCGCTGTTGCGCAGATCGGCAATCATTCCGCCGATATTGCCCGGTGCGGCCTTGAATTCCGGATCGGTGACGAGCGCGTTGATATTGCCGATCAGCGTCATCACGCTTTCCATCACGTCGTCGATTGGCAGCGAGGCGACCTTTTCCATCACGTCCTGGGCAGAGGTGAGCAGATCGGCTTCATCGGTGTGGACGGTCGGCATGACCGGAACGCCATCGATCTTCTCGCCGAATTCGGCCGGCGGCGCGTCGGGTGCATCGATGAGGTCGACGTAGAGCGAGGGGCTGATGAGACCTGCGCGCGCGAGCTTTGCGCGCAGCCCGCGCTTCACGCCCGCGGCGACCATGTCGAGCAGTTCCTTCTCGGCGGCGGCATCGGTCGCATTGATGCCGATCCGGTTCGGCATGACCTCGAAACTCGTCAGCAGGTCGACGCCCGGGCCGCCATCAGGCCGCTCGACGGTCCTGGCGGTGAGCCCGATCACCTTGCCCACGGGGATCCCGCGGTACCTCACATCGGCGCCGGCCTCGAGCCCGCTCACCGAGCCGTCGAAGATCGCGACGAACTCCACAGGTGGCGCCGCGCCCTCGTCCTGGGTGACGACCGACGAGCGTGCCGCGCTTTCGGATGCGTAGAGCTGGTAGACGTGCTCCTGCTCCACCGGCGTGCCGCCGGAATTCACTGTGTCGAACGAGACGCCACCCTGGATGAGCGAGGCGAGGCTGTCGACACGCAGCGAAGCGCCCGCAGTGCTGAGATCGATCGAGAAGCCGGAGGCGTTCCAGAACCGGGTCAGATTCGTCAGGCGCTTGTCGTTGGGCGCACGGATGAAGGCCGAGACCATCACGTCGCCCGCCTGGGTCAGCTCCACCGCCTCGATGGTGCCGACCGGGATCTGCTTGAAGAGGATCGGTGCGCCGACCGAGAGCGATCCGCCGTTGGGCGCGCGCAGCTTGATATGCAGGCCGGGGGCGTCGAGCGGCGTCTGCGGCGGGCTCTTGAGCGCGGTGAACTTGGTCTTGCGCTCGCCCTTCTCGGCGTTCCACGAACCCTCGATATAGACCCCGGAAAGCACAGTACTGAGGCCCGAGATGCCCTGCGGCCCGACCTGGGCCTTCACCAGCCAGAATTTTGCATCATCGCCGACATATTCGGCGATGTCCTTGTCGAGGCGTACAATGGCCACGACCTTGCTCAGATCGTCGGTGAAATTCACCGTCTCGACCGTGCCCACGTCGTAATCCTTGAAGCGGAGCTTCGTCTCGCCGGCGACCATGCCACTGGCGGAATCGAACAGGATCTCGATGAGCGGCCCGCGCGAGCTGTAGGAGCGCCAGGCGACGCTGAGCGAAATCACGAGGGCCAGAAGCGGCACCAGCCAGGTCGCGGAGAACCGGGGCATCCGCCGCCGGCCGGCCTCGACCTTCGGCTGGGAAGGAGTTGGCTCAGTCATGTGGTGCCCCGTCAGGTTCGGCATCGTCCCAAATCAACCTAGGATCGAGCGATAGCGCGGATATCATTGTGAAGGCAACAGAAAGGGCGAAGAACACTGCGGCCGTGCCCGGCTTGAAGGCCATGACGAAGCCGAGATTGACAAGCGCCGTGAGGATCGCGACCACGAAGACGTCCACCATCGACCAGCGGCCGATGAACTCTACGACTTCATAGAGCACGGTGCGCTGGTGAAACGAGAGATGGCTGTGCCGGCCGATCGAGATCGCGAGATAGGCGACCGCCAGAAACTTGCCCACCGGGATCATCACCGAGGCGAGAAAGACGATGCCGCCGACAAGATAGGCGCCGTGATGCACCAGATCGATGACCCCGCCGACAATCGTCGAGTCGGTTGCCCGCCCGAGGAACTGGGTGCGGAGCATGGGGTAGAGATTCGCCGGGATATAGGCGATGAGACCGGCAAACCACCAGGCCCAGACGCGCTCGAGACTGCCGGGCCGCCGTCCGTGCAGCGCGTTGCCACAGCGCGGGCACGTCTCGACGCCCGGCGTGCTCACCGCGCCGCAGGCCCCGCATCCGGCGAGACCGGCTGCGCGGGCGGTCAGGACCGGCTCTTCTGATCGATCATGCGCCATATGGTCTTTTCACAAAAGGTCGAAGCCTCGAGTGCCACGATCATCACGATCAGGGCAAGCTCCCAGAACGCCGGGCCGAGCCCGACACGGGCGAGCCCGCCGATCTTCACCAGCGCAACCACGCAGCCGACCATGAAGACCTCGGCCATCGACCAGGGACGGAGATGCCCCGCGAGTCGGAAGGCGGCCTTCGTGCCGGGCAGCAGCCGCAGCCCGAGCCGCAGCGGCAGCAGCGCGTAGGCCAGAGCCACCGCCCGCGTGACCGGCAGCACGATGATGAGCAGGATAAGAACGAAGGCGAGCGGCGCTGTGAAGCCGCTGTCAAAGGCAAAGGCGGTCTGAAGAAGCGTCGTCGCGCTGCTGAGCCCGGAGGCGGAGATCTGGAGGAACGGGAAGAAGAGCGCCGAGAGTACCAGGATCACCATGGCGAAGGAGCTCGCGAGGATGCGGTCGAGGGCCTTGCCCGGCGAGCGCAGCAGGGTTGCGCCGCAGCGGGTGCAGCGCAGGCGCCCGCCCTCGGGAATCTCCTTCACCTCGTGCAGCGCGTCGCAGACAGTACAGGCAATGATTTCCGGGGCTCCCGCGTCGAGCAGACGCGAGGCCGTATCAACAGGTTGCATGCGAATGCGGGGCTCGGGCGGTGGAATGGGGGAGGGGGCCTGTCATCCCGGCGACATACCCCGGAGCTTTTCCGAGCGTCGCCGCAGCAGCTCGAGCGTGGTGAGCAGCAGAACGGAGATCCCGACCAGGATCGTCGCGACCGCAAGAATGGTCGGCGAGATCTGCTCTCGGAGGCCGATGAACATCTGCCAGGGCAGGGTCTTCTGCTGTGCCGAGCCCACGAAGAGCACCACGACCACCTCGTCGAAGGAGGTGATGAAGGCAAAGAGCGCTCCCGAGATCACGCCGGGCAGGATGAGCGGCATCTGCACCTTGAAGAAGGTCCGGACCGGATTTGCGCCGAGATTGGCGGCGGCGCGCACGAGGCTGCGGTCGAAACCCACCAGCGTCGCCGTCACCGTGATGATCACGAAGGGAATGCCGAGCGCGGCATGGGCGAGCACCACGCCGAGATAGGTGCCCTGGATGCCGAGGCGCGAGTAGAAGAAATACATCCCGGCCGCCGAGATGATGAGCGGCACGATCATCGGCGAGATGAGGATCGCCATGATCGCGCCGCGGAACGGCACATGCGGCTGGCTGAGCCCGATCGCGGCGACGGTGCCGAGCACCACCGCGATCAACGTCGCCACCGGCGCGATGCGCACCGAGTTCCAGAGCGCCTGCTGCCAGTCCGAATTGGTGAAGAAGTCCTGGTAGTGCTTCAGAGAATAGGCGTCCGGATCGAGCGCCAGCATTCCCTTGGTGAAGGTGAAGAAGTCCTCTGCATTGAAGCTCAGCGGTATGATCACGAGGATCGGCACGATGAGGAAGAACAGGATCGCGACGCAGATCGCGCGGAAGCTCCAGTACCAGAGCCGCTGTCCGGTGGAGGCGTAGGGGGGTAGGCCAGCCATGATCGCGTTCCTCCTTAACCGAGCTTCACGTTGTCGATGCCGACGATCTTGTCATAGATCCAGTAGAGTGCCAGCACCACCACGAGCAGCATTGTCGCGAGTGCGGCCGCGAGGCCCCAGTTGAGCGAGGTCGAGATGTGGTAGGCGATGCGGTTCGAGATGAAGATGCCGCTCGTGCCGCCGACCAGTTCCGGGGTGATGTAGTAGCCGATCGAGAGGATGAAGACGAGGATCGCGCCCGCGCCCATCCCCGGCACCGTCTGTGGGAAGTAGACGCGCCAGAACGCCGTCCAGTCGGTTGCGCCGAGCGAGCGGGCGGCGCGCATGTAGGAGGGCGGGATCGTCTTCATCACCGAGTAGAGCGGCAGGATCATGAACGGCAGCAGGATATGCGTCATCGCGATGATCGTGCCAGTGGCGTTGTTGATCATCACCAGCCGCCCGGAATTCGAGATGATCCCGGCCCAGACCAGCAGATCGTTGATGATCCCCTGTTGCTGGAGCAGAATCTTCCAGGATGCCGTGCGCACAAGCAACGAGGTCCAGAACGGCAGCAGCACGAGGATCATGATGAGGTTCGAGGTTCGGAGCGGCAGGGTCGCCAGCAGGAAGGCGATCGGATAGCCGAGCAGGAAGCAGAGGAAGGTGATCGCGAGGCTCAGCGCCATCGTGCGGAGGAAGAGCTTGATGTAGATCCGCTGCTTCTCCGGCTTGAGCTCCGGCCCCTCTGGCGTCTTCTGCATGTCGATGGCGTTGAGCAGGTAGCCGTTTGTATACTCGCCGGAGTAGAGCTTCAGCGTCTGCCAGTTGCTCTCCTGGCCCCAGCCCTCGTCGATGTCGATCATGGCCTGACGGTAGTCGATCACCGGAAGCTGGCCCGCCTGAAGCGCAGCAGCCTTGAGCACCTCGGCGCCCGGCCCGGAATAGGCGGCGATCGCCGAAGGGTCGGCGGCCTCGAGATCGAGCCCGAGTGCGGCATAGACCGATTCCCAAGGCTCCTCCTCGGCGACGACGTCGTTCTTGTCCTTCACGGTATAGACCGCAAAGGCGGTGTATTCGCGGGTCGTGCGCGGCAGAAGCTCGGCCATTGTGGCCGAGGGCACGAAGCCGATGTCGCCGCCCGTATCGATGCCCGTAAGCTTGGCGACGCGATTGCGTTCGGCGCCGAGCACGTCGCGCGCTGCGTCGTCATCGCCCTGAGCCGACATCAGCCGGAACCAGAAGCCCGCATCCTCCCAGGAGGGGTCGAACCCTGCGAAGACGTCCTGATATTGCTCGCCCAGATCATCGAGGCGGCGGCCGGTGGAGCGGAAGAGAGAGGAAATGCCGGGGCGCTCGTAGTTGAGGCGCGATCCGAGGCGAGAGTGCTGCTTGGCCTCCGCGGCAAGAAAAAGATCGAAATAGAGCGCCTGGAACGTGGCCTCGTCCGGCAGGTTGCCGCTTTCGGAATCCCACTCTGACAGATCCTTCACGGTGTCTGGCAGGGTATCGGGTACGATCTGGTTCTCGACCGAGCGGAACAGCATGTCGCCGATCGGCAAGAGGAAACTCAGAAGGATGAAGAGCAGCAACGGCGCGATGAGCAGGAGCGCGCGGAGCTTCTGCGCCCTCAGGGCGCGCTGAAGACTCTTCTTGAGCGGCCTGCCATCGGCGGCAAGCATCGGTGCGTTGGCTTCGGACACGGGCGGCGCGCTCCCTTCGCTGGGGCAGGAGCCGGGTCCAACGGTGGTCCCGGCTGAACTGGTCGGATGGCCGGCGGCCTGCCGCGCGGGCGGGCCGCTGGCCGGAGTGTCGCCCTTACTGGGTCAGCCAGACCTGGAAGCGGGCTTCCACGTCATCCTGATGGTCAGCCCACCACTCGATGTTGTTGACGAGGTAGTTGCCCATGTTGTCCGGATTGGTCGGCATGTGCGGCGCCATCGGGATGCCGAGCTCGGCATGATCCCCAACCAGCGGCTGCGACGAGGCGCGGGCGGGGCCGTAGGAGATGTACTTCGCCTGGTCCGCAAGACGCTGGGTGTCGGTCGCGAAATAGAGGAAGTTCAGCACCCGGTTCAGGCGCTCCTCGGGCAGATCGGCGGGAATGATCCAGCCGTCGAAGTCGAAGACCTGCCAGTCCCAGAGCATCTTCACCGGCTGATGCTGCTCCTCGATGACCGAGAAGAGGCGGCCGTTGTAGGTCGAGCCCATCACGACTTCGCCGTCGGCCAGAAGCTGCGGCGTTTCGGCGCCTGCCGACCACCAGACGACCTGGTCCTTGATCGTGCCGAGCTTGGCGAGCGCGCGATCCACGCCCTCGGGCGTCGAAAGCACGTCATAGAGCTCGTCCTTGGTCACGCCGTCGCAGAGCAGCGCCCACTCGAGGTTCTTTTTCGGCCGCTTTTCGAGCGCCCGCTTGCCCGGGAAGTTCTCGAGGTCGAAGACCGCGCAGAGATCCTCCGGCTCCTTGCCGTTCCATGCGGCCACGTCGGTGCGGTAGCCAAATGTGGTGGAGAAGACGATCTGCGGGATGAAGCAATCGTTGATCAGGGAATCGCCGAAATCCTCGCTGGCGGGCGTGCCGTCGGGGGCGGGGGCGAGGATCTCGTCGATATCGACCTCCATCGCCAGCCCCTCGTCGCAGAGGCGCTGGCTGTCCGGGCCTTCCACGTCCACGAGATCCCAGGTCACGTTTCCGGCCTCGAACATGGCGCGCAGCTTTGCCACCGCCTCGTTCGAGCTTTCGTCCCAGGTGAAGGACGTGCCGGTTTCCGCGGCGTAAGGCTCGGAATAGGCCTTCTGCTGGGAAGTCTGGTAGGCTCCCCCCCAGGAGATTACCGTCATGCTGTCGGCACAATCCTCGCAGGGCGGAATATCCTGTGCGATCGCCATTCCGGCTGCTGCCGGAACAAGAACGACCGCAGCCGCGCCCAGCAATAGTCTCATTCTCATGATGGTCTCCCTAGATGTCATTTCGGGTCCGTGTCCCCTCGCGCTCCTGGTCCCGCCAGTGCGGGCACATGATCACGCCGCGTCGAGCGCGCGGCAATCCTCGGTAAGCCAGCCGACGTTGGTCTCGACCCCGACACGCAGCGCCGCGTGGGCACTGCTGTTCGGGATCTTGACGATGAAATCGTCGCGGCCGGCGACATTCATGCGGCAGCGGATATGGTCGCCGAGGTAGATGAGCTCGTCCACGCGCGCCGCCAGCGCATTCTGCTCGGGCCCGGCCCCGACGATGACACGTTCCGGCCGGATCGAGAGCATGGTCTGCTCGCCCGCCGCGCCACAGCACACAGCCATCGCGTTCACCTCGCCCGCTGCATCGTCGAGCTTCACACGCGCGCGCCCATTGTCGATTGCCGTGACCCGGCCATGCAGCTTGTTGTTCTCGCCGATGAACTGGGCGACGAAGGAATTGTCCGGCCGCTCGTAGAGCGTGGGCGGATCGGCAAGCTGCTGGATCACCCCGTCATTGAACACCGCCACACGGTCCGACATGGTCAGCGCCTCGGACTGGTCGTGGGTCACATAGACCACGGTGATGCCAAGGCTCTCGTGGAGATGCTTGATCTCGTACTGCATGTGCTCGCGCAGCTGCTTGTCGAGCGCGCCGAGCGGCTCGTCCATCAGAACGAGCGCGGGATCGAAGACCAGGGCGCGGGCAAGCGCGATGCGCTGCTGCTGGCCGCCGGAAAGCTGTGCCGGGCGGCGGCCGCCGAAGGCGCCCATCTGCACCATGTCGAGCGCACGCTTCACCTTGGCGTCTCGCTCGGCGCGGCTCATCTTGCGCACCTCGAGCGGGAAGGCGAGGTTTTCCGCCACCGTCATGTGGGGAAAAAGCGCATAGTTCTGGAACACCATGCCGATCCCGCGCTTGTGCGGCGGGATGTTGTTGATCGGCCGCCCCGCGAGGCGGATCTCGCCATGGGTGGCCGTTTCGAAGCCTGCAAGCATCATCAGGCAAGTGGTTTTTCCCGAACCGGAGGGCCCGAGCATCGTGAGAAACTCGCCCTTTCCGATCGAGAGATTGAGATCTTTCACGACGAGCGTCTCGCCGTCGTAGCTCTTCTGAACATGCTCGAAGGCTACGAATGCCCCCTCGCCGGGTTCGGCTGCCATGTCTTTCCCCCGATTACAGGCGGTCACCACGCCAAAATCCTGTGCGAATGCTAAGCACATCGCCACCCTTGATGCAAATACCTCCGTTTGGCACCGCTCCGAAGTCGGAATTCGTCATTTCATGACCCAAAAACGCCCGCTAAACACGCGAATGTAGAGCCATGCCTTTTTCTTGTGCGAAATACGCCAACCCCCTCTCCTCCCGCATGCCGGTAAAGGAGATTTCGGTGCGGTCCAGACCGCGGGCCATGGCAGGCTTCTGCCCGAAAACTCGGCGCAGGCTCTGCAAACGCTACTTTGCACGCTTGCGCTTCAGTCGCGAAAACAATTTAGTAGATCCAGACCAGAAAGTGGGGACTGGAAAATGGGAGCGGGTCGATAAAAACCTTCAATGAAATGTTCGACGGCAACCAGGTACGGGCTGCCTATGAACAGCTTAACCAGTGGGTTCAGAGCACCCCACCCGAAGTGCTCGAACAGAAAAGACAGGAGGCCGAAGCCCTCTTCCGGCGCATCGGCATCACATTCGCGGTCTATGGCGAGGGCGGCGACGTCGAGCGACTCATCCCTTTCGACATCATGCCCCGCGTCTTCACCGAGGCGGAATGGCGCAAGCTCGAGAAGGGCGTGAAGCAGCGCGCCCGCGCGCTCAACGCCTTCCTCTATGACGTCTATCACCGCGGCGAGATCATCCGTGCCGGGGTCATCCCGGCCGATCTGGTCTACCGCAACGACGCCTACGAGCCCGCCGTCGTCGGGATCGATCCGCCCGCAAATGTCTACAGTCATATCGTCGGCATCGACCTCGTGCGCACCGGGCCCGGCGACTTCTTCGTCCTCGAGGACAACTGCCGCACGCCTTCGGGCGTGAGCTACATGCTCGAGAACCGCGAGATCATGATGCGGATGCTCCCCGAGCTCTTCCGCTCGGTGCGGATCCTGCCGGTGGACGACTACCCCAACCACCTGCGCCGCACGCTCGCCTCCGTCGCGCCGCGCAAGGCCCAGCATACGCCGGTGAGCGTCCTGCTCTCGCCGGGCGCATTCAACTCGGCCTATTACGAACACTCCTTCCTTGCCGATCAGATGGGCATCGAGATCGTCGAGGGCCAGGACCTCTTCGTGCAGGGCGATTTCGTCTACATGCGCACGACCGAAGGCCCGAAACGGGTCGACGTGATCTACCGCCGCATCGACGACAGTTTCCTCGATCCGCTCTGCTTCCGGCCCGATTCGATGCTGGGCGTGCCCGGCCTCATGAACGTCTACCGGTCCGGCGGGGTGGCGATTGCCTCCGCCCCCGGTGCGGGCGTGGCCGATGACAAGGCGGTCTATATCTATGTGCCGGAGATGATCCGTTTCTACCTGGGCGAGGAGCCGATCCTCAACAACGTCCAGACCTGGAAATGCGCAGATCTCTCGGATCGCAAATACGTCCTCGAGAACCTCAAGGATCTCGTGGTCAAGGAGGTGCACGGCTCGGGCGGCTACGGCATGCTCGTCGGACCGAAATCGACCAAGGAAGAGGTCGCAGCCTACGCCGAGCGCATCAAGGCGGCTCCGGAGGATTTCATCGCCCAGCCCACGCTGGCGCTTTCGGCTTGTCCGACCTTCGTGGACGAGGGCATCGCGCCCCGCCATGTCGACCTGCGCCCCTACTGCCTCGTCGGCAAGGAAGTCTACCTCAGCCCCGGCGGTCTCACCCGCGTCGCGATGCGCGAAGGCTCGCTCGTGGTTAACTCGAGCCAGGGCGGCGGGGTCAAGGACACCTGGGTGCTGGCGGATTGAGGGAATAGACATGCTCAGCCGGACAGCAGAAAGTCTCTACTGGATCGGGCGCTATATGGAGCGCGCCGACACCATGTCCCGCCTGCTTGAGGTGGGTTATCGCATGGCGCTCATGCCCTCGACGGGCTCGGGCTACCGCAACGAATGGGCCTCGCTCGTGGCCGCGGCCGGCTCCTCGGCCGGATTCGAGGCGAAATACGGCGAGGAGTTCCGCCAGCGCGACGTTGAGAGCTGGCTCTTCTACGATCGCGACAACGGTTCCTCGGTGATTTCCTGCCTCGAGGCGGCGCGCCAGAACGGCCGGGCGGTGCGCACTGCGCTCACCACCAGCATGTGGGACGCGCTCAACGTCGCCTATCTCGAACTCAAGGAGATCGAGCGCCGGCCCCGCTCGGCCTCGCCGCTCCCCGAGCTCTGCGACTGGACCAAGCGTCAGAGCGCGCTCCTGCGCGGCACGACCGAAACGACACACCTCCAGAATGACGGCTACGATTTCCTCAACATCGGCAGCTATCTCGAGCGTGGCGACAACACCGCGCGCCTGCTGGACGTGAAATACTACGTGCTGCTGCCCACGACCGACATGGTCGGCGGCGGGGTGGACACCTACCAGTGGACCACGCTCCTGCGCGCGCTCTCCGCCTTCCGCTCGTTCCACTGGACCTACGGCAGCGAATACAGCCCGCGCAAGATCGCCCACTTCCTCATCCTCAACAAGGCCTGCCCACGCTCGCTGCTGCATTGCCAGGACAAGATCGGCTTCCATCTCGAGCGGCTCGCGCGCGGATACGGCCATTCGGTCAAGGCCCATGCCCGGCAGCGCGGCCTCCTGGCCGAGCTTGCCGAGGCGCGTGTGGAGGACATCATCAGCGAAGGGCTTCACGAGTTCCTCTCGCGGTTCATTAACCAGAACGCCGCCCTCAGCCTTGACGTGGCGGACGGCTACCTCTTCGGGGTGAACTGAATGCGCCTGACCGTGAGACACACCACTGCCTACGACTACGATGTGCCGATGCGCTTCGTTGCGCAGAGCCACCGGCTCACCCCCGGTAATTCCGAGGGCCAGAAGGTGGTATCCTGGAACGTTTCAGCGGAGGGCGCGGTCTTCGGTGCGTCCTTCACCGATGGCGGCGGCGACCTTGTCACCACAATGACCGTCGACGGGCCGGTATCGCGCGTCGAGGTGCTCGTCGAGGGCGTGGTCGAGACGTCCGACACCTCGGGCGTGCTCCGTGGCCATGCCGAACGGGTCTCGCCGCGCTGCTTCCTGCGCTCGACGGGCCCAACCAAGCCCGGCCTCGGATTTGAAGATCTGCTCGAGAAGGCGCTCCGGGGGCTGAAGGACAAGAGCGATCTCGCCCGTGCCCACGCCCTCGCGGATTTCGTCGCGAAAAGCGTCGCCTACCGCCCGGGCACGACACATGCCCACACCACCGCGGCGGAGGTCGTCGAGGCCGGCGAGGGGGTCTGCCAGGACCATGCCCATGTGCTGATCGCGCTCGCCCATCTCGCGGAGATGCCGGCGCGCTATGTCACCGGCTATTTGCTCGTCGAGGAGAAGGGCAGCGAGGGCGAGGCAAGCCATGCCTGGGCCGAGATCTTCATCGAGGGGCTCGGCTGGGTCGGCTTTGATGCTGCGAACGGAAATTGCCCGGATGATCGCTACATCCGGCTCGGCTCGGGCCGCGACGCTGTTGATGCCGCCCCGATTCGTGGTGTATCGCGCGGAGGCGGGGCCGAAGCGATGAACGTCGCGGTCATGGTGTCTTCGCAGCAATAGCGCCGATAGCCGGAGACCACGAAAATGACTTATTGTGTCGGCTTGCGCCTCGATGCCGGCCTTGTCCTCCTGTCCGATACCCGAACCAACGCGGGCATCGACAACGTCTCCGTCTACCGCAAGATGTTCACCTTCGAGGTGCCCGGCGAGCGCGCCATGGTTCTGATGACGGCGGGCAACCTCTCCGTCACCCAGACCGTGCTCGCCAAGATCCGGCACCGGATGGCGAACACCGAGGCGAGCGCCAGCGAATCGATCCTGCGGGCCGAGAGCATGCTCGAGGTGGCGGAGATCTTTGGCCGGACGCTCCATCAGGTGAGCCTCGATATCAACAGCAAGATGAAGGCGATGGAGCAGCAGGCCAGCGCTTCCATGCTCCTCGCCGGCCAGCGCCGCGGCGGCCAGCCGCGGCTCTTCCTGATCTACCAGCAGGGCAATTTCATCGAGGCGACCGATGACACGCCCTATCTCCAGATCGGGGAGCACAAATACGGCAAGCCGATCCTCGACCGCGTGGTGACGCCCGCGACCTCGCTCGAGGACGGGCGCAAGGCTGCGCTCCTGTCGATGGATTCCACCCTGCGCTCCAATCTTTCCGTCGGCATGCCGCTCGATCTCGCGATCATCCCGACCAACGAGTTCCGTATCGCGACCCACCAGCGCATCGAGGCGGGCGATCCCACGTTCTCCCAGATGTCGGAGGCCTGGAGCCAGACCCTGCGCGACGGCTTCGCCAACATGCCCTGAGAGCGTTGGGGGGCGGACCACTCTGGATGATGCAAGGGTGGAGATTGAACCCCTAGACTAATGCGAGAAGGGTGAGTGAGAGAGACGCAAGGATCGTGAGGGAGAGCGCGACGGCACCGAGCTCGCGCAAGCCGAGGCGGCGGATCGCCGAAAGGTCCGTCTGAAGTCCCAGCGCCGCCATCGCGAGCATGGCCAGAGTGTGTGCGGTGGCGCCGACCGGCGGAACAAGCATTTCCGGGAACAGTCCGATTGTCCGCGCGAGCAGCAGAGCGGCGAAGCCCAGCATGTACCAGGGCAGCATGCGGCTCAGGATGGCGCGGCCACCGCGCGGGCCATCCGGCAGGAGCAGCGCGAGCAGCATCATTGCGGGTCCGAGCGTGAGCACGCGGGTGAGCTTGACGACGAGCCCGACCTGAAGGCTCAGGGCCCCCATGGGGGCCGCTGCTCCGAAGACCTGGGGGATGGCATAGACCATGAGCCCCGCGAGCGCCCCCGAATGCCCCGGCCCGAGATCGAGACTGGCGGCGGCGAGCGGCAGGGCGAGGGTCACTGCGATCGCCGGCACGCTCGTCAGGGCGATTGCCACCGAGGCTTCCGCAGGGGATGCGCCGGTGACGGGCCGCGCTGCGGCGATGGCGGAATTGCCGCAGACGGCATTGCCGGCGGCGATCAGTGCGGCCAGGCGGGGCGCGACGCCCAGCAGGCGGGCCACGCCGTAGCTCGCGGCGATCGTGGCGAGCACCACCACCGGAATGCCTGCGGCAAGCAGCGGATCGAGCTCGAGAAGCGCGCTCGTGCTCAGGAGCGCGCCGAAGAGCATCACCGCGATTTCGAGCAATCGCCGCGCCGAGAAGGCGATGCCGTCGTCGCAGGCGCGGTCCGGCGCACGAATGGTCCGGAGAAGGATGCCGAGCACGAGGGCCCACATCACGCCGCCGAGCCCCGGAGCGCCGAAGGCCATGGCTTCGAGCCGCGCCAGCAGGTCCGCAACGGCCGCGACGATGGCGCAAAGCCCTACCCCCGGCAGGAGCGCGCGCAGGCGGGAAGGCCGTGCGGCTGCCCAGCCAGATGCTTCAGCCAACAAACGCTTTCTCCAGCACGAATTCCGCGGGCCTGTTGTTGGCACCCTCGGTGAGCCCCGCGGCTTCGAGCAGCGCCTTGACCTCGAGGTTGAGCCCCATCGAGCCGCAGATCATCACCCGGTCGATCGCGGGGTCGAGTGGCGGGAGGCCGAGGTCCTCGAAGATCCGGCCGGTCTCGATCAGCGTGGTGATGCGCCCCTTGCGCTCCGAGGGCTCGCGGGTTGTGGTCGCGTAGCGGATGAACCTCGGGCGGGCCATCTCGCCGATCAGCGGGTCGTCGCGAAGTCCGGCCTCGAGCGCTGCGCCGTAGGAGAGCTCGCTCACGGTGCGGCAGGTATGGGTGAGAATCACCCGTTCGAACTTCTCGTAGGTCTCCGGATCCCGCATGAGGCTCGCGAAGGGCGCGAGCCCCGTGCCGCTCGAGATCATCCAGAGCCGCTTGCCGGGCAGAAGCGCATCGAGCACCAGCGTGCCCGTGGGCTTGGGCCGCACGATCACCTGATCGCCCGGCGTGATGCGCTGCAGGCGGGAGGTCAGCGGGCCGTCGGGCACCTTGATCGAATAGAATTCGAGCTCGTCTCCCCAGAAGGGCGAGGCGATGGAATAGGCGCGCAGGATCGGCTTTCCGGTTTCATTGGGCAGGCCGATCATCACGAATTCGCCGGAGCGGAATCGAAGCGCAGCGGGTCGGGTGACACGGAAGGAAAAGAGCGTGTCATTCCAGTGGGTCACGGATGTCACGATCTGCGCGTCGGGATTGGTAGCGGCGGGCGACAGGGCCTCCATGCGGGTCATGGATGTCTCCTTCAGGTTGCGGGATTGGCCGAGAAATGGCTCTCGAGCTTGCCGGGTTTGCCATCCATATCGAGGGCGCCGGGCAGGGGCTCCTTGACGGTCGAGATGTTGGGCCAGCGTTCGGCCCAGGTGGCGTTGAACGCGATCCACGTCTCCATCTCCGGGTCGGTATCGGGACGGATGGCGTCGGCGGGGCATTCCGGTTCGCAGACGCCGCAGTCGATGCATTCGTCCGGATGGATCACCAGCATGTTCTCCCCTTCGTAGAAGCAATCGACAGGGCAGACGGACACGCAGTCCGTGAACTTGCAGGCAATGCAGTTGTCGGTGACGACGTAGGTCATTTCGGGTCTCCCGGGTCTGGTTGCCGGCAGAAAACCCGCGAATGACATGGCTGTCCGTCAAGTAGTTGCTGTTTTGCCCCGACCTGTGCCGGCCAGTCTGGTTGCACAGCGAAAGGAGAACCGATGGAGCCCACCGAAATCGAAATCAGCGCCGATGGTGCGCATCTGAGCGTCGCCTGGGCGGACCTGCGCCGCGATATCCCGGCCGGGGCCCTGAGGGCGGCGGCGCGGGATGCCGCATCGGTCCGTCTTCGCATGGAGCGCGGAAGCGTCCCGGTTGCGGCGGGGCTGCGCCTCGTGGACGCGGCCTGCGTCGGTGCGATGGGGGTGAACCTGCATTTTTCGGACGGTCATGACCGCGCGATCTACCCCTGGACCTATCTGCGGGAGATCGCCGAAACGCCCGCCGCGCTCTCCGGTGTCAATTAATTGACAGAACCCGGTCCGCGTCGGCGCGCAGGATCGCAGCAAGTAAGCAAGGAGCCAGCCATGGATGAAATCAGAGACGGGATGAATCGCATCGACTGCGACATCCTTGTCATCGGCGGTGGAACGGCAGGCCCGATGGCCGCGCTCAAGGCGAAGGCCCGCAATCCCGGCGCCAATGTCGTTCTGCTCGAGAAGGCGAATGTGAAGCGCTCCGGTGCGATCTCGATGGGAATGGACGGGCTCAACAATGCCGTCATCCCCGGCCATGCCACGCCCGAGCAGTATGTGAAGGAGATCACCATCGCCAATGACGGGATCGTCGATCAGGCACCCGTCTATCGCTACGCGCAGAACTGCTACGACATCATCCAGGAGCTCGATCGCTTCGGCATCCGGTTCCAGAAGGACAAGAACGGCGAATACGACGTCAAGAAGGTGCACCACATCGGCACCTATGTGCTGCCGATGCCGAATGGCGAGACGGTGAAGAAGGCGCTCTACCGCCAGCTGCGCAAGGCCCGGATCAACATCTCGAACCGCTACATGGCGACCCGGCTCCTGACCGGCGAGGGCCGGATCGCCGGTGCAATCTGCGTGAACACCCGTTCGGCGGAATTCCTCGTGATCCGCGCCAAGGCAGTGATCCTCTGCCTCGGTGCAGCGGGGCGGCTCGGCCTTCCGGCATCGGGCTACCTCTACGGGACCTATGAGAACGCGACCAATTCCGGCGACGGCTACGCGCTCGCCTATCATGCCGGCGCGGGCCTCGCCAATCTCGAGTGCTACCAGATCAACCCGCTCATCAAGGATTACAACGGTCCGGCCTGCGCCTACGTGGCCGGTCCCTTCGGCGCCTATACCGCCAACGCGAAGGGAGAACGTTTCATCGAATGCGACTACTGGTCGGGCCAGATGATGCAGGAGTTCTACGATGAACTCGTTTCGGGCAACGGCCCGGTCTACCTGAAGCTCAACCACCTCGCGCCCGAAACGATCGGCGAGATCGAGGACATCCTGCACAAGGTGGAGCGCCCGACGCGGGGCACGTTCCAGGCCGGGCGGGGCACCGATTACCGCCAGAAGATGATCGAGATGCATATCTCGGAAATCGGCTTCTGCTCGGGGCATTCCGCGTCCGGCGTCTTCGTCGACGAGGACGCGCGGACCACCGTGACCGGGCTCTATGCCGCGGGCGACATGGCGAGCGTTCCGCACAACTACATGCTCGGCGCCTTCACCAATGGCGCGGTGGCCGGGGAACACGCCGGCGACTGGATCCGCGATGTCGATCATGCCGCCATCGACGAGGGCGCGATCGAGGCGGAGCGCCGCCGCGTGCTCGCGCCGACCCTGCGCGAGGATGGCATTCCGCCGAACCAGATCGAGTACAAGACCCGCCGCATGGTGAACGACTACCTCCAGCCACCGAAGGTCACCTCGAAGATGGAACTGGCCCAGGAGCGGTTCGCCGAGATCCGCGAGGATCTTTCGAGCGGCATGCTGGTGCGCAATTCGCACGAACTGCTGCGTTCGCTCGAGGCGTCCTCGATCCTCGACTGTGCCGACATGGCTGCTGCGGCTTCGCTGTTCCGGACCGAGAGTCGCTGGGGCCTCTATCACAATCGCGTCGAATTCGAGGGCCGCGACAACGAGAACTGGTTCTGCCACACGCTTCTCACCCGGGGCCGGGATGGCATGCCGACGCTCCGCAAGCAGCCCGTCGCCCCTTACGTCGTCGAGATCGATGACACGGAAAAAGATGCCTATTACCGCCAGCGCGTGGGCAGCAATGCCCTCAAGACCGTCGCGGCGGAATAACGGGCCCGTTCAGGAGTTATCCCATGCCTCTCGCACAAACCGTTACCGCCGTGCCCGTCGTCGTCGATGATGCGAAATGCATCGCCGACAAGGGCTGTACCGTCTGCGTGGATGTTTGTCCGCTCGACGTGCTGCGCATTGCAGAGACCCTGGACGGCCGCAAGACGGCCTACATGGCCTATGACGAATGCTGGTACTGCATGCCCTGCGAGGCCGACTGCCCGACCGGCGCGGTCAAGGTCAACCTGCCCTATCTGCTGAAGTGAGGTCCAGGTGAACGGTATCTTCGACGATTTTGCGGATTTCGACGACCTCGAGGAAAACCTCGCGGATCCCGATCCGGGCGCGCGGCGTGTGGCAGTGATGGAACTGGCCGACAGCGCCGATCCCGCCGCCATTCCGCTTCTGGCGCGGGCGATCGGCGATCCGGATGCGGGTGTCCGCCTCCAGGCCGCGCTCGCGCTCGGGGAATATGACGGGCCGGAGACCTCGGCGGCACTGGCTGGTGCACTCTCCGATTCCGATGCCGAGGTTGCGCAGGCAGCCGCCGCAAGCCTCACCGAGCTGAAGGAGGCAGAGGCCGCGGCGCCGCTTCTGTCCTATCTTTCGGACGCCACGCCCTTCGTGCGGGCATCGGCCCTCCGCGGGATCCGGGAATTGCGCCGCCCCGAAGCACTCGTGCCGGCGACGGCTGCGCTCGAGGATGCCTCGGCCGAGGTTCGTGCCGAGGCGGTGGGTGTCATTGGCTGGCTGAAGGATGAGGCGGGCCTCGCCGCCCTGATCGGCGCGACGCACGACCCTTCGGCGGAGGTGCGGCTTCTGGCCGTTGGTGCTCTCGGCTTCTCGCAAAGCCTCGATGCCTGCGCGGCACTGATCGCAGCGCTTGGCGATCCCGACTGGCGGGTGCGGGAAGTCGCAGCGGAGACGCTGCCGAAGACAGCATCGCCCGAAGCCACGTCTTCGCTGATCGATGTGCTTTCGGACGATGCCTGGCAAGTGCGTCTGAAGGCGGTGAGGAGCCTCGGAAAGCTGCGCGCGCGCGCCGCGGTCCAGCACATCGGGCGGATGATGGCGCATCCGCTTTCGAACCTGCGCAAGGAATGCGCCGCGGCGCTCGGCGAGATCGGCGACAGTGCCGGGCTCGCCTATCTTGGCGCCCATCGCGACGATCAGGATCCCGACGTTCGCAAGAACGTACGCTGGGCGATCGGCAGGCTGTCGGCCTAGATAAATAGCCACAATAAATATCAAGGTCTGCGTGAGTTCATTAATGATCTCGCGCTGACCTTATTTGTATTTGTATTTACTTTGATAATGACGTCTTATTTCTTTCAACTCGAATCGGCCACTTCCTCTGAGTCCGCATTTCAACCCTCCGCTTGCACCTATTTGCCATAGCTATGTGCAGATATTTCGAAAATTATGTACGATATATATGCAATATGGTGATATGGCCGATTTTTTATTCGATTAAGGGTGCTGCGCTCTGGACGCTGCGGGGCGGGGCTCAAATAATCACAAAGAACAGATTCGAATGGAGTGAGGGGCTTGCCCAAAGGAGACTCAACTTCTCTCCGGCCAGAAATGTTTGGAATTCCAATACGCGACTACATTGGTAGTCTTTATGGGAATGGAGGCCTAGCATGATCAAGACACTTTTCAGCCACGGCACGAAAGCAAGAAATCCGGCCCGAGTGACAGCGCTCGGAGCGCTGACCGCCCTGGCTCTCGTAACTGGTGGCGCAGCCTACGCCGAGAAGATCACCATTGGCATCGGCCATCAGAGCACGGTTACCAACACGGTGCCCGGCGGCATCATCCTCGAGAAGCTCGAGCTGCTCGAAAAGCATCTGCCCACGACCGGAAAATACGCCGATGTCGATTACGAGGTGATCTACCGGGACTATACCTCCGGCCCGCCCATCACCAATCAGATGGTCGCCGGACGGCTTCAGTTCGGCGTCATGGGGGATTACCCGCTGATCGTGAATGGGGCGACCTTCCAGCAGGGCGGACAGGACGAGACCCGGCTGATCGCAATCACCGGCTACAACCTCAAGGGCACCGGCAATGGCGTGGTGGTGCCGGTCGCATCCGATGTCTATTCCTTCGACGAACTGAAGGGAAAGACGATCTCCACCCCGTTCGGCAGCGCCTCCTGGGGCATGGTGCTGAGCGTGCTGACCGAGCGCGGCATGCTCGACGAGGTGGCGCTTGCCAACCAGTCGCCGCCGGTCGGGGTCAACAACATCGCGACGGGCCGGATCGATGCCCACGCCGATTTCACCCCCTGGTCGGAAGTGATGGAGTTCCGCGGCACGGGCCGCAAGATCTTCGACGGCAGCGCGTCGAACATTCCGACCTTTCACGGAACGGTCGTGACCAAATCCTTCGCCGACGAGTATCCCGAGATCGTGAGCGCCTATATGGACGCGACACTCGAGGCCCAGGAGTGGGTCGTGGCCGATCCGCTCAACGCCGCGATCAAGGTCTCGGAATGGACCGGCATCGAGAAGGAAGTGCTCTACCTCTATTTCAGCAATGGCGGCATCTCGACCTTCGAGGCCTCGCTCAAGCCGGAATGGGTGGCCTCACTCAAGAAGAGCCACGCCCTGCTCGCGAAGGAGCGCGATGTGCCGCCACTCGACTTCGACCGCTGGGTTGACCCGAGTTTCGTGCGCGCGGCCTATGAGGTGAAGGGCATGGACTATGACGTGCTCGTGGGGAGCGTTGTCGATACCGCCGTGGATAACGAGGGCCTGCCCAGCGAGATCTGGCATCCGCGCGACGGGATCTCGAGCTATGAGACGCTTGGCCAGTTCTTCGAGGCTGTGGCCGCGATCCGCGACAGCGGCTTCAAGCCGGCCGCGACCTACGTCTACGATGAGTCCTCCGGGCTGAAGCTGTTCGGAAATGTCGCCTTCTACGTGAAGACGGGCGATGATTACGCGGCCTTTCTCAACCGCGCCGATGCCGAGAGCTTCGCGGCCGAGAGCAACGGCCAGATCCTCGACTATGACAGCATCCTCGACGGCATCTCGAGCTGATCCTGCGCGTGGACGGGCCGGTGCCCGTCCGCCTTCCTTGTCTTCCCATTGGCGGAGTTCAGCCACGTGACCCTTGCAGCCATCATCCGGCCTGAGGCGGCCGACACCGAGGCAGGTTCGGAGGAACCGGCCGACACCCGGACCACGGCGCAGGCGGGCGCGGGATCCGGCCAGGTAATGCCTGCACCCAAGTCCCGTCAGAGCATCGCCTCCATGCTTCCCCGGCTTCGGGATGCGGCCATCGCCGGCCTGGCACTCCTGCTCGGGGTGGTCTTCTGGCAGATCGCAACCGAGCGCGACCTGCAGTATATCGTCAATTTCTCGAACGTTCCCGGACCGCTCGAGGTCTATGAGGCGTTTCTCGCCAACATCACGGACCCGGTGTTCCATACCCACCTGCTGGTGAGCGTGAAGCGGGTCGCGCTGAGCTTTGCCCTGGCGACGGCGGTCGGTGTCCCGGTCGGCCTGCTCATGGGGCGCCTGCGCCTCTTCCGCGCCATGGCGATGCCCTATGTGGAGATCCTGCGGCCGATCCCCGCCGTCGCGTGGATTCCGCTCGCGATCCTGATGTGGCCGACCGAGGAATCCTCCATCGTCTACATCACCTTCCTTGGCGCGGTGTTTCCCATCGTGCTCAACGCCATGCACGGCGCGGAGCAGACGCCCGAAGTGCTGGTGCGTGCCGTGCGCTCGCTCGGCGGATCGGGGCTCTCCATCTTCTGGCACGTGGTTCTGCCTGCCGCGCTGCCCTCCATCGCCGCCGGGCTTGCCATCGGCATGGGCGTCGCCTGGTTCTCCCTGCTCGCGGGCGAGATCATCTCCGGACAGTACGGCATCGGCTACTTCACCTGGGATGCTTATTCGATGGTGCGGACCCCAGACATCGTGGTCGGCATGCTGATGATCGGCCTGCTCGGCTCGCTTTCGACCAATCTCGTTCATCGCGCAATGCGGCCTCTGCTGCGCTGGCGCGAAAAGGCCCGCTAGAACCGATGGAGGCAAGCGCAATGAATGTCGCGACGACCCACACGCTCTTCCGGCAGCACGGCACCCCCCGCCGGAGCACCGAGGAGGGCAGGATCGACATCGAGGATGTCTCCGTCGTCTTCGGATCGGGCCCGGCTGCGCACACTGCCGTCGAGCGCACCTCGCTCGCGATCCCGCCCGGCGAGTTCGTCTGCCTGCTCGGCCCCTCGGGCTGCGGCAAGTCCTCGCTGCTCAACGCGATCGCGGGTCACGTCCGCCCGACGACCGGCGCGGTCCGGGTTGATGGCGTCGCCGTCACCGGCCCCGGATCGGACCGCGGCATGGTGTTCCAGCAGTATTCCCTGCTGCCCTGGAAGACGATCCGCGAGAATGTTGCCCTCGGGCCGCGCCTCGCGGGCAAGAGTCGCGGCGAGGCGGATGCAACCGCGGGCACCTTTCTCAATATCGTCGGCCTTTCGCTCTACGCGAACCGCTACCCGGCCGAGCTTTCGGGCGGGATGCAGCAGCGGGTCGGCATCGCCCGCGCGCTCGCGAACTATCCCAGCGTGCTGCTGATGGACGAACCCTTCGGCGCGCTCGATGCCCAGACCCGGCTGGTGATGCAGGAAAACCTGCTGGCGATCTGGAAGGAATTCGGCACCACGGTGGTCTTCGTGACCCATGACGTGGACGAGGCGATCTTCCTCGCCGATCGTGTTCTGGTGATGAGCGCGGCCCCCGGTCGGGTGATCTCCGACATCCGCGTGCCGCTTCCCCGCCCGCGCCGTCCCGAAATGGCCACCGAGCCCGGTTTTGTCGAGACCAAGCGCCAGTGTCTTGCGGTGATACGCGAGCAGAGCCTGCGTGCATTCGAGAACCAGGAGCGATAGACGGTATGACAGCGAAGAAGGCCGCGACACACCAGTCCCGGTTGCGCTTGCCGCGGAGAACAGGCGCGCCTGCCGCTCTCTCCCCGCCCAGACCACGGAGCCCGTCGATGGCCGCACCGCAGTTGCCGAGTGCACTCTTTCTGTCGGAGCACATGGCAGAACTGAACGAGGGTGCGCGCTTTCTCGAGAGCATCGGTGCCGAGGAGCATGCGAAGCTGCGCGAGGAAGGGCGCGTGGTGAAGCTCGCGCGCGGCCAGCTCCTCTTTTCCCAGGGCGAGGTGCATGGCGGGGTCTGGGTCATCGAGAGCGGGCTGCTGCGCACCTTCTATGTCAGCGCCCAGGGGCGCGAGATGACCCTCGCCTACTGGACCTCGGGCCATTTCGTGGGTGGCCCCGAGATCTTCGGCCGTGGCCGGCACGTCTGGTCGGCCGATGCCCAGGCGCCGTCCGAGGTGCTGTTCCTCCCCGGCACGGTTCTCCGGCGGCTTGCCGAGCGGGTGCCGCAAGTGGCGCTGGCGCTGATCGACGGGCTGGTCGCCAAGGGAAAATGCTATTCGGCGCTGGTGCAGATGCTCGGCACCCGCTCCGCTGCCGAACGGCTGACCCTCCTGCTCGAGATCATGGCCGAAACCTATGGGAGGCCGACGGAGGAGGGTATCCTGATCGACCGGGTCATCACCCAGGAGCAGCTCGCGACGATGCTGGGCACTTCGCGTCAGTGGCTGTCGGTCTCGCTTGAGAAGCTGCGCAGCGAGGGCGTGATCACCATGTCGCGCCACCAGATCATCTTCAGGAACCCGACCCCCAGCGGCCGCAGGTAAGTGCCGGACCCGGGGCGTTGCCGAAGGGGATGGTCGCGTGTCTCGGAAGGAGCATCAAGAGCTCTCCTTCACTCTCGTGCAGGGATCGGTGCCAAACGGATGTGTATCTTGGTCTTGATAATGCGACTTGCCTTGGTAATCCGGGATTCGCTTTTGGTGCACCTCGCAGCTTGATCCGCGCCTCTCTCACTCTGCGGTCCTGTAGCTATTCCGGCACGTCGAGGGCGCATACACCATCGCTGGCAATCGAAAAGGCCTGAGCGGAACCAGAGCTGGTTGCGCCCCTCCCCAACACGTTAGGGAGGGTAGGGAGGCTGGCAAATGCAACTGCCGAGGCTTCTGATGTGGCCAGGCAGGCAGCACCGTACGCATCTGAACACTCAATCCTCCGGCTGGCGCGCAACGAGGCGCAGCAGCATCGGCAGCATGATGATGAGAAACACGATCCGGACGAGGTGGTGAACCGCGACATAGGCCGGGTCGTAGCCGAGGGCGAGGCCGATGGCCGCCATGGCCTCGACGCCGCCGGGGGCGAAGGCGACCCAGACCTGGCCGATCGGCAGATCAACGAACTGCGCGGCGGCATAGGCGAAGCCTGCGGAGACGAGGGCCGCGGTTCCCGTCGAGGCGAATGCCGCGCCGAGGAGGCCGACGATCTGGCGGCCGGAGATGCCGGAAAACCGTGTGCCGATCATGCTGCCGGTGATCACGAAGCAGAGGAAGATCGCCGGGGGTGGCAGCCGGCCCGAGGCCAGACCCAGGGCATGGGCAAGGCCCGAGAGCACCATGCCCCCGACGAGGCAGGCCGCCGGCAACCCGAGGCGCGCGAGCTGTGTGCCGAGCCCGAGGCCGGCCAGAACCAGGATCACGCTGGCAACAGCGCCCATCATCAGGGGGGCGGGGGCGGCCGGCGGTGCGATGGCAACGAAGATCGCGATCGGCAGCACCGAGGCGAGGATCAGCAACCGGAGGCTCTGCAGGATCAGAACGGTGATGACGTCCCCGCGCCCTTCCTGAGCGACGGCGACGGCGTAGGACATCGTGCCGGGGCTGGAGGCGAGGAGACAGGTCTCCGGGTCGTAGCGGAACATGCGGCGGAGGATCAGCACGGACACCGCGATCGTGGCCATGAGCGACAGGCAGAGCAGGACAATGCTCGTCGCCCAGGTGGTGAGGTCGTCGAGAATGCTCGGCTTGATGCCCGAGCCGAGCGAGACGCCGATCCCGGCGAAGGCGAGATCGCGCAGCCGGTTTGGCACGGCGACGCCGAGCCCCGACCAGGCGGCGGCCGAAACGGCGAGGCTCGAACCGATAAGAGCCGCGGCGGGAAGTCCCGCCGCGGCCGCAATCCCGGCCCCCGCACCGCCGACAAGCAGCGTGCGGAGCGGGGTCATCAGGACAGCCTTAGGCATCGAAGGCTGCATTGGCGCGCCGGGCCGCCCGACGGCCCAGCCAGAGCGGAATGACGACCACGGCGATGGCCAGCGCGTAGAGCACCAAGCTGTCGACGGTCGAGAACAGGATGCCCCAGTCGCCGCCCGAGATCGACAGCGCCCGGCGCAGGTTGTTCTCGAAGAGCCCCCCGAGGACGAAGCCGAGGATCACCGGCGCCAGCGAGAAGTCGAGCTTGCGCAGGATCCAGCCGAAGACGCCGAGCCCGATGATCATGTAGAGGTCGAACGGGTTGCCGACGATCGAGTAGATCCCGATGAAGGCGAGAATGGCGATCAGCGGCGTCAGGTAGTGCTGCGGGATGGTGAGCATCCGCGCAAAGAGCCCGACCAGCGGCAGGTTCAGCACGAGGAGCGCGATGTTGCCGATATACATCGACGCGATCAGGCCCCAGGCGATTTCCGGGCGCTGTTCGAACATCAGCGGGCCCGGTGTCACGTTGAACATCAGCAGCGCGCCGAGGAGGATCGCCGTGGTGCCCGAGCCGGGGATGCCGAGGGTGAGCATCGGCACCATCGCGCCGGTGGCCGAGCCGTTGTTGGCGGCTTCGGGCGCCGCAAGGCCGCGGATGTCGCCGGTGCCGAAGGTGCCGGCCGTGGAGCCTGCCAGCCGCTTCTCGGTGCCATAGGCCACGGCCGAGGCGACCGAGGCGCCGGTGCCGGGCAGGGTGCCGATGATGAAGCCGATGAGCGAGCAGCGCAGCATCGTCCACTTGGTCCGCGCGATATCGGCCCAGCTGACGAAGCTCTTGTCGATCGGCACGGTGGTGAGCCGGCCGCGGATCTGCTGCTCGACGAGGTGGAAGAGCTCGGCCATGCCGAAGAGGCCGATCACGATGACGAGGAAGTCGATCCCGGCCAGCAGATCGGGAATGCCGAAGCTGTAGCGCTGCACGCCGGTGTTGGCATCGACGCCGATGGTCGCGAGCATGAGGCCGATGAGAGCGCCGGTGAGCGTCTTGAGCGGGCTCGACCCGACGAGCGAGGCGAGGCAGGCGAAGGCGAAGACCATCAGCGCGACATAGTCGGACGGCTGGAACTTCACGCCGAAGCGCGCGAGCATCGGGCCGAAGAGCGAGAGCAGGACGACGGCGATGGTGCCGCCCACGAAGGACGCGACGGCGGAGAGCGAGAGCGCCTTGCCCGCCTGGCCGTTCCGGGCCATGGGGTTGCCGTCGAGCGTGGTCATCACCGCGCCGGCGTCACCGGGCACGTTGAGCAGGATCGACGAGATGCGGCCGCCGTATTCGGCGCCGTAATAGATGCCCGCGAGCAGGATCAGCGCCGATTCCGGCGGAAATCCGAGGCCGTAGGCGATCGGCAGCAGGATCGCGACGCCGTTGATCGGCCCGATGCCGGGCAGGGCGCCGATCAGCGTGCCGGCAAAGCACCCGGCGAGCACGAGGAGCAGGTTGAGAGGGCTTAGGGCGACCGCGAAACCGGTCCCGAGCCCATGGAGTACTTCCATCATCTGGGATTTTCCTTAGAGGCGCGGCAGCGGGCCGGCGGGGAGGTTGAGGTCGAGAAGACCGGCGCAGAGGAGATAGCCGCCCACACCGACGCCAAGTCCGAAAAGCGCGGCGCGCTTCCAGACGGCGCCGAGCAGGCGCGAGGTCACCGTGGCGAAAAGCACGGTCGAGATGATGAAGCCGAGCGGCTCGAAGAGCACGGCGTAGCCCGCCAGCAGCGCGAGGACGATCGCAAGCCGCTTCCAGGTCGCGCCGTCGACATCGAAATTCTGCACGAGGGGCCGCAGGAGGAGCGCGCCGGAGCAGAGGATCATGATGACGGAGAGCAGCCGCGGCCAGGCTTCCGGCCCGAGGGGGTCGTACTGAAACGGCGCCTTGATCACGAAGAAAGCATAGAACGCATAGATGAGGGAAAGAAAGAGGAGCACTGCGGCAAAGATCCGGTCAGGCATGGCAACCTCATGGCTTGTGGCTGCAGGGCAGCTGCATGGAGAAAAAGGACCGGCGCGGAGACCTCGGGTTTCCGGCCGGCCTGAAACACTGTCCGGTCGCGTGGCACCTGGCCCGCGACCGGCACCCGGATCACTCGGTAATGAGGCCGGTTTCCACTGCGAGATCGTGCAGCTGCTGGGTCTGCGCGCGCACCGCCGCGGTGAATTCCTCACCCGAGAGGTCGAGCGGCAGCAGGCCCTTCTCCGACTGGATCTTGCGGTATTCTTCGCTGCCATGGGCCTTTTCGAAGATGTCGACCCAGGCCTGGTAGTCCTCGTCCGAGACGTCCTTGCCCATGTAGAAGCCGCGCATGATCGGCCAGACGGCGTCGTAGCCCTGCTCCTTGAGGGTCGCGAACTGGTCGAACGGCGGGGCGAGGCGCTCGTCGGCCATGACGCCGAGAATGCGCAGGCTGCCGTCCATATGCGACGTCATCTCGCCGATATCGCCGGTATAGACCTGGATGGCGCCGCCGAGCACGCCGGCAATCGCCTCTCCGCCGCCGTCGAAGGCGACATAGCGCATCTTGCGGGGATCGCCGTCGATCGTCTTCAGGAGCAGGGCCGCCTTCATCCAGTCCTGCGAGCCGACCGAGCCGCCTGCGCCGATCGTGATGCTCGAGGGATCTTCCTTCAGCGCCGCCATCAGATCGTCGAGGGTCTTGTAGGGGCTGTCGGCCAGCACGACGACCGCGCCGTAGTCGGTGCCGGCGGTGGCGAGCCAGCGGGCGTCATCGATGCTCCAGTCGCCATACTTGCCGGTGATGAGATTGAGCAGCGAGCCGGTCGAGAAGGCCACGATCGCGTTGGGATCGTCGGTGCGCGTGGTGTTGAACATGTTGAAGGCCACGGCGCCGATGCCGCCGGGCATGAAGGTCACCTGAACCTGGCGGTCGAGGAAGGGCTCGAGGCCCTGCTGCGCGATGCGGCAGGTGAGGTCGAATCCACCGCCGGGCTGGGCCGGCGCGATGCATTCCGGCCGGTCGATCTCGGCGGCGGCGGGAAGGGCGAAGGCGGCAGCAGCCGCCGCGGCGAGGGCGAAAGGTGCGAATCTGGACAAGGGTTCCTCCACTGGATCTTGTTGCTTTCGTTTGGATCACCGGCGTTGGGCGCCGTGATGTGTCCATGCGTACCGCGCAAAGCTGTCATGGGCCTGTCGCAGGTCAAGTCTTTTCGACGGGCCCCATCTGACCTATGGTTTGACAAAAGTGACCGGGGTCGCACGAGCGGCCAGGCAGGGTTGGAAATGCGCCTACTGCTCCTCGAGGATACCGAAGACGTTGCCGAGGCCATCGTCGCGTGCTTCACGCGGCGCGGCGATGCCGTCGATCACGCGGGCACGCTCGCCGCGGCGCGGGACCTGGTTGCGGTGCAGGACTACGATATCGCGATCCTCGACGTGACGCTCCCCGACGGCGAGGGCACCGAGGTGCTCCGGGACCTGCGCCAGGCCGGCAAGGGCACGCTGGTGCTGGTGCTGACGGCGCGGGCAAACGTGGACGACCGGGTCTCCGCGCTCGACGGCGGCGCAGACGATTACCTCGTGAAACCCTTCGATCTGCGCGAGTTGCAGGCGCGGGTGCGGGCGCTGGCGCGGCGCACCCAGGAAAACCGCTCGGCGCTGATCGAGTTCGGCGACATCGTGTTCGATCCCGCCCGGTGCGAGCTTGACGTCGGCGGGGTCACGGTCGTCCTGACCCGCCGTGAATTCAGCCTGCTCGAGATCATGCTGGCCAACCGCGGGCGGGTGATCGCGAAGGAACGGATCTTCGAGCGGATGTTCTCCTTCAACGAGGTGGAGGTCGGCATGAACGCGGTGGAGACCTATGTCGCGCGGCTGCGCCGCAAGCTCGAGGGCAGCCGGGTCTCGATCAAGACCCTGCGCGGCCTTGGCTACCAGCTCGTCGCCGAGCGCTAGGCCATGGTGCGGAACGCCGAGGGCCGCGCGTGGCGGAAGCGACCCGGTGCGGGCCGCCGATGAGCGCGAGACCCGCGGCCGCCCCGCCGACCGATCCCCCGCGCAGCCTCTCGCTCACGGCGCGGCTCGCGACGGCGCTTGCCTTGCTGCTGGTGGTCGGTGCGGCGATCGTCGCGGTCCTGGCCTTCGCCTATGGCCGCAGCGCGGCGCAGCGCACCTATGACCGCCTGCTGATCGGCGCGGCCCGGCAGATCGCCGATGCGACCACGCTGGGCGACGGCAGGGTGATGGTCAACCTGCCGGTCAGCGCCTTCGAGCTGCTGGCGCTCGCCCCCGAGGACCGCGTGGTCTACGCCGTCTTCGCCCCAGACGGCGAGATCGTGACCGGCTACCCGCTGCCCCGTCCGGCCTCCGGCGCCGACACCTTCTATTCCGCCGACATCACCGGCGAGCCGGCGCGCTTCGTGGCGACCGAACACATCTTCGCCGAGCGGGATTTCACCGGCGCCGCCGCGATCGTGGTCGGCCAGACCACGCGCGCCCGCGACAGGCTTGCCCGCGAGATCACCGAGAACGCGCTCGCCGTGATGGCGCTCGCGGGCGTCCTGATGTCGGCGCTGGCCGCTTTCGCGGTGCGCTCCGCCCTCGGCCCGCTGCGCCGGATCGAGGCCTCGATCGCCGGCCGCCCGCCGACCGATCTCACCCCGCTCAAGACCCCGGTTCCTTCCGAGATCGGCGGTCTGGTGCGGACGCTCAACCGCTTCATGGAGCGGCTGAGGCGGCAGGACATGACCACGCGGACGCTGATCGCGGATGCCTCGCACCAGCTCCGCACGCCGATCGCCGCGCTCCGCGCCCAGGCCGAGCTCGCCGCGGAGGAATCCGATCCGGCGCGGCAGCGGGCGATCGTCGCACGGATCCACGAGCGCTCGGTGAGCCTCGGCCGGCTGACCGACCAGCTGCTGAACCACGCGCTCATCATCCACCGGGCCGACGCGGCGCCCCGGACGCGGCTCGATCTCCGGACGGTCGCGATCCAGGCCACCGACGAGACCGATCATGATCTCTTCGCCTCGGAGGACGTGCTCCAGCTCGATCTCCCCGACGAGCCGGTCTGGTGCATCGGCGATTCCCTCTCGCTGGTGGAAGCCTGCAAGAACCTGCTCTTCAATGCCCTGCGCCATGGCACGCCCCCGGTCACCGTCACCGCGCGGCGGGAACGGGGCTGGGCGGTGCTGGCGGTCGAGGATTGCGGGCCGGGGCTGCCGGAAGAGGATTGGGCCGATGCGACGACGCGCTATGCGCGCAGCTCGGGCGTGTCGCCGACCAGCGCCGGGCTCGGCCTTGCCATCGTCAAGTCCGTTGCGGTGGCGCATCGCGGCGATCTGCGCTTCGGGCGCACCGCGAAGGGGCATTTCGAGGCGGCGCTGGTGCTGCGCGCCGCCACCGGAGCGGCCGGATGATCCGTCGCGCCCTTGCCCTGGCCGCATGTCTCGCCGGCGCGGCGACCGGCGCCGCGGCGCTGCCACAGGCGGAGGCCGTGGCGCATTTCGGGCCGCCCGAGGCGCCCTTCCACATCCTGGTGCGCGGCGCGCTCGACATCGATTCCTTCTTCCCGGCGCTGTCTGCCTTTGTCGCGGTGACGCCCGGCACACAGGTCACGCTGGAGCAATGGAACACCAACGATCTCTACGATCAGGCGGCCGCGGCCTGCCGCGGCGCGGCCACGCCCTCCGATCTCGTCATCAGCTCCTCGATGGATCAGCAGGTCAAGCTGGTGAACGACGGCTGTGCCCAGCCGTTCCGGTCCGCCCTGGCCACGAGGCTGCCGACGGACCGGATCTGGCGCGACGAGCTCTTCGGGCTCACGCACGAACCGGCGGTCATGGTCTACAACCGCCGCCTCGTGCCGGAGGGTGACGCTCCGCAATCGCGCTTCGATCTGCTGGACCTGCTCCGCCGCGACGAGGGCACCTACGCCGGCCGCGTCGCGACCTATGACATCGAGCGCTCGGGGGTCGGCTATCTCTTCGCCTTTCTCGATTCGCAGCAGGCCACCACCTTCGGCAGCCTGATCGAGGCCTTCGCGCGGGCGGATGTGGTCGCGACCTGCTGCTCGGCGGAGATCATCGACGGCGTGACCAGGGGCCGGTATCTCATCGCCTACAACGTGCTCGGCCCCTATGCGCTGGCCCGTGCCGCCGGGAACCCGGATCTCGTGGTTGTGTCGCCCTCCGATTACACCCTGGTCATGTCGCGCGCGGCCTTCATCCCGAAGGATGCGCGGGAGCCGGGCCCGGCCGGGGCGCTGATCGACTTTCTCCTCTCCGATCCGGGGCAGGCGGCGATGGCGGAGACCTATCTCACCATCGTGCCCGGTGCGCCGGATGCGTTGCGGCCGATCCCGCTCTCGCCGGTGCTGCTGGTCGGGCTCGACCGCCAGAAGCGGGAGCAGCTGCTCGAGCTCTGGCGCCAAACCTTTCCGCCCCCGTCCCCCTGAGGCCGGGGAGACGGACCGTTCGGGGGACAGGGGCGGTGGGCAGCCACGTCAGGTGACGTGGCTGCGACCCTATGGGGGCGGCGCGGGTGTCGAGGCGGCGCGCCGCTGATCGCGGGCGCTCAGCCCGTGACCTCGCGCGGCCGTCCCGCCTCGTCGAGGGCGACGAAGGTGAAGGTCGCCTCCGTCACCTTCTCGCTCTCCTGGCGGTGCCGCTCGCGCCGCCAGGCCTGGACGTGGATCCGCATCGAGCTCCGCCCGACCCGGACGAGATCGGTGAAGAGCGAGACCTCGTCGCCGACCTTGACGGGGCGATGAAAGATCATGCCCTCCACCGCGATGGTGGCGCTGCGCCCGCGCGAGGTCAGCGCCGCGATGGACCCCGCCGCGAGGTCCATCTGCGACATCAGCCAGCCGCCGAAGATGTCGCCGGCGGGGTTGGTGTCGGCCGGCATCGCAATGGTGCGGATGACCGGCGCGGTGGCGGGCGGCGTCTCGGCCGGGGCGGCCACTGGTGTTTCGGAACTGGCCATCAGACGACGTATCCACAAGCTGAGGCGGGGGTGCGCGTGTCCATGTTGCGGCCCCGGTTGAGATGATCGTCGATCTCGGCGGCGGCGCCGATCATCCGTCCGTAGAGGAAGACGGTGAAGGCAGCGGTCTCGAGATCCCGCTCCCCCAGCCGGCCGCTCTGGTAGTCGGGCCAGAGCAGGGCGAGCAGAAGTGCCGCGATCACCGCATCGACATTGACGCAGAAGACGTAGGGCGTTGCGCCCTGCTCGTGAAGGGCCTGAACAAGCTCGCGATAGAAGGCGTGGAACACATTGTAGCGATCGTTCTTCACCATGTATTCGGCGATGAAGCGTTCGCGCGGATCGTAGTTGACCGGCTTGCCCTTGAAGACCGGGTGATGAACGCCGGGGAGCGCGCGCGGCTCCGTCCCGAGTTCCTTCGCCGCCTTCTTGTCGCGGCGATAGCCGCGGGCGAACTCCGTCGCCATCGCCTTCAGATCGAGCCCGTGGCCGGGATCGGAGGGGTCCTTCAGCCCGGTGCCCCGGAACTGCTCGAGCAGAAAGGCCATGCCCTCGAAGCCGTTGCCGCCATGGCTGTAGCCGGTGTGGGTGAGAAAGCCCAGCATGCCCTTGTTGATCTGCACGCGCGCGGGCGTCTGCGGGCCGTCGGCCGAGACCGCACCCTTGGCGCCCTGCGCCGAGATCGCGCCCGGCCCGTTGGAGATCAGCAGCCCCACGAGGATCTGGAGGGGCAGCGCCTCCTCCGGTGTCGGCTTCTTGCCGGTCATGGCAAGGAAACAGAGATCGGCCATCGTCCAGGAGCCGAAGCGCTCCTCGCGGGAGATGCCCCAGAGCGCGCCGGACTGGTGGTGCTGGCCCGGGATCGTCGCGCCGACCATCACGCCATAGAGCCGCAGATACCAGGGCAGGGTCTCGGCGGTGAGCCGCGAGATGCGCTTGCGCATCAGCGGCCCCCAGGCGATCGTCGCGGCGATGGCGGCGAGGATCGCGTCGCGATTGAGCCGCCCGCCCAGCCCCTGAAGATAGGTGAGGAACGCCGACTTGCCGCCGCGGGCCTCGATCGCGGCGAGCATCGCCTCGGGGCGCGGGTCGTCCGCATCCGCCTCGGTGGCGAGAAAGAGCGCCCGCGTGGCGTCGTCCATGACGATCTTCGAGGTATCGAAGCTCTGGTCACGCCCGTCCCGGAGCCCGGAATGGGCGAAGGCGTCGATCAGCGCGCGGATGCAGGCAAGCGGGCGCTCCACGCGCTTCGGTCCGACGATCGCCACCGCCGAAGCCATCACCGCGTTCGGCGCGTTGCCGGCCTCGCGCGCGGCATCGGCCGCCACGAGGATCGGATCACCGACGAGATTGACCTCGGCCGCCACGGCCACGTCCAGCATCGCGCGGTCGTTCTCGTTCGCGATCTCATGCACCAGGGGCAGCGCAAAGCAGGCCTCGAGCGGCTGCAGCGCCAGGTCGAGCACCGAATGGCCGTGCATGCTCGTCACCTGGGTCTTCGAATCCATCACGCTGGCGCCGGAGCGGTCCTTCATGTTCTGCCGCGCGATCACCGCCCCGATCTGGTCGGAGAGCGCGGCGATCTGGCCGGCATAGGGCTCGGGCGCCGTCACCAGAGGCATGTCGATCTCCGGCGGCAGCTCGAGGCCCTGGGCGTTGCCGATCCAGGGCTTGAGCGCGAGATTGCCGCGCGGCGCGAAATCCGGCCCGGTCCCGTTCATCGCCATGACCGCGGTCAGCGCGGCCGGAATGTCGGCGATGTTGGTGACAACCGCGCCCTTCGCCGAGACCACCGGGTTGTCGGGGGTGAAGATGCTGTCCACCCCGAACGCCTCCATGAACCAGCGCTCCTTGTCCTCCGCCCGGTCGCCCGAGCCCGCCATGGCGCCGGCATGGCCCACGGCGCGGGTCAGCTTGGATTTCCAGCGCCCGACGACACAGGCGACGACCGGCTTCTCCCAGGTGAGCCCGTGCTCGTAATAGCCGCCGGGCTCGGCATAGAGCACCGCGGCGCGGGAGCGGTCGTCGGCGGCGAAGGCATGGGCGAAGTCCGGCGCGGCGTAGTGGATGTAGACATCCTTGCCCGAGGAGACCAGCGTGGTCGTGCCCCAGCCCTCGGTCGCGAGATACTGCGCGATGGTGGTGGTAAAGCCGCCCGAGTTCGAAAAGATGGCGATGGAGCCCTTGAGCAGGGATTCCTCCGGCCGGTCGCCGCCGAGCGCGCCACCGATGCGCACCCGGCTCCAGGAATCCGCGACGCCGAGACAGTTGCCGCCGATGATGTCGACGCCATTGGCCTGCGCCATCGCGCGGATCTCGCGGGCGTCATGCACCGCGATCTTCTCGGTGATGATGATGACCTTGCGAAGCTCGGGATTGACCCGGATCAGCTCCGCCACGCCGTCGCGCACCCCCGAGGGCGGCAGGTAGACGACGCCGGTGTTGAAGGCGTGCCCGGCCTTGAGCCCTTCGCGCACGTTGTTGAAGACCGGGATGTCGCCCGCGGCCGTCTTCAGAACCTGACCGGCGCGGCCGGGCGAGGTGCCGAAGACCACATTGCCGCCCGAAAAGGCATGGCTCGTCGGCGTCACCTGCCGGCTTTCACCGCCCATGATGTTCAGCACGCAGACCCGGTCCTCGCGGGTTGCGATATCGGCCAGCGAGCGGATGCCGAGGTAGTAGGGTATCCCCTGAATGCCCTGATGATACATTGCGTCCTCCCGTTGTTCTTATTCTGCCGCGATCTTCAGTCCGAGCGTCGCGGCGATCTGCTCTCGCCCGCCCGCGCGCATCCATTCGTCCACACGCCTCGCATGGGTCACGACCTCGGAAATCGCGCTGTCGAAGCCGAAGAAGCGGTAGGGCACGCCGAGGCTGTCGAGCGTTTCCGCCAGATTTCCCATGCCGCGCACGAGGTTCGGCCCGCCGCGACCGACGACCACATAGAGCGGGGTCGGCCCGTGGGTGGCGAAATGCTCGCGAAGCGCATCGCCCATGCCGCGGAAGGTCTCGTGGATGTCGGTGTTGTTCGACTTGCCGCCGATGATGAACAGCACGTTGGTCTGCTTCAGGAAATGCCGGTAGCAGATCGAGGCCACCGCCTTCATCTTCTCGTAGGGCGGGTTGCCGCCGAAATCGGACGAGATGATCGCCGCGTCGCCCAGCACCTCGGTCACGAGGCTGTTCGCACCGCCGCCGAAGGTCGGGGCGAGGATCGTGCCGTTTTCATTGATGACGAAGACATCCGACTGGCCCTGATGGGTGCGAAGCTGGTTCACTTCCTGCTCGAAAGCCGAGATGTCGGCCGCGAAAAGCTGGTCCGGCAGGCCGAGGCGCTCGACGCGCGGGTCGTCGCGGTCAAACCCGCACTTGAAATCGCAGGCGACCGGGGTCAGGCGGCCGCCCTTGCCCGGCTGCATCCGGATCGGGTTCAGCTCGAGCGTGGTCATTCCGTAGTGATGCACGAGCTCCCAGAGCTTCGGCAGGTGCTGCACCAGCGGCGAGATGATCTCCTTCGGCGCGCCGATGTCGGTGAGCGCATTGGCCACCACGAAGGCCTTGAGCCCGGTCAGCGCCTCGAAGGGGATCGTCGCCACGTCGGATTTCGGCAGATCCTCGATGTCCATGCCGCCGCGATGGGTCAGCGTCATTGTGGGCGCGCGATACCGGGTGTCATCGGTGATGGAGAAATAGACCTCGTGCTCGGCGGGAATGCCGGCCTCGAAGGTCACGCCGTTCGCCTTGGCCGTGGCATTGCCGTGGCGGTGCTCGGCGAAATAGAGCCGCTCCTTCTCGGCCAGCGCCTCGTTCAGCGTCCGCGCCGTGCCGACGAGCCCGGCCTTGCCCTTCTTGCCAACCCCGCCCCGGAACACCGGCTTGATGAAGATCAGCCGATGCCGGTCGATCAGGGCCTGGATCTGGTCCTCTGACGCATCGGGCCCCAGAACCTCCGAGCGCGGGAACCCGACATGGTCGAGCAGCTTTCCGCCATAGAGCATTCCGTTCAGTTGCATCTTCATCTCCCCATTTGGACCGGTTCAGCCGGACATCACCCGGGCACAACACACCAGCTTGCTGTCATGAGGCTGTCGGATGGCCGCCTTTCCGGCGAAATGGCCCGATTTATCGCGCGCCGCTGCCCGATTTGCTGCGAGATTTCCCGTACAGGCCGGAAACGGCGCCAGCCGGCCGGAGGGATAACCGACCCTCGATCGCGCTGAAGGACGCCATCACCCCGCCGCTCGCCATGGCCGCCCATGCCACCCGCCCGGCGCGCCTCGTCGAGGCCGGCCCTGCCGCGGGAAACCGGGAGAAACCGGCATCATCGTCTCATGTTCGTCTCCGCACCCACGATCCTGATGCAGGACGGCTGGCTGCCTATCGGGCTGACCATAGCGTCGACGAAGATGGGCATGTTTTTCTTGGCAGCTGCCCTGAAAGGCCACTTCTTCGGGCGCCTCGAGCGGTGGCCGTGCGCGCACTTGTTCGGCGGATCGCTCTGCTCCGTCTAGCCCGGCGCGCCATGCGCCCGGACGGAAGGCCCCGCCTCAGCCCCGGCCGCGGTAGGGGGGGACGCCTTGGTCCGGGAGCCAGACGCCCTCGGGCACCGGGCCGGTCTGGAAGAACACGTCGATCGGGATGCCGCCGCGCGGATACCAGTAGCCCCCGATCCGGAGCCAGGCCGGGTCGAGCAGCGCTATCAGTCGCCTGGCGATCGCGACCGTGCAGTCCTCGTGAAAGGCGCCATGGTTGCGGAACGAGCCGAGAAAGAGCTTCAGCGACTTGCTCTCCACCAGCCAGGCGCCGGGCACGTAGTCGATGACGAGATGCGCGAAATCCGGCTGGCCGGTGATCGGGCAGAGCGAGGTGAACTCCGGCGCGGTGAAGCGCACGCAATAGGCCACGTCCGCCTGCGGATTCGGCACCCGCTCCAGCACCGCCGCCTCCGGGCTCTCGGGAAGCCCCGTCGTCTGCCCGAGCTGCGTCAGCCCCGCCGTCTCCACCCCGTCACTCATGGCCGCCTCTTTCCGCCGCGAATCGCCTGTCCGACTCATACAGGCTCGTGCCGCGGATCACAGGCCCCTCGCGCCCTCTGGCATCTCGCCCCGGCCCCGCCTATCCTCGGCACCGAACCGCAGCGGAGCCTCGCCTTGAGCCTCGAATCCGACACCTTTGACGCCGACCTGGCCGCGCTGGCCTGGCTCCTCGAGCTCGGGGCCGACGAGGCGATCGGCGAGGCACCGGTGAACCGCTTCGAGGCCGTCGAGACGCCGCCACCCCCGCGCCCCGCGGCCGCGGCCCGCCGCGCCGACCCCGCTGCCAGCGAAGCCCCGCCGCTGCCCGGCGCGGCGGAGCGCCCCGATACCGCCGCGCTCGTTGCATCCTGCCCCGATCTTGCCAGCCTTCGCGCGACGCTCGAGGCCTTCGAGGAGTGCGGGCTCAAGAAGGGTGCGAAATCGACCGTCTTCGCTGATGGCAATCCGGCGGCGCGGGTGATGATCGTGGGCGAGGCGCCCGGCCGTGACGAGGACCGCCTCGGCCTTCCCTTCGTCGGCCGATCGGGCCAGCTCCTCGACCGCATGCTCGCCGCCATCGGCCTCTCGCGCCAGGCCAAGGAGCCGGAGCGCGCGGCCTACATCACCAATGTCCTGCCCTGGCGGCCGCCGCAGAACCGTGACCCCTCGGGGGACGAGATCGCCATGCTGCTGCCCTTCCTCCACCGCCACATCGCGCTGGCAAAGCCGCAGGTGCTCATCCTCATGGGCAATGCCGCCGCCAAGACCCTGCTCGAGACCACCACCGGCATCACCCGGCTCCGCGGCACCTGGACCGAGTGCCGCGGCATCCCGGCCATGCCGATGTTCCACCCCGCCGCCCTCCTGCGCGATCCCGAGAAGAAGCGCGCCGCCTGGGCCGATCTGCTGCATGTCCAGGAAAGGCTGCTCCGCCCATGATCTTCGGCATGGACCCGCTCGTGCTGCTCGCCTTCGTGCCCGCAAGCCTCGCGCTCAACTTCACCCCCGGCCCCGACATGCTCTTCTGCGTCGGCCAGGGGCTCCGGGGCGGACCGCGCGCGGCTGCCGCGGCGAGCCTCGGCATCTGCACCGGGGCGATGGTCCATGTGACGCTCGCGGGGCTCGGCCTCGGCGCGCTCGTAGCCCTCCATCCCGGCCTCTTCGGCCTCATCCGCTGGATCGGCGTCGCCTACCTGCTCCGCATCGCCTGGACCACCCTCAACGCTCCGCCGGGCCAGCACCATGTCGCCGCCGCGGTTTCCTCGCGCACCGCCTTCCGCCAGGCGATCCTCGTCAACCTCACCAACCCGAAGGTCATTCTCTTCGTGCTCGCGTTCATTCCCCAGTTTGTCGACCCCGGAGCGGGATCCGTCCTCGGTCAGTTCCTCGTCTTCGGCCTCGTGCTCTCCACCGGCGGCTTCATCGTCACGGCGGGGGCGGGCATGCTGGCGGGCGGGGCAGGGCGGACGCTGATGGGCTCGGCCAGGTTCGAGCGCTGGGTGAACCGGGTCTCGGCCACGATCTTCGGCGTGCTCGCCCTGCGCCTCGCCTGCATGCGGCAGGGGTAAGCGCCATGTCCGACCGTTCCGAACGCCACTTCGTGCCGGTGCGCATCGCCGTGCTCACGGTCTCCGACACCCGCACCTTCGCCGACGATCGCTCGGGCGACCTGCTCTGCGACCGGATCGCGAAGGCCGGCCACCTGCTCGCCGACCGCGCCATCCTCCGCGACGAGAAGGCGCAGATCGTCGCCAAGCTGCGCGACTGGATCCGCGATCCGGGGATCGACGCCGTGATCTCCACCGGCGGCACCGGGCTCACGGGCCGCGACGTCACCGTCGAGGCCCACGAGGCGGTCTACGAGAAGGCGATCCCGGCCTTCGGCACGCTCTTCACCATGGTCTCCTTCGGCAAGATCGGCACCTCGGCGATCCAGAGCCGGGCCTGCGCCGGGGTTGCGGGCGGCACCTATCTCTTCGCGCTGCCGGGCTCGCCCGGCGCCTGCAAGGACGGCTGGGACGAGATCCTCGCCCCCCAGCTCGACTACCGCCACCCGCCCTGCAACTTCGTCGAGATCATGCCCCGGCTGGAGGAGCACCGGCGCCGCAAGTAAGATCCCCGCTCATCGCCCAAGTCCCCGTTTGCCTTGGGCCGCGACATGTGTCAGAAGAACGTCCCAAGAGTGGTATCCGCTTGTAACCTCCCGGTTTTCGCAGCCGGTCCGGCCAAGGCGGAGACCTCTTGCGGCGCAGGCAGCTTGGGAATTTTCGAGCCCGGTGCCCGATGATCCCTGCTGGAGCGCCCCTTGGACCTGATATCCGATACCGAGACCCTTGCCGAATTCTGCCGCAGCTGCGCCGGATCCCCCTATGTCACCGTGGATACGGAGTTTCTCCGCGAGCGGACCTACTATGCCCAGCTCTGCCTCGTGCAGCTCGCCCGGCCGGGCAAGGGCCCCGAAACCGCGGTGCTGATCGATGCGCTGGCCGAGGGCCTCTCGCTCGAGCCGCTCTACGAGCTCTTCCGCGACGAGAGCATCGTCAAGGTCTTCCACGCCGCGCGCCAGGATCTCGAGATCTTCCAGGTGAACGCGGGCGTGCTGCCGAAACCCTTCTTCGACACCCAGGTCGCGGCGATGGTCTGCGGCTACGGCGATCAGGTTGGATATGAAACCCTTGTCCGCCGCATTGCCAATGCCAGCATCGACAAGTCCTCGCGCTTTACCGACTGGAGCCACCGCCCGCTCAGCGACGCGCAGAAGACCTATGCCATCGCCGATGTGACCCACCTGCGTCAGATCTACGAATCACTCGCCGCGCGCCTGAAGAAGAGCGGCCGCGCCGCCTGGGTCGAGGAAGAGCTCGCCGTCCTCATGGACCCCGAGACCTACCGCACCGACCCCGACGAGGCCTGGATGCGGGTGAAGACCCGCTCCGCGGCGCCGAAGTTCCTCGCCGCTCTCAAGGAGCTCGCCCGCTTCCGCGAGACCGCGGCCCAGAGCCGCAACGTGCCGCGCAACAGGATCTTCAAGGACGACGCGCTGCTCGAGCTCGCCGCCAACCGCCCGGCGAGCCTTGACGAGCTCGGCAAGTCGCGGCTGCTGCTGCGCGAGGCCCGCAAGGGTGACATCGCCGATGGCATCCTCGCCGCGATTGCCGCAGCCAAGGCCCTGCCGAAAAGCGAGATCCCGGCTCCGCGCGAGGCGCCGGCGCGCAAGCCCGGCAGCGAGGCACTGTCCGAGCTGCTTCGCGTGCTGCTCAAGGCCCGCGCCGATGCCGAGGGCGTCGCCCAGCGTCTGGTCGCCTCCTCCGCCGATCTCGACCGGCTCGCCTCCGAGGACGATCCCGACGTCCCCGCGCTCGAGGGCTGGCGGATGGAGGTCTTCGGCAAGGATGCGCTGCGCCTCAAGCGCGGCGAGATCGCCCTCTCCGCCCAGGGGGGGGAGATCCGGGTCGTCCCGCTCGGCTGACCGCGCCGAAATCCTGTGTCAGGGGGCGTCTCGCCCTGAAACGGCGCTGGCCGGGCCTGCCGCTCCGGCGCGCCGGAGCATCCCGAAGAGATCGCGCGGATCGTCCGGGTCCGCGAGCATGTCGAGGGGCAGATGCGCCGCACCCGCCCGCACCCGGTCGAGCACGTAGCGCAGCGCCGAGAAATCCTCGATCGCGAAGCCCACGCTGTCGAAAAGGGTGATCTGGCGGGCATCGCATCGCCCCTCCGCCCGGCCGGCGAGGACCTCCCAGAGCTCCGTCACGGGATGATCCGGCGCCAGCTGCTGGATCTCGCCCTCCACCCTGGTCTGCGGCGGATATTCGACGAAGATTGCCGCGCGGCGCAGGATGTCCGGATGCAGCTCGGTCTTGCCCGGACAGTCGCCGCCGATCGCGTTGATATGGATGCCAGCGCCGACCATGTTGTCGGTCAGGATCGTCGCATACTGCTTGTCCGCGGTGCAGGTCGTCAGGACCTGCGCGCCTTCCACCGCCGCCTCGGCGCTGCGGCAGCAGACCACCTCGAACCCCTGCGCCCGCAGGTTCCGCGCTGCCTTTGCCGTCGCCGCCGGGTCGATGTCGAAGAGCCGCACCGTGCCGATGCCGCAGAGCGCGCGGAAAGCCAGCGCCTGAAACTCGCACTGCGCGCCATTCCCGATCAGCGCCATCACCTCCGCCCCCTCGGGCGCAAGCAGCCGCCCGGCGAGCGCCGAGGTCGCCGCGGTGCGCAGCGCGGTCAGCAGCGTCATTTCGCTCAGAAGCAGCGGATAGCCGGTCGCGACCGCGGCGAGCATCCCGAAGGCCGTCACCGTCTGATGCCCGGTGCGGGTGTTCCCCGGATGCCCGTTCACATACTTGAAGCCGTAGGTCTCGGCATCCGCCGTCGGCATGAGCTCGATCACCCCCTCGCGCGAATGGCTGGCGATGCGCGGCGTCTTGTCGAACTCCGGCCAGCGCCGGAAATCGGCCTCGATATAGGCGGCGAGATCGCGCAGCACCGTCTCGATCCCTGCGGCGTTCACCAGCCGCATCATGTCCCCGACCGAAACGAAGGGCACCATGGCGAGCGCCGAGGGGGCCAGCGCCTCGGCCGATGCAGGGGAAAGGGTCATGTCGTTCATGGCAGTCAGCTCCCTGTGTGCCGCAGCGCCTCGGGGCAGGGCGGCAGGATGTCGGCGGCGAGCGCGATGAGCAGCGCCGCGGTTCGCCGGGCCGCTGCGAGGCGCGGGTTGAGTTCGACGAGATCGAGCGAGGTCACACGGCCGCTTTCGCCGAGCAGCGCGGCGATGCGGCCCGCCTCTTCCAGCGTTGCGCCACCCGGAACCGCCGTCCCGACCGCGGGCGCGAGCCTTGGGTCGAGGAAATCCGCATCGAGGCTCACATGCAGATCGCCGTCCTCGGCGGCGACCCGGTCGAGAAAGCGTTCGAGCGGCGCCGTGACCCCGGCCCGCCGGAGCGCCCCCATGCGAAGCGCCGCGATTCCCGAGCCGGCGAGCCGCGCCGCCTCATCCGCGTCGATCGAGCGCAGCCCCATCATGCAGACCCGCCTGGGCGCGACCGCATCGCGCAGCGGCGGAAAGCCGGTAAAACCGGCCGCTCCGGTGAAATAGGCCACCGGCGTGCCGTGCAGATTGCCGCTTGTCGAGCTGTCCAGCGTGTGAAAATCGGGATGCGCATCGAGCCAGAGCACGAAGAGCGGCCGCCCGCCCGCGCGCGCGCGCCGCGCCATCGCCGGCACCGTGGCGGCGGAAAGCGCGTGATCGCCCCCCAGAAACACCGGCAGCGCGCCATCCCGCCCAGCCGTCTGTGCAGCCCTCCCGATGCCGCGGATCCAGGCCGTGGTCTCGGAGAAATACCGCAGCGCCGGGTTTGCCGGATGGCTGAGCGGCCCCGGTTCGGGCCGCGCATCGCCCAGATCCGTGACCTGCCAGCCCCGCGCCCGCAGCGCGTCCGCCAGCCCTGCCTGCCGCAGCGCCGCCGGGCCCAGCTCGCACCCGCGCACCCCGGCGCCCGACCCAACGGGGGCGCCCAAAAGCCGGCAATGGTTCACACGTGTCACAGGCGCTCTCTCCGGGAAAACTCTTCCATCAGGGAATGTGACAGCTGCCGCTGTTCACAAGGAAGCGGCAGATTGGACAAATTTCGCGACAGATCCTACAATATGACGATCCAGACCCGTCATCATGAGCAATCCGCGATGCCAGAGCTCTCCGAGACCGACCGCCGCATCCTCGCCGCGCTCACCGAGGATGCCCGCCTGCCGGTGACGGCGCTGGCCGAGCGGCTGAAGCTCAGCCGCACCACCGTCTCCACCCGGCTCGAACGCCTGATCGCCGAGGGCACGATCCGCAAGTTCACCATCCTCACCCGCACCGCCGAGGAGGCCGCTGTGCGCGCGGTGATGATGGTCGAGCTTCAGGGCAGCCTGTCGCGCCAGGTGATTCGCGCGCTCCGCGCCATCCCCGAGGTGGCCTCGCTCCACTCCACCAACGGCGCCTGGGATCTGGTGGCGGAGATCCGTGCCGCGGACCTGCGCGATTTCGACCGGGTGCTGCGGGTGATCCGCGATATCCCGGGCGTGCTCAACAGCGAGACGAGCCTGCTGCTCGACTCCCTCCTCTGAGCGGGGGGGGGGGGGGGCGCCTCAGCGCGCCTCGAGGATGTAGCGGTTGTAATGGGCCTCGAGCATCCGGAAGATCCAGCTGATGACGAGTGTGAGGAGGTAATAGATCACGCCCGCGATCGCGAAGACCTGGATCGGCTGGTAGGTCGAGGAGGCCGCCAGCCGGGCCACGCCCATGAGCTCGAGGAGCGTGATCGTCGAGGCCAGCGAGGTGCCCTTCATCAGGATGATGACCTCGTTCGAATAGGCCGGCAGGCAGATCGAGAAGGCGCGCGGCAGGATCACCAGCCGGTAGCACTGCCACACCGTCATGCCGCAGGCCCGCGCCGCCTCGATCTCGCCCCTGGGGACCGCGAGGATGCCGCCCCGCACGATCTCGCCCGAATAGGCCGCGGTGTTGAGCACGAAGGTGATGAGCGCGCAGACATACGCCTCGCGCAGGAACGGCCAGAGGATCGAGTCGCGCACGACATCGAACTGCCCGAGCCCGAAATAGATCAGGAAGATCTGCACCAGCAGCGGCGTGCCGCGGAAGAACAGCGAATAGGCCCCGGCGATCCCCGCCACCAGCCGGTTCTCCGAGAGCCGCCCGAGCGCGACCGGGATCGCCAGCAGGAAACCGATGAGCGCCGAGAGCGTCACCAGCTGCACGGTGAGCCAGGTGCCGGAGAGGAAAGCCATCCCGTAGCGGGCGAGGATGCCGGTGAAGACCTCCATCTCAGCGCATCTCCGTCATGCCGCGGCTCGCGCGCCGCTCCAGCGCGGCGATGATCCACATCGAGACGACCGTGATGACGAGAAACATCAGCGAGGCCACGAGATAGAAGGTGAAGGGCTCCCGTGTCGACTGCGCCGCCTGGCTCGACTTCCGCATCAGGTCGTCGAGCCCGACGATGGAGACCAGCGCGGTATCCTTCACCGATCCCTGCCAGAGATTGCCGAGCCCGGGGATCGCGACCCGCCAGATCTGCGGCAGCTGGATGTGGCGGAAACACTGCCAGGCGTTGAAGCCGTAGGCGCGCCCGGCCTCGATCTGCCCCTTCGGCACCGAGAGAAACGCGGCGCGGAAGGTCTCCGAGGCATAGGCGCCGAAAACGAGCGTCAGCGCGGTCAGGCCGGCGGCAAACGGTCCCATCTCGAGGCCTGCGCCGGGCAGGAGCGCGCCGAGAAGCTGCGTGCCGCCGAAATAGATCACCAGCAGCACCAGGAATTCCGGAATGCCGCGCAGGAAATTGGTGATCGCGAAGACGGGCGCCCGCAGCCAGCCATGCCGCGAGAGCTTCGCGAGCGCGAGCAGCATCCCGAGCGCGAGGCCGAGCACCGCGGTCGAGACCGCAAGCAGCAGCGTGGTCCGGAGACCCTGCAACAGCAGCGGCAGATACTCGATCACCGAATCCATGCCCGTCCCTTCGCGTCTCGCCCCGGCGGGCCGCCCCGGCCCGCCGGTGGCCGGCTCACTTCGGAGAGATGTCCGAACTCATGTATTTCTTGTTGATCTCGGCATACTGGCCCGAGGCGATGATCGCGGCGAGCGCCTCGTCGAACTTCTGCTTCAGCTCCGTCTCGCCCTGGCGCAGCCCGATCCCCGCACCCTCGCCGAGCAGCGGATCGAAGACCGGCGTGCCGACCTGGGCGAAGGTTTCGCCGTCGGGAGAGGCGAGAAATTCGTCGACCACCACCGAATCGGCGAAGACGAGATCGATCCGGTTGCTCACCAGATCGAGCGTCGCCGCATCGAACGTGTCGTAATACTGCACCCGCGCGTCCGGCAGCTTCTGCTCGACATAGTCGGCCATGGTCGAGCCGCGCTGCACGCCGATGTACTTCTTCTTGAGCCCCTCTTCGGTCAGCTCCAGATCGCTGTCCTTCGGCCCGATGAAGAGGCCGGGGGTCACGTAATAGGGGCCGGCGAAATCGATCGCCTTCAGGCGGTCTGCGGTGATGAACATCGAGGCGATGATGGCGTCGATCTTCCCGGCATTGAGCGCCGGGATCAGCCCGTCATAGCTCTGGTTGGAAATCTCGCAGGTAACCTGCATCTCCGCGCAGAGCGCCTTCGTGATGTCGATGTCGAAGCCCGTCAGCTCCCCCGAAGGCAGCACCCAGGCAAAGGGCTTGTAGGAGGCCTCGGTCCCGATCACCAGCGTCTCCTGCGCGAGCGCGGGCAGGGCGGCGGTGAGCGTGAGGGCGGAGGCGGCGAGAAATGTCTTCAGGGCCTGATACATGGGCGGCTATCGTCCTTGGATTGGCCCGCGCGGCACAGCTCCGGCGCCCCGCGGGAACGCGACTACTTGAGGCTGCCGGACAGGAACTGCCGGAACCGTTCGGAATTGGGGTTGGCAAGAAGCGCGCGCGGCTCGCCCTCGTCCTCGACCAGCCCCTGATGCAGGAACATGACCCGGTTCGCCGCCTCGCGCGCGAACCCGATCTCGTGGGTGACGACGAGCATCGTGCGCCCCTCCTCGGCGAGGCCCCGCATCACGCGCAGCACCTCGTTGACCAGTTCGGGATCGAGCGCGGAGGTCGGCTCGTCGAAGAGCATGACCTCGGGGTCCATCGCCAGCGCCCGCGCGATCGCCACGCGCTGCTGCTGCCCGCCCGAAAGCTGGCTCGGGTAATGCCCGCGCTTCTCCGCGACCCCGACCTTGGCGAGCATCGCCTCGGCCTTCTCCACCGCCTCGGCCTTGCTGCGGCCGAGCACATGGATCTGGCCCGCGGTGACGTTCTCGAGCACGGTCATGTGCTGCCAGAGATTGAACTGCTGGAAGACCATGGCAAGCTTTGCCCGGATGCGGTCCACCTGCTTCATGCTGGCAGGCGCCGGCCGGCCGCGCCGGGTGGTCATCTCGATGAGCTCGCCCTTCACCCTGACCTCGCCGCCCGACGGCATCTCGAGGAGGTTGATGCAGCGCAGGAAGGTCGATTTCCCCGAACCGGAGGAGCCGAGGATGGCAACAACGTCGCGGTCGCGGGCGGTGAGCGAGATGCCCTTGAGAACCTCGTGCTCGCCGAAGCTCTTGCGAAGGTCCCGCACCTCGAGCGCAGCCTGACCGTTCCGTGTATTATCCGCCGCTGACACGCACCCTCTACCCGGATTGTCCCTAGGTCCCCCGCGGCCGCAACCGGACCCGCCCGCGCCAGGCGGACGGAAGGCTCGGACGTCCGCACCGCGGCAATAGAGCGCAATTGCAGCATTCCGTCCAGCCCCTTGCACCGCGGCGGATCAGGCCACGGCGGAGGGCGATCAAATTTTCAGCCATGGGTAGAAACTGCGCGCCGATTGCGCAGGCCGGTGGCGCGGCCCCGCCCGGCCACCGCCCGGCGGCCGTGGCCTCTTGCGCCTGCGGTGCAGATCGGCCACAGGCAGCGCAGTTGTCGCGGTTCTTCCGACGGATGAGGAGCCCGGCCCTTGGGAAGCGAAGCCAATCCTGAGAGAATGGGGCCACGACAAATTCAGCCGGAAGGCGCCTGCACGGGCCCCGCATGACGGGCCGGAGACTTTGAGGATCGCACCCTGACCGACCGGATCGACCCCACGCCCGAACGCCGGCACCTGCTGCCGCGCCTCCTGCGCACCGAAGTGGTCTGGCCCATCGCCGCCGCGGCCATCATGGCGCTCGCCGCCTTCGTGATCCACCGGATCTCCGGCGAGGTGAACCTCGCCCAGATCCGCGCCGCCGTGCTCGCGACCCCGGATTCCCACATCGCGCTCGCCCTCGGCCTCACCCTCGCAAGCTACTGCGGCATGGCGCTCTACGACATCCTCGCCGTGCGCTGCGTCGCGCCGGGAAAGGTGCCTGCACGGGTCGCCGCCTTCGCCGGCATGACCGGCTATGCGCTCTCGAACACGCTCGGCTTCCACCTCTTCGTCGGCGGGCCGGTGCGCTACCGGATCTATGCATCCGCCGGGCTCGATGCGGCCGATGTCGGCCGCGTCGTCGGCATTTCCTTCGCCTCCGTCTGGCTCGGGATCGGCGCGCTCTTCGGGGTTGCGCTCATCTTCGACCCGCATGGCCTGCCGCTCCTGCGCGATCTGTCGCCGCTCCTCGACCGGATGCTCGGTGTCGCGGTGCTCCTCTCGCTCGTCGGGCTCATCGCCTGGCTCTGGCGCTCGCGGCAGCGCGTATCCGCCTTCCGCTGGAGCATGCCGTTGCCCTCCGGGCCCGGCGCGCTTTTCCTCATGTTCGTGGGCATGCTCGATATTTCCGCCGCGGCGGGCGTGCTCTATGTCCTGCTGCCGGCCGATCTCACGCCCGGCTTCGCGGTCTTCGTCGCGATCTTCATCGTCGCGGTCACCGCCGGCTCGGCAAGCCATGTGCCCGGCGGGCTCGGCGTGCTCGAGGCCACGATCCTCATCGGCCTCGGCGCCGGCGACCGCCCCGATGCCTTCGCCGCGCTGCTGCTCTTCCGGGTGATCTACTACTTCCTGCCGCTCGTGCTCGCCGGCATCGCGCTGGCGCTCTTCGAGGGCCGGCGGCTGCAACAACCCGTGATGCGCGCCTCCCGCTCGGCCCTGCGCACCGTGCGGCCCTTCATGGCCCGGGCGCTCGCCGGGCTCGTCTTCCTCTCCGGCGTCATCCTGCTGCTCTCGGGCAACACGCCCGCCGAAGGCACCCGGATGGAGGAGCTCCGCAACTTCTTCCCGCTGCCCTTCGCCGAAACCTCGCACCTGCTCGCAAGCCTCGTCGGCCTGCTGCTCCTCATCATTGCCCACGGGCTCGCCAACCGCATGGCGCTCGCCCGCGTCGCCGCGATCGTGCTCCTGCTCTCGAGCGCCACCTTCTCGCTGCTCAAGGGGCTCGACTGGGAGGAGGCCATGGCACTCTGCCTCGTCGCCGGGCTGCTCTACACCTCGCGCGACGCCTTCTACCGCAAGGGCGACTGGAGCAGCTTCCGGCCGGGCTCCGGCTGGCTTGCCGTCGTCGCGATGACGCTGATCTGCATCACGCTCATCGGCTTCTTCGCCTTCCGCAACGTCGAATACCGCAACGAGCTCTGGTGGGTCTTCACCTGGCATGGCGACGCGCCGCGCTTCCTGCGGGCAACGCTCGCGCTGGCCGTCGTCTTCTTCGCCCTCGGGATCGACGCGCTGGTCAACCGCCCGATGCAATCGCGCGTCGGCCAGGTCGATGTCCCCGACGCGGTGCGCAAGATCCTCACGACCTGCCCGGCGACCCACCCCAACATCGCGCTCCTCGGCGACAAGCGCTTCATGATCTCCGAGGACGAGACCGCGTTCCTCATGTATGCCGTCGCGGGCCGGAGCTGGATAACCATGGGCGATCCGGTGGGTGATACCGTCGCGGGCTCCGATCTCGTCTGGCGCTTTGCCGAGATGGCCGACCGCGCGGGCGCGCGCGCCGTCTTCTACGCCGTCACGCCGGACTGTCTGCCGCTCTATCTCGATCTCGGGCTCGCCATCCTCAAGACCGGCGAGGTCGCCCGCGTCGATCTCCGCACCTTCACCATGAAGGGCAAGGAGCGCCAGGATTCCCGCTCCGCCCTCAGCCGCGCCACGCGCGAGGGGCTCGAGTTCGCCATCCTGCCGAAAGCGGAGGTGCCCGCCCACATGGACGAGCTCCGCGAGATCTCGGATGCCTGGCTCGCGCTCAAGTCCGGCGAGGAAAAGGGCTTCTCGCTCGGCCGGTTCGACCCCGTCTACCTTGCCGAGTTCGATTTCGCCGTGCTCCGGCGCGAGGGCCAGATCGTCGCCTTCGCCAATCTCTGGCGCGGCGCGGAGAAGAACGAGATCTCCGTCGACCTGATGCGCTACCGCCCGGACGTCTCCAAGGTGCTGATGGACGCGCTCTTCGCCCATCTCATCCTCTACGGCCAGTCCGAGGGATACACCTGGTTCAACCTCGGCGCCGCCCCGCTCTCTGGCCTCGCCGACCATCCCCTCGCCTCGACCTGGAACCGGATGGGCACCTTCATCTACCGCCGCGGCGACGAATTCTTCAATTTCGAGGGCTTGCGCGCCTTCAAGCAGAAGTTCGGCCCGGTCTGGACCCCGGTCTATCTCGCCGCCCCCGGCGGGCTGGAGCTGCCCCGCGCGCTCGTCGATGTCGCCGGCCTCATCTCCGGCAATCCGGTGGGCTTCCTCAAGCGCTAGAGCGGAAAAAAGGCCCGAACCGGGGCGGTTCGAGCCTTCTGCTCTCGGCCATCGACGCCGCGATGACACCCGGACGGCGGGGGCAGGGGGCTTACGCCTCCGCGCCGCCGCCCTCGTCTTCGGCCTCATCCGTCTCCTCGTCGCCGGCCTCGGCGATCAGCGCGACCGAAACCACGCGCTCGCCGTTCGAGGTGTGGAAGACCCGCACCCCGCCCGCGCTGCGCGAGCGGAACGAGATGTCGCCGACCGGACAGCGGATCGACTGGCCCGCATTGGTCGCGAGCATGATCTGGTCGTCGCTCTCGACCGGGAAGAGGGTCACGAGCGGCCCCCCGCGCATGGCCTTGTCCATCGCCATCACGCCCTGGCCGCCGCGGCCGCGCACCGGATAGTCGTGGCTCGAGGAGAGCTTGCCCGACCCCTTCTCGGTGATCGTCAGCAAGAGGTCCTCGGCCTCCGACATCTCGACATAGCGCTCCTGGCCGAGGGTCACGGCCTCGACCGCATCCTCGTCCTCGCCGGCATCCTCCTCCTCGAGCGCGCCCGCAACCGCGCGGCGCATCTTGAGATAGGCCGCGCGCTCCTCGGGGCTCGCTTCGAAATGCCGGATGATCGCCATCGAGACCACCTCGTCGCCCGCGCCGAGCCGGATGCCGCGCACGCCGGTGGATTCGCGGCCCTTGAAGATGCGGATGTCATGGACCGGGAAACGGATCGCCTTGCCTGCCCGCGTCGTCAGCATCACGTCATAGTCTTCCGAGCAGATGCGCGCGTTGATGAGCCGGGTGCCCTCGGGCAGCTTCATCGCGATCTTGCCGTTGGCCTTGACGTTGGTGAAATCGTCGAGCGCGTTGCGGCGCACGTCGCCCTGGGAGGTCGCGAACATGATCTGCAGGCTCGCCCAGTCCTCCTCGGGCTGGTCCACCGGCATGATCGCCGCGATCGAGACGCCATGGGCGATGGGCAGGATGTTGACGATCGCCTTGCCGCGCCCGTTCCGCCCCGCCTGCGGCAGCCGCCAGCACTTGAGCTTGTAGGCCATGCCGTCGGTGGTGAAGAACAGGAGCTGCGTGTGGGTGTTGGCGACGAAGAGCGTGGTGACGAAATCCTCGTCCTTCGTGTTCATCCCCGCCGTGCCCTTGCCGCCCCGGCGCTGGGCGCGGTATTCGGCGAGCGGCGTGCGCTTGATGTAGCCCGCACGGGTGACGGTCACCACCATGTCCTCGCGCTCGATCAGATCCTCGTCGTCGAGATCGGTGTCCCATTCGACGATCTCGGAGCGCCGCGGCACGGCGAAGAGCTCCTTCACCTCCTTGAGCTCGTTCGAGATGATCTCCATGATCCGCACGCGCGAGCGCAGGATATCGAGATAGTCGGTGATCTTCACCGCCAGATCCTGCAGCTCGTCGGTCACTTCCTTGACCCCGAGCGCCGTCAGCCGCTGGAGCCTGAGCTCGAGGATCGCGCGCGCCTGGGTCTCGGAAAGGTAATAGGTGCCGTCCTCCTGCACCTTGTGGCTCGGATCGTCGATGAGCGCGATGTAGGGCGCGATGTCGGAGGCCGGCCAGGCCCGCGTCATCAGCCGCTCGCGCGCTTCCGCCGGATCGGCCGAGGCGCGGATCGTCGCCACCACCTCGTCCACATTGGTGACCGCGACCGCGAGCCCGCAGAGGATATGCGCCCGTTCCCGCGCCTTGCGCAGCTCGAAGGCCGTCCGCCGCGCCACCACTTCCTCGCGGAAGCTCACGAAGGCGGTGAGGAACTTGCGGAGGTCGAGCTGCTCCGGCCGCCCGCCGTTCAGCGCCAGCATGTTGCAGCCGAAGGAGGTCTGCAGCGGCGTGAAGCGGAAGAGCTGGTTCAGCACCACGTCGGGCGTCGCGTCGCGCTTCAGCTCCACCACCACGCGCACGCCGAACCGGTCGCTCTCGTCCTGCACATGGGCAATGCCCTCGATGCGCTTCTCGCGGGCGAGATCGGCGATCCGCTCGATCATCGTCGCCTTGTTCACCTGGTAGGGGATCTCGTCCACGACGATGGCGAAGCGGTCCTTGCGGATCTCCTCGATCCGGGTCTTGGCCCGGATGATCACCGAGCCGCGCCCCTCGTGATAGGCCTTCCGCGCCCCCGAGCGCCCGAGGATGATGGCGCCCGTCGGGAAATCCGGGGCAGGGATATAGTCCATCAGCTCGGTCACGCCCAGATCCGGGTTCTCGATCAGCGCCAGCGTCGCGTCGATCACCTCGCCGAGGTTGTGCGGCGGGATGTTCGTCGCCATGCCGACCGCGATGCCGCCCGCGCCGTTGACCAGCATGTTCGGGAAGCGCGCCGGCAGCACGGCGGGCTCGAGATCCTTGCCGTCGTAGTTCGGCTGGAAATCCACCGTCTCCTTGTCGATGTCGGCCAGCAGATAGGCCGCCGGCTTGTCCATGCGCACCTCGGTGTAACGCATGGCGGCCGGCGCATCGCCGTCCATCGAGCCGAAGTTGCCCTGTCCGTCCAGCAGCGGCAGCGACATCGAGAAATCCTGCGCCATGCGCACCAGCGCGTCATAGATCGCGCTGTCGCCATGGGGGTGATACTTGCCCATCACGTCGCCGACGGGCCGCGCCGACTTGCGGTAGGGTTTCTCGTGGGTGTTGCCGGTCTCGTGCATCGCATAGAGGATGCGCCGATGCACCGGCTTCAGACCGTCGCGCAGGTCGGGGATCGCACGGCTCACGATCACGCTCATCGCGTAATCGAGATAGGCCGTCTTCATTTCCGTCTCGATGGCGATGGCAGGGCCGGAATAGGCGGGGCGCTCGGGAGCGCCGCCCTCTTCCTCGTCCGGTCCGTTCTCGGGGGTATCTGTCAAGGTTTCGCCCTTAGGGAGTTTGCGCTCACTGTATCTGGTATATTGGCTTGCCGGACCAAGTGCAACGAAACAGCTGGATTTTTGGTCATATTTCGCAATTTGAGCGTGTTTTTCGCGCGCTTTTCCGCGGCTTTCGCGGCAGCGCGGGCCGGGCGCCTCAGAGCTTGCGCCGGAAGCTCCGGAAGAGGCTCGTCACCGCCTCGCGGAAGGTGACCGGGCGGATCGGATCGGCGGCATCCGATTCCGCCAGCATCTCCTCGTCGAGGCTGTGCTCCTCCACCTCCATGCGCACGAGCCGCCTCTGCGCATCCGGGTTGAGCGCCTCGATCGCGCCGATGATCGAGCCGCCCGAGGCCGCGACCGCCTTGGCCACCGCGTCCGGCGTGGCGTCCACCTGCTCGGCCAGGAGGTCGTTGCGGATCGCGGTGATCGTCTCGCGCATCTCCTCGGTGGTCGCCTCGATCAGGATGTCGCACTCGGTGTCATAGCCCATCGAGCGGTTGTTGAGATTGGCCGAGCCGACCTTGAGGATGCTGTCGTCCGCGATCATCACCTTGGCATGGACATAGATCGGCGTGTCATCGGCATTGACCGGATAGAAGATCCGGAAGCGCCCGTACCGGTCCTCGCCGCGCAGGAACTCGATCAGCCGCGCCCGCGCCGTGTCCATCGCCTTCGACTCGAGCCAGCCGTCGGAATCCCGTGGGCAGATCACCACGATCTCGGGTCCGTCCGGCGCACGCAGCCGCTCGGCCATGATCTCGGCGATCTTGCGCGAGGCGAGATACTGGTTCTCGATGTAGAGCGTGCGCTCGGCGCTGCGCAGGATCGCCTCCGTCGCCTTCTCGATCTCGCTGATCTGCGGCGTCTCCTTGTATTCCGGCATCGTGCGGGCAATGCCGATCTCCACGTTGCGGAAATGCGGCGCAAGCTCGTCCGGCCAGAGCCCCTCGCTCGGCGGGACATCCGGGATGTCCTTGCCGGTCGCGTTCTTCCAGCGCAGGCGGGCGAGATCGCCGAGCGCGCGGGCCGCCGGGCCCGAGACGCAGGTCGTGGTATCGTGCCAGGGTTTCTGGATCTCGCCGTCCGGGGCGCGGCGCCCCTCGCGCTCCGGCGCATGGGCCCGCGTGTCCCAGCGGCCCTCCGTCATGTCGATGCCGCCGCAGAAGGCCAGCGCGTCATCCACCACGATGAGCTTCATGTGATGGGCCGAGACCGGCGGATGCGCCCCGTCGAGCCTCAGGTCCAAGCGCCGCCGGAAGCGCCAGTAGAGCAGGAAGGCGGGCGTCTCGCCGCGGCCCAGCGAATGCAGGAGCCCGATATCCCATTTCAGCACCCTGAGATCGAGTTCGGGCCGCGATTTCGCCAGCCAGTTCAGGAATGCTCCGATCCGGTTCGGCCCCTCGAGCGTCCGCCCCTCGGGCTCGAGTTCGATGCGCGCATCGAAATCCCAGCCGATGAGAAACACCGAATGCCGAGCGGCCAGCATCGCCTGCTTCGCCAGCCGGAAGAAATCCTCCGCATCGACGATGAAGGCCAGCCGTTCGGCCTCCGCCACGCGCCACACCGTCTCGCCGGGTACGAGGAAGGACGGGGCGGGGAGGTCATCAAGACAAGGCATGGTCACCGGAAATTGCGGGCAGTCTGCCCTGCACATAGTGCGCGCGTCCGGCCCGGCGAGCAATGCCCTCGTCGCCATTCCCGCCGTTTGCCTTGCCTCGACGGAATTGGTTGCGGATAACGGGCGCATAAAAAAATTCAGGGAGAAAAAGAATATGCGTGGAACGATTGCCGGGGCCCGTCCCCGCCGCTGCCGCATGGCCGTCACGGCCGGGGCGCTCGCCCTCGGCCTGCAAACGCTCCTGCCGGCGCCGGCCGCACGCGCCGAGGGCGGCACCTGGGTCGGCACCTGGTCGGCCAGCCCGCAGCCGATCTGGGGCGAGGACTTCTTCGCCGCCGCCCCGATCCCCCGCTCGGTCCGCGATCAGACCATCCGCCAGGTCGCGCGCATCTCGCAGGGCGGCGATGCCGTCCGGGTGAAGTTCTCCAACCGCTACGGCGCGATGCCCCTGGTGATCGGCCGGGCCCATGTCGCCCGCGCGGGCGAGGACGGCGCCATCGACGCCGCCACCGACATGGCCCTGACCTTCTCGGGCGAGGAAAGCTTCACCATCCCGCCCGGCGCGCTGGCCTGGAGCGATCCGGTCGCGCTCGCCGTCGAGGATCTCTCCGAGATCGCCGTCACCACCTACTTCCCCGAGGTGACGCCGCTCACCACCTGGCACAACGACGGCCGCCAGACCGCCTATATCTCGGTCAACGGCGATTTCACCGGCGAGGAGAGCTTCGAGGCGGCGCAGACCTTCGACTCCCGCTTCTTCCTCAGCGGCATCCAGGTCCAGACCGGCGACGCGCCCGGCTCCATCGTCTTCCTCGCCGACTCGATCACCGACGGCGACGGCTCGACCCCGAACGGGAACAACCGCTGGCCCGACGTGCTGGCCGAGCGCCTCGTCGAGGCCGGATCCAGCCTCACCGTGCTCAACGAGGGCATTTCGGGCGCGCGCGTGCTCACCGACCAGCTGGGCGTCAACGCGCTCGCCCGCTTCAACGACGACGTGCTGGCCCATCCGCATGTGGAGGCGATGGTGCTGATGATGGGGATCAACGACATCGGCTGGCCGGATTCGCCGCTCACCGCTCCGACCGAACCCGCGCCGAGCGCCGAGGACATCATCGCGGGCTACCGCCAGCTGATCGAACGGGCGCACATGCAGGGCATCCGAATCTTCGGCGCGACCCTCACCCCCTTCGCCGACACCTTCGCCGGCGGCCCGCTCGAGGGCTTCTACAACGAGGACAAGGAGGCCAAGCGCCTCGCGGTCAACGACTGGATCCGCAACGGCGGCGCCTTCGACGGCGTGATCGATTTCGACGCGGTGGTGCGCGATCCGGAAAACCCGGCGCATATCCGCGCCGAATACGATTCGGGCGACCACCTGCATCCGAACGACGCGGGCTACGAGGCGATGGCCAATTCCGTCGATCTCGCCATCTTCGGCGTCGCCGCCGACTGAGGGCGCCGGCCCTGCCGCGTCCCCACCGGGGCGCGGAAACGAAAATGCCCGGACCGCGCGGTCCGGGCATCCTGAAATCCGGTCTGGCGGAAGGGGCTCAGAGAGCCGCCCTGGCCTGATCGACGATCGCGTTGAACGCGGCCGGCTCGTGGACGGCGAGATCGGCGAGCACCTTGCGGTCGACCTCGATCCCGGCCTTGTCGAGGCCGTTGATGAAACGCGAATAGGTCATGCCGGCATCGTGCTCGCGCACGGCGGCGTTGATGCGCTGGATCCAGAGCGCGCGGAAGTTCCGCTTGCGCACCTTGCGGTCGCGCGTCGCATACTGCAGCGCCTTGTCGACGGCCTGCTTCGCGGTGCGGAAGTTGGTGGAGCGGGCGCCATAGTAGCCGGCAGCCTGCTTGACGATCTTGCGGTGACGGGCGTGAGTCTTCACGCCACCCTTAACTCGGGACATCTCTCAAGGCCTCCTGGTCAGCGGGCGTAGGGCATGTAGGATTTCACGATCTTCGCATCCGGATCGGAGAGCGTGCTGGTGCCGCGCGCCTGACGGATGAACTTCGTGGACCGCTTGATCATGCCATGGCGCTTGCCGGCCTGTGCGGCCAGCACGCGGCCCGTGGCCGTCACCTTGAAGCGCTTCTTGGCGCTCGACTTCGTCTTCATCTTGGGCATTTCCATCTCCTCTCGCGGATTGGTCACGCAGCGCAACTCGGCAGCCCTTTCAGCCGGCGCGCCCGGGAAGACGGGCCTATAGCCCCGGATCGCGGGATTTGCAAGAGCCCGCCCATCCGTCCGATCGGGGATTGCCCGCAGCCGCTCCGCGCCACATGTGTTGGGGCGCGCGCGGGTGGGTGTGCGCGTGGGGCACTACGGAAGGAGCGGCGATGCAGGAAGGGCAGACGGACGGGGGCGGGCGCATCGGCCCGATCCTCTATCTCAGGGGCTGCGACAGGGAAAGGCTCCGCCTCGCGGCGCTCGTCGTCACCCCGGAGGGCGAGGGCACGCCGCCCGCGCTCGAGACCGACGCAGGCCCCGTCTCCCCCGAACGCATCTGGCAGTGCGGCGGCCGCGACGTGCTCCGCTACAGCTTCGATCTGCCCGCGACGGCGGGCGCCGCCTACCGCTTCGACGGCGAGAGCTTCGAGGTGGCGGCCGATCTCTCCGGCGATCTCCACATCGGCTTCGTCTCCTGCAACGGCCAGGAGCACGGCGATCTCTCCCGGCCGGGCGACGAGCGCAACCTCATGTGGCGCCGCCTCGCCGAGCGCCACCGCGACCGCCCGCTCAACCTCCTGCTCCACGGCGGCGACCAGCTCTATGCCGACGAGGTGACCGAGGCCCACCCGCTCGCCACGGGCTGGCCGAAAGCCGTGCCGCAGAACCTGCGCGAGGACACGACGGCCGAGCTCTCCGCCGCCCTCTCGGAAGCCTTCTTCGAGCGCTACACCGAACAGCTCGCCCAGCCGGGCTTCGCCTGGCTCGCCGCGCGCGTGCCCTCCCTCGCCATGTGGGACGATCACGACATCTGCGACGGCTGGGGCTCGCTCAAGGAGCGCAAGCTCGACTCGCCGCTCGGCCGCGCGCTCTTCGCCGCCGCCCGCGACCACTTCCTGATCTTCCAGTTCGCCGCCGCGCCCGGCGAGGTGCCCGAGATCTGCTCCGACCGCTCCGGCCAGTCGCTCGGCTGGCGGGTGGAGATCCCCGGCGCCACCCTGCTCGCCCCGGACCTGCGCTCCGAACGCCGGCCCGAGCGGGTGATGGGCGAGGCCGGCTGGCGCGCCTTCCGCGCCGATCTGGCCTCGGTCCGCGAGGGCCGCGTGCTCCTCGTCTCGAGCGTCCCCGCCCTCGGGCCGCGGCTCTCGATCGTCGAGCGGCTGATGAAGCTCACCCCCTGGATGGAGAAATACGAGGACGACCTGCGCGATCAGTGGCAGAGCCGCTGGCACCGCGAGGAATGGCGCGACTTCCTCCGCGCGCTCGTCGCCGTGCACGAGCGCCCGGGCTGCCGCGTGAGCCTGCTCTCGGGCGAGATCCACCTCGCGACCCGCGGCACGATGAAGACCGCGGAGGGCGATATCCACCAGCTCGTCGCCTCCGGCATCTCCCACCCCGCCCCGCCGGGCGCCTATGCCACGGTGCTGGGCGTACTCGCCCGCTTCGGCGAGGCGCCGCTCCCCAGACACCCGATCCGCCTCCACCCGCTGCCGGGGCAGGGCGGCGTCTACGCCGCCGAACGCAACTTCCTCCGCCTCGAACGCAACGCCGACACCTGGACCGCCGTCTGGGAGCTGGAGGACTCCGGCCCCACAGCCCCCATGCCGCTCTGACCGGACGGCTCAGGCTGCGCCCGACGCCTCAAGCACCCGCCTCACCGCGGGGAGCTTGAGCGACTTCTCGAGAACGTTGGGGCGTTCGACAGGATGACATATGGTCCGGTTTGATCGGGCATGGTCACGCGCGTCCTGCGTCCGGGGTGACGACTTCGCAGAAGGGTTGTCTGCCTGAACCCAAGGCATCTCTCTGGGGGCCGGTGCGATGACCGCTTGTTGCCGAAGCGCCTGAAGAGCGCCCCGTTCAGAGCGCGCATCAGCCTCGCAGTCTACCCGACCCGAAGCCTCCACCCCCTCCATTCATGAGTTGTTAATAACTTTATCCAACGAAATCAAAGAAAAAATCCGATTTTCACGGTGAAACGCCCGTTTTCAAGGGGCGGCACCCCCAAGCTCAGGCGGGCCGAAGCGGGGCAAGGGCCCGGTTCTCGGCGCGGAGGCGGATCGAAAGCACAAGGGCATTCAGAAGGCTGAACACGAGCGCCACCGGCCAGAGGTCGAGCACCATCGGCGCCACCGCGATCTCGCAAACGACCAGCAGGTAGTTCGGATGGCGGACCCAGCGATAGGGGCCCCGCGCCACCAGCGGCGTATCCGTCACGATGATCCGCGTCGTCCAGCGCGGTCCGAGCGAGGCGAGGATCCAGACCCGGAACACCTGCAGCAGCGCAAAGGCCGCGAGCCAGGGCAGGGCAACCTGCGCGTCATGCCCCAAGACCACCATCGCCAGCAGCCAGGCCGCGTGGAGTGCGACGATCAGCGGATAATGCCCCGGCGCCACCTCCCGCGCCCCCGCCGCCAGCAGCCGCCCGGTGTTGCGCCGTGCCAGCGCCAGCTCCGAGAGCCGCTGAAGGATCAGGAAGCCGAGGAAAAGCCCCGCGCCCGCCGTCATGCCGCCGCCACCGTCAATGGCAGGAATGCCCCGCTGAAACCGGGTCCGAGCGCCATGGTCATCATCCGCCCCGTCGCACCCGAGGCCAGCACGGATTCGAGCACGAAGAGCACCGTGGGCGCCGACATGTTGCCCGACCCGCGCAGCACCTCGCGTTCGGCCGCGAGCACGCCCTGGTCGAGATGAAGCGCACGCTCGATCGCGGTGATGACCTTGGCGCCGCCCGGATGGCAGACGAAGCGGTCGATCGCGCCCCGCTCCATGCGGCAGGCGATGAGCGCATCGGCCACCGCTTCGCTCATGTGCTCGTTGACGAAATCCGGGATCGCCCGGTCGAAGACCACTCCGAGCCCGGTGTCGTCCACATTCCAGCCCATGATGTCGAGCGTGTCGGGCCAGGTGACCTGGGTGCCGGGATCGAGCGTGATCTCCCGCCCGGCGCAAGGCCGCCCCGAGAGGCAGACCGCCGCCGCGCCGTCGCCGAAGAGCACGGTCGCGATGATGTCGGCCTTCTGCAACCGGTCGCTGCGGAAGGAGAGCGTGCAGGCCTCGACCACCACCAGCAGCACCCGAGCCTCCGGCTCCGCCGCCGACAGCGCCTGCGCGATCGAAAGCCCGGAGACCCCGCCCGCACAGCCGAGCCCGAAGAGCGGCACGCGCCGGATGTCGCGGCGAAATCCCATCGCGGCCATGGCGCGCGCCTCGAGCGTCGGGGTCGCCACACCGGTCGAGGAGACGGTCACGACGCAATCGACCTCGCCCGCCTCCCACCCGGCGCGATCCAGCGCGGCACGGGCGGCATCGATGAAAAGCGCCGTTGCGCCCTCGATATAGGCCTCGTTGCGGTCGGCCCAGCCATGATCCTCCGAGAACCACTCGAGCGGCACCACGGAATAGCGCCGGTCGACCCCGGCGCTTGCGAAGGTCGAGAGCAGCCGCTGGAACTGCGGATACTGCGGCCCGAGGATTTCCTCGGCCCGTACCCTGACGATATCCTGCGGAAGTTCGTACGGCGGAAGCGCGGTCCCGAGACCGTGGAGGCGAACAGTCATGAAGATACTCCATCTGCTCTGTCACGCCGTTCGGGATCGAGAGCGCGGAGCACGCAGGTTAACGCCGCCGCCGCAGTGTGGTTCCGGGAGGGCGCGGGCGGGGCGGGAGACGCCGCTTCCGGAAATCCCTTCTGGCCACGTCAACGCCGCCCCCCCGCCCGGAGGCCCGAGGCCGGCCTCCGCGGGCGTCCGGCCTCAGAGGCCAAGGTCCAGCAGCGCCTTGCGCATGACACCGGCGTCGGCATCGAGGCCGGTCCAGTATTTCAGGCCGATCACCCCTTGCCAGACCAGCATTCCCAGACCGTCCGCGGTCCTGCAGCCGCGCGCCTGTGCCGCCTGCAGGAGCCTCGTCAACGGCGGATTGTGGATGCCGTCGGCAACGACCATCTCCGGGGTCAGGCTGTCGTGGTCGATGTCCGGGGTGGCCTCGACATGCGGATAGAGCCCGATCGAGGTCGCGTTGACGACGATCCCCGTGCCCTCCGGGATCGAAAAGGGGCCGTCCCATGGCCGGTAGTCGGCCCTGGCCGGGGTTCTCTCCTCGATCAGCCCGGCCACCGCTTCGCCGCGATCGCGGCTCCGGTTCACCACGGTGATGTGGGACACCCCCGCCAGCGCCAGCTCGACCGCCACCGCCCGCGCAGCCCCCCCGGCCCCGAACAGGACCACGCGCTGGCCCGCAGGCGCGGTCACCTCGGAAAGCGCCCGGACAAACCCCTTGCCGTCGGTGTTTTCCCCGATCAGCCGGCCGTCGTCCTGCCGCACGACGGTGTTGACGGCGCCGATGATCGCGGCCGATTCTCCCAGCCCGTCGAGATGATCGATCACCGCCACCTTGTGCGGAATCGAGCAGTTGAACCCTCGCCAGCCCATGGCCCGCGCCCCCCGGACCGCATCGCCAAGATCCTCCGGCGCCACCTCGCAATTGATGTAGCGCCAGTTCAGCCCGTGGTGGCGGAACGCGGCCTCGATCATCGCGACGGTCGGGTTTTCGCCCGCCGGCATGGCGAAGGAACCGGTCAGCGGCTGCAGGAAATCGTGGGGCATGAGACTGTCTCCGGTGTCAGGCGGCCTTGCCGGTGGCAAGGACCTGGGTGAGATGCGCACCGACCCGCAGCGCCTGGGCGGCCACGGTCAGCGCGGGATTGACGGCGGCGGAGGACGGGAAGCAGCCGGCATCCACCACGTAGAGGTTGGGATGATCATGCGCCCGGCAAAGCGGGTCGAGCGCCGAAGCCGCCGGGTCCGTGCCCATCCGCACCGTGCCGCACTGATGCGAGGGGGACTCGATGCCGAAGGAATGGCGCAGGACGACGGGAAAGCCGATGCGGCGCAGCAGCGCCCGGGCATGGCGGACGAAGCGCTCGTGCGCGGCAAGGTCCGCCGGGCGCCAGGTGATCTCCGGGGTGCCATCCGGCAGCAGCCGGACGCGGTTTTCCGCCCGCGGCGGGTCTTCGGACATCACCAGCCAGTCGACACTGTGCCGTCCGAGCCAGTCGGCAGCACGCCGCGGCGCGAAGGGATAGGCGGCGCGGATCATCGGCCCCTGGATGTTGCCAAGCATCTGGATATTGCCGCGCGCCAGCGGATCGCCCGCGATGCCGTGATAGAAATCGTTCACCGAAAGGGTCTTGGGAAATTTCGTGTCATTGACCGTCGAGGGCAGGACCCCCATCAGCCCGGTCAGGTGATGGTTCATCAGGAAACGCCCGACGACGCCGGAGCGGTTGGCGAGCCCTTCGGGGCAGCGGGGGCTGGCGGAGCGCAGAAGGATCAGGGCCGAGTTGATCGCGCCGGCGCTGAGAACGAAGAGCGGCGCCTCGATCCGCTCCGTCGCGCCACCGCAGTCGACCTCGGCGGCGACGATCCTCCGGCCGCCATCGTCGTGGATCAGCCGCAGCACCCTGGCATGGGGGCGTATCTCGACGTTCGCGCGGCCGCGCAGACGGCTCAGAAGCCGTGTCTCCGCGTCGCCCTTGGCATCGAAGCGGCACCCGAAGGCGTCGCAGGTGCCGCAGCGCCGGCAGGCGCCGCCGGGCCCGTAATCGATCGCGGCCGGCATCGGGAAAGGCCGCAGACCGGCCTGCTCCAGCCGGTTCGCCATGTCCTGGATCAGCGGTTCATGCGGCACCGGGGCATGATCGTAGCCGCCGCTGCGGGGCGGTTCGGTCGGATCAAGCCCTGAGAGCCCCCGTACGCCGAACAGGCGTTCGGCCTCCGCATAGTGGGGCTCCAGATCGGCGTAGCCGATCGGCCATGCGGGCGAGGGCGCGTCTTCATGCGCGGTCTCGGCAAAGTCGCTTTCCCGGAACCGGAACATGGCGGTGCCGTAAAACTTGGTGTGCCCGCCGAGGAAATAATACTGGCCGGGGCGGAAACGCCGCCCGGAGGCGTGCTGCCATTCCTCCTGCGTGCGATAGCGGTTTTGCATGAAGACGGCTTCCGCGTCGTTGAGCTCCGGCTCGTTCGGCAGGGGCCCGCCGCGCTCGAGGATCAGCACCCGCAGACCCGCCTCCGCCAGTTTCAGCGCCACCGATCCGCCACCGACACCGCTGCCGATTACCACCACATCGGGATCGTTCATCCTGCCTTGCATGTTCCCCTCCCGCCGGGCGTGTCCTGGAGATGAAAATACCGGCCCGCATTGGCCCGCGCCATTCCCGGCCCCGGCGATTTCTTGTAGGATCACCGCATTCTTCAGGAGACGCACAATGCAGCCGTGGTTCGAGGCCGTGACCATTCCGGATGGACACTCCTGCCGCATCTACGACCGGCGCCTGCCCGAATTTGCCTTCAACTGGCACTACCACCCGGAATACGAACTGACGCTCACCCTGGGCAGTCACGGCACACGGTTCGTCGGCACCGGCGTCGCGCCATATGCCGAGGGCGATCTGGCGCTGATCGGCCCCAATCTCCCGCATGCGTGGCAGTCGCATCGCCTGGCCGACGGCGCGGCGGAGCATCGCGCCATCGTGTGCTGGTTCACCGAGGGCTGGATCCGGGGCCTTCTGGAGCTGATGCCGGAGCTCGATGTCATCGCCCCGCTCCTGGGCGAGGCCGGAAACGGCGTGCTGTTCGGCCCGGCGGTCGCGATGGCGATGAAGGCGCGCATGCTCCGGCTGTGCGAGCACGAGCCTTCCGACCGCGCGCTCGGCCTCGTCGGCCTGCTGCTGGATCTGGCCCGTGCGAACGACCGCACCGGCCTGTCTTCGGGTGCGATCACCCCGTCCGAGATGCCGCGCGACAGACGGCGGATGGAGCGGGTGCTGGATCATGTCCATGCGCAGGTCGCGGCGCCGATCCGTCTGGCGCCGCTCTGCGAGATCGCCCATGTGTCCGAGAGCCAGCTCCAGCGCATCTTCAAGCGCAGTACAGGCCTCTCGATCAGCGAATATGTCACCCGCCTGCGCGTCGGCCGCGCCTCGACGCTGCTGAGCCGCACCGATCTGCCGATGGCCGCCATCGCCGAGAAATGCGGCTTTCACGATGCGGCGCATTTCGCGCGCAAGTTCCGGGCGACAACGGGGCGCACCCCCACGGCCTATCGCCGGGAATTCCAGGCCCCGGGGCCGGCGCTTCCGGTCGGGGCCTTCCCGATGCAGCGCGAGCGGGCAGGGTGAGAGGAGACCCATGCTCCGGCCCGCCGTGAGGGCGCGCGATCGACCGCACGGGGAGGGCCCGTGCGCGACCCCGGCACGCGGCTGGAAGGGCGGGCTCAGGCCGCCGACACCATCCGCGAGATCCACTGCGCGAATTCGTAGTTCGGCCGTTCGAGATGCGAGAGCGCGCCGGGCCTCGCGAAGCGGCTCTGCATGCCCTTCCAGACCTTTTCGGTGCAGCCCTTGTCCTCTTCGTTCACCTCGTCGAGCAGGGTCTTGAGCGCGGCGAGATGCGCTTCGGCCTCCGGATCGGCGAGGAAATCGGCGGAGAGGCCGCCGCCGTAGAGGATCTTCACGTGATCGGGCCCGTCAGGGGTAAGCGAAAGATACCAGAAATAGCCCGGCGTCAGCGTGATCAGCAGCGACGGGTAGATCGCCAGCAGCCAGGTGCGGCGGCGCTCGTCGCCCGTGAGCGCGGTGTTGGTCGGGTGCGCCAGCGCCAGCGGCACGGAATCGTTCTTGAGGATGTGGTGGTAGTTGAAATTCGCGAAGCCCTCGGGGCAGACCATGTCCCTGAGCCTGGTCGAGCCGCCGATCGTGCCCGCGTGGCAGACCGGCAGGTGGTAGCTCTCCATGAAGTTCTCGGCCAGGATCTTCCAGTTGGTGTTCCAGCGATGCGTCTCGCGGAAGGTCTCGCGGTAGCTCGCCATGTCGAGATAGCCGACGAGGTCGTCCACCTCGGCGTAGATCTCGGACGGTTCGGCCAGATCGGGGTCGAGGGTCAGCATGATCCACCCCTTCCAGTCGACGCAGCGGATCGCCGGCAGGCCCGAGGTCTCCTTGCAGAACGAGCCGTTCAGCTCCATCGCCGGGGCGCCGCGGAGCGATCCGTCGAGCGAATAGGTCCAGGCATGGTAGGGGCAGGTGATCACCCGCGCGGTGCCGCGCCCTTCCAGCAGCGTCGACATCCGGTGGCGGCAGACGTTCGACATCGCACGCAGCGCGCCCCGGGCGTCACGAAGCACGATGATCGGCTCGCCGGAGATCTCGGTCGTCATGTAGGCGCCCGGCCCGTCGAGCGACTCGGTTCGGCCGGCGCAGACCCAGCTCCTGGCAAAGACCCGCGCCTCCTCGACGGCGAGAAACGCATCCGAGGTGTAGACGGAGGTCGGCATCGCGGAGGCATGCTCGAACGGGACCGCGACATTGGCGGCGAGTTCGGCAACAGGATCGATCCGGGCGCTGCTCAGAGGGGAGATCTGGTTCATCGCGGGTTCCATGTCGGGGAGCGGAGACGCGGCTCCGGACGTCTTCTTCTGAATGACGCCGGAACGGCGCTGCCGAAAGGACTTTTTCCATTAGTCCGGCTTAGGCATGAGCTAACCCAGCCGCCGGGTGGCACAGTCTGGGGCTTCCGGCCGCCTCCGAAGCGCCTCGACGCCATCGCGTCCGCAGCGCGCGTCAGCGGGACAGGAAGGCGCGCAGGATCCGGATGCAGCCGTCGAGCTCGGAGATCGCAATGGATTCGTCGGGCTGATGGCCGTCCCGCATGTCTCCCGGCCCCCAGACGATCGTCGGAAGGCCGAGGGCGGCGAAGAACCCGGCTTCGGTGCCGAAGGCGACGGTGCCGGGCTCCGCCTGCGCGAGGCCGGAGGCGAAGGCGCGGATCGCTGGAACCGCGGCATCGCTGCTGAGCCCGGGATAGCTCCCCGTCTGCGTGATCGTCACGTCCTGCGGCACGTCGAGGCCCGCCAGGATCGCCTCCGGCGTCTCGGCGGCGAGGTGGCGGATCTCGAAGAGCAGCTCCGCCCGGTCCGGCACGATGTTGAGCGCGGTGCCGCCGCGGAAGACCCCCGCATGGATCGTCGAGACCGGCGGGTCATAGCGCGCGTCCCGGGCGCCCTGCGTCATGAGCGCCGCCTGCCGGTCGCGGATCGCCGCGATCAGATCGGCGGCGGGATGCAGCGCGTTGCGGAACTGCGGCGCCATCGCCGAGTGCCCGGCCTCGCCGGTCGCGATGGCCCGGTAGCTCGCCTTGCCCTTGTGCCCGGTGACGAGCCGGAGCGAGGTCGGCTCACCCACGATGCAGAGGTCCGGCCGGCCCAGCGTCGGGATCACCTGATCGATCATCTCGGCGATGCCGCGGCAGCCGATCTCCTCGTCCCAGCTGAGCGCGAGGCTCAGCGGCATCCGCTGGTCCTCGACCTTCAGCGCCTGCGCGACGGCGAGAACGCAGGCGAGGAACCCCTTCATGTCCGTCGTGCCGCGGCCGACATAGCGGCCATCGCACTCGCCAAGCGCGAAGGGATCCCGCGACCAGTCCTGTCCCGCGACCGGAACCACATCGGAATGCGCCGAGCAGAGCAGCCCGCCATCCCCCGCCCCGCGCTTCGCCAGCAGCCCCGCCTTCACCCCGTCGGCGGAGGCGAGCCGCCACACCGCGAAGCCCTGCGCCCGCAGGAAATCCGCGACCCAGTCCACGAGCGCCCCGTTCGGCCCGTCGGTGATCGTCGGAAAGCCGACGAGTGCGGCGAGGATGTCCCTGGTGGAGAGCGCCATGATCTACCCCGCTACCGCGCCAAAGCTGAACTCGCTCGCCTCGCCCAGATTGTCGCGGACATGCTCGATGAAGGCCGCGACCGTGCGCGAGGTCTCGGCCCCCCGGCTCGTCAGAATGCCCATCTTGAGCAGCCGCGGCCCGCCCGAGATCGGCACGAAGCGCAGCGTGCCGCCGTCGGGCGCCTGATCGGTGATCGGGCGGATATTGGCGATGGAATAGCCGAAATCGTTCGCCACGAGCGAGCGCATCACCGCGATGTCCCGCGTCCGTTCCACCACGCGCGGGCGCTGCCCGGTCTCGGCGAAGAGCGCCAGGAAATAGTCCGTGCTTACCGGCAGGTCGAGCAGGATCATCGGCAGATCGACCAGCTCCGACAGCGCGACCTCGCGCCGTTCGGCCAGGGGATGGCCTTGCGGGAAATGCGCGACGGGCGGCAGGTCGATCAGCGGGAGGAAGTCGAGATCGGGGGGGATGCCGAGATCGTAGGTTATCGCCACGTCCAGACGGGCATCGCGCAGCTCTTCAAAGATCTCGGACTGGTCGCGCTCGAACTGCTGGAAGGTGACCTCCGGGTAGGTGTCGATGAAGCCGCGGCGCAGCTTCGGCAGCACGATCTGCGCGAAGGTGACGAGGCAGCCCACATGCAGATCGCCCCGCACCGTGCCGGCCAGATCGCTCGCGAGATCGCCGAGCGCCTCGACCCGCGCGACGGCCTCGCGCGCGCCTTCGAGGAAGCGGCGGCCCACCTGCGACACGGCAAGGCCGTGGGCATGGCGGCGGATGAAGAGCCTGAGCCCGACCTCCGCCTCGAGCTGGGCCATGGCGGTGGAGATCGTGGGCGAGGAGACGTTCACCTTCTGCGCGGCCAGCGCAATGGAGCCGCACTCGCAGACGGCGATGAAGTATTCCAGCTGGCGGAGGGTGATCCGCAGCGGCATCAGTCGTCGCCGGGAACGCCGTAGGACGGCGCGGCGCCGGGGTTCAGCGCGCGGGTGACGTAATCGTCGGCCTGCGGGCGGTAGAGCGCCCAGAGCTCGGCGAGCGCCGCGATCGGGCAGGCCCCGTCCAGCCAGTCGACGCGCAGGTCGGCATAGGGCCAGCTTTGCTCGTCGACGACGAGGAGGCCCGCGGAATGCACCGGCCCCGCCTCGCCACCGGCCGCAAGACCCGCGGTCATCGCCGCGATCAGGCGATCGCCGAGCGCGCCCTCGGCCGCCTCGAAGGCCGCGACCATCGCCGCCGGGATGCCGTCACTGGCGAGCATGTTGCCGCCCGCAGCACAGTCGCGCCCCGCGGCGGCGGTCCAGAGCCCCAGCGCCTTCGGGCCGGAATGCACCGATGTCGCCCCCGTCGCATCGATCGCCAGAAGCTGGCGGTAGTCGGGGTGGGCGTCGCCGTCCCGCGCCGCGGCCACGGCCTCCGCCGCGCCCGCGCCCGCCGCCATCCGGTCCAGCATCACCGTGCCGAGCTCCGGATTGGTCACGTTCTGCGACGAGACCGCACCGATCCCGGCGCGTGCCCGCGCGCAGCGCGCCGCGACCGCCGGTGAGGAGGAGGAGATGGCCACGCCGAACTGCCCGCTTTGCGCGCATCTAGCTACGATGGAAAAGGTCATGGGGCGTTCCGTTTCGGTGCGGATCTCGGATCAGTCGGGGATCACGGCGGTTGCGTCAATCTCCACCAGCCATTCGGGCCGCGCAAGGGCGACGACGACAAGGCCGGTGCAGACCGGATGCACGCCGCGGATATACTCGCCCATCGTGCGGTAGACCGCCTCGCGGTGGCGCACGTCGGTCAGGTAGACGACGAGCTTTGTCACATGCGCCATCTCGCCGCCCGCCTCCTCGACCAGCTGGCGAATGTTCTGCATCACCTTGTGGGTCTGCTCCACCGGATCGTGGCTGTCGATGTTCTTGGCGGTGTCGAGGTCCTGCGGGCACTGGCCGCGCAGGAAGATCACCTGTCCCCGCGCCACGACGGCCTGGGCAAGGTCGTTGTCGAGGTTCTGTTCGGGGTAGGTGTCCTTCGTGTTGAAGGCGCGGATGCGGGTATGGGCCATGTCGGGTTCCAGTTCGGATCAGGCGGTGCGGGGGGCGGCGCGCGCATCTGAGCGGGCCGCGTCGGGATCGGGGCGATAGGCGCGGTAGCCGGCCTGGATCTGCATGTGATCGGCGAGGTATTTCGCATCGTGCCAGACGCCCCAGATGAAGCTGGAGCCGCGCCCCGAGAGCCAGGGCAGGCCGAGGAAATAGATCCCCGGCGCGCGCGAAACGCCGCGCTGGTGGTCGGGCCGGCCCGCATCGTCGAAGGCATCGACCGCCATCCAGCCGTAATCGTTGGCAAAGCCGGTCGCCCAGATGATGGTCGAGAGGCCCGCCGCCTCCATGTCGAGCTCCGTCAGGGGATCGGTCACGCAGGCGGGCATCGCTGCGAGCGCGCGGGCCGAGGGTTCGGGGGGCAGGTCGAGGCCGTTGCGCGTCACATAGGCGTCGGCCTCGTCGAGGATCGACAGGTAGTTCTCGTCGCCGCGGCGGATGTTGCGTTCCAGGTCCGGGCTGAAGGACAGCACGCCATCCGCACAGCGTTCGGTGCGCCCGACCAGGGTGATGCCGTCCTGGGCAAGCCGCCGGAAATCGACCGTCCGTCCCCCATGCGCCCCGCTGACGGCGATGGTGACATGCTCGGTGCCGGGGGCGCTCGCCTGCTTGTCCCACTTCCCGAGCACGCCCAGCCACCAGACGAAATCGCGGCCGCGATAGCTGCGCGGCGGCCGGTCGTGCGGCCCGACCGAAAGATAGACGCGTCGCCCGGCCTGCATCAGCTCCTCCGCGATCTGCGCGCCGGAGGAGCCGGCGCCGACGACGAGCACCGCGCCCTCGGGCAGCGCGCCGGGATTGCGGTAATCGCAGGAATGGATCTGGGTGAGCCCCGCGGTCTCGGGCACGATCCGGGGCATCACCGGCGTCTGGAAGGCCCCGGTCGCGACGACGACGTTCTGCGCCTCGACCACGCCCTCCGAGGTGTCCGCCCTGTAGCCCGGGCGCCCCTCGAGCGGCGCGAGCGCGGTCACCTCGACGCCGCTCCGCACCTGTCCCGCGAAGCGCTCCGCATAGGTTTCGAAATAGGCGGCGATATCCTCCTTCCCGACGAATTCGTCGGGCGAGTGGCCCTCGAATTCCATGTTCGGGAAGCGGTCATGCCAAGCCGGTCCGTTTGCGACGAGCGAGTCCCAGCGGCGCGTGCGCCAGGATTCGGCGATGCGCCCGCGCTCGACGACGATATGCGCAATCCCCCGGCGCGTCAGGTGCTCGCTCATGGCGATCCCGGCCTGTCCAGCCCCAATGACCAGCGTGTCGGTGGTTTCAAGCGTCATCAATGCAGTCCCCAACGGTTTGGCGCCGATGCCCGCGGGTGGGCCGGAGGCGCTCTCCCTCCTCCCTTACAATCGGCATGACTTAACAAAAACAACGATTTTCAATAGCGTGGATTAGTTTTTATCTAATCCACTATTCTGATACCCACCGCGCGCCTCTTTCTTGCAGCAAGCCAACGCCGCCGACAGCCGCCATCCACGAGGATCTCGTCCCTAGCCACAGGCACATGCTCGGGAAACGCCCCAAGCCTCCATGCCTGAGCCCGGGGGTCGGTTCGAAACGCGGGCGGGTTCCGCGAGGATTGCATTTCCCCACCTGCTGGCGGCCCCTCTGGCCGCACGGGCGAAGCCGCGCGCGGCAATGGCGCTCGTGGCGAGCGATCTGGCCATCATCGCCGCGCTGCCCCCCGGAAACCGGGCGCCCGTCAAAAGGGTGGGGAAGTTCGGGGGCAGGGCAGGCCAAGTGGCCCGACCCGCACCGGTCTCATGCTGCCCGCAAGGGCAGCCCCGCAGCCGCCTTCCGGTGAAATTCATGATATGTTAGTAACTTTTTTAAATGAAATCAATAATTTAATTTCGTTTTCACCGTGAAAAGCCCTGTTTTCACGGTGAAAACCTTGTCGTCCGGGCGGCTCAGTCTTCGCCCCAGCCCTCGTAGATGGCCTTCTCGTTGCAGACGGCGACACGCAGGATGTTGGTCGAGCCCGGCGTGTTGAAGGGCACGCCCGCCATCACGACGATCTGCTCGTTCTCGAGCGCGAAGGAATGATCCCGCGCAACCTTCGCCGCGCTCACCACCGCTTCCTTGAATCGCCCGACCGGCTGGCTGACCACGGCGCAGTGCAGCCCCCAGGACAGCGCAAGCCGCCGCGCCGTCTTGTCGAACGGCGTGAGCGCGATGATCGGCACCCGCGGCCGTTCCCGCGAGGCCAGCAGCGCCGTGGTGCCGGTATGGCTGAAGCAGCAGATCGCCTTCACATTCGCGGTCTCGGCGATCGAGCGGGCCGCCGAGCTGATCGCATCGGCCACGCTTTCGCGATGCGGGGCGCGCGACGCCTCGATGATCTGGCGGTAGATCGCATCGCTCTCGACCGCGCGGGCGACGTTGTCCATCGTCTTCACGGCCTGGATCGGATACTCGCCCGCGGCCGATTCTGCCGACAGCATCACCGCATCCGTGCCCTCGTAGATCGCGGTCGCGACGTCCGAGACCTCGGCGCGCGTCGGCACCGGGGCGGTGATCATGCTCTCGAGCATCTGGGTTGCGACGATGACCGGCTTGCCGGTCGCGCGCGCCTGACGGACCAGCCGCTTCTGGATCGGCGGCAGCTCCTGAACCGGCAGCTCGACGCCCAGATCGCCACGGGCGACCATGATGCCGTCGGCGGCGGCGAGGATCTCGTCGAAGGCCTTGACCGCCGCGGGCTTCTCGATCTTCGCGAGCAGCGCCGCGCGGCCCTTGGCGAGTGTCCGCGCCTCGGCCACGTCCTGCGCCCGCTGCACGAAGCTCAGCGCCAGCCAGTCGACCCCGAGCTCGCAGACGAACTCCAGATCCGAGCGGTCCTTCTCGGACAGCGCGGCGAGCGGCAGCACCACATCGGGCACGTTGACGCCCTTGCGGTTCGAGATCTCGCCGCCGACGATCACTTCGGTATTGGCATGGCTGTCGGAGCGGTCGGTGACCCGCAGCTTGATCTTGCCGTCGTTCACCAGCAGGGTCGAACCGACCTCAAGCGCGGCAAAGATCTCGGGATGCGGGAGGCAGACCCGGTTCGAATCCCCCTCGGCCTTGTCGAGATCGAAGCGGAACTTCGCGCCTTCCACGAGGGTCTCGGGGCCGTTCGCGAAGACGCCGCAGCGGAGCTTCGGGCCCTGCAGATCGGCCAGGATGCCGATCGGCCGGTTGAGTTCGGCCTCAACGGCCCGGATCTGGGCATGCCGCCAGGCGATCTCTTCCTGGGTGCCGTGACTCATGTTGAGGCGGAAGACATCCGCACCCGCGAGGTAGAGTTTCCGGATCATGTCGCGGCTATTGGACGCTGGCCCCAGCGTGGCCACGATCTTGACGTTTCGCTGACGGCGAAGGTGATCCATCCTGGCCCTCTCTCCAGTTGACGTTCCCGCCTCGTTATAGGCGAAAGAAAACGCCTTGAAACAACAAATGCCCAAAGGATGGGCGCTTGCACCGGAAATTTTGCGGGGGTTCTGGCGCTTGCCGCAACAGACCCATATGGTGCGCGCGACATGACGAAACATAATTGCCAGATGACCGAGAGTTCCCCGTTCGAGATTGTGAATTCCGCCGGCAGCTCCGGGATTCTACTGCTCTGCGACCATGCGACGAACATCGTGCCCGAGGCGGTGAACGGCGGCGATCTGGGTCTGCCGCCCGCCGACATGGGCCGGCACATCGCCTATGATCTCGGCGCGCGCGGGGTGACGCTCGAGCTCGCCCGGCTGCTCGATGCACCCGCCGTGCTTAGCCGCTTCTCGCGGCTCGTCATCGATCCCAACCGCGGCGAGGACGACCCGACGCTGGTGATGCGGCTCTATGACGGCACCATCATCCCGGCGAACCGGCATATCACCGAGGCCGAGAAGGCGCGGCGCCTCGCGGCCTATCACCGGCCCTATCATCATGCGGTCACGGCCGAGATCGACCGGATGCTCGCCGAAGGCCGCACGCCCGCGCTCGTCGCGATACATTCCTTCACCCCGCGGCTCGTCGGCCGCGTGCCGCGCCCCTGGCATGTCGGCATCCTCTGGCATCACGACGGCCGCATCGCGCTGCCGCTGATGGAGCGCCTCCGGCAGGAGCCCGACCTCTGCATCGGCGACAACGAGCCCTACACCGGCCAGCTCGAGGGCGACTCGATGAGCCGCCACGGCACCGGGCGGGGGCTGGCCCATGTCCTGATCGAGCTGCGCCACGACCTCATCGAGACCGAGGCCGACCAGCGCCTTTGGGCCGCACGGCTTGCCCCCATGCTGAGTGAGGTCGTCGGCACCCTGGAAGACAAACCCGCCCAGTGAGCACGCCGGCCGGATCCGGGCCGCTGGCTGGGAGCGGCCAGATCAAAGCTCCCGATCAGTAATTCCCGATACGGACCCTGTTCGAGGGATCGGCCTGGTAGCAGCTTGTCGCGGAAAGCGGCCGAAGGACGCGCTCGTCGTCCTGGTCGGAGATATCCACGCCGGCGGGACAGGCCGGCAGATTGACAAGCTGGTATCCCTTCCTCGCCATGCACTGCAGATGCACCTGCTGACGGAGGCCGGCGTTGGCGTCATAGGACTGCATCTCGCCGCCATAGGTCTGACCGCCGGTCTGGTTGCAAAATGTCTGCGTTCCGTACTGGTTGCAGGTCACGGAAGCCGGCGTCGTGTAGGCGGGCGTCTGACTGTACTGGATCTGGGCCGGCACTCTCTGCGTCGCCTCCACCTGACACTCGGTATTGTCCACCGAGATCTCGCTGAAAGCTGCGCCGCCCTTGTAGAACATCGGCATCGGTCGGCCCGCGGTGTAGGCGCCATAGGTGGTTGTCGGCGCGCCACATCCGTGAAGGAGGGACAGGGCAACGAGAAAGACGCAGAAGGTTCGGATCATCACGGGGGGTCTTCAGCCGGCAGATTTCAGGTCCGCCACCTTGACCTCCAATTTGTTGTGGATCTCTTAAGGCTCGCCCAAGGCTCCGGCCGCACGGACCCCGCATCACCAGATCCCGCGACCGATGTCCGACGGTTGCGGGCGGCGCGGTTCGCGCCCATCTTGGGTAACGTGACGGCATACCGATCCGAGGAAGCGAGCCCATGACCGAACCGACGCGCGAACCGACCGAAATCGAACTCGAGGCCGCCGCCTACCGCGCGCTGCGCGATCATCTGCGTGCGCGCACCGATGTCCAGAACATCGACCTCATGAACCTCGCGGGGTTCTGCCGCAACTGCCTCAGCCGGTGGTATCAGGAGGCGGCGAACGCGCGCGGCCTCGCGATGGAGAAGGACGAGGCGCGCGAGATCGTCTACGGCATGCCTTATGACGAATGGCGCGCGCGCTTCCAGACCGAGGCGAGCCCGGAGGCCAAGGCGGCGTTTTCCGAGAACCACTGACCTCGCCCGTCCGCCGCATCCCTGCGACTTTGGTGTGGTTGCCCGGCGCTGCGGCAGGGGGCAGAGTGCGCCTCGAATAAGGGAGGGAGGCCGAAATGGCTGAAACGCACAGGGGCGCCTGCTTTTGCGGCGCGGTCGAGGTCGAGGTGACAGGGGCGCCCGAGGCGATGGGCTATTGCCATTGCGCCTCCTGCCGGTCCTGGTCGGCGGGGCCGGTCAATGCGTTCACGCTCTGGAAGCCGGAGGCCGTGAAGATCACCAAGGGTGAGGACAAGCTCGGCCGCTATGCCAAGACCGAGATGAGCATCCGGCGGTTCTGCACCGAGTGTGGCGGGCATGTCCTGACCGAGCACCCGCCGCTCGGCCTCACGGATGTCTACGCTGCGACGATCCCGACGGTGACCTTCGTGCCCGGCGTGCATGTGAACTATGCCGAGACGGTGCTGCCGATGAAGGACGGGCTGCCGAAGCTCCACGACTTTCCGGCGGAGTTCGGCGGCTCGGGCGAGGTCATGGCGGAGTGAGCCCGGAGCCTCGGGCGCGGAAGCTCAGCTTCCGCTCTCGAGGGCCGTGTTGATGTAGATCTCGCGCAGGCGGCGGGCGACCGGCCCGGGCGCACCGCTGCCCACGGGCGTTCCGTCGATCTCGATCACCGGCATGACGAAGGAGGAGGCCGAGGTGAAGAACGCCTCCGCCGCGCCCCTGGCTTCCTCGATGGTGAAGGGCCGTTCCTCGACCTTCATCTGCGCCTCGCGCGCGCAGCGTAGCACCGCGGCGCGGGTGATGCCGTGGAGGATCGCATTGGAGAGGTCGCGGGTGACGATGGTGCCGTCCTGCGTCACGATATAGGCGTTGTTCGAGGAGCCTTCGGTCACGAAGCCGTCCTCGGTCATCCAGACATCGTCCTTGCCCGCCTTCTTTGCTTCCATCTTGGCCATGGCCGAGGCCAGAAGCTGCACGGTCTTGATGTCGCGCCGGCCCCAGCGGATGTCGGGGGCCGAGATGATGCGCACGCCCGCCTGCGCCGCAGGAGAGGTGCGCAGGGACTTCGCCTGGGTGAAGAGCACGAGGCTCGGCACCGCCTCGGCGGGATAGAGGAAATCGCGGTCGGCGGCGCCGCGGGTGACCTGGAGATAGATCAGTCCCTCGCGCAGCGCGTTGCGGGTCATGAGCTCGCGGTGGATCGCCTCGAGCGTCGCGTCGTCGCAGGGCTCGGCCATCTCCAGCTCGCCGAGTGAGCGGTGCAGCCGGCGCATGTGCCCCTCGAAATCGAGCAGCTTGCCGTCGAGCACGCTCGTCACCTCGTAGATGGCATCGGCGAACAGGAAGCCGCGATCGAAGACGGAGATCTTCGCGGCCTCCTCCGGAACGTATTCCCCGTTCACATAGACTATGCGGGACATGGCGGATCCTTCAGCTTTCAGGCGGCGCGGCCCCGAGTGCGGCCCGGAGCGCGGCGGCACCGTATCGCGGCGGGCGCGGCCGGTGCAACGGGCCTTTTGCCCGGGGGCGCGGCGGCCGGGTCAGCCCCAGAGCGCGCGGGGGGCGGGATGGACCCCGGCGGCGTCGTAGCTGAGCGCGGGGTCGCGGTCGCGGGCCAGCAGCAGCGGCCCGTCGAGATCGGTGACGGCCGCGCCCTGTGCGACGAGAAGTGCCGGGGCCATGGCAAGGCTCGAGCCGACCATGCAGCCGACCATGATGCGGTAGCCCGCCGCACGGGCCGCCGTGCGAAGCTCCAGCGCCTCGGTGAGGCCGCCGGTCTTGTCGAGCTTGATGTTGACCATGTCGTATTTGCCGGCGAGCCCCGCGAGGCTCGCGCGATCGTGGCAGCTCTCGTCGGCGCAGACCGGCAGCACCCGCTCGAGCTCCGCCAGCGCCCCGTCGTTGCCGGCGGGGAAGGGCTGCTCGACCATCTCGACCCCGAGCCGGACCAGCGCGGGGGCGAGCTCGGCATAGGCCTCCGGCGACCAGCCCTCATTGGCATCGACGATGATCCGCGCCGCGGGCGCGCCGCGCCGCACGGCCTCGAGCCGGGCCATGTCGCCCTCGCCGCCGAGCTTGATCTTGAGGAGCGGCCGGCCGGCGTTCTTCCGCGCGCGCGCCTCCATCGCCGCGGGCGCATCGAGCGAGAGGGTGAAGGCGGTGATCTCGGGGCCGGGCGTGGGCAGGCCCGCGAGTTGCCAGACCGGCTCGCCGGAACGTTTCGCCTCGAGATCCCAGAGCGCGCAATCGACGGCGTTGCGGGCAGCACCTGGCGGGAGCAGGCGCTGAAGCTCCGCGCGGTCGAACTGCGGCGGCAGGCTCCCGATCTCGGCGACAACGCTCTCGAGGGTTTCGCCATAGCGGGCATAGGGCACGCATTCGCCCCGGCCTGCGGCACCGTCGGCCTCGATCGTCACGGTGACGACATGCGCCTCAGTGCGCGAGCCGCGGCTGATGGTGAAGACCTCCGCGAAGGGAAAGCTCTCGGTGGCGGCGGTGAGTTTCATCGCAGACCGTCCACGAGGCGCCCGGCGCCGTGGCGGAACGGATCGACGGCCGGAAGGCCCATGCGGGCCTCGACCCCGGCGAGATAGTCCACGGCCTCTTCTTCCGACATCGCGGCGGTATTGACCGAGATCCCGGCGACATAGACCTCCGGATTGACGATGCCGGCCATGGTGAGCGCGAGATCGCGCAGCGCCTCGAGGCTCGGAAGCTTGTAGTCCGGCAGCCCGCGCATGTGCGGGCGCGTCGGCTCGTGGCAGAGGATGAGCGCATCAGGCTGGCCGCCATGGACGAGCGCCAGAGTCACGCCGGAATAGGAGGCGTGAAAGAGGCTGCCCTGGCCCTCGATCAGGTCCCAGTGGTCGGGATCGTTGTCGGGCGTCAGCCATTCGATGGAGCCGGCCATGAAATCCGCCACCACCGCATCGAGCGGCACGCCGTTGCCGGTGATGAGAATGCCGGTCTGGCCGGTCGCGCGGAAGCTCGCCTTCATGCCGCGCGCCACCATCTCCTTCTCCATGGCGAGGGCGGTGTACATCTTGCCGACCGAGCAGTCGGTGCCGACGGCAAGGCAGCGCTTGCCGCTGCGCCGCTTGCCGTTCGCGATCGGAAAGCGGGTTTCCGGCACCCGGACATCGTGGAGCTTGCGGTTGTAGGAATTGGCGGTCGCCACGAGAACCGGCTCGTCGCGCAGAAGGTTGTGGAGGCCCGAAGCGAGATCGAGCCCCGCGATCAGCGCCTCCTCGAGGATGCTGAGCCAGGCGGGCGAGATGACGCCGCCGCGGTTCGCAACCCCGACGACGAGGGTCTTCGCTCCGGCCGCGACGGCCTCCCTCAGCGTCATGTCCGGCAGGCCCATGTCCGCCTTGCAGCCCTCCATGCGGAGCTGCCCGATCGCGGCGTCCGGCCGCCAGTCGCGGATACCCTGCGCCACCTTCGCCGCCAGCGTGTCGGGCGCGTCGCCGAGGAAGAGCAGATAGGGGGAAGAGATCATTTCAATGCCTTTCCATGTCATCGGGAAGACGCGGGCACATGCTCCGGCCGCGCGCCAGGCGTCCTGAAAGTCCGCGCGTGTGCCGAAGGCCCGCTTCCGGGGCCGCGGCGGCGCGGATCAGAGGGGGAAATCGACCGGTGGTGTCTTGCGGGCCGGTGTGTGCCGCTTGAAGCCGCAACGCAGGTAGGAGCCCTCGGGCTCCGTGAGCATGATGAGGCAATGCGCCACCTGCTCCTCGCCATCATAGATGTCGGCATAGCCGCGGAGATGCGCATGCTCGGGAACCTCGATCAGGCAGGTGTCCCGCCCGAGATCGATGATCTTGTAGCGCCCGCTGTCGGTCCGGAGCTCCATGCCGGGCCGGGCCCGATGCTCGGGAACTGGCGTAATGCCGCCGGGCAAACCCTCTGCGTCAGCGTCCATGGCCCCCTCCTTCGATGACAACCCGATTGCCCGCCAGAATGACGGAAGGTCACGACTCGCATGGCGAAATGCAACCATGGGTGCCGATGAAACACAAACGTTTTCATGGTTTCCCGCTCCGGCCCGGCCCCCATCCATTGGTCTGTATGGGCATCCGGCGGCGCTGTCTGTTTCCGTTTTGGGTTCAATGAGGTTCCGGCATGCGCGTTTAAAAGCTCTCTCGTGACCTATATTGCGATGAAGGCATAAAGGGAGATCTGTTTTGGGACTGTTGCGGGACGGCACCTGGTACACGGACTGGTATGACACGGACTCGTCGGGCGGGGCGTTCGAGCGTTCGGCTTCGAGCTTCCGGAACTGGGTCACGGCCGATGGCAGGCCGGGGCCGAGCGGGGAGGGCGGGTTCCGCGCCGAGAGCGGGCGGTACCATCTCTATGTCTCGCTCGCCTGCCCCTGGGCGCACCGGACACTGATCTTTCGGGAGCTCAAGGGGCTGGCGCCGCATGTGAGCGTCGATGTGGTGCATCCGGTGATGGGGGACGACGGCTGGAGCTTCGCCACCGATGCCGAGGGTGCCACCGGCGACAGGGTGCTCGGCAAGCGCCTTCTCCGCGACGTCTATCTCGAAGCCGAACCGGATGCCACGACACGGGTCACCGTGCCGGTGCTCTGGGACCGGGAGCGCGGGACGATCGTCTCGAACGAGTCCGCCGAGATCATCCGCATGTTCAATTCGGCCTTCGACGGCATCACCGGCGACGAGCAGGACTTCCATCCCGCCGCGCTTGCCGACGAGATCGACGCGCTCAACGAGCGGATCTATGACACGGTCAACAACGGGGTCTACCGCGCCGGCTTCGCGACCTCGCAGGCGGCCTATGACGCGGCGGTGGTGCCGCTCTTCGAGACGCTCGACTGGCTCGAAGAGCGGCTCGCGACCCGGCGATACCTGACGGGGGCGCGGCTGACCGAGGCGGATGTGCGGCTGGTGACCACGCTCTTCCGCTTCGATCTCGTCTATCACGGGCACTTCAAGTGCAACCGCCGCCGGATCGCGGACTATCCCAACCTCTGGGCCTATGCCCGCGATCTCTACCAACATCCCGGTGTCGCGGAGACCGTCGATTTCCGCCATATCACCCGGCACTATCACGAGAGCCACCGCACGATTAATCCCTGCGGCATCGTCCCCATCGGCCCGGATCTCGACTGGCGGGAGCCCCATGGCCGCGAAGATCTCCGCGCGCCACGCTGGCAGGGGGAGGCCGCCTCCTCCTGAGCCGACCTGGGGCCTTGCATCCTGCGCACGGTTGCGTGAGTGTGTCGCGCATTCATCCGGGTAACGGGGAGGGAGCTCCATGACCGAAGAAATCGTAATCCTTGACGGCGCGCGTACCGCCATCGGCACGTTCGGAGGCGCGCTGGCCGGCACGCCGCCGATCACCCTGGCGGCGACCGCGGCCAAGGCCGCGCTCGAGCGGTCGGGCGTCGAGGGGGGACAGATCGGCAACGTTGTCTTCGGCCATGTCATCAACACCGAGCCGCGGGACATGTATCTCTCGCGCGTCGCGGCGATGGACGCAGGCATCCCGGATTCGGCGCCCGCGATGAACGTGAACCGCCTCTGCGGCTCGGGTGCGCAGGCGATCGCCTCGGCCTATCAGTCGCTGCTGACGGGGGACGCGGATTTCGCGCTTGCCGGCGGCTCCGAATGCATGTCGCGCGGGCCGTACAACCTTCCGGCGGCACGCTGGGGCCAGAAGATGGGCGATACCAGTGCGATCGACATGATGGTCGGCGCGCTCACCTGCCCGTTCGGCACCGGCCACATGGGGGTCACGGCGGAGAACGTCGCCGCCGAGCACCAGATCACCCGCGAGGAGCAGGACGCCTTCGCGCTCGAGAGCCAGAAGCGGGCGGCCGCGGCGATCGAGGCGGGCCATTTCAAGAGCCAGATCACCCCGGTGCAGGTCAAGGTGAAGCGCGACATGGTCGACTTCGTCACCGACGAGCACCCCAAGGCCACGACGATGGAGAAGCTCGGCGCGCTCAAGACCGTCTTCAAGCGCGACGGCACGGTGACGGCAGGCAACGCGAGCGGCATCAATGACGGCGCGGCGGCCGTGGTGCTGGCAACGGCCGAAGCGGCCTCCCGGGCCGGGCTCAAGCCCAAGGCCCGGATGCTCGGCTATGCGCTGGCGGGCGTGCGGCCGGACGTGATGGGCATCGGACCGGTGCCGGCGGTGCAGAAGCTGCTGGAGCGGACCGGCCTCTCGATCGAGGATTTCGACGTGATCGAGGCGAACGAGGCCTTCGCGGCCCAGGCGCTCGCGGTCAACAAGGGCCTCGGCCTCGACCCGGCGAAGGTGAACCCGAACGGCGGCGCCATCGCGCTCGGCCACCCGGTCGGCGGCACCGGCGCGATCGTGACCGTGAAGGCGCTCTACGAGCTCGAGCGGATCGGCGGCAAGCGCGGCCTCATCACCATGTGCATCGGCGGCGGCCAGGGCATCGCGCTCGCCATCGAGATGATCTGATCCGGGCGGGCCGTTCCCGCGGGGATGGCCTCCTGAGACCCCTGAAACACCCGGCCCCGTCGCAGCGATGCGGCGGGGCCGGTGCGTGAAAGACGGGCTTTTCACCGTGAAAACGAAATCAATACATTGATTTCATTGAAAAAAGTTACTAACATATCATGAATTTCATGGAGGCGGCCATTTTTGGGGCGGCCTGCTCGCAGATATTTCGAGGCGGAAGAAATTTCAGGGAGAGGGTCCGAGATGCGGTTTGCACCACCGGAAGAAGCTCTGGATCTCTACAAGACTGGGTTCGAGAACGACCTGCTCGGGCGCAAGAAGGTCGGCCAGAGGCTCTCGGAGGTTCTTCAGCGCACGGAAGATCCGCTGGTGGTGGCGCTCGACGGGCGGTGGGGGACCGGCAAGTCGCATTTCCTGCAACGATGGGTGGGCGAACATCTGCGGCAATACAGCGGCGAAGCGAACACGCTCTATTTCGATGCCTTTGCCCATGACTATCTGTCCGACCCGCTGGTCGCGCTGGTCGGGGCACTATCGGAGCGGCTTCCCGAGGAAGAAAGCTGCAAGCTCGATCGGGTGAAGAAAGTCACACTCAAGTTGCTCAGACCCGCGGCCAGAATTGGCCTTGCGCTTGCGACCTATGGCGCCACGGCGGTGCTGAATGAGCTCGGGGACGCAGCCGCCAAGGCAGTGGAGAATGAAGCCGGAAAGGCGGTGGAGGAGTTCTGGGAGCGCGAGGAGGGGCGCCAGGCGGCCATGGAGGAGTTTCGCAAGGCGCTCGGGGCATTGACGGCGGCCAAGGGGGGCGAGGCACCGACACCGCTCATCATCGTCGTCGATGAACTGGACAGGTGCCGACCGGACTACGCGCTGGAGATCCTCGAGGTCATCAAGCATTTCTTCGCCGTGCCGCATGTGCATTTCGTGCTCGGGGCCAACCTCGAGGCGCTGGAGAACAGCGTGAAGGCCCGCTATGGCGCGGGGATCGATGCGACGGCGTATCTGCAGAAATTCCTGAGCTTTACCGTGACACTGCCGGAGCACGTCGGGGACGATTGGCGAACGTCCGCGATGCTAAAATATGCGGATCATCTCGGAAGAGCCATGAAGATGCCCGACCATCTTCTGGAGGAGGTCGGCACCCAGCTTCGAATTCTGAGCAGAAACAATTCCATCTCACTCAGAGATGTCGGGAAGGTAATGTCGATGGTGGCGCTCCTGCCGGAGGAGGCGCAGGCAGTTGCAGCGCATACGGGACTGCACAAAGCGGCCGTCACGCTTGTGATCACGAGGATTATCCGGTCGGACATCTTCCCGAAACTGTGCGCTTCTACGATCAGCCCCGAAGAACTCGTTGCTTATCTGGGTGCAGGTGACGACTTTGTAAAAGAATACACCGAGGATGACCGGAAAAATCCAAAATTTGATGGTCATGTTTTATATTTGTATAGAATATGGATGAATATTTTTTATGAAAATTCTGTAGATAAAAAATTTTTGTCTGATGACGTATTTGGATGTTTTAATATTAAAGAGATTCCGGTCTATATCTGTAAGAATTGGCTGAGCAACTTCCGGTTGCCTGACTGACGTTTTCTCCCGCGGGGCCGAAGGGGCCGCCGCGGGTCAGGCCATGCCGCCGGCGTGGGGTTCGGCGGGCGGGATGATGCGCGTGGGGCCCGGGCGGGCCGGGTCGGTCCACTGGATCTCGGCGGTCTCGAAGCCGCGGAGGGCGCGGGCGAGGCGGCGGTCGGCGGCGGCGCGTTCGCGTTCGAGGCCGACGGCGCCCGCGAGGCGGGCCACCGCGGCATGGAAGGCCACCCAGAACCAGATCCGGGCCGCGAGCAGCGCGGGCGTGACGATGAGGGTGAGCACGGTGGCGAGCCCGAGGCCGAAGACGACGGCGGTCGAGAGCTGTTTCCACCACATCGCCGCCGGGCTGTCGATGGTGTAGCCGCCGTTCACGAAATCGACCGAGAGGCCGAACATCATCGGCGAGAGCCCGGCCATGGTGGTGATCGTGGTGAGCAGCACCGGGCGGAGGCGGGATTCCGCGGTGCGGGCCACCGCCTCGAGCCGCGGCATGAAGCGGGCGTATTCCTGATAGGTGTCGATCAGGATGATGTTGTTGTTCACGACGATGCCCGCGAGCGCGACGATCCCGGTGCCGGTCATGATGATGGAGAAGGTCTGGTTCATCACCAGCATGCCGATCAGCACGCCGGTGACCGAGAGCACGACGGCCGTGAGCACGAGGACGGCGTTGTAGAGCGAGTTGAACTGGGCGAGCAGGATCACGAACATGAGCCCGAGCGCGGCGGCGAAGGCGCTGACGAGGAAGGACTGGCTCTCGGCCTGGTCCTCCTGATCGCCGGTCCATTCCCAGTGCACGCTCGGGGGCAGCACGGCCTCGTCGGTGAGCCATGCGGTCATCGCGGCGATCTCGGCATTGGCGTTGGTGTCGGCGGTGACATCGGCCTTCACGTCGAAGTAGCGCTCGCCCTGGTAGCGGTCGATCTGGGCGAGGGCGGGCGCGGGCTTGCGGGTGATGAAGGCCGAGAGCGGCACGAGGCCGTTCTCCGTGCGCACGCGCAGGGTGTCGAGGGTCGAGAGCAGGCGGTCCTGTTCGGGCAGGCGGACGCGGATGTCGATCTCGTCGTCGGAGCTCTCGACGCGCATGGTGTCGAGGGTGATGCCGCGGGTGACGAGCTGCACCATCGCGCCGACGCTGGCGACATCGGCGCCGAAGCGGCCGGCGCGGGCGACGTCGACGTCGATCTGCCAGTCGATGCCGGGGAGCGGCCGGGTGTCCTCGATGTCGGTGAGCTGGGGCTGGGCCTCGAAGTGCCGGCGCACGGTGGCGGCGGCCTCCTGCAGCGCCTCCCAGTCGGGGCCCATCAGGCGGAGCTGGAGCGGCTTGCCCTCGCCCGGCCCCTGCTCGGCCTCGGAGATCTCGGCGATGATGCCGGGGATGCGGCTGATGCGGTCGTTGATGTCGGCGAGGATGACGTGGCCCGAGGGGCGCGTGCCCCAGTCCGAGAGCTCGATCTGGACCTGGCCGATGGTGTCGCGCGGGCCGCTGTTGCCGAGCATCTCGTTGAGCCCGCCGGCGCCGGCGAAGGCGAAGACCGCCTTCACGCCCTCGGTCTGTTCGATCTCGCGCTCGACCTCGGCGACGAGGGTGTCCTTCTCGGCGACGGAGAGGTTGCCGCGGGCGCGGACATAGGCGATCGCGCGTTCGGGTTCGGTCGGGACGAAGAACTCGACGCCGCGGTTGTGCTCGCCGTAGTAGCCGAAGATGGCGATGACGAAGCCGACGACACCGGCGATGGTGACGAAGGGCATCACCGGGTTGCCGGTGAGGAGCCGGACGAGGCGGCCAAAGGGCGAGGGGCGGTATTCGGCGCGGCCGACCGGGTCGGTGCGGCCGTGGCGCAGCGTGGCGCCGACGAGGGCCAGCGCGAGGCAGCCGGCGACGACGAGGACGAGCGCCGGTGCGATCTGGACGAGGATGAGGGCGCGGAGGCCCGCGAGGAGGACGAGGGCGGCGGGGAGGATCAGGAGCACCCTGAGCCAGCCCGGCAGCAGGCCGTGGAGCGTTGCGCCGGCGTGCTCGATCGCGCGCGAGATCCGGCCGGCGATGCCGCCGAGCACGGGGAGGTAGACGAGCGCCACCACCAGCGAGGCGGAGAGCACGAAGATGAGGGTGACGGGGAGGTTGCCCATGAACTCGCCCGCGACCCCGGGCCAGAAGAGCATCGGCAGGAAGGCGCAGAGCGTGGTGGCGGTGGAGGAGATGATCGGCCAGAACATCCGCCGGGCGCTTTCGGCATAGGCGCGCATCGGCCCCTGGCCGGCGTCGATCCGCTGTTCGGCGTATTCGGCGACGACGATGGCGCCGTCGACCAGCATCCCCACCGCGAGGATGAGGCCGAACATCACGATGTTGGAGATCGAGATGCCGAAGAGCGCGAGGAGCGCGAAGCTCAGCATGAAGGAGGTGGGGATGGCGAAGCCCACCAGCAGCGCCGAGCGGGTGCCGAGGCTCGCGAGCACCACGATCATCACGAGGCAGATCGCGGTCATCACCGAGCCCTGGAGCTGGGAGACCATGGACTGGACCTCGCGGCTGGTGTCCATGGTGAAATCGACGCGGACCGCCTGGCGCAGCTCCGCGGGCCAGGCGGCGCGGGCGCGCTCGACGGTGGCGCGGACGTCGGCCACCGTGTCGATCACGTTCTGGCCCTTGCGCTTCACCACCTGCATCGCGACGGTCGGGTCGCCGTTGAAGCGCGCGGTGCCCTCGCGATCCTCGAAGGTGAGGCGGATGTCGGCGAGATCGCCCAGGGTGACGATGCTGTCGCCGTTGACCTTGACGGGCAGGTTGAAGATGTCGGCCGGCTCGTCGAAGGAGGAGGGGATCTTGACCGAGAAGGCGCCGCTCGCGCTGTTGACCTCGCCCGCCGCGATCAGCCGGTTGTTGCGGGTGACGACGTTCACCAGCTCCTCGGCGGTGACGTTGTAGCTTTCGAGCTTCAGCGGGTCGATCAGCACCTCGAGCATCTCGTCGCGGTGCCCGGCGAGCCCGGCCTCGAGCACCTCGGGCATGGCCTCGATCTCGTCCTGCAGCTCCTTTGCAAGGCGGAGCAGCGTGCGTTCGGGCACGGCGCCCGAGAGCGAGACGACGAGGACCGGAAATTCGGAGAAGTTGATCTCGGTGATGGTGTACTGGTCGGCCCCTTCGGGGAATTCGGCCTGGGCGCGGCTCACCCGGTCGCGGACATCGGCGAGCGTCGCGCTCTTGTCCCAGCCGAACTCGAATTCGAGCGCGATGCCGGCATAGCCCTCGGCGGCGGTGGCGGAGATCTTCTTCAGGCCCTCGAGCCCGCGCAGCTCGGTTTCGAGCGGGCGGACCAGCAGCTTCTCGGAATCCTCCGCAGAGATGCCCTGGAACGGCACGGAGACGAAGAGGGCGGGGATCTCGATGTCGGGCTCGCCCTCCTTGGGGAGCGACACATAGGCATAGCCGCCCGCCAAGAGGCTGAGGATCACGAAGGCGACGATGGTGCGGGCATGGGCCGCGGCCCAGTCGACGATGCCGCTCATGGGGTGTCATCCGCGCGGGTGACGGTGACGGCCTGGCCGTCGGTCACGAAATCCTGACCGGTGACGATGACGTCGATCTCGTCGGGCAGGCCGGTGACCAGCATGCCGTCGGGCGTGTCGCGGAGCACCTCGGCGGGCGCGAAGACGGCACGGCCGTCCTCCACCACGCGCAGGCCGAGCCGGCCGGTGTCATCGAGCGTGAGGGCCGATTGCGGCACGAGATGGGCGCGGGTGCCCGAGAGGGCGACGAGGGTTTCCGCCGTCAGCCCGTCCCGGATCGAGAGATCGGCATTGGGAATCGTCGCATCGACGCGGAAGGTGCGGGTCTCGGGATCGGCGGAGCTCGAGACGAAGCTCACCCGGCCCTGAACCTGCTGGCCCGAGACGAGCCGCGCGCCGACGGGGGCGCCCACCTCGACGCGGTTGACCGCGTTTTCCGCCACGAAGCCGACGAGGCGGATCGGGTCGAGATCGATCACGGTGCCGCAGAGCGCGCCGGGCTGGAGCAATGCGCCGATCTCGGCGGTATCGTCCTCGAGCAGGCCGCCGAAGGGGGCGTGGATCTTCAGCCGGGCGAGTTCGTTCTGTGCCTGTTCGATGGCTGCCTGGGCGGCCTGAAGCGCGGCACGGTTGGCAATTGCGGTGGTTTCGGCGGTGTAGCCACGCTCCGAGAGGCGTTCGGAGGCGCGGGCATTGGCCTCGGCCTCCTTGTAGCGGGCCTCGGCCTCGGCAAGCTCGGCGGGCCGGCTGCCCGGATCGAGCTCGCAGAGCAGATCGCCCTCCGCCACGCGCGTGCCGCGGCGCAGCGGGTCGGAGATCACCCGGCCGGTCGTCTCGGCGAGCACCTCGACCCGACGGTCGGCCTCGGTGCGGCCCCGCAGCACGAGCCCGTTCGGCACCTCCTCGGCGACCAGATGGCGGACGACGACGGCGATCGGCCCGCCCGGCGTGCCCTCCGCCGCCTCCGGCGCTGCGGTTTCGGTGGCGGCCTCGGGCTCGGCGCCCGCGAGCGCCCGCAGCACGTCGCGCTGCATGATGAAGCCGTAAAGCGCGATCGCGACAAGAACGGCGGTCAGGACCGATACCCAACGCATCTTGGACTCCAACATCCCCTCGCCCGAAAAGCGGGCATCCGCGCACTCGCGTGCGATCACGTATGACAATAGTGTGCCGACGGCGCCCCGGCGGCGGACGGCGCAAGGTGAACATAAGCGCGCGGCGCGGCAGCGCAACTGTTCTCGGGGGGGCGTTGAGGCTTGGCAGGCCGAAGGGCGGGCGCTATACGCGACCCCGATGCGTCGGAGGTCGTCTTGAGCGAAAGTGATTCCTTTATCAGCGAGGTCAGCGAGGAGCTACGCCGCGACAGGTTCTACAGATTTCTCGGCCGGTGGGGCTGGTTGATCGCAGCGGTGATCCTCTTGATTGTCGGTGGAACCGGGGCGATGGAGTGGCGCAAGCACATCCGGCAGACCGAGGCCGAGGTGGCGGGCGACGCGCTGCGCAGCGCCATGGCCGAGGCCGATCCGGCGAAGCGGGCCGAGAACCTGGGCGCGCTGGCCGAGACCGATCCCGATGCCGCGCTCGTGGCCCATCTCGCGGAGGCGGGCAGCCTCGCCGAGGCCGGGGAGACCGCGCGCGCCGCGGAGGTGCTCGCCGGGGTGGCCGATGCGCCCGCGACGCCCGCGCTTTACCGCGCGCTCGCGAGCCTTGAGCGGGTGATGCTGCTCGGCCCCGAGATGCCGCGCTCCGAGCGCCTTGCGACCCTCGAGGGGCTGCTCGCGCCCGAGGCGCCGTTCCGCCCGCTTGCGCTCGAGCAGCGGGCGCTCGTGCATCTCGAGGATGGCGACAAGGCGGCGGCGATCGCGGATCTCGAGGCCGCGCTCGAGGCGCCCGGCGCGACCGATGCGCTGCAGGCGCGCGCGCGCCAGCTCATCGTTGCCGCGGGCGGTGCGCTGCCGGTCGAGGGCACGGCGGCCGGGACGGACGTGCCCGCCGACGCTGCGCCGGCCGATGGCTGAGAGCGGACGGGGGCAAAGATGACGGCAGTCTCTCGGCTGGAACCGGCGCGGAAACCCGCCAGCGCCCCGAAGGTTTTCGTGGCGCTGGCGCTTGCCGTTCTGCTGAGCGCCTGCGGCAGCAGGGACAAGCCGCTTCCGGGCGAGCGTGAGCCGGTGCGCGCGAACGAGTTCGTCGGCCAAGACACGACGCCGAACCGGGCGCGGCCGATCGCGTTGCCGCCGGCGGTGGTCAATGCCGACTGGAGCTTCCGCAACGGGTCTGCCAGCGGGCGGCCGGCGCAACAGCCGGCCTTTGCCGCCGAGCCGCGGCTGCGCTGGTCCTTCCCGCTCGGCAAGGGCGGCGGGCGGCGCGAACGGGTCACGGTGACGCCGATCGCTGCGGGCGGGCTGGTCTTCGGAATGGATGCCGAGGCGAACCTCTCGGCGGTGACGCCGCAGGGCGCACGGGTCTGGACCAAGAACCTCGTTCCTGTCGGCCAGAAGGCGGATTCGGCGCCGGGCGGCGGCATGGCGCAGGCCGGTGGCGTGCTCTTCGTCACCACGGGCTTCGGCGAGGTGCTCGCCATGGAGCCGGGGACGGGGCAGGTTCTCTGGCGAAAATCCTTCGAGGCGCCGGTGCCTGCAGCACCCGTGGTCGAGGGCTCGCGGCTCTTCGTGGTGCTGCGCGACGACACGGCGCTCGCGCTTTCCACCGCGACGGGCGAGACCCTCTGGGAGATCAAGAGTGCCGGGAAGGGCGCCGGTCTGATGGGCGGGGCGACACCCGCGGTGGCGGGCGGCCTTGCGGTCATTCCCTTCACCTCGGGCGAGCTGCGCGGGGTGTCGGTGGCGACGGGGCTCTGGGAATGGGGCACGGCGGTGACGCCGGGGCGGCCGGATCTCGCCCGCAGCTCGATCGGCGACATCACCGGCGATCCGGTGATCCTCGGCTCCGCCATCTATGCCTCGAGCCAGAACGGCCGCACGCTGCGCATGGAGCGCAGCACCGGCGCGCGGCTCTGGACCATGGACGAGGGCGCCTACGGGCCGGTCTGGCCGGTGGGCGACTCGATCTTCCTCGTCTCGGACCGCGGCGCGCTGGTACGCGCCGATGCCGCGAAGGGCGAGGAGATCTGGTCGGTCGAGCTGCCGCAGTTCCATCCCAACCACAACATCTTCGGCGACCGGATGCCGTTCCGCGCCATCACGCATTTCGGGCCGATCCTGGCCGGCGACCGGCTCTGGATCGCCAGCGGGGATGCGCGGCTCAGGGGCTTCAGCCCGACCGACGGCCGGCTGCTGACCGAGATCGAGCTGCCTGCGGGCGCGGCGGCGCCGCCGGTCATCGCCGGCGGGATCATGTATGTCGTGACCGAGGACGGCAAGCTCAACGCCTTGCAATGAGCCGGCCGCTGGTCAACCCTCGTGCCGCGGGCCCCTCCGCCTGCGGCCATGCGAAAGTCTTTTGATGTCCTTCACGCTTGCGATCATCGGCCGCCCCAACGTGGGCAAGTCGACGCTTTTCAACCGCCTCGTCGGGCGGCGGCTCGCGCTCGTCGACGATCAGCCGGGCGTGACCCGCGATCTGCGCGAGGGCGATGCCCGGCTCGGCGCGCTGCGGTTTCAGGTGATCGACACCGCCGGGCTCGAGGAGGCGACGGATGCGAGCCTCCAGGGCCGGATGCGGGCGCTTACCGAGCGGGCGATGGTGATGGCCGATGCCTGCCTCTTCCTGGTCGATGCGCGCACCGGGCTCACGCCGCTCGACCGGACGCTGGCCGAGATGATGCGCAAGCGCGACATCAAGGTGATCCTCGCGGCCAACAAGGTCGAGGGCCGCGCCGCGGAAGGCGGGATGCTCGAGGCCTACGAGCTCGGCCTCGGCGAGCCGATCGCGATGTCGGCGGAGCATGGCGCTGGGCTGGGGGAGCTCGAGCAGGTTCTCGAGCCGCTGATCAGGGCGCATCAGGATATCGACAACCTCGCCGAGCGCATCGAGCCGATCGATGACAGCGTCGACGAGGAGGGCGAGGGGGCGGAGATCCCCGAGGGCCGGCCGATCCAGATCGCCGTGGTGGGGCGGCCCAACGCGGGCAAGTCCACGCTTGTCAACGCGATCCTCGGCGAGGACCGGCTTCTGACCGGCCCCGAGGCCGGGATTACCCGCGACGCCATCGCGGTCCGCACCGAATGGATGGGCACGCCCTTCCGGATCTTCGACACGGCGGGCATCCGCAAGAAGGCGAAGGTTCAGGAAAAGCTCGAGAAGCTCTCGGTTGCCGACGGGCTGCGCGCTGTGCGCTTCGCCGAGGTGGTGGTCGTGCTGCTCGACGTGCAGATCCCCTTCGAGAGCCAGGACCTGCGCATCGCAGATCTCGCCGAGCGCGAGGGGCGCGCGGTGGTGGTCGCGGTCAACAAGTGGGATCTCGAGGACGAGAAGCCGCAGAAGCTCAACGAGCTGCGCGAGGCTTTCGGGCGGCTGCTGCCGCAGCTTCGCGGCGCGCCGATGGTGATGATTTCGGCCCTGACCGGCAAGGGGCTCGACCGGTTGCACAACGCGATCGTCAAGGCCTATGGCACCTGGAACAGCCGCATCTCGACGGCGCGGCTCAACCGCTGGCTCGCGACGCAGATCGCGGACCATCCGCCGCCCGCGCCCGGCGGCCGCCGCATCCGGCTGCGCTACATGACCCAGGTAAAGACCCGGCCGCCGACCTTCGTCGTCTTTGCCTCCATCCCCGACGCGGTGCCCGAGGATTACAAGCGCTTCCTGGTGAACGGGCTGCGCCGGGATTTCGACATGCCGGGCACGCCGATCCGGCTGTTCCTGCGCGGGGGCGAGAACCCCTACAAGGACCGCAAGAAGGTCAACATCACCTCCCTGACCAAGCATCGCACGAAGCGGGGCAAGGCATAGGCGACGGCCGGGCCGGCTGCCGGACCGAGGCCGCTTCGGAGTGGCCGGCAAACCGACCGGGGTTTCGGTCCATTTTTTCAGAGTTTCACCGTAATCCGCGGCTCGGACTGTTTCAGTCCGAGCCGTTTTCGCTCTAGAGTGCGGCCGGTTCCGGGCACATGTCGGCCGGAACGGAGGATTTCACGGCGGCCCGCCCATTCTGGCGGGCCGGGTGACTTTGGGTCTGCGATGTCGTCTGACGCGGTTGCGCTCCGGGACCGGGGCGGGACCGGGCGCGCAGGCAGATGAGCGGCAGGAACGGACGGGATACGGGCGCGTGACGGAACTCGCACCGATCGAGGCTTATGTCGCGCCGGCGCGTGCCAGACCGGCACTCTGGCGCATGCTGGCGGGCTGCGTGGTGATCTGCATCGCGTGGTTCGGCGCGCTGGTCTCCGTCGCGCCGACGCTGAGGGAATTCGCCAAGGGGCACCAGCTTCACGACCCCGCATTGCTGACGATCGGGTTCCTCTATGCCTTCGGCGGCATGATCGCGGGCACGGCGCTCGCGGTGCGGCTGTTCCAGCGCCGGAGTTTCCGGAGCGTCTTCGGGCCGGGCGGCTTCCGGCCCGGGCTCTTCGGCTGGGCGGTGGCGATCTGGGGCGGGCTCGCGCTGCTCTCGCTCGCGCTGCTCCATGATGTCCTGCCGCTCGAGCCGGGCGTTCCGTTGCCGCAATGGCTGCGCCATCTGCCCTTCGCCATTCCTGCGGTGCTGATCCAGTGCGCGGCGGAGGAGATCGCCTTTCGCGGCTATCTGATGCAATCGCTCGCCGCCCGGTTCCGGTCGCGCCTCATCTGGCTCGGACTGCCGGCGCTCGTCTTCGGCGCCTTGCATTTTGATCCGGTGACGCATGGGGCGAATGCCTGGCTCGTGGCGGCCTCTGCGGGGCTGATCGGGCTGGTGCTCGGGGATATCACCGCACGCCTCGGCAATCTCTCGGCCGCGATCGGCCTCCATTTCGTCAACAACGCGGTGGCGCTGCTGCTCGTCTCGCCACCCACCCCGCTCGGCGGGCTGAGCCTGCTGCTGCTCGACGTGTCGCAGACGGATGCGGCCGGGCTGCGGGCACTGCATCTGACGGACATGGCGACGACGCTCGTCTGCTACGGGCTCTGGCTGCTGATCTGGGGGCGGCGGCTCGGGCCGGTGCGGCTGCGGCACGCGGGCAATGGACAGGCGGGCGGCGCCGGGGAATAGTCGGCGCCATGACCCAAGAGGATTCGATTCCCGAGGACGAGCTTGCCGCCTATGCCGCGTTCTTTCGCGCCGTGGAGCCGCTCAAGGACACGCTGCGGAGCGGCTCGACCAGCGGCGGGCGGCGGGAGAGCACCGCCGAGCACAGCTGGCGGCTCTGCCTGATGGCGGTGGCGCTTGCCGAGGCGCTGCCGGAGATCGATCTCGGCCGGCTGCTGCAGATCCTCGTGATCCACGATCTCGGCGAGGCGGTGCACGGCGACATTCCGGCCCCGGCGCAGGCCGGGGACAAGACCGCCGACGAACGCGCCGACATGGCCGGTCTCGCCGGGCTTCTGCCGCCCGCCGCCGCGGCGCGGATCATGGCGCTCTGGGACGAATACAATGCCCTCGCAAGCCCGGAGGCGCGGCTGGCGAAGGGGCTCGACCGGCTCGAGACGGTGCTCCAGCATGTCCAGGGCATAGACCCGGCGGCGATCGACTACGCCTTCAACCTCTCCTACGGCCGCGAGCACACCGACCGGCATCCGCTGATCGCGGCGCTGCGCCGCCCGATCGATGCCGAGACCGAGCGGCTGGCACGGGCGCAGCGGGGCGAAGGCTGAGGCGGCCCCGGCGCGGGCTTCGGGACGTCAGTTGAGCGGGATTTCCGTATCGGTCTTGTGGGACTGGTAGGTGTCCGACATCTCGGCATAGGTCGCCTTCAGCGCCTCGACGCGGGCGAGGAAGGCGGCCCTTTCGGCCTCGGGCGCGGCCTCGATGCCCGCCATCAGGCCCGCACTCTTCCAGTAGGCGTTCTCGCGGTTGTAGCCGCCCGGCTCGAGGGTGAAGACCTCCTTCAGGATCCGGAGGTCATGGGGGATGTTGAAGCTGTCGCGGCTGTCCTCGTGGCTGAAGAGGAAATAGAAATTGTCGTAGCCGCCCCAGGTGATCGCCGAGAGGCAGAGCGAGCAGGGCTCGTGCGTGGCGAAGAAGATGCAGTCGCCGGGCGCGGGGCGATCCTCCGGCGCCATCTCGTAAAGCAGCTTCATGGTGTGGACCTCGCCGTGCCAGAGCGGGTTCTCCACCTCGTTGTTGGTGCCGGCAAGCACCAGCGAGAGGTCCGACTTGCGGAGGATCGCGGCGCCGAAGACCTTGTTGCCCTCGCGCACGCCCGCCTGTGTCAGCGGCACGATATCGTCTTCCATCACCTGCAGCAGGCGGTCGATCAGCTTCGGTTCGGGTATCGTCGTCATCGGCGGATGTCCTCGCGCTGGCCCCAGATGACATTAGGGCCAATGCTGCGCCTGCGTTCAAGCCCCGATCGCGGGCTGCGGGTCAGCCGTTTTCGCGCAGGACGCCCCCGGCGAGGTAGAGCGAGCCGCAGATGAGGATGCGGGCATGTGGCTCGACGGCGCCGATTGCCGCCACCGCGGCGGCGACGCTTTCGGCCTCGGTGGCCGCGATGCCCGCGGCGCGGGCGGCCTCGGCGGTCTCCGTGGCGGTGAGGGTCGCGGTTTCGCCGGGGATCGAGACGGCGGAGAGGCTGCGGGCGAGCGGGGCGAGCGGGCGGAGGTAGCCGCCGACGTCCTTGGTGCGCAGCATGCCGGTGACGAGGTGGAGCGGCCGGGCCGGAAGCCGGGCGAGCGCCTCGGCGAGCGCGGCACCCGCCGCCGGGTTGTGGCCGCCGTCGAGCCAGAGCTCGGCGCCGGTGGCCTCGGCGGCCTCGACCAGCGGCCCCTGGCGCAGGCGCTGGAGCCGGGCGGGCCATTCGGGGCGGCTGACGGCGGCGAGGCAGGCGGCATCGTCGAAGCCGAGCCGCCGCAGGCCCGCGATCGCGGTGCCGGCATTGGTGACCTGATGCGCGCCGATCAGCCGGGGCAGAGGCAGGTCGAGCAGGCCGTGTAGATCCTGATAGGCCATGCGGCCGTGCTCCTCCCAGACCTGCCAGTCGCGGCCGGCGAGGAGGAGGGGGGCGTCGAGCTCGGCGGCGCGGGCCTCGATCACCGCCTCGGCGATGGGATCCTGCGGCGCGATGACGGCGGGGACGGCATGCTTGAGGATGCCTGCCTTCTCGAAGGTGATCTCCTCGAGCGTCTCACCCAGATACTGCTGGTGGTCGAGAGAGACCGGGCAGATCACGCTGAGCGCCGGGCTGCCGATGACATTGGTCGCATCGAGCCGCCCGCCGAGGCCGACCTCGAGCAGGGTATAGTCGGCCGGTTCGCGGGCCATGGCGAGGATGGCGGCGGCGGTGGTGATCTCGAAATAGGTGATCGGCTCGCCGCCGTTCATCGCCTCGCAATGCGCGAGATCGGCGATGAGCTGGTCCTCGGAGATGAGCGTGCCCGCGAGCCGGATGCGTTCGTGAAAGCGCGCGAGATGCGGCGAGGTGTAGACATGGACGCGCTTGCCCGCGCCTTCGAGCCCGGCGCGCAGCATCGCCACCACGGAGCCCTTGCCGTTGGTGCCGGCGACATGGATCACCGGCGGCAGCTGCCGTTCGGGATGGCCGAGGGCCGCAAGCAGCCGCTCGACGCGGCCGAGTGTAAGGTCGATCACCTTCGGGTGCAGCGACATGAGCCGCGAAAGCACGCGGTCGCTCGTCTCGGTCATGGCCGGAAGCCTTATCTGGGCAGGGCGGGGATCGCTTCGGGCGCGGGCAGGTCGCCGAAGACGGGCGGTGTGGAATTGGTGAGGAGCCGCAGGAGCCGGGCGAGTTCCTCGCGCATCTCCTTGCGGGCGACTACCCGGTCGAGCATGCCATGGTCGAGCAGGTATTCCGCGCGCTGGAAGCCGTCGGGCAGCGTCTCGCGGATGGTTTGCTCGATGACGCGGGGGCCGGCGAAGCAGATGAGCGCGCCGGGTTCGGCGATCTGGACGTCGCCGAGCATGGCGTAGCTTGCGGTGACGCCGCCGGTGGTCGGGTCGGTCAGGACCACGACATAGGGCAGCCCCGCTTCCTTCAGCATCTGCACGGCGACGGTCGAGCGCGGCATCTGCATGAGCGAGAGGATGCCCTCCTGCATGCGCGCGCCGCCCGCGGCGGCGAAGAGCACCACCGGGCAGCGTTCCTGAACCGCGCGCTCGACGCCCGCGATGATCGCATTGCCGACCTGCATGCCCATGGAGCCCGCCATGAAGGCGAAGTCCTGGCCGATGCAGATGGTCTTCAGCCGGCCGATCTCGCCTTCGGCGACAAGCATGGCGCCGTCCTCGCCGGTCTTCTTGCGCGCCTCGCGCAGCCGGTCGGGGTATTTCTTCTGGTCGCGGAAGCCGAGCGGGTCGGCGACCGGCACCGGGACGGGGAGCTCGAGGAACACGCCGCCGTCGAAGAGCGCCCGGAAGCGGTCGCGCGGCGAGATCGCCATGTGATGGCCGCAACTCGTGCAGACGTTGAGCGCGTCTTCCAGTTCGCGGTGGAACAGCATCGTGCCGCAGGCGGGGCATTTGACCCACAGGTTTTCCGGCACCTCGCGGCGGGAAAACAGCGAATTGATCTTCGGGCGGACGTAGTTGGAGATCCAGTTCATGCGCGGGTCAGGTCCTCGGGCAGAGCGTTAACGACCTAGTTAGAACCGGGCCGGGCGGAATGCAACCGGCGCCCGCCCGGCCCGGGATCTCAGACGCGGCCGTGGCAGTGCTTGTATTTCTTGCCCGAGCCGCAGGGGCAGGGATCGTTACGGCCGGAGCGCGACCAGGTCGCGGGATCATCCGGATCGACCCCGGCGGTGCGCGGCGCGGGCATCGGCACGACCTGCGCGCCGGAGGGATCGGTGGCCTCCGCCGCGGCCGGGGCGGGCTGGGGCGCAGCCGTGGCCTCGGCGAGCTCGGGATGGCTCGCGGCCTGTTCCTTCGCCTCGGCCTCTGCACGGGCCTGCATCTCGGCGATCATCGCCTGCTGCTGCTCGGACGTCATGATCTGGACATGGGCGAGCATGCGCGTCACCTCGATGCGCAGCCGGTTGAGCAGGCTCTCGAAGAGCTGGAACGCCTCGGTCTTGTATTCGTTGAGCGGATCGCGCTGGGCGTAGCCGCGGAAGCCGACGACGGAACGCAGATGGTCGAGCGTCACCAGATGCTCGCGCCAGTTCTGGTCGATCACCTGCAGCAGCACCTGCTTCTCGACGCTGCGCATGGCCTGGGCGCCGTAATGCGCCACCTTGGCCGCCATCAGGCGATCGGTCTCGGCGATCAGGCGTTCGGAGATCGTCTCGTCATCGACGCCCTCCTCGTCGGCCCAGGCCTGCAGCGGCAGATCGACGCCGAAGATGCGCCGGACCTCTGCGTTCAGGCCCTCGATGTCCCACTGATCGGCATAGGCGCGGGCGGGCACATGCTCGGTGATGAGATCCTCGATGACCTGATGGCGCATGTCGCGGGTGATCTCGGAGAGATCCTCCACCTCCATGATCTCGCGGCGCTGGGCGAAGATCGCCTTGCGCTGGTCGTTCATCACGTCGTCGAACTTGAGGAGGTTCTTGCGGATGTCGAAGTTGCGTGCCTCGACCTTGCCCTGAGCCTTCTCGAGCGCCTTGTTGACCCAGGGATGAACGATGGCCTCGCCTTCCTTCATGCCGAGCCGGCCCAGCATCGAATCGAGCCGGTCGGAGCCGAAGATGCGCATCAGGTCGTCTTCGAGCGAGAGGTAGAAGCTCGTGCGGCCCGGGTCGCCCTGACGGCCGGAGCGGCCGCGGAGCTGGTTATCGATGCGGCGGCTCTCGTGGCGTTCGGTGGCGAGCACGTAGAGCCCGCCGGCGGCCAGCGCCTTGGCCTTGGCCTCGGCGATCTGGGCCTCGACACGGGCGCGGATCGCCGCCGGATCGGCATCCTCGCCGGCGGTCTCGAGCTCGTCGAGCACGCGGGCATCGACGTTGCCGCCGAGCTGGATGTCGGTGCCGCGGCCGGCCATGTTGGTCGCGATGGTCACCGCGCCGGGCACGCCCGCCTCGGCGATGATCTTTGCTTCCTGCTCGTGGTAGCGCGCGTTCAGCACGTTGTGCGGCACTGAGGCGGCCTTGAGCATGCCCGAGAGCAGCTCGGATTTCTCGATCGAGGTGGTGCCGACGAGGATCGGCTGGCCGTCCTCGTGGGCGCGCTTGATCTCGATGACGATCGCCTCGTATTTCTCGCGCGCGGTGCGGAAGACCTGGTCGTCGTCGTCCTGGCGGATCACCGGCCGGTTCGTCGGCACCTCGACCACACCGAGATTGTAGATTTCCTGGAATTCCTCGGCCTCGGTCGCCGCGGTGCCGGTCATGCCGCCGAGCTTCTCGTAGAGCCGGAAGTAATTCTGGAAGGTGACGGAGGCGAGGGTGACGTTCTCGGGCTGGATCGAGACGCCTTCCTTGGCCTCGATCGCCTGGTGCAGCCCCTCGGAGAGGCGGCGGCCCGACATCATGCGGCCGGTGAACTCGTCGATGAGTACGACCTCGCCGTTGCGCACGATATAGTCCTTGTCGCGCTTGAAGAGCACATGGGCGCGCAGGGCCTGGTTGACGTGGTGGACGAGGTTGGTGCTCTCGGGATCGTAGAGCGTGGCGCCCTCGGCGAGGATGCCGTCCTCGAGCAGGCGGCGTTCGAGGAACTCGTTACCCTCTTCGGTGAAGGTTGCGCCGCGCTGCTTCTCGTCGACCTCGTAATGCTCGGGCTGGAGCTCGGGCACGAGCTTGTCGATCGTCCGGTAGAGCTCGGAGCGGTCCTGGCTCGGGCCGGAGATGATGAGCGGCGTGCGCGCTTCGTCGACGAGGATCGAGTCGACCTCGTCCACGATGGCGAAATAGTGGTCGCGCTGCAGAACCTGGTCGAGGCTCGACTTCATGTTGTCGCGCAGATAGTCGAAGCCGAGCTCGTTGTTGGTGGCGTAGGTGACGTCGGCGTCATAGGCCACCTTCTTCTCGGGCTCCGCCATGCCGGGCACCACGACGCCCACGGTCATGCCGAGCGCATGGTAGACGAGGCTCATCCATTCCGCGTCGCGCCGGGCGAGGTAGTCGTTCACCGTCACCACATGCACGCCGCGGCCCGCGAGCGCGTTGAGATAGACCGGCAGTGTCGCCATCAGCGTCTTGCCCTCGCCGGTCTTCATCTCCGAGATGTTGCCCTGATGCAGGAAGATCCCGCCCATGAGCTGCACGTCGAAGGGCCGGAGCCCGAGGGTGCGCCGCGCCGCCTCGCGGGCGTTGGCGAAGGCCTCCGGCAGGAGGTCGTCAAGGGTCTCGCCCTTGGCGAACCGCTCGCGGAATTCCGCCGTCTTGCCGATGATCTCCGCGTCGCTCAGCGCTGTGAATTCGGGTTCGAGCGCGTTGATCTGCTCCACGAGCGGGCGGGTAGCCTTGATCTTGCGGTCGTTCGGCGTGCCGAACACCTTCTTTGCGATCGTGCCCAGTCCCAGCATTACCTGTCGTCCTCAATGTCCTGTCCGGCGGGACCGTTTCGCGCGCCCCGGCGGATATGCTCCGGCCCACCGAAATGTCATGACGGGGGCGCTTGTCCACCGGCGCCGATCGGTCTAAGTCTGCCGCGAGGCGCGTCCGGCCCATGTCCGAACCGGGTTGGGATGTAAGCGGCAGGGCCGCGCCTGTCAACGCCGCCGCCGGGTGCGGCGGCCAGCAGTTCCAGGACGTGCCGGCAGGAGCGCGGCACGCGTTATGCGGAGAACTTCATGCGCAGTCTACTCACCGCAACGGCTCTTGCCGGGCTGATCCTCTCTACACCTGTCTATGCCCAGGATCAGCAGGAGCCCGCCGCGGACGCGACGGAGGCCGCGGCCAACTATGATGCTACGACGGTGCTCGCCACGGTGAATGGGACCGAGATCACGCTCGGCCATCTCATCCTGCTGCGCAGCCGGCTTCCGCAGCAGTTCCAGCAGATTCCCGCCGACGTTCTCTTCCCGAACCTGCTCAACCAGATGATCGACCAGACGCTGCTGGCCGATACCGAGTCGACCTCGCAGGACGACGATCCGCTCGACATCCGGCTCCTGCTCGAGAACGAGCGTCGCGGCTCGCTCGCCAATCTCGCGGTGCAGGGCATCATCTCCGAGCCGCTCGACGAAGCCGCGGTGCAGGCCGCCTATGACGAGCAGTTCGCCGATTTCGAGCCGGAGCCCGAATACCGCGCGGCGCATATCCTCGTCGACAGCGAGGACAAGGCGAAGGAGCTTCTGGCGCAGATCAACGATGGCGCCGATTTCGCCGAGGTCGCCAAGGAAAACTCGACCGACGGCTCCGCCGCGCAGGGTGGCGAGCTTGGCTGGTTCGGCCTCGGCCGGATGGTGCCGGAGTTCGAAGAGGCCGTGGTGGCGATGAAGCCCGGCGACGTTGCAGGCCCGGTCCAGACCCAGTTCGGCTGGCACCTGATCAAGCTCGAGGAAACCCGCGACTCGACGGCGCCGACGCTCGAGGAGGTCCGGCCGCAGATCGAGGACCAGATCCGGCAGCAGCAGGTGCAGGACGCGATCGCCGAGCTGCGTGACGGCGCCGAGATCGACACGCCCGACACCGGTGTTCCGCCGTCGGCGCTCGACGACGAAGGGCTGGTCTCCGGCCAGTAGGCGGAGGCGCGCGTCGATGAGCGGCAAGGGTCCCGTTTCCCCTCTCGCGCCGAAGGGCGGGTTTCCCGCCCTTCCGGCGATCCCCGGCGTGCGCTTCGCGGCGGCACGCGCGGGTGTCCGCTACCAGGGCCGGCTCGATGTGATGCTGGCCGAGGTCTGTTCCGGCGCGGCCGTCGCCGGGGCCTTCACCCGTTCGGCGACCCGCTCCGCCCCGGTGCTCTGGTGCGAGGAGGTGCTGGCGCGCCTCGAGAGCCAGGGTGCGGGCGAGGGCGGCTTCGCGATCGTGGTGAACTCGGGCAATGCCAATGCCTTCACCGGCAGCGCCGGCCGCGGCGCGGTGGATGTGACCGTGGCCGAAACGGCACGGGTGCTGGGCGTGCCGGAGCCGCATGTCTTCATCGCCTCGACCGGGGTGATCGGCGAGCCGTTGCCGGCCGCGCGGATCACCGCCGTGCTCGACGAGCTCCGCGACGGGCTCGCGGAAGACGCCGCCGAGCTGGCCGCGCGGGCGATCATGACGACCGACACCTTCCCGAAGGGCGCGACCGCACGGGTCGAACTCGACGGGGTGCCCGTCAGCATCACCGGCTTCGCCAAGGGCTCGGGCATGATCGCGCCCGACATGGCGACCATGCTCGTCTTCATCTTCACCGATGCAGACATCGCGCCGGCGCTGTTGCAGGACGCGGTGACCGACATCACGCCGCGCACCTTCAACGCGATCACCGTCGATGGCGACACCTCGACATCCGACACGCTGCTCGTCGCGGCGACGGGGAAGGCGGCGATGGAGCGCATTGCCTCGCCCGCCGATCCGCGCCTCGATGCTTTCAGCGCAGCCCTCGAGGAAGTCATGCGCGATCTGGCGCATCAGGTGGTGCGCGACGGCGAGGGGGCGACGAAGTTCGTCGAGATCCAGGTGAGCGGTGCAGCCTCCGATGCGGATGCCCACCGGGTCGGCATGTCGATCGCCAATTCACCGCTGGTGAAGACCGCGATTGCGGGCGAGGATCCGAACTGGGGCCGCATCGTCGCGGCGATCGGCAAGTCCGGCGCCGAAGCCGACCGTGACCTGCTCTCGATCCGCTTCGGCGACATCCCCGTCGCGGAGCAGGGCTGGGTGCATCCCGGCTATGCCGAGGCGTCAGGCGCGGCCTACATGAAGCGCGAGGAGATCGTGATCGGGGTCGATCTCGGCATCGGCTCGGGCAAGGCGACGGTCTGGACCTGCGATCTCACCCATCGCTACATCGAGATCAACGCGGACTACCGCTCGTGACACTCGTCCTCGTTGTTGCAGTTGCGCTCGTCGATCCCGACGGGCGCATCCTGCTGGCCCGCCGCCCGGAGGGCAAGGCCATGGCGGGATTGTGGGAATTTCCCGGGGGCAAGGTCGAATCGGGCGAGTCGCCCGAGGCGGCGCTGATTCGCGAGCTCCATGAGGAACTTGGCATCGAGACGTGGAAAAGTTGCCTGGCTCCCCTCACATTCGCGAGCCACGCGTATGACGATTTTCACCTGCTGATGCCGCTTTACGTCTGCCGCCGCTGGGAGGGAATTCCGCAACCGAGGGTGCATTCTGCGTTGAAATGGGTTAAAATCGAGGACATTAACCGTTTTCCCATGCCGGCCGCTGATTTGCCGCTTTTGCCAATGTTGCGCGATTTGCTCTAAAAAATTTCGATTATTTTAATTCATACCTTTTATTAAGTGACACACCCGCTTGGGGCCGGTATGGTGACGGTCCCTTCAGAGCAAAAAAACACGGGTGGAGAAGAACATGTATCAGACGATCCAGTTGTCCAGTTGCGTTTCGGTTCATGGCGAGTTCGTGGAAGCTCTCCGCAATGGCGAAGTCATTGTGCGCGACGGCAAAACCGTTTACCGGGGTCGTCCGATCGGAAAGGCTGTCGCTCTGCGTCGCAATCCTGCCGAGGTGTCCCGCACCGTAAAGATGGCAGAATTCGCGATGACGCGCTGACGGCCTTCTAGCCGACCGACGTCATCCACCCCGCCAATTCCTTTTCGAGGACAGCCATCATCATGTCGATGTGGCTGTCCTCTGCATTCAGGCAGGGGATATAGGCGAAATCCTCGCCGCCCGCCGCGACGAAACTCTCGCGGATCTCCTCGCGGATCTCCTCCAGGGTCTCCACGCAATCGCTCGAGAAGGCCGGCGCCATGATCGCAATGCGCTTCTTGCCGGTCTTCGCCAAGCGGGCGACCTCTTCCACCGTATAGGGCTGGAGCCATTCCTCTTTGCCGAAGCGGGACTGGAAGGTCAGCACGACCTCGTCCTTGCCGAACCCAAGCCGCTCGCGCAGGAGCCGCGTCGTCTTCTGGCAGTGGCAATGGTAGGGATCGCCCTCGGTCAGATAGCGAACCGGCATGCCATGATAGCTCGTGACGAGCACGTCCGGGCGTTGGGGCAGGCGCGCATAGACCTGCTCGACGCTCTGCGCCAGCGCCTCGATGTAGAGCGGGTGGTCGTAATAGGCCGGGACGGTGCGGATCGAGGGCTGCCAGCGGAGCTTCATCAGCGCACGGAACGCTTTGTCATTCGCGGTGGCGGTCGTGGTCGCCGAATACTGCGGGTAGAGCGGGAAGAACACGATCCGTTCGCAACCCTGGGCGCGCAGCCGCTCGATCACCGAGGCGGTCGAGGGGTTGCCGTAGCGCATGGCGAAATCGACGATCACGCGATCGCCATAGAGGGCGGCCATCCGGGCGGCGACGGCTTCGGCCTGGTCGCGGGTGGTGGTGCGCAGCGGGCTCTCGTCGCGCGCCTCGTTCCAGATGCTGCGATAGGCCTCGCCCGAGCTGAACGGGCGCTTGGACAGGATCACGAGCTGAAGGAGCGGCTGCCAGAAGAAGGGCGAGTAGTCGATGACCCGGCGGTCGGAGAGGAACTCCGACAGGTAGCGGCGCATCGACCAGTAGTCCGTCGCGTCCGGCGTGCCGAGGTTCGAGAGAACGACGCCGACCTTCGGCTGCGGCAGGACGGGATGGTCGGGCGTGCTGTGGGCGAGGCGGCCTTCGCCCGGCTGATCGGTCTCGATGACGGTATCTTTCATGCTGGGCTAGCGGCTCTTTCGCGCGTCGGGGCGCTGTTGGAGATAGGGGCGGAGTGCGGCAGATCAAGGCGCCTCACGGGTCGTGGTCTCTTTCCGTCTCCCGCTCGGCGGTCTCCAGCGCGTCGGAGAGGCGCTGGACGGCGCTTCCCGGGCGGAGCGGTTTCTGCTGGCCGGGATCGGGCGCCCAGCCGGTGAGGAAGACGAGCTCGAAGGTTGCTCGCACCCGACCGTCGGACATCGCGAATTCGGCGCCGTAGAGCGTGCAGGCCCGTGCGAGCAACGCCCGTGACATCGGTTTGCGCAGCCGGTCGGCCATCACGTTGGTCTCGCCCATGGCGCGCAGGTCACGCATGAGGTGGAGCGGCGTCTCGTAGCTCACGTCGAGCCGCACGCCGTCGGCGACCGGAAGGGCGAGGCCTGCCCGTTGCAGGAGCCCGCCGAGCGCACGGATCTCGCCCATCGGCGCGACGCGCGGGCTGATGCCTCCGGAGACCTCCGCCTCGGCTTCGGCAAGGGCGGCGCGCAGCTCGGAGAGCGTGTCGCCGCCGAAGAGCACCGCGATCAGGAGGCCGTCGGGCCGCAGGGCGCGGCGCGCCTGGATCAGCTGGCCGACGGGATCGTTGGCCCAGTGCAGGCAGAGCCCGTGGATCACGAGGTCATGGGCGCCGGGCGCAAGCTCGAGCACGTCCGCGTCGGGTACGGTGCGGATCTCGCCGAGGCCGTTCGGGGCGAGCGTTTCGCACCAGATCTCCGGGCGCGGGGTGACGAGGGCGGCGGCCTGAAACCTCCTGTTAACCTCGAAGAGCCTTTCTGAGATTTCCCCGGCCGCCGCGGCGTGCAGGAAATCCGCAGGCCCGGTGGCGCGGGCACGTGCACGGCGGCGGGTGAGGAGGCCGGAATCGAAGAGGCGCGGCGTATCGGACATGGCAAGCAGCGTTATCACAGTCCTCCGGAGGGGCAAGGCCACGATGCGCCGCACGGTGGTCCCGCCGCTCCTTGACACGATCTATCCCCCGCGCTGCCTCGCCTGCACCGAGTTCACCGACAGTGCCCACGGGCTTTGCTCCAGCTGCTGGCGCGAGACGCATTTCATCGCCGGCTCGGCCTGCGCGTGCTGCGGCGTGCCGCTCGTCGGTGTGGCGGTGGAGGGCGATGTCTGCGACAGCTGCCAGCGCCATCCGCCGGCCTGGGACCGGGGGGCTGCGGCGATGCTCTATCACGGGGCGGGGCGGCGCATGGTGCTCGCGCTCAAGCATGCCGACCGGCTCGACATGGTGCCGGCGCTCGCGCGCTGGATGGCGGCGGCGGGGCGCGACATTCTCGCCGGAACCGATCTCGTCGTGCCCGTGCCGCTCCACTGGCGCCGGCTGCTGGGGCGGCGCTACAACCAGTCGGCGGAGCTCGCGCGCGCGATCGCGCGGCAGTCGGGGCGGCGGGCGGTGCCGGATCTGCTCCAGCGCCGCCGCGCGACCACGGCCCAGAAACAGATGGATCGTGCGGCGCGGGCAGCGAACCAGTCGGGCGCGATCGCGGTCCATCCGCGCCGCGCCGCCCTGATCCGGGGCAGCGCCGTCACGGTGATCGACGATGTTCTGACCACGGGCGCGACGCTCTCGGCCTGCACCGAGGCGCTGCGTGCGGCAGGCGCCGCGCGGGTCGATGTACTGGTGCTCTGCCGCGTTGCATTCGGTGAGTCGCGGGACGTATAATCAAGTCTCGTCAGAGGGAGTGCATATGAAACCGGTCACGATCTACACGACGCCGACCTGCGGATACTGCATGGCAGCAAAACGGTTGCTTGCCCGCAAGGGCGTGCCCTTTACCGAGATCGATGTCGCGGGCGACCCGGAGCTGCGGCGCGAGATGATGGAGCGCGCCTCCGGCGGCTACACCGTACCGCAGATCTTTGTCGGCGAAACCCATGTCGGCGGGTTCGACGAGATGTATGCACTCGACCGGATGGGCAAGCTCGATCCGCTGCTCGCGGCCTGAGACGATGCGCGCTGCCCTGCTCCAGCTTCGCTCCGGCGACGATCCGGCGGTGAACCTCGCCGTGACCGAGGCGCTGCTGCGCGAGGCGGCGAGCGGGGGTGCGACCTTCGTCGCGACGCCCGAATGCACCAACATGGTGAGCTTTTCCCGCGAGCTGCAGGCCGAGCGGCTGAGGATCGAGGCCGAGGACCCGACGCTCATGCGGCTTTCGGCCGTGGCGGCGGAGCTGGGCATCTGGCTCCTCATCGGCAGCCTCTGCCTGCGCGGCGGGCCGGAGCCCGAGGCGCGCTTCGTCAACCGCTCGCTTCTCGTCGGCCCCGATGGCCGTGTCCATGCCCGCTACGACAAGATCCACATGTTCGATGTCGAGCTTCCCGGCGGCGAGAGCTATCGGGAATCGGCGGCCTATCGCCCCGGCACGGCGGCGGTGCTGGCGCGGGCCGGGGCGGAGGCGGTCGGCATGACGATCTGCTACGACCTGCGTTTCCCGCATCTCTACCGCGATCTCGCGAAGGCGGGGGCGCGGATGCTCACGGTGCCCGCGGCCTTCACCGTGCCGACAGGCCGGGCGCACTGGCATGTGCTGCTCCGGGCGCGGGCGATCGAGACGGGGGCCTTCGTGCTGGCGCCCTCCCAGTGCGGCACCCATCCGGCGAGCCGGGGCAAGGCGCGCGAGACCTACGGCCATTCTCTGGCCGTCTCGCCCTGGGGCGAGGTGCTGGCGGACGGAGGCGAGGCGCCGGAGACGGTGGTCTATGCCGATCTCGATTTCGGGCTCGTCGAGAAGGCGCGGGCCCGGATTCCCGCGCTCACCCATGACCGGCCCTATGCGCCGGTCCGGGTGACATGAGCACGCGGCCGCCCGGCGATCCCTTTGTCATCGCGCTCTTCAGCGAAATCGTGATGATCGAACAGCTCGCGCGTATCCGCATCAGCCGGGCGATGCCGAAGGGCATGGAGCTGTCGCATTTCATGGTGCTCAACCATTTCTCGCGCCTCGGCGGCGAGAAGACGCCGGGCCAGCTCGCCCGGATCTTCCATGTGACGAAGGGGGCGATGACCAACACCGTGCGCAAGCTCGACGAGGCGGGCTATGTGCATGTGCGGCCCGACTGGGATGACGCCCGGCGCAAGTGGGTCGGGATCAGCCCGGCGGGCCAGGCCGCCCGCGACCGTGCGGTTCGCGAGATCACGCCGGTTCTGGACGAGCTTCTGGCCGGGGTCCGCAACGACGAACTCCGCCGGGCCTTGCCGATCCTCAGAGCGATCCGGCAGAGCTTCGGCGGCGAGACGGCGGCGGACGTGCAGGCGCCGCGCTGATACTTCAGATGAAGGCGTCGAGTTCCGGTTCGGTGTCCGGCGGGGCCTCGCGGCCGCGCGCATAGCCCTCGGCCGCGGCCGAGCTCTCCTTCGCCTGCTCGCTCTCCCGTGGCGGCGGCGCCGTGGCGGCCTCGGCCGTCTCCCGGCCTCCGCCCGCGTCTGGAATCTCCTCTGCCTGTTCGGCGTGGCGCTCGGATTCGCGCCGGATCTCGTCGGCGGCGATTTCCTCGGCCGCCTGCTGCTCGAGCATCTCGAGCACGACCGGTACGAAGTTGAGAACCCCCGTCGGCAGTCGGTCCGGCAGCACTTCGGCATCGGTGCCGCGCGCCGTAAAGCTGCTCTGTGATGCCACCGGCGTCACGCCATGTGTATCGGCGACCCTCATGAATTCACCGAGCGCTCGCGTCGGTTCGATCAGAAGGGACGTCGTGTTGTAAAGCCCGCCAATCATGGCTGCACTCCCTATCCACCCGGTCGCGAGTGTAGTCCCGGAAGTAAGCGATTCCTTTAAGAGAGGATGTCCGCGGCACATTCAATGCCGCGGAATTTCCGAAAATGCCGCGGGTTCAGGCGGCCGGGGCGTCGGCCGGTTTCACGCTCGCGGTGACGTAATTGACCGAGAGGTCGCGGTCCGAGAGCCGCCAGCTCCACGAGATCGGATTGAAGACCATGCCCTTGCGGTCCACCGGATCGAGGCCCGCGCGGGTCAGCAGGTCGAAGAGCTCGTCGGGGGTGATGAACTTCCGCCAGTCATGCGTGCCCTTCGGCAGCCAGCGCATCACGTGCTCAGCGCCGATGATTGCCATGGCGTAGCTCTTGGGGTTGCGGTTGAGGGTCGAGCAGATCATCAGCCCGCCGGGTTTCAGCAACGTCTGGCAGGTGGTGAGGAACGCCGCCGGGTCGGCCACATGCTCGACGACCTCCATGTTGAGCACCACGTCGAAGCGCTCACCGGCCTCCGCGAGCGCCTCGGCCGTGGTGTGGCGGTAGTCGATCTCGAGCCCGGACTGTTCGGCATGAAGGCGCGCCACCGGGATGTTGCGTTCGGCGGCATCGGCCCCGACGACGGTCGCGCCGCGGCGGGCCATCGGCTCGGCCAGCAGCCCGCCGCCGCAGCCGATGTCGAGCAGCCGGAGCCCTTCGAAGGGCGCGCGCGCCTTCAGGTCACGGCCGAATTCCGCCGCAATCTGGTCGGTGATATAATCCAGGCGGCAGGGGTTGAGCATGTGGAGAGGCTTGAACTTGCCGTTGGGGTCCCACCATTCCGAGGCCATGGCCTCGAACTTGGCGACTTCGCCGGCATCGACGGAGGTGGTGGTGTCATGCATTGCGCTCATGGGTCCGGTCTGCGATTGTGCGGCGGTTTTCAGGGATACATAGTCCAGGCATGAAGGAAAACCCGAACCAGAGCGGCGCCGGCCCGCGTGGGGGACTCTACCCCCCCATCGAGCCCTTCCGCCAGCAGATCCTCGACATGCCGGGCGGCCACCGGATCTACGTCGAGCAATGCGGCAATCCCGACGGCGTTCCCGTGGTCGTGCTGCACGGCGGCCCGGGCGGCGGCTGCTCACCCGGCATGCGGCGCTTCTTCGATCCGAAGCACTATCGTGTGGTGCTGTTCGACCAGCGCGGCTGCGGCCGGTCGCAGCCGACGGCCTCGGTCGAGAACAACACCACCTGGGATCTCGTCGCGGACATCGAGCGCATCCGCATCGAACTCGGCGTCGGGAGCTGGATCGTCTTCGGCGGCTCCTGGGGGGCCTGCCTCGCACTCATCTACGCCCAGACCCATCCCGATCGCGTGACCAATCTCGTGCTGCGCGGCATCTTCACCATGACCCAAGGCGAGCTCGACTGGTTCTATGGCGGTGGCGCGGGGCAATTCTGGCCCGATCAGTGGCGGGCGTTTTCCCAGATGGTGCCGCCCGACGAGCGGGGCGATCTCGTCACCGCCTATCACAGCCGCCTGTTCTCGGCGGACGAGGGCGAGCAGATCCGCTTTGCCCGCGCCTGGGCGGGCTGGGAAAGCGCGCTGGCGGTGCTTGATCCCGGCGAGGCGCGCGGAAGCCCCTCGGGGCAGTATGCCCGCGCCTTTGCCCGGCTCGAGAACCACTATTTCATCAACGCGGGCTTTCTCGAGACCGATGGCCAGATCCTGCTCAACATGGAGCGGATCGCGCATATTCCCGGCCATATCGTGCAGGGCCGCTATGACATGGTCTGTCCGCCGCATACCGCGCACACGCTCCACCATCTCTGGCCCGCCTCCGCGCTTCACATGGTGGCGACGGCAGGGCATGCGCTTTCCGAGCCCGGCATAAGCGCGCAGCTCGTCGCGATCATGGACAGGCTGCGCGGCTGACGACGCGGCTCACGGCAGCAGGACGAGGGGCAGGACCGTGCGGCCGGGCGGGAAGCCCTCGCCTTCCGAGACGTCCTCCTCGTAGACCTCGAGATGGCCGATCTGCTCTTCGGCGATGGTGAAGGCGACGCTGAAACTGAAGGGCGCCGGGCCGTCGACCCCGCCGCCCGCGCCATGGCCTTCGGCCAGCACCGTGCCGTCCCGACCGAGCAGCCGCCAGTTCACGGTGCTCTCGAAGGTGCGGGAGCAGCCGGAGACCTCGAAGCCCGAGGCGACCCGGTCGCCCACCCGCGGCGTTTCGGCAAAGACGAAGGCCGCATCGCGGAGCGCGCCGTCATCGGCCGCGCACCGCTCCGGCATCTCGGCCGCCGCGGGCGTGGCTGCTGCGAGGAAGAGCGCGGCGAGGGCGCGCCGGCCGCTCAGGGCTGGCCCTCGACCTGCGGCTCGGGCAGGGGCACGACCACGGGAAAGAGCTTGGCGTTCTCCTCGACCCGCATCCGTCCGTTCCGGAGCGGGATGCCGGCGAGCGCCGCCTCGTAGCGGGCGTGGCAGTATTCGGCCGAAAGCCGCTGGCGGTCCCGGAACGAGGCGGCGGCCCTGCGGCGCAGCGTCTCCGGATGCGCAAGATGGTCCTGCATCGCCCGGGCGAGCGCCTGCGGGTCTTCCACCGGCACCAGCGCGCCATAGCGCCCGTGGTCGAGGATTTCCGCCGGGCCGTAGTTGCAGGTCGTCGAGATCACCGGAATGCCGAGCGCGCAGCCCTCGGTCGTGCTGAGGGGGAAACCCTCGAAGCGCGAGGAGGTGACGAGTCCGGCGGAGCGTGCGAGGATCGGGAAGGGATTTTCGACATAGCCGAGGAAGTGCACGGTATCCGCAACGCCGAGCGCCGCGGCCTTCGCCTGTAGCGCGGCGCGATCCGGGCCTTCGCCGATGATGGCGATCGCATGGCGCTCCACACCCTGCGCGAGCAGCCGGGCGTGGGCCTCGATCAGCAGGTCGAACCCCTTCTGCCAGACGAGGCGGCCGAGCGCGGTGAAGCAGGGGAGGTCGGGCAGGGCAGTGCCTTCGGGCAGCGGTTCGGCGGCGAGGCGGTCGATCCGGGCGAGATCGACGCCGTTCTGGATCGCGATGATGTGGTCCGCGCGATCCGGCAGGTCGCGGGCGAGGCGTTCGCGAATGCCACCGCTCACGCAGATGATGAGATCCGCCTTGCGGTAGCAGGCGAGCGTCTGTTCCTTGGTCCAGGGTTGGCGGCGGCCCGGCGCTGAGAACTTGTTGTCGAGATCGATATGGACGACACAGCAGATGGGGATGTTGCGGCGCCGGGCGATGTCGAAGGCTGCGGTGAAGGTGACGCCCCAGTCGTCGGGCATGATGATGAGGTCGGCATCGCGCATCCCGTGCTCGAGCATCCGGTTGCGCTGCCGCGAAACGAGACGTCTGCCAAGGCCAAGCGGCAGCCGACCGAGGCCCCTAACGTAGGGCTCCCGAATTTCGACATCCGATTTCGGACGCGTCTGATACTCGCCAAAGTAGTTGATCACGCGAGTTCGGAAGTGTTCCGACGTTTCCAGGTGATCAACAAGATCAAGCGTCGCGAGCACGCCGCCATTTCGGGAAAAGGCGCGCATCGGCACGCAGATCAACGGTTTTTTGTATGGCACGGTACTTTACCGAGATGACCGGACTCAAGAAGCGGTTTGCTTTTACTCAAGTCACGAAGCTTCTGTCAGTTCAACTTAAATATTTTTCATCCGCCACTTCCCGCCGAAGGCGTGGCGGAAATGCTCCTGCGAGGGCTCTATCCGAGGCTGGTCTCGCATGTGCGGCGTATTCGCCTGCAATGCCGCAATTAAGCAAGTTACCACGCCGCGCTTGGTTAATGCGGCATGCCTCGCCTTTAAGTCACATTCGAAGGGAATCCGGGGAGGCCGTGCGTATTTGAGGCTGGCTTTCCGGTGAATTGGGTGGGGAAGCCGAATGTCTTACATCAAGGTCTTTACGCCGTTCGACATGAGCGACGCGGTGGTCTGGACGGGAGAGGTCGTGAAGGCGACCGCCGATACTCTCATAATTTCCGATGGCTCGCGCACCGCGCGCTATGACGGCGTCTTTGAATATGACGCCGATGGCAACGCGACGGGCACGATCCAGAAATACACCTATTTCGAGGATGGCGAGCTGCAGATTCGCCTCAAGGGGCTGGCGGTCGATGCCGCAGCCTATGGCGCGCTCTTCAACGATGGCGACGCCTATGGCATCTACGAGCTCCTGTTCGCGGGAAAGGACAATGTCGTCGGGTCGGATGGGGCGGATATCTTCTGGACCTATGGCGGTTCGGACAATCTCGATGGCGGCGCCGGATCCGACATGATCGACGGCATGGCTGGCAACGACACGATCCGCGGCGGGCTTGGCGCCGACAGCCTCTATGGCGGCGCCGGACGGGATGTTCTCTTTGGCGATGACGGAAACGATTTCCTGCATGGCGGCGTCGGAGCGGACCGCATGCTCGGCGGGCTGGGTGATGACCGCTATGTCGTCGACAACGTCAAGGATGTCGTGGTCGAAGGCGTGAATCAGGGCAACGATCTGGTCAGGGCCAGCGTCGACCATGCGTTGGGCGCGAATGTGGAGCAGCTTGTCCTGGCCGGGACGGCGGCGCTCCGCGGTACCGGCAATGAGCTTGACAATGTGCTCACCGGCAATGCGGGCAACAATGTGCTTCGCGGTGGTTCGGGCGAGGACACGCTCGCGGGTGGTGCCGGCAACGATTTCCTCAATGGCGGCGAGGATGCGGACCGTATGGTCGGCGGCGCCGGCAATGACCGCTTCGTCGTCGACAATGCCGGAGACGTCGTCGTCGAGGCCAGGGGGCAGGGCAATGATCTCGTGTCGGCGAGCGTCGATTTCACGCTCGGCGCCAATATCGAGCGCCTCGTGCTGACCGGAGGTGGGGATCTCGAGGGGCGCGGCAACGGCCTGGCCAACAGCCTCACCGGCAATGCCGGAGACAATATCCTGCGCGGCGGGGCGGGGGCCGATACCATGCTGGGCGGCGGCGGCGCGGATCGCCTCTTCGGCGGCGCGGGTGCCGACCAGATGACCGGCAATGCTGGCGCCGATCTCTTCGTCTTCCGTTCGGCCGCCGAAACGCCGCGCAGTGCAGGCCATGACGTGATCACGGATTTCGAGGCCGGGCTCGACCGGCTGCATCTTGCGGGTATCGATGCCGATATCACCAGCGCTGGAAATCAGGCCTTTGAGTTCATCGGAAGCGACGTGTTCTCGGGTACGGCGGGCGAACTCCGCTACGGCTATCACAGCGTTTTCGGGGATGTGGATGGCGACGGCAGTGCCGATTTCCAGATTGAGATCGGTAGCGGCCTGACCCTCACCACGGATGATTTCATCCTCTGACGCGCTGGTCCTGGCGCCGGTTGATCCCGGCGCCGGGGACCTCCCTGCCAAGCGGGGCACGAGCCGCGACCCGTAGGTCATGACGCCTGCGCCCCCGGCGATGTCGCCGGGGGCGCAGGCATTTCGGTCTCCAATCGCGTGACGCGGCGCGGCCGCGCTACTGGTCGAGGAAGCTCCGGAGCTTGCGCGACCGGCTCGGGTGCTTGAGCTTGCGGAGCGCCTTGGCCTCGATCTGGCGAATGCGCTCGCGGGTGACGCTGAACTGCTGGCCGACTTCCTCGAGCGTGTGGTCGGTGTTCATGCCGATGCCGAAGCGCATGCGCAGCACGCGCTCCTCGCGCGGGGTGAGCGAGGCGAGCACCCGGGTGGTGGTTTCCTTGAGATTGAGCTGGATCGCGCTGTCGAGCGGCAGGATCGCGTTCTTGTCCTCGATGAAATCGCCAAGCTGGCTGTCCTCCTCATCGCCGATCGGCGTTTCGAGCGAGATCGGCTCCTTGGCGATCTTCATCACCTTGCGAACCTTCTCGAGCGGCATCTGCAGCTTTTCGGCCAGCTCCTCCGGCGTCGGCTCCCGGCCGATCTCGTGCAGCATCTGCCGGCCGGTGCGCACGAGCTTGTTGATCGTCTCGATCATGTGGACCGGGATGCGGATCGTGCGGGCCTGGTCGGCGATGGACCGGGTGATCGCCTGCCGGATCCACCAGGTCGCGTAGGTCGAGAACTTGTAGCCGCGGCGATACTCGAACTTGTCCACCGCCTTCATCAGGCCGATGTTGCCTTCCTGGATCAGGTCGAGGAACTGCAGGCCGCGGTTGGTGTATTTCTTCGCGATCGAGATCACGAGGCGGAGGTTCGCCTCGACCATTTCCTTCTTGGCGATCCGGGCTTCCTTCTCGCCCTTCTGCACCTGGTTCACGATGCGGCGGAATTCGGAGATGTCGAGGCCGACATACTGACCGATCTCCGCCATCTCGCCGCGGATCTGATCGACCTTGTCGGCATAGCGAGAGGTGAGCTGGTCCCACCCGCGCGAGGATTTCCGGGACACGCGCTCGAGCCAGCCCGGCTCAAGTTCGGAGCCGCGGTATTCCTGGATGAATTCCTGGCGGTTGATGCGGGCCTGGTCGGCGATCTTCACCATGCCGCCGTCAAGCGACATGATCTTGCGGTTGATGCCGTAGAGCTGGTCGACTAGGGCCTCGATGCGGTTGTTGTGGAGGTGCATCGAGTTCACCAGCTCGACGATTTCGCCGCGCAGGCGCTGGTATTCGCGCTCCTGGGCCGAGGTGTAGCTCTCGCCCTGGTTCAGCGTCGCGGAAATGCGCTCGTCCTGCATCTCGGCAAGGCGGGCATAATCGGTCGCGATGCGGTCGAGGGTCTCGAGGACCTGCGGCTTCAGCGCCGCCTCCATCGCCGCGAGCGAGAGGTTGCCCTGATCCTCGTCCTCGTCGTCCTCGGGCTCGGCGCCACCTTCGCCCGCCTCGTCGTCGCCATCCTGTCCGTCCGGCGCCGCAGCTTTCGGTGCTGGCGCCGCAGCGGGCGCCGGGCGGGCGGGGGCGTCCTCACTCGGCTTGGCGTCCTGCAGTGCGGAGAGTACGCTTTCGTCCACACCCTCCTCGTCGTCGGCCTCCATCTGCGAGCCGAAGGTCGTCTCGAGATCGATCACGTCGCGCAGCATGATCGCCTCGTCGAGGAGCTCGTCTCGCCAGATCGTGATGGCGTGGAAGGTGAGCGGGCTCTCGCAGAGCCCCGCGATCATCGTGTTGCGGCCGGCCTCGATGCGCTTGGCGATGGCGATCTCGCCTTCGCGCGACAAGAGCTCCACCGAGCCCATCTCGCGCAGATACATCCGGACCGGGTCGTCCGTCCTGTCGAGGTTCTCGTTCGACGTGCTGGAGACGGTGAGCTCGCGCGAGGTGCTCTCGCCCGCATCCGAGGCCTCGCCGCCGGCGTCGCCTTCGTCCTCGCTCTCTTCGTTGTCGATGACATTGATGCCCATCTCGGAGAGCATCGCCATCACATCCTCGATCTGCTCCGAGGTGACCTGTTCGGGAGGCAGGACCTGATTGAGTTCGTCATAGGTGATGTAGCCGCGCGCCCTGGCCTGGCCGATCATCTTCTTGACCGCGGCCTGGCTCATGTCGAGCATCGGGCCGGTGGCTTCGGAATTCTCTTCAGGTTTCTTCTGCTCGGCGTCTTTGGCGGCCATGGGCGACTCCGTATCTCCCCGAACGTTTCGCCGATTCGGGATCAGTGGCGTTAATTAAGTACGAATCAGCGATTCGCAATGTCGTCATCGAGTCTTCGGCTGACGGGAGTTGTGGCGGGCGATCATGCTTTCGAGTTCTCGGGACAGCGAAGCCTCGTCTTCAGACGACTGGCCCGCTTCGGCGAGCGGTCGGGTGTTTGCCTCGAATTCGGCACTCACCGCCTCGCTGAGACGCCAGGTCAGACCCTCGCCTTCATCGGCGATGATCTCGCGCTGGGCCTCGAGCGTTTCCGCTGAACGGCCGAGTGTCGCTGCATGTCGCGTCAGTTCCTCGTCAATCGCGCGCCGGGCCTGCTCGGGTTCCGCCGATCTCGAAAGATAGCGGTTCGCGCGCACCTGCCCCGGCGCCAGAAGGTCGATCAATGGATTGCGGCCTGTTCGCTGGCCTATGGCGCGTCCGAGCTCTTCCGCCGGATCGGGGGCATTTAGGGCCGCTTCGAGCGAAGACAAGAGGGCGTCACGGATTTTTTCGAGATCCGGACAGGTGAAAGGCACCCGTTCGAGCCGATCCTCGAACTCCGTCGCGAGCTCGGGATGGTTGATGCAGCCCGCGAGGATCGCGCATTCGCGGATGCGGCTTTCGGCAAAAAGGCCGGGCTCGCCGCGCCCGAGCAGGGAGGCGAGCGTCTCGGGGCGGGGGGCCGCGGCGACGGTCCAGGGCAGGCGGCCGCGAGCCTTGCGGCCGTGGTGCGGGGTGCCGGTGCGGCGGACCGGTCGCTCCTCCCGCTCCGGCGTGGCGAAGAGCTTGGCGCGGCGGGTGCGGATCTCGCTCTGGTAATGGGCGCGGAGGTTCTCGTCGCGGATGCTTGCGAGCTTGGCCTTCAGCCGCGTGTCGAGGGCCGCCCGGCGCTCGGGGCTGTCGAGCACCTGGCCTTCGGTCTCGCGGCTCCAGATCAGCTCGACCATCGGCAGTGATTCGGAAATGATTCGCTGCATGGCTTCCGCGCCGCCATGGCGCACCACGTCGTCCGGATCCTGCCCCGCCGGGAGCAGTGCGAATCGCAGGGCGCGGCCGGGGGCGAGCAGCGGCAGGGCGAGCTCGATCAGCCGGTGGGCGGCGCCGAGCCCGGCCTTGTCGCCGTCGAGGGCGACGACGGGTTCCGGCGAGAGCCGCCAGATCGCCTCGAGCTGGGCCTCGGTGATCGCGGTGCCGAGGGGGGCGACAGCGTGCTCGATCCCGGCCTCGGCGAGCGCGATCACGTCCATGTAACCCTCGGTCACCACCAGCGCGCCGGCCTTGTGGGCCGCCGTGCGTGCCGGGCCGATGTTGTAGAGGCTCCGGCCCTTGTCGAAGAGCGGCGTCTCGGGCGAGTTGAGGTATTTCGGCTCCTGACCTTCGGCGATGGCGCGGGCGCCGAAGGCGATGGCGCGGCCGCGGGTGTCGCGGATCGGGAACATGATGCGATTCCGGAAGCGGTCATAGGGCGATCCGCCCTCGCGCGGCAGGCCGACAAGCCCAGCCTCCACAAGCTTTTTCCGCTCGAACCCCTTGTCCGTGAGATGCTCGAGCAGAAGCGTGCGGCCCTCCGGGGCAAAGCCGATCTCGAAGCGCTCGATCGTGGCCCGCGCAAGCCCGCGCCGCTCGAGATAGGCGCGGGCGGCCGTGGCGCGAGCGCCGTTGAGCTGCAGCCGGTAGAACTGGACGGCGGCCTCCATCGCCTCCGCGAGCCCCTTGGCCTCGGCGGCGCGGGCGGCGGCGGCGGGATCCTGCGCCGGCAGGCTCATGCCCGCCTCGCGCGCGAGCGTCTCGACCGCCTCCATGAAGCCCATGTTCTCGGTCTCGCGCAGGAAGCTCAGCGCGTCCCCCTTGGCATGGCAGCCGAAGCAGTAGTAAAATCCCTTTGCATCGTCGACATGGAACGATGCAGTCTTCTCATGGTGGAAGGGGCAGGGGGCCCAGTAATCGCCGCGCGCAGCGATGCTCTTCCGCGGGTCCCACGTGACCTTTCGGCCCACGACCTGAGCGATCGAGACGCGGTTGCGAAGCTCGTCAAGGAAGCCGGGAGGAAGACTCATCGCGCGAATATCCGCGCATGCGCCGGGGTTTGCAAGTGGCCGCGTGCCCGCGGGCGGCGGTTGCGTCCGCGCCGCGGCATTCCTGCATCAGGCGAGCAGCACCGGCCAGAGCGAGCTGACCAGCAGCAGAGCGATCGCGGCATTGAAGACCCGGAGGCGCCGTGGATTGCTGAGGAAGCGGCGCAGGTTCTGTCCGAGCAGCGCCCAGAGCGCGATGGCGGGCAAGCCGATCAGGCCGAAGGCGAGCGCCACCGCGAGGATGGTGTGGAGGTCGCGGCTGGGGGCATAGACGGTGATGCCGGTCAGCGCGATGGTCCAGGCCTTGGGGTTCACCCACTGGAAGAGCGCGGCCTGCAGGAAGCTGAAGGGCCTTCGCGCCGCTGCGGCCTCGGCCGAGGGCGGCGCGGCCGACGCGATTTTCCAGGCAAGCCAAAGCAGATAGACGACGCAGGCGACCTTGAGCGCGAGCCCCGCCGCGGGCCAGGCCTCGAGGAGCCCCATGAGGCCGATTCCCACCAGCGAGACCATTACAATCATGCCGAAGGAGATGCCGAACATGTGCGGCAGCGTCCGGAGCGCGCCGAAATTGGCCCCGGAGGCCATCAGCATCAGGTTGTTCGGCCCCGGGGTGATCGTGCCTACGAGGACGAAGAGGGCAAGGGCGGTGATCTGTTCCTGTGTCATGGCGCAAGTATATGCGAAACTGGAGGCAATTTGCTTGCTAAATTGGGCGTTATGGTCGTATAGACACAATATATGACGAAAATAGACCGGATAAACGACAGGATATTGCAGGAGCTGGCGGCGGACGGGCGGCTCAGCAATGCCGAGCTCGCCGAGCGGGTGGGGCTCTCGCCTTCGGCCTGTCTGCGCCGGGTGCAGGAGCTCGAGCGCTCGGGGGTGATCCTCGGCTACCGCGCGGTGATCGATCCGGGCGCGCGCGAGATTGGCTTTGTGGCCTACATGGCGGTCGGACTTTCGGTGCACACAAAGGCCGCGCAGGAGGCGTTCGAGCGCGGCGTGGCGCGGGCGCCGGAGGTGCGCGAGTGCCACAACGTCACCGGTACGGTGGAATATCTGCTGAGGGTCGAGGTGGCCGACCTTGCCGCCTACAAGGTCTTCCACACCGATGTGCTCGGCACCCTGCCGCAGGTGAATTCCATCGTGACCTATGTGGTCATGGGCTCGCCCAAGGACGAGCGGGCCTGACGGGCGGCGCGCCGGGCTTACATCACGACGACATGCGCGCCCGGTTGCACCCGGCTCTGGAGCTCGATCACGTCCTGGTTCAGCATGCGGAAGCAGCCCGAGGAGGCGGCATAGCCGATGCTGCCCGGATGGTTGGTGCCGTGGATGCGGTAGCCCGAGTCGTGGCCGTCGAAGTAGATGTAGAGGGCGCGGGCGCCGAGCGGGTTGTTGACGCCGCCGGGCTGTCCCTCGCGCCAGCGTTCGAGGCTCGGGTCGCGGGCGATCATTTCGGGGGGCGGCGTCCAGGTCGGCCAGCGTGCGCTCCGGGCGATGACGCCCTGACCGGTCCAGCCGAAGCCCTCGCGGCCCACTGCGATGCCGTAGCGCGTCGCCCGGCCTTCGCCCTCGATGTAGTAGAGAAACGGCCCCTTGGTATCGATCACGACGGAGCCCGGCGCCTCGGCCGTCTCGAAAGCCACCTCGTTGCGCAGCAGGGCCGGGTGGTATTTCGTCACGTCGATTGCGGGCACGGTGCGACTGCCGTCCGGCAGTGCCGCGTAATGGGCGAGGGTCGCCGCATCAAGCACCGGTGCAAGCGGCTGCACCACGGGCGCAGCGGCGGTCACGGCGCGGCTTGGTGGCGGCACCTCCTCGACCGTTCCGGTCTCCATCATGCAACCGGTGACGGCAAATCCCATGGCCAAGAGGCCAGGCAGGTGAAACAGTCTGCGCATGTCAAAAGCCCCTTCTCAGGATCGGGCAATACTCGTTGATATACAAGACGCCATTTTGGCGTGCGGGGCCTGCGGCGCACGATTCGCGGCCCGAATGTCCAAGGAGTATGCAATATTCCTTGCGCTAAGCTGAAAACAACTTGCCGGGAGGGCAGGAATGTCACGATTTCTGCGGGGAGTGCTGTGGGTCTTCGTCGGGCTCTACGCCTTGGCGCTGATCGTCTTCCTGCTTGGCACCTATGGAATTGCGGGCGTCGCGCGCGATCCGCTCTCGGGGGTCTACCTCATCCTGCTCGGCCAGCCCTGGGTGCGCTGGATCGACCATCTGCCGGAAGGCGCATGGCCAGCCGCCGCGGCGCTGGCGCCGGCCGTCAACCTGCTTCTTCTCCGCCTGCTCGAGCGCGTGGCCGCCGCCCGCTCCGGGAGCTGAGCGGCGCGGGCGGTCAGCCGGCGGCGTCGTAGATCATGTCGATCATGCGCTGGTTGCCGCGCGAGAACTCGAGCGGGCAGGGATAGCTGGCGCCGTCGAGGATCGCGGCATGCACCGCATCGGCCTGGAGGTGATACTGCTCCGCCCGGTCGAAGCGTTCGCGCCGGGTGCTGCCATCGGCAGAGCGCAGCTCGACGATCACGGGGCCGTAGACCTCGGCATTGAAGGGCGCATGCACCGAGAGCCATCCCGTCTCGCCATGGAAGGTCATGAGCTGGCGCGGCGCCATGCGCATCGAGATGTAGAAGTCCATGTGGAACTCCGGGAAGACGGCGGCGACGCGGGCGGTGGCGTCGATGCCGTTTTCCCAGTCGACCGAGGCGGTGACGCTCTCGGGCTCGGCCCCGGTGACGAAGCGGGTGACGATGCAGGGATAGACGCCAATGTCGCGCAGCGCGCCCCCGGCGAGATCGGCCTGGTTGCGGACATTCTCCGCGTCGTCATTGAAGAAGCTGAAAGCGCCCTGCACATGGCGCAGCCGCCCGATCGCGCCCTCGGCCAGCAGCTCCCGCACGCAGCGCCACTGCGGGTGGTGGGTCACCATGAAGCCCTCCGCCGCGAAGAGCCCGGTGCGGTCGCGCGCGGCGATGATGCTGTCGATCTCCTCGGCGCGGAGCGCGATCGGCTTCTCGCAAAGCACGTGCTTGCCCGCCTCGAGGCTCTTCAGGGTCCATTCCACATGGGCGGCGTTGTGGAGCGGGATGTAGACGGCGTCGATGTCGGGATCGGCGAGCAGCGCGTCGTAGCTTCCGAAGCTGCGGGCGTCATAGCGTGCCGCCAGCGCCGCGGCGCGTGCGGCATCCCGGCTCGCCACGGCGGCAACCTCGCCCCGGCTGCTCTTGTGGAGCGCGGGACAGACGAATTCGCGCGCGATCTTCGCCGCGCCGAGAATACCCCAGCGGATGGGTGAGACGGCCATGCTTTCCTCCCGTTTGCTGCGCGCGATCCTAGCGGATTCTCCTGCCGCGGGGAAAGGCGGGCGCGGGCCGGGCGGACGTCGGCCGCCTCAGTCCGCGAGCGCCGCCCTGAGCGGCCCGAGCCAGGGCTCGTAATTGTGCCAGGCCTCCGAGCTGCCGCGATACATCTTGCGACGCACCTGTGCGGCACTCGCCGTCATCACCGCCCGCCGGGTCTGGTGGAAGTCGAGGCAGGCGTCCTCCCAGTCGAGCCCGGCATGCGCGATCATCCGGCGGCTGTCTGCCTCCTGGTTCTCCGTCAGGTGCTCGTAGTTCACATCGAGGATCCGGCCGGGGAAGCGCTGGTGCCAGAAGGCCATCAGCGCGCGGTAGAGGCGGAAGTAGCGCCCGAGATCCTCGAGGTCGTAGGCATAGCCGTTACCCCGGCTGGTGAAGCGGTGCTTGAAGATCGACCAGCAGGTCGCGACCGGATCGCGCTCGACATGGATGATGCGCGCCTCGGGCAGCGCGGCGGCGATGAAGCCCACGAAGCGGAAGTTGAGCGGCATCTTGTCGACCACGACGGGCCGGGCAATCCCGAGCTTTGCCAGCTCGGCGCGGTATTCGTCGCGGACAAGGCAGAGCTGCTCGGCCGTGACCGGCCCGTCGAGGCTCGCACCCTCGAGGCCGAGCGCGCGCCCGGCGGCCCGGGCCATGAATTCGAGTTCTCCCGCACCATGGACGCTGCCGTGGCTGGCGAGGATCTGCTCGATGAGCGAGGTGCCCGAGCGCGGCATCCCGAGCACGAAGACGGGGCGGGGGCCGTCGCCGGGGCGCTCCGGGATCGCCGGCGGCCCGGCCTCGGGGAAAGCCGCGCGAATGCGGGAAAAGAGCGCGAGATCGGTGCGGAAGCTGTAGCCCGATTCGCGTTTCCGCAGCCTGTTGCCTTCCTGGTAGCGCGCGAAGCTTTCCTCCCAGAGCCCTGCGTCCTCGAGCGCCTTGCCGAGACCGAAGTCGAGGAAGATGCGGTCGAGGGCGGGCAGGTCCTTGCGCGCGAGCAGCGCCCGCATCTCGTCGAGATGCGGATCGTTTGCCTCGTGCTTGCGGTGATTGCAGAGATTGAAATGGGCCTCCGCGTAGTCGGGTCTGAGCGCGATGGCGCGGGCGAAATGCCCGGCGGCGGACTTGCGATCGCCCATCGCCCCCAGCACTGCCCCGATGTTGTTCTGGACGGCCGAGGCCTCCGGCGCGCGGCTCCGGGCGGCCTCGAGCGCCACGAGCGCCTCGGCATGCCGGCCCATCGCATAGAGGGCGGCGCCGAGCTTGTTGTGAATCTCCGGCGCCTCCGGGCTGAGCTTCAGCGCGATGTCATAGCTCGAGAGCGCCTCTTCGTGCTTGCCGAGCATCATCAGCGCCTCGGCGGTGTTCACATAGGTCTCGGCGTAGTCCGGGTTGAGCTTCATCGCCGCGGCGAAGGAAGTGAGCGCGTCCTGCGGCTGGTCGAGCGCGACAAGCGCGCAGCCGAGATTGACATGAGCCATTGGCAGGGAGGGCTTGAGGAGGATCGCCTGGCGCGCGCAATCCGCGGCCTCGGCGGTGCGGCCGAGCTGGCGCAGCGCCGCGCTCCGCCCGCCATGGGCCTCGGCGCAGGCGGGATCCGCGGCGATGGCTTCGGCATAGGCCGCCTCCGCCCCCGCCGCGTCGCCGCCCGCGAGCAGCTTCTGGCCGCGGATGCAGGCCGAGCGCGCCGGATCGGGCCCCTCGGCGGTGGGCCGGGCCCGGCGCTTCAGCGCGCTGCGTTTGTGGTCGAGCACCTCGCTGGTGATCTCGCGCAGGCCGCTGAGCGCGCGCTGGTTCTGCGGAAAGCGCGCCAGCACGTCGCGATAGAGTGCCTCGGCCTCGGCGAGATCGCCCTTCCGCGCGTGCGTTTTCGCCCGGGACAGCGTGCGGTCGATCGATTGCGGCTTGCCCGTCATGGCCCGGTCCTCGCGTTCTGCTGGTGCTCAGGCCCCAAGGTCTCCGCGCAAAGGGTTTCCAAATTCCGAATGCTCGGCGTGTGGTGGCGTTTGATTGGAAACAATCTGTCGAGTTGCGGGCTCGTTGTCTCCGGAGTGGCCGGGGTTATCTTTGCGGCAAGCAAATGACGGGAGATGCGACATGTCTTTCAGAGCCGTGAAGAGCGAAAGCCGCGCCATGCCGACCACGGAAGGGGCGGGCGTGCACCTGCACCGGGTCTTCGGATTCGGCGATCCGGCGGAGAGCGATCCGTTCCTGCTCCTCGACGATTTCCGCAATGACGATCCTGCCCGCTACAGGGCCGGGTTTCCCTGGCATCCGCATCGCGGCATCGAGACCATAACCTATGTGCTCGAGGGCGAGGTGGAGCATTCCGACAGCCTCGGCAATCGTGGCCTGCTCGGGGCGGGCTCGGTCCAGTGGATGACCGCGGGCTCGGGCATCATGCACCAGGAAATGCCGCGCGGAAACGCGAAGGGCCAGATGCACGGCTTCCAGCTCTGGGCGAACCTGCCTTCCTCGCTCAAGATGACCCGCCCGCGCTACCAGGACATCCAGGGCGGCGACATTCCCGAGATCATCGACGATGACGGCACCCGCGTGCGCATCGTCGTGGGCAGCTTCTGGGGCAAGACGGGGCCGGTGGACGGGATCGCGGCCGAGCCGATGTATATCGACGTCTCGGTGCCACCCAATGTGGTGAAGACCCTGCCGGTCGATACCTACGCCAGCGCCTTCGCCTATGTCTTCGCAGGCTCGGGCCGGTTCCGCGATGCCTCGAACCCCGTTGGCGTGCGGGTGGAAAAGGAGTTCCGGGGCGAGGAGCTCAACATCCGTGACCTGACCGGCAACCGCACCCTGGTGCGCTTCGACACCGGCGATTCGGTGCGCGTCGAGGCCGGGCCCGAGGGCATGCGCTTCCTGCTGGTGACGGGCCGTCCGCTGCAGGAGCCGGTGGCCTGGCACGGCCCGATCGTGATGAACACCCGCGAGGAGCTGATCCGCGCCATGCGCGACCTTCAGGCAGGGACCTTCATCCGCGAGAGCGCCTGACGCCGGAGGCCGCCTGCCTCAGGGCAGGAAATGCACCCAGCAGCGGACGGGCGCGAGCCCCTCGAGCACCGCGATCATGCGGCAGGAGGGGCCGAGGCGCGCGCTGAAGACACCGGCCGCGCGCCGGTGGCGCTCGGTCACCGCATTGAGCGCGAAGAGCGCGCGTTTGGGCTCGACGGTCGCCGGATCGAGCGGGCTGAAGCCCAGGTGATCCGCGGCGCCGTCCGGTCCCGGCGGGGTTGCCACCAGCAGGCCGAAGCGCCGCTCCATGCGGCAGCCGGTCCGGCGCGGCGAAATGACCAGCACGACATTGCACCCCCCATCCCCGGCGGCAAAGCCGGGGGCGTAGAGCGCGGCCGGGCGCGTGGCAGCAAGCCCGCGGGCGGGAAGCACGATGTCACCCGCGCGCCCCTCGTAGCGGCCATGGCCGAGATGCCAGTCAACCTCGATGTCATACTCGGTGGTGTTGCGGAGGATGCAGAGCAGATCCCGTGGCCCGCGCAGCCGGCTTGCGACACCCTCGATCGCCTCGGCCTCGATCGCGCCCACGGGCCAGAAGAGTGCGCCGGGGGGTGTTCCCCGCGCGACCGCCTCTCCAGCTGGTCCCTGCAGTTGCGTCATCGGCCGTCCTGATACCTCGAAACCGGTATTTGAACAGAAACTTTACCGCGCCGTACCGGAGAGCCACTGTGACGGCCATCACACCCGATCGGAAAAACCTGCGGATGCAGGCGGAAACGTGGCGATCCCGGGCCCTCGCATGGCGCAAGAGCGCCCGGGCCGCCGTGCCTTGCCATTGGCAGAGGCGGACGGTAGTGTCCGCGCGATTTTGCGGGCGGCGAGGGCGGCCCGAACTGGAACCAGACGGGGCCCCGGCCCCGCGACAAGCGGAAGGGCCATTCATGTTCGCAACACCTGCATTTGCGCAAGCCGCGGGGGCGCCCGCCGGCGCCGGAGGACTGATCAGCTTCGTGCCGATCCTGCTCATCTTCGTCATCATGTATTTCCTGATGATCCGCCCGCAGCAGAAGAAGGTGAAGGAGCACAAGGCCATGGTTGCGGCCCTGCGCCGCGGCGACCAGGTCGTCACCTCGGGCGGCCTCATCGGCAAGGTGACCAAGGTCGCCGACAACGAGGTCGAGCTCGAGATCGCGCCCAACGTGAAGGTCAAGGTCGTGCGGCCGACGATCAGCCAGGTTCTGAGCAAGACCGAGCCCGCCGAGGGCTGACGCGCGCCGTGTCGCGGGGCGCCGGATCCGGGCGCCCTGCGCTGGGAATAGGACCCCTTGATGCTGCAATTCCCGCTCTGGAAGCGACTGGCCATTCTTCTCGTCTGCCTGGCCGGCCTCGCCACCGCCTTTCCGAACCTGTTCTACAACCGGGTCGAGCGCGCCAATGACGCCCGGCTCGCGCTCGAGCAGGGGGCCCAGCCCACGCCCGAACTCGAGGCGGATGCGGCCGCCTGGCCCTCCTATCTGCCCTCGGGTCTCGTCAATCTTGGGCTCGACCTTCGGGGCGGCGCGCATGTGCTCGTCGAGGTCCAGACCTCGGACGTCTATGCCGAGCGCATGGAGAGCCTCTGGCCCGTCCTGCGCGACGCGCTGCGCGACAAGCGCGACGAGATCGGCACCGTGCGCCGGCTCGAGAGCAAGCCCGACGAGCTGGAGATCCGCATCGGCAACCCGCAGGCGATGAGCGCGGCGCTCGACGCGGTGCGCGCGGCCTCGCAGCCGGTGCTCTCCTTCACCGGCGCCGGCTCGCGCGATTTCGAGGCGAATGCCGACGGGGACCGCATCGTCGTGACCCTTTCGGACGCCGAGCGCGCCGCGATCGACGAACGCACGCTCCAGCAGAGCCTCGAGATCATCCGCCGCCGCGTCGACGAGACCGGCACGCGGGAACCGACGATCCAGCGCCAGGGCAGCGACCGCATCCTTGTCCAGGTCCCCGGCATCGGCTCCGCCGAGGAGCTCCTGAAGGTCATCGGCCAGACGGCGCGGCTGTCCTTCCATGCCGTCGTCTCGCGCACCGATAACCCCGACACCGAACCCGGCCTCGACGAGGTGCTCTATCCGGCGATGGACACCGACGGGCTCTACTACGTGCTCGAACGTCGCGCAGTGGTCACCGGCGAGCAGCTCGTCGATGCCCAGCCAAGCTTCGACCAGAACGGCCGCCCGGCGGTGAGCTTCCGCTTCAACGCCAGCGGCGGCGCCGCCTTCGGCCGCTTCACGGCCGATCATATCGGTGAACCCTTCGCGATCGTGCTCGACGGCGAGGTGATCTCCGCGCCGGTCATCCAGACCCATATCGCGGGTGGATCGGGGATCATCACCGGCAATTTCTCGCCCGAGGAATCGAACCGCCTCGCGGTGCTGCTGCGCGCCGGTGCGCTTCCCGCCGAGATCAAGGTGCTCGAGCAGCGCACGGTCGGCCCGGAGCTCGGGCGCGACTCGATCGAGTCGGGCGAGATCGCCGCGGCGGTCGCCGCCGTCGCCATCATCGCCTTCATCATCGCGAGTTACGGGCTCTTCGGGGTCTTCGCCTCGATCGCGCTCGTCACCAACATCGTGCTGATCCTCGCGCTCATGACCCTGCTCGGCGCCACGCTCACCATGCCGGGCATCGCGGGCCTCGTGCTCACGATCGGCATGGCGGTGGACGCCAACGTGCTGATCTTCGAACGCATCCGCGAGGAAGCGAGGTCCGGGCGGGGGCCCGCACGGGCAATCGAGCTCGGCTTCGAGAAAGCCTTCTCCTCGATCCTCGACGGCAACCTCACCACGCTCATCGTCGCGGTGATCCTCTATGCGATCGGCGCCGGTCCTGTCCGCGGCTTCGGCGTGACGCTGGCCCTCGGCCTCCTCTGCTCGGTCTTTACCGCCGTCTTCGTCACCCGCATGATGATCACGGGCTGGTTCGACCGGCGGCGCCCGAAGGTGCTCGCGCTATGACGATGACCAAGGCAACGACGAGCACGGCAACGCGCTGCGGGCCCGCGCGCCCCTCCGCCAGCGGGAGACGATAGATCATGATGCGCCTGCGCCTGGTCCCCGAGGAGACCAATCTCGATTTCTTCCGCCCGATGCGCTTCTGGCTCGCCGTATCGATCATCGGCGTGATCGGCACCCTGATCCTGCTGCCGGTGCGGGGGCTCAACTTCGGCGTCGATTTCCTCGGCGGCTCGCTGATCCTCGCCGAGTTTCCCGAAACCCACGAAATCGGCGACTATCGCACGCTGCTGAATGGCCTCGATCTCGGCGCGGTCGCCGTCACCGAGGCTTCGGGCGGCCATGGCGGCCAGGTCGTGCTGATGCGCATCGGCTCGAACGGCGAGGCCGACCAGTCGCAGGTCGTTGCCACCGTGCGCGGCGCGCTCGATGCTGCCTATCCGGGCGTCCAGTATCTCCAGGTCGACAGTGTCGGCGGCAAGGTCTCGGGCGAGCTGGTGCAGACCGGCGTCATCGCGGTCGCGCTCGCGGTGGTCGCCATCATGTTCTACATCTGGCTGCGCTTCGAGTGGCAGTTCGCGGTGGGGGCGGCGATCTCGCTCATTCACGATGCCATCGTGACGGTCGGGATCTTTTCGCTCCTGCAGTTCGAGTTCAACCTCCAGATCGTCGCCGCGATCCTCACGATCATCGGCTACTCGATCAACGACACGGTGGTGGTCTTCGACCGCGTCCGCGAGAACCTGCGCAAATACAAGACCAAGCCGCTCAAGGACGTGATGAACCTCGCGCTCAACGAGACGCTCAGCCGCACGGTGCTCACCTCCGGCACGACGCTCATCGCGCTCGTTGCCCTGCTTCTGCTCGGTGGCCCGGTCACCTGGGGCTTTGCCTTCGCGGTGATCTTCGGGGTGCTGAGCGGCACCTATTCCTCGATCTGGGTCGCGAGCGCCATCGTGCTGCGGCTCGGCGTCAAGCGGGACTGGAGCAAGCCGGGCGGCGGCGCGGCAGGTACCAAGTTCGCCAACGTGGACGCCTGAGCGCGTCCCTGCCGCGCGCCCCGGCTCCGACCGGGGCGCCGCGCCCCGCGACCTTGCGAGGGAGGACAGCAATGCAGACCGTCGAGATGACGTTCCGGGACGGCGCACGGCCGATCGACGGCTACGGGCCCGGCGCCTTCCGCATCGCGGGCGAGGTGCACCGCGGGCCGCTTGCGGTACTGCCCGGCGGCCTTATGGCCTGGGCCGGGCTCCACGATCTCTCGATCTTCGCGGACCGCGCGGCCGAGATCGACGTCCTGCTCGTCGGCCTCGGCGCGACCCTCGTGCAGCCCGGAGCGGATTTCCTCGCCGAGCGCACCCGCCTCGAGGCGGCGGGCATCGGCGTCGAGTTCATGGTCACGCCCTCCGCCTGCCGGACCTACAACGTGCTCCTGGCCGAGGGCCGCCGCGTCGCGGCCGCGCTCGTCCCGGTCTGACCCGCTCGCGAGGCCGTGAACGCGCTGCTCCCTGAGTAAGGAACTTCCCCGCAGCCGAGGGGTTTTGCCTTGGAACGGGAGCGCCTATAAGGCGATAACCGGCCGTTGCCAGAATGCTTCCCGATGGGGCGCGGCCCAACAGACAGAGGGGATATAAATGCCTTTTGAACTTCCCGACCTTCCCTATGCCCATGACGCGCTTGCCGATCTCGGCATGTCGAAGGAAACGCTCGAGTACCACCACGACATCCACCACAAGGCCTATGTCGACAACGGCAACAAGCTGATTGCCGGCACCGAGTGGGAAGGCAAGTCGGTCGAGGACATCATCACCGGCACCTATTCCGCCGATGCGGTGGCCCAGTCGGGCATCTTCAACAACGCCTCCCAGCATTGGAACCACACCCAGTTCTGGAAGATGATGGGCCCGGGCGAGAAGAAGATGCCGGGCGATCTCGAAGCGCGGCTGACCGAGTGCTTCGGCTCCGTCGACCAGTTCAAGTCCGACTTCTCCGCCGCCGGCGCCGGCCAGTTCGGCTCGGGCTGGGCCTGGCTCGTCGCAGAGAGCGATGGCGGCCTCAAGGTCACCAAGACCGAGAACGGCGTGAACCCGCTTTGCTTCGGCCAGAAGGCCCTGCTCGGCTGCGACGTGTGGGAGCATTCCTACTACATCGACTTCCGCAACAAGCGCCCGGCCTATCTCACCAACTTCCTCGACAAGCTGGTGAACTGGGAATACGTCGCCTCGCAGCTCTGAGGCACGCGAGGCTGCCCGTCCGCGCCGCGGCCCCGCCGCAAGGCACAGGACAGACAGGATCGGACCCGGCCCCTGCGGCCGGGTTCTGCATTTTCAGCCCGCCATCTTTCAGCCAGCCATACGGGCACTGCCCGGAAGGTGCAGGATCCAGGTCTGGACGCGGCCCTCGATCGTCACGCTCAGATAACCGCCATGCCAGCGCGCCACCCGATCGACGAACTGGGTCGAAGGGCGGATGGGCACCGGCGTCTGGGCTTCGCCCGCCGGCGGGATGCCACCGCAGGAGATCCGGATCTCCTGCATCTCGTCCTCGGCGATGAGGCGCACGCTGATGATCGGGGTCGCATCGGCGGAGCGCGCCATGGCGCGGGCCAGCAGGCGCTCGACGGCGCAGGTCAGCAGGAACCGGTCGCCCCGGATCCGGCCGTGCGCCTGCTCCCTGAGAATCGCCGGCTGACGGGGTCCGTTGCGGAAACCGCCCTGGGCGATGCTCGCCTCCAGCACGTCGCGGAAGTCCAGCGTCTCGATGTCGAGCGACCGGGGCCGGAGCGTGTCGGGCTGCCCGAGGCTCGCGAGCAGCTGCGAGAGGGCGCGCGCCTCGGAGAGGATCTCCTCGGCCGTCTCCCGCGCCTCTCCGGTGCGTTCGACGCTGAGCAGCTCGCTGAGCTGGAGCGCGCTGTGGCGCAGGCGAATGGCAAAGAGCCGCATGTCCTCGCCAAGCGCATGCGCAAGCTGGGCATAATCGTCATGGGCCGTGTTGAGCAGCTCCGTCGCGCGCGAGAGATCCTGCTGCAGCTTCGGCGCGGCCTGGGCCCCCGATACCTTCAGAACGCCCCGGCGGAAGAGCAGCGGCAGGACGATGCCGGCGGCGGCAAACCCGACGGCAAGCCCCGCGGCGCCGAGGGCGAGGGCGGACACGCTCGGGTCGTGCGCGCCGGCCTCCGCGGGCGTGATGGCGATGCGCAGGCCCGCGGTGAGGGCGAAGGCCGTGAGCCCGATCGCGGTGCGGCGGCTGGGCGGCTGCCCCCGGGCGGCCGCCGACATGCTCGCAATCTCCCGGTCCGCGGCGAGGAAGAACACCCCGATGACGCTGAAGGCGATGGCTTCCGGGAAGGAGATGCCGCCGAGGAACGGTGACAGGAAGAGCGGGGGGTGGTTGAGGACATATCCGGCGAGCGTTGTGCCGGCAAAGCCGAGGATGATGCCGTCGATCGCCAGCGCGAGCAGCGGGGCGGGAGCTGCGACCAGAATGCTGCTGGCGACGAGGATGAGCATGGCTGCCGAGCTCGGACAGAGGATCAGCACGGCGCTGCCTTCCATCGCGGGCTCGTGCGGGCTCACCAGCGGCTGGATGAGAGCGTATTGCAGCAGGGCTGCGATCCCGGTCGTGATCGGCAGGATCCAGCAGGCGGTGCGCGCGGCGGGTATCCACGAGAGCATGAGCAGACCACCCAGCAGCATCAGCACATAGGCGTTGAGCGGATCGAGCGGGATCCAGCTCGCGCGGCCCTGGGCAAGCCAGGTATCGCCGGTCGATTGCCCCATCACCCCCGCAATTCCGAGAAGCAGCACGATCGCGCCGGCGACGAACCGAAGCGACGGCAAGGGGCCACGGTAGGGAATTCCTATGCGGGGCTCCCCTGCCGGCATCGGGCCGGCCAGGACGCCGAGCGGGTCGCGCCCGGGCGCGGCGCCATGCCGAAGATGGGCGTCGCCGCGCAACCCCTGGGGAAGTGAAAATCTGTTGAGAACCATGGCGGCAAGCGCTCCCACGACGAGGATACGAAAACGGAAAAAATGACTTTTCAAAAGATCAGGCGCATTCATCGGAGCACAATCGTCGCAACAAGCTACAGGCCGCGCCGAAAACAATCAACTGTGAGTTGTTAAGTGTTGATCCGACCGAGCCTCTCACGCGGCATTCCGTCCTTGTGATGGCGGTCGGAATGCGCCACCCGGATGAAGGCCCAGTCCGGACTGTCCGGTCCGGGATCGGGCGCGGCGCCGCGCTTCGGGACGTGGGCCTCAGGGCCGGAGGTGAGCGATGACGGATGCGTTCAAGGGGCTGCTTGCAATGACCGCCGCCGCGGCGGCCTGGGGCCTGTCGGGGATGTATTACAAGCTGCTCGCCGAGGTTCCGGCGCTCGAGGTGCTCAGCCATCGCATCCTCTGGAGCGCGGTCTTCTTCGGCGCGCTGATCCTCGTGCGGGGCAGGGGGGCGGAGGTGGCCGAGGTGCTCGGCCACCGCCGGACGCTGCGCCTGCTCGTCTGGGCGGCGCTCTCGATCGGCGCGAACTGGTTTCTCTTCATCTATTCGATTCAGGGCGGCCTGGCGCTCGAGGCGAGCCTCGGCTACTACATCTTCCCGCTGGTGGCGGTCACGCTCGGCGCCCTGACCTTCGGCGAGCGGTTCTCACGCGGTCAGGCGGCGGCGCTCGCCCTTGTGGCTGCGGCGGTGCTGGTGCTTACCATCGGCCTCCACGCGCCGCCCTGGATCGCGCTCATCCTCGCCGGAACCTTCGCCACCTATGGCCTGCTCAAGAAGCGGACCCGTACCGGCCCGGTCATCTCCGTCTTTGCCGAAACCGCGGTGCTTCTGCCTGCCGCGCTCGTCTGGCTCGCGGGTGCCACCTTCGCGGGCTGGACGGGGCCGGGAACCGCGGCCCAGGCGGGCTGGTTCGGCCATGACTGGCAGGTCTCGCTGCTCCTCGTGGGATCTGGCATCATCACCGCGCTGCCGCTCAACCTCATGTCCTACGCTGCGCAGCGGGTGAAATACTCGACCCTCGGCCTCGTCCAGTATCTCAATCCGACGCTCCAGTTCGCCGTCGCTGTGGCGGTCTTCGGCGAGCCCTTCACCCGCTGGCACGCCATCGCCTTTCCGATGATCTGGACCGCGCTGCTGCTCTATGCCGCCGAGAGCCTGCGTCAGGAAAGGGCTTCGCGCAGGCTCGCCATCAGCGAGGCCACGCTGTCGACCGGGGTGAGAAACGCAAGGAACTCCGGTTCGGCAAAGCCCTGATCGACGACATGGCGCAGCAGCGCCAGCAGCGGGTCCCAGTAGCCGTCGCAATTGAGCAGATAGACCGGCTTCTGGTGCAGCCCGAGCTGGCGCCAGGTCAGCACCTCGAAGAGCTCGTCGAGCGAGCCCGGCCCCCCGGGCAGCGTCACGATCGCATCGGCGTTCATGAACATGACCTTCTTGCGCTCGTGCATCGTCTCCGTGACGATGAAGGTAGAGAGGTCGCGCTTGCCGACCTCGCGCCGCATGAGATGCACCGGGATCACGCCGAAGGTCGTGCCGCCCGCTGCCTGGGCCGCGCGCGCGACCGCCCCCATGAGGCCCACGTCTCCCGCGCCGTAGACCAGCCGGTGGCCCGCCTCGGCCAGTGCCGTGCCGAGCGCGGTCGCCGCTTCGGCATGGGCGGGGTTCGTGCCGGTACGTGAGCCACAGAAGACACAGACGGATTTCACTGATTCGGGCTGCATGGACAGATTCACCTGATCACATTATCCTGTGTTTCGAGACTTTTAAGACAATTGCCTGCCAATCCTGCACACGTGCTAGCAGGTTGCCGTCCCCACGGCGAGCCCGGATCGCACGGACAGGGCGCCCCGCCCGGAGCGGATGGAGGATGCAACCTATGGAAGAAAAAACGGAATCCAGGACTCGCAGGAAGCTCGCGGCCGGGGCGGTCTCGGCGGCGATTCTTCTGCTCCTCATCTACGCGACTCGGCCGGAACCTCTTGTGCCTCAGGTGCCGGAGCTGGACGCCGAGACCGGGGCGCCGCTGGCCGATGCCGCGCCGGGCGCAGGCCCCGGAGAGCTCGCGGACGCCGGGTCCGCGGCGCCGCAGGCCGAGGGCTTCGAGCCCGCCGCTGCCCGCCCGCCCGCATCCGGCCCCGCCTTCGACATCGTGCGCGTCGAGCCCGATGGTTCGGCGGTGGTCGCGGGCACCGCGCGCCCCGATGCCAAGGTCACCATCTATGCCGATGGCATGCCGCTCGCGGCGGTCGAGGCCGATGACGACGGCAGTTTCGTCGCGATCTTCCGGGCCGACCCGGCCCGCGGCGCTCAGGCGCTCACCATGGATGCCGAAACCGCCGACGGCACCCGCACCGCCTCCGACGAGGTGGTGATGCTGCTGCCCGACGCCTCCAGCACCGCGGCCGCGCCGCCCGCCGCCGGGGATGCCCCCGCCGCACAGGCGCCCGCACCCTCCGTCGCCGCCACCGCGATCCTCAGACCCGGCTCCGTCGATGTCCTGCCCGTCGCGCGCCCCGCGGCAATGGCCGCGCCCATCGACACCGATCAGGTCTCGCTCGGCTCGATCTCCTACACCCAGTCGGGCGAGATCGAGCTGCAGGGCGCAGGGCCCAGGGGCACCGGGCTTCGGGTCTATGTCGACAACCGCCTTGTGCAGCAGGGCGATGTCGGCGGCAACGGCCGCTGGGTGCTGCGCCTCGCCGACATCGACCAGGGGCTCTACCGGCTGCGGATCGACCAGGTCGGCGCCGACGGACGTGTCGCGAGCCGCGTCGAGACGCCCTTCCAGCGCGATTTCCCCGAAGGCCCGCGCCCGCGCCCCGGCCGTACGCTGCCCGGCATGCAGCCGGGCGTGCTCGCGACCGTCCAGCCGGGCGGCACGCTCTGGACGCTGGCGCGGAGCTATTACGGTTCGGGCGTGCTCTACGCCCAGATCTTCACCGCGAATCAGGAGCTGATTCGCGACCCGGACTTGATCTATCCCGGTCAGGTTCTATCTATTCCGGGCCTCGACGAGACGAATTGAGCCCATGCCACCCAGCACCGACACGCTTCCGCCGGAACCCCGCGGTTCCGGATGGCGGACCATTCGCAAGGTTGCGCCCTACCTCTGGCCCGCCGACAACCGGGAGGTGCGGCTGCGCGTCGTGCTCGCAATGGCGGCGCTCGTGGTCTCCAAGCTCGCCACCGTCACCACCCCATTCTTCTTCAAGGCCGCCGTCGACGGGCTCGCGCCGGAGGATCCGGCCGCCCAGGCGGGCTTCCTCCTCGTCGCCGGCCCCGTCGCGCTCACGGTCTTCTACGGCCTCATGCGGCTCGCGGGCGTAGGCTTCGCCCAGCTCCGCGACGGCATCTTCGCCCGCGTCGGCCAGCGCGCGCTGCGGCTCCTCGCCATGGAGACCTTCCGCCACATCCACGCGCTCAGCCTGCGCTACCACATCACCCGCAAGACCGGCGGGCTCAGTCGCATCATCGAACGCGGGGTGAAGGGCGTCGATTTCCTGCTGCGCTTCCTGCTGTTCTCGATCATCCCGCTCATCCTCGAGCTCGCCCTTGTCGGCGCCATCCTCTTCTGGGTCTTCGATATCTGGTATCTCGCGGTGGTCGCCGTCACCATCGCGCTCTACGTCTGGTTCACCTTCAAGGTCACCGAATGGCGGGTGCAGATCCGCCGGCGGATGAACGAGCGTGACCAGGACGCCAACCAGAAGGCCATCGACAGCCTGCTGAACTTCGAGACGGTGAAGTATTTCAACGCCGAGGAACGCGAGGTCCGGCGCTACGACGAGTCGATGGCGGGCTACGAGGCGGCGGCGGTCAAGACCGGCGTCTCGCTCGCCTGGCTCAACTTCGGCCAGTCGCTGCTCATCACCGCAGGCCTCGCCGCGGTCATGGTCATGGCGGCGCGCGGGGTGCAGGCCGGCAGCCTCACCGTGGGCGATTTCGTCATGGTCAACGCCTACATGATCCAGATCACCATGCCGCTCAACTTCCTCGGCACGGTCTATCGCGAGATCCGCCAGTCGCTCGTCGACATGGCGGCGATGTTCGACCTGCTCGGCCAGCCCGCCGAGATCGAGGACCGCCCCGGCGCCGCCCCGCTCGCGGTCAGCGGCGGCCGGATCGAGTTCCGCGACGTGAGCTTCGCCTACGACACCGAGCGCGGCATCCTTCGCGGGCTGAATCTCACCGTGGCGCCAGGCGAGACGGTTGCGGTGGTCGGGCCCTCGGGCTCGGGCAAATCCACGATCGGGCGGCTGCTCTTCCGCTTCTACGATGTCCGGGAGGGAGCCGTGCTCATCGACGGCCAGGACCTGCGCGACGTCACCCAGACGAGCCTGCGCGCCGAGATCGGCATGGTCCCGCAGGACACCGTGCTCTTCAACGATACCATCCGCTACAACATCGCCTACGGCCGCCCCGGGGCGAGCCGCGAGCAGATCGAGGCGGCGGCGCGCGCGGCACAGATCCACGATTTCATCCGCTCCTTGCCGGAGGGCTACGACACCGTCGTCGGCGAGCGCGGCCTCAAGCTCTCGGGCGGCGAGAAGCAGCGGGTGGGGATCGCCCGCACGCTGCTCAAGGATCCGCCGATCCTCCTGCTCGACGAGGCGACGAGCGCGCTCGACACGGAGACCGAGCGCGACATCCAGGACAGCCTGCGCCGGATGGGCGAGGGGCGGAGCGTCATCACCATCGCCCACCGCCTCTCCACCGTGGTCGATGCCGACCGGATCGTCGTGCTGGAAGGGGGCGAGGTCGCCGAGGAAGGCACCCACGAGGCGCTGCTCGCCCGGCGCGGCCGCTACGCCCGGATGTGGGCGCGGCAGGCCGCCGAGCGCGAGAACGCCGCCTGACGCCGGGGAGAGCCGGGCGACGGCCCCGCGCACCGGCCCCCTGCGGGCCGGATGGGGGGGCTCAGCTCGGCGCGAAGCCGAGGCTGGTCTGCGAGCCCAGATTGTCGAACTCGGGCAGATAGCTCGACTCCCGCATGATGACCACGACCGAGACGATCGGGCGGGCCAGTTCATCCGTCACCTCATGGCAGGTGAACCGCACGAGCCGCGTGCCGTTGCCGCCCGGCCGGGTGATCCGCGCGAGGACGTTGGAGAGGTTCTCGCCCGAAATCGCGCACTCCAGCAGGTCCGGGATCTCGAGGTCTTCTTCGGACGTGCCCGCCGGGATGATCTGGATCGCCTCCGGCCAGATGAAGGGCGGCAGTGCCTCGGCCCGACCGAGCAGTCGCCGCGCCGCGGCATTGAGGAAGATCACCTCGCGCCGGGGTGAGAGACCGATCACGCCCTCGTCGATCTGGTCGAGCAGATAGGCTGTCTGCCGCCCGGCCGCGCCGCGCAGGCCCTGCGTGTCCATTTGCCGCTTGCGCAGCATGAATATACTCAGCGTCATCAGCACTGCGCCGACGAGCGAGAACCAGTCGCTCAGCTGATCGATCTGCTCGTTGAGGCTCTCGATGCGGAGGATCAGGTCGCGCCGGACCGACGCGACGAGCTGGGCGAGGTTCTCGATCGCGTCGCCGTCATAGATCCGCACCAGCCGGTCGAGTTCCGGGGAGGACTTGCCGCTGCCCGCCAGCTCCTTCAGCAGCTGCAACGCCGTGGAATACTGTTCCAGCGTGTTGCGGGTGGGCAGGAGATCGATGGGCGCACCGGCCGAGGCCGAAAGCCGCGAGATGTTGTCGAGGGTCCGGAACGAACTGGCGAGATTGGCCTCGGCCGAGTGGAGATAGAGCAGTTCGGTGGGCCGCAGGATCGCGTTCTTGAAATTGTGGATGAAACCGCCGTAGCCGATCTCGCTCTCGAAATCGACAACCTGGTTCAACAGCTCGGTGTTGCGCTCGAGCAGTCGCGCCTGGGCCTGGCGCAGCTCGCCGAGACGGATCCAGAAATTCGCAAGCACCACGATCAGCAGAACACCGAGCCCGACGATCGCCGCATCCATTATGAACGCGCGCCGCCTTTGCGCCGCATCGCGTTTCAGATAGCCCTGCATCCAGTTGATCATCGATTGTCTCGCCTATTTTGAAATGAAATCGGGTGAATATGGCTGTGCTGCGCCGTCGGCGGAGGCCGGCCGTCGGCGGGCACATGCGTGTGCGAGCGCTCCGGTGCGGCGCGCGGGATGCGATTCTGTCTGTTGCGGTCTCATACCGAGCCTGCCTCCTGGTGTTTCATCCTGCCGCCGTGGGGCGAGGGCGCATTCTAGTCCTTGCGCGGTGGCGTTGCGTGTTGGGGCGGATCCCGCGCACGCCGCTCTTTCCATTTCCACCGCGCTGGCCTAGATGCGCGGGATGGAGAAGATCGCCCCCATTCATGTCATCGGCGGCGGCATGGCCGGTTCGGAGGCCGCCTGGCAGGCGGCAAGCCTCGGCGTGCCCGTCATCCTGCACGAGATGCGCCCCCAGACCGGCACCTTCGCCCACCAGACGGACGGGCTGGCCGAGATGGTGTGCTCGAACTCCTTCCGCTCCGACGATGACGAACAGAACGCCGTCGGGCTGCTGCACTGGGAGATGCGGGCGCTCGACGGGCTCGTCATGGCCTCGGCCGATGCCCATTCCCTGCCCGCAGGCGGCGCGCTCGCCGTCGATCGCGAGCCCTTCAGCCGCTGGATCACCGAACGTCTCGCCGCCCATCCGCTCATCACGATCGAGCGCGGCGAGATCGCGGGCCTGCCGCCCGCGGAATGGGACAGCGTCATCGTCGCCACCGGCCCGCTCACCAGCCCTGCGCTGGCGCAGGCCGTGCAGGGCCTCACCGGCGAGGACGGCCTCGCCTTCTTCGATGCGATCGCGCCCATCGTGCATTTCGAATCGGTCGATCTCAGCCGGGCCTGGTTCCAGTCGCGCTACGACAAGGGTGAGACCGAGGCGGAGCGCACGGCCTATCTCAACTGTCCGATGGACCGCGCCCAGTATGAAGCCTTCATCGACGCGTTGCTCGCCGCCGAGAAGACCGAGTTCAAGGACTGGGAGCGCGACACGCCCTATTTCGAGGGCTGCCTGCCGATCGAGGTCATGGCCGAACGCGGCCGCGAGACCCTGCGCTTCGGCCCGCTGAAGCCCGTCGGCCTCACCAACCCGCATGCGCCGGAGGTGAAGCCCCATGCCGTGGTGCAGCTCCGCCGCGACAATGCGCTCGGCACGCTCTTCAACATCGTGGGCTTCCAGACCAAGATGAAATACGGCGCGCAGGCCAAGGTCTTCCGGATGATCCCGGGCCTCGAGAACGCCGCCTTCGCCCGCCTCGGCGGCATCCACCGCAACACCTTCCTCAATTCGCCGCGCCTGCTCGACGACCGGATGCGCCTCCGGGCCCGCCCGGCACTGCGCTTCGCGGGCCAGGTGACCGGCGTCGAGGGCTATGTCGAGAGTGCGGCGATGGGCCTGCTCGCGGGCCGCATGGCCGCCGCCGAGCGCCTCGGCCGCGATCTGCCGCCGCCGCCGCCCACCACCGCGATGGGCGCGCTCGTCAACCACATCACCGGCGGTGCCGAGGCCCGGACCTTCCAGCCGATGAACGTGAACTTCGGCCTCTTCCCGCCGCTCCCGGAGGCGCGTGGCGGCCGGCGCGGGCGCAAGGAGCGCTACCGCGGCTATACCGACCGCGCCAAGGCCGATCTCGCCGCCTGGCGCGACGCTGCCGCGCTGGCGCCCGCGCCGGCCTGAGCGCCCCGGTGGCGGGCTTCCGCACCCGTTTCGCGCCGTCGCCGACCGGCTGGCTCCACCTCGGCCACGCCTTCTCCGCCCTCACCGCCTGGGAGATGGCCGGGGCCGCGGGCGGCGAATTCCTGCTCCGCATCGAGGATATCGACCGCACGCGGGCGCGCCCCGAATACGAGGCGGCGATCCGCGAGGATCTCGCCTGGCTCGGCCTCTCCTGGCCCGAACCGGTGCTGCGCCAGTCCGAGCACCTCCCCCGCTACGGGGCCGCCCTCGACCGGCTCGCCGCGATGGGCCTCACCTATCCCTGCTCCTGCACGCGGGCCGACATCCGCGCGGCCCTCTCCGCGCCGCAGGAAGGCGCGGGCAGCCCGCCCGAAGGGGCGGCGGTCTATCCCGGCACCTGCCGCGGCCGCCCGATGTCGAGCCGCCGCCCGGGCGATGCGATCCGCCTCGATCTCGCCCGCGCGCTGGCCCACGCCGGGCCCGGCCTCGCCTTCGAGGAAACCGGCCCGGCACACGGCGGGCGGCACGTGCTCGATCCCGCCCGGATGCAGGCGGAAATCGGCGATGCGGTGCTCGGCCGCAAGGAGCTCGGCGCCGTCGCCTATCACCTTGCCGTGGTGAGCGATGACGCCGCCCAGGGCATCACCCATGTCGTGCGCGGCGAGGATCTCTGGGAGGTAACGCCGCTCCACCGCCTGCTCCAGGCGCTGCTCGGCCTCCCCGTCCCGGTCTGGCACCACCACCGCCTGATCCGCGACGACAGCGGCCGGCGGCTCGCCAAGCGCGACGACGCCCGCGCGCTGCGCGCCTTCCGCGCTGAAGGCGTGACCCCGGCCGAGCTCCGCGCCCGGCTCCGTGCCGCGGAGACCACCCGGTGATCCCGGCCTGGCTCGTCTGGGCGCTGCTCTCGGCCCTCTTCGCCGCCCTGACCGCGATCTTCGCCAAGGCAGGCGTCGCGGGCATCCCCGCCGATCTCGCGACTTTCCTGCGCACCGCGGTGATCCTCGCCTGGCTCGCGCTCGTCCTCACGCTCACCGGCGGCTGGCAGGGAATCGGCACGCTCCCGCGCGGCTCCGCGCTCTTCCTCACCCTCTCGGGGCTCGCGACCGGCGCCTCATGGCTCTGCTATTTCCGCGCGCTGCAGGCGGGCGAGGCCTCCCGCGTCGCGCCGATCGACAAGCTCAGCGTCGTCCTCGTCGCGCTCTTCGCCGCCACCTTCCTCGGCGAGCGCCTCAGCCCCGCCGCCTGGGCGGGCGTCGCGATGATCGCCGCGGGCGCGCTCCTCGTCGCACGGGGCTAGACCAGAACCGTTCCGCATAGCAGCGCCATGCGGCAAAGGATTCTGGTCTGTCAAAAACGTGGAACCAGAGCCGTTCCGCCTTGCAGCGCAATGCGGACAAGGATTCTGGTCTGTCAAAAGCGCCCAACCAGCACCGTTCCGGCCTGCATCGCGATCCAGACAGGCATCCCGGTGCCGGCCGGCCTCAGCCCGCCGCGAAGGGCTCCGCCGCCAGGGCCGCCACCGCCGCGCGGTATTCCGCGATCAACCGCCCGCAGAGCGCGCCCGCCCCGGGAATGTCGGAGATCGACCCGACCCCGTGCCCCGCCGACCAGATCGACTTCCAGGCCTTCGCCTCGCTTGCCATGTCGAGCACCCGGTGCGGCGGCAGCGCATCGGGATCGAGCCCCGCCGCGCGGATGCTCGGGCGCAGGAAGTTCGCGTTCACCCCCGAGATGTCGGGCGTGTAGATCACGTCGAGCGCCCGGCTCTCGAGGATCATGCGCTTCTGCGCCTCCGACACCATCGCCTCCCGCGTTGCGATGAAGCGCGTGCCGAGATAGGCGAGATCGGCCCCGAGCGCGCGGGCGGCGGCCACATGCGCCCCCGTCGAGATCGCGCCCCCGAGCAGGATCGTGCCGGCAAACACCTCCCGGATCTCCGCCACCAGTGCAAACGGGCTCAGCGTGCCCGCGTGCCCGCCCGCGCCGGCGGCCACCGCGATGATCCCGTCCACACCCGCTTCGGCGGCCTTCTCCGCATGGCGCCGCGAGATCACGTCGTGAAACACCAGCCCGCCATAGGAATGCACCGCCTCGACCACCTCGCGCGCCGCGCCGAGCGAGGTGATGACGAGCGGCACCCGCCGCGCCACCACGATCTCGAGATCGGCCTGCAGCCGCGGGTTGGAACGGTGCACGATCAGGTTGATGCCGTAGGGGGCCGCCGTGTCCCCGGCCGCCGCAAGCCGTGCCTCTATCTCCTCGATCCAGGCCGCGAGCCCGTCGCTCGTGCGCTGATTGAGGGCGGGAAACGTCCCGATCACCCCGGCCCGGCAGGTCTCAACCACCAGATCGGGGCCGGAGACGAGAAACATCGGCGCGGCGACGGCAGGCAATCGCAACCGGCCGGCGAAGGCCTGGGGCAGGGGCATGGGAACATCCTCATCGGCGCCCGGCACGGGAGGCGCGCCGGATTTTCTGGCATTGCCAGAGTGTTGACCGCGATCCTGCACGGAGTCGACGCAAATCTGCACCATGCCGGGCAATGCGCCCCTGCCGCCACAAGCCTCTCCTGCCGCCGGAGCCCATCTTGACCCTACCCCCCCGCGTTCATAGGTTGAGCCCAACTTCGAAACCCGCGAGGAGTCCGTCATGGCTACGGTCAAGGTCACCGACAACACGTTCCAGGACGAGGTCATCAAATCCGATGTGCCCGTACTGGTAGATTTCTGGGCCGAATGGTGCGGCCCCTGCCGCATGATCGGCCCGGCTCTGGAAGAGCTTGCCGAGGAATATGAAGGCAAGATCAAGATCGCCAAGGTCAATGTGGACGAAAACCCGGGCCTGCCCGCCCAGTTCGGCGTGCGCGGCATCCCGGCGCTCTTCATGTTCAAGGACGGCGAGCTTGTCTCCAACAAGACCGGCGCAGCTCCGAAGGCGAGCCTGAAGAGCTGGATCGACGAATCGGTCTGATTCCGTCCCGGCGGAGCGTTCCGCCCCGATGATCCGGTTGGGCCGCGCCGCGAGGTGCGGCCCTTTTCATGTCCGCGGGCACCCGCAGCAGAAGGAGGGTCGGCTCCCATGACCACCCGCAACGACGGCCAGCACACCTTCTGGAACACCGGCCCCGGCGGGCAGAACTGGGCGCGTCAGGCCGGCGAGCTCGACACGCTCAACGCCGCCACCACCGGCCCGCTCCTCGAGGCGCTCGCCCCCCGCCCCGGTGAGGCGATCCTCGATGCGGGCTGCGGCGCGGGCGCCTCCTGCCTTGCGCTGGCACCCCTGCTGCTGCCCGGCGGCTCGGTCACCGGCATCGACTTTTCCGAGCCGCTCCTCGCCATTGCCGAGGCCCGCCGCGCAGAGGCCGGGATCGCGAACCTCCGCTTCCTCCACGGCGACACCCAGATCCACCCCTTGCCCGAGGCCGCGTTCGATGCGGTGGTCTCGCGCTTCGGGCTCATGTTCTTCGACGATACGGTCGCGGCCTTCCGCAACCTCGCCCGGAGCCTCCGCCCCGGCGGCCGGATCGTCTTCGCGGGCTGGGCCGAGGCCGCCGCCAATCCGTGGTTCTCCGAACCCCGCGCCGCGGCCGTCGCCCGGCTCGGTCCGGTCGCGCCGGCCGATCCCGACGGCCCCGGCCCGATGGCCTTCGCCGACACCGCCCGCGTCTGCGCGCTGATGGAGGCCGCCGGTCTCGTCGCCTGCCGGGGCGAGGCGTGCACGGTCACGCTCCACCATCCCGGCGGCCTGCCCGCACTCCTCGCCCTTGCCGGCAATGTCGGCCCGATCCCGAGCATCCTGCGCGAGAAGGAGGGCACCGAGGCCGATCGCGCCGCGATTCTCGCCGATCTCGGCCGCCGCCTCGCGCCCTTCGCCGCCCCCGACGGCGCCCGCCTCCCGGCCCGCATCATCCTCTATTCCGCCCGCCGCGCCTGATCCCGCGGCGGCGGCGGAGGCCGGTTTTCGAGGGAGCCGCTTCTTGGGGAAGATCGGCTCACAGGGAGCGAAACCGCGCCGATTCATGATTTGTTGACTCTAAAATCAAATGATTTCAAAGGCATTTCCACATTTTCACGGTGAAACGCCCCGCTTTCACCGCCAGGAGACCCCCCGCATCTTCCGCGCCCGCCATGGTTGAGCCCCGCCGCCATGGCGCATAGGCTCGGCCCCGCCGCCAACCAAGGAGTGGACCCCGCCCGCATGATCGACTGGCTCTCCGACCTTCCGGCCCTCGCCGCGCTCTCCGCCACCGTGCTGCCCGCTGCCGCGGCGCGCTACACCCCGAAGCCCTTCGTCCGGCTCACCCATCCCGAATGGACGAAGAACGCGGTGGTCTACGAGCTCAACATCCGGCAGTTCTCGGCGGAAGGCACGCTGGCCGCCGCCGAGGCGGGCCTTCCGCAGATCCGCGCGCTCGGCGCGACGATCATCTGGCTCATGCCGATCCACCCGATCGGCGAGATGCACCGCAAGGGCAGCCTCGGCAGCTACTACGCGGTGAAGGACTATTACGGCGTCAATCCGGAGTTCGGCGATCTCGAAGCGCTCCGCTCCTTCGTCCGCACCGCCCACGGGCTCGGCTTGCGGGTGATCCTCGACTGGGTCGCGAACCACACCGCCTGGGACAACCCGCTCCGCGACGAACATCCCGAGTGGTATGCCCGCAACTGGAAGGGCGATTTCCGCCCCACGCCCTGGTGGGACTGGGACGACATCATCGACCTCGACTATTCCAGCGCCGCCTTGCGCGAATACATGACCGCGGCAATGACCTACTGGGTGCGCGAGGCCGATATCGACGGCTACCGCTGCGACGTGGCGGGCTACGTCCCGGTCGATTTCTGGGAGAACGCCCGGCACGAGCTCGAGGCGATCAAGCCCGTCTTCCTGCTCGCCGAATGGGAGGCCCGCGATCTCCACGCCGGGGCCTTCGATGCCACCTACGCCTGGAGCTGGTGGGACATCCTGCACAAGATCGGCAAGGGCGAGGCGGATGTCTTCGCGCTCTACGTCTACTACTCCCAGAACGAATGCGGCTGGCCCTCCGAGGCGCAGCGCATGACCCATATCGAGAACCACGACAAGAATTCCTGGGAAGGCACGCAGTTCGAATCCATGGGCCCCGCGCTCATGCCCGCCATCGCGCTCTCGGTGGTGGGCGAGGGCATGCCGATGATCTACAGCGGCCAGGAGGCGGGCAACGAGAAGCGGCTGAAATTCTTCGAACGCGATCCGATCGAATGGCGTCCGCACCCTGTGGGCGATCTCTACCAGCGGCTCTTCGCGCTCCATGCCGAAAACACCGCGCTCTGGAATGCGCCCTGGGGCGCGCGCATGGTGCTGGTGGTGAACGACGCGCCGGGCAAGGTGCTGAGCTTCGTGCGGGCGAACACCGCACACCGGGTCTTCGCCGTGCTCAACTTCTCGCCCGAGGCGCTGGAGGTCGGGTTCGAGGAGACGCTGCACCACGGCCGCTACCGGGATTTCGAGACCGGCGCCGCGCTCGAGGTCGGCCCTGATACGAAAGTGATGCTGGCGCCCTGGAGCTTTCGCATCCTTTCCGCCGGATCCGGACCGGAACCTGCCGTGATTTGAGGCATTTCATCTATGTTGGTCCGGAAAGCCCGGCTTCACGGCCGCGTGGATTGCGCCATGCGGCCCCCCATGCTTGTCTTGGCCAATCGGATTTAAGCCTGAACCTTTGAAAGGGGCGCAACATGAACAGACGACACTTCACGCTGGCGGGAGTCTTTCTGACCGGGCTCGCGGTCTCCGGCGTGGCCGTCGCCCAGCAACCCCAGTTCTTTCGCATCGGCACCGGCGGCACGGCCGGCACCTACTATCCCATCGGCGGCCTGATCGCCAACGCGATCTCGAGCCCGCCGGGCTCGCGGCCCTGCGACGAAGGCGGCTCCTGCGGCGTGCCGGGCCTGATCGCCACCGCGCTCTCGGCCAACGGCTCGGTCGCCAACGTGAACGCCATCGCCTCGGGCTCGCTCGAAAGCGGCTTCTCGCAGTCCGACGTCGCGACCTGGGCCCAGACCGGCACCGGCATCTGGGAAGGCCGCGAACCGGTCGAGAAGCTCCGCGCCATTGCGAACCTCTATCCCGAGACGATCCACCTCGTGGCCTCGGCCGATTCCGGCATCACCTCGGTCGGTGATCTCAGGGGCAAGACCGTCTCGCTCGACGAGCCGGGCTCTGGCACGCTCGTCGATGCGCATATCATCCTCAAGGCCTATGGCCTGACCGAGGACGACATCAAGCCCGCCTATCTCAAGCCCGACCAGGCGGCCGAGCGCATGCGCGACGGGGCGATGGATGCCTTCTTCTTCGTCGGCGGCTTCCCGGCCGGCGCGATCGCCGAGCTTGCGAGCCAGGACGACATCACGCTGGTGCCGATTTCCGGCCCCGAAGCCGCCACGGTCCTCGACGAATACCGCTTCTTCGCCGAGAACACCGTGCCCGGCGGCACCTACGAGGGCGTCGATGGCGACGTGACGACGATCTCGGTCGGGGCGCAGTGGGTCACCAGCGCCGATCAGCCCGAGGAGCTCATCTACGAGATCACCAAGGCACTCTGGAACGAGAACACCCGCAAGCTGCTCGATGCGGGCCACCAGAAGGGCAAGGAGATCACGATCGACACCGCGCTCGACGGTATCGGCATCCCGCTCCATCCCGGCGCGGAGAAATACTACCGCGAGGCCGGTCTGATCGAATGACGGGCTGCGTCGCCCGGGGAGGGCGGCGCCTTTCCGCACCGCGCAGGAACGACGCTGCGGAAGCCCGGCCCCCGGGCTTCCGATCACCGGGGTGACAGAGAGGGACGGCATGTCGCAGGAGAGCGAGCGCAGCGAGCGTCTGACCGAGGCCGAAATGAAGGCCCTCGAGGAACAGTTCGACCCGGAGGTGCGCTTCCGGCCATTGCCGCCGCTCCTGCACTGGGTTTCGGCCTCCGCGCTCTTCATCCTCTCCTGCTACCACTTCTACACCGCAGGCTTCGGCATTCCGCAGGCGACGCTCCATCGTGGCGTCCATCTCGCCTTCACGCTGGCGCTCATCTTCATGACCTTCGCGGCCTGGGAGCGGGCACGCACGCCCAAGCCCGGCCCGCTCGCGCCGCTCGGCCTGCCGCTCTACGACTGGGTTTTCGGCATCGCCGGCGCGGTCTCGGCGCTCTACGTGCCCTGGATCTTCAACGATCTCGCCTTCCGGGTCGGGGACCCGCTGCCGATCGACGTGGTGATGGGCACGATCCTCATCGTGATCCTGCTCGAGGCGACCCGGCGCGCCATGGGCTGGCCGCTGCCGGTGATCGCGATCCTCTTCTTGGCCTATGCCCGGTTCGGCCAGTCGATGCCCGGCGTGCTCACCCATCCCGGCTCGGACTGGCGGATGATCGTCAATCATCTCTACCTCACCAGCCAGGGCATCTACGGCACGGCTCTCGGGGTGATCTCGACCTATGTCTTCCATTTCGTGCTCTTCGGGGTGCTCGCGACGCGCATTGGCCTCGGCCAGCTCTTCATCGACCTCGCCTCGGCGGTGGCGGGGCGCTATGCGGGCGGCCCTGCGAAGGTCTCGGTGCTTTCCTCGGCGCTTCTCGGCTCGATCTCGGGCTCCTCGATCGCCAATACGGTGACGACCGGCGCCCTGACCATTCCGGCGATGATCCGCATCGGCTATCCCCGCCACTTCGCCGCCGCAGTCGAGGCGGCGAGCTCCACCGGCGGCCAGATCACGCCGCCGGTGATGGGGGCGGTCGCCTTCCTCATGATCGAATACCTCGGGGTGCCCCTCACCACGATCCTCACAGCAGCCCTTGTCCCGGCCTTCATGCATTTCTTCGGCGTGCTGGTGCAGGTCCATCTCGAGGCGCGCCGCCGCGGCCTGCGCGGGCTCTCGAAGGACGAGCTGCCGGTGGCCTGGGCCGTGTTCAAGGCGGGCTGGCTCACCACGCTGCCGCTCTTCGTGCTCGTGGCGATCCTGCTCTCGGGCCGCACGCCCTACCTCGCGGCGTTCTACGGCATCCTCTCCTGCATCCTCGTGCTGGTGATCCAGAACCTGCTGCGCCACGACCCGGTAACGGCGGCGCGCGAAAGCGTGCGCGAGCTCTGGGACGGCTTCGTGGTCGGCGCGAAATACTCGCTCTCCGTCACGGCGGCTGCGGCGCTCGTCGGCGTCATCATCGGGGTCGTCACCCTCACCGGCGTCGGCTTCAAGATCGCCTACATGGTGACCTCGGTCGCGGCGAACTGGGCGAGCTCGGTGCATGCCGCGCTCGGCTTCCTGCCCTTCGAGCTCATGGGCATCTCCACGCTGACGCTGCTCTTCACCCTCATGATGACGGCGGTGGTCTGCATCCTGATGGGCTGCGGCATCCCGACGACCGCGAACTATCTCATCATGATCGCGGTGGCGGCGCCCATTCTCGCCCTTCTCGGGGTTCAGCCGCTCGTCGCGCATTTCTTCGTCTTCTATTACGGGGTGCTGGCCGACATCACGCCACCAGTGGCGCTCGCGGCCTATGCCGCCTCGGGGATCGCCGGGGCGAACGCCTTCAAGGCCGGCAACACCGCGTTCCGCCTCGGCATGGGCAAGGCTCTGGTGCCCTTCGTCTTCGTCTTCTCGCCCTCGCTGCTGCTCGTGACCGACGGGTTTACCTGGTCCTCCTTCGTGCTGGCCTTCGCGGGCGCCGTGCTCGGGGTCTGGGCGCTTTCCTCGGCAATTGCCAACTGGCTGCTCGCACCGCTCTGGCTCTTCGAGCGCCTGCTGCTCGGAGCGGCTGCCTTCCTGCTCATCGCGCCGGATCTGACGGCGACGCTCATCGGGCTCGCGCTCATCGCGCCGCCGTTCCTGCGCCAGCTTCTCGCGCGACGGCGGGGGGAGGGCGCGCTGCCGGGCTGAGGCGGCGGCGCCACCGTCCGGCCGCGGGTCGTCATGGCGGCTTGAACAGACCCCGTTTCCGCGCCTAGGTAGGGCGCTCAGGGGCCCGATGGGGAGTGAGGCGGGGCATGCCCGAATTCGATCAGAGAGAGCTGCGCGACGCGCTGGGTCATTTCGCCACCGGCGTCGCCGTCGTGACCGCCGACGGCGCGCGCGGGCCCGTCGGCATCACCATCAACAGTTTCGCGAGCGTCTCGCTCGACCCGCCGCTCGTGCTCTGGTCGCTTGCGCGCGGCTCCGACCGCTTCGAGTGCTTCACCGGCACCGAATATTTCACGATCCATGTGCTGCCCGCGGGCGAAAAGCCTCTCGCCCTGCGCTTCGCGACCCTTGGCCGCGACTTCGAGGGTCTGGAGCTCGAGACAGGTATAGGCGGCACGCCGCTGCTTGCGACATATGCCGCACGCTTCGAGTGTCGCACCGCCGCCTGCCATGACGGGGGCGATCATGTGATTCTCGTCGGCGAGGTGCTGCGGCTCTGCGAGCGCGACGTGCCGCCGCTGCTGTTCCATCGCGGCGGCTTCAAGTCGCTCACCCTCGGCTGACCTTGCCCCCCGCCCGGCATCCGGGTTACGAGGGCGCGCAAATTGCGTAGCCCGGATGAGGCCATGGCGAAGAACAAGGCAGCAAAACCCCGCAGACCGCGCGCCGAGACCCCGCGCGGGTTCCGTGACTATTTTGGCGCCGAGGTAACGAACCGCGCCGAGATGCTCTCGCGCGTGACCGCAGTCTATCATGCCCACGGTTTCGACCCGCTCGAAAGCTCCGCCGTCGAGACGGTCGAGGCGCTGGGCAAGTTCCTTCCCGATGTGGACCGGCCCAACGAAGGGGTGTTCGCCTGGGAAGACGACGACGAGGGCTGGCTCGCGCTCCGCTATGATCTCACCGCGCCGCTGGCGCGCGTCTATGCCCAGCACCGGCGCGACCTGCCCAATCCCTATCGCCGCTATGCGGTCGGTCCGGTCTGGCGCAACGAGAAGCCGGGGCCGGGGCGGTTCCGGCAGTTCTACCAGTGCGATGCGGATACCGTCGGGGCCGCGAGCGTGGCGGCGGATGCCGAGATCTGCGGCATGCTCGGCGAGGCGCTGGAGGCTGCCGGCATCGCGCGCGCCGACTACCTGATCCGCGTGAACAACCGGAAGGTGCTGAACGGCGTCATGGAGGTCGCGGGCGTGCTCGATCCGGCGGACCCGGAGCGCGACGCTGCCCGGCGCGGCATCGTGATGCGCGCCATCGACAAGCTCGACCGGCTCGGGCTCGACGGCGTGCGCGCGCTGCTCGGTGCGGGCCGCAAGGACGAGAGCGGCGATTTCACCGAAGGCGCGCAGCTTGGCGAGGCGCAGGCCGATGTGATTCTCGGCTTCATGGACGCCCGTGCCGAGGATGGCGCGGGAACCTGCGCGCGGCTCCGCGAGCTGGTGGGCGGCTCGGCCACCGGGCTCGAGGGGGTGCAGGAGCTCGAGACGATCGCCGAGATGCTGGCGGCCTCGGGCGCGGGCCATGTGGTTATCGACCCTTCGGTGGTGCGTGGCCTCGGCTATTACACCGGGCCGGTCTTCGAGGCCGAGCTCACCTTCGAGATCCTCGACGAGAAGGGCCGCAAGCGCCAGTTCGGCTCCGTGGCGGGGGGCGGACGCTACGACGATCTCGTGACCCGCTTCACCGGCGAGAAGGTGCCCGCGACCGGCGTCTCCATCGGCGTCGACCGGCTGCTGGCCGCGCTCGCCGCGAAGGGCCGGGCGGAGGCTGCGCCCGCGGGCCCCGTGGTTGTCACCGTGATGGATCGCGACCGCATGGCCGAGTATCAGGCGATGGCCGCCGAGCTGCGCGCGGCCGGCATCCGCGCCGAGGTCTTCCTCGGCGGTGGCAACATGGGCAAGCAGCTCAAGTATGCCGATGCGCGCGCCTGCCCGGTGGCGGTGATCGAGGGGGGCGACGAGAAGGCGCGCGGCGTGGTGCAGATCAAGGATCTCGCGCTCGGCGCGCGGCTCGCCGCCAACATCGAGACCCGAGAGGACTGGCAGGCCCAGCCCGCTCAGATGGAGATCGCGCGTGGCGATCTCGTCGCGGAGGTCCGCGCGATGCTGGCGCGGGCAGGGGGCTGAGATGGTCGTCGCTGACAGGGCCTATCTGAAGGGCGCCCGCGTCGGAGCGGGGCTCGCCGCGCTCGAGGCCGAGGTCGCCCGCATCCTTTCGGTTCTCGGCCAGACCGGGGCCGCGCGGGTGGAGCCCGCCGCGCTCCAGCCCGCCGAGGTGCTGCTCGACCTCTATGGCGAGGACATCCGGGCGCGCGCCTTCGTGACCCGCGACGACCGCGCCGAGATGATGCTGCGCCCGGATTTCACCGTGCCGATCGTGCGGCTCCACATGGCGCAGGGCGTGAACCCCGCGCGCTACAGCTACTGCGGCCCGGTCTGGCGGCGACAGGAGTTCGGCTCCGACCGGCCGCGCGAATACCTTCAGGCCGGGCTTGAGATCTTCGGCGAGGGTGCCCCCGCCGAGGCAGATGCCGAGGTGCTCGCGCTGATCGGCGAGGCGCTCGCGGGCGCGCCGGTCTCGCTTCTCACCGGCGACATGGGGCTGGCGATCGCGGGGATCGAGGCGCTCGAGACCAGTGCGCCGCGCCGGGCCGCCCTTCGCCGCCATCTCTGGCGCCCGGCGCGTTTCCAGGAGCTTCTCCACCGCTTCGGCGTCGATCAGGCCAAGATGACGGTTCGCCGCGCGGCGCTCATCGAAGCCGCGCAGTCCGGCACGCTCGATGCCATGATCGCCGAGGCCGGTGCGCCGGTCGGCCTGCGCACCGCCGAGGAGGTCATGGGCCGCGTCGAGCGGCTGGTCGCCGAGGCGGTGACGCCGCCGCTCGATCCGGGCAAGGTGCGCGCGCTCGAGGCGCTGATGGCGGTGCGCGGCACCTGTGCCTCGGTGCTCGCGACCTTGCGCGATTTTTCCCGCGACCTGCCCGGCCTCGGCACGGCGATCGACCGGTTCGAGGCCCGGCTCGCGGCCTTTGCCGCCCGCGGCATCGACCCGGCGGCCCTTGCCTTTGAGGCGGGCTTCGGCCGCACCACGCTCGAGTATTACGACGGCTTCGTCTTCGGCGCGATCGCCGAGGGCCGCCCGGACCTGCCCCCCATCGCCAGCGGCGGGCGCTATGACGCGCTGACCGAGGTGCTGGGGCAGGGGCAGGGCATGCCCGCGGTCGGCGGCATCATCCGCCCCGAGGCGCTGCTCGCCCTCACCGGAGGCTCCCCGCAATGACCCTCAAGCTCGGTGTGCCCTCCAAGGGCCGGCTGCAGGAGGCCACCATCGAATGGTTCGGCGCCCGCGGCATCACCATCACCCGCAGCGATCTCGGGCGCGAATACCGTGGCACGGTCAGCCTCGAGGGCGTGGAGCTCGTGCTGCTCTCCGCCGCCGAGGTGCCCCGCGAGCTCGCCGCCGGGCGGCTCCATCTCGGCGTCACCGGCCAGGATCTCGTCCATGAGGAGATCCCGCGCTGGTCCGAGCGGCTGATCGAGATGGAGGAGATGGGCTTTGGCCACGCCGATCTCATCATCGCCGTGCCCGCCTTCTGGGTCGATGTGACCTCGATGCCCGATCTCGATGCCGCCGCCGCCGCCTTCCGGCAGATCCACGGCCACCGGCTGCGGGTCGCGACGAAATATCACCATCTCGTGCGCGAGTTCTTCCGCCAGCACGACATCGCGGATTACCAGCTCGTCGACAGCCAGGGTGCGACCGAAGGCAGCGTGAAGAACCTCACCGCCGAAGCCGTGGCCGACATCACCTCGACCGGCTCGACGCTCCGGGACAACCACCTGAAGATCCTCGAGGACGGGCTCGTGCTGAGGAGCCAGGCGACGCTCTTCGCCTCCCGCGCCGCGCCCTGGTCGCCCGAAAGCCGCCGGGCGCTCCGCGAGATCTGTGCCCGCATCGGTTCGGCCGCACCCGATCTCGCGGCCTAGCCGCGGCTTCAGCCGCGCCGCCGCCGGCGCCCGCCGCCCTCGCCGCTGCGCGCTCCGCCGGTGTTGAACGAGACATCGGGGAGCGGCACCGCGGCGCGGAGCCGGGCGAAGGCATCGCTCGCGTGCGGCATGGCGTTGGCGGCAACGAAATGGGCCTGGAACTGCGGCTCGATCGCGGTTTCGACCTTCTCGATCCGCCGCACCAGCGCCTCGACCTCGTGCCGGGCGGCGGCATTGAGCAGCGCGATCCGCGCGCCGGTGCCCGCCGCATTTCCCGCCGAGCTCACCTGGCCGATCCCGCAGTCCGGTATCATGCCGAGCACCATCGCATGTTTCGGCGAGATATGTGCGCCGAAGGCGCCCGCGAGCACGACACGGGCCACGTCATCGACCCCCATCCGGTCCATGAGCAGCCGCGCTCCGGCGTAAAGCGCGGATTTCGCAAGCTGGATGGCGCGAACATCGCCCTGCGTCACCAGGATGCGGGGCCCGCCGGCGGCGCTGCCGTCATGGAGCAGATAGGCATGAGTCCGCCCCTCGGGCACGGAGCGCTCCGACCCGGTCTGCTCGGCCGAACCGATCAGACCGCTCGCATCGACGAGCCCGGCCATGCGCATTTCCGCGATCGCCTCGATGATGCCCGAGCCACAGATCCCGGTGATGCCGGTGGCGCCGACGGCTTCGGCAAAGCCCGGCGCGTCGGACCAGAGCTCGCAGCCGATCACCCGGAAGCGCGGCACCTTCGTTACCGGGTCGATCGCCACCCGTTCGATGGCGCCCGGCGCCGCGCGCTGCCCGAAGGCGATCTGCGCGCCCTCGAAGGCGGGCCCGGTCGGCGAGGAGCAGGCCAGAATGCGGCTGCGGTCTCCGAGCAGGATCTCGGCATTCGTGCCGACATCGACGACGAGCATGAGTTCGTCCGAGCGGTCCGGCGCTTCCGAGAGCGCCACCGCCGCGGCATCGGCGCCGACATGGCCCGCGATGCAGGGGAGCACGTAGACGCGCGCCTCCGCATGCAGCCCGAGGCCGATCTCGGCCGCGCCGAACCGCAGGGCGCCCGCCGCCGCGAGCGCGAACGGCGCCTGGCCGAGCTCCACCGGATCGATCCCGAGCAGCAGGTGATGCATCACCGGATTGCCGACGATCACCGCCTCGAAGATCGCGTCCGCGGACACGCCCGCCTCCGCCGCGGCGGCGCGGGCCAGCGCCCCGAGCGCATCGCGCACCGCCTTTGTCATCTCCGCCGCACCGCCGGGGTTCATCATCGCCCAGGACACACGGCTCATCAGATCCTCGCCGAAGCGGATCTGCGGGTTCATGAGCCCGGCCGAGGCCAGCACCTCGCCGGTCGCGAGATCGCAGAGATGGCCGGCGATCGTCGTCGAACCGAGATCGATCGCGAGCCCCAGCAGCGGGCCCTCGCGGAAGCCGGGCCAGACCTCGAGCAGCCGGGCAGGGCCGGTTTCGCCTTCCCGGTGGATCACGCAGGTGATGCTCCAGCCGCCCTGCCGCAGCACCGGCTGGAGCCGGGCGAGCACCGGCAGGCTCGCCTCCACCGCGCCGATCCCCCATTGCGCCTCGAGCGCCCGGCAGAGCCGCTCGAAATCACCCGAGGGCTCGTGCATGTCGGGCTCGGCCACCTCGACATAGAAGGGCCGCACGGCAGGATCCATGACGATGGCGCGCGCTTCCGCGCGCTTGCGCACCACCTGGCGGTGAACCTGGCTCTCGGGCGGCACGTCGATGACCACATCGCCCTTGATCCGCGCCTGACAGCCGAGCCGCCGGCCGGCCGCCAGCCCGCGCTTCTCGGCATAGCGCGCCTCGACCGCATTCCAGTCCGAGAGCGCATCCACCGCCGACCGGAGCCCGTGCTTGGGGAAATCGCCGAAGGCCGGCGCGACCTGGCATTTGGAGCAGATCCCCCGCCCGCCGCAGACGGAATCGAGATCGACCCCGAGGCGGCGCGCAGCATCGAGCACGCGCGTGCCGCGCGGCACCCGGCCGCGGCGGCCCGACGGGGTGAAGATCACCAGCGCCTCGTCCTCCGCTTCCGGGGTTTGGGAACAGCCCTCGCTTGGGCTAGGCTCGGGGGGATTCGGCGCACGCATCACGATGAAGGCTCCGCAGCAAGTGAACGAGGGCCGGTGCGCCAAGCCCCACAGGAGACCGAATGCCCGTGCCCGACCCGAAAGACCGCCTGATCCTCCGCTTCCGGCATCACAAGGCGATCGATCACGTTGATGATCCAATACACCAGGATCTCTCCGCCGCCGCGCGCGCAGGCGACAGCCTGTTCCTCTCCTGCGACGAAACCGCGGGGGTGGACCGCCTGACCGAGGCCGACGGCCACTGGGGCAATCACCGCCATTTCGCCTTCGGCGCGCTCATCGATCTCCCCGACGGCCCGGGGGGCGAGATGGATATCGAGGGGCTCGATTGCGACGGCAACTGGCTCTGGGTGGTGGGCTCGCATTCGCTCAAGCGCGGCAAGCCCAAGGTCTCCGGACATGCGCCGGACGAGGCGCTCCGCCGCATGACGGACATCAAGCGCGACCCGAACCGCGCGTTCCTCGGCCGCTTTCCCCTCACCCGCCGCTCCGGTGGCATGGCGCCGCTCGCCGAAGTGGGCGAGAACCGCGCCGCACATTTCAAGCTCTCGAAGAAGCACAGCAAGCTCAAGCGCTGGCTGCGGGACGATCCGATCCTCGGCCCGTTTCTCGACATCCCCTGCAAGGAGAACGGCCTCGACATCGAGGGGATCGCCGCCCGCGGGCTGCGCGTCTGGCTCGGGCTGCGCGGGCCGGTGATCGGCGGCATGGCGGTGGTGATCGAGCTCGACTGCAAGATCACCGGCAGCGGCCACCTCAAGCCCCGGCGCATCGACGGCAAGCGCCGCTACCGGACGCACCTGCTGCCGACGCGCGGCCTCGGCGTGCGCGATCTCGCCTTCGACGGCGACGACCTGCTCGTGCTCGCGGGGCCCGCCATGGCCGGCGACGGGCCGGCGCATGTCCTGCGCTGGAAGGATGCCGTCTCGGCGCGCAAGAGCGGCGTCCATCCGCCGGAAGCGGTCGTCCATGCGCTCGATCTGCCCTATCGCGGTAAGGTCGATCACCCCGAAGGCCTCGTGCGCTGGGGGGAGGACTGGCTCGTCGTCTACGACAGCCCGGCCGAGCGGCGTCTCGAGGGCAGCGGCGCTGCGATCGCCGCCGAGATCTTCTCGATCCCCTGAGCGGCCCCCTTGCGCCGGGCGGGGGGAACAACCTCGTTTCTCAAACGTTCCTGTGGTCTGCCCATCGAGGAGTTGAGAAAATTGGATCTGCTGCGAATTCTTCTGTCCATCCTGCTGCCGCCGCTCGGCGTGTTTCTCCAGGTCGGGATCGGCCTCCAGTTCTGGATCAACATCCTGCTGACGCTCTGCGGCTACATCCCCGGCATCGTCCATGCGGTCTGGATCATCGCCCGTCGCTGACGGGCCGCCCGCCATTTATCCTGTCCTGCACGCAAGTGCCGGAATTGACACGGATCATGGACCGCCGGCGCGATCCATGCGCGAGTCATGAAAAATGGATGACAAGGGGGGCGCGAGATGATTGCCACCGACGACCGCAGGAAACTGCTCGAAACCCGGCTTGAGGAGCTCGAGGGACGGTTGCACCGGATCGCGAGCGAACTCGACGAGCCGGTGAACCGCGATTTCGAGGAACGCGCCACCGAACGCGAGGACGAGGAGGTGCTCGAGGATCTCGGCGAGGCCGGGCAGCTCGAGATCCGCATGATCCGTGCGGCCCTCGACCGCATGGCGCAGGGCACCTACGGCATCTGCGTCGAATGCGGCGATCCGATCAGCGACGCGCGTCTCGATGTCCTGCCGCACACCCCGAAATGCCGGGCCTGCGCCCAGGGTCGCTGAACCCGTCCGTCCTGCACATGCCGGAATGACCCGAGGGCGGCCACAGGGCCGCCCTTGCGCCAGCTTCTCGGCCCGTTTCGGCCGGGGCCCCCGGTTGCCGGAGGCCCGCCCGGTCTGACGGCGCCGCGCCTCAGCTGCCCGGCGTGATGATGATCTCGACCCGCCGGTTCGCCGCCCGGCCCTCGGCCGTTGCGTTCGAGGCCACCGGCTGGCTCGCGCCGCGGCCGAAGGACTGGACGCGCCAGGAGGGCGTGCCGCTCGCAATCAGGATGTTCGAGACCGCCTGCGCGCGGCGCTCGCTCAGGCCCTGGTTGTAGTTCGCCGAGCCGGTGTTGTCGGTGTGCCCGACCACCTGAACGGTGCTGTTGGGGTATTTCTGCAGGTTGCGCGACACCGCGATCAGGTCGTCGCGGATCTGGGGCCGCACGTCGGAGCTGTCGACCGCGAAGGTGATCGCTTCGGGCAGGCTCACGATGAGCTGGTTGCCGGTGTTGACGATGCCGGCGCCGCTGCCGCCGATCGCGGCCTGAAGCTCGCGCTGCTGGTTGTCGAGATGGCTGCCAAGGGCGGTGCCCGCGATGCCGCCAACGACGCCGCCGATGATCGTCGACTGCTCGTCGCCGCCGACCAGATTGCCGATCAGCGCCCCGGTCGCGGTCCCGGCGACCGCCTGGGTCGCGGTGTTGTTGCGGGTGCCGTCGGCATAGGTGCAGGCGGAGAGAAGGGCCGCCGCTGCACCGAGCGCGGAAAATGCATTGAGTTTGCCGGACACTGCTCGGATCCTCGTTCGTGCTGTTGTTGTGGATCCGCCTTATCATACACCGCGCGCCGGCAGAAAGCGTCACGGCTGCGGGTTTCACGCCTTCGTCATGAGGCCCGGCCGCCTCGCGCGGAATTCCGCGCGGGGCCTATCCCGCCTCGCGTGTGCCCTCGAGCCGCGCGGATTCCCAGGCGAGCATCGCCCGTTTCACCCCCAACCCCCAGTGATAGCCGCCGAGCCCGCCCGATTTCCGCAGGGCGCGGTGGCAGGGAATGAGCCAGCTCACCGGATTGCGCCCCACCGCCGTGCCCACGGCGCGCACCGCGCGCGGCCGCCCGATGGCGGTGGCAATGTCGGAATAGGTCGTCACATGCCCGCTCGGCACCTGCAGGAGCGCCTCCCAGACCTTGATCTGGAAGGGGGCGCCGATCATGTGGATCCGCGTCTCGCCGCCGTCCCCGAAGGCCGCGGCGACCCAGGGCGCGAGCCGCGCGCGATCCTCCCGGAAGCCTGCCTTCGGCCAGCGCGCGCGCATGTCCGCCATCGCCGCCGCCTCGCCGGTCTCGGCCGAGAAGGCGAGCCCGCAGAGACCCCGCGCCGTGCCCATGGCAAGCGCGGGCCCGAAGGGCGTCTCGAATTGGCCCCAGGCGATCTCGAGCCCGTCGCCCGCGCGGGCGTATTCCCCCGGGCTCATCGCCTCCCAGCGCAGGAACAGGTCGTGGAGCCGCCCCGAGCCCGACAGCCCCGCGGCATGGGCGGTCGCGAGCACGCTGTGCCGCTCGGCGAGCAGGCGCTTGGCATGGTCGAGTGCGAGATACTGCTGGTAGCGCTTGGGGCTCACTCCGACCCACTGGCTGAAGACACGCTGGAAATGCGCCGCACTCATGCCGACCCCGGCGGCAAGCGCCTCGAGCGAGAGCTGTTCCGGGGCATGGGCGTCCATCTGGGCGAGCGCCCGGGTCATGACACCGTAATGATAGGGTTGCAGTTCGGTCATCGCCTGTTATTCCACATGCAGCAGTGTTTCCGTGCCATTAGCGGGAAAGTAACCGTTTGCCGGAGACACAGACACCCGAATCCTGTGCAAAAGCGGCGGGCCCGCCGCGCCCCGATCCTGGAGGCCCATGCCCGATCAGCTCGACTACGCGACGATCTCGGAGATCTTTCGCCGCTTCCACGCTGCCGAGCCCGAGCCGAAAGGCGAGCTCATCCACACCAGTGCCTACACGCTGCTTGTCGCCGTCGCGCTCTCGGCGCAGGCGACCGACAAGGGCGTGAACCGGGCGACGGAAGGCCTCTTCCAGGCCGCCGACACGCCCGAGAAGATGCTCGCCCTCGGGGAGGAGGGCATCGTCGAGCATATCCGCACGATCGGTCTCTACCGCAACAAGGCGAAGAACGTGCTGAAGCTCAGCCGCATTCTCGTCGAGGCCTATGGCGGCGAGGTGCCTTCCTCGCGCGCCGCGCTCCAGAGCCTGCCCGGCGTCGGCCGCAAGACCGCCAACGTCGTTCTCAACATGTGGTGGCGGCTGCCCGCACAGGCGGTCGATACCCACATCTTCCGGGTGGGGAACCGGACCGGCATCGCCAAGGGCAAGACCGTCGAGGCGGTCGAGCGCGCGATCGAGGATCACGTTCCCGCCCCCTACCAGCTACACGCACATCACTGGCTGATCCTGCACGGACGCTATGTCTGCACGGCGCGCAAACCCGCCTGCGCCGCCTGCCTGATCCGCGATATCTGCGAGTTCGAGGAGAAGACGATTTGAGCAAGACCTATCAGGTCGTCGGCGTGGGCAATGCCATCGTCGACGTGATCTCCCGCGTGCGGGAGGAATTCCTGACCGAACACGCGGTCGAACGCGGCATCATGCAGCTCGTCGGCCGGGACCGCGCCGTCGAGCTTTATTCCAGCATGGGCGTCGCGCGCGAGGTTTCGGGCGGCTCGGCGGCCAACACCATCGCGGGCCTCGCGGCGCTCGGCGTGCGCACCGCCTATGTCGGCAAGGTCAAGGACGACCAGCTCGGCGCGATCTTCGCCCATGACCTCCGGGCGCAGGGGGCCGGTTTCGACACCCCGCCCGCGCCGCGCGACCATCCGCACGAGACCGGGCGCTGCATGGTGCTCGTCACCCCGGACGGCGAGCGCTCGATGAGCACCTACCTCGGCGTCTCCGAGTTCCTCAGCCCCGCCGACATCGACGAAGCGCAGATGGCCGACGCGGAATGGATCTTTCTCGAGGGCTACCGCTTCGACGGCCCCGAGAGCCACGCGGCCTTCGCCCGCGCCATCCACGCCTGCAAGTCCGCAGGCGGCAAGGTCGCGATCACGCTCTCCGACCCGTTCTGCGTCGAGCGCCACCGCGAGGCCTTTCTCGCGATGATCCGCTCCGACGTGGACCTGCTGGTCGCCAACGAGCACGAGCTCAAGTCGCTCTACCAGACCGATGTGCTCGAATGGGCCATGGGGCGGGCCCAGGCCGAGGTGCCGATGACCGCCTGCACCGTCGGCGCCCGGGGGGCCTTCCTCATGTCCGGCGGCCGGCGGGTGCATGCCACCGCCATGCCGGCCCGCGTGGTCGATGCGACCGGCGCGGGGGATCTCTTCGCCGCGGGCCTGCTCCACGGCCTCACCGCGGGCCGCGACATGCTGACCGCCACCCGCATGGGCTGCATCGCCGCGGCCGAGATCATCAGCCATATCGGCGCGCGCCCCGAGGAGGACCTGCGCCGGATCTTCGCCCAGGAGGGCGTTGCCTGAAACCCGCTCCGGGGGCGATTGCCCCTTGACCCCCGGCGCGTTTCCGCCTTGCTAGCCGCACTGAACCGAGACCGAGCGGAGCGACAGGGATGCCCTACGACTACGATGACCAGAACATCTTCGCGAAGATCCTGCGCGGCGAGATCCCCAACAAGACCATCTGCGAGACCGAGCACACGCTCGCCTTCCACGACATCCGGCCCCAGGCCCCGGTGCATGTGCTGGTGATCCCGAAGGGCGCCTATGTGAACGCCGACCATTTCGGGGCGGAGGCGAGCGAGGCGGAGATCGTCGATTTCTACCGGACCCTTGCGAAGCTTTCGGCCGATCTCGGGGTCGCGCCGGGGACGGGCGGCGCAGGCTACCGGGTGATCGGCAATGCTGGCCCGGATTCGCACCAGGAAGTGCCGCATTTCCACATGCACATCCTCGCCGGCCGCTCGCTCGGCGCGATGCTCGTCCACCCCGCCTGACCGCGCGCCTCGGCCCGCGGGCGCGAGCTTGGCATTGCCGAGCCCCGCACCCGCAGGCTAAGGAGAGCGGGAGACAAGCCGCAGCCTGACGGAGTTCCGCATGAGCAGACCAGCCCCGGAAGTCATCGAAGTGACCTCGACCCGCATCGCCTGCGACGGCGGCGGCGGCGCGCTGGGGCACCCGCGGGTCTGGCTCACCATCGACCCGAAGACCGGGTTCGTCGAGTGCGGCTACTGTGACCGGAAATACGTGCTGAAGCCGGGCGCGGCGGTGTCGGACCACTGATCGTGTCCTTCGGCAAGGGGCACCACCTGCATCTGATCGACGGCTCGGGATTCATCTTCCGGGCCTATCACGCCCTGCCGCCGCTCACCCGAAAATCCGACGGCCTTCCCGTGGGGGCGGTCGCGGGCTTCTGCAACATGGTCTTCAAGATGGTCGAGGACGCGAAGGGGGCGGATGCGCCGACCCATGTCGCGGTGATCTTCGATCATTCCGGCAAGACCTTCCGCAGCGAGATCTACCCCGAATACAAGGCCCAGCGGCCCGAGCCGCCCGAGGATCTGCGCCCGCAGTTCCCGCTGATCCGCGATGCCACCCGCGCCTTCAATCTGCCCTGCATCGAGAAGGAAGGCTTCGAGGCCGACGACCTGATCGCGACCTACGCCTGCCTCGCGCGCGACGCGGGCGGCCGTGTCACCATCATCTCCGCCGACAAGGACCTCATGCAGCTCGTGGGCGGCGGCATCGAGATGTTCGACACGCTCAAGATGAAGCCGATCGGGCTCGAGGAGGTCGAGGCGAAGTTCGGCGTCACCCCCGACAAGGTCACCGACGTGCAGGCGCTTGCGGGCGACTCCGTCGACAACGTGCCCGGTGCGCCGGGGATCGGCGTGAAGACCGCCGCGCTGCTCATCCGCGAATACGGCGATCTCGACACGCTGCTGGCGCGGGCGGGCGAGATCAAGCAGCCCAAGCGCCGCCAGACCCTGATCGACTATGCCGACCAGATCCGCGTCTCGCGCGATCTCGTCACGCTCCGCCGCGACACGCCGCTCGACGAGCCGCTCGAGGCGCTCGAGGTGCGCGAGCCGGACCCGGAGAAGCTTCTGACCTTCCTCTCGGAAATGGAGTTCCGCACCCTGACCGGCCGGGTGGCGGCGAAATTCGGCGTCGAGCCGCCCCTGCCCGCCGGGGCGGGGGGCGCCGGCGCCGGGGCATCGAGCCCCGCCGACGGCGGGGCGGACGGTGCCGCCGCCGAGGGCTGGACGGCGCCGGCGCGCCCGGAGCTTCCGCCGATCGATCCCGCGCGCTACGAGACGGTGCGGGACCGCGCCGCCCTCGAGGCCTGGGTCGCGCGCATCCGCGCGGCGGGCATCGTCGCGGTCGATACCGAAACCACCGGCCTCGACGAGATGGTGGCGGGCCTCGTCGGCATCTCGCTCTCCACCGGTCCGGGGATTGCGGCCTACATCCCGCTCGGCCATGTGAAGGGCGAGGGCGACCTCTTCGGCGCGGCGGCGCTCATCGAGGGGCAGATCCCGCTCGAGGAGGCGCTCGGCCTGCTCCGACCCGTGCTCGAGGATCCCGCGATCCTCAAGATCGGCCAGAACATGAAATACGACGCCAAGATCTTCGCCCGGCACGGGGTGACGGTGGCGCCGATCGACGACACCATGCTCATGTCCTTCGCGCTCCATTCCGGCCTCCACGGCCACGGCATGGACTATCTGAGCGAGGCCTATCTCGGCCATGTGCCGATCCCCATCAAGCCGCTGCTCGGCTCGGGCAAGTCGGCGATCACCTTCGACCGGGTGCCGATCGAGGAGGCCGCGGCCTATGCCGCGGAAGACGCCGAGATCACCTGGCGGCTCTCGGCGGTGCTGAAGCCGCGCCTGCCGTTCGCCCGCGTCACCCGCGTCTACGAGACCATGGAGCGCCCGCTCGTTCCGGTGCTGGCCAGGATGGAGATGGCGGGCATCAAGGTCGACCGCGACCACCTCTCGCGCATGTCCGGCGCCTTTGCCCAGAAGATGGCGGCGCTCGAGGAGGAGATCCACACGCTTGCAGGCGGCAAATTCAACGTGGGCTCCCCCAAGCAGCTCGGTGAGGTGCTCTTCGACCAGATGGGGCTTGCGGGCGGCAAGAAGGGCAAGACCGGCGCCTATGCCACCGGCGCCGACGTGCTCGAGGAGCTTGCCGCACAGGGCCACGACCTGCCCGCGCGCGTGCTCGACTGGCGCCAGCTCTCCAAGCTCAAGTCGACCTATACCGACGCGCTTCAGAGCCACATCAACCCGGAAACCGGCCGCGTCCACACCTCCTACGTGATCTCGGGCGCCGCCACCGGCCGCCTCGCCTCGACCGACCCGAACCTGCAGAACATCCCCGTCCGCACCGAGGAGGGCCGCCGTATCCGCGAGGCCTTCATCGCCCCGGAGGGCAGCCTGCTCGTCTCGCTCGACTATTCCCAGATCGAGCTCCGCATCCTTGCCCATGTCGCCGGGATCGAGGCGCTTAAGGAGGCGTTCCGCGACGGGCTCGACATCCATGCGATGACCGCCTCCGAGATGTTCGGCGTGCCGATCGAGGGCATGGACCCGATGGTCCGGCGCCAGGCGAAGGCGATCAATTTCGGCGTGATCTACGGCATTTCCGCCTTCGGGCTCGCCAACAACCTGCGCATCCCGCGCGAGCAGGCGAAGGCCTTCATCGACACCTATTTCGAGCGGTTCCCCGGCATCCGCGAATACATGGACGAGACCGTGGCCTTCGCGAAGGAGCACCAGTACGTCGAGACGCTCTTCGGCCGCCGGATCCACACGCCGCAGATTGCTGCGAAGGGCCCCAAGGCCGCCTTCGCGCAGCGCGCCGCGATCAACGCCCCGATCCAGGGCTCGGCCGCCGACGTGATCCGCCGCGCCATGATCCGCGTGCCCGAGGCCATTGCGCACCTGCCCGCGAAGATGCTGCTCCAGGTCCATGACGAACTGGTCTTCGAGGTCGAGGAAGGCGCGGTGGAGGAAACCATCGCGGCGGTAAAGACGGTGATGGAAGCTGCGGCGCTGCCCGCCGTCGCGCTCGATGTGCCGCTCGTCGTCGATGCGGGGCAGGGGCCGAACTGGGCTCTCGCGCACTGAGCCGCGCGGCTCAGTGCCGCTCGGCCGCGAACTGCGCCAGAAGATCGGGGAAATCCGCCTCGGGCGGAAAGCCCGCATAGCTCCGCCGGACCGGCAGGTTCACCCAGGGCAGCTTCTCCGCCGCCATCGTCTCGAGGAAGGGCTCGGCCCAGCGAAGGTCCTCGAACATCACCGGACGGACATTGACCATCTCGTCCCAGCCGCGGATGCGGGTGAAGATCCAGCTCATGCAGTCCGGGCAGAACCGGTGATCGAGCTCGGGCCCGCGCAGCCCGCCCGGCACCGGATCGCCCGCAAGAACCTGAAAACCCTGCACGGGCACCATCGCGGTCAGGGAAAACGCGCTCGAACTCATGCGCTGGCAGCCCCGGCAATGGCAGGCCGCGGTCATCACCGGCGGCTGCGACATCCCGATCCGCACCCTGCCGCAGCGGCAGCTGCCCGTGAGCGGCGTGAAGTCCATGCGCACCTCCCTCCGGGGGGCGGCTTCAGCCGCCGGTGTGGCTCATGTGGCGGCTCATCTGGCCCGCGACTTCCTGCCGCGAATAGTCGAAGTCGTGCCCCTTGGGCTTGCGGGCGATCGCCGCCCGGATCGCCTCGATGAGCGGCGCGTCCTCGCCCGGATGGCTGCGCAGCACCCGGCGCAAATCCGCATCGTCCTCCTGGCCGAGGCACATGTAGAGCTGCCCGGTGCAGGTCAGGCGCACGCGGTTGCAGCTTTCACAGAAGTTGTGGGAGAGCGGCGTGATGAAGCCGATGCGCCCGCCGGTCTCCGCCACCCGCACATAGCGCGCCGGGCCTCCCGTCCGCTCCTGCGTATCGGTGAGCGTCCAGCGGGTCTCGAGATCGGCCCGCAGCGCCTCCAGCGAATAATACTGGTCGAGCCGGTCCTCCTCGCCGAGATCGCCCATCGGCATCACCTCGATGAAGGTGAGATCGAAGCCGCGCGCGCCGCACCAGGCGACGAAATCGTGGATCTCGTCGCAATTGACGCCCCGGAGCGCCACCGCGTTGATCTTGATCGCCAGCCCCGCGGCGGCGGCGGCCTCGATCCCGCGCATCACCTGCTCGAACCGGCCCCAGCGGGTGATCGCCTTGAACTTCGCCGCGTCGAGCGTGTCGAGCGAGACATTCACCCGCCGCACGCCGCAATCGAAGAGCTCGGCCGCGAATCGCTCGAGCTGGCTGCCGTTGGTGGTGAGGGTCAGCTCCCGCAGCGCCCCGCTCTCGAGATGCCGCGCCATGCCGCGGAAGAAGGTCATGATGCCCTTGCGCACCAGGGGCTCGCCACCGGTGATCCTCAGCTTCTGCACCCCGAGCCCGACGAAGGCCGAGCAGAGCCGGTCGAGCTCCTCAAGCGTCAGCAACTCCGCCTTGGGCAGGAATTCCATATGCTCCGCCATGCAATAGACACAGCGGAAATCGCACCGGTCCGTCACCGAGACCCGAAGGTAGGTGATCTCCCGCTGGAACGGGTCGATCAGGCGAGGCGGAACGGACACGGCAAACTCCCGGGGCGGTGTTTCGTATTGTTGTCGCGGGGTCGCAAGATGGCTCTTTTCCTTTCTCAACGCAACGCCACCATTTGGCTATTTCGCAATCTTGTGCCATCAGGTTCCAGTGATGTTGCAGGTGCGAGATGAGAGTGATGCGTAGTCCAGGGCTTCCCCTCCTTCCTGAATCCGGCAGCTGGGACGAGCTCCGGGCCGCCTTCCGCTGGCCGCGCTGGCGGCGGTTCAACATTGCCGAAGTGTGCTGCGACGTCTGGGCCCGGCAGGAACCCGACCGCGTTGCGCTGCGCTACATCCGCCCCGAGGGCGAGGAGCGGGTCTGGACCTTCGCCATGCTCGCCCGTGCCGCGCGGCGGTTTGCGAATGCGCTGAAGGCCCAGGGCATCGGCCGCGGCGACCGGGTCGCGGTGCTGCTGCCCCAGACGCCCGAGACCCTCATCACCCATCTCGCCGCCTACCGGATCGGTGCCGTGGTCGTGCCGCTCTTCTCGCTCTTCGGCGAAGACGGGCTGCATTTCCGCATGCTCGATTCCGGCGCGAAGGCCATCGTCACCGATCAGGCGAACCTCCCCAAGGTGGTGGCGATCCGCGCAAGCCTGCCCGATCTGACCACGGTCTTCTCCATCGACATGCGCGAGACCGACGTGATGGGCTTCTGGCAGGAGCTCGGCAAGGCGAGCGACCACTGCGAGCTGGTGGCGACCGGCCCCGATGATCCGGCCTTCCTCAGCTACACCTCTGGGACAACCGGCCCGCCCAAGGGGGCGCTCCACGGCCACCGGGTATTGCTCGGGCATCTCCCCGGCATCGGGCTGGCCCATGACACGCTCGGCCGCCCCGGCGACCGGATCTGGACCCCGGCCGACTGGGCCTGGATGGGCGGGCTCACCAACGTGCTGCTGCCCTCGCTCTATTTCGGGGTCGAGGTGGTGGCGCACCGGATGGCGAAATTCGATCCCGAGCGCGCCGCGCATCTCATGACCCGCACGGAGGTGCGCAACACCTTCTTCCCGCCGACCGCGCTCAAGCTCATGCGCCAGGCGGGCGTCGGCGCCGTGCCCGGGCTCCGCACCGTCACTTCCGCCGGCGAGGCGCTGGGCGCCGAGCTGCTCGACTGGGGCAGCGGCGTCTTCGGCATCACCATCAACGAATTCTACGGCCAGACCGAATGCAACGCGATGATCGCGAACTGTTCCGCCCGGATGCCGGTGCGCCCCGGTTCCGCCGGTCGCGCCGTGCCAGGGCACCAGGTCGCCATCGTCTCGCCGTCGGGCCGGCCTCTGCCTCCGGGCGAGTCCGGCGAGATCGCAGTGCGCGCGCCCGATCCGGTGATGTTTCTCGGATACTGGAACAACCCGGAAAAGACGGCGGAGAAATTCGCCGGGCGCTGGCTGCTCACCGGGGACGAGGGCACGATGGACGAGGACGGATACGTCTTCTTCCAGTCGCGCACCGACGATGTCATCACCTCCTCGGGCTACCGCATCGGCCCGACCGAGATCGAGGATTGCCTCTCCGGCCACCCCGATGTCGCGATGGCCGGGGTCGTCGGCGTGCCGGATCCGATCCGCACCGAGGTGGTGAAGGCCTTTGTCGTGCTGCGCGACGGTGCCTCCTCCGAGGGGCTCGAAGCCCAGCTCGTCGAGCGGGTGAGGAGCCGGATCTCGCCCCATGTCGCGCCGCGACAGCTCGTCTTCGTGGAACATCTGCCGATGACGGCGACCGGCAAGATCCAGCGCCGCATCCTGCGCGAGGTCTGAGCTCCGGGGGCGGGATAGCGTCGTCGTCAATCGCCTGTCGTGTGAAATGCCGGCCTTTCGCCATGATCTGGCGCAAGGTTGATTGTGCTTCCGCAGCATAAGGTCCTATTATCGGATGGCGACAGCAGGTGATGGCAGGATTGCGAGACAATGGATCTTCGCGACTACCAGGGGGAGGTGGAGCGGGCCCCGGATCTCTGGAAACTCTGGGATATCTGCACCCGCTACATAAAGGCGCGCCGCATCGCGCGGCTTTATTACGCTCATCTGCCGCCGCTCGGCGCGCCGGATGCGGATCGCCTGCGCTTCGCCACCGAGGGCTTCGGCGAGGATGTGGTGCAGACCTATTTCTGCTCCGGCTACTACCGGACCAACCGCAACCTCCGCTACGCGCTGATGCATCCGAGGCCCTTCTACTGGGACGAGGTGCCGCTTGTTCTCGACGGTCCGCTCGACCCCGAGCAGATAGCGCTTCTGCGCGACGATGATCCGGCGAGCGGCCTCTGCATCTCGGTCTATGGCCCCAACGGCCGCAACGGCTTCGTAAGCCTCGAGTTCGAGCCGGGCACGACCCGGATGGAGCCCGGCGCGCTCCACGAGATGCAGTGGGCCTGCCAGCTCGCCCACCTCCGCTACTGCGCCCTCTGGGTGCCGGCGCTCGGCCCGCGGCCAAGCCTTTCGCGGCGCGAACAGGAGGTGCTGATCTGGGTGGCGCGCGGCAAAAGCAATCCCTCGATCGCCGAGATCCTGGGGATTTCCGCTCATACAGTTGACGCACATCTGCGGCGGATCTACCTCAAGCTGGGTGTGTTTGACCGGATTACTGCGGCGGTAAGGGGGATCGGTGTCGGAATCATCCGCAGCGATTCCTGATGGAACCGGCGCGGAGAAACATGATTTGACCTGCGCCTCACGCGATCACGTTAGCGTGACGCTCGGAATTGCACTCGCATAGGTCGCAGGATAAACGCAGCCGATGCTCCGCTCCGGCGGGATTGCGAGCATTTTTTTGGGGGATGGCGGGAAGATGCTGGCGCTGATGGAAAATGATGGACTGATACGCACATTGCGCTTCGGACCGAAGAGTCTGCCCGACGACCTCGACAAGCTTCACGACTATCTCCGGATGATCGGCGAACATCTCGCCGAGCGGGCGCACGATCACGAGCTGACCTGGGCGCTCGCCTGCCAGGCGGCGAGCGAGACCGATGTGCTGCTCGATCTCGAGCAGCAGGTCGCGATGAAGGCGGCCGCGCTCCGGGCCCGATCGCTGCGCGACGTGAGCACCAAGCTCGCGATCTGGGACCGCCTCGCGGGAGAGGGAGGGGAGGGCGATGAAACCTGCGCCGCCCTGATCCGCTCGGTCCGCCGCGACGTGGACGCGCTGCTGATCGGCCCCGGCGGCGCCACCGACCGCATCAACTGAGCATAAACAGGGCGCGCAGGGCCGTTTCCGCCCCCGCGCGCAATCTGCCGTCAAGGTTCAGCCGTCCTGCGCAGGCGCTGCCGCGGGCTCCTCGGGGGCTGCGGGGGCGTCCTCCGGCGTCGGCGGCGTCGCCGTTGCCGTCCCGGCCGGCTGCCCGTCCTTCCAGAGCCCTTCGTAGACCTGCCCGCCGGCAAAGGTCATCTTGCCCTCGCCCTCGCGCCGCCCGTCGACGAAATTGCCCTCGTAGACATCGCCGTTGGGATATTCCGCCCGGCCGGGCCCGTTGAGCAGCCCGTCCTTCCAGGTGCCCTCGAAGACATGCCCCTGGGGCAGGGTCATCTTGCCCGCGCCCGCGCGCATCCCCTCCTTGAAGCTGCCCTCGTAGCGGGTGCCGTCGGCATAGACCGCGACGCCCTCGCCATCGCGCAGCCCGTCCTTCCAGTCCCCCTCGTAGGAATAGCCGTCCTCCGAGGTGAGCTTGCCGCGGCCGTTGTTGCGCCCGTCGGAGAAGGCGCCCTCGTAGGTGATGCCGTTGGCATAGACCGCCTTGCCCTCGCCGGCGATCACCCCGGCCTCCCAGCTGCCCTCGAAGGTCGAGCCGTCGGCATAGGTGATCTTGCCCTGGCCATCGGCGCGGCCGTTGGTGAAGTGGCCCTCGTAGACCGCGCCGTCGGGATAGGTCGCCTTGCCTTCGCCCTCGATGCGGCCCTCGACCCACTGGCCGGTGTAGGAGAAACCGTCGACCGCGGTGAGCGTGCCCGCCCCGTCGCGCTGGTCGGCCTTGAAGCCGCCCTCGTAGACATCGCCATTGGCCGAGACCATGCGCCCGAGCCCCTCGCGGCGGCCCGCGACGAAGGCGCCCTCGTAGCTCTCGCCGCCCGCCTGAACGAGGTGGCCGTCGCCGTCGATCTGGCCGCCCTTCCAGCCGCCCTCGTAGCGGGAGCCGTCCGCGCCGACGAGCACGCCGGAGCCTTCCGGCACGCCGGCCGTCATCTCGCCCTCATAGACGCTGCCGTCGGGATAGGTGATCCGGCCGGTGCCGTCCTTCTCGCCCGCGACCCAGTCGCCCTCGTAGACATAGCCGTCCGGCCCGGTGAGCTTGCCCTTGCCGTCCTGCTGGCCCTGCGTGAAGTTGCCCTCGTAGCGCATGCCGTTGGCATAGGTCGCGACGCCCTCGCCCTCGATGAGGCCGCCTGCCCAGGCGCCCTCGTAGCTCGAGCCGTCGGGATAGGTCATGCGGCCCTTGCCCTGCGGGCGGCCGTCGGCGAAATGGCCCTCGTAGACCGCGCCGTTGGGGAAGGTCGCCTTGCCCTCGCCCTCGATGCGGCCCTCGACCCACTGGCCGCTGTATTCATAGCCGTTCGGCAGCCGGTAGGTGCCGGTGCCCTGCTGGCGGCCGTCGACGAATTCGCCTTCGTAGACGCCGCCATTGTCGTATTCCTTGGTCTGCACCGACGCCTGGGCCATGGCAAGGCCGGGCGCAAGGCAGAGGACGCCGAGTGCGGTGCCGATGCGGATTGCTCGTATCAAGCCTGTCTCCTGCCCGGGGTCCGGGTCAATCTGCTGTTGCGGGAACTTAGCCAATCCCCCCCGGCGGGGACAATGGCTTATTGCCCCATGCCGGCGGTCGGGCGCCCCGCTGCGCCGCATCAGAGCCGCCCTTGTCATCGCCCCGGCGCCGAAGGTATTCGGGGAGGACGAGGCAAGCGCGGGGGATCCGGCATGACCGGCACGTTTCGGCTGACCATGGCACAGATGAACCCCACGCTCGGGGATCTCGCGGGCAACCGCGCGAAGGCGCGCGAGGCCCATGCCGCGGGCAAGGCCGCCGGCGCCGATTTCGTCGCCATGCCCGAGATGTTCCTGCTCGGCTACCAGCCGCAGGATCTCGCCGTGAAACCCGCGCTCTGCGCCGATGCCTGGAACGAGCTCGAAACGCTCGCCGCCGAGGTCGCCGACGGCCCGCCGCTCGGCATCGGCCTGCCGGTGAGGGAGGCCGACGGCCGGCATTACAACGTCTACGCCATTCTCGAGGGCGGGAAGGTCAGGGGCTATGCCCGCAAGCATCACCTGCCGAACTACCACGTCTTCGACGAGATGCGCCTCTACACGCCCGGCCAGATCGCCGGGCCCTTCGCGATCGGCCCGCTGCGGATGGGCACGCCGATCTGCGAGGACAGCTGGTATCCTGATGTCGCCGAGACGATGGCCGAGAGCGGGGCGGAGATCCTGATGGTGCCGAACGGCTCGCCCTACCGCCGCGGCAAGTTCGACGTGCGCATCCACCACATGGTGGCGCGCACCGTCGAAACCGGCCTGCCGCTCGTCTACCTCAACATGCTGGGCGGCCAGGACGACCAGATCTTCGAGGGCGGCTCCTTCGTCCTCAACCCGGGCGGCCAGCTCGCGGTGCAGCTCCCGGTCTTCGACGAGGTCATCGCCCATGTCGATTTCGACCGCACCGAGGCGGGCTGGCGCGCGCGCCCCGGCGAGCGGGCCGTCCACCCGCCCGTGGTCGAGCAGGACTACCGCGGCATGGTCATGGCGCTCCATGACTACATGACCAAGTCGGGCTTCTCGAAGGCGGTGCTCGGCCTCTCGGGCGGGGTCGACAGCGCGCTCGTCGCCACCATCGCCGCCGATGCGCTGGGCCCGGAAAACGTCCACTGCATCATGCTGCCCTCCGAATACACCGCCACCGAAAGCCTCGAGGATGCCGCGGGCGTGGCCGAGGCCCTCGGCTGCCGGCTCGACACGCTGCCGATCGAGCCTGGCCGCGCCGCGCTCACCGAGACGCTCGCGCCACTCTTCGCGGGCCATGCGCCGGATGTGACGGAGGAGAACCTCCAGTCGCGGCTGCGCGGCACGCTCCTGATGGCGGTCTCCAACAAGTTCGGCGCCATGCTGCTCACCACCGGCAACAAGTCGGAGGTCGCGGTCGGCTACTGCACGATCTACGGCGACATGAACGGCGGCTACAATCCGATCAAGGATCTCTACAAGACCCGCGTCTTCGAGACCTGCCGCTGGCGCAACGAAAACCACCGCCCGTGGATGAAGGCGCCCGCGGGCGTGGTGATCCCGCCCCGCGTCATCGAAAAGCCGCCCTCGGCCGAGCTGCGCGCCGACCAGAAGGACGAGGACAGCCTGCCGTCCTACGAGATCCTCGACGGCATCCTCGAGCGCATGGTCGAGGACGACCAGTCGGTCGCCGAGATCGTCGCGGCGGGCTACGAGCGCGACACGGTGAAGCGCGTCGAGCATCTCCTCAACATCTCCGAATGGAAGCGCTTCCAGTCCGCCCCCGGCGCGCGCCTCACCCGCCGCGCCTTCTGGCTCGACCGCCGCTACCCGATGGTCAACCGCTGGCGCGATCCGAGCTGACCGGGCCGGGGCGCCGGAAAGGGCGCCCCGGCTAACCCGGCCTTCACACCCTGCCGCTAGCGTCTCCGGTGTTTTCCGAAAGCCCGGAGTTCCAGTCATGCGCCGTTTCGCACCCCTTGCCCTTGCCATCCCCCTTGCCGTCGCGGGTGTCCTTGCCGCCCCGGCCCAGGCCGACAGCAATTTCTGGGAGCACGGCGCCTGGCGTGTCCGCATGACCGATACCGGCGCCTGCGAGCTTCGGACCGGCGGCGACGGCAACGGCGCGCTCCTCTTCTCCATCGGCGAGAACGGCTACGACGGCGTGCTCAGCTATATCCCGGTCTGGTTCCGCCATGATCCGCTGCCGCTCGACGTGTATGACGAGATCGCGCTCATCTTCGATGGCACCCCGACCTGGCTCTCCGACGAGATGGCCATCCTGCAGGGCATCGACGCGTTCGGCGAGCCCACGGTCGAGGCTTCGATGACGAACGGCTTTGCTGCCGAGACGGTGGCGGCGCTGCGCGACGGCGATGTCGTGGAGATCGGCGTCACGCACGAAGGCGCGTTTCGCATCTTCGACACCTATTCGCTCTCGGGCTTCACCGCTGTCTGGCTGAAGGCCGCGGAGTGGTGCCGCTTCGATCCCGACGCCCTCCCGGCCTCGCTTTCCTGACGCGAAAGCCCGCGGGGAAGGCAACCGGGGCGCCGCCGCGATACATGTATATATAGCGTCTCTGCAGCCCGCCGCTGCGTCCCCCCGATTCTCCCGCCTGACCGGGCCTCGGGCCCTCTCTGGCCCCGCGGCCTGCGGGGGCGTGGAGAGAGCTGCCGGCCCGGCGGCCGCGGCCGGGTCGGTGTGGTACATCCCACCCCCGCGTGGCCGGATGGCCACGCCTCCCGCGCGGCGTTCCGGGGCCGATTGACCGCCGCGTGCGCCGCCCCTAGACCGGATCGGGCGCGGATGGCTGGATGGCCGCGGCCCGGATCGGGTCGAGGAAAGTCCGGACTCCAGGAAGGAATGGCGGCGGGTAACGCCCGCCCGGGGCAACCCGAGGGAAAGCGCCACAGAGAACAGACCGCCTTCGGCCTCCGGGCCGGGGGCAAGGGTGAAACGGTGGGGTAAGAGCCCACCGCGCTTCCGGCAACGGCAGCGGCACGGCAAGCCCCGCCAGGAGCAAGGCCAAATAGGGACCGCGCGGGGCTCTGCCCCAGGGATCTTCCGCCCGAGCGGTCCGGGTTGGCTGCTCGAGCCCGTCGGCGACGGCGGGCCAAGAGGAATGGTCATCGTCGCGCCCCTCCGGGCGCGTCACAGAATCCGGCTTACAGGCCGTCCGCGCGCGCCGCCGATCCCATGGAACGGCATGCCACCAGAGGCTCGATTCGGGCCTCTTCGTGCGCGATTCCGCCCCCCCTCCGTCATCGCGATTTCCAGGCTCGGATTAGGCGCGGATTGCTGCTTTGCAACACAACTCTAAGTTGCCGGCATATCTTGTGTTATCCCGCAGCGCGATACGCAACCACTGCCTCGGTACCACAGGTTCGGTCAAAATTGATGCAAATGTGAGATGAGAAAGTCGCGTCATGTCCATGGAGTGGCATAAAAATCCATTGAGTTGTACAAATTCCCATGGTATCCAAAATTCACGGAAGGCAGCGGAATTCGGACAGGGGCAGCAAGCTCCGCGAAAAACAAAAAAAACGGCAGGTTTCATACAGGCCCGCCGCTTTCCGAAAACATTGAAGACCCGACGCGGACACAAAAGAGCAGAGCAGACCACACAAACGGACGCAGTCGGGCCCAGGCCCCCAGAACGGACCAAGCGGCGGGTCGTGCATTGAGACTGCACGGCCCGCCTTTTGTTTCGCTCCGGTGTGAAGGACAGGAGACCGGCCGGTGAAACGGCGCTTCAGAGGCGAATCGGTCCATAAGGTGGACCAGAAGGGACGCGTGTCCGTCCCCGCCTCGTTTCGGCGCGTCATCGAGGAGGGCGACCCCGACTGGGATCGCGACAACAAGGACCGGGCGGCGACCTTCGTGCTGATCTACGGATTCAAGGGCCGGATCGAGGGCTACACCATGGAGGGCATGGAGGAGATCGACGAGATGATCTCGGCCCTGCCGCGATTCTCCGATCGCCGCCGTATCGCGGAGCGCCTCATCAACACCAAGAGCATGGACGCCCAGGTCGACGACAACGGGCGCATCATCCTGCCGGCCAAGCTCCGGCAGGAATTCGAAATCGAAGGCGAGGCGGTCTTCGCGGGCATGGGCGATCATTTCCAGATCTGGTCGCCCACCGCCTATGACGCCGACAATGCGGGAATCGCGGAGAAGATGGACGAACATGGCGGGCTTGATGGCATGGAAAGCCTTTTCGCGATGATCGAGGGCAGCGGGAGCGGATCATGATGATGGGCCCCGTCTCTCCGCATATCCCGGTTCTCCTTGAGCCGCTGATCGAGGCGGTCTCGCCCGTCTCCGGCGTCTGGCTGGACGGCACCTTCGGGGCCGGCGGCTACAGCCGCGCCCTGCTCGAGGCCGGCGCCGAGCGGGTGATCGGCGTCGACCGCGACCCGGAAGCCTTCGAACGCGCCGCCTCCTGGGCCGCCAGCTACGGCGACCGGCTCGACCTCCGGCAGGGCTGCTTCGGCGAGCTCGACGAGATCGCCGCCGCGGCCGGCGCCCCGCGCCTCGATGGCGTCGTGCTCGACATCGGCGTCTCCTCGATGCAGATCGACCAGGCCGAGCGCGGCTTTTCCTTCCAGAAGGAAGGCCCGCTCGACATGCGGATGGGGCAGAGCGGGCCCTCCGCCGCCGATCTCGTCAACGGCCTGCCCGAAGCCGACCTGGCCGACATCCTTTTCCAGCTCGGCGAGGAGCGCAACGCGCGCCGGCTCGCGCGGGCGATCGTGAACGCGCGCAAGACCGCGCCCTTCAGCACCACCCGCCAGCTCGCGGGCCTCATCGAGAGCTGTTCCCGCCGCCAGCGCCCGGGCGAGCCGCATCCCGCCACCCGCAGCTTCCAGGCGCTCCGCATCGCGGTGAACGACGAGCTTGGCGAGCTCGACCGCGGCCTCGCCGCGGCCGAAAGCGTGCTCGCCCCCGGCGGCTGGCTTGCGGTGGTGACCTTCCATTCGCTGGAGGACCGCATCGTGAAGCGCTTCTTCCAGGCCGCCTCGGGCGGACAGCCCAAGGGCAGCCGCCACGCGCCCGAACAGGACGAGGACGAGCCGCGCTTCGCCCGCGCGCTCCGCAAGGCGATCACCCCGAGCGACGAGGAACTCGCTGCAAACCCGCGTGCGCGCTCGGCAAAGCTCCGCCTCGGCCGGCGGCTCGATGCGCCCGCCGTCCGGCTTGATCCCGCCGAACTGGGCCTGCCGCCCGTGGCGCTCTGGGGGTGTGTCGGATGAAGGTCGTCTTCCATCTCTCCGCGATCGTCTTCGTCGCGGTCTGCGCCACCTGGGCCTACCGGGTGAACTACGCCGCGCAGGAAGCGCTCGGCCGCGTCGCCGCGCTCCAGGTCAAGATCGCCCGCGAGCAGGAGGCGCTCGGCGTGCTCCATGCCGAATGGGCCTATCTCAATCGCCCCGACCGGCTGACGACGCTCGTCGCGGCCTATTCCGACGAACTCGGGCTCGTTCCGCTCACCCCGGAGCAGTTCGGCGAGGCGGCCATGGTCGCCTATCCGCCGCAGCCCGATGCCCTGCAAGACGCCGCCGCTGGAGGAAAGAACCGATGATCCGCCGTCCGCTCCGCCCGCTCGCCCGCGTCCTCTCCGCCCGCGATGCCGGAACCGATCCCAACCTGATCGAGGCCGAGGAACGCGCCGCGCGCGTCGCCGCCAGCCGCAGGGCCGAGCGCAAGAAGGCCGAGGCCCGGCTGATCCTGCTCGGCGCCGTCTTCGTGCTCGGCTTCTCGACCGTCGCGGGCCGCATGGCGCTGGTCTCGGCCGCGGTGCCCGCCGAGCCGCGGGCCGAGGCCGATGCCGTGCCGATCACCGCCCGGCGCGCCGACATCACCGACCGCAACGGCGCGATCCTCGCGACCAACATCGTCACCGCCTCGCTCTATGCCCAGCCCGCCGAGATGGTCGATCCGATCGCCGCCGCCGACGGGCTCGCGCGCATCTTCCCCGATCTCGACGCCGCCGCCCTGCGCGACCGCTTCACCAGCGGGCGCAAGTTCATGTGGATCAAGCGCACGATCTCGCCCGAACAGCGCCAGCTCGTCCACGATCTCGGCGAGCCGGGCCTGCTCTTCGGCCCGCGCGAGGCGCGCCTCTATCCCAACGGCGCGGTGGCCTCCCATGTGCTCGGCGCCACCAGCTTCGGCCGCGAAGGGGTGCGGGCCGCGGAAGTGGTGGGAAGTGCCGGCATCGAGCTCACCGAGGACGCGCGGCTGCGCGATCCCGAGCACATCGGCGAGCCGCTCCGGCTCTCGATCGACCTCGGCGCGCAGATCGTCCTCGAGGAAGTGCTCGCCGACGGCATGGCGGAAATGAACGCCAAGGGCGCCTCGGCGATCCTGATGGAGGCCGACACCGGCCAGATCCGGGCGATGGCGAGCCTGCCCGATTTCGACGTGAACGACCGTCCGGCGCTGCCGGTCTCGGGCGATCCCGCCGACAGCCCGCTCTTCAACCGCGCCGCCCAGGGCCGCTACGAGCTCGGCTCCACCTTCAAGCCGATCACCGTGGCGCTTGCGCTCGAGAGCGGCCTCGTCTCGCCCCAGACCGTCATCGACACCAAGGGGCCGATGCGCTGGGGCCGCTACACCATCCGCGATTTCCACGACTACGGCCCGCGGCTCAGCGTCACCGAAGTGCTGGTGAAATCCTCCAACATCGGCTCGGCGCGGCTCGCGATCGAGGAAGGGGCAGGGGCTCAGCGCGCCTTCCTGGATCGCCTCGGCCTCTTCGATCCGCTGCAGATCGAGCTGCCCGAGGCGCGCCGCGCCAAGCCCCTGCTGCCCGAGCGCTGGTCCGATCTCACCACGATGACGATCTCCTACGGCCACGGCATCGCGGTGACGCCGATGCATCTCGCCGCCGCCTATGCCGCGCTGGCCAACGGCGGCTACCGGGTGACGCCCTCGCTCATCGAGCGCCCGGGCATCGACAAGACCGCCGCGCCCCAGGTGATCTCCGAGCGCACCTCGCGCGAGCTGCGCCAGATGATGCGCCAGGTCGTGGTGCGCGGCACCGCGACCAAGGCTGAGGTCGAGGGCTACGAGCTCGCCGCCAAGACCGGCACCGCCGACAAGCCCGACGCCACCGGCGGCTATGCCCGCAACAAGGTGATCTCGACGCTCGCCGGGTTCTTCCCGGCCTCCGATCCGAAATACGTGCTCATCGTCACCCTCGACGAGCCCGAGACCATCATCAACGGCACCCGCTTCCGCACCGCGGGCCTCACCGCCGCCCCGGTCGCGGCCAAGGTACTCGCCCGGATCGCGCCGGTGATGGGCCTCCGCCCGCAGGTCCCCGGCAAGGAGGCGACCCCGGTGCTTTACACGCTCGCAGGAAACGAATAGCCCGGTGGCCGGAACACACGGCACACGGGGCGTGATGAGCGGAACGGAACGGACCGATACCCTCATGGGTTTCGAGGCCCTCGGCCTTCTCGCCGGAACGCGGCGCGGCGGCGACTGGTCGGGCAATCTGCCCGAAATTACCGGCCTTTCGGTCGACAGCCGGCAGACGGAGCCCGGCCACCTCTTCGCGGCGCTGCCGGGGGCGAATGTCCATGGCGCGGAGTTCGTGCCCTTCGCGCTCCGCATGGGCGCGGTGGCGGTGCTGACCGACGCCAAGGGCCTCGAGGTTGCCGAGCGCGAGATGCGCGGCGCGCTCCGGGTGCCCGTCATCATCTCCGATCAGCCGCGCCGGGTGCTCGCCATCGCCGCCGCGCGCTTCTTCTCCGGCCAGCCCGACGTGATCGTCGCCGTCACCGGCACCAACGGCAAGACCTCGGTCGCGAGCTTCACCCGCCAGATCTGGGAAGGGCTCGAGGAACGCGCGGTGAATTTCGGCACCGTGGGCGTCGAGGGCGCGGTCTCCGCCCCCCTCGGCCACACCACGCCCGAGCCGATCACCCTGCATCGCCTCCTCGACGAGCTCGCCGACATGGGCGTGACCCATGCCGCGATGGAGGCATCGAGCCACGGGCTCGACCAGTTCCGCCTCGACGGCGTGCGCCTCTCGGCGGCGGGCTTCACCAACATCACCCGTGACCACCTCGACTACCACCAGGATTTCGAGGCCTATTTCGAGGCCAAGCTCGGGCTCTTCGAGCGGGTGCTGCCGCGCCAGGGCACGGCCGTCATCAACCTCGACGATCCCCACGGCACCCGCGTGCTCCAGGCCGCACAGGACAGGGGCCAGGCGCTGCTGACCGTCGGCCGCTCGGAAATGTGCGACCTGCGCCTGCTCGCGCAGCGCTTCGATGCCACCGGCCAGGAGGTGCTCTTCTCCTGGAGCGGCAAGAGCCAGCGCGTGCGCCTCGACCTGATCGGCGGCTTCCAGGCCCATAACGCGCTTGTCGCGGCGGGGCTCGCCATCGGCTCGGGCAGCGAACCCATGGCGGTCTTTTCCGCCCTGCCGCACCTCTGCACGGTCCGCGGCCGCATGGAGCTTGCCGCGACGCGCACGAGCGGCGCCTCGGTCTTCGTCGATTACGCCCACACCCCCGATGCGATCGAGACGGCGCTCCGCGCGCTCCGGCCGCATGTGATGGGCCGGCTCCTCGTCGTCTTCGGCGCCGGCGGCGACCGCGACCGGGGCAAGCGCCCGCTCATGGGCGCGGCCGCGGCCAGGGCCGCCGACGTGGTCTTCGTCACCGACGACAACCCGCGCACCGAGGATGCGGCCGCGATCCGGGCCGAGGTGATGGCCGGCTGCCCCGAGGCGACCGAGATCGGCGACCGGGCCGAGGCGATCCTCACCGCGGTCGACGCGCTCCAGCCCGGCGACGCGCTGCTGATCGCCGGCAAGGGGCACGAGACCGGCCAGATCATCGGCTCCGACGTGCTGCCCTTCGATGACATCGAGCAGGCGAGCGTTGCGGTGGCGGCCCTCGACGGCACCGGCGCATGACACCGCCGCTCTGGACCCGCGACGAGGCGGTGGCGGCAACCGGCGGCAGCTCCGGCCCTGACTGGGCGGCGCAGGGCGTCTCGATCGACACCCGCTCGCTCGTGCCCGGCGATCTCTTCATCGCCCTCGCCGATCAGCGCGACGGCCACGACTTCGTCGCCGATGCGCTGGCGAAGGGCGCGGCCGCAGCGCTCGTCTCGCGCCGTCCTGACGGCGTTTCCGCCGACGCGCCCCTCCTCATCGTGCCCGACGTCATGGACGCCCTGCGGGCGCTCGGAGCGGCCGGGCGGGCCCGTTTCGGCGGCAAGCTCGTCGCGGTGACCGGTTCGGTCGGCAAGACCGGCTCCAAGGAGATGCTCCGCACCGCGCTCGGCGCCGAGGGCCGGGTCCATGCCGCCGAGAAGAGCTTCAACAACCACTGGGGCGTGCCGCTCACGCTCGCCCGGATGCCGCGCGACGCCGATTACGCGGTGATCGAGATCGGCATGAACGCGCCCGGCGAGATCGAGCCGCTGGCCCGCCTCGCCCGGCCGCATGTCGCGCTCATCACCACGGTCGCGGCGGTGCATCTCGCGGCCTTCGGCGATGTCTCCGGCATCGCCCGCGAAAAGGCCTCGATCGCGCGCGGGCTCGAACCCGGCGGCACCCTCGTGCTCAACCGCGACACGCCGACCTACCCGGTGCTGCTCCGCGCCGCCCGGCGGCAGAAGGTCCGCGCGGTGCGCTTCGGCACCTTGGGCCGGCCCGAGTTCCGGCTCACCGGGCTCAGCTTCGCCGACACCGGCACCGCGGTCTCGGCGCGCGCCCACGGCCGGCCCTTCCTCTTCCGCATCGCCGCGCGCGGGCGGCACCTCGCGATGAATGGCCTCGGTGTCCTCGCCGCGGTCGAGGCGCTCGGCGCCGACATGGCCCGCGGCGCCATCGCGCTCGCCGACTGGACGCCCCCCGACGGGCGCGGCGCGCGCTGGACCGTCCGCCTCGGCCCGGCCGGCATGGACGGCGCGATCACCCTCATCGACGAGAGCTACAACGCCAATCCCGCCGCCATGGCCGCGACCCTCGAGGTGCTCGCCGCCGAAAAGCCGGTCGATGGCGTCGGCCGGGTCGCCAAGGGCCGCCGCATCGCCTTCCTCGGCGACATGCTCGAGCTCGGGCCCGGCGAGGTCGCCCTCCACGCCAGCCTCGCGCGCGTCCCGGCGCTCGCGGGCATCTCGGTCGTGCATTGCGCGGGCAAGCGGATGCAGGCGCTCCACGAGGCGCTCCCGGCCGCGCAGCGCGGCGAATGGTTCCAGACCTCGGCCCAGATGGCCGCGCGGGCACGCCGCCTGCTTGACGCGGGCGACATCGCCATGGTCAAGGGCTCCTTCGGCTCGCGCATGGGGCTCGTGGTCGAGGCCATCAAGCAGCTGGGCGAGGCACGCCCTGCCAACTCCGAGGAGGGATAGCAAATCCCCGATGCTCTATTACCTCGCTGACCTTTCCGACAGCATCAGTCTGCTCAACGTCTTCCGTTACATCACCTTCCGCGCGGGCGGTGCCTTCCTCACGGCGCTCATCTTCGGCTTCCTGTTCGGCCGGCCGCTCATCGAGACGCTGCGCCTCCGCCAGGGTCGGGGCCAGCCGATCCGCACCGACGGGCCGGAAGGCCATATCGTCGCCAAGGCCGGCACCCCGACCATGGGCGGGCTCCTCATCCTCTCGGCGCTCCTCGTCTCCACCCTGATCTGGGCGCGGCTCGACAACGGCTTCGTCTGGCTGGTGATGTTCGTGACCTTCGGCTTCGGCCTCATCGGCTTCGCCGACGACTACGCCAAGGTGAAGAAATACACCCATGCCGGGGTGCCGGGCCGGATCCGGCTCGCCGCCGGCTTCGCGATCGCGCTGATCGCCGGGGCCTGGGCGATGTATCTCCACCCCGCCGATCTCTCCGGCGACCTCGCCTTCCCGGTCTTCAAGCGCTACCTGCTGAACCTCGGCGTCTTCTTCGTGCCCTTCGCCATGTTCGTGATCGTGGGGGCGGCCAATGCGGTCAACCTCACCGACGGGCTCGACGGGCTCGCGATCATGCCGGTGATGATCGCCGCCGCCTCGCTCGGGATCATCGCCTATGTCGTCGGCCGCGTGGACTTCACCGACTACCTCGGCCTGCATTTCGTCCCCGGAACCGGCGAGATCACCATCTTCGTCGCGGCCCTGATCGGCGGCGGGCTCGGCTTCCTCTGGTACAACGCCCCGCCGGCGGCGGTCTTCATGGGCGACACCGGCTCGCTCGCCCTCGGCGGCGCCCTCGGCGCCATCGCGGTGGCGACCAAGCACGAGATCGTGCTCGCGATCATCGGCGGCCTCTTCGTCGTCGAGGCGCTCTCGGTCATCATCCAGGTCGCCTACTACAAGCGCACCAAGAAGCGCGTCTTCCTCATGGCGCCGATCCACCACCATTTCGAGAAGCTCGGCTGGGCGGAGCCCCAGATCGTCATCCGGTTCTGGATCATCTCGCTCATCCTCGCGATGATCGGCCTCGCCACCCTCAAGCTCCGCTAGCGGCCCGCCCCCCGCCGCGCGCCCCGCGCCGGGGCGCAGGCACGGTCTGTTAAGATCCTCTGCGCCATGCTTCGGGCCCCAGGCTCGAAGCGAGGCGCATCATGGCCCGAGAGGCACCGACCGCGGTCACCCGGCCCGAGGCGCCCCCCGAGGGGTCCCCCGAGGCACCCCCCGTGGCGGCCCTCAACTTCGGCCAGGTGCTCGGCGCGCTCAGCCACGCGCTCGATCTCACCGAAGGCCAGCCGAAGGGCCATTGCGTGCGGAGCTGCTGGATCGGAATGCGGATCGCGCGGCAGATGGGCCTCGACGAGGCCCGGATCGCTGATCTCTACTACACGCTGCTCCTCAAGGATCTCGGCTGCAGTTCCAACGCCGCCCGGATCTGCCAGCTCTATCTGGCCGACGACCAGCCCTTCAAGCACGCCTTCAAGACCGTGGACGGCTCGCGGCGCGGGGCGCTGGCCTTCGTGCTGCGCCACACCGGGCCGGGCGCCGATCTCCGGCGCCGCCTCGGGGCGCTGGCCAGGGTCCTGCGGCAGTCCGACACCATCGTCGCCGAACTGATCGAGACCCGCTGCCAGCAGGGGGCGCAGATCGCCGGCATGATGGGGTTCTCGGCCGCCGTCTGCGCGGGGATCCAGGCGCTCGACGAGCACTGGGACGGCGGCGGCCGCCCGGCCGGGCTCCGGGGCCGGGAGATCCCGCTCTTCTCCCGGATCGCGCTCGCCGCCCAGGTCATCGACGTCTTCCACACCGGCGCGGGCCGCGAGGCCGCGATGAGCGAGATCGCCGCCCGCGCGGGGCGGTGGTTCGACCCGGAGGTGGCGCGGGCCGCACTGGCCTGCGGCCGGGGCGCGGCGCTCTGGGCCGAACTCGAGGGGCCGGAGCTCGCGCGGCGGGTGTTCGTGGCCGAACCCTCGCGGGCGGGGCGCGCCTTCGACGAGGATGGCCTCGACGACGTCGTCCATGCCTTCGCCAGGGTCATCGACGCCAAGAGCCCCTTCACCCACGGCCATTCCGCGCGCGTCGCGCTCTACACCGACCTGATCTGCACCGAGCTCGGCTACGCGCCCGAGGCCCGGCGCTGGATGCGCCGCGCCGCGCTGATGCACGACATCGGCAAGCTCGGGGTCTCGAACCGCATCCTCGACAAGCCCGCCCGGCTGACCGATGCGGAATTCGACGTCATCAGGCGGCACCCGGCGATGGGCGAAGAGATCCTCGCGCAGGTCGACCAGTTCCGCCCGATGGCGCGGCTCGCCGGCGCCCATCACGAGCGGCTCGACGGCAAGGGCTATCCCCGCGGCCTGAGGGCGCCCGAGCTCTCGCGCGATGTCCGGGTGCTCACCGTCTCCGACATCTTCGATGCCCTGACGGCCGAGCGCCCCTATCGCGCAGCGACCCCGCTCCGCAAGACCTACGAGATCATGGACGCCATGGTGGGGTCGGCGATCGATCCCGAATGCTACGCCGCCCTGAAGCGCGCCGTGGCGGCGGCGGAGGTCCCGGGCTTCGCGTGATCCGCGCCAATCCCGCCACCTGCCCGCGCGGGCGCCCGGGCGGGGGCGGCATCAATCTGCCTTGCGATCTGCGCGATTAGGCGTCAACAGTTGGCGACCGATCCGCCGCCCCGCGCAAGGCCCGGGCCCCGGCGGAAGCCGACATGGAGAACGACATGGTATCGAACCTGCGCAACGATCGTGAAAAGCAGGAAGATGGCGACAAGCCGGAAGAGAAGGAGGCGCCCGGCCGGATCGACGCGCTCTTCTTCCGGAGCCGCAACGTCATCATCGCGGGCGAGATCAACGACAAGCTCGCAAGCCGCGCGGTCACCCACCTTCTCGCGCTGGCCGAGGCGAGCGACGACCCGATCAACGTCTTCATTTCCTCGCCCGGCGGCCATGTGGAATCCGGCGACATGGTCCATGACGTGATCCAGTTCATCAAGCCGACGGTGCGCACCATCGGCTCGGGCTGGGTGGCGAGCGCGGGCGCGCTGATCTTCGTCGGCGCCGCGCGGGAAAACCGCTACTGCCTGCCCAACACCCGCTTCCTGCTCCACGAGCCGCGCGGCGGCATCGGCGGCCAGGCCACCGACATGATGATCCAGGCCGAGCAGATCCGCATCATGCGCGAGCGCTTCCACAAGCTCTTCGCCGAGGCGACCGGCCAGAGCCAGGAGAAGATCGAGAAGGACACCGGCCGCGACTTCTGGCTGACCGCCGCCGAGGCGATCGACTACGGCCTCTGCGGCAAGCTCATCCGCACCGCGGCCGAACTCGGCTGACGCCCTCGAGGGCGCGCGGGCCGGGAAAGACCGGCCCGCTCCGCCCCCTCGGCCCTCCGCCCCGCCACCTGCGGCCGTGCGCCCCGCGCCCTCGGCCCTGCGCCCCGCCACCCGCGCCCCGCCACCGGGGCCAGCGCCCCGCCCGATGACCGGGGGCCATCCGGTCCCATCCTCCACACGACCTGCCTCCCTCTCCTGAGCGGCCCTGCCGCGCGCGGGCTCCCTCCTCGCCCGGCCACCGGTGCAGGCCCTCTGCCGAAACCCCTTTCCCGCGAAGCGACGACCGGAAACCCGCATCAGCGCGGGCGGCCGACCCCGCATCGTCTCTCCCCCATGCCCGCCGGACGCCCCTGCGCCCGCGAGCAGGCCGTCGAGCCCCCGATCCGCCCCAGACCTCCCGGGCCGCGCGAGAAAGCCGTCCTGTCCTGCTCTAAGCGCAAGAAACGGATCGCCCGGCGCCGCGCCCCCGCCGCATGATCCCGCCATGGGGAGGAGGAAACGCCCGATGACCGGGGGCCATCCGGTCCCATCCTCCACACGATCTGCCTCCCTCTCCTGAGCGGTCCTGCCGCGCGCGGGCTCCGTCCTTGCCCGGCCATCGGTGCAGGCCCTCTGCCGAAACCCCTGTCCCGCAAAGCGACGACCGGAAGCCTGCATCAGCGCGGGCGGCCGCCCCCGCATCGTCTCTCCCCCATGCACGGCGGACGCCCCTGCGCCCGCGAGCAGGCCGTCGCGCGCTCCAGGGCTGGCACCGATCCGCCCGAGCCTCCCGGGCCGCGCGAGAAAGCCGTCCTGTCCTGATCTAAGCGCAAGAAACGGATCGCCCGGTGCTGCACCCCCGCCGCATGATCCTGCCATGGGGAGGAGGAAATGCCCGAAGCGCGCGCGCCGAGCGGCTCCGTCCTCCCCCGGAAACCGGAGGAGGAACAATGCATCCGATCACCCCGCCGCAACGCCCCATCCCCCCGATGGCAGGGGCTTCTCGCCGTCCCGCTCCGGGATCACGTCCCGCGCGCCCCGGCGCCACTGGCCATCGCCGCGCGGCTCTAGCGGGCCCCGGCCTGCCCCGAGGACGGGAGCCGCGGCATGTGCGATGACGAAAGCCGCTGGCGCGCCATCGAAACCTGCGACGTGAAGGCGGCGGGAACCTTCGTCTATGGCCGGGACGCGGACAGGATCTATCATTCGCCGATCTGCCGGACCCGCCCGGAACGCGACGGCGTGCGGTTCTTCGACACGCCCGAAGCGGCCCGGCAGCAGGGCTTCACGCCCTGCAAGGACTGCTACCCGGATCAGGCGGCATGGCTCGCCGGAGCCAGCCGCTGGATGTGAGGCTCCGGGGCCAGCCAGACCCGCACCGTCACGAACAGCGCCCCGACCGCCCCTAACGCCGAAAGCCCCGGCGCATGGACCCCGATTGCGGAAGGCTCCCATGACCGCCATGGTGGAGAGGAAGACCGCAGAGAGCCCGGCCCGCAAGGCCGGCCCCACCCCCAGCATCCCGAACGGCCACCGCCTCATGCCAAGTCCCGCCGCGTCCGCACCGCCACCGGAAGGCGCGAGGAAACCCGGCTCCGGCCGCCGCACCGGGAGCGCCGCGCCATGAGCCCCGAGAGCCTCTCGGACTTCTACCGCGGCGACATCGCCTGCCTCAACCGGCAGGGCCGGGAGAGCCTCGGCGCCTTCGTCCACGCCCGTGCCGAGCACAACGGCCGCCCGCTCGGCCTCGCCGGCTACCGCGCCCTGCTCGCGGCGGATTTCCGCGCGATCCCCGACCTCCGCTTCACCATCGCGCTCCTCGTGTCCGAACCGCCCCGGATCGCCAGCCGCCTCGCCTTCGACGGCACGCCCGCGGGCGTGCTCTTCGGCCTCCCCGTCAACGGCCGGCGCGTGCGCTTCGCCGAAAACGTCTTCCACGAGCTCGAGGAGGGCCGAATCCTCCGGGTCTGGTCGCTCATCGACACCGGGGCGATCCGCGCGCAGCTCTGATTTCCCCCCTCCCGCAGCCCGGTGATTTGCATCCTCCGGACAAGCACTTATAACGACCCGAAGACAGGATTCGACGCGAGGCAATTGGCGGCATGACGATGAACTCACGGCCCGGAGCGCCGGTTCGATGATCCCGGTGCGGGGATACCAGGATTGCCGCGTGGCCGTGCTCGGGCTCGGCCGCTCGGGCCTTCCGGCCGTGCGCGCGCTCGAGGAGGGCGGCGCCGAGGTCATCGCCTGGGACGACGGCGCGCCCGCCCGCGAAAAGGCCGCCGCCGCGGGCGTCACCCTCGTCGACCTCACCCGGCCCGGCGCCTACGAGGACGTCAAGGCGCTGATCGTCAGCCCCGGCATCCCGCATCTCTACCCCGAGCCGCACCCCGCCATCGCCGCCGCCTGGGACGCGGGCGTCGCCGTCGACAACGACGTCGGCCTCTTCTTCCGCTCCTTCGCGACCGAGGACTGGGACTGGTTCGACCGCGCGCCCCAGGTCGTCTGCATCACCGGCTCCAACGGCAAGTCCACCACCACGGCACTGCTCGCCCACATCCTGAAGGCCACCGGCCGCCCGGTGCAGATGGGCGGCAACATCGGCCGCGGCGTGCTCGATCTCGACCCGGCCGAGGACGGCATGGTCGTCGTGCTCGAGCTCTCCTCCTACCAGACCGAGCTCGCCCGCGCGCTCCAGCCCGACATCGCCGTCTTCCTCAACATCTCGCCCGATCACCTCGACCGCCACGGCGGCATGGGCGGCTACTTCGCCGCCAAGCGCCGGCTCTTCACCCAGGGCGGCCCGGAGCGCAGCATCATCGGCGTCGACGAGACGGAAGGCCGCTTCCTCGCCAACGTGATGCGCGAGATGCCCGAAAGTGCCGAACCCGTCATCATGATCTCCGCGAGCCGCAAGCTCGCAGGTCCCGGCTGGACCGTCTTCGCCCGCAAGGGCTTCCTCGCCGAATGGCGCGGCCGCCGCCAGCTCGCCTCGATCGACCTCCGCCCCATCCTCACCCTGCCGGGGGCGCACAACCACCAGAACGCCTGCGCCGCCTATGCCGCCGCCCGCAGCCTCGGCCTCGCCCCGCGCCAGATCGAGACGGCGATGGCGAGCTACCCCGGCCTGCCGCACCGCGCCCAGCTCATCGCCACCATCGGCGGCGTGACCTACGTCAACGATTCCAAGGCCACCAACGCCGACGCCGCGGCGAAATCGCTCGCAAGCTTCGAACGCATCCGCTGGATCGCCGGCGGCCGGGCCAAGGCCGGCGGCATCACCACCCTCGGCCCGCTCTTCGAGCGCATCGCCAAGGCCTACCTGATCGGCGAGGCGGCGGGCGAATTCGCCGCGACCCTCGGCGGGAAGGTCCCCCACACCATCTCGGGGACGCTCGCGGAAGCCGTCGCCCAGGCCGCCGCCGAGGCCGAGCCGGGCGAGACCGTGCTGCTCGCGCCGGCCTGCGCGAGCTTCGACCAGTTCGCGAGCTTCGAGGCGCGGGGCGATGCCTTCACCGCCGCGGTGAAAGCCCTCGGCTGACCCGCGGCCGCGCGCCCGAAAGCGCGGCGCCCGGCGGGCCGCTCAGGCCCGCGCCGCCACCCCCGCCCGCCACGCCGCCTCCCGCGCCCGGATCCGCCGCGCGGCCAGCGCGAGGAGGAGCGAGGCAAGCCCGCACCAGGCCGTCATCCCGAGCATCTGCACCGGCAGCCCGATCCCCGCATCGATCAGCGCCCCGGTGATCCCCGGCCCGATCGCGGTCGACAGCACGATCGCCGACAGGATGATCGAGCGGATGCCGCCGAGATTGGCGAGCCCGTAGACCTCCGGCCAGAGCGCGCCCATCAGCGTCCCGGTAAAGCCGTTGCTGATCCCGAGCAGCAGCATGAAGGCATGGATCCCCCAGACCGGCACCACGACCGCCACCAGCAGCGAGGCGAGCGCGAGCGGCGCCAGCACGAAGGGGAGCAGCCCGAGCGCCCCGTGGCGGTCGATCAGATGCCCGCAGACGAACCCCGAAACCACCGTAGCCACCGACATCACCGGAAAGGCCGCGGCAAAGGCGAGCGGCGCATAGCCGCGCAGCTCCGTCAGATAGCCCTGATGAAAGAAGATCGTCGTGCCGATGAAGGGCGGCGCCAGCAGCCCCGCCAGCAGCAGATAGAGCAGCGGATCGCGCACCGCCTCCGCCCGGCTCCAGTCCCGCGCCATCGGCCGCCCGCGCGCGCTCACCTCGATCGCCTCCGGCACCCGCCCGACGCGCATGAGCCAGAGAAGAAGCGGCAGCGCCACCCCGAGAAGCAGCCCCACCGCCCAGAGCCAGGCCGCATGCCAGCTCCCCGCCGCGCCGTTCACCAGCACCGCGAGGATCGGCAAAACGGCCGAGCCCGCGGGCTGGCCCTGCACCACCAGCGCCATCGCCCGGCCCCGGCGCGCGATGAACCACCGCCCGGTCTCGGTATGGGCGATCTCCGTCATCATGCCCTGCCCGAAAAGCCGCAGCAGATAGAGCGCGAGCCCGAGCACCGCCACATTGGGCGCCAGCACCACCAGCACGCAGGCCGCGGCGAGCGCGGGGAGGGTAAAGCGCGCGACCTTCCATCCGGGCATGAGATCGAGCGTCCGCCCGAGCCAGGGCAGGGTGGAGGCGCTCGCCAGCGTCGCCACCATGTAGAGCGCCCCGAACGCCCCGCCCGATAGCCCGAATGCCGCGCGCAGATCGTTGCCCGAAAGCCCGATGAAGAAGGTCTGGCCGAAGGAGGAAAAGAACGTGAGCAGGAACCCCGCCGCCAGCCAGCGCGCATTGTCCCGAAAGAAGCGGAGAGTGTCGCGAACGATCCGGCCCATCGCCCCCCGTTAGACCCGACCGACCCCGACGGTGCAACCCCGCCCTCCCGGCCGGGCGCGCCCCCCCGGAAAGCGATTTCATACAGGCAGAAACCCTATCGGGCAGGAACGGGGCCCCGCCAACAGGCGGGGGAAATGCAATCCGGCCAACAGGCCGGACAATCGAGAACGCCGCCTCGGGAACCAGAGGCCCGACCGGACCACCCGCGCGGTGGACCAGCCCCCTGCGCCCCGGCCTCCCTGACCCGCTCCCGCATGGCGCAGCGTCCGTGTCCCGATGCGCAAGCCCGTCCGGAGAGCGGCGCATCGACCGCATTCATGATATGTTAACTACGAAAATCCAATGATTTCAGCGCTGTTTTGAGATTTTCACGGTGAAAAGCTCGTTTTCACGGGGGAGAGGGGTCCGAATTACGACCCCGCGGCGGCAGCGGCCAGCTCGTCGATCACCTTCGTCCAGAGGTCCGAAGGCTGGGCGCCCGGCACCACGTAATGCCCGCCGAGGATGAAGGTGGGAACCCCCGTCACCCCCATCCGGGCCGCCTCCGCCGCCGCGGCGCGGATCTCCGCCCGGTCGGCGTCTCCCGCCAGCAGACGCCCGATCACGCCCGCGTCGCACCCCGCCTCGCCGGCGATCCGGGCCAGCGTCTCCGGGTCCTCGAGATCGGCGCCCTTCTCGAAATAGGCCTTGAAGAGCGCCATCGCGACCCGCGTCTGCGCGCCTTCGGTGCCCGCCCAGTGGATCACCCGCTGGGCATCGAGCGTGTTCGGCGTCCGTGCGATCGCCCGGAAATCAAGGCTGAGCCCGGCGGCTTCCGCGGCCGCCTGCACCGGCATGTAGGCCTTCACCGCGGCGTCCTTGCCGCCGAATTTCGCCTCCAGATAGTCGGTGCGCTCCATGCCGCCCGGCGGCATGTCGGGGTTGAGGAAATAGGGCCGCCAGCTCACCGCCAGCCCGTGGTCCGCCCGCGCCTCCATCGCCCGCATCAGGTTTGTCGCCCCGATATAGCACCAGGGGCAGATCGGGTCCGAAAGGATCTCGAGCCGGGTCATGCATCTCCCTCCATTGCCCTGAGGTGGCGTCGCTGGATCTTGCCGTTGGCACTCCGGGGCAGCGCCTCGACCGCCCGGAACGCCCGCGGGCATTTGTAGCGCGCCAGCTCGCCCGCGCAATGGGCCGCAAGCTCTTCCTCGGCCACCGCCGCCCCGCGCGGCACGTAGAAGGCGGTGATGATCGAGACCCCTTCCCGCACCGGGGTCGCCACCACCGCCGCCTCGGCGACGCCGGGGTGGTGGAGAAGGGCATATTCGACCTCCGCCGGGCTCACCCGGAACCCGCCCGCGTTCATCACGTCGTCCGCCCGTCCGAGATAGGTGATCGCCCCGTCCTCGTCCATCCGGGCCCGGTCGCTGGTCAGAAACCACTCGCCCCGGAACGCCTCCGCCGTCTCCTCCGGCCGCCGCCAGTAGCCGAGCATCAGGCCCGGATCGCGGCGCGAGACCGCCAGCAGCCCGTCCTCGCCCCGGAGCGCCAGATCCTCCGCCCCGCCATCCTCGGCCAGGATCGCCACCCGCCGCCCCGGCTGCGGATAGCCCGCCCGGCCCTCGATCCTCGGCCGGTCGGGCGAGAAGGAGATGTAGGTCGAGATCTCCGACATGCCCAGCGCCTCATGGATCGGCTTCCCCGTCGCTCCGCTCCAGGCCGCCGCCACCTGCTTCGGCAGCGCCTCTCCCGCGCTCAGCCCGTGCCGGAGATGGGCAAACCCGCGCGCAAGCGCCGCATCATCGCCCAGCATCTGGCGGTAGACCCCGGGCACCGCGGCAAAGATCGTCGCCCGGTGCGCCTCGGCAAGGTGCGGCCAGACATGCCGGTCCGGCGGGCCGGCATAGATCAGCGCCGCCGCCCCCATCGCCCAGGGGTCGGTCAGGCCCGCCCCGAGCGTGTAGGTCCAGTTGAAGGCCCCGGCATGGAGCATCCGGTCATCCGCGCCGAGCCCGTACCAGCCCTGCCACATCATCCGCCGCGCCCAGGCTGCCCGCTGGGCGTGGAGCACCCCCTTGGGCCGGCCGCCGGTGCCGGAGGTATAGATCATGAAGGCCGGATCCTCCGCCCGCGTCGCCGCAAATTCGCCCGGCCCGGCCTCGCGCAGCTCGCGGATTTCCTCCGGCCCCAGAACCGGGATCCCGCCCGTATCCGGCAGCTCGAGACCTTCGCCGCGACAGATGAATGCCGGTTCGAGATCGGCGAGGATCACCGCGATCTCGTGGGGCGTGAGCATCGATGAAGTCGGCACCGGCACCGCGCCGAGCGCGATGGCGCCGAAGAAGAGCAGCGGGAAATCCGAGGAGTTCCCGATCCGGAGCAGCACCCTGTCCCCCCGGCCGATCCCCACCGCCGCAAGCCCCCCCGCCACCCGCAGCACCGCCTCGCGCAGCGCCCCGTGGGTCCAATGCTCGGCCATCTCACCCGGTGCCCACAGGACCTCCAGCGCCGTCCGTTCGGGCGCGCGAAGGGCCGGGGCGAAGGTGTGCGCCGCCATGTTGAAGGTCTCGGGGCAGGGCGCAAACGGCCCTTCGTCGAAGAGTGCGTCCTGGGTCATGCGGCATTCGTAGCGGCATCCCGGACTTGCTGCAATGCACCCTTCGGACCGGTTGCGGTATGATATGTTATACTATAACAATATAGCCCTGACCCATCCAGCAGGGAGACTTGCATGCCCGCCGCCGCCGATACGCGCCTTCCCGTGACGCTCATCTCCGGGTTCCTCGGAGCCGGGAAGACGACGCTGCTCAACCACATTCTCAACAACCGCGAGGGGCGCCGCGTCGCGGTCATCGTGAACGACATGTCGGAGGTGAACATCGATGCCGATCTCGTCCGCGCCGGGGGGGCCGAGCTTTCGCGCGCGGAGGAAACCCTCGTCGAGATGACCAACGGCTGCATCTGCTGCACGCTGCGCGAGGACCTGCTGACGGAAGTGCGCCGTCTCGCGGGCGAGCGCCGGTTCGATGCGCTGGTGATCGAATCGACCGGGGTATCAGAGCCGCTGCCGGTCGCCGCCACCTTCGAGTTCCGCGACGCGGAGGGCAGGAGCCTCGAGGATGTCGCCCGCCTCGACGCCACCATCACGGTGGTTGACGCCATCAACCTGCTCGGGGACTTTTCGAGCCACGACTTCCTCGCCGACCGTGGCGAAAGCCTCGGTGCGGACGACGCGCGCACGCTGGTCGATCTGCTCGTGGACCAGATCGAGTTCGCCGACATCATCGTGCTCAACAAGGTGCATGACGCGGGGCCCGAGCGGGCCGAGGCGGCGCGGCGCATCATCCGCAGCCTCAATTCCGAGGCCCGACTGATCGAGGCCGACCATGGCCGGGTGCCGGCCGCCGCGATGTTCGACACACGCCTCTTCGATTTCGATCGCGCGCATGGCCACCCGCTCTGGTTCAAGGAGCTCTACGGTTTCGCCGAACACACGCCCGAGACCGAGGAATACGGTATCTCGTCCTTCGTCTACCGGGCGCGCAGGCCCTTTCACCCCTCGGCCATCCATTCGGTGCTGAACGGACCGCTGCCTGGCGTCATCCGCGCGAAGGGACATTTCTGGATCGCGACCCGGCCCGACTGGGTGGCGGAATTCAGCCTCGCGGGTGCGGTTTCGGGCGTGCGACCCCTCGGACGCTGGTGGGCGGCGGTGCCGAAGCGCTACTGGCCCGACGATCCGCAGATGGTGCAGCGCATGACCGCGGAATGGTGCGAGCCCTTCGGCGACCGGCGGCAGGAGATCGTCTTCATCGGCTCGGACCTCGACCGGGAGGCGATTTCCGCGGCGCTCGATGCCTGCCTCATGGGCGAGGTCGGGCCGGAGGCCTTCGTGCCGGAGCGCTGGGAAGGGCTGGCCGATCCGTTTCCGGCCTGGGCACATGGCGCAGCGGCCTGAGCCGCGCGGCGGGCGGAATGGTGCGAGCGCCCTGCCGCGCCGCCGCCGGAGCGGGGACCCCATGGCGGAGTTCGATGCGCTGCCGCCGCGTCTGCGCGCCTGGCTCGCGGGCGCGCGGCTGCCCTGGAGCCCGCGCTCGGTCCGTCGCGCCTTTGCCCGCGCCATCGAGACGGCCGGGGGCGACGTGGCCCGCGCCATTGCCGCGCTCGATGCGCTCGAGGCCCGGGCGCTCGCCCGCGATACCGGCGCGGTCTGGGGGAAGGGGCATCCCGAAGCCGCGACCGGGGGCGCGGCGGACGCTACCGGCCCGGCCGCCGGAACGCGGCGCGCGCCTCGTCGATCCGCGCGCGGTAGGCACAGCCCTCCACATGATCGTTCACCATGCCCATCGACTGCATGAAGGCATAGAGGGTCGTCGGCCCGACGAACTTCCAGCCGCGCTTCTTGAGATCCTTCGAAAGCGCGACGGATTCGGGCGAGGTCGAGACGGTCTGCGGCGGGGCGCATGTCGCGGGATCGGGCTCGTAGCGCCAGAGATAGGCCGCGAGCGAGCCCGCCTCCGCCGCAAGTTCCCGTGCGCGGCGGGCGTTGTTGATGACCGCCTCGATCTTGCCGCGGTGCCGCACGATCCCGGCATCCTGCAGCAGCCGCGCGACGTCGGCCTCGCCGAATTCGGCCACCTTGTCGAAATCGAAGCCCGCGAAGGCGGCCCGGAAGTTCTCGCGCTTGACGAGGATCGTCCGCCAGCTCAGGCCGGACTGGAACCCCTCGAGCGAGAGCTTCTCGAAGAGGCGGCGGTCGTCGCCGACCGGCATGCCCCATTCCGCGTCATGATAGGGCATCTCGTCGGCACTCGCGCTCCAGCGGCAGCGCGGCTGCCCGTCGGGGCCGGTGATCGTCGTGCTCATGGCTCTCCTCGTGTCTCGGTCCTGCCGGGCCGCGACGGAATGCAATGTCTCCCGACGTGGCCAGGCGTCGACCACGACCCGCTCGGCCGCTCCCGTCAAGGGTCATTCGGGCGCGGGCGCGGCGCATCGCCGGGGGATGGTATGCCCCGGCGATGCCCTCAGCACTGGCCGAGCATCCAGCGCCGGGAGGTGGGCGGCGCCTTCTTCTTGCAGAGGTTGCAGCCGCAACTCGGCAGGTGGCTGCGTTTCACCACCTTCGGCGCGCCGGAGCTGGTTTCCGCCCGGTGTTCGGCCCGGCGCAGCGCGCTCGAGAGCGTGCTGATCTGGGGCAGGGCGGGCAGCACCGCGCTCGTGTTGCCGCAGCAGGGGCAGGCGATGCCGGCCCGGCTCGCCTCGTAACTGACCCGGTCGGTGAAGATGCCATGGTCGGCGCAGTGGAAATCGTAGATCGGCATCGAAGCGCTCCCTTACAGCAGTCCGTCGAGCAGCAGGTATCCCGGCACCCAGCCGGTCACGATCCCGGCGATGAGCGTGACCCATGCCGTCTGGCGCAGGATCGGGCGCCCGAGTGCCAGCAGCAGGAAATACATGAACCAGAGCACGCCCCAGATGAGCCAGTTTCCGGCCAGCCAGAATTCGCCCGGCGAGGCGGCGGACCCGATCCCGCGGAGGAAGACCGGCGCCGTGCTGATGGCGACGAAGAGGCTGAACCAGCCGAGCCCGCGACCGTCGACCGCGACGAGGCGGTTGTAGGCGACCCAGAAATAGGTGGTGCTGAACATGAGGGTCAGGGCTGCGGCGCGTACCGTGTCCGGGTCGGCGGCCGGACCGAAGGCGCTCTGGATCACCACGCCCGCGGCCACGAGGCCGGAGACGATGTTGATGACGACGATTTCCCGGTCCTGGATCTTGCCCATGAGCCAGATCCCGTTGAGAAACAGCACGGCGCCGACGTAGAATAGAAGAAATCCGAGCAACATGGATCTTGTCTCCCCGATCGGAGCCGCTCCGGTTTGGAGGACCTGTCCGATCTGATTGAACGTCCTGGAGCGGCGCGGCGCGTGGCACCGCCCGCTCCGACTGTCCCGCCCCGGCGTGCGGGGCGGGCGCGGCGGGGCCTCAGCTCGTCATGGCGACCGGGATGTCGGGGACGGAGCGCTTCGGTCCGTCGCCGTTCGGCCGGATGTCGAAGTCGAAGATGGCCGTGGGGATGGCGAGTGTCGCGCAGACGTTGGGAATGTCGACGATGCCCGCGATGCGGCCCTCGACGGGCGCGGTGCCGAGGATCATGTAGGCCTGCTCGCCCGAGTAGCCGAATTTCTTCAGGTACTCGATCGCGTTGAGACAGGCGCGGCGGTAGGCGACATGGGCGTCGAGATAGTATTGCTCGCCGGTGTGCTCATCGACCGAGATGCCCTCGAAGATCAGGTAGTCGTCGAAATGCGGATCGATCGGCGAGGGCCGGAAGATCGGGTTGATGACGCCGTATTTCGACATGCCGTCCTTGATGATCTCGACCTTGATGTCGATCCAGCCGGCCATTTCGATCGCGCCGCAGAAGGTGATCTCGCCATCGCCCTGGCTGAAGTGGATATCGCCCATCGAGAGCCCGCCGCCCTTCACGTAGACGGGGAAATAGACCTTGGAGCCGCGCGAGAGGTTCTTGATGTCGCAGTTGCCACCGTGCTCGCGCGGCGGCACCGTGCGCCAGGCCTCCTTGGCGGCGGTATCGGCGGCGGTGCCCTTGAGCAGGCCCATCAGCGCGGTGGAGGCATCGGGCGGGCAGGCGAGCGGCGGAACGCGGTCAGGATCGGTCGCGATGAGCTCGGCCTCGCGGCGGTTGGCCTCGGCGAGCAGCTTGTGATCCGGCAGGCAACCGATGAGGCCCGGGTGGATCAGGCCGGGATAGCGCACGCCGGGAATGTGGCGCGAGGTGGTGTAGATGCCCTCGAAATCCCAGATCGACTTCGTGGCGTTGGGGTAGTGCTCGGTGAGAAAGCCGCCGCCGTTTTCCTTGGCGAAGAGGCCGTTGAAGCCCCAGCGCGAGTCGTCCATCGCGCCGATGTCGAGGATGTCCACGACCAGTAGGTCGCCCGGTTCGGCGCCTTCGAAGCCGAACGGGCCGGAGAGGTAGTGGACCCGCGTGAGGTCCACGTCACGGATATCGTTGGCGCTGTCGTTGTTGCCGATCTGCCCGCCGGTCCAGTCGTAGCATTCGACGCGCAGAACGTCTCCGGGCTTGAAGGTCTCCACCATCGGGATGTCGGGGTGCCAGCGGTTGTGCGGCTTCTGTGCGGCTTCTTCGGGAGCCTTGGTGAGATCGACCTCGAAGACTGTCTTTGGCATGGATGCCTCCCTGTTTCTGCGCCGGCGCCGTCTCGGGGGGCACCGGTCGGGCATCAATCTGGGCCGGCCGTGTAACCGGCGTTCGTCCCGAAACGCGGCCAAATGTAATTTCGTGTAACCGGGCCTTGCGCCGTGGCGGATTTGTGGCCGCGATGGAGAGCGGGCGCGTGCACGCCAGGTGCGGGGACCCCGCGCGCATTCACAGCTGTCGCTTTCGGCGCTAGGGTGCGCGGTTCCAGCCGGCGAAGGGCGCGCCGCTGTTGCCGAAGACTTGGCCGGAGTGAAGACATGGGCAGACGGAGCGCGGACGATCGGCCGGAGGATCCGGAGCGGGACAGGGACCGTTTTCCGGGCCTCGAACCCGCGCCGCGCAGTTACCAGTCGTGGGTGGCCGACGAGACCATCGAGGACTACGCGCTGCGCTATGCCCCGGCGAGCCATCGCCGCTGGAGCCCGGCGACGATCACGCATACCGCGCTCGGCGGGATCTCGTTTCTCGCGCTCGAGGCGATCGGTGCGGCGCTGACGATTTCCTGGGGCGTTCAGACGACGGTCGTTGCGGTGCTGCTGGCCTCGATCTTCATATTCGTGACGTCATTGCCCATCGCCTATCACGTGGCCCGCTCCAACGTGGACATGGATCTTCTCACCCGGGGGGCGGGCTTCGGATACATCGGCTCGACGGTTACCTCGCTCATCTACGCGACCTACACCATCATCTTCTTCGCGCTCGAGGGTGTCATCATCGGGCAGGCGCTCTTCGTGTGCTTCGGGCTGCCGCTGCCGCTCGGATATCTCCTGTCGGCGCTCGTCATCCTGCCGGTTGCATCGAGGGGCATGACCGCGATCTCGCGCTTCCAGCGTGTGACCCAGCTCCCCTGGATCGTGCTCGCGCTTCTGCCGTTCGTTGCGATCCTCTGGGCAGAGCCCGAAGGGGTTCGGGCCTGGCTTGCCGCGCCCGGGCCCGCGATGACGCTGCTCTCGCTTGGCGGCGCCATCGGTGTCCTCTGTGCGCTTTCGCTCCAGATCGGCGAGCAGGTCGACTATCTGCGCTTTCTGCCGCCGCCCGAGGCCACCACGCGCCTGCAGTGGTGGGGGGCGCTCATCCTGGCCGGGCCGGGCTGGATCCTGATCGGTGGCACCAAGATCCTGATGGGGAGTTTCCTTGCTTGGCTCGCCATTGGCGACGGAATGCCCGCGAGCCTTGCCGTCGAGCCCATCGGCATGTTCTGGCACGCCTACGAGTATCTGCTCGGCCCGGGCACGGCGCTTGTCGTGGCGACGGTCTATATCCTGGTCGCGCAGATCAAGATCAACGTCACGAACGCCTATGCCGGGTCGCTGGCACAATCGAACTTCTTCCTCAGGATCGCGCGCTATCATCCCGGCCGGCTGGTCTGGCTGCTGCTCCATGTGGCAATAAGTTGCGCGCTCATGCTGCTCGGGGTGTTCTCGACGCTGGAGGCGGTGCTCGCAATCTATGCCAATCTGGCGCTCGCCTGGCTTGGCGCGATCTTTGCCGACCTCGCGATCCTGAAGCCGCTCGGTTTCAGCCCGGCGCAGATCGAGTTCAAGCGCGCCTATCTGCCGGATTTCAACGTTGTCGGCTGCGGCGGCATGGCAGTTGGCGGCTTGCTCGGACTGGCGCTCTTCCTCGGGTTCGGTGGGGAGCTGCTGCAGGCCTGGTCGCCGCCGATCGCGTTCTTTGTCTCGCTTGCCGCGGCAACGGCGATCGGGCTTGTCCGGCAGGGGCGGGGGTATGTCGCGCGCCGGACGCATGATTTCGGCGCCGGTGTCGCGCGCTGCGGTTGCGCGATCTGCAGCCATGACTACGAGCCGCGCGACATGGCCTATTGCACCTTCTACCAGCGCCCGATCTGCTCGCTCTGCTGCAGTCTCGAGCCGCATTGCCGGGATTTTTGCAAGCGCCCGCATGTCGCGATGCCGGAGGACATTGATCCGACCGCCGATGCCGTGCGCCTGCACCGGGTCTCGCCGCGGCTCGGGTCGCGGATCTGGCAGGTGGGCGCCGTGTTTCTCGGACTGATGGCCGGGCTCGGCGGCCTGTATCTCATTGCGCTGAACCTTGCGGGAAGCCTGCACGACACCGGGGCGATGACGCATTTCTTCCTCGGGTCGGCGCCTCTGGTGGCGCTCGTTGCCTTCTGGGCGGTGATGGCCAACGAGCGCCGGCGACTGACCGAAGAAAACCTGCTCGGGGCCCTGCAGCGCCTCGGTTCGACCCAGCGCGAACTCGCGATCCGACAGCGTCTGGCGGCGGTCGGCGAGGTCGCCGCGACGATCAGCCACGAGCTGCGCAATCCGCTCGGGACGATCACCAGTTCGGTCGAAGTGCTCTCGCGGAGCCCGGGCATCGGGCCGGAAGCGGAGGAGGATGTCCAGCGCATCCGGCGCAACATCGCCCGGTGCAGCCGGATCATCGATATCCTGCTCGATTTCGCGCGACAGGGTGCGCATGAAACGATTCCAGTGGATCTGCGGGACTGGCTGGAGGCGCTGATCGACGAGCATCCGGCCGGGGCGCATGTGGATCTGGACGTGCCGGCGGGAATGTTCCTGCGCTGCGATCCTGCCCGGCTTCAGTTTGCCATCCGCAATCTCATCGAGAACGGCTGGCAGGCCGCCGAGGCGGTCGACGTGCCCGGCCACCGCCCGCGTGTGGTGCTGCGGGCCTTTCGGGAGGAGGGCCGCAGCGTTCTCGAGATCGAGGACAACGGGCCGGGGCTCGCGCCCGAGCTCAGGGCGCGTGCCTTCGATCCGCTTGTTACCACCAAGGCCTCCGGTGTCGGCCTCGGGCTTTCGCTCGTTCGCCGCGTGGCACAGATGCATGGCGGTGATGCCTGGATCGAACGCACGGGGCCGGACGGCACCCTCATGCGCCTCAGCATCGCCGAGGCGGCATGAACGGGCGCGCATCCGGGCGTCGGCTGCTCATCATCGACGATGACAGCGATTTCGCGATCTCGACCTCGCGCGCGCTGGCGCTTGAGGGGGTGAACTGCGACATCGCGCATGACGGGGCCGCCGCGCTCGCCGCGCTCGACGGCGGAGAGACGGAGGTCGCGCTCCTCGATATTCGCCTCGGGCATGAGGACGGCACGGAGGTCGCGGCACGGCTTCGGGCGCATTTTCCCGAGCTCATTCTCGTCATCATGACGGCCTATGCCTCGGTCGACAGCGCCGTCGCCGCGCTGAAGGCCGGGGCTTACGATTACCTGCGCAAGCCGTTCTTTCTCGAGGAGCTCATGCGGGCGCTGGAGCGCTGCTTCCAGCTCGCGGATCTCCGGCGGGAGAAGGCACGCGCGGAGCACGAGCTCGCACTGCTGCGGCAGCTCGAGGCGACGTCGCAGCTTGCCGCGGGCTTGTCGCATGACTTCAAGAACATGATGGCGGTGATCCTCGCAAATCTCTCGGTGATTGATGAACGTCTTGCGGCGGAGGACCGGCTGAAGCCCTATGCGAGTGATGCTCTGGAGGCCGCGGGAACCGCTGCCGACGTGGTCGCGCGCCTGATGGGATTTGCCCGGGGGCGTCTCGATCGGGCGGAGCCCGGGGATCTGCGCGGCCCGGTCTCGGGGGCGGTAGCGATGCTCGAACGTTCGCTTTGTATCGGGATGACGCTTTCGGCCGAACTGCCGGAGGAAGGCGTGCTGGCGCCGATCGATCCGGGGCAGATGGAAACGGCGGTGGTCAACCTGCTCATCAATGCGCGGGATGCGACCGGAGGGCGAGGGCGTGCCGTGGTCAGGCTCGAACGCATCTGGCGCGGTGCGCATTATGCCCGGCTCACGGTCGAGGACGACGGGCCGGGGCTCACACCCGAAGGGCTGCGCCGCGTGCTCGAGCCGTTCTATACCACCAAGCCCGAGGGCACGGGGCTCGGGCTCCCGATGATCCAGCATATGGCGCTGCAATCCGGCGGGCGGTTCCGGCTCGAGAATGCCGTTGGCGGCGGGGCGCGGGCGGTGCTGGATCTCCCCTGTCTCGGGCCGCATCAGGGATCGGGCGAGAACATGTAGCCTGCGCCGCGGATGGTGCGGATCCGGCGGTGATCGGGGCCGGGATCACCGATCTTGCGGCGGATCTTGCCGATCATCACATCGATCGAGCGGTCGTAGGGCGACCAGTGGCGGCCAACGGTAAGATCCAGCAGCTGCTCCCGGCTGAGTACGCGGCCGGGGCGCTGGGCGAGGATGCTGAGGAGATTGAACTCCTGTGTCGTCAGGGTCTGGACGCGGCCGTCGGCGTCCCGGAGAAGCCGTGCGTCGAGATCGAGGTGCCAGCGGTCGAAGGCAAGGTGATGCTCCGCGGATAGCTTGGCCCCGGCCGGCTGCCCCAGTGGCAGGCGCCGAAGGATGGCGCGAATGCGCGCGAGAAGTTCGCGCGGCTCGAACGGCTTGACGAGAAAATCATCCGCACCGATCTCGAGGCCGACGATCCGGTCAACGGCTTCCTGCCGGGCGGAGAGGAAGAGGATCCCGATATCCTCTCCCTTCTTCAGATCGCGCGCCAGCGTGTAGCCGTCTTCCCGGCCGGGGAGGCCGACATCGAGCACGACCAGATCGAACCTCTCCTCCGCAAGCGCCCGCCGCATCGCCGGGCCGTCATGCACGGCGGCCGCCAGATAGCCCTGTTCGCCAAAATAGCGGCAGAGGAAGGCGCTGAGCTTGCGATCGTCCTCGACGAAAAGGATGCGCTGCGGGGGCTCCCTCTCCTCCCCGGGAGGCGGTGCGGTGGCGAAATCATGTTTCATGGTGCCGTGCTGCGGATGGAAACAGTGCCGGGATAAGGCGCTATGGCTAATTTTTAAGCATAGACGACCGGATCCGCGCTTCCTAGCCCCGTCGCATTGCGCACGAGATGACGTGGGCACACGCGCGAGATGCTCTTATCCTCCGGCATCAGCCCGCAGGACGCGGGGCGGCCGCGCGACGAAGACGGTCGTTGATGGCTTCCCCGAGGCCCTTTTCCGGGATCGCGGCGACCGCCACGCATTTCACGCCGGACTTCGTGGCCATGGCATCGATCTCGCGCAGGTGGGCGAAGAGATTGGCTGCGGCTTCGGCGAGATCGCCTGAAGGCGAAAGGTTGAGGCCCGGCCGCAGCGATTCGACCGGGCCAAAGCCCAGCCAGAGCTCATCCGGTCCAGGGCCGGAAGCCTCGAGACGCAGCTGCGCCCGAGGGGCGTAGTGCGATGTCATCTGGCCGGGTGCGATGATGCCGGTCGTTACCGGACGTCCGATTTCGCGGCCAAGTGCTTCGGAAAGCGCTGCGACCGGGATGCCACCGGGGCGCAGCAGGATGGGCCGGCCGCCGTCGAAGCCGACAATCGTCGACTCGACCCCGACCGGGCAGGTTCCGCCATCGACCACCGCTGCGATCCTGCCTCGCAGCCCTTCCAGCACATGCGCGGCCGATGTGGGGCTGACACGGCCGGAGGGGTTGGCGGAGGGCGCGGCGACGGGGCCTCCGAAGGCGATGAGCAGGCGACGGGCGAGAGGATGCGCCGGAACGCGGATCCCGACCGTCTCCAGCCCGGCCGTCGCCAGGTCGGCAAGCCCGGCCTCCGGGCGTCGCGGGAGGACGAGGGTGAGGGGGCCGGGCCAGAAGGTCGTAGCGAGTATCCGGGCATCGTCCCCGAACTCCGCGAGCGCGCGCGCGGCCTCGACATCGGCGACATGCACGATCAGCGGATTGAAGGCCGGTCGCCCCTTGGCCGCGAAGATGCCTGCGACAGCCCGGGGATTTCGTGCGTCCGCTCCGAGCCCGTAAACGGTTTCCGTCGGGAAGGCGACCTGTTCTCCTGCATGGAGCAGCGCCGCAGCGGCGCGCAGCCCGCGGGGGCTGTCGGAGAGAATGACCGTGTTCTTCGAATGCGGATCCTGCGTCATGAGTTCTTCCGGCACTTCGCTGCGTGGGAGATGGGCCGAGAGTGGCCTGCTCCTTGCCGAGGTGCGCGGCCGTGCCTAAACTCGCGCGTTGCGGCCGGGATGTCATAGTCTCATCCAGGTGCATCCGGAAGCCGCAAGTCGCGGCTGCAAATAAGGTTTGGGGAGAAACCGATGAGCTACCGCGCTCCTGTCACCGAAATGCGTTTTTTGTTGGATCATGTGCTCGGGGCAGGGCGGCTCGCGGAAACGGAGCGGTTTGCCGAAGCGACCGGCGACATGGTCGATGCGATCCTGAACGAGGCCGCGCGGCTGGCGGAGGATGTGCTGGCTCCGCTGCGCCGGGCGGGCGATCTCGAGCCTGCACGGCTCGAAAATGGCGTCGTGCGAACCTCTGGAGGCTTTTCCGAGGCGTACAAGGCGATCGCGGATGGCGGCTGGGTGGGAACGGCGGCAAGCCCCGAGTTCGGGGGGATGGGCCTGCCGGTTTCGGTGCTCAGCTGTGTGAACGAGATCCTGGCTTCGGCCAACCTCGCACTCTCGCTCTGCCCCCTGCTGACGCAGGGCCAGATCGAGGCGCTCGAGCATCATGCGGATGACGAGATGAAGGCGCTCTATCTGCCGAAGCTCGTCTCCGGGGAATGGACCGGCACGATGAACCTTACCGAGCCGCAGGCGGGGTCCGACGTCGGGGCCCTGCGCTCGAAGGCCGAGCCGAAGGACGATGGCTCCTATTCCGTCACCGGCACGAAGATCTTCATCTCCTGGGGTGATCACGATTTCGGCGGCAATGTCTGCCATCTCGTCCTCGCGCGACTGCCTGACGGCGCGCCGGGCACGAAGGGCATCTCGCTCTTTCTGGTGCCGAAATTCATTCCCGATGCGGATGGCAATCCCGGTGCTGCCAACAGCCTCAAGGTGGTTTCACTTGAGCACAAGATGGGTCTGCACGGCAGTCCGACCTGTGTGATGGAGTTCGATGGCGCGACGGGATGGCTTGTCGGCGCGCCACACAAGGGCATGGCGGCGATGTTCACGATGATGAACAACGCTCGCCTCGGCGTGGGTATCGAAGGCCTTTCCCAGGCGGAGGCGGCTCTTCAGGACGCCATTTCCTATGCCCAGGAGCGCCGACAGGGGCGGACGCCGGAAGAGGGTGTCGAAACGATCCAGGGCCATGCGGACGTGCGACGGATGCTGCTGACCATGGCGGCTCTCACCGCGACGGCCCGCGCGATCTGTCTCGACTGTGCGTTTTCCATCGACATGGCCACAGCGACCGGCGATGCGGCCTGGGATGCGCGTGCGGCTTTCCTCACGCCGATCGCCAAGGCCTTCGGCACCGATACCGGCTGCGCGGTTTCGGATCTCGGTATTCAGGTCCATGGCGGTATGGGATTCATCGAGGAAACCGGCGTTGCGCAGTACTTCCGCGATGTGCGGGTCACCGCGATCTATGAGGGCACGAACGGCATTCAGGCCATGGATATGGTGGGACGCAAGCTTGCTGACGGTGGCACGGCAGCCAAGGCCCTGATTGCTGAAATCGCAGCAACCGCCGACGCCGCTGGTGGTGCGCTGGGGGCGCGGCTCGCGGCGGCAGCCGATGCGCTGGGCGCCGCGACCGACTGGATGCTCGGCTCCGAACTCAATGACCGCTTCGCGGGCGCTGTGCCCTATCTGCGGGCCTTTGCGCTGGCGCTCGGCGGCCATTATCTGCTTAAGGGCGCGGCCGAGGGAAGCGATCCGCAGCGCGAGGCGCTGGCAGCCTTCCATGTGGAGCGGCTGCTTCCCGAAGTGCCGGCCCTTTGCGCCCAGGCGCGGGGCGGGGCGGAGCAGCTCTACGCCTGGGAGATCGCGTCGTGATGGATGGTGGCATCCGGCAGGTGAGCTATCCCTTTCCCGAGCCGCCGCGGCCCGGAGGCGCAGTGGAGCTCGCCGATGGCGTGCTATGGCTGCGTATTCCCCTTCCCATGCGTCCGGATCACATCAACATCTACGCACTTGATGACGGCGACGGCTGGACGGTTGTCGATACCGGGCTCGGCACCGACAAGGCTCGGGAGGCCTGGACAGAGTTGCTGGCCGGGCCGCTGGGCGGCAGGCCCGTGCGTCGGGTCATCGTCACCCATCACCATCCCGATCATGTCGGGAATGCCGGGTGGCTCCAGAAGACGCATGGCGCCGAGCTTGTCACGACCCGGACAGCCTGGCTCTTTGCGCGCATGCTCATGCTCGACGAACAGCCGCTTCCGACCGACGAGCTGCTTGCCTACTGGCGCGCGGCTGGAATGGCGGAGGAGATCTATGCCGAGCGGGAAATCACGCGGCCAATGAACTTTGCCGATGTTGTCGCTCCGATGCCGCTTGGGTTCACGCGAATCGCACAGGGCGACGAGTTGCTGGCGGGCGGGCGGCTCTGGCGCGTCGAGATCGGTCATGGCCATGCGCCGGAGCAGGCGACGCTCTGGAGCCTTGATGATCCGCTGGTGATCACCGGCGATCAGGTTCTGCCGGGGATCACGCCGAACCTTGGTGTCTATGCGACCGAGCCCGGTGCGGATCCAGTTGGGGACTGGATCGGGAGTTGCCGGAAACTTCATCCTCTCGCGAGCCCGGAAATGCTCGCGCTTCCGGGGCACCGGCGGCCCTTTCTCGGGCTCGATTCCCGGCTCGAGGAGCTTGTTGTGCATCAGCTTGCAGCACTCGAGCGCCTGCAGGCCTTTCTCGTGACGCCGCGGCGTGCGACGGAGTGTTTCGAGGTGCTGTTCGGGCGGCCGATCGGACGCTCGGAATATGGCCTCGCGCTGGGCGAGGCGGTCGGGCACCTCAATCACCTGCAGCGGACAGGGCGGGTCGTGCGCGACGTGACGCCGGACGGCGTATGGCTTTGGACCGCCTGTTGAAAAGGTGACTGACAGAACGCGCAGATCCGGCTAGAACCTTGGCAGGCGGCCCCTCGCGCAGATGAGGGCCGGGCGCGACAGGAGAGCGAAATGGCTGAATACAAGCACGGCGAGATGGATATCACGGATCATGAGAAGACCTTCGAGGGCTTCCTGCGCTTCTTCGTCTTTCTGTTCGGATCAGCCATCGCGATTCTCATCTTCCTTGCGATCTTCAACACCTGATATCGGGGCGGCACAGCGGCGCGGGCGCGGCATGTTCAGGGCTTCGGTCGTCATCCTGGCGACGCTGCTGGTTTCCGGCTGCGAGATGTATCGCGCTGCCGAACCGCAGCAGATCGAATCCGCACGCTATGTGAGCGACGCGCCGCCCTCGGTGACCCTGATGTCGATGGTCAACAGCCGAACCAACCGCTCGGCCCATTCGGCGTTGCTCATCAACGGATCCGAGCAGGTGATCTATGATCCCGCCGGTACGTTCCAGCATCCGGATCTGCCGCGGCGCGGCGATGTCCATTACGGGATCACGCCGCGCTTTCTGGATTACTACGAGCGGTATCACGCCCGTTTTTCCTATTACGTCCATACGCAGACGGTGCCGGTAAGTCTCTCGACGGCCAATCAGGTGCTTGCGAATGTCGAGGCGCGCGGCCGGACGCCGAAGATGTTCTGTGCCGAGGCCGTGACGGCGTCCCTGAAGCCCGTCCCGCCCTTCACGGATGTGGGAATCACCCTGTTTCCCGAAGGCGTGAGAGAGGACTTCGCGAAGATCGCCGGGGTCGAGAACGGCTACGTGCGTGAGGTCGACGTGGGCAAGAACAAGGTCTGGGAACAGAAGGCCCCTTGAGCCAGGGCTCGTGCGCTCGCGGCTGACCTTCTCTCATCCTCCCGAAAAATCTCGAAAATATGACCAGACCGTCGCCAGGGACATCTGCGCGATCGCCTGACTGTTGTTGCGCTGCAATGGTGTTGAAAGTATGGGCATCGGACCTTTGTTCGGTGTTTTTTGTGCATTGCAACCTTCGGATTTCTAGAGCAGAGTAATTCCTGCGCATATCACAGTTTGTGTGGGCACAGGGTAGCCCAACATATGAACAGAGTATCTCGTGCGGTTGTTTTTTGTGCAGAGTTTGCCTGCCGCTCCGAGTTCCTGCGGAGCGGCAGGCCTTCGCGTATCTGCGGGGCGCGGTCGTTGACCGGCTCTATCGCGGCAAGAGCGACAGGGAGTGAAAGAACGGCGCCCCGGGGTGGCCCGATCTTCTTCGTAGCGACGTTGCCCTAACGCTCCCGCGTGGAGCATCGGGCTGTGTTCCGGAGGTGTTCAGGCGATCTCGCCGCCATGGAGGCCCGCAGTGCAGACGGGTTTCTCATGCTGATCCGGAGCGTCGGGCGGGATGGGAAGGCGGTGCCGGGCGAAGATCTGTTTCCTGAGATGGGGCAATGACATGACCGAAGTGAAGTATACGCCTCCCGGACATCTGATCTACGGATTGGATGACACACCACCGCCTGGTCCGGCCATTCTGGCAGCTATCCAGCACATTCTGGCAAGTATCGTCGGCATCGTGACGCCGACGCTTGTGATTGGCGGTGCGCTGGGGCTGGGCGAGTATGTCCCCTATCTGATCGCCATGTCGCTCTTCGTTTCGGGCGTCGCGACATTCATCCAGTGCCGGAGGATCGGGCCGGTGGGCTCCGGCCTCTTGAGCCTGCAGGGCACGAGCTTTGCCTTCCTCGGCTCGATCCTTGCAGCAGGCTTTGCGGTCAAGGGCCGTGGCGGCACGCCGGAGGATATCCTCGCGATGATCTTCGGGCTTTGTCTCGTCGGGTGCGTGGTCGAGATCGTGCTCAGCCAATTCATCGACAAGCTGAGCCGCATCGTGACCCCGACCGTGACCGGGATCGTCATCACCGTGATCGGTCTCAGCCTCGTCAAGGTCGGATTCACGGATTTTGCAGGAGGCTTCGGGGCAGGTGAGTCCTTTGGCGCTCCGATCAATCTTGTGCTTGGTGGAATTGTGGTCGCCACGATCATTTTCACCACGTTTCAAGGCCATCCGATGCTTCGGATCTCGGCAATCATGGTCGGGCTGATCGTCGGCTTCCTCGTCTCCATCCCGTTCGGTATGGTGAACTTCAGTGCATTCGGCGCGGGGCCCCTTGTCGCGCTGCCCGTGCCGTTTCGCTTCGGCATCGATTTCGATCTGGGCCTCTTCATCGCGATCGCGTTCATCTATCTCATCACGGCTATCGAGACGACGGGCGATCTTACTGCAAACTCCGTCATTTCCGGCCAGCCGGTCATGGGTCCGCTCTACATGAAGCGTATCAAGGGCGGAATTCTCGCGGATGGAATCAATTCCGGCATCGCTGCCATCTTCAACACCTTCCCGAACACGACCTTCTCCCAGAACAACGGTGTGATCCAGATGACTGGCGTCGCGAGCCGCCATGTTGGATATTATATCGCGGCGATTCTGGTGCTGCTCGGGTTCTTTCCGGTCATCGGCAGTGCTTTCCTGCTTATCCCCAAGCCGGTGCTCGGTGGCGCGACCCTCGTGCTCTTCGGGACGATCGCCGTCGCGGGTATCCGTATCCTCGCCACGGAGGAGATCGACCGCCGCCGCGTTTACATCATGGCAATCTCGTTTGGCCTTGGTCTTGGCGTCACACTCGTACCCGATGCGACCCAGAACCTGCCGGAACTCGTGCGTCAGGTCATTGCGACGCCGATAACCCTCAGCGGTCTGTCCGCCATCATTCTCTCGCTGGTGATTCCAGAGACGGCCGACCACGACACTCCGTCGGAAGAGCCGGCAGCGACGCCCGCCGAGTAGCTCGAGGTGTCACGGGTGGTTTCGGTATCGTGATCGGATCTGCGAAGCCCGCAAAAACGACAAAACCCCCGCATGGATCATGCGGGGGTCCGAGTGCCAAACAGCGAAAGCCGCGCTACGACACGTTTTGCGTGACCTGTCGGTCAGAAATCAGGCCGTCGGCTCAGAGAAGCCCTTCACGCTGCGCTTTCTTGCGCGCGAGCTTGCGAGCACGCCGGATGGCCTCAGCCTTTTCACGGGCCTTCTTGACGGAGGGCTTCTCGAAATGCTGCCGAAGCTTCATTTCACGGAAAACGCCTTCCCGCTGGAGCTTCTTCTTGAGAGCCCGCAGCGCCTGATCGACATTGTTGTCACGAACGGTTACCTGCACGGATTTTCACCACCTTTCTGTTGCCGAAGTTTCGATATCTCGTAAGAGCGCGCTATATAGCGCAAGAGCCGGGTGCTGTCCACTCCCCCGGATTCTCCTAACGCACGGAACAAGGACATCAATCATGCATGCCAGGGCCTCAGAGGACATTGAAGTTACCGCAACGCGCCAGGCCGTGCTCGCGGCAGCGCTTCCGCATGTCGTCTTTGATGGCTGGAGCGATGCGACGCTCGCACAGGCGGTGGAGGATTCAGGTTCGAACCCCGCCGTAGCTCGGGTCGCCTTTCCGCGCGGCGGGATAGATCTTGCCCTGGCCTTCCACCATGCCCGTGACGCGGAGCTTGCGGCCGAGCTTGCGGAGGCGGAGCTTGCCGGCATGCGGTTTCGGGACAAGGTTGCCTATGCGATCATGCGACGGCTTGAGCTTGTCGCGCGTGAGCGTGAGGAGGTTCGGCGCGCCGCGGCCCTCTTTGCCTTGCCACACCACGCCCCGGACGCCGCCCGCGCGCTCTGGCACACGGCCGACACGATCTGGAACGCGCTCGGTGATTCGAGCCAGGATTTCAACTGGTATACGAAGCGGGCAACGCTCTCGGCGGTCTATTCGGCTTCGGTTCTTTACTGGCTCGGGGATGAGACCAGTGACTTCTCCGCGACGCGCGAGTTCGTCGGCCGGCGCATCGACAACGTGATGCAATTCGAGGAAGTGAAGGCGCGGCTTCGCAAGAACCCGTTGGCCTCGGCGCTCATGCGCGGGCCCATGCGTATCCTTGACCGCGTCAAACCGCCTGCCGATACTGCGCCCCCTGATTTGCCGGGGTCGCTTCGCAGGGAGTGCTGAGCCCCGGCGCGAGAACTTGCGCGAAGGGGAAGAGGGATGGCTGTCGGGACGGAATGTGTCACCTGGTTCAAGGGCGGGTGGCACGATGGCAACCTGCCCATTCTCGGGGCCGCCGATCACGCGACCTGGCTCGGAACGCTTGTCTTCGATGGGGCCCGGGCGTTCGAGGGAACAATCCCGGATCTTGACCTGCATTGTGCCCGTCTCGTTCGTTCGGCGGAGATCCTGGGGCTCGCGCCTGCCATCTCGGCCGGCGAGATCGAAGATCTCGTTCGAGAGGGGGTGTCGCGGCTCGGTGCGGGGCGGGAGCTTTATCTGAGGCCCATGATGTGGTCTTGCGAGGGGTCTCCTGCGATGATCGATCCCGATCCTGCGTCGACGGCCTTTGCAATCTGTATCGAGGATCTGCCGTTCGGCGCGGCGCAGCCTCATGCGCTCACACTTTCCCCGTTCCGCCGGCCAACGCGCGAATCGGGGCTGAACGATGCGAAGGCCGCTTGCCAGTATGCCAATAACGGACGGATCATCCGCGAGGCGCGGAGCCGCGGATTCAATAACGCACTCTCGCTCGATTCCGAGGGAAATGTGGCAGAAACCGGCTCCACCAATGTCTTCCTGGTCCAGGATGGCGTCGTGCGCACGCCGGTGCCAAATGGCACTTTTCTCAACGGCATCACCCGGCAGCGGGTCATCGCGCTGTTGCGCGAGGATGGCATACGGGTTGAGGAGGTGACGCTCCGGCCAGAGGATTTTGCCATGGCCGACGAGATCTTTGCTACTGCGAACGCGAGCAAGATCATTCCCGTGACCCGCTACGAGACGAACGAACTCCGTTCGACCAGAATGGCTGCCCGCGCGCGGGCGCTTTACTGGGAATTCGCTCATCAGACCCGGAGAGCTGCGTGACCCTTCCTTCCGAAATGCGTGCTGTCGAGATTTCCGAACCAGGTGGACCGGAGGTCCTGCGGCTTGTCACCCGACCGGTGCCGCAACCCGGGCCGGGAGAGATCCTCCTGCGTGTCCACGCGGCCGGCGTGAACCGTCCGGATGCGCTCCAGCGCGCCGGGAATTACGCCCCGCCTCTTGACGCGTCGGATCTTCCGGGGCTCGAAGCGTCGGGCGAGGTGGTGGCGCTCGGCGCGGGCGCCGAAGGCTGGCAGATCGGTGACAAGGTTTGTGCGCTCCTGCCCGGCGGGGGATATGCGGACTACGTGACGACGCCCGCTGCGCATGCCTTGCCGGTGCCGAGCGGTCTTGGAATGATTGAGGCCGCGGCGCTCTGCGAGACCTTCTTCACCGTCTGGAGCAATGTCTTCCAGCGGGGGGCCCTCAAGGCCGGGGAGAGTTTTCTCGTCCACGGCGGTTCATCCGGCATCGGAACAACCGCCATTCAGCTCGCGGCCGCCCGTGGCGCGCACGTTTTTGCGACTGCCGGTTCAGAGGAGAAATGCGCGGCTTGTCGCGAACTCGGGGCGGAACTCGCGATCAACTATCGCGAGACGGATTTTGTCGAAGCGGTGAAGGAAGCCACCGGCAAGAAAGGGGTGAATCTCATCCTCGACATGGTCGGTGGCGGCTACATCCCTCGCAATATCCGGGCGCTCGCCATGGACGGCCGACTGGTGATGATCGCCTTCCTGTCCGGCCCGAAGGCAGAGGTCAATTTCGCGCAGGTGATGGTCAAGCGCCTCACGCTCACCGGTTCGACACTGCGTCCGCAGTCGGTGGCTGCGAAGGCCGCGATTGCCGCCGACCTGCGGCGTGAGGTGTGGCCCTTGCTTGATGCAGGCAAGATCGCTCCGGTGATGGATCAGACCTTCCCGCTCGAAAGAGCGGCCGAGGCGCATGCGCGGATGGAGAGTTCGGCGCATATCGGTAAGATCGTCCTCACTGTCGGCTGACGCCGCCTACCAGATGTCGGAAGGGGCCTCGCCGGACATCAGCTCCGCCACGCGCGCTCGTGTTGCGCGTGTGGCGTCGTCCGGCAGCGCGTCGGGTGCATAGAAGCCGGCATCAAGAATCTCGCCACCTGTTTTCGGAAAGCCGTTTGGCGTGAGAGTACCGTATGCGACGAAGAGGACGATGTGGTCTCGGCGTCCAAGCGTGTCGCAGCGGTAGATGTGGTGCAGGTTTGGCGGTGTGTCGAAGACGAGGCCGCCCTCCTCGGATGCCTCGCGTATCACGGCCTCGCGGCAGGTTTCCCCGAGTTCGACGCCACCGCCGGGGAGGTAGAAGCCTGGAACATAGGAATGGCGCACGAGAAAGACCCGCCCCTCGGGATCAAACGCGGCAATTCGAACCCCCAGTGTGAGGCGAGGCCTCAGAGCATTGGAGACATTGATCGCCATGGTGCCTGCCAGGAGGTGCAGACGGTGCAGGAGCCCCGGGCGAGCCGGCAGGTCCGAAATCGGTCGAGTCACGTCGGATTCCTCAGATCGGGGTTTCAGGTATCCTTGCAAGCGATGACATGGTGCCGCAAGCACCGGCTCGGCTCTTGGCAGCCTCGGTGGCCGCTGTTAATCGGGCTGCATGACCGGACTTGTCGTTGCCGCCCTCTACCAATTCACCCGTTTCGAGCGCCCGGAAGCGCTGTGCGCATCGCTGCAGGCGCAATGCGACGATATGGGTGTCAGGGGAACGCTTCTTCTCGCCGGCGAAGGCATCAATGGCACGATCGCCGGAACACGCGACGGGATCGATGCTGTCCTCGCATATCTGCGTGCTCTGCCGGGGCTGGCTGAGCTTGAGGTGAAGGAAAGCCACGCCGCTGCGCAGCCGTTCAAGCGGATGAAGGTGCGCGTGAAGCCCGAGATTGTGACGTTCGGAGTGCCGGATGCCGACCCCAATGCGCGCGTCGGCCGGTATGTCGCGCCCGAGGACTGGAATGCTCTGCTGTCATCGAATGATATCGCCATCATCGACACGCGGAATGAATACGAGGTCGCAATCGGGACGTTCGCAGGGGCCGTTGATCCCGGTACCCGAAATTTTCGCGAATTTCCTGACTGGTGGCGGCAAAATCGCGCCCGCTTCGAGGGGCGGCCGGTGGCAATGTTCTGTACGGGTGGGATCCGGTGCGAGAAGGCTACGAGTTTTCTTCTCGGCGAGGGGGTGCCCGAGGTTTACCATCTCAAGGGCGGTATCCTGAAGTATCTGGAGGTGGTTCCGGAAGCCGAAAGTCTCTGGAGGGGCGAGTGCTTTGTTTTCGACGGCCGTGTTTCTGTCGGCCACGGACTGAAGCCGGGAGACTATGGCATCTGTCATGCCTGCGGCCGGGCGGTTTCCGACGCGGACAGGGCGCATCACGCCTTCGAGGAAGGTGTCTGCTGCCCGGCATGTGTCGATGAATACGACGCGACTGACCGTGAGCGGTTTCGCGAACGCCAGCGTCAGGTGCTGCTCGCGCGCGAGCGACATGTGACCGAGTTGCCGTAGCACGGAGAAGGCCGATTTCTATCGGGCAGTTTCTGCTATCCGATCGAATACGGCAACAGATCCCGCCGGTTTGGATCGACATTCAGGGGGCGTTCCATCGGCGGCACCGAGCGTTGCACGCAGTCCCGCCGCTCGCAGATCCGGCAGGAAACGCCAATCGGCTCGTAGGCGGCGTCGTCCTTCAGATCGAGACCGTCCGAGTAGACAACCGCGTCGGCGTGGGTGACTTCGCAGCCCAGACCTATGGCGTATCGACGTATGGGGGCGTGAAAGCTTCCGCCGGGCTTCACGATGTCCCGTGCGAGGCAGAGATAACGCACACCATCAGGTGTCTCGGCAAGCTGTCGCAGGAAACGGCCGGGCGTCTCGAAGGCGCTATGGACGTTCCACAGCGGACATGACCCGCCGAAGCGGGCAAACTGCAGCCGTGTCGCGGAGTGGCGCTTTGTGATAGTCCCGCCCTGATCGACCCGGAAGAAGAAGAATGGAACGCCCTTCGCACCGATGCGCTGCAGAGTGGAGAGGCGCTGGGCGACCTGCTCGATCGAGGCATCAAATTCCCGCGAGAGCGCTTCGAGATCGTGTCGCAGAAAGCGGGCGCGGTCGAGGATGTGATCGTAAGGCAGCATCGCCGCGCCTGCGAAGTAATTGGCGAGCCCCGTCTTGCAGATCGCCCGCGCTTCTGGTGTGCCGAAGCGCGCGAGATCCAGGGTGGCTTCGAGAAGATGATCGTGTTCGATCAGGGCGATCTGGTGAAGGATCTGGAAGGCTTGGGTCGCCGGGGCTGCGGTGGCGCCGAGTGTGAGCGTTCCGCTGTCGGGAGTGTAGCGTCGCAGGGGGGCATCCGAGGCGGTAACGACGCGGATTCCATGCTTGGATTCAAGCCACTGGGCGAGCGCCCTGCGCCGGTCGCCGGCAGGAACAAGCCCTGCGAAACGCTCGGCCGCCCGGTCGATCGCGTCGATATAGTTGTCGCAGTAATGGAAGAAGTCGCGCACTTCCTCCCAAGGCAGAGGCGCAAGGGCACTGTCCTCGCGGCCGAGCGCCTCATTGAGCTGGGCGAGGCGCTCTTGCGTTTGTCGATGCGCGCGATGCAGTGCGAGAAAGGCGTGCGCGAAATTCGGTGCGTTGGAGGCCACAAGTTGCACATCGCCGAGGGGCGGTGCTGTGTCGAAGACCGGATCGGCAAGGGCCTCGCGCAGATCGGCGACCATGCGCTCGGACGAGCCTTTCGCGATTTCGGTAACGGCGACGCCAAACTGCTCTGCCAGTGCGATGAGAACACGCGCGGAGAGTGGGCGATGGTTGTTCTCCATCTGGTTGAGATAGGAGAGCGAGATGCCGAGTTTCGAGGCATAGTCTGCCTGTGTAAGGCCCAGCCGTGTGCGTACCTCACGGAGCTTCACGCCTGCGTAGAGCTTCCTGGCTTGATTGGGTGCCTTCTGAGCCATCATTCACAATCTTCGCAATTCGCAGAATATTTCTGTAACCGAATTTGCAAAGTATTCCCAGCCCGCTGTGTCTGGTATGGCCGCCGTTCTGTCGTGTTTTCTCCGTTCGGGGATCTTAACCGGTTAATACTGCTTTCGACGCGCCTGGGGCGGCGCGTGCATAATATCGTCTGTCCAGCTTGCGGCGGGGTTTCGCTGATTCCGCGGCAGCGAGTGGAACCGGAGCGGTGTCCCGGGGTTTGCACCTTGCGCTGAAGGCTGTGCGGCATGGCTCTTGTTTGCTCAGCTTTGGTGGTCGTCTTAGGGGGTCGTCATGCGTCGATTTGCGAATACTGCGGCCATTGCCGCCATGCTTGGTATAGGTTCAATGGCGATCGTGCCGCCGGTGACAGCGCAGGATTACGTTCCGCCACGTCCATTGCCGCGCTCGATGCAGCAGGGTTCCGAGGGACTGCGCGATCTGATCGAGCATGCACCCGGGTTCGACGCAACGGCAGCGCGATCTGATAATCTCGGAGCGGCGGAGGGGGCACTCCTTGGTGCTGCGGAACTCGATGATCTGGTTGCTCCGGTCGCCCTTTATCCGGACACGCTTCTTGCGCAGATCCTCGTCGCGGCAACCCACCCTCTCGATATCGTGCAGGCCGATCGCCTTCTTGATGAAAGCGAGGGGCTGACCGACGATGAGCTGAGCGTGCTGATCGCGGAGCAGGACTGGGATCCCAGCGTCATGATCCTGCTGACCGGGTTCCCGGAGGTGATCCGGATGATGGCGCGCGACCTCAACTGGACCCAGGATCTTGGCGATGCGATGCTGTCGCAGGATGGGGATGTGCTTGCCGCTGTGCAAAGGAAGCGGCAGGCAGCCTATACGGCGGGTAATCTCGTGAGCAATCAGGCTCAGCAGGTCGATCGCCAGGATGACCAGATCTACATCCGGCCCACGGATCCCGATATGGTCTATATCCCGCGCTACGACACGTCGCAGGTCTACACGACGCCCCAGGCTGCGGCACCGGTGACGGGGGGCGCCCAGAATCCTCTCGCCAATCCGATCATTGCAGGGGCTCTGGCCTTCGGAAGTGCTTTCCTTGTCAGCAAGTTCCTGGGTGATGACAATGATCATAACGACGATGATGAGGGCGATTGGGGAAACTACTGGGATCGTCAGAAGGCGATCGACTGGCGAGATCGTCAGGTCTATGCGCGCCCCCACAGCAACTACGGCTGGCGCGCTGAACGTGACCGGTATTGGGACAGAAACGACGGGCGGTGGCGTCGCGAGGTGGCGCGCGATCAGCGCCGCATAGAGGCGCAGCGCGATGCAGTCCGTTGGTTAGAACGTGACAACAATCGCAGGGCCGCACAGCTGGAGGAATTGCGGCGCCGGGAGCGGGAGGCGCGGCTTGAGGCAGACCGGCTCGACAAGTTGCAGCGTGAACGGCGGCGCGAAGAGCGCCTGAAGGACGAGCGGCGCGAACAGAGGCTTGAGGAAAAGGCGCGGCAAAACCAGCGGGAAGAACGGGTGCAGCGCCAGAATGATCGTATCCGCGCGGAAGAGAACGAACGGCGCAAGGAGGAACGGCTGAAGGAAGCCGAGCGGGAGCAGCGCCAGCAGGAGCGTGCACGCGAAGAGCGGCAGCAGCAGAAGAAGGATGCCGCCTTGCAGGAACAACGAGAGCAGCGCCAGGCAGAGCAGGCGCGAGCGCAGCGCAAGAAGGATCAGGCCCGGGCAGCCGAAGAGCAAAGGCGTCAGGAAAAGGCGGCCAGGATCGAGCGTAGAAAGGAGCGCGCCGAGGCGCAGGCACGGGAGGCGCAAGACAAACAGGGGGCTCGCGACGCAAGGTCACAAGACAAGGCCGGACAAGCCGCAAAATCCGAGGCCAAAAAGCAGGCCGCGGGACATCAGGGCGCTGAAAAGAAGGCAAAGAACCATGAAGAAAAAAAGAAGGGCAAGAAAAAGCACTGCCCTGACGAAAATGATATGACCTGCAAATAGCGACCCTTCGCGCTAAGTTGTCATGATGCCGCGGCTGTTTGGCCGCGGCTTTGCATCTGTATATGAAGGCTGAGCGATGTGGGGCCGAGGGTGTCCAGCCTTCGGCCAAAATCACAACAAAGCGCCTCCCGCTTCGCAAATATGCAATTCGCAGTCCACTCCTGCGACACACTTTGCAAATCCACCGAAGTCTGCTTGTAACTATCTTGCGTATCTGGCACACGAAACGCACTGAAGAAGGGAGCGACTGGTGAAAGAAATTCTAGATCAGCTCGAAAGCCGCAGGAACGAGGCGCGTCTCGGCGGCGGACAGAAGCGCATCGACAGCCAGCATGCCAAGGGCAAGCTGACGGCCCGCGAGCGGATCGACATCCTGCTCGATGAAGGCTCCTTCGAAGAGTTCGACATGTTCAAGGCGCATCGCTGTGTCGATTTCGGCATGGCGAGCCAGTCCATTCCCGGAGACGGCGTCGTGACCGGATGGGGCACCATCAATGGGCGACAGGTCTACGTCTTCAGTCAGGACTTCACGGTCTTTGGCGGATCGCTGTCCGAGACTCATGCCGAGAAGATCTGCAAGGTCATGGATATGGCGGTGCAGAACGGCGCGCCGGTCATCGGTCTCAATGACTCGGGTGGGGCGCGGATCCAGGAGGGCGTTGCTTCGCTCGCGGGCTATGCCGACGTGTTCCAGCGCAACATCATGGCATCGGGCTGCGTGCCGCAGATTTCCGTGATCATGGGGCCCTGCGCCGGCGGTGCGGTCTACAGCCCGGCAATGACCGATTTCATCTTCATGGTGCGGGATTCCTCCTACATGTTCGTCACCGGCCCGGATGTGGTGAAGACGGTCACGAACGAAGTGGTGACGGCCGAGGAACTCGGCGGAGCAAAGACCCACACCTCCAAGTCGTCCGTTGCGGATGGCGCTTACGAGAATGACGTTGTAGCGCTCAGCGAGGTTCGACGACTGGTCGACTTTCTACCGCTCTCGAGCCGTGAGAAGCCGCCGGTGCGTCCGTTCTTCGATCCGGTCAACCGCGTCGAGGACAGCCTCGATACGCTCGTGCCGCCGAACGCCAACACCCCGTACGACATGAAGGAACTCATCCAGAAGATTGCGGATGAGGGGGACTTCTTCGAGATCCAGCAGGATTTTGCGAAGAATATCCTGACCGGCTTCATACGCCTTGAAGGCTCCACGATCGGCATCGTGGCAAACCAGCCGATGGTGCTTGCAGGATGTCTCGACATCGACAGTGCCCGCAAGGCGGCGCGCTTCGTGCGTTTCTGTGACGCGTTCCAAATCCCGATCCTGACGCTTGTCGATGTGCCGGGCTTTCTGCCGGGTACCAGCCAGGAATATGGCGGCATCATCAAACACGGCGCGAAGCTGCTCTTTGCCTATGGCGAGGCAACTGTGCCGAAAGTGACGGTGATCGTTCGCAAGGCCTATGGCGGTGCCTATGACGTGATGGCGTCGAAACACCTCCGCGGCGACGTGAACTACGCCTGGCCGTCGGCGGAAATCGCGGTGATGGGCGCAAAGGGCGCTGTCGAGATCCTCTACCGCTCCGAACTTGGCGATCCGGAGAAGATCGCGGCGCGGACCAAGGACTACGAAGATCGCTTCGCAAACCCGTTTGTCGCTGCGGAACGGGGCTTCATCGACGAAGTCATCATGCCGCATTCGACCCGTCGGCGTGTGGCGCGAGCCTTCGCAAGCCTCCGGACCAAGGTGCTCGCGAACCCGTACAAGAAGCACGACAACATTCCGCTTTAGGGGCGGACCCTGCGGATGGATTTGGCGCGTAGATCATGGGCATTGGACGAATGGACCGGAATGGCCTAGAATTCGTAGGTTCGTCAGAAGGAGGGACCGCGCATGATACGGCGTGTCTGGATGTCCTTGCCGAAACTCATTCGTTTCATGCTGATCCATATCGCGAATGGCATCGTGATTGGCTGCGTGTTCCTGCTCGTTCTCATCCATTTCGATCTGGCGGGGCTGGGCACGCTGCTCGAGAAGGATGCGACTGGTCTCGCAACAGCAGTGCTTTTCTTTCAGACTGCACTGACCTTCGGAGCCGTTTCGATGGGCGTTGCCGTGATGAATCTCGGCGAGGACTGAAGCTCCTGTCCGGGGGGACGGTGGACAGGAGGATCGCATGCTGAAGCATCGCGGCTTCCCGAGCCGTCTGCCGGGAACGGATCAGCAATTCACCATTCGCAGGCCAGCGGCCGGCGGCGCCACGCCACTAAGGGCACGCGAACGTTATGCGGACCGCCGTCGGGCAGATCTCGCCGCAGATGCCGCGTTTCTTGCGGCGATCTACGAGCATTTCGGTACGGAACCTTTCGTCCGGGGCAACCTGGATGCCGGGCGGTTGAGCTGGGTCCTTGGCCGGGAAGTGATCCCGGCCGAGGAAGATTTCGATCCCGAGAGCTACGATGCCCTGCTGCGGCTCGATCTGGAGCAGGTGCAGCGGAGCTTTCCCGGCGCGATCGACTGAGATGACGAAAGGCTCCGGTGAAGGGGCCACAACAGGTCCGGGCGCGAACCGGACGGGAGAGGATGGATGCAACAATTGACTGTTCTGTCGCTGGCGTTTGCCGGAGTGCTTCTCGTCGCTGCCTGCAGCGAGTCCGGCGCGGCAAAGATGTCGCCGGCAGAGCGTGAGGAGTTCGCCGACGACTTTACCCGTATGGATCCGCTGGCGACCGGCGAGATCCCGTCCGCTGCCGGCGGCCAGTTGCCCTGACATCTGCCGCGGCGTCCGCTGGAGCCGGGCGCATCGGGCCAGACTTTTCGAGCGAGGTTACATGTTCAAGAAAATCCTGATCGCGAACCGCGGTGAGATCGCCTGCCGCGTCATCAAGTCGGCTCGCAAGATGGGCATCAAGACGGTTGCGGTCTATTCCGACGCGGATGCCGAGGCGCTGCACGTCAAGATGGCGGATGAGGCTGTTCATATCGGCCCCCCGCCCGCCAACCAGTCCTACATCGTGATCGACAAGATTCTCGACGCGATCAAGCAGACCGGCGCCGAGGCGGTGCATCCGGGGTATGGCTTTCTGTCGGAGCGGGCGGAATTCGCCGAGGCACTGTCGAAGCTCGGCGTCGCCTTCATCGGCCCGCCGGTTGGTGCTATCGAGGCGATGGGGGACAAGATCACCTCGAAGAAGCTCGCGGCCGAGGCGGGCGTGAGCACCGTGCCCGGCTATATGGGGCTGATCGACGATGCGGAGCATGCGGTGAAGATCGCCTCCGAGATCGGCTATCCGGTGATGATCAAGGCCTCGGCCGGTGGCGGCGGCAAGGGGATGCGCATCGCCTGGAATGACGAGGAGGCCCGCGAAGGCTTCGAGCGCTCAAAATCCGAGGCGGCCAGCTCCTTCGGCGACGACCGGATCTTCATCGAGAAGTTCGTGACGCAGCCGCGGCATATCGAGATCCAGGTCCTCGGCGACACGCACGGCAACTGCATCTATCTCAACGAGCGCGAGTGCTCGATCCAGCGCCGTAACCAGAAGGTGATCGAGGAGGCTCCGTCGCCGTTCCTTGACGCCGAGACCCGCAAGGCGATGGGCGAACAGGCTGTCGCGCTGGCGAAGGCCGTCGACTATTGCTCGGCCGGGACCGTGGAATTCATCGTCGATGGCGAGCGTAACTTCTACTTTCTCGAGATGAATACCCGCCTGCAGGTGGAACACCCGGTCACCGAACTCATAACCGGTGTCGATCTCGTGGAGCAGATGATCCGCGTTGCCGCCGGTGAGCCCTTGTCGATCACCCAGAGCGAGGTGGGCATCAATGGCTGGGCGATCGAAAGCCGGCTTTATGCCGAGGATCCCTATCGGAACTTTCTGCCTTCGATCGGTCGCCTTACGCGCTATCGGCCGCCTGAGGAAGTTGCGGCGGATGCGATTGCGGTGCGTAACGATACCGGCGTCTTCGAAGGTGGCGAGATCTCGATGTATTACGACCCGATGATCGCCAAGCTCTGTACCTGGGCCCCCGATCGTGCCTCCGCCATCGAGGCGATGCGCAATGCGCTCGATGGCTTCGAAGTCGAAGGCATCGGGCATAACCTGCCGTTCCTGTCTGCGGTCATGGATCATCCGCGCTTCATCTCCGGAGAGATTACGACCGCCTTCATTGCCGAGGAATATCCCGAAGGCTTCGGCGGCGCGGCGCTGCCCCTTGATACGATGAAGCGGCTCGCTGCACTTGCCGTCCGGCTCCATGTCATGACGGAGGAACGTGCCACACAGATCTCCGGCGCAATGGCAAACCATCGCCGCGCGCTTGGTCGGGACTGGGTTGTGCGTCTCGACAATACCGAGTTCAAAGTCTCGGTCGACCAGAACCCCGGCGAGAGTGATGTGCTCTTTGAAGATGGCACGAGCTTCCAGGTCGCCAGCGACTGGTTGCCGGGTCAGATTCTCGCGCGCGGCGAGATCGACGGTGAAGCATTGATTGCCAAGGTCCAGAGCATGCCGGGGTATATGCGCATGCGTCATCGCGGTGCTGACCTGAAGGTGCGCGTCTACTCTCCGCGTCATGCCGAGCTTGCGGCACTGATGCACGAGAAGCTGCCGCCCGACACCTCGAAGATGCTGCTCTGTCCGATGCCGGGCCTCGTCGTTTCGATCAACGTCAAGGAGGGCGACGAGGTCTTCGACGGGCAGTCGCTTTGCACCGTCGAGGCGATGAAGATGGAAAACGTGCTGCGCGCCGAACGCAAGGCAGTGGTGACCAAGATCATCGCCAAGGCTGGCGACAGCCTGGCCGTCGACGAGATCATCATGGAGTTCGAATAGGATGTGGACGTCCGGTGCCGCCTTCGGCCCGCGCTACTGTCGGTGCGAACCCGTTTCCTGGTGCCGAGAGGGGAGCCGGTCGATCAGGTTGATGAGTTCGCGGGCAGTAGTGGGGGCTGGGCGGCGCTGGACAACAGTGCCATCCTTGTCGATGAGCACCAGCCCGAACCCGCGCGGTCGCAGTGCCGTGCGGAGCGGACCCAGCGCCGCGGGATCCGTATCCACAAGAACCTCGACGTCGCGCTCGACGAACTCGTCCTTGCGCTCCGCAAGCATATCCAGCTGCTGGTGGAAGCGCGGATCGTTGGGGGTGTCCGCAAAGACAACGACTGGCCGTGCAATCCAGAGAAGATCCTCGAGCGATGGCTGCGCAACGGCGTCTGAGCGGGCATCGGCGGCCATGGCTGCCGTCTGTGCCACGGCGGCATCTTCGGCCTGCGCCCGCGCCATGCCGGCATGGGCCGTTGCCAGGCAACTGGCCAATAAAACGATCAGACCGATCAGATGCATATCATTCTCCCTCTCTTCCAGATTTAGTCGCTTTGTTGCGGGATGCGAGAGAGAATTTCAGGAATTCGCCGGAGCGGGACTGATTGTTGCCCTCCCGGTATCGATGCAAGGAGTGACGCGATGAGCAGGGCCGACATCAGCCAGTGGGAAGCGCTCGCGCAAAAGGAGTTGAAGGCCCGGCCCCTGGAGAGCCTTACGTGGCATACGCTCGAGGGGATCGATGTTAAGCCGCTCTACTCCGATGCGGACACCGAGGGTTTGGACCATCTGGGTACGCTCCCGGGGTTCGAGCCATTTACCCGCGGCGTGAAGGCCACGATGTATGCCGGCAGGCCATGGACGATCCGGCAGTATGCGGGCTTCTCGACCGCTGAAGAGTCAAATGCCTTCTACAGGAAGGCGCTTGCCGCGGGACAGCAGGGCGTCTCGGTCGCATTCGACCTTGCGACACACCGGGGATATGACAGCGACCATGAGCGCGTCGTGGGTGACGTAGGCAAGGCTGGTGTCGCCATCGACTCGGTTGAGGACATGAAGATCCTCTTCGACGGCATTCCGCTCGACAAGGTGTCCGTCTCGATGACGATGAACGGCGCAGTGATCCCGATCCTCGCGAACTTCATCGTCACCGGCGAGGAACAGGGGCACGATCGGAAACTGCTCTCGGGCACGATCCAGAACGACATTCTCAAGGAGTTCATGGTCCGCAACACCTATATCTATCCGCCGGAGCCCTCGATGCGGATCATTGCGGACATTATTGAATACACCTCCAACGAGATGCCGAAGTTCAACTCGATCTCGATCTCCGGCTATCACATGCAGGAGGCGGGTGCGAACCTCGTTCAGGAGCTCGCCTACACTCTCGCCGACGGCCGCGAGTATGTCCGCGCTGCGCTTTCGGCGGGCATGGACGTGGACAAGTTTGCCGGCCGTTTGAGTTTCTTCTTCGCGATCGGCATGAACTTCTTCATGGAAGCCGCAAAGCTGCGGGCCGCGCGCCTGCTCTGGCACCGGATCATGACCGAGTTCAACGCGAAGGATCCGCGCTCGAAGATGCTTCGCACCCATTGTCAGACGTCGGGCGTAAGCCTGCAGGAGCAGGATCCCTATAACAACGTCATCCGTACTGCCTATGAGGCAATGTCGGCGGTGCTCGGCGGAACCCAGTCGCTGCACACCAACGCGCTCGACGAGGCGATTGCCCTGCCGACCGAGTTCTCGGCGCGCATTGCCCGCAATACCCAGCTGATCCTTCAGGAAGAGACAGGCGTCACCAACGTCGTCGATCCGCTTGCAGGCTCCTATTATGTCGAGAGCTTGACGGCACAACTTGCGGAAGAGGCCTGGAAGCTCATCGAGGAAGTGGAGGAAATGGGCGGCATGACGAAGGCGGTCGCCTCCGGAATGCCGAAGCTTCGCATCGAGGAAACCGCCGCACGCCGTCAAGCGCTGATCGACCGCGGCGAGGACGTGATCGTCGGCGTGAACAAGTACCGCCTGGCCAAGGAAGATCCGATCGACATTCTCGATATCGATAATGCCAAGGTTCGTCAGGCTCAGATCGATCGGATCGGACGGACACGCGGCGCGCGTGATGCAGCCGCTTGCGAGGCGGCGCTCGCAGAACTGTCGCGTCGCGCCGCAGAGGGGGGCAATCTCCTGGAAGCTGCAGTGGAAGCGGCGCGTGCGCGCGCCACGGTCGGGGAGATCTCGATGGCCATGGAGAAGGTGTTTGGACGGCACCGTGCCGAGGTGAAGACGCTTGCGGGCGTCTACGGCGCGGCTTACGAGGGCGATGAGGGCTTTGCCGCGATCCAGAAGGATGTGGAAAAGTTCGCCGAGGAGCAGGGCCGGCGGCCCCGCATGCTGGTGGTAAAGATGGGTCAGGACGGTCACGACCGCGGCGCGAAGGTTATCGCGACCGCATTCGCCGACATCGGCTTCGATGTCGACGTGGGTCCGCTGTTCCAGACGCCAGAGGAAGCCGCTCAGGATGCCATCGACAACGACGTTCATGTTGTCGGTATTTCGAGCCAGGCTGCAGGCCACAAGACGCTTGCACCGAAGCTCATCGAAGCGCTGAAGGCGCAGGGTGCAGGGGATATCCTCGTGATCTGCGGCGGAGTGATCCCGCAGCAGGATTATGACTTCCTGCGCAATGCCGGTGTAAGTGCCATCTTCGGGCCCGGGACCAACATTCCGGACGCCGCCCGTGACATCCTCGGTTTGATCCGTCAGGCTCGCGCCTGATCCGGATCAGGAAAGCACATTCTCCCGCCCCCGGACGGGCGGCGGGGGGAAGACCGAGATCACCGCCCGGTCCTGACGCCGGAGCGGTTTGGGGATGACACTGGGGGACTGCGTCGATGAGCGACGGAAGCAAGGAAAGCGCGCGCCAAGCGGCGCTACTCTACCACGAATTGCCGAAGCCGGGAAAGCTGGAGATAAGGGCGACCAAGCCCCTCGCCAACCAGCATGACCTGTCGCGGGCGTATAGCCCCGGAGTCGCTGAAGCCTGCCTCGAAATCAAGGCTGATCCCTCGACCGCGGCGCGCTACACGGCACGAGCGAACCTCGTTGCGGTCGTCACCAATGGCACGGCGGTTCTTGGTCTCGGCAATATCGGGGCCATGGCCGCGAAGCCGGTGATGGAAGGCAAGGCGGTCCTCTTCAAGAAATTCGCGAATATCGACTGCTTCGACCTTGAGGTCGATGAGAAGGATCCGGTCAAGCTTGCCGAGATCGTCTGCTCGCTTGGCCCGACCTTTGGGGCGATAAACCTGGAGGACATCAAGGCGCCGGATTGCTTCATCGTCGAACGGCTCTGCCGCGAGCGGATGAACATCCCTGTCTTCCATGACGACCAGCATGGCACGGCGATCGTTGTCGGCGCCGCCGCGACCAACGCGCTTCGCATCGCGGGCAAGCAGTTCGAGGATATCAAGGTCGTTTCCACCGGCGGCGGCGCGGCCGGTATCGCCTGCCTCAACATGCTGCTGAAGCTCGGCGTGAAGCGGGAGAACGTCTGGCTCTGCGATGTGCATGGCGTCGTCTATGAAGGCCGCGCCGAGGACATGAATCCTGAAAAGGCAGCCTACGCGCAAAAAACGGCACTTCGCACGCTCGATGAGGTCATTGAGGGCGCGGATCTGTTTCTTGGGCTTTCCGGGCCGAATGTGCTGACCGGCGATATGGTCCGCAAGATGGTGGATGAGCCGATCGTATTCGCGCTGGCCAACCCCAATCCGGAGATTGATCCGCAGATCGCGCGGGCGGCCAATCCTCGTGTCATCATGGCGACCGGGCGCTCGGATTATCCCAATCAGGTCAATAACGTCCTCTGTTTTCCGTTCATCTTCCGCGGTGCGCTCGATGTCGGCGCGACGGAGATCAATGATGCGATGCAGATCGCATGTGTCGAGGGGATCGCCGAGCTTGCGCGCGTGTCGTCCTCTGCCGAGGCCGCCGAGGCTTATCAGGGCGAGCGGCTCGTTTTCGGGCGCGATTACCTGATCCCGAAGCCATTCGATGTTCGGTTGCTCGCGATCGTGGCCGGGGCTGTCGCGAAGGCGGCAATGGAAAGCGGCGTTGCCCAGCGGCCGGTCGACGACATCGAAGCCTACAAGGACAAGCTCAACCATTCGGTCTACCGGTCGGCGCTCATCATGCGTCCGGTCTTCGAGGCTGCGACTGCTGGCGTGCGGCGTATCGTCTTTGCCGAAGGCGAGGACGAGCGCGTGCTGCGCGCTGTGCAGGGCATGCGCGAGAACGGCGTGGATCGCCCGATACTGATCGGCCGGCCCGATGTGATCGCGATGCGCTGCGAACGTGAAGCCATCCCGATTCAGGTCGAGCGGGACTTCGATGTGGTGAACCCGGAAAACGATCCGCGCTTCCGCGAATACTGGGGAACCTATCACGAGCATCTTCAGCGCAGGGGTGTCACACCCGACCTCGCCAAGGCGATCATGCGCACGAACACGACGGCGATCGCGGCGGTCATGGTTCACCGCGAAGAAGCCGACAGCATGATCTGTGGAACCTTCGGTCTCTATCTCTGGCACCTCAACTATGTGCGCCAGATGATTGCCAGCCCGAAGCTGCGGCCGATTGGAGCGCTCTCGCTGATGATCACCGAAAAGGGGCCGATCTTCGTCGCCGATACGCATGTTCATCCCGAGCCGACGGCGCAGCAGATTGCCGATACGGTGATCGCGGCGGCTCGGCATGTCCGACGCTTCGGTCTGGAACCGTCGATTGCTCTCTGCTCGCACTCTCAGTTCGGCAATCTCGACAATGAATCAGGTCTACGCATGCGCGAAGCCCTGGAGCTTCTCGACGAACAGGAACTCGATTTTGTCTATGAGGGGGAAATGCATTCTGATGCCGCGCTGGAGCCAGCCCTGCGCGAGCGCATTTTCCCGAATTCGAGAATGCAGGGCCCGGCAAATACGCTGATCTTTGCCAATACCGACGCAGCCAGTGGTGTACGGAACATCATGAAGGTCGTCGCTGGCGGCCTGGAAGTCGGGCCGATCCTGATGGGCATGGGCAACAAGGCCCACATCGTCACGCCCTCAATTACTGCAAGGGGTCTGCTCAATATCGCCGCGCTCGCAGGGGCGCCGGTGCAATCATACGGCTGACTACCGGTAAAATTTATTGAAGGGGGAGAAACATGAGCTATCGCGACGTCTACGAGGGCTGGAAGTCCGATCCTGAAGGGTTCTGGCTGAAAGCGGCCGATACCATCGACTGGGTGACACCGCCGACGAAGGCGCTCGATGACACTAACCCGCCCCTCTACGGATGGTTTGCCGACGGTGTGTGCAATGCTTGCCACAATGCCGTGGACCGGCATGTCGAAGCAGGGAACGGTGATCGGGTTGCCATTATCTACGATAGCCCGATCACCGGCGCCAAAGGCAAGCTGACCTATGCCGAGCTCCTCGAGCAGACGTCGCGCCTCGCCGGTGCTCTCTCGGCAAAGGGCGTCGGCAAGGGAGACCGTGTTATCGTCTACATGCCGATGGTGCCCGAGGCCCTTGTCGCAATGCTTGCCTGCGCCCGCATCGGCGCAGTCCACTCTGTAGTCTTCGGGGGATTCGCCGCGCCCGAGCTCGCGGTCCGTATCGAGGACGCAAAGCCGAAGGCGATAATTGCATCGTCCTGCGGGATCGAGCCTGGCCGTGTCATCGCCTACAAGCCGATGGTGGACCAGGCGATCGAGCTTTCCAGTCACAAGCCCGAGTTCTGCGTGGTGCTGCAGAGGCCGCAGGTCGAGGCTCCCTTGGTCGAAGGGCGCGACTACGCCTGGGATGCATTCGTCGCATCCGCGGAGCCTGCGCCCTGCGTGCCCGTGGGCGGCATGGATCCGCTCTACATTCTCTATACCTCTGGAACGACCGGACAACCCAAGGGCGTCGTGCGGCCGACCGCCGGCTACATGGTCTCGCTCATGTGGACCATGAAGGCGATCTACGACATCGAGGCGGGCGACGTGTTCTGGAGTGCCTCCGACGTGGGCTGGGTCGTCGGGCATTCCTACATCTGCTACGCTCCCCTTTTGGCTGGCGCCACGACCATTGTCTTTGAGGGCAAGCCTGTAGGCACGCCTGATGCGGGTACGTTCTGGCGTGTGATCGAGGAATACCGCGTCAAGAGCTTCTTCACCGCGCCCACCGCCTTCAGAGCCATCAAGCGTGAAGACCCGGCCGGCGAATTTGTGAAGAAATATGATCTTTCCTCGCTCAAGTTCCTCTTCCTTGCGGGAGAACGCGCCGATCCTGATACGATCGTCTGGGCACAGGACCATGTGAAGGTGCCTGTCATCGACCATTGGTGGCAGACAGAGACCGGTTGGGCCATCGCAGCGAACCCGGCTGGGATCGAGCTCCTGCCGATCAAGCTTGGCTCGCCGACGATGGCGATGCCGGGCTACGATGTGCAGATCCTGAATGATGAAGGCCATCCGATTCCGGCCGGCGAACTCGGAGCCGTTGTCATCAAGCTTCCGATGCCGCCGGGAACGCTTTCGACGCTCTGGAATGCCGAAAAGCGCTATATCAGCTCCTATCTCACAACCTTCCCTGGCTACTACGAGACCGGAGATGCGGGCGTTATCGACGCGGACGGATATCTCGCGATCATGGCGCGAACCGACGATGTCATTAACGTTGCAGGCCATCGGCTTTCAACGGGGGCGATGGAGGAAGTTCTTGCCAGCCATCCGGACGTTGCGGAATGCGCGGTGATTGGCGTTTCTGACGCGCTCAAGGGGCAGTTGCCGATGGGCTTTCTTTGCCTCAACAAGGGATGCGATCGCGATCCGGAGGAGATCCGGAAGGAATGCGTGAAGCTCGTACGCGAAAAGATTGGCCCGGTGGCGGCATTCAAGACCGCCGTTGTCGTGGATCGTCTTCCGAAAACCAGATCCGGCAAGATCCTGCGTGGCATCATGGTCAGGATTGCGGATGGCCAAGACTACAAGATGCCTGCCACCATTGATGATCCGGCGATCCTGGGAGAGATCGAAGAAACGCTTTCCTCGATCGGTTATGCTCAGCACGGCTGACGTCTGAGGATCCACGGGAGATGGGCGTGGCGCTTTGCTGTCGCAATTTGCGACGGCGGCGCCGCGCTTTTTCGCAGAATAAGAGGGGGCTGAGCGGAACTACCTTTGCGATTATCAAGGAATCGCGATATCAACTTGGCATAGATGTTGCTCTGAGTGTCTGGAGTGGAGAGAGTGGCATCTCTGCCTCGTTTTCGGGTCGCGGCGAAGATTAGGAGCATGTTTCGTGTCATCCCCTGCTTTGATCGCCAGAAGGATCAGTCCTCTCATCCTCTCGGCGTTCTTCGTGCTGCTGCTTCCACAGTCGGAGGCGAGCGCCGCGCGCCCGGCTCTGGTCCTGAGCAGGCCGACCCCCAGCGGGACGGAGACCGTCGAGTTTTCCATGGCCGAACTCGAGGCGCTGCCACAGTCCACGATCGTCACGAGCAACGAGTTTACCGACGGCGAGGCCACTTATCGCGGACCTCTCGTGCTCGACGTGCTCGAGCACCTTGGACTCGAACGGGCCAAGAGCCTTCGGTTCATCGCAGCCAACGATTATTATGTCGACATTCCGGCAAGCGATTTCCGGCGCTACAATGCCATTCTTGCCATGGAGGTCGACGGAAAGAAACTCGGGCGCCGCGACAAGGGACCGCTCTGGTTGATGTATCCCATCTCCGACCATGCCGAACTTCGCGGTGATCCGGTCTATATCACGCGTCTGATCTGGCAGGTGGTTCGTATCGAAGCACAGTGACTGCGATGCGACCCGTTCCGAAATATGTTGGCCTGACAGTTCTTCTGGCGATGGCCGGTTTTGTCGCGCTCGGTTTCCTTTCAATCCGCCGCGATGTCGACAATCTCCGGGTTATCAGCCAGGACAATATCCTCTGGTCTGCGACGCAGATGGAGGTGGAGCTTCTCCGTTTCCAGCTCAGCATGGCGACGCTCGGTGTCGTCCAGACTGAAGAGGCGCTAGATACCGCCCTTGACCGCTTTGACATCCTCTGGAGCCGGGTCTTCATGATGGGCAAGGGCCGCGTTGGAGAGCTGATGCGCCAGTATGATGAGGGTCACGGCTCTCTCGCGGCAATCAGTTCCTACCTGGAGGAAGTGGATCCTGTCCTGAGTAGTCTGGATCCGCATGATACGGCGACAATCCAGGCGATCCTTGCCAAGCTTCAGGCGCTGCAGCAGGAGTTGCGCTTCTACACGCTTCGGGTTGTGCGGGCCGATACTGCCGCCAGCGCCTCGTTACGGGACAGAATCCAGTCGAGCTCGCAGACCACAGGTGCGATCAGTCTTGCCGCCGTGTTGTTGAGTGTATTTGCGCTCGCAATGATCCTGCGTGAGAACCGACGGCAGCGCCACCTCGTTGACATGAACCGCCGCCTCGCGGATTCGGCCGAGCTGTCGAGCCGGGCAAAATCGCGCTTCCTGTCGATGATGAGCCATGAGCTTCGCAATCCGCTCAACGGCATCCTCGGCCCTCTTGCCCTGCTCGGGCAAAGCAATCTTGCATCAGGCCAACAGCGCCTCGTCGACCAGGCCAAGAGCTGCGGGCAGTCGATGCTGCAGATGCTGGCCGGATTGCTTGACTATGGGGAAATGCAGGACGGCCGTTTCCGCCTGAAGCCGGAGCCTTTCGCGCTGACCACTCTGGCTGCATCGGCCGGAATGTCTCTTACCTCAGACGGCGCGTCCGCGATGCAGATCCGGGTGATTCCCGGCACACCCGAGCGGGTCTGCGGCGATCTCGATCGTATTCGGCAGATCATTGTTCACCTATGCGAATACGTCTTGGAGGCCACCGGCCCCGATTGCGTGGAGCTCATATTCCGGCATGATGGCGAGAACCTTGTCATCGAGATCTGTCTCGCGCTCAACATGCCGGCGGTCGACTGGAAGCTCGACCTTCTCATGGGGCTCGGGGATCTTGCACCAGACCAGGTTTCTGCCGATGCGCTGCGCCCGCTGATCGCCCGCGGTCTGATAGCGGCTTGCAGCGGCACGCTGCGTCTCGAGGGCAGCGACTCAGGCCGTCGCGCGATCCAGGTGAAAATTCCCGCCGAAGTTGTTGCTGTCAGCAATGTACGTGTCCTGCTCGAAACCCGCTCGGTGGCGCTCGCAACCATCTACAAGGCGGGGCTGAAGTCGGAGCGGGTGGTCTTCGTCGATGAAGGAGACACAGGGCCGGCCGATATCGTCCTCGTGGATATCGGCTGCATCGGCGAGGAAACCCTTATGGCGCGCCTGCGCGGTGCCAATCCCGATGCGCTTTTCATTTCGCTTGGTTTGCCAGCAACCCCCAACGCCTTCGACGATGTTGTGGAGAGTCCGAGCGACATGGGACGTCTGCGCAGCCGTATTCTCGACAGAATGGCGTCCTGAATCTCATACTGCAAAGCCTTTTGCTATTCGCAAAACCCTAGTGTATCATACGATGAAACTGTTCGGTTTATTTCAACTGTGACGTGTTGTGGGGCGGAGTCGCGGCTGGTCAGGTTAAGCCGCTGAGGAAAAGATGACAGCGCTAGAAACAGGCTTTTCTCGCAAGAATTTCAGGCAAGACAGCCTGTTGTCCTGCGACGCCGACACGGCAATGCTGACCCATGACATACGCACAGCCCTCAATGGCGTCGTCGGTGGAATGGCTCTGATCGATGTGGTCTCCCTGCCTGCGGAAGCCGCAATGCAGGTGGAGCGGGCCCGAGCTGCGTCAAGGGTACTGGTTTCGCTGATCGAACAGGTGATCGGACATGACGAGTCCGTGGATGACTTCGATCCGCTGCACGACTATGTGGATCTGCACGAGTATCGCAACTTTCTCGTAAATCGTTGGGAGGGCGAAGCGCGAGCGCGTGGCGCTTCACTCGAGGTGGTTGTGGGGAATGATGTCCCCGCAGCGCTCGACTGCGCGATGATCGACCTTTCACGGATGATCGGAAATCTCATTTCCAACGCGCTTCGACACGCGGAAGCGGGGGAAGTGAAGGTGCAGATGTCACGGTCTGCTCAAGGCGGACTCGACTTCTTCGTGCGTGACAGTGGGCCAGGGGTATCCGATGCCGTATTGCGTACGGTGTCGCGTCCGGGGTTCGGGGCGCGACTGCAGGGAGACGAGAAGCATGGACTGGGCCTGCAGATCGTCAAGGCTCTTGCCTCTGAACTGGGCGGGCGCTTCTCGCTTCGCAATCGACCGGAAGGCGGCGCCATTGCGGCGATCTGGTTGCCTGAACGCCTTTGTATTCGGAGTGTGGCAACCGAAGTGACGCGGCCCTCGATTGAGCCCGCCGCGAATTTTCCGGCCCTTGCCGGCAGTCGCGTCCTTCTCGCCGAGGACAATCCGACCAATCAGATGGTGGCAAGCCAGATGCTCGAAGCTCTGAAAGCGCGAGTGAAGGTCTGCTCAGACGGTGTCGAGGCACTCGAGGCCTTTGCCGAGGACGAATACGATCTGGTGATCGTCGATATCGAAATGCCACGACTGTCGGGGCTTGATGTCATTCGGGCGATCCGGGCTCTGCCGGACGAGCGATCCCGCACTCCGATCGTCGCGCTCACCGCCTATGCCTTGCGTGAGCATCGGGACCGGATTGCCGAGGCTGGGGCCAATGGACTTATCTCGAAGCCGATCACGGGGATCAAGGATCTCGGCCGCAGCCTTTCGGCCCACTTGACCAGTGCCGTCGCTGCGCAGGGGCAGGAAGAAGTGATGGCGGTGAAAGTGCCGGAGCCCGCAAGTATCGACCGCGATGTTTACGACGCGCTTGTCGGCGCAATCGGTGGCGAGATGATGGAAGAGCTGCTTGAGAAGGTGCTCGCCGATCTCGCGAATGCGCGCGACGATCTCCAGGCGGCGCTCACTCCACTCAATATTCAGCCGATCCGCGCGGCTTCGCATATCCTGATTTCGGTTGGTGGGGCCGTCGGGGCAAACCGGCTCCTTGCTTCGGCGCGCTCGGTGAATGCCGCTGCGCATGAGAGCGATACGAGCGGGCTTCCTGACCTGGTCCGGCGGTGTATCGCGGAACTGGACCGGGCGATCATGTTCGTTTCGGATGAACTGCAAAAGGCGAGAGGATAAAAAATGGCGGGACGCGTACTGCTGGTCGAGGACACCGAGACACTCTCGATGGTCTACAGTCAGGCGCTGATCCGTAGCGGGCTTGAGGTGACATGTGCCTACTCTCTTGCCGAGGCCCGGACGATGCTCGCCGAAAGGACCGCGCCACATCTTGTGCTGCTGGATCTGCAGCTTCCGGACGGGGACGGCATCGAGTTGCTCGAGCAGGTTCGCGCCGCATCCCCGGAGGTGCGGGTGATCGTGATCACCGCGAACGGCTCGATCTATCGTGCGGTTCAGGCAATGCGTGCGGGCGCGTTCGACTTTCTCGTGAAGCCTTTCGACGATTCCCGCTTCGTCAATGCAGTGCAGAATGCGCTCGCGTCTACACCGCTCGACGATCCGACCGCGGAACCTGTCGCCGAGGCCGAAGGCGGAGGATTCGAGGGCTTTATCGGCAGCTCGGAGGCGATGGCAAGCATCTACCGGATGATCCGCTCGATCGGTCGCTCGACGGCAACCGTCTTCATCACCGGAGAGAGCGGCACGGGCAAAGATGTTTGCGCGCGGGCGATCCACGCCAACTCTACACGGCATTCGAAGCCCTTTGTCCCGTTGAACTGCGCCGCAATTCCGCGGGATCTGCTTGAGTCCGAGGTCTTCGGGCATTTGAAGGGGTCGTTCACCGGCGCGCTCTGCGACAAACCCGGGGCCGCGGCGATTGCCGATGGTGGGACGCTGTTTCTCGACGAGATTTGCGAGATGGATCTCTCGCTCCAGACGAAACTCCTGCGCTTCCTGCAGACATCGACGATTCAGCCAGTGGGAGCGGCGCGGCCCCGTCCGGTGGATGTGCGTATCGTCTGCGCGACAAATCGCGACCCTCTCGCCGAGGTGCGCGCGGGACGGTTCCGCGAGGATCTCTACTACCGGCTGCACGTCGTTCCCATCCACATGCCGCCGCTTCGCGGGCGGCCTACGGATATTCTCGATGTCGCCCGCGCAAGCCTTGCAACCTTCGCGGCGGAGGAAGGCAAGGGATTCACGAGCTTTGATGCGGAGACCGAGCGGCTCCTGCGCAATCATCCCTGGCCCGGCAACGTGCGCCAGCTGCTCAATGTCATCCGCAATGTAGTTGTGTTGCACGATGGCCCGTTCGTGACCGCCGATATGCTTCCTTCCGAAATGCTGGCATTGGTGCAAGAGGAGGAAGCCGCGCCGCGCAGGGTCGAACCTCTCCGCGGTCCTTGGCAGGCGGCAGCTCCCAAGGAGGCGTCCAGCGAAAGCCGGGTGGCGGCTCTCGTCGGTCTGTCGCTTGCCGAGGTGGAGCGGGAGTTCATCGAGGCTACGATCGGCCACTGCGGTGGATCCATCCCGCGTGCAGCGAAGGTCCTCGGTCTTTCGCCCTCGACGGTCTATCGCAAGCTCGAGAGCTGGAACAGCGTCGAGAAAAGCGCCTGACCGGAGCCTCGCCGCCTGCGCGGCTTTATCCTTGCCAACCGGATCGGCGAGCGCCCATAGTTCGGCCCGACAATAAGTCTTCCGGGGGGAACATGAGCCTCATTGGTGTTGCCCGCACCGCGCGTGAAAATGCGCATGCTCCGTATTCGGGTTTCAAGGTCGGGGCCGCAATCAGATCGTCGGACGGTGGCATATATTCCGGCTGCAACGTCGAGAATGTTGCCTATCCCGAAGGCACATGTGCGGAGGCTGGAGCGATTGCGGCCATGGTCTGTGATGGTTCCCGCAAGATCGCCGAGATCGTCGTGGTCGCGGATGGGCCGAGCCCTGTGCCTCCCTGCGGCGGCTGCCGCCAGAAGATCGCAGAATTCGCCGGACCTGAAACGCCGGTAATCCTCGCGAGCCTCGACGGCGCCATCACCCGAACGACGCTGGGCGCCCTTCTGCCCGGCAGTTTCGGGTCCGATCACATGGAGCGTGCGGAAACATGACCAGCCAGAGCGAAACCGTCACAACGGCGCTACGCGCCCTTGTCTGCCTCGACCTCACCAATCTCGAGGAAAGCTGCACGGCGGAGGATGTCGCGCAGCTCTGTGCCCGGGGGCAGACGCCGCACGGATCGGTGGCGGCTGTCTGTGTCTGGCCCCGCTTCGTGACCGAGGCCGCAGGTGCGCTCGCCCATACCGGTGTGAAGGTTGCGACGGTTGTCAACTTTCCTGAAGGTACCGAAGACCTGCAGGAGGTGCTTGCCGCGACGGAACAGGCGATCGCCGATGGCGCCGACGAGATCGACCTCGTCATTCCTTACCGTGAAGTGCTCGCGGGCAATGCCGCGATTGTCGAGGAGTTCGTTGCCGAGGTGAGTGATGCCTGCGGCGAGACGACCCTCAAGGCCATACTTGAAACCGGGAAGCTCAAGTCGCCCTATCTGATCCGCGACGCGGCGGAGCGGGCATTGAGGGGGGGCGCGGATTTTCTCAAGACATCGACGGGCAAGGTTGCGGTCAACGCAACGCCGGAAGCTGCCGAAGTGATGCTGACGGCGATCCGCACGGCGGGCGGCTCCGCCGGCTTCAAGGCGGCAGGCGGTGTCCGGACGCTGGAGGACGCCAGGACCTATCTCGACCTCTGCGATCGGATGATGGGGCAGGGCTGGGCCGGTCCGAAGCATTTCCGCATCGGAGCATCGGGTCTCCTCGATGCGCTGCTCGCGGCGCTCGACGGCGTGGATAGCCCGTCAAGCGACGACAATTACTGAACATGCTCGCCCAGGAAGTCATTATTGCCAAGCGCGACGGGCGGGCCCTTTCGGAGGACGAGATCCGCTTCATGGTCGCGGGCCTGTGCGATGACAGTATCACCGAAGGCCAGATTGCCGCCTTCGCGATGGCTGTCCTGTTCCGTGGCCTCGGTCTGCCGGAGCGCGTGACGCTGACGGAAGCGATGCGCGACAGCGGCACCGTGCTCGACTGGGATCTGCCGGGGCCGGTGATAGACAAGCATTCGACGGGTGGCGTAGGGGATAACGTAAGTCTCATGCTCGCCCCCGCGCTTGCGGCCTGCGGCGCCTTTGTGCCGATGATTTCCGGGCGGGGGCTGGGGCATACCGGCGGCACGCTCGACAAGTTCGATGCGATTCCGGGCTACCGCACGCAGCCGGATGCCGAGACCTTCCGCAGGGTCGTGGCTGGGGTCGGCTGTGCCATCATTGGCCAGACCCCCGACATCGCCCCGGCCGACCGCCGCCTCTATGCCATCCGCGACGTGACCGGCACCGTCGAGTCGATCGATCTCATCACCGCCTCGATTCTCTCAAAGAAGCTGGCAGCCGGGCTGGATGCGCTGGTTCTGGATGTGAAAGTCGGTTCCGGCGCCTTCATGACGTCTCTGGAGGAGGCGCAGCGGCTTGCGCGCGCGCTCGTCGAAGTGGCGAACGGCGCGGGATGCCGGACGACCGCTCTCATCACCGACATGAACGAGCCGCTCGCTTCTGCGGCGGGAAATGCCCTTGAGGTCGCGAATGCCGTTCGGTTTCTGCGCGGGGATGCTGTCGACAGCCGTCTCTGGGATGTGACGGTGGCGCTTGGCGGCGAGCTTCTTGTCTCTGCTGGCATCGCCTCCGATGCGCAGGATGGGGCCGAGCGGCTCGATCGCGCCCTTGAAACCGGTGCGGCTGCGGAGAAGTTCGGCCAGATGGTCGCAGCCTTGGGCGGGCCAGCGGATTTTGTCGAGGAGTTCGAGCATTATCTGCCGGCGGCAGACGAAAACGCTGATGTGACCGCCGAGGCAGACGGTTTCATAACTGCCGTCGATACCCGTGCCCTGGGCGTTGCCGTGGTGGAGCTAGGCGGAGGCCGGAGGCGCGCAAGCGATGCGATAGACCATTCGGTCGGGCTCGAGACGCTGATCGGTCTCGGTGCGGTGGTCGAAGCGGGTATGCCGCTCGCGCGTATCCACGCAGCTGACAGCGGTGCCCTGTCATCTGCGGCTGCCCAAGTACGCGCGGCCTATACCATCGGCGACAGACCTCCCGATGAAACGCCCTTGATCGCGGAAAGGATCGCCTGATGCCACGTGCGATGCTGCTCGTGATGGATTCGGTCGGCTGCGGCGGGGCGCCCGACGCTGGCGACTTCGGCGACGAGGGGGCCAACACCCTCGGTCACATCATCGAGGCCTGCGCCACCGGGCGGGCCGAAGAGGGCCGAAGCGGACCGCTCTGCATCCCGAACATGGCACGCCTCGGCATCGGTGAGGCGATCCGTGCGGCGTCCGACATCGCCCTGCCTGGCTTCGACGTGGCGCCCCAGGGCCTCTGGGGGGCAGCGACAGAGATCTCGCTTGGCAAGGATACACCTTCAGGCCACTGGGAACTGGCGGGTGTGCCCGTCCCCTGGGACTGGCACTATTTCCCTGACGGAGACCCCTCCATCCCACCGGAAATCACCCACCGGATGTGCTCGGAGGCGGGGCTGCCGGGCACGCTCTGCAATCGCCATTATTCCGGTCTGCCGGTGATCGAGGATTTCGGAGAGGAACACCTGCGAACGGGTAAGCCGATCGTCTATACATCCGTTGACAGCGTACTCCAGATTGCGGCGCATGAGGAGCACTTCGGTCTCGATCGCCTCCTCGACCTGTGTCGTCTGACGGCGCGGATCGTTCACCCGATGCGTGTGGGCCGGGTGATCGCGAGGCCGTTTGTTGGCGATACCGCCAGGACCTTCCAGCGCACGGCCAATCGCCGGGACTTCGCCATCGCGCCTCCCGAGGATACCTTGCTCGACCGTGTCGTTGCTTCCGGTGGCCGGACCCACGCCATCGGCAAGATCGGTGACATCTTCGCCCATCGCGGTATTTCCACGCTCGCCAAGGGCAAGGATGACATGGATCTGCTCGACCGGACGCTGGAGGCCTTCGATGCGGCCGGGGAGGGTGATTTCATCTTCGGCAATTACGTCGATTTCGACACGCTCTACGGGCATCGCCGCGATGTCTCCGGCTATGCCCGTGCTCTCGAAGCGTTTGATGCCCGTATTCCGGCCCTCGAAGCGCGGCTCCGACCCGGCGATCTCATGATCCTTACCGCCGATCACGGCAACGATCCCACCTTCCGCGGAGCCGATCATACGCGCGAACGGGCTCCAGTGCTCGGCACCGGTCCGGGATTTGCACCGCGCGCGCTCGGGCCCATGTATTTTGCCGATGTTGGGGAGACGCTCGCCGCGCATCTCGGCCTTGTACCGGGGCGCCACGGCAAGAGCTGCCTGTGACTGGGCCGAAATCCGATCTGGCAAGACTTCCCAAGGTGGAGCTGCATCTGCATCTGGAGGGCGCCGCACCGCCAGCCTTCATTCGCGGGCTCGCGGCCGAGAAGGGCGTCGATCTGTCAGCGATCTTCGATGCGGATGGCGGATATCGCTGGGCCGATTTTGCGGAATTCCTGCGCACCTACGAGGCAGCCTGCACAGTGCTGCAGTCACCTCGGGATTTCTGTCGTCTTGTCGAGGCGGTTCTGGCGGCGTCGGCGGCCGACGGTGTGATCTACACCGAGATCTTTCTTGCCCCGGATCTCTGCGGCGGTGGGTCCCCTGCGGCATGGCCCGAATACCTTGCCGCAATGATTGAGGGCGCCGATTCGGCGCGGCGGGCATCCGGGATCGAGACCCGCTTCATCCCGACCGCGATCCGCCACTTCGGTCCGGAACGCGCCCTTCGCGCCGCGCGCCTGGCCGCCGAGACGGCCGGGGCCGTCGTCACCGGCTTCGGCATGGGCGGCGACGAGCGGGACGGGCATCTTGCCGAATTCGCCTCGGCTTTCGAGCTCGCAGCCGAAGCTGGGCTCGGCCTCACGGTTCATGCCGGTGAGGTCTGCGGCCCGCAGAGCATTCGTGATGCGCTCGATCATCTGTCGGTCAGTCGCATCGGTCATGGTGTGCGTGCAATCGAGGAGCCGGCGCTCGTCTCGCGACTTGCGGAGGAGGGGATCGTGCTGGAGGTCAATCCGGGCTCCAACGTCGCGCTTGGCGTCTATCCCGACTGGCGGTCGCATCCGATCGACCGGCTGCGGCGCGCCGGTGTCAACGTTACGGTCTCGACCGATGATCCGCCGTATTTTCACACCGGCATGATCCACGAATACGCCGAGCTGGCATCTGCCTTCGGCTGGACAAGCGTCGATTTTGCCGCCATCAACCGAACGGCCCTCAGGGCTGCCTTTTGCGACGAGAAGACCCGCGAGAGGCTGCTTGCGCGGGTCGGATAGCGAGGACAGATGACCCATCCGAACCTGACGATCGTCGATCACCCACTTGTGCAGCACAAGCTCACCCTGATGCGGCATCGCGAGACCTCGACGGCCGGATTCCGGCGGCTCCTGCGCGAGATCAGCCTGCTGCTCGCCTATGAGGTCACCCGCGACCTGCCGCTCATGACGAGCGAGATCGAGACGCCGATGGAGCCGATGCAGGCACCGCTTCTTGAAGGCAAGAAGCTCGCACTGATTTCGATCCTGCGCGCAGGCAATGGCCTACTCGATGGTGTGCTCGAACTTATCCCGGCGGCGCGCGTCGGTTTCGTGGGCCTCTACCGCAACGAGGAGACGCTTCAGCCGGTGCAGTACTACTGCAAGCTGCCCGCAGCGCTCGACGAGCGGATCACCATTGCCGTCGATCCGATGCTTGCAACCGGCAACTCCTCCGTTGCGGCGATCGATCTGCTGAAAGAGGCCGGGGCGAAGGACATCCGCTTTCTCTGTCTCCTTGCCGCACCGGAGGGTGTCGCCCGCATGGCCGAGGCGCACCCGGATGTGCCGGTCATTACTGCTGCCCTCGATCGCGGCCTGAACGAACACGGTTACATCCTGCCGGGCCTTGGCGATGCCGGTGACCGCATGTTCGGGACGAAATAGGCTCTCACCAGCCCCGCTGCCAGGCCTGGTGCCAAGCATAGATGCGCGGCGGCGCCTCATACACGACCACCGACAGCGGACGCCGCTTGAAGCCCACGTCCGTTTCGGGGTCTTGCCGAACCCGTCTTTCGCGCGCTGCGCTCCTCCATGCCGGTCCGGGGGATGTGGCCGGGCCACGGATGATCGTCACGCCCGCAACCGGCTCGCTGCGGCCCATTTCGGCGCGCGACGGGAGCGGCAGGGCGATCAGCGACACGAGCAGAAGCGCACGCAACATAGCATCTCTCCTGGTGATAAAAGCGCTCCCGAAAATTAGTCCGGTAATCTGTCTTGCGTCGAGACTTTCTCTCGCGCGACTGTAGGAATGAGGCCTACACGATTGTTTCTGCGCTGTTTTGCCGAAACTTCAGATCGCTGGGCGTGCAGAGGCCAGCCTTGCTCACATGATGGAATCGCATCTGCTTCAATCCGTTGCCTGCGCCGTGAGCTTGGCCTAGGCTCGCCCGAAAAGGCAGTAGGGAGGATACCATGCTGACGATCACGGGTGACACATCATTCCAGACGGTGCTGACCACCTTCGAAACCACGCCCGGCACCTGCCATGATCTGCTCGACGAGCTCATGGATGCCTATGACAAGTTCATTCGCCACCAGGACGGTTTCGTTGGCGCAGGTCTTCACGTCAACGACGCCCAGACGAGAATCGCGAACTATTCACAATGGCGCAAGCGCGAGGACTTCCTCGCCATGCTGCGTTCTACGGAGATGCGCGTCCGCAACCGCCGGATCAGTGCGCTCTGCAAGAGCTTCGAGCCGGTGATGTACGACGTCGCGGAAACCTACTGATCCGAGATAGTCTCTGGCCTGGGCTGGAGCAGGGCCAGCCCAGGCCGTGAAACGGTCAGCGGGTGTTTTCGGTCATCCGCCGGCGGACGTAGGTCTCGACGTTCCCGATCATCTCTTCCATCCCCGGATCGAAGAAGTGGCTCGCGCCCTCGATCGTCTGGTGGGTGATGGTGATGCCCTTCTGCTGCTTGAGCTTGTCGGCAAGCGCCGTAACCTCCGAAGGCGGCACAACACGATCCGCACTTCCGGAAATGATCAGGCCGGATGACGGGCAGGGCGCTAGAAAGCTGAAGTCATACTGGTTGGCGGGCGGTGCCACCGACACGAAGCCGGCGATCTCCGGCCGGCGCATCAGCAGTTGCATGCCGATCCAGGCACCAAACGAAAACCCTGCCACCCAGCAGAACTTGGCGTTCGGATTGAGCGACTGCAGGTAATCGAGCGCAGCGGCGGCGTCGGAGAGTTCGCCGATGCCCTGGTCATATTCCCCCTGGCTGCGGCCAACACCACGGAAGTTGAAGCGCAGGCAGGTGAAGCCCATGCGGTGAAACGCATAATGCAGGTTGTAGACCACCTTGTTGTTCATCGTCCCCCCATAAAGCGGATGGGGGTGCAGAATGATCGCGATCGGTGCGTCCTTGTTTTTCTGCGGATGGTAGCGGCCTTCGAGGCGGCCATCAGGGCCGGGGAAGATCACCTCGGGCATTAAAAGCCTTCTCCTGTCGGGGCTGAGACAATAACTTGACGGAATCGCTCAGCCAATCTAGAAGCATTCTAAGTTGGTCGCGCGGCGAAACCAAGCTTGGATGCTGTTAAGGTGTCGGGGACGGGGCGTCAACACCGTCGTCATTTCGGGAGACCCTAGATGAAGCTGAGCACTAAAGGCCGCTACGCCATGATCGCGCTGACCGATCTCGCCGCGCAGGGCGCTGACAAGCTTGTTTCTCTCGCCGAGATTGCCGAGCGGCAGGATATCTCACTCGCCTATCTCGAGCAGCTCTTCGTCAAGCTGCGCCGGGCGCAGCTGGTCGAATCGGTGCGTGGCCCTGGCGGCGGTTACCGGCTTGCGCGGCCCATCGAACAGATCCGCATTGCCGAAGTGCTTTCTGCGGTCGACGAGAACATGGATGCGCTCGCACGCGGCGCGGGGGCGTCAGGCGCCTCGAGCGGCACGCGCGAGCAGATGCTGGCCGACAAGTTCTGGGAGCAGCTTTCCGCAAACGTCTATGTTCTCCTGCACCAGACCCGGCTTGGCGATGTGGTGGGCGATCATCTTGCACCCTGTCCGGCGGTGCCGAGCTTCGTTGCCGTGATCGACGAGGGGATTGCGACCGGGCGGGAAGCAGATGAGGTCACGGCAGATGCCGATGCGGTGGAGGGAGCGGTCAAGGCATGAGCCCACGCGCCTATCTCGACTGGAACGCAACGGCGCCGCTGCGGCCTGAAGCACGCACTGCGATCGCTGCAGCGCTTGATGTGGTGGGCAATCCCTCATCCGTTCATGCGGAAGGGCGGGCGGCACGTGCGATTGTCGAGCGGGCGCGCGGGCAGGTTGCTGAAGCCTTTGGGGCGCAGGCGGCGGATATCGTCTTCACTTCAGGGGCCACGGAGGCGGCTGCGCTCGGTCTCTCCGGCTGGGATCCGGTGGGCGCGCCGGTGGAACATGAAAGCGTGCTGGCCTGGATCCAGCCGGAGCTCACGGTGGATGACGCGGGCCGCGTTTCCGTGATCGATCCCCCGGCCACCGCACTTCAGGCAGCGAACTCCGAGACGGGCGTGATTCAGGCTCTTCCCGAGCATCTCGGCTTCATCGATGCCGTCCAGGCAGCGGGCAAACGGCCATTCGCCTTCGACTGGCTCGGCGCGGATCGTGCCGCTCTCTCGGCACACAAGTTCGGCGGACCGAAAGGCGTTGGGGCGCTGCTTCTGCGCCGTGGTGTCGAACCTGCGCCTCTGCTGCGAGGCGGTGGCCAGGAAATGGGCCGGCGGGCCGGAACCGAGAACGTTGCCGCCATTGCCGGCTTCGGCGCGGCAGCGGAAGCGGCCGCCCGGGATCTCGCGGCAGGTGTCTGGGAGCAGGTCGCCGCGCGGCGTGATCTTCTCGAGGCGGCTCTGGAAGCGGAGGCTCCGGACCTTATCTTTGTGGGCAGGAACGTGCCGCGCCTGCCCAATACTGCCTGTTTCGCGGTTTCGGGCTGGAAGAGCGAGACACAGGTGATGCAGATGGACCTGGCTGGATTCGCCATCTCGGCCGGATCCGCCTGTTCCAGCGGCAAGGTGCGCACGAGCCGGGTGCTCGGCGCGATGGGATTGTCCGCCGAAGCGGCGGCAAGCGCGATCCGGGTCTCCATTGGCCCCGAGACGCGCGAGGACGAGATTCTGGGCTTCGTACAGGCCTGGGCGAAACGGTATCGCCGGTTCAGGCAGAAAGCGGCCTGACGCGGTGCAGAAGGAAAGCGAGACGAGAATGCAGCTACACGACGACACCAGCATACGCGAAGGCGTGGACCGCGAGACGGTCGATGCTGTCCGGTCTGTGGGCGAGCGCTACAAATACGGCTTCTCGACCTCGATCGACACCGAATACGCGCCGCAGGGCCTGAACGAGGATATCGTAAGGCTCATCTCGGACAAGAATGGCGAACCGGAATGGCTCACCGAATGGCGGCTGACGGCTTACCGCCGGTGGCTCCAGATGGAAGAGCCCTCTTGGGCGATGGTCCATTATCCCGAGATCGACTTCCAGACGCAGTATTACTACGCTCGGCCGAAGAGCATGACGGTCAAGCCGAAATCGCTCGATGAGGTCGATCCGGAGCTGCTCGCGACCTACGAGAAGCTCGGCATCCCGCTCAAGGAACAGATGATCCTCGCGGGCGTCGAGGGCGCGGGCGATACTCCGGTGGAAGGCCGCAAGGTTGCGGTGGACGCCGTCTTCGACAGCGTCTCGGTCGGCACCACCTTCAAGGCGGAACTCGCCAAGGCTGGCGTGATCTTCTGCTCGATCTCGGAGGCGGTGCGCGAGCATCCCGAGCTTGTGAAGAAGTATCTCGGCTCGGTCGTGCCCCAGAGTGACAATTTCTATGCGACGCTCAACTCCGCGGTCTTCTCCGACGGCTCCTTCGTCTACGTGCCGCCCGGCGTGCGCTGCCCGATGGAGCTCTCGACCTATTTCCGCATCAATGCCGAGAACACCGGCCAGTTCGAACGTACGCTCATCATCGCCGACAAGGGAGCCTACGTCTCCTATCTCGAGGGGTGCACTGCGCCCATGCGCGACACGACCCAGCTTCACGCGGCAGTGGTCGAGATCGTTGCGCTCGACGATGCGGAAGTGAAATATTCCACTGTTCAGAACTGGTATCCGGGCGACGAGAACGGCAAGGGCGGCATCTACAACTTCGTGACCAAACGTGCCGACTGCCGTGGTGACCGCTCCAAGGTCAGCTGGACCCAGGTTGAGACCGGATCCGCAGTGACTTGGAAATACCCCTCCTGCATCCTGCGCGGTGACGAGAGCCAGGGCGAGTTCTACTCGATTGCCATCGCCAACAACCATCAGCAGGCCGATACCGGCACGAAGATGGTGCATCTCGGCAGGAATACCCGCTCGCGCATCGTTTCGAAGGGTATCAGCGCTGGCGTTGCGCAAAACACCTACCGCGGCCTTGTCTCGATGCACCCCAAGGCGAAGAACAGCCGTAACTACACGCAGTGCGACAGTCTTCTCATCGGCGACAAGTGCGGAGCCCATACGGTGCCCTACATCGAGTGCCGCAATAATTCCTCTCGCGTCGAGCACGAAGCGACAACCTCGAAGGTTGATGACGAGCAGCTCTTCTACTGCCGTCAGCGCGGCATGGACGAAGAGGAGGCGGTGGCGCTCGTTGTCAACGGCTTCTGCCGCGAGGTGCTCCAGGCGCTGCCGATGGAGTTCGCCATGGAAGCGCAGAAGCTTGTGGCGATCTCACTGGAGGGATCGGTGGGATAACACGCGTGAAGGGGGTCACCAGAGAGGCCTTGCAGCAATTGCTGCGCAGTCCGCAGACCAGCTGGAGGTATTTGGCGGTGGCGGCGGGGTTAGTCGCCGGTGGTCTTGCATTGTATCCTGTTATGGCCATCGTTCCTGATGCACCGATGATTGTCTTCGTGCTGGTCTGGCTCGTGGCCGCAGCGCCAGTTGCGGTGTGGGTCGGTATTCGCCTTGAGCGGTTTGCCAACGGATCATCCGATGGGAAAGAGGCGGAAGAATGATCGTCACCACGACACCCTCCATCGAGGACCACCGGATCACTGCCTATCACGGCGTGGTCGTGGGCGAGGCGATCCTCGGGGCGAATGTGTTCCGGGATTTCTTTGCCGGGATCCGTGACATTGTCGGCGGGCGGTCGGCGGCCTACGAGAAGAGCTTGCAGGAGGCGCGGGAGACCGCGTTGGGTGAGTTGGAAGCACGTGCCGGGGCAGCGGGCGGTAATGCGGTCGTGGGCGTGGATCTCGATTACGAGGTGGTGGGGGAGAGCATGCTCATGGTCTCGGCCTCGGGCACATCGGTCACGATAGAGAGGGTGTGATGCAGTTTCTGGGAGCCTCAATCATCGCTGGGGCGATCTTTTTCGTGCTCAATTACCTGTCGAGCATGGTGTTCGGCGGGCCGAACGTGACGAATGTCAGCGCACTGGTGGAAGCGGTGCTGAAGACCGCCGTCTTCGTCACGATCTTCCACTACCTGCACAACTTCGTCGCGAAGCTGTTTCACTGGTACCGGACCGACGATCCGGACGCGCGACACACATTCGACCGGAACCCGGCCCTCGACGAGGCCCGTGCCGCACGGCGCGGCGAGTGAGACGGGACACCGGAACTGAAAGGGATAACGAATGCTGACTATCAAGAACCTGCACGCCGGCCTTGAGGAGGAGGACAAGAAGATCCTCAAGGGTGTCGATCTCGAAGTGAAGGCGGGCGAGGTCCACGCGATCATGGGCCCCAACGGCTCGGGCAAGTCGACCCTCTCCTACGTTCTCGCCGGACGCGACGGCTACGACGTGACCGAAGGCTCGGTGGAGATGAACGGAAGCGAGCTCCTCGATCTCGAGCCCGAAGAGCGCGCCGCGGCGGGCCTCTTCCTCGCCTTCCAGTATCCGGTCGAGATCCCTGGCGTCGGCAACATGACCTTCCTGCGCACGGCACTCAACGCGCAGCGCAAGGCGCGTGGCGAGGAGGAACTCAACGCCGCCGACTTCCTGCGCATGCTGCGCGAAAAGGCCAAGGCGCTCGACATCAGCCAGGAGATGCTGAAACGTCCGGTCAATGTCGGCTTCTCGGGCGGTGAGAAGAAGCGCAACGAGATCCTTCAGATGGCAGTGCTCGAGCCGAAGATGTGCATCCTCGACGAGACCGACTCCGGGCTCGATGTCGATGCGATGAAGCTCGTCGCCCAGGGCGTGAACGCGCTGCGCGGCAAGGATCGCGCCTTTCTCGTCATCACGCATTACCAGCGCCTGCTCGATCATATCGTCCCCGATGTGGTCCACATCATGGCCGAGGGCCGCATCATCAAGACCGGCGGGCCGGAGCTCGCGCTCGAGGTCGAGCACAACGGTTATGCGGACATCCTGAAGTCGGTGGCATAAATGGCGGTTCCTGCACTGAAACTCGACGGCGCGCAGACGCTGCTCGCCGCCGCGCCCGAGCCTTCCGGCGAAGCATCCTGGGCGCGGTCCGTCCGCCAGGCTGCAGCCCGGCGTCTTGCCGAGCGCGGCGCTCCCGTACGCCGCGACGAATACTGGCGCTACACCGATCCGCAATCGCTCACCTGCCAGCCCCCGGTTGCAGCTGCGCCGTTCGAGAATGACGAGGCGCCGCTCTTCGGCGGGGCCGACCGGCTGAAGCTTGTCTTCGTGGATGGCGTTTTCTCCCGCGAGCTTTCCGATCCGGTCGAGCTCGAAGGCATCGAGATCCAGCCGCTTTCCGAAGCGCTCTCGACCGACATCCACTGGGCGCGGGAGCTCTTCGGCGTGCTCGAGGCGCGCGGCCAGACGCCGGTCGACCGGCCGATGGCGGCGCTCAACACGGCGCGCGCAACTGAAGGCTTCGCAATCCGGGTCCATGGCCGCCCCGGCAAGCCGGTGAACTTCGTCTATCTGCACGAGGACGCGCTGTCGGATGCGATGGTCCACAACATCGTGCGCGTCGAGGCCGGAGCGGATTTCACGCTGCTCGAGAACGGCCCAGCCGCCGCCCGCTTCAACAAGGTGCTCGAGGTCGACGTCGCCGATGACGGCGCCTTCCACCATGTGCGTGCCCAGGGGCGTGATCACGAGCGTCGCGCCGTAACCGGCACATTTGCACGTCTCGGCGCCCGTTCGACCTTCAAGTCCTTCACCCTCACGGTGAACGGGCGGCTCACCCGCAACGAATGCGTGGTCGAGTTCACCGGCGACGACGGCATCGCGCATGTCGCTGGCGCCTGCGTCGGTGAAGGGGACTTCCGGCACGACGACACGGTCTTCGTCACCCATGATGCCGTGAACTGCGAAAGTCGTCAGGTCTTCAAGAAGGTGCTTCGCAGCGGTGCCATGGGCATCTTCCAGGGCAAGATCCTCGTGAAGCCCGATGCGCAGAAGACCGACGGCTACCAGATCAGCCAGGGGCTGCTGCTCGATGACGACAGCCAGTTCCTCGCCAAGCCGGAGCTCGAGATCTACGCCGATGATGTCGCCTGCTCGCATGGGTCCACATGCGGCGCGGTCGACGAAACCTTGCTCTTCTATCTGCGCTCCCGCGGCGTGAGCCGCGGCGAGGCGGAAGAACTTCTCGTGCTGGCCTTCCTCGACGAGGCAATCGCCGAGATCGAGGATCCGGCGCTTGCCGACGACATTCGGGCAAGGCTTGCTGCCTGGCTCGCACGGCGCCGCCGCTAGAGCGATGGCAGGCGGCATGATGTCTCCGGCAGGTGCGCAAAACCAGTCACTGATCGCCGAAATGGGGCCGGCCTATCGCCGGCCCCGCGCCGCGATGGCGCGCCAGCTTTCAGCCGGGCTCTCGGAAGGGCGTGCGCTCTTTCATCTCGGGCTCGCCTGCATCCTCCTCTGTGTCGCAAGTGTGCCGTCCGCCCTCGAACGCGCTGCATCTATCGACGCCGACGATCCGGTGAACGCCGCGATTGCGGCTCAGATCTTTGGTTTCATCGTTCTGCTGCCCATGATCGCCTATGGGCTCGCCGCCCTGATGCGTGGCGTGTCCCGCCTCGTCGGGGGCAGTGGCTCCGGGCTTGCCATGCGCTCGGCCCTCTTCTGGTCGATGCTGCTCGCCGCACCGATCGCGCTCCTCCTCGCGGCCTTCGGGAGCTTGGCGCGGTCCGGTGTCGAGGGCGTCGCTTCCGTTTCTGTCTGGATCGGCTATGTCGCACTCGGCTACTGGTTCTGGCTGCTCGCCGCAGCCGTGGCCGAGAGTGAGCGGTTCCGGACCCGGTCGGTATTCCTCGTCTTCTGTCTGCTGTTCGGCCTTGTGGCCGTTGCGTTGCGCGGGGCACTCTAGCGCCGAAATCCATCAGGCGGGCGCCCAAGGGGCCCCGCAGTCTCGCGAAAGGAAGCCCTTGAAGGTGTGGAGCGAGTTGTTTGTCGACAGTCTCGTCCGGCCGCGGCTCGCGGCGCGCCGGCTGCTTGCGCTGGAGCTTCCCGGGCCGGTGCTGCTGGAGGCTGCGCTGCTTGTCACCTGCCTCGGCATGATCCTTGGCTTCGTCACCATCCAGCTCAATCCCGGCGCGCTGGATGCGATGACCTCCCTTGTGCTCGGCAACCCGCTTCTCGGTGCCGGGGTGCAGCTCGGGCTGCTCTTTTTCGTCACCTTCCTGATCGTGCGGGTCGGGCGCTTCTTCGGCGGAGTGGGCAGTTCGAGGGATGCCCTCGCCGTCGTGGTATGGCTCGATGCCGTGATGGTCTGCGTCCAGGCCGCGCAGGTGCTTGCCCTCGTGCTGCTCCCGCCGCTCGCAACCCTGCTCGCGCTCGTCGCAATGTTCTGGGTGATCTGGGCACTCGCCTCCTTTGTCGCGGAACTCCACGGCTTTCCGAACACGGTTCTCGTCTTCGGCGGCGTGGTGCTCACGATGACAGTTGTCTTCTTCGGAATGGCGCTGGTGCTCGCGCTTTTGGGCGCCCCGCCGCAGGGAATTGAATGATGTATGACGTCGAAACGGTGCGGAGGGATTTCCCGATCCTCTCCCGCGAGGTGAACGGGGTGCCGCTGGTCTATCTCGACAACGGCGCTTCGGCCCAGAAGCCGCAGGCGGTGATCGACGCGATGACCCAAGCCTACGCCCATGAATACGCCAATGTTCATCGCGGGTTGCATTTTCTCTCCAATCTCGCGACTGAAAGGTTCGAGGCCGTCCGAGAGAAGCTGCGCGCCTTCCTCGGTGCTGCGCATGAAGAGGAGATCATCCTCACAACCGGCTCGACGCTCAGCCTCAACATGGTGGCGCAGTCCTGGGCCGCGCCCCGGCTTGAGGCCGGTGACGAGATCATTCTCACGGTGATGGAGCATCACGCCAACATCGTGCCCTGGCATTTCCTGCGAGAGCGGCAGGGCGTCGTGCTGAAATGGATCGATGTCGAGCCCGACGGCTCGCTCGACCCGGAGAAGGTGATTGCCGCCATCGGTCCGCGCACAAAGCTCATCGCGATCACCCATATGTCGAACGTGCTCGGCACGGTTGTCGACATCAAGGCGATCTGCTCTGCAGCCCGCGCGCGCGGTGTCGCCGTCTGCGTCGATGGGGCACAGGCCGCAGTCCACATGCCGATCGACGTCGAGGATCTCGGCTGCGACTTCTACGCGATCACGGGCCACAAGCTCTATGGCCCGACCGCCTCGGGGGCGCTCTATGCCCGCCGCGAGCGTCAGGCCGAGATGCGCCCGTTCCTCGGTGGCGGCGAGATGATCCGCGAGGTCTCGAAGGATGTGGTGACCTATGCCGATCCGCCGATCCGTTTCGAGGCCGGCACGCCCGGCATCGTCCAGACAATCGGTCTGGGCGCTGCGCTCGACTACATGACCGGCCTTGGCATCTCCAATATCGCTGCCCATGAGCGTGACCTCCGCGACTATGCGATCTCGCGCTTCGACGGCCTCAACTGGCTCAATATCCAGGGCAAGGCGCCGGGCAAGGGGGCGATCTTCTCGTTCACCCTCGAAGGACCGGCACATGCCCACGACATCTCGACGGTGGTGGATCACAAGGGCATCGCGGTCCGGGCCGGGCATCATTGCGCGCAGCCGCTCATGGAGCATCTCGGCGTCACTGCCACCTGCCGGGCGTCCTTCGGCCTCTACAACACCCGCGCGGAAGTCGACAAGCTGGTGGCCGCGCTCGAGACCTGCCACGATCTCTTCTGCTGACGGCGGTCGGGGAAGGCGCGGCAATCGCTGCGCCTTCCGATGTCACGCCGACCTGACGCGCATGTGACGCTGCGCGTCTTGTCCTCCGGGTATGTGATCTCTGCCGGGATCTGCCGCCGGAGGAGGGCTGTGTCGCGTGAAAGACGGGATGCCGCAGGGCTCGGCTTGCCGATCTTCAGCGCCCGTTTTGATTTGATGACGGTTTCATTAGCCGAAGCACGCTAGCATCCGCTCTGATATCGCCGGTCCCTTTAGGCGATCCCGGCAGCCTGTCGCGCTGGCGCGGCCCCCGCCGGCGGGCCTCTCGGAGGATGCTCGCCAGGCAGCAGAAACTGCTCAAGTTCCTGTCCGCGCTCCTCCTCCTCGCCCCGCTGTCCGGCGCAATGCCTTCGAGCTCTCGGGCGGCAAACGACACGCTGCTGCCCGCGCATGCGACCGGGCAGACTGTGGATCCATGCCTCTTCTACCGCAGCCAGGCCCGCCTGCGCGGGCTCGGCCATTTTACCCAGAGCATGCTCAGGAGCTGCGAGGCGAGTGAGGCGGGCATGCATCTCTCGGATCGTCTGGCCGCCGCCGAGGCTGCGCTTGAGGCCTGTCGTGCCGGCATCATCCTGAGCGGCGTCAGCGAAGAGGAGAAGCCCGCCATCGCGGAGCGCAGCGGTGCGCTTGGCGCGATGGATGCCCTCGACACAGGATGCAAGGCCTTCACAGCGTCCCGATCCGCCGACGCGGGCGAAGCGCGAGCCCGTCGCGCGCGTTGAGCCCGAGCAGCAGGAGGTTCAGGGCGCCTGCAACAAGCTCGGTGAGTTGAACGGCATAGAAGATCGCATCGAACCGGCCCTCCACGGCGCGCGCCGCGAGAAAGAGCGCGCAGGGAACGAGCACGAGCAGCCCGTTTGCCGCAACGACCTTCATGCGTGCCTGTTTGGCGGCGACCAGCGGCCCCCGGCGTCGGCGGGCCTGCAAGTTGCCGGTCGCGCCGGTGAGCGCCAGCGCGGGAACGAGCAACAGCAGCCCCCAGGGGATCGCGGTCTTCACCGCAATGATGGCCGCCTCACTCCCTGAAAGCTCAACGACCACGGTGGAAAGCCAGAAGGTCGCGATGGTCAGCATCGCGATACCTCCGGCGAGCGGATGAATGTATTTCGGCATCAGGCGTCCTCCGTAAATATAGCTCGCTATATAATATTGCATAGCGAGCTATTAAATGAAAGGGAGGAGCATGGATTTTTGCAAGGACAGCTCGGCGGGCTACCTCGCCAACCATATGGCACGGCTCTTTGCGCTTGGCCTCGCCGAACGCATCCGCCCGCTCGGCCTCACGCCAGGCCAGTTTCCGGCATTGCTGGAGCTCTGGGAAAAGGACGGCCAGAGCCAGAAGGATCTCGTTGCGAAGCTCGACGTGGAGCAGGCGACGCTCGCCAACACGCTTGCGCGCATGGAGCGCGACGCCCTCATCCTGCGCCGGCCGCATCCGGGCGATGGCCGGGTGCAGCAGATCTGGCTCACGGAAAAGGCACGCGCCCTGCGCACACCGGCGCTCGAGGCGGCCATGAAGACCAACGCAAATGCGCTCGGCGCGATGAACGCCGGCGAACAGGCCGAGTTTCTCCGCCTTATGCGGCTTGCGATCGCCGCTCTGCGCGGGGAGCGCGGCTGATCCGCAAGGTCAGGGTCGCCAGGCGAGGAAGTTCGCGATGAGCCTGAGGCCGGTCTTCTGGCTCTTCTCGGGGTGGAACTGCGTCCCGATCATGTTGTCGCGCCCCACCGCCGCCGTCACCGGCCCGCCATGATCGACGCGCGCGAGCACATGCTCCGGGTGTTCCGCAATCACATGATAGGAATGCACGAAATAGGCATGGTCGCCTGGCTCGATCCCGGCCAGAACCGGATGCGGCGCAATGTCAGAGAGCGCGTTCCATCCCATGTGGGGGATCTTGAGCGCGGGGTCCGAAGGCTTGATCTTTACCACCTCGCCGGGAATCCAGCCGAACCCTTCCGTCACCCCGTGCTCGAGGCCACGGCTCGCCATGAGCTGCTGCCCGACGCAGATGCCGAGGAAGGGCGCGCCCTGATCGATCACCCGCGTCCGGATCGCCTCGAACATGCCGTCGACCGCCATGAGCCCGGCCCGGCAATCGGCGAAGGCGCCCACGCCGGGCAGCACGATCCGGTCCGCTCCCAGCACGCGCTCGGGGTCGTTGGTAACGATCACCGTACCCGCTCCCGTCTCCCGCGCCATGCGCTGGAAGCTCTTCTCCGCCGAGTGCAGGTTGCCGCTGGAATAATCGATGATGACGCAGGTCATTCCGAAAGCGTTCCCTTGGTGGAGGGGATGCCAGCGCTCCGCGGGTCGGGCTCGACGGCTTCGCGCAGGGCGCGGGCAAAGGCCTTGAAGGTCGCTTCGGCGATATGGTGGCTGTTCTCGCCGTCAAGCTTCGCAAGATTGAGCGTGACGCCGCCGTTCATCGCCACGGCGGTGAAGAATTCCCGTACGAGCTCGGTATCGAACGTGCCGATCTTCGGGCTCGGCATGTCGACTTTCCAGACGAGAAACGGCCGCCCGCTCAGGTCGAGTGCCGCCCGCACCAGCGCCTCGTCCATGGCGAGCAGGCAGGAGCCGTAGCGGCGGATCCCGCACTTGTCGCCGAGTGCCGCTGCGAGCGCGCGGCCAAAGGCGATGCCCACATCCTCGACCGTGTGATGATCGTCGATATGCAGGTCGCCTTCCGCTTCAATCTCGAGATCAATGATCGCATGACGCGCAATCTGGTCCAGCATGTGATCGAAGAAGCCGACGCCGGTCCGGTTCTCGTAGCGGCCCTCGCCATCGAGGTTCAACCGGACGGAGAGGGACGTCTCGGCGGTCTTGCGGCTGATCTCTGCCTTGCGCATGGGGAAGTATCCTCGGGCTGGTCTTCGGACGCGCTTATACCCGCCGGGTGGGGCCTATCCAACCCTGATACGTCTGCCTCTTCCGGTTCCACTCAGATCGCCGCGCGTCCGGGGAGAGATTCGCGCGATGGAAGACGGGAAGCGGCTGATTCCAGAGGATTGGGGTGTGGGCTGAGCGGCTGGCGCGTATTCTGCGGCGAGTTCCACATCAATCGATTGCGAAGGCGGGCAGGAGTGCAATGCAGCAAAAAGTCATAGGCGAAAAACCGCTCATACCTGGGTTCGAGCCTGAGTCTGCCGCTCTGTCACGGTCTTGCTAATACTTTTCTCTAAGCCACCATTATGGCGTGGAAACTTGTCCTGTTTACCTTTCCGGAAGTTGCTCCAAGAAGTGGCAAAGTGTAAGGATCTGCCGATTTCTCGCTGGTCTTGTCATAAAATATTCGCCCCGGATCGCTTTCGATAAACCCCAAGTAGAGCTATGGTGCCGCGTGGCCGTTGATTCCGGGGAGGAATAAGATGAATGAACGTGCTATCGTCGTCTGTGCAACGGATGCCCGCATCAACGAGCGTCTCGTGGCACGGGGCATGGATCCGATGGAAGGTCCGTGCCTGACCGACGTTCTCCACGAGGCGATAGGGGAAAAACTCACGTCTCGTGAGGCGCTCCGTCTCTGGCAGCCCGAAAAGCTCGCGCGCGATCCGCGCGTAAGGGCGGTGCTGCAGCGGTATCTCGCAGCGTCCTGACATCGGAGGGTCCGGCCCAGGCCGGGTTCACCAACGACCGGTTCGCGGGCGCCTCGCCCGCGCCGGGCACCCAGAAGGGGGACAGCCAGAGCGCCGGTTCCCCCGCTCTCCCGAAAACATCGCGAACACCCCGCCGCCCGGAGCCGGTCCGAGCCTTGCCTTGCCGGCAGGTCATGCCGTCCCGCGGGCAGATTTCGGTGACCACGCCGCTTTTCCCGGTGCGCCCGACCCCGTCTCAGGGGGCGTTGACGCTCAGACATGGCCTGTTACGGTAGGCGATGCGGCAGCGGAGAGGGAGTTCAGCATGAGTGAAAGCACCGATACCGGCAACGTGCCGAATTTGATCGAGACCGAGTACGAAATCGGACAGGATAATATCGAGGTTTCGATCGGCCCGTTCGGGATCGATATTCACAATCCTGTCTTTCTCATTACCGGCCTGTCGGTGATCGGGCTGGTGTTTTTCTGCCTGATCTTCGACGAGACTTCAGCAAGTATCTTCGGGGCGCTTCGGCCCTGGCTCACGTCGCAGTTCGACTGGGTCTTCGCCATCTCGATGAACATCTTCGTGCTGTTCTGCTTCTATCTGATCATCTCGCCGCTCGGGCGGATCAGGATTGGCGGACAGGATGCCGAACCGGAGTATTCGTATCCGAGCTGGTTCGCCATGCTGTTCGCAGCCGGTATGGGGATCGGCCTCGTCTTCTATGGCGTGCTCGAGCCGATGAACCACACCCTGAGTGCGCCGCTCGGCCAACAGGGGGTGTTCGATGCCGATGGCAATCTGCGCGACCCGGCGGCAGTAAAGCAGGCGGTGGAGCTCGGGATCGCGGCGACGATCTTCCATTGGGGGCTGCACCCTTGGGCCGTCTATGCCGTCGTTTCGCTGGCGCTCGCGATCTTCTGCTACAACAAGGGGCTTCCGCTGACCGTCCGATCGGCCTTCTATCCCATCCTCGGCGAGCGGGTCTGGGGTTGGCCGGGGCACCTGATCGACACGCTCGCGGCCATCGCGACGCTCGCGGGCCTTGCCACCTCGCTCGGGTTCGGCGCGACGCAGGCGGCGGCGGGGCTCGAGCGGCTCTTCGGCCTCGAGCCCTCGGCGACGCTCGAGATCGTCATCATCATCGTGGTGACGGGCGCCGCGATCATCTCCGTCGTGCGCGGGCTCGATGGCGGCGTGAAGGTGCTTTCAGAAGCCAACATGCTGCTTGCACTGGCGCTCTTCGTCTTCGTCTTCGCGCTCGGTTCACCCCTCGCGGTGCTCTCCTCGTTCTTCGGGGGCGCGATCACCTATGTGAAGGAGCTGCCCGCGTTCTCGAACTGGGTCGGGCGCACGGACGATGGCTTCTTCCACGGCTGGACAACCTTCTACTGGGCCTGGTGGATCTCCTGGTCGCCCTTCGTCGGAATGTTCATCGCGCGTGTCTCTCGCGGCCGGACGGTGCGGGAGTTCATCACGTGTGTGCTGCTGATCCCGACGCTGGCCTGCATGAGCTGGATGGCGGTGTTCGGCGGCACGGCAATCGATCAGCTTGTGAGCGACGGCTACACCGGGGTGCAGCAGACCATCACCGACTGGAGGCCGGAGCTCTCGCTCTTCGCGATGCTCTCGGAGTTGCCGTTGAGCGCTTTCACCTCGGTGGTCGGCATCATCCTTGTCCTCGTCTTCTTCGTGACCTCCTCGGACTCGGGTTCTCTGGTCGTCGACACGATCTGCGCCGGAGGCAAGGTCGATGCGCCGGTGCCGCAGCGGGTGTTCTGGGCCTCGCTGGAGGGGCTCGTTGCCATCGCACTGCTGCTCGGGGGCGGGCTCGCCTCGTTGCAGGCGCTCGCCATCGCTACCGGGTTTCCCTTCGCGATCATCTGCGTGACGATGTGCTACTGCATCTGGAAGGGGCTCCGTACCGAGACGGTGAAGTGACCTGAGGCGCGGAATTTTCACGGTGAAAGCACGATCTTTCACCGTGAAAATCCAAAGTCATCCCTGAAAAAGAAGATTTCGCCGGGCGTTCCTTGAAGCGCCCGGCCTCTTGGCTTTCCCTGACCGGTCACAGGCTCGGGAAGGACGCGCCTTGCGGCTTTTGCGGCGCAAGGGATGGGTCTAAGCCTTGCAGAAACAAGATGGCGGAAGGACTGTTCCGCCACGGGCATGCGTTGACAGCACGGAGGCGACGAGATGGCAGAACAGGCAGAAATCGGACTGATCGGGCTGGGCACGATGGGTGCGGCGCTGGCGCTCAACATCGCGGAGAAGGGCTTCACCGTGGCGGTCTTCAACCGCACCACCTCCGTCACCGACAAGTTCGCCGCAGGCGCCGGTGCGCTTGCGGAGCGGGTCGTGCCTTGCCACAGCCTCGAGGCGCTGCGCGATGCGATCCGGCCGCCCCGCGCGATCATCCTCATGGTGCCCGCGGGCGCGCCGGTCGATGACATGATCGAAAAGCTCCGCCCCGTGCTCGACGTGCAGGATCTCGTCATCGACGCGGGCAATGCCGATTTCCACGACACGATGCGCCGGGCTGAAGTGGCCCGCGCCGCCGGGCAGCCCTATCTCGGCATCGGCGTCTCGGGCGGCGAGGAGGGCGCGCGGCACGGGCCCTCGATCATGGGCGGCGGCGAGAAGGCGGGCTGGGAGCGGGTTGCCCCTGTTCTCGAGGCCATCGCCGCGAAATACGAGGAGACGCCCTGCGCCACCTGGATGGGTCCGGACGGCGCAGGGCATTTCGTCAAGACGGTACACAACGGCATCGAATACGCCGACATGCAGATGATCGCCGAGGTCTACGGCATGATGCGCGACGGGCTCCGGCTTGCGCCCGATGCGATCGGCGATGTCTTCGCGCGCTGGAACGAGGGGCCGCTCGCCTCCTATCTCATCGAGATCTCGGCCGAGGTGGCGCGAACCACGGACCCGAAAACCGGCAAGCCGGTGCTCGACGTGATCCTTGACCGGGCGGGTCAGAAAGGCACCGGGCGCTGGACCGCGATCGAGGCGCTGCATCTCGGCGCGCCCGCGACCGCGATCGAGGCGGCGGTGGCGGCGCGCAACCTGTCGGCCCGCCTCGACGAGCGCAAGGCGGGCGAGGCGGTGTTCGGGCCTGCGCCTGCGCCGCTTGCCGGGGCCGACGGCATGGAGGCCGATCTCGAGACCGCGCTGCTCGCGGGCAAGATCGCCTGCTATGCGCAGGGCTTCGGGCTGCTTTCGGAGGCCTCGCGGAATTTCGGCTGGAAAGTGCCTCTGCCGGAGGTGGCGAAGGTCTGGCGTGCGGGCTGCATCATCCGCTCTGACATGCTGAGCGACATGGCCGAGGCGCTGGCCGGCTCGCCGGACACCAACCTCATGTTCGCACCTGCCTTCGCGGCCAAGCTCGAGGCGAGCCACGGGGCGCTGCGCCGGGTGGTTGCGGCGGCGGCGCTGGCGGGGCACCCGGTACCGGCGCTGGCTGCGGCGCTGGCCTATTTCGACGCGATGCGCACGGCGCGCGGCACCGCCAACATGATCCAGGGCCAGCGCGATTTCTTCGGCCGCCATGGCTTCGAGCGGATCGACGCGGAAGGCGCCTTCCACGGCCCTTGGGCCGAGAACTGACGGGGGCATCGGCCCATGAACCCCGCCGGATGCGTGGAAAATAATCTTGCCCATCATGGCGCGGCGATAGGCAGGGGGCGGCTGTCCGATCGTGTGCCGCATCGGCAGGGTGGCCTGAGGGGCGGGGATGTGGCCCCGTGGAGGCTCTCGACCGGCCTGGCGTGTTTCGCGCCTTTGGCGCGGTGCGCCTCCAACTTATTCGGTGAAGCGCGCGCCCCTGGTGGCGTCAGCCCTTCGCGCGCCGTGCAACCCCGTGGAGGAAGATCGTGATGATCCGGGCGAGGCAGGCCTCGACCGCTTCCGGTGCGGGCGGCACGGCGTCCGGGTCCACCAGCGTTTCGACCGGGCTCTGAAAGGACATGTTGCAGAGGATGCGTGCGGTCGCGTCCGTATCCTCGATTTCGACCTCGCCAGCCGCGACGGCCCGGTCCAGCTCCTCGCGCAGGCTCCGGCGCGCGCCGTACGGTCCCTCGCGCAGGAAGCCGCGGGCCAGTTCGGGGTGGGCAGGGGCCTCCGCGATCACCGCCCGCAGGATTGCCTTCGACTGCTCCGTGAGGCAGCCGCCGGGCCGGAGCAGGATCCTCAGCCGCTCGGCGAGCGGCAGGGCGCGTTCGGCGTCGGTGAGCGGGCGGACGAGCTGGAGCCTGGTCCGCCGCACGCAGGCCTCGAACAGCGCATCGCGATCCTCGAAAAGCTCGTAAAGCGTCCGCTTCGACATGCCGGCTTCGCGCGCGATCGCCGCCATCGTCGTGCCCTGCAGCCCTTCGCTCGCGAGGATACGGCTTGCCGCATCGAGAATCAGCGCCCTGCGTTCGGCTTCGCAAAGGCTCGGCGGCCGTCCGCGGCGGCGGGTGCAGGAGCCGAATCCGGCAGGGCCGTGGTCTTCCTTCATGTTTCTGCGGTCATCCTTGTCTGTTTCCGGGGTGGTAAAACCCTTGCGCAACTTTGCTGCCCCGCATTATAAAACCAATCGGTTTTGTTTTGTAGCCGGTCCGGTCGGCATGTGCCAGCCGGATCCTGGCCCCCAGTCCTGGAGACACCCCATGGTGCCTGCGCGCGCAGCGTCTCTCGTGAGCCTTACCCTGGCCATTGCCCTCAGCTGCGCCGGGATTCGCCCGGCACTGGCCCAGCAGTCAGGGGGCGAGGCGCCGCCACCGATGCCGGTGACCGTGGTGACGCTCCACAGCCAGGACGTGACACTGACCTCGACGCTTCCAGGCCGCGTGGTGGCCTCGGGCGTGGCGGAAGTGCGGCCGCAGGTCAGTGGTATCATTAACGAGCGTCTCTTCGCCGAAGGCGGTGACGTCAGTATGGGCGACGCGCTCTACCGCATTGATTCGGCCACCTACGAGGCTCAGGTCGCGTCCGCCGAGGCCTCCGTCGCTCAGTCCCAGGCGACGCTGCGGGCCGCCGAGAAGGAGGCGACGCGCATGGAGACCCTGCTCCGGCGCAAGGTCGTGAGCGAGCAGGACGTCGATTCCGCGACCGCGGCTCGTGACGCGGCGGCAGCCGGGCTCAAGGTTGCGGAGGCGCAACTCCTTTCGTCCCGGATCGATCTCGACCGGACCACCATCCGCGCGCAGCTCACCGGCAAGGTCGGCCGTTCGCTCACCACCCAGGGCGCGCTCGTCACCGCCGGCCAGGCCGAACCGCTGGCGGTCATCCGCGCGCTCGATCCGGTCTATGTCGACGTGACACAGTCTGCCGCCGAGCTGATTCGCTGGCGCCGAGGTCATACTGACCTGGAGCTGGGCGGCGCGGACCGGACCGTTGCGCTGACGCTCGCCGACGGCGAGGGCTATGAACAGACGGGCGAGCTGACTGCGGCGGAACCGCATGTCGACGAACTGACCGGCGTGGTGCTTTTGCGCCTCGAGTTTCCCAATCCCGAGGGGCTGCTGCTGCCGGGGATGTATGTCCAGGTCGAGATGCCGCAAGGGCTGCTCCAGAATGTGATCCTGGTGCCGCAGGAAGGGGTGAGCCGGGACAACCGCGGCCGCCCGATCGCGATGGTGGTGAACGCCGACAATGTCGTCGAGTCGCGCGAACTGACCATCGTGCGCGACCACGGCACCGACTGGATCGTGAGCGACGGGCTGGCCGACGGCGACCGGGTGATCGTCGCGGGGCTCCAGAAGACAGCCCCGGGAGCGACCGTCGTGCCCGAGGAACGTGCCGAAGCGGCCGACGCTGCGCCCGCTGAAGGGGCCGCACCAGATGCGGCCCAGAACTGATCCGCAAGACTGACCTGCCACTTCCGGAGGGCCGATCATGGCACGCTTCTTCATCGACAGGCCGGTTTTTGCCTGGGTGATCTCGATCATCATCATGGGGGTCGGGCTGCTCTCGATCCTCAGCCTGCCCATTTCACAATACCCGCAGATCGCGCCGCCCTCCGTGACCGTGAGCGCCTCCTATCCCGGCGCTTCGGCCGAGACGGTGGCCAATACCGTCACCCAGGTCATCGAACAGCAGATGACCGGGCTCGACGGGTTGCGCTACATGGATTCGAACTCGACCTCGCAGGGCGGGTCGCAGCTCACGCTCACCTTCGAGACCGGGACGGACCCTGACATCGCGCAGGTCCAAGTGCAGAACAAGGTCTCTCAGGCGACCGCGCTCCTGCCCGAGACGGTGCAGCGCCAGGGGATCACGGTGAAGAAATCCACCGCGAGCTTCCTCATGGTCATCGCGCTCATCTCCGAGGACGGGCGGATGGAGCAGGTGGACCTTTCGGACTACCTCAACTCCACGATGGTGGACGATTTCAGCCGCATCGAGGGCGTCGGCGAAGTCCAGGTCTTCGGCGCGCAATATGCGATGCGGATCTGGCTCGATCCTTCCAAGCTCGCGGCCTTCGAGCTCACGCCCTCGGATGTGGTGAACGCCGTGTCGGCGGAGAACGCCCAGATCTCGGCGGGCGCGTTTGGCGAGCGGCCGACCCTTGAGGGGCAGATGCTCAACGCGACGATCACCGCGCAGTCGCTGCTCTCGACGCCGGAGGATTTCGAACAGATCGTGCTCCGCGCCGAGACCGACGGCGGTCTCGTGTTGCTCAAGGATGTCGCCCGCGTCGAGATCGGGGCGGAGAATTACAACACCATCTCGCGCTACATGCGTCAGCCGGCGGCCGGTCTCGCGATCCGGCTCGCCTCGGGCGCCAATGCGCTCGATACCGCCGAGCGTGTGAAAGCACGTGTCGAGGAATTCTCGCGCTTCTTCCCCGAAGGCGTGGTCTACACCATCCCCTACGATACCACGCCCTTCGTCACGATCTCGATCGAGGAGGTGGTAAAGACCCTCTTCGAAGCGATCGTGCTCGTCTTCCTGGTGATGTTCCTGTTCCTGCAGAATATCCGAGCGACGCTCATCCCGACGCTTGCGGTGCCTGTGGTGCTGCTCGGCACGTTCGGGATCCTCGCCGTCGCGGGGTTCTCGATCAACACGCTCACCATGCTCGCCATGGTGCTCGCCATCGGCCTGCTCGTCGATGATGCCATCGTCGTTGTGGAGAACGTCGAGCGCATCATGGAGGAGGAAGGGCTCGGGCCGGTCGAGGCGACGCGCAAGTCGATGGGGCAGATCACCAGTGCGCTCATCGGTATCGCCCTGGTGCTCTCGGCCGTCTTCGTGCCGATGGCGTTCTTCGGCGGGTCCACCGGTGTGATCTACCAGCAGTTCTCGATCACCATCGTTTCGGCGATGGCCCTCTCCGTCGTGGTGGCGCTCACGCTCACGCCCGCGCTCTGTGCGACAATCCTGCGCAGCCGCGACGCCCAACACGCGAAGCGCGGGCCGTTCGGCTGGTTCAACAAGGGGTTCGAGCGCACGCAGAACGGCTACGGCCGCAGTGTCGGCTGGATCGTGCGGAGGCCGCTGCGGACCGGCCTCGTCTACGTCGCGCTGGCCGTTGTCATGGGCATCATGTTCGTGCGCACGCCGACGGGCTTTCTGCCCGACGAGGACCAGGGCATCATCTTCACCCTGATCCAGGCCCCGACCGGCGCCACCGCCGACCGGACGCTCGACGTGGTGAAGCAGGTCGAGAACTACTTCATCGAGAAGGAATCCGAGAACGTCTCATCGATGTTCGGCGTCGTCGGCTTCAGCTTCGCGGGCCAGGGCCAGAACATGGGCATCGCCTTCGTCCGGCTGAAGGACTGGGACGAGCGCACGCGACCCGATCAGAGCGCGCAGGCGATCGCGGGCCGGGCCTTCCCGGCGATGATGGGCATCCGCGACGCCATGGTCTTCCCGATCGTGCCGCCCTCGGTGATCGAGCTCGGCAACGTGTCGGGTTTCGACTTCTACCTTCAGGCGCGCAACGGTCAGACGCACGAGCAGCTTCTGGAGGCGCGCAACATGCTGCTTGGCATGGCGGCGGAGAGCCCGCTGATCTCCTCGGCACGCCCCAACGGCCTCGAGGACGCCGCACAGTTCAACATCGACATCGACTGGCGCGCGGCCGGCGCCATGGGCGTGACGGCGGTGGATGTCGGCAACCTGCTCTCCACCGCCTGGGCCGGGCGCTATGTGAATGACTTCATCGACCGGGGCCGGATCAAGCGCGTCTATGTCCAGGGCGATGCGGATTCCCGCGCCGTGCCGTCCGATATCGAGAAGTGGCGGGTGCGCAACGACTCGGGCGAGCTGGTGCCGTTCTCGAACTTCTCGCAAGGCAACTGGCGCTTCGGGCCGCAGGGCCTCACGCGCTACAACGGCATCCCGGCGATGCAGATCCAGGGCTCGCCCGCGCCCGGCGTCACCACCGGGCAGGCGATGGCCGAGATGGAGCGTCTGGCCGGGCAGCTTCCGCCGGGCTTCGACATCGCCTGGACCGGGCTCTCGCTCGAGGAACGCCAGTCGGGCAACCAGGCGCCGATGCTCTATGCGCTTTCGCTCGCGGCGGTCTTCCTCTGCCTCGCCGCGCTCTATGAAAGCTGGGCGATCCCGTTCGCGGTCATGCTGGCGATGCCGATCGGGGTTCTGGGTGCGCTGATCGGCGCCTGGCTCGGCGGCTTCGACAACGGCGTCTTCTTCCAGGTGGGCCTGCTCACGGTGATCGGGCTCACGGGCAAGAATGCGATCCTGATCGTCGAATTCGCCCGCGAGCGGCAGCAGGAGGGCCAGCCGCTGCTCGAGGCGGTGGTCCATGCCGCGCGGCAGCGGTTCCGTCCGATCCTGATGACCTCGATGGCGTTCTCGCTCGGGGTCCTGCCGCTGGTGCTCTCGACCGGCGCGGGCTCGGGCGGGCGCAACGCGATCGGCTCGGGCGTGCTCGGAGGGACGCTCTCGGCGACCGTGCTCGGCATTCTCTTCGTGCCGCTCTTCTATGTCGCGATCCGGAGGGTCTTCCGCCAGCCGCAGGCCTGACGGCGGCTCTTTACGGTGATCCCCTGAAACCCGCCGGTTCCCGACCGGCGGGTTTTCCGTTCCTGCGCCAGGGCCCGACGCACTGCCGCCGGTTGATCCACCGCCGTCAATCCGGGGCATCCCGACATGCTTGAAGGGACGCTCGGTCTGACGGCGCCGTTCGCAGGAGAGCCGAGGCTTGCCGCCGGGCAGCAAGGGCGGGGTCAGTGCAGTCGGATACGTCTTTCCCCCGCATCGCGGGGGAGGCGCTGCTCGGCATTTCGCCGCTGTACGCCGCGGGTTCGCCCGTCTCGCAGCCGAGACGCGCCATTACAGCCGCGGCAGTTCCTGCATGGTGGAGGAGGTGAGCTGGGAGCTTTGGGACAAGGTCGCACGGCGCGCGGGATGTCCCGTCACCGAGGCCGAAACGGATGCCCCGCCACCGATCGGCTCCGCGGCCGGGCAAGCGGCGGACGGGGCGGGGCCTGCGAGGCCTCCCGCCGCCGTCCTTCAGAGCGCCAGGGGTTCGGGCTGAAACAGTCCGCACCCGGGATGTCGCTCCACGTGCCTGAACAGACCAGGATCCCTCTTCAGACTGCGGTTCAATCTGAGAGGGCCTTGGTCCGAACGTGCCTTACTGGCAGGAGGGCAGGCGGGTGCCTGCGGCCGCTCCGGCGCCCGCGCCGACTGCCGTTGCGATATCCTGGCCCGTGCCCTTGCCGAGCTGGTTGCCGAGGATTCCGCCGACGGCCGCGCCGCCGACCACACCCGCGCCGCATTCGAGCTGGCGCTGGGTCTGCGGGTCGGTGGTGCAGGCTGCGGTGACAAAAGTCGCGAGCCCCAACAGTATGATAGCCTTTTTCATTCGTTCTTTCTCCAAGTTCGGAATGGCGTTGCCGCCTGTATCCACGCGGCAAACTAGGCGCTCCTGCGCGATCATTCCATCAATTTTTCGCGGGGTGGTGGTGCGCTGCCCACGCTCAAATCTCCTGCGCGACCACCTCGGCGGCGGCGGCGATCCCACCCGGGCCATGGGGGATGCCGAGGGCGGAGAGGCCCGCCTCGATGGTCGCGAGCGCGCCGAGCACCATCGGCGGATTGAGATGGCCCATGTGGCCGATGCGGAAGAGGCTGCCGCCATCCTCGTCGGGCGCGGCGATGCCGATGCCGAGCGTGAGGCCTGCGGCTTCCTCGCACCAGGCGCGGAGCCGGATCGCATCGCCCGGTGCCGTGCGGATCGTCGTCACCGCCCGGCTCCGGCGCGCCGGCTCGGCGATGTTGAGCGCCAGCGCACGGTCGCAGCCCGCCCCCGACGGCGCCCCCCAGGTTTCCACCGCCGCCCAGATGGCGCGGGCCAGCCGCTCGTGGCGCGCCCAGGTGTTCTCGAGACCCTCTTCGGCCAGCATGTCGAGCGCCTCGCGCAGACCATAAAGGTGATGCGTCGGCGGCGTGCCCGCAAAGCGCTGGTAGAAGAGCTCCGGCTCGATCCGCGGCGCCCAGTCCCAGTAGAGGCTGGGGCAGGGCACCCGCTTGCGCCAGGCGCGGGGGCCCACGACGTTGAAAGCGATGCCGGGCGGCAGCATCAGCCCCTTCTGGCAGGCAGCGACCGTCACATCCGCGCCCCAGGCGTCCATCTCGAAGCGCTCGCACCCGAGCGAGGCGATGCAATCGACGAGGAAGAGTGCCGGGTGACCCGCCGCGTCTATTGCCTGGCGCAGGGCGGGAATGTCGTTCGAGACCGAAGACGCGGTGTCGGTCTGCACGGTCAGCACGGCGCGGATTGTATGCTCCCGGTCGGCGGCGAGCCGTTCGGCGAGGCGCGCAGGATCGGCAGTGGCGCGGAAACCGAAGTCGAGCAGCTCCACCTCGACACCGAGCCGCCGGGCCATCTCGGCCCAGCCGCGGCCGAAGACGCCGGTCGCGAGCACGAGCGCCCGGTCACCGGGACGGAGTGTGTTGGCGACCGCCGCCTCCCAGGCGGCATGGCCGTTGCCGAGATAGATCACCGGATCGCCGGTGGTGCGGGCCAGGGCGGCGAGATCGCGGTAGACGGTATCGCTGAGCGCGATCAGCTCTCCCCCGTAGATGTTGGGCGAGGACCGATGCATCGCCCGCAGCACGCGGTCGGGAACGATCGAGGGGCCGGGAATGGCGATGAGGTCGCGGCCATAGGACAGGCGCATGGGACGGATGCTCCCCGAGAGACACGAAAGACATCAACTGCGCGCAAATGCGGGAGAAAAGGCAAATCCGCTTGGTTGCGCGCGCGCCACCGTGCTAGTCCGGAGCCCGGTCGGACACAAGGCGGGAGGGACCCGGTGAGCTGGGGCGGGGGAACGTGATGTCGGAAGCTTCGGGCTTCTCACCCTATGTGCGCCTGTGGCGCGACTGGCTCTGGCCCTATCGCTGGACACTTTCGCTCGCGATCCTGATGACCGTTCTGGTCTCGGCGACGACCGGCGCCTACTCGAAGGTCATCCAGCTCGTGATGGCGGCGCTAGAGCGCACCGATCCGGCAGTGATCTGGTGGGGGCCGCTGACCGTGCTTGGGCTCACCTCGCTGAGCGCGGTGGGGCAGTATTACAAGGAGACGATCTCCAACATCGTGGTCACGCACATGGAGACGGACCTGCGCAAGCGCATGTTCTCCCAGCTCGTCGGCGCCGATCTCGCGCGGCTCCAGAGCGAGGCGCCCGCGGGGCTCGCGGCGCGGTTCTCCTCCGACATCTCGGTCGTCGGCGGCGCGGTCCGGGGCTATGTCGGCGGGCTCACCAACATCCTCACGATCATCGTCTCGATCGGCGTGATGCTCACCATCGACTGGTCGCTCACGCTCATGATCCTGCTCATCTTCTCGGTTGCGCTGGTGCCGGTCAACGTGATCGGGCGGCGGCTTCGCAAGCTCGCGAAGCGCACCCAGGCCGAGATCAGCCACATGACCTCGGAGGTGACGGAGGGGCTCTCGAGCATCCGCATGGCGCGGACCTACAGCCTCGAGGAGCCGCTCGCGCGCAGCGCCGAAGGGGTCTTCGACAGGCTGCTCGGGCTCAGCGTCAAGCAATACATCTGGCGGGCGCGCATGGCGCCGCTGATGGAGGTGCTGATGGGGATCGCGATCGCCGTGCTGCTCTTCGTGGTCGCGAAGCGGATCACGGCGGGCACGATCTCGATCGCCGATTTCACCGGGCTGCTGACCGGCTTCGGCGTGCTCTCGGGGCCGGCGCGGCGCATCGGCGGCTCCTATGCGACGCTGATGCAGGGGCGCGCGGCGCTCGATCGGATCTACATGCTCTTCGACGCCGAGAACACCATCGTCGACGGCGCGCGCGAGGTCGGCCGGGTCCATGGCGTGATCCATTTCGAGGATGTTTCCTTCGCCTATCCCGACGGCCATGTTGCCCTCGAGAATGTCTCGCTCACCATTCCGCAGGGCCGCAAGACCGCCTTCGTCGGCCGCTCGGGGGCCGGGAAATCCACCGTCTTCAACCTGCTGCCACGGCTATACGACCCGACCGCAGGCACGATCTCCATCGACGGGATCGACATCCGCGACATGACGCTCGCCTCGCTCCGCGACCAGATCGCGGTGGTGAGCCAGGATTCGGTGCTGCTCTCGGGCTCGGTCGCCGACAATATCGGGTTCGGCCGCAAGGGCGCGACGCGCGCGGAGATCGAGGAGGCGGCCCGTGCCGCCGCCGCCGACGGTTTCATCCGTGCGCTGCCGCAGGGCTACGACACCATGGTCCGGCCGACCGAACAGGCCTTCTCGGGCGGCGAGCGCCAGCGGCTCTCCATCGCCCGGGCCATGGTGCGCAACGCGCCGATCCTGCTCCTCGACGAGGCGACCTCGGCGCTGGATGCCGAATCCGAGGCCCAGATCCAGAAGGCGCTCGCCCGTCTTGCCGAGGGCCGGACCACGCTGGTGATCGCGCACCGGCTCGCGACGGTGATGGATTCGGACCTCATCGTGGTGATGGATCGCGGCCGCGTCGTCGAGATGGGCCGGCACCAGGAGCTGCTGGACCGCGGCGGGCTCTACGCCGATCTCTTTGCCTTGCAGTTTTCCGGCGCCTGATCCCTTTCGGTCCGCCGCTCCGGGGCTTATCTGTCTCTGGAGACAGGAGGATTTGCGATGACGGCGGGACTGCAGGCGACGGATCGGGCGGTGCTGGAAGTGAGCGGCGAGGACGCCGGGCATTTCCTGCAGAATCTCGTCACCAACAATGTCGAGGGTCTGGCCGAGGGCGCGTGCGTCTACGCAGCCCTTCTCTCGCCGCAGGGAAAATATCTCTTCGATTTCTTCGTCATCCGGCGCGGCGCAGGATTTCTCATCGACGTGAAGGCCGACCGGGCTCAACCGCTTTTGCAACGGCTCACGCTCTACAAGCTGCGCGCCAGGGTGACCGTTGCGCCGAGCGATCTCGCCGTGGTGCTGGGGCAGGGCGAGCCGCCCTCGGGCGCCGTCATCGATCCGCGCAGCGCCGCGCTCGGCTGGCGGGCCTGGGTCGCGGACCCGCAGGCCTATCTCGCGGACCTCGCGCCGCTCGATCCCGCGGCGCTGCTCGCGGCGCGGATTGCGGCCTGCGTGCCCGAGACCGGTATCGAGCTCGTGCCGGACGAGAGCTACATCCTCGAGATGGGCTTTGCGCGGCTCAACGGCGTCGATTTCCGCAAGGGCTGCTATGTCGGCCAGGAGGTCACGGCGCGGATGAAGCACAAGACCGAGCTCCGCAAGGGGCTCGTGCGGGTGGAGATCGAGGGCGAGGCGCCCGCACCGGGCACCGAGATCCTCGCAGGCGAGCGCGTTGCCGGCCGCCTCTATTCGAGCACGGGCGGCGCGGGGCTGGCCTATCTCCGGTTCGACCGGGCGGAGGGGGCGCTGGCCGCCGGCCCCGCGCGCCTCCGCGCCGAGCTGGCCTGAGGCGCGGCGGCGAGCCTCAGGAGGCGCGCACGATGGAGGTCAGGGTCTCGAAGGCGTGCGTGTTGGCGGCGACGCAGCCGCGGCTCTCGAAGATGCTGGCGCCTTCCTGGATCGGGCCGGTGAAACCGCCGGCCTCGCGGACGAGCAGCAGCCCCGCCGCGATGTCCCAGGGGTTGAGGCCGCGCTCCCAGTAGCCGTCGTAGCGGCCGGCCGCGACATAGGCGAGATCGAGCGCCGCCGCGCCCCAGCGCCGGATGCCGGCGGTGCGCGGGGTGAGGTTGGCGAGATCCTTCAACGTCGCGGGCAGGTTCGGGCTGCCGCCGAAGGGAACGCCGGTGGCGAAGATCATCTCGTAGGTGTCACGCCGCGCCGAGACGCGGATGCGGCGGTCGTTCATCCAGGCGCCCGCGCCCTTCTCGGCCACGAACATCTCGTCCTTCGCCGGGTCATAGACCACGCCCGCAACGATCTCGCCCTTGTGCTCGAGCGCGATCGAGACCGCCCAGTGCGGCAGGCCGTGCAGGAAGTTGGTGGTTCCGTCGAGCGGATCGACGATCCAGCGCCGCGTCGGGTCGGCGCCCTTCACCTCGTCGCTCTCCTCGCCGAGCCAGCCGTAGTTCGGCCGCGCCTCGGTGAGGTCAGTGCGGATCATCTCCTCGGCACGCATATCGGCGCGACTCACGAAGTCTCCCGGCCCCTTGCGCGAGACCTGGAGCTGTTCCACCTCACCGAAATCCCGGACGAGGCTCCGCCCGGCCTTCCGGGCGGCCTTGATCATGATGTTGAGATTGGCCGAAGCTTGCGTCATGGCACACCCGTCTGTCCTCAGGCGGCGGGTTATGGCCGCTTTTCGGCGGGGCGGCAACCCCGTCCGGCGGGAAAGCGCGCGCGGGTGAGGCTCAGTGGCCCATCGATCTGGTGTTGCGATAGAGCGCCTCGAGCGACGGGTATTCCTGGGCGCTGATCTTGCCGTCGCCGTTCCAGTCGGCCTTGAGGAAGGTGACTTCCTGCATGCCGGGAAACACGCGCTTTGCCTCGTCATAGGTGACATAGCCGTCGCCATTGGCGTCGGCGCGCGGGAAGGCAACGCCGGCGGCGGCGGAGGTCACGGCGCAAAGCGCCGCCAGGGAAACTGCGACAAATGAAAGCTTTTTCATCGGATTTACCTTTCGATCACATGCCCCGAGCGGGCACGCTGATGGGTCATATTCCATTTTACGCTTGTATTGCGGCGGGGAGAAGGGGCAGGACTTCACGCCCGCGTGCACTCAATGCGTGTGCTGCCCGCCGGGCATGCCGCGCGCGAGATCGACGGGCACCGCCGCCGGGATCGCACCGGCACGTTCGAAGACGAAGGTAAGACCGACCGTGTCCCCTTCGGCAAGCGGCCGGGTGAGGCCGAGGAGCATGATGTGAAGCCCTCCCGGCGCGAGGCTCACACGCGCGCCTGCCGGCAGGGGAAGCCCGTCCGCATGCGGCTGCATCCGGGCGATCCCATCCTCGACCACCGTGCTGTGGATCTCGATCCGCGCCGCCGCATCGCCCGTGACCGCGAGGAGGGTGTCCTCCGCCGTGCCGGTGTTGGCGAGCGTCAGGTAGACGGCGCCGCTGCGGGCGGCAGCCCCCGCGGCGCGGGCGTAGGCGTCCTCGATGCGGATGCCATCGCGCCCGGCAAGCGGCGCGGCCTCCCCGGCCCGGGCGCCGGGCAGCAGGGCGATGCCAAGAAGAACGGCGAGCGCGGCGATTCTCAGGCGGTGCATGGGCGCAGGCGTCCTTTCCCCCAAAGGCTTCCATGCCCCGCGCAATAGGGCAAGCCGGAGGCGATTCCCAGCCGCCGTACGCCGGACAGGCAGGACCACCGTGCAGGCAGGGCCCTCGAAAAACAACCGTACATGCGAAAAGGCCGCGCCCCGCATCCCGGGGGCCCGGCCTTGAAGACGGCGGTTGCGCCGGATCAGGCGGCGGCCTGTGCCTTCGCGATGTCGCGCTTGACCTTCAGCGCGCGGGGCGAAAGTTCGGCGTCGTTTGCCTTCGCGAGGAAGGCGTCGAGCCCGCCCCGGTGATCGACGGTGCGCAGCGCAGCCGCGGAAATGCGGAAGCTCACGGTCTGGCCGAGCGTTTCGCTGGTCAGCGACACGGTGTTGAGGTTCGGCAGAAACCGGCGCTTGGTCTTGTTGTGCGCGTGGCTGACATTGTTGCCAACCATCACGCTCTTGCCAGTCAGTTCGCAACGGCGCGACATGATTTCATTCCTTGCTCTGGGCCGGGCCCCGGCCAGGTTCACGACTCATAACCGGCGCCGCACTCGCGAGGGCGCCCGAAATCTGGAAGCGGCCTGTTAGCCGAGCCTCCGCCGCGCGTCAAGGGGGGAAGGCTCGGAGGAGGCCGCCGCCGGGCGGATCAGGCGCCGCCCGTGCCGCCCGCAACCTTCGGCGCAAGCGTCTCGAAGACACGCGCCGCGGTCACTTCGCCGAGGGCTGCGCCGCCCGCGTCCGTCACCAGCACCGCCGTCGCCGGATCCTCGGCAAAGAGTGGCAGCACCTCGCGGAGCGGCGTCTCGCCGGGCAGCGTGCGCGCCGGAGGCTCGCCCGTGCAGGGCGTCATCACATCGACCATCCGCAGCACGCTCAGCGGGTTCAGATGGGCGACGAAATCGGTGACATAATCGTCCGCCGGGCGCAGCACGATATCCTCCGGCCGGCCGGATTGCACGATGCGCCCGCCTTCCATGATGGTGATCGTGTTGCCGAGCTTCACCGCCTCCTCGAGATCGTGGCTCACGAAAACGATGGTGCAGCGCATCTTTTCCTGCAGTGTCAGGAGCTCGTCCTGCAGATGGGCGCGGATCAGCGGGTCGAGCGCCGAGAAGGGCTCGTCCATGAGCAGGATCGGCGCGTCGGTCGCGAAGGCGCGGGCAAGGCCCACACGCTGCTGCATGCCGCCCGAAAGCTCGGAGACCTTCTTCTCGCCCCAGGCCGAGAGGCCGACCGTCTCGAGCACGCTCTGCGCCTTCTCCAGCCGCTCCCGGCGCCCGAGGCCCGAGAGCTCGAGGCCGAGGGCGACGTTGTCGACGACGCTGCGCCAGGGCAGGAGGCCGAACTGCTGGAACACCATCGAGACGGCGCTGCGGCGCAGGCCGCGCAGGGTCGCGGGCGAGCAGGTGCAGACATCGACCATCTTGCCATCGGTCGCGCGCACCATCATCCGGCCGCGCGTCACCTTGTTGAGGCCGTTGATCGCGCGCAGCAGCGTGGACTTGCCCGAGCCCGACAGGCCCATCAGCACCGAGATCTCGCCCTCCGCCACCTCGAGCGAGCAGTCATGCGCACCGAGGATCTGGCCGGTCGCTTCCTGCACCTCGGCGCGGCTTTTGCCGGCATCCATCAGCGGCAGCGCCGATTCGGGTTCGCTGCCGAAGACGATCGAGACCTTCTCGAAGGAAATCATCGTCTCTTTCATCTCACTTCTCCCGCCGGAACACACGGTCGAGGATGATCGCGAGCACCACGATCACCAGCCCCGCCTCGAAACCGAGCGCGGTGTTGACCGTGTTGAGCGCACGCACCACCGGCACGCCGAGCCCCTCTGCGCCGACGAGGGCGGCGATCACCACCATCGAGAGCGAGAGCATGATGGTCTGGGTAAGGCCCGCCATGATCTGCGGCGCGGCGTAGGGGAGCTCGACCTTGCGCAGGAGCTGGCTGGGCGTCGCACCGAAGGCGAGGCCTGCCTCCTTGAGCTCCTTCGGCGTCGAGACGATGCCGAGATGGGTGAGCCGGATCGGTGCGGGCACCACGAAGATCGCGGTGGCGATGAGGCCGGGCACCATGCCGATCCCGAAGAACACGATCGCCGGGATCAGGTAGACGAAGGTCGGCAGGGTCTGCATGAGGTCGAGCACCGGCCGGAGCGCGGCATAGAGCCGCGGGCGATGAGCCGCCGCGATGCCGATCGGCACGCCGACCCCCATGCACACGATCACCGCGCAGAGCACGAGGGTGAGCGTCTCGGTCGTTTCCTCCCAGTAGCCCTGGTTGAGGATGAAGAGAAAGCCGATGATGACGAAGGCAACCGTCGCCCACGAGCGCTGGATCACCCAGGCAAGCAGGGCGAAGACGGCGATCACCACCAGCGAGGGCGGGGTCTGGAGCACCCAGAGAATCGCGTCGATGAGGGCGGTGACGCCTTCGGAGAGGCCGTCGAAGAACCAGACGGCATGGCCGATCAGCCAGTCAACGACGTTGCTGGCCCATTTCCCGACCGGGATCTTGGGCAGCAGCGCCAGCGGCGCGGCAAGGACGAGCGGGTCGATCATCTGCGCCCCGCTTGCAGGGCCGCCGCGCCGGTGCGGCGGGCGGGGCAGGGCGCGGAGGCGCGGATGGGCGTAGGCGTGGGCATGCAATACTCCTCATTCGTCGCGGCGCGCGTTCGGCGCGGCCGCTGCGGGGCTGGGGCGTAGGCGAAGGTGCTCTGGAGGTGCGGGGGCCACGAACGGGCCGCGTACCCGAGCGATCCCGGATCGCGTCGGGCGATCGCGATCACGGGCCATGCGTTCCAGGGGCATGACCTGGAGCGGAAGGGGTGCTTCAGGCCGGCAGGGCCCGAAGCGGAGCCTCATTCGAGGCCGAGTTCCTTGTTGACGGCCGCCATCGCGTCGCCGCCGTCGAAGGTGGTGACACCCTCGAGCCAGGGGCCGATCACATCGGGGTTTTCGCCAAGCCAGGTCGCCGCGGCGGTCTCGGGGGTCTCGCCGTCATCGAGGATCGCGCCCATGATCTGGTTTTCCATCTCGAGCGTGAAACCGAGGTTCTGGAGGAAGCGGCCGACATTCGGGCATTCCTCGACATAACCGGCGCGGGTGTTGGTATAGACGGTGGCGCCGCCGAAGTCGGGCCCGAAGATGTCATCCCCGCCGGTGAGGTAGGTCATCTTGAGGTTCGCGTTCATCGGGTGGGGTTCCCAGCCGAGGAAGACGATGCCCTTGCCCTGCCGTTCGGCGCGGGCGGCCTGGGCGAGCATCCCCTGTTCGGAGCTTTCGACGAGGGTGAAGTCGCCGAGACCGAAGGTATCGTTCTCGATCATCTCCTGGATCAGGCGGTTGCCGTCATTGCCGGGCTCGATGCCGTAGATCTTGTGGTCGAGCTCGTCGCCGAAATCCTTGATCTTGGAGAAATCGGTCAGACCTTCCTCCGCCAGCTTCGACGAAACGGCGAGGGTGTATTTGGCGCCTTCGAGATTGGCCCGGACGGTGTCGACCGTGCCGGCCTCGCGATAGGGGGCGATGTCGCCTTCCATCGTCGGCATCCAGTTGCCGAGGAAGATGTCGATATCGCCGTTGGCAAGGCCGGTATAGGTGACGGGCACGGACAGGATGTCGATCTTGGTGTCGTAGCCGAGGGCGCGGAGCAGCGTGTCGGCGACCGCGGTCGTCGAGGTGATGTCCGTCCAGCCCACGTCGGAGAAGCGGACGCTCTTGCAGCTCTCCGGTTCCGCGGCGAAAGCCGGTGCGGTCGAGAGCAGGCTGACTGCCACGAGAATGCTCTTTGTCTTTGTCTTCATCTTGTCCCCTCTGTTGTCGCAACCTCGTTCGTCCGGGCGGCGGCCACGAGGCGGACGATCTGGCTGCAAGGTCGCTTGATTATGTTGACGCTTGCAAGTGAAACCTTTATTGATTGATTAGTCAATCAACAATGTGACGGAAATGAAATGTCCCCGAGAATCGGCAAGGCGGAGCTTCGCAAGAGGGCGCTGATCGGCGCCGCGCTGGGCGAGATCGCCGAGCGTGGCACGCTCGAGGTGACGGTGGCGCAGATCGCCCGGCGCGCGGGGGTGTCCTCCGCGCTCGCCCACCACTACTTCGGCGGCAAGGACGATCTGATCCTCGCGACGATGCGGCACCTGCTCGCCGAGTTCCGTCTCAACGTGGTCGGGGCGATGCACGAGGCCGAAGGCCCCCGCGCGCGGCTCTCCGCGACGATCCGGGCGAGCTTCGGCCCCGAGCAGTTCCATCACGCAACGATCAGCGCCTGGCTCACCTTCTATGCCTGGGCGCTCTCCTCGCCCGGCGCGGCGCGGCTGCTCCGGATCTACCATCGCCGCCTCGAAAGCAATCTCACCCATGCGCTGAAGGGCATTGCCCCGGCCGCCGAGGCCCGCCGGATCGCCTGCGGCCTCGGCGCCTATATCGACGGGGTCTACCTGCGCGAGGCGCTGAGCCCCACCCCGACCGACCCCGCCGCCGCCATCGCGATGGTGGAACGTTTCGCCACACTCGAACTTTCGGAGGTGACGCCATGACCGACACATTCACGTCCCATTTCATCGCCGGTGCTGCACACGAGGATGCTGCGGGCACGCCGCTCGCGGTCTTCGACCCGGCCACCGGCGAGACGATCGCCGATCTCCATGAAGCGACCCCGGCCGTGATCGACGCCGCGATCGCGAGCGCGCGCGCGGGGTTCGCGCTCTGGCGCGCCACGCCGCCCGCCGAGCGCGCCCGTGTCCTGCACCGGGCCGCGGCGCTCATCCGCGCGCGCAACGAGGAGCTCTCCGAGCTCGAGACCCGCGACACCGGCAAGCCGATCCAGGAAACCCGCGTCGCCGACTGGGCCTCGGGCGCCGATGCGCTGGAATGGTTCGCGGGCCTCGCCGCGGGGCTTTCGGGCGAGCATATCGAGCTCGGCGGCGATTTCGCCTATACCCGCCGCGAGCCGCTCGGGATCTGCCTCGGCATCGGCGCCTGGAACTATCCGAGCCAGATCGCCTGCTGGAAGGCCGCGCCCGCGCTCGCCTGCGGCAACGCGATGATCTTCAAGCCCTCGGAGGTGACGCCGCTCGGCGCGCTCCGGCTCGCGGAAATCTTCATCGAGGCGGGCCTTCCCGCCGGCGTCTTCAACGTCGTGCAGGGCCGCGGCGCGGTCGGCGCCGCCCTCTCCGCGCGTCCCGAGATTGCCAAGATCTCCGTCACCGGCTCTGTGCCGACCGGCGGCAAGGTCTATGCCGCGGCGGCCGAGGGCACGAAGCATGTCACGCTCGAACTCGGGGGCAAATCGCCCATCGTCGTCTTCGAGGATGCCGATCTCGACAGCGCCATCGGCGGCGCGATGCTCGGCAACTTCTATTCCGCCGGCCAGATCTGCTCGAACGGCACCCGTGTCTTCGTGCAGAACTCGGTGCTGCCCGCCTTCCTCGAGCGGTTGAGGGCCCGGACCGAAACGATCCGCATCGGCGACCCGAAGGATGCCGAAACCCAGATGGGGCCGCTGGTCTCGGACGCGCAGGGCGAGAAGGTCATGGAGTACATCGCCAGGGGCCGCGAGGAGGGCGCCGAGCTCGTCACCGGCGGCACCCGGCTCCGGCCGGAGGGGTGCGCGGCGGGCTTCTTTGTCGCGCCGACGGTCTTTGCCGGGGTCACCGACGACATGACCATCGCGCGCGAGGAGATCTTCGGCCCGGTGATGTGCGTGCTGGGCTTCGACACCGAGGCGGAAGCCGTCGCGCGGGCGAATGCCACCTCCTTCGGGCTCGCCGCCGGGGTCTTCACCCGCGATCTCGCCCGCGGCCACCGCATGGCCGCCGCTCTCGAGGCCGGCACGCTCTGGATCAACGCCTACAACCTCACCCCCGTCGAGATGCCCTTCGGCGGCGTGAAGGCGAGCGGGCTGGGGCGCGAGAACGGCCGCGCCGCGCTCGAGCACTACAGCCAGGTGAAATCGGTCTACGTGGGCCTCGGCCCGGTCGACTCGCCCTACTGAGCTGGCATCGGCCCGCCGGGCCCCTCCCGGGGCGGCGGGCCACCCCCGCGGGCCGCACGGGGAACCCCTCCGGGTCCGGACGCAAGAGACAGGAAAGACGACAGGGAGATTGCCCATGCTGACAGTCTACGGCCGTGCCACGTCTTCGAACGTCCAGCCGGTGATGTGGCTCATCGGCGAGCTCGGCCTCGCCCATGAACGCCGGGATCTCGGCCATGCCTTCGGCGGGCTCGAGACGCCGGAGTTCCGTGCGCTCAACCCCAACGGCCTGATCCCGGTGCTCCGGGACGGCGATCTGGTGGTCTGGGAAAGCTGCGCGATCCTGCGCTACCTCGCGGCACGTTATGGTGCGGGCGCCCTCTGGCCCGAAGAACCGGCAGCCCGCGCGCCGATCGACATGTGGGCCGAGTGGGGCAAGACGACGCTCACCCAGGGCTTCAACATGCCGATCTTCTGGCAGCTCGTCCGCATCCCGCCGAGCCGGCGCGACAGTGCGGCGGTCGCGGCGGCGCTGGCCCGGCTCGAACCGGTTCTCGATATCCTCGAGCAACAGCTCGGCGCGGGGCCTCATGTCCTCGGCCCCGATTTCACCCTGGCCGATATCGTCATCGGCCATGTCCTCTACCGCTATTACACCGTGGAAATCCCGCGCCGGGAGCGCCCCGCGCTTGCCCGCTACTACGCGACGCTTCAGGCCCGCCCGGCCTACCGCGAACATGTGATGGTGTCCTGGGAACCGATCCGCGCAAAGGAGGCCTCCTGATGGAAGCAGATTACGTCATCGTCGGGTCCGGTTCGGCCGGCGCAGCCATCGCCTACCGCCTCGGCGAGGCGGGCCGCTCGGTGATCGTCATCGAGCATGGCGGCACCGACTGGGGCCCGTTCATCCAGATGCCCGCGGCGCTCTCCTATCCGATGAACATGTCCCGCTATGACTGGGGCTTCATGTCCGAGCCCGAGCCGCATCTCGGCGGCCGCCGCCTCGTCTGCCCGCGCGGCAAGGTGCTGGGCGGCTCGTCCTCGATCAACGGCATGGTCTATGTCCGCGGCCACATGCGCGACTACGACACCTGGTCCGAGATGGGCGCGGCCGGCTGGGCGGGCGCCGACGTGCAGCCCTATTTCCGCCGCATGGAAAGCTGGCACGGCGGCCATTCCGACTGGCGCGGCTCCGACGGCCCGCTCCACGTCACCCGCGGCCCGCGCCGCAACCCGCTCTACCACAGCTTCGTCGAGGCCGGCGCCCAGGCGGGCTTCGAGCTCACCTTCGACTACAACGGCGAGAAGCAGGAGGGCTTCGGCCCGATGGAGCAGACCGTCTGGCGCGGCCGGCGCTGGTCTGTGGCGAACGCCTATCTCCGGCCCGCGCTCCGGCGCGGCAATGTCACGGTGGTGAACGGTCTCGCGCTCCGCGTGGTGATCGAGGAGGGCCGCGCGCGCGGCGTCGAGGTCGCGAAGGGCGAGGGCCGCGAGGTGATCCGGGCGCGCAACGAGGTGATCCTGTCGGCCTCCTCCATCAATTCGCCGAAGCTCCTGAAGCTCTCGGGCATCGGCCCGGGGGCGGAGCTTGCCACGCACGGGATCCCGGTGCTGGCCGACCGGCCGGGCGTGGGGGCGAACCTCCAGGACCATCTGGAGATCTATTTCCAGATGAAGAGCCTCAAGCCGGTGACGCTCTACAGCCAGTACAACTACCCCGCCATGGCGCGGATCGGCCTGCAGTGGCTGCTCGCCAAGGTGGGCCTCGGCACCTCGAACCAGTTCGAGAGCGCGGCCTTCGTCCGCTCGGCGCCGGGTGTCGAATACCCCGACATCCAGTATCACTTCCTGCCGCTCGCCGTGCGCTACGACGGCCAGTCGGCGGTGAAGGGGCACGGCTTCCAGGCCCATGTCGGCCCGATGCGCTCGCCGTCCCGCGGCAGCGTCACGCTCGCCTCGGCCGATCCGAGAGAAGCCCCGAAGATCCTCTTCAACTATATGTCCACCGAAGAGGACTGGCGCGATTTCCGCCGCTGCATCCGGCTCACCCGCGAACTCTTCGCCCAGCCCGCCTTCGGGCCCTATGCCGGTGACGAGATCCAGCCGGGCGCCGGGGTCCGGAGCGATGACGAGCTCGACGCCTTCCTCAAGGAGCATGTCGAGAGCGCCTATCACCCCTGCGGCACCGCGCGGATGGGGGCGGCGGACGATCCGATGGCGGTGGTCGATCCCGAATGCCGGGTGATCGGCGTCGAGGGGCTGCGCGTCGCCGACAGCTCGATCTTTCCGCAGATCACCAACGGCAATCTCAACGCGCCCTCGATCATGGTGGGCGAGAAGGCCTCCGACCACATCCTCGGCCGCACACCGCTCGCGCCCGAGACCCGCGGCCCCTGGATCAACCCCCGCTGGCGCGAAAGCGACCGCTGAGGGAGGCGCGCGCGCCCTGCCGGGCGCGCGGCCACGGGGGGCGCCCCACCGCCCGAGAGCGGCCCGGGAAACGGACAGCCTCGCAGCACCCTGCCGGAGCGCGCCGCCCCGGGGGAATGCCGCCTCTGCGGCGCCCATTCCGGCGAGCGCTCACTGCGGAGCCGGGGCCGCCGCCATGATCTGCCGCGACATGTCCTCGACCGAGGCCCGGAAGCTCGCGATCCGCGGCGGGAACTCCTCGAACGAGGCCACGAACCGGTTCCCCGGCCCCAGCGCCGGGCCGATCGCCCGGGAGCGGTGCTCCTGCCACTCGTCGAACCCGCGCGCCTCATGGAACCGCTCGACGGGATCGAGGTCGAGGCGGGTGATCGGCGGCGAGGTCAACTCGTAGTGCGGGCCGTTGAGCCACCTGTCCTGGCTGGTGAAGAGGAACGTCCATTCCCCGAAGCGCAGCCCGTGGGACGTGGTCTCCGTGAAGAAGAGGATCTCCTTGCGGTCGGAGGGGCCGGTCTGGGTGAGGATGCCTGGGCATGTTGGTCCATGAAGAGCATGCCCTCCTCGGCGATCCGGTCGATGTCGGGTGTCTCACCCGCCATCCTCCCGCGGTGATAGGCCGGGATGTTCCACATCTCCAGGGCGTCGCCCCAGATGACGAGGATGTTCGGCGGAGGGGTGGCTTCGGTTTCCTGGGCCCGAACGGCCGCGCCCGTCCCCGCCGCCAGCGCCACGAAGGTGAAAGGCCGGGCGGGGTGTCGTCCTGATCCTGTCATTGCGATCTCCTTCGGGGCGGGGACTTCAGCAGGGGGGGGGCTTGCGATCGCAGGCGGCGCGTCCGTGAAAATGGTCGAAAGCGGCTGCAAGGCGCCGGAGACGATTTCTCTCAGACACCCGAAGAACTCCGGCACAGCCGCCCGTGCTCAGGCAGAGATCCCCGGCAAGGGAAGGGGTCCCGGGCAAGGCCCCGCGGCCTCCATCGGGTCGGCAGGACGCAAGAGGCGGGACAGATCGGGCGCGCCGCGGGCGGTGCCCGGCCCCGGATCGCGCCATATTCCCATCCGTGACCCGGAATCCGCGAAATGCGCCCGCCGCGCATGGCCTTGGCTGCGCGCCCTTGTCTGCCCCCCATGCCTCGCCTACATCGAAAGGCAATGGCAAAACCGAGCTTCCTCTCCCGATTCCGCCGCCCCGGCATCTCCGTCCTCCGCCTCGAAGGCGCGATCGGCGGAGCCGGACGCCTTGGCGGCCCCGCGCTCAGCGATGCGGGCCTCGCACCGCTGATCGAGGCGGCCTTCAGCAAGGGCAGGCCCGTCGCGGTCGCGCTGGTCATCAACTCTCCCGGTGGCAGCCCGGCGCAGTCGAGCCTCATCGCCGCGCGCATCCGCAGGCTCGCCGAGGAGAAGAAACTGCCGGTGCACGCCTTCGTCGAGGATGTCGCGGCCTCGGGCGGCTACTGGCTCGCCACCGCCGCCGATGACATCCATGTCGACGCAAGCTCGATCGTCGGCTCGATCGGCGTCATCTCCGCCTCCTTCGGCTTTCCGGAATTTCTCGCCCGCCACGGCATCGAGCGGCGCGTGCACACCCAGGGCGAGGACAAGAGCCTGCTCGATCCGTTCCGCCCCGAGCGCCCCGAGGATGTCGCCCGGCTCGAGCAGCTCCAGAAGGTCATCCATGACGCCTTCATCGCCCAGGTCGAGGCCCGCCGCGGCGCGAAGCTCAAGGGCGAAGGGCTCTTCACCGGCGACATCTGGGTCGGGCAGGGCGGTGTCGAGGCCGGGCTTGCCGATGGCATCGGCCATCTCGTTCCGGTAATGCGCGCCCGCTACGGCGACAAGATCCGGTTCAACGTGCTCAAGGCCCGCCGGCCGCTGATCCGCCGCCTCGGCCTGCCCGGTGCGGCCGAGGTGCTGGGCGAGGCGCTCGCCGGCGCCGAGGAGCACCTGCTCTGGTCGCGCTTCGGGCTGCAGGCGCCACGATGATCCGCGCCGTCTTCCTGTTCCTGCTGCTGATGGCGCTGATCGGCCTTGCCGGCAAGTGGACGCGGCCCCGCAAGGTCGGGCGCAAGTCCGCCGGGCCGCCGATCGCGACGGCGCGCAAATGCCCGAAATGCGGCACCTATCTCATCGGCGGCGGCCCCTGCACCTGCAGCCTCCCGGCGGAGGATCCCGCGAAAGACCCCAAGGCAAACGGCTAACGAGAGGCCACATACCCCATGGAAATCGTCCAAGCGCTCGCCGGTCTGGTGATCCTCATCTTCGCCGGCGACCTGCTCGTGCGTGGGGCCGTCGCCCTCAGCCTGCGGCTCGGCGTGCCCACGATGGTTGTGGGGCTTACCATCGTCGCCTTCGGCACCTCGTTGCCCGAACTGCTCGTCAGCATCGACGCGACCCTCTCGGGGGCGCCCGCCATCGCGCTCGGGAACGTGGTCGGGAGCAACATCACCAATGTGTTGCTGGTGCTCGGCGTGCCTGCGGTGATGGCGACGGTGCCGCCCTCGGGGCCCGGCACATCGCGCAACTTCGCCATCATGCTCGCGGCCTCCGTGCTGCTCATCCTGCTCTGCGCCTTCGGGCCGCTTGGCTACTTCCATGCCCTGGTGCTGCTGAGCTTCCTCGCCTTCGTGCTCTTCGACATGGTGCGCGAGGCGCGCCGCGACCCCTCGCATGTCGCCGAAGAGGTGAGCGAGCATTTCACGCCCATGGCCGGCTGGAAGATCGCCGGAGCCCTCGCGCTCGGCCTCGTGGGCCTGCCGCTTGGCGCGAGCCTGCTCATCGACGGCGCGGTGGGGATCGCGCGGGCCCTCGGCATCTCCGAGGCGGTGATCGGCCTCACCCTCGTCGCCGTCGGCACCTCGCTGCCGGAGCTCGCCACCACGGTGATGGCCGCCGTCCGCCGGCACGCCGATGTCGCCATGGGCAATGTGCTCGGCTCGAACCTCTTCAACATCCTCGCGATCCTCGGCATCACCAGCCTCTTCGGGCCGCTGCCGGTCGGCGAGGAGTTCCTGACCCGCGATCTCTGGGTGATGCTCGGGGCCTCGCTGCTGCTCGCGCCCTTCATCCTCCGGCACCGGCCGATCGGGCGCATGGCGGGGATCGCCTTCCTCGTGATATATGCCGCCTATTACGCGCTGCTCTTCAGCCATGCGGGAGGCAGCGCATGAGACAGGGGGCCGCACTCGTCACCGGCGGCGGCCGCCGCCTCGGCGCGGCAATGGTCCGCACGCTCGCCGCCCGCGGGCTCGATGTCGCGATCCACTGCAATGCGAGCCGCGAGGATGCCGACGCGCTCGCCGCCGAGATCACCGCGGCCGAAGGCGTGCGCGCCGTGGTGCTGCCCGCCGACCTGCTCGACCGCGAGGCGACGGCGCGGCTGGTGCCGGAGGCCGCCGCGCACCTCGGACGGCCGCTGACGGTGCTCGTCAACAACGCCTCGATCTTCGAGCATGACACGCTCGCCACCGCGACCTGGGAAAGCTGGGACCGGCACCTGGGCTCCAACCTCCGCGCGCCCTTCGAGCTCATGCAGGCCTTCGCCGCCCAGGCGCCCAAAGGCGCCCGCGACGCGGCGGGCGAGCCGGTGGCCTCGGCCTGCATCGTCAACATGGTCGATCAGCGGGTGCTGAAACTCACCCCGGAATTCTCAACCTATACGATAGCCAAGGCAGGGCTCTGGACCCTCACCCGTACGGCCGCGCAGGGCCTTGCCCCCGACATTCGCGTGAACGCGATCGGTCCCGGCCCGACGCTTCGGGGCACGCGCCAGTCGGAGCCGCATTTCGCGGCTCAGCGCAATGCAACGATCCTCGGCCGGGGCGCCAGCCCCGAGGAGATCTGTGCTGCACTTGCGTATATCCTCGATGCACCGGGGCTCACGGGACAGCTCCTCTGCATCGACGGTGGCCAGCATCTGGCGTGGCGGACGCCCGATGTATTGGGTGTGGAATAGGTTGTCGAGAGGGAATTTTCCCGCGATTCCCCGGCCGTCAGCTTGACTTTTCCACCCCCCGGAGCGGCGTCATAAATGTGTTTTGATTCTTTCAATGATTCCATAATTTTACGAATTGAAATAAGAAATACCAAGCAAAATCAGTATCTTGCATAATTGCCTAAATTTTAACCAAACCTTGAAACGGCCTTACAAAGAAGGGAAAATGCCGTTCACTGACAAGTTTCCAACACACTTATCCACAGAAACGGTGGACAGGTTTGGTCTTGAAACGGGGGGGTGTTCAAGGCAGGGGGGAGGAAGAATCAATCATGGGTGGTGTGGACCGGATGGAGGCCGAGGATGAATCGTCCGCCTTCGACGAGGAGGGGGCTCAGAAAGGCGGGGCGCGGCCCGGCCATCTCGTCATTCGGGACTACCTCAAGCGCCTCGACGACAGCCCGGGCGTCTACCGGATGCTCGACCAGAAGGGCGAGGTGCTCTACGTCGGCAAGGCGCGGAGCCTGCGCCGCCGCGTCGCAGCATACGCAAAACCGCTCGGCCATAGCTCTCGCATAGGTAGAATGATCGCGGCGACCGCCTCGATGATGTTTCTCACCACCGAGACCGAGACCGAAGCGCTGCTGCTCGAGCAGAACCTCATCAAGCAGCTCAAGCCGCGCTACAACGTGCTGCTCCGCGACGACAAGAGCTTCCCCAACATCCTCGTCACCGGCGACCACGCCTATCCGCAGATCCGCAAGCACAGGGGGCTGCGCAAGGAGCCGGGCACCTATTTCGGCCCCTTCGCCTCGGCGGGCTCGGTCAACCGCACCCTCAACCAGCTCCAGAAGGCGTTCCTGCTGCGCAACTGCTCGGATGCGATGTTCGAGAGCCGCACCCGGCCCTGCCTGCTGCACCAGATCAAGCGCTGCTCGGCGCCCTGCGTCGGGCTGATCTCCGAGGCCGACTACGGCCGGCTGGTGGCGGATGCGACCGATTTCCTGCGCGGGAAATCGACCCGGATCCAGACCGAGCTCGCCCAGGCGATGGCCGAGGCCGCGGGGGCGATGGAATTCGAGCGCGCCGCGGCGCTGCGCGACCGCATCCGGGCGCTCACCAACGTGCAGTCGAGCCAGGGCATCAACCCCGAGGGGGTCGAGGAGGCCGATGTGGTGGCGCTCCATCAGGAGGGCGGGCAGGCCTGCGTCGAGGTCTTCTTCATCCGCGCCCACCAGAACTGGGGCAACCGGGCCTATTTCCCCCGCACCGGGGCGGGGGCGGAGCCCGCCGAGATCCTCGAGGCCTTCCTCGGCCAGTTCTACGGCAACAAGTCGCCCGCCCGCCTCATCCTGCTGAGCCACCCGGTCGAGAACACCGATCTGCTCGAGGAGGCGCTCTCCGCCCAGCTCGGGCGCAAGGTGGCCCTCACGGTGCCGCAGCGGGGCGAGAAGGCGGCTCTGGTCGAGCATGCGGCCCGCAACGCCCGCGAGGCGCTCGCCCGCCGCATGGCCGAGAGCGCGAGCCAGATGGCGCTCCTCGAGGGATTGGCCGAGGCATTCGGGCTCGACGGCCCGCCCCGGCGCATCGAGGTCTACGACAACAGCCACATCATGGGCACGAACGCGGTCGGCGGCATGATCGTCGCGGGCACCGAGGGCTTTCTCAAGTCGCAGTACCGCAAGTTCAACATCCGCTCGACCGACCTCACCCCGGGCGACGACTTCGGCATGATGCACGAGGTGCTGACCCGCCGCTTCTCCCGCCTCGTGAAGGAGGACCCGGACCGCGAGGGCGAAACCTGGCCGGATCTCGTGCTGATCGACGGCGGCGCGGGGCAGGTGGCGGCGGCCGCCGGCGCGCTCGCCGAGCTCGGCATCGAGGAGGTGGCGCTCCTCGGCGTCGCCAAGGGGGTCGACCGCGATGCGGGCAAGGAGGAATTCTACCGCCCCGGCCAGCTCCAGCCCATCGCGCTCGGCCGCAAGGACCCGGTGCTCTATTTCATCCAGAGGCTGCGCGACGAGGCCCACCGCTTCGCGATCGGCGCCCACCGCACCCGCCGCGCCGCCCAGACCCGCGCCACCCCGCTCGACGAGGTGCCGGGGGTGGGCGCGGCCCGCAAGCGTGCGCTGCTCGCCCATTTCGGCTCGGCCAAGGCCGTGACCCGCGCGGGCCTTCAGGATCTCAAGGCGGCACCCGGGATTTCGGATGCGCTGGCCGAGACGATCTACGGCTTCTTCCATGGCGAAAGCTGAAGGCGCCCCGCCTCTCGATCCGTAAAAAATGTGATTTGCCAGCATGATTTTCGCATGATCATCGTGGCATGACAACGGGTTGTGAAAAGCGGACGCAGTGGGCAAATCCGCGTAATGGGAGGGAAGAGCGTGGTCGAAGAACATCGCCATCAGGGCGAGTACGACAAGTATTCCGGCATTGAAGAACATCGCCATCAGGGCGAGTTCGACAAGTATCCAGGCGTTGAAGAGGCCGATCGGCAGCATACCCGGTTCATCTGGGTCTTCCGGCTGCTTGGGGTGGTGGCCGCCGCGGTTGTCTGGATGTTGCTCTCCGGATCGGAAGCGCTTTCGGCGGATGCACGCTGGGTTGCGGCCATTGGCACGCTCATGGCGATCTGGTGGATGACGGAGGCCGTGCCCCTGTCGGTGACATCGCTCCTGCCGATCGTGCTCATCCCGGCCCTGACGGACCGGACCGTGAGCGAGGCGACGGCCCCTTATGCCAGTTCCATCGTCTTTCTGTTCCTCGGCGGGTTCCTGATCGCGATCGCGATGGAGAAGACCAACCTCCACCGGCGCATCGCGCTCCTGACGCTCGCGCGCGTGGGGGTGGAGCCGAGGCGGATCGTGCTGGGGCTGATGCTCTCGACCGGGTTCCTCTCCATGTGGGTCTCGAACACGGCGACGACGCTGATGATGCTGCCCATCGGGCTCTCGGTGCTCACGCTGGTGGTGGACCGCTCCGCGACGCGGCAGGACGCATCCGTCGGAAAGGAACTGCAGGAGGGCGGCCGGATCAGCGATGTGATCGACGATCCGAACATCAAGCGTTTCGGTGTCTGTCTCGTGCTCGCGATTGCCTGGGCGGCCAGCATGGGCGGGCTCGGGACGCTTCTGGGCAGCCCGCCCAACGCCATCGTCGCAGGCTACGCTGCCGATGAGCTCGGCCGCAACGTCGGCTTCCTGCAGTGGATGATCATCGGCCTGCCGCTGGCGATCACCTTCATCCTGATCGGCTGGGTGCTGATGACCCGCGTTCTCTACAGGTTCGATCTCGAGGAGATCTCGGGCGGGCAGCAGATGATCGAGGACGAGGTTCGCAAGCTCGGCCCGCCGAGCCAGGCGGAAAAGTCCGTCATGGTGGTCTTCGGGTCGGCGGCGTTCCTGTGGGTCGTGCCGGGGCTCCTAGCCTCGATTCCGGGGCTCGGGTTTCTCGACGGCCTCAACGACACCGCAATCGCCATCGCCGCCGGGATCGCGCTGTTCCTCATTCCGGGCAACGGGATCAACAACTCGATTCTCGAATGGTCCGACGCCGAGGACGGGCTTCCCTGGGGCGTTCTCCTGCTGTTCGGCGGCGGTCTCAGCCTGGCCGGTGCCGTCGCTTCGACCGGTCTCGACCAGTGGTTCGGGCTCCAGGTCGAGGGGCTGGGGGCGCTCCCGGGCATCCTGCTCGTCGGGGCCGTGGTCATGCTCGTGCTGTTCCTGACGGAGGTCACGTCGAACACGGCGACGGCGGCAACCTTCATTCCGGTGCTGGGCGGCGTTGCGGCGGGGATCGGCGCGGATGCGATGAGCCTCCTCATTCCGGCGGCGCTCGCGGCGACCTGCGCCTTCATGCTGCCGGTGGGAACCCCGCCAAACGCGATCGTCTTCGGCACCGGCGCGGTCACGATCGGGCAGATGGCACGGGGAGGGGTCGTTCTCAACATTGTGGGGGTCATACTGATCACGCTTTTCTGCTATGCTCTGGGCGGACTTGCGCTCGGCCTCGAGTTCTGATCCGCGATAATTCAGGGCGGCCCGCGGCCTGCTGATGCTTGATCTCCCGCAGGGTGGGCCGCTATCTCAGGGGAGTGGACCGGCGGCGCGCCGGTCCGTATTGACGGTGCCCGCGGCCGCAGCAGTGGCCGCGGGCATAGAAGCAGTGGAAGCCGACATGACCTGGACGATCCCCAATATCCTGACACTGGCCCGGCTGCTGGCTGCGCCGGGGGTTGCGCTGGCCTATGCGGCCTTCGACCGACCGGCGGCCGACTGGGTTGCCATCGTCCTTTTCATCACCGCCGCGCTGACCGACTATCTCGACGGCCGCCTCGCCCGCGCCTGGGGCCAGGAAAGCAACTTCGGCCGCATGCTGGATCCGATCGCGGACAAGGCCATGGTGATCATCGCCCTTTCGATGATCGTGGGGCTTTCGGGGGTCAATGCGCTCATCCTGATCCCGACGGCCTTCATCCTCTTCCGCGAGGTCTTCGTCTCGGGCCTGCGCGAATTCCTCGGCGCCGACGCCGGGCGCCTCAAGGTCACCTATCTCGCGAAATGGAAGACCACGGCGCAGATGGTGGCGATCCCGGTGCTGCTGCTCGCGGGCGTCTTCAACTACGACGGCGCGCGCGGCGCGGTCTGGGGCGGCGACTGGTTCCACGCCTGGGCCACATGGCTGCTGCAGAACGGCGGCGTGATCCTGATCTGGCTCGCCGGCGCGCTCACCCTGATGACGGGCTACGACTACCTCCGGAAGGCGCTGCCCTTCCTGCGGGAGCCCCGGCCATGACCCTCGACGTGCTCTACTTCGCCTGGCTGCGCGAGCGCATCGGCGCGCCCTCCGAGCGGATCGAGACCGGTGCGGCGACCGTGGCCGATCTCGTCGCCGAGCTCAGCGCCCGCGGCGGGCCCCATGCCGAGGCCTTCGCCAATCTCGCCGCGGTCCGCGTGGCGCTCGACCAGGAGCTCGCCGATTTCACCGCCCCGCTCGCCGGCGTGCGCGAAGTGGCGTTCTTCCCGCCGATGACGGGCGGCTGATGGCGGTCCGGGTCCAGCGCGAGGATTTCGACCTCGGCGCCGAGCTTGCCGCCCTGCGCGCCGGCCGGAGCGACATCGGCGCGCTGGTGAGCTTCACCGGGCTCGTGCGCGGCGCGGCGGGCGGCGCGGCCATCGCCGCCATGGAGCTCGAGCACTATCCCGGCATGACCGAACGGGCGCTCGCCGCCATCGAGGCCGAGGCCCGCGCCCGCTGGCCGCTGCAGGCGAGCCTCATCATCCACCGCTACGGCGCGCTGACGCCGGGCGAGCAGATCATGATGGTCGCGACCGCCTCGCCGCACCGGCAGGCCGCCTTCGAGGCGGCCGAGTTCCTGATGGATTACCTCAAGTCGCGCGCGCCGTTCTGGAAGAAGGAAGCGACGCCCGAGGGCGGCCGCTGGGTCGATGCCCGCGACACCGACGAGGCCGCGCTGGCGCGCTGGGCCCGCCCCGGCGCCTGAGGCCCGGCCGCAGAGCCTCCCCCTTGTCACAGCCGCCCGCGCCGAATTGCCCGGGATCAGCTGTCGCGCTCCGCCGCACCACCGGTGCCGAGCGTGGCATGACGGTAGGCGGCGCGGATCGTCTCGGTCTCGTCGCGCGCGATCTCGAGGCTCTCGTGCGCCGCGTCGAGCTCGGCCTGCATCTCGGCGATCCGCTGGCCGAGGTCGGCCTCCACCGTGACGAGCCGGGTTTCCGCGGCGTGCTTCGCATCCTCCGCATCATGCAGGCGCTCGGCCATGCGCGCGGTCTGCTTGATGCTGCGCGGCCCGCTGGGGTTGTTCATCCGCGCATAGATCCAGTGCAGGACCCAGCCGACCAGCACCGCCACGAGCAGCGCCCCGGTGACCAGAAGGGTCAGTTCATTGCCGTCCATCGGATCCCTCCGCCTCACCCGCGGCCGCGCCGTCGTCCGTCGCAGCCGCCGCTGCGCCATCTTCACCCGCAGCCGCCGCTGCGCCATCTTCACCCGCAGCCGCCGCTGCGCCATCTTCACCCGCAGCCGCCGCCGCGCCATCTTCACCTGCAGCCGCCGCCGCGCCATCCTCGACCGTGGCCGCCGCATCACCCGATCCGGCGGTCTCCGCCGGAAGATCGTCGGAAGGCGCGGCCTCCCCGGCCGGAGCCTCGTCGCCCGAGCCTTCATCGCCCGAGCCTTCGTCGCCCGAACCGGCCTCCTCCACCGCCTCGTCCCCGGAGCCGGTCTCCTCGAAGGCCTCGTCCCCCGATCCGGCCTCATCCGCCGCCGTATCGTCCGGGGCGGCGGTTTCGTCCGACGCGGCGTCCTCCGCCGCGGCTTCGGGCTCCTCCACCCCGAGGAGCTTCATCTCGATGCGCCGGTTCGCCGCGCGCCCTTCGGAAGTGGAATTGTCCGCAATCGGGTTCGCGGGCCCGTAGCCGTGCGACGTGAGCGTCACCGTGTCGGGGAGCTTTTCGGCCTGGAGCGCATAGAGCACGGCCTCGGCGCGCGAGGCGCTGATGCGCTGGTTCGAGCTCTCGCTGCCGCGATCGTCGGTGTAGCCGCCGATCTCGAAGCTCACCGGCGCGCAGTCCTTGAGCACATCGGCGATATCCGCGATCACGTCCCGGCTTTCGGTGCTGACGAGGCTCGCGCCCACGTCGAAGACGATGCCTTCGCCGGCCAGAACCTCGTTGATCGCCTCCGAACAGGCCTCGGGCGAGAGCTGCACCGTGCCGTCGGGGGCGAGCGTCACCCCTTCGCCCTCTTCCTCCGCGGCGGCATCTGCCTCGCTGAAGGGCACGAGCTCGATCCGGCGGTTGCGGCGGCGGCCTTCCTCGGTGTCGTTGTCGGCAACCGGGCGGCCGGCGCCGTAGCCGCGGGCGCGGAAGCTCACCAGCGGCAGGTCCTGATCCTCCAGCACCTCGCGCACCGCCTCGGCCCGCTCCGCGCTCAGCCGGTCGTTCACGTCCTCCCGGCCCTGGCTGTCGGTATGGCCCGCCACCTCGAACTGCGCGCCGGGGCAGGTGCGCAGCACATCGGCGATCGCGGCGATGATGCCCTGGCTTTCCGGGGTGATCTCCGCCGATCCCGCCTTGAAGTTGATCGAGCCGCTTTCGAGGATCGCGTCGATCTCCTCGGCGCAGATCTCGGGCTGCGACATCGCGGCGCGGGCCTCGGCGCGGGCCTCTTCCTCCGCCGCCGCCGCATCATAGCGCACGTCAACCCGTGCCCGGCCGACCCGCTCGCCGAGCTCGGCGCGGAGGCGCGCCTCGGCGTCCTCCGACGTGTCCCAGCCCTCGAGCGCCACGTCGCCCGCGCTGACCGTAAGCTCGCCCGCGTGGATCTCCCCGAGCGCGTCGATCCCCGCGATCACCCGTCCCGGCCAGCCTTCGGGCAGATCCTGATCCAGCACGGTGGTGTCCGTCACGCTGTCATGGCCGAAGCGCGCCGCGGCATAGCTCACGATCGCCTGGCGCTGGGTCTCGTCGCGCACCGCGCCCGCGAGCTTCAGCCCGCCGTCCTTGCCGAGCGTGGCGGTGAAGCGCGGGGCATAGACCTCCGCCCCGTCCGCATCGACCTCCATCCGCGGCGGCGCCTTCGCGGTGAGCCCGTAGCCCGGCGGCAGAGCGCCGCGCAGCGCCTCGGCGGCCTCATGCAGCGCCTCGGGCGCGACATCCTGCCCGCTCGACAGCACCGCGCGGGTGTCCGTGAGGCTGAAGCGCCCGGCGCCGAGCTTGCCCAGCGCCGCGATCCCGGTGGTCGCAGCCTCGGTCCAGTCCGGCCCCGGCGCGCCGAGCCCGACCTCGCAATGCGCGCCGCCCGCAAGCCCGGCCTCCGCCGCGGCCTCCATGATCGCCGCAACCGCCGCGTCATCCTCCGCCGAACAGGCATCGAACCGTCCGCCGCCCTTGGCATCGAGCACATAGCTGAGCCGGAAGGGCGCGATCACCTGCCGCGGCGCCGAGATGTCGAGGCTCAGCGAAACGGTCTTCGGCAGGCCCGCGACCAGCCGCCGCTCGAGCGCCTCGCGCGCCGCCGGGCTGTCGGCCACCGCAATGACGTTGATCCGCCCCGGCGCCACGCTGATCTTCGCCCGCGGCAGGGTCGAGAGCACCTTCAGTCCATAGCCCAGCGCATCGGCCCAGCCCGGCGGCTCGGGATCGTCGGCGGTCTCGAGCATGTCGGTCACATCCGTCCCGAGCCCGTCCTGCGCCAGCGCCGCCCGGATCGCCTGCGCGGTGGCGATGTGGCGGGCGTCCTCCGCCGGCACCAGCCCGATCAGCGAGATTTCCGCGCCATTGCGCAGCAGCTCGAGCGCGAAGGGCGGGGGGGCGAGCGGATCGGGCGCGGCCACCTCGGTGTGATCGACCACCCGTGCCGGGTCGACCGTCCGGCGCACCACCTCGACGGCGCGGAACCGCGTCGCCTCGTCCGGCGCGGTGCCGGTGAGGATCACCTGCATCCCGTCGGTCGCGACGCTCGCCCAGTCCTGCCCGGCCTCCGCCAGTGTCGCGACCACCTGGGCCTCGGCCCGCCGCTCCACGTAATCCGTGGCGCGAAGCCCGAGCTGCCAGGCCCCGGCGCCGGTGGCGCCGAGGGCCACGGTGGCGAAGAGTAGTGCACGCAGACGCATTGCCCGATCCGGCCCCTTACCGTTTCCCGTCAGGCGGTGTAGGCCCTCGCCGGGCTCCGTTCAAGCCGCCCGCCCGGCCAGTGGCGGCGGCGCGCCCAGCCTCAGAGCAGTGCGGCGAGCCCCAGGGCGGCGGCGAGGATCAGGCCCGCATCGCGGTTGGCGCGGAAGAGAACGAGACAGCCCGCCGCATCGTCGATGTCGAGCCGCCGGAGCTGCCAGACCAGATGAAGGCCGAATCCGGCCACCCCGGCCAGCGAAACCGCAAGCGCAAGCCCGTCCGCGCCCGTGCCGAGCACCGCGAGCCCGAGGAGCAGCACCGCCGCGATCCCGAAGCCCCGGAGCCAGGCGCCGGTGGCCCGCCCGAAGAGCCGCGCCGTCGACTTCACCCCGATCAATTCATCGTCATCGCGGTCCTGATGCGCATAGATCGTGTCGTAGAAGAGCGTCCAGCAGATGCCCGCGGCATAGGCCAGCACCGGCGGCCAGCCGAGCCCGCCGGCATGCGCCGCCCAGCCGAGCAGCGCCCCCCAGTTGAAGGCCAGGCCGAGAAACACCTGCGGCCACCAGGTGAAGCGCTTGGCGAAGGGATAGATCGCGACAAGCCCGAGCGAGGCCACCCCCATGCCGATCGCAAAGCCCGGGAAAGTCAGCAGGATCCCGAAGGCCACCAGCGCCTGGACGCACATCCAGACAAAGGCCTGCCGCGGCGTCACCTGCCCCGATGGCAGCGGCCGCGACCGGGTCCGCGCCACGGCGGCATCGAACTCCCTGTCGGTGAGATCGTTCCAGGTGCAGCCCGCCCCGCGCATGAGAAACGCCCCGATCGCACAGCCGAGCGCGATCCAGAGATCGAAGGGCCGCGGCCCCCCCGCCAGCGCGGCCAGCGCCACGCCCCACCAGCAGGGCAGCAGCAGGAGCCAGGTGCCGATCGGCCGATCGGCGCGCGACAGGCGGAGATAGGGCCGGGCCGCGGCGGGCGCCCGGTGGTCCACCCAGTTGCCCTGGGTTGCATCGGCGACCCTTCCATCGGGGCCGGAGGTCGGAATAAGGTGCGGGTCCATCATGGGGGGCAGTCTATGGCAGATCCCGGCGGAAAGATCAGGCTTTTTGTGAGCCCCGACCTGCAGGCCGGGGCCGAGATCGCGCTCGCGCCCGAACAGGCGCATTACCTCTTCACCGTGATGCGCGAGGGCCCGGGCGGCCGCCTCTCGGTCTTCAACGGCCGCGACGGCGAATGGGCCGCCGAGATCACCGAAGCCGGCAAGCGCCGCGGCACGCTCCGGGCCCTCGAACAGACGCAGGCCCAGCGCGTGCCCCCCGATCTCTGGCTGCTCTTCGCCCCGATCAAGAAGGCCCGCACCGATTTCATCGTCGAGAAGGCCGCCGAACTCGGCTGCGCCCGCATCCAGCCGGTCTTCACCCGGCACACCAATTCCGAGCGGCTGCGCATCGACCGGTTGCAGGCCCATGCCCTCGAGGCCGCCGAGCAATGCGGCGAGACCTATGTCGCGCAGGTGGACGCGCCGGCGAAGCTCGAGACGCTGCTCGACGGCTGGAACCCGGCGCGGCGGCTGCTCTTCTGCGACGAATCGCGCTGCGCCCGCCCGGCGCAGACGGCGCTCGCCGGGATCGACCCCGGCCCCTGGGCGATCCTGATCGGCCCCGAGGGCGGTTTCGCCCCCGAGGAGGCCGAGCGCCTGCGCGGCCTTCCCTTCGTGCTGCCCGTCACCCTCGGGCCGCGCGTCCTGCGCGCCGACACCGCCGCGGTGGCCGCCATCGCGCTCTGGCAGGCCGCGCTGGGCGACTGGCAGTGAGCTTCGTCCGGCCCGAGGTCGCGGCGCGCTTCGCGCGCTGGCGCGAGGTGCTGCTCTGGGCGGCGGTCGCGGCGCTCGGCCTCTGGCTTGGAGCGCGCGGCCTCGCGCAGGGCGCCTGGCTGGTGGCGCTGCCGGGCGGGCTCGCGCTCCTCACCGGCGGCCTGCTGCTCCGCGGCGCGATTCGCCGGGTGCGCTTTGCCGCCCTGCCGCCGGGCGAGGGGGTGGTGATGGTGGACGAGGGCCGCATCGGCTTCTTCGGCCCCACGACCGGCGGCTTCATCGACCTCGCCGCCCTCTGCCGCGTCGAGATCCGCCCCGGCCGCGCACCCTGCTGGCGGCTGGTGGCCGACGACGGCACCGTGCTCGACATCCCCGCGGGCGCCCGCGGCAACGAGCACCTGCCCGATGTGCTGGGCGTGCTCCCCGGCATAGATTTCGGCGCCGGCCTCGCCACCCTCACCGATCCCGCCGCCACCTTCCCCCGCGTGATCTGGCGCGCCAGCACCGAGAGCCGCCCCACGCTCACCTGAGCCCCACCCGGGCGCTTAGCTCTTCGGGGCCGCGCCGCGTTTCCGGCGGGGCGTCCGGCGGGTGCCTCTCCCCCTTCGCCGGTCCAGCCCCCACCTTCCGCTCTGCAATCCGCCACAGCCACTCGGAAGCGCCGGTCCTTCACTCCGGAACCCGGTATCGTCTCGTTTGTCGCGCCACTCCCCCGCCTTGTCGGGCCACGCCCCCCCTTTGGGCAACGTCCCGGATTCCATGACGCCGCGCTGCCCCGCGCGTCCGGCGGGAAACTCGCCCCCCTTCGCCGTCCGCACCGCCACTTTCCGCGGTGTGATCCGGCGCACCCACCCGAGAAGGCCGCCCCAGGCTCTCCGGACCCCGGTATCGCCCCGTTTGTCGTACCGCTCCCAGGGCAGCGTCGTCCCGGCCTCCTCGGCGCCGTGCTGCCCCCACGCGCCCGGCGGGGCCATCAAGGCCTTGCCATTGCCGCCACCCCTTTCCGCCGGTGATCCGGCAGGTTGCCGGCGAGCGCCCCTGCGCCCCATCGCACACCCCACGGCACCGCCGATTGCTCCCCGGACTATGCCTCCCGGTCATCCCGCAAGCCGCGCCGCGCTTTCGGCGGAGGGCCTCGGAAGAGCCTCGCCCCGCGCGCCGTTCCCGCCCGGCGCGAGACCTGCCAGCAGAGCCGCAAGCGTGCCCCGCATTCCGCGCGGGCCGTGCCCGACCTCCGCGCGGGCCACGCCCTGACGCGGCGTTCCCGGCCAGCTCTGCGCCCCATGCCCCAAAGGAGGCGCCGCGCTCCAGCCCCCATTTCAGCGCGTGGCCTCACCGCCCCGGCGTCCGTCCCGCCACCGCCTTCTCCCGGGTGAGCGTGCCGGTCGCCGGAAATGCCCCCACGCTCCACCGAAGCCCGCGCCCGGGCGCGGGCTGCGCTAGCTCCGCACCGCGCGACTCTCCTGCGACATCAGGGCCGTGATCTCGGCATCGGGAATGGCCTCTGCCGCATATCCGAAGGTGCCGTCGCGGCGGACCTCCTCCGCCGCGCGCTTCAGCGCGCCGAGGGCCGCCCGGGCGAAGGAGCCGCCGACGCTGATCCGCCGCACCCCCGCCGCCGACAGCTCGGCCACCGTCCAGCTTCCGCCCCGGAGCCCCATGACGACGTTCACCGGCTTCTCCACCGCGCCGCAGACCGTGCGGATCGCCGCGAGATCCGGCAGGCCCGGCGCAAAGAGCACATCCGCCCCGGCCTCGGAAAACGCCTGCAGGCGCCGGATCGTGTCGTCGAGATCCGGCCGCCCCCAGAGAAAGTTCTCCGCCCGCGCGGTCAGCAGGAAGGGCAGATCCCGCGCGGCCTCTGCCGCGGCCCGGATGCGTGCAACGGCCTGTTCGAAATCGTGGATCGGATTTGCGGGATCACCCGTCGCATCCTCGATCGAGCCGCCCGCAAGCCCGGCGGCGCAGGCCCGCCTTATGGTCTCGGCGCAGGTTTCGGGCTCCGGGCCGAAGCCGTCCTCGAGATCGGCCGAGACCGGCAGATCGGCCGCCCCCGCGATTTCCGCGGCATTCGCGAGGATCTCGTCGCGGCCGAGGCTTGCGAAGGAATCGCGCCTGCCCTTCGAGAAGGCATAGCCCGCACTGGTGGTGGCCAGGGCCTCGAAGCCGAGGCTCGCCAGCAGCCGCGCCGATCCGGCATCCCAGGCATTGGGAATCACGAAGGCCTCGTTTCGCGCATGGAGCGCCTTCAGCCGCTGGTATTTCTCCCGCCGATCCATGCCCGCACCCTTCGGAATCCCGTCCTGTTCCTGACTGGCACAAAAAGAACAAAATAGGAACAAATATTTCGGAAACGGTTAATTCGCGCGCGGGGCACGGGCGCGCATTTTTGCGGGCCCGGAAAGGGGAAAGGCGCGGATTCATGATATGTTAACCAGGGTTGTCGTTTAAAATCAAAGCCGTTTTTCGATTTTCACGGTGAAACTCCCCGTTTTCACGCCCCGATCGGCCGGCATGGCGGTGCCCTGCTGCGACCTCCGGCGCGCTTGCCTCGCCCCGGCCTCCGGTCTAAGTCGGTCCTTCGTTCACAGGCGAGGGAGCACCGCCACATGTCGATACCCCAGTCCGGCGGAGGTCTGATCGAGGACCAGTCCCAGCTCGCGGAATATCTGGCCGATGGCTGCAAACCGCCGGAGGACTGGCGCATCGGCACCGAGCACGAGAAATTCGGCTACTGCCTCGAGAAGCGGCTGCCGCTCCCCTACGAGGGCCCGTGCTCGATCCTCGCCATGCTCGAGGGCCTGCGCGACCGCTATGGCTGGGCCCCGGTCGAGGAGGCGGGCAAGCTCATCGGCCTCACCCGCAACGGCGCCAACGTGAGCCTCGAGCCCGGCGGCCAGCTCGAGCTCTCCGGCGCGCCCCTCGAGACCATCCATCAGACCTGCGACGAGGTGAACGAGCACCTGCGCGAGGTGAAGGCTCTCGGCGACGAGATCGGCGCCGGCTTCATCGGCCTCGGTGCGGCGCCCGAATGGACCCACGCGCAGATGCCGGTCATGCCCAAGGGCCGCTACGGCCTGATGACCCGCTACATGGACAAGGTCGGCACCACCGGGCTCGAGATGATGTACCGGAGCTGCACCGTCCAGGTGAACCTCGACTTTGCTTCCGAAGCCGACATGGTGAAGAAGTTCCGGGTCTCCCTCGCGCTCCAGCCGCTCGCGACCGCGCTCTTCGCCAACTCGCCCTTCTTCGAGGGCAAGGTGAACGGCTGGCGCTCCTGGCGCGCGCGGATCTGGCAGCATCTCGATCCCGCCCGCACCGGCATGCTCCCCTTCGTCTTCGAGGATGGCATGAGCTTCGAGCGCTATGTCGATTACGCCCTCGATGTGCCGATGTATTTTGTCTACCGCGACGGGCGGTACATCGATGCGCTCGGCCAGTCCTTCCGCGATTTCCTCGAGGGCAGGCTCCCGGCACTCCCCGGCGAGAAGCCGACGTTCTCGGACTGGGCGGATCATCTCACGACGATCTTTCCGGAGGTCCGCATCAAGAAGTTCATGGAGATGCGCGGCGCCGACGGTGGCCCCTGGCGCAGGCTCTGTGCCCTCCCGGCGCTCTGGGTCGGGCTCCTCTACGATCAGGGGGCGCTCGATGCGTCCTGGGATCTGGTGAAGGACTGGACGGCGGAGGAGCGCGACCAGCTGCGCAACGATGCCGGAGAGTTCGGTTTCGCCGCCGAGATCCGCGGCCGCCCGCTGCGCGACCTGGCCCGCGAGGCTCTCGGGATCGCCGAGCAGGGGCTCAAGGCGCGGGCCCGCACCGGGGCGGGGGGCATGGTCGCCGACGAGACCCATTTCCTCAACGCCCTCCATGAGAGCGTGGAATCCGGCCAGACCCCCGCGGACGAGCTGCTCGCCTGCTACGAAGGCGCGTGGAAGGGCGATCTCGGGCGGATCTACGAGGACTACAGCTACTGAGCGCCGGAGGGCGGCGTTCCGGATCTGTCCGGATGCGGAGCAATTGAATCGAACGCGGCAAAACCCGGCGTTAACCAGTTCCGGCTAGCGTGAGGCTATCGGAAAAGGAGCCGTCTCATGCCATACGATCTGGAATCGGGACATACGCAGACCTCGAGCAGCCTGCGCGAAGAAGTTCTCGACCTGATGTCGCGCCGTTCCCGCGATCCTTCGATGAGCGATCAGCAGTATATCGCCGCCCTCAAGTCGATTGTCAGAAGCCCCCGGCCGGCCGCCGAGGAACTCTGGGACAGCTATCATGCAGGTCGCCGCGACGTACGCTCGGCGACCTACGCCAGCTTCGGCTACTGAAGGACCGAAGCCGGCGGGAGCCGCCTTCGAGCGTCAGGCCGCGAGCCGCTGCTCGATCGCGTTCCGTGCCGCATCGAGCTTCGAGGGATCGGTGGCAAGGCCATCGGCCGCGATCACCTCGACATCCGTGATGCCGATGAAGCCCAGCACCTGCCGGAGATAGGGCGTCACGAAATCGGCAGGGGAATCGACGCCGACGCCGCCAGAGGCGAGGAGCAGGACGACCTTCTTGTTCTCGAGAAGCCCGACCGGGCCGCTCTCGGTGTAGCGGAAGGTCTCGCCCGCGCGGGCAACCAGATCCACCCAGGCCTTGAGCGCGGCAGGAACCCCGAAATTGTAGACCGGAACCCCGATCACGATCGTGTCGGCCGAGCGCAGCTCGGCGACGAGCTCATCCGAAAGCGCGAGCACCGCGGTCTGTTCGTCCGTGCGGTCGTCGGCCGGGGTGAAGTTGGCGCCGATCCAGGCCTCGTCGATCTGCGGCAGACGGGTCTCGGCGAGATCGCGCGTCACGACTTCCGTGTCGGGCAGGGTGGCGACGAAGGCGTCGGTGAGCGCACGCGATACCGAACCGGCACGCCGCATGCTGGCGTCGATGCGAAGGACCTTGCGAACCTTGTTGTTCATGACTGTCTCCATTATTTAGCTAGCACTACATTAAGGGATCTGGGATTGTGTCTTCAAGAAGATCCAATGGCCATGAATGCGAACACATTGTTTCCAGGGGGAGGCCGCGCGGCTTCGATCCGGAGCATGGTGTCGAGGTTGCGGCGCGCCTTTTCCGTGAGCGCGGCTATGATGCGGTCGGGGTCGCGGAGATCGTTCAGGCGATCGGGATCAAGCCGCCGAGCTTCTATGCGGCCTATGGCAGCAAGAAGGCGCTGCTGGGCCGGGTGATCGAGCGCTATGGTTCGCGCGAAGGCCATTTCATTGCCGAACTCGCCTGCCCGGGCCGGCCGCTCGGCGAGACGGCCGAGGCGCTCTTCGTGAGCGCGGTTCAGGCCTACACGGCCGATCCGGCGGCGCGGGGGTGCCTCGTCTTCGAAGGGACGCGCAACTGCTCCGACCCGGAGGTCTGTGCGATGGCCCATGAGGCGCATGACCGGCTGCGCGACTGCATCGCCTGCTGGATCTCGAGCGGCCTGCCGGACGCCGCAGCGGCCGAGCTGGCCGATTATGTGCTCGTCGTGCTCTCGGGGCTCTCGGCCGAGGCGCGCACGGGCCTCGCGCGCCCGGCGCTCGAACGGGTTGCGCGGGTGGCCGCGCTGGGCTTCCGCGCCGAGCTGGCCCGCCTCACGGAGGTGGCCGACTGAGGCCGGCCGCTCTCAGAGCCCCCAGACCATGACGATCACCGGCACGCCGACCGCGAGGACGATGAGCTCGAGCGCGATGCCGAGGCGCCAGTAATCCCCGAAGCGGAAGCCGCCCGGGCCGAGGATCAGGGTGTTGTTCTGGTGCCCGATCGGGGTGAGGAAGGCGCAGGAGCCGCCGACCGCGACCGCCATGAAGAAGGCATCGGGATCGGCGCCGAGGGCGAGCGCCGCGCCGTGGGCGACCGGAGCCATGACCGCCACGGTGGCCGCATTGTTCATCACATCCGAGAGCGTCATCGTGAGCACGAGGATGAGAACGAGGGCTGCGAGTGGCAGCCCGTGCGCCACGTTCTGGACGAGAAAGTCCGCGATCACGCCCGCGGTGCCGGTCGTGAGCAGGGCATCGGCCACCGGCAGCAGGCAGGCCAGCAGCACGATCACCGACCAGTCGATGGCGTCATAGACCCGCGCCGGCGGCACGACACGCGTGACCATCACGGCCAGCACCCCGGCCATGAAGGCAACCGCCGCGGAGGCAAGGCCGGTGGTCGCGAGCGCGATGGCCCCGATCATGATACCGCCCGCAAGCCACATCTGGCGTTTGTCATGGAGGCGGAGGGCGCGGCCCGCGAGGGGCAGGCAGCCGTATTCGGCGGCGAAGGCCGCGACGGCCTCCTCGTGGCCATGCATGAGCAGAACGTCGCCGGGCTGGATCGCGGTACGTCGGAGGCGGCCCACCGAGCGGCGGCCCTGGCGGGAGATGGCAAGGAGGCTGATCTGGTAGCGCAGGCCGAGCTCGATGCCGCGGGCGGTCTGGCCGATCAGGGGCGCATTGGGGCCGACCACGAGCTCGATGAGCTTTGCATCGTCATCGCTCGCGCGTGGCGGCGGCGCTTCGTCCGTTTCCTCGTCTTCCTGTGTCTGGTGCTCGCCGGTGGTGGCCTCCGCATGCTCCGCCGCGGCCGCCTTGCCGTTTTTCTCCTTCGCCTCGCCATTCTCCCCCTTGGCGTTTTCCTCCCCGCGGTCCGTACCGGCCGGACGGGGCAGTTCGAGGCCGAGGAGGGCCAGGGTGTCGGTGAGGCTGGAGGGGTCGGTCTCCAGAAGCAGCACGTCGTGGGCGCGGACGCGGAGGTCGGGGCGGGGGGTGCGGAGGCGCACCTCTCGGCGCACCAGGCTCAGGATCTGGATCTGCGCGTCGCCGGCAGCCTCCTCGATCTCGCGGATGGTGCTGCCGTCGATCTTTGCCCCTTCGGGGACCACGGCCTCGGTGACGTAATTGCCGGATTCGAAGCCCTCGACCCCGGAGCGCTTGCGCACCGGCACGAGGCGCCACCCGCCGAGGGCGATGAAGGCGACGCCGGTGAGGGCGACGGCGACGCCTACGGGGGCGAAGTCGAACATGGCGTAGGGCGCGCCCTCGGCCTGACGGCGGTAGGCGGAAACGATGAGATTGGGGGGCGTGCCGATGAGCGTGGTCATGCCGCCGAGGATCGAGCCGAAGGCGAGCGGCATGAGCATCCGGCCGGGCGGCAGCTCGAGCCGGTCGGCGGCGCGGATCGCGAGGGGCATGAGCAGGGCGAGAGCGCCCACGTTGTTCATGAAGCCCGACAGCAGCGCCGCAATCGCCGTAAGCCCGCCGATCATCGCCGCCGGGCGGGCGGAGGTGGGCAGAAGACGGCGGGAGAGCGCGTCGATCGCGCCGGACGTTTGCAGGCCGTGGCTGAGCACGAGGATGCCCGCGACGGTGATGACGGCGGGGTGGCCGAAGCCGCGGAAGGCGTCCGCGCCGGGAACGAGACCGGCGGCGACACTGGCGAGAAGGGCGGCAAGGGCCACCATGTCATGACGCCACCGGCCCCAGATGAAGAGCGCGATGGTGAGGGCGAGGATCGCCAGGAGGGTGAGCTGATCGGCATTCATCCCGCAAGGGTGGTATCTTGCAGGTCTGCGTCAACTTGGAATCGCGTGTCCGCGCAGGAAGTTGCCGCCCGCCACCCGCAGCCGCCGGGGGCGGGACCCGGAGCGGCTCGGAACACTGGGATCGCGGGCGCGGGCGGCAGGGCGCGGTTCAGTCCACGGTTTCGGGCCGTGCGAGCCATTCGTGACCGCGGAGCATCGCCTTCCAGTAGACCGGCGGCAGGATGCGTTCCTTGAGGATCCAGGAGATGCGGGAGGGCCGGGTGCCGTCGATCACCCACTTCGGGAAGCTCGGGAGCAGCTTGCCGCCGTAGCCGAACTCGGCGAGCACGATCTTGCCGCGCTCCACCGTGAGCGGACAGGAGCCATAGCCGTCGTACTGCGCGAGGCCGCGGACGAGACCGATGTCGGCCAGCACGTTGTTCGCGACCACCGGCGCCTGCTTGCGGGCCGCCGCCGCGGTCTTGGCATTGGGCGCATTCATCGCATCGCCCAGCGACCAGATGTTCTCCCAGGTCTTGTGGCGCAGGGTGCCGGGATCGACATCGACCCAGCCCGTGGCATCGGCCAGGGGGCTCGCGCGCACGAAATCGGGCGCGGTCTGCGGCGGGCAGACATGGATCATGTCGAACTCGGTCTCGACGGTCTCGGTCTGGCCGTCCGCGCCGGTCTTCGTGAACCAGGCGCGGCGGGCGGGGCCGTCGATGCGGGTGAGCCTGTGGTTGAAATTGAGCTGCGCCTGGTAGCGCTCGACATACTCCATGAGCGCGGGCACGTAGTCCTGCACGCCAAAGAGCACGCCGCCGGCATTGAAGAAATCGATGCGGATGCCCGGGATGCGGCCGGCGCGATGCCAATGGTCGGCGGAGAGATACATCGCCTTCTGCGGCGCGCCGGCGCATTTGATCGGCATCGGCGGCTGGGTGAAGACGGCATGGCCTTCGCGGAGCTCCTGAACGAGCTTCCAGGTGTATGGTGCCAGGTCGTAGCGGTAGTTCGAAGTGACGCCGTTGCGGCCGAGCGTTTCGGGCAGGCCCTCGATCGCGTCCCAGTCGAGCTTCAGCCCCGGCGCCACGATCAGGCGCTTGTAGCGGATGGTGTGGCAGCCATCGAGGATGACCGCGTTCTCTTCGGGGGCGAAGGCCGAGACCGCTGCCTTGATCCATTTCGCGCCGCGCGGGATCAGGCGGGCCATGTCCTTGCGGGTGTCGATGTCGCGGAAGACGCCGCCGCCGACGAGAGTCCAGCCGGGCTGGTAGTAGTGGATGTCCTCGGGCTCGATGATGGCGAGGTCGAGGTTTTCCTCCCGCGACAGCAGGCTGCTGGCAACGGCAATGCCGGCCGCACCGCCGCCGACGATGACGATGTCATGCGCGGCGACCGGGGTTTCCGTCGGGGTGATGCCGGCATTGCGGACGCGCGCGGCGACGTCGCGCATGTCGTAGCCTGCGGCCTGGGCGGCGGAGAGGATCTCGACCGGATCGGCGCCTTCGGCGAGGCGGGCCATGGTCCAGAGGGTGATCGACCGCGTGCCGGTGCGGCAGAAGGCAAGGACCGGACCGGGCAGTTCGGCAAGGGCTGCCCCGAAGGCCGCGGCATCGTCGGCACTTGCCTTGCCGGAGGTGACGGGGATGTGCCGGGTCTCGAGGCCGGCTGCGAGGGCGGCCGCTGCGATCTCGGCGAAATTGGGCTGATCGGGGGCCTCGCCATCGGGGCGGTTCGAGATGATGCTGCGGAAGCCCGCCTCGGCGAGCGCTGCGGCATCTTCGGGCCGGATCTGCGGCGCGACGCTCAGCGTGCCGGTGACGCGTTTCGTTTCCACGAGGCTTTTCCTCCATCTGTTGCGGTCCGGCCCGGGGCTTCTCTCCCGCAGGGGGCCCGGTGCCGGTTCATATTTATATTCCGCTATGTATTATTTACAAGTGCGTCATGTGAATTTTACCGGAGCGGCGCCCGGGCATCCGGCGGGGTTTTTCCCTTGACCTCGCGGGACGCATCCGCTTTTGCCTGACCCGCATCCCAGACTGCCCGGATTCGTCATGCCCGACCTTCTGCTCGAACTCTTCTCGGAGGAAATTCCCGCCCGCATGCAGGCGCGGGCCTCCGCCGATCTCAAGCGGCTCGTGACCGAGGGCGTCGTCTCGCGCGGGCTCACCTATGCCCATGCCGAGGCCTTTGCGACCCCGCGCCGGCTCGCGCTTGCGCTCGCAGGCCTTGCGGATCACGCGCCGACGACGCGCGAAGAGCGCAAGGGGCCGCGGGTCGATGCCCCGGAGAAAGCCATCGAGGGCTTCCTGCGCTCGACGGGTCTTGCACGCGAGGATCTCTCCGTGCGCGACGACAAGAAGGGGCAGGTCTATTTCGCCGAGATCGTCCGCCCGGGGCGCCCGGCGGCGGAGATCGTCGCCGAGGTGGTCGAGGAGGTGGTGCGCACCTTCCCCTGGCCCAAGAGCATGCGCTGGGGCAACGGCAGCCTGCGCTGGGTGCGGCCGCTCCATTCGATCCTCTGCCTCCTCTCGAGCGAGGCGGGCGCCGAGGCTGTGCCGCTCAAGATCGACGGGATCGCGGCCGGCAAGGTCACACGCGGGCATCGCTTCATGGCGCCCGAGCCTTTTGCCGTTCAGGATTTCGAGGATTACCGCGCAAAGCTCGACCGGGCCTTCGTTCTGCTCGACCCGGCAGACCGGGCCGAGAAGATCCTGCATGATGCGACCCAGCTCGCCTTTGCCCAGGGGCTCGAGCTCGTCGAGGACAAGGGGTTGCTCGCAGAGGTCGCCGGGCTCGTCGAATGGCCCGTGGTGCTGATGGGGCGGATCGAGGAGCGCTTTCTCGATTTGCCGCCCGAGGTGCTGCGCACCTCGATGAAGGAGCATCAGAAGTTTCTCTCCGTGCGCGATCCCAAGGACGGCCGGATCGTCGCCTATGTGGTGGTGGCGAACCGCGACACCCATGACAATGGCGCGACGATCCTGGCGGGCAACGCGCGGGTGCTCGCGGCCCGGCTGTCGGATGCGGTCTTCTTCTGGGAGAACGATCTACGCACGCCGCTTGCGGCGATGACCGAAAAGCTCGGCCATGTGACCTTCCACAACAAGCTCGGCACCCAGGGCGAGCAGATCAAGAGGATCGCGGAGCTTGCACGCGATCTCGCGCCGAAGCTTGGGACCGATCCCGATCTGGCGGAGCGGGCCGCGTTGCTGGCCAAGGCCGATCTCGCGAGCGAGATGGTCTATGAGTTTCCCGAACTGCAGGGCGTGATGGGGCGCTACTACGCGCTCCGCGCGGGCGAGGATGCAGGGGTGGCGGAGGCCGCGGCCGAACATTACTCGCCGCTCGGGCCTTCGGATGCCACCCCCAGGGCGCCGCTCTCGGTTGCCGTGGCGCTTGCCGACAAGATCGACCGCCTGACCGCGTTCTGGGCGATTGACGAGAAGCCGACCGGGTCGCGCGACCCGTTCGCCCTGCGCCGAGCCGCGCTGGGCGTGATTCGGCTCGTGCTCGAAAACGGCCTTCGCCTGCGTCTCTCGGAGCTGCTGGCACAGGGCTATCCCGGTGCCGAGCCGGAAGATCTGATGAGCTTCTTCGCCGACCGGCTCGCGGTGCATCTCCGGGACCAGGGTGTGCGGCATGACGTGATCCGGGCCTGTTTCGAGCTCGGAGGGCAGGACGATCTGGTGCTCCTCGTTGCGCGGGTCGAGGCGCTTCAGACCTTCCTCGGCAGCGAGGATGGCGCGAATCTGCTGGCGGGATACAAGCGTGCCGTCAATATCCTCGAGCAGGAGGAGCGCAAGGACGGGGTGGAGTATTCGCTCGATCCGCACGTCGAGCTTGCCGAAACCGAGGCCGAGAGGGCTCTTTTCACGGCGCTGGACGATGCCACGCGGCAGCTCGCCCCGGCGCTGGCCGCGGAGGATTTCGGCGCGGCGATGGCGGGACTTGCGGGGCTCCGGGCACCGATTGACGCATTCTTCGAGACAACGGTGGTCAATTCCGACAAGCCGCTCGTCCGCCGCAATCGTCTCTGTCTGCTAAACCGCATTCGCAAGGTGATGAATCAGGTCGCGATCTTTTCCGTCATTGAGGGTTAAGCGCGGGCGTGTGACAATTCAGTTTCTCTTGCACCAATTCACGGCTATGCTGCGCTGCAATGAAACCGCAGGAAATCATAAGGGATCCGAATGACGGCGTCGTGAGCCTCGACGCCGGCGGCGCCGTGCGCGAAACCGCGTTCGGGCGGCGGGCGTGGAAGCTCGCCCGGCTGATGTCGCTCGGATTGCCGATCCCGCCGGGTTTCGCGCTGTCCTTCGAGTGTGTCCGTGAGCTCGCCGGTGCGGGGCCGATGCCGGATCTTCCGGGCATTGAAGCGCCCGGGCGCCTGCTGGTGCTCCGGTGCAGCCCGCTCGAACGCGCCTGGGGCGGGGTGCCGTCCCTTCGCAACATCGGCATAGGCGAGCGGAGCCTGCCGGTGCTCGAGGCTCGGTTCGGGACGGCCGCGGCGCTTGACGTCTACCGGCGGTTCATCGGCGAGTTCTCGATGACGGTCCATGGCATGGACCCGGACGATTTCCGCGCGCTCGGGCCTGAGGCGGCAGACGGCGCCGATGCGGTCGCGTTGCGCGGGCTGATCGATGAGATGCTGCAGTTCTACGCCGATGAGGTCGGCGATCCGTTTCCGCAGGATCCGCGGGTCCAGCTTGAGCTTGCGGCGCGTGCCATGGCGCGGATGTGGAATGCGCCGTCTGCGCGCATTCTTCGCGAAGCGAAAGGCGCCCCGGCGGATGCCGGTCTCGGGCTTATCGTGCAGGAGGCGGCTGCGGGTACCGGCGCGGGAATCTACGGCCGGGGCGACGTGCAGCTTGTGGACAGCCGCACAGGCAAGAAGGCCTGCGTCGGTTCCTTCCGGCTGATCGATCCCGAGAAGCCGACGCGGGTGCGCGAGATCCCGCTGGCTGCGCCCGCCGAGGGCGTGCCAACGGACGGGCCGACGCTGGATGAGCTCTGTCCGGAAGCCTTGCGCCAATTGCGGCGGGCGGCGATGCGGACGGCCGAAGGGCTCGGCGATGCCTATCGGCTGCTCTTCGCGATCCGCGCCGGACAGGTTGCAGTGCTGGACGCGCTCCCGGTGCGGCGGACCGCGCGCGCGGCAGTGCAGATTTCCGTCGATCTGGCCAAGAGCGGGGCGATCACCCGGTCGCGTGCGCTGCTCCAGGTCGACCCCCGCAGTCTCATCGAGCATCTTCATCCGCAGATCGCGCCCAATGCCGTGCGCGATGTCTTCGGGCTCGGTCTGGCGGCGTCTCCAGGGGCAGCAACGGGCCGCATCGTGTTCACGGCGGAAGCCGCCCAGGCCGCGGCCGCGCAGGACGAGCACTCGATTCTCGTGCGGGTCGAGACCGGTCCGGAAGATATCCGCGGCATGCACTCCGCCCATGGCGTGCTGACGATCCGGGGTGGCATGACAAGCCATGCGGCAGTGATCGCGCGCGGCATCGGTCTGCCTTGTGTTGTCGGGGCAAGCGATCTGCGCCTCGATTTCAGCGAGCGGACGCTCACGACCTCCGATGGCCGGGTGATCCGGGAAGGGGCGCTCGTGACGCTTGATGGCACACGGGGCGAGGTCATGGCCGGCGCGGTGGAGATGATCGCGCCCGAACTCGGCGGAGCGTTTTCCGAGTTGCTCGACTGGGCCGACACGGTGCGCGACCTCGGCGTGCGGGCGAATGCCGACACGCCCTCGGATGCGCGCACCGCGCGGGAGTTCCGGGTGGACGGAATCGGGCTTTGCCGCACCGAGCACATGTTCTTCGACGAGAACCGGATTGCGGTGATGCGCGAGATGATCCTCGCCAATTCCGATACCGAGCGCCAGGCAGCACTCGACCGGCTCCTGCCGATGCAGCGCGCGGATTTCGTCGAGATTTTCGACATCATGCGCGGATTGCCGGTGACGATCCGTCTGCTAGACCCGCCGCTGCACGAATTCCTGCCCAACGGGCCCGAGGAGATCGCGGAGTTTGCCGAGGCAATGGGCTTGCCGGTCGCTCAGATCACGGCGCGTGCGCGCGAACTTTCGGAGGTGAACCCGATGCTTGGCATGCGGGGCGTGCGGCTCGGGATCACCATGCCCGCGATCTACGACATGCAGGCACGTGCGATCTTCGAGGCCGCCATCGAGGTCAACCGCGATTCGCGCGCACCGGTGGTGCCTGAAGTGATGATCCCTCTGGTTTCCGCCAATCGTGAAGTGGAACTCGTGAAGCGCCGGATCGATGCGATTGCGGAGGATGTCCAGCGCGAGCAGGGGGCGGAACTGACCTACAAGCTCGGGGTCATGGTGGAGACGCCGCGCGCGGCACTCCGCGCGGGCGATCTCGCAGCGACATCCGCCTTCCTGTCCTTCGGCACCAACGACCTGACGCAGATGACCTACGGGCTGTCGCGCGACGATGCCGGGCGCTTCATGCGCGACTACGTCAACCAGGGGGTCTTTCCCGAGGATCCGTTCCATACGCTCGACGTGGAGGGTGTGGGCGAGCTCATGCTGATCGCGGCGAGACGCGGACGGGCGACAAACCCGGGTCTGACGCTCGGGCTTTGTGGCGAACATGGTGGCGATCCGTCCTCTGTGCGGTTCTGCAAAGTGGCGGGCTTCGACTATGTCTCCTGCTCGCCCTTCCGTGTGCCGATTGCACGGCTGGCGGCGGCTCAGGCGACGCTTCTGTCGCGCTCATCCATGGAGTCCGGCGAAACAAGACGATGAAACCACTTCCCGGCGATCTTTCCGCGCTCGCTGCGGGCGGCAAGGCGGCGCTTGCCCGTGTGCTTTCGGCGCTTGAATCCGCACCCGAGGATCCGACGCTTGCGGCGTTGCTCGATGCGGCGGCGGCGGCACCGAAAGGGGTGGTCCTGGGGCTTACCGGCCCGCCTGGCGTCGGAAAATCGACGCTGACCAATGCCTTCATTGCCCGCATGCGCGTGCGCGGCGAGACGGTCGCGGTGATCGCGGTGGATCCGTCTTCCCGGCGATCCGGCGGCGCTCTGCTCGGGGATCGGACGCGCATCGAGACCGACCCGGAGGATACGGGCGTCTTCGTGCGCTCCATGGCGGCGCGGCGGCGGCTCGGAGGTCTTGCCGATCTGACCTTCCCTGCCGCGGTTCTCATGCGGGCGTTGTTTGACCGGGTGATTGTCGAAACGGTCGGGGTGGGGCAGTCCGAGACAGAAATTGCCGATTGTGCCGATCTCGTTGTCTTCTGTGCGCAGCCGGGCTCCGGTGATGCGCTTCAGTTCATGAAGGCCGGTGTCATGGAGGTGCCCGACGTCGTGCTCGTGACGAAGGGCGACATGGGGCCGGTCGCGCGGCGCGCGGCGGCGGATGTCCGGGGGGCGCTGTCGCTCTCGGTCGAGGACGGTGTGCTGCCGTCCGTGGCCATCGTGTCGTCGCAGACGGGCGAGGGGCTCGATGCCGCGCTCGATCTGATCTCGGATCTCGCCAATACGCGCGCTGCAAGTGGTGATTTCAACCGCAAGCGGCAGGCACAAGCCCGGAGCTGGGCCGAGTCACGTCTGGTCGAATCATATGGAATAGTCGGTCTTGCTGCGATTCAATCGCAACTGACTTGTATCGACGAGTCGTTCACCGCGATCGCGCGTCTTGCGACGCCCGCGCGGGAGGCGATACAGAGAATCGTAAAAAATCTGTAAATAGACATAGTTCCGGGTCGAGGATAAAGTTGGTAAACGCGTAAAATGCGCGAGAATCCGCTTGTCCGTGCCGCAAACGTGGACTCACACCCTCTCCATCTGCCAATTCCAGCGTGAACGAAAATCATGCTGCGGTGCAGCAAGGCTGGGATGCGGCCCTATATGGGGGCCGATGATGGAGTGGGGACATAATATTGCGGTTTACTCGGTTTTTACGTTGTTCGGCGCTGATCGGCTGTTGTGCGGTGGCGCTTTCCCTCCTTCCCCAGATGTCCGTCACGCGTCCGGCCCAAGCTGAAGCGATTTCAGGGGCGATGCCCTATTCCGGCATTCTCGCCGCGCTCGCGCGGAACCATGATGAGGATGTCGCGGTGCTCCGTCCGCGTCCGCGTGCGCAGAACACGGCTCACGTGACGATGGCGAGCCGCAGCGTTGCCACCGATCTCCTGTCCCTTCGGCCGCTGAAGACCGCTTCGGCGATCGACGCGCTGCCGAGCGTGAAGGGCGATCAGCAGTGGAACTGCCTAGCGCAGGCGATCTATTTCGAATCCCGTGGCGAACCCGTTCCCGGGCAGGTCGCGGTTGCCGAGGTCATTCTCAATCGCGTCGATTCGCCGCGCTATCCCGACACGATCTGTGGTGTCACGCACCAGGGGGTGGTGAAGGGTCGCAGGGATTGCCAGTTCTCCTACGCCTGCGACGGCCGCAGCGACATGATGCGCGACGGGGAAGCGCGCGAGCGGGCTGGCAAGCTCGCCGCGGCGATGATCGCGGGTCGGCCGCGCACGGTCACGGATGGCGCCACGCATTTCCACGCGCTGCATGTCCGCCCCGGCTGGGCCCGCCAGATGACCAAGACCGCCGCGATCGGTCACCACCTCTTCTATCGCCTGCCGACGCAGACCGCCTCCCGCTAGGTCTTCAGTCGGCGAAATCCTGCACAAGGTAGAAATCGCCGCAGGCCGGGCCGTTGGGATCCACACCGATCCCGGCCCCGAGGCGCACGAACTTGCTCGATAGCAGCGATTTCCGGTGCTTCGGCGATTTGAGCCAGCGGTCCACGACCTGCTGGGCGAGGCTCGCGTAGGTGTGGATGGGGACGTTTTCCCGCGTGTCCCCATAGGTGAAGGCGCAGCCGGAGTGGTTGACCGAAATCGGTCGGCCGAGCAGGCGGTAGACCTTGTCCATGGCGATGTTTTCTGCGGCAAGCCGAAAGTCGACGTCCTGCCGCTTCATCCGCTGCTTCAGGTCCTTTTGCCCGCGCACCGGCAGGACATGGCTGTGTGTCTTGAGGCGCGCCATGTTGCGGGCATGGTCGCTTGCGGCCTTTGCGAGGCGCGGGTCCGCTTCGAGCGGCGGCCGGCCATGCTGCTTCCGCGCCGCGTTGGAGAAGAGCAGGACGGCCTCGTTGAAGAGTTTCTGGTCCGGCGTTGCGGTGGATATCGGCTGATCGAGGCGCTTCGGAACCGGATCTCCTGCGGAGGCGAGGCCCGGCAGCACCCCCATGAGAGCTATCGCCAGACTCAGGATCCAGGCGTGTTGATTGCGCATGGTGCTCCCTCCCGATATCGGCCCTGCAAACGCCCAGGAGGGCAAGGGGCCGGGTTTCGTGGGCGCAGTCTGCTCGGGGAAGGTTCTTTCCCCGTTAATGCGGCCAGAATTCAGCGCGATTGCAGCCGGGCAGGGTTGACGCCAGCACCCCCTTCGCTCCAATGGGGCCTGGTTGAAGGGTGGACCTGCCATGGATGATACCGAGACTGTCTTCGGCGCACTGCATCTGCGTGCGTCTGCTACGCATTCCGGAGTGCTGACCGACCGGATCTCCGTGCGGGACTATGTGCGTCTTGCCGAGATCGGAGCCTTTGCCAGCGAGCGTGGCGTCGAGCAGCGGTTGCGGTTCAACGTGGTGCTCGAGGTCATGCAGCACGCTGCGGCCGTGGCCGACGATGTCGATCAGGTGGTTTCCTACGACACGATCACCTCTGCGATCGATCGCATTCTCGACGCCGAGCGCCTCGACCTTCTGGAAACGCTCGCGGAGCGCATCGCGCGCGGCTGCCTTGCAGATATTCGGGTGCTCCGCGCGTTTGTCCGTGTCGAGAAGCTCGACCGGATTCCCGGGGCGCTCGGGGTGGAAATCGTCCGCAGCCAGATCGGGGCCGAGACGCCGCGTCTGCATGCGCGCGCGCCGGAGCCCGATGCGCCGCCGAGCCATGCCGATGTACTGTTTCTTGGCCGGGATGCTCTCGATGGCCCGCGGGCGGCGGCGTGGCTCGATGCCGTGGTGACCTGCAGCCGGCCAGTGATCATCTGCATCGGGGCGGACCAGCCTGTCGCGGCGGCGCGCAGCAACAAGTCGCGGCGCATCGGCTATCTCGAGATCGAACAGGCGGCGCTGGCCCTGGCGGACCGGGATGCGCGCTTCGAGGTGGTTGCATCGCGGACCGAGCTCGACTGGGCGATAGAGGCCGGGCTGCATCCGATATGGGCGCCCGCGCGGATGATCGAGGCGGCACGGGATCCCGCGGCACCGGACGCATCGCGCCCGGTTGCGCTTGCGGACTGGTTGTCTCGGCGACTGGACGGGCGGCTGCTGATCGCTTCAGCCGAAGCGGCTGCGGATCTGCCTGAAGACGCCGGTGCTCTTCGCCTCGATCCGGCCCGTCCCGGGCTTCCGTTGCCCTGAGGTGGGATCCGGAGCTGGCGGGATGCCTGCGAGAGTTGCAATACGTTCACATTTCGTGATGATGTGTTCTCGTGTCTGCGCCAGCACCCCGGAGGATCCATGGACGAATTCCTGAGCAGTTTCGGTCTTCCGGACGTGAGTTCGCGAGTTCTGCCGATGGAAGGCTCTCTGGATCGCATTTCCGTACGCGAGTTCCTCCGGGAGGCCCATATCGGCAATGCGACGTCGGGCGAGGCGGATGCCGTTACCGTGCGTTTCAACATCGTTCTGGAAGTGGTGCACAGCGCAGCTTCCGAGACGGATGCGATGGAGCACGTGCTGTCCTACCGCACGATCGTCGATGCAATTGACAGTGTGTTGGAGAAGGGGCCGTTTCCCCTGATCGAGGCGCTCGCCGAAGGCGTGGCGAGGGCGTGTCTGGCGGATGCGCGTGCCGTGCAGGTCCGCGTTCAGGTCGAAAAGCTGGGTGGCGAGATGGGCGCCGCCGGTGTCGAGATCAAGCGGCGCCGGGCGATCCCGGAGCCGCGACGACTGATGAATGTCCGGCAGGCGCCGCTCGAACTGCGCGCCGGACCCAGACCTTTCGTTGCCTACCTGCCTGCCTCGACGCTATCGGGTTTGCGGGGAAATGACTGGTGCAATGCGCTCGCGGAGTGGACCTATCCCTGCGTGATCTGTGTTGCTCCTCTGGTCCCACAGCCGTCGCCGGCCAGCAATGCCCAGCTCAGGATCGGGCTGCTGGCGGTGGAACAGGCGGCGTGGGCCCTTACGGACCATGATCCGCGGTTCCAGGTAGCCACGACACGGGCCGAGATCGAATGGGCGCTTGCGAGCGGGATCAAGCCGATCTGGGCTCCCGACGATATGCTGGCCGGGGCAAAGGCCGCGGATCTGCCCGATGCAAGCGATCCGGCCGGGCTTGCGGCGTGGCTCGCACAGGAAATCGGTGGCGAACTGCTTCTCCTTGGAGAAGCGGAGTTCGGTGATGACGAAGACGAGATTGATTGCCACGCCCGAGCGCCGGAAGAGCTCGTCCGTCTTGCCGCCGCAGGATAGGAGCTTCCCATGGCCGCCATCCCACCTGTCTGCGATTTCGGCTGGAGGGCCGTTGGGTTCGCGTTGCCGGATACCGAAGGCCGGCTCTGGCGTCTCGAGGACCTGAAGGGGCCGAAGGGGCTCCTGCTGATGTTCATCTGCAACCATTGTCCCTATGTGCTGGCAATTGCCGACAAGCTGAGGGCGGAAGCCGAGGATCTGAAGGCTCTCGGTATTGGCGTCGCGGCGATCTGCTCCAATGATGCCTCGGCCTATCCTGCGGACAGCTTCGAGAAGATGGGCGAGTTCGCGCGGGCGCATCGCTTCTCCTTTCCCTATCTGCACGATGCGGATCAGGTCGTGGCGCGCGCCTATCGCGCGGAGTGCACGCCGGATTTCTTCGGCTTCAACGCGGATCTCGAGTTGCAGTATCGCGGCCAGCTCGATGACAGCGGCCGCAGGGCCAAACCGGACGCAAGACGGGAGCTCTACCCGGCCATGCGCCAGGTTGCTGAGACCGGCCATGGCCCGGAGGCTCAGACAGCATCGATCGGCTGCTCGATCAAGTGGAAGGCGGTTTGACCTGCCTTCTGTCATGCCACTGCCCTGGGTCGTGACACGCGCGCACCTCGAGAAGCGATAGCGGCCAAAGGAGGTATTGCCCCGAACTCCCTCCGGGCCTACGTGCTTTGGCTGAAGGGGCGCTGAGGCACTGCGATCTATCTGGAAGCCGAGAGCCCTTCTTGCACTCTGTCCGTGAAATGGCTTGGGGAGTCTGAAGTCGTGTTCTGTTTCAGCAAGGTTGGCCGGTAATGGCCCGGATCGTTTTCGACCTCGACGGCACGCTGGTTGACTCGGTGCCGAGCCTCGCCGCCGCGGCGAATGCGCTGCTCGCGGAACTCGGCCGTGATCCGTTGCCGCCAGCGCAGGTGATGGGATTTGTCGGCAACGGGATCTCCAAGCTTGTCGAACGGGTGCTCGCGGCCACGGGCGGCGTGCCGGGCGTGGGTCATGAGGCTTGCCTTGCGCGATATCGCGAGATCTACTTTGCCGATCCCGTGACCGGTACCGAGGCCTATGCGGGCGTTCGCGATGCGCTTGCCGCCCTCGCGGCGGATGGCCACGGGCTCGCCGTCTGCACGCAGAAATCCAACGCACCGGCCGAGGCGATCCTGACCGCGCTCGATCTGCGACCGCCCGTCGATGGGTTTACCGGTGGCGACAGCCTCGATGTCCTGAAGCCGGATCCGGCCATGCTCTGGCATGCCGCGGATCAGCTTCCGGAGGGGCCAGTGGTTTATGTCGGTGACAGCGAGACAGATGCCGCAACCGCAGCGGCGGCCGGAGTTCCCTTTCTGCTCCATGCCAGGGGCTACTGCCACGTGCCGCTCGACAGCCTGCCCGCCGTGGCGATCTTCGAGCATTTCGACGAGTTGCCGGGGCTGGTGCGGCAGGTTCTGGGGGCGGAGCCGGAACGCGCATGATGCCGATCTGCTTCCGCCCTCTGGTCCGGAGCAACGGACCGAGGCCGCCCGAGGCGCTGTCCTTGGCCGGAGGGCCGCTCTGGTTCGACAGTGTCGCGCTGCATGAATTCGGTCAGGCACCAAAGTTCGCGCCGGTTTCGGTCCTTCCCGAAACCGTGCGGCTGCGCCTTACCGCGCCTCGCGCGCAGATCTGTGGCCTTGGCTTCGAGCGGCCGCGCCTCATGGGCATTCTCAATGTGACGCCGGACAGCTTTTCCGATGGCGGGCGGCATCTCGCGCTCGAGGATGCGCTCGCCCAGGCGCATCGTGTGGTCGAGGGTGGGGCGGACATCATCGACATCGGCGGGGAGTCGACCCGGCCCGGGGCGGACGAGGTTCCCGAAGCGGAAGAAATCGCCCGCGTGGTGCCGGTGATCCGTGCGCTTCGGGCCGGTGGAATTGCCGCTCCGGTTTCGGTCGATACGCGCAAGGCCGCTGTTGCGCGCGCGGCCTTCGAGGTCGGGGCGGATCTCTTCAACGATGTGTCGGCCCTCACGCATGACGCCCACAGTCTCGGTCTCGCAGCCGAGCGTGGCATGCCTGTCTGTCTCATGCATGCCCGCGGCGATCCGAAGACGATGCAGGACGCGCCGGAATACGATGACGTCCTGCTCGAGGTCTATCACGCCCTGGAGGGCATGGTTCGGGCAGCCGAGGCTGCGGGCATTTCGCGCTCCCGGATCCTGGTCGATCCGGGCATAGGCTTCGGCAAGACGCTGGAGCACAACCTTGTCCTGCTGCGCAATCTCTCGATCTTTCACGGGCTCGGCTGCCCGATCCTGCTCGGGGTGTCGCGCAAGCGCTTCATCGGTACGATTGCGGGTGAGGCCGCGCCCGATCGGCGGATGCCGGGGTCGATCGCCGTGGCGCTCGAAGCTTTGCGGCAGGGCGTGCAGGTGCTACGTATTCATGATGTGACAGAAACCCGGCAGGCCGTGTCTCTCTGGGAGGCCCTGAACGGGTTCACCCAGGAGGCTTGAGGCACATGGCACGGCAGTTTTTTGGCACCGACGGTATACGTGGGCGGGCCAACGATCATCCCATGACCGCGGATCTTGCACTGCGGCTGGGGCAGGCGGCAGGGCGGTATTTCCGCACCGGCGATCACGGACACCGGGTGCTGATCGGGAAGGACACACGCCGTTCGGGCTACATGCTTGAAAACGCGCTGACCGCGGGTTTTACCTCCGTGGGCATGGATGTCTTTCTCGTCGGGCCGGTGCCGACGCCTGCAATCGGGTTGCTCGCGCGCTCCATGCGCGCCGATCTCGGCGTGATGATCTCCGCCTCGCACAATCCCTACGAGGATAACGGCATCAAGTTCTTCGGGCCTGACGGGTTCAAGCTGTCGGATGCCGCCGAGGAGGCGATCGAGGCTGCAATGGCGGAGGCGCCCGGGCTCGCCGAACCTTCGGAGATCGGCAAGGCGACCCGGATCGACGATGGCCGCGGGCGATACATGGAATACGCGAAGACCACGGTGCCCCGCGGGCTGCGGCTCGACGGGCTGAAGATCGTGGTGGATTGCGCCAACGGTGCGGCCTACCGGACGGCTCCGGAAGTGCTCTGGGAGCTCGGTGCCGAGGTGGTGAAGATCGGGGTCAATCCCAACGGCTACAACATCAACAAGGATTGCGGATCGACCCGCCCGCAGGCCGCGATGGAGGCGGTCTGTGCCCATGGTGCCGATCTCGGCATCTGTCTTGATGGAGATGCCGACCGTGTCCTCATCATTGACGAGAACGGCACGCTCGCCGATGGCGATCAGTTCATGGCGCTGATTGCCGAGCGCTGGGCTGCGGCAGGGCAGCTTGCGCAGAACACGCTGGTTGCGACCGTCATGTCCAACCTCGGCCTCGAGCGCCACCTGAGCGGGAAGGGGCTCCGCCTGCTGCGAACGGCTGTCGGGGATCGCTATGTGGTCGAGGCAATGCGCCGCGGCGGCTACAACCTCGGCGGCGAGCAGTCGGGGCATATCGTGATGACCGATCATGTCACCACGGGTGACGGTCTGATCGCGGGGCTGCAGTTCCTGGCGGCCATGGTCGAGACCGGGCGTCCTGCGAGCGAGCTCGCGCGCGTCTTCACCGCCTATCCGCAGGTGCTGACCAATGTGCGCTACCACAAGGGGGCGGCGCCGCTCGAAGCTGCAAGCGTTCAGGCCGCGATCAAGGCGGGTGAGGCGCGGCTCAATGGCTGCGGGCGGCTGGTGATCCGCAAGTCGGGCACGGAGCCGCTGGTGCGGATCATGGGCGAATGCGAGGATCCTGCGCTGCTCGACAGCGTGATCGGCGAGATCGAGGCGGAAGTGATGCGCTTCGCCTGAAGCTGGCGAAGGGCGGGCGGCTTCAGTTGCCGCCCGCGCGTGTGCCCAGAAACAGCACCGCATCCTTTGCGGCTTGAAACAGCGCTTTCGACTTGTTGACCGTTTCCTGGAACTCGGCCTCCGGCACGCTGTCATAGACGACGCCACCGCCCGCCTGGACATAGAGCGTGTCATCCTTCACCACCGCGGTGCGGAGCGCGATGCAGATGTCCATGTCGCCGCCGGCGGAGAAATAACCCACGCCACCGCCATAGACACCGCGCTTCTCGGTCTCGAGCTCGTCGATGATCTCCATGGCGCGGACCTTGGGCGCGCCGGAGACGGTTCCGGCCGGCAGCCCGGCAAGCAGTGCGGAAAGCGCATCCTCACCCTCGGCCAGCTCGCCGTTCACGTTGGAGACGATGTGCATCACGTGGCTGTAGCGCTCGATGATGAACTGCTCGTTGGGATCGACCGTGCCGATCCGTGCGACCCTGCCGACATCGTTGCGACCGAGATCGAGCAGCATGAGGTGCTCTGCGCGCTCCTTGGGATCGGCGAGAAGATCCTGTTCGTTGGCAAGATCCTCGGCGGGGGTCGCGCCGCGCGGTCTCGTGCCGGCAATCGGGCGGATGGTCACGCGGCTGCCCTGAACCTGCACGAGAATTTCGGGGCTGGCCCCGATCACCTGGAATCCGCCGAAATTGAAGTAGAACATGTAGGGCGAGGGGTTCGTCCGTCGCAACGCCCGGTAGAGCGAGAAGGGCGGCAGGGCGAAGGGCTGGGCCCAGCGCTGCGACGGGACAACCTGGAAGATGTCACCGGCAACGATGTATTCCTTCGCCTTCTCGACGAGGGCGCTGTATTCGGCCGGCGTCGTGTTCGAAACTGGCTGGACGTCCGCCGGCACGCTCCGTGCGTCGCCTGCCGAAACCGGGGTGCGATCGAGATCGCGCACCGCGTCCATCACGCGCTCGGCGGCCTGCGCGTAGGCTGCGCGCGCCGAGAGGCCGGAATTCGCCCAGGCCGGACTCACGATGGTGACCTCGCCCTTCACACCGTCGACGATCAGGATCACGGAGGGGCGGATCATCACCGCATCCGGCAGGCCGAGCGGATCGGGGTTGATGTTCGGCAGATGCTCGACAAGGCGGATCATGTCGTAGCCGAGATAGCCGAAGAGGCCGGCGGCCATCGGCGGCAGTTCTTCGGGAAGTTCAATCCGGGATCCCGCGATGAGGCCGCGCAGGCTATCGAGGGGATCGGACGTCTCGTCGCTCCAGGCATCGGCATCGAAGCGGGCCGAGCGGTTGATCCGGGCGCTCTCTCCCCGGCACTGCCAGATCAGGTCGGGCTTCATGCCCATGATCGAGTAGCGGCCGCGGATCTCGCCGCCGGTGACGCTTTCGAGCAGAAAGCTGTTCTCGCGCGCCTCGGTGAGCTTCAGCATCAGGGAGACGGGAGTATCGAGATCAGCGACGAGCCGGGTCCAGACGACCTGATTCCGGCCGGCCTCGAAACCTGTGGCGAATGCGTCTGCGCTGGGAAAGAGGTTCATCTGGCTGTCACTGGAAACGGTCGAGGGTGGAATCGATCACGCTCTGATTGAGGCGCACCCCGGCCTCGTCACGAAGCGCCGTGGTGTAGAGCTCCCGCAGGTCGTCATGTGCCTGCTGGGCGAACTGGGCTGACACGGAGGTGCGCAGGTTTGCGAGGCGCTCGTCCGTCGGGTCAGGCGGCGCGATTTCGGTGAGCTGGGCGAGGATCACACGGTTCACGTCATCGACGACGACCGTGCCGTCGGCGTCCGCGGCAAAAATGTCGGCGACAAGGCGCGGCGGCGTTTCGGCAAGCGTGTCGCTCCGTGCCATCGGGCCGGCGTCGTGCAGCTCGGTGCCGAGTTCGGTTGCGATATCGCTCAGGCTCCTGCCGCCGGCGATCTCGTCCTGAAGCGCGGAAGCCTTCTGGCCGAGCGCGGCCGTCAGTTCCGCCGAGCGCCAGTCGGCGGCAATCTGATCACGGATCTCGTCGAGCGGGATCACTGCAGGCGGTTCGACCGCATCCACGCGCAGGCTCAGGTAGGAGCCGTCGGCGAGTTCGACAAGATCCGTCTCCTCGCCCTCGCGCGCATCCTGGAGCGCCTTGCCGAAGGCAGGGTCCGTGGCCACCGGATCGGTCGAGATCTCGGTGTAGTCCATCTTGTCGAGCTGCATCACCGTCTCGTCGGCGATTTCCTCGAGCGTCGCGCCGCCCGCGATCAGATCCTCGATATGGGTGAGATCGTCGTGGATCTGCCGCTGCGCCTCGGCTTGCGCGCGCTCCTGGCGGAGCGTCTCGCGCGCGTCCTCGAAGGGCGTCACCTGAGCGGCGAGGATCGCGTTGATCCGATAGAGCGACGGCCCGAGCGGCGAGGGAACCGGACCGACGATGCCCGGTTCGGCGGGGCCGAAGACAGCCTCGCGCGCATCCGCTGGCAGGGCGCTTGCTTCCACGAGCCCCTGATCGGTGTCGGCGGCAGAAAGCCCGCGTTCCTCGGCGATCTCGTCGAAGGTCGCGGTGCCGGCATCGATCCGTGACTTGGCTTCGGCGGCGTCGGCGTTCGTGCGGAAGCCGATGCGGTCGAGAAGCCGACGCTCCGGCGTGGTGAAACGAGCCTTGCCGGAGTCGTAGGCGGCGCGAAGCTCGTCCTCGGGGACCTCGATGTTCGCGGCGATGCGTTCCGGCGACGCGATCGCATAGGTGATCTTCTGCGTCTCCGGACGGGTATAGGTCTCGGCGTGGGCGTCATGGAAGGCGGCAAGTGCGGCCTCGTCCGGCTCGGGGATCGACGTATCGAGCATGCTCTCGTCGAGTGTGATCCAGCCGAAGCTGCGCATTTCTCCGACATATTCGAGGATCACATCCGTGGCCGCGGCGGGCATGGCGGCCGCAGATGCGGCGCTCGTTGCCAGCAGCCCGCGCGCGAGTTCGCGGCGGATGTCTTCCTCGAATTCACCGGCATTCATGCCGATCCGCTCGAGGCTGTAGAGATACGCGGCCCGGTCGAAGCCGTCGCTGCCCTGGAAGGCAGGGATCTGGCGAAGCTCATCACGCACGGCGTCATCCCCGACGGAGAGACCGATCCGCTCGGCCTCGCCATCAAGTGCCGCGTCGTTCACGAGCTGGATGAGGGCGAGCCGGTCGATGCCATATTGGCGCGCCTCGGACATCGTGAGATTGCGGTCGATCTGTGCCGAGATACGGCGAATCTGCTGATCGACGGCCCGGCCGTACTGGTCCGCCGTGATCTTCTGGTCGCCGACGCGGGCGACGTCCTGGGTCGTGAGGCCACCCCCGACACCGATGCCGAAACCGGCGAGGCCGACCACGAGCAGGACCATGAGGATCCAGACCAGTACGCTGGAGCGCTTGTTTCGAAAAGATCTGAGCATCTGGCGGCCAATCGGTCCCGGAAAGATACGTGCCGGAGGGTTCTATGACGTGGCCGAGCGGGTGACAAGGGCGGCTCAGGTCCCGCGCGCACCGTTGAGGCCGGATCTCAGTACGCGGGCGAGATCAGCCGCGGAGCAAGGCTTCTGGATCGAGGGAGCGACGACACCGCCCATGCTGGTCTGCGAGAGGCCGGCATAGCCCGACATGTAGACAATCGGCACATCCGGGCGCCGATCGCGGACCCGGCGGGCAAGGTCGTAGCCCCCCATACCGCCGGGCATCACGATGTCGGTAAGAAGGAGATCGAACTCCTCGCCCGCGTCGATCAGGTCGAGCGCCGCGCGCCCTGAGGTCGCCGAGACATGACGGTAGCCGATCGCGGTCACCATCTCCTGCATGATCGCGAGGAGGCTCGTATCATCTTCCACGATCAGCAGTCGCTCGGACCGGCCCATCGGCACCGGAAGGCGCTCCGCCGGGTTGTCCCGATCGCCCTCGTAGAGCCCGCGGGGCAGAAGCATCCGGATTGTCGTGCCGTGGCCCACCTCCGAATAGATGCGGAGCTCCCCTTCGGACTGTTCGATGAAGCCGTAGACCATCGAGAGCCCGAGACCGCTGCCGGAGGTGCTGCCCTTGGTGGTGAAGAACGGGTCGATGGCACGGCGCCTCACCTCATCGGTCATGCCGCGCCCGTTGTCGGTCACCGAGATCTCGACATAGCGCTGGTGATTACCGCCTGCGCGCGCCCCGCCGACGAGGTCGCCGAAGGCCGTGCCGGTTTCATACCCGGTCATGCCCTTTTGGTCCGGGCGTTCCACGGCGCGGGCAGAGATCAGGATGCGGTCGCCGGTTTCTCCCTGAAGGATGGCATCGCGGCTGTTGAGCACGAGATTGAGCAGCGCGTTCTCGAGCTGCCCCTGGTCACAATGGACCGCGAGGCTCTCGTCGGGGCATTCGATCACGATCTCGACGGCTTCCTCGATTGTCGGCCGGACGAGCAACTTCATCTCGCGCAGGACTTCCACGACGGGCTTGGTGCTGGCCAGGGCAGGATTGCGCTTGGCGAAGGCAAGCAGCCGGCGGGAGAGATCGGCCCCGCGCTTGACCGAGTTCTTTGCCCGCTCCAGCCATTCGCGGGTCTTGCCCGGAAGAGGGTCGGCAAGCGAGAGCTCGAGCGAATACATGATCGCGGCAAGAATGTTGTTGAAATCATGCGCGATGCCGCCGGTGAGCTGGCCGAGCGCATCGAGGCGACTTGCGCGCTCGAACTTCTGCCGGTTCGTTTCCTGTTCGGTGACATCGTCGAGCACGATCACCACGCGGATCGGAACATCGGGCCGTTCGTTGCCGCGGGGTGTGGTGGTCTCCCCGCTCGAGAGGCGCACGTAACGGATCGTCGTGCTGTCGCCCCTGGTTATCAGGTTGATCTCTCCGCGCAGGCGTTCTCCCGCGAGCGCCCGGCGGATCGGATCCGCGGAGGCATCAAGCGGCTGCAGATCCTCGGCGCGAAGGAAGGTGATGGTATCAGGCCATGGGTAGGGGAATGGCCCGTCCGCGAGACCGAGCATCTGCCGGGCCACGGTGTTTGCGGTGACGATCTGCCGGTTGTTGTCGAGAGCAATAATGCCGTTTGTCGTCGTATCGAGCACCATCTGAACGCGGGCACTTGCCGCCTCGATGGCAAAGAGCGCATCCGTCTCGCGCCGCCGCAGGATTGCAAGCACGACAATCCAGCCCGCAAGCAGTGCCGAACTCGCCGCGGCCGCGAACAGGCTCAGTCGCAGGATCCGCGTTTCGATCTGGTCAAGGCGCGCATAGACGCTGAGCCGCGCTGACGCCACCAACTCGGAGAGGTTTCGGATGGCTTCGATGTCAGGGACCCGGACGAGCGCATCGAGCTCGCGTGCGGTCAGCGTTCCGGGCGGAGTGCTGCGGAGGATTTCGATCATGCTTCCATAGCGCAGAAGGGTCTCCCGCGTTGGCGTCAGGTCGATGTCCGTTCCGGTCGCCCGGGCGAGATCCTGGATGCCGGCAAGCGCGTCGAGCGCATCCGCGAGATTCCGGGTGGCTCCGTCGAGATAATCGGTTTCCTGCGGCCTCAGGACCGCGTTCTTGAAATTATGGATGAAACCGCCGTAGCCGGTCGCGCGCTCGAAGTGGAGCATCTCGGTGAGAAGCGCAGTGTTCTGCGTCGTGAGCCGTGTTTCCAGCCGCCGAAGATCACCGAAGAGCACCCAGAAGGCCACAAAGCCGCCGGCAAAGATGATGCCGATCACGAACAGGCCGCGCCGCAGAAAATGCGTGCGTTTCCGTACCGCCTCTGAATCTCTCAGTCCCTGGAACATGCGCCCTCTTGCAACGCATAGAAGATCTGCCCTGCGGGTTTGCGCAAGCCCGAGTCGTCTGGACGGGTACAATTTGCGGCATCGAGTTAAGAAAGCGGTAACGAATAAACGATGTCCAGATGGCTTCGGCATCGCCGCCGCAAGCGATGCATGTTGACGCCTGCCTGCCGGCGTTCTAGGGCGTCGCGACATGGCCGAGCCCCCGATCCTGACCCTGAACGATATCAGCCTGACCTTCGGCGGAACGCCTCTGCTGAACGGCGCCGCGCTTGCCGTGCATCCCGGTGAGCGCATTGCGCTCGTGGGACGGAACGGGTCTGGCAAGTCGACCTTGATGAAGATGATGGCGGGCCGCGTGCAGCCCGACACGGGCGAGCGCTTTCTTCAGCCGGGCCGCGCCGTCGGCTACATGGCGCAGGATCCCGACTTCGCCGGTTTCGCGACGCTCGGGGATTTTGCCTCCGCGGGTCTCGATCCGGCCGAGCACTGGCGTGCGGAGATCGCCATGGAGGGCGTGAAGCTCGACGCCGCGATCGATCCTGCGCGCGCATCGGGCGGCGAACGGCGGCGGGCCGCACTGGCGCAGATCCTTGCCTCCGCCCCGGATCTCATGCTGCTCGACGAGCCGACGAACCACCTCGACATCGAGGCCATCGCCTGGCTCGAGGCGCATCTTCGCGAGAGCCGTGCGGCCTTCGTCTGCGTGAGCCATGACCGGGCGTTCCTGCGCAACCTCACCGACCGGACCCTCTGGGTTGACCGGGGCGAGGTGCGTCGCCTCGATCGAGGGTTTTCCGCCTTCGAGGAATGGCGCGACAAGACATATGAGGAAGAGGATGTCGCGCGCCACAAGCTCGACAGGCTCATCAAGTCCGAGGGGCGCTGGGCGGTCGAGGGGATCTCCGCGCGCCGCAAGCGCAATCAGGGCAGGGTGCGGCGGCTTGCGGAGATGCGGACCGAGCGCAGGGCCCAGATCCAGCGTCTGGGCACGGCGCGGATGGAATTCGAAGGCTCGGCTCCATCCGGAAAGCTTGTCGTCGAGGCGGACGACATCTCCAAGGCGTTCGGTGGCCGCACGATCGTGAAGGATTTCTCGATCAAGGTGCAGCGCGGGGATCGCGTGGCGCTTGTGGGGCCGAACGGGGTCGGGAAGACCACGCTCCTCAAGATGCTCACCGGCGAACTCTCCCCTGACAGCGGGCGGGTGCGGCTCGGCACGAACCTCTCAATGGCCGTCTTCGATCAGAACCGTGCGGCGCTCGATCCGGACGCGACGCTCTGGGAGACGCTCAACGGCGATTCGGAAATCGGTGTTTCCGGGCGCGGCGACCAGGTCATGGTGCGCGGGCGGCCGCGTCATGTCGTGGGCTACCTGAAGGATTTTCTCTTTGACGAGGCGCAGGCGCGTGGCCCGGTCTCGGCGCTTTCCGGCGGCGAGAAGGCGCGCATCCTGCTTGCGCGGCTCATGGCGCGGGAAACGAACCTGCTCGTGCTCGACGAACCGACCAACGATCTCGACGTGGAGACGCTCGATCTGCTCGTCGAACTGATCGCCGATTACGAAGGCACGGTTCTGCTCGTGAGCCACGATCGGGATTTCATCGATCAGATCGCGACGATGACCATCGCGATGGAAGGCGATGGCCGCGCCACGCTCTATGCCGGGGGGTGGAGCGATTATCGCGCGCAGCGGGGTGAAACGGCGACGGAGGCAAGAGCCGCGCCCGCCGCCGCGAAGCCGAAAGCGGCCGCGCCCAGGCCCAAGCCGCAGGCCCCTCGCGCGCAAGGCCTGAGTTTCACCCAATCGCACCGGCTCGCGGCCCTTCCCGCGGAAATGGATCGGCTTGCAGCCGAGATCGCCAAGCTCGAGGAACTCATGGCAGATCCCGCGCTTTTTACCCGCGAGCCCGCGAAATTCGCCAAGGCCTCTGAAGCGCTTGTTCAGCGACAGACAGCGCTCGCCGCGGCGGAGGAGGAATGGCTCGAGCTGGAGACGCTGCGCGAGGCCGGCGAAGGCTGAGCCCGGCGGCAGCGTTGCGCAAGAGGCGGCAAGCCCGCATTGTACGGGCCAAACCTGCCAGCCGTATGAGCGCCAGATGCAACTCGACATACTCGTGAAGGGGGGCGTGCTGCCCGATGGGCGCCGGGCCGACGTCGCGATCCGGGATGGCCGGATTGCCGAGATCGCGCCCTCCATCGACGCCCCGGCGCAAGAAACCTTCGATGCGGCAGGCTGTCTCGTTTCCGCGCCTTTCGTCGATCCTCATTTCCATATGGATGCGACGCTCTCCTGGGGAAATCCGCGGATCAACGCATCCGGGACGCTGCTCGAAGGGATTGCGCTCTGGGGCGAACTCAAGGCCCGGCTCACGCCGGAGGCCGTGGCGGAGCGGGCGCTTTCCTATTGTGACTGGGCCGTGTCCCAGGGCCTTCTCGCAATCCGGAGCCATGTCGATGTCTGCGACGATCGCCTCGTCGGCGTTGAGGCGCTGCTCGCGGTGAAGGAAACCGTGAGATCCTATCTCGACCTTCAGCTCGTCGCCTTTCCGCAGGATGGCTTCTACCGCGATCCCCGTGCGCGGGCGAACCTTCTGCGTGCGCTCGATCTCGGCGTCGACGTCGTTGGCGGCATTCCGCATTTCGAACGGACCATGGAGGAGGGTCGCGCCTCCGTCACCGAGCTTTGCGAGATTGCCGATGCGCGCGGCCTTCCGGTCGATCTGCATTGCGACGAGACCGATGATCCGCTCTCGCGACATATCGAACAGCTGATCTTCGAGACAACGCGGCTCGGCCTGGAGGGCAGGGTGTCGGGCAGCCACCTGACTTCGATGCACTCGATGGACAACTACTATGTCTCGAAACTCCTTCCGCTGATGGCCGAGGCCGGTGTCGCGGCCATTCCCAACCCGCTCGTCAACATCGTCCTGCAGGGACGGCACGACACCTACCCGAAGCGGCGCGGCCTCACGCGCGTTCCGGAGATGCGCGCCCATGGCATCCGCGTCGGCTGGGGGCAGGACTGTGTCCTCGATCCCTGGTATTCGCTCGGCAAGGCCGACATGCTCGATGTGGCCTTCATGGGGCTCCACGTCGCCCAGATGACAAGCCCGGCGGAGATGCGCGCCTGTTTTGCCATGGTAACGGAAGAGAACGCGGCGATCCTCGGCCTTGAGGGCTACGGGCTCGAGAGGGGCGCCATTGCAAGCCTCGTCGTGCTCGATGCGGGCGATCCGATCGAGGCAATCCGGCTCCGGGCCGAACGGCGCTTCGTGATCTCGAAGGGCCGGGTCGTTGCGCGGAAGGCGCGAGTGGCGTCGCGGCTCTCGCTGCCCGGACGTCCCGCCGAGGTTGATCTGAGGCTTGCACCCGGCGGCTGAAGCGGAGAGAGTCCGCCCCGCGCAGGGCGGCGATAGCCCGGCGGCAGGGAGGATGACCGATGACGCTGCGCGTCGCGCCGATGAGCCGGGCCGAGATCGAGGCCTATCTGGATGATGTAGCCACGCTCCGGATCCGCGTCTTTGCGGAATTTCCCTATCTCTACGACGGCGACATGGAGTACGAGCGCCGCTATCTCGCGGCCTATCGCGACAGCCCCGGTGCGATCGTCGTCGGCGCGTGGGATGGCACGCAGCTTGTCGGAGCCTCGACGGGCACGCCGATGGAGGATCATGCCGACGACTTTGCCGGGGCCTTTGCAGACCAGCCGATGCCGATCGAAACCATCTTCTATTGCGCGGAGTCGGTCCTGCTTCCCGAATATCGCGGCCGCGGAATCGGCGGCCGCTTCTTTGACCACCGTGAGGCGCATGCCCGGGCGCTGGGCCGCGACTGGTCGGCATTCTGTGCGGTGATCCGGGCCGACGACCATCCGGCACGCCCGGCCGGCTACACGCCGCACGACGGATTCTGGACCCATCGCGGCTATGCCAGGCTCCCCGGCGCTGTCGCGAGTTTCCGGTGGAAGGATCACGGCGATGCCGTGGAAACCGAAAAGCCGCTCCAGTTCTGGATCCGCGGCCTGAGGGAGGATCAGCCATGAAGATTGCGGCCGCGGCCTATCCGATTGATTGGCACAACCGTTGGAACGATTACGTCGGCAAGCTGCGGGTCTGGACCCGGACGGCACGGGATCAGGGCGCCGAACTGCTTGTCTTTCCCGAATATGCCTCCATGGAGCTTGCGAGCCTCGCCGAGGCGGAAATCGCGGGCGATCTCGCGCGATCCATCGAAGCTGTGCAGGCGCGCCTGCCGGACGTGGACAGTCTTCACGCCTCACTCGCGCGCGAGTTCGGTGTCCATATCTGCGCAGGGTCCGCGCCGGCCCGGCGGCCCGATCGTCTGCCTGCCAACCGGGCGCGCCTCTTCGCGCCGGACGGTTCGGTCGGTCATCAGGACAAGATGATCATGACGCGCTTCGAGCGCGAGGAATGGGGGATCGGTCACGGCGATGCCCTGCGCATCTTCGACACCGAGCTCGGCCGGATCGGCATCCTCATCTGCTACGACTCCGAATTTCCGTTGCTGGCGCGCAGGCTTGTCGAGGCCGGCGCGGAGATCCTCCTGGTGCCGAGTTGCACCGATACGATGCAGGGCTACTGGCGGGTGCGCATAGGCGCCATGGCGCGGGCGCTCGAAGGCCAGTGCGTCGTGGTGCAGGCCCCGACGATCGGTGATGCCAAATGGCTCGCAGCGGCAGATGTGAATGTCGGCGCCGCGGCGATCTACGGTCCGCCCGACGGCGGATTTCCCGATGACGGCGTGATTGCCCAGGGCAAGGTCGGCGAGGCCGGGTGGGTCTATGCCGACGTGTCCCTCGACGCCATCCGGGAGGTCCGTGAAACGGGTGCCGTCTTCAACATGAAGCATTGGCCGGAGCAGGATGAGCGGCCCGCGGAGGTCGAGACGGTTCGTCTCGGCGCGGCGGATGCCGACCAGGCGACGACAGGGTGATCCGTGAATGCGGGTGCCGTTCCGCCCGCCGCCAGGGCGGTCTTCACCATGATCGGTTGCGCCACTTGAGAAATTAACCGTTCTGTCCTACATTGAATAGGCCGGCGCCGGGCAGGAGCGGCGCGATGAACGGAGGAATCCGCGCTGTCTCAGCATACTACGGCGGTGGATACCGCCAACCCGGATGCGGTGTTTCACCCGATTCCGGAACAATCCAGTAGCACAGAGCTGCTGACCACGATCCAGGCCTCGCTCGACGACGACAAGGCCGAAGACGTGACGACGATTCCCCTCGCAGGAAAATCCGAGATGGCCGATCACATGGTGATCGCTACCGGCCGCTCGTCGCGTCAGGTCTCCGCGATTGCCGAGAAGCTCGCCGAGCGCCTGAAGCAGGAGCATGGTGTGACCGTGCGTACTGAAGGCAAGGAAGCCGGTGACTGGGTGCTCATCGATGCGGGCGACGTCATCGTGCATCTGTTCCGGCCGGAAGTGCGCGATTTCTACCAGCTCGAGAAGATGTGGCAGCCGCCCAAGTCCGCAGACGCTCGCTGATCCGGACGGGACCTTGCGCATAACACTGCTCGCGGTCGGGCGCCTTCGCGCCGGGCCGGAGAACGAGATGATTTCAGACTATCTTTCGCGCTTCGATCGGGCGGGGCGTGCGCTCGGGATTGGGCCTGTACAGGTGGTAGAGGTCGAGGCGAGAAAGGGCGGTGGCCAGGCCGAAGAGGCGCGCCTTCTGGCATCGGCCCTTCCGAAGGGCGCCGTTACCGCGGTGCTGGACGAGCGCGGCCGCACTCTCTCCTCTCCCGATTTCGCCGACACCCTGCGCCGCTGGGCGGATACCGGTGTGCGCGATCTTGCGCTCGTCATTGGTGGCGCGGATGGCCTCACGCGGGAATTTCGCGATGCAGCGGATTTCAGGCTGTCTCTCGGGCCGATGGTCTGGCCGCACATGCTTGTGCGTGTGATGGTGAGTGAACAACTTTACCGTGCAGTATCGATCCTCGCCGGCGCGCCCTATCACCGGGCGTGAATTTGGTTCCATTTATTGGAGAGCAATACTTTGTGACCCCGTATTCAGGGTTGCAGGCGCATCCATGATTGACCCATCAGGTCAGCGTGCTTAACCTTTCCCGCAATACAGACCGGGCCATTTGAGACTCGGCGGATGCGTGGAGGAAGCTATGGACATCGAAGTCGAAGACCGCTTTTTCACGACACTCAATGCGATTGTCTCTGCAAGGCTTGGAGCGGAGCATCCATGCTCTGCTGCCGTTGCGAAGGCCGCTCGCGATCCGAGTGTTTCAGTGGTGCGGGAAGCCCATCAGGAACTCAACGCCCTCGATACCGGGGTGCGGGTTGAAATCATGACGGAGCTTCAGAGCTGGATGGAACCCGCCGCCTGAGTGCAGCGGAAGAGCTGAATGCAGTTTGCGGTCTGTTGACCGCCGGGGGTTTGCGGGCTTTTGGGAACAGCTATCCGTGGCTTGAGAGCGGGTCTCTCCCGTCACGCGGCCGGATCTCTCTGAACTATCATCGCTGTTTTGCGGCTGGTGGCGTGATCCTATCTGTTCCGCCACTGATGCGATCGACCGGCAGCCGGTCTCTCCGTTCACTTGCGTGACGATCCGGGCCGAAGCCACTCCGACCCGGATCAATTTCTCTCCCAGGCGGACGCCATCATGAGCGCCCGCCCGGCAGATCCTCTCAGTCGCTGGCCTTCTGCATGGCCGCCTCGAGCTTCGCCTTGTCGGCGTCGGAAAGCTGCGGCCGATCGACATTGATCGTGAGCTTGTCGAGCTTGGCCGTCAGTGCGAAGGGCGGCTTGTAGTCGGCATCGTTGACGCCGGTCAGCGTGTCGGAGCCGATATCGAAGGACTCGTCCCACTGCAGGATCATCGGCAGGGTCTTGTCCATCTTCTGGCTTTGCACTTCCTTGCCGTCCACCTTGAGCGTTCCGGTGCCACCGCGTCCAACGCCATCGAAGTCGTTGAAGGCCAGCGTGCCGGCCCCCAGACCGTCATAGGTGAAGTCGAACTCGAGGGTATGCTTGCCCGGCGCCAGAGCCTCGGTGCCTTCCCACTTGATCCGCTTCAGGTCGACCATGTTCCACAGGAACACCGGCTTGCCTTCGAGCAGGTAGAAGCCATAGCCGCCGAACCGGCCGCCGGAGGTCAGGATCATGCCCTCGGCCCCGCCTTCGGGAACCTCGATATCGGCCGTGATGGTGTAGGAGGTGTTCAGCAGCAGGGGCGAGTCGCCCTGCGGCAGCCCGACCATCGGCCTGGTGTAGACGAACTCGGTCCGGCCCGCGGTGATGTTCGGACGCGGGGCGACGATGCGTGCCGCAACCGAGGCATCGAGCGGGAAGACCTGATACTTCTCGGCTTCCTTGATGAAGAGTTCCTTCATCTCCGCAACCTTCTCGGGATGCTCTGCGGCGATGTCGTCCGTCTGGTTCATGTTGGTGTTGAGATCGTAGAGCTGAAGCACCTGATTGTTCAGCGGGTCGGGGTTGGCCGGGCCGAATGCCTGCCAGGGCGCGCGGTTGACCTTGGTGCTGAGCAGCCAGCCGTCATTGTAGAGCGCCCACTGACCCATCATCTCGAAATACTGGGTGTGGTGATGCGACGGCTCCTCGGCGTTCTCCTTGGGGAAGGTATAGGCAAAGCTCGTGCCCTCGATCGGCGCCTGCTTGACCCCATCGACCTCTTCCGGCGCCGGGATGCCGGAGACCTCGAGGATCGTCGGCACGACATCGATCACGTGCATGAACTGCTCGCGCCGGCCCCCCTTGTCGGTGATGACATTCGGCCAGGAGATGACCATGTTCTGCCGGATGCCGCCGAGACGCGAGGCATTCTGCTTGAACCAGTCGAACGGCGTGTCGAAGGCCCAGGACCAGCCCGCCGACATGTGGTTGTAGGTCTCCTCGGTGCCCCAGACGTCGTACCATTTCATCTGGACGTCGGCCGGGATCTCGTTCAGGCCGTTGAAGAAGGCGACCTCGTTCGGTGTGCCGAGCGGGCCACCCTCGGCGCTCGTGCCGTTGTCGCCGTTGATGTAGATGACGAGCGTGTTGTCGAGTTCGCCGATGTCGTCGACCGCCTGGATGACGCGACCGATCTCGTGGTCGGAATAGGCGGCATAGGCGGCGAAGACGTTGACCTGGCGGATGAAGAGCTTCTTCTCGGTGTCGCTGAGCTCATCCCAGGGTTTGAGGACTTCGTTCGGCCAGGGTGTCAGGGTCGCATCCTCGGGCACCAGACCCATCTTCTTCTGGTTCTCGAAGATCGTCGCGCGCAGCGCCTCGTAGCCATCGTCGAAGAGATGCATCGCCTCGATCTTCTCGACCCATTCCTTGGTCGGGTGATGCGGGGCGTGGGTGGCGCCGGGGGCGTATTTGACGAGGAAAGGCTTGCTCGGATCGATCTGGTGCATCCGGGTGATCCAGTCGATCGCATCATCCGCCATGCCGGTGATGAGGTTCCACTCTCCTTCCTGCCCGTCGAACGGATAGATCTGGGTCGTGTTGCGGAAGAGGTTCGGCTGCCACTGGTTGGCGTCCCCACCGACGAAGCCGTAGAAATACTCGAAGCCCAAGCCGGTCGGCCACTGGCTGAAGGGCCCGGACTGGCTGGCCTGGAAGGCCGGCGTGTTGTGATCCTTGCCGAACCAGGCGGTATTGTAGCCGTTGTCGAGCAGGATGCGGCCGATCGTCGCCTTGTCCTCGGAAATGATGCTGTTGTAGCCGGGATATCCGGTCGACTGTTCGGAAATGACGCCGAACCCGGCCGAATGGTGGTTCCGGCCGGTGATCAGCGCGGCGCGGGTGGGCGAGCAGAGCGCGGTCGAGTGAATGTTGGTGTAGCTCAGGCCTTCCTGCGCCAGAGCATCCATCGTCTCGGTGGGAATGACGCCGCCGAAGGTGCTCGGCACGGCAAAGCCCGCATCGTCCGTGATGATGAGAAGGACGTTCGGGGCGTCCTTCGGTGGCACGACGCGCGGCGACCACCAGGGTGTCGAATGCAGGGCGTCCCGCTCGATCTTGCCGCCGAAGGGCAAGGGCGGCGGCGGGAGCTGCGCCCCGTCGAGGGTTCGGGTTGCATCGGGGGATCCCGCCGCTGCTTCGGCTGAAGCCGGTACGGGCATCTGCCCGAACAGGACAACTCCGGCAAACAGGGCGACGAACCCGTTCAAAGTGCGCATAGTAGAGCCTCCACAAGCCGTGGTGTTCCGGCGAAGACAGGCGGGTTGGCCGGAGGACAGGCGAAGCCAAAAGAGCCGCGCTCCGTTGTATTCAAGACGAATTGACCCAATAACCACGCTCCGGAAAGTCGCCGGGCGCCCGCTCATCTTCTTCAGAATCGAACTCTTTGTAGTCACGGCAGAGTGAGCGCCGAAGCGGAAATTCGCTCATGCTTATCCTTCCGCGCCAAAAAGTGCGGGGGCTTACCCAAGCGAATCCGTAGCAGATTCAGCGGCCGTGCCCTGGCGCGGCCGGCTCGAGGCGGCATGCTGGCCCGTCATGCGAAAGGTCCGCGGCGATTGGCCCGTCCAGCGCCGGACGGCACGGGTGAAGGCCGACGGGTTCGTGTAGCCCAAGGCGGCTGCCAGCTCCGAAAGGTTGGAGTCTCCTGCCTCAAGCCTCTCCAGCGCGATCCGGCGCCGGGTTCTGTCGATCAGGTCGGAAACGCTGGTGTCTTCATCCTCGAGGCGGCGCTGGAGCGTTCTGGTCGTCATTCCGGCGCATTTCGCCAGAAGGTCGGCGGTGATCCTCGCCTCCGGGAGCATGCTCATGATCGTGACCTCGAGCGAGTCGGCAAGAATGCCGCGTTCCCGCAACCTTGCCCAATCGGTCGTGAGGGATATCTTGTCGCTGTCGGAGAGCTCGAAGGCAGGGAGCCTGGCCTGGGCCACCGCGCGCGGAACCTGCAGGGAAAGTCTCGGTGCGGATGCGGCCTCCAGCCTGTCTCCGAGCCAGGGCCGGAGATGCGCCAGCCCGGCTTCGGGATGCGGCACCAGGGAATAGGTGATGCCGCAAGGTCCGGGGGTCCGCGCCAGCCGGCAGATGCTGTGAAGCAAGGCCGCCACATACTGCTCGATCAGATGCAGGGTGGTGGCATCGAAGTCGAAATGCCAGAACTCGCAGACCGTCACCCAGTCGGCGTGCTCCTCGACCGTGAGCACCTCATGCGAGCAGTGCCGGGGCATGTGCCGGCTCACGCGCGTGAAGGCATCGTAGAGCGTCTCCGCCGTCAGGGCGACAAGGCCGAGATTGGCGAGCTCCACGACGCTGGTTTCGGTCACCACCCGGCAGCCGATGTCCATGCCTTCCGTGTCCGCCTGCTGGCGGATGAAGTCGAGCAGGAGGAGCAGGGGGGCCGGGGAGTTCGGCTCTTCGAGATCGAGGAACGCGAGGCCCGCCGCCTCGAGCCGCTGCGTGACGGGCCGGCCGTTCTCACGCAGCCAGCGCACCCAGGGCACGAGTGCTGCCGTGCGGATCAGGGGAACCGTCTGCGCCATCACCGAATATCCGCTGGTTGCTTGCCCGACCAAGTCTAGTGGGGCGAATCGCCACCGACAATGATCTTCGGCAATTCGGAACCGACAACGAGCCGGGCCGGATCGAGCGTAACGGGGGGGGACCCGGGCGGTGAAACCGGAGCTTTTCACCGTGAAAACTCAAAAATCGCATTGAAATCGTTGAATTTTCCTAGTTAATATATCATGAATGCCGCCGAATTGCCGGGCTGGCCTCGGCGCGCGGCACTTCGAGGCGCACGCTGGTGCCCCGCGCGACGCTCTCCAGCCGCACGCTGCCCCGGTGCTTGCGCATCACCTGCTCGACGATCGCGAGACCGAGGCCGGTACCCTCGCCGCTCTGCAGCTGCGAGAAACGGCGGAACGCGGTCTCGGCCTCGTCGAGCGGAATGCCCACGCCGTCGTCCTGCACGGTGACGGAGATCACCGCGCCCTCCAGGGCCGTTCGCACCACAATTCGGGTCATCGTCTCGCCCCCATGCCGCAAGGCGTTCTCGACGAGGTTGGTGAAGGCCTCTCCGAGGAGCGTCGGGTCGCCGTCCATCATCAGGGGCTGCGCGGAGCGGTCCAGCGAAAACTCGAGATCGCGGGAGAGCACGGCAGGGGCGAGCCCCTGGCAGACTTCCTCAACGACGGTGTTGAGGTCGAACCGCGTCACGGCCCCCCCGTCGCCGTAGCGCAGGCGTTCGAGTTGCAGCAACTGGTTCGCGAGCCGCGCCGAGGCGCGCGCGGCGGCGATGAGCTCGGTCTGACGGGCGGCGCGCTCGGCCTCGTTCCGGACATCGGGGAGGGTCTCCGCGAGAGCGAGGAGTGCTGCGGCGGGGTTGCGCAACTGGTGTGCCGCATCGGATATGAAGGCCTGATGCGCCTCGATGCTGTCCTGGACCTGCCCGAACAGACGGTTGAGCGTGGAGACCACCCCGGCGACCTCCTTTGGCACCGGGCGCCGGATCTGCCCGAGATCATCGGGGGAGCGCTTGTGGATCGCTTCCTGCAGATCGTTGAGCGGCCTGAGGCCGATCTGGACGCCGAACCAGATCACCAGAGCCAGCGCGCTCATCAGGCCCGCCATGAGCGCGATCGCCCGCCAGGCCAGCTCCCGGGCAAAGGCATTCCGGTCGCTGACCCGCTGCCAGACGGTCACGACCGACACTCCCGAGAGGTTGCCGATGGTGCGGTCCTCGCTCATGCGCAGGACGCGCATTTCCTCGCCCCGGTAGGTGGCCATGTAGTAGCTGGGCAGGTCGCGGCTCAGGGGCTCGGCGGCGCGCGGGGGGTAGGCGTATCCCGTCACGTAATAGCCACCCGGCCCCGTGACATGGTAGAAGACCTCGCCGCCGCCCGCGTCGGAAATGAAGTTCCGGGTGCTCGACGACAGGGCATCGCCCGCCGAAATGGCGACATCGCGCGAAATCGCCAGCGCGGCGGCCAGGAGGCTGCGGTCGAACAGCTCTTCGGAGGTCTTTTGCGCCGCCTGGAACCGCCACAGGCCAAGCAGAACGGCCACGACCAGAAGCGGCGGCAAGATCACCAGGAACAGCCGCAGCCGGAGCGACATGGCCCTGCGGTGCAGGGTCTTACGCGGTGTATGCGCCATCGACTTCCAGCATGTAGCCCAGGCCGCGCGCGGTCTTTATCCGGATCCCGAAGGGTTCGAGCCGCTTTCGCAGGCGGGAGACATGCGGCTCGATCGCGCTGTCGTCGGCGTCCGAGCCGATGCCGTAGACATGGCTGATGAGCTGCGACTTGGAGACGAGGCGGCCCCGCCGCTCCAGAAGGCATTCCAGCGTGGCGATCTCCTTGCGCGGGATATCCAGCGGCTGGTCGTCCTGCAGGAGCTGCCGGCCGGAGCGGTCGAACACCAGGGGGCCCAGCGTATCGCGCGCGGCGAACTCGAGGTTCTTGCGCCGCGCCATCGCCCGCAGGCGCGCCTCGAGCTCGTCCATCTCGAAGGGTTTCGTCAGGTAATCATCCGCCCCGGCGTCCAGACCGGCCACGCGCTCCGCCGTCTCCGAGCGCGCGGTCAGCAGGATGACCGGCGTTCCGTCGCCGCGGCGCCGCAGGGCCCGGAGCACCTCGATCCCGTCCATGTGCGGAAGGTTGAGGTCCAGCACGACGAGATCCGCGCCTTCCTGGGCGAGGAAGGTATCGGCCTCCGCGCCGTCATGGAGCAGGTCCACCGAGTGGCCCCGGTCCCGCAGGCGGAACGCAATTCCGTGGGCCAGGGCCTCGTTGTCTTCGACGACGGCGATACGCATGATTAATTCTTTGTCCCGTTGCGCAAGTTTCCCGCAAGCTTGGACCAGCATGGTGTCCGCACTCGAAGAGGGAATCGTTTTCCCCTGAAAGAATAACACTTGAAGCGCCGTACGGCAGAGCCGGCGCACAAGGTCTCCGGGAGGATACCAATGACCATCAAGAATCTCGCATCCACAGTTGCCACCCTTGCGCTCATGACGGGCCCGGCACTCGCCGAAGTCGACTTTTCCGGCAAGACGATCGAATGGGTGATCCCGTTCTCGGAAACCGGCGGCTCGGCCAAATGGGCCAACTTCTTTGCGCCGCTGCTGGCCCAGGAACTGCCGGGCAAACCGACCGTGGTTGTCAAGTTCATGCCCGGTGCCGGATCGACGAAGGGCGCGAACTGGTTCCAGGAGCAGGAATACGAGGACGGCACGCTGCTCTTCGGCTCCTCGGGCTCGACCCAGTTTCCCTACCTTCTGAGCGATCCGCGCGTGCGCTACGAGCTGAAGGACTGGATCCCGGTCATGGCGACCGGCACCGGCGGTGTGGCCTACCTGAACCCGGCCGACGGAGAGAAGTTCGACGGCTCGGCCAACGCGCTGCAGGACGTGAACCTGATCTTCGGCTCGCAGGGCGCCACCGGCCTCGACCTCGTGCCGCTGCTGGCATGGAAGCTGCTCGGCATGAACGTGGAGCCGGTCTTCGGCATCAAGGGGCGCGGTGACGGCCGCCTGATGTTCGAGCGCGGTGAGGCCACGATCGATTACCAGACCTCCTCCGGCTATCTCTCCGGTGCCGCGGATCTGGTCGCCGCCGGAACCGCCGTGCCGATGATGACCTGGGGCGCGCTGGACGAGGACGGCGCGATCGTGCGCGATCCCACCTTCCCGGACATTCCCTCCTTCAAGGAAGTCTGCGCCGCCACCGAAGGCTGCGAGACCGAGGGCGTCGCCTGGGACGCCTGGAAGGCCTTCTTCATCGCCGGGTATCCGTCGCAGAAGATCGCGTTCCTGCCCCAGGGCACGCCGCAGGAGGTCATCGACACCTACGTCGCCGCCTTCGAGGCGGTGCGTGCGCGCCCCGATTTCGCCGAGATTTCCTCGAACGAGGTCGGAGAGTATCCGATGTTCGTCGGCGAAGGCGCCGTGAAGGCCACGAACGAGGCGACCTCCGTGAGCCCCGAGGCCAAGGCCTATGTCATCGACTGGCTGAAGGACTCCTACGGCGTGACGATCAACTAGGCGAAGCGCCCGCGGGGCCGGCCCTTCCGGCCGGCACCCGCAGCCCCTCTCCCTTCTGAAAATTCAACCGAAAGAACGGTGCGATGGATCTCTTCGCGACCGCCCTGCCGGCGCTTGCCGACGCATGGGCTCTCATCTTGCAACCAGTCGTTCTGGGCTATCTGGTCCTGGGCGTGGTCATGGGCCTCGCTGTCGGCATCTTTCCCGGCCTCGGCGGCATCGCCGGGCTGTCGCTGCTCCTGCCCTTCATGTTCGGCATGGAACCGGTCTACGGCCTCGCGCTGATGATCGGCATGGTGGCCGTGGTTCCGACCTCGGACACCTTTTCCTCGGTCCTCATGGGCATTCCCGGCTCCTCGGCGTCCCAGGCCACCGTGCTCGACGGCTTTCCGCTGGCGCGCAAGGGGCAGGCCGCGCGGGCGCTGTCGGCGGCGTTCACCGCATCGCTCTTCGGCGGGCTGGTCGGGGCCTGCTTCCTGACGCTCTTCATCGTCGTGGCGCGGCCGCTGGTCCTGGCGTTCGGGCTGCCCGAAATGCTGATGATCTCGATCCTCGGCCTCTCCATGGTTGCCGTTCTCGCCGGGCGCGTCGCCCTCAAGGGCCTCGCCGCGGCGGGCCTTGGCATGCTGATCGGCACCATCGGCATCGCGGACGCCGGCGGGTCGCTGCGCATGGCGAGCTACGATTTCCCCTATCTGACCGACGGCCTGCAGCTGGTGATCGTCGGCCTCGGCATCTTCGCCGTGCCCGAGATCGTCTCGCTGCTGCGGCAGGACCGCTCCATCGCCAAGGACGCCACGCTCGGCGCGGGCTGGATGGATGGCGTGCGCGACTGGTTCGCCAACAAGTGGCTTTCGGTGCGCTGCTCGCTGATCGGCGTCATCGTGGGCGTCATCCCCGGCCTCGGCGGATCGGTCGTCGACTGGATCGCCTATGGCCATGCGGTGCAGACCACCAAGGACAAGTCGCAGTTCGGCAAGGGCGAGATCCGCGGCGTGATCGGGCCGGAAAGCTCCAACAACGCCAAGGAAGGCGGCGGCCTCGTTCCCACCCTGCTGTTCGGCATTCCCGGCTCGGGCTCCATGGCGATCTTCATCGGCGCCATCGCGCTGCTGGGATCGGGCGATATCGAGGTCGGCCCGGCGATGCTGCGCGACAATCTCGACATCACCTATTCCATCGTCTGGCTGCTGGCGCTGGCCAATGTGGTGGGCACGCTGCTCTGCATCGCCGTCTCGGGCGGCGTCGCGCGGATGACGACGATCCGCTTCACCTATCTCGCACCGTTCCTGTTCATGCTGATCGCCTTCGCGGCCTTCCAGTCCGGGCAGAACTTCGAGGACCTTCTCGCGCTCTTCGCCATCGGCCTGATCGGCATCTTCCTGCGCCGCTTCGACTGGTCGCGCCCGGCCTTCCTGATCGGCTTCGTGCTCTCGAACCCGGTCGAGAAGTTCTCCAACCAGGCGTTCCAGATCGCCTCCTTCCGCTTCCGCAATTCGTTCGAGGACGGGATGGGCTACATCTTCTCGCCCATCGTGATCGTGCTCCTGATCATCACGGTCGTCTCGGTGGTGCTGGGTCTGCGGCAGGCGAAATCCATCATGGCCGAGGGTGAGGTGCAGTCCGGCTCCAAGCGTGCGCCGGTGGTCTTCCTCCTGGTGATCATGGCCTATGTCGTGATCGCGCTCCTCAACGCCAACGCGATCCCCGACTACAACATGACGGACAAGATCGTGCCGCTCGTGATCGGTGGCGTCACCCTGACCGCGCTTCTCATCCTGCTGGTGCAGATGATCCGGCGCCCCGAGGGTGACAGCGTCTTTGCCGACAAGGAGATGGCAGGCGAGGATGCGGATGCGCCCTACGGGCTCTGGAGCACGCTGGCCTGGTTCGGCGGCCTGATCGTGGCGACCTATTTCGTCGGCTTCATCCTCGCCCTGGCCGGCTTCCTCGTGACCTTCCTCCGGGTCAGGGCGCAGGCCCCGTGGCCGAAGACGCTGATCCTGACGGTCTCTGGCCTCGCGCTGATGTGCGTGATGGCGGGTGCGCTCAACCGCGACTTCCCGCCGGGCCTGCTGCAGCACGCCGTCCATCTGCCCTGGCCGCTGAAATGACCCCTTCCGGAGACGATCACATGACACAGACAGGCATTCCCTTTGTCTTCATGCGCGGCGGCACGTCGCGGGGGCCCTACTTCAACCGGGCCGACCTGCCGGAGGACCAAGAGACCCTCGCCGAGGTTCTGATTGCCACGCTCGGATCGGGCCATCCGATCAACATCGACGGCATCGGCGGCGGGAGCGCCGTGACCACCAAGGTCGCCATGCTCTCGCCCTCGGATGACGACTGGGCGGATGTGGACTACTTCTTCGCCCAGGTTTCGGTCGAGGACCGGCTCGTGGACTTCAAGCCCACCTGCGGCAACATCCTGTCGGGCGTCGGCCCGGCCGCCATCGAGATGGGGATGGTCGTCCCCTCCGGCGACGACACCGAGGTGCGCATTCGCGCCGTCAACACCGGGGCGCGGGTGCTCGCCCGGGTGCAGACCCCGGGCGGGGCGGTGCGCTACGAGGGCGACACGGCCATTGCCGGCGTGCCGGGCACCGCCGCGCCGATCGTGCTGAACTTCATGGGGGTGGTGGGCTCGTCGACCGGCGCCTTCCTGCCCACCGGGAACCTGCGCGACACCTTCGAGGGCATCGAGGTCACCTGCATGGACGTGGCGATGCCCATGGTCATTGCCCGCGCCGCCGATTTCGGCCTGAGCGGATACGAAACCGTGGCGGATCTGAACGCCAACGCGGATTTCTTCGCCCGGATGGAGGCGGTGCGGCGGCGTGCCGGGGCGGCGATGGGGATGGGCGACGTGTCGCAATCCGTCACCCCGAAGTTCGGCCTGCTGGCACCTGCCCGCGACGGCGGGACGATCTCCACCCGCTACTTCATGCCCTGGACGACGCACCCCGCGATGGCGGTGACGGGATCGCAGTGCCTTGCGGCCTGTGCGCTGACACCGGGCACCGTGGCGGACGGCCTGCTGGAGCGGCCCACGGGAAGCCCGGCAAACGTCGTGCTGGAACACGCCTCCGGCACCATCGAGGTGCTGGTGGATTTCGAGTTCAACAATCACTTCACCCTCAACTCCGCCGGGCTGCTGCGCACCGCGCGCAAGCTGGCGGACGGGCACATCTACGTGCCCGCGTCTGTCTGGAAGGGGTACTGACATGCCGATGATGAACCTGCTCGTGGCTTTCAACGGCTCCGAGGGCTCGGTTGCGGCCCTGCGCTATGCCGCCTCGCTGGCGGAGCGCCTGGGGGCGCATGTCACCGCGATGATGGCCCATACCACGCATGTGGTGATCGACAAGCGCTCGCGCTGGATCCCGAAGGAGGCGCGCACGCTGCTCGATGAGGCCAATGCCGGCCTCCTGCGCGAGATCGAGGAGAAGTTCGAGGCGGAACGGAAAGCCATCGGACTGGTCAGCGCGCTCCAGCTCAAGGAGGTGACGGGGCGCGTCGACAGCGTGCTGTCCGAGGCGGCGCGGCATTACGACATGCTCATCGTGGGCAGCCATTCGGACACCGACGATGAACATGTCACCCTGCACCCGGATCGCATCGCGCTGATGTCCGGTCGTCCGGTTGTCGTGGTGCCCGCAGGCTATGATGGCGGGGCGCAGCTCAGCCACTCGGCCCTGGCCTGGGATGGGGGCAGGGCCGCGGCCCGGGCCCTGTCGGACAGCCTGCGCATTCTCGAGGACGACGGGCGCGTCAGCGTGCTGACCGTCGGGCCGCGCGCCAGCTGGCCGGTCGAGGACCTGATGACGCACCTCTCCCGCCACGGGGTCGAGGCCGTGCGCGAGGAGTGGCCCAAGTCCTATCCGGTGGCCGCCACGCTGATCGACTGGTGCCGGAAGCACCAGCCGTCGCTGCTGGTGCTCGGGGCCTACGAGCATTCGAAGTTCCGGGAGGATCTCCTGGGGGGTGTTACCTCCGAGATCCTGTCGCAGATCGACATTCCCGTGCTCCTGTCGCATTGAGGTGCATGGCAGGGGCGTTTCCGGGAAACCGGGTCGCGTGCGCCGCGACCCCGGGGACATCCGGAGCGACCGCTCGCGCCGCAGCCCGGAGCCGGCGCCGGGCAGGGCGCTTTCTCGCCAAGGCTGAAAGGGCGCGGGCGCATGAAGGTCCATATCCTCGACGACTGGTTCGACACGCTGCGGGGCCTGCCCTGTTTTCGCCAGCTTGACGGGCATGACGTCACGGTCTGGACCGACCATCAACCCGACGAGGCGGCGTTGGCCGCCCGCCTCGCGGAGGCCGAATGCGTGGTGCTCTTCCGCGAGCGCACGGCGGTGGCGCGCAGCCTGCTCGAGCGTCTGCCGAAGCTTCGGCTGATTTCCCAGCGCGGCGCCTGGCCGCATGTCGACGTCGATGCCTGCACCGACAGGGGCGTGCTGCTCTGCTCGAACACCGGGGCGGACGGGGTGAACTACGCGGCCGCCGAGCTGACCTTTGCCCTGATCCTCGCCGCCATGCGCCAGTTGCCGCAGCAGATGGCCAGCGCCAGGGCGGGGACCTGGCAGGTGGGCGTGGGGCGCACGCTGCGCGGCCGCACGCTCGGGCTCTATGGCTACGGGCGGATCGGCCGGGCGGTGGCGGACTACGCCCGGGCCTTCGGCATGGAGGTGCTGTGGTGGGCCTCGGACAACGGCAGAGCCCGGGCGCGTGCCGCGGGCCTTCGCGTGGCCCCGAGCCGCGCCGCCTTCTTCGGGCAAAGCGAGGTCCTGTCGCTGCATCTGCGCCTGACGCCCGAAACCCGCGGCATCGTCACCGGGGAGGACCTGGCGCAGATGGCGCCGCGCTCCGTACTCGTGAACACCGCGCGCGCCGGGCTGATCGCGCCGGGCGCCCTGCTGCGCGGGCTGAACGCGGGCCGGCCCGGCATCGCGGCCGTCGATGTGTTCGACAGCGAGCCGCTGACCGATGCCGCTGACCCGCTCCTGTCGCACCCGAACCTGATCGCCACGCCGCACATCGGTTTCGTCACCGAGGACGAATTCGACAGGCAGTTCGCCGACATCTTCGCGCAGGTGAATGCCTACGCCGCCGGCGCGCCGATCCACATGGTCAACCCTTCCGTCTTCGGGCGATGAGCGCGGCCAGGACCGGCGCACCGACGATCACGATGACGATGCGCGTCAGGTGGTGGGTGATGACGAAGCCGAGGTCCGCGCCGGTCACGATGGCCAGAACCGTCATCTCGGCCTGACCTCCGGGGGCGAAGGCGAGGAAGGCCGCGACCGGCGCGCCCACTCCCAGCGCGGTGACGATGCCGGAAAAGGCCGCCGCCAGAAGCGCCAGCACGAAGACATAGGCGATGCCCGCGGCCACCACGCGGGTCAGTTCCTTCCAGGTGACGCCCAGAAACTGCACCCCGATGCCGCAGCCGATGAAGAACTGCGCCACGAGGATCGCTTCGGCGGGCGGGCGGAAATGGATCACGCCGGTGAGCGACAGGATGGCCGTGACGATCATCGGCCCGAGGATCGAGGCGCCGAACAGGCCGATGCGCTCGCCGCCCTTCCAGCCGACCCAGGCGGCGGCCGCCATGATCAGCAGTTCGTGCAGCGGCAGGTCGGCGGCCGGGGCCCCGATGGGGTTGGTCAGCGGCACGCCGTAGAAATGGGAGAGGACGAAGGGCGCGAGCGTCACGATGATGAGCACGCGGGTGCCATGGACCAGCGACAGCACGCGGGGATTGGCCCCGGCCTCCGTGCCGAAGATCACCATGTCCTGAAGACCGCCCGGCATCGCGGCGTAATAGGCGGTCGGGGCATCGAAGCCCCAGAGCTTTCGGAAGAAGGGCACGCCAACCAGCGCGATCAGCCCGATGAAGAGCGGAATCAGCGCCACCGAAATCGCCATGCGCGGCAGCTCGGCAATGACGGCGGGGGTGATCGAGGCGCCCACCGCGACGCCGAGAATCGTGCGCGCCGCGACGGAAACCTGCCCGAAGCCCTTCAGGGGAAGATGCGCCAGCGCCCCGGCGAGGCAGAAGGTCATCGGGCCGAACAGGAAGGGCAGCGGCAGGTCGCAGAGCCGGAAGAGCGCCGTTCCGAGCGCCGCGAGCGCAAGGGTCATCATCCGCCGGTGATTGGCCTTGTCGAAGAAATGTCTGCGCAGATCGGCCTCCTGTCTTTCTTGACACTGCAATGTATATGCGTGTATACACGTGCATACAAGATTTGCCCGGAGAGTGCAATGACGACCGAAGATGACAGCGGCCCACAGGCTGACGGAGCCTACGCCCGCCTGCTGAGCGAACTGCGCGAAGGCCGGTTGAACCCCGGTGATCGCTTGCGGGAAACCGAACTGGCAGAACGGCTTGGCATGTCCCGCACGCCGGTGCGCGAAGCGATCCGCCAGCTGGAAGCGGATGGCGTCGTGACGCATGTTCCCCGCCAGGGCGCCTGCATCAGGACGCTGGATTATGCCGAGGTGATGGAGCTCTACGAGATGCGCTCCGTGCTCGAAGGCACCGCCGCCCGGCTGGCGGCGCGGGCCGCGTCGGACATCGAGATCGAAGAGCTCGTCAACATGAACCAGCAGCTGGCAAAGCTCGGGAGCGCGCCGGAGGCCTTCATCCTGAACCGTCAGTTCCATGCCGCCCTTCTGGACGCGGCCAAGAACCGGTTTCTCGCGCGCTCGATCCACGCGCTGCAGAAGGCGCTCATGATCCTCGGCCCGACCACCCTGACCGAGCCCGACCGTGCCGAAAAGGCCGTGGAAGAACATTTCGGCATCCTCGACGCAATCAAGGCGCGCGACGGCGCATTCGCCGAGACCGCCATGCGCGCGCATATCGAAGCCGCACAGCGGGTGCGGGTGCGTGCGCTGAGAGCCCAACCCGGCCGGATGTCCGGCTTCGATGGAGACCTGCTGTGACCCGACCTGTGAATACCCCTGATATCGTCGTCATCGGCGGCGGCAACGCGGCGCTCTGTGCCGCCATCACCGCGGCCGAGGCCGGCGCGCGGGTTCTGATCCTCGAAGGCGCGCCCAAGGCGTACCGCGGGGGCAATTCCCGGCACACCCGCAACTTTCGATGCATGCACCACGGGCCGCTGGGGCCGCTCGTCGAAAGCTACACCGAAGAGGAATACCTCGCCGATCTGATGAAGGTCACGGCGGGCAAGACGGACGAGGATCTGGCGCGCCTGGCGATCCGCACCTCCGAAGAGTGCCTGCCCTGGATGGAGGCGCACGGTGTCCGGTTCCAGCCGTCACTCTCCGGCACGCTGTCGCTGGCGCGGACGAACGCGTTTTTCCTCGGCGGCGGCAAAAGCCTCGTCAACGCCTATTACCGAACCGCCGAGAGCCTCGGCGTGCAGGTCGAATACGAGGCCGCGGTGACGCATCTCGAGCTGACCGAAGATCGCATCGACTTCCTGGATTACACGCAGGGCGGCGAGAGCCACCGCGTGGCGCCGAAGTCCGTCGTGGTGGCCTCGGGCGGCTTCCAGGCGGATGTCGACTGGCTCGCCCGCGCCTGGGGGCCGGCCGCGAAGAACTTTCTCATCCGCGGCACGCCCTACAATCGCGGCGTGGTGCTGGCGGACCTGCTCGAGCAGGGGATCGAACAGGTGGGCGATCCCACCCAATGCCACGCGGTGGCCATCGACGGGCGCGCGCCGAAGTTCGACGGCGGCATCGTGACGCGGCTGGACTGCGTTCCGTTCTCGATCGTGGTGAACAAGGACGGCCAGCGGTTCTACGACGAAGGCGAGGATGTCTGGCCGAAACGCTACGCGATCTGGGGGAGGCTGGTGGCCGCCCAGCCCGACCAGGTCGGCTATGTCATCATCGACGCCAAGTCGCTGAACCTGTTCATGCCGTCGGTCTTCCCGCCGATCAAGGCCGACACGCTGGAGGAGCTCGCCGAGAAGATGGGGCTTCCCGCCGACGCGCTGGTGAAGACGGTTTCCGAGTTCAACGCCGCCTGCGGCGACACGTCGAAGTTCCACCCGACCGAGCTGGACGGCGTGTCGACGCAGGGCCTTTCCCCGCCCAAGACCAACTGGGCGCGCCCCATCGTCGAGCCGCCCTTCTACGGATACTCGCTCCGGACCGGCGTCACCTTCACCTACCTCGGGCTGAAGGTGGACGACCGCGCGCAGTGCTCCATCGGAAACCGCCCCGTCTCGAACCTCTGGGCCGCAGGGGAAACCATGGCCGGTTCCATCCTGGGGCAAGGCTACCTTGCCGGATTCGGCATGACCATCGGCACCGTCTTCGGACGCATCGCGGGCAGGGAGGCCGCAGCCCATGCAAACTGATTTCCTGAACGAAGCCCGCCGTCAGGCCGAGATCTGCAACGCCTGCCGCTATTGCGAGGGCTACTGCTCCGTCTTCCCCGCACTGCACGCCGAGCGCGCCTTCTCCGACGGAGACCTGACGCAGCTTGCCAACCTCTGCCACAATTGCCGGGGCTGCTACTACGCCTGCCAGTACACCGCGCCGCACGAATTCGACCTGAACCTGCCGCAGGCTCTGGCCAATGTCCGGCAGGAGAGCTGGGAAGACCTCGCCTTTCCACGCGCGGCCGGCAAGGCGTTCCAGAAGAACGGCGTGATGATCGCCGGCGCTGCGGTGATCGGCTTTGCGCTGCTCTTCCTGGCGGCGCGGAGCCTGACCCCGGCCAGCGGAGAGGGCTTCTATGCGGTCCTGTCGCACAATGCCATGGTGGCCATATTCCTGCCGGCGTTCCTGTTCCCGCTGCTCAGCATCGGCATCAGTCTGCGCCGCTACTGGCAGAGCGTCGGGGCGCAGCCGCTGAAGCTTGCGCACCTCATGCAGGCCTTCCGGCAGGCCGCCAACATGAAGAACCTGAAAGGCGGCCACGGCGACGGCTGCAACTTCGAGGACGAGGATCGCTTCACCCACGCGCGCCGGGCCGCGCACCAGGCGGTGATGTACGGGTTTCTGCTCTGCTTCGCCTCCACCAGCGTGGCCACCCTGATGCACTATCTGCTGGGCATGTCCGCGCCCTACGGCTTGCTTTCCCTCCCGAAACTGCTCGGCCTCTCCGGCGGGCTGCTGCTGGTGGCCGGGTGTGCCGAAATGATCCGGCTGAAGCTCAAGTCCGACAGGAAGCTCGGCGCGAGCAAGGCCTTTGGCGGCGAGATCGCGTTTATCGGTCTCCTGGGGTTCGTGGGCCTGAGCGGACTGGTGCTCTATGGCCTTGGCCAGACCGCGATGATGCCGGGATTGCTCGCCCTTCACCTGGGCTCGGTGCTGGCCTTCTTCCTGCTCACGCCGTTCACCAAGATGGCGCATGGCTTCTACCGGCTCGCCGCCCTTGCGGCCGATGCCCAGCGGTGAGTTCGGGCGGGAGCCCCTTGCCGGATGCGCACCGACGCGTCCGGCGTCAGGGCCGCGCATGAGGCTCTCCATGATGTCGATCCGGAGCGGCCGCTGACGGCGGCGGCTCCGGACGGGGCTTTCGCCGGGGAGCGCCTTCGGGTCGGAGGCGCTCCCCGGAGGGACGCTCAGAGCCGGGGCTCACGGGCGGGGACGGCAATCCTCTCCCAGGCCTCGGCCACCGCCGCACAGGTGCCGGCCGGAACGGCACGCAGGTCAAGGGGATAGCTCACCCCTTCGGCCTCGACCGCGCGGGTGGCGTGAAACTGCCCGTTCGCGGCCCGCAAGATCCAGCCTCCCTCCGTGCAGGCATCCGAGGCCAGGAAGGCAACGCCCGGCGCGACGGCTTCAGGCTTCAGATCCTCGGGCTCGCCCTCCACGCCCCACATCCGGGTCCTGGCCACCGGGGAGACTGCATTCACGACGATGCCATGTTCGGCGCCTTCGCCCGCCAGCACGTTGACGATGCCCACGGCGGCCATCTTGGCTGCGGCGTAGGACGCAAGCCCTCGCTGGACATATTGCGGATAAAGCGCCCGGCAGGATGTCGTCAGCACGATCCGGCCATATCCGGCATCGCGCATGGCGGGCCACGCGGCCTGCGCAATCCAGAGCGGGGCTTTCGCCATGACCGCCATCATGCGATCGAAGGACGCCTCCCGCACCTCACCGATCCGTTCATGGCCGACCCAGCCGGCGTTGTGGATCACCGCATCGAGACGTCCATTCAGCGCCAGACAGTCACCCACCAGGCCATGGCAGCCATCACGTGTATCGATACTGTGGTGGAACGGGTGCGCCTCGATCTGCTCGCGGCGCAGCGTTGCAACTGCCTTTTCGGCGATCGCCGGATCCGTTCCGGCGCCGTCCGTATTCGCGCCCACATCGTGCAGCAAGACAGTGGCGCCGAGGCGGCCGATTTCCCGCGCGTAGGCAAGGCCGAGGCCGCGACCCGCGCCGGTGATCAGCACCGTGCGCCCGGTAAAGACTGGTTGTGTCATGGTGATGGCATCCTCCGTTGCACGGAAGATGGCAGGTCCCTTACGATACATCCAATACCGATGGTAACGGTGCATGATATGCCTGATGTATCAAAAGAGGGTCATGTCCCACGCGGGATGATCGACCTGCGCAAGCTGGAGCAGTTCGTTGCGGTTGCCGAGGAAGGGCACTTCCACCGCGCAGCACAGCGCCTGGGAATGTCGCAGCCGCCGCTGACGGTCGCGATACGCCGGCTGGAAGAAGATCTCGGCGTGACCCTGATCGAGCGGGGCGGCAACCGGATCAGCGGCCTGACCGAGGCAGGCCGGGTGTTCCTCCGCGAGGCGCGCGATACCCTGCGACAGGCCCATCACGCGATATTCATCGCGCGCGAGACGGCTGCCGGCCGCACGGGGCTTGTCCGGCTTGGCTATGTCGGAAGCGCGCTTTACGGGCGGCTGCCGGATGCGATCCGGGCCTTCCGCGCGGCGCGGCCGGATGTGCGTCTTGAACTGCGCGAGGCAACCACCGCAAGCCAGATCGCGAGCCTCAGGGACGGCACACTCGACGTGGCGGTTGTGATCCCTCCGCTGTCGGATGCATCGGGGATCGCATTGCACGGCTTCGACCAGGATCGCCTCTGCATGGCCCTGCCTGTCGATCATCCTCTGGCAGGACAGGCCGGGCTGACGTTGAGCGATCTCGCGGAGGAGCCGTTTATCCTCTGGCCGATGATCGAAGGGCGCGGGTTCCACCTGCAGGTCATGAGGCTCTGCACCGAAGCCCGTTTCTCGCCACGGATCACGCAGGAGGCGCATGGCATGCATGCCGTGCTGTCGCTGGTCGCCGTCGGAGCGGGCGTCTCCATCGTGCCGGCGAGCATGGCAAGCTTTCGGGCAGATCGCATCGCGTATCGGCCGATCGAGAATGCCGGCTCCGCATTCGATCTCTGCCTCGCGGTGCAAGACCCGAACCCCGCGGCCAGAGCGCTCCTCGATGTCGCTGATCGATCATAGCATGGATCAGGAATGAATCCTGCCGGATGTCCTGAACGGCAGCGGCAAGCTTGGAGCTTCCATCCGGAGTGCAGAGTTCGAACGGCCGAAATGCGGTCGGAACCCGCCGTCGCAACTCCCGATATGGCCAGGGCTCGGTGACGTGACTTCAGCGGGTCACTGACGCACCCGGCAGGGTGCGGTGAACCGCGAGGATATCCGAAACCGAAAACTATCAACCCCAAGGACTCTCGTTATGAACGGGGGACGACCGGCGGGCAGGTCAATCCCAGTCGGCGGCAAAACCTGCCAGCGTTCAGGGTCATGGTCGACGCCCTCGACATTCGGGGGCTTGGTCGGATTTTGAGAATGGCGAACCGCCGCCCAAAGCGTCAGGCGAACAGCATCACTGCCCATCTCATTAAATTCAATAGGTTAGCACAGATCACCCCGGCAGTTGCCAGAGTGCCGAAATACAAGCAGGAACAGAAGCACGGGGAGCAAGACGGCGCCATTGCGCGGATCCGTCCGGGCTACCGTATTATTTGACTGCCCTCAGCATCCCGCCATCCACATGAAATGCGTCACCGACAGCGTAACCGACCCGCTCCGAGCAAAGAAACACGCAGAAGTCGGCGACGTCGTCGACGCTTGCGAACCGCTGGATCGGAGCGTGTTCGTCGGCAGCTTCCTGAAGGTAATCCGCCCATCCGTCGCCTTTCAGTTCTCTCGCCGTATTCTCCCCGTCGGGTTTACGGACGAGTCCGGGGTTGACGGTATTCACACGAATGTTCCGGCCGATCATTTCTGTCGACAGGCATTTCGAGAACATCATTGGCGCCGCCCATCATGGCTGCTGCGCTCACGATTGCGTCGCATCCCGCGGCAGTAGCTCCATCGGAGGCGACGCCATGCGCCCTGACGCCGAGTTCCGACACGATGTCTGCCGCCGCCTTGTCGACAGCGGACTCCGTTCGCGCGGTGACGATAACGTCGGCGCCTTCTCGGGCCAACCCCCGCGTCATGGCAAGCCCGATCCGGTTGCTGGCCCCGATGACGATTGCGCGTTTTCCTGTCCGTTGGAGACCAATCAACTCATCCACTGTCCGCCGTCGACGTTGAAGCATTGCGAGACGATGTAATCAGCCTCGTCTGTGGCCAGGAAGATCGCCATGCCGGTCAGGTCCTCGGCCGTTCCCATGCGACCGAAGGGAACGCTCTCGCCGACTTCCTTCTTCTTCTGGCCCGGGGCCTTGTTCTCGTATTTGGCGAAAAAGGCGTCGACACCGTCCCAATGTTCGCCATCGACCACGCCCGGCGCGATTGCATTCACGTTGATGCCGTGGGCGATCAGGTTCAGCCCCGCCGATTGTGTCAGCGAGATCACCGCCGCCTTGGTGGCACAATAGACCGCGACCAGCGGTTCGCCACGCCGACCAGCCTGGCTGGCCATGTTGATGATCTTGCCGCCCTGACCACGTTCGATCATGTGTTTCGCCACGGCCTGCATCGTGAACAGCGTTCCGGAGACATTGACCGAGAACAGCTTGTCGTAGTCTGCGCGCGTTATCTCCGCGAGCGGCGCGGCAGAGAACAGCGCGGCATTGTTGACCAGGATATCGATTTTTCCGAGTCCATTGATGGCGGATGCGACCCCGCTGTCGATGCTGGCCTGATCCGTCACGTCCATCTCGACCGCGATGCAGGACTCGCCGAGGCCGGATGCGGCTGTGCGGGCGCGCTCGATATTGATATCGGCGATGGCGACGCGGGCACCTTCGCGCACATAGGCCTCGGCAAAAGAGAAGCCGATGCCGCGGGCGGCGCCAGTGATGAGTGCGGTCTTGCCTTCAAGGCGAAGTTTCTGGGACATGTCGTCTCCTCCTAGAGATCGGGTATGGTGCAGGCGCACCTCAGGACCGGGCCGCGCGGCCCGGAAGGCGGGTTCAAACCAGCTTCGGGAAGACCGGCGTCAGGTTTGCTGCAAAGAAATTCTCGAGTTCGTCGCGCAACTCCCGGCGCGACGCCTCATCGACGTCCTGCCCGGATGGGACCATTTCGAGGTTGATGGGAACGTGGCCCGCCCGCAGCGTGCGGCATGCCTTCGCGCATGCCAGGACGTCAGAATTGTTCGTCGGCAAGAATACCACCATAGGCGGCCATTCGAACGGCGTAGCGCTCGCGAACGTCCGCGACGGTTTTCCGGCGGCACTGGTTGCTTCCCGAACGCCTGCCGAGAGCTGCCGGCACAGGTCGAAAAAAGCACCATCGAAACGCGCCAGTGCGATTGCTCCCGGCAACGGGCCGCCGGCAATCCCTTCGGAAATTATCCGGGCTACGGCGTCCGTCTCCGGCGCGGTGACTGCAATCACGCCAATGCTGCAAGAATTGTATTCGCACTCAAGGTCTCTCCAGGCGCGGTAAAAGGCAGTGCATGCGTCGTCCACGGCCGAACCTGTGGCGCACGGGCTGCATCCGGAAAGCACCAGATCGCAGACTTCGGACCATATGTGTTCGGCGGAGGCGCTCGCTTCTCCGCGCCCGCTTCGACCATTGAAAAGCAGAACAGGTGGTCGCTGTTCGACAACCTGGCCGACAGCGCAGTTGCGGAATTGCATGCTCATACCATCCCCTCGAACCGGTAAGCGCCCAGCTACTTGGGTCCTGGTTCTAGAATCGCGGCGCCATATTCATAGCGCGGGCCATGCACGGAACTGATGATATCTTGTCATTCGCGCCCTAGCCCGGCGACGAAGTGCGGCGCGCCTACACTCTGGCGAGCTTGCGATACGCCGAGGGCGTCATGCCATGCACGATCCGGAAGGTCCGGTTGAAGTTGGACAGGTTGTCATAGCCGACCGCGCCGCAGATTTCGGTTACGGACATGTCCGTCCGTGCGAGCAGTTCGCACGCCTTGCCTGTGCGCAGGGCGCTCACATGGCGCGAGAATGTGTTGCCGGTCTTTGCCTTGAAGAACCTCGAGAACGAAGTCTCGGTCATCCCGGCGATCTGCGCGACCTCGGACAGGCGAACGCCTGTCGACAGGTTCTCGGCCAGGTGCTGGGAGACGGACGCAAGGATTCTGCTCGTATTTACGTCGAGAACCGGGTGAAAATCGAATGAAGACAGACACTCGCTCTCCGGCGCCCCGGACAGGACGCCAAGAAGATCAAGGAATCGCGCGATACGCTCGATGCCACGAAGTGCCCCAATTTCTTCAAGCAATCGTGCGCCGGTGTCCCTGGCCTTGTCTCGAAACCGCAGACCGCGGCGGGCCGCGGCAAGGAGCCGTTCAATTTCACCGAGCTCAGGCAGCAAGCAGCTTGCGTCGCGTATCTTCTGTTCATCGAATTGCAGAAGGATGTCTCGCCCCTCGATCGTCTCACCACTCGGGAGGGGCGTCACCCAGTTGTGCGGCAGGTTCGGACCGATCAGGAACAGGTCACCCGGACGGAAATGGCTGATATGATCGCCAATATAGCAAGTGCCCTCGGCGTTGCGGATGAGGTGAATTTCACATTCCGGATGCACATTCCAAACGCTGCGCGGCAACGGATAGTCATCCCGCCGCCAGACGAAGCTGTCAGACGGGGCAGAAAGAACGGCTTCGCCGACCGGAACCTGGTCCCGCCAGGATACTCTTGCCTGTTTGGCCCTTGCAGCCATGCTCTCGCACACGCTCCCAATCACGGCGCTGATGAACGGTTCAACCGATCTTTGACAGATCTGGCTGTTTCCTCGTCCTTTCTACACGAGTCGACCAGATCGCCAAACCCGGGGCAGGCCTGGCCGCCGCCAGAACCTCCCCGTCCTGACGTCGGACAGACGGCGACGAGGCCCGTCTCGGACCCGACCGTCGCGCCGCCGCTCGGCAGGATCGTAGCGCGGCTGGTGAAGGCGTTGCCCTCGGTGATCGCACGCACCGGCGCTTCGAGCAGGGTCAGGATCGCCACGCCGTCCGTGACGTCATGGCCCAGCAGCTCGGTGCGCCGTCCTGTGTTCGCGCCGCTCGTCCAGTCCAACGTGCCGAAGGTGAACCAGCCGGAGGTGACCGCGCCGAGCCCCGAGGCGGTGAAGGCCCGGTCGCGCAGGAGATCGATGACACCACCCGCGCCCTTGAAGGCGGGGTCCTCCAGATCGGCTCCGCAGCGCGCGTCGCCGAGAGCGGCGTCACAGGTCGTCTGGAACGTCCGCCCGACCGTCTGGCCCAGCACATGGACGGGCGAGCGGACCTCGGCGACGAAGGCCAGACGTCCACGCCGGATCACCGTGCGCACGCGCGGCGGCCGGAAGCGTGCGCTCGGGACGCGGGCGCCGATGGCGATACCACAGGGGCCGAACCAGCGCTGGTCGCTGGACGTCGTGTCCGACGCTCTGGCCGATGGTCGGCGGTTCCGCATCCTCTGCATCATCGACGACTTCAGCCGGGAATGTCTGGCGACGGTCGTGGACACGTCGATCTCGGGTATCCGGGTTGCAAGGGAACCCGACCGGATCGCCGAGATGCGCGGTTACCCCTGCATGGTGGTCAGCGACAACGGCACCGAACTGATGTCGAACGCGATGCTCAAGTGGCAACAGGATCGCCAGGTCGAATGGCATTACATTGCGCCAGGAAAACCGATGCAGAACGGCTTCGTCTAAAGCTCCAACGGCTGCCTGCGGGATGAGTGCCTCAACGAGCGCCTGTTCCCGTCTCTGTGCCACGCCCGTCACCTGATTGCGGCATGGCGCGACGACTACAACCACCACCGCCCGCACTTGAGCCTCGACGGGCTCATCCCGCGGGAATATCACCAACGGTCAGAAGAGGACCAAACCCTGAACAGGACTAAATCATAAAAGCGGACTCAAAGGGGAGCAGGTCACAGGCGCACATACTGTCCGATGCCTTTCATCCACCCCGCCGAAGAGCCACGGAGCTGGTCCAGGACGGACGTTAGGTCGTCGCGGGTGTGACGGGGGCCCTGAAAGCGCGCGCCCAGGAGATCCGGGTGCGGCCGGCCGGGATGAGCGGCGAAACGATACGCAAGGCGCTGCAGGAGTTTTCCAGTTCGGTCAACGACCAGGTGAACGGCGCGGCACTGCATCCCGCACTCGCCGCGGACGTGTTCCGGGATGCGCTGCTCCGGCGCTCCTCCCAGCCTGCGTGGGCCGTCGCGAACGGCACGGGTTGGGAGGGCGACCCGCCCGTGCCACCGCGGTCCCTCACGGCGGTTTCGCCCAACAGAACCATGAGCTGGGAAAACGACCTGCCCGAGCCGCCGCACAGGGGCAGTTCCGGCAAGCGCCCGCGACCTCCCTCGCCGCTGCCGCGGGGGGCGCTCTGGTGAGCCGGGACATTTCACCCGCCGCACGGAAGCGGATCCTGCGGGCGGCAATCAGGGTGATGCGCGAGCTTCGCGGCTATCCGGAGGATTTTCAGGCGGCCGCCGCAGCGGACCTCTGCTACGAGACCCGGGACGCGGTCCTGCAGGTGAACCGGGAGGTGGCGCGCAGCGCTTTATCCGCGCGCCCGCAGGTCACAGTCCGAGGTCATCCCGCAAAAGGCGGTTGATGCGGGCGCTCGCGTTGCCCCCGGCCGCGCGCAGCGCCGCGGCTACATCCGCGTCGAGCATCACATTCACCCGCTTGCGCTTCTGCGCCTCGGGCAGGGCAGGGCGGCCCCGGCGGGCGTGGGCCAGCCGGCCCAGCGTCTCGTCATCGAGCGGCGGGTTGTCGGGATCGGCCTCGGCCGCCCTGGTGATCTTCCGGTCTTCCTCTTCCGAGGGCAGGATCGCTTTCCGTGCCATGTCAGTCTCCATTGAAGGCGCGGACCTCGCGCCGGTTCGCCTTGCGCAGGCTGATGATGCGGCGGGATGTGCCACGGTCGGTGAAGACACAGACGTGCAGGCGGTCGCCAATGACGCCGAGGGCAATCTGGCGGCGCTCGCCGTAATCGTGCCGAGTGTCTTCCACGATGGCCGCGCCGGTCCAGTCGAAGCCGTGGTTCGCGAAGTTTGCCGCCCGTTTGGCTTCATCCCAGATGTATTTCGCTGCGCTCGTCATGCAATATTCATACACACGTTTATTCGTGAGGGCAATAAAGGTGTGTATTTTAAATGGCGAGTGATTAATGCCGGCGGCGCGGCGCGCCACCCCACGCCTCCCCGCCACCCGTCCCGGCATGCCGCCCCTTCGGGGGCCGATCTACCGAGGAGGTGCCGCAGATGGCGGGCAGAACTTTGAGTAAGGAGACGGCAATGGATATCGCCACGGCCTGGCGTGAAATTGAGGTGGCCGGCGAGATGCTGGAAACGCTGAAAAAGGCGCGTAAGGAGCAGGCCGTGCCTGACATTCGCGACGCCTTCGGCCGGCTGCGCGGCGGCTTGCAGCTTGGCGTGCCCTCCGGGAGCAACGGCCATCGCCTCTATGATGTGCCCTGGTCGCTCGCGGAGACGGTCATCGAGCGCACGTCGCACACCACCGCGCTCGCCTTTCGGCGCTCTCGGTGAGGGCCGGGATAGAGCTCGGCCCGGATCAGAACGCGGACCAGCCGGGCCTCGTCGAATGAAGCAAGCGGATCTGCAAGCCTGCGCTCCGTGCGTCAAGGGCATGATGCATGTCGGGGCGTCTTTCTTCTGCCGGGGCGAGATCGGGCAAATGGTGGTCGACCTCAAGGTGGTGCAGCGGCAGGCGGGCCTTGAGATGGAGTTCGGCGGTCGGATCGCGGGCGCCCTCGACCCGGACGAGGAACTGGCGGTGGAAGTGAGATCGCGGAAGGCGCTGGTTTGCTCGGACTGCGCCTTGGGCGAGCGCATGCTCCTGGCGGTTCCGCTCGAGGAGTGACCGTGTGCCGTTTCGAGCTTCGCCCTATCCGCCAAACCACGCGACCGCCCACGCGCGGTAATGCATACAAAGCGCAATCTCGGCCATCATCGCGGCCGCCTCAGAGATGATACGCACTGAAGCGCCCCCCAGTTCCCCAACGTGAAGGTGCGCTCAAGTGCCTGTTTCTGCGATTCCGCAGAGATCGGTTGGTTAGTGCCTGGTGAAGGACCGGCCGGGCGAGCTCCTCGCGCGACCGGTCATCGTCTTGTCTATCAACTCGCGAGCTTTTGCGCGGCTTCGACCTCCGCGAGTCGGTCCAGCCGGTCGATCTCGGCGGCGATCAGGGCGCCGGCCCGCACGAGGTTCGCGCGGCGATCGCGCGGCTTCCAGAAGGCGGCGGGAAGCCACCAGTCACCCGGCGGCTCTGCACGCCACTGCGGGAAGCGACCCCAGCGGAGGAGGGCGTTGGCGCTCCGGGCCAGTTCGCCCTTCAGATAGTGGTCGTCATGTTCGGCGGTGAAACCTTCGGCTTCGATCTGGCGCCGCCGCTCCTCGGCGATCGCCTCGGCTCCCGTGGTCATGTGCGTCTCCTGTTTTTCACCCCTCGCCAACACCGGTTGTCGAGATAGGCAACAATCATGACCAGAGACGGGTTCCCGAAGAAGGCGCGGGGTGGCGAACAGGCGCCGCCACCCCGCGCCACCCTGTGCCATCACGCCCGCCAATCCCGCTGCCATTCTGCCACCACGCCGCGCGGCGCGCAGGAGAACGCGGCAGGAGGCAGAGCCATGGATGAGACGATCAAGGACGAGGCACAGACCCGGTACCGGGTTACCGCGGGCGAGCTGCGCCAGTTCGTGGAGCGCTACGAGCGGCTCGAGCAGGAGAAGAGGGGCATCGCCGACCACGAGAAGGAAGTGATGGCCGAGGCCAGGGGGCGCGGATACGATGTGAAGGTGCTCCGCAAGCTTATCGTGCTGCGAAGGCGCGACCCGGACGAGCTGAGCGAGGAGGAGGCAATCCTCGAGCTCTACAAGCAGGCGCTTGGGCAGTAACCCGACCATGGCAGAAACTGCCCTGACCCTCGGCCGGATCGCGGCAGTGCGCGCCCTCGACATGCGCTGGGCGGAGCTCCTCGAGGCGCTGGCCGAGGACGCGGAGGCCTTCGACCGCGGGCGGGTGGTCTCCATCGGCGACGTGGTGCTCGCCTGCGGCGAAATGTCCGCCATGCTCTGCCTGCACCTGCTGCCGCCCAGAGCCCGGGTGTCGGGCGTCATGCGGGCGGTGCGCCGCGCGCTCAAGCACTCGGACAATGCCCAGGCGCACGAGCTGGCGGGCGCGGTCGAGGCCTGGCTTGCCGGCGGGCGGCTCGAGATCGCGGGCGAGGTCACGGAGGCGAACCGGACTGCCCGCACTCTCGCGGTCGGTCGGGCCTGGGCGGTGTGGGCCGCACACCTCGAGCCGGCGGCGCATGCAAATTGGGCCCGGACGCGGGCGGCAGCCTGGGCGGAGGAGGCGCTGGAGCTGGCGGTGCGCACCGGGGTCACTGACCCGCCGCCGGCGCATCTGGCGCCGCTCGCCCTGGCGGCCGCCTGCACCGCGCACCGGATGGCGCTGGCGGCCGCGCGGATCGAGGCCGTTGCGGTCTCCGAGGCGGAAGAAGGGTTCGAGGGTGACTGGCCGGCGCAGCGCGCGGACCTCCTCGAACTCTATCCGCCCGTGGCGCTCGCGCACCGGCTCGAAAGGGCCCCGGCGTGACGGACTATGCGAAGGCGATGGCCGCGCTCAAGGATGCGGACGCTTGGCTCCCGGCAGACAAGATCGAGGCCATCGCGCAGTTTCTCGAGCTCTTCGAGCCCTACGCGGGCGACGATCCGGAAGAGGCGCAGGCGCGCACGCCGGTCATGTGCCGCTGCTCGAACTGCGGCCTGACCTCGCCGGCGTTCTTCACGCCCGCCCCCCTTGCCCGCGCGGCGCGGGCTGCACTCCGCCGCGGTGTCTGTCCGCGGTGCTACTCCACCGAGCTCCTCATGGTTTCCCGGCAAAGGCCTGAATGATGCGTGACCTCTCGAAAATCCCCGCCTTCGCGTGCAAGCCCGGCTGCTCGCTCTGTTGCGGGGTGGTGCCCTTCACGGATGCGGAGCGCGACGCCATGGCGGAGAGGTTCCCGCTGCTCGCCTGGGTTCCGCGCGAGGATGGCTGGTTGCTGCAGGGCGCGCTCGAGGACTCCACCTGCCCGCTGCGCCGACCCTCTGGCTGCATGGCCTACGATATCCGGCCCGGCCTCTGCCGCCTCTTCCAGTCGGTGGACGATCCGCGCATGACCTGCCCGGAAAGCTGCGGGCCCGAGCGCAAGCTCTCCAACCGCGAGGCGGCCGAGGCCATGGGCTGGGCGCGTGCTGCTGGTTCGGTGCACTGAAAGTGATTGGCTGCAGGTGTTACCCCAGCCGTTACCCCGGGGGCGGCTAAGCCCATCCCACTGCGATGCAGTGGGAGAAATCTGTTTTCATTTCTAGGGGGAAATGGCGGACTGGGGAGGATTCGAACCCCCGACCCCTTGATTCGTAGTCAAGTACTCTATCCAACTGAGCTACCAGTCCGTGGAGCGGGGAAATAGCTGCAGGCTCGGGGCATTGCAAGGGCAAAACCGCATTTTTCAGATAGTTTTCTGGCGGGCCTTGAGGGCGCGTTGAAAGCACCCCGGTAAGGCTGCGGGCCCGGGGCAAATGGGCGCGCGGGGCGATCTTCGGCCCATTTCGGCGCGGCTGCGGGGCCCTGACTCAGGGCCTTGCATCACCCCTCCGCGCGGCGGCGCCTGATCGGGCGCGCGTCACCGGCCGGCGCGATCCTCGAATAAGGCAGTCTTTTGTGATGGCCGGCCCTCAAATCATGGCCAGCACCCGCGAGGGGCGTGTATGGTTGCGGTGTAATCCGGGAAATTTCTCCCGCCAGTTCCTTCTCTGCCGGCGCTTGCCTTCGGTGCGGCGCGGCAGATCTTCCAACGGAGGCCGCCCCCCGTGCGACGTCTTGCTCTCGCGATCCTGTTTGCCGCAACCGGATCACTCTCTCCCGTGGCCGCGCGCGATCTCGAACCGATCACCTTCGGCACGAACTGGGTTCCCCAGGCCGAGGATGGCGGTTTCTATCAGGCGCTTGCCGACGGCACCTATGCCGACTGCGGGCTCGACGTGTCGATCGTCCCCGGCGGCCCGCAGGTCAACAACCGTGCCCTGCTGCTCGCGGGCAAGCTCGACTTCAACATGGGCGGCGATCTGCTCCAGTCCTTCTCGGCGGTGGAGCAGGGGGTGCCGATCGTCGCGCTCGCCGCGATCATGCAGAAGCATCCGCAGGTGATTCTCGCCCATCCGGAGGCCGCCGAGACCTGGGAGGATCTCAAGAAGCTCAAGATCATGATCAGCATGAAGGCGTTCGAGAACTTCTACCGCTGGATGATGTCAGCCTGGGGCTTCACCGAGGAACAGCGCGTGCCCTACACCTTCAATCCCGCGCCCTTCCTCGTCGATCCCGGCATGGCCATGCAGGGCTACCTCACCTCCGAACCCTATCTCGTCGAGAAGGAGGGCGGCTTCACCCCGCGGGTCTTCCTGCTCGCCGATGCCGGCTATTCGACCTATGCCACGCTGATCGAGACGATGCAGGAGACGGTCGAGACCCGGCCCGAGACGGTGAGCTGTTTCGTCAATGCCTCCATCAAGGGCTGGTATGCCTATCTCTACGGCGACCCCTCTGCGGCGAACGAGCTCATCAAGGCGGCGAACCCGGAGATGACGGACGACAAGATCGCCTACGCCATCGCGCAGATGAAGGCGCATGGCATCGTGGACAGCGGCGACGCCGAGAGCCTCGGCATCGGGGTCATCACGGAGAAGAAGGTGCGGCAGTTCTACGACACGATGGTGGCCTCCGGTGTGGTGAAGCCCGGTCTCGACATCTCGACGGCCTTCACCACCGAGTTCGTCGGGCGCGGCGTCGGGCTGGACCTCAAGCGCTGAGGCGGACAGGGTGGTCCGGCCGGGAGCAGAGGGGCGGCACAGGGAGACAGGCGGCGATGGTCGAGAGCGGTGCGGCGCAGCCTCTTCTGGACATGCAGGGCATCGGCAAGACCTTTGGCCGGGGGCCTGCGACCCTGCAGGGCCTGAGCCTCAGCCTCGGCAGGGGCGAGTTCCTGTCGCTCCTCGGACCCTCCGGCTGCGGCAAGACCACCGCGCTGCGGCTGATTGCGGGGCTCATCGCGCCGACCGAGGGCCGCATCCGCTGGGCCGAGCCGAAGCCCCGGCTGTCGTTCGTCTTCCAGAGCCCGACGCTGATGCCCTGGGCGACGGTCGAGCGCAATGTCTGGCTGCCGCTGCGGCTCGCCGGGCGCAGCCTCGCCGCGGCGCGGGGCGAGATCGCCGCGGCGCTGCGCCTCGTCGGCCTCGAAGCCGCCGCGCGCGCCTATCCGCGCGAGCTTTCGGACGGCATGAAGATGCGCGTCTCGATTGCCCGCGCGATCCTCACGCGGCCGGATCTCATCCTGATGGACGAGCCCTTCGCCGCGCTCGACGAGATCACCCGCTTCCGGCTCAACGAGGATCTGCTCGCGATCCGGGCGGCGACGGGCTGCACGGTGATCTTCGTCACGCATTCGGTCTTCGAGAGCGTCTTTCTCTCGAACCGGATCTGCGTGATGGCGGCCAGGCCGGGCAGGGTGGCCGCTGAAATCCCGGTTCCCGCCCCCTATCCGCGCGGCGATGCGTTCCGGGGCGCCCCCGATTACGCGGCGCTCTGCCAGCGGGTGTCGGGCACGCTGCGGCAGGCCATGGGCGAGGCCGCATGACCGACCCGGCCCCCCTGGTGCTCGCGCCGCCGGATGCCGAGGAGCGCCGCCGGCGCCGCGCGGGCCGCTTCGAGCGCATCGGGCGCTGGGCCTTCCCGCTTGCGGTCGTGCTCCTGCTTCTTGCCGCCTGGGACCGGATCGTCGTCTGGAACGACATTCCGCCCTATGTCCTGCCCTCGCCGCGGCTGGTGATCGGCACGCTCGCGACGGACTGGCCGGTGCTCCTTCCCGCGCTGCTCGTCACGCTCCAGATCACGCTGCTCGCGCTCCTGGCCGCGGTGCTGGGCGGCGTCGGCCTCGCCGTGCTCTTCACCCAGTCCCGCCTCGCCGAGATGTCCTTCTACCCGTATGCGGTCATCCTCCAGGTGACGCCGCTCGTCGCCATCGCGCCGCTCATCTTCATCTATGTGGGCTCGAAGCTCGCGGCCCTTCTGCTCTGCGCCTGGATCGTCGCCTTCTTCCCGGTGCTCTCGAACACGACCCTCGGGCTCCGGTCGGCCGATCACAATCTCCAGGACCTCTTCAGGATCTACGGCGCCACCCGCTGGCAGCGGCTGCGCTACCTGCAGGCGCCCGCCGCACTGCCCTATTTCCTCGGCGGGCTCCGGATCGCGGGCGGCCTCAGCCTGATCGGCGCCGTGGTCGCCGAATACGTCGCGGGAACCGGCGGCACCGGTTCGGGGCTCGCCTTCCGCATCCTCGAGGCGAGCTACCGGCTCAACATTCCGCGCATGTTCGCGGCGCTTCTGCTCATCGCCCTCACCGGCGTCGCGATCTACGGCGCCCTGAACCTTCTGAGCTACATGCTCCTGCGCAAATGGCATGAAAGCGCCGTGAGGCGGGAGAGATGACGGAACGCTCCGCGCCCGCGCGCCGCCGAGGGCCCGCATGACCCGGGCGCTCGTGATCTACTGCCACCCGTCGTCGGAGAGCTTCACCGCCGCCGTGCGCGACGTGGTGCTGGCGGAGCTTGCGGCAGAGGGCGCGCGCATCACCCTCATCGACCTCTATGCCACGGAGTTCGATCCCGTCCTCTCGCCGGAGGACTTCGCCGCCTATGGCTCGCCGCCGCCTCCCGTCGCACCGGTCGCGGATCACGTCGCGGCCCTGAAGGCCGCCGACACGCTGATCTTCATCTATCCCACCTGGTGGTACAGCCATCCCGCGCGCCTCAAGGGCTGGCTCGACCGGGTGCTCCTGCCGGAGATCGCCTTCGGGATGCCGAGCCACGCCGGCGGCGACATCCGCCCCGGGCTCACCCACGTCACCCGGCTCGGCGTCTTCACCACCTGCGGCGCCAGCCGCTGGCTCACCTTCCTGATCGGCGCGCCGGGCCGGCGCGTGCTGACCCGCGGCGTGCGCCTCCTCTGCAACCGCCGCACCCGCATCGCCTTCGCCGCGCATTACGCGATGGACAGCTCCACGGCGGAAAGCCGCGCCCGCCATCTCCGCCGCGTGCAGCGCCGGATGCGGCAGCTCCTGCGCTGATCCCGCGGCCGCGAAGAGCAGGCTTGCCAAACCGCGCGAATCCCGCTATCGGCTCGCCACTCTAAATCCACAGGCGGAGTCGCGGCGCGCGAGGGAGACATCCTCCAGCGTCCACCGGTTGGGCAAACGCTCTTCTCTCCGCTGAGGCGAAACCGGAAAGGAAACGGACAAGATGGCTCTTCCCGAGTTCACTCTGCGCCAGCTGCTCGAAGCGGGTGTGCATTTCGGCCACCAGACGCATCGCTGGAACCCCCGCATGGGCCCGTACATCTACGGCGCGCGCAACGGGATCCACATTCTCGACCTCACGCAGACCGTGCCGCTGCTCGACCAGGCCCTGCAGGCCGTCCAGCAGACCGTCGCCAAGGGCGGCCGCATCCTCTTCGTCGGCACCAAGCGCCAGGCGCAGAAGGCGATCTCCGACGCGGCCGAGCGTTCGGCGCAGTACTACATGAACCACCGCTGGCTCGGCGGCACGCTCACCAACTGGAAGACCGTGTCGAACTCGATCGCGCGCCTGAAGTCGATCGACGAGAAGCTCGATTCGGGTGCGGAAGGCCTGACCAAGAAGGAGCGCCTCGGCCTCGAACGCGAGCAGGCCAAGCTCCAGCTCTCGCTGGGCGGCATCCGCGAGATGGGCGGCACCCCGGATCTCATCTTCGTCGTCGACACCAACAAGGAGGATCTCGCGATCCTCGAGGCGAAGAAGCTCGGCATCCCGGTGATCGCGGTTCTCGACACCAACTCCTCGCCCGAAGGCATCGACTATCCGATCCCGGGCAATGACGACGCGGCCCGCGCCATCTCGCTCTACTGCGACCTCATCGCCCGTGCGGCGCTCGACGGCATGGCGGCCCAGCTCGGCCAGGCCGGCATCGACATCGGCGAGTTCGAGGACGGCCCCGTCGAGGAGCTCGTCGCCGAGGAAGCCGAGAGCGAAGGTGCAGGCGCTGCCTGATCTGTCATGGAACCGTCGCGCGCGGGGCGTAAGCCTCCGCGGCGGGCTCCGGATGTACAACGAGACGATTTGAGGAGAGCGTTGATGTCGATCACCGCCACTATGGTCAAGGAACTGCGCGACGCGTCGGGCGCTGGCATGATGGATGCCAAGAAGGCTCTGACCGAGACCAACGGCGACATGGAAGCGGCCATCGACTGGCTGCGGACCAAGGGCCTTGCGAAGGCTGCCAAGAAGTCGGGCCGCACCGCGGCCGAGGGCCTCGTGGGCATCGCGGTCGAGGGCGGCGTCGGTGTTGCCATCGAGGTGAACTCGGAAACCGACTTCGTCGCGCGCAATGCCGAATTCCAGTCGATGGTCTCCGACATCGCCAAGGCGGCGGTCGGCGCCGCCGACATGGAAGCGCTCAAGGCGGCCGATCTCGGCGGCCGCACCGTCGAGGCGGTGCTGACCGACAAGATCGCCACCGTCGGCGAGAACATGACCCTGCGCCGCATGGTGCGCATCGAGGGCGAAACCGTTGCGGCCTACGTGCACAACGCGGTTTCCGAAGGTCTCGGCAAGATCGGCGTGCTGGTCGCGCTGAAGGGTGCCGACAACGGCATCGGCAAGCAGATCGCGATGCACATCGCCGCGACGAACCCGGCCTCGCTCTCCGAAGCCGATCTCGATCCGGCGCTGGTCGAGCGCGAGAAGGCGGTGCTGACCGAGCAGGCCCGTGAATCCGGCAAGCCCGAGCAGGTCATCGAGAAGATGATCGTCGGCCGGATGAACAAGTTCTACGAGGAAGTGACCCTTCTGAAGCAGAAGTTCGTCATCAATCCCGATCTGACCGTCGGCAAGGCCGCGGCCGAGGCGGGCGTCGAGGTCCTGGGCTTTGCCCGTCTCGCCGTCGGCGAAGGCATCGAGAAGGTCGAGGAAGACTTCGCAGCCGAAGTCGCGAAGACCGCCGGTCTCTGATCCCCTTCCCGGGGGACGTGACCGATTTGCAAGATACCGGAACCGGGCTGCCGCGCAGCCCGGTTTTCACATTGAATAAGACGGCGTTTTCCGACAGTTTGTCGAGCGTAGTGGTGACGGCAGTGGGGGTAGAGTATGGCGGATGTTTTGGCGGAAAAGGCTTCACCTGCAGCTGGCCCGGCATATAAGCGCGTTCTCCTGAAGATTTCGGGCGAGGCGCTGATGGGGCCGCAGCAGTTCGGTCTTCATCCGCCCACCGTCGAGCGAATCGCCGGCCAGGTCGTCGCGCTGCATGATCTCGGCGTCGAGATCTGCCTCGTGATCGGCGGCGGCAACGTCTTCCGCGGCCTGCAGGGCAGCGCCCAGGGCATGGAGCGGACCACCGCCGACTACATGGGCATGCTTGCGACCGTGATGAATGCGCTCGCGATGCAGTCCGCCGTCGAGACGCTCGGCCTGCCGACCCGCGTGATCTCCGCCATCCCGATGGACGAGGTCTGCGAGCCCTACATCCGCCGCCGCGCGGTGCGCCATCTCGAAAAGGGCCGCGTCTGCATCTTCGCCGCCGGCACCGGCAACCCGTATTTCACCACCGATACCGCCGCGACGCTTCGCGCATCCGAGATGTCGTGCGATGCGATCTTCAAGGGCACACAGGTCGATGGCGTCTACGACAGCGACCCGAAGAAAAACCCGGATGCAAAGCGTTACGACCGGGTGAGCTATGATATTGTGCTCCAGAAGAACCTCAAGGTAATGGATGCATCCGCCATCGCGCTCGCGCGGGACAACGGTCTTCCGATCATTGTCTTCTCCCTCGACGAGCCCTGCGGCCTTGCGGGCATCGTGAAGGGAGAGGGGCGGTTCACAATCGTCGAACCCGGCTGAGCGCCGCTCGGCGCCGGGCTTAGGAGGCAACCATGTCGGACACCGACATCGAGATTGACATCGCCGCGCTCGAAAAGCGCATGGACGGCGCGCTGGCCGCGCTCCGCACCGAATTCGCATCGCTTCGCACCGGCCGCGCCTCGGCGTCCATGCTCGATCCGGTCACGGTCGAGGCCTATGGCTCGCCGACGCCGATCAACCAGCTCGGCACCATCACCGTGCCCGAGCCCCGGATGGTGCTCATCAACATCTGGGACAAGAGCCTCGTGAACACGGTCGACAAGGCGATCCGCAATTCGGGCCTCGGGATCAACCCGCAGATGGACGGCACGATCCTGCGCCTGCCGATCCCCGAGCTCAACGAGGAGCGCCGCCGCGATCTCGCCAAGGTCGCGGGCCAGTATGCCGAGCACGCGCGCATCGCCGTGCGCAACGTGCGCCGCGACGGCATGGACCAGATCAAGAAGGCCAAGAACGCAGGCATGGCCGAGGACGACCAGAAGCTCTGGTCCGACGAGATCCAGCAGCTCACGGATTCCGCGATCGGCCGGATCGACAGTGCGCTGGCGACGAAGCAGGAAGAGATCATGCAGGTCTGACGCGGGCGGGCGGCAAAAGGGTAAGAGGTTCACCGATCATGCATTCAGGCACGAGTTCGAAGCTGGCCATCTCGCAGCCGGGCGGGGCGCCCGCCCATGTCGCCATCATCATGGATGGCAACGGGCGCTGGGCGTCGAGCCGGGGGCTGCCGCGGCTCCAGGGCCACCGGCGCGGCGCCGATCGCGTGCGCGAGATCGTTGAGGCCAGCCCCGATCTCGGCATCACCCACCTGACCCTCTTCGCCTTCTCGACCGAGAACTGGAAGCGCCCGGCGGCCGAGGTCATCGGCCTCATGCGGCTCTTCCGGCGCTACATCAAGAAGGAGGGCGCCCGGCTCGTCGCCGAAGGCGTCCGCGTCCGCTTCATCGGCGGCCGCGAGCGGCTCGACGCCGACCTTCAGGCGCTGATGGCCGGGCTCGAGGCCCAGACCCGCACGAACACCCGCTTCAACCTCACGGTTGCGGTGAACTACGGCGGGCGGGACGAGATCCTGCGGGCGACCCGGCGCATCGCCGAAGCGGTCCGCGCCGGCGAGATGACCGCCGAGGAGATCACGCCCGCAACGATCGAGGCCCATCTCGATACCGCCGGTCTGCCGGACCCGGATCTCATCCTGCGCACCTCCGGCGAATACCGCGTCTCGGGCTTCCTGCCCTGGCAGTCGGCCTATTCGGAATACGCCTTTGTCGAGGCCTGCTGGCCCGACTTCACGGCCGAGATGTTCGCCCAGCAGGTGCAGGGTTTCGGATCTCGCGAACGCCGGTTCGGCGCCGTGGCAGGATGACGGGCACAGGGCCAAAGCCGGGCCGCTTCGGCGACCTCGGTATCCGGGCGGTGTCCGGCGTGGTCCTCGGTGCCTTGTGCCTTTTCTGCGTGATGATCGGCGGCATTCCCGCCATGCTGCTGGCCGCGGTGCTGCTGGTGCTGCTCTTCTGGGAGTATCACCGCATCATCACCGGCAACCCCCGTTTCGCCACGCTGCCGCTGCTCGTGCTCAGCGCAGGGGGCGTGCTCGGCATCGCCGCCGCGGGCCTTGGCGCCGCGGCACTGGGGTTCGTGTTCCTCATGATCGCGGCCCTGGTCGCGGGGCTGCTCTCGCCGCGGCACTTCCTGGAGCTGGCGGGCGGCGCGCTCTACATCGGCGTCGCCATCGGCGGGCTTCTCGTCATTCTCGAGACCGAGACCCGGGGCGTCGACGTCCTCATCTGGATCGTGGTCATCATCATCGCCTCCGACGTCGGCGCCTATTTCACCGGCCGCTCGGTCGGCGGCCGCAAGCTCTGCCCGCGCATCAGCCCCGGCAAGACCTGTTCCGGCGCCATCGGCGGCCTGGCCTGCGCCTGCGGGCTCAGCATGGTGATTGCCGCAGTTCTGGGCTGGCCGATCCTCGTCGCCGCCGGCGCCGGCCTCCTTGTCGCCATGGCCTCGCAGGCGGGCGATCTCGCCGAGAGCTGGCTGAAGCGCCGGGCGGGGGTCAAGGACTCGGGCGTTCTCCTTCCCGGCCATGGCGGCTTTCTCGACCGGCTCGACGGCATCCTGGGAGGCACCTGGGCGTTCCTGATACTCGACGCCCTCGGCGTCGCCGCAGCGCTTTACTGAACTGGCATGAGACGCAGGATCAGCATCTTCGGATCGACAGGCTCGATCGGACAGAACACGGTCTCCCTGATCGAGGATCAGGGCGGGGCCGAAACCCATGAGGTCGTGGCCCTCACCGGGGCGCGCAACATCCGCCTGCTCGCCGCCCAGGCCCGCAAGCTGCGGGCGCGGATCGCCGTCACCTCCGACCCGACGCGCCTCGCGGAGCTTCGGGCCGCGCTCGAGGGCAGCGGCATCGAGGCGGCGGCCGGACCGGCGGCCATCGCCGATGCGGCGTCCGAGCCGGTGGACTGGGCGATGTCGGCCATCGTCGGCGCGGCCGGGCTCGTGCCGGGGCTGCGGGCGGCCGAGAGCGGCGGCATCGTCGCGCTGGCCAACAAGGAAAGCCTCGTCTGCGCCGGCGCGCTCTTCCTCGCCACCTGCGCCCGCCACGGCGCGACGCTCCTGCCGGTCGACAGCGAGCACAGCGCGATCTTCCAGGCGCTCAACGGCGAGCGCCACGACGCGATCGAGCGCATCATCCTCACCGCCTCGGGCGGGCCGTTCCGCGACTGGCCGCGCGAGGCGATGGCCCGCGTCACGCCGGCACAGGCCATGGCCCATCCCAACTGGGACATGGGCCAGCGCATCTCGATCGACAGCGCCTCGATGTTCAACAAGGCGCTCGAGATCATCGAGGCGCATGTGCTCTTCGGCGTGCCCTCGGAGCGGATCGAGGTCGTGGTCCACCCGCAGTCGATCATCCATTCGCTGGTCGGCTTCCGCGACGGCTCGATCATGGCCCATCTCGGCCCCTCGGACATGCGCGGCGCCATCGGCTATGCCCTCAACTGGCCGGTGCGCGAACCGCTGCCGCTCGACCGGCTCGACCTCGCCGCCCTGGCCCGCCTCGACTTCTGCGCCGCCGATCCCGAGCGGTTTCCGGCGCTGCGCCTCGCCCACGAGGTGATGGAACTGGGCGGGCTCGCGGGCGCCGTCTTCAACGCAGCGAAGGAAGCGGCGCTCGACGGCTTCCTCGCCGGAGCGATCGGCTTTCTTGACATGAGCGTTCTGGTTGAACATGTCACTAGGGACCTCGGCCGCGAGGCGGCAAGCTGCGGTTCGGAATATTCCCTGGCCGATGTGCTTGAGCTCGACCGTCGGGCGCGTGTGGCCGGCCGGGCCTGGATAGAGACTTGCGTCGGAGCGTGACCTGTTGGACCTGATTGCGAACATTCCCCTGATTGGCGGCTTCCTCTCCACCGTGATCCCCTTTGCGGTGGTGCTCGGCATCGTCGTCGCGGTGCACGAATACGGCCACTACATCGTGGCCCGCTGGTGCGGCATCCATTCCGAGGTGTTCTCGATCGGCTTCGGGCCGGTGCTCTGGTCGCGCACCGACCGGCGCGGCACGCTCTGGCAGCTCGCCGCCATTCCGCTTGGCGGCTACGTGCGCTTTTTCGGCGACAGCGACGGGGCGAGCCGTGCCGATGACACGGTTCTTGCCGGCATGTCGGCGCAGGAGCGCGAGCGGAGCTTCCATGGCGCCGCGGTCTGGAAGCGCATGCTGACGGTGCTCGCGGGGCCCGTTGCCAACTTCCTGCTCACCATCGCGGTCTTCGCCTCCGTCGTCACCTGGCAGGGCGTCGCCGTCGAGCGCCCGACCGTCGGCGAGCTTGCCGCGACGCTGCCGCCGGAAGCGGGCGAGACGCTCCGGCCCGGCGACATCGTGCTCGAGGTCAACGGCAATCCGGTCAGCAGCTTCCAGGACATCATCCAGGCCGCGCTCGGGATGCAGCCTCCGGGCCCGATGGACTTCCGCATCGAGCGTGACGGCAACCGGCTCGATGTCACCTCGACCTATGCCTTCCCGCCGCTGGTGCAGGGGGTCGAGCCGCTTTCGCCTGCGAGCCGCGCGGGCCTCCGGCGCGGCGATCTCATCCTCTCCGCCGATGGCGTGCCGCTTTCCTCCTTCGAGGATCTGCGCCAGGCCGTGCTCGGCTCGGAGGAGCAGCCGCTCACGCTCGCCGTCTGGCGCGATGGCGAACAGATCTCGCTCCAGATCGCGCCGGCCGAGCGCGACACCCAGAACAACGACGGCAATTTCGAGCGCCGGGTGATGATCGGCGTCGCCGGCGGCCCGCTCTACCTGCCGGCCACCGAAACGCCCGCGCCCTGGACCGCCATCGGGATCGGTGTCGAGCGCATGATCGGCGTCATCACCCAGTCGCTCCACGGCCTGAAGAGCATCATCACCGGCGCGATCGGCGCCGACAATCTCCAGGGCCCGCTCGGCATCGCCCAGGTTTCGGGCGAGACGGCGCAGCAGGGCTTCCTGAGCTTCATCATCCTGATCGGCGTGATTTCCACCGCCATCGGAATGCTGAACCTTTTCCCGATTCCGGTGCTCGACGGCGGCCATTTCCTCGCCTTTCTGATCGAGGCCATCCGGGGCCGCCCGCCGAGCCCGGCGGTGATGCAGATCGCCATGTCGATAGGTCTTGGCTTGATCTTGCTCCTGATGGTATTCGCTACCTACAACGACATAATGCGGCTGGTGAGTTGACCAGGAAGGGCGGCAAACGCCCGCGAGCAGAGAGGCAGACGCCATGGGGCAGCGGCGCTGGAAACAGTACCTTTATCGCGCAATCCTGATCGCGGCGGTCGTTTCGATCGCGCCGCCGGGTAACCCGCTCTACGCGCAGGGCACGGCGGTGTTCAGCCGCGTCGATGTCGCGGGAAACCAGCGCATCGAGGCCGAGACGGTGCGGAGCTTCGCGGGCATAGAGGCCGGCCAGCCGCTTACGCCCCAGGAAATCAACATCGCCGTCCGCAAGCTCTACGATACCGGGCTGTTCGAGAAGGTGGACATCTCGCCCGAAGCGGGCCGCCTCGTGATCACCGTCGCCGAGAACCCGATCATCAACCAGATCGCCTTCGAGGGCAATGACGGCCTTGACGACGAGGCGCTCCTCGCCGCGATCCAGCTGCGGCCGCGGCTCGCCTATTCCGTCGAGGCGGCCGAGGCCGATGCGCTGAGCATCACCAACGCCTACCGCCAGTCCGGCCGGTATGCGGCGGAGGTCAACCCGGTCATCATCCGCCGCCCCGACAACCGCGTCGACCTCGTCTTCGAGATCTACGAGGGCCGGAACACCAAGGTCCAGCGGGTGAACTTCATCGGCAACAACGTCTACTCCGACCGCCGCCTGCTGCGCGTCATCCAGACGAACCAGACCACCTGGCTGAGCTTCCTGCTCGGCGGCAACACCTACGACCAGGACCGGCTCGAGGTCGACAGCCAGCTCCTGCGCCAGTTCTACCTCGACCGCGGCTACTACGATTTCCGCGTGCTCTCCGCCACCTCCGAGCTTGCCCGCGAGCGCAGCGGCTTCTTCCTCGCCTTCACCGTCTCCGAGGGCCAGCAGTACCGCTTCGGCAAGATCGGCGTGAGCTCCGCGATCCCCGGCCTCCCGGCCGAACAGTTCCAGCCGCTGCTTGCGCCCCTGCTCGGGGGCGGCATCTACAACGGCTCGGAAGTCGACAAGGTCGTCGAGCGCATCTCCTACATCGCCGGCCAGCAGGGCTATGCCTTCGTCGACATCCAGCCCAAGGTGACGAAGGACGCGGCGAACCGCATCCTCGACATCACCTTCGAGCTCTCGCCGGCCGAGCGCATCTTCATCGAACGCATCGACATCTCCGGCAACACCCGGACGCTCGACCGCGTCATCCGCCGCCAGTTCCAGGTCGTGGAGGGCGATGCCTTCAACACCCGCGAGATCCGCAGCGCCGAAGACCGCATCCGCGGCCTCGGCTACTTCAAGAACGTCGCCGTCAACGTGCGGGACGGCTCCGGCTCCGGCCGCGCCATCGTCGATGTCCAGGTCGAGGAACAGCCCACCGGCTCGCTTTCGATCGGCGGCGCCTTCTCCACGAGCGAGGGTGTCACCGCGCAGATCGGCATCACCGAGCGCAACTTCCTCGGCCGCGGCCAGACCGTCTCCGCGACGATCTCGGCCAACACCGAATACGGCAACTTCGACTTCGGCTTCGCCGAGCCCGAGCTCTTCGACCGCGATCTTCTCGCGGGCTTCAACATCTACTACCGCACCCGAAACCTCAGCGAGCAGACCTTCCGCCAGAGCAATGTCGGCTTCGAGCCGCGCGTCGGCTTCCCGATCAGCGAGAACGGCCGGCTGACGATCAAGTACCGCATCTCGTCGGATGACATCAGCGATGTCGCCGACGACACCTCGGAGATCATCATCAACGAGGAGGGCGCGCTCCTCACCTCGGCGCTCGGCTTCACCTACACCTTCGACAAGCGCAACTCGGTCGTCGATCCGAGCGCGGGCTTCATCCTGACCCTCAACCAGGAGTTCGCGGGCCTCGGCGGCGACGTGACGCATTCGAAGACCCAGGGCACCGCGCGCGCCTACACGAGCTTCTTCGACGAGGATCTGATCCTCTCCGCCGCCCTCGAGGGCGGCGCGATCTTCTCGAAGCAGGGCACCCGCATCATCGACCGCTTCAACGCCGGCGGCGACTCCTTCCGCGGCTTCGAGCGCAACGGCCTCGGACCGCGCGACTACTGCGACTACGGCGAGTGTCTTCCGCCGCAGCAGAACATGGAGGTCGATGAAGCCCTCGGCGGCAACTACTACGGCATCCTCCGCTTCGACGCGAGCTTCCCGCTCGGCCTGCCGCAGGAATACGGCATCTACGGCGGCGTCTTTGCCGACATGGGCTCGCTCTGGGGTCTCGACGACGTCGATGGCTCCATGGGCACCGTCGATGCCGACATGCACCTGCGCGCCTCGACCGGCGTCAGCCTCTTCGTCAACACGCCCTTCGCGCCGCTGCGGTTCAACTACGCCTTCCCGCTGAAGAAGGAAGACTACGACAAGACCGAGCGCTTCCGCTTCTCGCTCCAGACGCGGTTCTAGATGGGCGGGCGCGGCAGAGGACGGATGCGCAGGCTCCGGCCCCGTGCCGTGGCCCTGGCCTGCGGCCTCATCGCCGGTCTTGCCGGCGCCGCCGGCGCGCAGGTCGCGCAGCCGCCGGCGGGCGCCCCGTTCCTCTTCATCAACCAGGAACGCATTCTCGTCGATTCCGAGACGGGCCGGGCGCTGCTCGCCGCCGAGGAGGAGAAGCGCAAGGCGCTCGTCGCCGAGGCCCGCGCGATCGATACCGCCTTCGAGGACGAGGAGCGCCAGCTCACCGAAAAACGCGGCACGATCCCGACCCAGGAGTTCCGCAAGCTCGCCGATGCCTTCGACGAGCGCGTGGTCGCGGCCCGCAAGCGCCAGGACGAGCGCTCCGATGGGCTCGCCAAGGAGCTCGACCAGACCCGCCGCCAGTTCTATGCCGCCGTCGCCCCGGTCCTCGTCCGCCTCATGGAGCGCCACCAGGCCCAGGCGATCTTTGACGAGAACAGTGTCTTGCTCGCGGACCAGAGGCTGAATATCACCGATGAGGTGATTGCGGAGATCGATGCGGGCGGCGCGCCGGGCTTGCCGGTGCCCGGCACAGAGGACAGCACGCCGCAGGGAAACGAGACTAACGAGGACGAAGCACCATGACACTCGCCATCGATCCTGAGCTGAAGCAGGTGGATATCCTGCAGATCAAGCGGATGATCCCGCACCGCTACCCCTTCCTCATGATCGACAAGGTGGTGAACATCGCCGCCAATGCCTCCGCCGTGGGCATCAAGAACGTCACCGTCAACGAGCCGCATTTCGACGGGCACTTCCCGGTCCGCCCGGTGATGCCCGGCGTGCTCATCATCGAGGCGATGGCCCAGACCGCCGCCGTGCTGGTCGTCGAGACGCTCGACCTCATGGACAGCGACCGGCTCGTCTACTTCATGAGCATCGAGGGCGCGAAGTTCCGCCAGCCCGTGGTGCCCGGTGACCAGCTCGAGCTCCATGTCGAGGTGATCCGCGGCAAGTCCAAGGTCTGGAAGTTCAACGGCACCGCCAAGATCGACGGCAGGATCTGCGCCGAGGCGGTCTTCACGGCGATGATCATGTCGCCCGAAGAAGCCGGCGCGAAGGTCTGAGGGGATGGCCATTGACCCCAGCGCCGACATTCATCCGAGCGCCATCGTAGAGGACGGGGCGGTGATCGGCCCGGGCTGCCGCATCGGGGCCTATTGCGTGATCGGCGCCGCAGTCGAGCTCGGGCCGCGGGTCCAGCTCATGAGCCACGTCGCCGTCGCGGGCATCACCCGCATCGGCGAGGACACCATCGTCTGGCCCTTCGCCTCGCTCGGCCACATCCCGCAGGATCTGAAGTTCCGCGGCGAGCCGACCGAGCTCGTGATCGGCGCGCGCAACCGCATCCGGGAATACACCTCGATGAACACCGGCACGGTGGGCGGCGGCGGGGTGACGCGGGTGGGCGACGACAACCTCTTCATGATGTCCACCCATGTCGCGCACGACTGCATCATCGGCAACAACGTCATCATGGCCAACAACGCGACGCTCGCCGGCCATTGCGTGGTCGAGGATTTCGTGGTGATGGGCGGCCTCTCGGCGGTGCACCAGCACGTCCGGCTCGGCCGCGGCGCGATGATCGGCGGGCTCGCCGGCGTCGTTGCCGACGTGATCCCCTACGGCTCGGTGACGGGCGAGCGGGCGCATCTCATGGGCCTCAACCTCGTCGGCCTCAAGCGCCGCTCCACGAGCCGCACGGAAATCCACGAACTCCGGGCCGCGTTCGCCGCGCTCTTCAAGGGCGAAGGCACGCTCCAGAGCCGGGTCGAGGCGGTTTCCGCCGCCTATCCCGAGAACCCGCTCGTCCGGGAGATCGTCGGCTTCATCACCGCCGAGAGTTCGCGCTCCTTCACCCTGCCGCCGGGCTGAGGCCGTGGCAGAGGCGCCACTCGCGATCATCGCCGGACGGGGCGACCTGCCGCGCCTGATCGCGGAGGAATGCCGGAGCCGCGGCCGGCCGCATTACGTCGTCCGCCTTCCCGGCGTCGATCTCGGCTGGGCCGACGGCCACCCGGCGATCTCCGCCGTCTTCGAGAAGCCGGGGCGTCTCTTCGCCGATCTCCGCAAGGCCGGCGTCGCGGAGGTCACCTTCGCCGGCGGCATCCGGCGGCCCGAGCTCAACCCGCTCCGCTTCGATCTCAAGATGCTGACGCTGGCGCCGAAGGTGCTCGCGGGCCTCAAGGCGGGCGACGATTCCACCCTGCGCCTCGTCGCCGGGATCTTCGAGAAGGAGGGGCTCCGCCTCGTCGGCGCCCACGAGATCCTCACGAGCCTCGTCGCGCCCGAGGGCGTGCTCACCCGCGCCCGCCCCTCGGAGGCCGATCTCAAGGATGCCCGCCGCGCCCGCCGCATCGTCCGGGCGCTCGGCCGCGTCGATGTCGGCCAGGCCGCGGTGGTGGCCCAGGGCATCTGCCTCGGCGTGGAATCGATCCAGGGCACCGACGCGCTGCTCAGCTTCGTCGCCGAGACCGGCCGGGGCTTCCGCCCCGATGTCGCGGGCGGGCAGGGCGTGCTCTACAAGGCGCCGAAGCCCGGCCAGGACTGGCGGCTCGACCTTCCCGCCATCGGCCCGGAGACCGTGGGGCGCGCCGCGGCCGCCGGGCTCGCGGGCCTCGCGGTCGAGGCCGGCGGCGTGCTCCTCCTCGATCGCGAGGGGCTCATCGAGGCCGCCGATGCCGCCGGGCTCTTCGTCCTCGGCCTCGCAAGCGGCGGCGGCGAGCCATGAAACCGCCGCACCTCTTCCTGATCGCAGGCGAGCCCTCCGGCGATCTGCTCGGGGCCGCGCTCATCGCCGGCCTGCGCGAGCTCTGCGGCCCCTGCCTGCGGCTCGAGGGCGTCGGCGGCCCGGCGATGGCGGCCCTCGGGTTCGAGAGCCGCTTTCCGATGGAGGAGCTCTCGGTCATGGGGCTCTCCGAGGTCCTGCCGCGGCTCCCGAACCTCCTGCGCCGGATCCGCGAGACGGCCGAGGCGGTGATCGCCGCCCGGCCCGATGCGCTCGTCACCATCGACAGCCCGGATTTCTGCCTCCGGGTCGCCCGCCGCGCCCGCAAGGCGCTGCCGGATCTGCGCGTGATCCACTATGTCGCGCCCTCGGTCTGGGCCTGGCGGCCGGGGCGGGCGACGAAGATGGCCCGCACCGTCGATCACGTGCTCGCCCTGCTGCCGTTCGAGCCGCCCTACATGCGCGCCGCCGGCATGACCTGCGATTTCGTCGGCCATCCGGTGGTCGAGACCCCGCGCGTGCCGCTCTCCGGCACCATCGCGCTGCGCGAGGAGCTCGGCATCGCGCCGGGCCAGCAGGTGCTCCTCGTGCTGCCCGGCTCCCGCATGGGGGAGGTGACGCGCCTCTCGCCGGTCTTCGCCGAGGTGATCGCCCGGCTCACCGCGAGCCACCCGGATCTCGCCATCGTCGTGCCCGCCGCAGGCCCGGTGGCCGCGCGCGTCGCCGCCGCCTTTCCGCGCACCGCAGCCGGCTGGCCGCGCATCCTCGATCCGACCGGCCTCTCCGTCGCCGAGGCCGACGCCCGCAAGCGCGCGGCCTTCGCCATGGCCGACGCCGCCCTTGCCGCCTCCGGCACCGTGAGCCTCGAGCTTGCCGCCCAGGGCGCGCCGATGGTGATCGCCTATGCCGCCAACGCGCTGACCTCGACCGTCGTGCGCCGCATGGTCCGCATCGACACCGTGACCCTCGTCAACCTCGTGACCGAGACCCGCGCCGTGCCGGAATTCCTGCTCGGGGACTGCCGGGCCGAGCTGATCGCGCCGGCCGTCGCGCAGCTGCTCGACGACCCGGTGGCGGCCGAGGCGCAGCGCGATGCCGCGGAGCGCGCGATGGTGCTGCTCGGCCGCGGCGGCGAGGCGCCGGGCCTGCGCGCCGCCCGCTCGGTGCTCTCCGCCGTCGCGACCCGCCCGCGCGCGCTCGACCCCTGACGCCTCAGCCGCGCTTGCCGCGACGTTTGGCCGAAGCCTTCTTGCCGGGCGTCGCGGACAGCCCGGCGGCCTTCTGCATGTCGCGCATCCAGGCCTTCTGCTGGCGCTGCATCTCGGCGCTGACAGCCCCGCGCGCCGGGCCGGCAGCCTTGTTCATGGCGCTCAGCCACATGCTCATCCAGGGATTTTTCATGGAATGTCTGCGCTCCCGCGCGTGGAGCGTATCGCGGCATCCCCAATGATGCCGCGCTGTCCCCAGACGCCGAGGCTACGCGATCCCGCGCCGGGCGCAAGCCCCCCCGTGCCTCAGCCCCGCCGCCGCCCGAGCGCGCGCCTGACCTCCGCCGGTCGCAGCGCGCCGATCGCCACCGCCGAGACCGCATAGGCGGCGAGCCCCGCCGCCACCAGCAGCACCAGCGCGCCATAGCGCAGCACCGGATCGGCAAGCGCCGGCGTGAGCGCCCGCTCGGCGAAAAAGAGCACCGCCGACATCATCACGCTCGCCAGCACGATGCGGGGCAGGGTGCGCCGGAGCTGCGGGTCCGGCCGCGTCGCATCGCCCATCGTCCGCGTGCCCTGCCAGAGCTGGAAGAGCATGGTCCAGCCGGCCAGCGTCGTCCCGAGCGCCGCGGCCGAAAACCCGATCAGCGGCGCCAGAGCGAGGGCGGCCAGCGCGTTCACGATCATCGCATGCACCGTGAACCGCAGCGGCGTCCGGCTGTCCTCGCGGGCGTAATAGAGCGGCAGATAGACCTTCTGGAGCACGAAGGCCGGCAGCCCCGCGCCATAGATCAGCACGGCGAGCGCGGTCGCCTGCGTGTCCGCCGCGCCGAATTCGCCGCGCTGGAACAGCACCGAGACGATCGGCCCCGGGATCACCATCAGCGCCGCCGCCGCCGGGATCGTGAGCCCGAGCGTGAGCTCGGTCGCCCGGTTGGTGGCGTTCCGCGCACCATCGGCATCCGCGGAGCGCAGCTTGCGCGCCAGATCCGGCAGCAGCACCACGCCGATCGCCACGCCCACCACCCCGAGCGGCAGCTGATAGAGCCGGTCGGCATAGGAAAGCCAAGCCACCGCGCCGTCGAAGAACGAGCCGACCTGCCGCCCGACGATGAGGTTGATCTGCACCACCCCGCCGGTGAGCACCGCCGGCGCCGCGATCATCGCGAGCTTGCGGATCTCGGGCGTGAAGCGCGGCCAGTGCGGCACGATCCGGAGCCCCGCCTTCGAGGCGCCCCACCAGACCAGCGCAAGCTGGGCGATGCCCGCCACCGGCACCGACCAGATCTGCCAGAGCCCGACATCGCCCGGGCCCCAGTAGCCCATCAACAGGAAGGCGATCATCACGAGGTTCATGAGGATCGGCGCCGCGGCGGCCACCGCAAAGCGCCCGAGCGCGTTCAGCACCCCGCTCAGCAGCGCCGTCAGCGAGATGAAGAGGATATAGGGAAACGCGATGCGCCCGTAGCTCACGCTCAGCGCATAGCGCTCGTCGCCGAGAAAGCCGCTCGCCATGGCAAGCACCAGCCAGGGCATCAGCAACTGGCCGACGAGCGTGAAGACGATAAGCACGCTCGCGAGCGCCGAGAGGGCATCGCGCGCGAAGGCCTCCGGGTTCTCGCCGCCCTCCAGCTTCTTGGCGAACATCGGCACGAAGGCCATGTTGAAGGCGCCCTCGGCGAAGAAGCGGCGGAACATGTTGGGCAGCGTGAAGGCCACGAGAAAGGCCTGCGCCATCGGCCCGGTGCCGAGAAACGCCGCCATCAGCATGTCGCGGGCAAGGCCGAGCACCCGGCTCAGCATGGTCCAGGAGCCCACGGTCAGGAACGCGGGCAGCAAACGGATCTGTCGGATCACTTCTTTCTCGCGGTTTCGGGCTTGCGGGCCGCGGCTGCGGCCTTGCGCGCGGCGGCTTTCTTCGCGGGCCCCGACAGCGCGGCGGCCTCGTCGTTGCCGTCCCGGTCGATCGCCTCGCGGATCTTGGCCTCGAGCGCCTTCTGCTTGGCATCGGCATGGATCTTCAGGCCGAAGATGTCCTTCACGTAGAAGACGTCCACCGCCTGCTTGCCGTAGGTCGCGACGATCGAGGAGGCGATCGAGATATTGCCGCGCCGGAAGGCCCGCGAGAGATCGAAGAGCAGCCCCGGCCGGTCGAAGGTCTCGACCTCGACGATGGTGTAGATGTCGCTGCCGGAATTGTCGAAGCTGATCCGGGTCGGCACCACGAACTTGCGCTCGCGCGGCTTCACCCGCTCCTTCTCCTTCAGCGCCTCGCTGGCAAGGATCTCGCCCTGGAGGGTGCGGCGCACGCTGCTCCGGAGCCGGGTCTGCCGCGACTTTTCATAGGGCTTGCCGTCGGCGTCCTGGATCCAGAAGGCCGCGGTCGCCACCCCGTCGCTGGTGATGTAGCTCCGCGCATCGACCACGTTCGCGCCGACGAGCGCCAGCGCCCCGGTGAGCCGGGCAAAGATCCCCGGATGGTCGGTCATCGCGAAACAGGCCCGCGTCGCGTCGCGGGCGGGATCGAGCTCGATCGCGATCGCCGCCTCGTCGCTCGGCAGGTTGCGCAGAAGCTTGGCGAAGATCACATGGGTGCGCGTGTCGAACCCGAGCCAGTAGGGCGGGTAATGGCGCATGCACTCGAGCTGGATCTCCTCGGCGCTCCAGCCGGTGAGCGCCGCCTCGAGCTCCTCCTTGGCATGGGCCTCCCGCTCGGGCCGCCCGAGCGCCTGGCTGCCGCCGGTCAGGAATTCGAGCGTCTCGCCATAGAGCGCGCGCAGGAGCGAGGCCTTCCAGTTGTTCCAGACATTCGGCCCGACGCCGCGGATGTCGCAGACGGTGAGCACCGTCAGGAGCTTGAGGCGCGTCGGGCTCTTCACCGTCTTCGCGAAGTCGCGCACCGTGCGCGGGTCCGTCAGGTCGCGCTTCTGCGCGACATCCGACATCAGCAGGTGGTGGCGCACCAGCCAGACGACGAGATCGGTCTCCTCGGCGTTGAGCCCGAGCCGCGGGCAGACCTTCTGCGCGATCTCCGCGCCATAGACGGAATGATCCTGCCCCGATCCCTTGCCGATGTCATGGAGCAGCAGCGCGACATAGAGCACCCGCCGGTTCACCCCGCGCGAGAGGATGCGCGTCGAGGTCGGCATCTGGTGGCGCATCTCGCCGCGCTCGATCTTGCTCAGGGTCGAGATCACCCGGATCGTGTGCTCGTCCACCGTGTAGTGATGATACATGTTGAACTGCATCATCGCGACGATCCGGCCGAATTCCGGCACGAAGGCGCCGAGCACGCCGACCTCGTTCATCAGCCGCAGCACCCGCTCGGGGTTGTTGTGGTTGAGCAGCAGGTCGAGGAAGATCTGGTTGGCTTCCGGGTCGCGCCGCATCCTGTCGTCGATCAGGTCGAGATTGGCGACCACGAGGCGCAGCACGTCGGGATGGATCGGAATGCCGGTGACGAGCCCCTCCTTGAAGATGCGCAGCATGTTGACCGGATCGGTAAAGAACTTCGCCGGATCCGCCACATCTATGCGGCCGTGCTTCAGCCGGTAGCCCGGCCCGGTCTTGTCGCGCTCGTAGGAGAAGACGTTGCGGAAGGCGCGCGAGAGGCCGGGCTTGGCCTTCACGTGCCGCGCCTCGAGCGCGGCGGAGAAGATGCGGGTGAGATCGCCCACGTGCTTGGCGTGGGTGAAATAGTCCTGCATGAAGCGCTCGACCGCCCGCTGCCCGGTGGTCTGCCGGTAGCCGAGCCGCTCGGACACCTCGACCTGCATGTCGAAGCTCAGCTGCTCGGTCGCGCGCCGGTTGATGAGATGGAGATGGACCCGCGTGGTCCAGAGGAAGGCCGCCGCCTCGACGAAGATGCTGTATTCCTCGGGGCTGAACACGCCGATCTTCACCAGATCCTCGGGGCTGCGGACGTTGTTGAGGTATTTCGCGATCCAGAACAGCATCTGGAGGTCGCGCAGGCCCCCCTTGCCCTCCTTCACGTTCGGTTCGAGCAGATAGCGCGTGCTGCCCTGCCGCCGGTGCCGCTCGGCGCGTTCCTCGAGCTTCATCTCCACGAACTCGGGGCCGGTGCCCTTGAAGAGCTCGGACCAGAGCCGGTCGTTCAGGGTCTGCGCGAGATCCGCATCGCCCCAGATGTGCCGCTGCTCGAGCAGCGCCGTGCGGATCGTCGAGTCCTTCTTGCCGAGCCGGATGCAGTCGTCGATCGTGCGCACCGAATGCCCGACCTTCATCTTCAGGTCCCAGAGGCAGTAGAGCGCGCTCTCGATCAGGCTCTCGCCCCAGGCGGTCTGCTTGTAGGGGGTGAGAAACAGCAGATCGACATCCGAGAACGGCGCCATCTCGCCCCGGCCGTAGCCGCCCACCGCCACGAGCGAGATCCGCTCGCTGGCCGTGGGGTTGGGGCGCCGGTGGAGATGGGTCGCGGCGAGGTCGAGCACCAGCCGCATGATCTGGTCGGTGAGCCAGGAATAGTCATAGACCGCGCGATAGGCCTCGCGCGGCGTCTGCGCGATGCGCTCGGCGATGGCGGCGCGCCCGGCCTCGAACACCTCGCGCAGCACGAGGACAGCCTCCTGCCGCAGCTGGGACTTGTCGGAGGTGGCCGCCGCGATGGCGGTGATGCGGTCCCGGACGGCCGCGATGTCGAGAAGGTCGCCCGGTCTTTCGGCCAGTCCTGCCCAGGGCTCGTCGCTCGTGGGCAGGAGGCTCTGCTCAGTAGCCAATTGTGTCGAAACTCCGTGCCGCAGGCCGGATCACCGTCGAGGTGCCGCCGCGCACCTCATAGATCGCGAGATTGCGCTGGTTGGTGCCGTTGGGCAGCAGCCGGAACGGGCCGGTCGCGCCGAGGAAGCCCGAGCTCTTGGTCAGCCGGGCGGCGGAGAAGGGGCTGCCGCCATCGACGCGGGCTTCCGCGATCAGCGCGCCGATCGCCGCCACGCCGTCGAAGGCGAGCCCGGCAAGCGCCGCCGGCTGCTCGCCATAGGCGTTGTGATAGCGGCCGTTGAAGGCGCCGGCATAGCTCGGATCGGGCGCGACGAAGACACCGCCCTGCAGGCTGTCGAGCGCGAGGATCTCGGCCGAATCCGCCCAGCGCTGCATGCCGAGGAAGGCGACCTGGCCCGAGGCGAGCCCGTCGCGGCGCAGGGCCTCGGCGATATAGCCGAGCCCGCCGGTCGGGCCGTCGGTGAGGATGACGGCGTTGGCGCCACGGGCGTTGAGCGCCGCCGCCGCCGGTCCGGCCGCCGATTCAATCGCCTGCACCGAGAGGTTGTAGGGCTCGGAGGCGACCAGCGTCGCACCCCGGCGCTGGATCGCGCCGGCCGCGGCATCGCGCGCCGTCTCGCCCTCGAGGCCCGAGGGATAGACGATGCCGTAGTTCCGCAGCCCCTGCGACAGGCCGTAGGCGACGAGACTGTCGGCGGTATTGGCGAAGGTCGCGCCGAGCACATAGACCGTGTCGCTCGCCACCTCGGGGTTGTTGCTCATCGAGAGCATCTTGATGCCGGCGGCGCGCGCCACCGGTTCGGCCCCCGCGGTCGCGGTCGAGAACAGCGGCCCGACGATGATCTTCGCGCCTTCCGCCACGGCCTGATTCGCCGCCGCCGCGCCACCGTCGGTGGTGCCGGAGGTCGGGTAGACCTTGAGATCGATCGTGGCGTTCTGGAGCCCGGTCTGGGCGAGCTGGGCGGCGTTGATGAGGCTCCGGCCGATCATCTCCTTGCCCGGATCGCCCGATCCGGTCGGCACCAGCAGCGCGACCGTCACCGGCTTGTTCGGATCGACCGCAATGCCGTCATCGGAAACGCGGGTCGGGGCGGAGTAGCTGCAGGCCGCGAGGGCGGCTGCGCTCGCGAGAACGGCAAGCCCGCGGAGGGCCTTACGGATGGGTTTGCGTACTGGCAGCATCGTGATGGCACCCCGAGGACAAATGTCTGTTGTGTTTGGCAGCCGGCGGGCGGCAAGGTATGGGCTAGCCTGTCAAAAGTAAACGAAGAATGGACGACGACAAGAAACCCGGCCACGAAGACCCCGCCGCCCTCGAGGTGCCGCACGAACCCGCCGGATCGCTCGCGCCGGGGCTCTACCTCGTCGCGACCCCGATCGGCAATGCCCGCGACATCACGCTCCGCGCGCTCGATGTGCTGGCCTCGGCCGACATCCTCGCCGCGGAGGACACGCGCAACACCCGCAAGCTTCTGGAAATCCACGGCATCCGCCGCGATGGCCGCAGCCTCTGGCCCTATCACGATCACAACGGCCCGCAGCAGCGCCCGCGGCTTCTCGCCGCCCTCGCCGAGGGCCGCTCCGTCGCGCTCGTCTCCGATGCCGGCACCCCGATGGTCGCCGATCCCGGCTTTCCGCTCGCCCGCGAGGCGATCGAGGCGGGCCATGAGGTGACGGCCCTTCCCGGCGCCTCGGCGCTGCTCGCGGCCCTCGCGATCTCGGGGCAGCCGACCGACCGCTTCCTCTTCGCGGGCTTCCTGCCGCCCAAGGCCGCCGCCCGCCGCCGCGCGCTCGAGGATCTGGCGCAGGTCCCCGCGACGCTGGTCTTCTACGAGGCGCCGCGCCGCGTGGCCGAGAGCCTCGCCGCCATGGCCGAGACGCTCGGCCCCGACCGGCCCGCAGCACTCTGCCGCGAGCTCACCAAGCGCTTCGAGGAGGCCCGGCGCGGCACGCTCGGCAGCCTCGCCGCCGATCTTGCCGAAGGCCCCGACCCGCGCGGCGAGATCGTCGTGGTGATCGGCCCGCCGCTCGCCCGCGAGATCGGTGACGACGAGCTCGACACCCGCCTGCGCGTCGCGCTGGCCGAAGGCACCGTGAAGGACGCCGCCACGGCCGTCGCCGCCGCGCTCGGCCTGCCGCGCCGCCGGGTCTATGCCCGCGCGCTCGCGCTCGAGGCGGGGGCGTGAGCCGGGGAAGCCGCGCCTTCCACGCGGGCCTCGCCGCCGAGGAGATCGCCGCAAGGCTCTATGCCGCCGAGGGGGCGACCCTCGCCGCTGCCCGCTGGCGCTGCCCCGAGGGCGAGATCGATCTCGTGCTGCGCGCGCCCGGCCTCGTCGTCTTCGCCGAGGTGAAGGCCCGCCGCAGCCACGAGGCCGCCGCCGAGGCCGTTCCCCCGCGCCAGTGGGCCCGGATCGGCGCCGCCGCCACCCGCTGGCTGGCCGAGGAAACCGACGGCACGCTCCCCTGCCGCTTCGATCTCGTCCTCGTCGACCGCGCCGGCCGCTGCGCGCGCATCGAGAACGCCGCGAGCTTCGAGGGCTGGTAGGCGCGCCCGCCCAAAGCTACGCCCGCCCGAAGCCACGCCCGCCCGGCCACGGAATTGACATCGCCCGAGGGAGTGCGGGATACCTGCAGGAGGCATCCGGGCGGAGGGGACAGCAATGCAGACGGGTAAGGCGGGCTTGCCGCTGCGCACCATCACCACGGTGATGATGGCGCTGACCGGGGCGAGCCTCTTCATCGCCTTCATGCTCGAGGATCTCTCCGGCCTCGCCCCCGATCAGTCCGCGGCGCTGTCGCGGATGCTGGTCCTGCGCTACATCCTCGCCATGGCGATCGGCGGCGCGCTTGCGGGCTGGCTGCTGGCCGGGCTCTTCGGGCGGCGCGGGCTTCGCGGCTGGTTCCTCGCGCTGCTCGGCGGCATCGTCACCGCCCTCATCGCGGGCCTTCTCGGCAGCGCCGTGGGGCTCCTGCCGGATCTCCTCGCCGACGGCTTCTCCATGGGCGATCTCATCGCCGTCGCCTTCGGCCTGCTCGTGTTCCCGCTCGCCCTCGCCGGACAGCCGCTCCTCCTCGCCCTCTGGCTCATCCTCATCGGGCTCACCCACCTCTGGGCGCGGCGCGCGCGGGACCTGCGGCGCCTGTCCTGAGGCCCCGGTCGCCCGCGTCCCGCCACCCCGCGGCCTTTCCGCAGCGGCATCGGCGCCCGGCGCCCGACCACAGCCCCGTGAGTTCCACGAAGGCCGTCCCGGGCGGCATTCATGATATGTTAACTACGAAAATCCAATGATTTCAGTGGCATTTTTTGATTTTCACGGTGAAACGCCCCGTTTTCACGGCCGGGATACCCCTCATTCCGGCCCGCCGCGGCTGCCGGCCTCTCTTGCCAAGGCTGCCCGGCCCCGCCATGACTGACCCGGCAGAAGACACGAGCCGAGGACGCCCATGGGCCTTAAAGTCGCTGTCCAGATGGACCCGATCCAGAATATCGACATCAATGCGGACTCGAGCTTCCGCATCATGGAGGAGGCCCAGGCCCGCGGCCACGAGCTCTTCTACTATACCCCCGACAAGCTCGCCCTCGAGGAAGGCCGCGTCACCGCCCGCGGCTGGCCGGTGACGGTGCGGCGCGAGAAGGGCAATCACGCGACCCTCGGGGAAGAAACCGTGATCGACCTCTCCGACTGGGATGTGGTCTGGCTCCGCCAGGACCCGCCCTTCGACATGAGCTACATCACCACCACCCATATCCTCGAGCGCATCCACCCCGCGACCCTTGTGGTGAACGATCCGTTCTGGGTGCGGAATTTCCCCGAGAAGCTCCTCGTGCTCGGCTTCCCCGATCTCACGCCCCCCACCACGGTCGCCCGCGATCTCGCCACGCTCCGCGCCTTCAAGGACCGCCACGGCGACATCATCCTCAAGCCGCTCTACGGCAACGGCGGGGCAGGGGTGTTCCGTCTCGATGCCAACGATCGCAACTTCAGCGCGCTCTACGAGCTGTTCACCGGCCTCAACCGCGAGCCCCTGATCGCCCAGAAGTTCCTCCCCGACGTCTCCGCCGGCGACAAGCGGGTGATCCTCGTCGATGGCGAGCCGGTGGGCGGCATCAACCGCGTGCCCCAGAAGGGCGAGACGCGCTCGAACATGCATGTGGGCGGCCGGCCCGAAAAGATCGACCTCACCGAGCGCGACCGCGAGATCTGCGCCCGCATCGGCCCGCTCCTGCGCGAGAAGGGCCAGCTCTTCGTCGGCATCGACGTGATCGGCGGCTGGCTCACCGAGATCAACGTGACCTCTCCGACCGGCATCCAGGAGCTCGAACGCTTCGACGGGATCAACGTGGCCGCGAAGATCTGGGAGGCAATCGAGGCAAGGCGGGCCTGATGTCCTGGCAGCTCTCCACCCTCAACCTCTATCTCCGCACGGCCGAAAAGGCCCTGCTCGCCCGCATGCCCAACCCGGTCAGCGCCCGCGAGCGGCTCGAGAACCAGGCCACGCTCTTTCCGATGCCCGCGGGGGCGAAGTTCGGCAAGTTCGGCGCGGGCGGTCTCCGGCTCGAGGCCGATGCGCGGGGCGGGCTGCTGCTCTGGATCCATGGCGGGGCCTACATCATGGGCTCGCCCAGGACGCACAGCGCGATGGTCGCGGCCCTTGCCCGGCGGGCGGGGCTCGGGGCCGTGCTCCCCGCCTACCGGCTCGCCCCCGAGCATCCCTTTCCGGCCGCGTTCGAGGATTGCCGCGCGGCCTGGGACGCGCTCATCGCCGAAGGCGTGGCGCCCTCCCGGATCGTGCTCGGCGGCGACAGCGCGGGCGGCGGGCTTGTCTTCGCCCTCCTGCACGAGCTTCTGGCCGAGGGCCGCCCGCTTCCGGCCTGCGTCGTGTCCTTCAGCCCCTGGGCCGATCTCACGCTCTCGGGCGACACGCTCTTCAGCCTCTCCTCCCGCGATGTCCTGCTGCCGATCGAACGCCTGCCCGAGATCCGCACCATGTATCTCCAGGGCGCCGAGCCCCGCGATCCGCGCGCCTCGCCCCTCTTCGGCGATTTCGAGGGCGCGCCGCCGGTCTTCATCCAGGCCAGCCGCACCGAGATCCTGCTCGACGACGCCCGCCGTCTGGCCCGGCGGATGACCGACCAGGATGTCGACGCGACCCTCGATCTCGCCGATGGCCTGCCCCATGTCTGGCAGATCTACCAGGGCTGGCTCCCCGAAGCCGACGAGGCGCTCGATCACGCCGCGACCTGGATCCGCTCCCGGCTCGCCGCCGGAAAGGCCTGAGACCCGTCCCGGCTCAGAGCGCGAGCCGGTAGCCGGCCGCCTCGGCGATATGGGGCCGGTCGATGATCTCGGCGCCCTCGAGATCGGCGATGGTGCGGGCCACCCGCAGGATCCGGTGATAGGCCCGCGCGCTGAGCCGGAAGCGGGTTGCGACACTTCCGAGCAGCTCTTCGGCGCCGTCGCTGCGCGTGGTGATCGCCTCCAGAAGCTCGCCTTCCGCATCGGCATTGACGCTCACCCCCTCAAGCCCGGCAAAGCGCTCCGATTGCCGCGCGCGGGCCGCCGCAACGCGGGCCGCCACCGCCGCACTCGGCTCGCCCCGGCCGGTGGTGGCGAGATCCTCCACGCGGACCTGCGGCACCTCGACGCGGAGATCGAACCGGTCCATCAGCGGCCCGGAGATCCGCCCGAGATACTCCGTGCCACACTCGGGCACGCGGGCGCAGGCGCGGTCGGGATCGGTGAGATGGCCGCAGCGGCAGGGATTGGCCGCCGCCACCAGCATGAACCGGCAGGGATAGCGGGCATGGGCATTGGCGCGGGCGACCACCACATCGCCGGTCTCGATCGGCTGACGCAGGGTCTCGAGCACGGCGCGGGAAAACTCGGGCAGTTCGTCGAGAAAGAGCACGCCATGATGGGCGAGGCTGATCTCGCCGGGCTTCGCACCCCGTCCACCGCCGACGATCGCCGCCATCGAGGCGGTGTGATGCGGCGTGCGGAACGGCCGGGTGCGGCTGATGCCGCCCTCGTCGAGCAGCCCCGCAAGCGAATGGATCATCGAGGTTTCGAGCGCCTCGGCCGGATCGAGCGGCGGCAGAAGCCCGGGCAGCCGCGCCGCGAGCATCGACTTGCCGCTGCCGGGCGGCCCGACCATCAGCAGGTGGTGCCGCCCGGCCGCCGCGATCTCGAGCGCCCGCTTGGCCTTCTCCTGCCCCTTCACCTCCGCGAGATCCTTCGGGGAGGCAGGCTCGATCACGGTGCCCGGGCTGGCCGGCGCGAGGGCCGCGCGGCCGTTGAGATGGTTGACGAGCTCCAGCAGCGTTTTCGGCGCGAGCACCTGCACGGCGCCGACCCAGGCCGCCTCCGCGCCGCAGCCGGCCGGACAGATCAGCCCGCAATCGGCCTCCGCCGCCGCCAGGGCGGCCGGAAGGGCGCCGATCACCGGCACGAGCGAGCCATCGAGCGAGAGCTCCCCCAGCGCGACCTGCGAGGCGACGGCATCGGCGGGCAGCGCCTCCATCGCGGCGAGCACGGCAAGCGCGATCGGCAGATCGAAATGCGAGCCCTCCTTCGGCATGTCGGCGGGCGAGAGGTTCACCGTGATCCGGCGCGCGGGCAGCGCGAGCCCCATCGCGGTCAGTGCGGCCCGGACCCGCTCGCGCGCCTCCGAGACGGCCTTGTCCGGCATGCCGACGAGATTGAACGCCGGAAGCCCCGCAACGATCGCACACTGGACCTCGACAATCCGGGCCTCGATCCCCTGAAACGCAACGGTGTAGGCACGCGCAACCATGTCCGCTCCCGACGACTTCCTCCGAGCTTTGCCGCTGGCCGCCTTGCGTTTTGGTTAAGAAATGGGCGGTTACGTAAACCGTTCGTTATCTATGCGCAAAAAAAACCTGAAAAAGTGAACCGCTCGCCCCGCGCGTGCGTTCTCTCTCCGGAACGTGCTGACCGATGCGCAGCTAAAGGGGATAGTTTCATGGCGCTCGACGACAACGGCATCCGGAGAGTCACACGACAGGCAATGCGGGCCGAGATGCTCGACGCCGAGACCGAGCTCGCGCTGGCGCGGGCCTGGCGCGAGGAGGGCGACGAACGCGCGTTGCACCGGCTCGTGAACGCCTACTTCCGCCTCGCGGTGTCGATGGCGGGCAAGTATCATCGCTACGGTGCCTCGATGCCGGATCTCGTGCAGGAGGCGGGCGTCGGGTTGCTCAAGGCGGCGGAAAAGTTCGACCCCGACCGCGGTGTCCGCTTCTCGACATATGCGGTCTGGTGGATAAAGGCCTCGATCCAGGATTACGTGATGCGCAACTGGTCCCTCGTGCGCACCGGATCGACCTCCTCGCAGAAATCGCTCTTCTTCAACCTGCGCCGGGTTCGCGCGCGCCTCGAACGCGACGGTGCGGCCGATGGCGCGGTGCTCGACGGCCAGCGGCTGCGCGAAATGGTCGCCTCGGAGCTCGGCGTGTCGCTCCGGGATGTCGAGATGATGGAGGCGCGCCTTTCGGGCGCCGATTTCTCGCTCAATGCGCAGCAGTCCGACGATTCCGGCGCGCGCGAATGGCTCGAGACCCTCGAGGACGAGGGGCCCGCCGCCGCCGAAACCGTCGAGCGCGACTCCGATCTCGCCACCGCGCGTGGCTGGATCGCGGGGGCACTGGATTCGTTGAGTTCCCGCGAGCGCAAGATCATCATCGAACGCAAGCTCAGCGACGAGCCGCGGACGCTCGAATGCATCGGTCAGGATCTGGGCGTGAGCAAGGAGCGTGTGCGGCAGCTCGAGGTGCAGGCGCTCGGCAAGATGCGCTCGCATATTCAGTCGGTTGCGGGCGGAGCGGCGGAACTCGTCGCAGCGGGCTGAAACAGGCGTGACCTTGCCCTCCGGGCCATGCGATACTCCCTCCATCGCTGTCGTCCGGAGGCCGTCTTGTTCCGATCCCCAATTGCTGCGCTGGCCGTTTGCGGGCTGGTCTTTCCGTCTGCTGCTTCCGATGCGGCACTCGCATCGTTCATCGACAGCGCACGTGGGGCAGATATCGTCGTCCTCGGCGAGATCCACGACAATCCGCGCCACCACGAGATCCAGGCCGAGATCGTGGAGGCGCTCCAACCCGCGGCCATCGTCTTCGAGATGATCCCGCAGGCGATGGAGGACGAGGTGAACGCGCTGCGGGCCGAAGGCGCGGATCGTGCGCAGATCGCCGCGGCGCTCGACTGGTCGGAGAGCGGCTGGCCGTCCTTCGATTTCTATGCCCCGATCCTCGAGGCGGCCCCCGGCGCGCGCATCTTCGGTGCGGGGCAGGCGCCCGAGGAAATCCGGATCGCTGCGGAGGATGGCGCGGCCAGCGCGTTCGGGGCCGATGCCGCGACCTATGGTCTCGACAAGCCGCTGGCGCCGGGCGAGCTCACCGAGCGCGAGGAGCTCATGGCCATCTCCCACTGCAATGCGCTTCCGCCCGCCGCCCTGCCCGGCATGGTCGAGGTGCAGCGTTTCCGGGATGCGGGGCTCGCCGATGCCGCCCTCTGGGCGCGGACGCTGACCGGCGGCGATGGCCAGGTGGTCGTCATCACCGGCAGCGGCCACGCCGACCGGCGCTGGGCGGTGCCGCATCTCATCTCTCTCGCAACGAAGGAGGTGACGGTGCGGACGCTCGGCCTGCTCGAGGCGCCGGAACCGGAGCCGGGCATGTTCGATGCGGTCATCACCGCCGATCCTGCCGAGCGCGACGATCCCTGCGCGGGATTTGCGGCGAAATAGTCACGGATGCGGCGTTGTGACTGGCGCAAGTGTTGCGCAATTTGTCACGCGATATTACAAACTGGCTCGTCGCTGGTCGGATCCCCCCTCTAAATCGGACGTAAAATGCTTGCCGGTCGCAAGATCCTCCTCATCATTGGCGGCGGTATTGCCGCCTACAAGAGCATCGAGCTCATGCGTCTGCTCCGCAAGGCCGGGGCCGGGGTCGTGCCGGTCCTGACGCGGGCCGGGAGCGAGTTCGTGACCCCGCTGACGGTCTCGGCCATCGCCGGGACCCGCGTGCAGGGCGAGCTCTTCGACCTCACCGCCGAGGCGGAAATGGGGCATATCGAGCTCTCCCGCAGCGCCGATCTCGTCGTCGTGGCCCCTGCGACCGCCGATCTGATGGCCAAGCTCGCAAGCGGGCTTGCGAACGATCTGGCGAGCACGCTTCTCCTCGCGACCGACAAGCGCGTTCTGCTCGCGCCCGCGATGAACGTGCGCATGTGGGAGCATCCGGCGACGCAGCGCAATCTCGAAACGCTGCGCGGGTTCGGCACGCTGGTCGTGGGCCCGGATGCGGGCGAGATGGCCTGCGGCGAGTTCGGGCCGGGCCGGATGGCCGAGCCTCCGGCGATTCTCGCCGCGATCGATGCCGCGCTCACCACCGATACCGCCCTCGCAGGCCGTCACGTCATCGTGACCTCCGGCCCGACGCACGAGCCGATCGATCCGGTGCGCTACATCGCCAACCGCTCCTCGGGGCGGCAGGGCACGGCGATTGCCGAGGCGTTGGTCCGGCGCGGCGCGCGGGTGACCTTCGTCACGGGGCCCGCGACGGCGCCGCGGCCACTCGGCTGCGAGATCCGCGAGGTCGAGACCGCGCGCGAGATGCTTGCGGCGGTCGAGGCGGCGTTGCCCGCCGATGCGGCGATCTTCGCCGCCGCGGTGGCCGACTGGCGCGTGGCGGCGGAGACCCGTTCCAAGATCAAGAAACAACCCGGTGCCGAACCGGCACCGCTCACGCTTACGGAGAACCCCGACATTCTGAAGACGATTTCCCGGAGGGAGATGTCGCGGCCAGGGCTCGTGGTCGGCTTCGCTGCCGAAACCGACGATGTGCTCGCCAATGCGACGGCAAAGCGCCTGCGCAAGGGCTGCGACTGGCTGGTGGCAAACGATGTGCGCCCCGAAACCGGCATCATGGGCGGAAGCCATACCGCGGTGACGCTCATCACCGATGCAGGCGCCGAGGACTGGCCGGCGATGAGCAAGGACGAGACGGCGGACCGGCTTGCCGCGCGCGTCGCGGAGGCCCTGGCATGAGCGGCGTGACGATCGCGCTGCGGCCCCTCGAAGGCCGCGACCCGGCGCTGCCGCTGCCGGCCTATGCGAGTGCGGGGGCCGCGGGGCTCGACATCTGTGCAAATCTCTGCCCGGACGACCGGGCGGCGGGCCTGCTGCTGGCCCCGGGCGGGCGCGCGCTCGTTCCGACCGGGCTCGCCCTGGCGATCCCGCCCGGCTTCGAGATCCAGATGCGGCCGCGCTCGGGCCTCGCGCTCCGTCACGGCATCACGCTGCTCAACAGCCCCGGCACCATCGACAGCGACTATCGCGGCGAGGTCGGGGTGATCCTCATCAATCACGGCAGCGCGCCCTTCGTGATCGAACACGGCATGCGCATCGCCCAGATGGTCGTCGCGCCGGTCATCCACGCCAGCCTCGAGCTCCTGGACGAGCTGGGCGAGACGGCGCGCGGTGCCGGCGGCTTCGGCTCGACCGGCACCGGCGCACGCCGGGAGGCCGCATCATGATCCGGCTCATGCGCAAATCCGTGCTCGCGCTCGAGGCGGTGCTCGACATCGCCTACAACGCGCGCCCGAACCCGGTGCAGTCGCGCGAGATCACCGAGCGCCAGGGCATTCCCAGCCGCTATCTCGAGCAGGTGCTGCAGCAGCTCGTTCGTGCCGGCATCCTTCGCGGCGTGCGCGGCCCGCGCGGCGGCTACACGCTCGCGAGCGAGCGGCGGCGCATCACCGTCGGCGACGTGCTGCGGGTAGTGAACGCGCTTGATGCCGAGGAGGACGTCACCACCTCGTCGGCCGATCTCGGCACGCAGGTGGTCGGCCCGCTCTGCGACCGGATCAACGAGGAAATTCTCGCCCGGTTCGACCAGATCACGATGGAAGAGCTTTGTCAGCAGGCCAGCAAAAAGGGCATAAGGCGGGCGGACGGCACCGTGCCGGACTATTCGATCTGAGACGAGCTTCGGGAGGCGACATGCCGACACCACCGCGCGGCCGCATTTACGGCGACATCACCGAGACGATCGGCGGCACGCCCCTGGTGCGTCTTGCCCGGATCGCGGCTGCGGCGGGTGTCGAGGCGGAGATCCTCGGCAAGCTCGAGTTCTTCAACCCGACCCATTCCGTGAAGGACCGGATCGGGGTGGCGATGATCGATGCCCTCGCGGCCTCCGGCCGCCTTCGGCCCGGCGGCACCGTGATCGAGCCGACCTCTGGCAATACCGGCATCGGCCTTGCCTTCGTCTGCGCGGCGCGCGGCTACCGGCTCATACTCACCATGCCCGAGAGCATGTCGTCCGAGCGGCGCAAGATGCTCGCGCTTCTCGGCGTGCGGCTCGAGCTGACCGATGCCGCGCTCGGCATGCAGGGAGCGATCGCGCGCGCCGAGGAACTGCTGGCGGACACGCCCGGTGCGGTCATGCCGCAGCAGTTCGAGAATCCGGCCAATCCGCAGATCCACGAGGAGACCACCGCGCGCGAGATCCTCGAGGACACCGGCGGGGCGCTCGATGTGTTTCTCTGCGGCGTCGGCACCGGTGGCACGCTCACGGGTGTGGGCCGCGTGCTGAAGGCGGCCTTGCCGCAGGTCGAGGTCATCGCCGTCGAGCCCGAGGACAGCGCCGTGCTCTCGGGCGGCGAGCCCGGGGCGCATGCCATCCAGGGGATCGGCGCGGGCTTCGTGCCCTCCGTGCTCGCCACCGGGCTCATCGACCGGGTCATCACCATCGGCAACGAGACCGCCTACGAGACCGCCCGCCGCCTCGCCGCGCTCGAGGGCATCCCGGGCGGAATTTCCTCGGGTGCCGCGGTGGCGGCCGCGCTCGAGATCGGCGGCGAGCCCGGCATGGCGGGCAAGCGGATCGTCACGATCCTGCCAAGCTTTGCCGAACGCTATCTTTCCACGCCGCTCTTCGATCTCGAGTAGGGCCTTGGCCAGCATCATCTTTCTGGCGCTCGCGGCCATGGTTTTCGCGCGCATCCTTCGCCTGCCGCGCGGCACCTGGCGCTATGTCCTCGCAGGCGCGGCGGCCGTGGCGCTCGCAACCCAGCTTCTGCCCCCGGGCCACCCGCTGCGCACGGATGTCGCGGAATCGGCCCGCAATCTCGGCTGGGTCGGGCTCGGCCTCGTTCCCGTGGCGATCTATGCCGTCTTTCTGGCCCGTCTCCGGCGGCGGACGGGCGTCGCGGCACGACAGGCGGGCGGCACGGCGGATCAGCCGCGGCACCCCGTCGGCCTCGTCCAGATCGCCGGGGACGCGCAGCTCGCCGCCGAGACGGAGACCCGGCTGGCGGCGGAGACCGCCGCGGCGCTGGGCACCGCACCCCGTCTCCGCTCGCTGGCCTGGCGGGCGGAGGACGGCAGCCTTGCGGGCCATCTGCGGCTTGCGGTGCTGCGGGAGGTCTGCGAAATTCACGCGCTCCGGGTCGATCCGGCGCATCGCGGTGCGGGCATCGGCACCCGGCTGCTCGCGGCCGCGGAGGAGATCGCGCGGGAGGAGGGCGCCAGGGTGATGATCGCGCGCGCCGGAAGCTGGCAGGCGCCGGGCCTTTTCGCCCGCGCCGGATACACGACCGCCCGGGAGCGCGCCATCGGCGGCGGGGCCGCCTGGTTTCAGATGGAGAAGAACCTGCCGTGAGCCTGACACCCGAGGAACTCGAGCGCTATGCGCGCCACATCGTCCTGCGCGAGATCGGCGGCCCCGGCCAGCAGCGCCTCGGCCGGGCGCGCGTGCTTGTGATCGGCGCGGGGGGGCTCGGCAGCCCGGTGCTGCTCTATCTTGCCGCGGCGGGCATCGGCACGCTCGGCATCGTCGATGATGATGTCGTGAGCCTCTCGAACCTCCAGCGTCAGGTGATCCACGGCACCGACGAGGTCGGCGCGCCGAAGATCGAAAGTGCCGCGCGCGCCATTGCGCGGGTGAACCCGCATGTCTGCGTCGAGGGCCACAACCTCCGCCTCGATGCGGAGAACGCGCGCAGCATCGTCGCGGGCCACGATCTCGTCATCGACGGCTGCGACAACTTCGCCACCCGCCGCATCGTCAACGCCGCCTGCGTGGCGGAAGGCATCCCGCTGCTCTCCGGCGCCATCGGCCGCTGGGAGGGGCAGATCAGCCTTTTCGATCCGGCCCGCGGCGGCCCGTGCTATGCCTGCATCTTCCCCGAATCCCCCGAGCCCGGCCTCGTGCCGCCCTGCGCCGAGGCCGGCGTGATCGGGGCGTTGCCGGGGCTCATCGGCACGACCATGGCGCTCGAAGCGATCAAGCACATCGCGCGCGCAGGCACCGGGCTCCATGGCGTGATGCTGATCCACGACACGCTCAACGCCGAAATGCGGCGGATCCGGCTCCGGCCGAGCCCCGGCTGCCCGGTCTGCGGCGGTGGCGCGTCCGTCTGACGCCACGTCCCGCGGCAATATGGGTCTGCCGGTCTAGCGCGGCAGGCGCAGCTCGGCCCGAAGCCCGTGGAGATCGGGGCTCTCGGAAAGGGCGAGCGCGCCGCCGTGGCTGCGCGCGACATCCATCGCGATGGAAAGGCCGAGGCCGACATTGCCGCCGGCATTCTGGTTGCGTGCCTGATCGAGCCGGGCAAAGGGCTGCACCGCCTCGCTGCGCATCTCCGCCGGAATGCCGGGTCCGTCATCCTCGACCGCGAAGATGAGCGCGCGCGGCGTGAGCCGTACCGTCAGGCGCGCGCGACTGCCGTAGCGGGCCGCATTCGAGGTGAGGTTCAGCACCGCGCGCGAGACCGCGACGGGGCGGAGATCCACGAGATGATGGCCGGGGGATTCGTCCTGCTCGACGAGTTCGAGCGCATGGCCCGTGCGCTCCGCCTGTTCGGCAATGCCGCGCCCGAGCGCAAAGGCATCGACGCTTTCGGAAACCTCGGTCGTGTCGCCGCGGGCAAAGTCGAGAAATTCGGAGAGCATCCGCTCCATCTGGTCGACGTCCTCCCGCAGATCCGCCGTTTCCTCGTCTTCCTCCATCAGGGCGAGCGTGAGCTTCATGCGGGTGAGCGGCGTGCGCAGATCGTGCGAGACGCCCGAGAGCATCTGGGTGCGCTGTTCGATCTGGCGTTCGATCCGGGCACGCATCGAGAGGAAGGCCGTGCCGGCCCGCCGCACCTCCTCGGCGCCGCCGGGCCGGTAGGCGAGCGAGCGCCCCTTGCCGAAGGCTTCCGCGGCCTCCGCGAGCCGCCGGATCGGCTTTACCTGATTGCGCAGGAAGAGCACGGCGATGGTCGCGAGCAGGATCGCGGCGAGGATCATCAGCACGAGGAGCTGGTGCGGGTTGGAGACCGAGAGCCGCGAGCGCGGCACATCGGTGGCCAGCACGCCGTGGCTGGTGGCGATGCGGATCTGCGCCGAGCGGCTGTCGCTCGCGAGGTCGATCGAGAAGGGCGCCGACAGCGTCGAGCGCAGGGTGTCGGCGATGGTCTGGCCGGTCAGGTCGAAGAGGCCCCGCCGGACCTCCGGCTTCACGGTGGCGCCGGGAACGAGGGTTACCGTGGCGTCGAGCACCGGGGCGATGCTCGCGAGCCAGCCATGGACGGAGGCTGAATCGTCTGTTCCTTCCACGTGCCGGGTCACATATTGAAGGCCCACGGCAAAGCTCGAGGTCATCTGCTGGGTGACGCGCTGGTAGTGCCGCTGGAAGAAGATGGTTCCGACGACGAGCTGGAGCACGACGATGGGCACGAGCAGAATGACAAGCGACCGGCCGAAGAGGCTGCGCGGCAGCAGGGATTTGAGGCGGGGCGCGGCGGCGGTCATGGTGAGGCCCAGAGTTAGGCGCGGGCGCTGGCCTGCGCAAGCGGCTTGATCCCGATGGCGGAGGATCCCTTCGAGCGCCGTCATGCCCCGCCCATCGGCGCGGTCGAGCCGCTCGCGCCGGGGCTGCGGGTCGTCACCGCCCCGAATGCCGGCCCGATGACCTTCACCGGCACGCGGAGCTACATCGTCGGCGAGGGCGAGGTGGCGGTGATCGATCCGGGGCCGGCCGATCCGCGGCATCTCGAGGCGCTGGCCGGGGCGGTCCGCGGCGAGCGCGTCGCGGCCGTGCTTGTCACCCACGCGCACCGCGATCATTCGGAGGGCGCGCGCGCCTTCGCCGAGCGGGTCGGCGCGCCGGTTCTGGCCCATGGCGATCCGACGGGCGCGCGCAGCCCGCTGATGGCGGGGCTGGCGGCGCGCGGCGGCCTCGGCGGCGGCGAGGGGATAGACGCAGGCTTCCGGCCGGACAGCCGCATCGGCGAAGGGGCGGAGATCTCCGGGCCGGGCTGGACGCTCGCCGCGATCGCGACGCCGGGCCATCTCTCGGACCACCTGTCGTTCCGCTGGGGCGAGGCGGTGTTCTCGGGCGATGTCGCCATGGGCTGGGCGACGACGCTCATCTCACCGCCCGATGGCGATCTCGCCGCCTTCCGCGCCAGCATCGGCCGCCTGCGCGCGCTCGCGCCGGCCCGTCTCTATCCCGGCCACGGCGCGCCGGTCGAGGCGCCCGAGCGGCTGCTGGCCCATCTCCTCGAGCACCGGGCCGCGCGCGAGCGCCAGATCGTCGGCGCGCTGGCCGAGGCGCCCGCGGCGATCCCGGACCTGGTGGCGAGGCTCTATGGCGACGTGGATCCGCGGCTCCATCCGGCGGCGGCCCGCAATGTGCTGGCCCATCTCATCGACCTCGCGGCGCGCGGTGAGGTGCGCACGCAGGGCGCGCTCGTGCCGGAGGCCCGCTTCGAGATCGCGCGGTAGGAGACAGGCGGCGCGGAAACCCGTTCCGCGCGAGTGGATGGGCTGGCCTTTGCCCAGGCGATGCGGCAGAACTGCCCTTCTGTTGCACCGCTTTGCAGGAGGGACGCCATGATCCGCGCCTTTGTCGGTCTGAGGATACCGGATGAGGTCACGCGCGAACTGGTCGCCTTCCAGGCAGGGCTTCCGGCCGGCCGCCCGGTGCCGCCCGAGAACCTGCACCTCACGCTCGCCTTTCTCGGCGAGCACCCGGAGCCGGTGATCGAGGATGCCCATCACGCGCTCAGCGGCATCCGCAGCGCCCGCTTCGAGGTCTCGCTCCACGGGCTCGACTTGATGGGGGGGAGCCGCGCGCAGGCGCTCGGGATTCTCGCCGAACCGAACCCGGAGCTGGCCGCGCTCAACGGCCGTGTCCGGCAGGCCGCACGGATGGCCGGGATCGAACTCGGCCGCGAGCGCTACACGCCGCATGTGACGCTCGCCCGCTTCGCCCGCATCCCGGGCGGCGATGACGGCCAGCGCCTGCGCGATTTCACCGCGCGCGGCGCAAGCCTTCGGGCCGGGCCGTTCCTGGTCGAGAGCTTCTTCCTGATCCGCTCCTGGCTCGGTCAGAGCGGCGCGATCTACGACGATCTCGCGGAATATGCCCTCGGCTGAGATCCGTCGGCTCAGGCGCGCTCGACGTATTCCATGGTCTCGGTCGAGACGATGATCGCCTCGTTCTCGCCGACGAAGGGCGGCACCATGACGCGCATGCCGTTGTCGAGGATCGCGGGCTTGAAGCTGTTGGCCGCCGTCTGGCCCTTCACCGCCGGTTCGGTCTCGGTGATGGTGCAGGTGACCTTGTCGGGCAGCTGCATCGAGAGCGCCTCGGCGTCGTAATACTCGACCTTCACGGTCATGCCGTCCTGCAGGAACGGGCGCCGCTCGCCGAGGATGTCGGCCGGGATCTCGATCTGCTCGAAGGTCTCGGCATCCATGAAGACGAGCATGCCGTCGTTCTCGTAGAGGAACTGCTGGTCCTTCTGCTCGAGCCGCACGCGCTCGACCTTGTCCGCCGAGCGGAAGCGTTCGTTGAGCTTCGAGCCGTTGCGCAGGTTCTTCATCTCGACCTGTGCGAAGGCGCCGCCCTTGCCGGGCTTGACGTGCGCGACCTTGACGGCGACCCAGAGGCCCCCGTCATGCTCGAGGATGTTCCCGGGGCGGATCTCGTTTCCGTTTATCTTGGGCATGCCAATTCCCGATCCATTCATCAGATTGAAAGCTTGCGCCGCTATAGAGAGTGGCTGCTCCCCTGGCAAGAAGCCGCGGGAGCCGGGTGCGCCGGCGGTGAGATATCCGCGGCGTCAATGGGTGGTCCGGCGCCGCGAGCGATGCGCGTGCCGACCCGTTTCCAGGGAATGAGTGATGATTGCAGGAGAAGGGCGCCTCCACGAGGCACTCTCGCGGGCGCTTGCCGACCGGGGATTCGGCGAGCTCACCGATGTTCAGGACGCGGTCTGTGCCACGGAGGCGCGAAACCGCGACCTCCTCGTGCTGGCGCGCACCGGCTCGGGCAAGACCATCGCCTTCGGCCTTGCGCTCGGAGAGATCCTGCTTGGCGGGGACGCTCCGGCCGCCGACGGTTCAGGGAAGCTCGCCGTGGTGCTCGCGCCGACCCGCGAGCTCGCCGCACAGGTGGCCGAGGAACTCGCAGGCCTCTACCGCCATACCGCGCTGCGCCTTCTGCTCTGCGCCGGGGGGCAGGACCCGGAGGCGCAGGGCCGCGCCCTGCAGGAAGGCGTCGATGTGCTCGTTGGCACCCCGGGGCGGGTCCGCGAACAGATCCGCCGCGGCACGCTGGATCCGGCGCGCTGCGCCTGCCTCGTGCTCGACGAGGCCGACGAGCTGCTCGCCGCCGAATTCGAGGCCGATATCGAGCCGCTGCTCGCCCGGAACCGTGAGGCGGCGCGCCGGATCCTGCTCTTCTCCGCCACCATCACGCCGGGCATCGAGGCGCTGGCCCGCACGGTGCTCGAGGATCCCCTCCGGATCGACCTTGCCGGCGCGGGCGAGCGGCTGTCGCAGATCGAGCTTCAGGGGATCGCCGTCGCGCCGGTCGAGCGCGACCAGACCATCGCCCGGCTCCTCCGCCTGCACCACCCGGCCAGCGCCATCGTGTTCTGCAACCGCCGGCAATGCGCCGGCCGGCTCGCGGCCAAGCTCCAGCGCCGCGGCTTTCAGGTGGTGACGCTGTCCGGCGGCTTGCGGCCGGCCGAGCGGATGGCCGGCATGGCCCGCCTCAACCAGGGGGCGGCGCGGGTCTGCGTGGCGACGGACGTCGCGGCGCGCGGGCTCGATGTGCGCCATATCGAGCTGGTGATCCATGCGGGCCTGCCCGACAACGAGCGCCTGCTGCTGCACCGCTCGGGCCGGGCGGGGCGGGGCGGCCAGTCGGGACGCGCCGTTCTCGTCGTCGCACCGGCCGAGCGCCGCCGGGCCGAGCGGTTCGCGCGCGGCCTCGGCCGAAGCGTCGACTGGCTGGTGCCGCCGGGTGTCGCCGCGATCCGCGATGCCGATCTCGAGCGCCTCGGGCATGACCCGGTGTTCTCCGGCGAGGCGGGCGACTACGACCGCAGCGTCGCCGAGGCGCTTCGCACGCGCTTCTCGGACGAGGCCATCTCGCTGGCCTGCGCCCAGCTCTGGCGCCATGTCCAGCCGCTGGCGGAGGATCTCGGCACCGGCACCGCGAGTCCGGCCCGCGCTCTGCCCCGCCATGCCTTCGCCTGGCTCTCGATCGAGACCGGCGCGCTCACCCGGGCCGACATGGGCGATGTGCTCCGCCTCATCTGCAACGCCACGGGGCTCGCGCGCGATGCGGTCGGCCGCATCCATGTCGGGCAGGGGACATCGCGCTTCGAGCTGCCGCGCACCGAGGTCGAGGGGGTGCTGGCACGCGCCGCCGACGCGCCGGGGCCGCGCATCTGGCAGGCGGGCGGCGGCTGAGGCCCCGCCCGCGCGCCGCCCTTACTTCCCGGCGCGCAGGCTCTCCGGAGCCGCGCCGGTTTCCATCCAGCTCTCGAGCGCCCCGAGCGGGTCGAGGCTCGCCTGGCTGATGCCGCCGGGCCCCGGCGCGATTCCGCAATGGTCCATGCCGGGGATCATGTAGAGCCGCACATGCTCCGCCAGCGCGTCCGCGCCCCCGGCCGCCGCCTCCGCCGCTTCGTGCCAGGCGATGGTCTTGTAGGGGGTGACGATCGCATCGGCCCAGCCGTGCCAGACGATCATCTTGCCCCCCGCGGCGCGGAAGGCGCCGAGATCCGGGTCATCCGAATTGTAGACCGCCGCCATGGTCGCGAGCCGCGGCGGATCGGTGTCGAAATCGAAATCGAGCGGCGTCCATTCCGGGCCCGGATCGGTCGGAAACGCCATGTAGCTGCCGAATCCCTTGGCAAAGAGCGGCACGAGCGCGGGCGCGCCCGCCTCGGAGCCGGTGAGCCAGGTCGGCCAGAACGGCTCGGACCCCTCCGGAATGCCGCCCGGATAGAGCGGCTCGCCCGCGCCGTTGACCGGCCCCTGCCGCCAGGCCGCCACCACGTCGAGCTCTTCCGGGGTGAGGCATTCGTTGCCGCCGCCCTCCGCGCCGCAGGCGAGCGGGGAGAGATCGACCTCGCAGGCGCGCGGATCGGCGATCAGCCCGTCTTCGGCCCCGTCCACACCATCGCATTGCGCCATCACCGCATCGCCGATCAGCCCGACCTTGCCGGGTTTCAGGATCTGCGTGCCGTCGGGCGCGGTATTGGCCTGGGTGACCCAGGACATCGCCGTCGCGACCAGCCCGGTATAGTCGAGCGCGGGGGCGCCCGAGATGATGCCCTGGAAGAGATCGGGGTATTTCAGCGCCGCCATGTTGGCCATGCGCCCGCCGGTGGAGCAGCCCTGGAAGATCGCGCCGCCCGATCCCTCGCCATAGAAGGCCGAGATCAGCGCCTGCGCCACCCGGTGCGTCTCGCCGATCGAGCGCCAGCCCCAGTCGCGCTCGGCATTCGGATTGGCATCGGCCCAGTCCGCGTCGATGACCGACAGCCCGTGATGGCCGCTGTCCGAGGTCGCGGTGGCGTATCCCTTCGCAAGCCCCGGCCCCATGGCGTTGATGAAGCCGCCGGAGGCATCGGCGCGGCCGAGAATGCCGCAGAACCCGCCGCAGCCGGTCTGGTAGTATTTTCCGTTCCAGCCCTCGAGCGGCAGCCGCACCTCGATCGAGATCGCGGGCAGGGCGGTCGCGCGCACCTCGCAATAGGCCGGAAGCCCGCCCGCCGCCGCGATCTCGCGCGCGGAGGTGACATGGGCCGCGTCGAGCACGACGCCGCCGAGCGCGGCACAGGCCTCCGGCGGGGCGGTCTCGGCAAAGGCCGCAGGCGCGGCGGCAATGGCAAGGAGGGTGAGTGTCGGCAGGCGCAGGCCCCTGAGCTCCATCGGTGTCTCCCCGGATCGGTTCATCTCCGGGAGCACGCTATGCGATTGTCAGGGCGCCGTCATCCGCCAAGCCCGGCGCCGCCGGAGCAGGCCGGCGATCCCGTTCCGCAGTATTGAGAGTCGATCTGATTTGTACGTCCGGCCCTCGCCAGCCCCTCGAAAGCATGCGGACTGATCTGGGATCGGCAACGAAAATACCCTTTCCGTCAAAAGCTTGATCTGGGAAGATACAGCCCGAAGGGCAGCAATGCCGACCTTGCTGCCGTTCGTTGCGGGCGCAACATGCCCTGAAGCTCTCTCTCACGGCAACCCATCCGTTCGGATGTGGGCCGGACCTTTGCGGTGCCACCGATGAATGGCGAGTCGATGACCAAAGCGGAATTTTGCAAGGAAGTTGCGATCGGCAACAGATCGGAATCATACTCAGGTTTAGTGCCCGGGCTCAATCGGGGGAGGCAATGAGAAATGCGGTTGAAGGCGTCCTGCATGAGTACGCAAACTGTTCTGGGTGCGCCAAACGACCCGAGAAGTGGTGGTGGGTCTTGTTTGTGTCCTTTCTTCTCTTTCTGAAACGCCTGGGCGACTATGCCGTGATCATGCCGCTGTTCAGTGCACCGAGGCTCAGCGCCGGAACAGCCAGCCGTTGAACGTGGTGGCTGCGCTCGTCGCGCTTCTGACCTCGCGTGCTGTCGGGGAGCGGCGGCTGCATGACACCGGGCGGAGTTGCTATTGGCTGCTTGCGGGGCTGTTTCCGCTAGTCGGTATATTGGTCCTGCTCTACATCTGCCTACAACCGAGAACCGAGGGTAGTCGTTGACAGGACCGCACCCTTCGCGTCGGGTCCTGGCAGGGAGTAAATCGAAACATGCGCCTCATTCAGACCGTTCTTATCTGTGGCAGCCTTGCGATAATGGCTGGCTGCACAACTGAAGAGTTCACCACTGCCTATACCAACGCGGCATTGGCGCCGTCCGGTCCGACGCCGGAGCAGCAAATGGACAGCGATATCAGGCGCGCGGGACAGGAGGCGGTCGACGGTGTGGACACATCGGACTTCGGTGCACTCGAATAGCATCGGATAATTTCCGTGAGATGCCCGTTCACTGCTCGTCGAAGACTAGGGTCCGCCTTGCTGTTCACGGCAATCATGCTGATGGATTGCGTCTGGTCCACCAAAATGACGCACGCGCAATCCACGCCAGATGAGGTTCGCGTCGGGATTTTCGTGACGTCCATCTCGGCGATAGAGCCGCGCGACGGCAGCTTCCGCATTGCCGGCTACCTTTGGTTTGTGGATCCATCTGGCACGTTCGATACGGAGAGAGATTTCGAGTTTCTCGCGCGCACTGCGACGCATGAAACCTTCGCTCGTAAGATCCTCCCTGGAGGAGAGATCTACACAGCCATTTCTTTCGATGCGGTCGTCGATCATGCCTTCAACGTGCGCAACTACCCGTTCGATGCGCAAACCCTGACCCTCCACGTCGAATCTGCGCGAAGCACTGCCACACGGATCTTTGTGCCGGATCGAGAGAGTTCACAGATAGCCCAGTTCGTCAGGGCCCCCGGTTGGCGCGTCGAGTCCTTACTCCTCGATGACAGTCTCGAGACTTATGATACGGATTTCGGATATCGGACCGAGAAACCGGTCTTCTCCCGGCTCGAAATCGGGATCGGTATCCAGAGAAATCTCTCGCCCTTCCTGCTGGAGAAGTTCACGGGATTCTTCGTGGCGTTGGCCATCACTGCGCTGGTGCTCATTGTTCCCGTGCAGGAGCTTGGCACGCGGGTCGGCATGACGACAGGCTCGGTCTTCGCTGCGGTATTCAATCGTTACAGAATGGAAGACGCGATTGGGTTCGATGCCGTATTCGGGATCGCCGATCAAATCTCCCTGCTAACCTTCAGCGCAATCCTTCAGATTCTCGTTCTCTCTCTGGTAACGCATAACCTTTGCCAGAGGCGTCGGCTCGAGGTTGCACAGCGTGTCGACCATCGGGCAGGGGCAGCGATCATCATTCTTCACATGATCCTGATCGCTATCGCCTTTGCGGCTGCAATGACCTGACGTGGTCTTTGCAGTATCCTGGGCAAGAGTGCAGAAAGAGCTCGTCACCGCCCTTCGACGCGCCAACGGTGAATAGCTGCTTCCGGGTCGGGGAAGATCCTGCACGAGCCAAGCCCCTATGCATCGTGACTGACCGCTTTGCGCAGGTCGTGCCAGTTGGCCACTCGGGGCCGAACGACCTGAAAGCCGCGCATTGCTGGCGCCCGCATGGCTCCCAGCAACGTCAAGAAGGGCTCCAGGCCGACCTTTAGGGTTTCCTGAAGCGGCGCACCCGTGTCTCGAGTGCAGACAACGTATTTTGCCTTCCTGTGGTGGGCAAACCGAGCTGGAACTCCGCCGTGGCAGGCCGGGAAAAGTCGGGATCGCCGGGGCAGGGCCGGCGATCCCTTTCCGCAGGGGACAGGTGCGGCGGCTTTCGCCACCGCGCCGCAGGTCAGTCGTTGTCCGCGCGGATATGCAGCACTTCGTTGACCGTCTTGCCCGAGGCTTCCGCCGGGGTCAGGCCGGTGTGGGCGATCAGCTGGGTGAACGCCGCTTCCGAGATCTTGCCACTCGCGAGCTTCTGGCCCAGCGTTTCCGCTCCGGCGATCGAGGCGGTACCGGCGGCGAGAACGGCGGCAAGTGCGAGGCTGCGTGCAATGGTCTTCATGAGAAGTCTCCTTCGCTTGGCCAGCCGGTGGGCCGGCCCTATATATAAACGAAACCGTTTCGTTTGATTCTTTGTAGCGCTGCGTCGCGGATCGTGCAAGACAAAACGAAACGGTTTTGTTTCTTCTTGAGCGCAAAGGAGGCGCCCGATTGTGGACAATGCCGTGGAGTGTCGGTAACTTGCTCGTGAACAATGATGTGTTTGAACCCATGAACCAGCCAGACCGAGGGCCGCGGGACCCCGTCGAGCCAGATCTCACCGCCGGAGCGACCCGCGCGGAGCGCAAGCTCTCCCAGATCCTCGACGGCGCCCGCGCCGTCTTCTGCGAACAGGGTTTCGGCGGCGCCAGCGTCGACGACATCGCCCGCCGCGCCGGCATCTCCAAGGCGACGATGTACCGCTACTTCCCGGACAAGGCGGCGATCTATGCCGAGGTGCTGCGCCGGGACTGTCAGCGCCAGGCGATGCTGATGGAGCCCTGCACCCAGCGCCTGCCGCTCGAGGAACACCTCATGGAGCACGCGCGGCGCTACCTCCACCTCATCGTCTCGCCCTTCATGCAGGACGTGTTCCGCGCCGCGGTCGCCGAGTCGGGCCGCACCCCGGAATTCGGTCGCGACTTCTACGCCTCCGGCCCCGACAAGGGCCGCATGATGGTTGCCCCGATTCTGCGCGCCGCCGCCGAGCGCGGCGAGATCGCGATCGAGGATGCCGATTTCGCCGCCAACCAGTTCTTCGCGCTCTGCGCGGCGGAGGTGTTCTACAAATCGCTCTTCGGGGTGGTGGATGCCTTCCCCGAGGAAGAGCTCGAGGAAAAGGCCCGCGTCGCCGTCACGACCTTCCTCCGCGCGCACGCGCCCGCGAAGGGCGCAGGCCCGGACACCGCCTGAGCTCTCAGCCGGCGGCCTTCGCCGCCTTCGGCGTCTTCGCGGCGGGCTTGCGCCGGCGCGCGGGCTTGCGCTTCAGCCGCATCCGCGGCCCCTGCGGCCCCTGGCGGTCGATCTCGAACTGCGGGATCGCCGCGACCAGATCGCTCAGCTTGCCATGGCCGAAGGTGCGCGCGTCGAACTCGGGCGAGAGGTTGTTGAGCCGCTGCCCCACGGTCCCGAGCCGGAACCAGCCGTCGGCATCCTCCTCGAGCTCGCCGATCGCCTTCTCCAGCAGCGGCAGCGCCTCGGTCACCGGCGTTGCCTTCTTCGCCTTCGCCCCCGCCGCATCGCCGGTCACGAAGTTCTCGGTGAAGATGAACCGGGTGCAGGCCTGCCGGAACGCCTCCGGGGTCTTCTGCTGGCCGATGCCGTAGACATCCATGCCCTGCTCGCGCAGCCGCGCCGCCAGCCGGGTGAAATCGCTGTCGGAGGAGACGAGACAGAAGCCGTCGAACCGGCCCGAATGCATCAGGTCCATCGCATCGATCACCAGGGTGATGTCCGAGGAATTCTTGCCGGTGGTATAGGCGAACTGCTGCTGCGGCAGGATCGCGTGGCGGGCGAGGATCTCCGCCCAGCCCCGGAGATGGTTGTCGGAGAAATCGCCATAGATCCGCCTGAGGCTCGCCTCGCCGATCTTCGCCACCTCGTCGAAGAGCCCGTCGGCGATCTTCGGCGAGGCATTGTCGGCATCGATCAGCACCGCCAGCCGCTTCACCCGCTCCTCGCCCGCCATCAGCGCAGCGCCTGCAGGAGGCTCGCGGTGGCAAACCCGTCCGGCGTCATCCCGTTCGCGCGCTGGTAGCTGCGGATCGCCGTCGCGGTGTCCGGCCCGATCATCCCGTCGGCGCCGCCGGTGTTGTAGCCCGCCGCCGTCAGCCGCTGCTGCAGCTCGATCTTCTCCGTCCGGCTGAGCGCGCGTTCGCCCCGCGGCCAGGGATGCACGAAGGGCCCGCCGCCCGCGATCCGGTCGCCGAGATGGCCCACGCCCATCGCATAGGAGGTCGCGTTGTTGTACTTCTTGATGACATAGAAGTTCTGGTAGACCGCGAAGGCCGGGCCGCTCGCGCCGGCCGGCGCGATGATCGCCGCCGAGCCGTGATCGGGCAGGGTGCCGCCGGCAACCGTCGTCACGCCCTTCGCGCGCCATTCCGCCACCGGCCGCCGGTGCCGGTCGTCGGCCACCGAATAGTCGAACCCCGAGGGCAGCCGCACCTCGACCCCCCAGGGCCGCCCGTGCTGCCAGCCGGCGCGGGCGAGATAGTTCGCGGCGGAGGCGAGCCCGTCGGTCGGGGTGTCGGACCAGACGTCGCGATGCCCGTCGCCGGTGAAATCGACCGCATAGCTCAGATAGCTCGTCGGCATGAACTGGGTGTGGCCCATCGCGCCGGCCCAGGAGCCGACCATCCGGTCGGGCGTGGTGTCGCCCGCCTGCAGGATCTTGAGCGCCGCCATCAGCTGCTCCTCGGCGAAGGCCTTGCGGCGGCCCTCATAGGCCAGCGTCGCCAGGGCCTCGATCACCGGGATGCTGCCGCGATAGGTGCCGTAATTGGTCTCCATCCCCCAGATCGCCAGCACCGTCTCGCCATCGACGCCATAGGTGGTCTCGATGGCCGAGAGCGTGTTGGCGAGCGCGGCGCGCTGGGCGCGGCCGTTCGACACCCGGTCGGGGGAGGCCGCGCTGTCGAGATATTCCCAGATCGGCTTGGTGAACTCGGCCTGCTTGCTGTCGAGCCGCATGACCTCGGAATTGACGCCGACGCCGCGGAAGGCCGCATCGAACACCGCGGGCTGGATGCCCTGCGCGATGGCCTTGCGGCGGAACCCGTCGCGCCAGACCTGGAAGCTCTCGGGCTGCGGTGAGGCGACAGCGCGGGAAAGGGGCGGCGCGCTGCGCTCCACCGTGGAATTCGCGCTCACGCCACATCCTCCGGTCACCAGGGCGAAGATGGAAACGGCTAGGGGAAATAGTCTCACGGGAAAATGCCTCCGGCTCGATCGGTCTTGCCATTTTTTGGCCGAATCTACCTTCGCGTGTGACGGAAAGATAGGGGAATCGCGACCTGACACCCGCCCGTGCTGCGGCAATCCGGGTCGGGCCGCGCCGGAGCGGCCACCGCGCGGCGTCCACCCCGGCCGCGTCAGACCGGTGTTGTCCCGAACGCCGGGGCGTTGCAGGATCGGAGGCGGGCAGGGGAGAGGGACCGTTGGACAAGGGGGAAGACGTGGACGCGGCATTGCTGAAAGTGGCGGAGACCTTGTTCCGGCCGCTGGCGGAGCAGGGCGCGAAGGCCGCGTTCCGGCCCGGCGGATCATCGGCCGGGGACGCGCTCACCAAGGCGCTCTCGGACAAGCTCGCCACCGTGATCGCCGAGGCCGATCCGGCGGCGATCGCCGATCGCATGACCCGGCGGCGCAGGTATGTCTCGCTCAAGCGGCAGATGAATTTCGAGGAAGTGGCGGCGCTTGCGCTCGACCTCGCGAGCCGGACGCCCGTGGAACAGCAGCGCTCCATCGACGAGGACTGGTTCATGAACTGGTTCCAGTCGGCGGAGGCGGTCTCGGACGAGATGCTCCAGGAGCTCTGGGCGAGGGCCTTCGCGGCGCGCGCCGATGCGCGCCTGCGGCCGATTTCCCTGCGGGCGCTCGACACGCTGCGCCTGATGGAGCGGCAGGATGTGGTGAACTTCCGCCGGGCCGCGGATGTCTTCAGCCTGTTTGGCGTCGTGCTGGCGACAAGCCGCGATGTCCTCGACGCCATCATGCCAGGGCACGCCCTGGACAGCCTCATGGATCTCAGCCTTGTCGAGCAGATGGATTCGTCCGGCACCAACATCGCGATTCCGGGCGGCTTTGCCCTCTACTTCAATCTTCCCCCCGATCTCTGGGCGCCGGACAGCTTCCGGCAATATCGCCTGACCGCACGCGCCCGCGAACTCGCCGGGACGCTTCCGCCCGAACTTGTGGTCGAGCAACCGTCGGTCGGGGCGTTCGACATGGAAGACCCTGCCGTCGTCGCACGGTACATCAATCTGGTCACGAGCGGGTTCGACCCGCGATACAACGTCTATCTGGCGGCCCATGGCGCCGATGGCCAGCGCCCGCCGCCGGGCGGCCGCAAGGCGACCCACCAATGGGACAGCCGGGCGCGCGCGTGGGTCCGGCTGAAACATGAGCCAGGTCCCGTCGATCCCATGGTTCTCCAGGCGATCGAAGCCGGGCTCGGCCTCTAGCCCGGCGCCGTTTCCGATCACGACGCGCTCAGAAACGGGCGCGCCCGCACGCCGGCGCCCCTTGGGGATTCATGATATGTTAACTACGAAAATCCAATGATTCCAATGGCGTTTTTCGATTTTCACGGTGAAACGCCCCGTTTTCACGGGCTCCGCTCCCCCCGAAAGTAGCCATCAGGGCCGGCTGCGGCGCTCGGATTTCGCCCGTTTCACATGCCGGATCTTCGCTTTCGCGAGCTTCCGGCGTGGCGGGCCGCCCTTGCCGCGGCGGGGCGGCGTGGGCATGCCCTTGCCCTCGACCTCGAGCAGCTCGAAGAGCAGCCCGCCGGTGATCGGTGCGGCCTCCGCCAGCCGCACGAGCACCCGCTGGCCAAGGCCGATCACCCGCCGGGATTTCTCCCCGGTCAGCGTCTGGGCCTCCGGGTCGTGGCGGAAATATTCGGTCCCGATCGCCGAGATCGGCACCAGCCCGTCCGCCCCGGTCTCGTCGAGCTTCACGAAGAGCCCGAAGCGCGCGATGCCCGCGATGGTGCCCGCGAATTCCGAGCCGATCCGCTCCGAGAGATAGGCCGCGAGATAGCGGTCGGTGGTGTCGCGTTCGGCCATCATCGAGCGCCGCTCGGTCATCGAGATATGCTCGCCCGTCCGCTCGAGCTCCGCCTCTTCCTCATGGGTAAGCCCGTCCTCGCCCCAGCCATGCGCCCGGATCAGCGCCCGGTGCACCAGAAGGTCGGCATAGCGCCGGATCGGCGAGGTGAAATGGCCGTAGCGGGCGAGGTTGAGCCCGAAATGCCCGAAGTTTTCCGGCGCGTAATAGGCCTGGGTCATGGCGCGCAGCACGCTCATGTTGATCATCTCGGCATGTTCGGTGCCCGCGACCCCGTCGAGCAGCCGGTTGAGATGCGCGGTCTTCAGAACCTGCCCCTTGGCGAGCGTGAGCCCGACGCTCGCCGCCGTCTCGCGCAGGCTTTCGAGCTTTTCCGGGTTCGGCTCCTCATGCACCCGGTAGAGCAGCCGCACCCGCTTCGCCTCCAGCGTCTCGGCGGCGGCGACATTGGCGAGGATCATGAAATCCTCGACCACGCGGTGGGCATCGAACCGGTCGCGGAAGGCAACGGAAAGCACCTCGCCCATCTCCGAGAGCACGATCCGGCGCTCCGGCAGGTCGAGATCGAGCGGCGCCCGCCGCGCCCGCGCCGCATGGGCCGCCCGCCAGGCCGCCCAGAGCGGATCGATCACGCTTTCCTTCAGCGGCCGGGTCGCCGCATCGGGCGTCCCGTCCGCCGCGGCCTGGGCCTGGGTATAGGTGAGGCTCGCCGGCGAGCGCATCAGCCCGCGGGTAAAGCGATGCTCGATCTTCTCGCCCTCGGCATCGAGCGTGATCCTCACCGCGATGCAGGGCCGGTCGACGCCTTCATGGAGCGAGCAGAGATCGCCCGAAAGACCATCGGGCAGCATGGGCACCACCCGGTCGGGGAAATAGGTCGAGTTGCCCCGCCGCAGCGCCTCCCGGTCCAGCGCGCTGCCGGGCCGGACATAATGCGCCACATCCGCGATGGCGACCCAGACCACATGCCCGCCGGGATTCTTCGGATCCCTGTCGGGCTCGGCAAAGATCGCGTCATCATGATCCCGCGCATCTTCGGGGTCGATGGTCACGAGCGGCAGATCCCGGAGATCCTCGCGCGCGCCGAGAGAGACCGGCTTCGCGGTCTCGGCCTCCCGGAGCACGGCCTGCGGAAACTCGTCCGGAATGCCGTGTTCATGGATCGCGATGAGCGAGACCGAGCGCGGCGCCGAAGGATCGCCCAGCCGGGCAATCACCCGCGCCCTCGGCATGAGATGCGAGCGTGCCGGCCCGGATTGCTCCGCCTCGACCAGCTCGCCATCCCGCGCGCCCCCCGACTGCCCCGGAGGCACGAGCCAGTCGCGGTCCGTCCGCTTGTCGATCGCCGCGATCCGCCCGCCTTCGGGCGAGGCATGGTAGATGCCGATCACCCGTTTTGGCCCCATCCCGATCCTGCGGATCACCCGAGCCGCCAGCGGCACGTTCTCGCCCTCGAGCGCGGTCATCCGCCCGAGCAGCCGGTCGCCCGCACCGAGCGCCGGGTCGTCCTTGCGGGTGAGCACGAGGATCCGCGGCGCGGGCTCCTCCTCATCCCATTCCGCAGGCTCGGCCCAGAGATCGCCCGCATCGTCCGGCCCCGTCACGCGCAGGACGAGAACCGGGGGCAGCTCGCCGGAAGGGCGCACCCGCTTGCGGCGCTTGTCGATGAGCCCGTCTCGGGTCATCTGGGCGAGCAGCTGCTTCAGCTCGACCTTCGCGGTCCCCTTTAGGCCGAAGGCACGCGAAATCTCGCGTTTGCCCGACTGGCCGGGATTGTCGCGCAGGAAGTTCAGGATCTCGTCGGGGGTGGGTAAGCGGTTCATGCCTTCCGTTAACATGCGTCCGAAGCGCTGACATCCGGAATTTCGCATGCCCGCAGCAAGTGGGGCAGGGCGGACACGCCACCCACGCTCCCGGACCATGGTCGCGCGAGGGGCGAGTTCTCGCGAACCGGAAGGCCGGTGCGGGCTGGTGGAGAGTGCGTCGCTTTTATTGAAAATTGCGCTCATTCTGTCGCGCCGCGAGCATTGAACGAGCCCGGAGCATATGTATTAACGACTACGACTGCAGGTTGTGCGCCGTCGGATTCGCGCCTTTGTGACGGCATCAGCACACTGCAGCGCAACAATTGGCGCGAAGGGCTGGTGCCAACCCCTTGAGGGGTGGTGATTTCAATCTATACGTGTATATTTTTGTGGCAAGCTCCTCGCTTTTGAGGTATGGCTTGTCTGACGGAATCGCAAATTTTGTTAAAAGGTTGCGAAGTTTCAAATCGTTAAGGGAGTGCATATCCTGAAACGGAAAGCAGCTTTGCGGTTACCTTTGGTTAGGAGGTCTGCGGCAGGTTCGTGGCCACGAAGGGTGGGGGCGTATTGTGAATACTGCTAGAATCTCCGTGTCGGCCTTGTCGCGAGATCTTTTTACGCGACGCGTTGTGGTGCCAATGGCCTGTGCCATCCTCGGCGCCATCTTTATGGTCGTGGGATTCGTCATCTTCACCGCCCAGGGGCAGAATCGCCTCGAAGTTGAGTCGTCGACCAAACTCGCCGAAACCGCGCTCTCGGTGAACAAGCGGCAGATGGCGCGCAACCTGCGCGACTACGCTGTCTGGGAAGACGTCTACAACCATCTTCATGTGAGTCTCGATTTCGACTGGGCCGCCACAGACGGCAATGTCGGCGCCAACATCTACGAGGGGCTCGGCTACGAGATGGCCTTCGTCATCAACCCGGTTGGCGAGACCGTCTATTCCGTGCTCGAAGGCGTGCCGCAGCGGGCGGACGCCTTTGCGATCGTGCCGGAGGGGCTGCAGGAGCTCATCGCCTCGGGGCTCGCCTCGCCGACGCCGGCGGTCGGCGTCCTGCGTTCGAGCCAGGGTCTGGTGCTCGTTGCCGCCACCTCGATCATGCCGCCTTCGGTCAATCCCGAAAGTCTGCCGCCATCGGAACGTTCCGTTCTCGTCTTCTGCAAACGGCTCGATGCGAGTTTCCTCTCACGTATCGGCAGCGAATACCTGTTGCGCGATCTCCGCATCATCTTCGGCCAGCCGCCCGCAGAGGGCGGCGCAACGATTCCGCTGCTCGGGCCGGAAGGCGAGCAGCTCGGGCTGCTCTACTGGACGCCGGAGAAGCCGGGCTTCGAGCTGCTCCGCCTGCTGCTGCCGCCGCTCGCGATGTCGATCGTCGTGCTGGTGGCCTTTGCCTGGCTGGTGGTGAGCAATGCACGCAAGACCACGAGCGCGCTTCAGGAATCGGCCCGGACGGTCGAGGCCTATGCCCAGACGCTCGAGGAAAGCGAATCGCGCTTCCGCGATGTGGCGGAAGCCTCGTCGGACTGGATCTGGGAATGCGATCCGCATCTGCGGCTCATCTATCTTTCGACCCGCTTCTCGGAAGTCACCGGCATTGCCGCCGCCTCACTCCTCGGCAAGACGCTCGAGGCCTGCTTCGCGCCGGTCGACGGCTTCGATGCCGAGCGGCACCTGATGACGGAGCTGCGCAAGCAGGTCACCTTCCGCGACATCCGCTGCCGCTATCGCGATGCCAACAACCGGGTGCGCAACTGCCGCCTCGCCGGGCGGCCGATCTTCGACTCGCAAGGCGTCTTCATCGGATTCCGCGGCACGGCGACCGACATCACCGAGGAGGTCGAGGCGCAGGCCCGTGCGCAGCATCTGGCGCTTCACGACAGCCTTACCAGCCTGCCCAACCGGGTGCTCTTCGCCGAGCGGCTCAACATGGCGCTGGGCGGCCGGCGGCGGAAGGCGGCGCGCGTCGCGGTGCTCTGCCTCGATCTCGATCATTTCAAGGAAGTGAACGACACGCTTGGCCACGCGGCAGGGGATCTGCTGCTCAACGAGGTTGCCGAGCGGCTCAAGACGTGCGCCCGACCGACCGACACGGTCGCGCGGCTTGGCGGCGACGAGTTTGCCATCATCCAGACCGACATCAACGGCCCGCCGGACGTGCAGGCGCTCACCTCGCGGATCATCGAGGTGATCGAGGAACCGTTCCAGGTCGATGGGAACCTGCTTCATGTGGGCGTGAGCATCGGCGTCGCGCTGTCATCGAACCGGGGCGACAGCCCGGAGAAGCTCCTGAAGAATGCCGATATCGCGCTCTACCGCGCCAAGCAGAGCGGGCGGAACACCGTGCGGTTCTTCGAGGTGCAGATGGATCTCGAACTGCAGGAGCGCAAGGCGCTCGAATACGATCTGCGCCAGGCGATCGCGGGCGAGGAGTTCGAGCTCCACTACCAACCGCTCATCGATATTCGCGGGGCAAAGATCACCGGGGTCGAGGCGCTGCTGCGCTGGCGGCATCCGGACCGCGGCATGGTGCCGCCGGAGCTTTTCATCCCGATTGCCGAGGATACCGGTCTCATCGGCGCGATCGGCGAATGGGTGCTGGCGACCGCCTGCCGGCAAGCGCTGGAATGGCCCGATCTGATGATGGCGGTGAACATGTCCGCGGTGCAGTTCCGGCAGCGCGACATCGTGCAGACCGTACGCCACATCCTGCAGGATGTGGGCCTGCCACCGAGCCGGCTCGAGCTCGAGATCACCGAGAGCGTTCTCATCAGCGATACCGATCTCGCGCTCGAGGTGCTCAATTCCTTCAAGGAAATCGGCATCAAGGTGGCGCTCGACGATTTCGGAACGGGGTTCTCGTCTCTCGCCTGTCTCAACGCCTTCCCGTTCGACAAGCTCAAGATCGATCGCTCCTTCATCGCGGATGCGCGGGAAGAGCAGAAGTCGCACGCCATCGTGCGGTCCGTCATCAGCCTCGGCCGCAGTCTCGGCATCGCCACGACCGCCGAGGGCGTCGAGGCGCGGGACCAGATCAAGTTCCTGCTCGCAGAGGGGTGCGACCAGGTTCAGGGGAATCTCTTCGGGGGAGCGATGAATGCCCGGAGGATGACCGAATTCCTCAAGGGGTGGACCGGTTTCGGCGAGGAGGGGGACTCCATCGCAGCAGCGTAGCGCCCTGTGCTACCCAATTCAGGATCAGAGTATGCGTAATAGAGCAGAGGCGTTGGACCCCGAGTATATCGCGGACCTTTCACTGCCCTACCGAGACGAAACGTTCGTTGCTCCCTTTCAGCCGCCGGCGCTTGCACCTTCGGCCGCGGGTCTGCGGGGGTATGGCAGTGTGGAAGAGATCATCGAAGACCTCGCGCCGAGCGAACCGGTCTTCTGCATCGATCCCTTCGAATTGAGGGCGTCGGCCGCACGGTTCATGAACTTTCCCGGCCGTCCGCTTTATGCGGTGAAATGCAATCCGCACCCTTTCGTGCTCGAGACGCTCTTCGACGCGGGCATCCGTGACTTCGATGTGGCGTCGCTTGGCGAGATCGAGCTTGTCGAATCGCTCTTCGGCAAGGCTGCGGGGCAGTTCTTCAACAACCCCGCCAAGACGCGCCCGGCGATCCGGAAGGCGAGCGAGCTGCACGGGATCCGCTTCTATACCGCCGATTGCATCGAGGAGGTCGAGAAGATCCTCCAGGAGGCCGATCTCAGCGACGAGCTCATCATCGCCGTGCGGCTCGCGACGCCGGGCAAGGACGCGCGCTATGTTCTCTCGACGAAGTTCGGGGCGAGCGCCGACGAGGCGGCGCGGATCCTCCAGCATGTCCATGCCCGTGGCGTGAAGGCCGGCATCTCGTTTCATGTCGGATCGCAGTGCCTTTCGCCCGGGGCCTTCGGCACCGCGATGACGCTGGCGGGCAAGGTCGCGCGCAAGGCCGATGTGCCGATCAGCGTGCTGAATGTCGGCGGCGGCTTCCCGGCGCCCTATCCGGGAGACAGTCCGGCAAGCCTCCAGCACTACTTCTCGCACGTCATCCACGGGCGGCAGAAGCTCGCGCTTGCGCCGGGCTACATGCTGCTCTGCGAGCCGGGGCGCAGCCTTGTTGCGACCTCGGGGACGGTGCTGCTCCAGGTGGTGGTGCGCCGGGGCAACAGCCTCTATCTCAACGACGGCATCTTCGGGACGCTTCAGGAGCTTGGGCATCCGAAGGAGAGCCGGCCGGTGCGGCTGCTGCGCAACGGGGACCGGCCCGAAAAGCGGCCGGCGGAGTTCAAGATCTATGGCCCGACCTGCGACTCCAATGACGTTCTCGGAGCAAGCTTCACACTGCCCGATGACGTGCAGGAGGGAGACTGGGTGGAAGTTGGAATGATGGGAGCCTACAGCCTCGCCATGCGTACGGAGTTCAACGGGTTTCATGCGAGCAATGTGGTGAGGCTGACCGGCTGAGGGGCCGGTTTGACAGTAAATTGGAGAGAAGAGCGATGACGGGAAGCCACCCTGTGCGCGGCCGCTTGCTGCCGACGCTTATGGGGGCAATCGGGGTGTCCCTTTGGGCGACGGAAACGACGCTTATCACCTATACGACGGCAATTCCGCCGATCGAGACGGTGGCCCTTGCGTTCACCTTCGCTGCGCTGCTGTCGCCGCTTGCCTGGTGGGTCACCGGGGATGATCCGCTGGAGGCGTTCCGGCTGCCGCTGCGGGTCTGGGTGCTGATGGTGGGTTCGCTCGTCGGCTATCATGCCTGCATCTACTATGCGACGCAGAAGGCGCCGCCCGCACCGGCCGCGCTGCTGCAGGGCACGACGCCGCTCGTCATCGTCATCGGCTCGGCCTTCCTGCCGGGCGAACGGCTGCGCTGGTGGCATCTGGCCGGGGCCGGGCTCGGCTTCCTCGGCGTTCTGATGCTGATCGAGACCGGCGGGAACGAGGCGGTGGATGGCGGCGCGGTCTTCTATCTCGCGCTGATCGGCGGTGCCGCGGCCCTCTGGGGCCTCTACTCGATCTCGACACGGGGGCTGTCGGGCGTGCCGTCCTCGGCCCTCGGGGTCTTCTACATGCTGGCGGCCTTTCTCTGCCTTGGCCTGCATCTCTCGGTCGAGGAATGGGTGACGCCGGATCCGTCGGAGCTCGCCGCGATTGCGGGCCTCGGCATCCTTCCCATGGGGCTTGCGATCTATCTCTGGGATTACGGCTGCAAGCATGGCGACATCCAGGCGCTCGGCACGTTCTCCTATGTCGAGCCCTTCATCGGCGCGGCGCTCGTCGCGGCCTTCACCTCCGGCACGCTCGGGACCGACATGCTCTGGTCCGGTGTGCTCGTGGTCGGCGGTGCGGTGGTCGCGAGCTCGAGCCTCTGGAAACCGGGCTCGAAGGCGGTCGTCGCGGGGCCTGCCTGAAGGGGCGCAAACCGGGCAGGCGCCACGGTGTGCGAACATGAAAGATCCTTAATGTTGCCGAGAGGCGCTTTTCATGTCGCGGCACGATCTTGAGCTTCGACGCGCGGCAAGATGCGCGCGAGAGACAAGAGGTGTTATCCGACATGACGCGACACGCGACATTCCTGCGCCCGGTGCCGGTCGCTGCGACCGTTCTTGCTGCGGCCTCCGGGGCCTGGCTCGCATGGGCGCCGATCGCAGGAGCCGAGACGCAACCCGGTGAAGTGGCTGATCTGGTGGAACGCGCGAGCCCGGCGGTGGTCACGGTTCTCGCGACCCAGGACCGGACCGATCAGGCGATGCCCGAGCAGTTCGCCTTCGGACCGAACTCGCCCTTCGAGGAGTTCTTCCGCCGCTTCGGAATGCCCGAGGGGATGCCATCGCCGAACGGCCCGCAGCAGCACCAGCAGGGCATGGCGCTCGGCTCGGGTTTCGTGATGGAACCTGACGGCTACATCGTGACCAACGACCATGTCGTGGACGAGGCGACGAAGGTGAAGGTGCGCTTCTCCGACGACCGCGAGTTCGACGCGAAGGTCGTCGGCACAGACCAGCAGACCGACCTTGCGGTGCTCAAGATCGATGCGGAGGACCTGCCCTATCTGCCGCTCGGCAACAGCGACGCGATCCGGGTCGGCGAGGATGTGATCGCTGTCGGCAACCCCTTCGGCCTTGGTGGCACCGTCACCCGCGGCATTGTCTCGGCGGTGAGCCGCGACATCAATGCCGGACCCTACGTCGACTTCATCCAGACCGACGCCGCCATCAACCGCGGCAACTCCGGCGGCCCGCTGCTCAACCTCCAGGGTGAGGTCATCGGCGTGAACTCCGCGATCTATTCGCCGAACGGCGGCTCTGTCGGGGTGGGCTTTGCCATTCCCTCGAACACCGTCAAGCAGGTGGTGATGCAGCTCAAGGACGGCGGTTCGGTCGAGCGCGGCTGGCTCGGCGTGTCGATCCAGACCGTGACGCCGGATATCGCCGCCGCCGTGGGGCTCGACGAGCCGAAGGGCGCGCTGGTGGCCGAAGTCGTCGAGGACAGCCCCGCACAGGGCAAGCTCAAGACCGGCGATGTGATCGTCTCCTTTGACGGCAAGCAGGTGGACTCGAGCCGTGATCTGCCGAAGCTCGTTGCGGCTGCCGCACCCGATCATGACGCGACGGTCGGTATCCTGCGCGACGGCAAGGCCGAGACCATCACGCTCAAGCTCGGCCGGCTCGATGCGGAGAAGATGGCGTCGCTCGACCCGTCGCAGTCGCATCAGGGCAGCACGGCCTCCGAGCAGCTCGGCGCGACCCTCTCGGCGCTGACCCCTGCCGCGCGCGAGCAGCTCCGGCTTTCCGACGACATGGACGGCGTGGTCATCACCTCGCTCGATGGCAGCGGGCTGGCCGCCGAGGCCGGGCTCGAGGTCGGCGACGTGATCCTTCAGGTCGGCAACAATGAAGTCCACACGCCTGCCGATGTCGATCAGGCGCTGAAGGACCAGAAGCACGACGCGATCCTCTTCCAGATCGCACGGAATGGTGCACGGCTGTTTGTGGGTGTGCGCCTGGGGTAGGGCTTTCGAGCCGATGCGCCGCGGACGGGACCGCTCCCCTGCTCCCTGGTCCCGCCCGGCGCATCCCCCACCGTCGGGGCAGTGCCCGGCTCCGCCACCCCGGAGGGTCTTGTCTTCCCCCTCTGCGGGTCGGGTGCTGCCCCGATCTTTTTCCGGCCGCGGCCGGAAGGAACCAACACTCTGGAATACACCTTTTCTTCGCGACCTGCGCAGACAAGGATGAGACCGGGCGGCGGGCCAGCGCCGCCCGTTTTGACTTAAGGAAAGGATGGAGCGATGTCGCGGCGGATCCTGGTTGTCGAGGATGACGGAGAGACACGGGACTATCTCTCGAAGGGGCTGCGCGAGGCTGGCTATGCGGTCGAGGCCACGGGGCTCGGCCGCGAGGGGCTGATGCACGCGCTCGATGGCGGCTTCGATGCGATGGTGCTTGACCGGATGTTGCCCGATCTCGACGGTCTCTCGCTCCTGCGCTCGGCCCGTGCGGCGGGCGTACGCGCCCCGGCGATCCTCCTGACCGCGATGAGCGCGATCGACGAGCGGGTGCGCGGTCTCCGCGCCGGGGCGGACGACTACATGGTGAAGCCGTTTTCCTTCGCCGAGCTTTCGGCCCGGCTCGAGGCCGTGCTCCGCCGGCCCGGCGAGACGAAGCCGGAGGAGACGCGCCTTGTCTGCGGCGATCTCGAACTCGATCTCATTGCGCGTTGTGCGGCGCGGGGCGGGCGGCAGATCGACCTCCTGCCGCGGGAGTTCCAGATGCTCGAATACCTGATGCGCCGGAAGGGGCGGGTGGTCACTCGCACGATGCTGCTCGAGGGGATCTGGGATTATCGTTTCGACCCCAAGACCAACGTGATCGACGTCCACATCAGCCGGCTGCGGCGCAAGATCGACGGCGAGGACGAGAAGCCGCTCATTCGCACGGTGCGGGGCAGCGGTTACACGCTGTCGGATCAGTGAGCCTGCGCCGCTCCGCCGCTGCGCGGCTGATCGTCGCGCATCTGGTGATGGTCGCGGCATCGACCGCGCTGGTGCTGGGCTTTCTCTACTGGCGGGTGGGCGGCGTGATCGACACCGAGCAGCGCGCGGTGGTCGAGGCCGAGATCCGGGGGCTGGCTGACGACTACAACCGGGCGGGTATCTCGGGGCTCGCCCGCGCGATTGACACCCGGCTCGCCCAGCCCCAGACCCGTGATGCCATCTATCTGCTGGCGGATGCGCACGGACGGCGCATCGCGGGCAATCTTGCCGGCTGGCCGCCCACCGTCGCGCCCGATACCGGATGGTCGACGCTCTCGCTCTTCCGGCTCGACCGCAACCGGCCAACCGAGATCTCGGCGCTCGCGGTGCGCCTGCCGGGAAAGGAGCTTCTGCTGGTCGGGCGCGATGTGGCGGCGCGGGCGGCGTTCGACCGGGTACTCGGGCGCGCGGTGATCTGGGCCATTCTTGCGATGACGCTGCTCTCGCTTGCGACCGGCTGGGCAATGGTCCGCCTCATGCGGCGTCGGATCGGCGCGATCGACGGCGCGGCGCGGGCGATCATGGGGGGCGATCTCGCCAGCCGGGTGCCGTTGCGCCACAGTGGCGACGAGTTTGACCGGCTGGCGGACACGCTCAACGCGATGCTCGAGCGGATCGAGACGCTGGTCCGCGACCTCCGCACGGTGACGGACAGCCTGGCCCATGATCTCAGGAGCCCGCTCGGGCGGCTCGTGCGGCACCTGCGCGATGCCCAGGCGGAGGGGCTCGACAGGGAGGCGCGTATCGGATTGATCGGGCAGGCCGAGGCGGAGGCCGAAACGGTGCTTTCGACCGCGACGGCGCTGCTCGATATCTCGCGCGTGGAGGCCGGCATCGGAGCCGAGCAGTTCGAGCCGGTCGATCTGGCGGCGCTCGCCCGCGACATGGCGGATCTCTATGGCGCGGTGGCGGAGGAGCAGGGCATCTCGATTGCGGTTGCGGCCGGGGATGATGGCCCGGTTGTCGAGGGGCACGCCCAGCTTCTGGCGCAGGCTGCCTCGAACCTCATCGACAATGCGCTGAAGCATGCGCCCGAAGGCAGCACCGTCACGATCTCGGTGACGGCGGGCGAGGGGGAGGCGGAATTCGCCGTTGCCGACTGCGGCCCCGGCATTCCGGCGGAGGAAAGGGCGCGGGCGGTGGAGCGTTTCGTGCGGCTCGATCCGAGCCGGGGTGGCAATGGCGCGGGGCTTGGCCTTGCGCTCGTCGCGGCGGTGGCACGGATGCATGGCGCCGCGCTGCGCCTCGAGGACAACGCGCCCGGACTGCGGGTGCTGATCGCCTTCAACACGCCCGGCGTTCAGGCCGGACCGTAGGCTGCCATGAAGGTCCGGACAGCGGCGCGGGCGATCTTCTCGGTCCGCTCCGCATCCGGCGGATCGAAGGAGGCAAGCGTGCCGATGAGGACAGGATGATTGCACATGCCGAGAAACTGCCAGGCGGCGGCATCGGTATCCTCGATGCTGAGCCGGCCGCGCGCAACCTCGCTCGTGAGATAGGCGCTCAGACGGTTCGCGCCGTGGGCTGGCCCGGCGCGGTAGAAATCCTGGGCCACCTCGGGGAAACGCTCCGAGGCGCCGATCACCATGCGCAGGAGCGCGATGTTCTCGGGCGAGGTCAGCTTCGCGATCAGTGCCTTGCCGAATTCCTCAAGCACTTCCTCAACCGCGCGGCCGTCGCTTTCGAAGGCAAGCAGCCGCTCGGCGGTCTTGCGGCGCGTTTCGTTTATGAGGGCGGAGAAGAGCGCCTCCTTGCTGTCGAAATAGACGTAGAGCGTGCCTTTCGAGACGCCAGCCTCTCGGGCGATTGCGCCCATGCTTGCTGCATCGAAGCCGTGCGCCATGAAGCTGCGCCGCGCGCCTTCGAGGATCTGCTGGCGTTTGGCGTTCTCCTGGTCGGGGCCGGCCGATGGTGGGGGGCCCTTGTGCTTCGCGAACATCTTCCCGCCTCCTCCTCTTCGTTCTCTCAGGCCGCCTTGCCAGCAATCCTGCCACACCTGGCGCCTGCATTGACCGAACCGTTCGGTCATCTTGATTTCGTATCTCTGTTGCATTAAGTCAAGTGCCTGACCGAACGGTTCGGTCATAATGAAATTCCGGTTCTGACGAGCCGGTGACGGGGAGTCAGGACATGCCGAGAGATCATGTGACCGGCGAGGGACTGGATGGGCGCACGGACGCGGAGACCGCTCTGCGCAACGATGCCTCCCCCGGCGCGGGCCGGACGGAAGCCGCGGGAGGGCCGCCCGACAGCAGCGAGGCCCCGGCCTCGCGTGGCAGACGTAAACGCACGGTCCTGGCCGTCATAGGGCTTGTGGCCCTCGCTGGCATCGCCTGGTTCGGCTACGATTACTGGACGGTCGGGCGCTTCGAGGTGAGCACCGATGATGCCTATGTCGAGGCCGATTTCGCGATCCTGTCTCCTAAGGTCACCGCCTACGTCGCCTCGGTTCCGGCCAAGGCCAACAGCGCGGTGAAGGCCGGCGACCCGCTTGTCGTGCTCGATGACGGGGACTACCGCAACGCTCTCGAATCGGCGCAGGCCGACCTTGCCTCTCAGAAGGCCTCGATCGATCGGATCGGCCTTCAGCTTGGCGCGGCGGATGCCGCCATCACCCAGGCCAAGGCAAAACTCGATGCCGCGCGCGCCGATGCCGTCCAGACTGCGGCGGACCTTGCCCGCTACGAGCGGCTCGTGAAAACGGATGTGGCGACCGAACAGCGGGTCGAATCGGCCCGTGCCTCCGATGCATCGGCACGGGCTGCGGTCACCGAAGCGGAAGCCGGCATTGCCACGGCCGAAGCCGATCGTGAGGTCGTGATCGCACAGAAGGCGGAGGCCGAGGCCGCGCTTCCGAAGCTCGACGCCAATGTCGAACAGGCCCAGCGCAATCTGGATGCGACCGTGTTGCGCGCGCCCGTTGACGGGATCGTCGGCAACCTTTCCGTCGCGCAGGGTGATTTCGTCACGCCCGGCAAGCGGCTGCTGGCGGTCGTTCCGATGGGGCAGATTTATGTCGAGGCGAACTTCAAGGAAACCCAGATCGCCGAGCTCGCGCCCGGCACCAAGGTTGATCTTTCGGTCGATGCGTTCCCGGATCGCCATGTCGAAGGCCAAGTGGAGGGCATCTCGCCCGCGTCCGGCGCGGTCTTCAGCCTGCTGCCGCCGGAAAACGCGACCGGCAACTTCACCAAGATCGTGCAGCGCGTGCCGGTCCGGGTGAACGTGCCCGCCGACATCGCCGCCGAGGGCTGGCTGCGGCCGGGCCTCTCGGTCACCGTCACGGCCGACACCCGCACGACACCTGAGGCGGCGCAGCACTAGCGCCGCCCGGACATCCCCGCGCCGGAAGGATACCCAGACATGCAGTCGGAAATGCCCGTCACGCCGCGGCGGCTCATCGCGTTTCTCGCGCTCGTCTTCGGCATGTTCATGGCGATCCTCGACATCCAGATCGTCTCCTCCTCGCTTTCCGAAATTCAGGCCGGGCTCTCGGCCGGGCCGGACGAGATCTCCTGGGTGCAGACGAGCTATCTGATCGCGGAAGTCATCATGATTCCGCTGTCAGGCTATCTCTCCCGCGCGCTCTCGACGCGGGTACTCTTCACCATCTCGGCGGCGGGCTTCACGCTCGCGAGCGTGCTCTGTGCGACCGCGACGACGATCAACGAGATGATCGTCTACCGCGCCTTTCAGGGCTTCATCGGCGGCGGCATGATCCCGACGGCCTTTGCGGCCTCCTATACCGTCTTCCCGAAGAAGTATCAGGGCGCGGTGATGGCCCTCGTCGGTCTGACCGTGACACTTGCCCCGACTGTCGGGCCGACCATCGGGGGCTATCTCACCGAGCTCTTCTCCTGGCACTGGCTCTTTCTTGTCAACGTGATCCCCGGCATCGCCGCGACCGTGCTCGCCTGGACCCTGGTCGATTTCGACGAGCCGGAGATGAGCCTGCTCAGGAACATTGACCTGATTGGCCTTTCCGCGATGGCGATCTTCCTGGGAAGTCTCGAATACGTGCTGGAGGAAGGCCAGCGGAACGACTGGTTCCAGGATTCGACGATCGCGTTTCTCGCCCTCGTCTCGATTGTATCCGGCACGCTCTTCTTCTGGCGCACCTTCCGGGTGAAGATCCCGATCATCGATCTCGGCGCCTTCCGCGACCGGAATTTCGCGGTCGGCTCGATCATGACCTTCGTGCTCGGGATCGGGCTTTACGGCCTGACGTATCTCTATCCGCTCTTTCTGGCGCGTGTGCGCGGCTACAACGCGCTCGAAATCGGCGAAACGGTCTTCGTGAGCGGCGCCTTCATGTTCCTTGCCGCACCGGTGGTGGGGATGCTCTCCCGCAAGACGGATCCGCGGCGGCTGATCTTCATGGGGCTGCTCGGCTTCACGATCTCCTGCGTCGAGCTCCACCCGATCACCGCGGACTGGGCCTTCGGCGAACTCTTCTGGCCGCAGGCGCTGCGCGGGGTCTCGCTCATGTTCTGCATGGTGCCGATCAATCTCGTTGCCCTCGGCACGCTGCCACCGGACCGGATCAAGAACGCCAGCGGTCTCTTCAATCTCATGCGCAACCTCGGCGGGGCTTTCGGGCTCGCAGGGATCAACACGGTGCTCCAGAACCGTCTCGATCTCCATGCAGAACGGCTGGCCGAGAGCCTGCGATGGGGGGCGCCGCTCGCCGAGGAACGTCTGACAACGATGACGCAGGCGTTTACCCCCACCTTGGGCAGCAATGCAGGACAGGCGGCCCTGCAGCAGCTTTCCGGCATGGTGAACCAGCAGGCCACGGTGATGGCCTTCGCCGACATCTTCATCATTCTCGCGGTGATCTTTTCCGCGATGCTCGTGATGGTGCCCTTCGTGCAGCGGCCCGAGCCGGCTGCGGGCGGCGCCCCGGCGCATTGAGCAAGGCGGGCGCGGGATGGAACAAGGCCCGGCGCAGGGCGCGCCGGGCCTCTTTTCGTTCGGGAGCTTGCCTGACTGCCTCTGTCCCACCACAGGCGGCGGGGCAGAGGCCGGTCAGAAGGATCGCTTCAGGAACTCGCGGATCTCGCCGACGATGCCGCGCCGGAAGGCGATCACGCAGATGATGAAGATGACGCCGATCACCACCGGCACCCAGGCCGAGAGCGGCCCGGAGGCGAGGTAGTTCTGCAGCGTCACGATCAGGGCGGCGCCGACTGCGGGGCCGGGCAGGGTGCCGAGGCCACCGAGCAGTGTCATCAGCACCACCTCGCCCGACATGTGCCAGTGCACATCCGTGAGCGAGGCAAGCTGGAAGACAACGGTCTTCGTTGCGCCGGCAAGTCCTGCGAGCGTTGCGGAAAGCACGAAGGCGAGCAGCTTGTAGCGGTCGACATCGTAGCCGAGCGAGACGGCGCGTGGCTCGTTGTCGCGGATCGCGCGCAGGATCTGACCGAAGGGCGAATGCACGGCCCGGGCGATGATGAGATACCCGATCAGGAAGATCCCGAGCACGAAGTAATACATCGCCATGTTGTCCTGCAGCCCGATCATGCCGAGGAAGCTGCCGCGCGGCACGCCCTGCAGGCCGTTCTCTCCGCCGGAGAAGCGGGCGGAGATGAAGAAGAAATAGACCATCTGCGCGAGCGCGAGGGTGATCATCGCGAAGTAGATCCCCTGCCGGCGGATCGCGAGAGCACCGACGGCCACGCCGAGAAGCCCGGCCGAGACCGCGCCGACGAGGATGCCGAGTTCGGTCGGCAAGCCCCAGACCTTGAGCGCATGCCCGGTGATATAGGCCGCCCCGCCGAAGAAGGCTGCGTGTCCGAAGCTCAGCAAGCCGCCATAGCCGAGGATCAGGTTGAAGGCGCAGGCAAAGAGCGCAAAGCAGAGCAGCTTCATCAGGAAGACGGGATAGATGAAGTGCGGCGCGATGAGGAGGAGTGCTATCACGGCGCCATAGGCAAGAATGCGTGTCATGGCTTGCTCCCTCACGTTGCCCGGCCGAAGAGGCCGGCGGGGCGCAGTACCAGAACGATCGCCATCACCACGAAGATCACCGTCGCCGAGGCTTCGGGCCAGAAGACGCGGGTGAGGCCCTCGATGACGCCCATGGAGAGGCCGGTGACGACCGCGCCCATGATCGAGCCCATGCCGCCGATCACCACGACCGCGAAGACCACGATGATGAGGTTCGAACCCATGAGCGGGTTCACCTGGGTAATCGGTGCGGCCAGCACACCGGCGAAAGCGGCGAGTGCCACGCCATAGCCGTAGGCCAGCGTGGTGAGCAGCGGCACGTTCACCCCGAAGGCCTGCAGCAGGCTCGGGTTCTCGGTGCCGGCGCGCAGGTAAGCCCCCATGCGCGTGCGCTCGAAGAGCCACCAGGTGAAGAGGCAGATTGCCAACGAGGCGACAACGACCCAGCCGCGATACCAGGGCAGGAACATGAAACCGAGATTGACACCGCCCGAGAGCGCTGCCGGGGTCGGGAACGGCATTCCCGAGGCGCCGAAGAACTTCACGAACGTCCCTTCGATCACCAGCGCGAGCCCGAAGGTGAGCAGGAGCCCGTAGAGGTGGTCGACACCGGTGAGACGGCGCAGCAGGAAGCGCTCGATCAGGATGCCGAAGGCGCCGACGATGATCGGCGCGACGATCAGCGCACCCCAGTAGCCGATGCCGAGATGCTGCGCGAGAAACCATGCCGCGAAGGCGCCGAGCATGTAGAGCGCACCATGGGCGAAATTCACGATATTGAGCAGCCCGAAGATGACCGCGAGGCCAAGCGACAGAACCGCATAGAAGGCGCCGTTGATCAGGCCGATCAACAGCTGCCCGAGCAATGCCTGGATCGGCACGCCCAGAATCTGGATCATCATTTCGGATAAGCTCCCCTTGTCAGCACCCGAACTCCGAGAGGTGGGGCCCTGCCCGGGCGCCGTAGCGCGCGGGCAGGGCCTTGCATCACTTCGTCGGGCAGGTGCTTTCGGAAAGCGGCCCGTAGGCTTCTTCGCCCGGGATCACCCGGACGATGTTGTAATAGTCCCAGGCGCCCTCGGATTCGTCGGGGCTCTTCACCTGGGCGAGGAACATGTCGTGCTGCATGAGCCCGTCGGAGCGCAGGACGCCGTTCTTGGCGAAGAAGTCCTCGACCGGCATCTCGCGCATCTTGGCCGCCACCGTATCGGTATCGTCGGTGCCGGTGGCCTCGATGGCCTTGAGATAGTGGGTGATTGCCGAGTAGAGGCCGGCCTGGACCATGGTGGGCTCGTTGCCGGTCCGCTCCTTGAAGCGTGCCGACCAGGCCCGGGTCTCTTCGTCGTAATCCCAGTAGAAGCCGGTGGTGAGCTGGATGCCCTGGGCAACGTCGAGACCGAGCGCGTTCACGTCGGTGAGGAACATGAGCAGCGCCGCGATCTGCTGACCGCCCGCGATCACGCCGAATTCGCTTGCCGCGCGGATGGCGTTGGTCGTGTCGGCGCCGGCGTTCGCGAGCCCGATCACCTTCGCGCCCGAAGCCTGGGCCTGGAGAACGAAGGACGAGAAGTCGGTGGCCGGGAAGGGGTGCTTGATCGAGCCGACGACCGTGCCGCCCGAGGCTTCGACCACAGCCGTCACGTCCTTCTGAAGGGCTTCACCAAAGGCGTAGTCGGCAGTGAGGAAATACCAGGTGTCCCCGCCCTCGGCCACGACCGCCTTACCGGTGCCGTTCGCCAGCGCCTTGGTATTGTAGGCCCAGTGGAAGCCCGTCGGGATGCAGGCGTCGTTGGTCAGCGGCGACGAGGCCGCGCCGGTCACGAGCGCGATCTTGTTCTGCTGCTTGGCGATCTCGAACACCGCGAGCGCGACCGAGGTGGTCACGAGCTCGGCGAAGGTGTCGACCTGTTCACTGTCGCCCCACTGGCGCGCGGTGTTGGCGGCGATGTCGGCCTTGTTCTGGTGATCGGCCGAGACGAGTTCGATGGGCGCGCCGGCGACCGTGCCGCCGAAGTCCTCGATCGCCATCTCGGCGGCTGCCACCGCACCCGCGCCCGCGAGGTCGGAATAGGTGCCGGACATGTCCGTCAGGACACCGATCTTGACCTTGTCGTCGCTGATGCCCTGCGCCGATGCCGCGGATGCGATCATCGCGGCGGCGGATACACCGGCGGCGAGCGTTCTTGCGAGTTTCATGTGGGACCTCCCCTGAAGTTTCCCGTTGGATTGAAGCGTCAGACGCTGAGATATTCGTCGAACACGGATTGTTTTTGTTCGAGCTCGTCCTTGAGGACGCTCTCCACCACATGGCCGTGATCCATGATGATGTGCCGGTCCGCGAGCGGTGCCGCGAAACGGAAGTTCTGCTCGACGAGCAGAATGGTGTAGCCGCGCCCCTTGAGCTCGGTCAGTACGTCGGCAAGCTTGTCGATGATCACCGGCGCGAGGCCCTCGGTGATCTCGTCGAGCAGAAGGATGTTGGCGCCCGTGCGCAGGATGCGGGCCATGGCGAGCATCTGCTGCTCGCCGCCCGAGAGGCGGGTGCCTTGGCTCCTGCGCCGTTCGGCGAGGTTCGGGAACATCTCGTAGATTTCCTCGACCGACATGCCGCCCGGCGCCACCACCGGTGGCAGGAGGAGGTTCTCCTCCACGTCGAGGCTTGCGAAAATGCCGCGCTCCTCAGGGCAGTAGCCGACGCCGAGATGGGCGATGACATGCGGCGGCTTGCCGATGACCTCCTCGCCCTTCAGCATGATCGAACCGGTACGCTTGCCGATGAGCCCGACAATGGCGCGCAGCGTCGTGGTGCGGCCCGCGCCGTTGCGGCCGAGGAGCGTGACGAGTTCGCCCTGGTAGACCGTGAGGTCGATGCCGTGCAGCACATGGCTTTCGCCGTAGAAGGCATGCAGGTCGGCGACGCGGATCTCCTCGATCCGCTCGGAGGCATACTGGCCGCCGATCTCGACATGGGGGGATCGGGTCTCGATGCTCATGCGGCCCTCCCCATGTAGGCTTCCTTGACGCGCGGATCGTTCGAGACCGTCTCGTAATCGCCTTCGGTCAGGATGGCACCGCGCTGGAGCACGGTGATCCGGTCGCAGAGCGTCGCGACAACGCCGAGATTGTGCTCGACCATGAGGATCGTGCGATTCTTCGAGACCTGCAGGATGAGCTGGGTGATGCGTTCGACATCCTCGCGGCCCATGCCCTGGGTCGGCTCGTCGAGCAGCATGAGTTCGGGCTCGAGTGCGAGGGTGGTGGCGATTTCGAGCGCGCGTTTCCGGCCGTAGGGCAGGTCGGCGACGGTGGCGTCGGAGAAGCGGGCGAGGCCCACCATGTCGAGAAGCGCATCGGCCCGTTCGTTCAGCACCTTGAGCGTCCGGTCGGAGCGCCAGAAGTGGAAGGTGGTGCCAAGCTCGCGCTGCAGTGCGACGCGCACGTTTTCCCGGGCCGTCATGTGCGGGAAGACCGCGGAGATCTGGAACGAGCGCACCATCCCCATCCGCGCGATGTCGGCAGGCTTGGCGCTGGTGATGTCGCGGCCATTGAAGAGAACGCTGCCGCGCGTCGGTGTCAGCACCTTGGTCAGCAGGTTGAAGACGGTGGTCTTTCCGGCCCCGTTGGGGCCGATCAGCGCATGTATCGTATGGCGTTGCACCTGGAGGTTCACGTCATCGACCGCCGTGAATCCCCTGAATTCCTTTGTGAGTCCCCGCGTCTCCAGGACGTGGTTGTTCTGGTCGGTCATCGTGATGTGTTTTCCCTGTTGTCGCGGCCGAACGGGCTTCCGTCCGGCCTGCTTGTGGCTGGCGGGGTGTGACCCCCCGTTCTCAGCCCGCGGGTTCGAGATCGCGCGCCTGCTGGCGCAGAAGGAACTTCTGGATCTTGCCGGTCGAGGTCTTCGGGAGGGGGCCGTAGATGATCGCCTTCGGCGCCTTGAAGTGAGCCATGTTGGCGCGGCAGAAGGCGATGAGTTCCGCCTCTGGAAGATCCATGCCTTTCTTGAGCTCGACGAAGGCGCAGGGCGTCTCGCCCCATTTCTCGTCGGGCTTCGCCACCACTGCGGCCTCCATCACGGCCGGATGCTTGTAGAGCACATCCTCGACCTCGATCGAGGAGATGTTCTCGCCGCCGGAGATGATGATGTCCTTCGAGCGGTCCTTGATCTCGACATACCCGTCCGGGTGCATGACCCCAAGATCCCCTGATGCGAACCAGCCGCCATCGAAGGCCTTTCCGGTGGCCGAGGGGTTCTTCAGATAGCCCTTCATCACGTTGTTGCCGCGCATGAAGATCTCGCCGATCGACTTGCCGTCAGCCGGAAGCGCCTCCATCGTGCCGGGATGGGCGACCATGAGCCCGTCGAGCACCGCGTTCTTCACGCCCTGGCGGGCCTTCAGTCGCGCCTTTTCGTCACCGTCGAGCCCGTCCCACTTGTCCTGCCAGGCGCAGACCACCGACGGCCCGTAGGTTTCGGTGAGGCCGTAGACATGGGTGACCTCGATCCCCATCGCTTCCATCTTGCCGATGACGGCGGCGGGCGGGGCCGCGCCGGCGGTCATCACCTTCACCGTGTGCGAGATGCCCTGCTTCAGTTCGTCGGGCGCGTTGGCGAGCATGTTGAGCACGATCGGCGCGCCGCAGAAATGGGTGACCTTTTCCTGGCGGATGAGTTCGTAGATCGGCTCGGCGCGGACGGAACGCAGGCAGACGCAGATGCCCGCCGCCGCCGCGATGGTCCAGGGGAAGCACCAGCCGTTGCAGTGGAACATCGGCAGCGTCCAGAGATAGACCGGATGCTGAGGCATGCCCCAGGTGAGGATGTTGGAGAGCGCGTTCAGATGCGCGCCGCGGTGGTGGTAGACCACGCCCTTCGGGTCTCCGGTCGTGCCCGAGGTATAGTTGAGGCTGATCGCGTCCCATTCGTCGGCGGGGAGTTTCCAGTCGTAGCCGTCGGGCGCCTCGGCAAGAAGCTCGTCATAGGTCATCTGCCCGACGCGCTCGCCAAATTCGAAGCTCGCATCCTCGATGTCGACCACGAGCATCTTGCGCCCGGCGATGCGCACGGCGCGCTGGACGACCTCGGAGAACTCCGGATCGACGAGTACGACCTTCGCTTCGGCATGGTTGAGGATGAAGGCGATCGCCTCGGCGTCGAGCCGGGTGTTGACGGTGTTGAGCACCGCACCCGTCATCGGTACGCCGAAATGCGCCTCGAACATCTCCGGAATGTTGGAGGCGATGATCGACACCGTGTCACCCTTGCCGATCCCGCGTGCGGCGAGGGCGCCGGCGAGGCGGCAGGTGCGCTCGTAGGTCTCGCCCCAGGTCCGCCGCACCGCGCCATGGACGACGGCGAGACGGTCGGGGTAGATCGCGGCCGTCCGCTCTATGAAGCTCAGGGGGGTCAGCGGCACATGGTTGGCCGGCGTCTTGTCCAGACCCTGTTCATAGATATTGTGCATCATGTCTTCCCCCCGACATTTTTTGCGATATTCCTTGGACGGCGGGACGTTCGCAAAACTGCGTTTCAGGATGTTGGCGCAAATGTAGCCAATTGTAACAGGGGTTAATGCGGCGTGCGGGTTCGGATATCATCACGCGGGCGCGCGGAGTGCTTTCGCCTGCGCCGGGCGGCTGAGGATGCATGACGACTGACGAGATCCAGCGCGCGATCGACCCGGTGATCCAGGCCGGGCTTGACCGCATCGATCAGGGGATCACGATCTTCAATCGGGATCTGCGCATGGTCGCGTGGAACAACAAGTTCTTGGAGCTGCTGGAATTTCCGCCGCACCTCGCGCATCTCGGCGCTGATTTCGCGAATTTCGTGCGCTATAATGCCGAGCGCGGCGAGTATGGTCCCGGCATTCCAGAGGAGCAGGTGGCCCAGCGGGTCGCCGATGCCTGGCGCTTCGAGCCTCATTGCTTCGACCGGGTTCGCCCCGACGGCACCGTCATCCGTGTCTCGGGCGCCCCATTGCCTGACCGCGGCGGTTTCGTCACGCTCTATACCGATGTCACCGCACAGAAGGAGCGCGAGGCCGCGCTCGAGCAGCGGGCGGCCGAGCGGGCGGCGGCCCTGCGCCAGAGCGAGGCCCGGCTCAAGATCATCGCCAATGCCGTGCCCGCCGGCATCGCCCATCTCGATGAGGCGATGGTGATCCTCTACGCCAACAGCCGCTTTGCCAAGGCCTATGGCCACCGGCCCGAGCAGCTCGTCGGGCGGCGATGCTCGGATATTCTCGCGGAGGAGACCAGCCGCATCGCCGCGCCCTATTTCGAGCAGGCGCGCCGCGGGGTCGCCGTCGATTTCGAGATGACGATCATGCTGCCGGACGGGCGCCGCAAGGACATCCGCACCTTCCTCCGCCCCGAGCAGCCCGCCCGGCGCGGCGTGATCGGGTTCTACATCCTCTCGATCGACATCACGCGGCAGAAGGCCGCGAACGCCGCCCTGCTCCAGTCACACAAGATGGATGCCCTGGGTCGGCTTTCGAGCGGAATCTCGCACGATTTCAACAACCTCCTGACCGTCATCATCGGCAATCTCGTGCCGCTGGAGGAGCGGATCGAGGATCCCGCCTTGCGCACGGAGTTTCTCGAGCCGGCGATCTCCGCGGCCCGGCGCGGCTCGAGCCTTACCCGTCGGCTGCTCGCGCTCGCCCGGCGCCAGCCCCTTGCGCCCGCACCGATCGCGGTCGAGGAAACCATCGCGGGCATCGTGAAGCTCTTGCGCTCCTCGATGCCGGAGAATGTCGAGATCATCTGCTCGACCCGCGGCCAGGCCCGCGCCGCCTGGGCGGATCCCGCGCAGTTCGAGATGGCGCTCCTCAATCTCGCGATCAACGCGCGGGATGCGATCCGCGGAGCGGGCGAGGTGCGCTTCGGCACCGAGGCCTGCACCATCGGTTCGGTCGAGGCCGAAACCTTCAAGATCCGCCCCGGCCGCTATGTGCGCGTGCGGATTGCCGATACCGGCATCGGCATGTCGCGCGAGCAGCGCGACCACATCTTCGAGCCGTTCTACACCTCCAAGGGCGACGGGGTCGGGGCAGGCCTCGGCCTCACCATGGTCTACGCCTTCGTGCGCCAGTCGAATGGCGCCATCCGTGTCGAGAGCGAACCGGGCCGCGGCAGCGCCTTCACGATCCTTCTTCCGGCCGCCGACAAGGCCGCCCGCCCCCCGGAGCTCGAGGAGACGGCCCCCGCGCCGGGCAGCACGGTCAACGCGCCGCAGCCGCTTGCGATGCTGGTGGAGGACAACCCGGATGTGCGCTCGGTGCTGCGCCGTCAGCTCATCGCGCTCGGCCATCCGCTGATCGAGGCGGGCAATGCCGAGGATGCGCTGACCCTTCTCGGCCATGTCGAGGGGATCGGCCTCGTGCTCAGCGATGTGGGCATGCCGGGGGGGCTCTCCGGCATCGAGCTTGCCCGCGAGATCCGCGCCCGTGCGCCCGCGGTCGGCATCGTGCTGATGACCGGCCATGGCGGCGAGATCGAGCAGGAAGCCTCTGGCGGAGAGTTCCCGCTTCTGCGCAAACCCTTCGAGCGCGCCGACCTCGAGGCCGCGATCGCACGAGCGCGGCGAGTGGCCGCGCCAGCACGACAGGAGACCGGACAGCCCGCATGAAGCAGCTCCTCTATCTGCTCGAGGATGAGGCCGAAGTGGCGCAGGTGATGCGCCGCGCCCTTGAGACCCAGGGCTATACCGTCGAGCGCTTCCAGCGCCGTGCCGAACTTTCCCGCGCGCTCGAGAAGCGCCGGCCCGACCTCTGCCTCGTCGATCTCGAGCTGCCGGATGGCGACGGGCTCAGCCTCGTCTCCGAGCTCCTGCGGCGCCAGGGTATCCCTGCGATCATCGTCACCGGGCGCGGCGATCTGACCGACCGGCTGATCGGCCTCGAGATCGGCGCCGACGACTACATCGTGAAGCCCTTCGAGCCGCGCGAGCTCGTGGCGCGGGTGCGCGCCGTGCTGCGCCGGGGCGGCGATGCACGCGGCGCACGGCCGGGCGCCATGCGGCGGCTTGCACTCTTCGAGGGCTGGCAGGCGGATCTCGATGCCTGCACTCTGCTCGCGCCCGACGGTGAGCGGGTGGAGCTCTCCGCGGCCGAAACCGCGCTCCTGCGCAGCTTCATAGAGGCGCCGGGCCGGGTTTTGAGCCGCGCGCTCCTCCTTGATCTCAGCAGCCAGGACGATCTCGAGCCTTTCGACCGGGCAATGGATGTGCGTGTCTCGCGCCTCCGCAAGAAGCTCCGCGACAACAGCGGAACGCCCACGATCATCCGCACCGTCTATGGCGCGGGCTATGTCTTCACGCCCCGCGTCGACTGGGTCGAGGTGGAGGAAACCTGAGCCCTCCGGTCCGAATGATCGGGCCTCGCGGGTCGACAGCCGTGTCTCCCGGGCTATTATGCCCTCTAAGGCGGGGCCGGGGGCTCTGCGGCTACCGGAACCGGGAGAAACTTCATGACAGGGATTGGGACCGTTCTTGGTCTGGCGTCGGCGCTTGCGATCTTCGCCTCGGGCGCATCGGCCCAGGTTGTCGTCTCGTCTAAGATCGACACCGAAGGTGGCGTGCTCGGCAACATCATCCTCGAGGTGCTCGATGCGAACGGTATCGAGACCGAAAACCGGCTCCAGCTCGGCGGCACGCCCATCGTGCGCGAGGCGATCCTTGCGGGCGAGATCGACATCTATCCCGAATACACCGGCAACGCCGCCTTCTTCTTCAACGAAGCCGACAGTGAGGTCTGGAAGGACGCGCAGGCCGGATACGAGCGCGCCGCCGAGCTCGACAAGGAAGCCAACGACATCATCTGGCTTGCCCCCGCGCCCGCCAACAACACCTGGGCCATCGCGCTCCGGGCCGATTACGCGATGGAAAATGCGCTGAAGACCATGACCGAGGTCGGCATGTTCGTCTCCGACGGCGGCGACCTGAAGCTCGCGGCGTCCGCCGAGTTCGTGAATTCGCCGGCGGCCCTTCCTGCGTTCCAGGAAGTCTACGACTTCAGCCTCAAGCCCAACCAGCTCGTCATTCTCTCGGGTGGCGACACGGCCGCAACCATCGCCGCGGCGGCGCGCGGCACGAGCGGGGTCAATGCCGCGATGGTCTACGGTACCGACGGCGGCATCGTTCCCTCGGGGCTCACGGTAATGGCCGACGATCAGGGGGTGCAGCCGGTCTACGAGCCCGCGCCGATCATCCGCGGCCAGGTCCTCACCGAGCATCCCGAAATCGCGGATCTGCTCGCGCCCGTCTTCGGCAAGCTCGACCTCGTGACCCTTCAGGAGCTCAACGGCCGGGTGCAGGTGGGTGGCGAACCCGCCGCAGCCGTCGCCAAGGACTTTCTCTCCACGAACGGCTTCCTGAAGTAACCCCGGGCCGGTGCGCGCCTCCGCCTCCGCCCGCCTCCTCCGGCTTGACCGGATGGGGCTCCTGATCGCGCTTCTGCTCGCGGGCGCAGCGTTGCTGCCCTTCGCGAGCCTCAGCCCGAACCGCATCCTGCCTGGCGTGCCGCACGCCCTGCCGGCCGCGCTCGGCGGGGGTGGAGCCGCGCTGCTTCTTGCCGGGCTCGCGCTTGCCGCCGCGGTGGCGCTCCTGCCGCCCCCGCCCGCCTGGCGGCTTGCGGTCGCCTGTGCGGTGCTGACGGGGCTGCTGGCGGGCATCGGGCTCGCAGGCGGGCATCTCACGCCCGATGACAATCCTTATGCGCGGGTTTCGCCCGCCTCCGGCTTCTGGCTCCTGCTCTTCGCGCTCCTCCTCCTTGCCGCCGACAGCCTCACGCGCCTCCGGCCCCGGCCGCTCCTCAGGGTCGCGCTGCTCGCGCTGGCGCTTGCCGTCCTGCTCGGGTTTGCCGCCTCCGGCCTCTGGGACGATCTCTCGCTCATCAAGGAATACGGCAGCCGGGCGGAGGCCTTCTGGCGCGAAGGGCGGCGGCATGTGGCGCTGGCCTTCGGTTCGCTCGGCGCCGCGGCGCTCGCGGGCATCCCGCTCGGGATCTTCTGCCAGCGGCGGGCGCGGCTGCGCGGGCCGATCCTGAACGGGCTCAACATCATCCAGACCATTCCCTCCATCGCGCTTTTCGGCCTCCTGATCGCGCCGCTCGCCTGGGTGGCGGCGCATGTGCCGGGTGCGTCGGACATCGGCATCTCGGGCATCGGCGCGGCGCCGGCGCTGGTGGCGCTCTTCGCCTATTCGCTGCTGCCGGTCGTCTCGAACACCGTGGCGGGGCTCGAGGGCGTGCCGGGCCAGGTGCGCGATGCGGCGACCGGCATGGGAATGACCCCACGCCAGCGTCTTTTCCGCGTCGAACTGCCGCTTGCCTTTCCGGTGATCCTGACCGGCATCCGCATCGTGCTCGTGCAGAATATCGGTCTTGCCACCATCGCCGCGCTGATCGGCGGCGGCGGGTTCGGCGTGTTTGTCTTTCAGGGCATGGGCCAGACCGCGACCGATCTCATCCTGCTCGGCGCGCTGCCGACGGTGATCCTTGCCTTCGCCGCCGCCGTCCTGCTCGATGCGCTCGTCGAATGGAGCGGAGGCAGGGCGCCGCGATGACCGGGAGGACCGCGCCATGATCGAGATCGATGCCATCACCAAGACCTATGGCGAGACCACCGTGGTCGATGCCGTGTCGCTGACCGTGGAAACAGGCCGGGTCGCGGCCATCGTCGGCACCTCCGGCTCGGGCAAGACCACACTCCTCAGGATGATAAACCGGCTTGTCGAGCCGAGCTCCGGCGCCATCCGCATCGATGGCGAGGATACCCGGGCGCTTCCGCCGCATGTCCTGCGCCGCCGCATCGGCTACGCAATCCAGGGTCACGGGCTCTTCCCCCATCGCACCGTGGCGGAAAACATCGGCACCGTCCCCGAGCTTCTGGGCTGGGACCGGGCCCGCATCGCGGCGCGTGTCGGGGAGCTGCTCGAGCTCTTCCAGCTCGATCCGGCGGAATACCGCGACCGGATGCCCCACGAGCTCTCGGGCGGCCAGCAGCAGCGGGTGGGGGTGGCGCGTGCGCTCGCGGGCGAGCCGGGCGTCCTGCTGATGGACGAGCCCTTCGGCGCGCTCGATCCGGTGATCCGGCTCAAGGCCCAGGACGATCTCGCCGCGATCCAGCGCCGCATCGGTACCACCATCGTGCTCGTGACCCATGACATGGACGAGGCGATCCGGCTGGGCGATGCGATCGCGGTGATGGACGAGGGCCGCCTGCTGCAATACGCCCCGCCCGCGGAGATCATCGCGCGGCCCGCCACGGAGTTCGTCGGCGCGCTCGTCGGCGCGGGCGAGCGGCCCTACCGCATGCTGTCGCTGATCTCGACCGGCGAGGTTGCCGAGCCGGGCACGGCGGAGGGGACGCCGATCGACGCCGCGGCATCCGCCCGCGACGCGGTCTCCGAACTGCTCTGGTCGGGGCGGGAAGCGGCCCCCGTCCTGCGGGAGGGCGCGCCCTTGGGCCAGGTCCGGCTCTCGGCGCTGCTTGCCCGTGCGGCGGGGCCGCGATGACGGGAGGACGCCTTATCCGGCTGGCGCTCGTCGGGCTTCTCCTGGCCTTTCTGGCCCGGCCGACGGCCTTTGCGCCGGTCTTTGCGCCATTCACCCGCAACGATGCTCCCGCGATCTACACGCAAGGCGATCTGCTTTCGCTTGCGCTCAACCATGTCGCGCTGGTGGCCGCGGCGGTTTCCGCCGCGAGCCTCGTGGCGGTCGGCTTCGCCATTCTCGTGACGCGGCCCTCGGGCACCGATTTCCTGCCGCTGTCCCGCGCCATCGCCAATATCGGCCAGACCTTTCCGCCGATTGCGGTGCTCGCCCTCACCGTGCCGGCGCTCGGTTTCGGCCCGGCGCCGACCTTTGTCGCGCTGCTGCTCTACGGGCTGCTGCCGATCTTCGAGAACACGCTCACCGGCCTTTCCGGCCTCGATCCGGCGGTGGAGGAAGCCGCTCGGGGCAGTGGCATGACGGGGCGGCAGCGGCTCCTGCGCGTTGAGCTGCCGCTGGCGCTGCCGCTCATTCTCGCGGGCATCCGCATCGCAACGGTGATCTCGATCTCCACGGCCACCATCGGCTCGACTGTCGCGGCGCGCACGCTGGGCGAGGTCATCATCGCGGGGCTGCTCTCGAACAATCCCGCCTTCATCCTGCAGGGCGGCCTCGTCGTCGGCGCGATGGCGGTGCTGGCGCATGATGCCTTCTCCTGGGCCGAACGGCGTGCGGCGCGCCGGGCCGGGCACGCCGCGAGATGAGGCCGTTGGCGGAGCGGTGGCGCTCCGCCGGGGCGCAGACTCAGCTGCCGATGGGGCCGCCGTCGATCCGGGTGATTGCGACGACCGCAGGCCGCACCGGCATCGCATCGTCGAAATCCGGCCAGCGGGTCGAGAGATCCTCGTAGTAGGAAACCCGGCCGAACTCCTCCCAGTCCTCGCCGCCATCGCCCGGATGCTGGACCGCGACGAAGAAGGTCGCGAGGTCCGGCGTCGGGCGCGGGCCGCACATCTCGGCGCCCACCGGCACGCGGTAGAAGAGCTTGGAGGTGCCGCGGGCATCCCCTTCGGTATCGACGGCCCAGAGCCCGTCGGTACGGCCGGTATCGGAGGGCGAATTGCCGTCGGTCGCGACCCAGAGCCGGCCCTCGCTGTCGACCGAGCAGTTGTCGGGCATGCCGAACCAGCCGTTCGAGGTGGTTTCGGTCGAGAAGGTCGCCCCGACGTCCGCGACCGAGGGATCCCCGCATTTGAGCAGGATTTCCCACGTGCCCGTCGTCGCCGCGAAATCGCCGTTTTCCTCGGCGATCTCGATGATGTGGCCGAAGGCGTTATCGACGCGCGGGTTTGCCGCGTTCGCCTCTGTGCGCTTGGTGTTGTTGGTGAGCATCACGTAGACGCGGCCGTTCGAGCTGTTGGGCTCGATGTCCTCGGGGCGGTCCATCGGGGTCGCGCCAAGCAGGTCGGCGGCGCGGCGGGTTTCGATGAGCACGTCGGCCTGCGAGGCAAAGCCGTTCTCCGCAGTGAGCGGGCCTTCGCCGAAGACGAGCGGCAGCCACTCCATGCTGCCTTCCTCGTCAAAGCGCGCGACGTAGAGCGTGCCGTCGTCGAGAAGATCGCGGTTCGCGTCGCGGTCATCGGGGTTGTAGGCGCCCGCGGTCACGAACTTGTAGACATAGTCGAAGCGCTCGTCGTCGCCGAGGTAAAAGACGACGCGGCCGTCGGGCGCGACAATGCTCTCGGCGCCCTCATGCTTGAAGCGGCCGAGCGCGGTGCGCTTCTTAGGCGTGGAGGTCGGGTCCATCACGTCGACCTCGACCACCCAGCCGAAGCGGTTGGGCTCGTTGGGCTCCTTCGAGAGGTCGAAACGGTCGTGGAAACGGCCCCATTCATAGCTCTCGTTCGGCACGCCATAGCGCTCGTAGTTCGCGGCTTCCGGATGGCCTTCGGGCAGGGTGCCCATGAAGTAGCCGTGGAAGTTCTCCTCGGACATCACGTAGGTGCCCCAGGGCGTGACGCCGCCGGCGCAGTTGTTGAGTGTGCCGAAAACCGCGGTGCCGGTCGGATCGGCGACGGTCCGGAGGCGGGGGCTGCCGGCGGCCGGGCCGGTGACTTCCATCGGCGTCATCGTGGTGATGCGGCGGTTGAGCGGGCCGTCGAGCACCGGCTGCCACTTGCCGTCGCGCTTCGCGATCTCGATGATCGTGCCGCCATGGGCGGCCATCTCGACATCGACACGGTTCCGGTCGGCCGGAGCCACGACCATCTCGCCGTTCTCGACCGTCACGACGCCCGGAAACATCAGGTGTTCGTTGGTGTATTCGTGGTTCACCACCAGAAGGCCATGCTCGGAGGAGCCGTCGATCGGGATGTAGCCGATGAAATCGTTGTTGTAGCCGAACTGGCGGGCTTGGGCTTCCGGGGTCTGGTTCGCCGGATCGAAGGCCGGGGAGTCGGCGAAGACCGGATCGCCCCAGCGGAGCAGGACATCGGCCGAGTAGCCGTCAGCGACATGATGGTCGGCATCGACGCCCGCTTCGAGCTCGGTGAAGCCGAAGCGCGAGCCCTGCGCGGTGTCGGCGCGCGCGCGATCGGCGGCGACAAGCGCGAGCGGGGCGACGGTTGCCGAGATCGCGGTCGCGGCCATGGAGCCCTTGAGGAAGCTCCGGCGCGAGAAGCGGGCGGCGATGATCTCGCCCATGGTGGGGTTTGCGGTCGGGTTGTGGCCGTCGCCTGCGGCTTCCTCGAGCTGGCGTGTTCTGAAGATGGCGCGCGGGTGCGAAGTGTCGGTCATCCGGTATATCTCACTGGTCTGCGTTGCTACGGCTGCGTCTGGCTCGTCGTGGACACGCATGGCCACGTTGGCTGGCCGCCCTCCCGGAGGAAGGGGCGCCCGACCTCTTAGGGGCCGTGGATGACAGGAATGCGACGAAACGGCGGAGTACAAGAAGCCGTGAACGCGGGCCGCCCGACCTTCAGCCGAGCAGCGCGCAGATCCGGCGGACGGCGGCCTCGTAGCCTTCGATTCCGAGCCCGGCGATGACCCCGTCGGCGCGCAGGCTCACGTAGGACTTGTGCCGGAAAGCCTCGCGTTTGTGGACGTTCGAGATATGAACCTCGATCACCGGGCCCTCGAAGGCGTTGAGCGCATCGAGGATCGCGACGGAGGTGTGGGTATAGGCAGCGGGGTTGATGACGATGCCGCAGGCGGCGTTGCGGGCCTCGTGAATCCAGTCGATGATCTCGCCCTCGTGGTTGGACTGCAGCAGGCGGACCGTGAAGCCTTCGGCGCAGGCGGTGCGGCAGTTGGCCTCGACGTCGGCGAGGGTGGCGTGGCCGTAGATCTCGGGCTCGCGTTTCCCGAGCAGGTTCAGGTTCGGGCCGTTGAGGATGTAGATGGTCCGGGTCATGTCGGGGCCTCGATCGCAGCGGAATGGGGGTAGCTATGCCCATGTGAGGGGCTTGCACAACCCATGCACGAACCATGCACATCCCATGCATACGATTTCCGGCCAGCGCGGCGCGCGGCCGGGGCGGTCTTGCCAAGGTGCGCGCAGGAGGCGAGGGTGCGGTTTCGGCGGTCGAAGGCAGAGAGGCAGCGGCTTGGGCGGGCACCATCACCACCATCATCATCACCATGTCGATCCCGAGGCGGGCGACATGCGGGTCGCGCTGGCCGTCGGGGTCAACCTGTTGCTGACGGTCGCCCAGATCATCGGCGGGGTGGTCTCTGGCAGCCTCGCGCTGATCGCGGATGCGATCCACAATCTCTCGGACGCGCTCTCGCTCGTCATCGCCTTCTTTGCCCGCAAGATCGCGCGGCGCCCGGCGGACGCGCAGATGACCTTCGGCTATGCCCGCGCGGAGGTGGTGGCCGCGCTGGTGAACTACACGACGCTGATCGTGATCGGGCTTTACCTTGCGGCCGAGGCCGTCGGGCGCTTCTTCGCGCCCGAGCCGGTCGATGGCTGGATCGTTGTCTGGATCGCGGGCGCGGCGCTGGTGATCGATCTCGTCACGGCGCTGCTCACCTATTCGCTCTCGAAGAGCAGCGTGAACATCCGTGCGGCCTTTCTCCACAATGTCGCGGACGCGCTGGGCTCGGTGGCGGTGATCTTCGCCGGCACGCTGATCCTGCTCTACGACTGGCGGCTGATCGATCCGGCGGTGACACTGATGATCGCGGGCTACATCCTCTGGCAGTCCTTCGCGGAGATCGGGGGGGTGATCCGCATCCTCATGCTCGGGAGCCCTCCGGGGATCGCGGTCGAGGAGGTTCTGGCGGAGCTGCGCGGGGTCGATGGCGTGCGGAGCGTGCATCACCTGCATCTCTGGCAGATGCAGGAGCACGAGGCGGCGCTCGAGGCGCATCTGGTGATCGAGCCCGGCGTCTGGAGCGAGTCCGACCGCATCCGGGCGGCGATCAAGACCGGGATAAGCGAGCGGTTCGGCATCGCGCATGCGACGCTCGAATTCGAGAGCCCGGGCCATGCCTGCTCCGGCGCGGCGGTGATCGGCCACGGCACGGCGCACTGAGCCTGCGGCGGCCTTGCAGGCGGACCGGCCTGTTGGCCGGGCTGCATTTTCCCCCGCCTGTTGGCGGGGCCCCGTTCCTGCCCGATAGGGTTTCTGCCAGTATGAACACCCTTTTTGCCGCCGCGCGGGCCGGAGCGCGCGGGGATACTCGCCGGGCGGGATAATGCCTTGCGGCTCGATCTCCTGCCGCTAGAGTGGGCCGGCACGGCAGGGGACGTCCATGGATTGGAAACAACGCAACCGCTCGTTCTACTATGCCGGGGCGCCGGATCCGGTTCCGCCGCCCCTCGACCCCGGCACGACCGCGCTTCTCGTCATCGATGTGCAGAACGTCTATCTCGACCGCCCGGACCGGGAGATGCTCTCGATGGCGGAGCGCGAGACCTATGATGCCTGGACGCCGTTTCACGACCGGATGACCGGCACGGTGATCCCGAACACCGCGAGGCTGCTTGCGGCCTGCCGCGGGCTCGGGGTCGAATGCACCTTTGCCCGCATCGCCTGTCTCAAGACCGACGGGCGGGACCGCTCGCTCAGCCAGAAGATGCCGGGCTGGAACCATCTGCTGCTGCCGTTTCGCGAGGAGCCCTCGCAGCTCGTGCCGGAGCTGGCGCCGGAGGCGGACGAGATCGTGGTCACGAAGACCACCGACAGCGCGCTCACCGGCACGAACCTCCGGCTTGTCCTCGCCAACATGGGGATCCGGACGGTGATCTGTGCCGGGATCTTCACCGATCAGTGCGTGTCCTCGACGGTGCGGAGCCTTGCGGACGAGAGTTTTCATGTCGTGGTGGTCGAGGACTGCTGCGCGGCGGGGACGATGGAGCTGCACACGCAGGAACTCGCGATCCTCAACATGATCTACTGCCATGTCATGCGCCATGACGAGCTGCTGGCGCTGATGACGCCCTGATCCCCGCGGGGGGACGCGCCCGGCGCGCCGCCCCGCCCTTGCGCACCATTCGAGGAGGACGACATGCGCCCAACCCGAAACCGGACCCGGCGACTGGCGGTCTGTCTTGCTGCCCTGATGGCCGCGGCGCCGCTGGCGGAGGCGCAGACCCCGCCGGGCGTTCTCATCGTGGGCCAGATCGCCGAGCCGAAATCGCTCGACCCGCATGCGGTGACGGCGGCGAACGATTTCCGCATCGTGATGAATGTCTACGACGGGCTCGTGCGCTACAAGGACGGCACGCTCGAGGTCGAGCCCGCGCTTGCCGAGAGCTGGGAGGTAAGCGAGGACGGCACGGACTACACCTTCGATCTGCGCGACGGGGTGACGTTCCATGACGGCACGCCGCTCGATGCCGAGGCGGTGAAGTTCAACTTCGACCGCATGCTCGACGAGGACAATCCCTATCACGACACCGGGCCCTTCCCGCTCTCGTTCTTCTTCTCGACGGTCGAGGAGGTCGAGGTGGTGGACGCCGACACGGTCGCCTTTCATCTCTCCGAGCCCTATGCGCCGTTTCTCTCGAACCTCGCCTATACGCCGGGGCTGATCGTCTCGCCCGCGGCGGTCAAGGAACATGGCAAGGATTTCGGGCGGCATCCCGTCGGCACCGGGCCCTACAGGTTCGAGGAGTGGGACGCGAATGCCAAGGTGGTGCTCACCCGCAACGAGGACTACTGGGACGGCACGCCCGGGCTCGACGCGGTGGTGTTCCGGCCGCTGACGGATGCCAACACCCGGGTGGCGGAGATGCTTTCGGGCGGGATCGATCTGATGGTCGAGGTGCCGCCCGACAATGTCGCGACCTTCGACGGCAACGGCTTCGAGATGCACGAGCAGGCCGGGCCGCACCTCTGGTTCCTGATCCTCAACACCAAGGACGGCCCGATGGCCGACAAGCGGGTGCGCCAGGCGGTGAACTACGCCATCGACAAGCAGTCGCTGGTCGAGAACGTGCTGCAGGGCACGGCGGATGTCGCCGCCGGGCCGATCCCGCCCGCCTTCGCCTGGGCCTACAATGCCGATGTGGCGCCCTATCCCTTCGATCCGGAGAAGGCCGCCGCCCTCCTCAAGGAGGCGGGGGCCGAGGGCGCGGAGGTGACATTCTATGTGACCGAGGGCGGTTCGGGGATGCTCGATCCGATCCCGATGGGCGCGGCGATCCAGGCCGATCTCGCCAAGGTGGGGCTCGACGTGAAGATCGAGACCTACGAGTGGAACACCTTCCTCGCGGAGGTCAATCCCGGCCTCGAGGGCAAGGCGGACATGGCCGAAATGGCCTGGATGACCAACGATCCGGACACGCTGCCCTATCTCGCGCTCCGCACCGGCGCCTGGCCGGACGAGGGCGGGTTCAACTCCGGCTACTACTCCAATCCGGAGGTCGACAAGCTGCTCGAGGCGGCACGGGTCTCGACCGACGAGGCGGAGCGGGCGAAGCTCTACAAGGAGATGCAGGTGATCGTGCATGACGATGCGCCCTGGGCCTTCGTCGCCAACTGGAAGCAAAATGCGGCGACGGCGGAGAGCGTGTCGGGCTTCGCGCTCCAGCCCTCGTTCTTCCTGCTGCTCAAAGACGTGACCAAGGGCTGAGGCCGGGATGGCGGATGCGCTCGGCCTGCTGCGCGGGATCTGTCTCGCGCTGCCCGAGGCCACCGAGAAGGAGGCCTGGGGCGACCCGACCTTCCGAGTGCGGGACAGGATCTTTGCGATGCCGAAACGGGGCGACGGGCGGCTTTCGGTCTGGCTCAAGGCTCCGGAGGGAGCGCAGGAGGTGCTGGTCGCGGCCGATCCCGCACGCTTCTTCCGACCGCCCTATGTCGGGCATCGCGGCTGGATCGGCATCCGGCTCGACGGGGCGGAGGCGGAGGCGCCGGACTGGGCGGACGTGGAGGCGCGCATCCGGCAGAGCTACCGGATGACGGCGCCGAAGCGGCTCGCGGCGGCGCTGGAGTAGGGCGGGGATGCTGGGCTACACGATCAGGCGGCTTCTTGCGCTGGTGCCGGTGCTTCTCGGGCTCACGGTGATCGTCTTCGCGATCATGGCGATGATCCCGGGCGATCCGGCGACTGCGATCCTCGGCTCCTATGCGACGCCCGAGAATGTCGCGCGGCTGAACCGTGAGCTCGGGTTGGACCGGCCCCTGGTCGAGCAGTATTTCATCTGGCTCGGCAATCTCGCCCATGGCGATCTCGGGCGGTCCTACAGCCTCAACCGGCCGGTGCTCGACGAGGTGCTGGAGCGGTTCTCGGCGACGCTGGTGCTGGCGGGCGCGGCGCTGGTGCTCTGCACGGTCTTCGGGCTGCTGATCGGGATCTGGACGGCGGCGCGGCAATACGGGCTCGTCGACAGGGTGCTGACCTTCGTGGTGCTGGTGGGGATCTCGATCCCGTCCTTCTGGCTCGGGCTCCTGCTGATCCTGCTCTTTGCGGTGCGGCTGCGCTGGCTGCCGGCCTCGGGGATGCAGGCGATCTACGGCGGCGGGGGGCTCGGGGATCTCGCGGCGCATCTGGTGCTGCCGGCGACGACGCTTGCGGTGGTGGCGACAGGGGTGATCGCGCGGCTCACCCGCTCGGCGATGCTCGAGGTGCTGCGGCAGGATTTCATCCGCACGGCGCGCGCCAAGGGGCTGGGCGAGGGGCGGGTGCTCTATGGTCATGCCTTCCGCGCCGCGCTGGTCGCGATCATTCCGGTGATCGGGGTGCAGGCGGGGTTCGTGCTCGGAGGGGCGGTCTATATCGAGACGGTGTTCCAGTGGCCGGGCGTGGGGGGCATGCTGGTGACGGCGATCTCGACGCGGGACGTGCTGCTGGTGCAGGGGGGCGTGCTGGTCGTGGCGGCGAGCTATGTGCTCTTCAACCTGCTGGCCGATCTGGCGCAGACCTGGCTCGACCCGCGGGTGCAGACGTGAGCGGGGGGCGGCGATGACGACGCTCCGCCTCATCTGGCGCAACCGGCTGGCGGCCTTCGGGGGGATCGTGCTCTGCGCGGTGGTGGTGGTGGCGCTCCTCGCGCCGCTGCTGCCTCTGCCGGACCCGGACCTGACGGCGCCGGCCGAGCGGCTGAAGCCGCCGTTCTCGGCGGGAGCGCTGCTCGGGACGGATCATCTCGGGCGCGATCTGTTGTCGCGGCTGATCTGGGGCACGCGGCTGAGCCTCGCGGTCGGCATCGCGGCGGCGGTGATCGCGGCGGCGATCGGCTCGACCATCGGGATCATTGCGGGCTTCCGCGGCGGGCGGATCGACAACCTGCTGATGCGCGGCATCGACATGCTGATGGCCTTTCCCTACATCCTGCTGGCGCTTGCCATCGTCGCGGTGCTGGGCCCCGGGCTCGTCAATGCGCTCTATGCGGTGGCGGCGGTGAACGTGCCGTTCTTCGCCCGCAACATCCGTGGCGTGACCGTGGGGCTCGCGCACCGGGAATTCGTCGATGCCGCGCGGCTTTCGGGCAAGAGCGGGGCGCGGCTGGTCTTCACCGAGATCCTGCCCAACGTGCTGCCGGTGATCGTGATCGCGATGTCCACGACCATCGGCTGGATGATCCTCGAGACGGCGGGGCTGTCTTTCCTCGGGCTCGGCTCGCAGCCGCCGCAGGCCGATCTCGGCTCGATGCTGGGGGAGGGGCGGAAGCTGCTCATCACCGCGCCGCATGCCTCGATCGTGCCGGGCGTGATGATCTTTCTCATCGTGATGAGCGTGAACCTGCTCGGCGACGGGGTGCGCGACGCGCTCGATCCGCGGCTGCGCTCCGGGGCGCTGTCGCGGCCCGCGGCGGCGACGGAGGTGCGGCGAAAGGCCGCGACGCCGGCCGCGGGCGCCGGGGCCGGGCCGCTTCTGGCGGTCGAGGGGCTCGAGACGGAGTTTCAGGTCGGCGCGCGGGTCTATCGCGCGGTGGGGGGCGTCGATCTCGCCATCGCGCCGGGCGAATGCCTCGGGCTGATCGGCGAGTCGGGCTCGGGGAAATCGGTAACGGCGCTTTCGCTCCTGCGCCTCGTCGCCTCGCCGCCGGGTGTCATCACCGCGGGTGCGGTGCGGATCGGCGGAGAGGACACGCTCGCGATGAAGCCCGAGGCGCTGCGGCGGATCCGGGGCGCGCGCGTGAGCTACATCTTTCAGGACCCGCTCGGCACGCTCCACCCGCTCCTTCGTGTCGGCGATCAGCTCGTCGAGGCGATCCGGGCGCATGCGCCGGTGCCGCGGCGGGCGGCCTGGGCGCGGGCGGTGGCAATGCTCGAGCGGGTGCAGATCCCCAACGCCGCGGCGCGGGCGCGGAGCTATCCGCACGAGCTGTCGGGCGGCATGCGTCAGCGGGTCGGCATTGCGCTCGCGCTGGTGAACGATCCCGAGCTTGTCATCGCCGACGAGCCGACCACGGCGCTCGACGTGACGGTGCAGGCGGGCATCCTTGCCATTCTCGACGGGCTCCGGCGCGAGCGCGGGCTCTCGCTTCTCTTCATCACCCATGATTTCGGCGTGGTCTCGCAGCTCTGCGACCGGGTGGCGGTGATGTATGCCGGCCGGATCGTGGAGACCGGGCCGACGGCGGAGGTGCTCGCCGCGCCGCGCCATCCCTACACCCGGCGGCTGATCGCCTGCGTGCCGGAGATCGGCGCGGGCCGGCGGCGGCTGGAGGCCATCCCCGGTCTGCCACCGCCGGTCGATGCGCTGCCCGAGGGCTGTGCCTTCGCGCCGCGCTGCGACAAGGCAGCGGAGCGCTGCCGCACGGGGCAGATCGCACTGGAGGGCAGCGGCGATCGGGCCGTGCGCTGCCTCTTTCCCGAGGAGGTGCCGGCATGAGCGCGGCCTTGCAGGTGGAGGGGCTGTCGAAGACCTTCGGCGGCGGGCGCAGCCTTCTGGGGCGGGCAAGACCCGCGGTGCATGCGGTCGAGGACGTGAGCCTCCGGGTCGCGCGGGGCGAGACGCTCGGCATCGTCGGGGAGTCGGGCTGCGGCAAGTCCACGCTCGCCCGGATGCTGGTGGGGCTCTCGCTGCCGACGGCGGGGCGGATCGAGATCGCGGGCCGCGACCTTTCAGAACAGATCGGCGATCCGGCGGCCTTCGGGCGGCTGATCCAGTATGTGTTTCAGGACCCGATCGCCTCGCTCAACCCGCGCAAGACCATCCGCCAGATCCTCGAGGCGCCGCTCCGCCATCTCGCCGGGCTCGATGCGCCGGGCCGCCGGGCCCGGATTTCCGAGCTGCTCGATGCGGTCAACCTGCGCGCAGAGTTTCTTGACCGGTATCCGCACGAGTTCTCGGGCGGGCAGGCGCAGCGCATCGGCATCGCCCGCGCGCTGGCCGCCGAGCCGCGCATCCTGGTGCTCGACGAGCCGGTCTCGGCGCTCGATGTCTCGGTGCAGGCACAGGTGCTGAACCTGCTTGCGGACCTGCGCGCGCGGCTCGATCTCACCTATCTCTTCATCTCCCACGATCTCGCGGTGGTGGAGGCGGTGAGCGAGCGCATCGCGGTGCTCTATTTCGGGCGTCTGGTCGAGACCGGCCCGGCGGCGGAGATCTTCGCCCGGCCGCGGCACCCCTATACCGCGCTGCTCGCGGCCTCCGCGCCGCAGGTGGGGCGGCCGCTTTCCCCGCCCGCCGGCGAGGCGCAGGAGCTGCCCGATCCCTATGCGCCGCCGCCGGGCTGCGCCTTTGCCGCGCGCTGCCCGCGGGCCGAGGCCGACTGCCGTGCCGCGCCGCCGCCGCTCCGGCCGATGGGCGGGGGACGGGCCGCGGCCTGCCTGCATCCGCTCTGAAAGGCGGAAATTCGCGCGCTGAGTGACGCTGCGGAAATACCCGTTAAAAGTGTATGACACGGTTCGTTAACCGTGGTAAAAAAGTACAGAGAAAAAAAATTTCCAAACGATGCAGATACATGTTCCGCGCTTGGGGGAAGCCTCCTGCTGTGGCCGTATCCGTATCCGATTGGAATGCCGAGGCGTTAGAAAACAGGGCATCGCCATGACGATAGAGGGACTTCAGCCGGACAGGCGTCGTGTCATCATCCAGCTCGTGGGTTTGCAGAGATCCGGCAATCACGCGGTGATCGGCTGGCTCGGCTCGCTCTTCCGGAGCAGCGAGCATCTGAACGACCTGCCGTTCGATTTCTTCTCGCACGAGACCAATCGCGCCGCGCTGATGGCACGCGAGCAGATCGACTGCATCGTCTGTTCCTTCGAGGATTCCCGCCGCCGCGGCGCGTCGGGCGCGCTGCTCGAGGATGTGGCCTTCCTGCGGCCGGAGGATTTCCCCGGCTACGACTGCCACATCGTCTATGTGCTGCGCGATCCCTACAATTGCTGGGCGAGCCGGGCGAAGGCGCATGAGGACGGCGCGCCGCTGACCTCCTCGCCGCGGCTCGACCAGTTTCTCGAGAACTGGAAGCAGATGGCGGCGCGGGCGAGCAATTCCGAGGCGACGACGGTGATCTTCAATCGCTGGTTCCGCGACCAGGCGTATCGCATGGCGCTCTGCGAGGTTTTCGGCGGCAGCTATTCCGAGGCGAGCCTGTCGGATGTGCCGCGCAACGGTGGCGGCAGCTCCTTCGACGGCTACCGCCCGAGCTATGGCGAGATCCTCGGCAACGCCGGGCGCTACTTCTCGACTGATTTCCTCAAACGGCTGGCGCGGAACCCGGCGCGTTACCTTCGCAAGCTCTCGCAGCCCCGCCCCGACGGGCGCGCGCTCAATGTCGAAAGCCGCTGGGAATACCTGCTGAAGAAGGCGCATCACCGGCCGATCTTTCAGGATATCGAGCTGCGCCGCCACGCCGTCGACATCTTCGGCTTCTATGTCGACGAACGGGGGCGGATGGTGACGGGGCAGGGCTCTTGAGCGTCGCCTTGCATGCGGCGCGAATATCGCGAAACTGCGCCGCGCATGGCCGCGCCCGCACCGGGGCGGGGCCGCGGATGGAGGGAATGAGCGATGGTGGATGCGGCAGAGGCCCGTCTCAAGCGGATCAGGATGCGCAGCTGGCGGCGCGGGACGAAGGAAATGGACCTGATTCTCGGTCCGTTCTCGGATGCGCGCCTCACGGAGCTGAGCGATCGCGAGCTCGACATCTACGAGGCCTTGCTGGCGGAAAACGATCAGGACTTGTATAAATGGTTGAGCGGAAAGGCGCCAACGCCCGGGGAACACGCGGAGATCATGGGCAAGATCCGCGCACACCACCACATATAAGGTATCCCGGGCGCTCCTTAACGACTTGTAGAAGATTTTGAGCAAGTGTTCGGGCGAGTAAGGATTATCCGGAGAGACACCATGAGTATGCATGCCGAAGTGGCGCGCGTGGAAGACTCCTCGCCCAGCGAGGATTTTCTCGTCGCCTATCTCGAGACGCTTTCCATGGTCGAGCGTCTGCACCGGTTGCTGCTCGATGTCATCAAGGACGAATTCGAGCGGCTCGGTATCATCGACATAAATGCGGTGCAGGCTCTGCTGCTGTTCAATATCGGCGACAACGAGGTGACGGCGGGAGAACTGAAGACGCGCGGCTATTACCAGGGCTCGAACGTCTCCTACAACCTCAAGAAGCTCGTCGATTGCGGCTACATGCACCACCAGAAATGCGCGGTGGACCGTCGCGCGGTCCGGGTGCGGCTCACCGACAAGGGCCAGCACATCCGCGGGATCGTCGCCGAGCTGTTCCAGCGCCATGCCGAGGGCATCCTGAGCAAGGATGTGACCGGCAACGTGCAGCTTGCCGACATCAATGCGAGCCTGCGGCGCATGGAACGCTACTGGACCGATCAGATCCGCTACATCTACTGATTTCGGAAAATACGGCGCCTGCGCAACAGTTGTGCAGGAAACTCATCCTGAAGGCGAACACCTTGCCGGGCCTATCTGCCAAACCCCTGCACACCGTGATAGAGTCACAAAAAACAGTCGACTCCGTTGCGTGTGATTCGTTGAGGGTCGGTGCGAGCAGAGCAGTGAGCGGCGGGGTCTTGAGGCGGATCCATGGAACACGAGGATCGTCATTCGTCCGGTGATGTGACGCAAACCTGCGAGTTTGCGCTGGGCGACGAATTGAGAGGGGAGCGTGCCACCAAGGGCAAGACGCTCCTCGATGTGCAGCGTGATCTGCGCATTCAGGCAAATTATATCGCGGCGATCGAGGACGGTGATCTCTCCGCCTTCCCCAATCCCAGTTTCATTCCGGGGTATATCCGCTCCTACGCGCGCTATCTCGATCTCGACCCCGTCGAGGTCTATCGCCGGTTCTGCGCCGAGCACGGGTTTTCCTACGGCCCCGCGAGCGCGGCCGCCCGCCCGCAGCAGGCACAGGGAAGGTCCGGTCAGACACCGGGGCAGAAGGCGGGAAAATCCGCCGCCGCGCTGGCTTTCCAGCCGAAATTTCCGCTGAGCGAGCCGCGTCGCGGGATGTTCTCTGACGTGCAGCTCTCCGCCATCGGCTCGCTTCTCGTGCTGCTCCTGCTGATCGCGGGGCTGGGCTATGGCGGCTGGACGGTGCTCCAGAACATCCAGCGGGTGCAGTTCGCGCCGGTCGAGGATCTGCCGCTGGCGCAGTCCGACATGAATGCGATCGAGGCGCCCGAGATCACCGACGGCGCCGATGCGGCCTTTGCCGATCTCGCAAGCCCGGTGGCCGCCACCTCGCTCGCCGATCTCTACCGGCAGCAGGAGCTCGAGGTGCCGATCCTCGCGCCGCGCGACGGGCCGATTGCCGCCATCAACCCCGACGATCTCGCCCCGATCCGGCTTGGCGATGCCGGGCTTTCCGCCGGCGCCAAGCTCGAACCGGTGGAGATGACGCCGAGCGTCGTCGCGCCGCTGGTTCAGGCGGTCTATTCCGAGGAGGCGGCGGCCGCCGGAGCGGCGGAGGGCGAGGGTGCAGTGCAGGCTGCCGCTGGGGGCGACATGCCGCTCTCGGTGATCGCCGAGCGCGCGGCCTGGATCCGGGTCTATCTCGACAACGGCACCATCATCTTCGAGCGCATCCTGGAGAAGGGCGAGAGCTACACGCCGCCCGAAGGCGTGGGCGCGCCGCTGATCTGGGCGGGCAATTCCGGCTCGGTCTATGTCCAGCTCGGCGATGCGCTGCGCGGACCGCTCGGCAGCGGCACCCGTGCCGTGCGCGACATCTCGCTCGATCCGACGGCCGTCGTGGCGCAGTTTCCGGTGGTGAGCGACATCCCCGAGGTCATCAGCCAGTCGATCGGGCCGGGCATCGTGCGCCAGAGCCCGACGGGTGCGCCCGTCGCGATCCAGTGAGCGGGGCGCGGGCCGGGGTGACAAGCGGGCACTTGTGAACTAGGTTCCGGGCAAGCAAGGCTCGAGGCTCGCGGAACTCCTCATGACACACAATCCCGTTCGTCCCTGGCGGGACATCATCCGGCGCACGTCGCGGCAGATCCATGTCGGGTCCGTCCCCGTGGGCGGCGATGCGCCGATCAGCGTGCAGACGATGACCAACACGCTGACGACCGATATCAAGGGCACCATCGACCAGGTGCAGCGCGCGGCGGAAGCGGGCGCCGATATCGTGCGCGTCTCGGTGCCCGACGAGGCCTCGAGCAAGGCGCTGAAGGAGATCGTGCGCGAGAGCCCGGTGCCGATCGTCGCGGATATCCATTTCCACTACCGCCGCGGCATCGAGGCGGCGGAGGCGGGCGCGGCCTGCCTTCGGATCAATCCCGGCAACATCGGCAGCCCGGACCGCGTGCGCGAGGTCATCAAGGCCGCGCGCGACCACAATTGCTCCATGCGGATCGGGGTGAATGCGGGCTCGCTCGAGCGGCATCTGCTGGAGAAATACGGCGAGCCCTGTCCCGAGGCCATGGTCGAGAGCGGGCTCGAGCATATCCGCATCCTGGAGGACAACGACTTTCACGAGTTCAAGATCTCGGTGAAGGCTTCGGATGTCTTCCTCGCCGCCGCCGCCTATCAGGCGCTGGCCGATGCGACGGATGCGCCGATCCATCTCGGCATCACCGAAGCGGGCGGGCTCATGTCGGGCACCATCAAGTCCGCGATCGGGCTCGGTAACCTGCTCTGGATGGGGATCGGCGACACGATCCGCGTGAGCCTCTCGGCCGATCCGGTCGAGGAGGTGAAGGTCGGCTACGAGATCCTGAAATCGCTCGGGCTGCGCCATCGCGGCGTCAACATCATCTCGTGCCCGTCCTGTGCGCGGCAGGGGTTCGACGTCATCAGGACGGTGGAGATCCTCGAGAAGCGGCTCGAGCACATCAAGACGCCGATGTCGCTCTCGATCATCGGCTGCGTGGTGAACGGGCCGGGCGAGGCGCTGATGACCGATGTGGGCTTCACCGGCGGCGGCGCCGGTTCGGGCATGGTCTATCTGGCCGGCAAGCAGCACCACAAGCTCGGCAACGCGGGCATGGTCGATCATATCGTCGAGCTGGTCGAGAAGCGTGCAGCCGAGATCGAGGCCGAGGCTGCGGAGACCGCAGGCCAGGCTGCCGAGTAGCCCGGGGCCGTGCGCATTCTGATCCTGGCCGCCCTGCTGCTCGCCTTGTTCGCGGCCGGGGCGATTGCCGCGGCCATCGCCATCCGCGTCGCGCCGAGCGACCCGATGCGCTGGCACGCCGATCCGACCAATGTGCCGGGGACCGGAAAGTCGAACGACTTCCGCACCATACCGGAGGGATTTGACGCGCCGGACGAAGACATGGTGTCTCCGGTCTTCATCGCTTCCGCCGCCGAACTCGCCGGGGCCTTCGATGCGATGGCGCGCGCGCAGCCGCGCACGGAGCGCGTTGCCGGCGAACCGGCGGAGTTCTGGATGACCTATGTCCAGCGCAGCCGGGTGTTTCAGTTTCCCGACTATATTTCCGTCTGGGTTGTCGATCTCGGCGACGGGCGGTCCAGCCTCGCGGTCTATTCCCGCGCGCGCTACGGCTGGTCCGATTTCGGCGTGAACGCGGCGCGGGTGCGGGCCTGGCTCGACGCGCTGCCGCTGCCACATGCCAGAGACCCTTGACCGGGCGCGCGCGATCCCCGAAATCCCCGCCATGGTTCCCTTGGAAAGACTCACCCAGATCAAAGGCCGCTACGAGTTTCTCGAAGCGCGGCTGAACGAAGGCGCGGCGGTGGCCGATCTCGCCGCGCTCTCGCGCGAATATGCCGAGCTGAAACCGGTCGTCGAGCAGATCGACACCTATCAGGCGCTGGCGCGCGAGGCGGAGGAGGCGCGGCGGCTGCTGGCCGATCCGGAGATGAAGGCGCTCGCCGAGGAAGAGATCGCGCGCATCGAGGCCGAGTTGCCGGAGGCGGAGCACGGGCTGAAGCTCGCGCTGCTGCCGAAGGACGCGGCGGATTCGCGCTCGGCGATCCTCGAGATCCGGGCCGGCACCGGCGGCGAGGAGGCAGCGCTCTTCGCCGGCGATCTCGCGCGGATGTATCAGCGGCTCGCCGAGCGGCGCGGCTGGCGCTGGACGCTGGTCGAGGAGACGGCGACCGAGCTCGGGGGCGTGAAGGAACTCGTGGCCGAGATCGGCGGCGAGGGGGTCTTCTCGCAGCTCAAGTTCGAATCCGGCGTGCACCGGGTTCAGCGGGTGCCGGTGACGGAATCGGGCGGGCGGATCCACACCTCGGCGGCGACCGTCGCGGTGCTGCCGGAGGCGGAGGAGGTCGATATCGACATTCCCACCTCGGATATCCGCATCGACACGATGCGCGCCTCCGGGGCGGGCGGGCAGCATGTGAACACCACCGACTCGGCGGTGCGGATCACCCACCTTCCGACCGGGATCGTGGTGACCTCCTCGGAGAAGTCGCAGCACCAGAACCGGGCGCGGGCGATGCAGGTGCTGCGCGCGCGGCTCTACGACATGGAGCGCCAGCGGCAGGACAGCGCGCGGGCGGCCGAGCGCAAGGGGCAGGTGGGCACGGGCGATCGCTCGGAGCGCATCCGGACCTACAATTTCCCCCAGGGCCGGCTGACCGATCACCGCATCGGCCTCACGCTCTACAAGCTCGATCAGGTGATGCAGGGCGATCTCGACGAGGTGATCGAGGGGCTGGTGACCGCCGATCAGGCGGAGCGGCTGGCCGAGCTCGGCTCGTGACGCCCGGAAGCGTCGGGGCGGCGCTGCGGGCAGGGGCGGCGCAGCTCACGGCGGCGGGCGTGCCCGATCCGGGGCGCGATGCGCGGCTTCTGATGAGTGCGGCGCTCGGCATCGAACCGGGCCGGCTCACGCTTCACGGCATGGACGATCTCGCGCCGCCAGCGGCAGAGGCCTTCGCGCGGATGGTGGGGGAGCGTGTCCGCTTCCGGCCGGTGGCGCAGATCCTCGGGCGGCGGCTCTTCTGGGGGCGCGATTTCGAGGTGACGGGCGATGTGCTCGACCCGCGCCCGGAGACCGAGACCCTGATCGCCCTGGCGCTCGAGGGCGCGAAACCGGCCCGCATCCTCGATCTCGGCACCGGGAGCGGCGCGCTTCTGCTCACGCTGCTGGCCGAGTGGCCCGAGGCGACGGGTCTCGGGATCGACGCGAGCCCGGCGGCGCTCGAAGTTGCCGCGCGCAATGCCCGGCGGCTCGGCGTGGCGGCGCGGGCGGAGCTTCGCCCCGGCGACTGGTGCACGGGGCTTGCGGAGCGGTTTGATCTCATCGTCTGCAATCCGCCCTACATTCCGGCGGCCGATCTCGAGGGGCTCGACCGGGATGTGCGCGAGTGGGAGCCGAGGATGGCGCTGAGCCCGGGTGTGACAGGGCTCGAGAGCTACCGCATCATCGCCGCGGGGATCGGCGCCTGCCTTGCGCCGGGTGGGCGGGCGCTCTTCGAGATCGGTGCCGACCAGGGCGAGAGCGTGCCCGCGTTGATGCGCGAAGTTGGGTTCGAAAATGTGCGTTTGCACCTCGATATGGGTGGCAAAGCCCGATCTGTGGAAATTTCTCGCTAAATGCGGCCCTGTCCGACCGGGTTTTGCGCTTGTCTTTCCTGCCGGGCGGGTTATAGACTGACGGTGTTCCGCTGGCAGAGCGCGTGTATCTACCGCGCCGCATGGCGGTCCCGCAAAGTGTATTGACGCTTCCGACCGTCTGGTCAGCGCCCCCCTCTTCAGGCGCGGCGGACGGTCACATAAGCCCGAAATATGGCGGAAATCCGTAGGCATGAGAGCATCTAACAAATCACGTTCCCGGAACAAGTCGAGCAACGGCAGCCAAGGCCAGCGCCGTAGCGTTGGCAATATCATCAACCGTGTCTTCGACAGCGCCGGGCCCGATGGGAAGGTGCGTGGCACGCCGCAGCAGATCATCGACAAGTACAACGTGCTTGCCCGCGATGCGCAGCTTGCCGGAGACCGCGTTGCCGCGGAGAGTTTCCTTCAGCACGCGGAGCATTACAGCCGTCTGCTCGGCGAGGCGCAGCGCCAGGTTCAGGAACAGCGCCAGACCCAGGATCAGTCGCGCGACAATTCGTCCCGCCGCGACGACAACAATAACAACAACTACAACAACCAGAACAACGGCAACGGCAACAATAATAACAACAACAATCACAACGAGCGCCGTTCGTCCGGTCAGGACAGCAACGACGGGCAGGAGTCCGATGACTCCGGCCTGACCACGATCGATACCGGCGATTACGACGACGCGTCGGGCCCGGTCGAGACGCCGGAAAGCCGCAGCGAGCGCAAGGCGCGCATCACGGCCGAGGCGCCGCGGCCGGAACCGCAGCCGCAGGCTCGGGTGGCCGAGGAAAATGCACCGCCCCCCGCAGCCCCGGTGGAAACCGCCAATGCGGCAGCCGCACCGGAGCAGGGCGGCAGCGATGCCGCGCCCGAACAGGCGCCCGTGGCGGAACAGCAGCCCGCAGCCGAGGCCGCGCAGCCCGAGACCGCCGCGGAAGCCGCGCCGGCCCCGAAGCGCCGCACGCGCCGCAAGCCGCGCGCCGCGGAGCCCGACAGCGGCGAGCAGGCCACGGCTGCAGCCGCCGACTGAAGCCCGCGCGGTTTTTTCAGATCATTCCGTCTCGCCCGCGACCTTGCGGGCGAGCGCACACCAGGCCTCGAGCGACACCTGTTCGGCCCGCTCGGTCGGTGCAATCCCCACAGCCGTCAGCATGTCTTCGAGATGCGGCCCGAGCGGCTTGAGGCTCGCGCGCAGCATCTTCCGCCGCTGGCCGAAGGCCAGGGCGACCACGCGCGAGAGCACGGCCGGATCGGCCGGGTAGCGCGGCGCATCAAGGCGTTCGAGATGCACGACCGCGCTTGTCACCTTCGGCGGCGGCGTGAAGGCGCGGGCGGGAATTTCCAGCACGATGCGGGGGTTGGCCCGCCACTGCGCGAGAATCGCGAGCCGCCCGTAGGTCTTCGAGCCCGGCTGCGCGACGATCCGCTCCGCGACCTCCTTCTGGAACATCAGCGTGAGGCTCGTCCAGAACGGCGGCCAGACGGGCGGGGTCAGCCAGCGCACCAGCAGTTCGGTGCCGACATTGTAGGGCAGGTTCGCCACGATCCGCACCGGTGGCGTCAGATGCGGCCGCGGATCGACCTCGAGCGCATCGCCCTCGATCACCGTGAGCCGTCCGGGTGCAGCCTCGGAAATCTCGGCCAGCGCCGGCAGGCAGCGGGCGTCACGCTCGATCGCAACCACGTGCCGCGCGCCCTCGCTCAGCAGGCCGCGGGTGAGACCGCCGGGGCCTGGCCCGATCTCGAGCACGTCGCAGGCCGAGAGATCGCCGGCGCGCCGGGCGATCTTGGCGGTGAGGTTGAGATCGAGCAGGAAGTTCTGGCCCAGGGCCTTGCGCGCCGAAAGGGCATGCGCGGCGATCACCTCGCGGAGCGGCGGCAGGGCGTCGAGCGTGCCGCTCATGTGGCCCGGGCCGCGCGCCGGGCGCCGAGCTCGGCGGCGAGCCGCAGCGCGGCGATCAGGCTCGAGGGGCTCGCGGTGCCGGTTCCCGCGATGTCGTAGGCGGTGCCGTGATCGGGTGAGGTGCGGATGAAGTCGAGCCCGAGGGTCACATTGACGCCGCCGTCGAAATCGAGCGTCTTGATCGGGATCAGGGCCTGATCGTGATACATGCAGAGCGCGACGTCGTAGTTCCGCCGCGCCACCGGGTGGAACATCGTGTCGGCGGCGAAGGGGCCGGTGACGTTGAGGCCGTCGGCCTCGAGCCGGTCGAGCGCGGGGCGGATCACCGTGCGCTCCTCCTGGCCGATGGCGCCCTGTTCGCCCGCGTGCGGGTTGAGCCCGGCGATGGCGATGCGCGGGTCCTCGATGCCGAAATCGGCGCGCAGTGCTGCATGCGTCACGCGGACGGTGGCCTCGAGCAGATCCGCGGTGAGCTGGCGCGGCACCTCCGCGATGGGGATGTGGATCGTCACCGGCACCACGCGCAGGAGAGGCGAGGCCAGCATCATCACCGGCAGCGGCGCGTTGCTGAGATGGGCGAGAAATTCGGTATGGCCGGGAAAGGCGAAGCCCGCCCCCGATTGCAGCGCCTTCTTGTTGATCGGATTGGTGCAGAGCGCGCTGGCCTCGCCCCGGCGCACGAGATCGACCCCGCGGCGGATGATCTCGATGACGGCAGCGGCGTTGGCCGGGTCCGGGCGGCCGGCGGGGGCGGCGTGTGGCAGCGCGTGCTTCAGGACCGGCAGGCCCTGCTGCATGGCCGCGGGGGCTTCGGCCGGGGACTGGATCGGCGTGACCGGCACGTTCTGGGCCTGGGCCATGTGCGCGACATGGGCAAGGTCGCCGATCAGGAAGAAGCACAGCTCCTCGCGCAGCGCCTTCCATGCCTTGAGCGTGATCTCGCAGCCGATTCCGGCCGGATCGCCGAGCGTAAGTGCAACTGGTTTCATTGATCCACGATCAGCGCGTCTGTCTTCAGTTCCTGCAGGTAGCCTTCACCGAACGCGGTGATGCGTTCGCTGAAGATCTTGCGGCGCATGGCTTCCTTGCGGTCGAAATCGGTCATCTCCGGATCGCGTTTCGGCAGCTCCTTGCCGATGGAGATGAGCTTGAGGATGGCAACACCGCCGGTGATCTCGACCGGGCGGCTGACCTGGCCGGGGCGGAGGTTCTGCACGGTGGCGCGCAGGGGCGGCGGCATGCCTTCGAGCGGCATCGGCGGGATGGCGCCGCCGTTCGCGGCCGAGGCGCTGCGGCTGAACTGCCGGGCGGCATCCTCGAAGCTGGCGCCGAAGGCGAGGTCCTGGGTGATCTCCTCGGCAAGCTGGAGCGTCGCCGGCTGGCCGCGCTCGGCATAGGGCAGGGAGATCTCGGCGAGGTGATAGACCTCGATCGGGGTGCGGTCGGCGATGGCGATGGCGGCCTCGACCTCCGCGTCGGTCGGCAAGGCGCGGCTGCGGAAGCGGGCGGTCACCACCTCGCGCCAGATGAGACCGGCCTCGACGAAATCGTCCATCGTCTGGCGGTCGATCTTGCGGGTCTCGAGGATCTGGAGCACGTCGTCGATGGTCATGCCACGGGCGGCGGCGAACTCCTCGATCCCGCCGAGCACCGCATCCTCGGGCAGCTCGAAGCCGATCTGGCTGGCCGACTGGACCTTGAGCCTGTCGTCGGTGAGCTGGTCGAGCGCGAGCGTGCGGAGATCGCCGTCGGCGCCGAGGGCGTCGAGCAGGTTTGCCCGCTGCACGATGTCATACTGGGTGATGACCGCGCCGTTGACGGTGCGCGTGGGCGCATAGGGATTCGCCGCCCAGACCGGCGCCGCCAGCCAGAGGAAGATCGCGATCAGCGCCGTCGTTGCTTTACTCATGCCCCAAATACCCCGGGTCTCCTCAGATGCCCCGGAGCCGGCAGGTCCGGGACGGCCAGTTGGTTTCCCCGTCCCCGCCCAGCCCGGCAAGCTGGATGCCAAAGCTGATCGAGGTCGAGGGGCGCAGATTAGACGATGACGTATAGCGGCGCGAGACGGAAAGCTCGAATTCGGCGCATTCGTTGCCATAGGTGACACCGCCCTCGGCCTTGAGGATCGAATCCGAGGCCAGGTCGTAGCGCCAGAGCCCGCGCACCGACCAGTTCGGGCGCACGCGGTAGCTCGCCTCGATGCCGAATTCGTCGGTTTCGGGCTGCGGGCCGAGGATCGGGTTGGAATCGTCCTCGGCGAAATAGGTGTAGCTCGCGGCCACCTCGGCGCGCTCGTCCTCGAAGCCGAGGGCGAATTCGTTGCGCTGGAAGGTGAGCTTGTCGTCGAAGAGCGCGCGGTTGGTGACGGTGAGCCCGGTGTCGAAGGTCGCGGCGACCGCGCCGACGTAATCGGAGAGATAGCCGTCGAGCCCGGTGCCGGTCGGGAACTGCTGGTCGTCCTCGGCGCGGATCACCCGGCCGAGGGTCATGCCGAGGGTCCAGCCGTCGGGGTCATAGCGGGTGTATTGGACGCCAACGTTGGCCCGGAGCCCGGTCTCGACCCGGTCGCGGCCCGGATAGCGGTTGAGGGCGAAGAGGTTGGTCTCGTCGAGCTCGGGAAGCTGGCTGTCCTCGTTCGGCACGTCGACCTTGCCGAGCGCCTCGGAATAGACCACCTGCACGATCGGTTCGAGCACGTGCCGCGCATGCTCCGTCGCGCGCTGCAGCGGCCAGCGGAATTCGGAGGCGGCGATCGGCACGATGCGAAAATCCGTGCCGTCGTGCTGGTCGGGGTTCTCACTGCTTGCGTAGACGTCGAGATCGCCCCGGAGCAGCGCCGTGGTGACGAGCCCGTTCGGCGCGATCCAGGTCTGCTGCCAGTTGCCGCCGCCGCCGACCCGGAGCATGTCCTGCCCGTCCTGCCGGGTGATGCCGAGGACGCTCGCCTCCACCCCGAAGAGCCCGCCGACGCCGGGGAGGGCGCCGCGCCGGGAATAGAGGAATTCCGGGAAGACGAAGGGGACGGTGTCGGTCTCCTCGTCGGCGCGCAGGCTCTGGAAGGCCACCGTGTCGAGCTGGATGAAATCCTCCGCCCGGACCCGGTAGAGGCGGGCGATCGAGGTGAGGCGGTCGGCGTCGGAATAGTCGAATTCCTGCAGGAAGCTGTCGTCGCTGGCGTGGCTCACGTCGAAGGCGGCGACGAAGCCGCGCTGGAGGCGGAACTCGCCATCGGCGGCGAAGGCGCTGCGGCCGTGGTCGCCCATGCCGTCGTCGAAGGCATAGACCCCCCAGAGATCGTAGCCGCCCGAGCGGATGCGCCGCCGGTACTGCCCCTCGAGCAACGCGGCGCCGCCGGTGCTGACGAAGGGGATGATCGTCGCGTCCGCGGAGGGGCTGAACACGTGGTAGTAGGGCTGGCGGATGCCCGAGCCGTAGATGTCGGACTGGCGGTATTCCGGCAGCAGGAAGCCGCTCGCGCGCCGCACGCTCGGATCGGGGATGCTCATGCGCGGGATGTAGGCGACGGGCACGCCGATGATCTCGAAGCGCGCGTGCTCGAAATAGATGCGCTTGGCGGCCTGATCCTCGATGACCCGGGCGGCGCGGATGTCCCAGGTCGGCACCGGGTTCTCGGCGCAGATGGTGCAGGAGGAAGCGATGGTCTGGTGCAGCGTCGTGTAGCGGTCGCCGGTGCGGTAGATCTCGGATGCGGCGATCTGGAGCTGGCCCGCGATCAGCACCCGGCCGCCCTCGATCAGCCCCTGGCGCAGGTCGGACGAAAGCTCGGCGGTATCGGCCAGGAAGACCGTGCCGCCGGCATCGGTGATCGAGAGCGGCCCGGTGGCGCGGATCTCGTCGGCGGCCTCGTCATAGGTGATGCTTTCGGCATGGAGCACGCGGCCCTGGTAGTAGACCTCGACATTGCCCGAGGCGGTCAGCACCTTGCTGTCGCGGTCATAGTCCACCGCATCGGCGATGAGGCTCGCGGGCTCGGCGCGCGCGAGGCCTGCGGGCAGCGCGAGGGCTGCCGCAAGGGCCAGTGCCGCCACACGGGCGGCCGGTGCTCGGGCTGCGGAGCGCATCATTCTCCTTTCCGCTCGTGAGGTGTCCATCGGTCAGCCGTCCTCGAGATGCAAGAGCAGGCCGACGGCAAGGAGGATCGCGGCGAGCGGTGGCATCCAGGCCGCCACCAGCAGCGGGATCTGGCCCTGGGCGCCGAGGCTCTCGGCGAAATCCCGCAGGAAGTAGAGCGCGAAGCCCGCGAGGATGGCGAGCAGGATCATCACGCCGGTCTGTCCGAACCGGGCGGGCCGGAGCGCGAAGGTCGCCCCGATCAGCACCATGGCGGCAAAGAGCAGCGGCTTGGAGAGCTCGCTCTGGAAATAGAGCCGGTGCCGGGTGCCCGAAAAACCCGCCCGCTCGATCTCTTCGATGAAACCGCGCAGCTCCCAGAAGCCGATCTTCTCGGGCGCGGAGAAGCTGTCGAGGATCTGCTCGTTGGTGAGCGAGGTGGGCAGGTCGTAGCGGGCGTGGTTGAGGGTGCGCTCGTAGCGCCCGTCTTCGGGGTTGAGCTCCCAGACGGTGGCGTTCTCGATCCGCCAGACATGGCCGGTGAGCCGGGCGACCGGGGCCTCGATGCGGGCATAGAGCGTGCCGTCCTCGTCGAAGCGGTGCATCCGGAGCCGGCTCAGGATCGTGCCGGCGGAATTCGAGCGGGCCGCCTGGATCACGGTCTGGCCGCCGTCATCGGCCTGACGCAGCCAGAGGCCCTCGGCGGAGATCGAGAGGAAGCTTGCGTGGTCGTTGTTGAAGCTGTCGGCCACGATCTCGCTCTTGCGCAGCGTGGCGGCGACGAAGGGATTGACCGCGCCGACGAAGGCCGCGCCGATCACGATGGCCGCGACCACCGGGATCGAGATGAGCCGGAGCGCCGAGATCCCGGCCGCGCGCATCACCACGAGCTCGCTGGTGCGGGCGAGCTTGAGGAAGCTCACGAGGCTTGCGAGCATCAGCATGAGCGGAAAGATCTGGTAGAGCGTTTCGGGCATCTGCAGCAGCGTGATGCGCACGATATCACCGAAGGCCGCGCCGCTGTCGCCATAGCGGCGCATGTTCTCGACGCCGGTGAAGAGCGCGATCACGAGGCCGATCACCGCGAAGACCCCGAGGACCGCGCGCAGGAAGCCGCGGAGCAGATAGCGCCAGAGCGTCATGCGGGCCTCCGGCAGCGGGGGTGGCGCGGGGTGCAGAGATAGCGCATGAGCACCGCGATGTAGATGACCGCGAGAAGCTGGGGCAGATACATGAGCGGCCAGAGGCGCGGCGTCTCGTTCACCCGCGCCTCGCAGGCAAACATCAGCACCTGCACGATGACCGCCACCGCGACCGCGACCACGACGCGCCGGCCGAAGCCGCTGCGCCGGTAGCCGCCGGCGAGGAAGGTCACCAGCGCGATCACCGGGTAGGTCATGGCCAGGAGCGGCAGCGAGAGCTTGTAATGCGCCTCGGAGATGTAGTCGCCGAGGCTGTAGCGGGTGTCGAGCATCTCCGGCGTCGGCCGGAGCAGCGCCGTGACCGGGTATTCCGAGGGCCGCGGCACGCGGGTGCGCTCCTTGTCGAGCAGGTCCGAGAGATCGAAGACGAACTGGTCGAAGGTCACGCTGTTGAGGTCGCCCGCCTGGGTGGTGCTCAGCGCGACGCCGTCTTGCATCACCAGCCGGGCCTCGTCGTCGGCGCGCAGGAAGAGCGCGCGCTCGGCGGAATAGGTGACGACCTGCGCCGGATCGCGCTGGTCGTTGAGGAAGATGCCCTTCATCTCGCCGGAGCGCCCGGTCTCGGTGATGAAGAGGGTGAGGCCGGAGAGCGGATGGATGAACTGCCGCTCGACGATCAGCGACTGGGCCAGATCGGAGCGGATCGCGCGGGTGCGCTCGGCAAGCGTCTTGCCGGAGATCGGCACGAGGATCATGAGCACGAAGGCCATGGTCACCGCGATCAGCCCGCCGAAGACCGCGACCGGGCGCAGGAGCTTCATCGGCCCGTGGCCTGCGGCCATCATCACCACGAGCTCGGAATCGGCGTAGAACTTGTTGAGCGAATAGAGTGCGGCGCCGATCGCCGAGAGCGGCAGGACGATCACGAAGACCTGAGGCAGCACCAGGGAGGAGAAGGTGACGAAGGTCCAGGCACCCTGGCCGCTCGAGATCACCGTGTCGATGAGGCGCACCGCCTGGGTGAGCCAGATCACGCCGGTGAAGATGAGCGCAAAGAAACCGAACGCCGCGATGAGCTGGCGCAGGATGTAGCGGTTCAGTGTCTTCACGCCCGTCGTTCTCCGCGTGGCGGTTTCAATGCCCGTCTGGCCAAGCCCCGCGAAAGGGGCTAGGCCTTTGCCTCGAACCGCCGAGCATAAGGAGAGAGCCGTGACCGCGCCACTAGAAACAAGCTTCGTGGAACCCGATGCCGAGGCAATCGCCGGGCTCGAGGGACGTCTCGTGGCTTTCGTGACCCCGGATGGCGCCATGGACCCTCTGGCGCGGCGGGTCGACCGGCTGACGCGCAAGGCGCTGACGCGGCTGGTCGAGAGCGAGACCTTCACCAAGGCAAAGCCGGGCAGCAGCCATGTGCTGGCCTTTCCCGCCGGTCTTGCCGCCGAGGCGGTGCAGGTCATCAAGCTTGCCCGCCGCCCCGGGCCCGAGGCGGCGCGCAAGGCCGGCGCCGAGATCGCCAAGGCGGGCGTCGCGAAGCCCGTGACCGTGCTGGCCGGGCCGCTCGGCAATGTCGCGGATCTCGCTCTGGGGCTTTCGCTCCGGGCCTATGACTTCACCGCCTACCGCAGCGTGAAGGACGAGGATGCCGCCGCGGCGGAGCCCGTGCCCGCGACCGTGATGGCCAAGGATGCCGCCGCCGCGGCCGAGGCCTTCGCGCCGCTCGCGGCCCAGGCGGAGGGGGTGTTCTTCACCCGCGATCTGGTGAACGAGCCCGCCAACGTTCTCACCACCACCGAATTCGCCGAACGGCTTGCGGCGCTGCGTGATGTCGGCCTCGAGGTCGAGGTGCTGGAGGAAGCGGCGCTCGAGAAGCTCGGGATGCGCACGCTGCTCGCGGTCGGGCAGGGCTCGGAAAGCCCCTCGAAGGTCGTGGTGATGCAGTGGAAGGGCGGCGGGGACGAAGCCCCCTTCGCGCTCGTCGGCAAGGGTGTTGTGTTCGACACCGGCGGCATCTCGATCAAGCCCGCGGCGGGCATGGAAGAGATGACGATGGACATGGGCGGCGCGGGGGTCGTCTCGGGCGTGATGAAGACGCTCGCGCTCCGCAAGGCCAAGGCCAATGTGGTGGGGCTCGTCGGTCTCGTCGAGAACATGCCAGACGGCAAGGCGACGCGCCCGGGCGATGTCGTGAAGACCATGAAGGGCGATACCGTCGAGGTCATCAACACCGACGCCGAGGGCCGTCTCGTGCTGGCCGATGTGCTCTGGTATGCCCAGGAGCGCTTCAATCCGACCGGCATGATCGATCTCGCGACGCTGACCGGTGCGGTCATCATTGCGCTCGGCCATCAGAACGCGGGCGTCTTCTCCAATGACGAGGAGCTGGTCGGTGCGTTCCTGAAGGCTGCGGACAGCGAGAGCGAGGGCGCCTGGCGGCTGCCGCTCGGGCCGGCCTACGACAAGCAGCTCAAGAGCCGGATCGCGGACATCTCGAATGTCGGCGGCCGCCCGGCCGGCTCGATCACCGCGGCGCAGTTCCTCAAGCGCTTCGTGAAGGACGGGACCCCCTGGATCCATCTCGACATCGCGGGCGTGGCCTATGACGGGAAGGGCACGGATCTCGTCAACAAGGGCGCGACCGGCTGGGGCGTGCGCGCGCTCGACCGGCTGATCCGGGACAAGTTCGAGGCCTGAGGCCCGGATGGCGGAGGTTCTGTTCTATCACCTGACGGCAAGCCCGCTGGAGCAGAACCTGCCCTTCCTGCTCGAAAAATCGCTCGAGCGGGGCTGGAAGGTGGTGGTGCGCTGCGGCTCGCAAGGCGGGCTCGCGGCGCTCGACACCCATCTCTGGACCTATCGCGACGAGAGCTTCCTGCCCCATGGCACGGCCGCAGGCCCGCATCCCGAGCGGCAGCCGGTCTATCTCACGCTGGGGCCGGAGGTGCCGAACGGGGCGGATGTGCTCATGCTGGTGGACGGGGCGCGGGCGACGCCGGAGGAGATGGCGGGGTTTGCCCGCACCTGCCTGCTCTTCGACGGGGGCGATCCGGACATCGTCCAGACCGCACGGGCCGACTGGAAGGCGGTGACCGCGGCGGGGCTCGCGGCGAAATACTGGGCGCAGGAACACGGACGCTGGGTGCAGAAGGCGAGCTCCTGACCGCGGGTTGCGGGCGTGAAAACGGGGCGTTTCACCGTGAAAACGAAATCAAGCCTCTGATTTTTCAGGATTAAGTGGTAAACATATCATGAATGGCGCGGGGGCGCCATGCGGACCGGCGCGCGCCCGCAAGCGGGGTGGCATGGGCCTCTGGCTGGCTGGCCGGGAAGCCTTCCCCCGTCAGATCGCGGAGCGTTCGGGCGCGGCGCGCGGCCCGTGGTTCCCGGAATGGGCGACCTGACCGGATCTGGCGGTCACTCCCGACCGGCGGGCGCAAGCCCTGAGGGTCCGGCCGCAGCCCGGATCAGTAGCCCGCGCCGCGATCGACGCGGTGGAGGAAGGGCTCGCCCGCCTCGCCGCGGCGGATGTTCTCGGCGATCACCTGAGCGGCGCTCCCCGGGCGGGTGGCGGCGGCGATGTGGGGGGTGACGGTGACGTTGGGGTGGGCCCAGAACGGATGCCCGGGCGGCAGCGGCTCGGTGCGGAAGACATCGAGGGTCGCATGCGCCACCTGGCCGCTGTCGAGCGCGGCGAGGAGGGCGGCCTCGTCGATCAGGCTGCCGCGGCCGGGGTTGATGATCCGCGCGCCGCGCTGGAGCACGGCGAGGCGGGTCACGTCGAGCAGGTTTTCCGTCTCGGGCGTCGCGGGCAGCAGGGTGACGAGAATGCCCGCGCGCATCAGCACCTCGATGAGCCCGGCCTCGCCCGAGAGGCATTCGAGGCCCTCGACCTGCTTCGGCCGCCGGCTCCAGCCGACCACGCGGAAGCCGAGGGCGGCCAGCGCGCCGCCCGCAGCCGCCCCGAGCGCGCCGAGGCCGAGGATGCCGATGGTGCGGTGATCCGCCAGCGGCGGCGCGAGACCGGGGCGCCATTCGCCATCCTGCGCGGCGAGCACGGCGTCGAGCCCGAGGTGGTAGCGCAGCACATGGCCGGTGACGTATTCCACCATGCCCGCAGTGAGGCCGGGATCGACCATGCGGCAGAGCGGCGCGGTGAGGCTCGGGTTGCCGACGATGCGCTCGACGCCCGCCCAGAGGCTGAGCGCGGCCTTGAGCCCGGTGAAGGGCGCGAAATCGCTGACCGGGCCGTCGGGGGTGAAGACGATGTAATCGACCGCCGCCGGGTTCAGCGCCACGCGCGCGGCGCGGATGTCGAGGCCCCGCTCGCGGCAGGCTTCGAGGATCGGCGGGGCGAAGGCCGCATGCTCGTCATCAGAGCATGAGAAGAGAAGGTCTGGCATGGACTGGCGGGCCTTTCCGGGTTGCGGTGTGCGCGAGGCGCCGCGGCCTGCCGGAGCGCACCCACCCACAGTCCGCCGTCCGCGCCGCCTCCTTAGATGTCGGCCCTCGCAGCTCGGCAAGGGTTTCGAATCGTTGACAGGATTGCAGCCTGCTGTCGACAGTCAATGCCAAACAAAAAATGCCCGGGTCACAACAGCCGGGTGCGACAGCTCAGGGAGGAGCGAAATGTTCAACAGACTGGTGCCAGGCGCGGTCCTGGGGACTCTGCTTGCCGTGCCGGTCGCCGCACAGGACAACATGAACAAGTTGTCCAACATGCAGCGCACCGATGCGGCTTTCACGACAATCGACCAGGAGGGCGAGCGCGCCGATGCGCTCAACGGCATCCTGGAGCACATCAATGTGCCGGACGGCTTCGAGGCGAGCCTCTATGCCGTGGTGCCGGACGCGCGCTCGATGGCGGTCGCGCCGCAGGGCACGGTGGTCTTCACCGGCACGCGCAAGGACAAGGTCTGGTCGGTGGTCGACCGGGACCGCAACCGGGTGGCCGACGAGGTGAAGGATTTCGCGCCGTCGGTGACCTTCGACATTCCGAACGGCCCGTGCTTCTCGCCGGACGGGTTCCTCTATATCGCCGAGCGCAACCGGGTGCTCTCCTTCCCGGCCGCCGAGTTCTTCTTCGAGGGGCCGGACCAGCCGGTGGCGGTCGTGGTGCCGCAGGGCGAGCTGATCCCGGCGGAGGAGGAGAGCTTCAACCACACCGCGCGGGTCTGCCGCGTGGGGCCGGACGGCAAGCTCTACATCTCGATCGGCCAGCCGCACAACGTGCCGCCCGTGGACAAGCACGAGCTCTATGCCAAGCTCGGCATCGGCGGGATCCTCCGCATGAACCCGGACGGCAGCGGCCGCGAGGTCTATACCAGCGGCATCCGCAACTCGGTCGGGCATGATTTCAACCCGGCGAACGGCGATCTCTGGTTCACCGACAACCAGGTCGACGGCATGGGCGACGATATCCCGCCGGGCGAGCTCAACCGGCAGACCGCGGCGGGCCAGCACTTCGGCTTTCCCTGGGTGAACGGCGCGGTGGAGATCCCCGACTACACGGACGTGCCGCGCCCCGAGGGCGTCGAGTTCGTGCCGCCGCAGGTGGAGATGCAGGCCCATGCCGCCGATCTCGGCATGCGGTTCTACACCGGCAAGTCCTTCCCGGAGAAGTATCGCGGCGGGATCTTCTCGGCCCAGCACGGGTCCTGGAACCGCACCGAGCCGGTCGGCGCGCGGGTGATGTTCACCGCGCTCGACGAGGAGGGCAATGCCGCCGGGACGGAGGTCTTCGCCGACGGCTGGCTCGACGAGGAGACGGGCGAATACCGCGGGCGGCCGATGGATATCGCCTTCCTGCCGGACGGCTCGATGCTGGTCTCGGATGATTTCGCCGGCGCGATCTGGCGGATTGCCTACACGGGTGGCGAATGAGATCTGCCGCAGCGGCGATCCTCGGCGGGCTTCTGCTCGCCGGGGTGGCCACCCCGGCGCCGGCCGGTGATCCGGCGGCGGGGCGCAAGGTCGCGAACATGTGCCGCACCTGTCACGGGATCGACGGCTTTGCCCAGGTGCCGATCGCGCCGCATATCGGCGGCGAGCCGCAGAGCTATCTCGAGGCCCAGCTCATGGCCTTCAAGACCGGGGCGCGGGAGAACGAGATGATGAGCGTGGTGGCCCCGGGCCTCACCGCGCAGCAGATCTCGGATGTGGCGGCATGGTATGCCGCGCAGCGGGCGGTGGCGACGCTGCCCGAGGGGGTCTCGGCCGCGGATGCCCCGCAGCAATGCGTGGCCTGCCACGGCGCGGACGGGATCTCGAAGCTTCTCGATGCGCCCAATCTCGCGGGCGAGACCAACATCTACATCGACACCCAGCTCAAGGCCTTCAAGCGCGGCAGCCGGGTGCACGAGATCATGACGCAGGTGGCCTCGGGGCTGAGCGATGCCGAGATCCGGGAGGCCGCGGACTGGTATGCCGCCGTCCATCTCGAGATCCTGCCGCCCGAGGGGGGATAGCCCGCGCCTCAGTCCTGCTGGCTGCGCGGCCGGTGGACATGGGCGCTCTGGACGAGGCCGAAGGCGGCGAGGAGGACGAGCATCGCCGAGCCGCCGTAGGAGACGAGCGGCAGCGGCACGCCCACCACCGGCATCAGCCCCATGACCATCCCCATGTTGACGGCGAAGAACAGGAAGAAGGTGACGGTGAGCCCGCCGGTCATCAGCGCCCCGAACCGGTCGCGGTTGGAGATCGCCGAGGCGATGCAGAAGACGATGACGAGGGTGTAGAGCCCGAGGAGCGTCGCCGAGCCCATGAAGCCGAATTCCTCGGCGAGCGTGGTGAAGATGAAGTCGGTGTGCTTTTCGGGCAGGAAGTTGAGCCGGCTCTGGGTGCCTTGCATGAAGCCGCGGCCCGCGAGCCCGCCCGAGCCCATGGCGATCTTGGCCTGGGTGATGTGATAGCCCGCGCCGAGCGGGTCGGCGGCGGGGTCGAGGAAGGTGAAGATGCGGCGGTACTGGTAATCCTCGAGGAGCTGCCAGGAGGTGCCCTTCGATTTCAGCACCGCATAGACCATGCCCGCCACCGTCAGCACCGCGGCGCCGAAATACCAGAGGCTGACCCCGGCGAGGAACATCACCGCCCCCCCGCCCATGACGAGCAGGAGCGCCGTGCCGAGGTCGGGCTGCTTCAGCACCAGCGCGGTGGGCGCAAGGATGAGGACGAGCGGCAGGATCACCCAGAAGATGTGCGAGACCTTCTTCGGGTCGAGCCAGCTGTAATAGGCGGCGAGCGCCATCACCAGCGTGACCTTCATGAGCTCGGAGGGCTGGAGCTGGATCGGGCCGAGGTCGATCCAGCGCTGGGCGCCCATGCCGATCGAGCCCATGATCTCGACGAGCACGAGCAGCGCGAAGGCGCCGAGATAGGCAAAGGGCGCGACCCAGCGCCAGAAGCGGAGCGGGACCATCGCGATCACCACCATCGCCACCAGCCCGACGCCGAAGCGGATCATCTGCGGACCGGCCCAAGGCGAGAAGCTGCCGCCGGCGTTGGAATAGAGCATGAGGAAGCCCGCGCCGGCGACGGCGCAGAGCAGCAGGATGAGGGCCCAGTTGAGCGCGAAGAGCTTGGCGAGGCCGCGTGGCGTGTCGCGGTGGCTCGGAACGGCATAGCTCATGCCGGGTCTCCCTCGGGCGGGCGGCCCGCCGCGGCCTCGGCGGCCTCCTGCGCGGCCTTGCGGCGCTCCTCGATCTCGCGGCGCTGTTCGGAGGGGTAGGCCTCGAGCGGCGGCGTGCCGCCATAGAGCGCCTGGAGCAGGATGTCGCGCGCGATCGGGGCCGCGACCTTCGAGCCGCCGCCGCCGTGCTCGACGATCTGGGCGATGGCGTAGCGCGGCTGGTCATAGGGGGCGTAGGCGACGAAGAGCGCGTGGTCGCGGCGGTTCCAGGGGAGCTGTTCGTTCTTGGTGACGCCCGCGGCGCGTTCGGCGGCGGTGATGATGCGCACCTGGCTGGTGCCGGTCTTGCCCGCCATCTCCATGTCCTTCTGCGCGATGCGCGAGCGGAAGGCGGTGGCGCCGGGGGTGTTGGAGACGTTGTACATCCCGTCGCGCACCGCGGCGAGATGGGCGGGGTCGATGCCGAGGGGTTCGGGCGGCGGCACCGGGATCTCCTCGTCGCCGATCGCGCGCACCAGCCGTGGCATCACCGCGAGCCCGGTCGAGACGCGGGCCGTCATCAGCGCGAGGTGGAGGGGCGAGGCGAGCGTAAAGCCCTGGCCGATGCCGTAGTTGAAGCTGTCGCCGGTGGTCCAGGACTCGCCGCGGTTCTCCTTCTTCCACGCCCGGTCGGGCATGAGGCCCTCGGAGACGGCGGGCAGGGGCAGGTCGTGGCGGATGCCCATGCCGAGCTTCTTCGCCATGGCCGAGATGCCGTCGGCGCCGACGCGGCGGGCCATTTCGTAATAGTAGCAGTCGCAGGAATGGGCGAGGCTGCGGCGGAGATCCACCGAACCGTGGCCGCCGCGCTTCCAGCAGTGGAAGCGGCGGCGTCCGAGCTGGGTGAAGCCCGGGCAGTAGACGGTTTCATGCGGCCGCATCACGCCCGCCTCGAGCGCGGCGAGGGCGACGGCGATCTTGAAGGTCGAGCCCGGCGGGTAGACGCCCGACACGGTCTTGTTGGAGAGCGGGCGGTGATCGTTGTTCATCAACGCGCTCCACTCGCCCGAGGAGATGCCGAAGACGAAGCTTCCGGGATCGAAGCCGGGGGAGGAGGCGATCGCCATGATGTCGCCGTTGGTGACGTCGATCACCACGGAGGCAGCGCTTTCCTCGCGCATCCGCTCCATGGCGAAATCCTGCAGGCCCTGGTCGATGGTGAGGCGGATGTCCCGGCCCGCCTTGCCCTCGGTGCGGCCGAGCTCGCGCATCACCCGGCCCGCGGCGCTCACCTCGATGCGCTGGTTGCCCGCCTCGCCGCGCAGGTCGTCCTCGAGCTTCACCTCGACGCCGGTCTTGCCGATCTGGAAGCGCGGGATCTGGAGCAGCGGGTCGGGGTCCTCGAGCCTGGCGAGATCGCTCTCGGAGACCGGGCCGACGTAGCCCACCACATGCGCGGTCGAATAGCCGTCGGGGTAGAAGCGGCTGAGCCCGACCTCGGGAATGACGCCGGGGAGCACGGGGGCATTGGCCGCGACGCGGGCGACATCCTGCCAGGTCAGGTGTTCGGCCACCACCACCGGCACGAAGGCGCTGCGGCCGTGCATCTCCTTCAGCGCGCGCTCGCGCTTGTCGGCGGGCAGGTCGATGATCTGGCCGAGCCGGGCGAGGATCGCCTCGGGATCGCGCGCCTGCTCGCGGACCATCACCACGCGGTAGTTCTGCCGGTTGCCTGCCATCAGCCGGCCGTTCCGGTCGCGGATCAGGCCGCGGGCGGGCGGCAGCAGGCGGATGTTGATGCGGTTTTCCTCGGCGAGGAGGTGGAAATGCTCGCTCTGCACGATCTGCAGGTCGCGCATGCGCCAGCCGAGCGCGCCGATCACCCCCATCTGGATGCCGAGCAGCATGAGGCCGCGGCGGGTGATGCGGGGTGGCGGGTCGTCGTGATGCGTGCTCACCATGTCCCTCCCTGTTCGAGGGCGCGCGCCACGCCGCGCGCGGGCCCGAAGATCCGCATGCCGAGGGCGGCGACGAGCGAGATCAGAGGATACATCATCGCAGTCTCGGTGACGAGGCGGAGGCTGATGTCGAGACCGGGCGTGTCGGCAAAGCTCAGCCGCAGCACGAACAGCGTCGCGGCCCAGGTCAGCACGAAGAGGAGCAGCACCGCGATCCATTCGACGAGGATGTTGATGCCGTGGATCCGGTCGCGCTGGGCGCGCGCGATCTCGGAGGCGGCGAGCAGGCCGAGCGCGCCGAGCCCGACGGGCCGGGCGAGCACGAGATCGGCGACGAGCCCGGCGGCGATGATGATCCAGGCCGGCGCCGAGGCCGGGTCGCGCAGCACCCAGGCGATGACGACGCAGAAGAGCACATCGGGCGCCACGCGCTCGGAGCCCGGGGCGAGGGGCGCGAGGGGCAGGTAGATCGCGGCGGCGCAGACGAGGAGAAACGCGCCCTGGCGCAGCAGCGCGGGCGAGCGGCGCCGTCTCATTGCGCCGTCTCCCCGCCCGCGGCGGGGTCCGCGGCCGGGGCCGGGTCGGAGGCGAGCAGCGGGCCGATGAGCCCGCCCGGGCCCTCGATACTCTCCGGCGCCTGCTGGCGGATGACGCGGACGAAATCGAGATGGCCGTAATCGGCGGCGATGCGGGCGCGGAGCCGGCCGTCGGGGCCGGTGAGCACCTGGCCGATCAGGATGTCGGGCGGGTAGAGCCCGCCGTCACCCGAGGTCACGATCCGGTCGCCGGGGCGGATCTCGTCGGGCTGGTCGAGAAACTCGAGGATCGGCGCGCCGCTGTTGTTGCCGGTGACGATGGCATGCTGGCCCGAGGGGCGGATCACCGCGGGCACCCGGCTCGATCCGTCGGTGAGGAAGATGATCCGCGCCGAGCGCTCGCCGACGCCCGCGATGCGGCCGACGAGGCCGAGCCCGTCCATCACCGCCGAGCCGTCCTTCACTCCGTCGATCCGGCCGACGTTGACCATGGCCGAGCGGCGGAAGGGGCTGCCGGCATCGGCGATGATCTCGCCGGTGACGAAGGTGGTGCGGGCGTTGAGCCGGACGTTGTTGAGCGCAAGCAGGCGCGCGTTCTTCTGTTCGAGCTGGAGAGCCGCTTCACGCCAGCCCTGCATCCGCTGGAGCTCGCGGCGCAGCTCCTCGTTCTGGGCATAGACGCGCTGGTAGGACCGGAGATCGGAGAGCATCCGGCCGGTGGCGGCGATCGGCTTGATGGTCCATTCGAAGCTCGGCATCACCTGATCGACGAGGGCCGCGCGCAGCCGCTCGACGCGGGCATTGTCGATGCGCCAGATCAGGAACAGCAGCACGAGCAGCCCGGCGGCGATGCCGAGCACCACCCGGCGGAGGCCGGTGAGATAGTCTGGATGAGAGCTGTCTCGGATCGCCAATCTGTTTCAGTGCCTCTGCCCGGACCCGCCCCCCGCCGCGGTCCGGACCGGGCGGGTAGAAGCCCGCCTCAGTTGCCGAAGTCTAGCACATGGGCGAGCTGGGTTTCAAATTCCAGCGACTTGCCCGTGCCGATGGCGACACAGTTGAGCGGATCCTCGGCGACGGTGATCGCGAGGCCCGTCTGTTCGCGGAGCGCGAGGTCGAGATCGCCGAGCAGCGAGCCGCCGCCCGTGAGCATCACGCCGCGGTCGACGATGTCGGCGGCGAGGTCGGGCGGCGTCTGTTCGAGCGCGGTGATGACCGCCTCGACGATCGTCTGCACGGTTTCGGACAGCGCCTCGGCGACCTGGCCCTGCGTGACCTCGAGTTCCTTCGGCACGCCGTTGAGCAGGTCGCGGCCGCGGACGTTGATCCGCCGGCCGATGCCGTCGTCGGGCATGCGCGCGGTGCCGATCTCGAGCTTGATCCGCTCGGCGGTCGCTTCGCCGACCAGCAGGTTATGCTGGCGGCGCAGGTAGCTCACGATCGCCTCGTCCATCCGGTCGCCGCCGACGCGCTCGCTCTGGGCATAGACCACGTCGCCGAGCGAGAGCACCGCGACCTCGGTGGTGCCGCCGCCGATGTCGACGACCATGTTGCCGGTGGGTTCGGCGATGGGCATGCCCGCGCCGATGGCCGCGGCGATCGGCTCGGAGATGAGGCCCGCCTTGCGCGCGCCCGCTGCCATCACGCTTTCGCGGATCGCGCGGCGCTCGACCGGGGTCGCGCCATGGGGGACGCAGACGATGATCTTGGGCTTGGACCAGCCGCCGGTGCGGTGCACCTTGCGGATGAGATGCTTTATCATCTCCTCGGCGACGTCGAAATCGGCGATGACGCCGTCGCGCATCGGCCGGATCGCCTGGATCGAGCCGGGGGTGCGGCCGAGCATGAGCTTTGCGTCCTCGCCGACCGCGAGCACGCGCTTGCGCCCATCCTTGAAATGATAGGCTACGACCGAGGGCTCGGACAGAACGACGCCCTTGCCCTTCACGTAGATCAGCGTGTTCGCCGTGCCGAGGTCGATCGCCATGTCCGACGAGAAGATGCCGCCCAATGCCCCAAACATGTTCTTGTTTCTGCCCTCTTGGTCCGGAACGGACCGGTTGCCTGCGCCAGTATCTGTGCCGATGCGTTCCGGCTTTATAGGCCTCTCCGAGAGGGCCGGTAAAGCCTCCGCCGCATGGTTAACACAAGTCTCTGCAACCGATGGGTGAATAAAGGCTAAACGATTCGGGAATTCGGTTAATGTTGCGGCAATGCTGCAGTCGCGCGCCGCAGATGGCCGAATCCGACAGCACGGACGGCGTGGCTCTCTCCCCTCGCGTGCATTGGCGCAGGCGGCGGCGTATCATGGCGGCGGGTGTTCGCGATATCGCGAGTCTCCGCCGCTGCGTGGCGGCGTTTTCTCCCCCTCCGGGTCAGCAGGAGTGCTCCCATGACGTCTCCGAAAGTTCCGAGCCACATCCTCTTCTTCGGTGACAGCCTTACCGACGAGCACAATGTGCATGACCTGACCGGGCGAACGGCGATCGTCACCCTGCCGGTGGAATCGGCGGGCTATACCGAGGCCTTCACCAACGGCGCGGTCCATGCGGCGGTTGCCACGGACCTGCTCGGAATCGGGCGGGAGAATTACGCGGTGGGCTATGCGCATGCGGTCGGGAGCCTCACCGTCGAGGAGTATGTCTCCTCGCGGCTCGGCGGGCAGGTGCAGGGGCTTGATCCGATCCGGCCGGATGCGACCGAGGCCGATCTCGACTACGATCTCTATCTCGGCGGCCAGGTTGCGCGCTACCGGGCCGACGCCGCAACGGTGGCGCCCGCCAGGGGCACGGCGGCGGCGTTCCTGATCGGGCTCAACGACTATTCCGACTTCGTGCCGTCGACCCAGGTGACCGCGCCGATCGAGGCGGCACTCCTGGTGCAGGGCGTGGTGGGCAACACCATCCGGGCCGCCGAGCAGGTGGCGGCGACCGGGGTGGAGACGGTGCTGCTCTATACCATGCCGAGCTTCCGCTTCTTCCCGCTCTCGGCGCAGACCCCCGACGATCTTCTGGCGCTCGGCGATACGCTTGTCGGGGCGCACAACGACCTGCTGAGCCGTGGCGCGGGAGAGCTCGAGGATGCGGGCGTCACGGTCGGCTGGATCGATTTCAACCGGCTCGCGGGCGATATCATGGCCGATCCGGGCACCTTCGGGCTGCGCCCCGATCTCTTCGGCCAGCCGGTGCTGCTCGGGAGCGGCGGCAATCCCACGCTCGTCGAACAGCCGGACGGCTCCTACGACGGGGCGTTTCCGGCGAATCCGGCGGTGGCGGGCGTCGACCGGGATCAGCTCGCCTTCTTCGATATCGTCCATCCGACGGCGGCGGTGCATGCCGTGCTCGGGGCCTTCACCGCCGCGACGCTCACGAGCGAGACGCATTTCTTCGGCGGCGGCAACGATGTGGTGCTCGGCGGGGCGCGGCGGGATCTGGTGCTGGCCGGGGCCGGGGACGACCGGGTGCTGGCCGGGGCGCGGGACGATATCGTGCTGGCCGGGCGGGGCGACGACAGCGTGGCGGCCGGGCATGGCGACGATATCGTGGCGGGCGGATCGGGCCGCGATCTGCTCTTCGGCGGCAACGGCAACGACGTTCTCGCCACCGGCGCCGGGTCGGACCGGGCCTGGGGCGGCCGGGGTGCGGACCTGATGGTCGACGGCGCGGGGCTCGACGCGCTCCATGGCGGGGCCGGGGCGGATGCCTTCGTCTTCGTCGATCCGAAGCTCCGCGGCGCGGCGGTCTCCGACGGCGATGGCGGCTGCATGTCGGGGGATCGCGGCGCGGATACGCTCTATCTGCTGCTCGGGAGCGACACGCGGGTGGCGGTGGAGGCCGAGCTGCGCGAAGGGGCGCCCGTGCAGCATCTGACGGCGATCGGGCTCGAGACCCGTGGCATCGAGCATGTCGTCCTTCTCGACAGCGCCGAGGAACTCGCCGCGATCGAGACGCCCGCGCGGATCGACGAAGCCGCGCTCTGGGGCTTCGTCTGAGGATGGCGGGCGGGCCGCGGCCGGATCGCTCCGGCCGGGCGCGCGCGCGTGCGGGGCGCGATCAGGCGCTGGCGGCTTCGGGCGCGGTCTTCAGCCGCCGCACCATCAGCTTGTTGAGCGCGTTCACATAGGCCCGCACCGAAGCGACGATGGTGTCGGTGTCGGAGGAATGGCCGGTGACGATCTTGCCCGCTTCCTCCATGCGCACGGTGACCGTCGCCTGGGCGTCGGTGCCTTCGGTGACGGCATGGACCTGATAGAGCTGGAGCCGGGCGTCATGCGCGACCAGCGCCTTCACGGCGTTGAAGGCCGCGTCGACCGGGCCGTCGCCGGTGGCGTGCGACGAATGCTCCGCGCCCTCGATGGTCAGCGTCAGCTCGGCGGTCTGCGGCGCATCTGTGCCGCAGACGACGCGCAGGGATTTCACCTGGATGCGGTCGTTGGCGGCATTGGTGCCGGTGTCCTGCATCAGCGCGATCAGGTCGTCGTCATAGACTTCCTTCTTGCGGTCGGCGAGCGCCTTGAAGCGGACGAAGACGTCGTTGAGCTGGTTGTCCCCCAGCGCATAGCCCAGATCGACCAGCTTGGCGCGCAGCGCGGCGCGCCCCGAGTGCTTGCCCATCACCAGGTTGGTCTCGGTGAGGCCGATGTCGGAGGGGCGCATGATCTCGAAGGTGTCGGCGCTCTTCAGCATGCCGTCCTGGTGGATGCCGCTCTCGTGGGCGAAGGCGTTCTTGCCGACGATCGCCTTGTTGAACTGCACCGGGAAGCCCGAGACGGTCGAGACGAGACGGCTCGCCTGCATGATCTTGGTGGTGTCGATGCCGGTGCGGAAGGGCATGATGTCGTTGCGCACGCGGAGCGCCATCACGACCTCTTCCAGCGCCGTGTTGCCCGCCCGCTCGCCGAGGCCGTTGATCGTGCACTCGATCTGGCGCGCGCCGGCTGCGACCGCGGCCAGCGCATTGGCCGTCGCCATGCCCAGGTCGTTGTGGCAGTGGGTCGCGAAGGTGATCGTGTCCGCGCCGGGCACGCGCTCGATCAGCATCCGGATCAGATCGGCGCTCTCGGCGGGCGCGGTGTAGCCCACGGTGTCGGGGATGTTGATCGTGGTGGCCCCGGCCTTGATCGCGATCTCGACCACGCGGCAGAGATAGTCATGCTCGGTGCGGGTCGCGTCCATCGGCGACCACTGCACGTTGTCGCAGAGGTTGCGGGCGTGGGTCACGGTCTCGTGGATGCGCTGCGCCATCTGGTCCATGTCCAGATTGGGGATGGCGCGGTGCTGCGGCGAGGTGCCGATGAAGGTGTGGATGCGCGGTCGCCGGGCGTGGCGCACCGCCTCCCAGCAGCGGTCGATATCCTTGAAGTTGGCGCGCGCGAGGCCGCAGATCACCGAGGTCTTCGCGAGCTTCGCGATCTCGGAGACCGCCTCGAAATCGCCTTCGGAGGCGATCGGGAAGCCCGCCTCGATGATGTCGACGCCCATCTCGTCGAGCAGGGCCGCGATCTGGAGCTTCTCGCCCAGCGTCATCGTGGCGCCGGGGGACTGCTCGCCGTCGCGCAGCGTGGTGTCGAAGATCAGGACCTGGTCCTGGCTTGCGGAAATCTCGGTCATGGCTGTTCCTTGGGAAGAGTGCTGGGCGGCGCGTCGGTCAGGTCCCCTGAGCGCGTGCGCCGGAGCCGGCACGCTCAGAGGCGACTAAGAAGAAGCAGCCCATCGCGCCGGATCCGATCCGGTGCGGCAATACCAAATTCGGGTATGTCAACCTGTCCACTCATGGCCGCGCATTATAGCGGCGGGTCCGGGAAGATAAAGCGGGAATTGCAGGGGCCTGCGGGCGGCGGCATGTTGCACTGCGGCGGGATGTTTGCCTCGGGCCGGGGCTGTGCTAGGCGCTGGCCAGCGGCGGCCGGGGTCCGGCCGGGGAGACGTCGGGAAGAGGGCATGGCGCGGAACATGAATGCGGAGGTGAGGCTCGAGGGCGTGTCGCTCGCCAAGGGCGGGCGGGCGATCTTCGAGGGGCTGACGCTCGCGCTCTCCGAGCGGCGCATCGGGCTCGTGGGCCGCAACGGCTCGGGCAAGTCGCAGCTCGCGCGGCTCGTCTGCGGCCTTGTGCTGCCGGATGCGGGCACGGTGCGGGTTGCGGGCGTCGATGTGGGCCGCGACCGCCGGCGCGCCATCGACACGGTGGGGATCCTGTTCCAGAACCCCGACCACCAGATCATCTTCCCGACCGTCGAGGAAGAGATCGCCTTCGGCCTCTCGCAGCAGGGGCGCGGGCGGCGCGACGCGCAGGCGGGCGCGCGCGACATCCTCGCCCGCTTCGGCCGCGCGGACTGGGCCGAGCGGCCGGTGCAGACGCTGTCGCAGGGCCAGCGGCATCTCGTCTGCCTGATGGCGGTGATCGCCATGGCGCCGCGGCTCGTGGTGCTCGACGAGCCCTTCGCCGGCCTCGACCTGCCGACGACGATGCGGCTCTCGCGCCATCTCGACGGGCTGGAGGCGGCGGTTCTGCACATCAGCCACGATCTCGCCGCGCTCGAGGGCTACGAGCGGGTGATCTGGCTCGAGGGGGGCCGGATCGCCGCCGACGGGCCGCCCGAGGCGGTGCTGCCGGCCTACCGGTCGGAGATGGAGCGGCTGGGAGGGGCGGATGATCTCGCTGACCTCTGAGATCCCGACGCGCTACCACCGCTGGCGCGCGGGGCCGAAGCTCGTCGGGCTCTGCCTCTTCACGCTCGGCGTGGGGCTCGCGGACCGCACCTGGGTGAGCCTCGCGGCCTGCGCCCTCGTCCTCGTGCTCTACCTGCTGCCGGGCCGCGCGTTCCTCGCCCAGGGGCTGCGGCTCCTCAGGCCGCTCTGGATCTTCGTCGCCGTGGTGCTCCTCTGGCATCTCGCGACCGGTGCGCTGGTGCAGGGGATCGGGATCGCCGCGAAGCTCCTCGCCGCGGTCGGGCTCGCCAATCTCGTCACCATGACGACACGGCTCGACGACATGATCGCCGTCATCGAGCGGCTGCTCGGCCCGCTCCGGCCGCTCGGGCTCGATCCGCGGCGGCTCTCGCTCGCCATCGCGCTCGTGGTGCGCTTCACGCCGGTGCTGGCGCAGAAGGGCGCGGCACTCGGCGAGGCCTGGCGGGCGCGTTCGCCGAAAAGTCCGCGCTGGCGCATCATCGCGCCCTTCGCTCTGCTTGCGATCGACGATGCGGAGCATGTATCCGAAGCACTCCGGGCCCGGGGGGGCGTGGAGTAACCGACTCGCCGGTGGGAGACCCATGGAACGCAACCTGACCTACATCGCCCTCTTCGCCGCGCTGATCGCGGCGCTCGGGCTCATCCCGAAGATCGACCTCGTCTCCGGCGTGCCGATCACCGCCCAGAGCCTCGGGGTGATGCTCTGCGGCGCGATCCTCGGCGCCCGCCGCGGATTTCTCGCCGTGCTGCTCTTCCTGTTTCTCGTCGCCCTCGGCCTGCCGCTGCTCGCGGGCGGGCGCGGTGGCCTCGGCGTCTTCGTGAGCCCGACGGCGGGTTACCTCGTCGGCTACGCGCTCGCGCCTTACGTCATCGGCTTCCTGGTGGAGCGCTGGCGCGGGCAGTCGCTCGCGCTCGGGGTCACGCTCTGCTCGATCGCCGGCGGCATCGTGGTGATGCACATCTGCGGCATCATCGGCATGGCGGTGGTGCTCGACAAGACCCTGCCGCAGGCGGCGCTGCTTGCGCTCCCGTTCCTGCCGGGCGATCTGGTGAAGGCCGTGGTGGCCGGGCTCGTGACCGCGACGCTGGCGAAGGCGCGGCCCGACGCGGTCTTCTCGCGCCAGTGACCGGTGCCGGGCAGGATCCGGCGCGGGCGGCGGCCCGCCGCTCCGTGCGCGGCTTTCGTGCCGATCCGCTGCCGCGCGAGGTCGTCGCGCGGCTGCTCGAGGCGGCGCGCGCGGCCCCGAGCGGGGCGAACCTCCAGCCCGGCCGCTTCCATGTGCTCGCCGGCGCGCCGCTTGCCGGGCTGAGCGCGGCGCTGCTGGCAGGCATTGCCGCCGGCCGGCCGATGGTCTCGGAATATTCCTATTTCCCGACGCCGATGCCGCCGCATCTGAAGGCCCGCCAGCGCGCGGCGGGCTTTGCGCTCTACGATGCGCTCGGCATCGCCAGACGCGATCTCGATGGGCGGCGGCGGCAGTTCGAGGAGAACTACCGCTTCTTCGGCGCGCCGGTCGGCATCGTCGTCACCATCGAGCGCGGAATGGGCAAGGGCTGCTTCATGGATCTCGGCATGGCGATCCAGTCGCTGCTGCTCGCGGCCCATGCCGAGGGCCTCGGCACCTGCGGCATCGGGGCCCTGGCGAATTACGGCGATCTGGTGGCGGGGCACCTGTGCCTGCCGCCCGAGGAGATGGTCGTCTGCGGCATCGCGCTCGGCCGCGCCGATCCCGGGCATCCGGCGAATGCGGTGCGGACCGAGCGGCTCGCGCTCGCGGACTTTGCCAGTTTCAGCGGATTTCCGGACACGCCTGAAGGATGAGCGCGGTGCCGAGCCCGCCACCCGCCGCGATGGCCGCAAGCCCGGTGCCGCCGCGGGCCAGCAGCTCGTGGTGGAGCCGCACGGCGAGGATCGCGCCCGAGGCCCCGACCGGATGGCCGCGCGCGAGCGCCCCACCGCCGGGATTGACCCGCGCCGGATCGAGGCCCGCGCCCGCCACGCAGGCGATCGCCTGCACCGCATAGGCTTCCATGATCTCGGCCACGCCGAGCGCCTCCGGCCCGAGCCCCTCCGCGGCGAGGGCCGCACCGATGGCCGCGACGGGCGCGAGCCCCGGCAGCTCCGGATCGCCCCCGAGCGCGGCCGAGGCGCCGATCCGGGTGGCCGGGCAGCCGGCGGCGCGCGCGAGGCGTCCGGAGACCACGAGGCAGGCCGCGGCGCCATCGGCGGCGACGGCGGCATTGGCGCCCGTGATTGTGCCCAGGACGACGGGGGCCCGCGCCGCGAGCCCCGCGCCGAGCCGCCGGGTGAAGCTGTCGGCGGCAAGCCCGGTGCCGGGCACCGGGGCGATCTCGCCCGCCGCCGGGCCGGTGGCGCGGGCCTTCGCATGGCTTGCGACGGCCCAGGCGTCCTGCGCCGCGCGGCCAATGCCGAGCTTCCGGCCGAGCGCATCGGCCGCCGCATGCATCGGCGGGTCGCGCTCGGGCCAGGGGGTGAAGCGGGCCTGATCGTAGGGGACGGGCGGGCCGCCCTCGGGATCGGGCGCGGCGCGGAACGGGCGCAGGGAATAGCTCTCCGCCCCGCCCGCGAGCACCGCCTCGGCCACGCCGCTTCCGACCATCAGGGCGGCGAGCCGCAGCGCATCGAGCCCGCCGCAGCACTGCCGGTCGATGCTGAGCCCGCCGACGCGCTCGGGCAGGCCGGCGGCAAGCGCCGCGGCGCGGGCGGGATTCCCCCCCGCCCCGAGGGCATTGGCGAGGATCACCTCATCCACCGCTTCGGGCGCGAGCCCGGCGTCGGCAAGGCAGGCGCGCAAGGGGGCGGCGGCGAGATCGTGCAGGGCGGTGCGGGCGAGCGCCCCGCCGCGCGGGGCTACGGGCGTGCGCCGCGCGGCGATGACATAGGCCGGTCTCACCCGCCGAGCCGGGCGAGCGCGGCGCGGTCGGTCTTGCCCGAGGCGAGCATCGGCCAGTCGGTGACGGCCCGGAGCCGCTTCGGCGTCCGGAGCGGGCCGAGGATCTCGCGGCAGCGGCGCAGGATCTCATCCGTCTCGCCGCCGGGGGCGAGCTGGACGAAGCCCGCAAGCACATGGCCGCGCAGCGCGTCGGGCTCGGCGATCACCGCGGCCTCGGCCACGCCCGGCAGGCCAAGCAGCACGGCCTCGACCGCATCGAGAAAGACGTTCTGGTCGGCGACGGTAATCATGCGGCTCCGTCGCCCGGCGAGGTGGAGCTGGCCGGCCGCGTCGAGATGGCCGAGCTCGCCCACGGTGAGAAAGCGCCCGAGGCGCCGGGTGTCGAGCGAGAACCCGGCGGCGTAGCCCTCGAAGAGATAGGGGCTCGCGACCCAGACCTCGCCGAGCGTTCCGCGCGGCACGGCATGGCCTTCGGTGTCGCGGATCTCGATCTCGACGCCGGGATAGGCCGCACCGACCGCGCCCGGCGGCGTCTCCGGGCCGGATATGGTGATGAAGCTCGTCTCGGAGGCGCCGTAGAACTCGGTCAGCACCGCATTGGGGAAAAGCGCGCCCGCCGCGGCGCGGGCCGCCCCGTCGAGCGTGCCGCCGCCGACGAGGAGCCGGCGGAGCGTGGGGCAGGCGGGGCCGCGCGCGCGGGCGAGCTGGCGGAGCTGGGCGGGCGTGGCATATCCATGCGTCATCTCCACCGCGGCGAGACGCGCGCGCTGGCGCCCCGGCCGGAGCCCGGTCAGCAGGTGCAGCTCCGCGCCGAGATGCAGCGCCTCGACCGCGGCATAGAGCGAGAGCGACTGGGCGAGCGACCCGAAGGCCGCGACCCGCGCGCCGGGGCCGATGTCGAAGAGCGTGCGGTTGATCGCGAAGCTCGCGAGCCAGGAGGCCTGGCTGCGGCGGATGCGCTTCGGCGTGCCGGTGCTGCCGGAGGTTTCGCATTCGAAGGCCGGCTGCGCGCCGCAGGCCGCCGCCTCGAGCCCGCGCGGTGTCATCGCGAAGGCGCGCCCCGCCGCGGCCTCGGCAAAGAGCGCGCCGGGCAGCCCGGCGCCCTCGCGCGTCTCCGGGCCGAAGCGCGCGCCATCGGGCGCGACGAGCTGCGCGGCGTCATGCCACGTGAAGCGGGAACCGGGTTTTGCGCACCTCTGAATCATGGCCCGTGTTGCTACACGAACGGGCGGCGCGCGCCAGTGGTTTCGTCACCCTGCGCGTGCATCCTCCGAAATCCCCCTCCCTGCGCCTTCCGGCAGGCTTTCGCGCTCCCGCAAACTGTCATCGCCGCGCTCCCGCACGAGAAGATAGATGTCCATGATCCAGCCGCGTGCGGCGCGGGCTTCAGTGCGGATCTGTCGGATCCGCGGGGCGGCCTCGGCGAGCGGGCCCGACTCGGTGATCTCGCCCGCCATGCCGAGATAGGCCCCCCACCAGATCGAGATGCCCGCAGGCTCGAGCGCCTCGAAGGCGCAGCCCGCATCGAGCATCACCAGCATCCGGTCGGGCGCTTCGGGCGGCCAGCCCTCGTCGCGGAGCCGCCGCCCGGTGGTGAGCAGCACCGGCGCGCCGAGCCCGTTGAGCGGCACCCGGTGCGCGGCGGTGAGGGCGGCGATGGCGGTTATGCCGGGGATCACCTCGGTCCGCGCCACCGTCCCGTCGCGCTCGAGCCTCGCGGCGATGCGCATCGTGCTGTCGAAGAGCGCGGGATCGCCCCAGACCAGCAGCGCCGCACGGGCGGGCGGCGCGGGGCGGGCGGCAATCGCCTCGCGCCAGAGTGCGGCAATCCCGTCGTGCCAGGCCTCGACGCGGTCGAGATAGCCGGGGATCGCCGGATCGCGCTCGGGCATGTCGAACTCGGCGAGCGGCGTATCCCCGAGGATCTCGGTGCAAAGCGCGAGGCGCAGGTCGGCCAGTTCGTCGCGGCCCGCGCCCTTGCGCGGCACGAGCACGAGATCGGCCGAGCGCAGCGCCCGGATCGCCTGAAGCGTCAGATGCTCGGGATTGCCGGTGCCGATGCCGATGAGGAGAAGCTCCATCAATCAGCCCCTCCCGCGTGCCAGCGCGCCGTAGAGGATGAGCGCGGGCGCCGCAGGGCCCGGCTCCGCGCCCGCGAGGCGTTCGGCAAGCTCGCCCACGGTTGTGCGGGTGAAGCTCTCGGCAGGCGTCGAGACCGCCTCGGCGAAGAGCGCGGGCGTCTCGGGCGGCAGGCCCGCGGCCATTATCCTGCGGGCGAGCTCGGGGAAGGTCCGGCGGCCCATGAAGACCGCCGTGCAGGCGGCCGGGTCGGCCAGGGCGGCGATCTCCAGATCGTCGGGCAGCGCGCCGGTCGAGCCGTGGCCGGTGACGAACTGCACCCGCCGCGCGGTCTCGCGCCGGGTGAGCGGCATGCCCGCCGCCGCCGCCACCGCCGAGGCCGCGGTGACGCCCGGCACGATCTCGAAGCCGATCCCGGCGGCCTCAAGCGCGGTGATCTCCTCCTCAAGCCGTCCGAAGATCCCGGCATCGCCCGATTTCAGCCGCACGACGCGCTGGCCGGTCAGCGCGTAATCGACAAGCAGCCGGCTCACATGATCCTGGCGCGGCGAGGCGCGGCCCGCGCGCTTGCCGACCGAGACGAGATCGGCGCCGGGGCGCGCATGGGTGAGGATCGGCCCGGCCGAAAGGTCGTCGTAGAGCACCGCATCGGCGCGGGCGAGCCGGTCGGCAGCCTTGAGGGTCAGAAGCTCCGGATCGCCGGGGCCGGAGGAAACGAAGCTCACGAAGCCGCTCATGAAGCCTCCGCAATGAGATGGAAGAAGGTGCCGCTCGCCCGGCCGCGCCGCGAGCCGGTCTCGGCCACCGCCGCGCCGTTCGCGTCGCTGACGCGGGCGAGCGGGGCGTCCGGCTGGGCGAGGATGGTCGAATAGTGAAACTCGTGGCCGCGGAGCCGCGCGCCCGCGTCCTGCCCGGGCAGCGGGCCCTGGAGCTCCGCCAGCCGGTAGCCGAGGTGCATCCGCCGCGTCTCGTAGGAGGTGACGAGGCCGAGGAGGCCCGCCATCTCGTGCCGGGTGCCCTCGGCATCGACGAGGCCCGCGCCCATCGCCATGTAGCCGCCGCATTCGCCATGCACGGGCCGGGTTTCGGCGAAGGCGCGGAGGCCCGAACGGAAGCGGCCCGCGGCGGCGAGGCGGCCGGCATGGAGCTCGGGGTAGCCGCCGGGCAGCCAGCAGATGTCGGCCGTCGCCGCCGGGGCCTCGTCGGCGAGCGGCGAGAAGGGCAGGATCTCGGCGCCTGCGGCCCGCCAGGCGTCGAGAAGGTGCGGATAGGTGAAGGAAAACGCCGCATCGCGGGCAAGCGCGATGCGCTGGCCCGGCGGGCGGATCGCGGCGGGAGCCGGGGCCGCGGCGGGGCCGCCACCGCCCGCTGCCGCTGCCAGCAGCGCGTCGAGGTCGAGATGTTCGGCGATGAAGGCCGCGGCATTGGCGATGAAGGGCTCGAGGCTGCCGTGCTCCTCGGCCTGCACCAGGCCCAGGTGCCGCTCGGGCACCTCGACATCCCGCCGCCGCGGCAGCGCGCCGAAGACCCTGAGCCCGGCGGCCTCCATGCCGAGCCGGGCAAGCGCTTCGTGGCGGGGGCTCGCGACGCGGTTGAGCACGACGCCCGCGACATCGACGCCCTCGCGGAAGCCCGGGAAGCCGCGCGCCACCGCCGCCGCGGTCTGCGCCTGGCCCGAGATGTCCAGCACCAGCACCACCGGCCAGCCGGTGCGCCGGGCGATGTCCGCGCTGGCGCCGTTGCCGCTCTCGCCCGGCTGCGCCACGCCGTCGAAGAGGCCCATGGAGCCCTCGGCGAGCACCAGGTCGGCGCCGCCTGCGCGCGCCAGATGCGCATCGAGCATGTCGGGCGGCATGGCCCAGCTGTCGAGATTGAGCGAGATCCGCCCCGAGGCCGCGCCGTGAAACGCCGGGTCGATGTAGTCTGGCCCGCTCTTGAAGGGCTGCACCGTGAGCCCGCGGTCGCGGAAGGCGCGGGCGAGCCCCAGCATGACCGTGGTCTTGCCGGTGCCAGAGGCGGGCGCGGAGATCATGAGGCCGCGGGGGAGCATCATGCCTCGCGCGCGGGAAAGCGCGGCGCGGCGCCCACGGGCCGGAACCGGCGGTCGTAATCGCCGGCATAGAGGCGGCTCTCGGCGAAATCCTCCGCGCCGAGCGTCGGGCCGACGAGAATGAGCGCGGTGCGCCCCGGGCCCTCCAGGGCGGCGGCTTCGAGCCCGTCGAGCGTCGTGCGGACGATGCGCTCGTCGGGCCAGCTGGCACGCCAGACGATCGCCGCCGGGCAGTCCGCGCCGTAGTGCGGGATCAGCTCGCCGGCAACGCGCCCGGCGGCATGGATCGAAAGGTGGATCGCGAGCGTCGTGCCGGTCGCGGCGAAATTCGCGAGGCTTTCGCCCTCGGGCATGGCGGAGGCGCGGCCCGAGGTGCGGGTGAGCACCAGCGACTGGCCGACGCCGGGCAGGGTGAGCTCGGTGCCGAGCGCTGCCGCCGCGGCGGCGAAGGCGGGCACGCCCGGCGTCACGCTGAAGGGAATGCCGCGTGCCCGGAGGCGCCGGAGCTGCTCGCCCATCGCCGACCAGACCGAGAGATCGCCGGAATGGAGCCGCGCGACATCCTGGCCCGCGGCATGGGCCGCCTCGATCTCGGCGATGATCTCGTCGAGCGAGAGCGGGGCGGTGTTGACGATGCGCGCGCCGGGCGGGCAGTGGCCGAGCACCGCCTCGGGCACGAGCGACCCGGCATAGAGACAGACCGAGGAGGCGGCGATCAGGTCGCGGCCGCGCAGGGTCAGGAGATCGGCGGCGCCGGGGCCGGCGCCGATGAAGTGAACCGTCATGGAAGGACCCTTTCGGCGATGGTGGCGATGGCGGCGGTGGCAGAACGGTCGGGCGAGAGCGCGCGGGGGCCGAGCAGCCGACCGCCGGTTCCGGCGGCGACGAGGGCGGCGGCCTCGGCGAGGCTGCCGGTGGCGAGCCGGGCGAGAATCCGCGGCGAACGGGTCGGCGTCGCGCGGCCCGCGAGGGCGGCGGGCGGAATGCCGAGCACCGGCAGGCCGAGCTCGCGGGCGAGGCGCGCGAGCACCGGAGCGGCGGCCTTGTCGGTGGTGGTGGCAAGCGCGCAGAGCTCGCCGAGCCCGCCCGCCGCAGCAAGGGCGGCGCGGAGCGCCGAGATGTCGGCGGCGCGGCGAAACCCGATCCCCGCCACCCTCATCGGGTGACGCTCCACTGCACGATCGGCCGGGCCGGGCGCCAGCCGCGCAGCGTGCCGAGGGGGGCGGCTTCGGCGAGCTCGATCCGCAGCAGCGCGCCCCCCGCGCGCGCCGACCACTCGAGAAGCAGCGCCTCGGTCCCGAGCGTCACGGCATTGACCACGAGCCGCACGCCCGGCGCGAGGCGGTCCCAGAGCGCGGCGAGGAGCGGTGCGTCCGCCCCCCCGCCGACAAAGACCGCATCCGGCGCGGCGAGCCCGCCGAGGGCGTCCTGCGCGCGGCCCTCGTGCACCGAAAGCCGCCCCTCCAGCCCGAAGGCCGCCACATTCGCGGCGATGTTCGCCGCCCGCTCGGGGCGGAGCTCGACGGCGTCCGCGGTCGCGCCCGGCGCGGCGAGGCACCATTCGACGGCGATCGAGCCCGAACCCGCGCCGAGATCCCAGAGATGCGCGCCGGGGCATGGTGCCAGCGCCGAGAGGCTCAGCGCCCGCACCGGCCGTTTGGTGATCTGCCCGTCATGGGCGAAGAGCCCGTCCTCGAGGCCGGAGGCGCGGGGCAGGGCGGGGCCGCCGGCGGCCTCCACCGCCGCCAGCACCGGGGCTGCGACATCCCCGAGCGCGAAGGCCGCGGCGCGCTGGGCGCGGATGCGTTCGCGCGGCCCGCCCAGGGCTTCCATCACGTGGAGCCGCGCGGCGCCGAAGCCCTGGGCCGTGATCCAGCCCGCCAGTTCGCCCGCCGCCGCGCCGTCGCGCAGGAGGCAGAGAAGCCGCGCGCCGGGCGCGAGATGCGGCCGGAGCCGCGCGAAGGGCGCGGCATGAAGCCCCAGGCAGACGGTCTCCTCGAGCCGCCAGCCGAGCCGGGCGGCTGCCAGCGCAAAGGCCGAGGGCGCGGGGAAGGCGCGCCATTCCGCCGGATCGAGCCGCGCCGCGAGGCTGCCGCCCGCACCGTGCCAGAACGGATCGCCCGAGGCGAGCACCGCCACGGGCCGGCCGCGCGCCGCCAGCACCGGCTCGATCGAAAAGGGCACCGGCCAGGGCCGCCCGCGCGCGCCCACGCCCGCAAGCGCGAGGTGCCGCGGCCCGCCGAAGACGATCTCGGCCGCCGCGAGTGCCGCACGGCTTGCGTCTCCGAGCCCTGCCGGTCCATCCTCGCCAAGACCGATGATCGAAAGCCAGGGATCAGACATGAAGCCCGTCCTCATTCTCGGCGGTACGCTTGACGCCAGCCGCCTCGCCGCCGCCATCGCCGAAACCGGCCGCCGCGCGGTGCTGTCCTATGCCGGCCGCGTCGACGAGCCGCGCGAGCAGCCGGTGCCGGTCCGCGTCGGCGGCTTCGGCGGCGCGGAGGGGCTGGCGGCGTGGATCCGCCGCGAGGAGATCAGCGCGATCATCGACGCAACCCATCCCTTCGCGGCCCGGATCAGCGCCAATGCCGTTGCCGCCGCCAAGGCCACCGAGACCCCGATCCTCGCGCTCGAACGCGCGCCCTGGACGCCGGAGCCGGGCGACGACTGGCGGGAGGTCGCGGACATTCCGGCCGCGGTCGCGGCGCTCGCCGGGCTGCCGCAGCGCATCTTTCTCGCCATCGGCCGCCAGCATCTCGGCGATTTCGCCGCCGCCCCGCAGCATCATTACCTCCTCCGCCTCGTCGATCCGCCGAAGGCCACGCTGCCGCTGCCGCTGCCGCGCGCCGCGGTGGTGGTCGCGCGCGGGCCCTTCACCGAGGCCGAGGACATCGCCCTCCTCTGCAGCCACCGCATCGACATGGTCGTGGCGAAGAACGCGGGCGGCGACGGCGCCTCGGCCAAGCTCGCCGCGGCGCGCAGTCTCGGCCTGCCGGTCCTGATGATCGCGCGCCCGGCGATCCCCCGGCGGCCGGTGGCGCGCAGCGTCGCCGAGGTGATGGGCTGGCTCGGTCACGCGGCCTGCCTCGGGGTATAGACGAAGCGCCCGGCGCGCCGGGTGGCGGAATTGCCGACGATCACCAGCGTGCGCATGTCGGCCATCTCGGGCCGCGCCGCACTGAGCGTCACCGTCTCGAGCCGCTCCTCGGGGCTCGAGACGGCGCGGGCGAAGCTCACCAGCCGCTCCGGCCCGCAGGCCGCGCGCAGGATCTCGAGGGCGCGGGCGAACTGGTGCGGGCGGCTCTTCGAGCGCGGGTTGTAGAAGGCCATGGCGAAATCGGCCTCCGCCGCGAGGCGCAGCCGCCGCTCCACGAGCGCCCAGGGCTTGAGATTGTCCGAAAGGTTGATCGCGCAGAAATCATGTCCGAGCGGGGCGCCGAGCCGCGCCGCCGCGGCGAGCATCGCGCTGATCCCCGGCAGCACGGCGATGTCGAGCCCGGCCCAGCTCCCGGGCCCCGCCTCCAGCGCCTCGAAGAGCGCCGAGGCCATGGCGAAGACGCCGGGATCGCCCGAGGAGACCACCGCCACCCGCCGCCCCTCCGCGGCAAGCTCGAGCGCATGGCGGGCGCGGTCGAGCTCGACGCGGTTGTCGCTCGCATGGCGCCGAAGCCCCGGCCGCTCGGCCACCCGGGCGACATAGGGCAGATAGCCCACCACGTCGGTCGCCTCCGCCAGCACCGCCGAGACCTCCGGCGTCACCAGTGCTGCATCGCCGGGGCCGAGGCCCGCAACCCTAAGCCAGCCGCTCACGGCCGCCGCCCCTGGCCATGGACCAGCACGATGGAGAAATAGGGCGCGCTGGCGCAATCGGCCTCGCAAAGCCGCCGCACGGTCTGCCCCGGCATGGTGCCGCGCTCCACGAGCCAGGCCGCATCGAGCCGCCCGGCGGTCTCGAGCGCGCGCCGGAGCTTCGGCAGGTTGCGCCCGGTCTTCATCACCACGAGCGCATCCGTCCCGGCCGCGCGCCGCGCCAGCTCCGCCTCCGGCAGCGTGCCGGTGAGCACGGTCAGCACGTCATCGCCCCAGGTGATCGGCAGCCCCGTCGCGGTCCAGCAGCCGGACATCCCGGTGATGCCGGGCACCACCTCGACCGGCGCCCGGCCCTGAAGCCGGGCATGGAGATGCATGAAGGAGCCGTAGAAGAACGGATCGCCCTCGCAGAGCACCACCACCTCCTCGGTCCCGGCGATGGCCGCGAGCCGCCCGGCCCAGTCCTCGTAGAAGCCCGCGAGCAGCCGGCCGTATTCCGGGTCATCGAACGGGATCTCGGTGGTGACCGGATATTCCATCGCGTGCTCGGTCGCCTCCGGGGCGATCATGCCCTCGACGATGCGCCGGGCCTGGCCGCCGTTCCCGGCCTTGCGGAAATAGGCCACGTGGCGCGCGCCGCGGATCAGCCGGTCGGCGCGCACGCTCATGAGCTCGGGATCCCCGGGGCCGAGCCCGACGCAGATCACCCGCCCCGAAACCCTGGTTTCGGCCATGGTCATGGTCATTCCTTCCAGCTTGCGAGCGCGTTCACGGCCGCGACGGTGATGGCGCTGCCGCCGAGCCTGCCCTCGATGATCAGCGCCGGGCAGGGCGGGGCGGCCATCAGAGCCGCTTTCGATTCGGCCGCACCCACGAAGCCGACGGGGCAGCCGATGATCGCCGCGGGCCGCGGGCAGGCGGGGTCCTCGAGCATGTTGAGCAGATGGAAGAGCGCGGTCGGGGCATTGCCGATCGCGACCAGCGCGCCGGCGAGATGCGGCCGCCAGAGCTCCAGCGCGGCGGCCGAGCGCGTCGTCCCGCGCTCCGCGGCAAGCGCGGGCACCTCCGGGTCCTGCAGGGTGCATATCACCGCATTGGCGGCCGGAAGCCGGGCGCGCGTGATGCCCTCGCTCACCATGCGCGCATCGCAGAGGATCGGCGCGCCCGCGGCCAGCGCGGCGCGGGCCGCCGTCGCCATGCCGGGGGTGAAGCGCACATGCGCCTCGAGGCCGACGAGCCCCGCGGCATGGATCATGCGGACGGCGACGGGTTCCTCGTCGCGGGAGAAGCGGGCCAGATCGGCCTCGGCGCGGATCGTCGCGAAGGATTGCGCATAGATCGCGGCACCATCGGTCTCGTAGACATGGGGCATCAGTCGGGCTCCGTGAGAATGTCGGGGCGTGCGGCAAGATCGCCGGGCCGGAGCCCGGTGCGGTCCGGGGGATCGGAGGCCCGCCCGCCGCGCACGAGATCGAAACGGCCCGCCCGCCCGGCAAGGGTGACGGGGGCGGGGCCGGGATGGGCGCAGCCCTTGGCGCAGCCCGAGACATGGACGAGCGGCAGCGCCGCGGGCAGCCCTGCGGCGAGGGCGCGGGCAAGGCCGCGCGTCTCCGCCTCGGCCTGGGCGCAGTCGGGGGCGCCGGGGCAGACGTGGATGCGGAGCCGCGGGTCGTCCGCGGCCTCGACGAGCCCGGTCAGACGCGGTGCGATGCCGATCCCTTCGACGAGCAGCATCCGCCAGGGCGTGAGCCGGAGCCCGTGCCCGAGGCGCGCGAGATCGGCGAGAAGGCTCGCATCGAGCCGCCCGAATTCGGGCGCCACCAGCCAGCCCGTGCCCGCGACCGGGCCGGGCGCCGGGGCTGGATCGGCCGGGGCGGGGGCGGCATCGCCCGCAAGCTCCGGCGGCAGCGGGACACCGGCGGCGAGATGCGCCGCCATCCGCTTTTCCCCGCCGCTCGCGAGAAACCAGCGCGCCAGCGCGCCCGCGGCCGCGACAGCCGTTTCCGGCCGGAGCGCGCGCCCGGTCGCCGCCCCGTCGGCGCGCAGGAGGAGCCCGCCCGCCGCCGCGCGTTCGAGCCGGATATCGGCGGCGGTCTGCCCGAGCACCCGCCGCGGCCCGGTATCGACGGCAAAGCCGAACTTCACCGGCAGGGCGAGGCTGCGGTCGGCCGCAAGCGCGTCCTCGAGCGCGAGCGCGAGTTCGAGGCTGCCGTCGCCCTTGCGCCAGAACGGCGTGAGCGTGACGTTGCGCCGGGCCTCGGCGCCCGCATCGGCGTCGATGAGCCCGAGGGCTGCAAGCCCGGCGAGCAGCGGCGCATGCCCCTCCGGCGCGACGCCGCGGATCTGCAGGCCCGCGCGCGCCGAGAGGTCGATGACGCCGTTGCCGTGGCGCGCGGCAAGCGCGGCGATCCCGGCCGCCTCCCGCGCCGAAAGCCGCCCGCCGCGCGGCCGGAGGCGCAGGATGAGCCCGTCGCCGGAGGCCATCGGCCGGTGCGCGCCGGGGCACCAGCCGCGAACCACCGCGCTCATCGCCCGTCCTCCAGTGCGGCGGCGATGGAATTGCGCCGGCTCGCCCAGAGCCCGGCATCGCGCAGGGCGCGGAAGCGGCCCTGCATCGCGGCGAGCGCGGCGGGGTTGGCCTCGGCCAGAAACGCCGCGACCTCCGGCCGCCCGAGCGTCGCCGCGTGATAGAGGTCGAAGAGATGCGCCGGCAGCGCGCCCGCGAGATGGGCGAAGGCCGCCATGTGATCGAGGGTCGCGGCGATCTCCGCGGCGCCGCGGTAGCCATGCGCCATCATGCCCTCGGCCCAGGCCGGATCGGCGGCCCGGCCGCGCACGATGCGGGCGATCTCCTCGCCGAGGCTGCGGGCCCGCGGCCGCCCCGCCGCCGTGGTGTCGAGATGCCAGAGCACCGGGGCCTCCGCGCCGAGCGCGCCCGCCGCCGCCGCCACGCCGCCGATATGCGCGGCGAAATCCTCGGCCAGCAGCAGGTCGGTCTCGGGCAGGTCCTGGACATGGACGAAGGCGTCGGCCCCGCGCAGCCGCGCCTCGAGATCCGGGCGCGCCTCCCGGCTCGCGCCGTCCGGCCCGATCGCCCAGGCCGAACCGGAAAGCCAGGCCTCGCCCGCCGCCGCGCGGCCCGCCTCGGAATAATCCGCGATCGCGGCCCCCATGCCGAGCCCGTAGTCTCCCGGCTTCGGTCCGAAAACCCGCGCGTCCGCCGCGCCCCGGTAGGGATTGTCCTCCGCCGCCTCGTCCCGCGCGGCAAGCGCCGCGACGCCCTGCGCAAAGAGGCCCGCGAGCCCCGGAAAGAGATCGCGGAAGAGCCCCGAGACCCGGAGCGTCACGTCGATGCGCGGCCGCCCGAGCAGTGCCAGCGGCAGGATCTCGAAGCCCGAGACCCGGCCGGTGCCCGCGTCCCAGCGCGGCGCGAGCCCGGCGAGATGGAGCGCCATGGCGAATTCCTCGCCCGCCGTGCGCATCGTCGCCGAGCCCCAGAGATCGACGACGAGCCCGCGCGGCCAGTCGCCCTCCTCCTGGAGATGGCGGCGCAACAGCTCCTCGGCGAGCTTCACGCCCTCGGCCTGCGCCGCCCGGCTCGGCACCGCGCGGGGATCGACCGCGAAGAGGTTCCGCCCCGTGGGCAGCACGTCGCTCCGCCCGCGCCCCGGCGAGCCCGCGGGCCCCGGCGCGACCGGGCGGCCCGAGAGCGCGGCGCGGAGCCCCGCGCGCTCCGCCGCGCCGCAGGCGCCCTGGCCGAAGACATGCAGGCCCTCGCCGAAGCGGCTGTCCTTGAGGTCGCAGACGAAGCGGTCGATGCGCGGGATCGCCTCCGCCGCGCTGGCGCGCGCGTCAAGCCCGAGGTCCGCCTCGACCCCCTCGGCCTGGGCCGCGCTCCGGATCGCGGCGATCAGCCGGTCGCGGCGGGCGGGGTCGAGCCCGTCGGCGGTGGAATATTCGTCGAGCAGCCGCTCGATCCGCGCGAGACCGTCGCTCAGCCCGCCCTGAACCTGCGGCGGCGGCAGATGCCCGAGCGTCACCGCGCCGAGCCGCCGCTTGGCCTGCGCCGCCTCTCCGGGGTCGTTGACGATGAAGGGATAGATCACCGGCAGCGGCCCGAGCAGCGCCTCGGGCCAGCAGCGCTCCGAAAGCGCCGCCGCCTTGCCCGGCAGCCATTCGAGCGTGCCATGCGCGCCCATGTGGAGGAGCGCATCCACCCGCTCCGCCGCCCGCAACCAGAGGTGGAAGGCGACATAGCCGTGCCGCGGCACGCGGGAGAGATCGTGATAGCTCTCCGCCCGGTCCGCGGCCCCCGCCCGCTCGGGCTGGAGCGCGACGAGCACGGCGCCGCGGCGCACCGCGCGGAACCGGAAGGCGCCGCGCGCGACCGCCGGGTCTGCCTCCGCCGGGCCCCAGGCCAGATCGAGCGCCTCCCGAAGCGGCGCGGGCAGGAGGGTCTCGAGCGCCGCGCGGTACTCCGCGAGCGGCCAGGCGATCTCGCCCGTCCCGAGCGCGTCGGCCAGCGGCGCGCCGGGGGCGGTGGCATGGCCCGCCGCCGCGAGATCACCGATCAGCGCCTCGGCCGAGGCAAGCGCGTCGAGCCCCACCGCATGGGCCATCTGATGCGCCTTGCCGGGATAGGTCGAGAGCACGAGCGCGAGCCGCCGCGCGGCCGGCGCCGCCGCCCCGAGCCGGTGCCAGGCCGCGATCCGCCCGGCGATCGCCGCGACACGGGCCCGATCGGGGGCATGCCGCAGGGGCGCGAACTGCAGCACCGGATCGCGCGCCGCCCGCGCCTTGAAGCTCGCAACGCCCGCGAAGATCCGCCCGTCCACCTCCGGCAGCACCACATGCATCGCGAGATCGGCGGGCGAGAGCCCGCGCGCGCCCGCCTCCCAGGCCGCACGCTCCGAGGTGGCGAAGGCGGTCTGGAACACCGGGCAGTCGCCGGCCTCGAGCGGCGAGGGCGCGCCATCGGCCCCGCGCGCGGAGAAGGCCGTGGTGTTGAGGATCGCCGCGGGCCCGAGCTCCGCCAGCCGCCCGCGCAGCCACGCCGCCGCCTCGGGCGCCTTGAGCGAGGGGGCAAAGAGGCCGGGCGCATCGAAGCCCTCGGCCTCGAGCGCCGCGATCAGCGCATCCACCGCCTCCATGTCGGCCGCCGCGAGATAGGCGCGGTAGAAGACGACCGGCACCACCGGCCGCCCGGGCCGCCCGGCCGCAGGCGCCCCGGCGGGAACGACGCCCGTGCCGGGGCGGTATTCCCCCGCCGGCGGCAGCGCCTTCGCCCCGGCCACCGGCCCGGCATAGAGCCCGGCGGCGAGCGCGAGCTGGGCGAGGGCCGCCTGGGCCGCCACCGCGCCCCCCGCCTCGCAAAGATGCGACAGGCGGCGCAGCGTCGCGACCGGCAGGGTCGAGAGCGCATCGAGCCGCGCATCGTCCCGCCCGTCACCGGGCAGCACCGCGAGCGCGATCCCCCGCCGCCGCGCCAGATCCTGAAGCTGGAGCAGCCCGTAGGACCAGTAGGGCTCGCCGCCGATCAGCCGCACCAGCACGCCGCGCGCGCCCGCAACCGTCCGCTCGAGATAGGTATCGACCGAGAGCGGATGACGCAGCGCCGCGAGATTGGCGAGCCTCAGCTCCGGCAGGCTCCCGGCCGCGCGCCGCCACCCGGCGGCAAAGGCGCCGAGATCGCTGTCGGAGAAGGACAGCACCACGAGCTCGGCCGGATCCTGGCCGAGATCCTGCGGCGCCGCTGCATCCTCGAGCCCGTGGCTCTCGCGGAAGATGACGTGCATCGGAGCGTCTGCCTTACTCCGCGGCGACGGCGCCGAGCGCGCGGTCGAGATCGGCCCGGATCGCGGCCGCGTCGATGTCGTCGTGCTCGGCGATCACCACGAGCCGGCCCTGTCGCGCCGCCGTGCCCCAGGGCCGGTCGTACTGGGTCCGCACCCGCGCGCCCACCGCCTGCACCAGGAGCCGCATCGGCTTGCCCGCGACCGCGACATGGCCCTTCACCCGCAGGATGTTGCGGCTCCGGGCGAGATCACGCACCGCCTCGGCAATCGCCTCGGGGTCGGCGATCTCGGCCACGTCGATGACGACGGAGTCGAAATCGTCATGCTCGTGATCCTCCGCGCCGTCGTGATGCGAGGGCCGCGCGGCGAGATCGTCCTCCGCCGCCGCGCCGAGCCCGAGGATCACGCGCGCGTCGATCCGGCCCTCCTCCATCGCGAGAACGGGCAGGGCGCGGCCGAGCTCGGCCCGGATCGCGGCCTCCGCCGCGGCGAGCCCCGCTGGCCCGGCGAGATCGGCCTTGGAGAGCAGCACGATATCGGCGCAGGCGATCTGGTCCTCGAAGACCTCCGAGAGCGGCGTCTCGTGGTCGATGCTCTCGTCCGCCGCGCGCTGGGCATCGACCGCCGCCGGATCGGGCGCGAAGCGGCCCGCCGCCACCGCCTCGGCATCGGCCACCGCGATCACCCCGTCGACGGTGATGCGCGAGCGGATCGCCGGCCAGTCGAAGGCCTTCAGGAGCGGCTTCGGCAGCGCAAGACCCGAGGTCTCGATCAGGATGTGATCGGGCCGCTGCGGCAGCGCCATCAGCGCCTCGATCGTCGGGATGAAATCGTCGGCCACGGTGCAGCAGATGCAGCCGTTGGCCAGCTCGACGATGTTCTCGGCCGGGCAGGCGGCATCGGCGCAGCTCCGCAGGATGTCGCCATCGACGCCGGCCGTGCCGAATTCGTTGACGACAACGGCGAGCCGGCGCCCCTCCGGATTGGCCATCAGATGGCGGATGAGCGTGGTCTTGCCCGCTCCGAGAAAGCCGGTGATGACGGTGACGGGGGTCTTTTCGAGCGTGGACATGGGGCTCAGGTCTCCAGGGGCGGGATACGGGCGATCGACTGCTTGCGGAAGATGACGGGGCGCGCGCGCCAGGGCACGATGCCGTCGGGGGCGGCGGCATAGGCGGCCGCGCCCTCGAGAATGGCGCCGACATCCGCCTCCGGGTCGAGATCGCCGTAGACATAGGTCCAGCGCCCGTCGGCACAGAGCGCAAGCGCACAGCCGCGCGCGCAGGCCGAGAGGCATTCGACGCCGCGGAGCCGCACGCCCTCGGGCAGGTCCGCCGCCGAAAGCGCGGCAAACATCCGTGCGCCGGGCACGAGCCCGTCCTCCGGCACGGGCAGGCCCGCGCGGCAGGTGGTGCAGACGGCCAGCGTCACGGCCGCCGCGGCCGGGGCTTCGGAGTCGTCCGGGTCTTTCGTCGTGCCAGTCACAAGCGCATTCCCCTCGCTCGCGCGAAACGGGGAGAGGCGGCAGCTCGGGCAAAGCGGTGGGGCACCGTGCCAGGCCGGTCGCGGATCACCCCGTCCGCATCATGGTCCTTCGTGCTGGCAGGTCTCCCGGCTTGCGGAGTCGGGGCCCTTTCGGGCCCTGCGGCGGCTCCACCTTCCCGGCCCATCGGGCCAGTGGCATCGGAGCGCCTCTCCGGTCACGGTCGCGGGGGCGGCTGCGCTTCGGGAAAAGATCCCCTGTCGCATTCCCTCTTCGCCTGTCCTGGGACAGGAACCAGCAGGCGCAGATGCGGCCGGATGCGCGGCATTGTCAAGCGGCCTCTTGCCGCCCCGTCGCCCGGCCGCCGCATCCCGCCCGCGCCGGGGGGGCTTGACCTTCCCATGGTGGAAGGGTGCAGACCGGCGGGAGATCCAGTTGCGAAAGGGAATCGGAGCAATGACGGAATTTCAGGTGAAGGGCATGACCTGCGGCCATTGCGAGGCGGCGGTCCGCAAGGCGGTGCTCGCGCTCGACCCCGGCGCCGAGGTGGTGATCGATCGCCCCGCCGGCCGGGTCAGCGTCGAGACCGGCGCGGCGCGCGAGGCGGTGGCCGCGGCGATCGCGGCGGAAGGCTACGAGGTTGCCGGCGCGCCCGCCTGAGGCGCGCCGCCGTCTCCGGCCTCAGCCGGAGATCGAATAGGCCACGGGCCGCGTGCGGTCCGGGCTTGCGCGAAGCTGCGCGTAGAAGCGGTTGATGTCCGCCGCGCGGCAGAGCTCGGTGCCCGGCGTTATGACCGCCGCGGCGCCGGCCGCGACGCCGAGGGTGAAGGCATCCTCCGGCGCGCGGCCCTGCGACAGCGCCCAGAGCATCGCGCCGAGAAAGCTGTCGCCGGCGCCGACGGCGCTCGTCACCTTGACCTCCGGCGGCAGCAGCCACCAGGTCTCGCCGCCGCCCGCGAGCAGCGCGCCGTCATGCCCCATGGTCACCGCGAGATACTCGACCTTGCCGGTGGCCGTGAGTTCGAGCGCTGCCGCCTCGATCTCCTCGGCGGTGTCGAGCGGCCGGCCAAGCAGCGCGCGCAGCTCGCCGAGGCTGGGCTTGGCGAGATGGATCCCGCCCGCGGCCACCGTGGTGCGGAAGACCGCGCCCGAGGTGTCGAGCACGAAGCGCGCGCCCTTCTGCCGCGCGATCTCGGAGATCTCGCAGTAGCAGGTGAGCGGCAGCCCCTTCGGGCAGGAGCCGCTCGCGACGATATAGTCGAAATCGAGCCCCCGGATCACGTCGAGGCAGGTGGCCCATTCGGCATCCGTCACCCGCGGCCCGTCCGGGGTGAAGCGGTATTCGAGCCCGGTGGCGCGCTCGTATACCGCGTGGCTGATCCGGGTCTGGTCGGCGATGTGGATCGGGTGCGCCTCGAAGGGCAGGCCCGAGAGCAGCTGGTCGAGCAGCGCCCCGGTCGAGCCGCCGCTGAAATAGATCGGGATCGTCGCGCCGCCCAGCTCGGCGATGACACGGGCGACGTTGATGCCGCCGCCGCCGGGATCATAGCGCTCGCCGCTGGTGCGGATCTTGTGGGTGGGATGCACGGTCTCGGTCTCGCAGGAGCCGTCGACGCACGGGTTCAGCGTCAGGGTGACGATGGGCTTCATGTATCTCGTGTCTCTCCGGGCGCGGTCGCGCGTTGGGGCCGGGGGCCTTGCCTTTCAGTCCGGGGCCGGCAGGGGGCGGGGTGGGTCTCCCGCCGGTCGGGGCCAGACTAGGGGCTGGCGCGCCGCGGCGCAAACCCCGAGCTGCGGCAAATGCGGCGAAATCTGCCGCAGCGCGGGAAACCTGCCGCGCCGCCGCTCCGGGCGTTCCGGCCGCCGGCGCCGGTCGCCATGACGTTCTCGTGAATAATATGCACAAGAAATCGCCGTTCCGAAGTCACGCTGTCTAACAATTGGCCTGTTCTCCGAACTCTGCCCTGAGAGGGGCGAATAACCTTGCCAAAATTCCGGTGTCTTCGCAGTTTTCGCCCGCTGCATCGCATGGGGCCCGGCCGGGAGAAGGCCTTGAGGGGGGATGTGCGGGCGCAATTCGACATGCAGTCAGCAAGGACGGAAGAAGACATGCGCAACAGCTACAGGAACCTCTGGATGGGCGCGGCACTGGCCGGCAGCCTCTCCGCGATCCCGGCCTACGCCCAGGACGACGAGACGATCAAGGTGGGCATCCTGCACTCGCTCTCCGGCACGATGGCGATCTCCGAGACCACGCTCAAGGACGCCATGCTGATGCTGATCGAGGAACAGAACGCCAACGGCGGCGTCCTCGGCAAGCAGCTCGAGCCGGTGGTCGTCGACCCCGCCTCCGACTGGCCGCGCTTCGCCGAACTGGCCCGCGAGCTCGTCGCCGGCCAGGGCGTCGACGTGGTCTTCGGCTGCTGGACCTCGGTGAGCCGCAAGTCCGTGCTCCCGGTCTTCGAGGAACTCAACTCGATCCTCTTCTACCCGGTCCAGTACGAAGGCCAGGAAAGCCAGCGCAACGTCTTCTACACCGGGGCCGCACCCAACCAGCAGGCGATCCCGGCGGTCGATTACCTGATGGAAGAGGAAGGCGTGGAGCGCTGGGTGCTCGCGGGCACCGACTATGTCTATCCGCGCACCACGAACCAGATCCTCGAGCAGTATCTCAAGGATTCGGGCGTGGCGCCCGAGGACATCATGATCAACTACACGCCCTTCGGCCATTCCGACTGGCAGACGATCGTCTCCGAGATCAAGGAATTCGGCTCGGCCGGCAAGAAGACCGCGGTGGTCTCGACCATCAACGGCGATGCCAACGTGCCCTTCTACAAGGAGCTCGCCAACCAGGGCATCTCCGCCACCGACATCCCCGTCGTCGCCTTCTCCGTGGGTGAGGAAGAGCTCGCGGGCCTCGACACCGGCCCGCTGGTCGGCCACCTCGCGGCCTGGAACTACTTCATGTCGATCGACACCGACGAGAACGCCGACTTCATCGACGCCTGGCACGCCTACACCGGCAACGATGCCCGCACCACCAACGACCCGATGGAGGCCCATTACATCGGCTTCAACATGTGGGTGAAGGCGGTCGAGGCGGCAGGCACCACCGATCCCGACGCGGTGATCGACGCGATGGTCGGCGTGGCCGTCCCGAACCTCACCGGCGGCATCTCCTCGATGGGGGCGAACCACCACATCACCAAGCCGGTCTATGTCGGCGAGATCCAGGATGACGGCCAGTTCGAGGTCGTCTGGGAAACCCCCGGCCTCGTGCTCGGCGACGAATGGTCCGACTTCCTGCCGGAATCGGCCAAGCTGATCGCCGATTGGCGCGAGCCGCTCTCCTGCGGCAACTTCAACGTCGAAACCGGCACCTGCGGCGGCGCGACCACCCAGTGAACCCCCGGCCGCAGGGGGCTCCTCTCCTGCGGCCCAACACCAAGGCGGGCAGGGCTCTCATGCGTAAACTGGCTTCTCTTTTCTTGTTCCTGAGCCTGTGCCTTGCCGCGCCGGCAATGGCCCAGACCCTCGAGGAGCTGGTGCCCCAGCTTCCCAAGGGCAACTATTCCGACCGCGAGACGGTGGTGCGCGAGATCGCCGCGACCGGCGACGAGCGCGCCGCGCCGGTGCTGCGCGCGCTCGGCGATCGCGAGCTGCAGGTGCGCGAGAGCGACGGCGCCGTCGTCATCGTCACCGGCCGCCGCGGCAGCCAGACCGCGACCGATCCGCTCACCGGCGCCGATCTCGGCCCGGTGGAGCGCCGCTCGACCGAGGCGATCAAGATCAACAACGGCCTCCGGCGCGTCATCAAGGCCGCCCTCGGCACGCTCAACCTCACCAACCCCGATCCGGGCCGGCGCCTCAGCGCCGCCAATGCCGCCTTCAAGTCGCCCGACCCCGACCAGCTCGAGGCGATCGACATCGCGCTCGGCGTCGAGAAGGATCCGGGCGTCGCCCGCGCCCTCGAGGAGGCCCGCGCCCGCACCCTGCTCGAGACCGAGGCCCCCGTCGCCGACCGCGTCGACGCGATCAAGACGGTGGCGGCCCGCGGCGGCAGCGAGGCGCTCGCAGCCCTCGGCGCCTACCGCAATTCCCCCGAACCCGAGATCGCCCTGGCCGCCGAGGCCGGCATCACCCATGTCGAGCGCGCCCGCGCCATGTGGGCCCAGGTCCAGAACATCTGGTTCGGCCTCTCGCTCGGCTCGGTGCTGCTCCTCGCCGCGGTGGGCCTCGCCATCACCTTCGGCGTGATGGGGGTCATCAACATGGCCCATGGCGAGCTCATCATGATCGGCGCCTACACGACCTTCCTGGTGCAGGACGTGATCCGCGAACACGCGCATGGCCTCTTCGACTATTCCCTGCTCATCGCCACCCCCGCGGCCTTCCTCGTCGCCGGCGCGATCGGCGTCGGCATCGAGCGCGGCATCGTGCGCCACCTCTACGGCCGGCCGCTCGAGACGCTGCTCGCCACCTGGGGCGTGAGCCTCCTCCTGCAACAGACGGTGCGCACGATCTTCGGCCCCACCAACCAGGAGGTCGGCAACCCCTCCTGGATGTCGGGCGCCTTCCAGTTCGGCGAGATGACCGTCACCTGGAACCGCTTCTACATCATCATCTTCGCCGTGGTGGTCTTCCTCGGCCTCCTGACCCTGCTCCGGCGCACCGCGCTGGGCCTGCAGATGCGCGCCGTCACCCAGAACCGCGCCATGGCGGCGGAGATGGGCATCCCGACCGGCCGGGTGGACGCGCTCACCTTCGGCCTCGGCGCCGGCATCGCCGGGCTCGCGGGCGTGGCACTCTCCCAGATCGACAACGTCTCCCCCAACCTCGGCCAGTCCTACATCATCGACAGCTTCCTCGTCGTGGTCTTCGGCGGCGCCGGCAACCTCTGGGGCACCTTCGCCGCGGCCTTCTCGCTCGGCATCGCCAACAAGTTCCTCGAACCCTGGGCCGGTGCCGTGCTGGGCAAGATCCTGATCCTCGTCTTCATCATCCTCTTCATCCAGAAACGCCCGCGCGGTCTCTTCCCGCAGCGCGGCCGCGCCGTGGAGTCCTGAGCCCATGCCGGAAAAGCTCATCTCGCCGCGCATCGGCATCTTCCTCGCGATCCTCTTCGCCGTCATCGTGCTGGTGCCGCTCGGCAATCTCATGGTCGCGCCCGGAAGCGCCGGCCATGTGCCGAGCCATATCGTCGCGCTGCTCGGCAAGTATCTCTGCTACGCGCTGCTCGCCGTCGCCCTCGATCTCGTCTGGGGCTACTGCGGCATCCTCTCGCTCGGCCACGGCGCCTTCTTCGCGCTCGGCGGCTACGCGATGGGGATGCACCTCATGCGCGAGATCGGCGACCGCGGTGTCTACGCCAACCCGGTCCTGCCCGATTTCATGGTCTTCCTCGGCTACGACAAGCTGCCCTGGTTCTGGCACGGCTTCGACATGTTCTGGTTCGCCTGCCTCATGGTGCTGCTCGTGCCGGGGCTGCTCGCCTTCATCTTCGGCTGGTTCGCCTTCCGCTCGCGGGTGACGGGCGTCTACCTCTCCATCATCACCCAGGCGCTCACCTATGCGCTCCTGCTCGCCTTCTTCCGCAACGAGATGGGCTTCGGCGGCAACAACGGCCTCACCGACTTCCGCGACGTGCTGGGCTTCAGCCTCTCGGCCGACACCACCCGCGCCGCGCTCTTCGTGCTCTCGGGCCTCGCGCTCGGCTTCGGCGTGCTGCTCGGGCGGCGGATCACCACCTCGAAATACGGCAAGATCCTCATCGCGATCCGCGACGCCGAAAGCCGGACGCGGTTCATGGGCTACCGGGTCGAGCACTACAAGCTCTTCATCTTCACCGTCTCGGCGATGCTCGCCGGCATCGCCGGCGCGCTCTACGTGCCGCAGGTCGGCATCATCAACCCCGGCGAGTTCAGCCCGGCCAAATCGATCGCCATCGTGATCTGGGTGGCGCTGGGCGGCCGCGGCACGCTGGTCGGCGCCGCCATGGGGGCGCTCATCGTCGCCGCCGCCGAAAGCTGGCTCACCGCGGCCTTCCCCGAAGCCTGGCTCTTCGCGCTCGGGGCGATGTTCATCGTCGTCACCATCTTCCTGCCCCAGGGCGTGCTCGGGCTCATCGAAGGCACCTTCCGCAAGCGCGCCGCCGCCCCGATCGCCGCCGCACCCGACGCCAAGGAGGCCGAGGCATGAACGAGATCCTCAACGAGGGCGCCGAACCCCGCGGCCCCGGCGCGACGCAGCTCTACCTCAACGGCGTCAACCGCAGCTTCGACGGCTACAAGGCCATCAACGACCTCTCGATCTACATCGCGAAGGGCGAGCTGCGCGCCGTGGTGGGGCCGAACGGTGCGGGCAAGACCACGATGCTCGACATCATCACCGGCAAGACCCGCCCGGATTCGGGCGAGGTGGTCTGGAACAACACCATCGACCTCACCCGCATCGACGAGGCCGGCAGCGCCCGCCTCGGGATCGGGCGGAAGTTCCAGAAACCCACGGTCTTCGAGACGCTCACGGTCTACGACAACTTCGTCCTCGCGATCGCGGGCGACCGCGGCGTGCCGGCGAGCCTCTTCTACCGGCTGACCGGCGGGCACCGCACCAAGATCGACGAGCTGATGGAAACCGTGCGGATGACCGCGCACCGCGACCGGCTCGCGGGCTCGCTCAGCCACGGCCAGAAGCAGTGGCTCGAGATCGGCATGCTGCTGGCGCAGGACCCGCAGCTCCTCCTGGTGGACGAGCCCGCCGCCGGCATGACCGACGCCGAGACCATGCGCACCGCCGAGCTCCTGCGCTCGCTCAAGGGCAAGCACTCGATCGTCGTGATCGAACACGACATGGACTTCGTGCGCGCGCTCGATTGCAAGGTCACGGTGCTCCATCGCGGCCATGTCCTCGCCGAAGGCTCGCTCGACCATGTCGCGGCGAATCCGGAAGTCGTCGAAGTCTATCTGGGGCGCTGAGATGCTGACCGTCGAAAACATGAACCTCCACTACGGCGCCGCCCAGGCGCTGAAGAACATCACCGTGACCGCCGAGATCGGCAAGGTCACCTGCGTGCTCGGCCGCAACGGCGTGGGAAAGACCTCGCTCATGCGCGCGATCTCCGGCCGCTGCGGCATCAGCGGCGGCAAGGTGATGCTCGACGGCCAGGACGTGAGCCGCCTGCGCCCCGACCAGCGCGCGAAGCTCGGCATCGCCACCGTCCCGCAGGGCCGCGAGATCTTCCCGCTGCTGACGGTGAAGGAAAACCTCGAGACCGGCTTCTCGTTGCTGCCCCGCGCCGAGCGCCGCGTGCCCGAGACGGTCTACGAGCTCTTCCCGGTGCTGAAGGAGATGCTCGGGCGCCGCGGCGGCGACCTCTCCGGCGGCCAGCAGCAGCAGCTCGCCATCGGCCGGGCGCTGGTGACGAACCCCAAGGTGCTGCTGATGGACGAGCCCACCGAGGGCATCCAGCCCTCCGTCATCAAGGACATCGGCCGCGCGATCTCCTACCTGCGCGAACAGGGCCGCATGGCGATCATCCTCGTCGAGCAGTATTTCGAGTTCGCAACCGAGCTCGCCGACCGCTACGCGGTGATGGACCGCGGCGCCATCGTGCTCGCCGGCGCCAAGGGCGAGGTCGACGAAACCGAAGTCCAGCGCCACATGACCGTCTGACGCGGGCAAGGCGGCGGGATCACCTGCCAGCTCCCGCGCCGCCTCGTGGCCCCCCAGAAGGCTCTCCTTCCCCTCGCGGCCGGTTGCGCCGCCCAACCAGCCTGCCACTGGCCGAGCACCGCGTCAGCCGGTTAGACTGCCCCCCTTGATCCATCCGACAAGGGGAGAGGGGCATGCAGCGGCTCGCGGTCGTGACGGGCGGCAATACCGGGATCGGCCGGGGGCTGGTGGAGGCCTTCGCCGCGGCGGGCTACCGGGTGGCCTTCACCCATGTGGCGGAGCCCGAGGCGGCCCGCGAGCTCGTCGGGACCCTGCGCGGGCAGGGCGCCGAGATCGAGGGCTTCCCCTGCGATGCTGCCGACGAGCGCGCGGTCCCCGCCTTCTACGACGCGCTCCGCGCCCGCTTCGGCACCGCCCCCGACGTGCTCGTCAACAACGCCGGCATCCAGACCTGGGCGCCGCTTCTCGAGCTCGAGGTCGCGCGCTGGGACGCGGTCATCGCCACCAACCTGCGCGGCTGCTTTCTCAACACCCAGGCGGCGGCCCGGGCGATGGTGGCCGAGGGAAGGCCCGGCGCCATCATCAACATCGGCTCGGGCTGCAACAAGCTCGCCTTCCCCGGCCTCGTCGATTACACCGCCTCCAAGGGCGGCATCGAGCAGTTCACCAAGGTCTCCGCCGTCGAGCTCGGCCCCCACGGCATCCGGGTGAACTGCGTCGCCCCGGGCGCCATCCTCAACGCCCGGACGGAGGCGGAATCGCCGGATTACGCCGCCCGCTGGTCGCGCATCACCCCGCTCGGCCGCGTCGGCACCGTCGAGGATATCGCCGGGCCGGTGCTCTTCCTCGCCAGCCCCGCCGCCGCCTTCGTCACCGGCCAGACGCTCTGGGTCGATGGCGGCATGTTCACCCGCGCGCCCTGGGCCGAGGAGGCCTGAGCCGAGGGCCCTCAGAGGATCTCGATCGCCTCGACCACCGCCGCCAGCGCCGCCGCGCTCTCCACCGCGAAGCTGATCGCGGCATCGCCGCCGAGCCCGATCCGGCCCATGCCGTCGGCGAAGGTGACGGGGCCGAGCGCCACCGCGGCGGAAAGATGGATCCGGTCGCCCGCGTCGAGGTCGAAATCCGCGATCACGTCCTGCCCCGAATTGAGATAGAAATGGAAGGCATCGGCGCCCGCACCGCCGGTCAGCCGGTCATTCCCCGAGCCGCCGTCGAGCACATCGTCGCCGTCGCCGCCGTAGAGCCGGTCGGCCCCGCGCCCGGTGTGCAGGAAATCGTTGCCCGCCTCGCCGAAGACATGATCGTCGCCCGCGCCGCGGTAGCTCGCCGCGGAGAAGAAATCGCGTCCCGCGCCGAGATAGACGGTATCGTCGCCGAGCCCGGCATCGACCCGGTCGGCCCCGCCGCCCGCGACGATCGTGTCGTCGCCCGCCTCGCCGAAGATCCGGTCGTCGCCGTCGGCGCCGAAGACCATGTCGTCACCGCTGCCGGCGAAGATCGTGTCGCTGGCGGGCGGGCCGGACGCGAAGCCGACGTCGCGGTCGCCGGAGATGCGGTCGTCGCCCGAGCCGCCATGGAGGAGGTCCGCGCCCGCGCCGCCCTCGAGCGTATCGGCCCCGGCGTGTCCGCGCAGCGTGTCGGTGCCCGCGCCGCCCGAGAGCGCATCGTTGCCCGCGCCGCCCTCGATCGTGTCGGCCCCGTCGCCGCCCTCGAGGCTGTCGTTGCCCGCGTGGCCCCGCATCAGGTCGGCGCCGGTGCCGCCCTGGAGCAGGTCGTCGCCGTCCTCACCCCAGAGCGTGTCGTCCCCGTCGCCACCGCCGATCGTGTCGTTGCCCGCGCCGCCCTCGGCCATGTCCTGTCCCGCGCCGCCCCCGATCGTGTCGTCGCCCGCGCCACCCTCGATCGTGTCGTCTCCGTCGCCGCCCGCGAGGCTGTCGTCGTCGTCGTTGCCCATGAGCAGATCGTCGCCGGTGCCGCCGAGGAGCACGTCGTTGCCCTCGTCGCCCCGGAGGGTGTCGTTGCCCTCACCGCCGTCGAGCGTGTCGTCGCCGCCGAAGCCGCGGGCGAGATCGTTGCCGTCGAGCCCGAAGAAGACCTCGGCCACACCGCCGGTGAAGCTCACGACCAGATCGACCCCCTTCACGCCGCCCTTCCACTCGGCATAGCCCCAGAATGTGTCGTCGAAGCGCGATCCGGCAAAACCCTCGATGCTGAAATAGCGGTCGCCTTGGGCAAACCCGTGGGCGCCCGAGCCCATGGCGGCGGCCAGATCCACGTTCACCGGCATGGGCGAGGCGAAATGATCGACGAAATCGAAGCCATCGCCACCGAAGAAGATATCCGTTCCCGGGCTGCCCACCCAGTAGTCGTTCCCGGCATAGCCGAATTCGGTATCCTGAACGCCGCCAGACGAAACGTAATGATTGGTCTCGAAGTCGTATCCGTATTTCGTGAACATCCCGCTCTCCGCACTTGCTCCGGGGCGGCGCGCCTGCGCCCCGGCCCCGATCCCGCGTCAAGGATCCGGTCATCTCTCCTGACGGGAGGTTAAGGCGCAGGGGCCTGCGCCCGGCGAAATGCGGGGCATTCGAGGCAACACCTCCGGTCCCGGCACGCCGCCTCCGGCCGAAAGCCCGGCCGCCGCGCGCGGGGTCGCGGGGAGGGGGGATTCATGATATGTTAACTACGAAAATTCAATGAAATCAGTGCCAAAATTTCGGTTTCACGGTGAAACGCCCCATTTTCACCGCCCGTGCGGCCTCCGCCGTCACCGCCCCTTGAGCCCGCCCGCGCCGCGGTCTACCTCTCTTCCATGTCCGCTGCCGCGCCCCCCGAAACCGCCCCGCTGCCCGATCCCTTCGGCCCCTGGTTCGCCGGGCAGGGCTGGGCGCCGCACCGCCACCAGCTCGAGCTCCTGGCCCGCAAGGATGACCCGGCAACGCTCCTCATCGCCCCGACCGGCGGCGGCAAGACCCTTGCGGGTTTCCTCCCGAGCCTCGTCGAGCTCTCCCGCAGCGCCCCTCCCGGCCTCCACACCCTCTATGTCTCGCCCCTGAAGGCGCTTGCCGCCGATATCCGCCGCAACCTCGCGCGCCCCGTCGAGGAGATGGGCCTCGCCCTGCGCATCGAGGACCGGACCGGCGACACCCGGGCCTCCCTGCGGGCCCGGCAGCGGGTCGACCCGCCCCATATCCTGCTCACCACCCCCGAAAGCCTCGCGCTGCTGCTCTCCTATCCGGAGGCGCCGCAGATCTTCGGCTCGGTCTCCCGCATCATCCTCGACGAGATCCACGCGCTGGCGGAATCGAAGCGCGGCGACCAGCTCATGCTCGGCCTCTCCCGGCTCCAGAGCCTCTCGCCCGGCCTGCGCCGGGTCGGGCTCTCGGCCACGGTCGAGGATCCGGCGGGCCTCGCCGCCTTCCTCGGCGGCGGGGCGGAGGTGCTGCTCGCCGATCCCGGCCCCGAGCCCGACATCTCGATCCTCAGGACCGACGCGCCACCGCCCTGGGCCGGCATGGGCGGGCATTATGCCGTCCCGGCGGTGATGGATCTGATCCGCGCGGCCCGCACCACGCTCGTCTTCATCAACACCCGCGCCCAGGCCGAGCTCTTCTTCCGCGCGCTCTGGGCGGCCAATGACGAGGATCTCCCGATCGGCCTTCACCACGGCTCGCTGTCGCGGGAGGCGCGGCAGAGGATCGAGGCCGCGATGGTGGCCGGCAGCCTGCGCGCCATCGTCTGCACCGGCTCCCTCGATCTCGGCATCGACTGGGGCGATGTCGATCTGGTGATCCAGGTCGGTGCGCCCAAGAACGTGAAGCGCCTCGTCCAGCGCATCGGAAGGGCAAACCACCGCTACCACGCCCCCTCCCGCGCCGTTCTCGTACCCGCGAACCGTTTCGAGCTGCTCGAATGCCACGCCGCGCTCGCCGCGGTCCGCGAGCACGATCTCGACGGCGAACCCCGCGGCCCCGGTGGCCTCGACGTGCTCTGCCAGCACATCCTGCTCACCGCCTGCGCCGGCCCGTTCGCGGCCGACGCGCTCTTTCGCGAGGTCCTGACCGCCGGCCCCTATGCCGGGCTTTCCCGCGCCGATTTCGACGCCTGCCTCGAATTCTGCGCCACCGGCGGCTATGCCCTCCGCGCCTACGACCGCTGGCAGCGCCTCCTCGAGCGCGACGGGCTCTGGCAGCTCCGCGACCCCCGCGCGACCCGGGCGCTCCGGATGAACATCGGCACGATCGTCGAGACCGAGATGCTCTCGGTCCGGCTCCGCGGCCGCGGCGGCGTGCCGCTCGGCGAGGTGGAGGAGGCCTTCGCCGCGAGCCTCACGCCGGGCGACACCTTCCTCATCGGTGGCGAGACCGTGCGCTACGAGGGCCTGCGCGAGATGGTGCTCGAGGTCTCGCGCCAGCCGACGCGGGAGCCGAAGATCGCGGTCTTTTCCGGCACGAAGCTCGCCACCTCGACGCTGCTCTCCCACCGGCTCATGGCCCTTCTCTCCGAGCGTTCCGCCTGGGCGGAGCTGCCCGGCCACACCCGGGAGTGGCTCGAGACGCAGGCCCGCATCAGCCGCCTGCCGGAACCCGCCCGCCTCATGGCCGAGAGCTTTCCCCGTGGCGATCGGCACAATTTCTGCCTCTACGGCTTCGCGGGCCGCAACGCGCACCAGACGCTCGGCCTGCTGCTGACCCGTCGCATGGAGGAAGCCGGGCTCGATCCGCTCGGCTTCGTCTCGAACGATTACGCCCTGCTGATCTGGGGGCTCGAGCCGGTCGAGGATGCCGCGGCGCTGCTGAACCCCGAGGGCCTGCGCGAGGGGCTCGAGACCTGGCTCGGCGGCAACGCGGTGATGAAGCGCACGTTCCGGGATGTCGCGACCATCGCGGGCCTCATCACCCGCAACCTGCCCGGCGCGCGGAAGTCGGGCCGTCAGGCGACCTTTTCCTCCGACATCCTCTACGACACGCTGCGGAAATACGATCCCGACCACCTGATGCTGCGCATCACCCGGCGCGAGGCGGGGCGAGGGCTCGTGGATTTCGGCCGCATCGAGGAGATGCTCTCCCGCGCGGCCGGCCGGCTCGATCACATCCGGGCGCCGCATGTGACGCCGCTTGCCGCGCCTCTGCTCCTCGAGGTCGGCCGGGTGCCGGTCAGGGGCCGCGCCGAGGTCCGGCTGGCCGAGGCCGCCGTGGCCGCGCTGCTGGCCGAGGCGGGGCTCTCGTGAGCCCTTGCCGCGCTCCCGCCGGTCGGGCATCAGAGGGGCCATGACGGGACAGCATACGGAACTCAACGGCGCGGCTCTCGAGGCCCGCGCCTCGGGCGCGCTCTGGTGGCCGGAGGAGCGGCTCCTCTGCGTCTCGGACCTGCATCTGGGCAAGTCCGAGCGCCTCGCGCGCCGCGGCGGCGCGCTCCTGCCGCCCTACGAGACCGCCGAGACGCTCGCCCGGCTGGGCGACGAGATCTCCCGGCTCGATCCGGCGCTGGTCATCTGTCTCGGCGACAGCTTCGACGATTCGGATTGCGCGCTGGCGCTCACCGCCCGCGAGGCCGACCGGCTCACGGCGCTGATGGCGGGGCGGGAGTGGATCTGGATCGAGGGCAACCATGATCCCGGCCCGATCGCCCTCGGCGGCACTCATCTCGCCGAGCTCAGCTTCGGCCCGCTCACCTTCCGCCACGAGGCCGCGGCCGGGGCCGCGCCGGGCGAGATCTCCGGCCATTACCACCCGAAGATCCGGCTTGCCGCGGGGGGAGGGCTCGTGCGGGCCTGCTTTCTCGTCGATGCCGCCCGCATGATCCTCCCCGCCTTCGGCGCCTATACCGGCGGGCTCTGGTGCGACCATCCCGCCCTGGCCGGGCTCTTCGCGCCGGATGCCCGGGCCATTCTCACCGGCGCCCCCTGCCTCACCCTGCCGCTTGCGGCGCTCCGCAACAGGACGAAGACATGACCGAACCGCGCAATCCCGATTTCGAGGCCCATATCCGCGAGAGCTTTGCCCGCCAGGGGATGATGGAGCTGCTCAGGGCCGAGCTTCTCGAGGTCGAGCATGGCAGGATCGTGATCGCCGCGCCGATCCGGCCCGAAGTGACGCAGCAGAACGGATATTCCCATGCGGGTCTTGCCTGGTCGATCGGCGACAGCGCCTGCGGCTATGCCGCCCAGAGCGTGATGGATGCCGGCCGCGACGTGCTGTCGGTCGAGCTGAAGATCAACATGCTTGCCCCGGGCCGCGGCGAGCGTCTCGTGGCCGAGGGCCGTGTGGTCCGTTCGGGCCGCACGCTCGTGGTGATCGCGGGCGATGTCCATGCCGAGGAGGGCGGGCGGCGCACCCATATCGCGACGATCCTCGGGACGATGATCGCGACGGGAGGCTGAAGCCGTCCGCTCCGGCGTTCCGGAGCCGGGCGATGACATTCGGGTGAACTCCGGCCTCTTGTGCGTTGCGGTAGAATGAATAAAATTGCTGCAGTGCAATTGAGGCATGTGCAGAGAGATCCATCATGAAAGTCGGTCAGAAGCTCCCCGAGGTGGTGTTCCACACCCGTGTCCGCGACGCGTCCATCGCGGGCCCCAACCCGTTCCGCTGGGAGGAAAAGACCACCTCCGACTATTTCGCCGGCAAGCGGGCGATCCTCTTCGCGCTTCCCGGCGCCTTCACACCGACGTGCTCGACCTATCAGCTGCCGGGGTTCGAAGACAATTTCGCGGCATTCCAGGCGCTCGGAATCGACACGATCTACGTGCTGTCGGTCAACGATTCCTTCGTGATGAACAAATGGGCCGAAGCGCAGGGTATCAAGAATATCAAGGTGATCCCGGATGGCTCGGGAGAATTCACCCGCCGCATGGGCATGCTGGTGCGCAAGGACAACCTTGGCTTCGGACTTCGGTCCTGGCGCTATGCCGCGATCGTCAACGACGGTGTGATCGAGGGCTGGTTCGAAGAGCCGGGCCTTTGCGACAACCACGGCGAGGATCCCTATGGCGAGAGCTCGCCGGAAAACCTGCTGTCCTGGCTGAAGGGCGAGAAGGCCGCCGCCTGATCTCCGGGGCACCGCGGCGTCCGGCCGATATTGCTGTGCAATGTCCTGCGACCGCCCCGGCATGTCGGGGCGGTTTGTCTCCAGAGCGTGGTGCGACGCAATATGGTCGTGGCGGGCAATGGGGCGGTGGTTTGCCCGGCCCGTACGCGCATCATGGGCATCCGGTCACGATAACGTCTTGACCTCGGTTCACGGGAAATCTAAGGAGGCCGGGCAATTGGCGAGTTGGCGGAGTGGTGACGCAGCGGATTGCAAATCCGTGTACACCGGTTCGATTCCGGTACTCGCCTCCAATATTTCCAAGCACTCGAGTCACCTCGCTTGGTCCTCCCCTATTATCTGAAACGGCTGCAGAGACCTTCAGTCCCGGTCTTGTTCCGTTTCACCTTGTCTCCTGCCTTTGGTGCTCGTTTCGCCAGATGCCGTCGGCTGCGCGTCCCGCCGTAATTTCTCAGCTTCCATCGTGGGTAGTGATCCCCTGAGGCGGCCTCAGGTCGGGCTCACAGGTCCTGTTCAGCCTTGCCCTGAGTGCAGGATAGTCTTCCGGATCTGGTTGTACATCAGGTCAAGACGGCCAGGCACATCGCGCAGCGGCTTGCCGTATAGGGCATCGTCCGCGGGTCGGAGGAGTTCGAGGCGCTGCCTTTCCCCGAGAAATGGAGGCCCTTCCAGCAGGTGCGATGCGGCCTGGCGGGACCCGGCCGCATCGCCTGCGCGGACCCGGCGGCGCAACCTCCGGAGCAGGATGCGGCGGCGCCATTTCCGGCGCAACCCGGAGACGGGAACCCGATCCCGAAGGGTCAGCGCCACGACGAGCATGGCTGAGAGGCTCGAGAGGAGCCACAGAGGCCAACTTGTGGCCGGGAGGCTTCGCCAGCCAGATGCGCCGTTATCGGCAAAACTGGCGTAACCGATGGAGGCCATCGGAAGCGTGGCCGTTTCGGGCGTACGGCTGCCGGTATCGAACCAGGGGATCGTCACCGATGGAATAACGCCGGGTTCGCCTGTGACGGGGCGCAGTTTCCAGGTCCAGACCACGGTGGACACGGGGCCCTCCGGGGTGACCTGAAAGTTCCGTTCCTCGGGCGGCGCGAAGCTGATGAGCCAGGGCTGCCGCAGGCTGGGCTGCTGTGGCATCATCTCGGGGGTCGCCCCGAACCCGCGCAGCACCACCCGGCGGGTCGCGCTCTGGCCGTCCGCCAGTCGGGCGGGATCGGTGTCCCAACTGTCGGAGATTTCAAGCGCGCGGAGAGGCAGCCAGTGCTGCGCCGCGTCGGCAGGTCGTGGACGCACCGTCAGGGCAACCGGCTCGGACCGGACGATGACGGTCTTCCGTTTGCCCGCCGCCCCGATGACTTCCAGCGTATGGGCGATGGGGAGAATTTCGAGATGGCCCGACCTGCGGGGATAGAAGGCGAGGCGCCGCTCGAAGACCCGTGCGGCCCGCCCCTCGACGCGCGCGTCGATCCAGCTGTCGAGCCCGAGCCGCACCCAGTCGAAATCCGTCATGGGGCGCAGTTTCACCTCCTCACGGGCGATGGTCTGCCGGTAGGTGCCGCGCAGGGTGGCAAGGACCATTTCCCCTTCGAGTGGGGCGACGGCGCGAGGGTCGAGGATGAGTTCCAGCCGCAGGGCGTCCCGGTCCTGCGCGAGCGCTGAACCGGCCATGAAGAGGAGGAGAAGCAGGGTTCTCACCACTGGTCCGGTTCCTCCTTGTGGGCCTCGCCTTCGGCACGGCGGCGCTCCATCTCGGCGGCCAGCCTGGCTTTCAGGTATGCGCCTGGCGTGTCTTCCAGAGAGTCGATCCATGCCGTGTCGGCGGCGGCGGTGCGATCCCCGGTGACGGGGCGCCTGTTGGACTCGCGCTGTGGATCGACTTCCGTCTGCACGATTCTCTGCTCCGGAGCGTCGGGATCGAAGGCCACGGCCCTTATGCCTGCCTCGGCAAGGATTGCCTCGATGCGGCCGTGGCCCATGGCCTCTCCGACAACGGGCGGGACCAGCGCCTTGACCGTGTCCCGGTTGTGGCGCGCTTCGGTGTCATAGCGGTTGGCAAACAGCACGGCGTCGAAATAGGCGACCGAGAGCGCATATTCGCCGGTTGCCGCCAGGGTGAGGCCGCGGTCATAGGTGGCGCTGCGGCCGACGGCGGCGAACCCGGCGTCGGCTTCGGCATAGCGGCCCGCGGCGTAGAGTGCGGCCGCCCGCGCCGAGGGATCGCTGACAAGCGGCACGGCGAGGGAGGGGAAGCCTGCCTGCCATGCGAGCTTGCCCCAGGCTTGCGGTCCGGCGGCAAGCGCGCAGGCCGTCGCCGCGATGGCGATGAGACGGGCCCTCATGTCTGCCTCCGCCGGAACAGCAATGCCAGGGGAAGGAGCGCCAGCGCGGCAAGCCACGGTCCGAGGTCTCGGTACTCCAGGGCGCGCAGGTCCGCTTCCTGCTGCTGCGGCTTGCGCCGTGCCGAGAGCAGCGTGCCGATCGAGGCGAGATCGGAGGCGCTCGCCATCTCTCCGCCACCCGCCTCGACCACTGCCTGCAGGCTTTCTGCCATTGCCGCAGGCAGGCCATAGGGTGGCGCGTCCTGCGGAACGAAGATGCCCGAGATCCGGATCCCGTCTGCCGCCATCTGGCGGGCGACGTCAGCGGCGACCGGCCCCATGCCGCCGCCATCGGAGACCAGCACCACATCGGGGGCCACCGACGCGGCATCTGCAAGGACACGGCGGGCCATCATCAGGGCCCGGTCCGGACGGCTGCCCCCGACCGGCATGGTTTCGCTGTCCGTCACGGCGATCATGCCTTGCAGCGCCGCCGGATCGTCGGTGGGAATGCTGGCGAGGAAACTCTCCCCGGCATAGACGATCAGGCCGGCGGGACGGGCAGCGCCGATGTCGATCAGCCGCGACACGGCTGCCTGTGCGTCATCCAGGCCGCCCCCCCTGGTCATGGAGGGTGAGAGGTCGAAGAGGATCATCAGCGCGTCGCGATTGCGCAGAAGAGGTGCATGATGGTCGCGGTTCGCGGGGCCCGCCAGCCCGGCACAGAGCAGCGCGAGGGCCAGCGCCATCAGCCAGGGATCGGGGCCTGAGCGTGGCGGGGTGACATGACCCCGGAGGCGCATTGCCTCGAGAAGATCGGGATCGACCACGGCACGCCATTCCGCCATGCCATCCGCCCGTCGCGCCACCAGTGCCGCGGCGACCGGGGCAAGGGGCAGCCCCAGCAGCCAGAGCGGCCTCAGCAGGATGAATTCGGGGAGTGTCATACCCTCTCCTTCGCGTGCAGCGCCAGGGAGAGGCCGAGGCCTGCTGCTGCCAGGCCCGCGAACCACGGCCAGTAGAAGCGCCACGTCCGGACCGGGGGCATGTCCGCAAGGCTCGGCTCCAGCCTGTCGATGGCGCTGGTGACGCGCTCGAGGTCTTCCGTCGATCTGACGCGAAAGGTCTCGCCTCCTGCAGCCTCGGCGATGCGCCGCAGGGTTTCGCTGTCGACGGCATCCCGTGCCTTCGGGTCATCGGCCAGATCTGCAGGCCCCAGTGCGATGGTGTAGACCCTCATCCCGAGGTCCTGCGCCGCCTGCGCCGCAGCCACCGGATCAACCGCCCCCGTGGTATCCTGCCCGTCGGAGAGCAGGATGATGATACGGCTCTCCGCATCGCGCCCCCGGAGACGGCGGATGGCGAGGCCCAGCCCGTCGGCGATGGCCGTCGCCTTGCCGGATATGCCGATCTGAAGGGTTCCGATGGCCTGCGCCACGGCAGAGACATCATGGGTCGGGGCGGCCGCGACATAGGCGCGGTCCCCGAACACCACCAGCCCGACGCGGTCCCCGGTGCGCCCGCGGACGAACTGGGCTGCCACGGACTGGACAGCGGCAAGGCGTGAGGCGGTCTGGCCATCCAGCACGAAATCCTCCCGCTCCATCGACCCGGACAGGTCCAGCGCCAGCACGATGTCCCGTCCGGATGCGGGCACCACGTCCAGCGCGCGTTCCTGCCGGGGGCCGGTCAGTGCCGTGACCAGCGCGATCCAGGCGCAGGCAAGGACGATCAGGCGCGCGTGGCGACGGACTGGCAGTGAGGCGGTCGGTCGGAAGGCGGCGGCCAGCGCCGGTGGCAGGCTCAGCGCGCCACTGGCAAATCTGCGCGGTGGAAGGATGCGAAGCAGCAGGAGTGGCAGGGGCAGCAGGCAGAAGGCCCAGGGTGCGGCAAAGCTCATCGGCCGCGCCTCCGGGCCGCTGCAAGGATGGCCGCTTCAAGCACGATCGGATCGGCAGGGGCGTCCGGATCATAAAGAGCCATCCGCATCTGCGGCGGGATGTCTTCGCCCAGTTCGCGCAAGAGGAGCGCCAAACCGGCCACGCGTTCTTGAGGAGCAAGACCGCTCAAGGCGGCGATCCGGGCGCGAGTCTGATGAATGGCATGGGGGCGGGGCCGGGTCAGGCCGCGCAACATGATGGACAGGAGCAATCCGCCCAACAGACCCAGCGCGATGACGGCCAGTGCATCCTGAAGGCCGAAGCGGGCGAAATCCTCCGGCACGCGCACCGGCGCCAAGCGCGACACGAGGTCTTCCGGCGTCATGCCGAGAGGTCCTCCGGTTGGCCCGAGCGCACGATCCGGAATGAAATCGCGTGTTCCGACAACAGTGCCGCCGTCCGGGATGCGCCGAAGCGCCCGCGTGACAGCGCGCGGCCAATGCGCGCGCTGAAATGCCCGGACGGCGGCGCCGTCTCCACGGCGTCCTGCACGAGAAGGACTTCGAACGGATTGCGTCGCGCCAGTGTTGTCACGATCGGTACAAAGCCGTCACCGGGCGCGTCCAGCCCGGTGGCCAGCAGGATTGCCGTGCCGGAGGCGATGCGCGCGGCGATTTCCGGCAACATGTCGGTCAGGGGGCGCGGGTCTCCCTCCGGCTCTGTCATGACCTCGGCGTGTGTGCGGGCCAGGGTGGCCGCAATCTCCAGCATCGCCGCCTCGCGCGGGCGCGCGGGCCGCCACTCCAGGCCACCGTCGCGCAGGATCGCGAGGCCGCACCGTCCGCCGGAGCGGACGCAACGCCAGCCTTCGAGCGCCGCGGATTCCGCGGCCGCAACGGAGCGGAACCGTCGCTTCGTGCCCCAGAGCATGGAGGATCGCATGTCGACGACGAGCAGCAGGCTGCGCTCCACTTCCTCGTGCCGGCGGCGCAGCTGCGGCCGCCCGCTGCGCGCCGTGGCGGCAGGGTCCATCCGGCGCTGGTCATCCCCGTCCACGAAGGGCCGGAGGTCGTAGAGGTCGCCGCCTTCTCCCCGGCGCGGCCCGGAGAGGCCCGCAACCTGCCCCCGCGCGAGGCCCTCATGCGACATGGGCGTCGCGGCGGAGGCGAGTGCCACCAGGCGGTTCAGCGAAAGGACGGCTCCCGAGATCGCGCCGTTCATCAGAGCGGCTCCACGACGGAGAGGATCTCGGCCATGATGCCGCGTGACGTCTCGCCGGCAGCCTCTGCACGCCAGGTCGGCGCCATGCGGTGGCAGAGTACGTCGGGGGCAAGCGCCTTCACGTCTTCCGGCACCGCGTAGTCGCGGCCGTTCAGCCAGGCCCGGGCCCGCGCCGCCGCGGCGAGCGACAGCGTCCCGCGCGGGCTGACCGCGTGGCGGATCCGGTCGGTCACGGCCAGCCCGTTGCCCGCCCGCCGCGTCATCATTACCAGCGCGACGATGTAGCGCCTGAGCGCGGGGGAGAGGTGAACCTGCACCACCTCTTCCTTCATCGCTGCAAGGGTCGACTGCGCGAGGCTCGGACCCGTCTGACCCGCATGGGCGCGCAATTCGCCCTCCACCAGATCGAGGATTGCAAGTTCTGTCGCTTCATCCGGCAGATCGAGCAGGACGTGGAACAGGAAACGGTCCAGCTGTGCTTCCGGCAACGGGAACGTGCCTTCCTGCTCCAGCGGGTTCTGGGTCGCCACGACCATGAACGGCTCAGGCAAAGGGCGCGCCATGGTGCCACTGGTCACCTGTTTCTCCGCCATGGCTTCCAGCAAGGCGGATTGAACCTTCGGAGGCGCGCGGTTGATCTCGTCGACCAGGACGAGTGAGTGAAAGACAGGACCGTGCAGAAACTCCATCGTCCCGCTGTCCTGCCGCCAGACCTGTGTTCCCGTTACGTCCGAGGGCATCAGGTCGGGTGTGCACTGGATACGGGCAAAGCTGCCCTCCACGGCGTCGGACAGCCGCCTGACGGATCGCGTCTTGGCAAGCCCCGGCGGACCTTCGATCAGCACGTGCCCGCCGGTCAGCAGGCTGATCACCAGCCGTTCGACAAGAACGGACTGGCCGATCAGCCCGTCTTCCATGCGGCGTATCAGCGTCTGCGCGGCTTCCGCCAACGGTCCGGCAGGTGCAAGATCTTCCATGCGTTTCTCCCGATCATCTTGCTGCATGAAGCCACGCCGGGGCGCTTCGACAAAGCCTTTCACGAGAAAACCGGAAACGTCGGGCAATTTGCCCGAGACAGACCGGCGGGTTTCCCCGATCCTCGGAGCCCGGACGTTCGGGGAGGAGCTGTGATGAGTCTCAGGCTGCGACTGGTTCTGACGCTCTGGCTGGTGGCGCTGGCCGCGGGGGCCATCACCATCGGTCTTGCCGCTGCGGGGGCCTACGAGACCGCCGATCTCATGACACGCAACACGTTGACGCGGGCAGGCTACGTTCTCGAACGCAACTACCACATGGAGCCACGCGCGGGCGAACCGCTCTATGCCGAGATGACGTCGATCAAGCTTCTGGGCCTGATGGCTCCGGGCACCTGCATCCGGTTCGAGCAGCGCCGGATCACGGAACGGCGCATGTGCGCCAGCTGGCAGGTCTTCGGACCCGTTGCACCCGAGAAGTTCCGCAAGGCGGTCACGCGCATCTTCGGCGAACCGGCGCGGGTAACCGGCGCAGGCAGCGCGTCGCAGGACGGCGTCTACGGGATCGAGGTGAGTTTCGACCCCGTTGCCGCCGCGACACTTGCCTGGCAACGGGTTCGGTTGGCGCTCTGGCAGACGCTGGGAATGGCCGCGGGGGTGCTCTTGCTTGGAACCATCGCGATCTATTCGCGGCTGGAGCCGGTGAGCGGCATTGTCCGGGGGCTTGACCGGCTCAGCAAGGGCGACCTCGACACGCGTGTCACGGCCTCCGGCGCGCCGGAATTCCGTCTTGTCGCCGAAGCGGTCAACCGGCTCGCGCAGCAGCTCAGGACCAGCACCGAAGCGCGTCGAAACCTGACGCGCCGCCTGATCGAGGTCGAGGACGTTGAACGCCGACAGCTGGCCCGCGACCTGCATGACGAGTTCGGCCAGATGCTGACCGCGACCGCGGCACTTGCGGCATCGATCCGTCTGACCGCGCCGCCCGAGAGCCCGGCGCTGGCCCGAGATGCCGATGCCATCGGGGCCAATATCCGTGCGATGATGAGCTGTCTGCGTGGTGCGTTTGCCCGGTTGCGCCCGCCCGACCTCGACGAGGTGGGGCTTGTCGCGAGCCTGCGCGGCATGTTGTCCGGCTGGCAGGCCCAGAGCAACGCCCGTCTGACGCTGGACAGCACGCTGGACGAAGACGGCATGAGTGGCGCGGTGTTGCTGGACCTCTACCGCATCGTGCAGGAATGCGTGACGAATGCCATGCGGCACGGAACGCCGTCGCAGGTCGCGGTATCGCTCCATCCCGACGGTGACGGGATCGCGCTGACCGTCGAGGATGATGGCGGCGGGCGGGCGGACGGCGGCGCGCCGGGCCACGGCCTTCTTGGCATGTCGGAACGGACGGAGGCCATGGGCGGAACGCTGCGTTTGCAGAACACGGGCCGGGGCGTTCGTATCCGGGTGACGCTGCCCGACGCGAGGGGGCGCTGCGCGGCATGAAGGAGTTCAGCGTCATCATCGTCGACGACCATCCGGTCGTGCGCGAAGGCTACCGCCGATTGATCGACCTGCAACCCGGGCTGAAGATCGTCGGAGAGGCGGAGGACGCCCGAACCGCCTATGCTCAGTTTCGTGCCCTGAAGCCCGATGTTGTGGTCATGGACGTCACGCTGCCCGGTGCGAGCGGCATCGAAGCTGTCCGCCACATCCGGCAGTATGACGACAGCGCCAGGATCGTCGTCTTCACGATGCACCTGAGCGCAGCCTTTGCGCTGAAGGCCATCAAGGCGGGCGCGACGAGCTATATCACCAAATGCAGCGATCCGAAGACCCTGATCGAGGCGATATTCGGCGCGTTGCAGGGGCGGACGGTGATCTCTCCCGACGTGATCGAGGCGATTGCCCGCGATCGCGTATCGGGCATGCGTAGCGGCCTCGCGGACCTCAGCCCGCGCCAGACCGAGATCCTCTGTCTGCTCGCCCGCGGCTGGCCAGCCGAGCGGGTCGCGGAGGAACTGGCGATCAGCCAGAAGACGGTTCGCAACAACCACTACCAGATCAAGAGCATACTCGGGCTGGAAACGGACGCTCAGCTGGTCTGGTTCGCACTTGAAACCGGCCTCCTGCAGGCCGTCTGAGCGGGGCTGGTCTACCCCCTGACAGGTGGTCCTCCTTGAGGTCGGCTTTCGAGCTGGCTGGAGGACATGGAAAGAAACCGCTACCGGAGCGCTATCCAGGTTCGTCCGGTTTGCGCTCAGCATCCGACGAGATCGCATATCGTCGCATCTTGTCATTCAGGGTGCGTCGCGGAAGCCCGAGGGTCTCTGCCGCGCGCAGGGTGTTGCCTGCATGGGCATCCAGAACCGCAGAAATCTCGCGGGCTTCGAACTCGGCGACGCGATCGGCAAGTGTCATCGGGGCCGACAGGGGCGCGCCTGTGCCTTCAAACTCGACCAGCCCAAGCGCAAAGGCCTCGGCACTTGACTTCAACTCGCGCACATTGCCGCTCCAGGCCTGACGCTTGAGTTTCTGCGACAGCGTCCAGGGCAGTTCCGGGGCCGAGCGGCCATAGCGGCGCGCGGCGAGCTGCGCGTAATGGGCAAAGATCAGGGGGATATCCTCGCCCGCTTCGCGCAGTGTCGGCGTCGTCAGCTCTGCCCCGGCCAGCCGAAAGAAGAGATCCGGGCGGAAGGTGTCGAGCAGGCGCAGGTTGGCTTTCGTCGTCGCTATCACCCGGACATCCAGACGCCGTGCGACCGTGTCCCCCATGCGCTCGAAACTGCGCTCCTGCAGGACCCGCAACAGCTTGGCCTGAATGGCCATCGGCATCGTTTCGACCTCATCGAGCATCAGTGTGCCGCCATGAGCCGCTTCCAGCTTGCCTGCACGGCCCTCGGCATCGTGCGCCAGGGCGCCCGCACCGTGACCGAACAGGATCGTTTCCGCCATGGTTTCCGGCAGGGCCGCGCAATTGAGCGCCACAAACGGGCCGTCTGACCGGGTGCTCGCGGCATGGATGGCACGGGCGGCGAGCTCCTTGCCCGTTCCCGTCTCGCCGGTGATGAGCACATCAAGATCGACCGAGGCCAAAACCGAAATGCGCTTGCGAAATTGCTGCATGGCGCGGGACCGCCCGAGGATGTTGCTGTCGGCACGCTCGGCGAGCACCTGTTGCAGGCGTTCGACCTCGTTCCGCGCGGCTTGGGCCTCCAGGGTGCGGCGGACCACCGCCAGGAGATGTGCGGAGTCGTAAGGTTTTTCCAGGAAGTCTTCGGCGCCTGCGCGAATGGCTTCCACCGCGTGGCCGACATCACCGTTGCCTGTCAGCAGCACGACGGGCACGCCATGCCGCTGCGCCCGAAGCTGTTTGAGAAAGGCAATGCCGTCCATGCCGGGCATGCGCAGATCGCTGATGACAAGATCCGGCTGCTCCGTCATCGCCGCCAACGCGGCACCCGCGGTGTCGAATGTCTGCACGCCATATCCCGAGGCGTCGATCAGATCGGCAAGCGCCGACAGATGATCGTCATCGTCATCGACAATGAAGATTCTGGCGCTCATGCGGCCTCTGCTCCCTTGGCAGTGGCCAGAGGCACGGTAGCGGTGACCCGGGTGCCATGACCGAGATCAGAGCTGATTTCGAGGCTGCCATGGAAATCAGACAGGATCGCCTTGCAGATCGCAAGGCCGAGACCGAGGCTTTCGCCGGTCACCTTGGTCGAAAAGAAGGGCTCCGTGACATCGGGCAGGTCCGTCTCGGGGATGCCTTTGCCTGTGTCCGCCACGCACAACCGCGCCTGACCGTCCTCGGCCGTCAAGGTGACGGTGATCTGTGCTTCGGGCAAGTCGGCCACGGCATCGAGCGCGTTCAGAAGGAGGTTGGCCACGACCTGTTCGATCCTGACGACGCCGGCCATCACCTCGATCTTGCCGTCCGGCGCATGAAAGACCGGAATCACGCCGATGGCGCGCGCCCGAGGGGCGACCAATTCAAGCGCCGATGCAACGGGAGTCCTGAGGTCGATCAGAGACCGTTCCGCCACGTCCTTGCGCGCAAAGCTCTTGAGATGCTTCGTCGTGCGCTGCATGCGACGGATCAACGTGCGCGCCTTGCCCAGCCGGGTTGCCGTGGCCGCATCGTTCTTGTCCAACCCCAGTTCCGCCGCCGACAAGGTCGCCTCCATGGCAGCGAGTGGCTGGCTGATCTCATGCACGATCGCCGCGGACATGCGGCCGAGGGCGGCCATCTTCTCGGTATGCACCAAGGCTTCCTGTGTGGCGCGCAGATCGATTTCCACCTGGGTGCGCGCCTCCACTTCCCGCCCCAGATCGGCTGTGCGGGCGCGGACCATCGCTTCCAGGTTTTCGGACTGTGACAGGCGCAGCGCAATGATCTGTCGGCGCTGGTCCCAGGCCTTGAACGTGGCGACCAGCGCCAGTGTCGCAAACGCAGCCAGCACCGCCGCACCGAAAGACAAGAGCTGCAGCCCGGCTGTGGAACGGGCGGCAATCACTTGCCAACCGGTGGACGGCATTGTGGAAATCCGTCCGATCCACCCGTCGCCTGCTGCGTCGTCCTGCGTTAGCGTTCCGGTGAGAAGCGGGTCTGTCGCAGCCAGATCGGCGCCCTTGTAGGCGCGGGTGGCCTCCAGTTCTGAAAGCACATTGGAATCCAGCCGCGTCAGCGCATGGTATTCCCAATCGGGCCGCGCCGACAGGAAGACGACGCCATGCTCATCGGCGAGGGCAACGTCGGCGTCCGCCGTGCGCCAGATGGTCTGCAGGGGGCGCAGATCCAGTTTGACGACCAGCACACCGAGCACACCGTCCGCGTCGATCCGTCTCGACAGGAAATATCCCGGCACGCCGGTTGTCACGCCAATGCCATAGAACTGGCCTTGGCCCTGGTCCAGGGCCTGCTTGAAATAGGGCCTGAAGCCATAGTTTTGCCCGACAAAGCTTCCCGGGCGGTTCCAGTTCGACGCCGCGATCGTATCGCCCTGCGCGTCGAGCAGAAACAGGTCCCCTGCCTGCGCATGGACCGCGACCGTTTCCAGATAGCGGTTGGCTTCCTGCAACGCACCGGTTCCGGCCAGCGCACTGCGCACGCGTTCGTCTTCTGCCGCGATAGCGGGGAGCGAGCTCAGGCGCTCCACCTCAGCCTCAACGGCGCGTTCGGTCAGAAGCAGGGTCTGGTCCAGCTGCTGGCGTGCCGTGCCCAGGGCGAGGTGCTGCGCGACACCCCAGACCAGCACGCCAACGAGCCCTGCGAGAAGAAGCGGCCGGACCAGGGTCATGACCTCAGCCGTCCAAAGCGCTCTGCGCCCACGCCGGACCGCCGGGCAAGTCCTTTTCCCGACGGGCCTGGGCCCAGTTCATCCAGAGCAGGACGGCGACCAGCACGAAGCCGGCAGCCTCGACCGCCAGGTTCGGCCAGAACATCGCCACCACACCCGGAAGAAGCAACACCCGCATCCAGATCGCCATGGGGCGCCAGAGGAAACCTTCGAGCAACGCTGCGAAGGCCACGAGCCCGAGGATGGCAAGCGCGCCCCCCCACAACACCAGCGGCAATGGACCGCCAAGGATGATCTCTTCGTTGAACACCATGAACAGCGGGATCAGATAAAGGCCCTTGGCGTATTTCCATGCCTGAACGCTCGTCTCCATCGGCTTCGATCCGGCAATCGCGGCGCCGGCAAAGCCCGCGAGCGCCACGGGTGGTGTCACGTTGCTGTCCTGAGAATACCAGAACACCACCAGATGTGCGATCAAAAGCGGGATGCCGAATTGTTCGGTCAGCGCCGGACCCACAAGGATTATCAGCACGATATAGGCCGCTGTCACCGGCAAGCCCATGCCAAGCACGAGGCTTGCCAGCAAGACGAGGATCAACGCCAGAACGATGTTGCCCCCGGAGAATGCGATCATCATGGCCGAGAACTTCAGCCCCAGACCCGTGAGGCCCACGACGCCCACGATGATCCCGGCCACGGCACAGGCCACGGACACCGCGACCGCATTGCGTGCCCCGAGCTCGAGCGCCTCGAGGGTCAGAGCGATACCGCGCTTGCACAGGGAAACGAAACCCGAAACGGTCGGCCCGGAGGCGGCGAATGTCCAAAGCGCCCGCGCCGACGCCGCCGCGATGATCGACAAGATCGCGTAGAAGCCCACCCGCATCGGGGAATACCCCGCGACCAGCAAGGCGACCAGCACGACGAGCGGCAACAGGAAATGCCAGCCTTCGGCCAGAACCTCGCGTGTGTTGGGCAGGTCTTCTGCAGCAAGACCGGTCATACCCTGCTTGACGGCCGCGATATGGACCAGAAGGTAGACCGTGCCGAAATACAGCACAGCCGGAAAGATCGAGATCAGAACGATATCGACGTAAGGCACGCGGGTGAATTCGCTCATCAGGAACGCACCGGCCCCCATCAATGGCGGCATGATCTGCCCGCCCGTGGAGGCTGCGGCTTCGATCCCGCCCGCCTGTGCCGGGCGGTATCCCAGCTTTTTCATCAAGGGGATGGTAAATGCCCCGGTTGTCACCACGTTGGCGATGGCCGACCCGGAAATCGACCCCATGCCCGCACTGGCGATCACGGCGGCCTTGGCAGGCCCACCGCGCTGCTTGCCTGCAGCGGCATAGGCCAGATCAATGAAGAACTTTCCCGCGCCGGTGACTTCCAGAAACGCGCCGAACAGGACGAAGATGAAGACAAAGGTGGCGGCGACCCCCAGGGGGATACCGAAGATGCCTTCGGCCCCAAGGGTCATCTGGCTGGCCAGCCGGTCCAGCGAATAGCCACGGTGGTTCAGGATGCCTGGCATCCAGTCGGCGAGGAAAGGCAGTTCCCCCCGGTTGCCTGCGAAGGCATAGACAAGGAAGAACACGCCGATCAGGGTCATGCCAAGGCCAACGGCGCGCCGTGCGGCTTCCAGCACGACGATGATGGTCGCGACCCCCATGGCAACGTCGATGGGCCGCGGGAATACCTGGTTGGCGATGATGTCGATATTCAACGGCACCCAGGCGCCAGCCCCGATACTCATCACGATCAAGGCACCGTCGATGATCCATCCCACCGTGCCGCGCGCACGATCGCGCCCGAAGGCGGGGTAGATCAGGAAACAGAGAACCAGAACGAAGCCCAGGTGAATGGGTCTTTGGAAGAACAGCCCCAACGGCTGAACCCCCGCTGTGTAAAGCTGAAAGAGCGAGAGCGCGATCCCGATCACGGTAATGGCACGCGCAATCGCCCTTGGCTGCTCAATCGGGAGACGGGGTTCTTCGGTGGTCGAAGTCATCGGTCCTGAGTCCTTGTAAGAGCGATCCGCACCCTTTGGTGCGGCGCGACCGCGGACAGGGAGACAATGGTGTCTCCGACCTGCAAGCGGTGGTTTACGGGACCGGCACCGGGGCGCAGAATATAGGCATCACCCGGGACCGGCTCATTTATGTCGAGGATGAAGTAGCCGCCCTGTCCGTCCGACACCTGACGCCCGCGTCCGGGAATATGGTCCAGACCGGCCGCGAAATCAGGAAGATGCGCGTGAACCAGCACCATCCGGCCCGCCTGGTTCTCGTAGCAATCGGAAACGGGAAAGCCCTTGACCGAATGGTTCCAAAGCACGCACCACTCGCCTCCTTCGGGAACATCCAGACGGGCAATCTCGGTGCCGTCTTCGAGCGTGGCCGTCAGCGCATCCGCCCCCGCCAAGACCGGCAGCAGCAGCAGAACGAGAAGAGGGAGAGCTTTGCCTCCCCCTTCCCGGATCAGGCCGATCATGGACGGAGGCTGTCCGGAATGGTGGCGCCGACTTCTTCGTAATAGCGGATCGCGCCGGGGTGCAGCGGCACGGGCGTTGCAGACAGAGTAAAGTCCACCGTCGTCTCGCGCGCTGCGGGGTGAACCGCCTGCAATTCGTCAATGTTCTCGAACATTGCCTTGGTGATGGCGTAGGCCAAGTCATCCGACATTTCAGACGAGACCGTCAGCACGTTCGGAACACCCAGCACGGTGATGTCTTCGTCGACGCCATTGTAGCTGCCGCCCGGAAGGGTGGTTTTTGTAAAGGTCGCATCTTCCGCCATGGCGGCGTCCAGTTCCGCCTCGCTGAGCGCGATGACGACGATGTTCTGCGTTGTCGCAAGGTTCAGGATCGACGATGTGGGCGCACCGACGGACCAGAACCCTGCATCGATATCGCCGTTCGACAGCGCGTCAGCGGTTTCGTTGAAGTTCAGGCGCTGTTCTTCGATTTCATCGTAGCTGATGCCATTGGCCGCGAGGATCGCATTCGTGTTCACCTCGGTGCCCGAACCCGGTGCGCCGACGGACACGCGCTTGCCGCGCAGATCCTCCAGCGAGGCAATGCCAGAGCCTTCGAGCGCAACGATATGCACCATGTTGGCGTAGAGCGACGCCAGACTGCGGATCATCGGCAATTGCTGACCCTCGAAGCGACCCGTGCCGGAATAGGCCTGCGCAACCGTGTCGGCCAGGCCGATTGCCAGATCTGCATCGCCCCGCGCGATCAGGCCCATGTTCTCGACGGAAGCGCCGGTGACTTCGGCCGTGGCGGAATACCCGTCGATATGGTTGTTGATGATTTCGGCCAGACCGCCGCCGATCGGGTAGTACACGCCGCCGGTACCACCGGTCGCGATGGAAAGCAGGTTTTGCGCCATCGCCGGTGCGCCACAGGTCATGGCCACTGCAAAAGCGGTTCCAAGCAGGCCAAAAGACCTGCGGGTTACGGATTTGGTCATAATCGTCCTCCCATGTCGGGCAAGGTGCCCATAGCTTTCCCGTCTCTTCTCCGAGATGTCGGAAAAACCACGCCTCAAGATTACCCATTCTCGGGGAAACGTCGGCCATTATCTGACAAGGGCGTGAAGTTTCGTGGCAAGACATCGCCAGCCCGGAGGCAGATATCCGCCAAAAGGTCTCGGCCGCGACGGAAACAGCCTGCTCAAAGGAGAAGCGGCTCTACATGAAAGGGCGCTTCATTCGGACGGCCGGCGCACCGTGAGCGTTCGGTTGAAAGTGCATGTCACCATGCCGGTTGACCTGCTTCCGGGATTATCCTCGTTCAGGCATTCGTCGCGGAGGCGGCCGGCTTCAGATGCCGATGGCGTCGGCGGTGGTTTTCAGGAGCTCGGCGCTCGCGCGGAGGGCTTCGAGCTCGGCGGTGTTGAGGTCCGGCCGGATGGTGCTGATGATCCCCTCGCGCCCGACGACCCGCGGCACCGAGAGCGCGACGGGGCCGACGCCCGCGACTTCATCCGTGACGATCGAGAGCGTGAAGATCGCCTTTTCGTCGCTGGCAATGGCGGCGATGATGCGGGCGAGGCCGGCGCCGATGCCGAAATAGGTTGCGCCCTTGCCGTCGATGATGCGGTAGGCGGCGCGGCGGACGCCGGCGTCGATCTGATCGCGGACGGCCTGGGTGATCGGCGCGGAGACCTGGGCGGCAAAATCGGCCAGCGGCAGGGCGCCGACGCGGGCTCCGGACCAGGCGAGAACCTCGCTGTCGCCGTGCTCGCCGAGCACATGGGCATGCACCGAATGCGGCGTGATCTCGAGATGGCGGCTCAGGAGCGAGCGGAAGCGGGCGGTGTCGAGAATGGTGCCCGAGCCGATCACCCGGCCCGCCGGAAGCTTCGAGAGCCGGGTCGCGACATCGGTCATGATATCGACCGGATTGGAGGCAATGAGCAGGATCGCATTCGGCTCCACCGTGAGGATCTCGCCGATAACCTGCCGGAAAACCTCGGCATTTCGCCCGAGAAGCTCGAGGCGCGACTCGCCGGGCTTCTGCCCGACCCCGGCGGCGATGACGACAACCGATGCGCCCGCGAGGTCGCCGTAGCCGCCTGCGCGGACGATTGTGGCGGAGGCGAAGGGCATCGCGTGGGAGATGTCTTCGGCCTGGGCGACGGCGAGGGCCTCGTTGCGATCGACGAGCACGATCTCGCGGGCCGTGCCGCGCAGGCCGGCGGCGAAGGCCGCCGAGCTGCCCACCATTCCCGCGCCGACAACGCCGAGTTTCATGGCTTTTCCTTTCCTGATCTCATGCCGTGCCAAGGGCACGATAGGCCCGATGCCGCGCCGAGGGAAAGGCCGGAATCACGGCGTTCGGCGTGTCTGGAATCGATATGGAATCCGTATGGAATCCGTATGGCAAATATATGGCAGGCGCGGGGCCTCACCCCGGTGCGCTGACCGCCAGCACGAGGTTGCCGCGCTTGCGATGCGACCCGGCGATGCGGTGTGCCTCGGCGATCTGCTCGAGCGGGAGGACGCGGTCGATCACCACGCGGAAGGCACCCTCTTCCGCGATGCGCGCGAGGGTGGCGACATCCTCCGGGCGCTCGGCCGCCATGCCGGCGATGATGCGCTTGCCGCCGCGCGGCCGGGTGAGCATCTCGCCCAGGCCGCCCGCAATGGCGAGGTAGCGCCCGCCGGGCCGGAGGGTGTCGAGGCAGGCGGCAAAGCTGGTCGCCCCGGCGGCATCGGCGATGACGTCGTAGGCCGCCGCGGCGGCGAGCGGATCGGTCTCGGCGTAATCGAGGGCGTGATCGGCGCCGAGGTCGCGGGTGAGCGCGAGGTTGCGGGCACTGCTGACCGCGGTGACCTCCGCGCCCGCGTGCTTCGCGAGCTGGACGAGGGCCGCGCCCACCGCGCCCGAGGCGCCGATGACCAGCACCCGTTCGCCCGCCGCGAGCTCGGCCTTGCGCAGGAAATGCAGCGCCGTGGTGCCGCCGAAACAGAGGCCGGCTGCCTCCTCGAAGGAAAGGCGCGCGGGCTTTGCCGTGAGCGGTCTGCGCTCGGAGATCGCGAGATATTCGGCGTGGGCCCCGAGCCGGGCGCCGGGAAAGGCGATGACGGCATCGCCCGGCGCGAAGCGCGTCGCCTGCGGGCCGCAGGCCGCGACGATGCCGGCGGCCTCGGTGCCGAAGACGGGCTGGCGCGGCCGGGAGAAGCCGAGGGCGAGCCGCATCGGGAGCTTCATCCCGCGGGGAACGTCGAGGCCGCGCATCCGCACGTCGGCCGCACTGACGGTTGTCGCGACGACCCGGATGAGCACCTCGTCCTTCGTCGGACGCGGCACCGGACGCTCTTCGATCCGCACCAGATCGGGTGCGCCCCAGGCAGTGACGACGGCGGCTTTCATGGTCTCGGGCACGACTGTCATGCGCATCTCCCCCGGTTTCGCGCCCAGCCTATCGGCCGGGGCGTGACGCGGGCAAAGGGAATTGGACGTAGGGCCCTGTTCTCGCGACGAACGGCGGAGCCGGGGCCTTGACGTTGCGCCCGTGTGACGGTCGCGGCCCATGCGATTCCTTGCAAGGGCGTGCGTGGCGGCGTTACTTCAAGGCCCGATTTCCGGTCACCGGCCCTGACTCTATCCATGGGAGACTACACCATGTGCCTTGCCTGCCCTGCGCCTTCCAGCCCTGCAGCCCTTGCCCATTCCTGCCTTTGCGGGGCGCCCGGGACGCGCGCGGCGATGCGCCGTATCGAGGCCGATATCTCCCGCCGTCAGATGCTGGGCGGGATGTCGGCAGTGGTCGGCATGTTCGCAGGCTTCGGGCTCGCGCCGCGCGAGCTGCGCGCCCAGACGCCGGGGCGTCCGGTCCTGCTCACGAACCTGCGGCTTTTCGATGGCGAGACGCTGTCGATCCGCACGGGCGTCGATATCCTCGTCGAGGACGGCCGCATCGCCGGTCTGCCGGCGCCGGGGCAGGGGCCCGAAGCGGCGGAGGTGATCGATTGCGGCGGCCGCACCGTCATTCCCGGTCTGATCGATGCGCACTGGCACGCGACGCTTGCCGGCATCAGTCAGATGGCCGCGATGACGCAGGACATCGGCTTCGTGCATCTGGTGGCGGGCCGCGAAGCAGGGGCGACAATCCAGCGCGGCTTCACCACGATCCGCGACGTGGGCGGCCCTGCTTTCGGGCTGAAGGCGGCCATTGACCGCGGGGTGGTCGAAGGACCGAGGATCTTCGCTTCAGGTGCCATGCTCTCGCAGACATCCGGGCATGGCGATTTTCGTATGATCAACGATCTGCCCGCGATGCCGTCCGATCCGCCGAGCTATGCGATGCGGGCAGGCGTCACTTCCCTCGCGGATGGCCGCGCCGAGGTCCTGCAGCGGGCGCGCGAACAGCTGATGAAGGGGGCGAGCCAGATCAAGATCATGGCGGGCGGCGGCGTCTCCTCTCCGCACGACCCGCTCGACTCGATCCAGTATACCGAGGACGAGATGCGGGCGGCTGTCGAGGCCGCCGCCGACTGGAACACCTATGTCTGCGCCCATGTCTACACGCCGGAGGGCATCAAGCGCTGCATCCGGGCAGGGGTGAAATGCATCGAGCATGGCCAGCTCGCCGATGAGGAATCGGTGCGGATGATGGCCGACACCGGGTCCTGGTGGTCGATCCAGCCGTTTCTCGACGACGAGGATGCCACCCAGTACAGCGACCCCGCGGCTGTGGCGGCATTGGCGACCGTCACCCAGGGCACGCTGCGGGCCTTCGAGCTTGCGCAAACATATGACGTCAACTGGGCCTTCGGCACCGATGTGCTCTTTTCTGGCGCCGAGAGTCAGGGGCGGCAGCTCGCGAAGCTCACGCGCTTCATGCCGCCGCTCGAGGCGCTGCACCGGGCGACCGGTGCGGCCGGGCAGCTTCTGGCGCTCTCGGGGCCGCGTACGACCTATGACGGCCCGCTTGGCGTGATCCGGGAGGGGGCCTTCGCCGATCTCCTGGTGGTCGACGGCGATCCCGAGGCTGGTCTCGACTGGCTGGACGACCCGGAAAACCTGCGGCTGATCATGAAGGGCGGGCGGTTCGTGAAACAGAGCCTCTGACGGCGCGCGCGCGATCCGGCCGCGAGGTTTGCCGAGCGGGGCAGTTTCAGCCGGCGGATTCTGCGGCGGATCCTGCCTCGAGGGCGATCAGGGTGCTGGTGGCGGGGCGGAGGCGGATGTCGCGCCCCGGGCCGTAGTCGGGGCTGGCATACCGTTCCTTCAGCGCCGCCATGGTCGGAAACTCGATGATGACCATGCGGACGGGCATCCCGTCCTCGTCCGTCATGCCTCGAATTGGTGAAGAGGCCAGCCGAGCGACGCGGGCCGGGCAAAGCGGGAAACGGGACCGGGGCGGTGGACGACAGGCCGGCGTGCAAACAAAAAAAGGCGGGCCTTTATGGCCCGCCTCCGGTGTTCCGGTTTTCCGCCCGGTCAGAGCGAGTAGTACATCAGGTATTCGACCGGGTGCGGCGTGTGCTCGAACATGTAGACTTCCTGCCACTTGAGCGCCATGTAGCCCTCGATCTGGTCCTTCGTGAACACATCGCCCGCGAGCAGGAACTCGTGGTCGACGGCCAGGGTCTCGAGCGCTTCACGCAGGCTGCCGCAGACGGTCGGGATCTCGGCGAGTTCCTCGGGGGGAAGATCGTAGAGGTCCTTGTCGGAGGCTTCGCCCGGATCGATCTTGTTCTTGATGCCGTCGATGCCCGCCATGAGCAGCGCGGCGAAGGCGAGGTAGGGGTTGGCGCAGGGGTCCGGGAAGCGGGCCTCGACGCGCTTGGCCTTCGGGCTGTCGGTCCACGGGATACGCACGCAGCCCGAGCGGTTGGAGGCGGAGTAGGCGCGGAGCACCGGAGCCTCGAAGCCCGGGATCAGGCGCTTGTAGCTGTTCGTGGTCGGGTTGGTGAAGGCGTTGAGCGTCTTCGCGTGCTTCAGCAGGCCGCCGATGAAGTAGAGCGCCTCATCGGAGAGGTCGGCATACTTGTCGCCGGCGAAGAGCGGTTTGCCGTCCTTCCAGATCGACATGTTGACGTGCATGCCCGAGCCGTTGTCGCCGTAGTAGGGCTTCGGCATGAAGGTCGCGGTCTTGCCATAGGCATGGGCGACCTGCTGCACGACATACTTGTACTTCAGGATGTTGTCGGCCTGCTCGGTGAGCGTGCCGAAGATGAGGCCGAGCTCGTGCTGGGGCGAGGCCACCTCGTGGTGGTGCTTGTCGACCTTGAGGCCCATGCGCTTCATGGTCGAGAGCATCTCGGAGCGGATGTCCTGGGCCGCGTCCACGGGGGGGAGCGGGAAGTAGCCGCCCTTGACGCCCGGGCGGTGACCCATGTTGCCCATCTCGTATTCGGTGTCGGTGTTCCAGGACGCATCCATCGCGTCGATCTCGAAGCTCACCTTGTTCATCTTGTTCGCAACCTGGACGTTGTCGAACAGGAAGAATTCGGCTTCGGGGCCGAAGTAGCTCACGTCGCCGACGCCGGAGGACTTGAGGTAGGCCTCGGCCTTCTGCGCTGTGCCGCGGGGGTCACGGCTGTAGGGCTGGCCGGTGTCGGGCTCGACGACAGAGCAGTGCAGGCAGAGCGTCTTCTCGGCGAAGAACGGGTCTACATAGGCCGAGGCCGGGTCCGGCATCAGCTTCATGTCGGATTCCTCGATCGACTTCCATCCGGCGATGGAGGAGCCGTCGAACATGAAGCCCTCTTCGATGAATTCCTCGTCGACCAGATCGGACATGACCGTGACGTGCTGCACCTTGCCCTTCGGGTCGGTGAAGCGGAGATCCACGTAGGGAATCTCCTCGTCCTTGAGAAGTTTCATGACGGAGGAAATGTCGCTCATCTGACTTCCTTGAGTTTGCTAGTTGTTGTGGCGCGAGGGCGCACGCGGCGCGCGCCCCGCTTGTCCCGGTCCGCTGCGCCTCAGAGGGCGTCGCTGCCTTCTTCGCCGGTGCGGATGCGGATTGCCTGTTCGACAGGGTAGACGAAGATCTTGCCGTCACCGATCTTGCCGGTCTTGGCAGCGGAAATGATCGCCTCGATCGCCGTCTCCACGAGTTCATCGGGGAGGACGACCTCGATCTTCACCTTGGGAAGGAAATCCACGACGTATTCGGCACCGCGGTAAAGTTCCGTATGGCCCTTCTGGCGGCCAAATCCCTTTGCCTCGATGACGCTCAGGCCCTGGATGCCGACCTCCTGTAGTGCCTCTTTCACCTCATCGAGCTTGAACGGCTTGATGATGGCTTCGATTTTCTTCATGCCGAGGGGCCCCCTGACCGTGTGTTCTAGGCGATACATGCTCTTGGCTGCGCCACGAGAAAGCAATTTGCATGGGCGAGTTCAATGCAGTGCGCGGTGGCGTTCGTCTCGTTGGCTCAAGAATTAACTCCCATTGCCCAGACGTTGGGCATGTTGGGCAAAACTTGTGCGGAATTGCAAGTGGCGGGATGTCACGCGACGGGCACATTTTTCGCTCGCGCGCGGGAAAGGCCTCTGGTAGAGAGCGGCCTCGTTCAAGGCTCGCGGATCTCGGGGGCCAGAGGCCGCGGGCGTGGCGGAATTGGCAGACGCACCAGATTTAGGTTCTGGCGCCGAAAGGCGTGGGGGTTCAAGTCCCTCCGCCCGCACCAGAGACAGCGACGAGGATACATACTTATGCAGGTCACTCAGACCCTGAATGAAGGTTTGAAGCGGGGTTACTCCATTACCGTTCCTGCGGCCGAGCTCGAGGCCAAGGTCACGGAGAAGCTGGAGGAGGCCCGCAAGGACTTTCAGATGAAAGGCTTCCGCAAGGGCAAGGCTCCTGCGGCGCTGATGAAGAAGATGTTCGGCAAGTCGGTTCTCGGCGAGGCGATGCAGGAATCCATCGATGCGGCGATGCGCCAGCATTTCGAGGAAACCGGCGACCGCCCGGCGCTGCAGCCCGAAGTGAAGATGACGAACGACGAGTGGAAGGAAGGCGACGACATCGAGGTCTCGATGTCCTATGAGGCGCTTCCGGAAGTTCCCGAACTGGCATTTTCCGAGATCACGCTCGAGCGGCTCGTGGTCGAGCCGGACGAGGCATCGGTGCAGGAAGCGCTCGAGAGCCTCGCGAAGGGCGCCAAGGTCCATGAGGACAAGGGCGAGGGTGCCGAGGCCGCCGACGGCGACCAGGTCGTGCTCGACTTCAAGGGCTCGGTCGATGGCGAGCTGTTCGAGGGCGGCTCGGCGGAAGACTTCCCGCTCGTGCTCGGCTCGGGCAACTTCATCCCCGGTTTCGAGGAGCAGCTTCTCGGCGCGAAGGCCGGCGACGAGCGCGATGTCACCGTGACGTTCCCCGAGGAATACGGCGCGACGCACCTCGCGGGCAAGGAGGCGGTCTTCGCCTGCACCGTGAAGGAAGTGAAGGCGCCGAAGGATGCCGAGATCAACGACGATTTCGCGTCGCGCTTCGGGGCCGACACGCTCGAGACCCTCAAGGGCCAGATCGTCGAGCGGCTCAAGGCCGAATACAATCAGGCGAGCCGTGCCGTCATCAAGCGCCGCCTGCTCGATGCGCTGGACGGCAAGGTCGATTTCGAACTGCCGCCGACGCTCGTCGACGTGGAAGCCAAGCAGATCGCGCATCAGCTCTGGCACGAAGAGCATGCCGACCATCACGGCCACGATCATCCCGAGATCGAGCCGACCGAAGAGCACCTCGGCCTTGCCCGCCGCCGCGTGCGCCTCGGGCTGCTGCTTGCCGAGCTTGGCACCAAGAACAACATCGAGGTGACCGACCAGGAGATGCAGCAGGCGATCTTCGCGCAGGCGCGGCAGTATCCGGGCCAGGAACGCCAGTTCCTCGAGTTCGTCCGCGAGAACCCGCAGGCGCTGCAGCAGGTGCGCGCACCGCTCTTCGAGGACAAGGTCGTCGATTTCGTGCTCGAGCTGGCCCAGGTTTCCGACAAGACGGTGACCAAGGACGAGCTCCAGAAGGAGATCGAGGCGCTCGAGGACGACGCCGCTGTGCAGGAAAAGGAAGAGGCGACCGCCGAGTAAGGCGATCGACCCCAGAGATCTGCCCAGAGATCCGCACGGCCGCTCCGGAGGGGCGGCCGTGTCCGTTTCCGCAACCCTCGCGATGGGCTGTGATTCGTTGATTCAATCCATGATTGTGTCGCGCGTTGCATTCCGGCTGCGACCTTGGTCCCGAGGCGGCCGGGGGGAGAATGCGGCAAATCGGCGAAAAACGACCCCGGCGAAGCGATTCGGCGCCGGGATCGGGGCCTGCAGGGGGTTGCCTGCGCCGCAGTCTGGCCGTCCGGTCCTGACGTGGCGGTCCGGCTGCCCTTGCGGATGGTCCAAGCGATGATTATTGCTTTCTGAAACCGGAGCAGGCGGTTCGAGCAGTCCCCGAAGGAAAGGCGCATCCCCGATGAAAGACCCCATCGAGACCTACATGAACCTCGTCCCCATGGTGGTGGAGCAGACCGCCCGTGGCGAGCGCGCCTACGACATCTTCTCGCGTCTGCTCAAGGAGCGGATCATCTTCGTCGCGGGCCCGGTCCACGACGGCATGTCGACCCTGATCGTCGCCCAGCTTCTCTTCCTCGAGGCGGAAAACCCGAAGAAGGAAATCTCGATGTACATCAACAGCCCCGGTGGCGTGGTGACCTCGGGGCTCTCGATCTACGACACGATGGAATACATCCGTCCGCCGGTCTCGACGCTGGTCATCGGTCAGGCGGCCTCGATGGGCTCGCTGCTGCTGACCGCAGGCCAGAAGGGAATGCGCTTTGCCCTTCCGAACGCACGGATCATGGTGCATCAGCCCTCCGGCGGGTTCCAGGGCCAGGCGACGGACATCATGATCCACGCCCGCGAGACCCAGGCGCTGAAGGATCGGCTGAACCAGATCTATGTGCAGCATACGGGCCAGTCGATCGAGGATGTGGAGGCCGCGCTCGAGCGCGACCGTTTCATGACCGCTCAGGACGCCAAGGACTGGGGCCTGATTGACGAGATCGTGAACCGCCGGGAGGCGGATCCCAAGTCGGAATAATGTAGAATTCGCCGTAAACCTCTCTTGTGCGTTAGGGCTTGTAATTCTTCTGTCATGCATGTTCCTATGAACGGCGGGAGATCAATGGACCCGAGTGAGACGACATTGAACGCATTTGACTGGTTGGCGGAAGCCGGAGAACGAGCATGAGCAAGACGGGCGGCAGCGACGCGAAGAACACTCTTTACTGCTCATTCTGTGGAAAGAGCCAGCACGAGGTGCGCAAGCTGATTGCGGGTCCGACCGTGTTCATCTGCGACGAATGCGTTGAACTTTGCATGGACATCATCCGCGAGGAGACCAAGAGCAATCTGGTCAAGTCGTCGGATGGCGTGCCCACGCCGCACGAGATCTGCAAGGTCCTGGACGATTACGTGATCGGCCAGTTCGTTGCCAAGCGGGTGCTCTCGGTCGCAGTGCACAACCATTACAAGCGGCTCAACCACGCGAGCAAGAACTCGGATGTCGAGCTGCAGAAGTCCAACATCATGCTGATCGGGCCCACGGGCTGCGGCAAGACGCTGCTCGCGCAGACGCTTGCCCGCATCCTCGATGTGCCCTTCACCATGGCGGATGCAACGACCCTGACCGAGGCCGGCTATGTCGGCGAGGATGTCGAGAACATCATCCTGAAGCTGCTCCAGTCGGCGGAATACAATGTCGAGCGCGCGCAGCGCGGCATCGTCTACATCGACGAGGTCGACAAGATCAGCCGCAAGTCCGACAATCCCTCGATCACGCGGGACGTCTCGGGCGAGGGCGTGCAGCAGGCGCTTCTGAAGATCATGGAAGGCACGGTTGCCTCCGTGCCGCCGCAGGGCGGACGCAAGCATCCGCAGCAGGAATTCCTGCAGGTGGACACGACCAACATTCTCTTCATCTGCGGCGGCGCCTTCGCGGGCCTCGACAAGATCATCGCGCAGCGCGGCCGGGGTTCGGCCATGGGCTTTGGCGCGGATGTGAAGGACACCGACGAGCGCCGGGTGGGCGAGCTCTTCCAGGAGCTCGAGCCGGAGGATCTGCTGAAGTTCGGGCTCATCCCGGAATTCGTCGGCCGTCTGCCGGTTCTGGCCACGCTGACCGATCTCGACGAGGATGCGCTCATCACCATCCTCAGCGAGCCGAAGAACGCGCTGGTCAAGCAGTATCAGCGGCTCTTCGAGATGGAAGACGTGAAGCTCACCTTCACCGAGGATGCGCTCCGGGCCATCGCCAAGCGCGCCATCGAGCGCAAGACCGGTGCACGCGGGCTGCGCTCGATCCTCGAGGAAGTGCTGCTCGACACGATGTTCGAACTGCCCTCCATGCAGGGCGTCGAGGAAGTCGTGGTCAACGAGGAGTGCATCCTGCGCAAGGGCGAGCCGCTGCTCATCTATGCCGAGCATCGCGGCGAAGGTTCGGCTTCCGCCTCCTGATCGTCTGGACCCCGGACGGGGAATGCGCCATAAGCATAGGTGTTGAACGCGTTCGGAGGGCCCTTCATGAGTCTGCTGGCACAGCTTTTCACCTGGTGGAATGGCCAGACAATCGGCACCCGCCTCTTCACGTGGCGCAAGGGTGAGAAGGTCGGCGAGGACGGGCAGGGCAACGCCTATTACCAGTCGCATGATGGCGCCAAGCGCTGGGTGATCTACAACGGCGAGTCCGAGGCGAGCCGGGTTTCCCCGGAATGGCACGGCTGGCTCCACCACACCTGGCAGGAGCCGCCGAGCAAGTCGCCGCTTCAGCACAAGCCCTGGGAAAAGCCGCATCAGCCCAATCTGACCGGTGGGGCGATGGCCTATCACCCGCCGGGCAGCCTGCTGTCGGCGACCCCCGTCGTGCGCCAGGATTACGAAGCCTGGTCCCCCGAATAAGGCGCATCCATGGCCAATAGCGCGGCAGAAACCGCGGTCGGCGCGGTCGTGCTCGCCATCGCGGCGGGCTTCTTCTTCTATGCCGGCCAGACCTCCGGGTTGCAGGTCACAGACGACAGCTATGCGCTGGTCGCCAATTTCCGCAGCGTCGAGGGTATTTCGGTCGGGACGGATGTCCGGCTGGCGGGCATCAAGGTGGGAACGGTGACCGCGCTCGATCTCGACCGGGCCACCTACCGCGCGCGGGCGGTCTTCACCGTCGAGAAGGGGCTCGAAATTCCAGAGGATTCGGACGTGAAGATCGCGTCGGAGGGGCTGCTCGGCGGCTCCTACGTCGAGATCACGCCTGGGGCGTCGGACTTCATGGTTGCCGATGGCGACGAGCTGGTGAACACTCAGGGCTCCGTGAGCCTGCTCAATCTCCTCATGCGTTTCGGGACTGACAGCAAATGACGCCAGGCCGGTTGATCTCCGTTTTCGCCGCCGCGCTTCTCGCCGGACAGATGGCGCTTGCGGCGCAATCGGTGCAGATCTCCGGGGTCGGCGAGACGGTGGATATGCCCTTCGTGCTGCTCAAGGGGCTTGATACGCTCAACGGCACGACGCGGGACATTCCGATGCGTGTGGGCGAGACGGTGCGCTACGGCTATCTCGAGATTACCGCCGACACCTGCCGGGTGCCGAAGGACGATCCCGCGGCGGATGCCTATGCCTTCCTGCGCATCCGCGACATCCGCGAGAGCGAGCCACGCTTCTCGGGCTGGATGTTTGCCTCCTCGCCGGCGCTCTCGGCGATGGACCATCCGCGCTACGATATCTGGGTGCAGAGCTGCAGCAATTCCTGAGGCGTCGCGTCGGGCGGTAGTCGCCGGAACTCCGCCGGCCGGACGATCGCGGCAGCGAGCCGGCGGCGGTAGTCGGCGCGCGGGATCTCGATCGCGCCGAGGCTTGCGAGATGGTCGGTGACGAATTGCGTGTCGAGCAGGCGGAAGCCCCCGGCCCGCAGCCGGGCGACCAGCGCGATGAGGGCGAATTTCGACGTGTCGCGGCTGCGGCTGAACATGCTCTCGCCGAAGAAGGCGGCGCCGAGATTGACGCCATAGAGCCCGCCCGCCAGCGCGCCGTCCTCCCAGATCTCGACGGAATGCGCCTGGCCGAGGCGGAAGAGCGCGATGTAGAGCGCGCGGATCTGCGGGTTGATCCAGGTCTCGGGCCGCGCGGCGCAGGCGTCCAGCACCTCGGCAAAGGCGCTGTCGATGCGGATCTCGAACGGGCGGGTGCGGAAGCTGCGGGCAAGACGCCGGGAAATGTGCATCCCGTCGAGCGGCAGGATGCCGCGACGCTCGGGGTCGACCCAGAAGATCTCCCGCGCGCCATCGGATTCCGCCATCGGGAAGATCCCGGCAGCATAGGCCCGGAGCAGCAGATCCGGTGTGATTTCCGGCTGTTCCGGGCCGCGCATTCGGAGATCAGCCCGCGGCGGCGAGCCACTTCTCCAGCCAGTGGATGTTGTAGTCGCCGCGCTGGATGTCGGGCTCGTCGAGCAGCGCGTGGAAGAGCGGTGTGGTCGTGTCGATCCCGTCCACCACGAGCTCTGCCAGGGCACGGCGGAGCCGGGCGAGCGCGAGGTCGCGGCTCTGGCCGTGGACAATCAGCTTGCCGACGAGGCTGTCGTAATAGGGCGGGATCACGTAGCCGTCGTAGATCGCGCTGTCCATCCGCACGCCGAGGCCGCCCGGGGCGTAGTAGGTCTTCACCTTGCCCGGCGAGGGCTGGAAGTTCGGCAGGCGCTCGGCGTTGATGCGGCATTCGATGGCGTGCCCGCTCGGCACCAGATTCTCCTGCGAGAAGGTCATCGGCATGCCCGCCGCGACGCGGATCTGCTCCTGCACCAGATCGACGCCATAGACGGCCTCGGTCACCGGATGCTCGACCTGAAGGCGGGTGTTCATCTCGATGAAGAAGAACTCGCCATCCTCGTAGAGGAATTCGATCGTGCCGGCGCCGGAGTAGCCGATGCGCGCCACGGCGTCGGCGCAGACCGCCCCGATGCGGGCGCGGGCTTCGGCGTCGATGACGGGCGACGGGCTTTCTTCGAGCACCTTCTGGTGGCGGCGCTGCAGGCTGCAGTCGCGCTCGCCGAGATGAACCGCGCGCCCCTTGCCGTCGCCGAAGACCTGGATCTCGATATGGCGCGGACGGCCGAGGTATTTCTCGAGATAAACCTCGTCGTTGCCGAAGGCGGCCTTCGCCTCGCTGCGGGCGGTCTGGAAGGCGGTTTCAAGTTCGCCCGCCGTGCGCGCGAGTTTCATGCCGCGGCCGCCGCCCCCGGCGGTTGCCTTGACGATCACGGGAAAGCCGATGTCGGCGGCAAGCCGGGCGGCATCGGTGACGGTCGGAACGCCGCCGTCCGAGCCCGGGACGCAGGGCACGCCGAGCTGCTTCATCGTGTCCTTCGCGGTGATCTTGTCGCCCATCAGCCGGATATGTTCGGCGGAGGGGCCGATGAAGGCGATGCCGTGATCTTCGACGATCTGCACGAAATTGGCATTCTCGGAGAGGAAGCCATAACCGGGATGGATCGCCTCGGCGCCGGTGATCTCGCAGGCCGAGATGATGTTGGGGATCGAGAGGTAGCTCTGGGAGGCCGGGGCCGGCCCGACGCAGACGCTCTCGTCGGCCATGCGCACATGCATGGCATCGGCATCCGCCGTGGAATGGATCGCGACGGTCTGGACGCCCATCTCCTTGCAGGCGCGGTGCACCCGGAGCGCGATCTCGCCGCGGTTGGCGATCAGGACTTTCTTGAACATGCGATGCGTCTCCTGCGCTGCCGCCCGCCTCACTCGAGGATGATGAGCGGTGCGCCGAATTCGACGGGCGAGCCGTCCTCGACCAGGATGCGCTTCACGCGGCCGGCGCGGGGCGCCGGGATCTGGTTCATCGTCTTCATCGCCTCGATGATGAGGATGGTCTGGCCTTCCTCGACGATGTCGCCCAGCTTCACGAAGGCAGGTGTGCCGGGCTCTGCCTGGAGGTAGACGGTGCCGACCATGGGGGAGGGCACAACGCCCGGATCGTCGGAGGGGTCAGAGGCCGCCGATGCGGCAGCCGGAGCGCCTGCGGGCGGCGGGGCAGAGTGCTGCGGTGCAGAGACGTGATAGGCTGGGACCGGGGCCGCGATGGTGGCTGGAGCGGCAATCTCGCGCGCGACGCGGACCGAAAGGCTGTCATCCTCGCCGAAATCCCGGTTTACTTCGATCTCGGTCAGATCGTTTTCACGCAGCAGCTCGGCGAGGGCCTTGATGAATTCGACATCTGCCTCTTGCGGTCTCTTGCTCATGACGTGCTCTGTTCCTGTTCCCCGGGACCACTTTGGGTCCTCTGTTCCTGCTCAGCCGGTATATTGACATGTTTCTTCGCTGGAAAGAAAGAAAACGGCGCCAATCCGGGCATCAATCGTCGGAACGCTTGTTCGCGACGATGGTTTCGAGCTGGTCGAGCGGAACATATCCGCGCACCAGTTCATCCCCGAGCACGAAGGTGGGTGTGCCGGCGATGTTGAGGGTGCGGGCAAGCTCATGGGTCGCGGCGATGCGCCTGGTGACTTCGGGCGCGTCCATCCCGGCGCGGATCTTTGCCGCATCGAGGCCGTTGGCGGTGAGCATCGCATCGAGGTTCTGCTCCGTGACCGGCGGGCTCGTCATCAGCGCCTCGTGGAGGCGGGCATAGGTCTCGTCGCCTTCGGCGAGCTTGGCCGAGATCGCGGCACGGGCGGCGAGCTCGGAATTCGGGCCGAGGATGGGAAATTCCTTCACGATCCAGCGGATGTTGCCGTCTTCCTCGATGAGACGGGCGACGTCCGGGTGCGCCTTGCGGCAGTATCCGCACTGGTAGTCGAGGAATTCGACGAGGGTCACGTCGCCCTCGGGATTGCCGCCGACATAGGAGAAGCCGTCCTCGAAGAGCGCCTTGGCGTTGTCGCTCACGAGGCTCTGTTCGGTCTCGGCCGTCGCGGCGCGCTGGCGTTCCTCGAGCAGGGAATACATCTCGACGAGGATCTCGGGATTTTCGAGGAGGTAGTTACGGATTTCCTCCTGCAGGGCGGCGCGATCGGCATCGTCGAGATTGGCGAGCGGGCTTTCGGCCCGGAGGGGCGCGGCAAGCATCAGCATGGCGACCAGGGCGAGCTGGCATAGGCGGTTCGGTTTCATCGGCGTCCTCTTTCGCGCGTGCGGCGGATCACGACTATCATATCCTCCGCCCGCTGCCAGCCCGGTGAACCCTTGGGCAGGAGCTGGGCGGCGCGGGTGGCATTGCGGGCGGCATCGCGGATGTCTCCCAGCAGCAGGTAGCGTTCGGCGGTCGCAAGGGAGGCCGCGCCCTCATGGCCGAGGCGGGCCTCGGCCAGCGCAAGATCGCGCAGGACGCCTTCGTTGGCCTTGTCGTAGCGCACGGAGAGCGCGAGCGTGTCGCGGGCCTCCTGCGTGTCGGCGGAATTGCCGGTGTTGAGCAGCGCCCGGCCGAGCCCGCCGAGGATCTGCGGCTCGAGCGGCGCGAGCTCGACCGCCGCGCGATAGGCGGCCACGGCCGCCTCGGCATGACCGGTCTCGAGCAGGAACTGGCCCTTGAGTTCGTGGTAGTACGGATCGTCCGGGCGCTCGGCGATCAGCGCATCAGCGGCGGCCTGCGCGCCTGCGGGATCGGGGGTGCGGTAGAGTGCCACGGCGCGGGCGAGCTGGGCCGCCTCGGAGGTGTCACTCTCCGGATAGGTGGCGCGGACCTGGCGGACAGGCTCGAGGAAGCCGCGAAGTTTCGCCACCATGCGGCCGTACCAGTAGACGTCCTCGGGGTCGGGCGGGCGGCCCGAGGGCAACTCGGCGACGCGTTCCTCGATCAGCCGGATGCGGTCGTTCCAGAGCGGGTGGGTCTGGAGATAGGCGTTGGCGCTCAGCGAGCGCTGGAAGTCGCGGCTGCGCATGTGGCGCAGCACGTCGAGCATCGCTTCCGGATCGCTGCCGGACGAGGCGATGTAGCGCAGGCCCATCTGGTCGGCGGCGGCTTCCTCGCCGCGGCTGTAGGCGAGGGCCTGGCGTTGCGCGGCCTGGGTCGCCCCTGCGCCGAGGGCGATGCCGGCCTCCGGGCTGCCCGCGATGGTGGCGGCGACCGCGCCAAGCATGCCGATGGCGGCGACACCGCGGGCGCCATGGAGCGCGTCATCGCGCCGGGAGAGGTGGCCGCCGGCGATATGGCCGGATTCATGGGCGATCACCGAGCGGAGCTGATCGATGCTTTCGAGCTGCATCAGCATGCCGGAGTGGATGAAGATGTTCTGCCCGCCGGCGACAAAGGCGTTCATCTCCGGATCGTTTACGATATAGATCCGGACGATCGCGGGATTGAGCGAGGCGGCGAGGAACACCGGACGGGCGATGCGCTCGAGGGTCTGCTCGATCTCGGCATCGCGAATCAGTCCGAGGGCCGATGCGGGCGCGGGAGCAAGGAGCCGAAGCGCCAGAAGGGCCAGGGCGAGAAACCGGATTGCGGGTCGCATGGGGCCCTTTCGTGCCGCTTGGGGTCCGCAGGGACGCTGCCCCCCGTGAGGCAGGCGCATGCGAGAGGCAAGTTAGGAGAGCAGGAGTGCGGACATCAACCCGTGGTGAGGTCGATCCCTTCATTGTGATGGATGTGATGGAGGCGGCACGGCGCGAGGAGGCGGCCGGCCGCGGGGTGATCCACATGGAAGTGGGCCAGCCCGGGCGCGGCGCGCCGGAGGCGGCCCAGGCGGCGCTCGCCGCGGCGCTCGGGCAGAGCGCGCTCGGCTACACCGTTGCCCTGGGGATTCCAGCGCTGCGCGAAGGGATCGCGCGGCTCTATGGCGACTGGTACGGGGTCGATCTCGATCCGGCGCGCGTGGTGGTGACGTCCGGCTCCTCGGCGGCCTTCCTGCTCGCCTTCACCAGCCTCTTCGAGCCGGGGGAGCGGGTGGCGATCGGCGAGCCGGGCTATCCGAGCTATCGCAACATCCTCAAATGCCTGGATCTGGAGCCCGTCGGCATCCAGACGCGCGCCGAAGACCGGTTCCAGCCAAGGCCCGAGGATCTCGGCGCCGATCTCGCCGGGCTCCTGGTCGCAAGCCCTGCGAATCCGACCGGGACGGTGCTCGAGAAGCCAGAGATGGCGGCGCTGATCGGGGCGGCAGCGGAGCTGGGCATCGCCTTCATCTCCGATGAGATCTATCACGGCATCGATTTCGGGCGCCGCGCGGTCTCGGCGCTCGAGGTGAGCGATGATGTCTATGTCATCAACTCGTTCTCGAAATATTTCTGCATGACCGGCTGGCGCATCGGCTGGATGGTGGTGCCGCCCGATCATGTGCGCCGGATCGAGCGGCTGACGCAGAACATGTTCATCTGTCCGCCCCACGCGAGCCAGGTGGTGGCGCTCGGGGCGCTCAGCGCGCGCGAAGAGCTGGAGGCGCAGGTGCGGGCCTATGGCGCAAACCGGGCGTTGCTGCTCGAGGGGTTGCCGAAGGCAGGCTTCGGGCGGATCACCGCACCGGATGGCGCGTTCTACATCTATGCCGATGTTTCGGACCTGACATCCGACAGCCGTGATCTCGCGGCGCGGATCCTGCGCGAGGCGGGTGTTGCCCTCACACCGGGGCTCGATTTCGATCCGAAGCGAGGGCACCGGACCCTGCGCTTTTCCTTCGCCGGCAGCACCGAGGATATGGAGGAAGGGCTTCGCAGGCTTGTGACCTGGCGGGAGGGGGCCCGTGTTACGGGCGCTTGACCCCGCCCGGCTCTGCCATGGCAACCAGTTTCAACCTGAAACCGTAAACGAAATGGGGGCGCGCCGATGCCGGCGCGCCCCTCGAACTTTCCGGATCAGTTCCGGGACCACCAGCCGCGGCGCTTCTCTTCGCTGCGGTTGGCCTGAGGGCTTGCCGGGGCGTCTTCGCCCACCGCGCCGACGAGCTCGGCCTCCTCGATAACCTGGAGCGGCGCCGGCTCCTGCTCCAGCGGTGCCGCGGCAATGCCGTCGTCAAAGGCCGGAGCGGGGGTCTCTTCTTCCGGCGGGGCTGCCGCAACAGGGGCGGCTGCCGGTTCGGCCTCCTCGGCGAAGACGACGATCTCTTCAGCGGCCGGAGCGGCGTCTGCGACGACGATCGGGGCCGCCTCTGCGGTCTCTTCCGCTTCAGGCGCGGGCTCGAAGGGCTCGGCTGCCGGTAGTTCCTCGGCCGGAACCGGGGCTTCAGAGTTTGCCTCGACGTGCTGGGGCGCATCGTCGGTCACGGGCTGCGGCGCGGGATCGGCGAAGGCTTCGGTTACCGGATCGGCCGAAACCTCGGCGCGCGGGGCGTCCTCCTCCGGCGCATCGCTATGGCCGGTCTCGTCGGAGGCCTGCGTCTCCGCAGCAACCGGCTCCGCCGACGGGGCGGCTTCGGGGGTGACCTCCTCGGGGGCCGGGCCATCCTCGCCCAGCGTGATGCCGGCTTCGGCGATGACCGCGGCTGCCGGCTGGCTCACGCGCCGCCGGCGCGAGGGGCGAGCGCTGCTGTCGGATTCCGGAACGCTCACGATCTCGGGGCCGGTCTCTGCCTCAAGGTCGATCACCTCGCCAAAGGCATCCCGCTTTGCGGGCGTCTCGCTATCGGCATCGGCTGCGACGGGCTCCGGCGCCTGTTCGGAGACGGATGAACCGTCCTCCTGAGCACCGTTCGCATCGGCCTCGTCCGACGTTGCATCGCCGTTCTGCGTCTCGGCTTCGTCCCGGCTGTTCTTGGAACCGCCACGACGGCGACGGCGGCGCTTCTTCTTGCCGCCGGCGGAGGATTTTTCCTCGCCGTTGCCGTTGGAGCCGCCTGTCTCTTCGCTGGTTTCGGCTTCGACCGCTGCGGTCTCTTCTTCCTCGACCTCGGGCTCCTCGAAGTCGTCCATTTCCACGATGGGCGCCATCACGGCCGTGCCTTCGGGGACGGTGACGATCCGCGAGGCGGTCTTGAACCGCTCCAGACGGTAGTCGGGGCTGATCATTGCCGCGTCACCCTCGACGCGCACCGAGAGACCGAAGCGCGCCTCGACCATGGTGATGTGCTCGCGCTTCTGGTTGAGCAGGTAGTTGGCGATCTCGACGGGGGCGACGATGAGCACCTCCTTCGAACGCTGGCGGACGCCTTCCTCCTCGATCTCGCGCAGAAGGGCGAGAGCGACGGAATCGTTGGACCGCACGCGGCCGGTGCCATGGCAATGCGGGCAGGACTTCGTCGTTGCCTCGATCATGCCGGGCCGGAGCCGCTGGCGCGACATTTCCAGGAGACCGAAGCCCGAGATGCGGCCGACCTGGATGCGGGCGCGGTCGGTCTTGAGCTTGTCCTTGAGCTTCTTCTCGACGGCGGCGTTGTTCTTGCGCTCGTCCATGTCGATGAAGTCGATGACGATGAGGCCCGCGAGATCGCGGAGCCGCATCTGCCGCGCGGCTTCCTCGGCCGCCTCGAGGTTGGTCTTGAGCGCGGTGTCCTCGATCGAGGCTTCCCGCGTGGCGCGGCCCGAGTTCACGTCGATGGCGACGAGCGCCTCGGTCACGTCGATGACGATGTAGCCGCCCGACTTGAGCTGGACCACCGGGTTGAACATGCCCGCGAGGTAGCTCTCTACCTGGAAGCGCGAGAAGAGGGGCAGGGCGTCGGCGTAGTGCTTCACGTTCTTCGCGTGCGAAGGCATGAGCATCTTCATGTAATCCTTGGCCTCGCGGTAGCCGCGCTCGCCATCGACGAGCACCTCGTCGATGTCGCGGCTGTAGAGGTCGCGGATCGCCCGCTTCACCAGGCTGCCTTCCTCGTAGATGAGGCACGGCGCAATGGACTTGAGCGTGAGCTCGCGGATCTGCTCCCACTGGCGCAGGAGGTATTCGTAGTCCCGCCGGATCTCGGTCTTGGTGCGGTTGGCGCCCGCAGTGCGGATGATAAGGCCCGCGCCTTCCGGCACGGTGATCGAGGCGGAGATTTCCTTGAGCTTCTTGCGGTCGGCCGCGTTGGTGATCTTGCGGCTGATGCCGCCCCCACGCGCGGTGTTGGGCATGAGCACGCAGTAGCGGCCCGCGAGCGAGAGATAGGTGGTCAGCGCGGCGCCCTTGTTGCCGCGCTCTTCCTTGATGACCTGCACCAGCAGGATCTGGCGGACCTTGATGACTTCCTGGATCTTGTACCGCCGCGGGCGCGGCTTGCGGACCGGGCGCTCCTCATGGACGTGATCCTGACCGCCAACGGATTCGTATTCGTCCTGGGCCTCGGCCGTGTCGTCCGCTTCCGCATCGTCGCCGGAGTCGTCGTCGCTATCAGCGTCGTCATCGGCTTCGGCCTCTGCGGGCTGTTCCTGAGGCGCTTCCTCGATTTCTGCCGCGGCGGGTGCCACGCCAGGGCCTTCAGACCCGGGTGCGAGGGATGTTTCGGCGGCTCCGTCTGCCTCGGGCGCCGCCTCGAAGGCGGGCGGAAGGGTGGCTTCGAGGCTTGAGCCGGGCTCGGCGGCGACGGCAACGTCGTCGCCTGCCTCGGACGTGTCACTGCCCGCGGGCTGAGCCGCGACCGGAGCGTCGTCGGAGGGAATCTCGATGACCTCGGAGGCGATCACGGCGTCGTCGCGGGCGGGGCTGCCCTCTTCGGCGGGCTGGCTGCGGCGCCGGCTGCGGGACTTGCCACCGCGCGAGCGGGACGAGGAGGCCTCGCGGGTTTCCTTGGCCGGCTCTTCCTCGGCTTCGTTGGCGAACGCCGCTTCCTCGGCGATCAGCGCTTCGCGATCGGCCTTGGGGATCTGGTAGTAATCCGGGTGGATTTCCGAGAACGCGAGAAACCCGTGCCGGTTTCCGCCGTAGTCGACGAAGGCAGCCTGAAGCGAGGGCTCTACGCGCGTAACCTTCGCGAGGTAGATGTTGCCAGCGAGCTGTCTCTTGTTCAGAGATTCAAAGTCAAACTCGTCAACCTTGTTTCCATCGAGGACGACCACACGCGTCTCTTCCGCGTGCGTGGCGTCGATAAGCATTTTCTTTGTCATGGTTTCTTTCACGAACGGCAGGCCTCCGTCCCCCTCGGGACAAGCCGCATCTGCACGTTGGTTGGGCTGTGGCGGGGGCTGGAGCGACAAACCCGTGCAGGCCGTTCAACGGCCTTGGCATCATGGGCGTCTGCTCGAGGTCAGCGCAAGTCACCGCTCTTCTTTCCGGCGCCCGCCGCAAACGGGGGCGCCAACGTTTCTTCGGGACTGCTCCCGCGTTATATCCTTCTGGCGCGAGCGCCTGACGCACGGGAGCCGGATCCTTCCGGAACTGCTGTTCGCGTTCCGGGTGCACCGTCCGCATGCGGCAAATACGAGTGTGAGACGAGAATTCGTCTTCTGCGCTCACAGTACCACATATAGAGTTCGTCCTTTGAATTGACAATTGCTTTTTTTCTGGGCGAAGCCTTGTGGGTTGCACGGTCCGGTAGCAGACGGAGGGCGGCAAGCCCCTGTAATCGTGAGAAACGCCGCTGAAGAGGCGGGCAGCGACTATCGCATAGGTGGTTTCAACGGGCGCGGGCGCCGCTCCGCTGGTGTCGAGAGTTTGATGTCCGGGCATTTTGACCTGCGCCCGCCGCTCCGATATGTTCCGACCTTCCCAATTCAGGCGTCGAATCGTGCTCCGGGCAATTACAAGTTTCTTCGGTTTCATCTTCAGCTGGCTCGTCATCGGTTCCCTGATGGCGCTTGCAGGTATCATCGCGATCTTCGTGATCTACGGCAGGGATCTGCCGGATCATGCCCAGCTCGCCCGCTACGAGCCTGCGACGCTCAGCCGGATCTACTCCGGCGAGGGGCAGCTCATGGACGAATTCGCCCGCGAGCGGCGTATCTTCACGCCGGTCGACGAGATCCCCGACCGGATCAAGCAGGCGTTCATTTCGGCCGAAGACAAGAACTTCTACGAGCATCACGGCTTCGATCCGCGCGGCATCGCAGCGGCGATCTACGGCGCCGCACGCGGCGAGCGTCTGCGCGGCGCCTCGACGATCACCCAGCAGGTGATGAAGAACTTCCTGCTCACCGGGGACCGGTCCGGCGAGCGCAAGGTGAAGGAGATCATCCTCGCCACCCGGCTTGAGTCGACGCTCACCAAGGACCAGATCCTCGAGCTTTATCTCAACGAGATCTTTCTCGGTCAGAACTCCTACGGCGTGACGGCCGCGGCGCAATCCTACTTCGGGAAGTCGCTCGAAGAGCTCTCGCTCGCCGAGATTGCATATCTCGCGGCACTGCCGCAGGCCCCGAGCGCGCTGCACCCGGTTCGAGAGAAGAGCCGCGCCGTCGCCCGACGGAACTATGTGCTCGATCAGATGCGCGAGAATGGCTACATCACCGCCGAGGAAGCGACCGCTGCCGAGGCCGAAGATCTGAAGACGGTGCAGAGCGGCGATATTCCGTCCGCCCGGAGTCAGATGCCGCCGCGCGGCTATTTCACCGACGAGATCCGTCGCGAGCTTTCGGCAAGCCTCGGGGACGAGGCGCTCTTTACCGGGGGCCTCACGATCCGCGCTTCGGTCAATCCGGAATATCAGGAGACCGCGGCCAAGGCGCTGCGCGAAGGGCTCGAGAAATACGACCGTGGCACCAAGGTCTATCGCGGCCCGGTCGCCACCATAGATCCCGCGAAGCTTGACGCGGCGGACGAGGCCGGCTGGCGCCGCGCACTTCGTGGCACCCGCGTGCCGCGCGACATCGAGGGCTGGCATCCGGCGGTGGTGCTCGCGATCGGCGAAAGCTCGGCGCGCATCGGCATCGAGGACGTGCCCGAGGATGAAGACGGGCACTATCTCAGCTTCTCGGATGCAAGCTGGGCGCGGATCAAGACGGAGAACGGCCGCTACCGCAACGCGACCGGTCCTGACGACATGTGGGACGTGGGCGACGTGGTCTTCGTGAAGGCGGTCGAGAAGGACGGGGCCTTCGATCACTGGTCCTACCGCCAGATTCCGGCTATCCAGGGCGGTTTCGTGGCCATGGACACCCAGACCGGCCGTGTTCTCGCCATGCAGGGCGGCTTTTCCTATCAGTCGAGCGTCTTCAACCGCGCGACGCAGGCGTTGCGGCAGCCCGGCTCCTCCTTCAAGCCCTTCGTTTACGCTGCGGCGCTCGACAAGGGCTACAGCCCCGCGACCATCGTCGTCGACGCGCCGATCGAGGTCGCGACCGCGGCGGGCATCTGGCGGCCGCAGAACTCCTCGGAGAAATACTACGGCCCCGCGCCGATCCGCGTCGGCCTCGAGCAGTCGCGCAACCTGATGACGGTCCGCATCGCGCAGGATGTGGGCATGGACACGGTGGCGGAATATGCCGAGCGCTTCGGCGTCTACGACAACATGCCGCACCTGCTGTCCTATTCCCTGGGGGCGGGCGAGACGACGCTCTACAAGATGGTCGCCGCCTATGCGATGTTCGCCAATGGTGGGCTTCGGGTCGAGCCGACGCTCGTCGACCGGGTACAGGACCGCTACGGCAAGACGATCTACCGCCACGACAAGCGTGACTGCGTCGATTGCCAGGCGGATTTCCTTGCTGCGGCGCCCGCGCCGAGCGTCCAGTCCCATGCCGAGCGGATCATGGACGCGATCACCGCCTATCAGATCACCTCGATGCTCCAGGGCGCGGTGAGCCGGGGCACGAGCCGCGTTGCGGTGGGGTCGCTCGGCCTCAATCTCGCGGGCAAGACCGGCACGACGAACGATGCAAAGGACGTCTGGTATGTAGGCTACAGCCCGCGGATCGCCGCTGGCTGCTACATGGGTTACGATTCGCCCACTCCGCTCGGGCGCACGGCCTTCGGCGGCACGCTCTGCGCGCCGGTCTTCGCCGAGTTCATCAAGGTCGCGCTGGCGGGGCAGGGTCCGGTCAAATTCCCGGTGCCGCCGGGCGGGTATTTCATCAAGATCGACCGCTCGACCGGTCAGCGGCTCGCGGACAACGCCACCGGGCCGAACGTCCAGTCGGAATATATCAAGGACGGTCAGCAGACGGTGGTCGGCGGTTATGGCCAGACGGTCGACGGCGGCTGGCGGATGGGCGCGGACGTGCCGCTTTACGAGGGCGTGAGCCGGGCCGCGGTCGAGCGGGTTCAGGTGCGGGGCGGACAGACCAAGGTTCTGCCGAGCAATCCCTCGCTGGGATCGATGTCGAGCGGCGGACTCTACTGATCCGCAACGCAAGGCCCCCGGCCCTGCTCCACAGGGCTGGGGCCCGGATCCTGGGGCTGGCTGGTGCGGCGAGCCTCTTTACCCCTTGAGGGCGGCCCGCTAGAACGTGCGCCACGCCGCGCGACCTGCTGGATGGTCGTCGCGGATCGGAGACAATCAGACACGGGGCAATCCATGCGCGCAGAGACCGCACAGCAGGTCGGTGAAATCGAGAAGTCCCTGGACCTTCTGCGTCAGCGGCTGAACTGGGAGACGGCGGAGCACCGGCTCGAGGAATTCAATGCCATGTCGGAAGATCCCGACCTCTGGAACGACCCGGCTCGGGCGCAGGCGCTGATGCGCGACCGGCAGATGCTCTCGGATGCGATCGAGGGCTACAAGGCGCTGGCCCAGGAACTCGCGGACCAGTCGGAGCTCATCGAGCTTGGCGAGGCGGAGGGCGACAGCGAGGTCGTGGCCGAGGCTGAGGAGGCGATCCGGGCGTTGCGCGATCGCGCAGCCCAGAAGGAAATCGAAGCGCTGCTCGACAACGAGGCCGATGGCAACGACACCTTCCTCGAGGTCAATGCGGGCGCGGGCGGAACAGAGAGCTGTGACTGGGCGGCGATGCTCGCGCGCATGTATGTCCGCTGGGCGGAGAAGCATGGCTACAAGGTCGAGCTCATGTCGGAGAGCGCCGGCGATGAGGCTGGCATCAAGTCGGTGACCTATCAGATCAAGGGGCCGAACGCTTATGGCTGGCTGAAGACGGAATCGGGCGTGCATCGGCTGGTGCGCATCTCCCCCTTCGATGCGGCGGCGAAGCGGCATACCTCCTTCTCGTCGGTCTGGGTCTATCCGGTGGTGGACGACAACATCGAGATCGAGGTCAATCCGGCCGATATCCGCGTCGACACCTATCGCTCCTCGGGCGCAGGCGGACAGCATGTCAACACCACCGATTCGGCGGTGCGCATCACGCATATCCCGACCGGCATCGTGGTGACGTCTTCCGAGAAGTCGCAGCACCAGAACCGCGCCAACGCCATGGCGGCGCTGAAGTCGCGGCTCTACGAAATGGAACTCCGCAAGCGCAACGAGGCGATCACCGCGGCGCATGAAGCCAAGGGCGATGCGGGCTGGGGCAACCAGATCCGCTCTTATGTGCTGCAGCCCTACCAGATGGTGAAGGATCTGCGCACCAACGAGGAAACCTCGGACACCAAGGGTGTGCTCGACGGCGATCTCGACGCCTTCATGGCGGCCGCCCTCGCGATGCAGGTCGCAGGCAAGAGCCGCGCCGAGGCACAGGCCGAGGATTGATGCCTCGGCCGTCCGGCGGCCTCGTCTTCCTGTTGTTTTTCGTCCCCGGGTCGATCTACTCTGGGGATAGAAAATGGGTGAGAAAACCCGCAACAGGGGGAGTTTGCAGATGCAAACGACAATCAGCGAAACGGTCGCGGCTCCACGTCCGAAAGTGCGGCACATCAGTGTCGAGGACGTCTATGCCGCCCTCTCCGAAGGGTGGGCGGATTTTCGGGCCGTGCCGCGATTCGGTCTCTTCTTCGGCGGCGTCTATGCCCTCGCCGGGATCTTCATCCTGCTCCAGCTGTCGGTCTGGCAGCAGCATCTCTGGATCTTTCCACTGGCCTTCGCCTTTCCGCTCATCGGGCCGTTCGTGGCGGTTGGCCTCTATGAGGTGAGCCGCCGGCGTGAACTGGGACAGCCCCTCGCCTGGAACGAGATCCTCGCCTCGGTCTGGGGGCAACGGAACGGGCAGATGCCGTCAATGGCCTTCGTGGTGCTCGCGGGCTTCATGATCTGGATCTGGGTGGCGCACATGCTTGTGGCGCTCATGCTCGGCCGGATGCAGTTTGCGGTCTATTCCGACATCGATATCCTGTTCAGCACGGGAAGTGGGCTGGCGCTGCTGTTCTTCGGCACGATTATCGGCTTCATCATCGCCTTCTGCCTGTTCTCGATCACGGCGATCTCTATCCCCATGCTGATCGACCGGCAGGTGGATTTCGTGACGGCGATGATCACCAGCGTCGATTCGGTGCGGAGCAATCCGCGGGCGATGTTTGCCTGGGCCTGGATCGTGGCGGCATCCCTGGTGGTGGCGATGATCCCGTTCTTCCTCGGGCTTGTCATCGTGCTGCCGGTGCTCGGCCATGGCACCTGGCATCTCTATCGCAAGGTGGTGGAGCCGCCGGCAGAAGCCGTCGTCTGAGACCAAAGACAACCACCTTCTCCGGGCCGAAGTCCGGGGAAGGCCGTTGCAGGCGCGTGAGGCTCAGCGGAGATGAGCTCGGGCGATCATGCCGTCGGCGACTTCATCATAGGCCTTGAGCCAGGCTTCGCTCATCTCGGGTGTGAAATCGGCTCCGAGCGTTTCCTCGAGCGTCACGCGCAGCGCCTCGCGCATTGGCGCAAAGTGGCTTGCCTTCACCCCCAAGGTCGCATGCGAGCCCGCGAGATCACTCATCTCCGCGTCGGCCGTCTTCGGCTCGTGCAGCATGTCGAAGACGGTGTTGAGCGTCGAGAAGAACTTCATTCCCTGGCCCGCCAGATCCTCGCGGAAAAGCGGGCGGAGTTCGGGGGCGATCTTGAAGAGGTTCTCGTAGAATTTCATCGACGCCGGTTCGAGATGGGCTCTGATCGCGGGAAGGCTTTCCTGCACGATGCGGATGTCTTTCTCGGTAAGTGCCATACGCTCTCTCCCTCGTTTCGCGACTGAAATTCCACGCATACAGGGGATATGACCTTGATCTGGCGCAACTGTAAACAGTCTCTTTGGTTGCAGCGCAGCATTGATGGCTGCGTCAGCGGTTATGCCATTGCCGGCACCGCCGGGGTCTCCCGCACGGGGAGATGAGCAACCGCCGAGAACGCGCCGACACCAACGCCGACCCACCAGACGAGATCGTAGGTTCCGGTGATGTCATAGAGCGCGCCGCCGAGCCAGACTCCCATGAATCCGCCGATCTGGTGGCTGAGGAAGACGAGGCCATAGAGCGTGCCCATGTAGCGCAGACCATAGATCTGGGCGATGAGGCCGCTCGTAAGCGGCACGGTTGCAAGCCAGAGTGCCCCCATGGCGAGCGAGAAGAGCACGACGGTGGCGGGCGTCATCGGGGTGAGGATGAAGGCCCCGGCGACGATGGTGCGGGCGAGGTAGATCTGGGCCAGCAGATATTTCTTGCGGAAATGCTGGCCGAGCATCCCCGCTGCGATCGTGCCGCCGATATTGGCGATGCCGATCAGCGCAATGGCAAGCGCACCGAGCGCGGAGGTGGTGGTTATGCCGAGCCCCGCGAGCACCCCGCTGGGGTCGATCGGGCCGCAGACCTCGGTGATGAAGGCGGGGAAATGCGCGGTGATGAAGCCGAGCTGATAGCCGCAGGAGAAGAAGCCGAGAAAGATGAGGATGAAGCTCGGGTCCCGCACCGCGGCGCCGACCACCGAACTCATGCTTCGCTCTCCCGGAACATGGGGAATGACCTGGGGCGTGCGCAGGATCGGAAGCAGGAGCAGGGTCGCAAGGATCGCCGCAGCAAAGATCAGGAAGACCGAGGACCAGGGCATGACGCTGAGGAGCGCCTCGGCGGCGAGCGGACCCACGACCTGGCCGCCTGAGCCCGCAGCGGTCGTGATGCCAAGCATGAGCGAGCGACGTTCGGGTGAGCTTGTCCGTCCGACAATGGCGAGGATCACGCCGAAGCCGGTGCCGGCGATGCCAAAGCCGATCAGGATGTTGAGAAGCTGGTGGCCCTCGGGCGTGACGGCGCTGGCCGAAAGCACGAGGCCGAGTGCATAGACAACGGCACCGATCGCGATGGCGCGACGGTCGCCGAAGCGTTCGGCGATCGCACCGAAGATCGGCTGCCCGATACCCCAGGCGAGGTTCTGGATCGCGATGGCGAGCGAGAAATCGGCCCGAGGCCAGCCAAAGCTTTCGGAGATCGGGATCTGGAAGAGGCCGAAGCTCGCGCGAATGGCGAAGCTCATGAGGAGTATCGTGCAGGCGGCCACCAGAAGCGGTGACAAGATCGGTTTGACAGCGCTTTTCATGGTGTACCCCCACTGACGGATCGGGCCGATTATCGCGCGGTCGCGGACGAGTCAATCGCGTCGAAAAGGCTTTCCGGGCGCGCCGCGCCAAGGGGGGCGGCCGGCATCGCGCAGGTCTCGGGGCTTGTCTCCGGGAGCGGGGGCTGGCAGGGAGGGAGGTGCTGAATTTCCGGGGCCGACATGACCGAATTCCTGTTCCGTGACGATCCATACGCGACTGAATGCGCGGCGGTGGTTACGGCCGTTGCCGAAGGGGGCGTGGAGCTTGATCGGACGATCTTCTACGCAACCTCGGGCGGGCAGGAGGGCGACACGGGCGTGCTTGTGACGGCTTCGGGGGAGGAACTGCACGTGACAGGGGCGATCCACCCCGGGCGGGACCGGCTGCGCATCCTGCATCTCGTGGCGGACAATGCGCCGCTTCCGGCCATCGGCGAGGCCGTGACGCTGCGGCTCGACTGGGGCCGCCGCTATCGGATGATGCGGATGCACACGGCGCTCCACCTGCTGTCGGTCGTGCTGCCCTACGGGGTGACGGGTGGGGCGATCACCGCCGAAAAGGGCCGCCTCGATTTCGACATGACCGAGCCGCCCGGAGATGTGGCCGCGGTGGAGGCCGCGCTCAACGCCCTGGTCGCGCGGGATCTGCCGGTCACGGCGGAGTGGATCTCCGATGCGGACATGGCGGCGCAGCCCGAGCTCGTGAAGACGATGGTGGTAAAGCCGCCGACGGGTCAGGGGCGGGTGCGGCTGATCCGTATCGGCAGCGGGGAGGCGACCGTCGATCTCCAGCCCTGCGGCGGCACGCATGTCGGGCGCACCGGCGAGATCGGATCGCTGCGGCTGGGCAAGATCGAGAAGAAGGGGCGTTCCAACCGGCGCGTCAATCTGCATTTTGCGGCCTGAGGCGCGCGCGGCCGGAACCGGGAGACGGAAATGAGCCAAGGTCCGATGAGCCTTTACCGCGAGCGGGTTGCGGCAGGAGGTCTTTCGCCGGATCAGGCGCAGCGGCTTGCGGTCGAGAAGCTGCAGCTCCTCTTCATGCGCCTGAAGGACTACAATCCTGCGACGCCGAAGAAGGTGAAGCGCGGCTTCTTCGGCTGGGGGCGCGAGCGCACGCCCGAAACCGTGGTGCCCGGGCTCTATCTCTACGGTGATGTGGGCCGGGGCAAATCGATGCTCATGGATCTCTTCTTCGATGTGGCGCCGGTCAGCCCCAAGCGGCGGGTACATTTCCATGCCTTCATGCAGGAGGTTCACGCGGGCATCCACGCCGCGCGGCAGAAGGGCGCCTCCGATCCGGTGCGGCCGGTTGCCGATGCGATCGCCGATGCCGCCACGCTGCTCTGCTTCGACGAGATGCAGATCACCGACATCACCGATGCGATGCTGGTGGGGCGTCTCTTCGAGCGGCTGTTCGAGCGCGGCGTCGTCGTGGTGACGACCTCGAACCGGCATCCGGATGACCTCTACAAGGATGGGCTCAACCGGCATCTCTTCCTGCCCTTCATCGCCATGCTGAAAGAAAAGCTCGAGATCCATCAGCTCGAGAGCGCAACGGATCACCGTATGGACCGGGAGATGGGTGAGACGGTCTATTTCAGCCCGGACGATGCCGCGGCGCGCGCGGCACTCGATGCGGCCTGGGCCAGCCACGCCGGTGAGGCCGGCGCGCCGCTGGAGATTGCGGTGCAGGGCCGTACGGTGCGTCTGCCGCGGCATGCGCATGGAGTGGCGTGGGCGAGCTTTGCCGATCTTTGCGCCCGGCCGCTCGGCGCGGCGGACTATCTCGCCATCGCGCAGCGGATAAAGGTACTGATCCTGGAGGGCATCCCGGCGCTGTCGCGAGCGAACAACAATGAAGCGAAACGCTTCGTCACGCTGATCGATGCGCTCTACGAGGCCAAGGTCCTGCTGGTCTGCTCGGCGGCGGCGCCGCCCGAGGCACTCTATACGGAAGGCGCGGGTGCTTTCGAGTTTCACCGCACGGTTTCGCGGCTCGAGGAAATGCGCTCCTCGACCTGGCCGGGAGGCGCAGCGGCCGCGCCTTAAAGCGAAACCAGAAACAGCCAATTGAATCAATACTTCGAGTATGCAAGCGTACAACGACTAGGCAACCAGTGAGCGAACCGTGACGAACTCTGTTCGAGATGACAGAAGCAAGCTTCACCCAGAAGCAGCTCAACGAAGCGTCTCAGCCAGCGAGCTAAGCCGTCCAGAGCTAGACTATTGGATAAAAAAGAGAAATAAAACTTACGACTTTTTCTTTGAGCAATCCCATGTGGTGAACAATTTAGTATTGTCTACACCGGCCACTTCCGGCCCTTCAATAGCCATTGCATCTATTGCAGTCGCAGCGGTAGCTGAATTCTCGAAAATATCCAGTATGACAATTTTCGCGTCTAGTGCATGCTTAATTATTTCGTCATTTCTTGCGTTTATTGTTATCCTTAGAAAAAACGACATATGCGTTGATGTTGTGGAGCACATTGACAGAAATGTAAGAGATTTTGCTGATGGAAAGGCAACTATAGATAATTTATTCTACGGGGGTAGACATATATTTTCTGGGCAAATGCGAGCACTATTTATTTCATCTGCACTATTTTATGCTCTAGGCATTTGCGGGCTTGCAGTCGGATTTGCGCTTACCTTTCTCAGCTAGCTCGTTTGAACATACCATTTGTGCCGTATTTCGTATGGCTTCATAGAAGACTTGAAAAACTTTAGACCAGTCATGCCAAGGTCTTGCCCAGCGTTGATATAGGGAGTATCAGAATATTTCTCAGCCAACTGGGTATAGAAATATTCATCAGATCGGCTGAAACCTCTAAGGCATTTCTGAAATAGTACTATTATGGATTCTCTTGGTGTGGGGTCAATAATAGAAATGCCTTCTAGATCGCCATTAACCTCCATGACGAAAACCTCTAAATTAAGTTCAGATGCTCTGTTAATTGCATCAATGCAAGCATCTCGTTCGTCTTTGTTGGCCGTAAATCTACGGATAGCATACCACGCCTGCACTAAGGACTTTGCCGTCGGTGTCTCGTTAAGCTTCATCTCACGAACGCAGACATCAAGATTTCGGCGAACATTTGATATTAGATTGCGGCGTCTCGCATAGGATGAGCCGATAGGTCTGCGAAGGTGATCTGTAAGATAGATATAATCTGATTGATTTCGATCAAAATGCACAGAGGTCTTCCTCTTAACCCTTGATGCAAGATGTGCGGCCTGACCTTGATCCGTTGTTATTACTCGGTGATCGGATCGGAGCAAGTCCGACAAGTAATTGATTGAACGATCATCTATTTCACCCAAAAAAAGGGCATGTTTCGCTTGTTGAAATCTAAACAGCACGGTTGATGGGTCGGATGTAGACATCTCGAACTGGTACTTTTTTGCGAACAACGTTAGGTAAGCATGTGAATGTTCTTGGTAGCGTCCGCGTCTCAAGGCATCTTCTGGTATGTCACTAAACGGAGAAGCTGTCATGAAGAGGAACCTGTGTCGACACAGCGGAATCTGTGCAGTTTAAGCTGCTAATCTGAATGCCTCCGCTGGTGTCCGCATGGCAAGTGCCTGATGCGGGCGTCTGTGGTTGTAGAACTGGATCCAGTCACCGATTGCGCGCGAGGGGTTCGACGTCGTGCGGTGCGGCTTGCCGCGGATGATGCCTTGAATATCCATGTCCTTCATCAGCCGTGCCACTGTGCAGCGGGCGACGTCGAACCCCTCGCGGCGCAATTGGTGCCAGATCTTGCGGACGCCGTAGACGCGCCGGATCTCGGGCCGCAGAGCATCGTCCCGACGTGCACGATCCGAACGACGCGCCGGATCGGCCCGTTTCGCCAAGTGATCGTAGTAGGTGGAAGGGGCGATCGGCAAAATCGCGCAGATCGGCTCGACCACGTGCGCATCACGATGCGCCTCGATGAAATCCACCATCACTTTGACCGGCGGTCGAGCTCCGCCATCGCAAAATACGCTGACGCCTTCCTGAGGATCTCGTTCGCCTGGCGCAGCTCACGGTTCTCTCGCTCGAGCGCCTTCATCTTCTCCGCTGTCTCGGTTGGGATGCCTGCGCGGCGGCCGCTGTCAACCTCCGCCTTCTTGACCCACTCGTTCAGGGTCTGTGCGGTGCAGCCGATCTTCGCTGCAATCGACATCACCGCCTGCCAGCGCGACGGATGCCGGGCCTCGGTGTCAAGAACCAGCCGCACGGCCCGCTCTCGCACTTCAGGGGAAAACTTGTTCGTGGTCCTGCTCATGATGCTCCATCCTACTCAGAGCCTGATTCAAAACTCAGTCAAACATAGCAATACCTTGCGAGGCGCCTGGTTGTGAGACGGATATGGGCGATGTTGATCCAGGCCTCGGCGGAGGCGACGGATTTCTCCCAATCTTTGGCGAGACGGCGGCATCGACCGAGCCAGGCGAAGGTCCGTTCAACGACCCAGCGGCGTGGCAAGACCTCGAAGCCGTCTGCGGTGTCAGAGCGCTTGATGATCTCGACCGTCCACTCGCCCATGTGTCTGAGCGCGCCGCGCAGCTTCGGTCCGGCATAGCCCCCGTCGGCGAAGATGTGACGGAGCCAGGGACAGGCATGGCGGATCGTCCTGAGCACCGCCGGCGCCCCGTCCCGATCCTGGATATCGGCGGAATGAACGACTACTCCGAAGAGCAGGCCCAAGGTGTCCACGACAATATGGCGCTTGCGCCCCTTGACCTTCTTGCCGGCATCGAAACCGGAAATCCCCCCGCTTTCAGTGGTTTTCACGGTTTGGGAGTCGATCACGCCCGCGCTCGGACTGGCTTCCCGCCCCTCCAGGTCCCGGGTCTCCATCGTCAGCGCGAAACGGATCGTCTGCAGCAGGCCGCTGTCACGCCAGTCGTAGAAATAGCCCTGCACCGTCGAGACCGGAGGAAACTCCTTCGGCAGCATACGCCACTGACACCCCGTGGAAGCGATGTAGAGCAACGCATTCATCACTTCGCGCAGATCCGTCGTGCGCGGGCGACCGAGGCGGCTCGGCGGTGGCAGGAAAGGTTCGATCAACGCCCATTCCCGATCCAACAGGTCGCTTGCATAACGCGGGCATTCCCGCCGATACTCCCGTCGAGCGGCTTCAGTCCAGGGCATTGTCGGCTCCATTCAGCGTGCAAACCGAACGGAACCACAACCAACTGAAGACGCTCAACTCTTTTCCGGGTGGGCTCTTAATTTTCGGGAAATGTTTCCTGTCCATGGTCCCGGGATCGCGTTGCGACTATCCGGGGCCAGTTATCATGTTCGAGAATCTGTCGGCGGGAAGGAAGATCCTTGCAGTCTTTTCCGTGTTTGCAATTCTTGTGTTTGCCTCCGGCGGGCTGATCCTCTGGTCTGCCGACGGTGTGGCGCGCAACGGCATCCGGGTCGGCGAGGGGCTTGCACCTCTGGGCGACGCGGTAATGGAGGTAAAGCTCACCGGGACCTTCGCGCATATGAGACTCGAGGAGATCATCTCCGGTGAGGTGGTCGGCAATTTCGACAGTATCTCCGAGCAGCTTGAGGCGGCGCGGCTTTTCGCACACGCGATTCTCGACGGGGCAGATCTTCCGGAAGGCCGGTATCAGCCAACGGATTCGCCGGCGGTGCGGGAAAGCGTGGACGCAGCACTCGCTGCGCTCGACACGATGGAAAAGGCAGCGCGCCACCGCCTGGAACTCTTCTCTGCAGATGACGGCGTGGGCAGTGCTGCGGACGCGACGTTCGATGAGCTTTACGGCCGCGTCACGGATGGCATGACTTCTGCTGCGGAGGTGGCGCCGGGCAATGCAGAGCTGCAACGGCTTGTTGGCGAGGCGCGTTTTCTGATCGCGGACGGGCATCTGATCGTCGAGGAGGGCCTCAGTGGCGATGCCAGCGCGGATTTCGGCATGGCGACTGCGGACTTCGAAAATGCCCGGGCGCGGCTTGAGGAGGCTGCGGCACTGGATCCGGCTTTTGAGACGGCCGCTTCATCGCTTCCTGCCGATGTCGCCGCCTTCTCGGCACTGGCGCTGGAGCGCCGGGCGAATATGGCTGCGCGGGCGGAGGCGATGGGGGCGGCTGCATCCGCGCTCGATGCTGCCTACGATCAGTTCATGAGCGCGGCGGATGATGCCGAGGACCAGATCCATGCGGCGATGGAAGAAGGGCTCAGCGCTCTGCGCGCACGCGACCGGTTTGCCGCGGGCATGGCGATCGCGGCGGCGCTCGTGATCCTGGGCGCGGCATTCATTGCCTATCGAGGGCTGCACCAGAGCATCGGCGTGCGGCTCTTGCAGATCTCGGAGACGATGCGGCGTCTGCTTGCGGGCGATCTCGATGCTCAGGCGCCCGCCTGGCGGAGCGCGGACGAGATCGGGCTTCTTCGTGACAGCGTGGACGAGTTGCGCGAGGCGTTGCTGCGGCAGAAGGCGCTCGAGCGGGAAGCCGCAGGGGAGCGGCAGGCCGCGGAGCGCCAGCGGGCCCTTGCGGAGGAACAGCGCACGCGGGCGGAATCCGAACGCGCCGCGGCCGAGACCGAGCGGCTCCGGGCCGATAGCGACCGGGCGCTGGCCGAGCGCCGTGCTGCGGCGGCGGAGGCCTTCGGTGTCGAGTTCGGTGCGGTGGTTGCGCGGGCGGCAGAAGGCGAATTCGATCGCCGGATCACGGCGCGCTTCGACGACCCGCATCTCGAGGAGCTTGCCCGCGGCATGAACCGGCTGATGGACGAGGTCGAGCGCGGGGTCGCGGACGCGAGCCGGGTGATGGCGCAGCTTGCCGGCGGCGATCTCTCCTGCCGGATGGACGGCAACTACAAGGGGCGGTTCGCGGCGCTGAAGCGTGATGTGGATGTGACCGTAAACGAATTCGAACGCATCGTGCAGGCGATCGGCGAAACGACTGTCGCGATCATCACCGATACCCGGCGGATCTCGGAGAACTCCGGCCAGCTTGCAGATCGCGCCACCGCCCAGGCGGCTTCGCTCGAACAGACCTCCGCGACGATGACCGAAATGGCGGCGACCGTGAAGGCCAATGCCGAAAGCGCCGAGCAGGTTGCCTCGCGGGCTCAGCGGGCGGTGGAAACTGCTGGAAAGGGGGGCGAGGTCGTGCATGAGGCGATCAACGCCATGAGCCAGATCGATGCCAATTCGCGGCAGGTCGGCGAATTCGTGAAGGTCATCAACGAAATCTCGTTCCAGACCAATCTGCTTGCCCTGAATGCCGGTGTCGAAGCGGCACGGGCGGGCGATGCAGGGAAAGGATTCGCGGTCGTTGCCCAGGAGGTGCGCGCGCTCGCGCAGCGCGCCGAGGCAGCTGCTGGCGATATCGGCCGCCTGATGGAGAGCAGCACCGCGGATGTCGCAGAGGGTGTGCGGCTCGTGTCGGCGACCGGAGAAGTGCTCTCGACGATCGTCGATGCCATCGAGAGCGTCGCCTCTATTGCCGATGAGATCACGATCGCCAACCGTGAGCAGGCGACCGGGATCGAAGGCGTATCGGCTGCGGTGAACGAGCTGGACACCATCACTCAGCAGAACGCGGGCATGGCGGACGAGAGCGCGCAGGCAGCGCAGGCACTGACCGGGGAAACCGAACGGCTCGAATCGCTTGTGGCCTTCTTCGGAGGCGTGCGCGGCGCAGGAACCCCGCGTGGACGGGGCCGGCGCGCAGCCTGAGACTTAATGCACTTCGCGGGCCTGGTTCCGGGAGGAGATCTCCTCCCAGGCCTGATTGATCGCCGTGATGCGTGACGTGGCGAGCGCCACTGTCTCTTCCGGCAAGCCCCGCGCGATCATCTTGTCAGGGTGATTTGCCCGCACAAGTTCGCGCCAGCGGGTCCGTACGGTGCCGAGATCGGCATCGCGCGGCACGCCCAGCACCTGCCAGGGATCGCGCGGACGTCCGGACACATGGCGCTCCTCGATGCAGGCGAAGGCGGGCGGGCGGATGCCGAAGATCTCGGCAACACGGCGCAGGAAGCATTCTTCATCTTCGTGGTAATGGCCGTCCGCCATCGCGATGTTGAAGAGACCCTCAAGAATGTCCTCGAGCACCTGCGGCTGGCCCTCGAACATCCGGGCAATGCGCTGAGCGTAGACATCAAAGCCGGCAATGTCCTGGCGGGCGAGGTTGAAGACCCGTGCGGCGGCGGCCTCATCCTTGGGGTCAATGCGGAAGACCCTTCGGAAGGCGGCGACCTCGGAGGGGCGTACCTGACCGTCGGCCTTGGCCATCTTGGCTCCGAGGCTGACCACGGCAATCGTAAAGGCGACCGACTTCTCCGGCGCCGCACGGCGCCGTTCGAAGAAGGCGGACAGCGCTTCGCCCCGCGCGACGAGCGCGGAAATGGCGTCTCCAATGCGGCTCCAGATCGACATGGACCAAGATTAGCAGGTGCGCGCACGGCATACAGCAGGCGATTGCACGCATTGGCGAATTTCTGAGCGGGCACCAGCGGTTGCAGAGAGGGCGGGGCTTGGCTCTGGCATGGTCAGCGATCCCGCGCTAGACCGGAAGGGAGGACGGGCAGGGAGCGCGAGAGCGGATGTGGGATTTCTGGATCGACCGGGGCGGCACTTTCACCGATATTGTTGCGCGTGACCCGGACCGGCGGTTCCATCGTGCCAAGCTGCTCTCGGAAAACCCCGAGCAGTATGAGGACGCCGCACTCCATGGCATCCGGCGTTTCCTGGGGCTCGCTGCCGAGGCTCCGATCCCCGCGGAACGGATTGCAAGTGTCAAGATGGGCACAACGGTTGCCACCAATGCCCTGCTCGAGCGCAAGGGCGAGCCGCTGGTACTGGTGACGACCCGCGGGCTCGGCCAGCAGCTTCGGCTTGCCTATCAGGCCCGACCGCGGCTGTTTGACCGCCAGATCATCCTGCCCGAGATGCTCTATCGCACTGTGATCGAGGCCGACGAGCGGGTGCGGGCGGACGGCACCGTGGAACTTCCGCTCGACGAGGCGAGGCTTGCAGCCGATTTCGCTGCAGTGCGGGCCGAAGGCCTATCGGCCTGTGCCATCGTCTTGGTTCACGGCTACCGCCATCATGCGCATGAGACCCGGGCGGCCGAGATCGCGCGGGCGGCAGGCTTTGCCCAGGTTTCGGTAAGCCATGAGGTCAGCCCGCTCATGAAGATGGTAAGCCGGGGCGACACGACCGTGGTCGATGCCTATCTCACCCCGATTCTCCGGCGCTACATCGACCGGGTCGCGGCCGCCTTCGACGGGGAGATGCGGGGCAAGCTCATGTTCATGCAGTCCTCTGGCGGGCTCACCGATGCGGGGCTCTTCCAAGGCAAGGACGCGATCCTCTCGGGGCCGGCCGGTGGCGTGGTGGGCGCGGTGCGCACCAGCCAGATTGCAGGCGAGGGGCGGATCATAGGCTTCGACATGGGCGGTACATCAACGGATGTCTGCCATTTCGCGGGCGATTACGAGCGGTTGCTTCATACTGAGATCGCCGGGGTGCGGATCACCGCGCCGATGATGAACATCCATACCGTCGCAGCCGGCGGCGGTTCGCTGCTTACCTTCGACGGGGCACGGATGCGCGTCGGCCCGGAGAGCGCGGGGGCAAATCCGGGGCCGACGTGCTACGGCCGCGGTGGGCCGCTGGCGGTGACGGATGCCAACGTGCTGACCGGGCGGCTCCGGCCCGAGTTTTTCCCGGCAATCTTCGGGCGCGATGCGAACCGGCCGCTCGATCTCTCGGCAACGCGGGCCGGCTTCGAGCGGATGGCCGCGGAGGTCGGCAAGGCGCCGGAGGCAGTGGCAGAAGGCTTTCTGCGCATTGCCGTCGAGAACATGGCCAACGCCATCAAGAAGATCAGCGTGCAGCGCGGCCATGACGTGAGCGGCTATTGTCTCACGGTGTTTGGCGGAGCAGGGGCACAGCATGCCTGCGCGATTGCCGATACGCTCGGCATGGAAACCTGCCTCGTCCATCCGATGGCTTCGCTGCTTTCAGCCTATGGCATGGGGCTTGCCGATATCCGTGCGGCGCGGACCGAAGCGATGGAGGCTGAGCTTGGCGACGTGACACGGCTGGCCGCTGCGGGGCGTCTCGATGCGCTCGGCGTCGAGGCGCTGGGCGAGGTCGAGACGCAGGGCGTGGCGGAGGCCCATATCCGGCTCGTCCATACGCTGCATCTCAAGGTGAAGGGCACGGATACGGCGCTGCCGATCGCCTTCGGCTCGGAGGGCGAGTTGCGCACGGCGTTCAAGGCGGCACACCGGGCACGCTTCGGCTTTGATCCGGGTGATGCGGCGCTGGTTATCGAGAGCGTTCAGGTCGAGGCGATCGGCGGGGCGGCGGATCTTGCCGAAACTGCGCAGCCGCTGGCGGAACGGGCGGAGGGCGATTACCGCGCGGCGCTGGTCGCGCCGGTCTTTCTGCATGGCGCGTGGGTCGAGGCACGCTTCGTGAAGCGCGAGGTGCTCCGGCCGGGCGATACGCTCACCGGCCCTGCCGTGCTGGTCGAGCCGCATACCTCGATCCTGATCGAGCCGGGCTGGCAGGCACGGATTAGCGCCCATGACCACGTGGTGCTCCGGCGCATCGTGGCGCGACCCAAACGCGCCGCGGTCGGGACGGAAGCCGATCCGGTGATGCTCGAGGTCTTCAACAACCTCTATATGTCGATTGCCGAGCAGATGGGCGCGGTGCTCGAAAACACCGCGGCCTCGGTCACGATCAAGGAGCGGTTGGATTTCTCCTGCGCGGTCTTCGACCGGGGCGGAGATCTCATCGCCAATGCGCCGCACATGCCGGTGCATCTCGGGAGCATGGGCGCGAGCGTCAAGGCGGTCATCGCGCAGAATCCCGAGATGGCGCCGGGCGATGTTTTCGTGCTGAACGCGCCCTACAACGGAGGGACGCATCTGCCCGATATCACGGTGGTGACGCCGGTCTGGGATGATGCCGGTGCTCAGATTCTCTTCTACACGTCGGCGCGCGGCCATCATACGGATGTGGGCGGTCTCACGCCGGGATCCATGCCGCCCGACAGTCGGACGATCCATGACGAGGGGGTTTATATCGACAACTGGAAGCTCGTGGATCGCGGCCGGTTCCGAGAGGCCGAGACGCGCGAGCTGCTGAGCTCCGGGCCCTATCCGGTGCGGGCGCCGGAGGTGAACCTCGCCGATCTCCGGGCGCAGGTTGCAGCATGCGAGAAGGGGGCGCAGGAGCTTCGCCGCATGGTCGAGCATTTCGGGCTCGCAGTGGTCGAGGCCTACATGGGCCATGTGCAGGACAATGCGGAGGAGAGCGTGCGGCGCGCGATCGAGGCGCTGAAGGATGCCGATTACGTCTATCCGATGGACCCGGACTTTGACGGGGCGCCGCGCGAGGTGCGGGTGAGCATACGGGTGGACCGGCAAAACCGCTCGGCCGTGATCGATTTTACCGGCACGACCGCCCAGCTTGCAACGAATTACAACGCGCCGGAGCCGGTGACGCGAGCGGCCGTGCTCTATGTCTTCCGCTGCCTCGTGGACGACAACATCCCGATGAACGAGGGGGTGATGAAGCCGCTGGAGGTCATCGTGCCGCAGCGCTCGATGCTTGCGCCGGAATATCCCGCAGCGGTGATCGCGGGCAATGTGGAGACCAGCCAGGCTGTGACCTCGGCGCTCTTTCTCGCGCTGGGCGTGCAGGCGGCGGCGCAATCGACCATGAACAACACCACCTGGGGTAACGGACGCTACCAGTATTACGAGACGATCTGCGGCGGGACGGGGGCGGGCCGGCTGTCGGATGGCTCGGGTTTCCACGGGACGAGCGGTGTGCACAGCCATATGACCAACTCGCGGCTGACCGACCCGGAAGTGCTCGAATGGCGCTTTCCCGTCGTGCTCGACGAGTTCTCGATCCGGGAGGGTACCGGCGGGGGCGGGCAGTTCCATGGCGGGAATGGCGTGACGCGACGGATCCGCTTCCTCGAGCCGATGACGGTGGCAATCCTCTCGGGGCACCGGCGCGTGCCTCCGCCGGGGCTTGAGGGCGGCGCTCCGGGGGGCTGTGGCCGGACCCGCGTGGTGCGCGCCCGAGGCGCTGTCGATGAACTCGCCAGCGCGGATCAGACCGAGGTCGCCGCGGGCGATGTCTACTGGCTCGAAACCCCGGGGGGCGGTGGTTATGGCAACTGAGTTCACCTGGCTCAATCCTCCACCGGTCTGGTCGGGCGACGCAGCAGCACTTTCGCTGGAGACGGGCGAGACGACCGATTTCTGGCGGGAGACGTTCTATGGCTTTGTGCGGGACAGTGGTCACGCCTGGCTTGCACCGGTGAAGGGGGATTTTACCGCCCGCCTCGCTGTGACTGGCCGCTATTCGGCGCTCTACGATCAGGCCGGGATGATGCTGCGGTGCGGAGAGACATGCTGGATCAAGGCGGGTATCGAATTCACCGACGGGCTCATGCATTTCAGCACCGTGGTCAGCGCGCCTCGCTCCGACTGGTCGGTGATCCCGTTGCCCGAGGCCACGCCCGAGACGGTGGTCGGGGTGCGGATCACCCGGCATGGCGATGCAGTGCGGGTGCAGTATTCACTGGACGGTGGAGCCTGGCGGATGGCGCGACTTTGCCCCTTTCCGGAGGGACCGGCCGAGGTCGGACCGATGGCCTGCTCGCCAACGCGGGCCGGGTTTGTCGCGCACTTCAAGGATGTCGCAATCGGGCCACCAATCGCGCGTGACTTGCATGAGTCGTGAGGCCTCACGCTGGCTGGGGCTACGTGCGCCGGGCAGATGCGCCAACGGTGTGTCGCCGATGCCGCGACAATAAACCGACGAAACTTGTTGGTTTTATTCCGCGATGGCTTACATTTGCTGCAAACGCGAATGCAGAGGATTTCGACCGCCATGACCAAGATCTCAGCCATCGAGACACGCAACGCCGAAAACGCGGTTGCCCCGCTCTTCCTCGAGCGCTGGTCGCCGCGTGCCTTCGACGGAACCGCCCTGCCTGAAGACAAGCTCCTTACCATTCTGGAGGCGGCGCATTGGGCGCCTTCTGCCTTCAATTTTCAGCCTTGGCGCTTCGTCTACGCCGTAAAGGGGACGCCGGAATTCGACCGGCTGCTCGGCTTGCTCAACGATTTCAATCAGAGCTGGGCGAAGGCCGCCGGAGCACTGGTCTTCATCCTTTCGAAAACCCATGCCGCGGCGCCCGGATCGAGCGAGGAACAGCCGATCTACAGCCATTCCTTCGATGCCGGCGCGGCCTGGGGGTTGCTGTCGCTCCAGGCGCAGCTGCTGGGTTACCACGTGCATGGCATGACCGGCATCCATTTCGACCGTATCCCTGAGGTGCTAGGGGTGCCCGAGGGCTTCCGCGTCGAGGCCGGGGTCGCGATCGGCAAGCTCGGCGACAAGGCACAGCTTCCCGAGGCGCTGCAGGCGCGCGAAGTTCCGAGCCCGCGGCGCCCGCTCGCCGAAGTGGCATTCAAGGGCGCCTTTCCAACCGCCTGACATGGTTGCGGCGGGCGTGGCAGCGGGGCAGAGTGGGGGTATGTCAGAGCACCGCCCCACCGTCACCATCACGTATTGCAGCCTTTGCAACTGGCTCCTGCGTTCGGCCTGGATGGCGCAGGAGCTCCTCTCGACCTTCTCCGAAGAGCTTGGCGCGGTGACACTCGTGCCAGGCACCGGCGGGATCTTCGAGATCCGCATCGATGGCGAGCTGATCTGGGAACGCAAGCGTGACGGCGGATTTCCGGATGTGAAAAGGCTCAAGCAGATGGTGCGTGACCGGGTGTCGCCCGAGCGTGACCTTGGCCATGTCGATCGCCAAGGGACACCGTGAAGCCTGTCTTGCGTTTGCGCGAGATCAAGGCTGCAAAGGTTCACGCCTGCCATGGTTAACGCATGATTTTGATCTGGTGAGAAGGATTTCCAAGATGCGCGAACATCCTGTTGCCGAACACACGCTGGCCCGGCTCGCCCGCGCCCCGCATGCCTTCAACGGGTGGCTCAACCGCAAGACCCGGATACTGGCCGATTCCTTCGTTCAGGAGGTTCCGCCGTCGCTTGCGGTCTGCGAGTTCGACTGCGCTGAGACTGAGTGTTCACTCGGCGAATGGCTGGTCTGTGCCCGGCGCTTGCAGGGCAAGGCCGAACTCGCTCGCCACTAGAGCGAAAGCAGTTCGAACTCAGGATTTTGCTCTCACACCAAGGATAAACCGAAACCACGCGCCCGCGGGGCGTGCGGGCGCGCGTGAGGTCAGCGGTGGTTTCCAGTCGGATCAACCGCCGACATAGGGCGTTGGATCGACGCTCGTTGTGCCGCGGAAGACATCGAACTGGAGTTCCGGCTTGTCGCGCGGTGCGACCTTGCCGATTACCTGACCTGCCCGCACGTTCTGTCCCTTGGTGACATCCACATCGGAGAGCGTACTGTAGGTCGTCATCAGGTCGTCGCGATGCCGGATCAAAACGATCGTGCCGATGCCGCCTAGTTCCTCCGAGATCAACGCAACCTCGCCATCGGCTGCGGCGCGTACGGGCGTACCGGCCGGGACCGAGTAGCCGACGCCATTCGGGTTCGAGCTGTTGTAGCCGCGGGTGATCTTGGCCGAGACAGGCGCATCAAGCTTGCCGCCGGCCGGGGTGCGATACTGGGCAAGATCGGGAGAAGTCGGGTCGGCCGCTTCGGTGATGTCGTCGGGCAGCGGCGTCGCCGCGATCGCGGGCGCGGCGACATCCGTCGGCTGGCCGGGCTGGGTGTCGGCTGCGCCGGAGATCCGATTCGCGTCACTCACGATCGGGATCAGCAGCTCCTGGTTCTCGCGCACGGCGAGATCCGGGCCGAGCCCATTCCAAGAGGCGAGTGCGGTGACCGAGACACCATAGAGACGCGCGATCGAATAGGCGGTCTCTCCCGCTTCCACCCGGTGCCGGATCGGGTCGATCAGAGGCTGGGTCTGGCCGTTCTGGAACGGGCTGCTCTGGGGAGAGGTGTTCCCCGTCGCAGAGGCACCATCGATGGCGGCGGCCGCCCCCTCGGGGCTCCAGAGCGGTTCGGTGCTTACCTCGCCGGTGCCGAAGCCGCCGGAATCGGGCGGGCGTGCCACGCTTTGCGGCAGGAGCAGGACTTCGCCGCTCCGGAGCCGGTAATCGCCGGGCAACGCGTTTAGCCGAGCCAGTTCAGCGCTCGTCGTGCCAACGCGGCTTGCAACCGTATCGAGCGTATCGCCATCGCGCGCGACGGCGACCTGATAGGTGGCGTAGGTGATGACCCCGCGCGAATCCGGGGAAAGATTTGGGACCGCCTGCTGTCCGCCACCGCCGGCGCCGGGCGCGGTACAGGCCGCGAGCAACGCGCAGAAGGCGGAGGATATCAGGAGCGGGCGGAGGGTCCGGATGCGCCCATTGGGCAAGCCGCGGCGCGAAACCATCACAATTCTCCCATATTTCGGTGGTTTCGGCTAGTCCAATACATCATGTGCTATGCCTTCGACAAGGGGAACGAAGCGGACGGGTCCGAGCTCGGTGTATTCCAGCCCATGCTCGGTCTTGGAGACCTTGATGAGCGTCTGGACCGAGTGGCTCTGACCCACGGGCAGGACCATGATGCCGCCGGGGCGGAGCTGATCGAGCAGGATCTGTGGCGGATCCTCAGCGGCGGCGGTCACGATGATGCGATCGAACGGCACTTGCTCGGGAAGGCCGAGCGAACCGTCGCCGTGAACCACGGTGATGTTGTGGAGCCCCAGCCGGTGCAGCAGCTCCTTCGAGCGGCGGGCCAGGCGCCGGTGCCGCTCGATTGTGTAGACCCGGCGCGCGAGCCGGGCGAGTATCGCAGCCTGATAGCCCGAGCCGGTGCCGATCTCGAGCACCTTGCAGCGGCGGTTGAGATCGAGCGCCTGGGTCATCAGCGCAACCACCGACGGCTGGCTGATGGTCTGGCCGCAGGAGATCGGCAGCGGCGTATCCTCATGGGAACGTTCCTCGAAGATGCCTTCGAGGAAGTCCTTGCGCGGCACGGATTCCATTGCCTTGAGCACATCGGCATTCGTGATTCCATGCGACCGCAAGGCGAAGACGAACTGCATCTGGCGCTCGATGTCGTCCATGGAACTCCCGGTCCTACTGCAGAAGCTCCGCGAGCGGGGCGACCATCTCGTGCACCGTGAGATCGGCGCTGAGCGGGGTGACGGTGACATGCCCGGCGTGGCAGTCATGGGAATCCGAGCCCGGCGCGGTGCCGTTGTTGCCTTCGCCATGGGTGAGCCAGAGATAGAGCCGCCCGTTGGGCGCGCGTTGCGGCTGCACCCCGAAGGTCGGATTGAGCCGCGAGCCCTGGTGCGTGGCCCGGACCCCCTTCACCTCTGCGGCGGGAAGTGCAGGGAAGTTCACGTTGTAGAAGAGGTTGTAGCCTTCGCGCTGCCATGGCGCCTTTTCGAGCAGCCGCCGGATCACCGGCACGGCATGTTCGGCGGCGGCCTCGAAGGCGCCGAGCCCGTGAGCCGAATTGGGGCCGTAATACTGCGAGAGCGCGACTGAACGGTAGCCGTGGAGCGCAGCCTCGAGCGCGCCGCCGATCGTGCCGGAATAGAGCGTGTCCTCGGCGACGTTATGGCCGCGGTTCACCCCAGAAAGCACGAGATCGGGCGGGTTGTCGCGCAGGATTTCTCCAAGGCCCGCAAGCACGCAGTCGGCGGGCGAGCCCTCGACGGCAAAGCGGCGCTCCTCGAGCTTTTCAAGCCGCATCGGGCGGATGTAGGAAACGCAATGCGAGACGCCCGACTGTTCAAAGGCCGGTGCGACAACCCAGACCTCGCCCTCGGGCCCGGCCAGCTCCGCCGCGATCGCCTCGGCGATCTTCAGGCCGGGCGCGGTGATGCCGTCATCGTTGGTGATGAGAATGCGCATGTTTTCCCCTCGGAGATGTCGAGTCCTTTTAGGGGAGAGGCGTCCCTGCGTCCAGCGGCGGCGCCGGAGAATTCCGTATCCGGCGCGCTTCGGGTGGGCCGTTTCCGGCCGATGGCTCAGAAACGGGCGATGGCCCCGATGTAGAAGCGGGTTTCAAGGCCGGTTTGGGTCGTATCGGTTGCCGTGCCTTCGAGCTGACGGGCGACCTCGGGCGTCAGCGTGAGCCAGGGGCGGACGTCGATCCGGGCGCCGAAACCCCAGGAGGCGAGGGTTTCCACCTGTTCGCCATCGCGGGCGAGGCTGCGGTCCCAGGCGCGGCCGTAATCGCCGTAGACATAGAGCTCGGCGCTCTGCACCGCATCGCGCAGCCGTTCGGGGGCAATCTCGCGACGCAGTTCCAGCCGCGTGCCGAAGCCTGAGTCGCCAGAGGTATTTCCCGGTGCGAAACCACGGCCGATCGTGCTGTCGCCGAGGCTGAAGCGTTCGGTGGTGGGCAGGACGTCAGCGGCAATCTGGCCGGTGGCCTCTCCGTAGATCGCCCAGCCGCCGTTGCCAAGACGCTGGAGCCGGGAGAGGGTTAGGTCGGCGAGGAGGAAGTCCGGTACACCGGCCGCCGGCCCATCGGCACCCACCGTCGCGCCACCGATGTCGAGCCCCTTGCGAACGGTTGCGTCGACCAGCGTCACGCCGCCGAAACGGTCGGCGACATCCCAGGTCAGACGTGCGTCGAGCACCCAGAGCCTGTCGGTCTGCTCCGATTCCACATCGGCAAAGTCGGTGATGCCCCGGCTTTCCTGAAATCCGAGCCCGGCGCGGCCGAAGAGGTTCTGCGACCGGGTCCGGATAAAGGGCACGATCAGGCCTGCATGGAGGTTCGTCTCGTCCTGCACGAGCGAAAGCCCGTCGGGCGAGCCGCTTTTCGCGAGGTCGGGATCTGCGCGCGAAAAGTCGGCATGGAGCTCGAGCCGTCCGCCGTCAAGCACCGAACCGGCGAGGGATGCGAGCGGCTTGTCGAGCGTTGCCGCGGCAAAGAGCATTGAGGCATCGCTCGGCGCAACGGCAATCAGTGTATCGATGCGTTCGTCGAGCCCGAGGAGGTTATAGCTCCGGCTGCCCGCACCCAGCGTCCAGGCGCCGTAGAGGCGGGAGCCGCGGTTGTCGACGGTGGCGAAGTAGGAGGTGGGCTCGACGGCGGCGGAGACCCCGAGATTGGCGGCACCGAAGGTGACCGGGGCCGGTTCGAGCACGGTTTCGACCTCCGCGCCGAAGGTGTCGCGCGCAAGCAGGACGCTGCGCTCGAGCGTCGTGATCCGGAGCGGACGGTCTGCGGGGACCGGTGCAAAGATCCGTTCCGTCGTGGCCTGGACGGATGAATTCTCCGCCAATACCTCAACAGTCTCGACGAAGCCCTCGACGACACGGATGCGCACGATGCCACCGCTCACGTCCTGTGCGGGCAGGACCGCCTGGGAAAGGATATAACCGCGCGCGCGATAGGCGGCGCCGATGGCCGCCGCAACCGCCTCGAGTTCGGGCACACCAACGCGCGTGCCGATCAGCCCGGCCCAAAGCGGCGCAAGTTCTGCCTCCGAGACCGCAGTGGCGCCATCGAGCGCAATTCCCCGAAGAAGGAGCCCGCCCGTGCCCGCCGCGGGTCGGATCGCTGCAGGCGGTGCTGTCTCCTCAGGTGGCCTGACCTCGCGGGCCGGGTCCGGGCGCAGGCCGGGTTCTCGGGGCAGATAATCACGTGCCGACTGGCCGAAGCTGGCGGAGGGCAGGGTGAGGCAAAGGGCGGCCGCGAAAGCGAGACGGGTCCGGATCATCGGCTGGCGGGTGTCCTTGTGGTCCAGTAGGTTTCTGTGCTGCGGGCGCGTCCGCAGCCGGCGTCGGCGGCGCCGGTGTTGATCGAGCCGCTGCAGCCGCCCGCCTGCACGGGCTGCGGCGCTGCAGTGGGTGTTGCGCTGCCGGACGCGGGGCGGAACCCATCGGCATCATCCATAGAGGCGATGGTGCCGGAGGCTGGCGAGAAGCCATCCGCAGGCGCGCGGCCACCCGGGGCGAGCTGGATCACATCGCCGAGCGAGTAGTCGAGGCCAAAGGCATTGGCGATTGCGGGCGGGGCGTCGATCTGGGTGGTGCGGAAGCTCGCGTCACCCGGCGTCAGCGGCGGGACGCCGCGCGAGAAGCGCTCGACCGCACCGCTTGCATCGGCAAGCGTGGTAGAAGGGGTGCCGCCACCATCCGTGCCGCCGCCTGCGGGTTCCACCGTGAGCGTTCCGCTTTCATAGGTGATGCTGTAGTTGCCCGAAGTAAGGCCATCAGGCGTGATGCTGTAGCTGCCTGGGCCGGAGCTGCTTGTGGCGTCTGTCGCGAAGGTCAGTGTTCCGCCGAGATCGTCCACATCCTCTCCGTTAACGAATCCATCGCCGGAGACCGTGAAATCGGGGTTCCCGCCGCCCTCGGTCCATGTCGTGTTGCCTGCGGTGATGGTGAGGGCGGCCGGGTCGATGGTGAGGGTGCCCGGGGCGTAGGTGATGTCGTAGTTGCGGGAGGTGAGGCCGGCGGCCGTGACGCTGTAGCGCCCGGTGTCGGAGCGTCGGGTGGCTGCGGTCTCGAAGCCGAGGCTGCCGTCGAGATCGTCGAGCGACTGTCCGAGGACGAAGCCCGCCCCGGTGGCCGAGAAGGCGGGATTGGTGCCGCCGTAGGTGCGGGAGGCGTTGCCTGCGGTGATGGTGAGGGCGGCCGGGTCGATGGTGAGGGTGCCCGGGGCGTAGGTGATGTCGTAGTTGCGGGAGGTGAGGCCGGCGGCCGTGACGCTGTAGCGCCCGGTGTCGGAGCGTCGGGTGGCTGCGGTCTCGAAGCCGAGGCTGCCGTCGAGATCGTCGAGCGACTGTCCGAGGACGAAGCCCGCCCCGGTGGCCGAGAAGGCGGGATTGGTGCCGCCGTAGGTGCGGGAGGCGTTGCCTGCGGTGATGGTGAGGGCGGCCGGGTCGATGGTGAGGGTGCCCGGGGCGTAGGTGATGTCGTAGTTGCGGGAGGTGAGGCCGGCGGCCGTGACGCTGTAGCGCCCGGTGTCGGAGCGTCGGGTGGCTGCGGTCTCGAAGCCGAGGCTGCCGTCGAGATCGTCGAGCGACTGTCCGAGGACGAAGCCCGCCCCGGTGGCCGAGAAGGCGGGATTGGTGCCGCCGTAGGTGCGGGAGGCGTTGCCTGCGGTGATGGTGAGGGCGGCCGGGTCGATGGTGAGGGTGCCCGGGGCGTAGGTGATGTCGTAGTTGCGGGAGGTGAGGCCGGCGGCCGTGACGCTGTAGCGCCCGGTGTCGGAGCGTCGGGTGGCCGCGGTCTCGAAGCCGAGGCTGCCGTCGAGATCGTCGAGCGACTGTCCGAGGACGAAGCCCGCCCCGGTGGCCGAGAAGGCGGGATTGGTGCCGCCGTAGGTGCGGGAGGCGTTGCCTGCGGTGATGGTGAGGGCGGCCGGGTCGATGGTGAGGGTGCCCGGGGCGTAGGTGATGTCGTAGTTGCGGGAGGTGAGGCCGGCGGCCGTGACGCTGTAGCGCCCGGTGTCGGAGCGTCGGGTGGCCGCGGTCTCGAAGCCGAGGCTGCCGTCGAGATCGTCGAGCGACTGTCCGAGGACGAAGCCCGCCCCGGTGGCCGAGAAGGCCGGGTTGGTGCCGCCGTAGGTGCGGGAGGCGTTGCCTGCGGTGATGGTGAGGGCGGCCGGGTCGATGGTGAGGGTGCCCGGGGCGTAGGTGATGTCGTAGTTGCGGGAGGTGAGGCCGGCGGCCGTGACGCTGTAGCGCCCGGTGTCGGAGCGTCGGGTGGCCGCGGTCTCGAAGCCGAGGCTGCCGTCGAGATCGTCGAGCGACTGTCCGAGGACGAAGCCCGCCCCGGTGGCCGAGAAGGCCGGGTTGGTGCCGCCGTAGGTGCGGGAGGCGTTGCCTGCGGTGATGGTGAGGGCGGCCGGGTCGATGGTGAGGGTGCCCGGGGCGTAGGTGATGTCGTAGTTGCGGGAGGTGAGGCCGGCGGCCGTGACGCTGTAGCGCCCGGTGTCGGAGCGTCGGGTGGCCGCGGTCTCGAAGCCGAGGCTGCCGTCGAGATCGTCGAGCGACTGTCCGAGGACGAAGCCCGCCCCGGTGGCCGAGAAGGCCGGGTTGGTGCCGCCGTAGGTGCGGGAGGCGTTGCCTGCGGTGATGGTGAGGGCGGCCGGGTCGATGGTGAGGGTGCCCGGGGCGTAGGTGATGTCGTAGTTGCGGGAGGTGAGGCCGGCGGCCGTGACGCTGTAGCGCCCGGTGTCGGAGCGTCGGGTGGCCGCGGTCTCGAAGCCGAGGCTGCCGTCGAGATCGTCGAGCGACTGTCCGAGGACGAAGCCCGCCCCGGTGGCCGAGAAGGCCGGGTTGGTGCCGCCGTAGGTGCGGGAGGCGTTGCCTGCGGTGATGGTGAGCGGAGCCGCTTCTACCGTAATGGCTCCCGGGGCGACAACCAGATGATAGCCCTGGCTCGATTGGGTTGCGCTGACGCGGGTGATGTAGGTGCCTGTGTCGGCGTTGGCTTCGCTGCCGTCGCTCATGACATTCGGTCCGCTGATCAGCGCAGTGGCAAGGCTGTCGCCTTCGCGGAGGCCAGAGGCGGAATAACCCGGCTCGGCTTCGCTGCCATAGGACTTGCTCAGGGTATCCGCCGTGAGGGTGAGCGTCGGCTGCTCGCCATAGACGATGCGGTTCCCGGTTTGGGAGATCGCGGAGGGCGGTGTGGTCGGGTAGGGGCGGCCATAGAGATCAAAGCCGTGGCTCTGCGGCTCGTCCCCTTCGAGCCCGTTGAAGCGGTTGACGTAGAGGAGCCATCGGCTGCCGGCGGCCTCGAGCGCGATGGCATCCGCTCCGGCGGCATTCTCGAAGCTGCGACCCGCGGCAACGACGACAGCATCGCCTCGCCCGGTTCCCACGAGCTGTGCATCGGGGCCGAGCGCGACCTGTTCTTCGGAGGCAAGGGTCAGGCCCGGGACGCAGAAGAGACCTTCGACATCGATCGTGCCGCGGCCCGATGTGGTGACCGTGACCGGAACCGTTGCATTGATCTCGGCCCCGTCCGCTCCCGGGCCAAGGTGGAAGTTCCGGTTCTCGGCCAGGCTGAACTGGGGCTCAACCGAGACGGTCGCAGAACCTTCGATCAGCACATTGCCGCCATCGGAGGCGCCGGAGCCGGCACGCAGATAGCCATCCCAGCGCTGACGTGTGGCGCTGATGGTCAGATCAGCGCCATCGAGCGCGGCGACCATGCCGATATCGCCGCTGCCGTTCGAAAGCGCGAAGGTCTCGCCCGTGATGGTGAGCGCGCCACCGGCGCCGGTCACGACCTCGGCAAAGCTGTTCGGATGCGTGCCGCCCACCACCGTCACGGTGGGGGCCGAAAGCGTGACCTCGGAACTGCCAGTCGAGCTGCCGACCCGAACCCAGCTCGCGCTGTCCTCGCCGCCCTCGATCCGGATCTCGTTTCCGGCGGTGAGGGAAAGCGGGCCGCTCGCCGAGCGGACCTGGATATGCGCAGCACCCAGTCGTTCGGCACGGTGCAGGACGATGTCGCCCTCGGAGGCGGCAAGGTCGAGCGCGCCGGTTGTGGTCGAGACGAGCACGTTGCCAGTGGAGGTTTCGCCGATACGAATGTCGCCGCGGGTGGCCTGGAGGGAGACGTTGCCCGCGCCGGAGGCGGAAATGTCTTCGGAGACCGTGATGTCGCCGCCCGCCTCGAGAGTGATGCTGCCGTCGCCGCGCGCGGTGATCGAGCGCTTCACGTCGATCGTGCCGCCTGCCTCAGCGGTGAAGCTGCCATCGGTGCTGCTGATACCCTTTTCGAGCACGATGCCGCCATCGGCTTCAAGTGTGAGAGAGCCGGCGCCGGTCCAGTTGAGCTGGCGATCGACGACGATGTTGCCCGTATCGCTGCCCGGGGCTCCTGCGGCATCCGTGGTGATCGTGACGTCGCTGCCGCCCTGCAGCACGGCGGCGACGGAACTGCCGTTGACGATGTGCTCGCCCGATCCGTCGGTGGGATTGTTGGTGCCGGGCCTCACGGGTGTGCCATAGGTGCTGATCCGCACATCGCGTGGATCCAGAAGCCAGCTGCCGCCTTCGCCGAGCAAAATGCCCGCATGGACTCCGACTCCGAGCGCGAAGCGGCCGGAAGTCTCGATGGTGCCACCCGCTTCGCCGCCCGTTGCCGAGAGGGTGCCGCCGATCTCGGTGGTGCCGTCGGACCAGGCGACGACGCTGCCGCCGGTGCCCGAAATGCCGATGGCCGAGAGTTCTGCGCCCCGGTCGATCCTGAGATTGCCCGCACGCGGAAGAGGGCCCTTGCCGCCAAAATCGCCTCCGACCCGCAGGCTGCCGCCATCGTGCCCACCGTTGGCCAGGATACGGGCTGCGGCCCCGACCGCGATGGTACTGCCCCCCGCGACCGAAATCGCGCCGCCCTTGACGGTGCCCGATGCATCGAGCGAGCCATTCAACTCGAGCCGCCCATTGCCGCGCCCGGTGATGCGGATCTTGCCACCCTGTCCGGCGGTGCCGCCAGCCCGGATGATACCGGAGGTGTTGATAACGCTCTCGAGCGCCGAGACGGCAGCGCCGGCGGTGAGGATGACCGTGCCCCCGGCCGCGTCGATCAGGCCTGTGTTGCGCGCGCCGCCGCCCTTCGAATGCCCATCAACGGCGATCTGCACCGTGCCGTCGCCCGAAAGGTCGATGGTGCTGCGCTGCCCGGATGCCAGGGCGACGGTGCCGCGCTCCGCGACGATTGCTCCGGCGTTGCGCACATCCGTGCCAACGAGAGCCGCGAGACCCGCTTCGCCGATCGTGATCTCGCCCTTGTTGAGAACGGAGGCGCCGGCTTTCTCGCCGCCGCCGATCGAAAGGCGCCCCTCGGTCTGGAAAAGCTCCGCGTTGACGCGCTGGCTCGTGGCGACGAGACCGGTCGCATCGATCTTGGCACTGCCGGTGAAGAGAACGCCCGCGGTGTTCTGGATGATGATCGTGCCGGGGGCGGCGAGCGTGCCCTGGATGACGCTGCGGCCGGCGGAGGTCACGCGGTTGAGAGTTGCGGAGACCCGGCCCGGCTGGTCGAAGACGACGCTCGCTTCACGCCCGACATTGAAGCTCTCCCAATCGATCACGGCGCGGCGGCTGGTCTGGGTGATCCTGGATACAGCGCCCTGTTGCGAGATAGTTGCCTTGCCACGCACGACGTTTCCGCCCGTCGGGCCCTCGGCGAAAGCGGAGCCGCATCCGAGCGCAAGGAGGGAGACTCCCGCGAGAAGCATGATACGCGCGGCGTGACACTGTTTTACGCGAATTACTTGGGAAACTTTACTGACGTACATGGGGAACTCGACTTGGCGTTTCTGGGAGAGTGTGCCCCCGGTTCTTCCGGAGAATCAGGGTCTTGGCATACCAACCGCCCCGTGTGCTTTTCGCGGGAGAGTCGTTTAGGAAGGTTTAACGATGAAGTTTAGGAACAGCGGGGCGCTGCGTTAGGGCTACGGAAACCCGCCTCTGCCTAGATCTTTCCTTGGTGCCGCACGGGGGTCGGTACCACTTGGGGGTAAGACCATGGGTGTCTTTAGGGGAGCCCGCGGGTCCGGCAGGTCCGGACACGGGTGGGCATGGTTTCTTTGTTCGTTTGTCATCGGCCTTTCGTGTCTGCTGTTCTTCGGCCAGGGTGTCGGTGCGTCTACCGGGCTGCGGCCGATGCGCTTCCACGCCATGGTTGTGAGCGGAGATCTCGTCGGGTCGGCCTTCGCACTCTCGGAGCGGGTGGCCGTGACCAATGGTCATGTGGTTGAGGGGCGGCGGCCGGGAGATACCGTCAGGCTGGTGGCGTCCGCCGGTTCGGATCGCCAGGCCGATGCGCGGATTCTCGCGATCAGCCGCCATATGGACCTTGCTGTTCTGTCGATCCCGGCAGGTTTCCTGCCACCGGTCCCGACCGAGCCTGTCCGGAGCCATGGCGGGCTTGCCGTCGTTGCGGTTGGGGTTGATGCCTCGGGCGGGCCGCGTGCCGGCGACCGTTTGGAGCTTTTCGGGCATGTCACCGAGCCGCGGAAGGATATCGATGTGTTCGGCCCTGGGCTTGTCGCCCTCGTGCCAGGCGTTCGGCCTGGCTTCTCGGGGGGGCCGATCCTCGACCGCTCCGACCATCTCGTCGGCATGCTGACCGCGATCCGGCGGGGCACGGCGGCGGCGCGGGTCGTTCAGGCAGGCGCCGGTTCGGCCTATGCCCCACAGGGCGCAAGCGCCATTGCGGACGAAGCCTTCGTCATCCGGGCGCATGAGCTCCGGGCCGAGGTGGCCCGCCTGCTCGCGGCGTCGGGCTATGCGGTGCGGTGAGGCGCGCGGTGCCCTGAAGAGCTGTGTGTCGCTTTCGGTGATTTCGTCCTGACGCCGCCGCTGCCCTGTCCTATAGAGACGGGCAGGGGACATCCGCCGCGCAGGAGGACTGGGCCATGAACCTGGCAGAGCACGAATTCATCGTCATCGGTGCGGGCATCGCCGGACTGGCGGCGGCGATGGCTCTGGCCCAGCGGCGGGCCCGGGTGAGGGTTCTCGAGCAGGCATCTGCACTTGGCGAGGTCGGGGCAGGCATTCAGGTCGGACCGAACGGGGTTGCGGTTCTCGAGGCGCTCGGGTTGCGTGATGCCGCCGAAACCTGCGCGAGCCTGCCGCCTGCGATTGAGCTCCATCATTTTGCCTCCGAGCGCCGCGTGGCCCGAATCCCGCTCGGGCGCCAGTGCATCGCGCGCTACGGGCGGCCCTACTGGCAGTTCCACCGTGCTGATCTGCTCGCCCTGCTTGAAGCCGGGGCGCGCGAGGCCGGCGTGACCATCGAGACCGCAGCGCGGGTCGCAGATGTCGAGACGTACGGAAACCGCTGCCGAGTGACGCTCGAATGCGGCGCAACCCTGCTCGCGGAAGGCGTTATCGCAGCGGATGGCTTGCGCTCGGGTGTGCGCGGACGTCTCTTCCAAGGCGAGGCGCCGAGCTTTACCGGCCATGTGGCGTGGCGCGGGCTCGTCGATGCCTCGCGTCTTCCCGAGCGGCTCTTTCCCGATGGCGTGAATGTCTACATGGGGCCGCGGCGACATCTTGTCACCTATCCGCTCAGGCATGGCGCGCTCCGGAATTTCGTTGCGGTGGAGGAGCGGGATGACTGGGCCATCGAGGGCTGGACCGAACCTGACGATCCGGCAAACCTGCGCGCGGCCTTTGCCGGGTTCGGCCCACGGGTCAAGCAGCTGCTCGAGGCCGTGGACGAGACCTTCCTCTGGGGGCTCTTCGACCATCCGCCATTGCCAAACTGGGTGAACGGCACCGTCGCGCTGATCGGGGACGCCTGTCATCCGATGCTGCCCTTTCTGGCGCAGGGGGCGGGAACCGGCCTCGAGGACGCCTGGGTCCTCGCCGCCGAACTCGATGTCGCGAAGGATCTGGGGCAGGGGCTCCGGGCCTATGAAGCGCGGCGCAAGCCCCGGGCGACGCGGATCCAGCGCGCCTCGCTCCGCAACGGGCGGATCTACCATCTCGGTCCGGGCATCGGCACGCTGGCCCATCTCGGCCTCTCGGCCGCATCTGCCGTGGCGCCGAGCGCGCTGCTCGGGCGGTTTGACTGGCTCTACGGGGCGGATGTGGTGAGCGCTCAGGCCACGCTCTGAGGCAAGCCCCGCGGCGGGCTGCCGCCCCGGGGCTTGCCCGGGGCGCTGCTTGTTTCTGCAGTCCTACTGCTTGTCGAAGCGGACCTTCACATAAGAGCCGGGAGCGGGCTCGATCACGCCGAGCTTGGCGCCGGGTTCGCGGGCATTGAGCTGGCGCCCGGAACGGGCTTTCAGCCATTCGTCCCAGTCCGGCCACCAGCTTCCCTCTGTCTCCTGCGTGCCGCCCATCCAAGCGTCGAGCGACTGCTGCGACATGTCGGCATTGGTCCAGAACTGGTATTTGCCCAGGGCGGGCGGGTTCACGACCCCGGCGATGTGTCCCGAGCCCGAAAGGACGAAGCGTACATCTGCATTCGTCATCTCCTTGGCGCCGCGATAAACCGAGGCGGCAGGCGCAATGTGATCTTCCTTCGTCGCCACATGGTAGACCGGCACCTTTATGTCCGCGAGGGTCACGTTGGTGTTGTCCACGACCAGATTGCCTTTGGCGAAGGCATCGTTGACGTAGAACTGCTGCAGGTAGAAGCCATGGACCTTCGCCGGCATCGCCGTCGAGTCCGCGTTCCAGAACAGGAGGTCGAACGGGAACGGGTCTTTCCCGAGCATGTAGTTATTGACCACATAGCCCCAGATCAGGTCGTTGGCGCGGAGCATGTTGAAGGCTTCGGCCATCTTGTTGGCCGGCATGTAGCCTTGCTCCATCTCCGAGTCGATCACGTTGATCGTCTGATCGTCGACGAGGATCTGCAACTCGCCCGCATCCTCGAAATCAAGCTGGGCGGTAAAGAACGTCGCCGAGGCCACGCGCTTGTCGTTGTTCTTGCCCATCCACGCGAGCAGCGTGCCGGTCAGCGTGCCGCCGATGCAGTAGGACGCGACATGGGTGCTGCGCTGCCCGGTTTCCTCGAGCACCTTGTCGATGGCCGCCGAGGCGCCCTCGAACATGTAGCTTTCCCAGGTCTTCTCCTTGTGCCGCGCGTCGGGGTTCACCCAGGAGATCATGAAGACCGTGTGACCCTGCTCGACAAGCCACTTCACGAGGCTTTTCTTCGGATTGAGGTCGAGCACGTAATATTTGTTGATCCAGGGCGGAATGATGAGGATTGGCTTGGCGCAGACCTTCTCCGTCTTGGGCGAATACTGGATGAGCTGGCAGATGTCGGTCTGCCAGATGACCGAGCCCTCGGAAACGGCGGTGTTCTTGCCGACCTCGAAGGCATCCATGTCGGTCTGGCGGATCAGGAGCTTGCCCTTGCCGCGCTCGAGATCCTTCAGCATCATCTTGAGGCCGCGCACCAGGTTGTCGCCCTTTTCCGAAACCGTGGCCTCGAGTACTTCCGGGTTGAGGGCAAAGAAATTCGCGGGGTTCATCGCCTCGACGAACTGCCGGGTGTAGAATGCCGCCTTCTTGCGCTCCTTCGGATCCATCTCTCCAACGGAATTGACCGTGTCCTGAATCCAGCCGGAGGTGAGCAGATAGGACTGCTTCACATAGTCAAAGACCGCATTCTCGGACCACTCCTTATGGGCAAAGCGCCGGTCCGCCTTCATCATGTGTGGTAACTCGAGCTTTTCCGGCACGTCCTTCGCCCCGAGCCAGCGCAGCATGGAATGCTGCCAGAGGGCCGATTGCTGCGTCCAATACTGGATGGTCTTGTCAGCAACTTCCTTGGGATTGTCCCACATGGTCCGATAGAGCTCGGCGAAGGTCGGGAAGGTGTTTAGGGGATCGGCGTGCTTCGGCGTTCCCTGCTGAAGCTGCGCGGCCATGAAGGTCTGCCAGATCTGGCTGGAGATGTCGAAGACCTCCGCCATGTTATGTGCAACGTGTTGACCCTGCTCCGCGAGCGTATCGAGATCCTGATGATCGCTCATGTTCGTTTCCCCCTTCTTTGCCCGCAACTTGCCGCCGCGACGTCCGGGGGATAATACAAGGGTCGGCGATGTTTGCCAGTATCCAATTCGGCGGGGCTGCTGCAATGTCAGAGCAAGACCGGCCCTTTCTGCGGCCCCTGAACCCCGGCTTGGCGGCGTCGGTTCCGCTGGTGGCCGTTGTGCTCGCGCTTGCCGCCTGCGCGCCCCCCGAGGCCGATTTTCCGGATTCCACGCAGCAGGTGAAACAGTCGCCGCCCGTTCTCGAGCCGACCGCGAGCTTCGATGGCTTGCGGGCCGGTGCACCCGAAGATGCAGAGGGCCTGCTGAGCGGCGCCGAGGAACTCGAGGCGCGCGCCGAGGCGCTGCGGGCCAGGGCGGCTGCCCTCTCCCGACCCGAGCCGCTTCCCGCCGGAGCCCCGGAGTAGGCCGCCCACAAAACTTGCAGGCTGCTTGGAATTCTGATGGGTTTCGCCCTTCGGAATCGGCGCCGCGACGGGCGTCCGTCGGGCAGGAGAGGGCAGGCAGCATGGAATTCGGCGAAGACCAGATTACACGTCTGCTCTCGCTCATGCGCTGGCGCCGGGATGTTCGCCATTTCCGCACCGATCCCGTGCCCGAGGTCGCCATCGACAGGATGCGCGAGGCGGTAGCGCTTGCGCCCTCTGTTGGCAATGCCCGGCCCTGGCGCGTGCTCCGAGTTGAGAGCCCGGGCATCCGTGCGGCGGTCCGGGACGAGTTTGCCCGCTGCAACGCTGCGGCCGCGGAAGGCTATGCCGGGGATCGCCGCGCGGCCTACGACCGACTGAAACTTGCAGGACTTGAGGCTGCGCCGCTCCAGCTCGCTGTCTTCTGCCTCGAAGATCCGGAAACCGGCCACGGGCTCGGGCGACAGACCATGCCCGAAACGCTGCGGCAGTCCGCGGCGATGGCGGTCTATGCACTCTGGCTCGCTGCACGGGCGCAGAATCTCGGGCTCGGCATGGTTTCGATCCTGGAACCGCGGCGGATCGAGACGCTGCTCGGCGTACCAGCCGGCTGGCGTTTCCTGGCCTGGCTCTGTATCGGCTACCCGACCTTCGCCGATGACACACCACTCCTCCATCGTTCCGGCTGGCAGGAAAACTCGGAACCCGCCTGGGAGGCGGTCTGATCACCGTCAGCCGCCTCCGTCGGGGGAAGCTGGCGCGATGAAGGCGCCGAAGGCACGTGGTCCGTCGCCGGTGGCGATCTCTCCGATAACCTCCAGCGCCTCCGGATCGACAAGCGTCACCGTATTCGAGAACCAGTTCGTCACCACCACGAGACCACCGTCCGAAGTGGCCGCCACTCCTTCGGGATACTCGCCAACCTCGAGCGTCGTGATGCCTTCGAGCGAGGCGGCATCGAAGACAGTCACGCTGTCGGCATACTGGTTGGTGACAAACCCCCGCCCGACGGCGAAGGCGATGCCGTAAGGCCGCGCCCCGGTCACGACATGGCCGAGTACCGTCCCTTCTTCCGGGTCCATGACCGTCAGCCCGTCCGCCTCGACATCGGCGCTGAAGAGCCGCCCGTCAGGGGCGAACGCGAGGCCGAAAGGATGCGCGCCGGTGGAGATGGCATGCCGGAAAGCGAGTGTCGCGGCATCGAAGACCGAAACGCGGTCCCCGTCCCGGTCGGCGGACGCCAGCCAACGCCCGTCGGGTGAGAGCACCACGCCGGCGGGTGCCGCCCCGGTCGGCAGTTCCGCGCGCAGCGTGAGATCCTCGGCATCGAGTACCAGCAGGCGAGCATTGTACCAGTCGCCGACAATGACCCGGCCCCGATCGGCATCGACGGCAATTCCCATCGGCCCGCCGTCGAAAACCGCCTCAGCCTCAAGGGCGCCGTCACGCATGCGAAAGCGCCGCACCGTGGCGCTCTCGGGGCTCACCGTGAAGACCGCCCCGAGCGCGGGCGCCGCGGCCACACCTGCCGGCGCGCCTGGCACGTCGAGCCGCCGGATCTCCTGCCCGGCCGCGAGATCGAGCACGCTCAGATCGTTGCCCGACTGGTTGGTGACATAGGCAAGATCGCCGGCACTGGCCACTGCCGCCCAGAGCCAGGCGCAGACGCTGAGCGCCTCAGTCGCCGAAACGGGCGTGCAGCGCATCGAGCCCGGCCTGATAGACGCCCGTTACCGCGGCGATGGCGGCTTCGTCATTGAGTTCCTCGGGCGGATCGTTGTTGGGATAGCCGCGATAGAAGGCGCCGCGCCACTCGATCACCGAGCCGCCACCGTCCTTCGGGATCACCGTAAGATGCGAGGAATAGTTCGTCACCGGCAGCACGGCGACATCCACATCGGTGATGCGATAGGAATAGCTCATCTTCTCGGGGTCATACTTGTAGAGGATCTCCGAGATCGTCGGCCCGTCGGCCGAACCGAGGTGCAGCACGCGGGTCGCATCGATCTCGTTGCCGCCTTCACCGTTCGTCTCCGCAACGGCCGGATGCCAGCTCATGTCCTGGAAATTGCCGATCACGGCCCATACCTCCGCGGGGGCTGCGCCGACCTCGGTCGTGAGCGTGAGCTTCTGCCGCGATGGTCCATGCGCTGCGGCAAGTGTCGGCGCAAGCGCACCAAGAAGGGCCAGGCCGAGGATGGCCTGCCTGCGGTGGAGTTTCATGAGATTTCCTCACCCGTCCTGACGATGTTGTTGGCCGCGAAGCAGAGCATCCCGCGACGCGGGGCCGGAGACCAAAAGCCCGCCCGCGTGTGCGGAATGCCCGGTCGCCCGTGGCATGGCCGGATGATCGGGCATGGGCCGGGCCGAGCTCAATCAGCCAAAGGTATCGGTTCTCGCTGTTGCCTTCGGCAGGTTAGCCTTACTAAAACAGTTGCCAAAACGGCATCGTTCATAAAACGACAAAAAGACTGCGGGAACTCCTGGGGAGGATCGGATCTTGCTGCGGCTCTGTCTGCTTGCGCTGGCGATGGCATGCACCATGGCTGGCGCCACGCGCGCGCTTGAGGTCAAAGCGGCTGTGCTCCGCATCGACCAGGATGCGCTGTTGCCGATCTCGCGCCTTGACCTCAAGCCGGATGACATGGGATTCGCGGGCGGTGTGCTTGCAACCGAGGACAACCAGACAACCGGTACCTTCCTCGGCATGGACTACAGCCTCGAGACCGTGGCCGTGTCGCCGGAGGAGGCGCAGGCGGCGCTGGAACGGCTGCTCGGCGAGGGGATCTCGCTCGTCGTTGTCATGTCAGACGATGCGACGCTCCTTGCACTGGCCGACGCGGCCGGCGACCGCGCACTGCTGCTCAACGCGACAGCACCCGGCGACGAACTGCGCAACGACGAATGTCGCGCCAACGTGCTCCACATCGCTCCGAGCCGGTCGATGAAGACAGATGCACTTGCCCAGTATCTCATGTGGAAGAAATGGGGCGACTGGGTGCTGATCCAGGGCTCTCACCCGGAGGATTTCGCGCTCGCCGACGCCTACCGCCGCTCCGCCCGCAAGTTCGGTGCCAGGATTGTCGAGGAGCGTGGCTTCGAGGACACCGGCGGCGCGCGCCGCACCGATACCGGCTACGTGCTTGTTCAGCGCCAGATCCCGGTCTTTACTCAGAAGATGAAGCGCCATGACGTGGTCGTTGCCGCCGACGAGGCCGATGTGTTCGCCGCGCACCTCCCCTATCATACTTGGGGACCCGATCTCGTTGTCGGCTCCGCCGGGCTCCGGCCCGTTACCTGGTCGCCCGCTCACGAGGCCTGGGGTGCGACGCAGTTCCAGACCCGCTTCGAGAAGCTCACCCGGCGATATGCGCGCGAGGAGGATTACCAGGTCTGGCTCGCGCTTCGCGTGATCGGCGAGGCTGCCACCCGCACGGGCGAGGCCGACCCGGCCTCGATCCGCGCCTATGCGCTGGGCCAGGAGTTCACGCTCGCCGCCTTCAAGGGCCAGCCGGTCACCTTCCGCCCTTGGAACGGCCAGCTCCGCCAGCCGATCCTGCTCAGCGACGGGCGGGTAAACGTGAGCGTCTCGCCTCAAGATGGCTACCTGCACCAGGTCTCGCCCCTCGACACACTGGGGACGGACGCTCCGGAAACGACCTGCACGGCCTTCACAGAGGAAGCCGACCGATGAACCGCTCTACCACTTTTCTTGCCGCCACGGCGCTCCTGGGCCTTGCCCACCCCGCGCTTGCCAACAAGGTCTTCGTCTCCAACGAGCGCGGAAATTCCGTGACCGTGCTCGACAGCGAGAGCTGGGAGGTGATCGGCGAGTTTCCTGCCGGCAACCGACCTCGCGGCATCACCATCTCCCCGGACGGCTCGGAGCTCTATGTCTGCGCCTCCGACGACGACGTCGTGCGCGTCTTCGATCCCGAAACCTACGAGGAACTCCACACACTCCCGTCCGGTCCCGACCCCGAGCTCTTCGTGCTGCACCCCTCGGGCAACCCGCTCTACATTGCCAATGAGGACGACAACCTCGTGACGGTGGTCGACACGAAGACCCACAAGGTCATCGCCGAGGTTCCGGTGGGCGTGGAGCCCGAAGGCATGGCGATCAGCCCCGACGCACACTGGGTCATCAACACCTCCGAAACCACCAACATGGCGCATTTCATCGACAGCGCCGATTACGAGATCAAGCACAACGTCCTTGTCGACCAGCGCCCACGCTACGCGATCTTCACCGATGATGGCTCGAAACTCTATGTGAGCTCTGAGATCGGCGGCACGGTGAGTGTCATCGACATGACCGGAGCCGAGCCCACGCTCATCGACAAGATCGGCTTCGAGGTTCCGAACGTGCTGCCCGAATGGCTCCAGCCGGTGGGAATGCGCGTGACCTCCGACAACAAGACCCTTTTCGTCGCGCTCGGGCCTGCCAACCGTGTCGCCGTGGTCGATGCCGCGACCGACGAGGTCAAGGATTACCTCCTCGTCGGCCAGCGCGTCTGGCAGCTGGCCTTCACGCCTGACGAGAAATACCTCGTTACCACCAACGGCAACTCCAACGACGTTTCGGTAATAGACGTCGAGAATCTCGAGACGATAAAGTCGGTTCAGGTCGGACAGCAGCCCTGGGGCGTCGTCGTCGCTCCGGATTGAGCCATCCGCACCGGATCACAAGGACAGGGAGAGTCCCCATGCAACGCTTTGCCGCTGCCGCGCTTCTCGCGGCTGCCATCCTTCCCGCCGCGCTTCAGCCTGCCGCCGCCGCGCCGCTTTGCGACAAATTCGGCTTTGCGGGCCTGCTTACCAAGTGCAACCGCGGTGAGCCGATTGAGCTCACGCTCGCCTCCGGCCAGCCGCTCCACGAAGCCGGCCCGATCGAGCTCCAGTCGGGTGCATATTACGAGATGCGCATCACCGCTGACGGCTCCGCCGAGCTTGCCATCGCAGGCCCTGAATTCTTCCGCGCGATCTGGTTCAACGAAATCGTAATCAACCAGATCGAGATCCGCCCCATGGCGATCGACAGCCTCGAGTTCGACGCCGCGGGCACAGCCAGCATATCCTTCATCGCCATCAAGCCCGGCACGTTCGAGCTGAAGATTCCCGGTTCGACCGGGGAGAGCCAGAAGGTCTCCATCGCGATCCGCTGATCCCGATCTTCCGAACCGATATGACAGAAGGAGACTCTATTGATGACCAGACTTTTCGCCCCGGCGGCCGCCCTTGCGCTCGCCATGCCTTTTGCCGCCGGCGCCGAGGAGATCCCGGCCGAAACGGTGACGAGGATCACCGAGATGCTTGCCGGAATGCAGTGCGAGATGGACCCGGCCGACATCGAGGCCGACGGCCCGGGTTACGAGCTCGACGATGTCTTCTGTGCTGATGGCCAGTACGACATCGAGCTTGATGCCGATCTCAACGTCACGGGCAAGCGCAAGGAGTGAGGCTGTCCTGAGGCTGGTCGGGGGAAGCCCCCGCCAGCCGCATCAGCGCAGGATCGGAGGCTCGTCCGGATCGCTGCCCGGCGGCTTCGACTGCGGTCGGGGGGCGGGTGCATGGCGCGGCAGCTCGATCCGCACCGAGATGGCGCCGATCTGGCTGTGCATCGGGGTGCCGGCCTCGATGAAGGTCACGTCGAGCCGGGCGTGCTCGGTGCCGCTGAACCGCACCGCCTCGCCGATCGCCGCCGCAACATCGCTCCGGGCGATCTCAGGCACGCCTACGAGTGCCAGCAGCAGGGCTTCGGTCCCGTCGTGGAAATGCACCTCGGCAAGATGGGCCTCCTCGATCACCCCCGCCATCGCCGCAAGCTTGGGATCAATTGCGCCGATGAGACCCGAGGGCAGATGGCGTGGCATCGCGACACCACGCACCTTCGCCTCCGTCTCTTCTGGCAGGCCGGAGCCGAGCTGGGCCATCCAGCCCACCGCCTCCGGCGGCAGCAGCATTTCGGACGGCGCGACGCCGAGATTGAGCGCAAGCCCGATGCTGCGCCCGCCGATCATCTCCACCAGCCGCCGCCCTGGCAGCGCGATGTAGGGCGCGGGCGCATCGAGAAACTCTGCCAGCCGCTCGCCACGGTCGAAAGCCAAAACGAACCGTCCTTCCGGCAGCTCGAACAGATGCGGCTCGATATGTTCGCGCTCTGGCTCCTCGGCAAGGAGCAGGAAGAGTTCGGCATCCATCACCCGTTCGAGCAGACGCATGTAAAGCTGGGTATCGTCGGGCGCGGCCTCGGAGGCCTGAAAGGCGGCGTCGATGGCTGTCTCGATCATGGCTCTCCCGATCTGCAGGATTCTCCGCAGTTCGGAACGGTCTAGCGGTCTTCAAGCAAGTTGGAAACCCGTAGGCGCAATTCCGGCAACAGTTCGGCCTCAAACCAGGGGTTTTTGCGCAGCCAGCCCGTATTGCGCCAAGAGGGATGCGGGAGCGGCAACACGCCCTCGGGCGCAGCGCGCCAAGCCTCCACCGTCGCGCTGACAGAGCCCGCGGCGCGCCCGAGATGCCAGCGCTGGGCATGTCCGCCGATCAGCAGGGTGAGCTGCACGGCCGGCATCGCGGCGAGCGCGCGGCGCCTCCAGGTCGTCGCGCAGACCGGCGGTGGCGGCAGATCCGAGCCTTTCGCGTCATAGCCCGGAAAACAGAATGCCATGGGAAGGACCCCGATGCGGTTCCGGTCGTAGAAGGTCTTGCGATCGATCCCCATCCAGTCGCGGAGCCGGTCTCCCGAGGCATCGTCGAAGGGCCGCCCGCGCTCATGAACCTTCATCCCCGGCGCCTGGCCGCATACGAGGATCGGCGCCCGCGCCGAGAGCCAGGGCACCGGCCGCGGGATATGGGCCGTCCGGGTGCCCTCAAAGCGCGCAGCGCAGATCCGACAGGCGCGGATGTCCTGGGTCAGCGCCGCGAGATCCTCTTCGGCGGGGGGGCAAGTGTCCGTCATGGCTCCTCACTAGACCAAAACCGGTTCGGAATGAAAAGCAAACTGAAAAGGGCTTTGGGGCTATCCAAGGAGTTGGAACAGAAACGCCTCAACCTCTCCCGGACATGGACGCATACCCGGCGTCACTGCGCTGGACTTTCTCTCGAATGTCATGGCTACATTTGTGATGATTAAATGAGTTTTGATGTCTAATTTCACCTGTTATTTTGATTTAAGTTACATATCAAAATTAATAGGAAATTATGATATTGTATTTTCTCCAAGAAGGACTCGGGGGGAATTGAAATGGCAACTTGGCATATCCAAGGCAACTACGTGGAAACCTGCAACTGCAATTTCCTCTGCCCCTGCATCACGTCCAATCTGGCGGCGGAACCCAGCGAAGGGGATTGCACGGCCGCCCTCGCGATGCACGTCGAGAAGGGTGAAAAGGATGGCGTCGATCTGAGCGGCCGGTCATTCATCGTGCTCCTGCATGCGCCGGGCATCATGGGAGCGGGCAACATCAAGGTCGGCCTTATCATCGATGATGGTGCCGACACCCAGCAGGTCGAAGCTATCACCGGCATCGCCTCGGGCGCGGCCGGCGGGCCGATGGCCAATCTCGCGCCGCTCGTGGGCGCCTTCGCCGGAGTCGAGCAGCGGCGGATCGTGTTCGAGACCGACGGCAAGTTCGCCTCTGTCAGTGCTGGCGATCTGGTCAGCCAGTCGGTTGAAACCGTGCCGAGCGCCGTGCACGAGGGCAAGCCGATCTATCTGGAGAACACCACCCATCCGGTTTCGTCACGGCTTGCGCTGGGGCATGCAAGGACGAGCCACATGCATGCTTTCGGGATCGACTGGGACGACGTTTCCGGCACCCGGAACGGCCATCTCGCCTCCTTCAACTGGGCGGCGTGAGCGGGCGATGACGGCGCTGATCGTCCGCGTGCTGGAGCGGGAGAGGCTTGTTGTCCTCTCCTGCCTTCTCGCCGTCACCGGACTTGCCTGGCTCTATCTTGTCGCCGATGTCGCGCGCATGGGCGAGATGGCGGGGATGAGCTCTGCTCCGGCGCCGGATATGACCGTGACAGCTCCTGGCGGAATGGCGTCCGGCGAAATGTCCGCGGCCAGCGCAGCCGGGCCGTTCGTCATGACCTTCCTGATGTGGTCCGTCATGATGGTCGGAATGATGCTGCCAAGTGCAGCGCCCGCAATTCTGCTCTTTCTCGGCATCGCGAGAAATCGCAGAGAGCGCGCCGGGCCGGTCCCCTCGGCGCTCGCCTTCGCCGCGGGGTACATCGCGCTCTGGGTTGCCTTCAGCGCGCTCGCAGCTGTCCTGCAGACCTGGCTTGAGCAGCTCCGTCTCCTCACGCCGATGCTGCGCTCCGCCAGCGCCGCAATGACGGGTTTCTTGCTGATTGGCGCCGGGGTTTATCAGTGGCTACCGGTAAAGGAGGCTTGCCTGCGGCAGTGCCGTGCGCCGCTCCAGACCTTCCTCTTCCACTGGCGGAGCGGCGCGATGGGCGCTTTCCGCATGGGGGCGCAACATGGACTCTATTGCCTTGGCTGCTGCTGGGCGCTGATGCTGCTGCTTTTCACGGCCGGAGTCATGAATCTCCTCTGGGTGGCGATGATCGCGGCCCTGGTCTTCGTCGAGAAACTCCTGCCCATGGGCCATGCATTCGCGCGCGGCTCCGGGTTCCTGATGGTGGTGGCGGGTCTCTACTGGCTCGTCGCCGCGGCCTGAGGAGATGGAGGTGCAGGGGCTGCCTCTACGCTGCGCCCGAAGGAGAAGGGCCAGCCTGTATATACCCGGATCTCACATCGGAGATCCGCCCGGGATGCGCGCCAGATGAAGATCAACGTCTCCGATTTCGGCGCTTTGCTCGTGTCTTTACCGTGAAAACCTGCCCTCTGATCCTCCCCGTCTGCCTTGGCTTTACAGTTCGCCTGCCCACGGGCTATCGCTGGTAACCCGGAACTGAGGGAGGGATAGAATGACCGCCACTGAAGCCGCGAAGATCGTCCGCATCGGCGATCTGAGCCTGTCGAACGAGGCTCCCCTCACGCTGATCGCCGGACCCTGCCAGCTCGAAACACTCGAGCATGCCCTGATGATCGCCGAAACAATGGCCGGGATCTGCGCCAACGCGGGCGCAGGCTTTATCTTCAAGGCGTCCTACGACAAGGCCAACCGCACCTCGCTCGGCGGAAAGCGCGGTCTCGGCATGGCCGAGGGGCTCCGTATCCTCGGCGAGGTCCGCGCCCGGATCGGCTGCCCTGTGTTGACGGATGTGCACGCTCCCGACCAATGCGCCCCCGCAGCCGAGGTGGTGGATGTGCTCCAGATCCCGGCCTTCCTCAGCCGCCAGACCGACCTCCTTCTCGCCGCGGGCGAAACCGGGGCTGCGGTCAACGTGAAGAAGGGCCAGTTCCTCGCGCCCTGGGATATGGTGAACGTCGCGGCCAAGATCGCCTCGACCGGCAACGAGAAGATTATGCTCTGCGAGCGCGGAGTGTCCTTCGGCTACAATACCCTTGTCGCCGACATGCGAAGCCTGCCCATCATGGCCCGGACCGGCTGGCCGGTGGTCATGGACGCGACTCATTCGGTTCAACAGCCGGGCGGCCAGGGCGGATCGTCCGGTGGTCAGCGCGAATTTGCCCCGGTGATGGCCCGCGCCGCGGTCGCGATCGGTGTCGCCGCCGTCTTCATGGAGACACACGAAGACCCCGATAGCGCCCCCTCCGATGGCCCGAACATGATCCCGCTCGATCGGATGGCCCGTCTCGTCGAGGATCTTATGGCCTTCGACCGCCTCGCGAAGGCAACACCGTTCGAGCCGTTCTGAAGCTACCGAATTCCGCTTGAGATCGGCGCCCGGGCTGAATAGAAGACGGGAACGCGCTTGGGGCGTCGCCAAGTGGTAAGGCAACGGTTTTTGGTATCGTCATTCGCAGGTTCGAATCCTGCCGCCCCAGCCAGTCTCTTCCGCCACGACAACGAATTGCCATCTGCGTCAGGCCGATCGGTGAGGCTCACTTCTCCGGAGGATGCTCCTTCGGATGAAACGGGGCAGGCCGCGCTCGTGATGAGGCGGCCCGCTCGAGTGTTGCACCGCGCGTTGGCAGCACGAGGCCGGAGGTATCAGCGCAGGTCTTCGGGCAGGATTGCCTCCGGGATGCCCTGGTAGCAGACGGGACGCAGGAAACGGCGGATCGCCATCGTGCCCACCGACGTCGCGCCGAAATTGGTCGAGGCGGGGTAGGGGCCGCCGTGAACCATCGAGTCGCAGACCTCGACGCCGGTCGGGAAGGCATTGGCCAGAACCCGCCCGGCCTTGCGCTCCAGGATGGGCAGCAGGCGGCGTGCAAGCTCCGCATCGCCCGCATCCATATGGAGTGTCGCGGTGAGCTGGCCTGCGAAGCTCCGGGCGATCGCCAGCATGTCGTCCGCGTCCGCCGCGGTCACGATCAGGCCGAGCGGCCCGAAGACCTCCTCGGAGAGCACATGATTGCCGATCCAGTCGCGGCCGGAGACGAGGTAGAGAAAGGGCGCTGCGTTGCGGCGGTCACAGGTCGAGGTCAGGATCTCGCGCACCCCGGGCGCCTCGCCATAGCGCTGGGTGCCGGCCTGATAGGCGGCTGCGATCCCGTCGGTCAGCATGACCTGGGTGCCGACGCCGGACAGTGCCTCGCGTGCGGCCTCGCTGACCGCTTCTGCCTGGTCCTCGAGTATGACGGCGATTCCGGGATTGGTGCAGAACTGGCCAGCGCCCATGGCGAGCGATCCGGCCCAGCCCTTGCCGATATCGACTCCCCGGCCTTTGACCGCCTCGGGCAGCAGGAACATCGGGTTGACCGACCCGAGCTCGCCGAAGAACGGGATCGGCTCGGGTCGCGCGGCGCAGAGATCGAAGAGCGCGCGTCCGCCGCCGAGGGAACCGGTGAAGCCCACCGCCTTCACGAGCGGGTGCTGCACCAGCGCCGCCCCGACGGCATTGCCGCCGCCCTGAATGAAGGAGAACGTGCCCGGATGCAGCCCGCAGCGTTTCACCGCGGCGTGGATGGCTTCGGCGGCGATCTCGCCGGTGCCGGGGTGGGCGGCATGGCCTCGGACCACCACCGGGCAGCCGGCTGCGAAGGCCGAGGCGGTGTCGCCGCCGGCAACCGAGAAGGCGAGCGGGAAGTTCGATGCGCCGAAGACGACGACCGGTCCGATCGGGCGCTGCATCAGCCGCAGATCCGGCCGGGGCAGGGGCTGCCGGTCGGGCAGCGCCGCGTCATGCCGCCGGTCGAGATAGGCGCCATCCCGGATATGCGAGGCGAAGAGACGAAGCTGGCCGACGGTCCGGCCGCGCTCGCCCTGCAGCCGCGCCTCCGGCAACCCGGTCTCGGAACTGCCGATCGCCGTGATGGCGTCGGCACGGGCCTCGATTTCCTCTGCGATGGCATCGAGGAAAGTAGCCCGCTCCGCGCGGGTCGAATAACCGAAGGTCCAGAAGGCGTCTTCGGCGGCTTCGCAGGCGGCGTTCACCTGATCGACGGTGCCGCTGGAGAAGTCGTGCGCGGTGCCTTGGGCCGGCTGTGAGCGGAAGGTCTCCGCGCTTGCGACCCAGTCTCCGGCGATCAGATGCTTGCCATGAGGGGTGAAAATCATCTCTTTTCCTTTTGCCGTAGGGGCTCAGCGGCTGTTTTCAGTTCGCCAGGCCTCGTACTTTTTCTGATTCTCGTCCTTCGTGCAGGGATAGAGCCCGATGATCCCGGCACCCCCCTGCACTTCCTTAAGCACGAAATCCTCGTAGCTTTCCATCCCGGTGCATTCCTCGGCGATTTCGTCGGCGAGATGCGCGGGGATCACCATCACGCCGTCGCGGTCGCCGACCATGACGTCTCCCGGAAAGACCGGCGCATCACCGCAGGAGACGGGCACGTTGATGTCGAGTGCCTCGTGATGGGTGAGGTTCGTGGGCGCGGACGGTTTGGCAAAATAGGCCGGCATGTCGAGTTCGGCAATGCCTGCGGCGTCACGCATGCCGCCATCCGTCACCACGCCTGCGGCGCCGCGGATCGCGAGCCGGGTGATGAGGATCGAGCCCGCGGTGGCCGCCCGCGCGTCCTTCCGGCCATCCATCACCAGGACCCAGCCCGGTGGGCAGGTCTCGATGGCAACCCGCTGCGGGTGGTCGGGGCTGCGGAAGGCGGTGATCGGATTACGATCCTCGCGCGCGGGGATGTAGCGCAGAGTGAAGGCCTGACCGACCATAACCTCCTCCTTCGGCGCGACCGGCACGACGCCCTGGATGAACTGGTTGCGCAGGCCGCGCTTGAAGAGCGCCGTCGCGATTGAGGCGGTGGAGACCTTCTTGAGCTTGGCGCGGGTCGCTTCGGAAAGGATGTAGTCGGTCATGTCTGGCCCTCAGAAGATGTCGGGTTCGCCGGCGGCTCGGCCGAAGTCGGATTGCAGGAAATCGAAGTCGCAGCCCTGATCGGCCTGCGTCACGTGGCGGGAGAACATCCAGCCCCAGCCGCGCTTGAACCGCGCCGGCGGCGGTGTCCAGGCGGCGCGGCGCCGCTCGATCTCGGCCTCGTCAACGAGCATGTCGAGCCGCCGGTTGGGCAGATCGAGCCGCACGGTGTCGCCGGTCCGGAGAAGCGCGAGCGGGCCGCCGACATAGGCTTCAGGTGCGACATGCAGGACGCAGGCGCCGTAGGACGTGCCGGACATGCGGGCATCCGAGATGCGCAGCATGTCGCGATGGCCCTGCTTGATGAGTGCCTTGGGGATCGGTAGCATGCCCCATTCGGGGAAGCCGGGGCCGCCCTGCGGGCCTGCGTTGCGGAGCACCATCACCGTGTCGGGGGTGATTGCGAGATCCTCGTCGTCGACGGCCTGCTTCATCTCTGGATAGCTGTCGAAGACGAGGGCGGGGCCCTCGTGGACATGGAACTTCACGTCGCAGGCGGCGGGCTTGATGACTGCGCCGTCGGGGCAGAGATTGCCGCGCAGCACCGCGAGCGAGCCCTCGGCATAGACCGGGTTGGAGAGCGGCCGGATCACATCGTCATTGTAGACCTGCGCACCATGGAGATTTTCGGACATCGTCCTGCCGGTCACCGTCAGCACCGAGCCGTCGAGCCGATCCCCGAGCTGCTTCATCAGGGCGCGAAGGCCGCCGGCGTAGTAGAAATCCTCCATCAGGTAGTCCTTGCCGGAGGGGCGGATATTGGCAACGAGCGGTGTCACCCGGCCGAGTGCGTCGAGATCGTCGAGGGTGAGGTTCACGCCCGCGCGCCGCGCCATGGCGATAAGATGCACCACGGCATTGGTCGAACAGCCGGTCGCCATCGCGACGACCGCGGCGTTCTGCACCGCGGGCGGGGTCACGATCCGGTCGGGCGTCAGCTTTTCCCAGACCATCTCCACGATCCGCCGGCCACAGTCGGCCGACATGCGCTGATGGCTCGAATCCACCGCCGGGATCGAGGATGCGCCGGGCAGGGTGAGGCCGAGCGCATCCGCGATCGCGGTCATTGTCGAGGCGGTTCCCATCGTCATGCAGGTGCCCGCCGAGCGCGCGATGCCAGCCTGGATGCCGAGCCATTCGGCATCGCTGATGTTGCCCGCGCGGCGCTCGTCCCAGTATCTCCAGGCATCCGAGCCGGAGCCGAGGATCTTGCCCGCGTAATTGCCGCGCAGCATCGGTCCGGCTGGCAGGTAGATCATCGGAACGCCCGCCGAGATCGCACCCATCACGAGCCCTGGCGTGGTCTTGTCGCACCCCCCCATAAGCACCACGCCATCGAGTGGGTGCGAGCGGATCATCTCCTCCGTCTCCATCGCGAGCATGTTGCGGTAAAGCATCGAGGTGGGCTTGGTGAAGCTCTCGTCGACCGAGAGCGAGGGCATCTCGACGGCGAAACCGCCCGCCTGTGTGACGCCCCGCTTCACGTCCTGCACGCGGTCGCGGAAATGCGCGTGACAGGTATTGAGCTCGGACCAGGTGTTGAGGACGCCGATCACCGGTTTGTCGCGGAAATCCTCCTCCGCGTAGCCAAGCTGCATCATGCGTGAGCGGTGGCCGAAGCCGCGGAGGTCGTCGGGAGCGAACCAGCGGGCCGAGCGCAGGTCCCTGGGGTCTTTTCTTGTCATTGTCCTATCCCGTGAATGCGAAGATCAGCCAGGTGACGAAGAGAGTGAAGGCAAGGCCTGCGACTTCCGGCCAGTTGCCGAAATCGTGGTGGTCGCGCTTCTCCTCGGCCGCGAAGGCGGCTGCGGGGAGATCGTCTTCCTGACGGGCAAGGTCCTCGTCGGTCGTTTTCATTGCTCCCTCCTCAGTCGAGCATGGCGGGCAGCCAGAGCGCGAGCTCCGGGATGAACAGGACGAGGAAGAGACCCACGGCCTGAAGCGCGATGAAAGGCAGGACGGCGGCGAAGATCTCCTGCAGCTCGATGCCCTTGGGGGCGACCGATTTCAGGAAGAAGCAGGCCGGCCCGAAGGGCGGGGAAAGGTAGTAGATCTGGATGTTCATCGCGAAGAGCACGCCGAACCAGATCGGATCGAAGCCGAGATCCACCACGACGGGCGCGAAGATCGGCACGGTGATGAAGATGATCGCGATCCATTCGAGGAAGGTGCCGAGCACCATCACGATCAGCATCATGACGACGATCACCCAGATCGGCGCGATATTGAGATCGGTAAGCACGCCGCGCAGAAACTCGCCGCCACCGATGCGGTTGTAGATGCCGATGAGCGAGACCGCACCGATCACCAGCCAGATGATCGATCCGACGGTGAGCACCGTCTGGCGCATGGCATCGCGGGTCATCCGCCAGGTCAGCTCCTTGCGCACCCCGGCCACGACAAGCGCCCCCACCGCGCCGATGGCGGCGGCTTCGGTCACGGTGGCGATGCCGGAATATATCACCCCGAGCACGGCGCCGATGAGGAGCGCGGGCAGGATGACACCCTTGAGGAAGCGTGCGCGCTGCAAGAATGGCAGGCCGGTTTCGGGGATGTCGTAGATCGGCGCCAATGCCGGGTTGAGCCGGACCCGGACGAGGATATAGGTGATGAAGAGCGCGGCGAGGATCAGTCCGGGCACGGCGGAGGCCATGAAGAGCTTGGTGATCGAGACCTGTGCGGCGAGCCCGTAGACAATGAGTACGACCGAGGGCGGGATGAGCGTTGCGAGCGCGCCGGCGGCACAGATGATGCCGATCGAGAGCTTGCGGTCATAGCCGAGGCGCAGCATCTGCGGCAGCGCGATGAGGCCAAGCATGACGATCTCGCCACCCATGATCCCGGACATCGCCGCAAGAACCACGGCGACAATGCAGGTCTGCACCGCCACCGAGCCCCGGAAACGTCCACCCATGATCGCCATCGAGTCGAAGAGGGTCTTTGCAATGCCTGATCGTTCGAGCACATTCGCCATGAAGACGAAGAAGGGTACGGCGATGAGCTCGTATTTGTGCAGCACTTCGGAGACGTTGGCCGCAACGATGAAGAAGCCCGCGCGTTCGCCGAAGTAGAGCAATGCCGTGGTGAGCGAGACGGTGAGCGTGGTAATGCCGAGCGGGACGCCGAGCGCCATCAGCGCCAGAAGCGAGACGACGATCAGAAGCGTAATGTATTCAATGCCCACCGGACATCTCCCCTTCGGTGCCCTGGACCCAGCGGATGATGTTCGCGGTGAGCTGCAGGATGTAGAAAATGGCCCCGACGAGGATCAGCACCTTGAGATAGGTCGGTTGGATCGAGTTGAATGCGGTGCCCGAATGTTCGCCGCGTGCGATCGCTTTCGCGGCCGGGCTCCAGAGGGCGAGGGTGAGCACGATGAGCGCACCGAGCGCGATGAGCATCTGGACAAGGCGGAAGATGTGCCAGGTGCGGGCGCTCACCAGCATCTCCACCATGGTGATCGAGATGTGGCGCTGGCGTTCGGTGACATAACCGACCGAGAGCACCCAGGCCGAGGCGCAGAGTGTCATGGCGAGCTCTGTTGACCATACGGTGGGATGATCGAAGCCGTAGCGCATCACCACCTCGAGGGCCGAGACTGCGATGCAGGCGAAGAAGAGGACAGAGCAGCCATGGCCGACGAAGACGCTGATCCGGTCGATCGCATCGGCATAGCGGGCAAGGATGCGGTTCATCGCGTCTCCCCGGATATCGCTGAAAGGTGAAGGCGCCGGCGGGCGCGAGGCCGGCCGGCGGTGCGGGCTTTTGCCCTAGTTCTGAAGGAGCCCGATCTCTTTCATGTAGGCGATATTGGCGTCGAGCGCTTCCTGCGCGAGGGAAGATTTCTGTGCATAGATCTCCCACTGCTCACGGGCGACCTCGCGGAGTTCGTTGCGATCCTCCTGCGACCAGTCGATCACCTCGATCTTGCCTGCGGCCTTGTCACGTTCGACGAGCTTCTGATCCTCGGCGGCAACCGCGGCGGCCATGGCATACATCGCATCGTACCACCAGGTGCGAAGTGCCTGCTGGTCTTCCTCGGAGAGCGCATTCCAGGTCTCGTTGTTGAGGGTGAACTGCATCGAGGCCATCGAGTGGATGCCCGGATAGATCGGATAGGGCGCCACGTCGTGGAGGCCCGTCGCATCGTTGTTCACATAGGCCGAGGCATCGGCCGCATCGACGATGCCCTTTTCGAGCGCGCCGAAGACTTCGGAGAAAGGGATGGAGACCGGGGAGGCACCCGCCGCTTCGAAGACGGCTGCGGCAAGACCCTCGGGGGAGCGGATCTTCTTGCCCGCGAGATCGTCAAAGGTCCGGATCGGCACGCGGGCGGGCAGGCTTTCGCGCGAGTAGGGGCCGCAGCCGATCACGTGGATCTCGCCGCCCGTCACGCTGTCGGCGGCCTGCTGCATCTGCGCCTCGCCACCGCCGACCCGGCAGAAATCGAGCATCTGCTCGGGGGTGTCATACCCCGCGATCAGGTCGCCCATGATCGCATAGGCCGGTTCGCTGCCCGCGAAATAGTTGACGGAAGTGAAATCGCCGTCGAGCACCCCGGCGGCCACCGCCTCCGGCGTTTCCTTGGCCGGCACCACCGAACCGTTCGGCATGAGGACGATCTCGATCCGGCCATCGGTCATGTCCTTGATCTTCGGCAGCCAGGTCTCGGTGAGATACTGGGTCGAGAAATCGCCGGCGTTGAAGGACGTCTGGATATTGAGCGTTTCCGCATGTGCAAGGCTCGCGAGCGCCGAGACCGATGCGGTGAGCAGCACGGTTTTCGTCAGGGCCATGTGATTCCTCCCTCGGGAAATTGCCGGAGCTTGCCGCTCCGTATATCTAATACACTAATATATTAGTGCATCGTTCGCAAGCGCGCTGTAGTGTTGTCGGAGGACATGCCGGGCAGGGAGCAATGGAGGCATCATGAGCGCAAGATCGACGGCTTCGTCGGACCGGACCCCGCCGTTTGCATCCGGAGAGCGCCCGCGCATCCGGCGCATCTCGGCCAGCCAGCAGATCCATGAAGCGCTGCGTGACCGGATCGTCGGGCTCGACCTGCGGCCGGGGCAGAATCTCTCCCGCTCCGAGATCGCCGACTATTATGGCGTGAGCCAGACGCCGGTACGCGATGCGATGCTGAAGCTCGAGGAGGATGGGCTTCTCGTCATCTACCCCCAGTCGAAGACCGAGGTGTCACGCATCGACGTCGTTCAGGCGCGCGAGACGCAATTCCTGCGGCTTTCCATCGAGCTGGAAGTGACGCGCCGCCTTGCGCTCGACGGCGGGGAGAAACGGCTTGCCCCTGCACGGGACATGCTGGCACGGCAGGGCGCGGCGCTTGCGGCCGGCGATCTCGACAGTTTTGCCGAACTCGACCACCGCTTTCATGGTGCGCTCTGTGAGGCCGTCGGTGTTGCACCACTCTGGCGGCTCGTTACGTCGCGCTCGGGTCACATCGACCGGCTGCGCAACCTCAACCTGCCGGATCCCGGCAAGCCCGCCGAAATCATGAAATACCATGGCTGCATTCTCGATGCGATCGCGGCGGGCGATCTTGCCGGCGCCGAAACCGCGGTGCGCGAACATCTTTCGGGAACGCTCGCGACCGTCGACGAGATCATCGCCCGCTTTCCCGATTATTTCTAGGACCCTCCGCAGGCGAGCCGCTCACTTCGCTCCCTGAGCGAGCTCGCGTGGCGACATGCGGAACTCGGCGCGGAAGACGCGGCTGAAATGGGCCATGTCGTTGAAGCCCCAGCGGAAGGCGATCTCGGTGATTGTCCGGCCTTGCCCGGCATCGGCGATCTCGCGGTAGCAGCAGGCGAGGCGACGCTGCCGGAGAAAGCGTCCGAATGTCGTGCCCTGTTCAGCGAAGACAAGGTGAAGGTAGCGGAGCGAGACGCCATGCGCGGCGGCGACGGAAGCAGGCGTGAGTCCGCCATCGCCGAGATTGCATTCGATATGGCGGCAGATACTGCGGAAGCTGTCGAGGTGGCTGGCCGAGCCCCGTGATGGCGGGCAACGGGTCATGATCGTGGCGGAAAGGAGGCTCAGCAGCGGCTCGATGACCGCATGCGCGCCGTCCGCGTCGATCTCGGTGAAATCCCGCGCAAGACGGCGCAGCGCTTCCGCCGAGATGCCCTCTGTCCGCCCCGAGCTCGGCACCACGGTGCCGGCGTGGCGCTCTGCATCGCCGAGCAACAGATTCATGCGCGCCTTGGGGATCAGCAGGGAAAGCTTGTGCAGCGGTTTCAATACCCGGAATTCCATTTCGCGCTCGCTGTCCCAGAGAACGAAATCTCCGGCCTTGAGTACGGCCTCCCGATCACCCTGGCGGATCACCTCGCGGCCGCTGAGTTCGAACAGAATGCCGAACCACGCGCCTTCTGTCCGGCGCAGCTCCGGGCGGCGTCGCCAGCCGGTGCAGGGATCGCAGCGGCATTCGATGATCCGCACTCCGTCCAGCGTGCGCTGGCGGATGCGTGCACCGAAAGCGGGATCGGTGGGGGCGTCGAGCCGCCATTCGAGGTGGCTGTTGTTGAGCGCATGACGCCAGGCTTCGAACTGCGCCGTGGCGCGATGGGCGCTGCTGGACCAATTTTCGGTCATCATCGGCATCCTCCCATGCCTTGTACGGGACGCAACACCTCTGCCGGGTGCCTGCGCGCGCCCCATGCACGGATAGTCAACTACTCGCGCGCCGCGAGGCAAGACCGATCGCGGTCCAGCCGCCAATAATTTCGGCAGCGCCGCAGCGAGCTGCGCGCAAACGAAAGACGACAGGGAAGGAAAACACATGGCGGGACGTCTCGCAGGCAAGGTTGCGATCATCACCGGCGCAAGCTCGGGCTTCGGCCGAGGCTGCGCGGTTGCCTTTGCACGGGAGGGCGCCAAGGTCGTTGTCGGCGATCTGCAGGAAGCCCCGAGCAGCGGCGGTTTCGAGGCCGATGCCGGCCACACCACCGTCGAGGAGATCCGGGCGGCAGGGGGCGAAGCGATCTTCCAGCCTTGCGACGTGACCAATCGGCCGGAAGTCGACGCGCTCGTAAAGAAGGCGGTCGAGGCATACGGCCGCCTCGACATCATGTTCAACAACGCGGGCATCTACCGTGGGGGCAAGCTCTTCCACGAGTTCACCGAGGAGGAGCTGGAAGCCTGCTGGACCGTGAACGTGAAGGGGACCTGGCATGGCTGCCAGGAGGCCGTGAAGCAGTTCATGGCGCAGGGGGATGGCGGCAACGTCATCAATCTGGTCTCGACCGCCGGGCTGCAGGGCCATCCGCGCCAGTCAGTCTACAACATCTCGAAGGGGGCGCAGGCGAACCTCACCCGCTGCCTTGCGATCGAATACGGCCATCTCGGCATCCGCGTGAACGGCATCTGCCCGACCTACGCCAAGACCGCGCTCACCCGCGCGCTCTTTGACGACAAGGATTTCGACTCCTTCTTCACCGAGAGCATTCCGCTGCGACGCTGGGGCGAGGTGGAAGACATCGCGAATCTCGCCATTTTCCTCGCCTCCGACGAGTCGAGTTACATCCATGGCGATCTGATCCGGGTCGACGGCGGCGAGACGCTCTGCCGCTATTCGGTCTGAAGCCAGCAAAGGGAGGGCACCAGAATGCGCAAGGATATCGAATTCAAGACCGAGGATGGCGTGACGCTCCGCGGCTGGCACTATGTGCCGGAGGGGGCGGGCGGCCCGGCGCCGACAATCGTGATGGCCCATGGATTTTCGGCGGTAAAGGAGATGTATCTCGACCGCTTCGCCGAGGCCTTTGCCGAGGCCGGGCTTGCCTCGATCGTCTTCGACAACCGCAACTTCGGCGCCAGTGACGGCGAGCCGCGCTACGAGATCGACCCCTGGCAGCAGGTTCGCGACTACCGCGATGCAATCACCTATGCGGAGACGCTGCCCGAGACCGATGCCGAGCGGATCGGCATCTGGGGTTCCAGCTACAGCGGTGGCCATGTGCTTGTGGTGGGGGCGATCGACCGGCGGGTGAAATGCGTCGTCTCGCAGGTGCCGCTCGCCAGCGGCCATGGCAATGCGCGCCGGCTGATCCGCGCGGATTTCCTCGCGGGCGTGCAGGGCATGTTCGACGCAGACCGCCGCGCGCGGATGAAGGGCGAGGCGCCCGCGATGATTCCCGTGGTGGACGAGGATCCCTCCGCGCCCTCGGCGCTGCCGACGCCCGACAGCTGGAAATGGTTCACCGAAACCGGCAAGGCCCGTGCGCCTTCCTGGAAGAACGAGGTGACGTTGCGTTCGGTCGAGATGTTCACCGAATACGAGCCGGGAAGCTATGCGGCCTTCGTGAGCCCGACGCCGCTCCTGATGGTGGTGGCGCTGGGCGATGTGCTAACCGTCGCCGATCTCGCCCTCGCAACCTACGAGCAGGCGCTGGAGCCCAAGCGCCTCGTGGCGCTCAAGGGCGGGCATTTCGATGCCTACGTGAATGATTTCGGGTCTGCCTCCACGCCGGCCGTCGACTGGTTCCGGCAGCATCTCCTGGGGTGACGGCCCGGCCGAAGCGCCAGGACAACTGGCTTCCCCGGTCTTGCTGCGGACAGGCGCGGGGAAGGCGAGGCGTGCCGGCAATTGGCAGGCGCGCATCGGGATCGCGGGCGTTCTCCCCTAATCCGTGCCTGCGATCCCACCGCCTCGCAACTGCTCCGCTTTGACCTCCTTGGGCGTATCGCGCTAGACTGCGCGTTCGGAGCGGAGGAGGTGGCATGGCCGGAGGATGGGCGCGCGACGGTGCGGTCAACGAACAGATCGAGGCGTCGATCGAGGACGAGCTCAAGCGGATGCAGGCCCGCCGGCGTCTGGCCGGTGAAAGCCTCACCCATTGCGCCGAGTGCGAGGAGCCGATCCCCGAGGCGCGCCGCCAGGCGATCCCGGGCGTCAAGCTCTGCATCGAATGTCAGCAGGAGCGCGATGCGCGGCCGATGCTGCGCGGTGGGATCAACCGCCGGGGCTCGAAGGACAGCCAGCTCAAGTGAGCGGGGCGTTCGGGTAACTTGCGCCGAAATCGGCAAAATATCGGTCCAGATGCGCCGCGGAGCCCGGGAAAACGCCCCGGAAGCGGCAGATAAGCGCAGAAGTCACGCTCATTGTACTAGACCGGGACTTGCCGCACGGGTAGAGATGAGTCAATCATGGCGTGCATTAACCATCATGCACGATACAAAACAGAGGCATTGGGGCGAGCGTGCAACCATTAAGTGCAAAGGATGGGGGTGGCGCGGCTATCGCGTCCATGAAGCCATTTCAGATCCGTAGCCGGTCCTTCACAGCGGTGGTTCTCCGGCCCGCCGGGGCGCCGGGAGATGCCTTCTACGAGGCGCTCGATCAGCAATTGCGGCAGACGCCCGATTTCTTTGCCAACGCCCCCTTCGTCATCGATCTCGATCGTGCGGAAGGGCCCGATGCGAATGGCGAGCTCGACGCGCTTCTGAAGGGGCTGCGCGAGCGGGGGCTCTCGATCTTCGGTGTCCAGAACGGCAGCGCCGAACAGAAGGAGGCTGCGCTCGCGTCGGGCCTCGTACTGCTCCAGGGGGGGCGGGACGTGCCCTACATCGCGCAGCGTGGCCGCAGCGCGCCCGCCGTGGCGCCGATTGCCGCCGCGCCGGTCGCGGCACCGCAACCTGCGCCAGCATCGGAGCCCGAACCCGAGCCCGTCTCGGCGCTCGTGTTGACGGAGCCCGTCCGCTCCGGCCAGCGCATCTTTGCCGACCGCGGGGATCTCGTGGTCGTCGCCCCGGTCAGTTCCGGTGCCGAACTGATCGCGCATGGCAACATTCACGTCTATGGCCGCCTCCGGGGCCGGGCGCTTGCGGGTGTCAACGGCGACCGGAGCGCACGCATCTTCTGTCAGAGTCTGGACGCGGAGCTCATTGCGATCGCGGGCCTCTACCGGACCAGTGAAGACCTCGGCCCCGAGGTTCGAAAGCAGCGCATACAGGCGTTTCTCAGGGAGGACACGCTGTGCGTGGAAGCCCTCAAATAAACCTATAAGCAGAGAGGAGCATTTCTTGGCCAAGATCATCGTTGTCACTTCCGGCAAGGGCGGTGTCGGCAAGACCACTTCGGCGGCCGCCATCAGCGCGGGCCTCGCGATGCGCGGCCACAAGACCGTCGTCATCGATTTCGATGTGGGTCTGCGCAATCTCGACATGATCATGGGGTGCGAGCGCCGCGTGGTCTTCGACTTCATCAACGTCATCCAGGGGGACGCCAAGCTCAAGCAGGCGCTCATCAAGGACAGGCGTCTCGAAACCCTCTCGATCCTGCCGACCTCCCAGACCCGGGACAAGGACGCCCTCACCCGCGAGGGTGTGAAGGCGGTGCTCGACGAGCTGCGGGACGATTTCGACTATATCGTCTGCGACAGTCCGGCCGGCATCGAGCGCGGCGCGCATCTTGCGATGTATTATGCCGACGAAGCCGTGGTCGTGACGAACCCCGAAGTCTCGTCGGTGCGTGACAGCGACCGGGTGCTCGGGCTTCTGAACAGCAAGACGGCGCGTGCGGAAAAGAGCGGCGAGGAGGGGATCAAGTCGCACCTGCTTCTCACCCGCTACGACCCGCAGCGTGTCGCCAAGGGCGAGATGATGAAGGTCGAGGATGTGCTCGAGATCCTTGCCATTCCGCTTCTCGGGATCATCCCGGAGAGCACCACGGTCCTGCGCGCGTCCAACGTGGGCATGCCGGTCGTGCTCGACGAGAAATCCGGTGCGGGCAAGGCTTATGAGGATGCGGTTTCACGCCTCATCGGCGAGCAGATCGAGATGCGGATCCAGATGGCAGAGCGGCCCAGCCTCTTCCAGCGCCTGCTTGGACGGACGGCCTGACATGTTTGGATTCTCCTTCAAGCCGCGCAAGGCCAGCAACACCGCGCAGACCGCGAAAGAACGGCTGCAGATCCTTCTCGCCCATGAACGTGTCGACCGCTCGAATTCGGAGCTCCTTCCGATCCTTCAGAAGGAGATTCTCGAGGTCATCAAGCGCCACATGCAGGTCGACAGCGATACCGTCGACATCAAGCTGGAGCGTGGCGACGACATGTCGAGCCTCGAGATCAATATCGAGCTTCCGGGCGCCCAGATGCTTGCCACGAGGGGTGCTGCCTGACAGAGCGGGGAGGGGTCACACCCTCCCCTGAAGGGGGCCGGGCCTGCGCGCGTCTCAGAGCGTGCGGGCAAGGGCCGACTTCACACGCCTGAGCGGGATCGAGGATTCGATTTCGGCCACGCCCGGGACCTTCGTCAGCCGCCCGACAAGAAACGCCTCGAATTCCGCCATGCTCCGCGTCACCACCCGCAGCAGATAGTCGCGGTTCCCAGTCATCAGCCAGCAATCGACCACCTCCGGAAAGGCCGCAATCGCGGTCTCGAAGGTCGAGAGCGCGTTGTCGATCTGGCGTTCAAGCTTGACCGATACGAAGACCGAGGTCTCGAAGCCGAGAGCGTGCTCGTCGATCACCGCCGTGTAGCCCTTGATGATCCCCGCCTCCTCGAGCCGCCGGAGGCGGCGCGCGACCGGTGTCGGGCTGAGCCCCACCGCATCGCTCAGGGCCTGAACCGGGATCCGCCCGTCCCGCGAGAGCATGCGCAGGATCCGAACATCGAACTCGTCCAGGTTGGCGGGATCCATCACAAACTCCTGTTCCGTTGGTGGAAGTCTCTAACATTAGTGGTTCTGGCGCTGTCAATTGCCCTGAACCGCTCTCCCGTCTTCCGCTAAGCTCGCGCGAAACAGCGGGGAAACGCCACATGACCGACACGACGCTCAAGATCATCGAACAACGCCTCCTGTGGCTGTCGCACTGGATGATCCACAATGCGAACCACATCCGCCCGAAGGAGGACGCGATCAAGATCGGCGGCCATCAGGCGTCCTCGGCCTCCATGGTCTCGATCATGACGGCGCTCTATTTCTCCGCCCTGCGCCCCGAGGACCGGGTTGCGGTGAAGCCGCATGCCGCGCCTGTCTTTCATGCGATCCAGTATCTCGTGGGGCAGCAGACCCGCGAGAAGCTCGAGGCCTTCCGCGGCTATGGCGGGGTCCAGTCCTATCCGTCGCGGACCAAGGATGTGGACGATGTGGATTTTTCCACCGGCTCCGTCGGCCTCGGCGTCGCGATCACCTCGTTTGCCTCGATCGTGCAGGATTACATCGCGGCGAAATCCTGGGGCGGCGACCGCCCGCTCGGCCGGATGGTGGCGCTCGTCGGCGATGCGGAGCTCGACGAGGGCAACATCTACGAATGCCTGCAGGAAGGCTGGAAGAACGGCCTGCGCAACACCTGGTGGATCATCGACTACAACCGCCAGTCGCTCGACGGCATTCTGCACGAGGGCCTGTTCCAGCGCATCGAGAAGATCTTCGATGCCTTCGGCTGGGACGTGGTGAAGGTGAAATACGGCACCCTCCAGCGTGCAGCCTTCGAGGAGCCGGGCGGGCAGGGGTTGCGCGACTGGATCGATCGCTGCCCCAACAGCGAATATGCGGCACTCAACTACATGGGGGGGGCGGCGTGGCGCGCGCGTCTCATGGAGGATCTCGGCGATCAGGGCGATGTCTCCGCCCTCATCGACCGCCGCAGCGATGCGGAGCTTGCGGCGCTGATGGAGAACCTCGGCGGGAATTGCGTCGAGACCATGGCCGAGACCTTTGCCGCCATCGACCACGATCGCCCGACCTGCTTCCTCGCCTATACGGTAAAGGGCTGGGGAACGCCGATCTCGGGCCACAAGGACAACCATGGCGGGCTGATGACCGGCGCGCAGATGGCGGAGTGGCAGAAGCGGATGGGTGTGCCCGCAGGCGCGGAATGGGATGCCTTCGCAACGGTCGCTGATCCGGATGGGCTCCGGTCGTTCCTTGCCGAGGTGCCATTCTTTGCCGCCGGCCGCCGCCGCTTTCACGACGATCGCCTGGCCGTGCCCGCCGTCGCGGCGGGCGGCGAGGCCGAGATCTCGACACAGGCGGCCTTCGGCAAGCTCCTTGACGGGCTTGCGAAGGGGGAAAGCGACCTCGCGGCCCGCATCCTCACCACCTCGCCCGACGTGACCGGGACCACCAGCCTCGGCCCGTGGGTCAATCGCCGCAAGCTCTTCGCGCGCGACGCCCGGCCCGATACCTTCCGTGCGCTCAACATCCCCTCGCTCGCCAAATGGGAGTTCACCCCCGAAGGCCAGCATGTCGAGCTCGGCATCGCCGAGATGAACCTTTTCCTCCTGCTCGGCGCTGCCGGGCTCTCGCACTCGCTCTTCGGCAAGCGCCTCATCCCGATCGGCACGGTCTACGATCCCTTTGTCGCCCGCGGCCTCGATGCGCTCAACTATGCCTGCTACCAGGATGCGCGCTTCATCATCGTGGGGACGCCCTCGGGTGTCACCCTTGCCCCCGAGGGGGGCGCGCACCAGTCCATCGGCACGCCGCTCATCGGCATGAGCCAGGATGGCCTCGCCGCCTTCGAGCCCGCCTTTGCCGACGAACTTGGCGTGATCCTCGAATGGGCCTTCGACTATCTCCAGCGGGACGGCGAGGGCGACCCCGACGAGCGGACCTGGCTCCGGGACGAGACCGGCGGCTCGGTCTATCTCCGCCTCAGCACCAACCCGCTCGAACAGCCCCACCGCGCCACCGACGGCGCGTTCCGGCAAGGCGCGATCGACGGCGCCTACTGGCTCCGCGAGCCGGGGCCGGGCGCCGAAGTGGTGATCGCCTACCAGGGCGTCGTCGCCGGTGAAGCGATAAAGGCCGCCGCCCGCATCGCGGAAGGGCGGCGCGATGTGGGTGTGCTCGCCGTGACCTCGGCCGATCGTCTCAACGCGGGCTGGACCGCCGCGCAACGGGCCCGTGCCCGCGGCAATGCTGAGGCCCGCTCCCATGCCGAAAGGCTGCTCGGGGCGCTGCCGCCGCATTGCAGCCTCGTCACCGTGATTGACGGCCATCCGGCGACGCTCTCCTGGCTTGGCGCGGTGGCCGGGCATCGGACGATTCCGCTCGGCGTCGAGCATTTCGGCCAGACCGGCACGATCGGTGACCTCTACCGCCACTTCGGAATCGATGCGGCGTCCATCGCCGCACAGGTCGCCGGCCTTACCCCTGGTCGCCGTCTCTGAAGACGAGGCGGACTCCGCGGGCCCGCCCGGAAGGATTGGCGCATCAGCGCCGTCCGGGCGGGCCCGTGCTCGACGCGGCTGCGCGAAAACGGTAGATTGCACGCGCGGGTTTCGGGCCTGTCCTGTCATCCGCCAATAAAATATCCGCGCAGTACCGGTCATCAGGGAGGATATCGGATGTGCAAGCTCTTCGTTGGGGAGGATCCCAACTTCTACGAGAGCCAGACGCGCTCGATGCGCCTCGATGGTCAGAGCACATCGATCCGTCTCGAGCGGGCGTTCTGGAACGTGCTCGACGCGCTTGCGGGCGCCGAAGGACACTCGACGCCGCAGTTCGTCTCGACGCTGCATGCCGAAGTCATCGAGCGCTACGGCGAAGCGCGCAACTTCACCTCGCTGCTTCGCTGCGCCTGTCTTACCCATCTCGCGCGCAGTCCGCAGTCGGAGATGCTGCCGATCACAGGCCGGAACGACTGATCCGCCGGGTGCCGGCGAACGCGAAACGCCGCTTGTCGATCGCGACCCTGTGCGTAGTACAAGACTACCACCCGAGGGTCTGGCCGCCGCGCTAGTGTCTTGCATGGCCGCGAATCGGCAGGTGTGGGATTGGTTGGATCGAGAGATCATGACGCGGAAGGCCCGGTGTCGTCAGACAGCGGGCAGGCCCGTGTTTTCGCCGTCTCGTCCTGCCTTCGCGGAGGGATCGCCGTGCCTCTAACCAGAATGGAGGTATGGAGGAATCCTGAACATGCGTGCATGATACATTGCTCCGCCTGACCGCGGAGATGGAGACGACCTGCAGGCCGAATCTTCCTTGCAAGGGAGGCGGCAAGACAAACAAGCGCAGGCGCCAACCAGGGAGGAAACATGGTCGATATCATTTCCAGGCGGGACGGTCCCCGGCGCGAGGATGTGGCAGCACGTCGCCTGATCTCGGAAAACAGCGCGACGATCCGCAAGCTTGCCGACAATCTGAGCGGCGGCGGATACTCTGCCGGCCTGACCCGGCCGAAGGTACCAAAGGCTCCGGAAGCCAGCGGTCTTATCACGCATGATCTCAAGGCGCCGCGGGCGAAGGACGAGGCGAAACCCTTCATCCGCATCAGCGTCAACAACCGCGTCGTGATGGCGGACATGAATTCGGGCCGGCAGCTCGAGTTTCTCGGGGAAATCCGCCGGGAGGGCGGCCAGCGGCATTTCCGGCTGGCGCGGAAGCAGAACGGCTTCTTTTCCGAGATGGACGAAGAGCTTTCGGCGGCGCTTGCCGATCTCGATGGCGTGATGGTGGGAGGCTCCTATCCGGAAAAGAGCCTTGCGGCCGACATCGGCGCGAGGCTCGGCCTCACCTAGGTCCGCAAGGGCCGGCATACTGCCCGCGACGCCGCAGCGGCACCTTCCGGATCCTGATGGCCCGGGCGGTGCGTGCGGCACAGTCAGCTAGAGTTGTCATGGCGAAATCTGCTATCCCAACCAATGGTCTTGGTCATCTCCGCGCAGCCCAGTACGAGTATGATGAACGGGAGACGATGCGTGCGTGGGAGAAGTTTCTCATCAACAACCGCGTCCTTCCGGAAGGCGCATGCCCGGTCCGGAAAGAGATCCTGCAATCCTGGAGCCGGAGTTCGAGCTCAGGTATCGATGCCCAGGCCAATGAAGCCCCAATGCCCTACCGCAGCGAGGCCATCTCGCGGCTGAAACACGCCAATCGCGATCTGCGCGAAGCGGCACGCGGGGCGTTTTCCCAGATCGGCAAGCTCCTCGAAGGCTCCGACGCCATGCTGATCCTCACGGACGGCAACGGTGTCATCATCGAGACCATCGGCGACGAGCGCACGCTCGACGACGGCCGCGAGATCCACCTCGAGATCGGTGGCGTCTGGGGTGAGGACGCGATCGGCACGAACGGCATCGGCACCGCGCTCCGCACGGGCTGTCCGATCTTCGTGCATGCCTCCGAGCACTTCTGTGCCGGGATCAAGTGCTGGACCTGCGCCGGCGCGCCGATCCGCGATCCCTTCGATCAAAGCGTCATCGGTGTCGTCGATCTGTCCGGGCCGACCGAGATCTTCCGCCGCCACAACACCGCGCTGGTGGCCGCCGCGGCCAGCGAGATCCAGCGTGTGCTGGGCGAGAGGCAGCAGCAGGAGCGCGCCCGTCTCCTCGAGGCCTTCATCGAGTCCGGCCCGGCGCGCGGCGAGCGGGACGGGGTCGTGCTGCTCGATCGCTATGGCCGCGTCGTATACAACCGCAACATGCCCAAGGCGACGCAGAACGCCGGCGCCTTTGCCATGGGGCAGCGGCTCGTCGATCCCTCCCGCGTCCGCAGCGAGGCCGAGATCGCGGCGGCGCTGCCCTGCTTCCTCGAGCCCCGCGGCGTGAGCTTCCTGCGGCTTGACGGTGAGGTGCGCGGCACCGCGCTCATCATCTCGGGCGACGGGCCGAGCACGCGCCGGGCCGAGCGCGCGGCACCAGCGCGCAAGCTGCCGGTCGAGATCGTCGGCGACTGCCCGAAGCTGGCGGCGGCCATCGATCTGGCGCGCCGGGCCGCGGAGGCAGGCGCCTCGGTGCTCGTGCAGGGCGAGACAGGTGTCGGCAAGGAGCTCTTCGCGCGCCTTGTGCATGCAGAGGCGCGCAAGGCCGCCCCCTTTGTCGCGCTCAATTGCGGCGCCATCTCCCGCGATCTCATCGGGGCCGAACTCTTCGGCCACGTTGCCGGCGCCTTTACCGGCGCGGTGCGCGAGGGCAAACCCGGCAAGTTCGAGCTCGCCGACAAGGGGGTGCTCTGTCTCGACGAGATCGGCGAGATGCCGCAGGACATGCAGCCCTATCTCCTGCGGGTGCTTGAGCAGCGCGCGGTCTGGCGCATCGGTGACAGCCGCCGTAGGCCAGTGGACGTGCAGCTCGTCGCTCTCACCAACCGGGATCTGCTGGCCGAGGTGGAACAGGGCCGCTTCCGCCGCGACCTCTACTACCGTCTCGGCACGGTCACCATCCACGTGCCGCCGCTCCGGGAGCGGGGCGACGACATCCTGACCCTTGCCGAACATTTCAGCCTGGAATTCTCCGAGCGTCAGAACCGGCCGCTGCTGCATTTCCCGGACGAGGTGCGCGAGCTCATGCGCGCCTATGGCTGGCCGGGCAACGTGCGCGAGCTGCGCAACCTGATCGAACGGCTCTACCTCCTTGTGCGCGGCCGCGACGTTTCGCTCGAGGATCTGCCGCCCGAGATGCGGGCGGCGGGCCAGGGCGGTGCTGCGGCCAAGGCACGTCCGGAGGACGGCGCGCGCAGTCTCGAGGATCTCGAGGAGGAAGCGATCCGCAACACGATCCGGGCGGAGAAAGGCAATCTCAGCCGGGTCGCTGCGACCCTGGGCATCTCGCGGCCGACGCTATACCGCAAGATGCGCCTCTACGACATCCGCCGCGTCTACGAATAGACCGCGCCGGAGCCGGGCGGCTTCGTCATCGCAGTTGTCACGAGCCGATTTCACGATACGGGAAAGGAAACGGCCCGCCTGTCCTCGGGCGGGCCGTTCCGGTGGTGCAGGGGCCCTGGACCGTGTCAGGGCGTGACAGCCACCTTTAGCACCCCATCGCGCTGGTTCGCGAAGAGTTCATAGGCATCTTCGATCTGGTCGAGCGTGAAGCGGTGGGTGACGAGCCCCTTGAGGTCGACACGGCCCGAGCCGATCACCTCGATCATCCGCCGCATGCGTTCCTTGCCGCCGGGGCAGAGCGCCGTGCGGATGGACTTCTCGCCCAGACCGGCATCGAAGGCATCGAGCGGAATCCGCAGGTCACTGGAATAGACCCCGAGGCTCGAGAGCGTGCCGCCGGGCCGCAGCACGCGCAGCGCAGCCTCGAAGGTCGCCTGAAGTCCAAGCGCCTCGATCGAGACATCGACGCCGCGCCCATCGGTGAGCTCCATGATCGCCGCCACGGGATCCTGCGCGCTGAAGTCCACCGTGACATCCGCGCCAAGCTGGCGCGCCATCTTGAGCCGCTCCGGAACCCGATCGACCGCGATGATCCGCGTTGCCCCCATCAGCTTCGCGCCGGCCGTGGCGCAAAGCCCGATCGGCCCCTGGGCGAAGACCGCAACCGTGTCGCCGATCTTGATGTTGCCGTTCTCGGCCCCCGCGAACCCCGTCGACATGATGTCGGGGCACATCAGCACCTCCTCGTCGGAGATCCCGTCCGCGATCGGCGCGAGGTTGGTCATGGCATCCGGCACACGCACGTATTCCGCCTGACAGCCGTCGATGGTGTTGCCGAAGCGCCAGCCGCCCATGGGCTTCCAGCCGTGCTTGGTGCCCGCGCCGTCCTGCGAGCAGAAGCCGCAGAGACAGGCATGGCTCCAGCCCGAGGGCGTGATGGCGCCCGCAATCACGCGCTGCCCCTCGCGGAATCCCTTCACTTCGCTGCCGAGCTTCTCGATGACCCCTACCGGCTCGTGACCGATGGTCAGACCCTTCTCGACGGGGTATTCGCCCTTCAGGATATGGACATCCGTGCCGCAGATTGTCGTGGTGGTGATGCGGACAAGCGCGTCCATCGGTCCGATGTCCGGCACCGGCTTGTCGTCGAGGACAATCCTTCCCTTCTCAACAAAGATTGCGGCCTTCATCTTGGCAGCCATGAGCGTCTTCCCTTCTCCTGCGGATGCTTTTTTTCCCGGCGAAACACGCCGGTCTCTCCTGCCACCCGGATCCGCCGCCGGATGCAGGAATGCTGCCCCGCCTGCCGGGCGCCTCCGGTGAGGCGCCCGGTCCTGTCTTGGTATGCCGGCCCGCGCTGGGCTCAGGGAACGATCACGCCCCGGCCGGTGAAGCGGCGATGCTTGAAGTCGTCGATCGCGGTATTGATGTCCTCGAGCTTGTACTGGCTGTAGTGCATCTTCACCTTGCCATCGGCATTGAGCTCCATGAGCTCGACCAGCTCGGTGTAGTCACCGACGAGGCTGCCACCGATCTTGATCTCGTTGGCCACCAGTTCGAGCGTCGGGATCTCGATCTTGCCGCCGTAGCCGACGACGATCATCTCGCCGCCCTGGCGCAACATCTTCCAGCAGATGTTCTCGACCCCGAGCTCGCCGACGAAGTCGATCACCACATGCGCGCCGCCGCCGGTGATCTGCTTGACCTCCTCGATGACGTTCGGCCCGCCGTCGAGCACGAAATCGGCGCCGAGATCCTTGGCGAGCTGCTGCGCACCGGGCTCACGGTCGATGGCGATGGTCCGGCAGCCCGAGATCTCCTGGAGACACTGGAGCGCGATATGGCCCAGCCCCCCCACGCCCAGCACCGCGCAATAGGCGCCCGGCCGCAGGAGACCGGCCGCGCGCTTCGCCGCACGGTAGGCGGTGATGCCCGCATCCGCCATCGGCGCGACGTCGAGCGGCGCGATGTTGGTGTTGAGCTTGATGAGGGAGCGCTCGTTGGTCAGGAAGTATTCCGCGAAGCCGCCATTGAGGCCGAGGCCCGGAAACTGCCCGTGCTCGCAATACATGTCGTGGCCGTAGTGGCAGTTGAGGCAGATGCCGCAGGTCCGCAACGGGTGGCAGATGACCGCGTCACCAGGCTTCACCGACTTCACGTTGGAGCCGACGTCCTCGACCCATCCGGCGTTCTCGTGCCCCATGATATAGGGCAGGAGGCTGCCATCCTGGTCCATGATGTCCTTCCAGACACCCTCGATGATATGGAGGTCGGTGCGGCAGAGGCCGGCCGCACCGACCCTGACGACAACCTCGTCGGGCCCGTTGATCGTGGGAGGAGGAACGTCCTCGATCTTGAGCTCGACGTTCATGGCGGCGTCGTACTCGTATAGTCTCGCGGCTTTCATCGCGTCTTCCTTTCCTGGGTCGGAACAGGCGGCGCTCCAGGCCGCCTGCGCATCAGCTGTTCAGAAGGGGCTCAGGGCCGGCCGAGCAGCTCGGCGCCGCCGCCGCGGGCCGGGCCGGCGGTCGGATCCTCCTCGTCCTCCGCGAGATCGCCGATCAGCGTCTCGGTGGTGAGAATGAGCGTCGCGACCGAGGCGGCGTTCCGGAGCGCCGAGGTGGTCACCCGGACCGGATCGACGATGCCGGCGTCATACATGTTCTGGAACCGGCCGGTCGCGGCGTCGAACCCGTGCCCGCCATTGACGCGCGTTACTTCCTCGATGACCGCCTCCGGGTTGCCGCCCGCATTGGTCGCGATCCGGGCCAGGGGCCGGGAGAGGATCGAACGGACGAGCTTCACGCCTTCCGCGACATCCCCGGTGGTCTCCGCAAGCAGGCTGTCGAGGGCCGGGGCCGCCTGGGTCAGCGCGGAGCCACCACCGGCAACGACGCCTTCCTCCGCTGCCGCGCGCACCGCATGCAGCGAGTCCTCGATGAGCTGGATCGTGCGCTTCTGCTCGACCGGCGTCACCCCGCCGGCCAGGATCACCGCCGTTCCACCGGAGAGCTTGGCAAGCCGCTCGCGCAGCTTGTCCTGCTCGATGTTCGGCGGCGCGATGTCATACTGCCGCTGAACCTGGGCCCGGCGGGCCGCGATGATCTTCTGGTCGCCCTCGCCGCGCAGGATCGTGGTGTGGGAGGAGGTGGTGCGAACGCGATCGGCGGCGCCGAGCTGAGCGCGTGTCACGTTCTCGACGCGCTTGCCGAGATCGCGGGCCAGAACCTGGCCGCCGGTCAGGATCGCGATATCGTCCATCATCGCCCGGCGCCAGTGGCCGTATTCCGGGGGATGCACGATGAGATACTTGCCGGGCTTCGCGGCCTCGAGCAGCGTCACCACCACGTCGGGGGAAACCTCCTCGGCGACGATGAGCAGCGGCCGCCCCTCGTCATCGGCGATCTTGCGCGCCGGATCGAGCGCTGCCGGATCGAGGATCTTCTGGTCGGTCAGCAGGATGAGCGGCCTCTCGAGCACGGCCTCCATGTGGTCGGCATCGGTCACCATGTGATGCGAGAGATAGCCGCGCTCGAAGGACATGCCCTCAACGACCTCGAGCGTCGTCTCCGTCGTCACACCGTATTCCGTGGTGATGACCCCTTCCGGCCCGACCCGCGAATAGGCTTCGGCCACCAGCGCGCCGAGCTTCGGATCGGTTGCGGCGATCGTCGCCACGGCGGTCAGGATCTTCGGATCGTCGCTGGCCTTCCGGGCGGAGGCGCGCAGCGTCTCCACGATGCGCGCCACGGCCAGGTCGATCCCGCGGCAGAGATCGACCGTCTTGATCCCGGTTTCGGCCGCGGCAACACCCTGCTGGATGAGCGCGTTGGCCAGCACGATCGCGGTCGTGGTACCGTCGCCCGCAACATCGTTGGTCTGCATCGAGACTTCGCGGGTCACCTGGGCGCCCATGTTCTCGAAACGGTCCGGGAGCTCGATTTCGGAGGCGATCGAGACGCCGTCGCGGGTGATCATCGGCGAGCCCACGGGGCGGTCGATCATCGCGTTGAGCCCCTTCGGTCCCAGCGTCGGTTCGACCGCGGCGGAGAGCCGTGCGACCCCGCGTGCGAGCGCGCGTCGCGCCTCGCTGTTGTGCAGCATGAGTTTGGGCATGTCTTCCTCCCTCGGACCGGCGCCCCGCCGGTCCAGTTCCTTCCGCCTGTCCCGCGGATTGTTTCAGTTCGTCATCGTCTGCCCGGGCCGGTCCGCGCGCGGCGGGACACGGCCGAGGATGAAGTCGACCAGTTCGGGTTCCTTTCCGCTCCGGTCGACCTCCTTGTAACGGGTGCCCTGCAGGCCTCTGCAGAGCGCGCCGTTGAACTCCATGTTGATGCGCACGGCCCGGAGTGCGGCCATGTGCTCGGCAAAGCCTGCCTCGGTGATCGCGCTGCCGTCATAGCGGCGGAAGGCGAGATCGTCCGAGCCCCAGGCGAGCCCGAGCTCGAGGAGCAGCGCGCGGTAACGGGGCTTCTGCGCAGCTGCCGCCGTGTCGGCGAAGGCATGGGCGTCGAGGTCGGCGAGCGTCATCGCAACGATCCCCGACGCCGGGAAGCCCTCCGCGACGAGCGCCTCGATCAGGCACTCCTGACGCCGCTGGAACGCCTTCTCCTCGAATTTCGCGCGTACCGCGTCGAGATCGTCGCCATCGGAGAGTTCGCGGAAGATATCCGCGAAATCCTGTGCTTCATTGACCCCGTTGTTCACACGTTCAGCGAACATGTGGTCATGGAGCCTGACCCGGACGCGCCGCACCCAGGGGAGCGAACCGACCTCGCGGCGGATGCCGTCCGCCATCAGGAAGGCGAAATTCGGCGAGCACCAGTAGGTGGGGAGGCGGAAATCCACCTCCACCGCCTCGCGCCCGACGATCGCCACACGCTCGACGAACCCCATGTCGGTGATCGGCTCGTCAAGCTCCGGATCTGCGACCCGGGCCAGGCGATCCCAGACCTGACCTTCCTGTCGCGTGTTGCGTGCCGGCACGTCCATGGCGATCACTCTGCCGCGATCTGGACAGGAGACTGCGCAAACGCCTTGCGCTTCGCCTCGATGTCGATGTTGTAGAGCTTCGCCGCGTTGAGGCCGAGGATCTTCTCCTTGATCTCGGGCGTGAGGTCGACGCCGCGCTCCTGCTTGATGTCCTCGGGCAGCTCGAAGTTCCAGAACTTGTCGACGAGCCACTGCGGGGTCCAGATCGCATAGTCGGACCCGAAGAGGATCTTGTCCTCGCCGACCCAGAACAGCAGCTCCGCGATCACCTCGGCGAAATAGCGCGGCCGGCCATGGATGAAGGGCAGGGCGACCGCGAGACCGCCGTAGACATTCGTTTCCTGCACCGCGATCCAGCAGAAATCGTCGAGGCGCGGCAGCCCGCAATGCTCGACGATCCAGTTGAGCCCCTGAAAATCCGTCGCCGCGTGGTCGACGTCATGGACGTCGAAGGCATCCTTGTTGAGCGGGATGATCGTCGGGCCCTTGTGGACATGGATGTTCTTGATGCCGAGCTTCTCGCAGAGCTCGAAGCAGCGATAGGCCTGCGGATCGTCGAGCCGCCAGCCCTTCGAGGCCCCGTTCCACTCGGCCGTGTACATCTTCACGCCCGTGATGTCGTAGGTCTCCTTCATGAAGTGGATGTATTCGAGCGCCTTCTCGCCGTCGCGCGGATCGAAGGAGCCGTTGACGATGAAGCGGTCCTTGGCGCGGGCGGCCATGTCGGTGGCGCGCTGGATGCAGCCGAAACCGGTCTTGTAGAAATCGCTGAGCACCGTTGTCTGGATGATCGCCATGTCATCGGGGCCGTCGATGAAGAGATCGCGATAGAGATCGTCTTCGCTGTATTTCTCGAACTTCGATTTCTCCCAGAGCTGCTCCTTCGGGCTCAGCGCCGTGTGATAGGCATAGAAGCACTCGATGAACTGCTTGCCGTGAATGTTGGCCTGGTTTTCCGGGCTTCCGTCCCAGAAATGGATGTGGCCGTCGATGACGAAGATTTCCTTCCCGTCGGGCGTCTTGTACATGGCTTCCTCCCTTGTCCTTCCAGGCTCCCGGCGCCTCGCGCGCACCCACCGCCCGGTCGCGAAATGTCGTTGCGGAAGGGCCGGGCTTTCACCCGGCCCGCCTTGCATCAGATGTATTCGAACACTTCGTCCATGTTGCCGAAGAGGATCACCGTGTTGTCGTCGACGCGCACCATCCGCCCGTAGTGGGTCGAGGTGTTCACTTCGAAGATCTCGGCGGTCATGTCCTTGCCGAGGAACTCGCTGATCTCGTCCATCTTGAAGATCAGCTTGCCCTCGCCGTCGATCCGGATGAGCGCAGGGTTGTAGGTCACCGTCACGTTCGGATCCTGGGCCATGAACTCGGCGATGGCGCGTGCCTCGACGGAGTCATTCATGGTCACCCCGCACTGATGCGAGATGGTCTGTTCGAAGGTGATGTCCTTCATCGACTTGAAGATGTTCTTCTTCGAGGAGTCGCGGGCCGTGGTCGACATGGTCTGTTCTCCAGTCAGCGGCTGAGGCCAAGTTCGCCGAGGATCTGGCCGATCCTCTCGTGGGACACGGTCCGCACATGCTCGAACGAGACGGGTTTGGAGTGGGGCTGCGACCAGATCGGCTGCAGCGCGGCGGCGGCCTTGTCGGCGAGCGCGCCGTGGGTCTTCACCCAGCTCTGGAAGAGCTCGCGGTTGGCATGGCCGTACTGCTCGTCGTGCACGAGCAGATACATGAGGTCGATCGTGTTCGCGAGATTGCGCTCGTAATCGGCCTCGGCCGCCGAGATCACCGGGGGCGTGATGAAGTCATTGTTCGCCGCGGCAGCCTGCATGAGGAAACCGGAGCGGAAGAGTTCGCCCACGAGAGGCTCGAAGATGATGTTGATGGCGAAATACTGTTCGAGATAATCGGTCGTGCCCATGATCGTCTCGATCGCTTCGCGCGTCGGCTGCCAGATCGGGTCCTCGAGCCAGGTCTGCTTGCCGAGCTCGTCATTCCAGCCCGCGATATCCATGCCGATCTCGGCGAGATAGAGCGTGATGTCCTGGCAGAGGCGCATCTTGTACGACGAGTTGGTCAGCGTCGCATTGTTGATCATCTGGGTGTAGCCGTAGCGCTGGGCCTGCATGAGCGAGGTCCCGAGGCCGAATTCGGCATGCTTCCAGGCGCCGAGATGCTTCTGCAGGATCGTCTGCCAGACCCGGTCGAAGGTCTGCGGCGCGCCGGCGCGGCGGGCGTTGGCGATGACGTTCTGCACCATGGTCTCGATGCGCGACTGACGCTGGTAGTGTGTGCGTTCCCACTCCTGGTCCGGCGCGCGGAAGGCGTGCCAGTTGGAGCTCTGGGCGCGGGTGTTGTCCTTGACATAGGCGCCCTTGCCGTCAGCGAAGGAGATGATCCAGTCCTGGATCAGATAGCGCTCCGGATCGGGCTGCACGTCCACGGTGACGTCTTCGTAATGGGTCGCCCGCTTGCCGCGAGGCTCGAAATACCGGTATTTCCGGCTTGTCGAGCCCGAGAAGATCGCGGCGCCGGCCGCTCCCGAGCCGACGGAGCTTGAGGTTGCTGGCATAGTCGTTTCTCCCTGCTTTTTTGGGTTATTCGGCCGCCGCGGCGGCGGGATGCGCTTGGGCCGACGCGCCGGACGTTGGGGTGAACTTGTCGTAGAAGACACGCTCGGTATCGAAATCGAGCATGAAGAGGGTCGGGGTGAGCGCATCGATCATCGGTGGCGGGCCGCAGGCATAGACATCGCCCTCGCCCTCGATCCCGAGTTCGCGCAGCTTGCGGTCGACGGCCTCGTGCACGAAGCCCCGCTCGCCGGTCCATTCCGCGTCGTCATCCGCATGGCTGAGGACGGGGATGAAGGTCACCTCCGGGTGGGCATCGGTGATCGCGGCAATCTCGTCGAGCTTGAAGAGATCGTCGCGGGAGCGCGCGCCGTAGAAGTAGTAGACCGGGCGGTCCTCGCCGCTCGCCAGGTGATCGTTGAGGATCGACCAGACCGGCGACATGCCCGACCCCGCGCCGACGAGGATCACGGGTCCTTCCCGTCCTTCGCGCCGGAAGCACATTCCGTAAGGTCCCCGGACCCGCACCTCGGCTCCCTTTCGGATTCCTCCGGAGTCGAGCTGGTTGGAGAACTTTCCGTCGGGGTACTTCTTGATGATGAAGGAGAGTTTCGTGGTTTCGCTCGGCGGATTTGCCATGGAAAACGAGCGCGTAATCGTCTCCCCTTCTTCCGTGGTGACTGTGATGTCGACATATTGGCCGGCCCAGAATTTCAACGGGGAGTCGATCTCGATCTCGACTCCGCGTATGTCGTGGGTCAGGCGGTCGAAGGTGACGATCCGGCCCGAGAAATCCTTGACGGGGATGGATTTCGACAGGACCTCCTCGTCATAATTCAGGAGCTCGATCTCGAGATCCGTGAATGCGAGCGAGCGGCACATCAGGACATGCCCGGTATCGCGTTCGCTGTCGTTCAGGGCAAAGGTCGAATACTTCAGCATATCCACTTCGCCATCGAGCAGGACGCATTTGCAGGCCGAGCACTGGCCTTCCTTGCATCCGTGCGGCAGGGCGATCCCCTGGCGGAACGCTGCATCGAGTACGGTTTCGTCCTCCTCGACCTCGAATTCGACCCCGACCGGTTCCAGACGGACGGTATAGGTTTCCCCCATGTGCTTGCCTCCCAAATCCTCTCCGTTCCGTTCCCCGGGGTGGGAACGGGTTCGCAGATGGCGTTCACGTCTCTGTCGTGGTTTCGGTCTTCCGCCCTATCCCGGCGGGGTGGCGAAAGCGTCGCGGTGCAGAGGTGAACTCCTGCTTTTTTCGGATGGTGTGGGGGCCGCCGGTTGCGGCCCCCGGTTGATCCCGCTCAGTTGCAGGGATTGATGGTGAAGCCCGCCTGGTATTCGGCGATATGCTTCTGGCGATCTTCCGGCGACATTTCGCGCAGCAGCGTCAGCGGCGAGAGAAGCGTGTGGCCCCTCACGTCGTCGAGCGTCCACATGTCCTTGTCGTCGAAGCGCAGGTGCGGCTGCGGGGTCAGGGTCTTGCCGTCCTCGCGGACGAAGTTGAGATCCTTGATCGCGTCCGCGAGATCCCATCCGTGATAGACGGTTTCCCATTCGCGCTTGCCGGAGAAGCGGCCCATCGCAGGCGTCGGGCGGCCCTGGTATTCGTCCGCGAAGGCTTCCACCGCGGTCCAGCGGTCGAGCTCGTGGGCGAAGGTGTGGAGCTTGCCGTCGATCTCGTCCACGACCATGTCTTCGCGGATGAGGCAGGGCACGAGGCAGGACCAGCAGCGGTGCGGGTAGACGTAGCCGGTTTCCTCGTTGAAGGTGATGACCTTCTGGCCCGGCTTCGAAAGCTTGTCGTACCACTTCCAGAAGTCGCCGAACTCGGCATACCAGCCCGGGTACTTGTGCTCGAACCATTCGAAGTCGGCGTCACGCTGCGCCTCGATCCGCCAGAAGTTCACCGGCCAGCCGACCGCGAAGAACTGGGCGACCTTGTGGACATACATCTTCTTCGTGATGCGGTTCCAGGCTTCGTGGACGTCGTCGTGATGCACCGTGATGCCGTATTTCTCGAGCGGCAGCATGTAGGTCCGGTAGTAGTCCTCGAAGATCCAGCGGTGCCACATTTCCGCGTAGGATTCCTTGTCCTTGTCGCGGTTGGTGGTGCCGTATTCGATGAACGTCCCGATGGCGGCATCGACGATGGCGTGGTTCTGCCAGAAGGCGTAGCGCAGGTCGCGCTCGAGCAGCAGGTGGTTCTCCGGCTCCTTCAGCGCCGCCATCAGCATCGAATGGCCGTTGCCGATGTGGCGGCTTTCATCCGACTGCACCGAGAGGAAGACGGTCGGGAGGGCATAGTCGCCGTTCCGGGCCGCTTCCGAGGGCATCGCCACGAAGAGGGTGTTGGTGAAGGCGGTTTCCGCAACCACCGTCAGATACATGCAGGCGGAGGTCATCACGTCGCCGGTGATGAAGCCTTCGCCGAACTGGCGGCCGATGGTGGTGGCATAGCACTTGCCGAAGGCTTCTTCGGTGATGTCGAAGCCTGCCGGATCGATGTAGTTTTCCATGTACCACTTCTTCAGGTTCATCTGAATGGTGGAATGGCGGAACTCGTCGACCATCTGCATGGTGAAGCCGGTGCGCAGGTCTTCACCCGGCGCAAGACGTCCGACCATGGCCATCGAGCGGGCGGCCGAGATTTCCGGGAAGGGGATGATCGCCAGGAACAGCTTCATCCATTCGACCCAGCGCGGCTCCACGTTGCGGAACATGTCGCCGCGAAGGGCGGCGTCGAGCGCGCCGTAGACGCGGTTGTCCTTTTCCTCCTGCATCGGGAAATACGAGCGCAGCACCTGCTTCATCGGGTCCCGCGGCGCCTTGGTGATCTTGTAGTCGGTCGGGAAGGTGCTTGCTTCCTGAACGTAGGTCGGATTCCACCCCAGGTCGGAAATCTTCTTCGTCGCTTCCCCGACCGAGATGCCGCGTTGTGACGTGATCTTGTTGAGCGTCAATGACGTCATGCCATCAGCCTCCTTGTTGTCGCTTTGCGTCGGCCCGTGCCGACGGTTGCAGGTGCGGGGGTCCGTTCGCGGATGCCATCTGGCATGCCGGCGCGACCGCCCGTTCGGATCACGGCAAAGGTTCCGGGAGAGGGCGCCGCTGTGGGCGCCGGAAGCTCCCGTCCCGCGCGCTGCGCTGGGACCGGAGCGAGGCAGTGCCCCCGCATGTCTCCTCCCTTCCTTCGTTCTTCACGAGATCCCGCGTCGTGGCGGGACCGGCTTCTTCTGCAGCGTAACAAAGCAAGGACCGTGCCAGTCTTCGGATTGCGGCCTCCTCCTTTGGTGCAATGAGACGCGAAGGCCACAATTCGGCCGGAAAAGTCGCGTGATAACAGCCGCCGGTTGCCGGGGCTTCAGGAAGCGAATTCGCGTTTGCAGCAGGCGCGGCGTGCCAAAAAAGGCCGGTTAACGCATTTGAATTACGGGTAAAATTTTTGGCCCAGCGCGATCGCCTCGCTCCGGCACGCGCCCCTTTTTGATGCATCGCAAAGTCAGGTTTGGGCATCGGGCGGATGTTTTTTTCGCGCTCGGCGCCATTTTCGGGGCAAGGGCTTCCGAAGCATGCTTCCCGTTCACCTCGGACTGTAAAGAAGCGTTACACATGTAAATACACCGAAGCTGTACGTGTATTGTCCGCGGACACCTCTGTAAAAATTCATGTAGAAACTTCAATTATATATGAGCTTCACTTGACGAAATGCCGTGACTATTATGTGACTGGCAAGGGGAGCGACTCGGAGGTGTCCGGGGCGTGTGCCCGCCAGAACGAAGGACCCGCCGCCAAGGCCGGGCCAGACAGGGAAACGCCGCCGGATCATGTCCGACAAGGATGCAACATTACTCGGCCCGTCTTCGGAGCCCCAGCGCGTCGCCGAGGCGATCCTGCGCCGGGCGCCGCAGGATCTCGTGTTCCTCATGCGGTTTCTTGGCGAGAGCCAGCACCTGCTTCAGGTACACTTCCGGGACCACATCGCCGCCGGCCTCGCCGCGCGCGGCGTGACCCGCGAACGCCACCCCTTCCTCCAGGCCTTCATCGACAGCCATGCCACCGAACTCCGGGAGTTCGTCTATACCGGCATGTCGCTCTCCCGGCAGTTCCGGATCCGCGAGATCGAGGAGCTGACGGGCGATTCCTTCCAGGTGCTGCGGATGGATATCTGGGATGCGCTCGTCGCCAACATCGAGCTGGCCGAGCGCCGCTTCGCCGAGGAGGCGGACGCCCTGCCGGCGCTCATCGCGAGCCTCGAGCCGTCCCGTGCCGCCAGGGGCGAAGGGGAAGGGTCAGGCGATGACGGCTGAGCCGCGCTCAGTTCGGACGGGTCTGCCGATAGCCGGGCAGGTGGTCCCAGATCGAGGACAGATCCTCGCGCATCCGCCGGTGAAGCTCGGCCATGAGGCCGTCCCGAACCTCCGGATCGAGCTCATCTATTGCCTGGCGCAGCTCCGCCTCGACCGGGCTTCCCGGCGCGGCCGCGGCTTCGGCCGCCAGCAGGGCGCAGGGGTGATCCTCGCCCAGCCGGTCGGCCGCCACGCCGGCGAGGGCGGAGAGAAACGGGTCCCGGGATGCAGCGTTCATGCGTTCGTTCCTCGCGGTCCTGAAACGGGGCGCCGCTTCGGCCGCTCCCCCGGCTGAAGACCTACAGGAGAGGGGCATGACGGATCAATCGCGAAGCTTTCAGACGGTGATGATCGAGCGCACCCAGCTCGTCTGCCAGCTTGTCGAGCTCAACGGCACCCAGGTGCGCCTCGTGCAGGACGTCGGCGGCGCGGAAATCGACGTAATGACCTGCGAGCGGACCATCGCGGAGGATGGCGAGAGCGCGGCAGCACGGAGCGAGCTCGAAGCCGCGATCCAGCGGCAGGAGGCGGCGCTTGCGGCACTCGCGGAATGTGAAACGAGGCTTCTGCATCTCGAAGGGCGGGTGGATGCACTCGATCGCGAGATTGCGGCGGCCATGAAATGACAGGGAGATCCGAATTGGAAGAGACATTGACCAGGGCGCCGACGCTCTATGATCTTCTGGCCCGTGAATGGGGCGCCGGCTCTCCGGTCGGAGCCCTGCTGTTCAATGCGGACGGATCCGCAGTGGCCGCGGGGCTCGAGGATGGCAGCGTGGCGCTGGCGCGTCTCGAGGACGAGGAGGCGCCGGAAAAGCGCCTGCGGCTCGATTTCGAGACCGGGCGCACGACGATCCGGCCACGGGAGCGGCCCCCGGCGCCGCTGGCCCGCACCGAGCCTCTGGGCGAGGGCGCCCCCGTCCTTGCCGCGTTCCGCGACACGGGCTTTGCCGCGGGCACGTCGGACGGCCGCATCCTTCAGATCACGCCGCGCGGTCAGGTGGTGCGCCTGCGCGCCGGCGACGGCCGCGCCATCCTCGGGCTCGACCGGGCCGCCCCCCGCGGCGGGCAGCCCGGCCGGCTTGCGGCCGCCACGGCGGGTGGTGTCTGCATTCTCGACGAAGACACGCTCGAAACGGTTGCCGAGATCGACACGGACGCCCCTGTTTCAGGCATCGCCTTCTCGCCCGACGGCCAGGCGCTCGCCATCGCGCAGGCGGGCGGCGTCTCGATCTGGTCGAGCAGCGGCGGCGCCGCGCCCGTGCTGTCGCTGGCCGTCGAGGGCAAGCCGTCGACGCTGCGCTGGAGTGCCGCGGGCGATCTCTTGATCGCCGGGTGCGCGGAGGGCGGTATCGAGGCGATCTGGCCGGCCGAGGGCGCACAGGCACGGATCGAGGGCCCGGCGCCCGGCGCCGATCTGGCGCTGAACCAGGTGGCAGGGGCGGTGATCGCGTCTGGCGGCCTGCGGCCCGCGGCATGGGCTCTGCCCGCGACCCCGAAGGCCGCGGCGCGCGTTCAGGCGATCGCCACCGGCAGTCCGGGCATCGCGGCAATCGACGCCGTCACCACCCATCCCGATCGCGCGCTCTCGGCCTTCGGCTATGCCAACGGCCTCGTGCAGATCGCGCAGGTTGGCAAGGCCGACGAACTGGTCGTGCGCCCGGGCGATGGCGCGGCGGTCCGCGCTCTCGCCTGGTCGCGGGACGGCCGGCACATGGCAATCGGCACGGCGCGCGGGAATGTGGCGCTGGTCGCCTTTCCGAAAAACATGTTCAAGTAACCGGCATCCATAAGGAGGACATCATGGGACGAAGCCAGGAAGACGAGAGCAAGGACCGTTTCTTCGAACAGCTCGGGCGGCTGTCACAGGAAATGGTCACGGCGCATGACAAGGATTTCGCCATGGGCGCGCTGATCCTGGCGGCGCGCTGGATTGCGGAAGGCAAGGTCCATCAGGGCGGCAGCGCCGCTGTCGGGGAAGCTGCCCCGCATTGAGCGTCTGCTTCGTTCCGGGCCGAGGCCGGTCCGGAACGAAGCCGATCCGGAAAGGAATTGCGCCCTAGGCGCAGTGGATCCGGGTCCCGCCTGCGAGGATCGCCTCCCGCAGTTCCCCTTCGGGCTCGGCATCGGTCGCGAGCGCATCGATGTCGGTCCATTTGGCCCAGCGCGCCGGAAAGCTCCCGCCGAACTTGCCGCTGTCCGCAAGCAGCAGCGTATGCGTCGCCTGCCGCATCATCATCGCATAGACATCCGCGGATTCGATGAGCGCATCCGCGGGGCCGTCGGGCGTGAGGCCGCTTGCGCCGAGAATGGCCCAGTCCACCCGGAAATCCTGCAGGAAGCGGATCGTCGCGGAGCCGTGCATGCCGCCTTCGCCGGGGTGGTAGATGCCGGGCGCCATCAGCACGGTGATGGTGGGGTTGAGCGAGAGAACGGTGGCGACGCCGAAGGAATGCGCGATCACGGTGACGTTCTTCATCTCGACGGCGATGCGGCGGGCCATGTGCATCGTCGTCGCGCCCGAGCCGATCATCAGATGCCTGCTTTCCCCGAGCAGCGGCCGGGCGCGGCGCGCCATCGACTCCCGCTCGGCAACCCGGAACGTATGCCGCTCGCTCACATTCGGTTCGAGCGGTCGCCGGCGCAGCGCCCCGCCATAGGTCCGGTCGATGAGGCCGTCATGGGAGAGGGCGTCGAGATCGCGCCGGATCGTTTCCGGGGATACATCCATGAGTTCGGCGAGCTCATTTACCCTGAGCGACGGGGTCTGCTCCAGCTCGGCGAGGATGCGCTGCTGGCGCGAGGTCTTGTTGCGGGACATTTCCCCTCCGCGAAGCCGGTCCGTTGCCCCATCCTTCGCATTCGCACGGAAAGGGCAAGGGCCGTTCGGCGGCGGACATGTCGTATCCCGAGTGTATCGGGCCTCAATGCGCCATGAACAGCGGCATCCGGGCATTCCCGAGAATGTGCTGCGTTGCGCCGCCGAAGATGATCTGCCGGAGGCGGCTCTGGGTATAGGCGCCCTTTATGAGGATGTCGCAGCCTTCCGCCTCGGCGGCCTCGAGGATCGTCTTGCCGGACATCACGCTCCCCTCGGGCAGCAGCCTGAGATCGGCCTCGATGCCCTCGAGCGCGAGCTTGCGCCGGATCTGCCCGCCGGAGGGCGAGGCGAACTGCCCCGATTCGTCGGCAAGGATCACCAGCCGCGCGGCCTGCCGCAGCAGCGGCATCGCAAAGGTGAGCGTGCGCGCCGTCTCGTCGCTGCCGTTCCAGGCCAGCGCGTAGCAGCCGCCGACGCGGATGGGGCAATCGTTCGGCGCCATCATGATCGGCCCGCCGCTTTCGAACAGCGCCGCCTCGAAGGTCGCCATCGCATTTGGTCGCCTGGCCGGATGCGGAATGCAGGTGAGCGAGAAGGCCCGCGCGAGGCGGCCGAGCCCGTGATTGCCGATCGGCTTCGTCTCGTTCCAGATCGCGGCCGCGCCGCCGGCGGGCGGGGGCCCGGCGGAGACGGAAACCCCGCCTGCGGCCATCGCCGCAAGGAATTGCGTGCGCGCCTCCGCTTCCACATGGTCGTCGTCCGGCGCCGGCTCCTCGATCACGAATGCACTGCCCATGCCCCAGTCCACGCTCGGGACAGGCGGCTCGCGGAGGGGGATGCCTTCGATGAGGCTTCCGAGATGTTTCGCCACCTCCGCCGCGAGCATCAGGGATGACCTGCAATCCTGCTGGCCAACCGGAACCAAAATCGATTTCATGGACTTTGTCCCTTGTTATGCCAATACCGGCAGACTGCCCTGATTCCGCCGGACACCCAAGCGGAGTTTCGGCCCTGTCAGTCCCGACGAGTTCTCCACCCAACGCCGCTCCGGAAGACGCATGAGTTCACAAAAAGATTCCGCGGGCTTTTTCCAGCTCTTTCCGTCGATCGTTCTGCCGATGTTTCTCGCGGTGATCGACCAGACCATCGTTGCCGCGGCGCTGCCGGCCATCGCGGGCGATCTCGGCGGTGCCGAGCGGCTCTCCTGGATCGTGGTGAGCTATCTCGTGGCCGCGACCATTGCGGCCCCCGTCTATGGCCGCCTCGGCGATGTCTTCGGCCGGCGGAACCTCATGTTCATCGCCCTGGCGATCTTCGCGGCCGGGTCGATCGCCTGCGCCCTGGCGAGCTCCACGGGCATGCTTGCCGCCGCGCGGATCCTGCAGGGCGCGGGGGGCGGGGGGCTCATGACGCTCTCGCAGGCCCTTGTCGGCGAGACGATCCCACCGCGCGAGCGCGCCTACTATCAGGGCTATCTCGCAACCGTCGCGGTGACGGCGAGCGCCTTCGGGCCGGTCGCGGGGGGCCTCCTCACCGAGCATCTGGGCTGGCGATCGATCTTTCTGGTGAACCTGCCGACGGCCGCGCTCGCCGCGCTGCTGGTCTTCCGCCTGAAACGCCGCCCGGTCCTGCCGCAGCCCTTCCGCTTCGACCTGCCGGGGTTCCTGCTCTTCGGGATCTTCATCGCCGCAACCCTGGTGGCACTCGAGCGCGGCCAGGCGGCGGTCAGTGGCGCCTGGGCGATGAGCGCCGGGCTCGCGGTCATCGCCTTCGCGGCCCTCCTCCTGCTGGTGCGGCAGGAGCGCCGGGCCGCCTCGCCGCTCCTGCCGCTCGAGCTGTTGCGCAATTCCGCCATCTGGCGCTGCGATCTCATGGCGGTCTGTCACGGCGCGACACTCGTGTCGCTCATTACCTTCATGCCGCTCTTCTACCGGATCGAGCACGGCGCCTCGGCCTCGCGCATCGGCCTCCTGCTCCTGCCGCTCACCATCGGCATCGGCATCGGCTCGATCACGACCGGGCGGCTGGTCGGCCGCACTGGCCGGAGCGCGATCTTTCCCTCCGTCGGCCTCACGGTCGTGGCCCTCCTGCTGCTTGGCGCCTCGGTGTTCACCACCACGCTGGGCGCGGTCCCCACCGCGCTCCTCTTCGGCCTCTGCTCGCTCTTCATGGGCAGCGTGATGGGGGTTGTGCAGCTCACCGTGCAGATGTCCTCCGGCAAGGGGCTGCTCGGCTCCGGCGCCGCCACCGTGCAGTTCTCGCGCTCGCTCGGCGCGGCCTTCGGCACGGCGATCGTGAGCACGGTTCTCTTCCTCTCGCTCTCCGCCTCGGGCCCGGAGACGGGCGATGCCTTCGTGCGCGTCGTCCAGCAGGGCGCGTCCGCCCTCGACAGCCTCCCGCCGCAGGCGCTGGCCGAGATCGGCGATGCCTTCGGACAGGCGTTCTCCCGGCTCTTCCTCTGCACCGCCATCTTTGCCGGCATCGGCGCCGCGGCCGCCTGGACCCTGCCGCTCCGCAGGATCTGAGGGCCGGCGAACACCCCGGCGCGGCGGCCGGCACCCCTGACAAAATGCCGCCGAACACCCCGGTCGTGAGATGCCATGCCGCCGGTAAGATGCTATCCGCGGCTCGGGGTGGGCCTTGCTGCACCTCTTCGATTCGGACTGGATACCCTCGTGACCCTGATCGCGTTCCTGCTCGCCCTGGCCCTCTTCCTGACCGTGATCGGTCTCATGCAACCCTTCGCGCAACGCCTGCGATTGCCGCTCACGGTGGTGCTCGCCCTCGTCGGCATCGTCATCGGCGCCGGGGCGCTCTTCCTGCTCGCCACGCCGCTCACCGATGCGTTCAACGATGTGGCGCGCTCGGTGCTGGCGCTGCCGATCGGCTCCGAGGTCTTCCTCTACGTCTTCCTGCCGACACTGCTGTTCCAGACCGCGCTGACGCTCGAAGTCCGCCGGATGCTCGACGACTGGGTGCCGATCCTCGTCATGGCCGTGCTCGCCGTGGTCGTCGCCACCTTCGTCATCGGCTTTGCGCTCTTGCCGTTCGGCGTCCAGCCGCTGCCGGTCTGCCTCGTTGTCGCCGCCATCGTCGCCACCACCGACCCCTCGGCGGTGGTCGGCATCTTCCGCGATCTCAGCGCGCCCTCGCGGCTCGGCCGGCTGATCGAGGGCGAGAGCCTGATGAACGACGCCGCCGCGATCACGCTTTTCTCGGTCTTTATCGGCAGCATCGTCACCAATTCCGAGATCGGGCCGCGCGATATCCTCGACACGTTCCTGTTCAACCTGCTGGGCGGCATCGGCTTCGGCTATGTCGCGACGCGTGGGGCGCTTGTCCTGCTCTCGCTGGTGCGGGTGGACCGGATGGCGAGCATGTCGATCTCGCTGGCAACACCCTACGTGATCTTCATCATCGCCGAGCAGGTGCTGGGCGTCTCCGGCGTGATCGCCGTGGTCTTCGCGGGGCTCACGCTCAATCTTCTCGGGCCCTCGCGCCTGCCGCCGGAAAACTGGAACTACCTGACCGCAAGCTGGGAACAGCTCGCCTTCTGGGCCGGCACGCTCATCTTCACCCTCGCAGCCATCCTCGTGCCGCGCATTCTCGGCGGGCTCACGCTGGTCGAGGTCAGCCTCATCGCCGTCGTCATCATCGCGGCCCTCGCGGCGCGGGCGGTGGTGCTCTTCGGCGTCTTGCCTCTGCTCACCTTCGCCCGGCTCAGTCCGAAGGTCAGCCGCCCCTACAAGCTCGTCATCATGTGGGGCGGGCTGCGCGGCTCGGTCACGCTCGCGCTGGCGCTCGCCGTCACCGAAAACCCCTTCGTCCCGCCGGATGCACAGCGCTTCGTCGCCGTGCTCGCGACCGGCTTCGTGCTCTTCACGCTGCTCGTGCAGGGCACCACGCTCCGGCCGGTGATCCGCTATCTCGGCCTCGAGCAGCTCAACCCGCTCGATGTCGCGCTCCGCAAGCAGGCGATCGCGGTCGCGCTTCAGAACGTGCGGGAGGAGACCTCCGAGACCGTGAAGCGCTACGGCTTCCCGCCGGAGGTTGCGCGCGGCGAGGCCAAGGCCTTCGGCGAACGGCTCGACAAGGCCGTGCGGGAGGCGGAAGCCAGCGAGATCCGCGACCGCGACCGCATCACGCTCGGCCTTGTCACGCTGGCGGCCCGCGAGCGCGACATCATCCTCGACAAGTTCCGCGAACGGCTCATCACCGAAACCATCGTCGATCTCATGCTCTCGGACGCAAGCCGCCTCATCGACCGGACCCGGACGGGCGGGCGCCTCGGCTACATGCGCACGGCGAGTGCGGCGCTCGCCTACAGCCTCCGCTTCCGCATGGCCCAGAGGGTGCAGGTGCGCCTCGGCTTCGGGCGTCCGATCCACAACATGATCGCCGACCGCTTCGAGCGGCTTCTGCACACGCAGATCAACCTCAAGGAGCTTCACACCTTCACCAACCGCCGCATCCTGCGCATCCACGGCCGCCGGGTTGCGGAGATCATTCACGACATTCTCGAACGGCGCGGCGAGGAGGTCGAGCAGGCGCTCGATGCCCTGCGGCTGCAATACCCGGGCTACGCCGAGCGGCTGGAGCGCCGCTTCATCCGCAAGCTCGCCTTGCGGCAGGAAGAGCTCGAATATGACACGCTCCGGGCCGACCGGCTCATCGGCCCCGAGCTTTACCGCAGCCTGAGCAAGGCGATCGCGCAGGCCCGCGCGCTGGCCGACAAGCGCCCGCCGCTCGACATGGCGCTTCATAACCGCGAGATCATCCGCAATGCCGCGATGTTCCGCGACATGGACGACAAGGCCCGCGATCAGCTCGCCGAGGTGCTGGAGTCGTACTTCGTCTCCCCGGGCGAGGTGCTGATCTATCCCGGCGAGGTCTCGGAGAAGGTGTTCTTCATTGCCTCGGGCGCGGTCGAGGTCGAAACCGCCGGCCAGACCTACCGCCTGGGGCGTGGCGACATCTTCGGCGAACTGGGCGTACTCGGGCGCCGTCCGCGGCGGGCGAGGGTGTCGGCCATCAGCTACTCGATGCTGCTCTGCCTCGAGAAGACACGCTTTCTCGCCCTGATCGAGAAGAACCCCGAGTTGCGCGCCGTGGTCGAGCGGAGTGCCGCAGCGCGCAGGCTCGCCGCCGCTGCCAACCCGCCGGACCCTCCCGCCGCCGAAAGCTGAAGCCCGCTGCCGCCCCCGCGCCCGCAGAAGTGGCCTGCGGGCCGCGGCCAGCTCCCTCGGCCGCCCGCCTCACCCTCCCGCCGTGCCGGGGCGGAGAGGGGCCCGAGACCGCGCCCTGCCGCGCCTCGCGGGGCGTGACTGTCGCGGCCCATTCATGATTTGTTAACGGGTTTTTCCAGTCTTTTCAAAGGCATTTTCCGATTTTCACGGTGAAACGCCCCTATTTCACGCCTCCCGGCCCGGTTCACTCGGCCGAGCGTTTCCGCCGCCAGAGCCCGACCCGGCGCCGTCCCCGGATGAGAAGCCGCGAGACCGCGGGCCGCAGCCGCGGCACATCAAAGGCCAGCAGGAGAAGCCCCAGCGGCAGCATCCAGAGGCCGAAAACCGGCAGAATCCACAGGAAGCTGCCGAGGATCAGACCGCAGGCAATCGGCAGCCGAAACCGGCTGAGCCGTCCGCGCAGCAGCGGATCTATGATCCTGCGCGCAGGCGGCATGTCCCGCGCAATCGCATCGAACTGCCGCTCCAGCCGTGCCTTCTCGTCCGCCATCCCGATCTCTTCCGCCGATACGAACCAGAAATGGCCATCGACCCGCACCAGGTCAACCGGCCCCCCAGCCGGAGCGACAGGGATCAACCCGGCCCCCGGGAAGGCTCTCCCGCCATCACGGCAGACGCAAGCCAGCTGTCGCGAGCCGCCGCCACTGCCATCGCTTTTTCGGGGAGGGGTGTTGGTAGCGGAGGAGGGACTTGAACCCCCGACACGCGGATTATGATTCCGCTGCTCTAACCGGCTGAGCTACTCCGCCAACGCCGCGCTCTATAAGGAGCGGGCAGGGGGGCGTCAAGACAGGTTTGTGACCTCGCCGCCGCCGAATTTCACTTTTGTCTCCGTGGCGCCGCAAGGCGGGCTCAGCGCCGGTTCGAGATCCAGCGGCACTGGTAGGGCGCAAAGCGCATCACGTCGCGCGCGGGCGTGAAACGCTCGCCGGACAGGAGATCCACCCAGTCCTCGCCCGAGATGAGGTTGATCGCCATCACCGGGATTTCCACCTCCTCGCGGGTGACGTTGTGAAGCGCGAAGATCGACTGGTCCCGCTCGTGGCTCTGCCGCCAGAAGCCGAAGATGCTGTCGCCGAGATGCATGGTGAACTGGGTGGCGTTGGGGTGGAATGCCTTCTGGCGCCGCCGCACCGCGAGCCGTGCCTTCATGGCGGCCAGCACGCGTGCCTGCGGCGTCTCCGGATCCGCGAGCAGCGCCTGAAGCTCCGGATATTCCCAGTGGTGGCGGTTGATCGCGCGATTGGCCCCGGTCTTCTCCACGCCCTCCTGATCGTTCGGCGTCGCGAGGAAGGAGTGGATGTAGAAGGCGGGCAGCCCCTCGAGCGCCATCACGATGGTCTGGCTGCACAGGAACCGCTCGATCTGGTACTCGTCCTCGCCCTCGAGCGTGCCCTTCATCGCGTCGAAGAAGGTCACATTGATCTCGTAGGGCTTCTGGCCGCCATCGGGCATCGCGCGCATGCTCACCCGGCCGCCGAACGAGCGCACCGCGTCGATCACCGCCGCAATCTCGTCCTCGTCCAGCAACCCCTCGGCCGGGCGCATGCCGATCCCGTCATGGGAGGCGGAGAAGTTGAGATAGGCGCAGCCGAGCTGGGCCGGCGGCATCGCCATCTGCCACTGGTTGAGATAGCGGGCGCTTCCCGAGAGAAGCGCGTGCAGGATCAGGGGCGGCAGCGAGAAATTGTAGATCGCATGCGCCTCGTTGCGGTTGCCGAAATAGGAGAGGTTCTCCGCGTTCGGCACATTCGTCTCGGTCAGCAGCACCACGGGCTCGATCGAATAGTCGAAGAGCACCCGCATCAGCCGGACGATGGCATGGGTCTGGGGCAGGTGAATGCAGGGCGTGCCCAGCTCCTTCCAGATGAACGCAACCGCATCGAGCCGGATGATCCGCACGCCCTGATCGATATGGAGCCGCATCACGCGCAGGAATTCGAGCAGCACCTCGGGGTTGCGGAAGTCGAGATCGACCTGATCGTGGCTGAAGGTGCACCAGACATGCCGTGTGCCCTGTGCCGTCTCGACTTCGCGCAGCAGCGGGCTCGTGCGCGGGCGCACCACGGAGCTCAGATCGTCCGAGGGGTCGGCCTCGAAGAAGAACCGGTCATAGGGCTCGTGGCCCTGCCGGTATTCGTTGAACCATGTGCTCTGGCTCGAGACATGATTGAGCACGAGATCCGACATGAGCTTGAACTCGCTCGCGATGCGGCTCACATCCGCCCAGCTTCCGAGCACGCCGTTGACGGCACGATAGTCGGTCACCGCGAAGCCGTCATCCGAGGTATAGGGAAAGAACGGCAGGATATGCACCGCGTTCACCGCGCCCTTGAGCCGGGTCTCGAGAAAGTGGCGCAGCAGATCAAGCGGCTTGTGCGCTCCGTCGACGATCGAATTGCCATACGTGATGACGAGGGCATCCTTCTCGGACCAGAGCGCCGAGCCGGGTTGCCGCGCCCGGGCTCTGGGTTTTCGGTCTTCCGGCCAGAAGGCCTCGATGACCTGTCCGGTCAGGTCGCTCGCGCTGACCTCGGGATAAATCGACTCGAGCAAGGTCGAGAGCTTGATGCGCAGGGAGGAATGGGAAACTGCCACGAAAAGGGGAACTCGCTTGTCGGATTGCACATGTTTCAGCAAGGTTTCCCGTAACGCGTTCAGAAAACAAGCCGTATCAGCACGCTTTCTGCGCAACTTCGCGACAGGCGCTGTTTTTTATGCAGTTATGGTGCCGCCAGTGGCAGCGCAGCGATTTCCGGTTTTGCGCCCGCGGCATGGCCGCTAGCCTTCGGGCATGGCCGTGCGGGAATCGTGCGGCGCCCCTGGTTCAAGAGCGCTGCGACTGCCGATGCCCCGATCCCGCCGCCCCGGACTTGTCGTCTTCTCCGATCTCGACGGCACGCTTCTCGATCACGAGACCTATGGTTTCGAGGCGGCGCGCCCGGCGCTGGAAGCCTTGCGCGCGCGCCGGATTCCGCTGGTTCTCGCCAGCAGCAAGACCGCCGCCGAAATCGCCCCCCTGCGCGCACGGCTGGGCTTTTCCGGCTGCCCGGCCATCGTGGAGAACGGGGCCGGGCTGTTGCCTGGCGGCGCCATGCCCTCCGGAGGCGGTGAGGTCTATGCCCGGCTGCGCCACGCGCTCGAAACCGTTCCGGCGCGCCTGCGCGCGGGCTTCTCGGGCTTCGGCGACTGGGATGCCGCGGAGGTCGCCCGCCGCACCGGGCTTGATCCGGACACGGCCGCGCTTGCGCGCCTGCGGCAGTTCTCCGAGCCCGGCCTCTGGACCGGCCCCGGGGCGGATCTGCCCGCGTTCGAGGCCGCCCTTCGGGAGCGGGGCCTCGCGGCCCGCCGCGGCGGACGCTTTCTCACCCTGAGCTTCGGCGGCACCAAGGCCGACCGGATGGCGGAGATCCGTCGGGCCTGCGCGGGCACCGAGGATGCCTTGCCAATGACCCTCGCGCTGGGCGATGCTCCCAATGACATAGAGATGATCGAGGCCGCCGATTTCGGGGTCATCGTCGCCAACCCGGCGCATGAGCCGCTGGCGGAGCTTCAAGGCGAGGCGCTCGGCCGCATCAGACGCACCCGTGCCATCGGGCCTGCAGGCTGGAACGAGGCCGTTCTGGCCATTCTTACCGAAGCCGCCCCGGCGCCGTGAGGCCGGCGCGCGCGGACACACGGGAGTTGACCACTGGCAGACTTTCATCAGAACGGCTTTGTCGCGACGCTGCACAATCTGCGCGCGACCGACCCCGAGATGCTCACCGCACAGCTCGAAGGCTTTGCGCGCACCCGCAAGATCACCCTGATCCTGCCCTCGCTCTATTCGGAACTGGAGGGCGAGGCGCTTCCGCATATCGTCGAGGAACTCGCAGGCGCGAGCTACCTCAACAAGATCGTCATCGGCCTGGACCGCGCCGACGCGGCGCAATACCGCCATGCAAAGGCCTTCTTCTCCCGTCTGCCGCAGGATCACGCCGTGCTCTGGAACGATGGCCCGAGGCTGCGCGAGATCGACGCGCGCATGGAGCAGATCGGCCTCGCGCCCGAAGAGCCGGGCAAGGGCCGCAACGTCTGGTACTGCATGGGCTACGCGCTGGCCTGTCAGGACAGCTCGGTGATCGCGCTTCATGATTGCGACATCACCACCTATTCGCGGCACATGCTGGCGCGCCTCGTCTATCCGGTGGCGAACCCGAATTTCCCCTATCAGCTCTGCAAGGGCTACTACCCCCGCATCGCGGACGGAAAGCTCAACGGCCGGGTGAACCGGCTGCTCGTCGGCCCGCTCCTCATCGCGTTGAAGAAGGTCGTCGGCGACCGGGAGTATTTCGACTACCTTCGCGCCTTCCGCTATCCGCTCGCCGGCGAGTTCGCGATGCGGACGGCCATCGTGCCCGACATGCGCATCCCCTCCGACTGGGGCCTTGAGATCGGCGTGCTGTCGGAAGCCTGGCGCAATCTCAACCCGCGCTCGATCTGCCAGGTCGACATTTCCGACGCCTACGACCACAAGCACCAGCCCGTCTCGGCCGAGGATCGCGGCCAGGGGCTTTCGCGGATGTCCGTCGATATCTGCAAGGCGCTTTACCGCAAGCTCGCGGGGGAAGGCGTGGTCTTCAGCCAGGAGACCTTCACCTCGCTCAAGGCGACCTATCACCGCATCGCGCTCGACATGATCGAGAGCTACTACGCGGATGCGATGCTGAACGGTCTGCACCTCGACCGGCATCAGGAAGAAAGCAACGTCGAGCTCTTTGCCTCGAACGTGGTCGAGGCCGGGAACGTCTATCTCGAGAACCCGATGGAAACGCCCTTCATCCCGAGCTGGAGCAGGGTCTACTCCGCAGACCCCGACATCATGCGCCAGATGCGCGACGCGGTCGCCGAGGATAACGCCGAGCACGGCTGAGGGGCCTGCGGGCGAGGCGGCTGCCTGGCCCGCGCCCCTCTACCTCTCGAGCGGCAGGGTCTGGACGGAGGTCGCGCCGCGCAGGCGGATGGTGCGGATGCGCCGGACATGATCCTCGGGCAGGAAGTATCCCGCGCGCAGCACCCGTGCCGCGGCAGGTTCCGGCGGAGCCGGGCCGATCGGCGGCACGGCGAGGAGCTGGAAGTCGATCGTCTCCGGCGGAGGGCCGTCCGACTGCGGCGCGTCCGGCAGGGAATCGGGCCGCATGAGCAGCGCAGTATTGTACCCGGCCGTCGGGGCGATGCCTTCGACGAGAATGATGTAGCCGTTCAGTGCCGGTTCGACCCGGGCAGAGGCGACATCGATCGGAACCGGATCCGGCACGGGCGTTCCGCCCAGCTTGAACGTGTCTTCTCCGTCGCCCTCACGGCCGACGAAGCTGGGCAATTGAATGGAACAGCCGGAAAGCCCGGCCACCATCACCAAGACAAGCACATTCCTCGACATAACGTCCCGAATTCAGCCACCCGATCGCAAATAGACCGTGCCGGATGGGTTGGAAAGGGAAAACCTCGCCCGACCCGCTTGACTCTGGACCTTGCGTGGCGTTGCGCCTACATCTTTGGGAGATTTCCATAAAACCGGATGGATCACGGTGGCGGCTCAGGACTTCGAAGATATCGCAGCGGATTTCGACTTCCTCGACGATTGGGAGGACCGCTATCGCTATGTCATCGAGCTCGGCAAGAAGATGCCGCCCCTCGACGAGGCGCTGAAGAGCCCCGCAACCAAGGTCGAGGGCTGCGCGAGCCAGGTCTGGATCGTGCCGCGGCTCGAGGGGGAGGGGGCGGACGCCCGCTTCGAGTTCGACGGCGATTCCGATGCGATGATCGTGCGCGGTCTCATCGCCGTGCTGCACAGCCTCTATTCCGGGCTGACGGTGCGCGAGGTTGCCGCTGTGGATGCCCCGGCCGAACTCGGCCGGCTCGGGCTCGAAGGCCATCTCTCGACGCAGCGCTCGAACGGGCTCAGGGCGATGGTCGGCCGGATCCGGGCGATTGCGGAAACGGCGCTTCAGCGGGCCTGAACCGCCGGTCAGATTGAGGAGGCTCGGGGCCGATGCGCGCGACGCTGCAATCCCTCCTGTCCGGACGCGACTGGATCCTTGCCGATGGGGCGACGGGCACCAGCCTCTTCGCGATGGGGCTCGTGTCGGGCGATGCGCCCGAACTCTGGAACGTCGAGGCGCCCGAACGGGTGCGCGGGCTTCACGCCGAAACCGTTGCCGCGGGCAGTGATCTCTTCCTCACCAACAGCTTCGGTGCCAATGCCAGCCGCCTGAAGCTTCACGAGGCGCAGGATCGCGTGGCCGAGCTCAATCGCGCCGCGGCAGGGCTCGCGCGCTCGGTCGCGGATGCCAGCGGCCGCCAGGTGGCCGTTGCGGGCTCGATGGGCCCCACGGGCGAGATCCTTGCCCCGCTCGGGTCGCTCGAGGCTTCTGAGGCTGCGGATATTTTCGAGGCGCAGGCCCGCGCATTGCTCGAGGGCGGGGTGGACCTCCTCTGGGTCGAGACCATGTCGTCGGCGGAGGAGTTCCGGGCCGCGGCCGAGGGCATCGCGCGCACCGGCGCGCCCTGGTGCGGCACGATGAGTTTCGACACCGCCGGGCGCACCATGATGGGTGTGAGTGCCGCCGACATGGTGCGGCTGGTCTCCGAGCTTCCACACAAGCCGCTTGCCTTCGGCGCGAATTGCGGTGTCGGCGCCTCGGATCTCCTGCGGACGGTCCGCGGCCTCGCCGGGGCGCACCCCGATCTGCCGCTCATTGCCAAGGGCAATGCGGGCATTCCGAAATTCGTGGCGGGCCATATCCATTACGACGGCACACCCGAACTCATGGCCGAATATGCCGTGCTGGCGCGGGCTTGCGGCGCGCGTATCATTGGCGGGTGCTGTGGCACGACCGCGGCGCATCTCTCCGCCATGCGTGCCGCCCTCGAATCCGCGCCTGCGGAGGCGGCAGCCCCCGATCTCGATACGATCGCCACCCGCCTCGGGCCGTTCTCGTCCGCGTCCGACGGCTCCGATGCCGGCGGCTCTCCGGATCGCCCGGCCCGCCGCCGGCGCCGCTGACCGGCGCGTTCGGCGAAAGGCCTCCGGCCCTATCTAGAGCAGCGTTCCGAGCGCAACGAGGGCCGCGCCGCCACAGGCGCCCGCAACGCCCCAGAGCCAGCCGGGCAGGCCGCCGCGCTCCGGCGCCCGCCGCGGCGCGGTCGCGGTCATCAGCGCCCGCTCCGCAAGTTGCGGCAGCCGCGGCCCGAGGCGCGAGAGGATGCGCACCGCCGAGGCAAGATCGCGCGCCACAGCCTTCGGCCCGAGATTGTCGGAAATGTACTGCGTCACCACCGGCCGCGAGGTCTCCCACATGTTCATGGCCGGGTTGAGGCTGCGCGCCACGCCCTCGACGACGACCATCGTGCGCTGGAGCAGGATGAGCTCGGTGCGGGTCTCCATGCCGAAGCGCTCCGTCACCTCGAAGAGATGCGCGAGCAGCCGCGCCATGGAGATCTGGGTCGCGTCCTGCCCGAAGATCGGTTCGCCGATCGAGCGCAGGGCCTGGGCAAAGGCCTCCATGTCCTGCGTCGCGGGCACGTATCCTGCCTCGAAGTGAACCTCCGCGACCCGCTGGTAATCCTTCTTCAGGAAGCCGATCAGGATCTCGGCATAGACCCGGCGGGTATAGGCGTCGATCCGGCCCATGATCCCGAAATCGAGCGCCACCAGGGCCCCGTCGGGCGCGAGCTTGAGGTTGCCCTGATGCATGTCGCCGTGGAAGTAGCCGTCCCGCAGCGCATGGGTGAGGAAGACCTGGATGATCCGCTCCGAAAGCCGCACGAGATCCGTGCCCTGCGCCTTCAGCGCCGGCACATCGCCCATGTTCGTGCCCGTCACCCACTGGAGCGTCAGCACCCGGCGCTCCGTCGCAGGCCAGATGACCGAGGGCACCCGGAAATCCGGCTCCTTCGCGTTGTTGGCCGCGAATTCCGCCGCCGCCGCCGCCTCCATCCGGAGGTCGAGCTCGCCGAGCACCACGCCCTCGAAATGCTCGATGACGGCGCGGGGTTTCAGACGGCGCGCGAAGGGCGCAAGCACCTCGACGAGCGAGGCCGCGAGGTAGAAGGCATCGACATCCCGCAGGAAAGCCCGCTCGATCCCGGGACGGAGCACCTTCACCGCGACCGTCTGCCCGGTTTCGCGCAGGACGGCGCGATGGACCTGCGCGAGCGAGGCCGCCGCGATCGGCTCGCTGAATTCCGAGAACACCTCGTCCACCGTCCGCCCGGTGGCCGCCGCGAACTCCGCCCGTGCCGCCTCGATGGGGAAGGGAGGAAGCTTGTCCTGAAGCACGGTCAGCTCGCGCGCGAGCTCCTCGCCCACCACGTCGGGCCGGGTGGACATGAGCTGGCCGAACTTGATGTAGGCCGGCCCAAGCGCCGTGATCGCGCGCAGCACCGGCGGCTGCGACGGGTCGCCCTCGTAGCCCAGCCACTGGAAGGGCCAGCCGAGCACACGGGCTGCCACGCGCAGGAGCGGCGGCGCGTCGAACGCCTCGAGCGCCATCGCCATCGCGCCGGTGCGCTCGAAGGTCGCGCCGGTCCGGATCAGCCGCCAGATATTGTGCGGGCCGCGCATCAGATCTTCCAGCCGGAATGCAGGGCGGCGATTCCCATCGAGAGATTGCGGTAGCTCACCTGCTCGAATCCGGCAGCGCGGATCATCGAGGCGAAGGTCTCCTGATCGGGAAAGCGACGGATCGATTCGACGAGATACTGATAGCTGTCCCGGTCGCCGGCGATCGCCTGGCCCATGCGCGGGATCACGTTGAAGGAATAGCTGTCGTAGATCCGGCGCAGCATCGCGTTCGGCACCCGGCTGAATTCCAGCACGAGAAACCGCCCGCCGGGCCGCAGCACGCGATAGGCCTCCGCGATCGCATCCTCGATCCGGGTGACGTTCCGGATGCCGAAGGAGATCGTGTAGGCGTCATAGCTCGCGGAGGGCAGGGGAAGCGCCATCGCGTCGCCCACGATCCAGTCGAGCTTGCCCTCGATTTCCCGGCCCTCGACCCGCGCGCGGCCCTCGACCAGCATGCTCTCGGTCATGTCGAGCACCGTCACCTGGCCCTCGCCCTTCACGCGCTCGAGGAAGCGAAAGGCGATGTCGCCCGTGCCACCCGCCACGTCGAGCAGCTTCATGCCGCGCCGCGGCGCCAGCCAGTCGAGCAGCGCATCCTTCCAGACGCGGTGAACGCCGAGGCTCATCGCGTCGTTCATCAGATCGTAGCGCGAGGCGACGGAGGTGAAGACACCATGCACCCGCCCCGCCTTCTCGGACTCCGGCACGGTTTCGAAACCGAAATGGGTGGTGCGGTCGGGCGCGTCGGACATCTGAAAGGGCCTTTGCTTGCGGAACCTTCCCGTGCTTATAAGGCGCGCCCGGGCGGAGACAACCTCAACCGGGCGTATCGGCAGAGGGGCGAGGATGCCTGAACTTCCGGAGGTCGAGACGGTTCGACGCGGGCTTCTCCCCGTGCTCGAGGGGCAGCGGATTGCCTCGGCCGAGGTGCGCCGCCCCGATCTGCGCTGGCCTTTCCCGGAACGCATGGCCGAACGGCTTGCGGGAGCACGGGTCGAAACCCTCGCGCGGCGCTCGAAATATCTGCTTGCCGGGCTCGATACCGGCGAGACCCTCATCATCCATCTCGGCATGTCCGGCCGCCTTCTCATCGGCGCCGAGGTGCCCGGCGGCTTCCATCATGCCCCGCCGCTCCCCGGCAAGCACGATCACGTTATCCTCCATGTCGAGGCGGGCCCCACGATCACCTTCAACGACGCCCGCCGCTTCGGCGCCATGGATCTCTGGCCGACCGCTGCCATCGAAAACCACCGTCTGCTCGCCCGCCTCGGGCCGGAGCCCCTCGGCAACGGCTTCAACGCCGAATGGCTCGGCGCGCGCTTCGCAGGCCGCCGGACCCCGGTGAAGGCCGCGCTGCTCGACCAGGCCAATGTCGCGGGGCTCGGCAACATCTATGTCTGCGAGGCGCTCTGGCGGGCGCATCTGCCCCCGATCGCTCTGGCGGGCAGCCTTGCCGCGGCGGAGATCGAGCGCCTCGTGCGCGAGGTGCGTGCGGTGCTCGAGGATGCGATCGCGGCCGGAGGCTCCTCCCTGCGCGATTACCGCCGCGCCGATGGCGAACTGGGCTATTTCCAGCATTCCTTCGCCGTCTATGGCCGCGAGGGCGAACCCTGCCGCACGCCGGGGTGCGAGGGCACAGTTGCCCGCATCGTGCAGTCCGGCCGGTCCAGCTTTCATTGCCCGATCTGCCAGCGCCGGGGTTGATCCCCCGCCGTGGCTTGGATTAGCTGGCGCACCGACACGTGAAACCCAGGCTCGGAACGAGGAGACCCCCCATGGCGTATGAAACCCTGATCGTCGAGATCGAGGACCATGTGGCGCAGATCCGCCTCAATCGTCCCGAAGCGCTCAATGCGCTCAACTCCCAGCTCCTGGATGAACTCGCCGCCGCTCTCACCGACCTCGATGCCAACCGCAAGGTGCGCGCGATCGTGCTGACGGGCTCCGAAAAGGCCTTTGCGGCCGGGGCGGACATCAAGGAGATGTCGGAGAAATCCTTCGTCGACATGTATGTCGAGGACATGTTCACCCGCCCGAGCGAGGCGATCCTCGCCTGCCGCAAGCCGATCATCGCGGCGGTCGCGGGCTACTGCCTCGGCGGTGGCTGCGAACTCGCGATGATGTGCGACTTCATCCTCGCGGCCGATACGGCGAAATTCGGCCAGCCCGAGATCAATCTCGGCGTGATTCCCGGCATGGGCGGCACCCAGCGCCTGACCCGCCTCGTCGGCAAGTCCAAGGCGATGGAGATGTGCCTCACCGGCCGCTTCATGGATGCCGCCGAGGCCGAGCGGGCGGGCCTTGCGAGCCGCGTGGTGCCGGCCAAGGATCTGGTGCGCGAAGCGATGGACGTTGCGGCAAAGATTGCCGAGAAATCGCCGATCGCCGTGCGCGCGGCGAAGGAATCGGTCAATCGCAGCTACGAGATGACCCTGCGCGAAGGGGTGCTCTTCGAGCGCCGCCTGTTCTTCGGCCTCTTCTCCACCGAGGATCAGGCCGAGGGCATGGCGGCCTTCGCCGAAAAGCGGACGCCGCAGTTTCGCGGAAAATAGCGGAAATATCCGCCCCGCAGGCCCCTGCGCCGTGTTGACAGCCCTGATCCGCGACCTTAAAGAAGCGGCTTCAAGAATTTCCCTGACGACCGAGATACGGACAAGCAAAACATGGCAAACTCGCCGTCCTCCAAGAAGCGCGCGCGCCAGATCGAGCGCCGCACCGAGGTCAACAAGTCGCGCCGGACGCGCATGCGCACTTTCATCCGCCGGGTGGAAGAGGCGATCGCTTCTGGCGATCATGATGCTGCTGCCGAGGCGCTTCGTGCGGCCCAGCCCGTGATCATGCGCAGTGTTTCCAAGGGCATCGTTCACAAGAACACCGCCAGCCGCAAGGTGTCGCGTCTCGCGCATCGTGTGAAGGCGCTCGCTGCCTGAGATCTGACCTTTTGTCGCGTTCTGCGTGACATGGTGGGGCGCACCTTCGTGGTGCGTCCCCCTTTCGCATGTGCGAATTGCATATTGCACATCCATGTTTTCGAGAATGCGATGTTCCACCTTCGGTCCGGTTGTCCGTGAGAGGGGGCTTCGGTATCGTGAGTTGTCCCGAGCGAATCTGTTCTGTCATGTTTGGGGGCTGAGTAAGGGGTATTCCTCGTGATGGGATCTTGCGATGTCGCGCGAGCGGCCTGTTAGGGCTGGCGCGTGGGTCGGAGGCAGCAGTCTTGCCGCATGCAAAGGTTTTGGCGTTAGGCGCCATTTACTCCTTGCGGTTGGCATGAGGGCGTGTTTGTGCATCCGCACAACGCCGTCTTGAAGAAAAAAGGTGGGTCGGCGCAGGATCTTCGTGACAACGAAACCGGCGGCAGTGGGGCTTTGGCCCTGTTTCGTCGTCCGCGTTCGTCAGTCGCTCCATGCGCCGGTCTGACGTCGGATCATGACAGCCCCTACAGAGTTGATG
>NZ_CP171226.1:0-115000 GCF_043226085.1 Amaricoccus sp. B4
ATGCAGCTCCCACGGCCCGTGGGCCGCGAGGCCGCATCGCGGAAATACGATATCCTCTCCGCGCTCATGGCGCATGCGCTTTCGCTCGATCCCTCCTGTCAGAAACAGGTTCTCCGCCTCATGGCACTCGTCACCAGCCGCTACAACTGGCAGCGGGACGAGCTTTCCGTCGGACAGACCGAGATCGCCCGCCTGTGGTGTGTGGACGAGCGCACCGTCAAGCGCGAGATGGCCCGGCTGCGGGCGAAGGGCTGGCTGGTGCTGAAGCGGCAGGGGGCGCGGGGGCGGGTGAGCAGCTACGGGCTCGACCTTGCGCGCATGCTCGAGGACACCCGACCGGCCTGGCCGAACATCGGGCCCGATTTTGTCGAGCGGTTGAGCGGGCGTGCCGCGCCCGAAGCCGCGGACAATGTGGTGCCGCTTCGTGCGGTGCCGGCGCCCGAGACGGACGGCAGTCTCTGGTCGCGCATTCAAGGAATGCTGCATCAGGACGATCCGACGACCTATGCCGCGTGGTTCCATACCCTTCAGGAGGTCGAGCTCGAGGCCGGTTGCCTGACCCTCGCGGCCCCGACGCGCTTCCACGCAAGCTATGTCGAGGCGCATCTCAAGGTGCGGCTTGCGGTGGCCGCGGCGCGGCTCGATCCTTCGGTGCGCACGGTCCGCATCACCGGCTGAGCCGGGCAGGGGGGCTCTCGACCGATCTCTGCTCTGGCGCTTCCCGCGCTGATAGGCGAAATGAGGCGGACTGCGATCAGGGAGCCGCCACGATGACCCAGAAGAACATCCTGCAATGGGACGATCCCTTCCTCCTCGAGCTTCAGCTGACCGAGGAAGAGCGGATGATCCGCGACACCGCCCGGAGCTATGCCCAGGATCGGCTCGCGCCGCGTGTGCGCGAGGCGTATCGGACCGAAACGACGGATCCGGCGATCTTTGCGGAGATGGGCGAGCTCGGGTTGCTGGGCGTCACGATCCCCGAGGAATTCGGCGGGGTCGGCGCGGGCTATGTGAGCTACGGGCTTGCCGCCCGCGAGATCGAGCGGGTCGATTCGGGCTATCGCAGCATGATGAGCGTGCAGTCGAGCCTCGTGATGTTTCCGATCCATGCCTATGGCTCGGACGCGCAGCGGGCGAAGTACCTGCCGAAGCTTGCGACCGGCGAATGGATCGGCTGCTTCGGCCTGACCGAACCCGATGCGGGCTCGGACCCGGGCGGCATGAAGACGCGCGCGGTGAAGACCGCCGACGGCTATCGCCTCAACGGCGCGAAGATGTGGATCACCAACAGTCCGATCGCGGATGTCTTCGTCGTCTGGGCAAAGTCGGAAGCCCATGACGGCAAGATCCGCGGCTTCGTGCTCGAGAAGGGGATGAAGGGGCTCAGCGCGCCCAAGATCGAGGGCAAGCTCAGCCTGCGCGCCTCGGTCACCGGCGAAATCGTGCTGGAGAACGTCGAGGTCGGGGAGGATGCGCTGCTGCCGGGCGCCGAGGGTCTCGGCGGCCCGTTCGGTTGTCTCAACCGCGCGCGCTACGGTATCGCCTGGGGCGCGATGGGAGCCGCGGAAGCCTGCTGGCACGCGGCGCGCACCTACGGGCTCGACCGCAAGCAGTTCGGCAAGCCACTCGCCCAGACACAGCTTTTCCAGAAGAAGCTTGCCGACATGATGACCGAGATCAGCCTCGGGCTGCAGGCGGCTCTTCGCGTCGGCCGGCTGTTCGAGGAGGGACGGATGGCGCCGGAGATGATCTCTCTCGTCAAGCGCAACAACTGCGGCAAGGCGCTCGAGATTGCCCGGATGGCGCGGGACATGCACGGAGGCAACGGAATTTCCGACGAGTTTCCGGTCATGCGGCACATGGTCAATCTGGAAACCGTCAACACGTATGAGGGCGCGCATGACGTGCACGCGCTCATTCTGGGGCGGGCGCAGACCGGGCTGCAGGCCTTTTTCTGATCCGGTCTCAGACGGCTGCGCCCAGAAGCTCTTCGTAGCGGGCGAAGATCGCGGCGCCGTCGTAGCCGGATGCATCGAGCGTCCGGATCCAGGCTGCGTGCAGCGGCACGGCCGCCGCGCGCAGCAGTTGGGCCTCGGCCTCCGGCAGCTCGCTGATGGTCTGACCGGCGGCCCGCAGGGTCGCGTTCGCCGCGGTTTCGAAGCGGTCGAGCACCCGGCCGATCCGGACCGAGATCTCCTCGCCGCTGTTGGCGTCGATCACCTCCCGCAGGTCGGCTGGCAGCCGGGCGTAGCGCGCGCGGTTCATCAGGACGGCGGCGGAGGAGGTGTAGAGCCCGCGGCCCTCTGCGTTGATCGCGCAATGGAAGGGGAGGGCGGTTTCGAGCCCGAGTGTCGTGACGATTTCCGCCGTGAGGCAGCTGCCGTCGATCTGGTCGCGCTGAAGCGCGCCGGCAAGATCGGTGACCGGGAAGAACCGGGGCTCGATCCCGAGCGGGCCCAGGAGATCGCCGAGGGCCTGGCTCGGCATGCGCAGGCGCAGCCCGCGCAGATCGGTGAGGCGCGAGACCTGCCGCGTCGCGGTGTGGAGTTGGCCGGGAGCATCGACGAAGAAGGCAAGGGGATGGGTGTGATGGTATTCGGCCCGCCCGGCTTCCTGCATCAGCCGGTAGAGCGCGCGGGAGGTCGCCGCGGCCGAGGTCATCATGAAGGGTTGGCTCGGCGTCTCGGCGACCGGAAAGCGGCCGGGCGTGTACTGGGGCAGGGTGAGCGCGATGTCCACATCGCCACTTTCGACCTGGCGTGCGAGATCCTGTGCGGCTCCGCCGAGCGACATGGCGGGGTGGACCTCGATCGCGAGCCTTCCGTCGGACTGCCGGGCGATCTCGCGGATCCAGGGCGCGATGACCTCGCGCTGGATGTTGGAATTTGCCGGGAGGAAATGGTGAAACCGCAGGGTCACCTCCGGCGCGGTGACCTGACCGATGACGGGGGGGGCCGCAAGCATGGCGCCGATCAACCCGCAGGCCCCGCGCCGGGTGAGCGGGCGGTAGTGGGGTTTGCCACAGAAGGAAGAGGGGGGCGATTGGGACATGAAATCGGCTCCGGCCTTTCGGGGAAACACATTGCGGCGCACTATAGGTGTGGGGGAGCGGGTGTTGCGCGGAGGGGCGTGAGCGGCGCGCGCTGGGGCCGGCGGCGCGCGGGAGGGAAGCACTGATGATGGCAGGCGGGTTGGAGCGGGCACGCGGGATCCGGGGGCCGGGGCTTGCGCTGGCGCAGTTCGCGGGCGCGGAGCCGCCCTTCGACACGCTGGAGGGGCTCGGCGCCTGGGCGGCGGGGAAAGGCTATCGCGCAGTCCAGATCCCGACCTGGGATGCGCGGCTCCTCGATCTCGGCCTTGCCGCGGAGAGCGACACCTATTGCGACGAGCTGCGCGGGCGGCTGGCCGGGCTGGGGCTGGAGATCAGCGAGCTCACCTCGCATCTTGCCGGCCAGCTCGTTGCGGTTCATCCGGCGCAGGCGGCGCAGCTTGCGGCGGCCGCACCGGCGGCCCTGCGTGGCCGGCTGGAGGCCTGGGCAGGGTGGGCCGCGGAATTGCTTGGGCGGGCGGCGCGGGCCTCGCGGCGGCTCGGGCTCGCGCGGCACGGCACGTTGTCGGGGGCGCTGCTCTGGCCGCATCTCTATCCCTTCCCGCGCTGGACGGAAGGGATGATCGCCGAGGGCTTTGCGGAGCTGGCGCGGCGTTGGCGGCCGATCCTCGATGTCTTCGAGCGCGAGGGCGTCGATCTCTGCTTCGAGATCCATCCCGGCACCGATCTCCATGACGGGGCGAGCTGGGAGATGTTTCTCGAGGCGGTCGGCGGGCACCGGCGGGCGGGAATCCTGCTCGATCCCTCCCATCTGGTGCTGCAGGGGATCCCGCCCGCGGCCTTCGTCGAGATCTATCATGCGCGGATCGGGATGTTTCACGTGAAGGACGCGGCGGTGCGGCCCGACGGGCGCACGGGCTATTTCGGAGGCTTCCTGCCCTGGGGCCGGCGGGCGGGCGCGTTTCGGGCGCCGGGGGAGGGGGACGCGGATCTCGGCGCGGTCGTTGCGCGGCTGGCGGCGCATGGCTTCGACGGCTGGGCGGTCTACGAGTGGGAGCGGGCGCGCGATGCCGAGGCCGGTGCGGAGGCGGGGGCGCGGTTCATCGCGGCGGCGCTGGACTCGGGGGCGAGCTAGGGCACACGGGTATTTTACGGGCATGGAGTGGGGTTTGCGGATGGCCTGCGCCGGCGGGCTCGCCTAGGGTTCGGGCGAGGGCCGGAATCAGGACCGGCCGCCGTTGAGGAGACCAAGATGCTGACCGAAGACACCCCTGAAGGCGCCCTCGAGACCTGGACCGTCGACGAGGTGGCCCGCGCCCTCGAGGCCGGGGAGATCGCGCTCATCGATGTGCGCACACCGCAGGAATACATGTTCGAGCATATCGAGGGATCGCTGCTGATGCCGATGGCGTTTTTCCGGGCCGACCGGCTGCCCTCGCAGCAGGGCAAGCGGCTGGTGTTCCATTGCGGCTCCGGCATGCGTTCGGAAAAGGTGGTGCGGGCCTGTCTCAGGGCGGGGATCGCGCCGGTGGCGCATATGGCCGGAGGGTTCGGCGCCTGGAAGGAGGCGGGGCGGCCCTACACCGGGACGGACATGGCGACCGGTGCTCCGGTGCATGTCGCGACCCGGGCGGCGGTCTGAGGCACCGGGATCGGGCGGCTGGCCGGATCGCTGCGGGCTCGCTAACATCGCCCCCGGCGCGCGGAAGGTCCGCACGCCGGGGGGAGGCGCTGGCCTCTCCGCACGGACCATGACGGCGGACCGGCGCGCCCGCTCCGCCGCCCTGAAAGGCAAGCGATGCGATTTTCGGTCTTCCATGAAACCCGCTACCGGTATTCCGCTCCCGTCCGGCTGACGCCGCATGTGCTGCGGATGACGCCGCGGACGGATGCCGGACGGCTGCTGGCGCAGAGCCTCGAGATCACGCCGGCACCGAGGCTCCGGCGCGAGGTGTCCGATCTCTGGGGCAATCGCGTCACGCTGGTGGAGTTCGACGGGCAGACCGATGATTTCCGCCTCGTGAGCCGGTTCGAGATCGAGACCGTGCAGCCGCAGGCCCCGGTTTCGGCACGGATGCCGCGCCTGCCCTGGCCGGTCGAGCCGGGGGATTCGCTCGGGGCCTATCTCGAGGCTTCCGGGATCGAGGCGCCGGTTCGGGCCTTTGCGGCGGATCTCGCGGCGGAGGCGGACGGCGCGGCGCCGCGCTTTCTCGATCTCCTGAACGAGACGCTCTGCCGCAATACCGAAAGGCAGATCCGGCCGGAGGGCATGGCGCATGAGGCGGTGCTGACGCTCGCCTCGCGCCGGGGCGCCTGCCGCGATCTTTCCCTGCTCTTCATGGCGGCCTGCCGCAGCCTCGGCATTCCGGCCCGCTTTGCGAGCGGCTATCAGGCGCATGCCGAGAGCCCCGACGAAAAGCGCCATCTGCATGCCTGGCCGGAGGTCTGGCTGCCGGGGGCGGGCTGGCGCGGCTATGACCCGACGCATGGGCGCCCCGTCACGGACGGGCATGTGGCGCTCTGCGCCGCGCCGGAGCAGGCCGCGACCATGCCGCTCGAGGGCGGGTTCTATGGCGATGGCGTGCAGTCGACGCTCGACTACGACGTGCGCATCTCGGCGCGCTGATCCGGGGCAGGGGAGGGGCTCAGGCCGCGGGGGGCAGGTCGAGGCCGATCCGGAGCGCGCCGCGGTGGCCCCGCTCCACCGCAACGGGCGTGCCGTAGACCCTGCTCAGGGTTTCGCTGCGGAAGACGGCGGAGGGTGGACCTTCGGCCGCGATCCGGCCGTCCGAGAGCAGCACGACACGGTCGGCGAAGGCGGCGGCGAGGTTGAGATCATGGAGGACGACGAGCACGCCCGTGCCCGCATCCCGCTCGCGGCGCGCCGCGGTCATGACCCCGACCTGATGGGCGAGATCGAGGCTGGCCGTCGGCTCGTCGAGCATGAGGAAATGCCCGCCGCCTGCGGTGCGCCCCGCCCAGAGCTGGGCGAGGACGCGGGCGAGGTGGGCGCGGGCGCGCTCGCCGCCCGAAAGCCGGTTCGCTGGACGGGCGGCGAGATGCGCGATGCCCACCGCTGTCATGGCCCGGGCCGCGAGCGCATGCTCGTCGATCGTGGCGCGCGGGACGGCGGCCATGCCGAGCGCCACAAGCTCGGCGACGGGAAAGGGCGCGGAGAGGCTCGGGGCCTGTTCGAGCACGGCGCGGGCTTTGGCGAGGCCGGCGGCGCCGAGCGCCGAAAGCGGGCGGCCCGCGAGGGTGACGCGGCCGCGTGCCGGAGCAAGCTCGCCCGAAAGGACGGCGAGAAGGCTCGACTTGCCCGCCCCGTTGGGCCCGACGAGCGCGGTGCATTCGCCGGGGCGGAGGGTGAGCGCGAGGTCGTCGAGCACCGCGCGCCCGCCCCGCATGAGCGTGATGCCGCAGGCCTCAAGCATCGCGGCGGATCCGCGCGAGCAGCAGCCAGAGAAAGAACGGTCCACCGATGAGGGCGGTGGCAAGCCCGACCGGCGGCTCGGCGGGCGGGACCACGAGCCGCACGGCGAGATCGGCGGCAAGCAGGAGCGCCGCGCCGAGCAGCGCCGCGGCGGGGGCAAGCAGGCGGTGGCCATGGCCGACGCAGAGCCGGGCGAGGTGGGGGGCGACAAGCCCGATGAAGCCGATCGGCCCGGCAACAGCAGTGCCCGCCCCGACGGCGAGCGCCGACCAGAGTCCCGCGGCGCGTTTCACCCGCTCGACCTCGAGGCCCGAGGTCCAGGCGGCGCGTTCGCCGAGCTGGAGCAGATCGAGGGCGCGGGCGAGGCGGATGAGGCCGACGAGCGCGACGGCGATGCAGGCGGTGGCGATCCCCGCCACCTGCCAGTTGGCACCGCCGAGGCCGCCCATGGTCCAGAAGGTGAGATCGCGGAGCTGAGTGTCGGTGCTGGCGTAGATCATGAGGCCGATCACGGCGCCCGCGATGGCGTTGACCGCGACACCGGCGAGGATGAGGGTCGCGGCGTGGATGCCGCCGCCGCGGCGGGCGAGGCTGAAGACGAAGGCGGTTGCCGCACCAGCGCCGAGGAAGGCCGCGATCGGCAGGAGCCAGGGGCGGAGCGGCGCGGGGAGGGTGGCGGCCAGGGTGCCGCCGAGGACGATCGCGCCCACCGCGCCCAGGGCACCGCCCGCGGTGACGCCGATGAGGCCGGGATCGGCGAGCGGGTTGCGCAGAACCCCCTGAAGCGCGGTGCCCGAGAGGGCGAGCCCGGCGCCCACCGCGGCGGCGAGGGCGACGCGTGGGGCGCGAATGCCGCCGACGATCGCTTCGGCGCGCGGATCGCCCTGGCCGGCGAGGGCCGAGAGCACCTCGCCGGGGCCGAGGCGCACCGGGCCGAGGGCGAGGCCCGCGAGCGCGAGCAGGAGGGTGGCTGCGGCGAAGGCCAGGAGGATCCAGCTGGCGCGCGGCCAGCCGCGCCGGGCCGGGACCGCGGGGAGGGAGGCGTCCATCTCAGAGCCCTTCGAGAGCCGCATCGGGGTGGAGGGCGCGGGCAAGCTCCGCGACCGCCTGCGGGGTGCGGAGGCCGAAGCCGAGGAGGCGCAGGCCATCCATCACCACGACCCGGCCCTCGCGGCCGGCGGGAGTCGCGCCGAGCCCCGCGGCGCGGACGGCGGTTTCGGGGCTTTCGTAGCCCTCGAGGGCATGGTCGGGCAGGAGCAGCACGTCGGGCGCAAGGCCGATGGCGGCTTCGGCCGAGACGGGCTTGTAGCCGGCGAATGCGGCGGCGGCGTTGGTGCCGTGGGCAAGCCCGATCATGGCGTCGGCGGCGGTTCCGGTTCCGGCCGCGATCGGGGTTCCGCCCGCGAGCGATATCAGGAAGAGCACGCGGGGCCGGCTGTCGAGCGGGGCGAGGGCGGCCTCGGTGCGGGCCATTTCGGCCTCGAAGCGGGCGGCGCAGGTTTCGGCCGCCGCCGCGCGGTCTAGCGCGCGGCCCATGAAGGCGATCTTGGCCGGGACGATGTCGGCACTCTCGCCCTCCGGGCCGGTTTCCACGCGGACGCCCGCGGCGGCGATCTGGTCGAGCGCGGTCCGGGGCCCCGCGCCGGGGTTTGCAAGGACGAGGTCGGGCAGGAGCGAGAGCACGCCTTCGGCGGAGATGCGACGCAGGTAGCCGACCTTCGGGAGCGCGGCGGCCTCCGGGGGCCAGAGGGCGGTGTCGTCGGTGGCGATCACCGTGCTGCCGGCGCCGAGGGCGAAGGCGATCTCGGCGAGATCGCCGCCGAGGACGAGCACGCGGCCGGGCGCCGCAGCATGGGCGCGCGCCGCCGCGAGCCCGGCCACGGCGCCGCAGGCGGCTGCGAGGAGGAGGGTCTGGCGCCGTGTCAGCATGAGGCCGCGTCCGGGAGGCCCGTGGCAAGCGCGCGCCAGTCCGCGCGCTCCGTGCCGCCGGGCGGGCGCTCGCCGAAGATCTGGCAGATGATCTCGCCGGCGGCGTCGAAGAGTTCGAGCGAGTGGATGTCGCCGCGGCGCGAGGGCTTGCGAACCACCCAGGCCGAGGCGATGCGGTCTTCGCGCAGGTGCAGGTTGAAGCGCGGATCGAGCACGTTGAGCCAGGGGCCCATGGTTTCGATGCGGCAGACAGGACCGGAGTGGATCTGCACGCAGCCGGGGTTGCCGGTAAAGATCATCAGGGGCAGCGCCTCGGCCGCGGCGCGGCGGAGGGTTTCACCCGCGCTTCCGGTGCCGACGGGCCGGGCGCGGGCCGGGCCGCCGAGGCGCAGCGCCTGCACCCGGCCCGCGCCGAAGCGGCGCAGGAGGCCGTGGAAGGCATGGCTGTGCTCAAGCGCGTCCCAGGCGGCGCGGAGGCCTTCGGCGTCGATCGCCGCGTCGGGTTGCTCGGCGGCGGGGCCTGCGGGTTCTTCGAAGCGGGCGGGCTCCGCGGCGGTGTCGGTGAAATCCCGGATCAGGGTCTCGAAGGCCGCGGTGTCGGTGGCCGGGGTGGCATGGACCTTGTGGATCGCGGTGCCGGAGGCATCGAAGAACTGGAGGCTAGTGCGGGGGCCGGAGCGGGTTTCCTCGCAGAGCGCGTAGCCGATGCGCCAGTGGGAGAGAAAGAGCCGGAGATCGATCTCGCCCACGATCTGGCCCATGGCGCCGAAGATCTCGGGCGCGCCGTACGGCCCGCGCGTTTCATGGACGCAGGCCTCGTTGCGGGTGAGGGCCATCACCTCGCCGGCCGAACCGAGCCGGGAGAGGAGCGGGGCGAAGCCGTCGCGCGGGTCGAGCCTGCGGGCGGCGCCGGTGCTCCGGCGGGCCTCGAGCAGCGCGGCTTCGGGCACGCCGAGCGCCGCCGCGGCATCCCGCATGCGCCGGGCCGGGCCGTCGGCACGCAGGGCGGCCTCGCGGGCGAGCAACGCTGCAGGCTCGTCGATGGTGAGGGCGTCCGTCATGGGCTGTCTCCGAAAAGGGGGCCTGTCGGGACCGGTGCCTGGCTCGGGCATACGCGGGTGGAGCGGTGCGCCTTGGCTGGGGCGGCATTCCCGGGTGAGGATGGCACCCCGGAAAACGAGATCGGGAACGAGGCGGAGGCAGGGATCTCGCACCTGCCGCCGCCTTGGGGGATCAGAGGCCTTCGACCGATGTGAAGCCTTCGAATTCCGGGTGGCCGAGGTAGAGCGGCTTGTGCGTGCCGGCATCGCGGTGGGCGGCGCGGAACTGTTCGGAGGTCGTCCAGGCGCGGAAGGCCTCCTCGTCGCGCCAGACCGTGTGCGAGGCGTAGAGGGTGTGATCCTCACGGGCGGGGCCGCGCAGAAGGTGGAATTCCACGAAGCCCTCCATCTCGTCGAGGCGGGTCTTGCGGCTCCGCCAGACCTCCTCGAAGGCGGCCTCGTTGCCGGTGGCGACACGGAAGCGGTTCATGGCGACGAACATCTCGGGGTTCTCCTTAGCTTTTGCGCTCGGGTCCGCAGCCGACCTCAGAAGGTGACGGCCGCGGAGATCTTCCAGGTCCGTCCGGGCTGGGGCAGCTCGTTCGGGTAGATGGTGTAGGTCTCGTCGAAGAGGTTGTCGATGCCGGCGCGGAAGACGGTCCCCTCGAGCGGGCCGGCTTGCGGGCGCCAGGCGGCGAACAGGTCGACCACCGTGAAGGCCTCGCCCGCGACGGAGCCTTCGGGCACATCGTCCTGATCCGCCGCGAAGGTCGCGCGGGTGCCGAGCTCCCAGGTCTCGGACGGGCGGAGGCCGAGGGTTGCGGTCAGGCGGTCCTGCGGGATCGAGCCGAGCGGGCCACCATCCTTGGCCTCGCCGCGCGGGATCGAGAGCGCGAGGCCTGCATACCAGAGGCGGGCGTCATATTCAGCCTCGGCCTCGAAGCCCCAGAGACGGGCGTCGACATTCTCCGTCGTTGTGGTGCCGCTGACCACCATTCCTTCTGCACCCGGCGTGATGGTGCCGAAATCCATGAAGGTCACGGTCTGGCTGATGTAATCCTCGACATCGGCATAGTAGCCGTTCACGCCGAAGGCGAGGCGGTCGCCGGAGCGGATCACGCTCTGGCCCTCGAATCGGGTGCCGAGCTCGAGCTGGGTGGACTTTTCCGGCTCGAGGTCGGGGTTGGGCACGAAGTTGTTGACCCCCGAGAAGGTCAGCCCGGGCCCGAGCGCGAATCCGTCGATCGCGAAATGCACGCCATCATTGTAGAGCTCGGTCAGGCTCGGGGCACGGAAGGCACGGGCGAGGTTGCCGTAGATCTGCCAGCTTTCGGTCGGGCGGTAGCTGATGCCGATCCGGGGCGAGAGAAAGGTCTCGTCCACGCTGTCGAGACCGGCGGTGTCGGGGTCGCGCCCGTAGCTGTCGAGGCGCAGGCCGGGGACGATCTCGAGCTTGTCGGTGACGGCGATGGTCGCTTCGCCGAAGGCGGCGAGGGTGACGGCGGTTGCATCGGGGAACTGCGGGCGGGGGCCGTCGTCGCGGGTGGCCGACTGGCTGTCGCGCAGGGCCTCGAAACCGTAGACGAAGGTGACGGGGCGGCCCCAGTGGAGCCGGGAGCGGTTCACCGCCTCGAAACCGAAGGTCTCGTAGTCGGTCACGTCAAGCCGTCCGTCGGCGTTGCGATCCTCGGAGATCTCGAGGCCGTTGTAGTAGCCGAGCACCGAGAGGTCGATCAGGTCATTCGCCGCCGGGGTGTAATCCCAGCCGAGCCGGACGGTGTTCACATTTGCCTCGCGCGCCACATTGGTGTCGACCGAGGCCGCGGCATTGGCGTTGGGTGGCGTGGTGCCTTCGTCATGATAGCGGCTGAGGCCGAGCTCGAGGCGGTTGGCGCTGTCGGGTTCGAAACCGAGCTTCAGGAGGCCGTTCGTTGCGTCGATCTCGGAGTCGCGAATGGCCTTGCCGCTGCCGTCCTCCAGATCCGTGCCCATTGGCTGCCAGCCGAGAAAACCGAGCGCGTCGAAGCGGCCTGCGCGCCCGTAGAGCGTTGCGCTGGCCTGGCCGGTTTCGCCGTTCGAGGACCAGCCGCTGCGCAGCCTGCCGCCGAAGCTCCGGCCCGGGGCGAGCATGTTGTCCACGTCCCGTGTCTCGATCGAGATGACGCCGCCCATGGCGCCTGAGCCGTAGAGCGTCGAGCCGCCGCCGCGGATCACCTCGATGCGCTCGATTGCTTCCGGGTCGATGAAGAAGCGGCCGCGGTGGCCCTGGTCGAAGTTGAAGCGCCCGCCATCGAAACGGAGCACGATCTGGTCGTCGGTGAAGCCGCGGATGTTCGGCTCCTGCGAGATGCCGCGCGGGCCGCCGCCGATCGAGACGCCCGGGATGTCGTCCATAAGCTCCTCGAAGGTGGTTGCCTGATGGTCGGCGAGCGCCTCGCCCTCGCGCACCGAGACGGTGTCGGTGGCTTCGAGGAGCGGCCGGGTGTCGCGCGTCGCGGCGTCCACGAGAATGCGGTCGAGGATCAGGGTCTCGGCCGGGGGAGCCTCCGGCGCCGGTTTCTCCTGTGCGCCCGTTTCTCCCGAAGTTCCTGCCGCCAAGGCCAGTGCGGCAGCCGCACCCACTCCCAGTCTCATGTCCTCAACCCCCGCCACTTCGGTCTCGTCGTGCGCTTCCTGGCGGGGAGCTGGGGCGCGGTCGGCCTCAGTTACATAAACATGAGTTCTTTCGTCAAGTTTGTTCTGCGCTGATCGGGGTGCAAATCATGGCTCTCGGCTTCGCCTGCGGCGGTTCACTACAAAATAGGCGAGTGCGGCAAGAGGAAGTGCTGCTCCGGCGAGCGATGCCGCCGTCCAGCCGCCATGGGCGTAGATCCAGGCGCCCGCCGCGGAGCCGATGGCGCCGCCGGTGAAGAACGTGGCCATGAAGATCGCGTTGAGGCGGGCGCGGTTGTCGGCGCCGAGGCCGTAGATCACCCGCTGGCCGATCACGAGGGTCATTGTCACGCCGAAGTCGACCAGGATCGCGCCGGTAACGAGGAGCGCGAAGGCCATTGGCGTGCCTGCCGGTGCGAGGTGGCTGATGAGAAAGCCCGCGGCGACGATGGCCATGCCGAGCGCCGTGGCGGCGGCGCCGTGGCCCGCATCGGCAACGCGGCCCGCGATCGGCGCGGAGACCACTCCCGCGGCGCCCGCCAGGGCAAAGAGCGTGACCGCGCTCTGGGAGAGGCCCCAGACCGGCCCCATGAGCAGGAGCGGCGTGACGGTCCAGAACAGGCTGAAGGCCGCGAACTGACAGGCCTGGTACAGCGCCCGGCGGCGTAGGAGCGGCTCGCTCAGGACCAGCCGGCCCATCGAGGCGAGCGTTGCCCGGTAGGAGAGGGGGCGCTCCGGTTTGCGACGGGGCAATGCGGAGCGGAGGGTGAAGGCGAGCGCGATCATCGCCACGGCGGAAAGGCCGAAGACCCAGCGCCAGGAGGCGATGTCGGCGATGAAGCTCGAGAGCGGGCGGGCGAGCATGATCCCGAACATGAGGCCGCTCATCACCTGGCCGACGACGCGGCCACGTGCGGCCTCCGGGGCGAGATCGGCGGCGAAGGGCACGATGACCTGGATGCCGACCGAGGCCATGCCGATGAGGAGCGCCACCACGAGAAAGAGTGTCGCGCCGCTGGTCCCGGCCGCGACGAGCAGCACGGCGGCAAGCAGACCGAGGCTCGTGACGATCAGGCCGCGCTTCTCGAGGATATCGCCGAGCGGGACGATCAGCAGGAGCCCGAGGCCGTAGCCGATCTGGAACATGGTCACGATCACGCCCGCGGCGGCGCCGGAGAGGCCGAGCGCACGGCTGATCTCGCCCGCGAGCGGCTGGGCATAGTAGAGATTGGCGGCGATCAGGCCGCAGGCGGCAGCCATGGTGAGAACGAGCCGCCCCGAGATGGCGGGGCCGGACGTCGGATCGGTCTCCACGGGGGTGGCCGGGGTGGTCATGGGGTTGCTCCGCATGTGCGGGCAGGCGGCCGGTGTGTCGTGCGAGCCTGCCTGATCCGGTTCACCTTGCCTGTCGCGCCGCCGGGGTCAAGGGGAGCCCCTCACATGCGACTGCCGCAGACAGAGCTGCAGCAGTCGGTTTCCGGAACGGCAGGGATCTCCGGGTCTAGCGCCGGGGAGGCGGGGCGCTCAGAACTCGGCCCAGTCGTTGAGATCCTCGTCGGCCTTGGCGGCAAGCATGGACGAGCCGCGGCTGCGCGGAGCCGGCGCCGCGGCCGGTTTCGGCGCGGTGTGCCTTGCCGCAGCCGCCATCACCGGCTTCTTCCGGGGCGCCGCCGCGACATTGGCCGCGGGGCCGGCCTCATCGCTGGTGCGGAAGCGCTGCACGAAACCGGCCAGCGTTTCGGCTTCGCTCCGCAACGCGTGGCTGGCGGCGGTCGATTCCTCGACCATTGCGGCGTTCTGTTGCGTGACCTGATCGAGCTGGCTCACGGCGGTGTTGATCTCGCTGATCCCGACCGACTGTTCGCGGGCCGACACCGCGATCTCGTTCACCAGATCGGCAACACCGGAGACCGCCCCGACGATCGTGGCGAGAGATTCACCGGTCTTGCGCACGAGATTGACGCCGCGGCCGACCTGATCCGTGCTTTCGAGGATCAGCCCCTTGATCTCCTTCGCGGCGTCGGACGACCGCTGGGCCAAGGCCCGGACCTCCGAGGCGACGACGGCAAAGCCGCGCCCGGCTTCGCCGGCCCGTGCCGCCTCGACACCGGCATTGAGCGCGAGAAGGTTGGTCTGGAAGGCGATGTCGTCGATCACGCCGATGATCTGGGAGATATGTTCGGAGGATTTCTCGATCTGGCCCATGGCATCGACCGCCTCGCGCACGATGCGGCCGCTTTCCTCGGCGTGTCGCCGGGTGCTGCCGACGTCGGAGTTGGCCTTTTCCGCGTTCTGGCTGGCGGCCTTGACGCTGGCCGTCAGCTCCTCGAGGGCTGCGGCTGTCTGTTCCAGCGCTGCGGCCTGGTTTTCCGTGCGGTGGGAGAGATCGTCAGCGGCCTGCGCGACGTGAGACGACTCGTTCTGGATCGATGAAACCGCCGTCAGAACCGAGACGATGGTTTCTTCGAGCGTCGCGACCGTTCTGTTGAAGTTGAGACGCAGCGGCTCATTCTCTTCCGCAAAGGGCTCGCTGATGCGCGTGGTGAGATCGCCTTCCGAAAGGAGCGTCAGCGAGCTGCTGAAGTTGGTGACGACCTTCGCGCGCTCGCGGTCGAATTCGGCCTTCCGCTCCGCCGCGGCATGGCGTTCGTTCTCGATCTGGGTGACGTCGCTGGCGATCTTGACGACCCGATCCACCTTGCCCGACGCGTCGCGCACCGGGGTGTAGGCGCCGTGGAGATAGACGACCCGGCCGCCCTTGCCGATACGCTTGTGGGTCACGGCGGCGGCCGTTTCGCCGTTTGCGAGTTTCCGCCACATCTCGCGGTAGTCCGCGGAGGCGGCAAATTCCGGCTCGACGAAGAGCGAATGGTGCGCTCCGGCCAGTTCCGCCTCGGAATATCCCATGGCTTTCAGGAAATTCGCATTTCCCTTGAGGAACTTTCCGTCTGGCGTGAACTCGACGATCCCCTGCTGCGCACCGACCCCATCGACGATCGCGGAGGCTGAAAGGCTGGCGCGCTCGAGCTCCTGGCGTTCTGTCTCTTCTGCCGTCACGTCCCGCGCCATCTTCACGACCCGGATCACCTTGCCGGCGTCGTCCTTCACCGGCATGTACGCACCCTGCAGATAGACCTTGCGGCCATCGCGCGTGAAGCGCGTGAAGGTGCCGGAGAGCCCGGTGTCGCCCTGTGCAAGGCGCTGCCACATCTGCCGGTATTCCGCGGAGCCTGTGGTGGCGGGATCGACAAACATCGCATGCGGCTCGCCGAGGATGTCTTCCGGAGCATAGCCCATCGTCTTGCAGAAGTTTGCATTTGCCGACAGGATCTTCCCGGACGGATCGAATTCGATCACACCCATGATGTCACCCAGGGCGGCGAGCGTCTGGGTCTGATCGCGCAGCTTGCCGGACGTGTCGGCGTCTGTCTGCGCAGTGGTGATGGCACGGGCGAGCGCGCCGATCTCGTCGCCGCGGCGGGTTTCCGGCAGCGCCGCTCCGGGCTCGGCGACGGCAGCGCCGAGATGATGCAGGGGAGCGCTGATCCGCTGGCGCACGATCAGCCAGACAGCGCTTGCCACGGCTGCCGCAAGCAGGACATCGAGGCCGAACCCCATTGAGCCGCCAGTAGAAGCGGGCCCGGACGTCCTGAGAAGGAGCGCGGCAAGGGTAGCGGCCAGCGCGACCAGCGCGCATGCTGTCGGGAGGGAGCGAAAGATCCTCATTGACTTCCTCTTCAGGGCAGAATGGCATTCAAGGACAGGTGGCTTCAGGATCCGGTCTTCGAAGACAGCTGTCGTGCTGCCTTTCCGCTCCCTGCGGCCCCGGCTGTCGGGACTCGTTGCTTGACTTGCAAGGCGCCTTCTGCGCGCCACTGGCGAGAATTTATCGTTCTCAAGTGTAAAACCTGTCTTAATAACTGACCGCATTTTCGTGCGGATCCCGCCCCCTGGTTAACCATTCAGACGATTCATTTTTCCGGATTCGGGTGGCGTCCGGTAATAAACCTTCAACAATTCAAGACAAAATCCTGATTTTCGCCAAGGGATCCATCGAGCCGCCATGCTTCATCTCAAGATCTACGATTCCGCCGGCCCCACGACGGGCTTCTGGTACGATACGGGCGACTGGGCGCCGGTGCGCAACAGCGAGAGCCTTGTCGTCAACCGCTCGATCATCAAGTCCGGTCCGCTGGCGGGCAAGGAGATCGTCCAGAAGTGGTTCGGCTCCTTCGATACGCTCACGGGCGAAACCTATTCCGTCTCCCGGACGCTCCTGCAGGTCGACGGGATCCTTCACCTGGGAGTGACCTTCGACCCCGGGTTCCGCAACACCGAGGCGGAATGGAAGAAGGCCTACCTCGACGGGATCGCCTATTCCGGCAACGCCTCGGCGAACTTCCTCGCTGCCGGCGATGGCAATGATGCGCTCTTCGGGCTTGGCGGCCAGGACACGCTCGAGGGCTATAACGGCAATGACACGCTCGATGGCGGGCGCGGCGCCGACTACATGCGTGGCGGCACTGGCGACGATGTCTATGTCATCGACAACCGGAAAGACCGGGTGGTCGAGGCGCAGTATGACGGCACTGACAGTGTCATTGCGCATATCAGCTACCGGCTTGGGTTCGGGCTGGAAAACCTGACGCTGGCGGGCTCATCCGGGCTGCGTGGTATCGGCAACGATGTGGCGAACCGCATTGCGGGAAATGCGGGCGCGAACCGCATCGAGGGGCGCGCGGGTGATGACACCCTGCTGGGCGGAGCGGGCGGCGATACGCTCATCGGAGGCGACGGGCTGGATCGGATGCTCGGCGGCGCCGGGGATGATGTCTATGTCGTGGGCGAGACCGGTGACCGGGTGATCGAGGCGGCGGATGGTGGCACAGACCTCATCCGCAGTTCAGTGAGTTTCACTCTCTCGAAGGTGCTCGAGAACCTGACGCTCGTCGGAAGCGACGACATCCGGGGGATCGGCAACGGTCGGGCAAACGAGATCCGCGGCAATGATGGCAACAACCTGCTCCGGGGCTACGGAAGCGCCGATACGCTCATCGGTGGTGGCGGCGCGGACACGCTCGACGGGGGCGGGCGCGCCGACCGCATGATCGGCGGCGCTGGCGACGATGTCTATCACGTCGATTCCCGTGGCGATGTCCTTCTGGAGCGATCGGGCGGCGGAACCGATACGGTCGTGACGGGGCTGAGCTGGGCACTGGGCGTTCAGATCGAAAACCTCGATCTCACCGGACGTGCTGATCTGCGCGGCACGGGCAACGTGCTCGACAATGTCCTCACCGGCAACGGGGGGAACAACCGTCTCCGCGGGCTCGATGGTGCGGATACGCTTGTCGGCGGGAAGGGTGCGGACACGCTCGACGGCGGCCTCGGCGCGGATGTGATGCAGGGCGGCGAGGGTTCGGACCTCTATCTGGTCGAGCGCAGTGGTGATGTCGTCTCCGACGATGGCGTCAAGGGCCGCGACACGGTTCGAAGCAGCGTGAACTTCACCCTGCCCGACAATGTCGAGGTGCTCGAACTTGTCGGCACCGGCGACACGTCGGGCATTGGCAACAGCGGCAACAACCGTCTGGAAGGCAATGCAGGAGGCAACTACCTCTCCGGTGGCCTCGGGCGCGACACGATCGTCGGAGGGCGCGGCGACGATGTGATGTCGGGCGGAGAGGATCGCGATGTCTTCCTGTTCCGCAGTGCCTCCGAGGTCAGTGTGAAGTCCGGTGACGCGATGATCAGCGATGTGATCGAGGATTTCACACCAGACATCGACCTGATCGATCTTTCCGCGATCGATGCCAATCTCAATCGCGCCGGGAACCAGGCGTTCGATTTCATCGGCAGTGATGCCTTCTCCGGTCACGCGCGCGAACTGCGCTACTTCGGAAATATCATTTCCGGCGACCAGAATGGCGATGGTGTTGCCGATTTCGAGCTGATCCTGGCTTCGAGCCCCACGCTGGATAGCGGGGATTTCGTTCTCTGACGACGGCGCTGCCGTGGCGGATGCGACCCTCCGGACAGCATACCTGTGCGAAGCCGGACCGGCGCCACCATGGGGCTTTTCCAGCCCCATGGCAGCGGCCCTAACGCTTTGCTCCGGCCGTCCTGCAGTGGTCATTGGACCAAGAGTTCGGGCTGACCTCCTGGCAGACGTCCATCTTCTGTCGAAGGAGCATCGTGACCGCTTCCCCGACCGCGGCAGGGTTGTCGGCATGGGGATCGGTATTCTCGTATCGCGGCGCCGTGGCAGGAGCATGGCCTGCCACGGCGCGGGTGGGGTTTCCGCCAACCGCCGCGGGCCGTATTGGGCGAGAGGGGTAACGGCGATGCGGTGGTTGGCGGAACTCGGGCGGCTGGTCCGGCGCGTCAGCGCGCCTGGACCAGACCGCGATGGCTGTCGTCGCCGGGCGAGGTGTCGTGGATCCGGCGGAACTGGGCCCGGGCCTCGGCGCGTCGGCCGCTCTTCAGCAGCGCCCAGCCCCTGAGCATCGCGAGGCCACGGTCGAGGCTGCCGGTCTCGCGCTGGACCCGGTCGATATAGGTGAGCGTTTCACGGTAATGCCCGGCCTCGAAGGACTTGACCGCGAGCTTCGAGATCACCGTGCGGTTCACCACCTGCCGCTGCTTGCTGGTCAGCTTCGTGCGGCCCGCAAGGCTCGCGGCCTGATCGAGCTGGCCGAGCTGGGCATAGGCGAGGATCATGCCGTAGGAGGCGTCGCGGGCCATGCTGCCGCCACCCCGCTGGGCGACCTGGCCGAAGGCCTGGATCGCTTCGCGGGTGCGGCCGAAATTGAAGGCGCACCAGGCGCGCTGGTTGACCGCGTCGATCGAGGCGACATTGGCAGTTACCGCGAGGCAGGTCGACCAGTCGCCGCGGTCGGCCGCAGCCTTGGCGCGGGCCACGACCGGCGAGGGACCACCCGTCCCGCCGCTGCTCGCGGCGGGAGCGGGAGCCGCCGGCTGCGGTGCGGGCATGAGCTCTTCCTCCAGGGCGGCGAGCCGCGGGGTGAGTTCGGGATTGCGCGCGCGGGCCACTCCGAAGAGCTCGACGAGCTGTTCCTTGCGGGTGATCTCGCTTGCCTTCTGAAGCGTTGCGACGACGAAATCCTCCTCGCGGCATATCTTCAGGATGCCATCATAGGTCGAGAGCGCATCCGCGGTGAGCGCTGCATCGCGCTGCATCTCGGCGAGCCGCCAGGGATTGTTGATGCGCTCACAGGTGAGAATCGTGGGGTGATCGGCAAGGACGGCTATGGCTGCGGGCAGGTCCTGCGCGGCGTAGGCGGTCTCGAAGAGCGCCTGGCCTTCCTTGGCATCGAGGACGCTCACGAGCTCCCCGGGCGGGACCCAGCCGGGGTTCTGGGCCTTGACCTCGGCGATGAGCTGATGAGCCTCTTCGTATTCGTCGGCGTCGATCCGTCGCCAGATCGGGGTGGTATCGACCTGGCTGGCCACTGCATCGAGCGCCGAAAGCGTGCCCTGAACATCTGCACCGGGAAACTCGGTCTGGAGCCGCTCGATCTCGGCCTGCACGCTGGCCTGATCGTTGATCGAGAGGAAGTAGCGCAGTGCAGCGAGATCGGCTTCACTCAGTTCGGCAGCGGTGACATGAGGCGCCGGCGCAAGCGCAGCGAGGGCACAGAGCCCGGCGGCAAGGATCCTGGTTCTCATCGCACGTAACATCCCAAGGTTGATTCTCGTTGAGCCAGAAGCGAAAGCAGCTGGAGGACGCCCGGGTAGTAGGGCTGTCCGGCGGTGAAGGCGGGCATGAGCCCGCCGGTGCGGGCGCCCCCGGCGCAGGCGGTGAGGGCGGCAAGCGCGCGATATCCGGGATCACTGCTCGTCTCGCGGGTTTCGCCGGTTTCGGGATCGATCACGACCGGGATCGTGTCGCCCGCCTCTTCGAGGCTGGCGCGGTAGGCCTCGCGCGCCCGGGCGACCGCAGGATGGCCGGGCAGGCCGGACCAGATCAGGTAGAGAGGTACCCTGAGCGCCTCATAGCCGAAGGCGCGGGATTTCTCCGGATCGGGTGAAAACCCCTCGGGCGTCACCCGCACCCAGTCGGGCACGAGGCGCTCGCGGGCAAGTCGGGAGAGCATGGCGTTGCCATCGGCGGCGGCCGCGACGAGGCGAGGCTCGGCCGCCTGCTCGCCGATCTCGCGCATGGCGCGAAGCATGTAGTAGGCGGGGTTGACCACGACGCCTTCCGATGTGGCAAAGCCTTCCACCCCGGGGATCAGCAGAAGCCATTCCTGCGCGCTGCCCGGCGAGGGTATGAGGCAGAGCCGCGAGATGTCCGCCGCGATCCTGGTGCCGATCTCGCCGTAGCGGGGCTCGCCGAAGCGGTCGGCCGCGCGCATCAGCGCCCAGGCGGTGAAAAGATCGCCGTCGGTGGCGTTGTTCGTATCGGTGACTCCGCCGCCGTTCGCAGGATGCCAGCGCCAGGCAAGCAGCGCGTCATCGCGGACGGCGAGATTGGCGAGCGTCCAGTCGAGGATGAGATCGAACCCCTCCCGGTCTCCGAGCGCCTCGGCAACGAGCAGCGCGTAGCCCTGTCCCTCGGAATGGCTGACATTGTCCTGCAGCCGGTCGATCACCCGGCCCGAGGAGGAGACGTGGATGAGCTTCCACGCCTTCCAGAGCGGCAGGAGCGGATCCGGCGTGGCGGCCGTGGCGGCGCAGAGGCCCGAGCCGAGGCTTGAGGCCACCGCGCCCATCGCTGCTGATGCGAGAAAACCGCGCCGCGAGATCATCGCTGCCTCCGGGAGGCGCCAATATAGGAATTCGCGATCAGCACCGAGAGGATGGTGATGGCGGCGATGATACCCACGAAGATCCTCGGGCGGGCCGAGGCGAAGTTCCCGAGCACGCCGCGCCAGTTGCGTTCGCTGACGGGTTCCTCGAGAACCGGCAGGCGGGTCTCGTCGGTCCAGGTCTGCCAGTGATTGTCCCATGTCAGCAGCGCAAGGTGCCCCGAGAGCGGGATGCCGCGTTGAGCGACGGTTTCGAGAGCGGCCAGCACGTCGTCGATGCGCGCCTTGTCGGAGAGGAGCAGGTAGAGATCCTCGGGCGTCTCGCGATCGAGCTGGAACAGGATCGCTTGCCCGCGTGTCTGGCCGAGCCAGTCTGCGAGCTCGGAGACCGGGTCCGGGAAGATCAGCCGTGAGAGCCGCGTGGAGATCTGGAGGCCAAGCGCCTGCGCGCCCGATGCAATCTGGCTCAGCGGGCCGGTTCCCCCGCTTGCGGAAGCAATGGCGAAGGGGTCCTCGGGTAGCGTCGCGGCCGTGGCGGCGGCGACGAGAGTGGGAGAAGGCACCGGCGTGCGCGGCGGCTGAAGGGCCAGGAGCGTGACCTGACGGCCTATGCTGAATTCCCCGAAGGCCGCCCGGGAAAGGTCGGTCTCCCGCAGCACGACGAGGCGCTTGGCCGCGGCGGGCTGTCCAGCGGCCGGCGTTTCGCCGTGGAGGGCGGCGGCAAGGCTCAGATAGAGCTCCCACTGCCGGGTATCGTCGCCGGAATGGGCTGCATTGGAGGCCGCCTCGATAGAGAGCGGCCCGCCGCCCGACATCCAGTGCGAGAGGCCCGGCATGTGCATCTTCGGCGACGAGGGCAGGGTGAGGGTCGAGGTGTCGCGGATCTCGATCCGGCCGACATCGGCCGTAAGGCACGGCTCGTCTTCGGGGTCCCCCGGAACGCTGACCTCGAAGCCGAGCACATTGCGTCCGGCCTTGAGAAGGCCTGCATCGAAACGGACCTCGAGCGGTTTCTCTTCGAGGCGTCCGCCGCGATCGAGCGGGACGATGCGGACCACCTCGCCATTGATGCGGATGCGCAGTTCGGCGCCCGTGGGCAGGCCCGAGAGATACGCGAAGGCGAGTTGCAGCACCGCGCGCTCGCGGACGTTGATGAGCCAGTCGTTGGGCAGGCGGAACGCCATATCCTCGATCCAGAGGTGCTGCGAGATCCGTGTGGTCTCGAAGCCCAGTGTGCTGAGGGGCACTGGCACATCCTGCGGGATCAGCGGCAGGCGCGCGAGGGCCTGGGCAATTCCGGGTGTGCCGAAGAGATCGGGTAGGGCGGAGCCATCCGTACGGACCTCCATGATCTGGCGTCCGTCCGGCTCGGCGCGGAAGCTCACCCGGTTCGTCTTGCCGGGGCTGATCTCGATGACGGGCGGCGGCATCGCGCCCTTCCGGAGCTTGCCCTCGCGGGTCGTGAAGGTGAGGCCGCCGCCCATGGTGCGGCCGAGTTGGCGGCTGATCTCGCGCATTTCGCCCGAAGTGCCGCGCTTCATCTCGCTGTCCCTGACCAGGATGCCCTTGCCGCTTCCCCGTGCGACCGAGGCTGCGGCGAGGAAGGCTTCCCCGCCGGGCTGCAATCCCGCAGCGGTATAGCGGATGCCCGACTTCGTGAGGTCTACGCTCGTCCACAGATCATATGCGGCGTGGGCGCCGCAGTAGAGGCGGTGAGCGAGGTTCACCTCGACTCGCAGGAGGTTGAAGCCGGAATGGAGCGTGCCCCTGGGCAGCTTGAAGCTCACGGATTCAGGCTTCGAGATGCTCCGGAGCGGCATCTCGCCGATAAGCTCGTCGCCGGCAAAAACCCGCAAGGTCGAGCGGCTTGGCAGGATGAAGGCGCTCGAGACCGCAGCGAGGGTGAGTTCGTGAGCCTCGATGCCCGGCGGAACGAAGAGCGAGAAGGCGAGACTGTCATGTTCGCCGTGGAACTGTGCGCGGGCGCTCGAGACCCGGCCCATGTCGAGCGGCCAGAGCGCGGCGAGCGGCAGCTTCGGTTCCTCGGGCGCATGGACTTCAGCCGGGGCGGGATTTGCGAGCTCGACGCGCGGCCCAACGAGTTCTGTCTTCGGCTCTAAGGGACGCACAGCCGCCGCAGCGCCGGTCACACGGGGTAGCGCGATGGCGCCTGGACGGGCCTCGGCCGCGGCCTCTGCGGCGGCGGGCCGGATCGCGGGCGCCGAGGTCTGACCCAGAAACCCGGCGAGCGGGATTGCAAGCGTGACCGGCTCCTCTGCCGCCGTGGCGGGCATGGCGGCAAGCAAGGGCAGAAGCGCCAGTGCGAGGCGGCTGCGGCAGCGGAGCTCCGGTCGAACGAATGGACGGATCATGGCAAGCCTTCTCATGCGAGGTTCAACCGCTCGTCGCCGGTCGCACCATGGGCGTCGGACGAAGGCACGGGGCGAGGTCTGTAAGCGCGCCGCGCGGCAGAGCTTCCGGCATCGCGTGCGGCGATGAAGGCCTGCGCCTCGATCGGCGTCTCGTCGCTCCAGCCGGCAATCGTGGTGCTGGCGCCCCTCTCGGCGAGGGAACTGCCACGCGACAGCAGAAGCGCCCGCAGCATGTGCCAGATCCCGGCGACGCCGAGACGGCTGACGTTGATCGCTCCCCAGATCAGGCCGTGGCGCGTTGCAGTCTGGCGCTCGCGGATCGCCTGCCACCGGCGGCTGTCGCCGTAGAGGAGGGCTGCGATCGTGAGATAGGCTTCGCGCGTTTGCGTTTCGGAAAGGGATGCGCCGACATGGAGTCGACCATCGGCGGCGCCGCCGTGCGTGACCGTGCAGACAATCTCGCCGATTTCCTCCACGCCCTCGAGCGAGGTGGGCAAGAGGCGGAAAGCGTCGCCTGCCACGGGTCTGCGCAGGTCTCGGGTGAGGGCACGCGGCGGAATGGCGATGCCGATGCCGCTGAAGGAGATGTCGGTGATGACACAAGGCACTTCGATCGGTGCACCGGCCTCGGTGGTGAATTCCGCGACTGCGGGGCAGGCGAGCTCTCCGACCCGCGGTGCGGCGCGGCGCTGGCGCTGCTCGACAAGTGAACGGAGGCTCGCGCCGACGAGAAGCGTGTTGAAGATGGCCCAGGCCCCGACGATCTGGAGCACGGCCCGGTCGCCGGGATAGGCATGCCAGCGCCAGGCGAGCGCGCCGACCCCTGCAAGCATGAGCAGGAAGAGGTAAAAGAGCGGCCGATAGACGTCGGTGAGCCGGGTCTCGGAAATTGTCTCGTCCTTGCTCGTCACCCGGAACCGGGCGCCGAGGGGCGCAACGACGGCGCGGAGCACGCCCTTCAGCAGGTAGGGCGCCTGGGCAATCTCGTAGACCTCCGAGATGAAGGGCCACCGAACATTCGCGAAGAGGATGTTCTGAACGAGGTAGCCCATGGCGAGATAGCTGCCCATGTAGGCAAACGCTTCGGCGGCGGTCGTCACCACGATCTCGAGGCCGAAGAAGAGATATACGAGCGGCGCCATCAGGAGCAGCAGCCGGACCACCGGGAAGAGCCAGTAGACCATGGAGTTGAGATAGGTGAGGCGCTGCCAGAGCGAGAGGCCGCGAAGCAGGAATGGGTTCGACAGCACGAGGATCTGGATCATGCCGGTGGCCCAGCGGCCGCGCTGGGTCAGGAAGGAGGGCATGGTCTCGGGCTGCAGCCCGGCGATCATGGCATGGTTCACATACATCGAGCGCCAGCCACGCCCGTGGATCTGGATCGCGGTCTCGGCATCTTCCGTGATGGTGCGGCCATGCATGCCGCCGACGCTCTCGATGGCCTCCCGACGCAGCAGGGCTGCCGATCCGCAGAAGAAGGCGCCGCCCCAGCGGTCCAGCCCCTTGTGCATGAGGCTGTAGAACATCTCGTTCTCGGGCGGGCTTTCCTTCGGGAGCTTGAGATTGCGCGCGATCGGATCGCGGTTGAGGAAGAAGTGGGGCGTCTGGACCAGAGCGAGCTTTTCGTCCTCGCAGAAGTAGCCGACGGTGCGCGCGAGGAAGTCGCGCGACGGGGCATGGTCGGCGTCGAAGATCGCGATAAGCTCGCCGTTGAGCGTGGCAAGAGCGTCGGAGATGTTGCCGGCCTTTGCGGCGCGGTTTTCGGGCCGGGTGCGGTAGAGGACACCGAGTTTTTCGCAGAGCGCCGAGAGTTCGTCTCGGCGGGCGCGTGCGGCCATGGCAATCCCTGGATCCGGGCTGAGGCAGCGCTCGTCCGTGCCACCATCGTCGCAGAGCACGACGTTGAGGAATTGGGGGGGGTAGGCCATGTTCTTGGCCGCCGACAGGGTCATGGCGAGCAGGTCGGTCGGCTCGTTCATCGACGGGATGAGCACATCGACCGTTGGCAGGTCGCGGACCTTCACCGGCTTCGGGCGGCGATGGTCGATGGGATCGGCGACGACAAGGCAACTCAGGAAAAAGGCTGCGATCAGATAGGTCTCGACCGCGAAGAGCACGACAGCGGCCGCGAAGGAGGCGTGATCCTCGAAGGGCGGCAGCGTGTCGAAGAGGCGCCAGAACCAGTAGCGCATGACAATGACCGAGGCGATGCCGAGAAGGCTAAGACGCCAGATGCGTATGTTGACGAAATTCCGCAGCACGAGCACACAGCAGATCGCGGCTGCGCCCATCAGTGCCTGGACACCGAGCGAGGTCGGGACGCTGATGAGCGCCACCAGGCACGCGAAGGCGGCGAGCCAGAGCACAAGGCGGGCGAGGCTCCCGAATATGGAGATGCCGTGATAGATCATTTCTTGCCTTTCAGCCGGGGTCTCAGCAGCGGTGCGGTCAGAGGGCCGATATGCTCATCGGTGCGAGCGCCCTGGCGCGATCTCCGGGGACGCAGTTGCGCATCACGGTGGCGGTCGTGCGTCCGGCATCGGCCGGGCGGACCGCGAGGACACAGGTGATACCGGGCTCGGGCTCATCCTCGACAAACAGGGTCGTTGTGAGCCCGCCCGCTGGGATGAAATCGCGCGCGATGACATACTCGAACGGGTGCGGCATGGAGCCCAGGCGGCGCAGGAGCTCGTCGACGGCATAGGGACCAAAGAGGCCCGTGCCGGGCATGGAGAGCAGAAAGTTCTCGCCCGGGAGAGCCGTGGCGTTTGGAAGGAGCAGTCGTCCTGTGCCGGGCATTGCAGAGGATGTCACGGCAGACGGGCTATCCGCGAGTGCGCCTGCCTCCGCCGAAACCGGAGGCAGAGATGCGGCGATCTCGGCAGTGCTCGTTGTCGTTACGCATCCCGCGAGACTGAGGCCCGCGATCAAGCCGCACAGAATGGCTGGCCTGCATACCGAACGCTGGCGCGTGTTCCGCCCCATCGGAACAGTCGGTCTCTTCATGCCGCAACTCCCCTCGCTGAGTGCGAAATACCTCGGTAATCAACAATTTTTCCCACGCTGCCCCGGATGCGGGCCGTGCGGCACGCATTCACAGCTTTCCGTTTCAGGCAGGCTCGTATCGTCTATCGCAAGGAGATCCGGCCGCTTCAATTTTATTAGAAAGGTCTGGTTAATCCGCGGCGGGGAATTTTACCGATATTTCCGCACGTTATGGGCGAGCGTGCATGTCGGCGCGGGCGGGCGGCCGATCGCGGGGCCAAGGTGTCTGCCTTGAAATGGCGACGTTTCGGCTCTGTGTGGCGTGGCGCACGCCTTTCGGTTTGCGAGCGTCCGCAGGCGATTAACCAAAGCCGGAAAAGACAGGTCGGACGAGGAACTCAGGAGCCTGCGGCGAGTTTCAGCCGCTCGAAATCGGAACGGATCATCTCCGGAAGCTCTGTGGCCCGTCTGGTCTTCATGTCCATCAACACGATGACGTTTTCGGCGATGGCTGTGCAGATGCCGTCCTGGAAGACGGCTTGCCGTAGGGTGGCGGAGCTGCGGCCCAATGCCAGAACGCCCGTTCCGATCACGGGGGTGCCTGGCCAATGCATCTCGCGCAGGTAGTCAACGATGAGCCGGGCAATAACGAACTGGCAGCCGCTTGCCTCCAGCAGCGGCAGGCTGTCATGGAGCAGATCGACGCGGCCAGACTCGAAATAGGTCGCATAGACCGCGTTGTTCACATGGCCCTGGCGGTCGGTGTCACCATAGCGAATGTTTTCGGTGACTTGTGCCGGGAAGGCCTCCAGCGGAAGCACTTCGATCCTGTCTGCCATGTCTTGCCCACTATATCGCGCCGTTTGCGGCGACCTTGATGGCAATGGGTCCGGGGAGCGTCAAGGTCGCCTGGAAACGAGAATGGCAATCGGCCTTTCAGCGAAGGCCTCGGGGATTTCCTCGCGGGAGAGATCCGCGCCGGTCAGAACGTCCGTCCAGCCCGGAGCGCAGGCCACGGCCGCCAGCGCGGCGCCGGGTCCGCGGGTTTCAGGCGGCAGAGCGACACCGACAAAGAGCTCGGTTTCCGGCGTCGCGCGGCGAAAGGCGATGATGCGGCCGCAGCCGGTTTCGATCGGCTCGTAGGTGCCCTCGGCAAAGAGCCGGGGCCGGGCGCGGCGGAAGCGGAGAAGGCTTGCCGTAAGCGCAAGCTTTTCGCGACCATCCCAGCTGGCCTCGGTGGTGCGCACGGTTTCAGGGAGCTCCGTGGCGAGGTGTTCCGCGCGGAGCGCGAAATCGACGGGCCTGCGGTTGTCTGGATCGACGAGGCTCTGCTCCCAGAGCTCAGCGCCCTGATAGATATCTGGTACGCCTGGCGCCGTGAGCTTGAGCGCGGTCTGCGCCAGCGATAGCCGGAGGGCATCCGGAGCGATCCGGGCCTCGAAGGTGCGGAAAGCCGAAAGGAATGCGCCGTCGCGTTCCAGGGCGCGGGCTACGAGCGCGGAAAGCGCATCCTCATAGGCCGGGTCGCCCTGAACCCAGCGGGTGTTGGCACCGGCCTCGCGGGCCGATTTCAGCATGGCTTCGGTTACACGAATACGGAAGGCTTCGAGCGCCTCCGCCGCGGGCAGGTCGCGCCATTCAAAAGGCCACGCGCCGAGAAGCAGCTGATAGAAGAAGTATTCCTCGTTGGGATCGACCGGCCTCTCCCGGTCGGCGAGCAGTTCCCGCCAGTGGGCCACCGACTTCTCCCATTCGGGCAAGTGGAAGGTGAGTGCTGCGATGCGCATCCGCGCGTCTTCACCGCGTTTGGTGTCGTGGGTCGAGGTGGTTAGCATTGCGCGGGGCTCGCGAAGCTGTCGCGCGGTGTTGGCGGCGTGGAAGGCCTCGGGCGTGACCGGCGCGGAGCCGGGTTCACTGCCGACCTCGTTGAGCGCAATCATCGGATTCCAGCGATAGAGGGCCGTGTCCTCGAGCCCCTTAGCCATGACCGGGCCGCTGAGCTGCTGGAAGCAGGTGGCTGCGGCATGGATCGCGCGCTCGGCGTCGGGTCGCGCACGGGCGAGATCGAGCGTGAGAACGCTCCGCAGGAACTCGAAAATCCCGCTCTCGATGCCGGGCAGGGCGGTGCGGGCAGCAGCGATTGCGGCTTCGATCCTCGGACAGTCCTCTGCGGGCAGACCATTGGCATCGGCATAGGTGCGGTAGACACCGAAGGCTGCGATCACCTCGATGAGCCCGGCGCGAAGCGCGCTGCGGCCAAGATCGGCGGTGCGGCGGTCCCCGCGGGCAAGGGTATGCAGCCGGGAGGTCAGCGCCTCGCATTCCGCGGCCATCGGGCCTTCGAGGATGGCGCGCTTGCCGTCGAGCACGATGTCATGGGCCTTTTCCCGGCGGCCGGTGACCTCGCGCCAAAGGCGGACAAGCTCGGGGCCGGAGTCGGGGTTGATGAGGAGGCCCGCGAGAAGGTTGGTGACTTCGTAGCCGGTGGTTCCATCGGTCTGCCAGCTTTCCGGCAGGGTTTCGCCTGGGGCGAGGATCTTCTCGACGAGCAGCCAGAAAGGGCGCGCTGCTCTTGCGCGGAGGCGCGTGGTGTAGCCTTTCGGATCGGCGAGCCCGTCGATGTGGTCGATGCGAATTCCGTCGATCGTGCCATCGGCAATGAGGGCGAGAACGAGCCGGTGGGTTTCCTCGAAGATCTCGGGCTCCTCGACGCGCAGGCCGGCGAGATCGGAAATGGTGAAGAAGCGGCGGTAGTTTATGGCGTCATTCGCGAGCGTGAACTTCGCGGCACGCCAGAATTGCGCATCGGCAAGCGTGCCGAGCCGGGCGGCATCGCCGTTGTGGGCCGCGAGTGCGGTTTCGATTCCGGCGCGTGTTTCGGGATCATCCGCATGGGCGGCGGCGAGACCCGCCTTGAGGCGGCCCCATACCGGATCTCCGCCGGGCGTGTCGCCGGCGGCGGCAAAGGCATTGGCATGCGCCGCGAGCCGCGGGGCGCAGCCGAGTATTGCAGGATAGCACCGGGGGCAGATGGGCAGGCGGTGGGTGTCGTGGGCAAGGATGAAGAAGCCGTCGTCATCATATGCGAGGCGCAGGGCCTCGGTGCCGAGCAGATTGCCGAGACTGTCGCCAAGAAAGGGCATGAGCACGTGGCCCGAAAGGCCGGGATGTCCGCTCCGCCAGTCGATGTCGAAACGGCTCGCGTGCGGGCTTTCGGGACCCCACTCGAGAACCGATAGCCAGAAGGCGTTCGTGCTTCCGCCTATACCCATGTGGTTCGGGACAAAGTCGAGCAGCAGGCCGAGGCCTTCGGCTCGGAAGGCGTCCGCCATGGTGCGGAACCCTTCGGCGCCGCCGAGCTCGGGATTGAGCAGGTTGTGATCGATCCCGTCATAGCCGTGGGTGCTGCCTGGCCGTGCGGCGAAGACCGGGGAGAGATAGACGTGGCTTACGCCGAGATCCGCAAGATAGGGCGCGATCGCGGCCGCGTCGGCAAACCCGAAGCCGCCATGGAGCTGGAGCCGGTAGGTGGCACGGGGGAAGGGACGGGATGTCTCTGTCATCACTTTCGCCTCGAAATCTCGAACGAGCGGGGGATGCCGCGCTCACGGCAGAGCGGGCAGCTCGGTGGTGAAGGCCGTGCCATACGGCGGCATGTCGCCGGATTTCCCGGCGCCCTGTTCGGCATGAAACAGCTTGCCCGGCAGGTCCGGTGCCGCGCGCGATGTCGCGGTGAGGTTTGCGCGCATGTGAACGGCGCGGCCGGCGAGGGCCCAGGACACCGCGATCACGCCTTCCTCCGCCGCGAGTATCCGGCCGCAGTTGCCGCCCGTGGCCGCGAGATGCGGTGTGATCGTCTTCGCACGTTGGGCGAGAAGATCGCGGACGAATGCCCGCCACGCGGTGCCCTCCGGGCTTTCGGCGGCCTGCCAGTCGATCTTCGAGGCAGTGAAGGTCGAGAGCGCGTTCGGGTCCGGGATTGTTGCGCGAAGTGCCGGGTCCTCGAAGGCGGCGAAGGCCCCGAACTCGCGGCGGCGCCCCTCGCGGACAATCTCCGCCAGCTCCCCCTCGAAATCGGTGAAGAAGGCGAAAGGCCGCGTTTCACCCCATTCCTCGCCCATGAAAAGGAGCGGGATATGCGGCGAAAGCAGCAGGATTGCGGTGAGGGTCCGGACGAGAGGCGCAGGGGCCAGAGGCAGGAGCCGTTCGCCGAAAGCGCGGTTTCCGGTCTGGTCGTGGTTCTGAAGAAAATCGACGAAGGCTGCGGGCGGGAGGTGTGTGGAAGGATGGCCCTGCGCCGCGCCGCTAACGGGGGAGGTCTCCCCCTGATAGACAAAGCCTTCGGCCAGGGCGCGCGCCATCTTGGCCCAGCGGTCTTCGGTGAAATCGGCGTAGTAGCCTTCGGACTCACCGGTTGCGATCACATGCGCGATGTTGTGGAAGTCGTCGTTCCACTCGCCGGTATAGAGTGGCACGCCACCCTCCTGATCGCGTTCATGCAGCGCGGTGATGTTGCGGTTGTCCTCGGTGGTCAGATGAATCCGGCGGTCGGGGAAGGCCGCACGGATCGCGCGGGCGATCTCGACAAGGATTTCAGGGTCGGAGTCCGGATCGCGAACATTGTCGATGGCATCGAGCCGGAGGCCGTCGAGGCGGAACTCCTCGATCCAGTAGAGCGCGTTCTCGATGAAGAAGCGGCGGACCGGGAATTTTGCGTAGTCTATCGCCGCTCCCCATGGCGTGCCGCGCTCCGGATCGAAGAAGTCCGGCGCGTAGGCGTGGATGTAGTTCCCGTCGGGCCCGAAGTGGTTGTAGACGACATCAAGCAGCACCATGAGCCCATGCCCGTGGGCGGCATCGATGAAGGCTTTCATGTCCTCGGGCGTGCCGTAGGCGCGATGCGGGGCGAAGGGGAGCACTCCGTCGTATCCCCAGCCGCGCTCGCCGGAGAACTGGGCCACGGGCATGATCTCGACGGCGGTGATGCCGGTCTCGGCAAGATGAGGCAGTTTCTCGATCGCGGCGCGAAAGGTACCCTCCGGAGTAAAGGTTCCGATGTGGATCTCGGAGATGACTGCCTCCTCCCATGGGCGCCCCGGCCAATCCGGGATGCGCCACTCATAGGCATGAGGATCACAGAGGCGAGACGGGTCGTGGACGGAGTCGGCCTGCGCGCGGGCGGCGGGATCAGGCACGGCGAGACCATCCGGCAGGATGAAGGCATAGGGGTCGCCGGGCCGGGCCGCGGCGATCTCGATGTCGAACCACCCTTCAGCGGCGGCGTGCATGGCATGCTCGGCTCCGCCATGCCGGAGCGAGAGGGACGCAAGCCCGGGCGCCCAGAGGCGGAAGCGGGCGCCCTTGTCGAGAAGCTGGGGGCCCCAGAGGGTGATGGCGGATCCGTCGCCGCTCATCGAGTCCGGCCCTCCAGAACCTTGAGGCTCCGGCCTTCGACACTGATCGGGGTTTCGAGCGACGCTGGCAGCCCGACGCGGGAGGCAAGCCCGGTCGCGGTATCGACCAGAAGCGACCAGCGGCTCTCTCCGGCGGCGCCGGAAAGGTTGAACTCAACCGGCTCGAAATGGGCATTGAAAAGCATGAGTGCACGGCGCTCCGGGGTTGAGAGCATCATGGCGAGCGTCCGCGTTTCGCCATTGTCCCAATCCTCCTGTTCCATGGAAGCCCCGTCGGGGCGCAGCCAGGAGGCGGTGATCTGGGGGCGGCCTTCGGGAATGTTGTGGATGTAGTTGGGATAACGGAAGAGCACGTTCGATTTGCGCAGCGCGATCATGGCGGCGACGAAATCGCGGAAGGCAGCATCGCGTTCGGACATGCCCGAAAGATCGAGCCAGTTCGCGGGCGCGTCCTGACAGTAGGTGTTGTTGTTACCGTCCTGCGTTCGGCCGATCTCGTCGCCCATCAGGATCATCGGCGTGCCTTGGGAGAGCAGCATTGTCGCGGCCATTGCGCGGCGCAGGCGGTCCCGGAGATCGAGAACCTCCTCATCCTCGGTCGGGCCTTCGGCGCCGCAGTTCCAGCTCTTGTTGTCGTCGTGGCCGTCGCGGTTGTCCTCGCCGTTCGCCTCGTTGTGCTTGTCGTTGTAGGACACCGTGTCCATCAGGGTGAAGCCGTCGTGGGCGGTGATGAAGTTGACGCTGGCCCACGGTCTGCGGCCGCGCTTGTCGAAGAGACCGGCGGAGCCCATGAGATTGGCCGAGAGACCCGCAGTCTGGCCTCCGTCGCCCTTCCAGAACGAGCGTATCGTGTCGCGATACTGGTCGTTCCACTCGGCCCAGCCCGGGGGGAAGTTCCCGACCTGATAGCCATAGGGGCCGGTGTCCCAAGGTTCGGCGATGAGCTTGACGCGACTGAGCACCGGGTCCTGCCGGACCGCATCGAGAAAGGTCGCGTCCGAGCTGAACGTGTCGCGGTCGCGCCCGAGCGAGCTCGCGAGGTCGAAGCGGAACCCGTCGACATGGCAGGTCTCGACCCAGTAGCGCAGGCTGTCCATCACCATCTGCAGGACGCGGTTGTTCTTGAGGTTGACCGTGTTCCCGCAACCGGTGGTGTCATAATAGTAGCGCGGGTCGTCCGCCAGAATGTAGTAGGAGGCGTTGTCTATGCCGCGGAAGCTGAGCGTCGGGCCCATCTGGTTGCCTTCGGCGGTGTGGTTGTAGACCACGTCGAGGATCACCTCGATGTTCGCCTCGTGGAGTCTGCGGACCATGAGCTTGAATTCGTGCAGGTCCGAGCCCGGCGACAGGTATCGCGTCGCGGGGGCGAAGAAGCCGATGGTGTTGTAGCCCCAGTAGTTGGTCAGCCCCTTCTCGATCAGATAGCGGTCATCGAAGAAGGCCTGTACCGGCATGAGTTCGACGGCGGTGACACCGAGCTTCACCAGATGGTCGATCGCGCGCGGATCGGCGAGGCCGGAGAAGGTTCCGCGGAGCTTGTCGGGGATTTCGGCGTTGAGCGCCGTAAACCCCTTCACATGCGCTTCATAGATGATCGTTTCGGCCCAGGGATGTGCGGGCGGGGCATCCCGCCCCCAGGTGACGGCGGCGTCAACGACCACGCATTTCGGCATCACGAAAGCGGAGTTCCTACGGTCGTAGGAGAGATCGGCGGAGCGGTGCCCGATCCGGTAGCCGAAGACACTGTCATGCCAGTGAATCTCGCCATCGAGCTGCTTGGCATAGGGATCGAGCAGGAGCTTGTTGGGGTTGAAGCGATGGCCGTGGTGCGGCTCGTACGGCCCATGCACGCGATAGCCGTAGAGCTGGCCCGGACGGACATCCGGCAGGTAGCCGTGCCAGACTTCATGGGTGTATTCCGGCAGGGGAACGCGCGCGATTTCCCGGCGGCCGCGGCTGTCGAAGAGGCAGAGCTCCACCTTGCTGGCATGGGCGGAAAACAGGGCGAAGTTGACACCGGACCCGTCCCACGTTGCGCCCAGCGGAAAGGGACTTCCTTCCTTAACCGTGTAGCCCTGGATTTCCATGCCTCGCCTTCCTGCTCAGGTTGTGCCCCTCCCGGCGGGGCTTCTTGCATGCAGGATGGAGCTCCGGGCGCGAATGGCAAGGTGTGCCGGGGCCCGTGGAGGCAGGATCGTGTTTTTCCTGTGCGGCCGGGATGTCCGGCCGTACAGAGCTTGTGCAGTCCCGACCTCAGGCGGCCTCGGCTCGGGCTTCGCTGAGCGCGCCGAGCAGGAAATCGGATGAGCTTTCGCGAAGTCTGTCAAGGCGGGCACCGACGGTGGCGTAGTCGATCGGGCGGGCTGCGATTGCGGAGGCCTCGGCAGGGTCATCGCCGGTAAAGATCCGGTCGGCGAGCCCGAGTTGATCGAGCAGCGATGTGAAACGGTCGACACCACGGCCGCGATTCGGGATCGAGATGAAGTTTCGTTCGAAGAGGATCGAGAACACCGTGCCGTGGAAGGAATCCGTCACCACGAAGTTCGCGTCCTGAAAGGCGCGGAGCCAGGCGGGGATATCAGGTTTCGCGCCACCCTTCCGGATCGTGATCTCGTTGGCCCGTCCGATGCCGGGGCAGGTGGCGATCACCGTGCCACAGATGTCGCGGGCGAAGGATGTGCGGTCGAGCACGTAGTTGAGAACGGCGCCGCGTGGCGGCGGGGGAGCCTTGGCGGCGATTGCGGCATAGTGCGCGCGATCGAGCAGCAGGGTGGGGTCGAGGCAGAGCGCGGCATCGGGTCGCCCGAGGGTGGTCCGGCAGATCTGGACGCCGCTTGTCTCGCGGGCCGATACAGCGTCGAAGCGGGCCAGCAGTCGTGAGGCTTCCTCGGTCTTGCGCGGATAGGCCCAGTCCTTCTGGCCGAAGGAGGCGGCGTAGGAGATTCGGCGCACTCCCGGATCTTCCACGAAATCGAGGAAGTAGATCATGTGGTTGTCATCGCCGTGATACTCGAAGCGCCAGACCTGGTCGCTGCCAACGACGACTGCATCGAGACCGAGTTGACGCAGAGCGCGGGAAAACTGCTCTCTTGTGCGCAGGATGCCGGTCCTGTTGGGGAGATGCTCGGCAATGAACGGATAGTGGATCGCGCGCTCCCGTTCGCGGGCGCGCAGGTCGCCGATGTTCTGGCCCGGAACGGTCTGGAGAACGCGCAGGGCCGCGCGGGTCCAGATTGGCCGCTCGGCCTTCTTGGAGAGGAGCACGGGTGTCTTTCCCGCGTTTTCCAGCGCCTTGTAGAGCGCGGCGGCTTGCAGGATGCCGCCGTAGTTGTTGTGCAGTGGCAGCGTCAGTATGCCCACGCGCTGTGTCATGGCCCGACTCCTTCACGTCCTTCACGGATGGTTTCCCGATCGTGCCCCACCCCGGGACCGTTCCCGGCACCCGTCTGGGTCCGGTTATGGTTAACGGACTATGGAAGTCGCAAAGCGTGTAGCGGTCAAGCATAACATGTGCGTGATGCGGGGATCCGCCGATGGCCCTCGCAAAGTCGTCCCCGCGGGGAAAGATTCCCCGCGGCTACCGGCGTCTGGCGTCGAAATAGGCGAGACCCAGTGCCGCGAGGCCGGCCAGCGCGAGGGCTGCGCCGACCCAGCCGGTGGAGGCCCAACCGAATCCCGCCGCGAGGGCAAGGCCTGCGAGGAAGGGACCGATCGCATTGGCGAGGTTGAAGGCGGCATGGTTCATCGCTGCGGCCAGGGTCTGCGCATCGCCGGCTACATCCATCAGGCGTGTCTGGAGCGGGATGAAGACCCCGGCTGTCGCTCCGAGGAGAAAGACCATCAGGATCATGAGCGGCCAGTTTCCCATCACCAATGCATAGAACGCCGGGGTGATGGTCATGCCGGCCAACAGTATCGCCGCGCCGCCGAAGATCGACCAGGAGGCGAGCCGCCCGGCGATCGGTGTGCCGATGGTCGCACCTATCCCGAATGCGGAGAGGGCAAGCGGTATCGCCCAGGCCGGGGCATGGGCGGCCTGTATGAGTGCGGCCGAGAAGTAGGAATAGACTGCGAAGATACCGCCGAAGCCGATGGCGCCGACCAGAAGCGTGAGCCAGACGGCGCGGTTGGCGAAGGCGCCCAATTCCTGAAGCGGCCCGGCGGCAAGGTCGGGCCGGCCCTTGGGCACGAAGCGCCCGATCATCATGACGGAAATGAGGCCGATGGCGGCGACGAGCACGAAACAGGTGCGCCAACCGAAGGCCTGGCCGACCGCACCCGCCGCGGGGACGCCGATCACGTTGGCAATCGTGAGGCCGAGCATCACCTGGGCTACGCCCGCAGCCCGGCGTTCCTTGGGCTGGGCATTGGCGGCAACGAGCATGGCAATGCCGAGAAACGCGCCATGCGGCAAGCCCGCGATCACCCGGGCGGTGACCAGCCAGCCGATGCCGGGGGCGAAGGCGCCCGCGAGGTTTGCGATCGAGAAAGTGCCGATCAGCAGCATGAGAAGGAGCCGCCGCGGCAGACGGGCCCCGAGCACGGCGAGGATCGGAGCTCCGATCACGACACCGAGCGCATAGGCGCTGACCGCATGACCTGCGACCGGTTCGGTAACGCCAAGACCCTTGGCGTAATAGGGCAGGAGGCCCATTGTTGCGAATTCCGACACGGCGATTGCGAACGCGCCAACGGCGAGAGACAGGACGGTAAGGCGCGCCTGGCGGGTTTGCGGCGTCATGAGAAGCTCCGGGGGTCTAAAGGGACTCTGGCGCGGGCCGGATCCGGCGTTGCCGCGCCATGCCGGAGGCTAATGCTCCCGCGTGCAGACGTGCAAGGCCGAGCCGCGCAATTCAGCGCTTCATGTGATGCGGAAGTCGCAGGGGCAGCGGGTTACCGGATTGGCATGCCGCATAATTTGCGGTATGTTCTGGCATGTAATGAATACCCTTACAGGAGGGGCGTATGGGAATTGCGCAGAGACGCTCCACGAGCCTGACGCTGGACCGGCAATTGCTCGACGAAGCCAGGGCGCTCGGCGTGAATATCTCGCGGGCGGCGGAGGCTGGGCTCACTGAAGCTGTCCGGGCGGCGCGTATGCGGAGCTGGCAGGCAGAGAACGCAGCCGCGATCGCAGGCTTCAATGCCTATATCGAGGCCGAAGGCGTCCCCCTCGCATCCCGGCGCAAGTTCTGAGGCGGGTGCGTGGCGCAGCAATTTGATGTCTTTCGCATGTCCGACGGCATGCTCGTCGTGGTGATCCAGAACGATCTGCTCGATGCGGTACGGACCCGTGTGGTCGCGCCACTTCTGCCTGTGGGCCGGGCCGGGCCGCCGATGCGAGGGCTCAATCCGGAGTTCCAGATGGGGGCGGAACGCGTGGTGCTGATGCCGCAGCTTCTCGCAACGCTCGCGCTCCCGGAGCTCGGCGAGCGGGTGGGGTCGCTTGCCCCGATGCGCGACGACATTGTGCGGGCGCTCGATATCCTGCTTGCGGGCGTCTGAATGCGCGTCACAGTTGCGGCGGAAGGCCTTCTCCAGCGGCCAGTGTGAGCACATGGGCGCAAATGTCTCCCGGCCAGTCTGACATCAGGGTTTCGAGCCGCGCGTGGTCATTGGCAAAAAGCGCGCGGGTGGCTTCCTCGAAATTCGGCAGATCGCCGGCAATTGCCCACATGAAGCGCGACGCGGCGTCGATGGCTGCACGCTGTTGGCTTCGCCCGTTATCGGCACGGCGCGCGGCGTCGACCAGTCTGCGCAGCGTCTGGCTCGCGCCGCCCGGCTGGGTTGCAAGCCAGTCCCAATGTCGGGGTAGCAGGGTGACTTCCCTGGCCACCACGCCCAGCCTGGGCCGCCCGCGCGGCCGGGGCGCCGGTTCCAGTGGCTCCGGCGGAGTGGCAGGCAATTCGTCCTGTGCTTCCCGAATGTCGAGATCGACGGGCTTCCCGGTGGCGTCATCAAAGATCTGCAAGGTCGCGCCGCCCTCTTCCATCGCGCCACGGGCGCGTCGCGCAATCTCGCGCAGGGGACCGCGCGCGAGACGCCTGTTGTCCCGAAACAGGGTGAAGATCTTCTCATGGCAATCTGGCATCGGGCTCTCCTTCGAATAATTTATACCCGGGCAAAATTATTCTTGCAATATTTGCCCGGGTAAAATAGTCCGCCAGCTGAAATTAGGGCGGGGTCAGGAGATCGGAGCCATGGACAGAAAGGCGGAGATCCGGCGCTACAAGGAGCGCGAAGCGCCGGCAGGAATCTATGCGATTCGGTGCGCCGCGACGGGGAAGATCTGGGTTGGCGCAACGCCGTCGCTCGACAAGATCGCCAATCGGCAGTTCTTCACACTGCGCCAGGGCACGAACCCCAATGCCGCGCTTCAGGCCGCGTGGAACCGTTCCGGGGGGGATGCCCTCACCTTCGAGCCGATCGAGGCACTTGGCGAGGACGTGCCTGCGCTGGCGCGCCCGCGCGTCCTGAAGGAGCGCCTCGCGCACTGGCTCGAGGCGCTGGAAGCATCGCGGATCTGAGGCCGCGCTGTCGGCGATCAGTTCATGTACCAGCCGTGGCTCACGACGAGTGACTGGCCAGTAAGCGCGTTGGTGGGGAAGGCCGCGAAAAGCCAGGCGACATTCGCCACGTCCTCGATGGTGGTGAACTCGGTATCGACCGTGTCGCCGAGCATGATCTTCTCCACCACTTCCTTCTCCGAAATGCCGAGTGCCTTGGCCTGTTCGGGAATCTGCTTCTCGACAAGCGGGGTCTTGACGAAGCCCGGACAGATCACGTTCGCCCGAACGCCATGTTCGGCACCCTCTTTGGAAATGACGCGGGCCAGTCCAAGCAGGCCGTGTTTTGCCGTAACGTAGGCGGACTTGAGGGGGGACGCTTCCTTCGAATGGACGGATCCCATGAAGATGATCGAACCGGATCCCGCCTCGTACATATGCGGGAGCACGGCTTTTGATGTGAGGAACGCACCATCGAGGTGGATCGAGAGCAGCTTCTTCCATTCGTTGAACGGAAAATCCTCGAGCTTGTGAACGATCTGGATCCCGGCGTTCGAAACGAGCACGTCGATCCCGCCCCAGACCTTCACCATTTCGGCCACGCCTGCGTTTACGGCCGCCTCGTCGGTCACGTTCATCTCGAGGGCGAGCGCTTCTCCCGGACCCATTTCGGTGAGTTCCTTCGCGGTACGCTCGGCCGCAACCAGGCTGAGATCGGCAATCGCGACTTTTGCGCCATCCGCAACGAAACGCTTGGCGATGCCGTGACCGATGCCGCTCGCGGAGCCCGTGATGAGCGCGCGTTTTCCCTTGAGGTTCATTGTCTTACCCTTTCGTTTTTTTGATCCGGGTGTTCCGCGTGCCGGAAGCCGCGTCTCTGCTGCGCTTCTGGTGGCGATCACGTTCGCCGAGATCGAAGATGAGAAGGCCATTCGTCGGAGCCTTGCGCGAGACCCAGTCCGGATGACGGATGGCGCGGGCGGCATCGTCGGCGCCCGCCGCCCAGTGTTCCCGCATCGAGCGGCGCGAGAATTCGTAGTCCTTCGACTGCCCCTCATAATTGCGCTTGCGATAGATGAGATGCATCAGCGTTACCGCGCCACGCGGTCCGGCATCGCAGAGGGCGAGAAGATCCGGATCGTCGCGCAGTTCCGGCGGCAGGCGGTCATGCAGGCGTTTTGCGGCCGCGGCGATGTCGTGCCGCTCGCGGAAGCGGTCGGTGTTGAGGCGGGTCCGGCTCGAGAAGCGGATATCCTTCTCGCGCTGCGCGACCTCGAAGAGATCCTTCGGGCCCGTTCCGCGGGCATCGAAGAGATCGAACTGAAAGACGCAGAGCGGTTCGGCCGGCGCGTGTTCGAAGATGTGTTCGAGAGGGGTGTTGGAGACAAGACCGCCATCCCAGTAGAACCGCCCGCCCACCTCGACAGGCGGGAAACCCGGCGGGAGCGCGCCGCTTGCCATCACATGCTCCGGGCCAATCCGCATTTCGTGAGAATCGAAGAAGACGAAGTTCCCGGTCTCGATATCGACCGCACCAACGCTGAGCCGGGGCCCCTGGCTGTTGAGATAGTCGAAATCGACGAGTTCCAGCAGGGTCCGGCGCAGCGGGCTTGTGTCGTAGAAACTGATGGCTCCGGGGCTTCCCGAAGGCTGAAACGGGGCCGGCAGGGCGCGCGGCGTAAAGAACCCAGGAACGCCCTCCAACATCACCTCGAAGGCAGAGGCCTCATTGATGAAGGGCCGGAGACCCTGGATGGCGAGAGGTGCGGTGAAAGGCAGCCCGGAGGTCGCCAGCGTCCAGAAGGCCTCAAGCCTTTCGACGCGACGCTGCGGGGGATTGCCGGCAATGAGTGCGGAGTTGATCGCACCGATCGAAACCCCGGCCAGCCAGTCAGGCTCGTGACCGCCTTGGGCAAGAACGGTGTATGCTCCGGCCTGATACGCGCCGAGTGCTCCGCCGCCCTGTAGGACGAGCGCGGTCAACTCGGCCTGATTCTCCTGATTCATCCCTCGGTCTCCCTGCATCGTTCAATGCGATGTCATGGAGACTAGGTGTTACTTCATTCTTGCGACAGTGTGGCCGCAACGTGAAGGATATTTAAGAAATCACCGGGATCAGGCTGCAGCGCGAAGGGCCTTCGCGGCGGCCTCTCGGATCGCGCGGATGTTCTCGCCGTAGACCTCGGGTTTCCCGACCGAGCCGCCCTTGAAGACCGCTGAGCCGGCAACGAGAACATCGGCGCCTGCTTCGACGACAAGGGGCGCGGTGGTCGGATCGACGCCGCCGTCGATCTCGATATGGATTGGCCGGTCGCCGATGCGGGCGCGGAGTGTCCGAACCTTCTCGACCTGTGAATGAATGAACTTCTGGCCGCCAAAGCCCGGGTTCACCGTCATCACGCAGACAAGATCGATCATGTCGAGGAGATAATCGATCGCTTCTGCGGGTGTGCCGGGATTGAGGGCAAGGCCCGCCTTCGCGCCGGAGGTGCGGATCGCCTGCAGCGTGCGGTGGATATGCGGACCGGCCTCGGCATGGGCGGTGATGATGTCCGCCCCGGCTTCGGCAAAGGCTTCGATGTAGGGATCGACCGGCGCGATCATCAGATGTACGTCCATGACCGTTCTGACATGCGGGCGGATCGCCTTGCACATCGCCGGACCGAACGTGAGGTTGGGGACGAAATGGCCGTCCATCACATCGACATGCACCCAGTCACAGCCCTGGCTTTCGATGGCCTGACACTCGGCGCCGAAATTCGCGAAGTCGGCCGAGAGGATCGAGGGGGCGATCTTGATGTTGCGGTCGAAGGTCATGTCGTTTTCTCCCGGTCGACGTCCAGTCCGCCGCGGAAGACGCGGCTCTGGCGGATGTCATCCTCTGTTATCGTGCTGAGCGCCTCGGCGTTCAATGGGCCTCGCGATGTCTCGAAGAGGCGGTTTGCTTGCCGCAGGCGCGCCCTGTCAAGAGCATTCCGGATCGACCGGGCATTGGCGAAATGCGGCTGGGCGCGGCGGAGCGCGATATAGTCGGCTATCGCAGTCCTGCCGCCCGCATCGAGGCGGTAGTTCTGAGCGTCGAGCATGTTTTCCGCGATCTCCCCGAGTTCTCCGTCGGTGTAGTCGGGAAACTCGATGTGATGGGCGATACGCGAGCGGAACCCGGGATTGGCGGTGAAGAAGCGGTCCATGCGGTCGGCGTATCCGGCCATGATTACCACGAGATCGTCGCGATTGTTCTCCATGACCTGGAGCAGGATCTCGATGGCTTCCTGACCATAATCCCGTTCGTTATCAGGGCGATAGAGGTAGTAGGCCTCGTCGATGAAGAGCACACCCCCCATGGCCTTCTTGAGCACTTCCCTGGTCTTCGGGGCGGTGTGGCCGATGTACTGGCCGACGAGATCGTCGCGGGTGACGGAGACGAGGTGGCCCTTGCGGACATAGCCGAGACGGTGGAGGAGGCCCGCCATCTTGAGCGCGACGGTGGTCTTGCCGGTGCCGGGGTTGCCGGAGAAGCTCATGTGGAGCGTCGGCGTTTCCTGCGCGAGACCCATTGTGCGGCGGGCTCGATCGACCAGGAGCAGTGCGGCGGTTTCACGGATGCGTTGCTTGACCGGTGCGAGACCGACGAGCTCTCGATCCAGGTCCCGGAGCACCTCGGCGACACCCGAACTTTCAAATTCGGCCCGGAGATCGATCTTTTGCGGCGGGGTGGTTTCGGTGGTGTCGAGGCTCATCTCAGGCTCCTCCGGAGCGTATGGAATCGATATGGAAATGATATGGAATCCGTATGGCAACAGATTTGGTTCTGGCGCAGGACAAGATGCAGATGCCCTGGCCGGTGGCGGCGCCGCGGCGGGGTATCGCCGCGGGCCGCCGGACCCATTTGCTGATCTCCTTCGAGCTCTTCGCGCGGTTCAGCGCCACCGGGACCACGGACCCGACGCGCATCATCGAGGCGGGGGCGGCGGGCGCGGCCATGTGGCTTGCCGGGGCGATCGGGCTCGCCGCCGGCGCCGGTCCGTTCGCGCTTGCAGGGATGGCCACGGTGCTGGCGGTCATCGTGCTCTCCCTGCTGCGGCTCATCGAGCGGCGGAGAGGGCGTAGTTCATCGTCCGGCCGCGCACGTCCGTCCGGGTGAGGCGCAGGGTCGGCTCCTCGGCGGGGCGGTTGACGATGAAGGAAAGCCGCACGGTCTCGAAACCGCCGGTTGCATCGAAGGCGTTGATGCGGATGTAGGCGTCGGGATGTGCCTTGCGGCACTCCTCGAGCTCCATCATCACGCCCTTGGCGTCGCGGAGGTCGAACATCGGGTTGCCGAACATTTCCCAGTAGGTGTTCCGGGGATGGGGATCGTCGGTATGCTCGATGCCGATCGCCCAGCCGTTTTGCAGACAATACTCGACCTGCGCGGTGATCTGGGTGTCATCGAGATCGGGGAGGAAGCTGAAGGCGCCCTGGGTGATGCGCATGGGATTGGTCTCCTTTGGATTTGCGGCCTGTCCTGCTCTCTGGCGCTGCCCGGCGTTGCTGCCGGGCGCTGGCCGGAATCAGGCGGGGACGGGTGTCGGCACGTAGTCGGGCGTGTCGGTCGAGGTGTAGTTGAAGGTGATGTTGCCCCAGGTATCGAGCGCGGCCTCGAGCGGCTTGCACCACTTGGCGGCGGCGCGCAGGATCTCCGGGCCTTCGTTCGCGATGTCGCGGCCCTCGTTGCGGGCGAGCACCATGGCTTCGAGCGCCACGCGGTTTGCGGTCGCGCCGGCCTGGATGCCCATCGGGTGGCCGATCGTGCCGCCGCCGAACTGGAGCACCACGTCATCGCCGAAGAGGTCGAGAAGCTGGTGCATCTGACCGGCGTGGATGCCGCCGGAGGCCACCGGCATGACCTTGCGCAGATCGGCCCAGTCCTGCTCGAAGTAGATCCCGCGCCGCAGGTCCACCTCGTTGTGCCGCTCGCGCAGGACGTTGTAGAAACCCTGAACCGTGGGCGGATCGCCCTCGAGCTTGCCGACGGCCGTGCCCGCGTGCAGGTGGTCGACGCCCGCGAGCCGCATCCACTTGGCGATGACTCGGAAGCTCACGCCATGGGTCTTCTGGCGGGTGTATGTGCCGTGGCCCGCGCGGTGGAGGTGCAGGATCATGTCGTTCTGCCGGCACCATTCGCTCATCGACTGGATGGCCGTGTAGCCGATCACGAGGTCGATCATCACGATGACCGATCCGAGCTCCTTGGCGAACTCGGCGCGGCGATACATCTCCTCCATCGTCCCCGCCGTGACGTTGAGGTAGTGGCCCTTGACCTCTCCGGTCTCGGCGCTCGCCTTGTTGACGGCCTCCATGCAGTAGAGGAAGCGGTCGCGCCAGTGCATGAAGGGCTGCGAGTTGATGTTCTCGTCGTCCTTCATGAAGTCGAGCCCGCCCTTGAGGCCCTCGTAGACAACGCGGCCGTAGTTCTTGCCCGAGAGGCCGAGCTTCGGCTTGGTGGTCGCGCCGAGGAGGGGGCGGCCGAACTTGTCGAGCCGTTCGCGTTCGACGACGATGCCGGTGGGCGCGCCCTTGAAGGTCTTGCAGTAGGCGACCGGGAAGCGCATGTCCTCGAGCCGGAGCGCCTTCAGGGGCTTGAAGCCGAAGACGTTGCCGATGATCGACGCGGTGAGGTTCGCGATCGAGCCTTCCTCGAAGAGGATCAGGTCATAGGCGATGTAGGCGAAGAACTGGCCTTCCTGGCCGGGCACGGGTTCGACCCGGTAGGCCTTGGCCCGGTAGCGCTCGCAGTCGGTCAGGCGATCGGTCCAGACCACGGTCCAGGTGGCGGTGGAGCTTTCGCCCGCGACCGCCGCTGCTGCCTCGACGGGATCGACGCCATCCTGCGGCGTGATGCGGAAAAGCGCGAGGATGTCGGTGTCCTTCGGCTCGTAGTCGCCATCCCAGTAGCCCATCTGGGCGTATTTGAGGACGCCGGCCTTGTAGCGTTCCTTGCCGCGGATTTCCTTCGGGTCTGACATCTTGTTCATGGGGCGTTTCCCTTTCGGATAAGAGTGTCCTGGTGCGAGGAGCTGCGCCCATCGCATTCGCTTCGGTCGTTCATTCGGGCCATTGATGCGGCGTGTCGCCGCGGCGCTTCGGTTCAGGCCGCCACGGCGGCGGAGATCCTCGGATCGAGCACGCCGCTTGCGTAGCGTGCCGCCATTTCATCCATCGGGATCACCTTGATCCGGGAGGCATTTCCGGCGGTGCCGAACCGTTCGAACCGGTCGCGGCAGAGGTCTTCGAGTTCCTTCATCGCCGGAATCAGGAACTTGCGGGGGTCGAATTCCTTCGGCTTGTCCATCGCGACCTTGCGGAACTGGCCGGTCATCGCCATGCGGCAATCGGTGTCGATGTTGACCTTGCGCACGCCCATGGCGATGCCGCGCTCGATTTCCTCGACGGGGACGCCCCAGGTCTGCGGCATGTCGCCGCCCGACGCGTTGATGAGATCCTGGAGATACTGCGGCACCGAGGAGGAGCCATGCATCACCAGATGCGTCGAGGGCAGTTTCTCGTGGATCGCCTCGATGGTGGACATCGCGAGGATCTCGCCATCGGGCTTGCGGGAGAACTTGTAGGCGCCGTGGCTGGTGCCGCAGGCGATGGCGAGGGCGTCGCAGCGGGTCTTCATCACGAAGTCGACGGCCTGATCCGGGTCGGTCAGGAGCTGATCGTGGGAGAGGGTGCCTTCCGCCCCCGATCCGTCCTCCGCCGCGGCCTCGCCGGTCTCGAGGCTGCCCAGCACGCCGAGTTCGCCCTCGACGCTCGCCCCCACTGCATGGGCCGCGTCCGCGACGCGGGCGGTGATCGCGACGTTGTAGTCGTAGGAGGCAGGGGTCTTCATGTCGGCCTCGAGCGAGCCGTCCATCATCACCGAGGTGAAGCCGTGCCGGATGGCCGAGAGGCAGGTCGCCTCATTGTTGCCGTGATCCTGATGGAGGCACACGGGGATGTCCGGGTTCATCTCGGCCAGAGCCTCGACCATGTGGCGCAGCATGATGTCGCCGGCATAGGAACGGGCGCCGCGGCTCGCTTGCAGGATCACGGGGGCATCGCAGCTTCGCGCCGCCTTCATGATCGCGAGCCCCTGCTCCATGTTGTTGATGTTGAAGGCCGGGACGCCGTAGTTGCGGTCGGCGGCGTCGTCGAGCAGTTGTCTCAGCGTGATGAGTGCCATGCGTGGGTCTCCCTGTTGTCTTGCCGCCGCGTCAGACGAGGCGCCGGGCCGCTTCGACGACGGCCTCCGGGGTGATGCCGAAATGCCGGTAAAGCTCGGGGGCGGGCGCCGATGCGCCGAAGCCGGTCATGCCGATGAAGACGTCCGTCGTCGCGAGCATGGTGCACCAGCCCTGCCGGACCGCGGCCTCGATGCCGATGCGCCGGGCGGTGCCGAGAACTCCGGCGCGATAGCTCTCGTCCTCTGCCGCGAAGCGCTCGAAGCAGGGGGCGGAGACCACCGCGGCCTCGATGCCGTCGACGGCGAGCACCTCGGCGGCCTGCATGGCAATCTCGACCTCGGAGCCGGTGGCGATGAGCGTCACATCGCGCGGCCCATCCGTTTCGCGGAGCACATAGGCGCCGCGGGCGGTGAGGTTCTCACCCGCATGTCTGGTGCGCAGGGTGGGAAGGCCCTGGCGCGAGAGGCAGAGGACGGATGGCGTGCTCGTGGAGAGCAGGGCGCATTCCCAGGCCTCGGCGGTTTCTACCGCATCGGCGGGGCGGAACACATCGAGGTTGGGCATGGCGCGGAGCGAGGCCAGGTGCTCGACGGGCTGGTGCGTCGGGCCATCCTCGCCGAGGCCGATCGAGTCGTGGGTCATGACATAGATGACCGGACGCGCCATCAGGGCGGAGAGCCGGATCGCCGGACGGCAGTAGTCGGCGAAGGCGAGGAAGGTGCCGCCATAGGGGATGAAGCCGCCGTGGAGCGAAATCCCGTTCATGATCGCGGCCATCGCGTGTTCGCGGATGCCATAGTGGATGTAGTTGCCGCTGAAATCGCCGGGCCGGACCGGGGTCATGCCCCTGCTTCGGGTATTGTTCGAACCGGTGAGATCGGCAGAGCCGCCGATGGTGTTGGGAAGGGTGGCATTCACCACTTCGAGCGCCATTTCCGAGGCCTTGCGGGTCGCGACCTTCGGCGCTTCCTCCGAGAGCTTTCGCGTGTGGTTCCGGATCGCCGAACGCAGCGCATCGGCATCAGGGCCGAGGAGGGAGGCCTCGAATGCAGCGGCCTCAGGCGCCCCTGTGCGGCGGGCCTCCCAGGCTGCGCGCGCCCTTGCGCCGCGTTCGGCGACCGCGCGCCAGCCCGCATAGATCTCCGAAGGCATCTCGAACGGAGGGGAGGCCCATCCGAGTGCTTCGCGGGTGGCGGCAATCTCTTCGGCACCGAGAGGGGCGCCATGGGTTGCTGCGGTGCCCTGCTTGTTGGGGGCACCGAAGCCGATGAGGGTCTTGCAGGCGACGAGAGAGGGGCGGGGATCGCTCTGGGCCGCATCAATCGCGGCGGCAATCGCCTCCTTGTCGTGTCCGTCGATCTCCTGGACATGCCAGCCGGCGGCGGCGAAGCGCGCGGGCTGGCTCGTCGAGGTGGAGAGGTCGGTCGCGCCGTCGATGGTGATGCCGTTGTCGTCCCAGAAGACGATCAGGCGACCGAGGCCGAGATGGCCTGCAAAGTCGATGGCCTCGTGGCTGATCCCTTCCATCAGGCAGCCATCGCCCGCGATGACATAGGTGAAGTGATCGGCCAAGCCATCGCCGAAGCGGGCATTCTGCATCCGCTCGGCGAGTGCCATGCCGACCGCAGTGGTGATGCCCTGACCGAGCGGGCCGGTGGTGGTCTCGATGCCCTTGGCGTGGCCATATTCGGGATGGCCGGCGGTGCGGGAGCCCATCTGGCGGAAGGCGCGGAGCTGCGACATGGGCATGTCATCGTAGCCGAGCAGGTGATTGATGGCATAGACCAGCATGGAGCCGTGACCCGCCGACATGACGAACCGGTCGCGGTCGGGCCAGGCGGCGTCCGCCGGGTCGATCTTCATGAAGCGGTTGAAGAGAACGGTTGCGACATCGGCCATGCCCATCGGCGCGCCGGGGTGGCCGGAGCTGGCGGCCTCCACCGCGTCCATGGCGAGCACCCGGATCGCATTGGCCATGAGGTCTTCGGTGGTCTTCGAAATCGGGGTGATCTTGTTCATGTTCTTTCTCCCTCGGGCCGCGCTCAGGCGCGCCGGGACTCGGTGACGAGGCGCTTGACCATCGGCGTGAAGATGAGCTGCATCGCGAGATCCATCTTGCCGCCCGGAATGACGATGGAATTGGCGCGGGACATCCAGCTCCCCTGGATCATCGAGATGAGATAGGGAAAATCGATGCCGCGCGGGCTCTTGAAGCGGATCACCACGAGGCTCTCGTCGGCGGTCGGGATCCAGCGCGCGATGAAGGGGTCGGAGGTATCGACCACCGGAACACGCTGGAAATTCACGTCCGTCTCGATGAACTGCGGGCAGATGCAGTGCACGTAGGCGTGCATCCGGCGCAGGATCGTGTCGGTGACAGCCTCTGTGGTGTAGCCGCGGCTGGCCTTGTCGCGGTGGATCTTCTGGATCCATTCCAGATTGATGACCGGCACCACGCCGATCTTGAGATCCGCGAGCGTGGCGAGATTTACCGCGTCGTTGACGACCGCGCCGTGCAGGCCCTCGTAGAAGAGCAGGTCGGAGCCTTCCGCGATGGGTTCCCATTCGGTGAAGGTGCCGGGCGCGGCATTCCAGCGGGCGGCTTCGGTCTCGTCGTGGACATAATGGCGGGTCGTGCCCGCCCCGGTCTCGCCGTAGCTCCGGAAGACCTCTTCAAGCTTGTCGAGGACGTTGGCGTCGTAGCTGAAATGGCTGAAGGTCTCGTCGCCTGCGGCCTTGCGTGCCTCAAGCTCGGCCTTCATCGCCGCACGGTCGTAGCGGTGGAAGGCATCGCCCTCGATGGTGGCCGCCTTGATGCCCTCGCGGCGGAAGATCTGGTCGAAGGTATGCTTGACCGTCGTCGTGCCCGCGCCGGAGGAGCCTGTGACCGAGATGATGGGATGCTTCTTGCTCATTTCACTTCTTTTTCTGGCATCTGGAGCGGATCAGGCGCGGAAGAGGCCGCGGGACCCGAAAAGGGCGGAAACCTCGTCCTCGGGTTCGTCGTGATAGGTCGCCACGCGCGTCACCTCGTTGGAGGATCCGAAGACGAGGGGTGTGCGTGCGTGAAGCGCGCTGGCGCTTTTCGAGAGGATGGGTGTGCTGCCATCAGTGGCGCGTCCGCCGGCCTGCTCGATGATGAAGGCGATGGGCGCGCATTCGTAGACCATGCGCAGCCGCCCCTGTCGGTAGGCCGGACGCTCGTCGCCGGGGTAAAGGAAGATGCCGCCGCGCGTCAGGATACGGTGGGTCTCGGCGACGAGAGAGGCGATCCAGCGCATGTTGAACGTGCCCTGGCGCGGACCGTTCTCGCCCGCGAGGCAATCATCCACATAGGCCCGGACCGGCTTCACCCAGCGGCTGTAGTTCGAGGTGTTGATCGCGAATTCGCGGGTGCGCGCCGGAAGGCTGACCGCCTGCTCGACAAGCTCGAAGCGCCGGGTCTGGCGGTCGAGGACGAAATGGAGCGTGCCCTTGCCGAAGGTCAGCATCAGCGCGGTGTGTGGGCCGTAGATCACGTAACCTGCGGCGATCTGTTCCGATCCCGGGCGCAGGAAGCTCGCCTCGGCCGTCTCCCGGGCCTCGAAGATCGAGAAGATCGTGCCGATCGAGACGTTTACGTCGATGTTGGAAGACCCGTCGAGCGGGTCCATGGCGAGCGCGAGCCGGCCCTCGGGGTCGATGTCGATTGCTGTCTCGCGTTCTTCGGAGGCGTAGTAGCGCACGCCGGTGCCGGGCAGTGCCGCGGCAAAGGCCTCATCCGCGATCACGTCGAGCGCCTTCTGATCGTCGCCGTGGCCGGTGCCGCCGACATGGTCGCCGAGGGACTGGCCGAGCGGACCCTGCGCGATCTTCGCCGAAAGCCCTGCCGAAATCCGGCAGATCGCATTGACTGCCGGAAAGAGCGGCTCGGGAACGTGGCGGGCATCAATGGCCGAAGGTTCCGCTAACATGTTGGTCCACCCTGTCTGTTCGATTGCGTCTGCTGCGCTTTGATCTTGTCTTTCCACACTGCGGGGGAATAGAAAATTTAAAATATTGGAACCAGGATTCAGGAAAATCTAATGCCGCGTCTCGAAGCGATCACGCTGAAGCAGATTCGCGCCGTCCGGGCGGTGGCGGAGCAGGGCTCGATCAAGGGCGCGGCTGAGGCGACGGGGCTGACGCCGCCTGCGGTTCACAGCCAGATCCGCGCCATCGAGGAGAACTTCCGCTGCAAGCTGATCGACCGGACCTCTTCCGGGCGGTTCGAACTCACGCCGGAGGGGCGGGCTGTGGCCGCTGCCGAGGAGACCATCCGCGTGGCGCTTCAGGGATGCGTGGAGAAGGTTCGCGCGCTTCGCGAAGGGCAGGCGGGCGTGGTGATCCTTGGCGTTGTGAGCACGGGAAAATACTTCGCGCCGGGGCTCGTTGCGCAGCTCCGCCGGGCCTTTCCGGACATCGACGTCATCCTCCGCGTCGGCAATCGGGATTCCATTCTTGCCGCTTTGCAGCAAGGCACGGTCGAGCTTGTGATCATGGGGCGCCCGCCGCGCACGCCTCCGGTGGTTTCTGTGCCGTTGGGCGCGCATCCGCATGTGCTGATTGCCTCGCCCGAGAACCCACTGGCAAAGGCCGGGCGTTTCACCGCCGGTGCCCTGCTCGACGAAACCTTTTTCGGGCGCGAGGAGGGCTCGGGCACGCGCATCCTGATGACGCGCTATCTCGACCGGATCGGCGAGGGGACGCCTTACCGGATGATCGAAATGGGTACCAACGAGACGATCAAGCAGGCGGTGATGGCAAATCTCGGCATCGCGCTCATCTCGCAGCACACGGTGACGGAAGAGCTGCGCTCGGGGCGGCTGGTGTGCCTCGACCATGAGGGGTTGCCGATCGCGCGGACCTGGTTCCTGCTCCATCGGCAGGACCTCGACCTGACGCCGACGATCCAGCGGGTCTTCGCGCATATCGCCGGTCTCGGCGGCTCCTTCCTGCCAACGATTTGAGCGGCCGTCGTGTTGCGGAATGCTGCGGTGCAGCGGGTGGTTTGGCGCGGTCTCGAGCTCGGTGCCGCCGCTGCCTCACGGGCGGGCGCTGCCGGCGGGGGGCGAGGTGACAGGCCGCGGTTCGGGTGCCGCGGATCGAGGCCTTCGGCAGAGATCAGGGGGCGGTGTCTCGCTGCGGCCCCTGCCGGACGGGGAAGGTTGCCGGGGCAGGCTTCGCCGGGCTCGCGGAGGGGTCAGTTCGCGCGGTGCCGCAACGCTGACGAAACCTGGACCGGGCGGTCGGCCGGCTGAACACCTGGGCACGATCCGGGCTGCCATCCGCCACGAACCGTTGTGCCGGGCACCTATGGCGTCACCCGCGCGCCCAGTTGATTGTCGGGTGCCGGAGAGCCCGGGTCCGGTCAGAAATCGAGACCAAGGTCTAGGGTGCGGACCGAGTGGGTGAGGGCCCCGACCGAAATGTAGTCAACTCCGGTGGCGGCGACGGCGGCGATGCGCTCCAGTCGCATGTTGCCGGAGGCCTCGGTGATCATGCGACGATCGACCATTTCGACCGCGCGCCGCATTGTCTCGGTGTCCATGTTGTCGAGCAGCACGACATCCGCGCCGCCCGCAGCGATCACCTCCTCGAGCTGGTCGAGTCGGTCCACCTCGATCTCGATGCGCATCATGTGCGAGGTCACGGCATGGGCGGCCTCCAGCACCTCGCGCACGCCGCCGGCTGCGGCGATATGGTTGTCCTTGATGAGGACGGCATCGCCAAGGCTGTAGCGGTGGGGGTGGCCGCCGCCGTGGATCACCGCCTGTTTCTCGATGATCCGCAGGCCGGGTGTGGTCTTGCGGGTGCAGGCGATGCGGGCGTCGGTGCCTCGGGTCTCGGCGGCAAAGGCGGCCGTCTGGGTCGCGATGCCGGCCATGCGGCCCGCGAAGTTGAGGGCAACGCGCTCGGCCTGCAGCAGCGAATGGGCCCGGCCGGTGATTTCCATCAGGAGATCGCCCGGGGCGCAGGGTGCGCCGTCGGGCACGATGACGCGAATGTCGAGCTCGGCATCGACGAGACGGAAGGCAAGCGCCGCGATCTGCATGCCGGAGACGATCCCCGGTTCCCGCGCGACCATGCGGGCCTGCCATGTCGTGGCGTAGGGAATGACCGCCCGGGTGGTGACGTCGCCCGAAAGGCCGAGATCCTCCAGCAGCGCATTGCGCACCAGAGGTTCAAGCATCAGGTCGGGCAGGGTATTGTAGGCGGTCCTCATTCTCACTCCTCGGACAACCGGCCGCGCAGGGTGAGCGCGTCGGCGAGAGTCATTCGGCTGCGATGGGCAAGCTCGGGGCGGGGGTTCGGGAAGTCCGTGCGGAAGTGGCCGCCACGGGACTCCTCGCGCAGCCAGGCCGCGGCCGCGATGAGCGTCGCGGTTGCGGTCATGTTGAGGAAGGAGGCAGAGCCGCCCGCGGTGGCCTCGAGCCGGGCGATGGTGCGAAGCGCGTGTCGAAGGCCGGTCGCATCGCGCACGACGCCCACGCAATCGGTCATGGTGCGGCGCAGTTCGGCCATGGCGCCCGGGTCGGGCTGATCGCTCGTGCCTTCGAAACGCACGTCGATCGAGGCTGCGGGCTGGTCGGGGGAGGTGCGACAGGACGCATCGATGTCGCGGGCGCAGAGATCGGCGTAGACAAGCGCCTCGAGAAGGCCGTTGGACGCAAGGCGGTTGGCGCCGTGGAGGCCCGTCGAGCTTGCCTCGCCGCAGACCCAGAGGCCAGCGAGGCTCGTGCGCCCGGAGGCGTCGGCCTCGATGCCGCCCATATGGTAATGTGCGGCCGCCGCCACCGGGATCGGGGCCTGGACAGGATCGAGGCCGGCGCGGATGCAGGCTTCGGTGACGGCGGGAAACTCGGTGAGGATGCGCTTGCCGAGCACGGCGCGGGTGTCGAGCATCGGCCGGAGCCCGGCCTGGCTCTGGGCAAAGATGGCACGGGCGACGATGTCGCGCGGTGCGAGCTCGGCATCCGGATGAACGCTCAGCATGAAGCGCTCGCCGTCGCGGTTGATGAGCACGGCGCCTTCTCCGCGCAGGGCTTCGGTCGCGAGGGGCGCCGGGTCTTCGCCGGTGTCGATGGCGGTCGGATGGAACTGGACAAATTCGGCATCGGCGATCACGGCGCCCGCGCGGGCCGCCATGCCGATCACCTGGCCGCGAATGCGCGGGGGATTGGTGGTGAGAGCGAAAAGCCCGCCCGAGCCGCCGCCCGCAAGCAGATAGGCCGGCCCCTTGAGCAGGATGGGCGCCGAGCCGACAGGGCCGGAGGATGTGATGCGCAGGCCGGTGACGCGGCCGCCTTCGGTCTCGAGCCCCGTTGCCATGGCGCCTTCGAGAATCTGGACCGAGGGCGTCGCGCGGACCTCGGCAATGAGGGCCTGCATGATTTCCCGGCCCGCCTGGTCGCCCCGCACGCGCACGACGCGCGCGAAGCTGTGTGCGGCTTCGCGCGAGAGCACATAGCCGCCCTCGGGTGTCCGGTCGAAGGGCGCGCCGATCCGGGTGAGCGCCAGGATGTGCTCGCGCGCGGCTTCGGTCACGCGGGTTGCGACATCATGATCGACGATGCCGGCGCCCGCGATCTCGGTGTCATGGGCATGGGAGGCGGCCGTGTCGCGAGCGTCCATCGCCGCGGCAACGCCGCCCTGCGCCCAGGCCGAGCTGGCGCCCGCGCCAAGGGTCTCGGGTGATACGACCACCACCGGCCGCGGCGCGAGGCGCAGCGCGGCATAGAGGGCCCCAAGGCCCGCGCCGACGATGACGACACGGCCGGTCTCGATGGTCTGGGCGGTCATCGGCGGCAGCTCGTCAGCGGGCGAGAGAGCGGGACAGGTCGATCATGCGCTCGATCGCCACGCGCGCCTTCGCGGAGATCTCGGGATCGACGACGACCTCCTCGCTCATGGTGTGGAGCGAATAGAGGATCTTCTCGAGCGAGATCTTCTTCATGTAGGGGCACATGTTGCAGGGCTTTGCGAACTCGACCTCGGGCAGCTCGTCCGAAATGTTGGCAGCCATGGAGCATTCGGTGACGAGCATGGCCTTGGCGGGCTTGTGCTTGTGCACCCAGTCGATGATGCCGCTGGTCGAGCCGGTGAAATCGGCCTCCGCGACAACCTCGGGTGTGCATTCGGGATGCGCGATGATCTTGGTGTCGGGCTCGAACTCCCGGTAGGCCCGGAGATCCTCGGCGGTGTAGAGCTCGTGCACGATGCAGGAGCCCGGCCAGAACACGACCTTCTTGGTCGAGGCATTGGCGACATTCTGGGCCAGATACTGGTCCGGGGTCATGATGACCGTGTCGCTTTCCATCGCCTCGACGATCTGGAGCGCGTTGGCGGAGGTGCAGCAAATGTCGGATGCAGCCTTCACTTCCGCGGTGGTGTTCACATAGCTCACGACCGGTGCGCCGGGATATTTCGCGCGCATCTCCTCCACGCCCTCGGCGGTGATCGATTCGGCGAGGGAGCATCCCGCCGTCATGTCGGGGATGAGAACGGTCTTCGACGGATTGAGGATCTTCGAGGTCTCGGCCATGAAATGAACGCCGCACTGCACGATCACATCCGCGGTCACTTCGGTCGCCTTGATGGCGAGCTGAAGGCTGTCGCCGACGTAGTCGGCCACGCCGTGATAGATCTCGGGCGTCATGTAATTATGGGCCAGAATGAACGCGTTGCGTTTCTTCTTCAGCCTGTTGATCTCAAGCACATAGGGTGCATAGATCGCCCAGTCCGCCGGCGAGATCACACGATCGGTACGCGCGTAGATCTCTTTCGTTGCCTCGGCCTTGTCGAGCGATGGTACGAGATCATAATGCTCGGCGAGCGTGGACCTCAAAAGCATGGTGTCCAGCAATTTCCTTCCTCCCCCCACGGGCTGACGCGGCGTTTTATGACTTTGGCGCGACTGTTTCCACCAGATATGGAGATCTGCGCACTTTTTTTCCAGAAGCGGGACCTCAAGCTGCGGTGGAGGCGGGCGCGGCTCAGCCCGGGGCCCGGCCACCTAGCCAGGAAAACGCGTCCCCGACGAAGGTGGCGGCATCCCCGGCGGGGCATGCCCCATGCGCGATGATCGCCCGCTCGATCGGCCAGGCGAGAATGCGCTCGAGGGCCTGCCGCGCGGCGCCGCGATCGAGGAAGCTCGCGCGCCATTCGCGCGGCGCACCCGGGTGCGGGGCGACAATGCCGTCAAGGCGGGCAGCGACCGCGCGCCAGCCGCTCACCCAGTCCTGCGGCAGGTTTTCGATCAGATCGGCGAAGATCGCTGTCCTGCTTGCCAGGTGGAAGAAGACAACTTCCGTCATCGCGAAACTGCCGTGAAGCGGTTGCTGATCGATCTGACCCTGCCAGGCGGGGTCGGGTTCATCGCCGAGTATGGTATCGAAGGCGAGATCCGTGCGACGCCGCGTCAGGCCGGGCGCGGCATGAAGCCGGGCCTCCGGCCATGCGGCCTTCCAGTGCCCGAGGAAAAGATGGTGCAGCAGGTTGGGAGAAACGACCTCCTGAACCGGCCCGAGAGCGTTGACCTCCGCCCGAAGTGGCTCTGAAAGCGCGATGGGAGACCAGACGAAGAGGCCGCCTGACGCGAGGCGGATCACGGCCATCCGGGTCGGGTAGCGAAACCCGGCGTAGAACGGCACCGTCGGACCCTCGCATGTCCAGATATCAGGTCCGAACGGCACGAGTTGCGCTGACATGGCGTTTCTCTCCCTGCGAAGAGCATTCTGTCCTTATCACGCCGGCGGCCGGCAAGCCACGTAAAGGGCGGGGAGGTTGCGCCGCAAAAGAAATATTGCGTATGCGAATTCATATACCCATATTTCTGGAAGGATCAGCGCATAAATGGTGCTGCTGGCGGTGATTTCGGGTCGAAGATCGCGTGGTGCGGTGCCGTGCATCGAGCTTTCAGTACGGCGCGTACGCCGCAGCGCTGGATACGTTGTTGAAACTGCTTTGCGTGCATAACGGCGGAGCGATCGTCTGAAGCAGGCGTTCAGGTGTGAGCGGCCGGAACGGTCGGGAGCGCAAAGGCATCTCGTGATCCGAACGATCGCGCAAGGAGGAACGGGCAGTGAGTGAGGATTTCATGACGTCGTTGCGCGAGGCAGGCCGTGCGCTGCGTCGGCGTCCGCTCGGAGCGACCGCTGGGCTTCTCCACCGGACCTTCTCCGGATCGGGGGGCAGCCCGCGTCGGCGCGTATCGGGATTTGGCGAGGAGCCCGAAAGCTGGGCCGGCGCGCCCGGTTCGGATGCGGGCCAGGCCGATGCGGGCGCACCGCAGCGGACCTTGGGTGAGGCAGTCCGGCTGCTGCGCGGCGGGCGCGCGGCGCTCGGAGAGGTAGCAGACCGGCTGCGCGGGCCCGCGCCGGACGTCGAGGTGCCGGACGGCGCCGGGTTTCATACCCACAGCTTCGCCTGCAAGGCGGGCGCACGGGATTATCGGCTCTACGTGCCCTCTCTGGTAACGCGGCGGGCGGAAGGGCTCCTGCTCATGCTGCATGGGTGTACGCAAAGTCCGGAGGATTTTGCGATCGGGACCGACATGAACGCGCTTGCCGAGCGCGAGGGACTGATCGTGGCCTATCCGGCTCAGACGAGTGCCCACAGCATGATGCAGTGCTGGAACTGGTTCCGGCCGGGCGACCAGATGCGCGGTGCCGGAGAGCCGGCGATCCTTGCAGGTCTCGTCGAGCATCTGGGCGAGGTCTACGGGCTCGCGTCCGGGCGCGTCTATGCAGCGGGCCTGTCGGCGGGTGGGGCGATGGCCGCTATTCTTGCCGAGACCTATCCTGATCTTTTCGAGGCGGTCGGTGTGCATTCCGGGATCGCGCCGGGTGCGGCGAGCGATGTCCTGAGCGCGTTTGCAGCCATGCGCGGCGAGTTTGGTCATGCCGGGGAACTTGAACGTGACGCGCCGCTGCCGCGGATGATCGTCTTTCACGGTGGCGCGGACCGGATGGTTCACCCGGCCAATGCGGAGCGCATCGTGCGCGCGGCGCGGGCGCGGCTTCCTCAGGGGGAGATCCGAGAGGAAGAGGGGTATGCCCCGGGCGGGCGGGCCTTTCGGCGGTTGCTCATCGAGGGGGGCGGCGGTGTTCCCGAGGTCGAAAGCTGGATGATTGACGGGGCTGGACATGCCTGGTCCGGCGGGAGGCCGGGCGGCAGCTTCACCGACCCCGAAGGACCGGATGCATCGAAGGAGATGATGCGGTTCTTTCTCCGCGAGCCGGTATCCCGCGCGGCGTGAGTCACGTGTGACAGGGTCTGTGCGGCCTCTTGCGGCAGGTTCGCGCCGCAGGCAGCGCCTTCAGGCAATTTCCTTTGCAAGAGCTTCGAGCTGATCGGCGCATTGACCCCATCCGCTGTGGAAGCCCATGGCTTCATGGCGGGCGCGGTCTTCGGCACTCCAGTGCCTCACGCGTGCGGTATAGCGTGTGCCCTCCCCTTCATCATCGAGAGTGAGGACAAGGGTCATGAAAGGCTTCTCGCTTGGCCGCCATCCTGCCCTGTAGGCATCCGTCGATACGAGGCGGCGTTCTGGCTCGAGATCAAGGATCACGCCCTCGTTCGGGAATTCCTCGCCGTCCGGGCTGCGCATCGTAACGTTGAAGGCGCCGCCGGGCCGGAGATCGATTTCGGCTGCGGGTGTCGTCCAGGGCAGCGGCGTGAACCAGCGGCAGAGCAACTCCGGCTGGGTCCAGGCGCGCCATATCGCCGGGCGGGGCGCGGCAAGCAGCCGGTCGAGCACAAGTTCATGTTCGGCAGCGGTGTCGAGGTGTGGGCTGTCCATGTCTGGCTGTCTTTCTGGTCTTGGGCCGGCGTTCGCTCCGGTGTTCGGGTCTAAGGACAGGAGTTCCGGAGCGGCATGCCTGTCCGGTTGGGGCGGTCTCACCCGATATTAGACCAAACCCGCTTCAGATTGAATCGCAGTCTGCAATTGGATCGTGGCCGAATTCAAGGATCCGGACCGACTCCTGGGTCCGGGCCGGTTCCGCGCGAACCGCATTCGCTCTGCCTCGATGACCGACGCCTGTGACCAGTTTGTCAATGATATCTCCCGAAGGCCGGGGGTCATACCGCACCCTGACATTCAATCCCAGGCTGAGAAGGCATCGGAATTGCTGGAGTATCATCGGATGCCTTCTGATTACATCAAACAGGCGATGAGGGCCCTTGATTGCGAAATCCGGGTTTACGAGCTGCATGCGGATCCGGGAGCTTTGCCGGGAAATTGGTTCGCTGAATCGTTTCGGCCTCATCCGTTCATCGGCGAGAAGCACCCTTGCGAACAATGTCATGTGATCTCAAAACGGGTATTTACTGCAAGCTCAGACCTGGATGGCTTGCTGTGCCGGTGAGCGGGGAATTGGGCGCGTCTTGTTTCCCGTGCGCTGGCGTTGCGCGGTGAGCTGCGGCTGGCGGTCCACACTGCGAACTCCGGGGCGGTTGCTTGCCAGAGAAGCTCTGGTTTCGCGGGGCTGCCAGAGGCGCCGTTCGATGCGGAAGGCCGTCCGTTCGGAAAAATTCGGATCGGGCTGACGGGCAAACGTGCCGGGGCATTTTCCCGTTGCCGCACGCTGCACCGCGTTATGCCGTAACTTTTCGGTAATATTACAGAAATATCGAGGGGATAGGCGCGGCGCTCGCCGGCGCGACCTTGTCTAGCCCGGCCGAAGGGCGGGGTGTGACGCCGATGGTCACGGTTTCGTCTTCCGGGCCTGATAGGACAGGATGAGGCGAGGCATGAGCGCAGCAAGATCCCCGCATAGGCCTTATGGCTCGGGTGCGTTTCTTTTTGCGATGCAGGGAAGAATGCTGCAAAAGCAAACCATTCAGCTGCGATCTAAAGTTTCCATGATTGCCGAAAACTATTTCCATATCTGGCCTTCCCCCCTCCTCAAAAGTCGTTAAAGTTGCTGCAATGCAACATAGATCCGAAGTGTTTGCGCTGCAGAATCGGAGACCTGAATGTTTTCACTGGCGGGCCAGAAGGCTCTCATTGTGGGTATCGCGAACGATCAGTCCATTGCCTACGGCTGTGCGCGCGCAATGCGACAGATGGGGGCGGATATCGCAGTCACCTATCTCAACGAAAAGGCGGAACGGTTCGTGAGGCCGATTGCCGAAGAACTCGAGGCAGAGATCTTCATGCCGCTCGATGTCAGCAGGCCTGGCGAGCTGGAAGCTCTCTATGCCGAGATCGGCTCGAAATGGGGTCGGCTCGACACACTGCTCCATTCCATTGCCTTCTGCCCGAAGGAGGATCTTCACGGCCGGGTCGTTGATTGTTCGTCCGAGGGGTTCGGCCTCGCGATGGACATCTCGGTGCATTCCTTCCTGCGCATGATACGGCTCGCCGAGCCGCTGATGCACGAGGGTGGCACCTGCATGACCGTCTCCTTCTACGGCTCGGAGAAGGTGGTCGAGCATTACAACGTGATGGGGCCGGTCAAGGCCGCGCTCGAATCCGTCGTGCGTTATGCCGCGGCCGAAATGGGCCCGAAGGGCATCTCGGTTCACGCGCTGTCACCGGGGCCCCTCAAGACCCGGGCAGCTTCGGGGATCGCCGAGTTCGACGATCTCCTGAACGCGGCCGCGGCGCGTGCGCCCACCCACATGCTGGCGACCATCGATGACGTGGGTGCCTATGCGGCATTTCTCGCCAGCAGAGAGGCATTCAACGTGACGGGTGGAGTTCATCCCATCGACGGCGGCTACAGCATCGTAGGCTGAAGGATATCGACATGAGAAACTCGCTTCCGCGCTACCAGAAGGCTCAGGACTTCACCCGCTCCGCATTCGGCCAGATCTCCAGCTCCCCCGGCGAAAGGCTGGAAAAGTTCGCCACGGAATACAAGGACCTGAATTCCGCCGGCGAACTCATGATGCGATCCATATCGAAGCATACCTCGAGCATCGCCCGTACCCATTCCGAGCGCACCCAGGCAACACTGGAGAGCCTTGCGGAATGTGCGCGGAAGATGACGGATGCCGAGCGCGCGGGGGGTGACCTCCTGAACGACTGGATGGCCTACCTCCGCGATCGTGGCCAGCGGATGCTGCTGGCGACTGATGTGCTGCGCGAGCGCGGCGACATCTTTCTTGAACACGAGGCGGCGGGATGCCCGCCGGTCCTTGTCTACGACTGCGAGGTGGTGATCGACGGGGCGGATGTCACGCCGCCCTGCAACTATCAGCTGCTCCGCATCGTTCCGCCCGAAGGCGTTTCCGTCACCGAGACGAAGCGGCCCTACATCATTGTTGATCCGCGTGCCGGCCATGGCTCCGGCATCGGTGGCTTCAAGCCCGACAGTCAGGTCGGTGTGGCATTGCGCGCGGGTCATCCGGTCTATTTCGTGAGCTTCAAGCGGGCGCCCGAGCCGGGTCAGCGGCTTGCGGATGTGACCCATGCCGAAGCCGAATTTGTACGCGCGGTGACGCGACGCCATCCCGACAGCCCGCGCCCCGTGATCATCGGCAACTGCCAGGGCGGCTGGGCGGTGTTGGTGCTGGCCGCAACCCACCCGGAGATCACCGGTCCCATCGTGCTGAGCGGTGCGCCGGTCGCGACCTGGTCGGGCGAGGTCGGCACCAACCCGATGCGCTACAACGGCGGCGTGCTCGGCGGCACCTGGCAGCCGATGTTCTGGTCCGACATGGGGGCAGGGGTGTTCGACGGCGCCCATCTCGTCTCGAATTTCGAGATGCTCAACCCGAGCCGGAACTATTTCCGCAAATACTACGACATGTTCGCAACGGTCGACACCGGCCGGAAACGCTTTCTCGAGTTCGAGAAGTGGTGGGGCGGATATTTCCTGCTCAACGAGGCGGAGATCCACTGGATCGTCGAGCAGCTCTTCGTCGGCAACAAGCTTACCCGCAACGAGGCTTATCTCGAGACCGGGCGGCCGATCGATCTCAAGAAGGTCCGCGCGCCCGTGATCGTCTTCGCGAGCCATGGCGACAACATCACGCCGCCGCAGCAGGCGCTCAACTGGATTGTCGACACCTATGCAAGCGTCGAGGAGATCCGGATCCGCGGCCAGCGCATCATCTACGTGCTGCACGATCAGATCGGCCATCTCGGGATCTTCGTTTCCTCGCAGATTGCCAGGAAGGAGCACACGGAGGTTGCCTCGACCCTGAAGACCATCGAGGCGCTGGCGCCGGGCCTCTACGAGATGCGGATCGAGACCGTCGAGGGCGGCAAGGGAACCGATTTCCATTATACCGTCAGCTTCGTCGAGCGGAAGTTCGAGGACATCAACGCGATCGATGACGGTCGGGCCGACGAGGACGCCTTCGGCGCGGTGGCGCGGCACTCCGAGATGCAGGCCGAGCTCTACGATACATTCGTGCGGCCGGTGGTGCAGTCCGTCGTCACGGAACCGATGGCGGAGCTCTCGCGCGAACTGCACCCGTTGCGGCTTCAGCGCACCCTCATGTCGAGCCGCAATCCCGTGATGAACGTGGTTCAGGGTCTCGCGCAGGCAACCGCCGAAGCGCGTGCGCCGGCGGAACCCGACAATCCGTTCGTGCAGGCCGAGCTGGTGGGGGCTGATCTCTTCACGCAGGCGATGGACATGTATCGCGACATCCGCGATGCGACATACGAGATGATGTTCTACTCGATCTGGAACACGCCCTGGGCGCGTTACTACGGCAAACGCAAGGCGTTGCGGCGGACCCTGCGATCGGAGGAGTCGCTCAAGTTCCTGCCGGAAGTGCAGTCGGCGCTTGCGCATATCTCGAGCGGCGGCTTCGCGGAGGCGGTGATCCGCATGCTGATCCTGCTGACGGAATCGCGCGGCAATGTGCGCCGGGACCGGCTCGAACGCTCGGCCAAGGTTCTGACAAAGGACGAGCCCTTCGCGTCGCTCAGCATGGAGGAGCGCGCGCGCATCATCCACGAGCAGACACTCATCGTGACCTTCGAACCGGAAGCCGCTCTCGAGACACTGCCGAACCTTCTGCCGGATGTCGCATCGCGCGAGCTTGCGGTTCGGGTCGTGCAATTCGTGCCGGGGCCGATCGACGAAATGGCGCCGCACACCTTCGAGGTGCTTCAGCGGTTCCATGAGGTTCTGGGCATCCCACTGGCGCGAGAGGATGTGACGGAGGATCCGCTCGGGGCTGACACTGAAATAGGGACGGCAGCGCAATGATCCGCGAGAACAAGACGTACGACGAGCTTCGGGTTGGCGACAGCGTGGACCTTCATCGGGTCTGCACGCTCGACGATCTCTATGTGTTTGCGAATGCCTCGGGCAATCACAATCCGATGCATCTGCCGGGCATGGATGACGATGGCAGCCATCGCACCGAGCCCGTGGCGCCGAGCCTTTGGGTCGGCTCGCTGATCTCGGCCGTGCTCGGCAACGTCCTTCCGGGGGCGGGAACGCTCTATCGCTCGCAGACCTTCGACTTTGTCGGGCGCGCCCATGCCGGTGAGGATCTGGTCGCAAAGGTGACGCTGAAAGAGAAGCGGCCGGACGGAACGGTGGTTTTTGCGACCGAGGTGAAGCGCGCCGAAGACGGCATGCCCATCGTGACGGGCGAGGCGATCGTGGTCGCGCCGGTGCAGAAGGTGGTCTTCGACGATCATGAGTTGCCGGGGCTGGTCGTGCAGCGCCACCGGCATTTCGATGCGCTGATCCGCAGGGCCGGGCCCCTGCCGCCGATGCCGACAGCGGTCGTCTGCCCGGAAGAGCCGAATTCCCTCGGGGGTGCGGTTCTGGCGGCGAAGCGAACGCTCATCACGCCGATTCTGATCGGCAAGCGCGCAAAGATCCTTGCCGCCGCCGCTGAAATCGGCGCGGACATTTCCGGCTACGAGTTGATCGACGTCGACGAGGATGCGAAAGCGGCGCATGCCGGTGTCGATCTCGTCATCGCGGGCCGGGCCAAGGCGCTGATGAAGGGGCATCTTCATACCGATCACCTCCTGCATGCCGCGCTCCGCAAGCCGGACGGGCTTAGGGCAGGGCGGCGCTTCACGCATGTCTTCGTCGTCGATGTGCCCGGGCTTGCGCATCCGCTGCTCGTGACGGACGCGGCGATCAACATTGCGCCCGACCTGCCCACCAAGGTCGATATCGTGCAGAACGCCATCGACCTCGCGATCTCTCTTGGCATTGCCGTTCCGAAGGTCGGCGTGCTGTCAGCCGTCGAGACGGTCAATCCGGCAATCGCCTCGTCTGTCGATGCGGCACTGCTCTCGAAGATGGCGGATCGCGGCCAGATTCACGGAGGGCTTGTCGAGGGGCCGCTTGCCATGGACAATGCGGTCGATCTCGGGGCCGCCCGCACGAAGGGCATCAAGTCCGAGGTCGCGGGACGTGCGGAGGTTCTGGTCGTGCCTGATCTGGATGCGGGCAACATGCTTGCCAAGCAGCTCACGTATATCGCCAAGGCCGAAGCTGCCGGCGTGGTTCTGGGTGCGTCGGTGCCGATCATCCTGACCTCGCGCGCCGATGACGACATGGCGCGGCTGGCGTCCTGCGCGGTGGCGGCGATCCATCAGGCGCGGCTCTCGGGAGTGGAAATCCCGCAGGAGATTGCCGCCGAATGACCACGCCGATCGTTCTGACCCTCAACGCCGGATCTTCCTCGCTGAAGTTCGGTGTCTACGATATTAGCGAAGCCCCGAGCCAGCTCGCCGTCGGTCTGGTCGAGCGTATCGGTGGCCAGCCGCAGCTCAAGGCGGATCTCGGCGGGCTCGATGGCAAGGTCCGACAGGAATTGGCGCCGGAGGAGGCCCGGGACCACAAGAGCGCGCTCGGCACGGCCCTCGCCCTGCTCCGCAAGCGGTTCCCGCACCTGCATGCGGCGGCGGTCGGGCATCGCGTCGTTCATGGCGGCCCGAAGTATACGCTTCCGGTTCACGTGACGCCGCAGGTGCTTGACGAACTGCGGGCGTTCTCACCCTTCGCGCCGATTCACCAGCCGCACAACATTTCCGGCATAGAAGCGGCGCTCGAGGCTTTCCCGGACGCCTTGCAGGTCGCCTGTTTCGACACGGCCTTCCACCGGCATCAGCCGAAGGTGAACGACGAGTTCGCCCTGCCACGGGAGTATTACGACAAGGGCGTGCGCCGGTACGGCTTTCATGGGCTGAGCTACGAATATGTCGCCGGCGAGCTGAAGCGCTTCGCACCACTGCTCTACGAGGGCCGTGTTGTCATCGCCCATCTCGGCAATGGCGCGTCGATGTGCGGGATGCTCGGCGGCCGCTCCGTGGCCTCGACCATGGGCTTCACTGCACTTGACGGGCTGCCGATGGGGACGCGCACCGGCCAGATCGACCCGGGCGTGATCTTCTACATGGTGCAGCAGGAAGGGAAAACGATCGACGAGGTGCGCGACCTCTTCTACACCCAGTCCGGCCTGCTCGGAATTTCCGGACTTTCCAATGATATGCGCACACTGGAGGCCGCCGGTACGCCGGAGGCGAAGGAAGCGATCGACTATTTCGTCTTCCGGGCCCGGCGCGAGCTCGGCGGCCTTGCGGCCGCACTTGGCGGGCTCGATGCGCTCGTCTTCTGCGGCGGAATCGGGGAAAACTCGCGCTATATCCGGCAGCGCATCTGCGAGGGGCTCGACTGGATCGGCATCGAGCTGGACCGGGAGCGGAACGAGGGGAACGAGCGGCGGATCAACGGCTCCTTCAGCCGGACCCATGTCCTGGTCGTTCCGACGAACGAGGAGCTTGTCATTGCGCGCGCAGCGAAGGCGCTTCTCGCAGAAGAGACGCAGGCGTGAGGGAAGAAGGGGGACGGACCAGATGAAGAAGGCGATTAGCCCGGCTGCGGCCGCAGAGTTGATCCCGGAAGGCGCGACGCTGCTTATTGGCGGTTTCATGGCCGTCGGTTCGCCGATCAGGATGATCGATGCGCTGGTCGCGCGCAAAATCGGCAACCTGACGGTGGTCGCGAATGACACGGCGATGCCCGGGAAGGGCATCGGCAAGCTGATATCCGCAGGGCTCGTGCGTCGGGTCGTTGCGTCGCACATCGGCCTCAATCCGGAAACCCAGGCGAAGATGATATCGGGCGAGGTCGAGGTGGAGCTGGTGCCGCAGGGGACACTTGTCGAGCGGATCCGGGCAGGGGGTGTCGGCCTCGGCGGCATTCTGACGGCCACGGGCATCGGCACGCTGGTGGCAGAGGGCAAGCAGATCGTCGAGGTGGACGGCAGGCCCTACATTCTGGAAAAGCCGATCCGCGGCGATTTCGCGCTCGTGAATGCACAGCAGGCCGATTATCTGGGCAATCTCGAGTATTCGCTCACCGCGCATAACTTCAACCCGATCATGGCGCTTGCCGCCGATACGGTGATTGCGGAGCCGCATCACATCGTCCCGATCGGGGTCATTCCGCCCGATGGGGTCAAGACGCCGGGCGTTGTGGTGGATTACCTTCTGGAGAGGGCCGCGTGATGGCGATGATCGAAGAAATGCCGAAAGCCGTCATGAGCCCGAAGGAAGTCATCGCGCGGCGCGTGGCGCGCGAGATCCGGGAGGGTCAGCTCGTCAATCTCGGCATAGGTCTTCCGAGCATGGTGGCGAATTTCCTGCCGCCCACGGTCCATGTCTTCTTCCAGGCGGAGAACGGTGTGATCGGGCTTGGCGCGCGCCCGCCCGAGGGCATGGAAGATCCCAACCTGACCGATGCCGGTGGCGGTTTCGTCACGGCAGTGCCGGGAGCCGCATCGATCGACAGCGCGATGAGCTTCGGCCTCATCCGAGGCGGGCATCTCGACATGACGGTCCTCGGCGGGCTCCAGGTCGATGAGCGCGGCTATCTCGCCAACTGGATGGTGCCGGGCAAGATGGTGCCGGGCATGGGAGGGGCGATGGATCTCGTGGCGGGCGCGAAGAGCGTGATTGTCGCGATGGTGCACAGTGCCAAGGGCACGGCGAAGATCGTGCCGGAATGCACGCTGCCTCTGACGGCCGTGCGGCGGATCACGCTGATCGTGACCGAACTGGCGGTGATCGAGCCGACAGACGAGGGGCTTCTGTTGCGGGAGCGCGGACCGGGCGTCTCGATCGAGGAGATCCTCGCGGCCACTGGGGCGAAGCTCATCGTTCCTGAAAACGTTCCGGAGATGGAACTGATGTGAGATGCGCGCCCCGGCTGGCTGGCAGCCGGAGCGCCTATTCAGGTCAGGCGCGCGTGTCGCGTGTGGCCTTCGGCGTCGCGTTGACGTTGACCTGGCTGCCATCGGCCCTGTAGGTCATCAGCCGGTCGGCCTGCTCGTTGATGCGCTGCATGTGTGATTGGGCGGAGCGCACGCCTTCCATGCTGGCGAGGATGAGCCGGCCGTTACGCTCCGCACGGGCCTTCAGGGCCATGATGAAGGCTTCTGGAAGAGAAACACCCGATTCCAGCAGCTCGGTCATGGCAGCTTCCCGCCGCTTCACGAGCGCTTCGAGCTTGTCGAGCGGGCCCGAAAGCAGAAGCTGCCGTTCCTCGTCAAGCATCTTGAGAACCATCGAATAGCGGGTCGAGGCGAGGGCTTCGGAGATCATTTCTGCGCGGTCCTTTCCTTGAGGGACTCGAATATGTGCTCGGCAAGGCCTATGCCGCCGTTCTCTGCCAGCACACGCGCGTATTCCTGGGTGAGAAGGCCTGAGAAGGCATCTTCGCCCGCGCCGCCGCCGACTTCCTCGGACGTCTTGTTGATGCCGGTGTATTTGAGCATTTCTGAGAGAAAGACCGCTTCGAATTCGACCGCGGCCTTGCGCATTGCGTCTTCGTCTGCCGTCTGCGGCGCAAGCGGGCGCGGCGTGGCGGCCGGGCCCGTTGGCGTTACGGTGGGCAGGGCAAGCGGATCCATGAGTCGGTTCTCCGGCGCTTTCACTTAAATTGCGATCCGTTTTGCCGTGTTGCGGTAAACAAATCGTAAGGGATTTACGAAAGAACAGCGCCTGTTCCCTTGTGATGGAGTTCCGATGACCCCGACGGATCTCTCGGCCTTGGGGCGTCCGGCACGGCCGTCCGCGGCCAAGGATGCCACTTCGGTCGGCAGGAGCGGTGAAAAGGCCGCTCGCAATCCCGATGCCGCGGCATTTGTGCTGGATGATCCCGCCGCTGCGGCGCAGGTGTCTAAGGAGCCGCGCGATGGTACGCGGCCTGTCCCGACGATGACCGGAAAGGCCGGATCGGAGGCAAAGATCCGTGCCGATGCCATCGCACCCGCCTCCGAGACGGCTTCCGGGCCCGGCGGCGGCCTTCCCGCAAGCGACGTGGCCAAAGACGCCGCGATCGGAATGGTTCCGGACGGCCAGGACGAACTCCCGGCCGGAGCCGTGTCAGCTTCCGTGGCCGTCATCGCGGACGATGTGATCGCACCTTTGCAGCAGCAAGGTGCAATCGCGGACGGTGTGGTCGCACCGTTGCAGCGCGATGGCGCCGGCGAGGAGCTGGCCGACATGCCGGACGGGGAGGGCGTCACATCGGATGTCGGGGAGGTCGCGGAGCCTGTTCGAAGCAAGGCAATTGCTTCGGACGTAGGAGCGGTCAAGGACTTGGAGGGATCGGGGAAGATGTGGACAGATCTGTCCGGTCCGAGCCGCGCGTCCGAGCTGGGCCATGGTTCTTCCGCCTTGAAAAAGCCGGCCAAGACGGCCGAAGCAGATCATCGCGTGCAGATGCCTGTTGCCGAGCAAACGATTGATGTCGATGCGGTCGCGGATGTCATGGCTGCTGCGTTGAAGGACGTGGAGGTTTCCGCGACACCTGGAATGACCGTTGCCCACGATCCGGATATTTCCACCGACGCTTCGGACCATGACGCGGCGGGGGAAGATGCCGCCGCAGCAGCAGCGGCGGGGGCCACCCTGACGGCACCGGGCCTGGTTCAGGCTCCCGAGCTGAAGCCAAATGACTCCGCCGCTTCGGATGAGCCCGACCTTTCGGCGCCGGCCGTTCCGGTGGCGCGGAAGGCCGGGGGGCGCGAGGCGCCTGCGCCAATGCCGGAGCAGACCCCGAAACCCGCCGCCGATGCGATGCCGACGCTGGCCGGGCGGGCCGATCAGCCGTCGAACAATGCGGTGCCCGCGTCGTCCAAGGCAATGCCCGCATCTCCTGCCTCGATCCATGGCGAAACGGAGGGCGTTTCAATCGACCGGCGGGATGGCAGCATCCCGGACGCCATTCCTTCGGACTCGTCCGCTTCCTCGAGGCCGGTGTCACCACAGGCGCCGCAGGCGACCGATGCGCGGCCCTTCGAGGCGCTTGTGCAGGTTGATGCCTCGCGCGGGCCCGGAGCCTGGCGGCTTGATGCCGCTTCGGGGTCGGGGCAGCCGGCAGAGGCTCGCGGGGCCGTTCACACTGCAGTGCCGATGCGCTCCATGCCTGTTGCAGAGCAGATGGGTGTTGCCATCGGTTCGGCTCGGGACGGATCCGTTGAGTTGCGGCTCGACCCCCCGGAGCTTGGCCGGGTCCAGATTCACATGCACACCGCCGATGACAAGGTGCGTGCCGTCGTGATGGCGGAACGGCCGGAGACCCAGGATCTTCTGCGTCGTCATGCCGAGTTGCTCACCCGGGACCTGAGCGCGGCCGGCTTCGACAGGGTCTCCCTTGACTTCAGCGGCGGCGCGCAGACCGGCGGACGGCAGGATCGCGATGGCGCTGTCGTGGCAGCTGCGGCTACGGGCGACGAAACGGCGTCGACCTCTGCCGGACTGCCTGAGCTCGAGGCGCCCGCTGCGCCGCGCCGCAGTTCTACCGGCCTCGCAAACCTCGATATCCGCCTTTGATCCAGCCCCTCAGCAACAGGATCCCCACATGGACGTGACTTCGACCAATCCCGCGACCACCGGGACAACCCCAAAATCAACCACGAATTCGAACACCGCGAGCGCGGATTCCTCGAGCGCCAAGTCGAAGAGCGGCAGCGAGGGAACGACGGCTGGCGCACTTTCCGGAGATTTCAATACCTTCCTGCGGCTTCTGACCTCTCAGATGCAGAACCAGGATCCGCTGGAGCCGACGAGCAACACGGAGTTCGTATCGCAGCTTGCGAGCTTCTCCGCGGTCGAGCAGCAGACACGGACAAACGATACGCTGTCCAAGATGTTCGAGCAGATGACGCTCGGGCAGGGCGGTGACGTGGGAAGCTGGATCGGCAAGGAGGTTCTCGTCGCGGGCGGACAGACCCGGTATTCGGGTGATCCGGTCGAGATTGGCTTCGAGCAGGTTGAGGGCGCCGAAAAGGCGACGTTGCTGGTGCGCGATGAAAACGGGACGCTCGTTGCGCGCATCCCCGCGAGCGTGACTGAGACTTCGGTAACCTGGGACGGCAAGAACCAGAAGGGCGCGGAGTTGCCTGCCGGCCTCTACAGTTTCCAGCTGGAGAGCCTTTCGGGCAGCGATACCACGCTCGGCACCCAGGACGGGACGGTCTTCTCGAAAGTCTCCGAAGTCCGTCTGGGTGAGGAGGCCACGCAACTGGTGGTCGCCGGAGGAAAATCCCTCGATGTGGCCGAGGTCACGGCGATCCGTTAGGTCATCGTTCTAAGGGCGATGTCCGTCCCGGGCCGGATCAAGGCGTGCCTTGGCGGCATTGATGAGTGCGGCGAGCGCCGCGCTGCCTCCGGTGTCCGGGTGCACTTTGCGGATGAGCCGGTGATGCGCGGCCCTGATCTCCTCGAAGGAAGCGCCCGGGGAAAGCCCCAGCACGCGGTATGCTTCCTCCGCGCTCATCTCTCCGCTGGTTTCGGTTGACTCGTCGTCTGCCGCGCCCCCCAGTCCATGGCGTTCGAGCCAGGCATCGAGAAGTGCCTGGCTCTCGGCATCACCCTCATTCCCGATCGCTTGAGCAAGCGCGCGGAGATCCGTCGGCGAAAGCTGCGAGAGAATTTGCCCGGCCAGCGGGCCGCGGCGGATCACGCCGTCCATTCGGCCACTGTCGTGGTCGAGGCGCATCGACAACCATGCGCTTTCGACTTCAGAGAACTGCGGCGCGCGTGCGCGGCGGCGCTTGGCGGCAGGGGCGCTGCGCCAGATCGAGAGGGCGGCAAAGGCGAGCGGCAGGGCAAGCGGAAACTGGCGGGCGAGTGCGAGACCCGCGGCTACGGCAAAGACGAGCAGTGCGGCGGTGCGTTGCGGCGGCAGGCGTGTCGCCGCAAGCAGGAGGAGGGCTGCGGCCACCGCCCCCCCGCTCCAGAGAATGAGAGGTGTCATGGCCGGAGATCCGCGAGGAGTTCGCGCGCTTCCCGGGTTCCCGTTGCTTCCAGCGCGGTGCGCCCTCCTGCCGCATAGGTGCCGATCGCTTCGAGAAGCGCCCGCAGCCGGGCGGCGGCCCGCGGGTCGAAGCGCAGGAAGACACCGCCCGTGATCCGCGCGATTTCACGATAGGCGGCTTCGGCTGTCTGGTCCTGCCCTTCAAGGAACATGAATGCCCGTGTGTTCCGCAGGGCGAGCTCCCCGGCGGTCGCGCAGAGCCGGTCGATATCCTCTTCCATCGTGTCGCCGACATAGACGAGGGCTGCGAGCGGGCTGCGGCGGGCCTCTGCCGCAGCATGCTGGAGGATACGGTCGATCTGGGTGAGGCCGCCCCGGCAGCTGATGCGTCCCATGAGCGCCTCGAGCCGGTTCGGGTTCCGAACCCATCCCGAGGCACGCGCCTCGTCCCTGCCTCTGAAATAGGAGAGCTTCACGTCGAGCCCTCCTGCCTTCGCAGCAGCCTCGAAGAGGCCTGCCTGCAGATGGCAGGCCAGGTCCCAGGTGGGTTGACGGCTCATGGTGGCATCGAGCGCGAATACAAGCCGGCCGCGTGCCGTGCCCGATGGTGCGATGGTCTCCGCCTGCCGCAAGAAGGCTGCGACGTCCTTGCCGACGGGGTGCCGGGTGGGAGCAATCTGTGCCGCTCCGGTAGCGGCTGGGGAGGAGTTCCGTCGGCTCATGGGCACATCCCTTTCACGAGGAGTCTGACACTGGTCCGGGAAAAGGCAAGGCCGGCGATTTCGTCGGTTGGATGACGTTCCGGAAAGAAACTCTGAAAATCGCTCTGGACGCCCGGAAACGGCTTTGCTATAGGCTCGCTCCCGTAAGGGGCACATTCCGGCGTAGCTCAGTGGTAGAGCAGTTGACTGTTAATCAATTGGTCGTAGGTTCGAACCCTACCGCCGGAGCCAAATTCCTCTAAGCTTCTGTTTTCGAACGATTTCCGTCCCAGGAATCGGGGTTTTTCCGATTCTGGCACTTTTCCTGTCACTCCGCTTGGCACAGGCGGACGGGAATGATGCGATTGAATCGGCGAAAAAGAAACCAGACACACCTCGAATACCGCCCCACCGGTTTTCACTGGCGCCGGCGCTGGCCACGCGCGGTCCTCGAAAATTTCAGCGAACCACCCCCCTCCGGATCTTTCCTGCTCTTCCCGTTGCGCACCCATGTCCCGTGCGACGCGAAGACGATCGCCCAGAGGCTGACCCTCCTGAGCGACCTCGTCTTCCAGGCCTTGACGGAGAGGGCGATGCCGATCGCACCGCAGACCATGGACACCCTGCTCGTGGGACTCTGCCGCTTCCAGATCGAAGCGGCAGACCTCGCGCGCGAACTGGCGCCCGAGAGAACACTCGATGCCGCCCGCTACGAACAGGCCTGTGCCATGGCGTCCCTCGACACCGTCAGGACCGCGATCCTGTGCCGGAACCGCGACATCGCGCGTGCGCCTCTTCGTGAGGTCGCCACCCGCCTTGGTGTGGTCCTCGACGAAGAGGACACGGATTGGCCGCGCCTGGCGATGCGCGGCCTTCAGGTCCTGCTCGAAGCTGGCGAGGAAAACCTTCGCCGGGACCAGGGCCAGTTCCAGGGAGAGCCTCGCTATCTGGAAGCGGCGCTGTCAGGCGCTCTCCGGCCCGCGATCCAGGGACCGCGGGATATGGCGATCTCCGCTCGCCAGCGGCAGCTGATCGCGCCTCTGCCATTCCCCGACCCAAGTCGTCAGGCCGAGGTCCATGCAATTCCGGCGATGGAGAGCGCAGGAACACAGGCGTCACCGACGCCGGCAAGGGGCGCGTCCGACTTAGAACAGGACATGACCGATGCCAACTTCCCCGCGCCGGCGGCAGACGTCGAGGCTGAAAGTCTCCCCGTACCCAAGCCTCTCATCAGGCCCGGGACTCAGACGATGGAGCCCAAAATTGCCGACAAAACAGCTTGCCCTACAATCATGGCTGGATCGGAGCAGTATATCGCCCTGAGATCGCAGGGCTACAGGTCCTTCAAGGCGCAGGAACAGGCGAACGCCGATGCAGGCCAAAGCTGGGCGAAAAGCTCCGCGCATAACGTACGCTCCACAGCGCGCCTGATGAGCCGCATTCATGGAGACAGGCCTTTCGATACCCTGACAGATGCGGAGATCAAGCGGAGCTGGGAGCTCATAGTCCGACTTCCCAAAGGCTATCAGGCGGCGACCAGCAAGCTTTCGCCGCAGGAGGCCGCAGACCAAGCAGACTCCAAAGACCTGCATAATGCCACGATCACGCGCGCACGCATGGCAAAGAATGGGGACAGCCCCGGCAAGATCGAATCCCGCATTCTCCTGGAGCGCACGAAACGGATGCGCGCGGGCACGGTCTATCGGCACATGCAGGATTTTCAGCGCATCTGTGTCTTCCTGGTAAAGAAGGACCACCTTGCGTCGAATATCATGGCCGAACACATTTGGGAATCGGCCGAACTGGACCGGCGCCAGATCCTCGAAGAAGACAACGAACGCCTGACCTGGTGCGGGCATCTCGATCCGTTGTTCCGCACGCCGGTCTTCCGGTCCGATCTCAAGGATCCCGGGGATCCGCTGTTCTGGGGGCCGCTGATCGCGGTCCACATGGGGCTCCGCAGCGAGGAAATCCTTCAGCTCTATCTTGCGGACATCCAGGTGTTCGATGATGTGCCCTGCATCGTGCTGCGTCAGGGACCGGGCCAGAGCCTGAAGAGCAGGGCCTCGCGGAGGATCGTTCCGATCCACGAGAACCTCCTGGCGCTCGGCATCATGAAGCTGGTGGCCTTGCGCCAGTCCCAGGACGAGCCGCGTCTCTTCCCCTGGATCGAACGGAGCCAGGCCAAGAAAACCTATACAGAAAACTTCTCTAAGCAGTTCACCCACTATCGCCAGAAGAACGGCATCTACGATGCGAACAGGGATTTCCACAGTTTCCGCACCACCTTCAATCATCTGCTGATCGAGGCGGAATGCCCGGATACCCAGCGGCGTTACCTGATGGGGCATGTCGAGCGCGATATCGGGATCACGAACTACAATCCGGACGGGTTCTCCAAGAAGCTGCTTCTGAAACGGGTGAATGCGGTCGAAATCGATGTTTCGATGATCCGCCAACCCTTCGGCGAGGCGGATCAGACAAACGTCTGCGCCCTCTCGGGTCATCTCCTGAGAGCCGTGAAATAGATGCCTGGACTTTGGCGAGGGACCGCGAGGGGGGTGTAGGAGGCCGCGCGCGGAGCCTCTGGCGAAGCAGATATGACTGCTTCTGTAAGAAGAAAACCAATGGCCGGGAAACAGCGCGATATGGCCGAAATCTGAACGGATCCGGATCTTCTCCTCGGCCGAATGATGCTTCCGCGTGCGCCGGCGGATGTCCTTCACAACGGCTTCGGCCGTCGGCTTTGCTGTTCCGGGTTTCTGTCTCATCTCCACTCCTTGGCGGTTACGATGAGCCGGAAACCCTCCGTTATGAAATCAACTCAGATGTCCCACGAGCGCTGACGTCAGACAGGAATGAACTGTCGGCGAGCCGTGCGAGATATTTCTCGGACGGTGTCATGCCAGCCGCTTTGATTATTGCAGGCCGAAGTTGCAAAGGTAGGTCGCTAATGCCTCCTTGCTTCTGTTCCACAACACCTCCCAAACATGCAGATTTTGCATATTTTGAGTTTGGGCAGCATAATACACGCGATAGGGGAGCGCCAAAGCCCCTATTGAACTGGCCCCTGTTTCGACCGGACAGTCAGGCATAGCCATGGAGGCTTAGGCATATGCCTGGGCACGTACTTATGTCTGAATTTGAGATCATCACTGATGGAGGCCGGCGGCAGCGCCGGTCTGCAGAGGAGAAGCTCCGGATTGTTGAAGAAACACTGGATGGACGCGACAGCATATCGGCGGTCGCCCGCCGCCATGGCGTGGCCCCCAATCTCCTGTATCGTTGGCGGAAGCTGATGCTGGAGGGAGGGAGTGTCGCGGTGACCGGCGACGATGACGTGACCAGCAACAAGACCGTTCGCGAGATGGAGACGCGCATCCGGGAGCTGGAGCGGCAACTCGGGCGCAAGACGCTTGAGGCCGAGATCCTCAAGGAAGCCCTCGAAAAATCGAGGTCAAAAAAACCGACCTTGCATGCGCTGTCCTTGCCGAAGGACGGTTCACGATGAAGGCGGTGGTCGAGACGCTGGGCGTGTCCCGCTCGAACCTGCATGAACGGATGACGGGAAGCGCGAAGCCGCGGAGCGCCTACCGAAAGGCAGGCGACGCGACGCTGCTGCCCCGGATCAAACGCCTGTTGGCGGAGCGCCCGACCTATGGCTATCGCCGCATCACCGCGGTTCTGAACCGGGAGCTGCGGGCGGAGGGACTTTCCCCCACCAACCACAAGCGCATCTACAGGATCATGAAGAACAACGCCTTGCTCCTGGAGCGCAGCGGCCTCCCTCGTCCCGAGCGCACCCATGACGGCAAGGTGATCATGCTGCGCTCGAACCTCAGATGGTGTTCCGATGGACTGGAATTCATCTGTTGGAACGGTGACATCATCCGGGCCGCCTTCCTTATCGACGCCCATGACCGCGAGGTGATTGCCTGGCGCGCGCTCACTGGAGCCGGGATCAGCGGATCGGATGTGCGCGACATGCTGCTCGAGGCCGTGGAGCGCCGGTTCGGGACACATCGCGCTCCCGAGATCATCGAGGTTCTCTCCGACAACGGCAGCGCCTACACCGCGAAGGAAACCCGCATCTTCGCCCGCAAACTCGGCCTCAAGCCATGTTTCACGCCGGTGGGCAGCCCCCAGTCGAACGGCATCTCGGAGGCCTTCGTGAAGACGCTGAAGCGCGACTATGTCCGCGTCACGCCACTACCTGACGCCGCAACCGCTCTCTCGTTGATTGGAAACTGGATCGAGGATTACAACGACAACCACCCGCACTCAGGCCTGAAGTGGCGCTCGCCTCGCGAGTTCATCAGGGCCAGAACCGAAACCGCCTGACTGTCCGGTGAAACAGGGGCAAGTCCACCTATGGACAATATGGGGGAACATAGTGAGCAGCTCTGAGCTTTACTTCGATGATCGCTTCCTGGATCGGCATGCCGGGCCGATCATCACTGATACGTCCGTGGCACTCGTGGAGCTGGTAGCGAACTCTTGGGACGCTTGGGCGACGCATGTGGACATAGTCTGGCCTGAAGGCGGTGTGGATGCACCATTTAGCATTTCAGACAACGGCAAAGGAATGACTCCGGTGCAGTTCGAAATGCGCTGGAAGACGTTTGATTACAACCGACTGCGTGGTGGCGGAAAGGTTGCCGACCCACCCCCGGAGTTGACAGATCTGCCCGTTCGAGCGGTGTATGGACGCAATGGGAGGGGCCGTCACGCGGCGTTCCGGTTTGGGAAGGCTTATCGAGTTAAGACATGGTGCGAGGGACACTCCGCTGAGTATGAAGTTCGCAGGGGTGTGTCTCAGCCATTTTCGGTTAAGCTTTTACGTGAAGATACCGCTGTTGAGGATCACGGGACAACGATTACGGCAATAGAGCCAGCCAAAGTGATCATGACACCTGAGGAAGCGCGGGAGGTTATCGGCACTCGCTTTCTGGCGGACCCCAACTTTTCGGTCTGCATTAACGGGGCCAAGGTTACCTTTGACGACATCCCGGAATCTCATCGTAAGACGATAGAGATAGTTGTCGAAGGGTTCGGTGTTGCCGGGCTCACGGTCATTGATGGGCAAAAGGCAGATAGGACGACCCGCCAGCATGGTATCGCTTGGCGGGTAGGAAACCGGATTGTCGGTGTTCCAGGGTGGGGCGACTTTGATCGAGGCCGAATTTTGGATGGTCGGAGCAGTGAAGCCAAACGATTTCTTTTTATCGTGCGCGCGGACTTCCTGGCCGACGACGTGTTGTCTGATTGGTCTGGATTCCGGCTCGATAGCAGTGGTTGGACTGCAACTCGCTCGGCTGTCTATGACGCTATTCGAGAATACCTAAACACACTGAACGCTGACCGGCGCCGAGATACCAAGGCGACTATCAAAGAAAGTTTGGGATCAACAGTTTCAGGGCTTCCACCAGCCAGCCGTGACCTATGGAATGAGTTCGTAGATCGTGTCGTGGACACCTGTCCCTCCATGACACCCGACACCGTCGAGCAGATTGCCGGCATACTCGCTAACCTTGAGTTGGCAAATTCGAAGTATGCGCTGATTGAGAAGCTTGATGAAATGAAACCTGGAGACCTTGACCAGCTGAATGCCATTTTAGAGGACTGGACCGTCCGGACCGCAAAGCTGGCCCTGGATGAGATTGCTCAGAGACTACGCCTGATCGAAGAGCTCAACCAAAAGCTAAAGGACGCGACCATGGACGAGGTCGCTGACCTACAGCCGCTATTTGAGCGCAGTCTGTGGGTATTTGGTCCAGAATTCGAAAGCTTGGAGTTCACCAGCAACAGAGGAATGACGGAAGTCATCCGAAAGATCTGTGGCGTTGAGCAGCGCGGAAGTCGTCTTCGTCCAGACTTTGTCATGCTACCTAACGGAACAGTTGGTTTCTACAGCCGGGACGCCCACGATCCGGAGCATGACGTTGATGGAATTTCCCATCTCGTAATTGCCGAGATTAAGCGGCCAGACGTCCCGATATCCTCGACCGAGAAGCAGCAACCTTGGCGCTACGTGAAAGAGCTACGAGAAAAAGGACTTCTGACAGAGGCATCAAAGACAACCTGTTATGTCCTCGGATCCAGAGTCGATCCCACCGAGACTGGTGATGAAACAAAATGGGATGGTCGTGTCACAATTCGAGCGATGACATACTCAACATTCATAAAGCGAGCGGAAAAGCGAATGCTTGGCTTGCGAGATAAGCTCAGGGAGGCACCATTTCTCCAGGAACGCGGCATCGACGTCGAAGCCTACATGAAGCCCCAGTTTCCAAGGCAATCATCGCTCGACCTAAGAGGTTCTGCGGCTTAGGAATAGGTTGAAGGTGTCGGATCGAAGATGGTTCCTCGAAAGCTCTACAAATACAGGGCGTTTAGCAATTTAACGCTCGATATGTTAGTATCCGATAGTCTGTTCTTCGCGGACCCAACCACATTTAATGACCCTCTCGATACCAACCCCACGCTGGAAGCTGACCTCCCAGTCGAGAAGTTGGAGCGGATCGTTACAACATTCGTCGAGAGGCGCGTCACGGCTGAGATGGAGGCTGCGGCCAAGACCATACGCTACCAGGGACCGAAGACCCTAAGCCGCATTAAGACGCTTAGCCAGAAGAAGGCTGCAGACACGATAACCGACATCGCATACCACGCCACGAATCCCGACTATGAATTTCCTAATCCGCACAAGGCTCTCCTTAAATCTTGGATCGAAAGAGAGCTTCTTAGGCAGTACGAAAAGGGTCTCGTGTCGCTCGCGCAGCGGGCCGCCTGTCCGCTGATGTGGAGCCACTATGGTGATCAACATCGAGGCCTATGTCTCGGCTATTCGGTCCAAGAGGACGATGCAAAAAGTCTGCACAAGGTTGCCTACGGCGGGAGCAGGCTTGTCAAGATCAGCTTGGTCGAGCGGATGCTTGATGGAGATGAAGAAGCTCGTCGGCTTGTCGACGATGCCGTGCTTCTCCGAAAAGCAAAGAGTTGGAGCTATGAGCGCGAATGGCGGCTCATTGGTCCGCGGGGCTTACAAGATGCTCCGATTGAACTTGAGGAAGTGATCTTCGGACTGCGATGCGAGGCGTCAGTACGGTACGCAATCATGAGTGCTCTCGAAGGGCGAGCGCAACCGGTTCGGTTTTTTGAGATCAGGTCGGAACCCGCGACTTTCCGCCTGAATAAGCTGTCTGACGTCAGCGCTCGTGGGACATCTGAGTTGATTTCATAACGGAGGGTTTCCGGCTCATCGTAACCGCCAAGGAGTGGAGATGAGACAGAAACCCGGAACAGCAAAGCCGACGGCCGAAGCCGTTGTGAAGGACATCCGCCGGCGCACGCGGAAGCATCATTCGGCCGAGGAGAAGATCCGGATCGTGCTCGAGGGCCTGCGGGGCGAGGAGAGCATTGCCGAACTCTGCCGGCGCGAGGGGATTGCGACGAGCCTCTATTACAGCTGGTCGAAGGAGTTCCTCGAGGCGGGCAAGAAGCGACTGGCCGGCGACACGGCGCGGCAGGCCAGCAGCCCAGAGGTCAAGGACCTGCGCGCCGAGGCCGCCGCGCTCAAGGAAGCCGTCGCGGACCTCACCCTGGAGAACCGCCTGCTCAAAAAAAGCATGCTCGGGGATGGGGGAGACGAGGAATGAGGTATCCCGCATCGGAGAAACTGGAAATCATCCGGCTGGTGGAGCAGTCGCACCTGCCGGCCAAGCGGACCCTCGACATGATCGGGGTCCCGCGCACAACATTCTACCGCTGGTACGATCGCTACCTGGCCCTCGGCGCGGTGGGGCTGGAGGATCGGCCCTCGCGCCCGTCTCGGGTCTGGAACCGCATCCCGGATAAGGTGCGTCGGCAGATCGTCGACCTGGCGCTCGATCAACCCGAGCTCTCGCCACGGGAACTGGCGGTCAGGTTTACGGACAGCCGGCGCTACTTCGTCTCGGAGGCCGGCGTTTACAGGGTTCTGAAGGCGCATGATCTGATCACCAGCCCGGCCTTCACGGTGATCAAGGCGGCAGACGAGTTCCAGGAGAAGACCACTCGACCGAACCAGCTCTGGCAGACCGACTTCACCTACCTGAAGGTCATCGGCTGGGGCTGGTTCTACCTCTCGACCATCCTCGACGACTACAGCCGCTACGTCATTGCCTGGCGGCTCTGCACGACGATGAAGGCATCGGACGTGACCGCGACGCTGGAAGATGCCCTGGTGGCCTCGGGTTGCGAGCAGGCCAGGGTTGCCCATCGACCCAGGCCGCTGAGCGACAATGGCAGCAGCTACATCTCCGGGGAACTGGCCGACTGGCTTGCCGCCGAGGGCATGGATCATGTCCGTGGAGCGCCCCGACACCCTCAGACCCAGGGCAAGATCGAGCGCTGGCACCAGACCCTGAAGAACCGCATCCTCTTGGAGAACTACTTCCTGCCGGGAGCCCTGGAACAGGCGATCGACGCCTTCATCGACCACTACAATCACCACCGCTACCACGAGAGCCTCGGCAACATCACCCCCGCCGACGTCTACTTCGGCAGATCGGAAACCATCCTCAAACGACGAAAGGAGATCAAGGCCAGGACCTTCGAGACGCGCCGCTTGCTGCACCGCAAGTCAGCGGCCTAAACTGAAGCACCAACGAGCCAGGCCCTCCATTCGAGATCAGGCGCTCGTGTCCCAAATCATCTGACAACGGACAATCTTCTTGTTGAGATTGGAGACATGCTCGGGCTGACACGCGTGCCCCAGAGCGCCTCGGTGATGTCCTCGACCCGTCGCACCGAAACGCCCGCCAGATACATCTCGATCAGCGCTTCCTCGACGCTGCTTTCTCGGCGCTGGTAGCGCTCGATAATGGCGGTCTCGAATGTCTGCCGGCGGAGCTTCGGCACCTTGAGATGCACCTCGCCCGCCTTGGTCTCAAGCCGGCGTTCGTAGCTGCCGGCGCGGGTGTCTTTCGCTGCGTTCGTAGCGCCCGGCGCCGCAGAGCCTGTCCGCTTCCGCATCCAGCATGGCGTTCAACGCTTCTTCAACAGTCCCACGGACCATCTCTCCGAGGTGATCCCGGATGCGGGCCTCATCGATCTGTATGACCTCTCCCATCGCTCCCGGCTTTCCGCCTTTGCCCATCTCATGCTCCTTTCAGCATGGCTGAAACGAGCCGCCTCTCAAAGCAAATGTGCGAAAGAACCTGTACGTTATCTTTCTCGCCGAGTTTGCGCTTGGTTAATGCCATCTGAACGGCGCTGAAGTTGTCGGCACATGCAGTCTTGCGGTTCTCTTCAAACCGTCGAACCGACGCCACGGACAGCTACGAGGTTTGTTCCGCTTATGCGTCTGAGTTTTCGTGGGAGGGGGCCAGGGCCCAAAGCGGATATGTCTGTCTCGCGGAATTATATCCCCAAAGCTCAAACTGGGCGAATTCTGTTGAAAAAGTCGATATTGAAGTATCGCCGAAGTCCTGATTCAATCCTATCAAGAACAGGGAGATCGAGTGGATGATGGGATCGAGGCAAACCGCGCAGGGGGCTCTGTTCTATAAGTTCTCGATCGAGGATCATGTGCCTGCTGACCACTTGGTCCGCAAACTCGACCGCTTCCTCGACCTCTCGGAGATCCGGAGTTTCCTCGCGCCGTTCTACAGCCATCGGGGCCGCCCCTCGATCGATCCAGAGCTGATGATCCGGATGCTTCTGCTGGGCTACTGCTTCGGGATCCGTTCTGAACGCCGGCTGTGCGAAGAGGTGCATCTCAACCTCGCCTATCGATGGTTTCTTTAGGCGGGCATCGTTCGTCAATCCCTTTGTTGAGCGTTCCTTCGGGAATTGCGCGCGGAAGAGTTCAGGCTTCTTTTCGTGCTCGACGCCTCGGTGGTGTCGGCGGACAGGATGGGTTGGGAAGGATCGGATGGCCGAGCTCTGCCGCGCGATTCACATGACGCCGGGCCATGCTGCCGCAACCAGCGATACGGGCTCATCCGACCCTCGCACCCTCCCGGGCGCTGTTTCCCGCCGGAACGGCGGATCCGGGTCTCTGAATTACGTCATTGCTCTCCTCAGGCAGCCGCTGTCGTAGCGCAGACCGGGGTTGTGTCCGACCAGCGGAAGTCGGTCCCTTCGACCCACATGCGGTGCATCACGACCGCCAGCTTGCGCGCGAGTGCGACCTTCGCGGCCTTCAGGCTGCGGCGTTTGGCGATCCGCATTGCCCACGCCCGCAACGGTGACCATCGGCCATGGTGCATCAGGACATGCGCGGCCTGATAGAGCGCCGTGCGGACCATTTCATCCCCGCATCGGCTGATCCGGCCGTCGTAGTCTGTCTGTCCGGAGCTGTATCGGCGGGGCGTCAGACCGAAATGGGCGCCGACATCCCGGGACCGTTTGAACCGCTCGGGGGCATCGACACCGGTCCTGTAGGTCAGCGCCACGATCACTCCGACGCCGGGAACGCTCATCAGCCGACGGCAGACGGGATCTCGTCTGGCAAATTCTCGACAGAGCCGATCGAGCCGCTCGAACTCCTCGATCATTGCGCGGCGGGCCCGGAGCAGTGGCTCCACGATCAACGCAAGGTTCGCGCTGCCGTCGATCAGGTCCAAAACACGTGCCTCTAAGCCTTGGCGGGTCACGGTGCCGATCCTCAACCCAAACACTTTCAGCGATCCGCGGATGCAGTTTTCCAGATCCTGCGATTTGCTCACAAGGTGGGTGCGAGCGACCAGGAGCATCCGAATGCGTTGTGCCTCGTCACTCTTGACGAAGACTTGGCGGAACCAGCTAAGGCGCACAAGCTGGGCGATGCCGCGTGCGTCATTGCGGTCGGTCTTGTTCCGCATCGCACCCAGTCCGGCTTTCACGTGCCGGCACTCCATGCAGAGGGCCGGCAATCCAGCGGCGCGAAGTTCGGCGAAAAGCCAGGAAGCTGTTGGTCCCGATTCAAGACCGACCCGGGCGACTGGCCGCCCAAATCGCTTCAGGCACGCCACGATCGCGGATGGTTCGGCCTCGATCTTTCTCTCAAATGCCACATCCCCGTCTTCATCGACGATGCAGATGTTCACGGTTTTAAGGGATGCGTCGATCCCCACATAGTAGGCCATGGTTCTTCCTCCGAGTCTCCAGTTAGATGGAGTTACGATGGTCCGCGCGGACCCGCCCGCCTACTCCATCTCTGCCGCCTTGACCTGGCGGATCGAGTGCCTGACCACTCGACGTTCTCGAAGAACCGCCATGGCCGCTTTCGCGACAGCGATCTGTTCCGGCACCTGTTCGAATTGGTGCTATCGAGGTGCATCCGGGAGGGGCTGGTTGGCGGAGAGGCGTTCGGAGTCGATGCATCCATCATTCCCGCAGACGCCAAGCGACTGAACAAGGTCGAGGCGGAAGGCTGGACGCCCGAGCGGATTAGTCGCGCGACAGAGGAGTATTTCGAGACGCTGGATGACGCGGCCTTCGGCGCCGCCACGCCGGTCAAGCCAAAGGTCCTGTCGCCTGTCGATCCCGCTGCCCGGTTCACCGGTGCGAAGAAGGCCTACTCCATCTTCGCGTATTCAACCAACTATCTGGTAGATCTGGAGAATGCGATCATAGTCGACGTGGAGCCGACCGCGCCGATCCGGCAGGCGGAAGTCTCCGCCGCCCTCGATATGGTTGACCGGGTCCAGGAGATCTTTGGCATCTATCCGGAGAAATTCGTCGGGGACGGAGCCTATGGCAACGCAGAAACGCTTGGCTGGCTTGTGCATGAGAAGGGCATCGAGCCCCATGTCCCCGTTCTCGACAAATCAGTTCGCCAGGACGGAACCTTCTCGCGGCCAGACTTCAAGTTCGATCCTGAAAACGACAGATACCTCTGCCCCGGCGGCAACGAGCTCCTGTCCAGCCGCCGGGCTTTCCAGACGATCCGCACGGAGCCTGAAGACACGGAAACAGTGCGCTATCGCGCCGCAAAGCCGGACTGCGCAGTCTGCCAGCTCAAGGCGCAATGCTGTCCGAACACAGCGACACGACACATCACCAGATCCGTCCACGAGGGCGCGCGGGAACTCGCCAGGGAAATCGCAAAGACCGACGCTTTCGTGGCGACCCGGCACGCCCGAAGAAAGGTCGAGATGCTGTTTGCCCACCTCAAGAAGATCCTCGGACTGACGCGACTGCGCCTGAGGGGACCCAACGGCGCCCGGGACGAATTCACGCTGGCAGCAACCGCTCAGAACCTCCGCAAGATGGCGAAACGGCTCCCCATGGCAGCGTGAGGGGCACCGCTTCGCGAAAAAAAGATCACGCTTGTTACATCGCAACCCACTATTATTTCAACAGAATTGGCGGATTACAGACTTTCGTCGCGGTGCAAAATAATTCTAAATTGGGGCCGAAACTGATTTTCAGATGTCATCGGACGACCCAACTCCAACAAATTCGTCATTTCTTAAAACACGGTAATTCATGATTTGAGATTGTACGCGATCGAACGAGATTTTTTGAAAAATAGTTCAATTCTTGCTTCGAAATCGCCCACTCCGAATTCTTTAGTTGCGCTCACCTCTTTCACTTCTCGAGCTGAGAGCCAAGACCTTTGCTCGCACGCAGCCAGAAAGCTTCGACTATTTTGCTGCGACGCGTGCGGGGCCGAAAGAGCCGGATTTCCATTGGGACATCCCATTCGACACTGGCGGCTTGCACCAGTCGCCCATTTCCCAAGTCGTCTTTGCAAAGGCTTAACGGAGCCCATGTCAGCCCCTTTCCGTCGCGTGCCATCCGCAGCAACGCGCTCGCAAGGTGAGATCGAAAGACTGGCCGCAGGGCGGCACGGCGTTCGGAAATCACCTTTGCGGCGGCAAGGATACGCCCCATGCCCGACCGCTCGTCGTAGGCCAGGAATGGCAACGGATCCTCCGCCGGCCCGGGCAGCTGGAATCTGGGCCTGCCTTCTTCCGTGGGGACGCAGACCGGAACGAGGCGGTCCTCGCCAATCTGGATTGATCGAAAGGCACCCGGGTCCAGCAGATGATGCGCCGCGGGATGGTCATGGCATAAGAGCAGATCCGCGGTTCCGGCCAGCATGACCTGCTCGCAAGCCACCATGTTGTCGACAACCAGACTGACGGTTGCAAGATCCTGGTCATCGCTGAAATCGCGGAGCCAGTCTGGGAAGAAGGTCATCGACAGCGCATGCGTCGCGACGAACCGCAGCGTCCCGGCACCCGCTGCGCCGATTTCGCGCGCCTGATCGCGTCCGTAGTTCAGCCGGCGGACGACCTCTTCCGCCACGCTTCGAAATGCCTGACCGGCCTCGGTCAGGGTAATGCGGTGCGTATCCCGGTCGATGAGCTCGGCCCCGATCCAATCCTCGAGGCCGCGGATGCGGCGGCTGAAAGCCGGTTGGCTCGAATTCCGCATCTCGGCGGCACGGGAGAAGTTGCCCTCCTGAGCCAGTTTCAGAAAATCCTCGAGCCAGTTTGTGTCCATAGTCGCCGACCCGTCGTTCGGTGCATGATTTGATCGTTATAGCGCATTGGCTGATGCGCGCCCGGACAAGGTAGTCTGCCGGCCAGAAGAGCAGGAGTGTTTCGCCATGTCCCCCCGGACTCTCTACGAAAAGATCATCGACCAACACAAGGTTCTGTCGCTGGACGACAAGAGCGGACCCGGATCGACGGTTCTTCTCTACATCGATCGGACGGTCCTAAACGAATACACCAGCCCACAGGCTTTCGCAGGGCTGCGTGAGGCGGAACGGAAGGTCTGGCGCCCCGCGGCGGCTCTGGGTGTCGTCGATCATGTCAACTCGACCGCGCCGAACCGGGGAGGCCCGGTCGAAGATGTCAGCGCTCAGAAGCAGATCGAGTTCTTCGCGCAAAACGGTCGCGATTTCGGGATTGAGATGTTCGATATTCTCGATCCCCGTCAAGGCATCGAACATGTGGTGCTGCCGGAGCTTGGATGGGTTCTGCCGGGCAGCGTGATAGCCGCGGGCGACAGCCACACAACGACCTACGGAGCGTTCGGAGCGGTGGGCTTCGGCATCGGCACGTCGGATATCGAACACCTACTTGCGACCCAAACCCTGCCCTATGCCCGGCTCAGGACAATGCACGTGCGCGTGGAGGGACGGCTGCCGGTGGGTGTGACCGCGAAGGACCTGGTCATGGCGCTGATCCGCAAAGTCGGGGCGGATGGCGCTGTGGGCCATGCCCTGGAGTATTCGGGAGAAGCGATCGGTCAGCTCGATGTTGAGGGGCGCATGACCATCTGCAACATGTCCGTGGAATGCGGGGCGCGCGTGGCCCTCATGGCCCCGGACGAAAAGGTCTTCGACTATGTCGCGGGCAGGCCGCGCGGCCCTTCCCCCGAGATGCTCGAACGGGCTCGGCCGGTTTGGCAGGCGCTTGCCACCGATCCCGGCGCCATCTTCGATCGCGAGGTCTTCCTGGGCGCCACCCAAATCTCCCCGATGGTGACCTGGGGCACCAGCCCGGACCAGGCCGATACGATCGACGGCACCGTTCCCGAGCCCGCCACGCTTCCGGTCCACGCGCAGCGCGATGCGGCCAGGGCGCTCGAGTACATGGGGCTTACGCCAGGCCGCCGACTTCGGGATATCACGATCGATCGCGCCTTTATCGGCTCGTGCACGAATGCACGCCTGGGTGATCTGCGGGATGCGGCGCGGGTCCTCAAGGGTCGCCGCGTCGCGCACGGCGTTCGTGCCATGGTCTCGCCCGGATCGTCCACGGTCCGGCGGGAGGCCGAGGCCGAGGGGCTGGATCGCGTTTTCATCGATGCCGGGTTCGAATGGCGGCAATCGGGCTGCTCCATGTGTCTCGCCATGAACGACGACGTGCTGGCGCCGGGCGAGCGTTGCGCCTCCAGCACCAACCGCAATTTCGAAGGGCGGCAGGGCAGCGGAGGACGAACCCATCTGATGAGCCCGGCGATGGTGGCTGCCGCGGCCGTTGCCGGGCATCTGACAGATGTCCGGGACCTTGCCGAGGTGGAGGCCTGATATGGAACGTTTCGTCAAAGTAGCCGGGGCGGCCGCTCCCTTTCCGGCCGCGAATGTGGATACCGACGTGATCATGCCCAAGGCTTTCCTGAAGGGCATTGACCGTTCAGGACTGGCGCGGGGTCTTTTTCACGACCTGCGCTTCGATGCCGATGGGCAGGAGCGGCCCGACTTCATCCTCAACCGCGCGGCGATGCGCAGCGCCCGGTTCTTGCTGACCGGGCCGAACTTCGGTTGCGGATCCTCTCGGGAACACGCGGTCTGGGGGATGCAGCAATTCGGCATTCGCGGCCTAATCGGCACCACATTTGCCGGGATCTTTTCCGACAACGCCGCCAATAACGGCCTGCTTCTGGTGTCGTTGCCCGAAGAGGACCTCGAGCGCCTGTTCTCCGCCGTTGGCCCGGACGGGGCGGAGATCGACGTGGACCTGGAGAAACTGAAGATCCGGACAGCGGATCTCTCTTTACCCTTCACGATCGAGGAAACCCGACGCCGCGCGCTGATGGAGGGACTCGACCGGATCGGGACGACATTGGAGAAGAGCCGCGAGATCCGCGCCTTCGAAGCAACCTACTTTGCTGAAACCCCGTGGCTTGATCGGGGCCGTGCGGCATGAGCGGGCTTGAAGGTCATCCGGATATCCTCCCCGGGTTCGTCTGGCGTGACATCGATGCCGAGGGTGTGCGCATCCGAACCGCGACCGCCGGTGACGGCCCGCCCCTTCTGATGCTGCATGGACATCCGCAGACCCACCTGACTTGGCACAGGGTCGCTCCCGTTCTTGCGAAGCGCTTCACCGTCGTCCTGACCGACCTGCGCGGCTACGGCGACAGCGAGAAGCTTGAAGGCGGCAGAGGGCATGTGAACTATTCCAAGCGCGCGATGGCGGCCGACCAGGTCGCTGTGATGCGAAGCCTCGGTCATGCGCGCTTTCGCCTCATCGGTCATGACCGCGGGGCTCGAGTGGCGCACCGTCTGGCCCTGGATCACGCCAATGCCGTCGAAAAGCTCGTGCTGCTGGACATCGCCCCGACCGCGACGATGTATGCCAGAACCGACATGGAGTTTGCCCGCCGGTATTTCTGGTGGTTCTTCCTGATCCAGCCACATCCCCTGCCGGAACGTCTGATCGCGTCCGACCCGGAATTCTTTCTGGAGACCCACATCAAGGGGCAGATCAAGACGCCGGGGGCATCCGATGCGCGCGTCATGGCCGAGTATCGCCGTAGCTACGCCGATCCCGCAACCCGCCACGCGATCTGCGAAGACTATCGCGCCTCGGCCAGTATCGACCTGGAGCATGACGCGGCGGACGCCGAAGCCCGTGTCAGCGCACCACTGATGGCTCTCTGGGGCAGGCACGGCACCGTCGGTGCGCTCTACGATGTCGTGGAGACTTGGCGCGAGAAGGCGCTCGACGTGAGAGGCTCTGCTTTGGAGTGCGGTCACAGCCCACAGGAAGAAGTGCCCGAGGCACTGTTGGAAGCCCTCTTCGAGTTCCTCTGAATCGTTGTCGCTGTCCGGGTGAGCTGGTGCCGGTCCGCGCATGGATTCATCCGGAATGGGCATTGGTCCGCGCAATCACCTGAGCGCTAAACCTGATTGACGCCGGGAGGAAGACCGGCGGCAGCAACGACATAACACTCCGGGAGGACATGGCCCAATGGCCCAAACACACGACACTCCGCACCAAGATCAAAGCCTGACCTGGACGGCGGCCACGGAGCAGGATCAGGGCTCCCTGAGGCTCCTGCCGATGCTGATCGGTCTTGCGGCGTTCTTTCTGCTTCTGGCGCTGCCCGCGCCCGAGGGCCTGGAACCCGCCGCATGGAGACTCGTCGCGGTTGCGGCGCTCATGGTCATCTGGTGGATCACCGAGGCGATCCCCATCGCCGCAACCTCGATGCTGCCGCTTGCGCTCTTTCCGTTGACGGGGGTCAGCTCAATGAAGGTCGCAGCCGCGCCCTACGCCAGTTCGACGATCTTCCTGTTCATGGGCGGTTTCATGTTGGCCGGCGCCATGGAACGCTGGAACCTGCACCGCCGTATCGCCCTTTCCATCGTGTCGCGAACGGGCGCATGCCCTCACCACATCGTCGGCGGTTTCATGGTCGCGACCGCGTTTCTGTCCATGTGGGTCTCCAACACCGCGACAACGGTGATGATGCTGCCCATCGCCATGTCGGTGATCGGGCTGATGCGGGACGACAGTCGGCAGGGCGAGAGCGGTGCCTTTGCTCTGTCCCTGATGCTCGGCATCGCCTATGCCGCCTCGATTGGAGGCATCGCCACCTTGATCGGCACACCGCCAAACGCCCTTCTCGCCGGCGCAATGCGGGAAACCTATGGATACGATCTCGGCTTCGGGCGCTGGATGCTTATCGGCGTCCCAATCGCTGTCGTCATGCTGGGTCTGTCCTGGCTGTTCCTGACCCGCGTTTCGATCAGGCTGCCGCGCAATGAAGTAAAGGGCGCGCGCGAGATGATACAGACGCAATTTCGCGGCCTGGGCCCGATGACGCGAGCTGAAACTGCGGTCGGCCTCGTTTTTTTGGCGGCTGCTCTGCTCTGGATCTTCCGGACATGGCTTCAGAACTTCGTTCCGGGCCTCGACGACGCCGCCATCGCGATCGGTGCAGCCCTGTTGCTCTTCCTTCTCCCGGCGGGGATCGGACGAGAAAACTCTGGTTCGAGCATTGCGCTCCTGGACTGGACGACGGCTCTGAAACTCCCTTGGGGTGTTCTCTTGCTGTTCGGAGGCGGGCTGAGCCTCGCGGCTGCCGTGGCGCAAACAGGCCTCGACACCTGGATCGGCGGCTTGATCGGTAGCATTGCGAGCGAGCTTCCAATCCTTCTGCTGGTGCTGATCGTTTCGGCGATGATTCTTCTCCTCACGGAAGTCACCTCCAACACGGCAACGGCCGCGACGTTTCTGCCACTCTTGGCAGCTCTTTCGCAGACAATCGGGCAGAACCCTCTCATGCTGGCCGTTCCAGCCGCGATTTCCGCCTCCATGGCGTTCATGCTGCCAGTGGCGACCCCACCGAACGCCCTCGTGTTCTCCTCGGGGCGCGTAACAATTCCGCAGATGGTCCGCCATGGCGGCCTCCACAATATTGCGGCTTTGATGGTTCTCAGCAGCCTGGGCTATCTGCTTCTGACAACTCTCTTTGGTGTGCAGCCGGGCGCGCTTCCCGTGTGGGCTGCGGGACGGTAAGTTCTTGTTATAGAGAGCTGATCCGACACCCATGATTAGTTGGTCGGCGGCTGACCCCGCTCCAGTATTACTCGATCAATGCCACGACACGATGTATTGCCAGCAAGATCTGTGAATAGTCCAACCACCCTTCTTATGCAGTTTGGCGGTGAAGGGTGGCTACCCGGCGGCGCAGGCGGCGGACATCACGGCCTTCAAGGCAACGATCGTGCCGGTCGGCGAGGATCAGGCACCGCTGATCGAGCAGACGAACGAGATCGTGCGGCGCATCAACGCAACCGCAGGCCGCGCCGTGTTGCCCGAGGCGCGGGCGATCATTCCGAAGGCGGGTCGGTTGCCCGGTATCGACGGCAAGGCCAAGATGTCGAAATCCGGTGGCAACGCCATTGCGCTGTCCGCGTCGTCTCAAGAAATCCGAAATGCTGTCAGGGCAATGTTCACCGATCCCAACCATCTGCGTGTCGAAGACCCAGGCTGCGTCGACGGCAATGTCGTCTTCACCTATCTCGACGCCTTCGATCCCGACCAGGACGTGCTTGCCGAGTTGAAGGCGAAGTATCAGCGCGGAGGGCTCGGCGATGGCAAGATCAAGGCGCGTCTGGAAGCTATCCTCCAGGACCTCATTGCCCCAATTCGCGAGCGCAGGGCACACCTCAGCAAAGACCGGAGATACGTTCTTGACGTGATCGAAGAGGGTACGGCACGGGCGCGCGAGCGCACCGAGAAGACAAAGCGCGAGGTGGTTCGTGCCTTGGGTCTGTTCCAGCTCCAGGTGAACAGTAGCAGGCGATCCGGTTGAAGGTCGGTTTCGTCCGCATTGTTGACCTTCGACCCTTGCCCGAGTTCACGAATGCGGCGATCGGCGGCTTCGACGGGCCGCCTTGCAGCATCCTGAGCCGAGGATGAAAGTCGGCTCAGAGCCGTTCGTTCCGACAACATAAATGACCCTTATCCGAGCTCTATCCCCTCCTTTCGAAGCTCCACCTTCACCCGGATCGTGACATGCACTGACACGATCTGCACCGGCGGCAGCGCATCGATATCTATCGACAGGGCATCGTGCTCGATTGTCGACCACCGGTGGCAGGACCGCGTTGGAAGTCCGATGCCAAAATGAACGATCCACGGAGAGTCGATCGAATTGATGCGGGACGCCGGTGGTGAAAGAGAAAAGCGCGGGCCAAGCAGGTATCCCCGACGTGCAAGAGCCGCGATGGCGTCCCCTCCCGGTGTGGCGCGCGCGACACCCAGCGAAGCGATCAGCCAGCGATATCGCTCGACTACCTCGTCTATGGCCTTGCCGCGGATGCAAACCTCCTCGTCGCGCCGCCGGACGGCCTCGACAATCTGTAGCGCCTTGCGCCGGGCGATCTCGAATGCCGCCGCAGACGACTTGCTCGTGGGATGAGACTTGGCGGGGGACAACGAGTTCGTCCCGCGCCGTGCCCGCCCGGGGTAAGGCCCGCCTGCCGGCGTTTGGGTCATGCAAGTCCCCCTGCCGGCACGCGCCGGATCTTTGCTGTCTTGAGAGCCTGCAGGGCCTCAATCGCGCGGTCCAGGGCATTGGCGCAGATCTGGGCGCCGACGACATGCGGCGCGTTCGGGTCGCATTCAACAATGAGATCGCCCTCGCGATAGACCGCCGGCTGGCTGCCGCCCACATAGTTGGCGATCAGGTCCCGCAATGGACGCAGCTCGTCGAAATGGTCGAGCGCGTCCGCCCCTTGCGCCACTGATGTCGCGACGGATCTGGCCAGCTTTGCTGCCTCGGCTCCACCCAAGGCATCCGCGGTGGCAATCAGGATTTCGCCATGATTCCGGAGCCAGCCTTTGAACGCCGCTGCCACGCGCGCCGCCTGGATTTCACCAGGCGTGATGTCATGATGATGCATGTTATCTCCCATGCAGATGATGCGCTGTGGCGCATTCTGCGCCGGACCGGCTGGGCCGGGACTTCTGTCAATTCCAGGTCAGGCGTGTCGGTGGGCAGAGGCCGCCGTCATGGGTCTGACGCACGGCTCTCTCTCATCCCCGGCGATGGGGATGCGAGAGAGCCAGGTTCATCGGACCCTGAGACCAGTCATTTTCCGGTCCCTTTTCAGAAACGCGGGAGACCGGCGCTCAGTCGTGCAGCCGCGCAAGATCCTTCCTGACAGCGGCAACGATGGCAGAGGCCCGGGCCAGGTCGCGCGCCTCCTGGATGAACAGCCGCAACTGAACAACCGACGCGCGGACGGACCGTATCCACTCTCCGTCGCCGGTCAGGCAGCGCCGGGTATAGAAGTCGCCACCTTCATCCCAACACTCTTCGACGCGCTCCTCGGCCTTTGCGGCCGCTGCAAGCGCGGCGGAAAGCTCTGCGAGATCGTCGAGGATGGGGCCGTCGAACAGGGTGTCCCGTATCGGGTCGCGCGATGGCGTGGCCTTATGGATCATTGCCAGAAGGTCCTCGTTGAGACCATCCGGGCGAGACCGCACGGCATCATGGATCTCGCAGATATTCTCGAGGGCAGATTTGATCGCTTTGATCATGGGATCGGCGTGTTTCTCATTCAACATGTCTCTGACGTTCCATTGGTTTCAAAGAATTGACAGATCCAGCGCTCCTGACGCCGCGACGGGGTCGCACCGCCCGCGCTGTTCGCAAACATGCGAGCGCGCCGGGGGACCGCGGGATTTCGGTCGTGCGGGCAGCCTGCGGAAATTCTCCCAACGCATGGAAAACGAAATGACCGGGATCATGACGATGGGCGCCTCGAGGCCTGTGCGAGGGCCATAAGCGTATCCTGATCGTAGAGGAGGGAACTCAGATGCCGGGTGATACGACGCGCACTCTCGTCGACATCACAGGCGCCGTTCGAGAGCGCGGCGATGATCCGATCCAATTGCCATTTGTGGGGTTGTGGTTGCCTGCTGCGGATGCTCTTGGCAAAAGCTCGTGCGGCGCGAACACTGGCGGGATTGCCCAGCCCCAGGCAGAGCTTAAGCATCGTGCTGCATGTCTTGCCGGCCGTTGCACGCGCTTTTCGGACCATCGCGTCCCGAATTGCAGTGCGCGCAGCTGTCGTCGTCTTCATGGGCTGCCCCCTTTGTTGAGCCCGCCGCCCCGTGATGGGGTGGCTTCAGGCGTCAAGGAGGGGGCTGGGAGACCCAGGCTCCGCTGGCGCGGTGATGCGCCAGCGGAAGGGATGAGGGGCGGGACTTCCCCGCCCAGGCCGACTATGGCGTCAGATTCCAGACTCGCCGGACGCGTCGTCGTTTGACGCGGCCTCCGCGGCTGTATCAGGGGGATCCCCAGGCCCTGGTTGATTGAGCAGGTCCAGGCGGATCGTGTGATACGAGCCCCGGTGTTGCCGCCAAGTCTCGACGAGGCCATGGAGGAGCGCACTCTCGCGGTCCGGGTGGATTCCACTCTCCACCAACTCGTCGTACGCATCGAGGAGGCCGCTCGGCAGCTCGAGGGAGATGGAAACAAGCCGCTTTGGCTCTTCGACAGGATCGCTCATTGCGATACCCTTTCCTGAAACAACAGCGTTGCGTGCTCTCGAAAGGGAAAATTGGCCTGTCGGAAAATCACGAAGGAAACTCGGTGGATTTCCGTTCGCTTCGGTTAACGGATCTTTGCGGGCGGATGTTCCGGGCTAACCGGTCTGGTCGCCAGATGACCGTCCGCCCCCGGGCTGTTCGACCAGATCAACCGGCGACATTGCCTGCAACGCATCGAACCAGCTGGTTCGCTCTTCAAGTCGATCCTTCAGGCGGGTATTTTCTGACTTCACGCGGGCAAGCGCGTTCTGGAGTTTTGCAGAAATACGTCGAGGCCGAGTTTGCAAACGGGTGCTTTGAGGAAGAGGAGAGCCAAGATGGCAGTCTTTCAGACTCTCGCATCCTCGCTGCATGATGCCTCAGAAGTGGATCTCAAGGGGGTTGCCGGGATCACAGTTTCGTCGCGCATCTGCCTGGATCCATTCACGGCGAAATCAGCCCGAGTGTGATGGCCACAGCCACCGCCTGCTCCCGGGTCGCACAGCCAAGCTTGCGCCGCGCCGAGATCATGTGTGCGCGAACCGTCGGCTCGGAAATGCCAAGCCGCTCCGCGATCCGGGCGTTGAGATGGCCATTGGCCAGCAAACACAGCACGTCGCGTTCGCGCGCCGTCAGCCTGGGCCGGCGGTCAACAAAGACCTGGGGGTCCTTCCGCTCCATGGGCATAGCTTCGGAAGCGACATGCGGTGCCAGCAGGATCAGAGACCGGAAGGCATCGCTGTGAATGAATGCTTCGTCGCCCCGACCGGCTCCAGCGACCAGAACGCGAACAAGAGACTGTCTGACGTCAGCGCTCGTGGGACATCTGAGTTGATTTCATAACGGAGGGTTTCCGGCTCATCGTAACCGCCAAGGAGTGGAGATGAGACAGAAACCCGGAACAGCAAAGCCGACGGCCGAAGCCGTTGTGAAGGACATCCGCCGGCGCACGCGGAAGCATCATTCGGCCGAGGAGAAGATCCGGATCGTGCTCGAGGGCCTGCGGGGCGAGGAGAGCATTGCCGAACTCTGCCGGCGCGAGGGGATTGCGACGAGCCTCTATTACAGCTGGTCGAAGGAGTTCCTCGAGGCGGGCAAGAAGCGACTGGCCGGCGACACGGCGCGGCAGGCCAGCAGCCCAGAGGTCAAGGACCTGCGCGCCGAGGCCGCCGCGCTCAAGGAAGCCGTCGCGGACCTCACCCTGGAGAACCGCCTGCTCAAAAAAAGCATGCTCGGGGATGGGGGAGACGAGGAATGAGGTATCCCGCATCGGAGAAACTGGAAATCATCCGGCTGGTGGAGCAGTCGCACCTGCCGGCCAAGCGGACCCTCGACATGATCGGGGTCCCGCGCACAACATTCTACCGCTGGTACGATCGCTACTTGGCCCTCGGCGCGGTGGGGCTGGAGGATCGGCCCTCGCGCCCGTCTCGGGTCTGGAACCGCATCCCGGATAAGGTGCGTCGGCAGATCGTCGACCTGGCGCTCGATCAACCCGAGCTCTCGCCACGGGAACTGGCGGTCAGGTTTACGGACAGCCGGCGCTACTTCGTCTCGGAGGCCAGCGTTTACAGGGTTCTGAAGGCGCATGATCTGATCACCAGCCCGGCCTTCACGGTGATCAAGGCGGCAGGCGAGTTCCAGGAGAAGACCACTCGACCGAACCAGCTCTGGCAGACCGACTTCACCTACCTGAAGGTCATCGGCTGGGGCTGGTTCTACCTCTCGACCATCCTCGACGACTACAGCCGCTACGTCATTGCCTGGCGGCTCTGCACGACGATGAAGGCATCGGACGTGACCGCGACGCTGGAAGATGCCCTGGTGGCCTCGGGTTGCGAGCAGGCCAGGGTTGCCCATCGACCCAGGCTGCTGAGCGACAATGGCAGCAGCTACATCTCCGGGGAACTGGCCGACTGGCTTGCCGCCGAGGGCATGGATCATGTCCGTGGAGCGCCCCGACACCCTCAGACCCAGGGCAAGATCGAGCGCTGGCACCAGACCCTGAAGAACCGCATCCTCTTGGAGAACTACTTCCTGCCGGGAGCCCTGGAACAGGCGATCGACGCCTTCATCGACCACTACAATCACCACCGCTACCACGAGAGCCTCGGCAACATCACCCCCGCCGACGTCTACTTCGGCAGATCGGAAACCATCCTCAAACGACGAAAGGAGATCAAGGCCAGGACCTTCGAGACGCGCCGCTTGCTGCACCGCAAGTCAGCGGCCTAAACTGAAGCACCAACGAGCCAGGCCCTCCATTCGAGATCAGGCGCTCGTGTCCCAAATCATCTGACGACGGACATTCCATTAGGCCATGGGATCCTTTTGTTTCAGGATTGACAACCCCGTCTTTTCCTGGAGACCAGTGAGGTTGTGCAGCGTCGCTGTGATGTCTGAAATCTACTTCAGACATCAGTTCTTCGAACATATCATCGCGTTCCCGCGCAGCGGCGGCCAATGCCGCAGCGCGGGCCTGCTGACCAATATACTTCGCGGCCGCTTGCGTTGATTGATGGTCATTGAGCAGCATGGCACCGCGGGTCGCCTTCTCGCCGAGTGCGAAGAGGATATCGTAGGCGATGGTACGCGCAATATGCGCGCCGGTGCCGAATTCTTTCGACCAGACCTGTGAGACGTAGTTCGGAGCCACCTCTGATCCGTTCGGGTGGGCGAAGAGGGGCCACATCATTTGTTCAGCCCGTTCACGCAATGCATCGAGATATTTCGGATCATCATCCTGCAAGAGAACAGCGTCCACAAATTGCTGTGCAGAAGGGTGAATCGAGCCGGGGTATTCCTCGCGCCCCCTGCGGTGCCGGTTCTTTCTGAGCTTGTAGTTTCGAAGCCGATATCGGCCGTCATCCCAGACAATGTCCCGGCCGAATTTCAGTTCGTGCCATTCACGTCGCAAGGGTGTCGTGAGCGGGATGGCAAGGGCCATGGCCCGGTTCCGCTGTTGACACCGTTGCGCCGGATTTGGTCGGTTCGCGGCGTCGGCAAGGACGGCTTCGGCCCGTGGGCGGATAGCGCGCACGTCGATTGCGGCAAGGGCCGCATATTTACTCGAGATCTCGGCGTCGACCTTCTCTCCAAGCTTTTGCAGGAGCTTCCTGACCTCCAAGCACAACGAGTCCGCGTAGTCGCCAGATAGTCGCATATAGTTTTGGATGTCAGAGAAGGTTGCGAGGATCGTGGCGGACGCCAGCCGCTTTCCCCGGTTGGAGATACGCGTGGTCTCGTATTCATGGAATGCTTGCAGACCCGCGAGCGTGAGTTCCGCCGGAAACCCGATGTCGTGCATGTACCAGGCGTATTGGGCGAGTTTCTGGATCATGCGTTTGAAAATGTCGTCCGCGAGACTGATTTCCCCGTCGTCGCGTCGCGCTCTGATGTCCGTGAGCCGTTCCTGCCAGCGGACTGGCAGGTCGGCAAAGGCCAGGGAAATGTCGCGAGCATACTGGCGACGCGGAATGCGCGACGTGCCATTAAAGTCGCGGCAGGCCCTGAGGCTGTCCGCCGCACCGCGAAGGGCGAGCAGCTGCGGAGCTTCGGGCCCCTCGGTCGCCGCCATCGCGCGCGTGGCATCATCGAGCCCATCCAACCCGTCGTTCAGGCGAGCCCAGATCCGGCAATCGACCTCCTTGAGGTTCTCGATACCATTGCTGCGCACGAAAACAACAAGTCCATCGAGAGCGCGGAGCTCCGCGATCGGAAGCTGCAGCAGGACCGAATTGGCCGCGAACGGCCGCCAGTGGGGCCGTGCGAGGATCTCGTGCCGTCCTAACATGCGAGGATCTCCGCGAGCATGTCCTGAGTCTCCTCGAGTTTCTGGCGGCGGTCGAGCCAGGCATAGTGCTTGTCGAGCACCCCAACCGAGCAACCGAGATACGCGGCCGCGCGGCTCCGATTGTCCCAGGACCGGGCAAGCATCAGCGAGGCGAAACCATGCCGAAAGTTATGCGGAAACATCTCCAGCCCGATCTCCGCGCTGCAGTTTCTAAACCATTTGTAGAGCATCGAACCGAGGAGGGCTCGGGGTGACTGTTCCGCGGGAAACAGGAAGGGCGACCGCGGTCGTTCGTTCTCCTCACACCATTCCGGATTGGCGAAATCGAACATCGGACGAATCGTTTTCAGATACCAGTCGAGCACCTCGTAGCCGCAATACTTGTCGTCGCGGATCGGGATCGGCGGCATCTCGACATACTCGCCCTTCATGTCCTTCTTCGGAATGCAAAGTTCGAACCATCGTTCATCCCCCGACTGGCGCCGAAACAGGTTCTGGCCGGTCCCGCCGGACATGGCTGCCAACGCGCTTCCCTTGCGAATGCCGGCGCCGCGAATCTCGAGTGCGGCGAAGGCCGCGCACGTACCTAATCCGCGCACCCTACGCCGGTCATCAAGCGTGAGCGTCTTGTCGGTCGCGAGGATGTCCATCGCCCTATCCTGGTAGAGCGTATGCTGACAGAGGAAGAGGCGTGTCTTCTCGCGGTCCTTGATCAGCCGCTGGCAGAACGCCTGGTTCTTCGGCGCCATCTTCCGACCCGTCTCGCGGCCATCCTGCAGAAACGGGTTTGACTTGAGGCTCTTCGACCATTTGCCTGTGTCGATCCCATTTACCTCGCCGATCCGCGCGATCGTCCCGACGTATTGGGCGGCGGTACGCGCGCTAAACCCTGCTCCGGTTTCGTCCAGATCGATCCAGTGCGTGACAACCGCGCGCCGGATCTCGCACTCGAAGAGGGGCTCGAGAGAAGTCAGCCCCTCCAGATCCACCATGCCGGTATCGGCGGCAGCGCGCGCCAGCGCTACGAAGGCGGCGGTGTAGGACTCTGCCGTATTCTCGTTGAACGCCGCAGTCGTCGTTTGCGATATATCGTCGTACATTCCGTTCGCATACCGTGCCGTGTTTATCAGGGCGTCGATTGCCGCACGCACCGTGTCCGGCACCGGCGTCGCTTTGCCGGGGACCCACATCTCGCCTTGGAAATCCTCGTGCAGATGTTCGCGGACCCGTTCGAGGCTGCTGAGCGAGGCGAGGGACTTCAGCGCGCGAACGGAACGCTCGCGTTCGTGCAGCGGCAGGGCGTCGAGCAGCAGGGGTACCCGGGCAGGCGAAAGGTCGGACGGCTCAAAGCCGTGCGCACGGGCCCGATCAACAAGGGCGCGTATGGAACCAAGCGTCGCCGGGTGAACGGGTCCGTGGTCCTCGGACAATTCCGTCAGCAGGTCGAGAAGCGGTGTCCAGCCGTCGATCTGCGCCCGAAGGGCTTTTCGGGCATCTATTGCGCCGATCGTTGTGCGGATCCGACGCCAGCAGACTTCCCGCCACTTCCTGTAGGCCGCGCGACTTTTCCAGAACTCCCGATCCGCACCCGGGAGCGGACCGCCGCGGATTTTCCTGGGATGGGGGAAATGTACGCAGAACCATTGCTCGAGGTCTCCCTCGAATGTCGAAAGCGGGGCGGCGAAGAAATCCTCGATGCGCCGGAGGCGCTTCTTCTCGCTCTCGTCCACGGTCTGGTCGAGGACGGTCTGCATTGTGATACCTGTGGTGGTGCCGTCCATGGCAACCGGCGCGTGGGCGGCACTTGAAAAAAGCCCCATGGATACTCTCCTACGGATTACTCGATTGACTGGGAAATTGGTTGGTTTGCGTGCGCCGGAAGCGATTCTGTGCGTCGGGGGCGAATTCTCCGGCGATTTAACCACGCCTTATCTGTCCGACAGTTTCGCCTCCGCCGGCTTGGTGTGCACGGAGTCGCCTCTGCGGGATCGCGGGGCGGATCCGGTGCGGTCAGCCTCCGCCGCGATGGACGATACGGACTGGACATGCGTAGCCTGCGAGAACAGGCCGCCCGTGACATTGGCTGCGCAGGACACAGGTTCTTCGCTGTCCGTTTGCACGTCCGGGTCGCTGGAAATCTTGAGGCGGCGCGACACATCCGCGACGATGAACCGACGATTTCCGCCAGACAGGATGTGCGCCGGCAGAGCGGACTTGTTCTCGAGGAGCGTCGCGATGTCTGCCGGGTCGGTATCCAGCTCCATGCTCAGGTCTGATGCGGGAAGGGCGTGCCCCGGGAGGGATGCAAAGTCCTGGAAGAGGTTGCGCGGGCTCGAGACCATCTGATCGACCTGCGCGCGGAGGAAGAGATGACGCTTTGAACCGAACACATAGAGCGGCGGAATTCCCTTTCTGCCCTTTCGACAATCCCTCAGAAGTGTCTCGGCGCCGATGCCCATGCGCTCAGCCACGGTTCCAAGCCGCACCAGCCCTTCCCCGAGCGCCTCCTCTTCCTGCGGACATTCGGGCTGCAAACCGAGAAGGCCGCCGTAGATTCGCGCCGGCGGATACTTGTCGCGCAGCGGAAGGATGCCGAGATCTGCAAGGAAGCCGGCGATCTCGTTGCGCGAGAATGTCGCCCAGCGTGCGAGTTCAGCACGGGTGGCCGGCTGGTCGGCATGAAGGATTGGCATGGTTCAACTCCTGATTTCGCAGGAGATGGGTCCACCTGGCATCGGCCGGAAATGCTGGCGCAGTTGAAGTTCGTTTGCCGGACGGATGGCTATTTCGACAGGTCGATGCGGCCTTCGCGCCAGTCACGGATCCGGTTCAGATGAAGCTGCGCCGATTGCGGTGTCATCTTGTCCTGGCGGCTCTCGACGTCGTCCAATACGCGTTCATCGAACAGTGCGCGCGCGTCCGGGGCATCGCACCTCTCCCAGATGCCGAGATCGCGGGCGCACCGCCAGACGAAATGCATCGCCTCGAGAAGCGGCTTGTCGCAGCCCGCAGCAGCAGTCTCAACCGGCGCCGGGAGCGGGTACACGGCGTTCTTCAGGCGCGTGCCCCGCGGCGGCATCGGTCCGAGCATGATCGGGGGAAGCAGTTCTGTTGCGGCGATGATCTCGTTCGCACCAAGATCGTCGAATCGGGCGATCTTGCGCGCCCAGGTCAGGCGAAGATCGGGACGCAGCCCGCGTTCATGCAGCCAGGCCCATTCGCGGTCTACCTGCCAGGGTTCGAGACCAGCCGGCACGGCAACCCTGGCCAGTTCCTCCACCGGATTGTCGCTTCGCGCGATGCCCGCTGAGACGACGGCCGCCTGCAACTGGCGCCAGCCATCCGACCAGCGCATGTCCAGCCGCTCCGCCAGCCGCGCGAGTTCGGTTCGATACGGTGCCATTTCCTCGGGATGGTCCTGAACGGATTCCGTGAGCTGGCGGCGTATAAGGTCTGCATTCAGAGGTCCATGAAAGCGTGTTCGATCCCGCGAACAGGCGTGGAGCTTGCGCACGGCGACGAGAAGGGCTTTTGTCCCGAGCTTCGTGAAACCGGCTTGAGCGGCATGCTGTTCGAGCATCTGCTCCAAGGACGTCGGCAGCAACGGGTTTCCACGGCGCCTCAGGTCATCCATCTGGCCAATCGGCTCGGGCCGCAAGAGGTTCGGGGCGAAGGGACGAAGTCTGTCGAGCGCAAGACAGCCCTGCCTGATTTTCTGCGCGTCGGCCCGGCGGCCTGCCTCACGTGCGTCGCCGCACCATTGCAGTACAGTCTTTCGCGTGAATTCGCCCGGCGTCAGCGGTTGCGATGCGGATCGCGCGTACCGCCTGAGTGTGGTGATCCCCTTCAACTGTTGTGTCGTCAGCCCTTGTTTCTTCGCCAGGTCGCGGAGGTCGTCCCATGGATCTGTGTGCCCGGCAAATGCGAGAAAGGCCTTGAGCATGCCGCGAAGGTTTCGGCGCGATGATGGCAGAAGGTCGGGAAACAGGACATCGAGATCTGCCACAGCGATGCTTTCGAGGGCTTCATTCATGTCGCCGGAATTCTGCTGGAGGATCTGGCGGAGGACCCCTCGCAAGGTGGTCATGTGTTTCCGGGGCCTCGATCGGGCCGATTGATAGAATTCCAGAATCGTCTCGATGCCGTACGGCAGTGGCGAAGGCGCACTTGCGGAGCGCTTGGCCTTGCCTTCGTCCTTCACGACCTTCTTGCGCGGCTGGTCCGGCCGCAGGATCGACTTGACGCCCAGATCGTCGAGAACCCGGACGGAATCGACTGTGCGAAGGGCGCGCACGAGCGCGCGCAGATAGAGACCGGCCGAAGCCGGCGAGATCCGAGTAGCGGCTTCGGTGTGGAACTTCCTCGCGACATCCGCGGTGAACCCACCTGGTGGCATTGCCTCACCAGCCTGAAGGATCTCGAGATCCAAAGAAATCTCGTAGGCACGCCGCACGTGGGCAAGGTTCAGCTTCGGGTCGCATGCACATGCCTCAGTGAAATATTCCGGAAGTTCGATCCGGATCCGGTCGCCGCCCAGGTAGCGTGGGAAGGGGCCGATCTGTTCGGGGGGCAGCAGTCCGCGTGTCCGGACCACCGGAACTGCCCGAAGACGGTCGAGGTTGGCCACGGTTCTGCGGAGCTGATTTCGTGCCATGCCGCGAAGATCGCGGTCTGCGTCGAGCGCCAATTGCCGCGTGACATCCTTCGGCGACTGGCCAGGGAAGTGACGTCTGAAGACGCATTTTTCGATCGGTCCGATTCCCTCCAGACTCGCGATCTGGCAGAGCAGGATAAAGGGATCCGCCGGCCACAATTCGGCAAGGATGCAGAGACGTTTCATCGCCGAGCGCCATCGACGATAGAAGCCGCGCGTTCCGAAATGCACGAGAAGATTTGCGTCTGGCTCTTGCGGAAACATCGCGTCGAATTCAGCCTCGGACGCCGGAACCGGGCCAGTGTAAAACCCCGCCCCGAGCAGCTTCTCCGCCAGGTCCAGGTGGGCCAGCGCGGACTGCGCGCCGCGCAGCGGAACCGCACCGCTGCGGACGGCGTCTTTGAGATCACTGAAACTGCGCAAATTCGATAAGTATCCTGTCATGCATCAGAATCTGGGAATGCGAGGTGACCTGCCCCCCTTGGGTCCCTCGTTCATAACGAGAGTCTGCGGGTTTGAGATTGGTAGTCTGGGCTGTCTTTCTGGGCAAGTGCGCCGGGCGCGGAGCGCGCGCCTGGGCGTTTGCCGTGAAGGCGCGCCTATCGAACTGCATGATCTCGTCTACAAGCCATCCTCGACCATCTTGGACAGGGTCTCCTCGACCAGTTCCTGGTCTTCGAGGCGCCTCCCGCCGTCCATGAATTGTTCGAGGGTTACCATGCTTTCTGTGGTCTCCAGGAGAAAGATGTTGAGCAGGAGAGGGAGGCTCTCGATGATGCGCTGCGGCTCCCATCCGGGCTCTATGCGCTTGGATAAGACAAAGAGCCGTGCCTCGCGCTCGACGTCCTCGTCATTGGCGCCCTCTTCGCCGGCATCCACGGGCTGAATGATCGTTTGTAGCCCCACCGCCCGCATCAGGCTGGCCGTGGATTCTGCCGTTGACTGAGATCTCACATCAAGTTCGACGACCAGGAAGCGCGAGCGTCCGTAATCGCGGATGCCGGCCTTCATGTCCCATGGCTTTTTACTCCCCGCCGAGCGGATGGAGACGCCGCCTGTGTCGAGCTCTGATATTTCGAACCCCAGGCGCTGATCGTGGGCCAGCAGGTATCTTTCCAGCAGGCTGTTCACGAAATCCTGCGAAGCGGAAGTCACGATGGCCCAGCTTCCATCCTCGCGCTGACCTTCAAGGAGGGCAGCCGGTGCAACGCGCACGTCTCCACAGGATATGAAGAGACGTGGCTGACCCAGGACGATCCCGGTATAGACGGTCTCCACCGCATCAGCGTCGTCCACCGGCAGGCCGCCGACCTGTGTAATCCCCGGTGACTGGAAGCATTCGTCCGGAAGCTCTTGTGGCGCCAGGGTCTCCGCCGGTCCGTTTGTGGGCAGGGCGCGCCCCAGGACCGCGCTGCCATCGCGCAGTTCGTAGCCGAAGCCGATGCGCCAGTCTTCGAGCGCAGGAGACCCCGGCCGGGTCGGCGTGCTTTCATGACCTGTTCGCAGGCGGGCCCTCAGGTCGTCCTCGAACCGGTCAGGATCGCCATCGTAGCTATCTGCCCAGGCGATGATGTCCGTGAGCTGCGCGGTTGAGATTTCTTCGCCTGGGAAGACGCGGATCTGGGCCTCTCCCGTCGCGCGATTGAGGCGCTGCCAGACCGGCAGGCGCCCGCCCGTGGCGCACTCTCCCTGGGAGAGGCCAAGCTTCACGTCCCGTGGTCGCCCGCTTTCGGGGTCGAAGACATTCAGCGACGTGAAGTCGGACTCGGCACCCCGTGCGAGGTCGTAGATGTCGAAGTCGTAGACGCTGGTGATCAGGAGGAGGCCCGCGCACTCGCGTCCCGCGGGTCGGGTCCAGACCTCGTGAACCGGATTTCTGAGGCCGCGCCCGCCGTGATTGTATCCGGTGAGCTGCCCCCAGTCCGGATGGGTTTTCGCCGCGCCTGCCGGAAGATCCGAGATCTTCACCATTCCGGTTGTCTGATAGGGCGGCAGGATGTCGTGCCCCGGGGTGGCCGCCGCGCTGCTGCATGCATTCCGGAAATCGCCCAGGAGTGCCTTCATGCCCGACAGGGGTATACGCCAGCTCTCCGGGGATTTCGTGCGTGAGGCCGATTGCAGCTGACTACCCGCTCCGAGGGCCTCGAGTACCTCGGCACCCTTTCCGCCCATGTCGCTGGTGAGCCATCCAGTTCCGGGCACGGGAAGGAAGTGCGTGTAACCGATGACCTCGTCTCTGTCGACGCGCAAGAAGTCGAGTGTGGCGCGATCCACCTTCCACTCGTCCCATGGCAGATGGACGACATCTCGACTGACGACCAGAGATGCAGGACCGCGTCCACTGAGCGACGGGCAGACGATGCTTAGGGTGGAGCCTTCGCGGAACGTCCATGTCAGGGCAACGTCTCCGATCTCCGGCTTGGTGTTGAGAGACCAGAACTTTTCCGTTGGATTGGCAATGCTGCCTTCGGGCGCCACGAGCGTCGGCTGAGCCGCCGCCTGCTGTGACAGAAGGAAGATCGAGACGAGGAACGAAAGGGAATGACGGAAGATGAAATGCATCGCTGAAATCCGGCAGAGTCGTTAATTCTCTGGCGAATGATGGCACGATGCCGACGGCCCTGTCATCTTCTTCGACGCGCGGCGACGACGTTGCTCTCAGGCGGAGGCAGGCCCCTTGCGCGGCCAGCGCTCGATGAAGCGCCCGAGGAAGTGATCCGGGCGGTGATCCATGGTTCTCTCGTTCACCACAAACACATTTCGGACGCACTGATCGTTGGTTCGCTGTCGGATTGCGCGAGACCACGCGCGCCCTCGCTTCGATCTCGTCCCATGAGGCGTCTGTCTCCATGACGGCATCGTCGCATCATTTGTCTTGGCCACGGGCTCTGTTGCATAAATCGGCTGACGGCCAAATCTCCCCTTTCCCCGGACGGACTTATCCCGCAGCTTCCGTGATTGGTATGCCAAGCGCGGTGTAGCCGTTCAGGACGGCGATACGGACCTGTAGCTCCGCGACCTGACGATCAAAGTCTCGGGCCATGAGCCGCTGACCCAGTAATTTCATACAATTCATCTTCGTCTCGACGCGGCTCCGGCGATGGTATCCGCTCCATCTTCGCCAGAGCGCACGGCCAAGGTATTTCGCTGCGCGCAGGGCTTCGTTCCGAGCCGTGGCTCCGGCGGTGACGGCCTTCCAGGGCTTGGCGTTTTTGCCGGGAGGAATGACGGCATGAGCGCCGCGATCGGCAATGGCTTCGTGGTACTTGCGCGTGGCGTAGGCGCCATCTGCCGCGACGCTGTGGATTTCTCGGTCCTCCGGGATTTGATCGAGAAGTTCGGGTAGGATGGGCGCATTGCCGATGTGACTCCTGGTGATCTCGACAGCCCGGATCTCAAGCGTTTCCTCGTCGATCCCGAGGTGGATCTTGCGCAAGACCCGCCATTTTGGGCCACCATGCTTGCGGGCGTACCACTCGCCTTCGCCCTTGATGCCCGTGCTGTCGATGAGCAGGTGCAACGGGCCCTTCGACCCACGGTAAAGGATGTCGACGGCCAAGGTTCTGACGCCGAGACAGCGTGCTGAAGTCGGGCACCGACCAGTCGAGGCCGACCAGCCGCAGCAGGCTCTCAATAAAACCGGTCGTCTGCCGAAGCGCCATGCCGAACAGCAGCTTCATTGAAAGGCACGTCTGGATGGCGGCATCGCTGTAGGTCTGCTGGCGGCCACGCCTGCCTGACGGCTCGGCATCCCAGCTCATCTCCGGACCGAACCAGATCGTCAGCGAGCCCCGGCGCTTCAGCGCTTCATTGTAGATCGGCCAGTTCCTGGTCCTGTAGGTCGGGGGCGTGGGTCAACTCATGCATCGCAGCTACCACGCTGGATTCACGAGATGAATCCTTCACGCGATTTGTGCAACAGAGCCTCCAGAACCTGCGATCTCGTTGTGCCGCAGCCCGCGTTGCCGCGCGACATGACCGTCCGGAAATGCCGCGCCGAGGCCGAAAAGACTCGTGCGCGCCTTGGGGAAAGCGGCAGCGCAAGCCATCGACGAGCAGTGCGACTGTCTCGAGCTGCCCGACGGCTGTCCCGTGCCCGAGCCGGATGCGCCACCGGATCAGCCGCCGCTGCCATGACGGGCGCCGGCCCTGGGAACGGGCTGCCCGTGACCGCCCTTCGCGCACCTGAACGCGCCCCGAACAGCAGGGTCGCGGTGATCCGACAATCCTCGCCTCGCGGCGCTATTGCGCCAGGGCACAAGTTACGGCACATGTGATGGCACATCGCGGAGTCGGACGGGAATCGATCCGGAAAAGTGTCGAGATTTCAGTGCGTTGAGCCTGCGCCTTCGGTCCCTACCGCCGGAGCCAATTTCTCAAAGACTTAGCTGTGTTGACGCGGAGGCTCTGGAGGCCTTGTCACCGGCTTTGTTACCTCCAAGCAGCGGATGTGCGCCGTATCTCGGCGAGGCGCGCCGATCCTGAGTTGCGTGTGATCCCCGGTCCGTAGCCCTTGGCAGGGCTCCTCAGGAGACTGTCGCAAGAGCCTCATTGCAGTAGCACGCAATCTGCATCTAGGTATCCCACGATACCCCTTACAATCCGGCGAGAATTCACTTCATCAAAACTAATCATTGCCATCCTATACCCGCCAAACACACTGAATATTGAAATTTCTGCATCTCCGGCGAACGGGTCAACGTATGAAATATTGATAGAAAAATCTTTGTATTTTTCTTGTATTGCTATTATTTCTCCCTCGACTGATATGCCCGCCGAAACGATCTCGGCGGTGGCGGGGCTGCCCCCCAAGCCACTTTCCCACTTTACGCTGTCTACCATGCCAACACGGTCTGTTATTGGCAAACAAATCCCCGCACGCGGCGGTTCTGCTAGCGTCATGTTGGCTACAACTTCCCAAGGCAACGCCCGCCAGCAAGCAATATCGGGTCACCATCACGTGTTTATCTTCACAGTTTCTCTTTGCTGTCCCGCCGGGCGCAATAGCGACTGACCCCCGCGCCCGGTGCCAACCTGCTCAATTGCACGTCGTGGTGTTGCCGAAGGTGTGGCAGGTTACGGTCCGGGGCTGCATCGTGTAAGCGTTCTGCTGGGCGTTCTCGGCAGCTGCCAGACGTCTGGCTTCTGCGCGCCCCTTGGCGGAACGTGCCTCCTCCGCGATGCAGGACGTCATCTCAGACGTGCCTGGAGTGAAGCCATACCCGACGCAAATACCCTCGAAATGGGCACGCTGCGTCTCTGGCGACGCCGAAGAAAACCATGCGGGGCTGCCTGCTCGGCCGACGACGCTTTATCCGTTGACCCCGGTGCTACACCCGGCGCAGAGCGCCGCAGCCGCAGCGGCCAACCCGACGGAAAGTTTCATGACGTTCTCCTGCGATATTGCCCGGCAATGGGCATTGGCAAAGCGTCCGCAATTGGGATTGCGAAACCGTTGACGGGAAACCGCACTCAGCGAAACCGAGCCGCACGCCACCCGGCCGCTGCGGCTTCCGACTCATCACAGAACCACCGCTCGCCCGTCGCCTCATTGATCTTCGTGCGCGAATACCATGGCGACCACGGAGTGTGGTAAATCCGCTCGCCGGTCTTGCTGATGTTGCCCTTGATCGGGCAGCGCATCCGGCTCTCAATGTCTTGCAGGCGCATACTCGGGTGGAAGCGATCATGCAGCCGGTGCGGGGCAGCAGGGGGCGGATTTGTCTACCTCGGCAGGGCAGAAGCAATCCTGAATCGGCAAAAGGAGATCAAAGCCAAGACCATCGAGAAGCGCCTCTTGCTGCATCGCCAAACCGCGGCATAAACTGAAACCCGATCGAGCCAGACCCTCCGTTCCCAGTCAGGCCTTCGTGTCCCAAATCATCTGACAACGGACACAGGAGCGCTGATGGCGGACATCGCCCGGAAACGGGCCGGCCCCCAGAAGGATTTGCCAATGACCGTCACCTTGCCGGATGGCGCGGTATCCCGCGACCACAATCCGCTGATCGAGGAATCGATCCTCCCTACCGCCTTCGACCAGCGTCCGATCGGGGCCTGGGGCTACGCCTGGATCTGGGTTGGCATAGCCGTGATCATTGCCACCTATTCACTCGGTGCGACCGGCGCTCAGGGTGGCATTCCGCTCGGCCAGATCGCCCTGACAATTCTTGCGGCAAACCTCGTCCTCGGCGTCTTCATGCTTCTGACCGCCGATATCGGCACCGAGCACGGCCTTCCCTTCGCCGTCTATCTTCGCGCGCCGTTCGGCACTCGCGGAACGCACCTGCCATCGCTCTCGCGCGGCCTCGTCGCGGCAATGTGGTTCGGTATCCAGACCTATCTTGGCGCGATCGCACTCAACGGCATCGGGTCCTATTTCTTCAGCTTTGACAACTGGGTGGTCTGGTATGTGCTCTTTGCCGCTCTACAGATCATCAATACGGCTGCGGGGATCAAGGCGGTGGAAAAACTCGCGGCCCTCGCGGCGCCGGCCATCATCGCGATCTCGGTCTGGATGTATTTCTCCCTCGACGGCATCGCCGAGATGAAGGGCATCAATATCTGGACCTTCCAGGCCGACGGCCAGATGTCGCTTCTTGTGCTCTTCGTCGCCAATCTCGGCTTCTGGTCAACCATGGCTATCGACATCCCGAACCTGACCCGCTTCGTGCGGACCGAACCTGGCGCCCGCGGCTTCTTTGCCCGCAACCGGCGGGTCTTCGCGGGCCAGCTCATCGCGCTCCCGGTGACCCAGGCGGTCATCGCCGGGCTCGGCGCCGTCTCCTGGATTGCCACCGGCAACTGGAACCCGATCGAGGTCATCCAGGGCGACGCCCAGGGTATCGCGCTCATCGCACTCCTGGTCCTGGTCGTGCTGGCGCAGTGGTCCACCAACAACTCCGCGAACCTGATCCCGGCCGCCCTCACCTTCGTCAATGCCGCACCGCGTCTCCTCGACTACCGGCTGGGCGTTGCGCTTGCCGGGATTGTCGGCACCCTTTGCTTTCCCTGGGCAATCCTCGACAACCTGTTCACTTCCCTGGGTTACTACGGCGCCTTCCTCTCGGCGATCGGCGGTATCATGGTGGCGGACTATTACCTCATTCGCCGCCGCCGGCTCAACGCCCCCGACCTCTACCGCCCCGAGGGTCAGTTCCGCTACATGGCTGGCTTCAATCCGGCAGGCCTCGTCGCCTGGCTCATCGCGGGTGGCCTCGCAGCCATGTGGCCAGAGTACGCTGTGCTGATCGGCTTTCCCGTCGGCCTCATCCTTTACACAGCACTGATGCGAGCAATCGTCCTTCCACGTCATCGCCAAGCCGAGATCGACAGCGGTTTTGCCGACCGTTTCCTCGCGACCTCTCGTGGCGCGAGCTGGAGCGACATCGCCGGGAGCCATTTGGCGTCGCGCGAAGACCTGTGACGTGCTATGCCAGAAACCACGTGATGTGGTGGTCTGAGACGTCGGCGGACCGTGGCAGGTAATCACGCCTGCCCGACCCTCCCGAAGGAGCGATAAGCCATGGACGACAATACCACGATCACCCCGCGGTAGCAGTCTGGAACCCTGGATGACACGTTGACCGAGATCGCACGTGTAGTCGCTCGACGCATGCTGGCTGCGGCGTTGCTGGCCGCAGCCAATGCCTTCGCCGCGCAGCATGCCGAGGAGATTCCTGCCCAACGGGCGTCAGCGGGTCGTGCGGCACGGATACGGACCTGAGCGGGGCTTCCAGACCCATTGCCGGCAACAGTTTTTATAAGGCAATACGGCGGTAGTTTCTCTGTTCGGATGACACTTCTCGACAATTATTTAGAGACGTGCTTGCGAAGACCTCGAACGGAGAACGCAGTCATATGTTGCAGTACAGATCGCACGAAGTGCGCCGCGCCGAGGACGCGACAGTCCGATTACAGGGATGGGCAGCGTATTGGCGAACTCTCCGGCTGGATCGCAAGAATTATGGTTCGGTTACGCGGACCAATTGGGACGGGCAGGAGGTAGCCGTCGGATATTTTCGGGACTTGTGCTCAGAAAGTCGAACCTCGCGAGTTCAGACTTCTTAGTTGCGAGGATTTCATGTATTTTTGGGACGAATGTATTTCCCTGATTGTATTTGATGCGGACTGCGAATGCCTGTTTCGGTTCGGCTCTTGCCTCTTGCATTGGCGGTTTTCCTCGCGCTTGCGCCGGGGGTCTCGGCGCAGGTGGTGGGCAACCGGAGCGAGGCGAGCGGCTGCGCCGTCTCGGTGGGCGGGGGTGCTGCGGACAGCGCGTCAACCTTGTCTGCGGAATGCCCTGGGAAGAGGTGACGCGTCTCGCCACGGGGCCCACGTCGAATGACCCGGATCGGCGCGCTGAAGCCCTTCGCTTTTTGCGCGCGCGCCTGCCGGAAGACACCCGGTTCCGCGTCGAGGCGATCGAAAGCTTCTTCGAAAACCTGGGGCGCCGCGCTCTGGGTCCTTGGCACCCGGGAGAGCGGAACGACGCAGCTGGAGGAGGCCGCGACAGCCTACCGCGCGGCGCTGGAGGAACGGACCCGCGAATGCCAAAGGCCATGTTGAGCGTATCGAGATAGTCGGGCGGTACTGGCACTGCCCGGTAGATAATCCTTGGCTTCCCGGAATCGTCCGCGCCTTTCTTCAGCGAGCGCAGCGTGACCGTGCCGCCCAAAAGATCGATGCGGGCGGGGGTGATCTCAAGCAGTTCGGAGGGCAGGCAGCCGGTATGATGCAGGGTCTCTCACAAGGTGCGGTCGCGGGCGGGCCGGATCCGCGCCGCGGCGAGAAATCCCGCGCGCTCGGTGGCGTTGAGATAGAGCCGGTTGCCCCGGCGGTCATGGAGGCACGTCTCCGCCATGGGCGACTGTCTGCGCGGAAAGTGTTAAACGCCGAAGCGGAATCCATGGGTCGGAGCGAGCGTTCCACCGGCGTTTGACGCATGAGGATTTAGCACTTCAGCCCAGTGTGTTAAACGCGTGCCGTCGCCGACGGCACGGAGTTCCTGCGGGAAGCTTTCCAGTCCACTGTCTAATTCGCCGGCTTCGCAAAGAGCGGTGAGCTGACATGGCCCCGTGACAGGAGCGCGATGCCGATTACAAGTGCCCAGCCGAGGAGGAGTGCAGCTATCCAGGCTATCGAACCAGATGGCGAGATGACTGCAAGCAGACCAGCCGCTCCGATCGGGATCCGCGATGTCCACGACAACGGTCGTCCACACCATCCGCCGAAGGCGATCGCCCAGAGAGCCGTGGAGATCAGCAGGCCGAAGGCGCTGACGAGAACAGCCGCGGCACCGCCCTGGGCCAGGACGCCCGGATCAAAGACGAAACCGAAGGGCACGAAGAAGGCCACGAGACTGAGGCCAAAGGCTGAGAGGCTGGTCTTGCCGACTGAAGCTTTTCCGACCGCGGCTGCCGCAAAGGAGGCCAGCGCAACCGGTGGCGTCACCATCGAGAGCACGCAGTAATAGAAGATGAAGAAGTGCGCGGCGAGCGGCGTGATGCCCAGGTCCTGCAGGGCTGGAGCGAAGAGCACCGCGCCGATGATGTAGGCGGCGACCGTCGGCAGGCCCATGCCCATGATGATGCAACCCAGCATGGCGAGTGCGAGAGACGCATAGATCGATCCCTCTGAGAGCGCCATCAGCGAACTCGCGAACTTCAGGGCGAGATTTGACTGCACCGCCACGGCGATGACGAGGCCGATGGCAGCGATCGGAACCGCGACCTCGGCGGCTTGCTTGGGCGCTTCGCGCAGCGCTTCAATGACTTCCTTTTTGCCAATCCATGTTGTGCGTCGGAAGAAAGGCACGATGAAGCACGAGAGAGACGCCGCCACAGCAGCAAAGGCAGCGGAATAGCCCGAGATGAGAAGAAAGATCAGCAGGACCGGCGGCAGAATCAGGTGCAGTCGAGGAAGAATTGGTGCGGTGTCCGCCACTTCCTCGGCAGTCATCGCCCGCACACCTTCACGCCGGGCCATAAGATCGACCACCAGGAGCAAGGCCAGGTAAAAGGCCACGGCAGGGATCAGACCGGCCAGAGCTAGCTTGACGTATGGTATATTCAGCATCTCGGCCATGATGAAGGCAGCAACCCCCATCACCGGTGGCATGAGCTGACCGCCCGTCGAAGCAATTGCCTCGATGCCGGCGGCGCGATGGGCCGGAATACCGGTGCGTTTCATCAGCGGGATGGTGAAGACGCCGGTCGAGACCACGTTGGCCACAGCGCTGCCAGAAATCGAGCCCATCAGCGAGGAGCCGATGATCGCGGCCTTTGCGGTGCCGCCGGTAGCCCGGCCCGCCGCTCTGATCGCGAGGTCGATGAAGAACTGTCCGCCTCCGACCGCGGCGTAGAAGGCGCCGAAGAGGATGAAGTAGAAGATGAAGTTGACCGAGGTGGATGTCGTGATGCCGAGCACGCCCGATGTGGTCATGCTGGCAATCTCGACCGCAGTCGGCAGATCGAAGCCGCGGAAGCTCAACCAGCCCGGAAGCAGATTGCCCCAGAAGGCATAGCCCATGAATGCAAGAAGCACCCAGACCAGGATCCAGCCCACAGCGCGCCGCGAGCCTTCGAGCAGCAGGAAGACAAGCGCAATGCCGGCGACGACGTCGATCGAGAAGATGGGCGAGACGTTCTCCATTCGCGTCGTCAGCCGCTCGTAGCCGATGAGGTAGTAGGCTAGGATTGCGAGCGAGGCTGCGATCAGCGCGCGATCAATCGCGACCCTGATCCGTGGGGACAGGCCCGGAGCCGAAAGCGGCTTGTAGAGAAAGAGCAGAACCAGGGCGGCGACCAGATGGACTGGGCGCTCGAACAGCGGCTGCTGGGGGTAGCGTAGGATCCAGAGCTGGAAGGCGATCAGCAGAAGCCCGACGACAAATGCGATCGACAGGCCCGGACTGCGCAGGACGCGGGCAATCATTGGATTCTCCATAGAGCTTTTGATGCTGGGGGAAGGAACCAGGCCCGGCGGTGTTTGTTGCCGCCGGGCCGTCGGATCACATCAGTCCCGCCTCACGAAAATAGCGCTCTGCGCCGGGATGCAGCGGAATGCCGGTCTTCTGGATCAGCATCGAGGTCTTGGGGTCGAACTGGGCCCAGGCGGCGTTCGAGGCCTTCAGCTGGTCAGCGTTCTCGATGAGCGCCTTGGTGATCTGATACGCGGTCTCTTCGTCCAGAGATGAGTTGGCGATCAGGACCGTGCCAAGGTTTGCGCCGACAGTCGGCTTGTCCTGACCCTCGAACCACGGCCCGTATGTTCCGATGGTCAGGCCCTGCTGAGACAGGAAGTCCTGGCTCACCTGCGGCAGATCGAGGAACTCGACGTCGGAGGTCAAGCTCACCTCGGAGATGGTCGGATGTCCCTTGATCATCGTGTCGATGTAGAGGTCGGCGTTTCCATTGCGGATCTGGTCGGCGATCTGTGCGCTGTCGACCTGAACGACATCCCCACCATCGGATCTGATCTGGTCCACACTCGTGCCGAGCGACTCGAAGATCATGTCTGCCACCGGCACGGCGCTGGAACCGACCGGCTTCATCAGCACGCGCACGGGTTTGCCCGACTGCAGGATCGCAGCAAGGTCATCGGTCCCTTGATCCTCAAGGAAGGCCTCGCGCGCCATGACCCCGACGTAGACATCATTGAGGCCACCGACGAGCGCCTGGATGTCGGGTGCCGCCATTCCCTGATAGACGTCGTTCCCCTGCTGTGCCCAGATTGCGCTGGCGACATTGGAGAGCGCGATCTCCGCCTTGCCGCCCTGAACCACCATCGGATTCGCGATGCCGCCACCGCGGGCAATCACTTCGACTGAATTGTTGCCAAGGATCGGCTCTATGATCTGCTCGAGCGTAGCCGCGAAGACATACCAAGAACTACCTTCGCTCATGGCACCGATGCGGACCTCTTGAGCAGTCGCAGTCGTACCGATGATGGCGACCGCAGCCGCCAAGGCAGAGATGCGCAGGCGGGCTTGCAATGTATGTAGCATGACGGGTCCTCCCCAGGGTTCTTGAGACAGCTGCGCTGAAACGCAAGCATTTTTTATGCTCTTTCGCGACGAGATGCTGTTTGGTCTCGCCGGTGTCGTCCTGTCGGGAAGTCAGGCGGGCATGGCAGATGGCCGCATTGCCCGACTTCCAGATGCTGGCGACACAATGGCCAGGACGCGCAGATTAGCGCACCCCGGCGTAGTATTGAATCAGGCGTCGACCGTCTCACGGATCACGGTCAGGCCTGATGCCTTGACGGCGGCGCGGATCTCTTCGTCGGCACCATCGCCCAGCGGTTTCAGCGGTTCACGAACATTGACATTGTCGACAAGACCGCGGGCACGCAGGGCATGCTTGAGCGCCACCGAACCTTCCATGTGCGAGCCGCGGTGGTAGACGGCGCGGGTGATCGGCAGGAGCTGCTCATGATACTTTCGAGCAAGCGGATAGTCCTGCGCTTTGCCAGCGGCGAGATATTCGAGCAGAAGTTCGGGCGCCATGTTGCCGTAGCCGACCAGCAAGCCGTCGACATCGAACATGGTCGGCAGCAACCACTCGTCATGGCAGGACATCACTGCGATCTCGGGGAACTGGTTCTTGATCTCCGGGATCTCGTTGTACCAACGCTTCATGTCGCGCACGCCGTTCTTGGTCGCGGTGACACCCTCGATCGCACAGATGTCGAGCTGGGTCTGCAGGTCGTAGCTCGCCTTGGTCGCATTCGGGTACTGGAACAGGATACACTCGAGACCGGACTGGGCGATCGCCTCGTAGCGGGTCTGCGGCGCGCCTTTCTGGTAGCCGAAGCGCAACCAGCCATGGTTCGGATAGACGAGCGCGGCGGTGGCGCCGGCATCATACTTCTCCTTGGCCTCCTCATAGGCGACCTTGGTACCCTCGCCGGTGATGCCGGCGACGACCGGCAGGGGAGTGGCGTCCTTGTAGACGCGAATGAGTTCGAGCTGCTCGTCGTGGGTGAGGAAGGTGCCCTCGCCGGCATGCCCAAGGATGACGAGGCTCTTCACGCCGTCGATGGAGGCGAGCCATTTCGCAAGACGGGCGTTCGCCTCAAAATCGACGTCACCATTGTCCTTGAAGAGCGTCACGGGAGCGGGGTTCAGTCCCTTCCAGTCAATTGCCATTTTTCTTTTTCCTTATCTTGCGGATCGTTATCGGGATCGTTCCTATGGTTGTCCGCGCAAACTCACCTGTGTTATAAGGATCGTTGTCGGGAACGTTCCCATATCTACGCAAGAATCGATGTTACGTCAAGCTTGGATGCGTGGGATCCCTCAGTTGCCGCCCTCTGAAAGGAAATGCGCAATGCTGCAGGACAAGGAGCCATCGGGCCGGGTCACAATCCACGACGTCGCCGCAGCGGCAGGCGTGTCCAAGTCCACCGTGTCGCGAATTCTGGACGAGCGGTTGCCACGCTCGGAGAGCGAAACAGCCAGACGAGTGCGGAAGGTGGCGGCGGACTTGGGCTATATGCGCGACGGAGCTGCCGCGAGCCTCCGGCGCGGGAAGACGATGACGATCGGCGTGGTGGTTCCGCGGCTGACCGACACTGTCATGGCGATGCTCTACGAGGCGATTGCGCGTGCCTGCGCAAGGATGGGGCAGTTTGCGATTGTCGCCACAACCGATGACGAGCCCAAGGCGGATCGTGCGGCAGCGCATACCTTGTTGCAGCGGGGTGTGGACGGACTGGTGCTCTGTACGGCGCGGGACGATGACGACTATCCCGAGGAACTTGCTGCGCGTGGCATTCCGTTCGTGCTGGCACTCCGTACCGACGGAAAAAACCTCTCCTCCGTCGCCGACGACCGGTTTGGCGGGTATCTCGCGACGCGGCACCTTCTCGACCTTGGGCATCGTCGTATTGGCGTGATAGCTGGGCCGGCCTATGCCTCGAGCAGCCGCGGACGTGTCGATGGGTATCGGCAGGCAATGGAGGAGGCCGGGGCCGAGATAGAACCTGACTGGATCGTCGGGGAAAGCTTCAGCATCGATGCGGGCGTAGAGGCGGCGGAAACACTGATGCAACTGCCCGAACGACCTACGGCGATCTTTGCGGTCAACGACAATACGGCAATTGGCGCGATGTCGACGCTTCGGCGACTGAATATCGCAATCCCGGAGGGCATCTCGCTGGTCGGCTACAATGACATTCCGATCGTGAGCAGGCTTGGAACACCGATGACGAGTGTCCGCGTGCCTTTCGATCAGATCGCCGTTTCGGCACTCGATCTCCTGGCGCATGGACCTGTCAGTGTAGAGGACCGTATCCGCGTCGCCACACCCACCCTCATTCCGCGCCGGTCCACGACGTCACTGGGGAGGTGAAGCACAAGCAAGCACCAATGGAACGGACCTGATTCCCGAAATGCCTGCAAGTTATATTGCATAATAAAGATCCGCCGAAACTCATCGGCGTTTGGGGTGCGCGCTATTCCCAACTGCGACTTTTGTGGTCTGACAAGATGTTGGAAAGCGA
>NZ_CP171226.1:120000-296285 GCF_043226085.1 Amaricoccus sp. B4
CATCCTTTAAAGATAGCGTAACAGCTCACTGGTCTAAACAAGAGGTCCTGCGGCGAAGATGTAACGGGGCTCAAGCCACGAGCCGAAGCTCAGGGTGTGCACTTTGTGCACGCGGTAGCGGAGCGTTCTGTCTATAAACCCTATGTCTCTTCATGGTCCTGCAAGGGATCATGCGAAGACAGAGGGTTTGCGATGAAGCCGGCGCGTAAGCGATCCGGTGGAGCATTCAGAAGCGAGAATGTTGACATGAGTAGCGACAAAGAGTGTGAGAGACACTCTCGCCGAAAGTCCAAGGGTTCCTGCTTAAAGCTAATCTGAGCAGGGTGAGCCGACCCCTAAGGCGAGGCCGAAAGGCGTAGTCGATGGGAATCTGGTTAATATTCCAGAGCCAGGAGGAAGTGACGGATCGCGGCTGTTGTCTGATCTTATCGGATTGATCAGGCCTCGAAGTGGTTCCAGGAAATAGCCCTCCATAAGATCGTACCCGAAACCGACACAGGTGGACTGGTAGAGCATACCAAGGCGCTTGAGAGAACTGCATTGAAGGAACTCGGCAAAATGCCTCCGTAACTTCGGAAGAAGGAGGCCCCGTTGGCGCGCAAGCGTTGGCGGGGGGCACAGACCAGGGGGTGGCGACTGTTTACTAAAAACACAGGACTCTGCGAAGCCGCAAGGCGACGTATAGGGTCTGACGCCTGCCCGGTGCCGGAAGGTTAAAAGGAGATGTGCAAGCATTGAATTGAAGCCCCGGTAAACGGCGGCCGTAACTATAACGGTCCTAAGGTAGCGAAATTCCTTGTCGGGTAAGTTCCGACCTGCACGAATGGCGTAACGACTTCCCCGCTGTCTCCAATGCAGACTCAGCGAAATTGAATTCCCCGTGAAGATGCGGGGTTCCCGCGGTCAGACGGAAAGACCCCGTGCACCTTTACTACAGCTTCACACTGGCATCAGGCGCGCAATGTGCAGGATAGGTGGTAGGCTTCGAAGCGGGGACGCCAGTTCCCGTGGAGCCACCCTTGAGATACCACCCTTTGTTCGCTTGATGTCTAACCGCGGACCGTTATCCGGTTCCGGGACCCTGTGTGGCGGGTAGTTTGACTGGGGCGGTCGCCTCCCAAATAGTAACGGAGGCGCGCGATGGTGGGCTCAGAGCGGTCGGAAATCGCTCGTCGAGTGCAATGGCATAAGCCCGCCTGACTGCGAGACTGACAAGTCGAGCAGAGACGAAAGTCGGCCATAGTGATCCGGTGGTCCCGAGTGGAAGGGCCATCGCTCAACGGATAAAAGGTACGCCGGGGATAACAGGCTGATACTGCCCAAGAGTCCATATCGACGGCAGTGTTTGGCACCTCGATGTCGGCTCATCACATCCTGGGGCTGGAGAAGGTCCCAAGGGTACGGCTGTTCGCCGTTTAAAGTGGTACGTGAGCTGGGTTTAGAACGTCGTGAGACAGTTCGGTCCCTATCTGCCGTGGGTGTAGGAGACTTGAGAGGAGTTGCCCCTAGTACGAGAGGACCGGGGTGAACGCACCACTGGTGGACCTGTTGTCGTGCCAACGGCAGTGCAGGGTAGCTATGTGCGGACAGGATAACCGCTGAAGGCATCTAAGCGGGAAGCCCCCCTCAAAACCAGGTCTCCCTTGAGGGCCGTGGTAGACCACCACGTCGATAGGTCGGAGGTGTAAGTGCAGCAATGCACTCAGCTGACCGATACTAATCGCCCGACAGGCTTGATCCGATCCAGTGGAAGAGAGGCACGTGCCCCTTCCCGGACAGGAAGCCCTTGACCCGGAATACGACAGGAAAGACAGTCTCGTCTCACCGAAACGCAAGCCCGAAAGACTTGCGCATACGGTGCGTTTTACTGGCTTGGTGGCAACAGCTGCGAGCGAAACACCCGATCCCATCCCGAACTCGGCCGTTAAGCGCCACGGCGCCGATGGTACTGCGTCCCAAGACGTGGGAGAGTAGGTCACCGCCAGGCCTGTAAAACGCACCTTTCTCTCTCTTCACCATGCCCTGCCGCGGGGTGGAGCAGCCCGGTAGCTCGTCAGGCTCATAACCTGAAGGCCGCAGGTTCAAATCCTGCCCCCGCAACCAAAATCCCAAACGCGTTCCCAAACGCTCAAACGCCGCCCTTCGGGGCGGCGTTTGCGTTTGAACTGAAAGCGGAAGAATTCCAGCGCGATCGCCGCATACCTCGACCTCCACCAGGAGACCGTTCGGGGCCTCCGGGTTGCCCGTAAGGACGACCTTGTCGATCAGGCCTGCGAGCCTCTCGTGGGCGCGCCGGATGAGATTGTCGCAGACACCAGCCTCTCCGGCGCAGGGGTTGCCCGAAAGCTGAGCGCCCTGATCCGGGTCTACGGCAAGCCGGGTTGCATCGTCAGCGACAACGGGACCGAGTTCACCAGTCTGCCGGTGGACTTGCCCCTGTTTCACCGGACAGTCAGGCGGTTTCGGTTCTGGCCCTGATGAACTCGCGAGGCGAGCGCCACTTCAGGCCTGAGTGCGGGTGGTTGTCGTTGTAATCCTCGATCCAGTTTCCAATCAACGAGAGAGCGGTTGCGGCGTCAGGTAGTGGCGTGACGCGGACATAGTCGCGCTTCAGCGTCTTCACGAAGGCCTCCGAGATGCCGTTCGACTGGGGGCTGCCCACCGGCGTGAAACATGGCTTGAGGCCGAGTTTGCGGGCGAAGATGCGGGTTTCCTTCGCGGTGTAGGCGCTGCCGTTGTCGGAGAGAACCTCGATGATCTCGGGAGCGCGATGTGTCCCGAACCGGCGCTCCACGGCCTCGAGCAGCATGTCGCGCACATCCGATCCGCTGATCCCGGCTCCAGTGAGCGCGCGCCAGGCAATCACCTCGCGGTCATGGGCGTCGATAAGGAAGGCGGCCCGGATGATGTCACCGTTCCAACAGATGAATTCCAGTCCATCGGAACACCATCTGAGGTTCGAGCGCAGCATGATCACCTTGCCGTCATGGGTGCGCTCGGGACGAGGGAGGCCGCTGCGCTCCAGGAGCAAGGCGTTGTTCTTCATGATCCTGTAGATGCGCTTGTGGTTGGTGGGGGAAAGTCCCTCCGCCCGCAGCTCCCGGTTCAGAACCGCGGTGATGCGGCGATAGCCATAGGTCGGGCGCTCCGCCAACAGGCGTTTGATCCGGGGCAGCAGCGTCGCGTCGCCTGCCTTTCGGTAGGCGCTCCGCGGCTTCGCGCTTCCCGTCATCCGTTCATGCAGGTTCGAGCGGGACACGCCCAGCGTCTCGACCACCGCCTTCATCGTGAACCGTCCTTCGGCAAGGACAGCGCATGCAAGGTCGGTTTTTTTGACCTCGATTTTTCGAGGGCTTCCTTGAGGATCTCGGCCTCAAGCGTCTTGCGCCCGAGTTGCCGCTCCAGCTCCCGGATGCGCGTCTCCATCTCGCGAACGGTCTTGTTGCTGGTCACGTCATCGTCGCCGGTCACCGCGACACTCCCTCCCTCCAGCATCAGCTTCCGCCAACGATACAGGAGATTGGGGGCCACGCCATGGCGGCGGGCGACCGCCGATATGCTGTCGCGTCCATCCAGTGTTTCTTCAACAATCCGGAGCTTCTCCTCTGCAGACCGGCGCTGCCGCCGGCCTCCATCAGTGATGATCTCAAATTCAGACATAAGTACGTGCCCAGGCATATGCCTAAGCCTCCATGGCTATGCCTGACTGTCCGGTCGAAACAGGGGCCAGTTCAGCCGGTCCGGAAATGGGCCGACGAAAACGAGGGGCCACGAAACGACATCGATCCGGGCAGGTCCGGCGTCTCGAGGACATCCTTCGCGACCCCAGGTCAGCACAGGGATAGGTTCAACCATCCGATACGCAAGCAAGCGGGTAGCGGGATGCTGTCTCAAATCGACTTCGTGCGGCAGCAGAAGCGGGACAGGAAAGCGTTCATAAAAGACGGGGCTTTTCACCGTAGTTCGCAGAACGTCCCGATTTCGGGACTCCCGGATCGCCTCGGAACACTGTGCGGGCATGCGCGTTCACAATGCATTCAGTCAGCCATAGGTCAAAATGGGACTCATCCTGGACATCCGGCTCCCCGATCGTGGAAATCAGCAAGGCAGGAGATGATTGATGAAGGGCGGACGGATTGGCAGCCCGGGACGTTCGAATGTGGCACCAATGTCGGATGTTGGAGAAAGCCCCTTGCCGGAGAGAAGCCGGCGGGGCCTCGTGGGGCGGCTCGACCCTGAACTGTGGGAGATGTTGAGCGCGGCGTGTTCCGGGACACGACACCTCGACGCCCGCGAGGTGCTGTCCGAAGCGGGAGAGAGGCTCGAGGCGAGTGCGCTTCTGCTGGACGGGCTGATGGGCCGCTATGTCCGGGGGGCATTCGAGGGCCGGACGCAGCGCGGGATTGTTTCCATCAGCGTGCCGGGGGATTTCGTCGACCTGCATGCCCTCCCGCTGAAGCAGCTGGATCATGATATCGTGGCCTTGACGGACGTGCGCATCGCGCTGTTTCCCCACACGGCGCTGAACCGGATCATCGACCAGTCCCACCGGTACGCACGCCAACTGTGGCGGCTGACGATGATCGACGCCTCGATCCACCGGCACTGGATCTATCGCGGAAGCCGGTTGCGCGCGTTGGCGGCGGTGGCCGATTTCGTGAGCGAGATGGACATGCGGCTTCAGGAAGCTGGGGAAATCGAGGGCGACTGCCTTCCCTTGCGCCTTCTGCAGACCGACCTTGCCGAGATCGTCGGGCTGTCCCCGGTCCATATCAGTCGCGTTTGCAGGGAGCTTCGCGAGAGCGGAGCATGCACGATCCGCGACGGATTTGCGCAAATCCACGACCGGGCGCGTCTGCATCGCCTGGCGCAATTCGATCCGTCCTATTTCTACGGGCCTGAGGGCTGATCACCGCCGCACTCGAAGACCGCTGCGATCCAGGAGGTTGCGGCGTCGCGGCGAATGACGTGATCCGGCCAGGCGACAGCAAGTGCTGTCAGCAGGCGGGTTTCGACCTCGCGGGCGGTAAGCGCCGTTTCGGTCGGGCCGAGGTAGCCCGCGACGAGGCAGGCGCCGCCGGGGGCGAGGCTTTGGACGATCAGCCCGATTGTCTCGTCCAGCGTGTCCGGGGGGAGGTAGTAGAGCACTTCGGACAGCACGATCAGGTCCCATTCGCCTTCCGGCCAGCCTTCGGGCACGCCGGCCACCTCGAATTGCACCTTCGGGATGTTCCGCGCGCGGGCGCGGTCGATGGCGGTCGGCGCGAAGTCGAGGCCGAGAAGGCTGTCGCAGTGGCGCGCGATCGCTTCGCTCATCACGCCGATGGAGCAGCCGACCTCGAGCGCGCGGGCGAAGCGGCGCGCAGGAAGGAGGGCGAGGCAGCGGGCGTATTTCTCCGCCTCGTAGGCGCTGGTTTCGTAGTTCCAGGGGTCGCCTGTCTCGCGGTAGAGACGGTCGAAGGATGCGGCGTCGCGGGTCATGCGGGGATGAAGATCTCGTCGGCCGCCACGAAATGCGCGGCGAGGTCCTGCGGCATCCGGAAGCCCTCCGGGTCGTCGTCGATCAGCCCGGTCATCTGCGAGACATGGGCGGCAACGGCGCGCGCCTTGAGGTCGCGGACGGCGGTGGTCCGAAAGCGTCTGAGGCCCTCACTGGACGCTCCGGCCACGGGCGACTGCACCCGGCCCCAGACGGGGCAGCCGAACATGGGGCATTCGACCCGATCGGCGATGTGCCGGGCGAGCCGCCAGACGCGCTGGTGGTCAGGATGCGGATCGCCGTCCCAGGTGGTCCAGATCGCGGTGACGCCGTCGAAATGGCCGGCCAGCCGCGCCTCGACCTCGGCGAAGGTTTCGGGATCGTCGGGCGCGGCCAGATCCGGGTAGCCCAGCCAGATCGGCGCCTCCCGTCCGGCGGTGAGGATGTCGACCGCGGTCTCGACTTCGGACTTGCGCAGGGCGGCGAGGGCGGCGGCCGGATAGGCCTTCGAGTTCCGGTGCGACATCGACCCGTCGGTGATCACGGCCACGTGCACGCGGTGAGCCGCGGCGGAGGCTGCGGCGATGGCCCCGCCCATGGCGAGCGATTCATCGTCCGGGTGCGGCGCGAGGACCAGCACGGCGCCGGGGCCGGTGAGATCCTCCAGCCGGGCGTAGGGCGCGGTTCCGGACTGCGCGACGATGGCGGTGAAGGTTGTCATTCGGACCAGATCTCTCCGATGGGGGCGTCGGCGGCGCAGAGGGCCTCGGCCACTTGCCGCAGCTTGCCGTCGAGATCGGCCTGCCGCAGGAAGAAGCCGAGGTCGCGGCGGACGAGCTCGACCCGGTGGCCCTTGGCGAAGGACCGTGTGCCGAGGGCGCGGTCGGCCAACGCGATGCCTTCGAGGCAGGCCGCCTCGACCTCTTCGCGCGCCGCAAGGCTGAGCGCGACGGCCTCCGGCCCCGCGCCCGGCGCCTCTGCCCGGGCGGCGGCATCCTCGACCATCAGCCGTGCGCGGTGGGCGAGGCCGGCGATGTGGGCCAGGCGGTGGAGCTGAGCCTCGCCGGGGGACTCCGTTGCGCCGACCGCGCGGCGAACCTCTTCGGCCAGCGCCTCCAGCCCGCCGGTGTGCAGAGCGGCATAGCGCCAGACGCCGCCCTGGAAATGCGGCTCGCGCATGTAGTCACCGGCCGCACCGAGGGGCTCTGCCGCGGCGCCGTTGAAATCATGGGAGCCCGACGCCGTGGCCCGCATGCCGGAGGTGTCCCACGCGGCGGCATCTGCACGTTGGGGGTCGCGGACCTCCGCAATGGCGAGGCGAAGGCCATCGCTCCCGCCCGCCGTCACCACGGCATGGCTGACGGTGCCGAGCCCCGAGGCGAAACGCTTGCCGCCGGAGAGGCGGAGAAGGCCGCCGGTGTCGGCGTCGATGCGTACCGGAGGGTCACCGTCGGCCCCCCAAACGCCGTAGATCGCCCCCTCTCTCGCAGCGGCGGTGTGGCGTTTCACCTGAGAGGGCGTGCCGTAAAGGCTCACGAGCTTCAGCGCGTTCATATGTCCTTCGGCGAGGCGCCCGACCGACAGGCTGGCCCGGCCGATGCGGCGCAGCAACGTGGCCTGTGCCCGCACCTCCCGCGGCGTGGCGGGGAAGGTGCAGAGCCGGTCCAGCAGGCCGGATGTCACGAGAAGGTGCATGTCGCTCGATAGGTCGCGGCGGCCTGCATCGGCATCCAGCGCACCCGCCGCGACGGCGTCGAGGGCGGCGGCTTCGCTCAGGGGCGGCGACAATCTTGCGGGGGCCATCGTCATGCGGTGAGCCTTTCCGTATTCATTTGCGCTGATGACACCGCCGCAGACAGCAGGGGCAATTCGCGTACCACGTCCGACAGACGCATCCGGGTGCGCGGCAGCCCGCCCAGTTGCGCGTCGATCCCGGCCACCTGCGGCGCGTCCGGTCCGAACCGCGATATGGCCCTGCGCCGTGCCTGCCGAAGCTGCAGGCGCAGGGCGGTTTGGCCGGCAGGCTCGAGCGCGCTGTCCACCAGCGGATCGTCCTCGGAGATGCGACCCGCCAGCGCTTCGGCCATGCCATTCGGCGCGCGCCCGTCCAGCCGGCACGAGGTCGTGACCCGCGCCTTCGGACTGTGACGCACACGCCAGCCGCGATCCTCTGCAGTTTCGGCAAAGGCGCGATCCTCGCTGTTCGGCAGCGCCGGAATGCCGCCGGTATCGGCATAGAGCGGCATCCGGAACGCAAGGCTGGCGCCGGCCGCGCCAAGTCCGCAGGGGGCGGGGTCGTGCGCGAGGGGATAGATCAGCGCGCGGAGCGCGAGGGTGAGCGCGACATACTCGCCCTCCGCCACGCCGCGCTGCGAGATGATCGGCGGCAGGCGGGCGAACTCGCCGGCATCCGGGAAGACGGTGCCGCAGATCAGGTCGGCCTGTTTCAGCTCCGCCAGGTTGGCGTCGAGCCAGTCGGGAAAGACCCGGCTGTCCGCATCGGTGGTCAGCACGACGCCATCAGGGGCGAGCCGGGGCACGGCGGCGGTCACGGCCTGCCGCCGAACCGCGCCGACACCCCCCGGCGGGCTGTCGGCCAGGTCCAGCAAAAGACCGGCCGTGCCCGTCGCGTCGAACCAGGTTTGCGCGCTGGCAAAGGTCGCGTCGTCCGAGCCGTTGACGACCAGAACGATCCCGCCTCGACCCCGCAAGGCCGTGTGCGCCGCCTCGAGGCAGGGACCGATCCGCTCCGCCTCGTTGCGGGCAGGGACGGTGATCGCCGCGGGCCACGGTGTGTCCGGGCCGAAGGCGAGGCTGCGCCGGGCGGGGGCGTGGCGTGTCATGCCGCCCGTTCCCAGAAGCGCAGGTCCTTGCAGGCGGCGATGAAGTCGTCCGGCGCGCCGTCGAGGACGAAGACGCCGTCATCGGCCTCGTCCGGCACCGCAGCCGACCAGAAGGCGGATTTCGCTTCCGCCGTCAGGGCAATGAACTTCTTGTGCGCGAAGGCGTCGGCCAGGAAGCTGCGCGCGCCGTGCATGCCCGCCAGCTTGGCCGCGCCGTCCCCGGACGCGAGGATCGCCACCGCATCGAACAGGACAGACGGTGCGCCATCCAGCTTTTCGTCCGCCTCGATGGTCTTGCCGCGCGCGGTGGTCACCCCGCCGACCTTCTCGGCCACGACCGTCACCTGCGCGCCCTCCGCCTCGGCGGCCGCTTTCAGCGCATCGAAGGCCCCGCCGTCGATGCCGTCGGTGAGAAGCACGCCCAGCTTGCGGCCGGCAAAGCTCTCGGGCGGGTTGGCGAGGATGCTGAGCGCGGGGGATGGCTCGGTCTCGACCACCTTGCGCGCAGGCTCGGCCGGCGCCGGCATCTCGGCAAGGCCCAGCCCGTCGGCGACCATCCGGGCCAGACCCTCGTCGACGACGATCAGGTGCCCGACCATCCGCTGCCGGATCGCAAGGCGTTCGACCTTGGAAAGTTCGAAGATGAAGGCGTCGGCGATGTGCCCTTTCTCGATATCCGTCTGGCTGAGGTAGAACTGCCGCGCCTGGCTGTAGTGGTCCGCGAAGGTCTCCGACCGGATGCGCTGTTTCGGCCCGGACTCTTCCGCCGGATAGGACGTGAACCCGCGCTCGGGGTCCTCGCGCGGGCCCTCGCCGAAGCTGTTCGGCTCGTAGTTCACCCGGCCCTTCGGGTTGTGCATCGCCATGTGCCCGTCCTGCTGCAGGTGGGCGAAGGGGCATTTGGGCGCGTTGATCGGGATATGGCTGAAGTTCGGGCCGCCGAGACGCTTGAGCTGCGTATCGAGGTAGGAGAAGTTCCGCCCCTGCAGCAGCGGGTCGTTGGAATGGTCGATGCCGGGGACGATGTTGCCGGTCTGGAAGGCGACCTGCTCGGTCTCGGCGAAGAAGTTGTCGACCATGCGGTTCAGCGTCATGGTGCCGACGATCCGCACCGGGACCAGCTCTTCGGGGATGATCTTGGTGGCGTCCAGCACGTCGAAATCGAAGCTGTCGGCGAAGTCCTCGTCGAAGATCTGGAGACCGAGATCCCACTGGGGATTGTCGCCCTTCTGGATCGCGTCCCAGAGGTCGCGGCGGTGAAAGTCGGGGTCCGCGCCGTTGATCTTGACCGCCTCGTCCCAGAGGACGGACTGCATCCCCTGCCGGGGTTTCCAGTGGAACTTGACGAAGCTCGACTTGCCGTCGGCGTTCACCAGCCGGAAGGTGTGCACGCCGAAGCCTTCCATGAAGCGGAAGGAGCGCGGGATGGTCCGGTCGGACATGATCCACATCGCCATGTGCATGGCTTCCGGCATCAGCGAGATGAAGTCCCAGAAATTGTCATGGGCGGTCTGCGCTTGCGGAAAGCCGCGGTCGGGCTCCTGCTTGGCGGCGTGGATCAGGTCGGGGAACTTGATCGCGTCCTGGATGAAGAAGACGGGGATGTTGTTGCCGACGAGGTCCCAGTTGCCTTCCTTGGTGTAGAACTTCACCGCGAAGCCGCGCACGTCGCGGGCAAGGTCGGGCGAGCCCTTGTTGCCCGCGACGGTGGAGAAGCGCACGAACACGTCGGTCTTCTCGCCGACCTCGGTCAGGATCCTGGCACGGGTGAGGTCGCTGAGGTCCTCGCTCAACTCGAATGTCCCGTGGGCGCCGTAGCCACGGGCGTGGACCACCCGTTCGGGGATGCGTTCGTGGTCGAAATGGAACAGCTTCTCGCGGAAGACCTGGTCCTCGATCAGGTGCGGGCCGCGCTGCCCGACCTTCAGCGTGTTCTGGTCGTCCGAGATCGGCATGCCGGCCTGCGTCGTCATCGTCTCGTGACCGTCACCGGCGACCTGGTGGATTTCGCCGGCGTTGCCTTTGCGGGGGGCCTTGTCGTCGTTCATGGTCGATCTCTTCCCTTTTCAGTCTTGCATGGCGTGGGTGCGGGGCCGGTCGGCCGTTGCGGGATGAAGCAGGCCCGCCCATTCTTCGGCCACGCGCGACAGCCGGAACTCCGGCCGCGCGGTGGCGAGGGGGCGCAGGCCCGTGGCCTCGCGCCATTGCATGATCCGGGCCGCGATGGCTTTGGGGTCGGCGGTGTCGATGCACTGACAGGGATCCGAGGCGACCTCGTCATTCGCACCAAGGCCCCGGTGCAGGAGCGCCGGGCAGCCGACGGCATTGGCCTCCGCGATCACCAGCCCGAAGGTCTCGGCGAAGTGGTCCTGCGGGGAGAAGAGGCAGAGCGCCCGGCGCATCCAGCCGATGAGTTCGGGCTGGTCGAGCCGCCCGAGTGGGATGACGCCGTCCGGGACCGGCCCGGTCGGCCAGGCGAGATAGCCGGGATCCGCCACGGCAAGGCGCAGCGACGGCAGACGATCCTTCAGCGCCTCGAAGCGGCGGAAGACCTGTCCGAGCCCCTTGTGAGGGGAGGAGGCGAACAGCAGCAGGTCGCGATCGCGGGGCGTGTCGTCGGGTTGAAGATCGTCGGCGATCGGGTTGTGGATGTGACCGACGGCGGGCGCATCGGTGCCGAGAAACCGGCGCAGCCAGTCGACATGGGCGGCGGAGACGCAAAGCACCTCCACCCCTGCCGCGCGCAGCGAAGGCGCCAGTGCCCGGTTGTGGCGGCCGGGGAAGACGTGCTGCCAGACGATGACCCGCGCCCCGGGATGCAGTCGCGCCAGCCGGGGCGCGACCTTCCAGGAATTGACCACGACAATGGTCCCCGGCGCTTCGGGCAAGGGGCGCCTGACGTCGAACCCGCCATACCGGACGCCACCGGAGAGCGTGTCCGGCCCCTGCCGCGCGGACTGGCGCGCTGTGACGCGGATGCGGGGGGCGAGGCTCTCGGCGATGCGCACCAGGGTCGCCTCCGTCCCGCCAAGCCCTGCGAGCTCTCCCCGCACGCCGCTGTAGGCACGGGGCGCCAGCACATCGACGAAGGTGATCCCGCCGCTCATGCCACCCGGTCCTTAAGGGCCGTCATCCGGGCAAGCGCCCCGCGCTCGCAGAGGGCCGGGTTGGTGCAGGACCGGATGCCGACGCCCGTCAGATCGATCGGCACCGGATCGACTTCGCGCGTGGCGAACCAGCGGCCGACCGCGTCCCAGACCCGCTTGCGATCCGCGATGCGCCGGGGGCTGTCGTAATCCGTCTCGCCCGCCTGGGTCAGGCTGTCGGCCGTCTCGATCTTCGTCAGCAGGATCTCGGGGATGACCCAGAGCACCTCGCCCGCCATGATCAGCCGGTTGCGGAACTCCCGATCCTCCTCGATGCAGTCCGAGAACCCGCCCAGCCGGTCGAAGACCGAACGGTGGAACAGGCCGGAATTCACATGCGTCCAGTCCCCCGGCACCCCCGCGGCCATCTGCAGGTTCGGGAAGAAATCGTCGACAAGGCTGAGCGTGCGGCGGATCTCGACCCGCTCGCCGTCGGGCAGGATCAGCTCGTGATGGGTCAGCACGCCGCCCACCTGGATGCGCGTCTCGGGCTCGCGGCCCGACAGGCGCCAGTTGAGGCAGGGATGCGCGCTGATCGTTTCGTTCCGGATCACGCGTGCCTGCCGCATGACCTTGTCGCGGTGCGGCAGGTCGTCGGAATCGTGGAAGGTGATGGCATCCGCGGAGCTGAGCGCGATGCCCACGTTCTTCGCCTGCGCGGTGCCGACGTTGCCGGCGAGGCTGACGCCGACGAAACGGGGATGATCCGCATAGCGCGCGATGACCGATCCGGTGCCGTCGGTCGAGCCGTCATCGACGACCATCACCGTGGTGTCGGGATGCGACTGCCCGAGCGCCGCATCGATGGCCAGGGGCAGGGTGTGGGCGCGGTTGTAGGTCGGGATGACGATCGTGACGCTGGGTGTCATCGGGTCTCTCCTCAAGCAGGGTGAAGCGCGGTGCGGTAGGCCACCAGACGGCGACGTGTGGCGAGGGCCAGCGGATAGGGCAGCGCGATAAGCACGGCGCCCAGCATGGCAGCGGCCGGCAGGTGCGGGACGGCCAGCAGGGCAACGCCGCAAAGGGCGAGCGCAGGCAGCATCGGCCCGACGGCATCGGAGACCTCGGTCACATCCTTCGCGGTGCGCTGGAACCTGCCGGACCGGCCCATGAGGGCGTCCACCGTTCCGAGCGCCGACGGCAGGATCATCGCAGTCCGCGCCGCCAGAGCCGCGAGGCAGGCGTTCAGCGGCGGGTGACCGCGGACGATCATGCCGATGACCATCGGCAGGCAGACCGACAGGTAGACGAACGCCAGACCTATCCCCGACAGCGTCACCAGCAAGCGGCTCACCCCGGCGTGGTGGCCAAGCGAGAGCGCGATCCCGCCGCCGATCAGCCCGGCTGCAAGGGGAAGCGCGAGGTTGGCCCAGGCGGTAAGCTGCGCGAAGACCTGAAGTGTCGTGCGCGCCGGCAGACAGCCCAGACTGCCGCAGGCCGTGTCCATGTTGCCGGCTGCCCAGCGGTAGCGCTGCAAGCTCAGTCCGCCGAGGTCGAGAGGCAGCAGGCCCCGTCCGACGATCCGGTCCACGAAGCGCCCGCGATAGCCCATACGGTGCAGGCGCAGGCCAAGCTCCGCATCCTCGGTGATGGTCCGGCAGCTCCAGCCCCCGGCGGCCTCGAGCGCGTCCCGTCTGATCACGCTGAGCGTCCCGGTCAGCAGCATCGCGCCCGCCACGTTCGCATGACGCGCGTGGCGCAGGAAATAATCCGCCAGTTCAAGCGACAGCCCCTGCGCCGATCCGCCATCGCCGCGGTAGGCCTGCGGGAACTGGACGAAGTCCTCGCCGCCGCGCCGAAGCTCCTGCCAGGCGATGGCAAGGAAATCCGGCGCGACCTCGTAGTCGGCATCCACTATGACGACATGGGTGGCGGCAGGATCGGTGCGGGCCAGAGCAATCTGGAGCGCGCCCGCCTTTGCCCCGGTGACGCCCTCCTCGTGGTAAAACCGGAATGCAGGACCAAGGGTGTCGCAGAGCGCCTCGATCGGCCGCCAGAGGGCCGGATCGGCGGTATTGTTGTCCAGGACGATGACCTCGAACTCCGGCGCGCCGACCTGCGAGGCGAGGGCCCGAAGCGTGCGCGCGACAACGGCGGGAGGTTCGTCGTGGGTCGCCACGTGGACCGAGAACCGCCGCCGGCCCGTCGCCGCGCACCGCGACCGCGCGTCGGGCCTGCCAGCCTTCAGGCCAAGCCCGGAATGCAGGTTGAACCCCCCGAGCACGGCCTGAACCAGCACGGCCAGCGCGACCACCGGGACAGCCACGGCGGGCATCAGGACGGCAAGCGTCATCAGTCCGAGGAAGACGCCTCGTCCGTCAGGTGCTGGCATGATGTGCTTCCTTGAACAGCGGGCCGGTGTCGGGGACCGCAATGTCAGGTTAAATGCCGGTTCGGACCATTCGTTCCGGCAACATTTGTTATGCCGCCCGCGCCCTTTTCCGCTTTGGCGACACCGCCGGACCCATCAGAGCAGAGCATCGCCCCGCTCGTGCCCGATGCTATTCGACGCAGGTAACAGGCGGTCTTGTCGTCCCGCTCACCGCGGGGACAATGGATCGGGGGCCGGGCCGTCAGTAGGAGCTTGCAATTGTGGCCTTCGCCGCCGTGTAGCCGATGACCACAAGGCAGGGCCCGTCCCATTTCGTCTGGCAGCCGACGTTGCGAAAGACATCGGGAACGCCCTTGCCAGAGCAAGCCGTCAATCCATTCCTGCTCCCGCCCCTCCGGCGGGGTTTTGTCGTTTGAACGGAAAGCGCAGGAATTCCAGCGCGATCGCCGCGAACGTCGACCTCCACCTTTTCATCCACCAGTGCCACCACGATGCCCTCCAGCAGCGGAATGGCCATGAAATCAATCGAACAATACCTTTTAACACCTCGTAATAAATAGGTATTCAGCTTTCCCGGGCATCTCGGCCGGCATCACCGCGCGCCAAGCGCGTCGGCGACCTGCTGGGCGAATTTTGCCGTGGCAACCGGCAGGGTCCGGCCCCGGAGCTGGCCGATCAGCAGCAGGCCGGGGCCGATGTCGGCCGGATCGATCGGGCGGATGACCAGCCGGGGATCGACCGGCGGGACGACGCCGATGGGGATCTGGAAGCTGATGACGTCCTCGTAGAGCACGTATTGCCGCATGAGCTCGAAGCTGTCGGCCTCGATCACCGGGTTGAGGTTCAGCGAGCGGCCGCGCGTCGCCTTCTCGAGCAGGTGGCGCACGCCGTATTCCACCGAGGGCACCACATGGGGGTGGGCGAGGCAGTCGCGCAGGCGCAGGATCTCCTGCCCGGCGAGCGGGTGGCTTGCCGAAAGCACGGCGGCGACCGGCTGCTCCACCGCGCGGATCACCTCGAAATCCACCAGGTAGACCGGTTCGAAGACGATGGCGAGATCGGTGGCGAACTGGCCGAGATCCCGCTCCGCCTGGGCGCGGTCGCGAACCCTGATCGAGAAGGTCACCCGCGGATGCGCCTTGCGATAGCGCGCGACCTCGCGGGGCAGGAAGATCGGGTTCACCGCCTGGGAACAGGCGATGGCGACATGGCCGCGCCGCTCGCCGCTGAGATCCGCGACCTGTCCGCGGACGCGTTCGAGATCGCTCACCTGGGTGCGGATGTGCTGCATCAGCAGCTCGCCCGCCGGGTTGAGCCGCACCCCCTTCGGCAGCCGCTCGAAGATCGGCCCGCCGAATTCCGCCTCGAAGCGCTGGATCTGCCGGGTGAGCGCCGAGCTGGTGATGTTCATGTCCTCGGCGGCGCGGCGGATCGATCCGGCGCGCGCCACGTGGCGGATCATCTCGAAGATGCGCAGATGACGCATGGTCTGGCCTGGTGCTGCATTTTATGCAGCACATTGGTGAAATCATAGCAGTATGAGTCAACATCAATTTGCCGCATGCTCTGCCCGTGAGCGACATATCGTGTTGGGGGTGGCGTTGCGGGACCTGGAATTCACACTGTCATCCTTGCGAGAGGTCTATGCCGCGGGGGCCAGCCCGGCGGATGTGATCCGGGAGACATATCGCCGGATCGAGGCGCATGGTGATCCGGGCATCTTCATCCACCTCGCGCCCCTTGCCGAGAGCCTCGCGCGCGCCGGGGCGCTCGGCGCCTTCGATCCCGAGCGGCCGCTCTGGGGGATGCCCTTCGCGGTAAAGGACAATATCGACGTCGCGGGCATGCCGACCACCGCGGCCTGTCGCGCCTTCGCCTACGCCCCGCAGGAGGATGCCCATGTCGTGGCGCGGCTGGTGGCCGCCGGGGCGATCCCGATCGGCAAGACCAATCTTGACCAGTTCGCCACCGGCCTCGTCGGCGTCCGTTCGCCCTGGCCGGTGCCGCGCAATACGCTCGATCCGGAAATCGTGCCGGGTGGGTCCTCATCGGGCTCGGCGGTCGCAGTCGCGGCCGGGCTGGTGCCCTTCGCGCTCGGGACCGATACGGCCGGCTCCGGCCGGGTCCCCGCGGCGCTCAACAACATCGTCGGGCTGAAACCGAGCCTCGGGGCGCTCTCCACCCGGGGCGTCGTGCCCGCCTGCCGGACGCTTGATTGCGTGTCGATCTTCGCGCTCACCGTCGCCGATGCCTTCGCGGTCTTCGAGACGGCCGCCGCCTTCGATCCGGCCGATCCGTTTTCGCGGAAACTGCCCGTCGGGCCGCTTTCCCCCGTGCCGCCGGGATGCAGGGTCGGGGTGCCGACGCAGGGATCGCTGCGCTTCTTCGGCGATGCGCAGCAGGACGCGGCCTTCGCCTCGATGATCGCGGCGCTCGGGGCGATGGGCTTCGATCTCGTGCCGGTGGATCTTGCGCCGTTCCACGCGGTGGCGGAGCTGCTCTACGCCGGGCCCTGGGTGGCCGAGCGCGATACCGTCGTGGGCCCGGTGATGGCGCAGGATCCGGAGGCGGTGCTGCCGGTCATCCGCGAGATCGTCGGCAAGGCCGAAGGCCAGAGCGCCGCGGATGCCTTTCGCGGGCTCTATCGGCTGGAGGAGCTGCGCCGCGAAGTGGCGCCGGTGCTGGAGCGCATCGATGTCATCTGCCTGCCGTCGATGCCGGGTTTCTGCACCCTGGCGGAGCTCGACGCCGACCCGATCGGGCCGAATTCCCGGCTCGGGACCTATACCAATTTCGTGAACCTGCTCGGCCTTTGCGGGCTCGCCGTCCCGGCTCCGGCGCGGGGCGACGGCCGGCCGGGGGGCGTGACCCTGATCGCGCCTCCCGGCCGTGACGCTCTGCTCGCGAGCCTCGGGGAGCGGATCGAGCGGCTGGGCGAACGCCAGCTCGGCGCGACCGGCTGGCCGGTGCCGCCCGCACCGCCGCGCCTCGCGCGGGCCATGCCCGGAGAGATCGAGATCGCCGTCTGCGGGGCGCACATGTCCGGCCTGCCGCTCAATGGCGAGCTGACCACGCGGGGCGGGCGGTTCCTGCGCGCCGCCGAGACCTTGCCGGAATACCGGCTCTATCGCCTCGCCGGCGGGCCGCCCGAGCGTCCGGGCCTCGTGCGGGACGGGCAGGGGGCGGCCATTGCCCTCGAGGTCTGGGCGCTCCCCGAAGCCGGGGTCGGCAGCTTCCTCGCGGGCATTCCGAGCCCCCTCGGCATCGGAACCCTCGCGCTCGCCGATGGCACGACGCCCAAGGGCTTTCTCTGCGAGGTCGCGGGCCTTGCCGGTGCCGAGGAGGTGACCGCGCTCGGCTCCTGGCGCCGGGTCATCGCCGAGAGCGCGGCGTGATCGGGGGATCAGTCCTCCGGGCCGGGCGGCGGGGCGCCGAGGCTCACATGCGCCGAAACGATCCGCCATCCCTCGGGGCGGCGCATCCAGACCTGGCTTTGCGCGCCGCGGCGGCCCGATCCGGTGCGGCGGTATTCGCAGGTGGCGATGCCCCAGTCGGGGCCGAAGGCGATGATCCGCACCTCGGAGATCTCGCGCGTCAGATCGCCGGTGTCGCGCCCCTTCCGGAAGGCGCTGATCCGGTCGTGGCCATAGAGGCCGCCGTCGGGCCCGAGCCGCACCACCTGCGGGTCTTCCCAGAAGGCCGAGGCCAGCGCCTCCACGTCGTTCGCCCCGAGAGCCGCCTCATAGGCCTCGAAGGCCGCCCGGATCTCGGCCCCGACCGCATCCGCATCGAATTTTTCCATGCCGTCCCTCTCGCGTGTCTCGCCCGCAGAAAGGAATGCCAGAAATGAGCGAAGTGCAACTCCCCGCCGAACCGGCGCCGCTCGGGTTCGACCCGGCACGCACCGCCGTCGTCATCATCGACATGCAGCGCGACTTTCTCGAACCGGGCGGCTTCGGCGAGACGCTCGGCAACGATGTCTCGCTGCTCCAGGCCGCGGTCGTGCCCTGCCAGACGGTGCTGGCCGCGGCGCGCGCCGCCGGCATGCTCGTCATCCACACCCGCGAGGGGCACCGCGCGGATCTCTCGGACGCGCCGCCCGCCAAGATCGCCCGCGGCGCGCCCTCGAAGCGGATCGGCGATCCGGGGCCGATGGGCCGCATCCTCATCCGGGGCGAACCGGGCCACGACATCGTCGCAAGCCTCTATCCCGCCCCGGGCGAGGTGGTGCTCGACAAGCCCGGCAAGGGCGCCTTCCACCAGACCGACCTCGCCCAGATCCTGCAGAACGGCGGCATCGACACGCTCATGGTCTGTGGCGTGACCACCGAAGTCTGCGTGCATACCACGATCCGCGAAGGCAACGACCGCGGCTACCGCTGCGTGGCGATCGGCGATGCCTGCGCCTCCTACTTCCCGGAATTCCACCGCGTCGGGCTCGAGATGATCAAGGCCCAGGGCGGCATCTTCGGCTGGGTGAGCGACAGCGCGTGCCTCGCCGGAGCGCTCGCCGCAGCAAAGGCCGCCTGACGCATCCCCCCCAGGCCCGGCCGCTCGGGCCGGGGCGTTCCCGTTGAAAAGGACAGATGAAGATGCATGAGACCAGGACACCTTCCCTCTGGACCCCGGGCGACTGGAACGCCCTGTTCGGCCTGGGAACCAACGTGCTCGTCAACCTGCTGGTGATGACGGGGCTTCTGAAGTTCGTCGTCGGATTGCCGGACGAGCTCACCTTCGGGCGCATCCTGCCGGCGGTGGGCCTGATGCTCTTCCTCGGCAACATGTATTACGCCTGGATGGGCTGGAAGCTCGCCAAGAAGGAAGGCCGGGCGGATGTCTGTGCGCTGCCCTCCGGCCCGTCGGTGCCGCACATGTTCATCGTGGTCTTCGTCATCATGCTGCCGATCCTCGGCCGCACCAACGACCCGGTGAAGGCCTGGGAAGCGGGCCTCGCCTGGGTGTTCCTGCAGGGCTTCATCCTGATCGGCGGCTCGTTCGTCGCGCCCTTCATCCGCCGGATCACGCCGCGCGCCGCGCTCCTCGGCACGCTCGCGGGCGTCTCGATCGCCTTCATCGCCATGCGGCCGGCGACGGAGATCTTCATGACCTCCATCATCGGGCTCACCTGCCTCGCGATCATCCTCGTGAGCTGGTTCGGCGGGCTGAAATACCCCCGCGGCATTCCTGCGGGCCTCGTCGCGATCGTTGTCGGCATGGCCATCGCCTGGGGGGCCGCCGCGCTCGGCATGCCGGAAATCGGCGGCATGAGTGCCGCGAGGCTCAGCGAAAGCTTCGCGAATTTCGGCTTCTCCATCCCGCTGCCGGCGCTCAACCACGTGTTCTCGGGCTTCGAATTCCTCGGCTTCATCCTCGTGACCGCCATTCCCTTCGGCGTCTACGATCTCGTCGAGGCCATGGACAACGTGGAAAGTGCCGAGGCCGCGGGCGACACCTACTCGACCACCGAGGCGATTTCGGCCGAGGGCTGCATCTCGCTCATCGGCACCCTGCTGGGCTCGCCCTTCGCCAACGCCGTCTACATCGGCCACCCGGGCTGGAAGAGCATGGGCGGCCGCATCGGCTACTCGGTCGGGACGGGCATCTTCGTGCTCTGCCTCGCCTGGTTCGGCATCCTCGCGGTGTTCCTCAACCTGGTGCCGGTCGTCGCGATCTCGCCGATCCTGCTCTACATCGGCATGCTGATCGGCGCGCAGGCCTTCCAGACCACGCCGATGAAGCACGCGCCCGCCATCGTGCTCGGCCTCGTTCCGCATCTCGCGGCCTGGGCCAAGACGCTGATCGACGGCGCGCTGGGGGCGGCGGGCGCCCAGGTCACGCCGGAACTCATCGCCGGCATGGGCCAGAACGGCGTGCTCTACGAAGGGCTGGGCGTGCTCGGCAACGGGGCGATCCTCACCGGGCTGGTTCTGGCCGCGATCGGTGTCTTCATCATCGAGCGCAAATACGAATGGGCCGCGGGCTTTGCCGGGGCGGGCGCGATCCTCACCTTCTTCGGCTTCATGCACGGGCCCGCCGTCGGCATCGCGGTCACCCCCTCGATCTCGCTGGCCTATGCGATCGTGGCGGTCTTCCTCGTCGCCTGCACCCGGCTGGGCTGGACCCATGACACGGAGGCAGAGCCCGAAGCCGTCGTCGCACAGCCGGCGGAGTGAGCGCGGTGGATCTCGACAGATACGTGGACGTGGCGGCGGAGGTCATCGACCTCCCCGTCACGCCGGACTGGAAGCCCGGCGTCGTCCGGTTCCTCGGCCTCGCCGCGGAAATGGCACAGCTCCTCGAAACGGTGGCGCTTGATGACGCCGAGCTGGTGATGGCGCCGGTCTACAGCCCGGATGCCTTCGCGGGAGGGAAGGATGACTGATCTTCCCTGGGCCCAGGCCCACGAGATCGCCGAGGCTGTCCGGAGCGGCCGGCGGACGGCGGCAAGCGTCATCGAGGCGACACTCGGGCGGATTGCCGCGGTCGATCCGCGGATCAATGCCTTCACCGCCGTGACGGCGGAGCGCGCCCGCGCCGAAGCCGCGGCCCTCGACCGGGCCATCGCGGCGGGCGCGGCGCCGGGCCCGCTCGCAGGTGTCCCGTTCGCGGTCAAGAATCTCTTCGATATCAAGGGCCTTCCGACGCTCTGCGGATCGAAGATCAATCGCGACCGCACGCCCGCCAGCCGCGATGCCCTGCTCGTCGAGCGGCTGCGGGCGGCCGGGGCCATTCTCGTCGGCGCCCTCGGCATGGGCGAATATGCCTACGATTTCACCGGCGAGAATGCCCATGACGGCGCGGTCCGGAACCCCCATGATCCGGAGCGGATGAGCGGTGGCTCGTCCTCGGGCTCGGGCGCCGCGACCGCGGCCGGCATGGCGCCGATCTCGCTCGGCTCCGATACCAATGGCTCGCTCCGCGTCCCGGCCTCGCTCTGCGGCGTCTTCAGCCTGAAACCGACCTACGGCCGGCTGCCCCGGACGCGGACCTTTTCCTTCGTCGACAGTCTCGACCACCTCGGCCCCTTCGCCCGGTCCGTCAGGGATCTCGCGCTGGCCTATGACGCGATGCAGGGGCCGGACGGGGGCGATCATGCCTGCACCCGGCGCGGCGTGGAGCCCGCGCTGCCCGCGCTCGCCGACGGGCCGGGGCGGTTGCGGATCGGCGTTCCGGGCGGCTGGTTCGAGACCCGCTACGGGCCGGAGGCGCGGGAGGCCGTCGGCCGCGTGCTGCAAGGGCTGCCGGGTTCCGGCCAGATCATGCGGGTCGATCTCGATGCCGCCGAGGCCGGGCGCGCCGCCGCCTATCTCATCACCAATTCGGAAAGCGCGGCCTTTCACATCGAGCGGCTCCGCAGCCGGGCGCAGGACTATGACCCGGACACGCGGGACCGCTTTCTCGCCGGCGCGCTTCTGCCCGCCGCCTGGGTCGCGCGCGCGCAAAGGGTGCGGGCCTGGTGGCTGACACAGGCGCTGGCCGCCTTCAGCGTCGCCGATGTGCTGATCGTGCCCGCGACCCCCGTTCCGGCCCCGCGGCGCGGCGAGACGGTGCTCGATCTCGCCGGCCGGAAGCTGCCCCTGCGCCCGAGCCTCGGCCTGCTCTCGCAGCCCTTCTCCTGCATCGGCCTCCCGGTAGTCACCGTCCCCGTCTTCCGCCCGGGCGAGCTGCCCATCGGGGTTCAGATCATCGCGCCCCCCTGGCGCGAGGATCTCGCGCTGAAGGTCGGCCATGCGCTCGAGGCAAGAGGCGTCGCGACCGCCCACGCGCCCGGCGGCGTCCGCGCCCAGGCCGTCGCCTAGATCAATGCAGGGCGCAACGCTGCCGGTCTCCCTCTGGCCGATGTCATGCGCCCGGTCCCGGCGAAGTCGCTGGGGCAGGGCGGGATCATCCCTGGGCGAGCTCCTCCAGCATGGTCTTCGCCGCGAGCTGGCCGAGCGGATTGGCGGCCATCGGGCTGTCGCCGGTCAGCAGCCGGCCATCCCGATGCACCGCCCCCGAGATGTCGTCGTTCACGAGCTCGAAGCCCATGGACTGCAGCGCCTCCCCGAACTTCCAGGTCAGATGGCCGGGCATGTAGCCGATATCGGGGGTCTGGGCGTCCATCGCATCGGGGAAGGCGCAGATCTTGCGGCCCCGGTAGATGCCGCTCTCGCCCACCGCCAGGAAGGCCGCCGGACCGTGGCAGAGCGAGATCACGAAGCGATCCTCCTCCTCCGCCCATTCGAGCGCCGCGCCGACATCCCGGCTTTCGGGCAGGCCGATCAGCGCGCCATGCCCGCCCGGAATGAAGAGCGCGGCATAGTCGTCGAGCCCCCCGGCGACCAGATCGGCGAGCTTCAGCGGCTGCCGGAACTGCGGGCTGTAGCGCGCGAAGAGGCCCTTGATCTCCTCATCCTCGGAGGGCATCGCCCAGAACTCGAATTTCACCGGATTGCCCGAAACCGTGGCCACATCGAAGGCAAAGCCCGCCTTGTCGAGATGATACATCGGCAGGAGCGTCTCGACGGGATGGTTGCCGGTCGAGAAGAAACTGCCGTTGTCGGTCAGCAGATAGCGCTCGTCGGCGCCGATCATCAGGATCTTCCGGTTGCCCGTGTAGGGCTCCGGATAGTCCGCGCCGGAAAGATCGGATTTCGGCGCGGTGAACTGGCTCAGCGAATAGGGCGAGGGGAAAAACGCGTTCTCCTCGGCCGGATCGGGCTGTGGTTTCCTGTCGGTTTTGTCCGTGTCGGTCATGGGATTCTCCCCTCAATGTTGGTCCTGGACCCTGAAAGCTGGGGGCTCCTCCGCGGCGTTCAAGACGCCGGGCGCCCCTGGCTAGGGCCCGGGCGGCGCGAGCGGAGGAAGCCGCTCCAGCATCCCGTCGAGCGTCAGCGGATACTCCCGCAGCCGGATGCCCGTGGCGTTGTAGAGGGCGTTGGCGATCGCCGCGCCGACGCCGCAGAGCCCCAGCTCCCCGACCCCCTTGGCCTTCATCGGCGAGGAGAAGGCGTCGGGATGATCGAGGAAGATCACCTCCTGCTCCGGCAGGTCGGCATGGACCGGCACCTCGTAGCCGGCGAGATCGTGATTGACGAAAAAGCCCGCCCCGGCATCGACCGCGAGCTCCTCCATCAGCGCCGAGCCGATCCCCATGGTCATCGACCCGATCACCTGGCTCCGCGCCGTCTTCGGATTGAGGATCCGCCCGGCATCGCAGACCGAGAGCATCCGGCGGAGCCGCACCTCGCCCGTCCAGGCATTGACCGCCGCCTCCACGAAATGCGCCGCGAAGGTCGCCTGCTGATGGGTCTCGTCGAGATCGCCGTATTCGATGCGATCCTCGGCGCTGATCGCCTCATCGCGCACCAGTTCCGCGAGCTCCACCCTGCGCCCGGCCCCGGTCACCGCGCCATCGGCAAACTGCGCCTCGGCCTCCGGCATCTGCAGCATCTCGCAGATCATCGCCCGCAACCGGACACAGGCGGCATAAAGACCGGCGGTCGCGTTGTTGGCACCCCATTGCCCGCCCGAACCCACACTGAGCGGGAAATCCGAATCCCCCAGCCGGACAGCGACCCGCCCGAGCGGCACGCCCAGCATCTCGGCGGCGGTCTGGGCCAGGATGGTGTAGGAGCCGGTGCCGATATCCGTCATATCGGTCTCGACCGTCAGGCTGCCGTCCTGTTCCAGCCGGATGCGCGCCGCCGACTGCCGGACCAGGTTGTCGCGATAGCCCGCGGCCATCCCCATCCCGAGGAGCCAGTCGCCGTCGCGCCGCGTGCCGGGGGTCGTGCTGCGCTCCGACCAGCCGAACCGCTCGGCCCCCGTCCGCAGGCACTCGACCAGATGCCGCTCGGAAAACGGCCGCTCCGGGTCGGCCGGATCGCTCTGGGTGTCGTTCCGGATGCGGAGCTCGACCGGGTCCATCCCGAGCGCCTCCGCAAGTTCGTCCATCGCGACCTCGAGCGCCATCAGCCCCGGCGCCTCGCCAGGGGCGCGCATGTCGCTCGCCTTGGGCAGATCGAGGATCGCCATGTGCATCGCCGTGAGCCGGTTTGCCCCGGCATAGAGCAGCTTCGTCTGGGAGACCGCCGGCTCGTGCCGCCCCTCGGCCAGATTGCCCGAGATGCCCTGATGCGCGATCGCCGTCAGCCGCCCGTCGCGCTCGGCCCCCAGCCGCACGCGCTGGAGCGTGGCCGAGCGGTGGGTGGTGTTGTTCATCACCATCGGCCGCGTCAGCGCCACCTTGACCGGCCGGCCGACCTTGCGCGCGGCCATGGCCGCGAGCACGGCATCGGACTGGATCGCGAGCTTCGCCCCGAAACCGCCGCCGACATAGGGCGCGATCACCCGGACATCGCTCTTCTCGATCCCGAACAGCCGGGCCAGCGACCGCTGCGCCCAGCCGACCATCTGGGTCGCGGTCCAGAGCGTCAGCCGGCCATCGGCCCAATGCGCGATCGTGGCATGGGGCTCCATCATCGCGTGGCTCTCGTGGCTCGTCTGGTAGCGCTGCTCGATCCGCACCGGCGCCGCCGCGAAGGCCGCCTCGAAATCGCCGACCGTGTCGCTGTCGACGGGCTCGAGCCCCTCGCGCGCCTCGTCCGGCGCCGGCCAGTCGCCCTCGGCAAGGGAAGGCAGCGCATAGCGCCCCGGCGCGCGGTCATAGCTGATCTCGAGCAGGAAGGCGCCGTCGCGGGCCGCCTCGAAGCTCTCGGCCACCACCAGCGCCACCGCCTGATGGTAATGCTGGATCTCCGGCCCGGCGAGATAATCGGGCGTGCCGCCGCCGGGATAGGTCACATCGCCGGCATTTTCCCAGGTGATGACCTCGATCACCCCCGGCAGGTCGCGCGCCGCGCGGCTGTCGATGGCCCGGATCCGGCCCCGGGCGATGCCCGCGCCGACCAGATAGCCGTAGGTCTGATCCGGCACCACATCGTGCTGCTCATAGGCATAGCGGGCCTGCCCGGTCGTCTTCAGCGCGCCGTCGATGCGCGACGTCGGCTGCCCGACGACCGTCTGATCGTCGATGGGATTGCGCTCTGCGGGTCTGTCGAATTTCATCATCTCAGCCTTTCGCCTGCGCCATGACATACGCCAGCGTGCGGGTGGCAAGCGGCAGCTTGAAGGCGTTCCCGGCCGTCGGCCGCGCGTCGCGGAAGGCGCGGTCGGTCACGGCTCGCGCGCCCTGCGGGAGAAGCTCCTCGGCCTCTTCCACCCGCCACGGCCGCGGCGCGACGCCCCCGAAGGCCACCCGCCCGGTCCCGTCGGGCCGGAGGAGGGCGGCCACGGACACCAGCGCAAAGGCGTAGGAGGCCCGGTCGCGGACCTTCTGGTAGAACTGCCGGCCCTCCGGCGGTGGCCCAAGATGGACCGCGGTGATGAATTCGCCCTGTTCCAGCACGGTATCGCGCTCCGGCGTGGTGCCGGGCAGGCGATGGAACTCCGCCAGCGGGATCATCCGCACCGCGCCCTCGGCATCCACCGTTTCCACCACGGTCTCGAAGAGCCGCAGCGCGACGGCCATGTCCCCCGGATAGGTCGCGATGCAGTGCTCCGAGGTTCCGATCACCCCGAGGCCGCGTGAAAACCCCTCGATCGCCGCGCAGCCCGAGCCGGGCGCGCGCTTGTTGCAGCGCTGTGCCGTGTCATAGAAATAGGGGCAGCGCGTGCGCTGAAGCAGGTTCCCCGCCGTCGTCGCCTTGTTGCGCAACTGGCCGCTGGCACCGGCCATGATGGCCCGGGCGACCGCGCCGTAATCGCGCCGGATGCGTTCATCCGTCGCCAGCGCCGTGTTCGAGACCAGCGCGCCGATGCGCAGGCCGCCGTCCTCCTTCGCCTCGATCCGGTGCAGGTCGAGATCCTGCACGTCGACCAGATGGCGCGGCGCCTCGATCTGGAGCTTCATCAGGTCGATGAGATTGGTGCCCCCGGCGATGAAGCGGGCTTCGGGATTGGCGGCGACCACCGCCGCGGCCTGCTGCGGGCTCCGGGCGCGTTCGTAGCTGAAGGCCTTCATGCCGTCTCTCCCTCCGCGATCTCCAGAATGGCGGCGACGATGTTGGCATAGGCGCCGCAGCGGCAGATGTTGCCGCTCATCCGTTCGCGGATCTCGGCCTCGGTGATCCCGGCCTTCTGCAGGAGGTCCTCCTGGACATGGCTCGGCACGGCGCGGTCGATCTCCTCCAGCATCGCCAACGCCGAACAGATCTGGCCCGGCGTGCAATAGCCGCACTGATAGCCGTCGTGCTCGATGAACGCGGCCTGCAGCGGATGCAGCGCGTCGGGCTGGCCGATGCCCTCGATGGTGGTGATCTCGTCGCCCGCATGCATCACCGCGAGGCTGAGGCAGGCGTTGATCCGCGCCCCGTTCACGATCGTGGTGCAGGCGCCGCACTGGCCGTGATCGCAGCCCTTCTTTGCCCCGGTCAGGTGCAGATGCTCGCGGAGCGCATCGAGCAACGTGACGCGCGGATCGAGCTCCAGCTCCCGCGGCGTGCCGTTGACCCTGAACGAGACCTTCATCGAGGTGGTGGAACTTGCTGGTGCCATTGCACTCCCTTCCGTTGCAAACGCGTGCCCCGAAGGACCCCGCGCGCCACCGATCGGGACACGCCCGGCAGTAAGCTTTGCGGGTCAACCGCCGAAGGAGGGAGAGGTTCCGTCACGCCGCGACCAAATCCGGTTCGAAGGCCTCGGCCGCGCGGCGCTCTTGCCGCCATGCCCGTGTCGCGGCGGCGCGCAGACCGGCCGGCACCCCGTCGCGAAGGTCGTCGCCCCAGCCCTCGGGCAGCGCGCATTCATGATATGTTAACTACGAAAATTCAATGAAATCAAAGGCGGTTTTCCATTTTCACGGTGAAACGCCCCATTTTCACCGCCGCCACACCATGGACGGCCCCCGCCTGAGGGCCTTTCCGCTCCCTCTCACTCGAAGGGCTTGCGCGCGACCTTCCGCGCGATCTCGACGAACGTGCGGACATGGACGCCCCGCTCGTCGAGCCGGTAATTCAGCGAAAGCTCCGTCGTGCCGAGCGCGGGGTCGAAGGGGAGGTAGCGGATGCCGTTCCGCGTGGCGCTTCCCACCGATTCCGGCACGATGGCGATGCCTTCGCCGATGGCGACAAGGCTCAGCGCGGTCTGGAGATCCATGGTGAAGACCCGCTTCCTGACCTCCACGCCCTGCCGCTCGCAACACGACAGCACGAAGTCCGCATAGCTTGGGCGGGGATATTCCGGATAGAGGATGAAGTTCTGGTCGGCGAGCGTCGCGAGGCTCACGGTCTTGCGCATGCCGGTGTCGATCGTGTCGGGCGCCGCGAGGATCAGCGGCTCGTCCCGGAGCTTGAGCTTGGCCAGCTCGGCATCCACCAGCGCGGGCCGGGCGACGGCCACGTCGATTTCGCGGGCGACCAGCTTGCGGTGGAGCTGGGCATTGTTCATCGGAATGAGGCTCAGCGCGATCTGCGGGAAGTTCGCCCGGAACGACTTGATGATGTTGGGCAGGATCCCGTAGGTCGAGGAGCCCACGAACCCGATCCGGAGCCGCCCCTCCGCGCCCTGGCCGATACGGCGGACCTCGAGCCGGGTATCCTCGATCAGATCGAGAATGGTCTGGCCGCGCAGGCGGAGCCGTTCGCCTGCCTGGGTAAGCGTGATCGCGCTCCGGCCCCTGTCGAAGAGGACCGCCTGGAGCTCTTCCTCGAACTGCTTGATCTGGCGCGAGAGCGGCGGCTGGGCGATCCCCAGCCGTTCCGCGGCGCGCCCGAAATGCAGCTCCTCGGCAAGGGCCATGAAATATTTCAGCTGTTTGAAGTTCATCAGCGTCGCCCTCCCGGCATGGGGAAGCCTACACGAAAAAAAGGGCGCCCGACATGCAGGCGCCCCATAACCGGAGAGGAACGCGGGACTATTCCGCAGCGACCTCCTCCGCGACCTTCTGTTCCGTCTTCTCCGCCTTCAGGACGAAGTCGAACCGCACGTGCAGGTCGGTGTCGAGATCCTCGCCCGCAGGCTCGAATTCGCCCACGAGGCTGTCCTTCACCGCAAACACGGAGTCGTTGTCGAGCCACTCGGAAGAGCTGTCATAGATCTGGCTGATCAGCGGGCGGTGTCCGTCCTTGCTCAGGATGAAATGCATGTGGCCGGGGCGGTTCGGATGGTGCCCCATGAAGCGCAGAAGCTCGCCCGCGGTTTCGTTGTCCGGGATCGGATAGGGCACGGGCCGCAGCGCGCGGAAGGCATAGTGCCCGTCCGCGTCGGTCTCGAACCGGCCGCGGAGGTTGTAGTCCGGCTGGTCGGGGTCGTGGTTCTCGTAAAGGCCGTTCGGGGCGTCTTCCCAGACGTCGAGGATCACGCCCTGAAGCGGGCTGCCGTCCGCATCGCGCACATAGCCCTCGAAATAGACCGTTTCCTCGCCCTCGAAATGCTTCTGCACGACCGATGCGCCCTTGGGCAGCACCGGCGGATTGTGGCGGTAGAACGGGCCGAGCACCGTGCTTTCGCTCTCGTTGCCGGAGACCTCGTTTGAGAGCATGTCGACGAGCACTTCGAAGCCGAGGATATCGCCGAGGAGGATGAATTCCTGCCGCTTGTCCGAGCAGGTCTGGCCGGCGCGGGCGAGGTAGTCGCAGGCTGCCATGAACTCGTAATGCTGCAGCTTCACGTCCTTGGCAAAGCCGTGCAGGTGCCGGATGAGCGCCGTCATGATCTCCCGCTGGCGTTCGGTGATCTCACCGTTCTGGCCGAGAGAGCCGATGACGACATCGGTGATATTCTCGAGTGTGACCTTTGCCATCACATTTCCTCCGCTATCGAGCTCGCCACGATTCCTGCGGCGCAGCCTGTTGTTCTGTCCGTGGACCATCCGCCCATTGCCGCGCCCGACCAATGCCTTTCTCGGTATCGCGCAATACTCTGGAACCGCCGCGCCGCAGGGCGCCCGCGAAGGTATCGCGGCATACCGGCCGGGACATTGCCGCGGGCGCCCTGAAAGCGCAGGTTCGGGAAAAGCGGACACCCGATGCGCGGAGGAAACATGATCGACCAACTGGCCATGATGCAGGCCCGGCTCAACGCCACGCCGCACCTGCTGCGGCTCGGGCGTCTCTTCTGCGAGACCGTGCTCCTCTCCGTCGATGGCGACGAATACTACCTCACCTTCGAGAAGGGCCGCCTGGAGGCGATCACGCCGGGCCCAAGCCGCAAGACACCCTACCGCTTCGCGCTCCTCACCGATGCCGAGGCGCTTGCCGAATTCTGGCGTCCGGTCCCGAAGCCCGGGTTTCACGACCTGTTCGGTCTGGTGAAGATGGGCCGCGGACAGGTGGCGGGAGACATTCTCAGCCTCGTGAAGAACCTGCGCTTCTTCAAGGAATTCATGGCGCTGCCGCGCGAGATGGCGAAGGAGGCCGCATGATGGGCATCGAGGCGATCACCGGACGCTATGTCACCGTCGAGGTCGAGGGCCGCGCGCTCCGGATCTATTTCGAGGAAGCCGGGCAAGGGCGTCCCGTGCTCTGCCTCCATACCGCGGGTGCCGATACGCGGCAGTGGCGCCATCTGATGAACGATGCCGAGGTCACCGCGGCGAACCGTCTCATTGCCTTCGACATGCCCTGGCACGGCAAGTCACTGCCCCCCGAGGGCTTCCAGACCGAGGAATACCTGCTGACCACCGAGGCCTATATCGAGACGATCCTCGCCGTGATCGATGCGCTCGGGCTGGAGCGGCCCGTCCTTGCCGGCTGCTCGATGGGCGGGCGGATCGCGCTCCAGCTCGCCGCGCTGCATCCCGGCCGCTTCTCGGGTTTCATCGCGATCGAGGCATCGGATTTCCAGCCCGCCTGGTATGACATCGACTGGTTCCACCGCCCTGATGCCCATGGCGGCGAGATGGGCGCGGCCCTCGTCTCCGCCAATATCTCGCCCCATGCCCCGGACGTGGAGCGCTGGAACACGCTCTGGATGTTCATGGCGTCCGGGCCGGGTGTCTTCCGCGGCGATCTGAGCTTCTACACGAAGGACGACAGCCTGATCGGCCGGCTCGGCCGGATCGACACCGCCAAGACCCCGGTCCACATCATCGTCGGCGCCTATGATCTCACCTGCACGCCGGAGGATGCGCAGCGCACGGCGGATGCGATCCCCGGCGCGACCCTCGCGGTGATGGACGAGCTCGGCCATTTCCCGATGAGCGAGCACCCGGAGGGCTTCCGGCCGTTCTTCATCGAGGCGCTGGCGAAGATGCCGGCCGGGAAGGCTCGGGCCGAGGCTGCAGCCTGACGGATCACGACACCAGACACCAGATCACCGGAGGAAGGCCATGAGCGGCAGCAGGTCCGGCGCACCCTGCGAAGGGTGCGGGAATCGCGAGGCCGGTCGTTGTCCGGGCCTCCCGGGCTTCCTCACCCGAGCGGAGCCTGCCTCTCCCGAAGAAACGACCCGCGTCGCGGCGCAGAGCCGCGACCGGCGTGCCGCGCATCCATGAAGAAGGCCCGATCATGACCAAGCCGACCGAGAAACCCTGCATCATCTGCGTTGCGATCACCGGCAGCCTGCCAACCAAGGCGAACAATCCGGCCGTGCCGATCACGGTCGCGGAACAGGTCGAGAGCACGCAGGAAGCCTTCGAGGCGGGCGCCGCCATCGTCCACGCCCATGTCCGCAACGACGACGGCACGCCTTCCTCGGATCCCGAGCGGTTTGGCCGCCTGCTGGAAGAGCTTCGCCGCCACTGCCCCGGGATGATCGTGCAGTTCTCGACCGGTGGCCGTTCGGGGGCAGGGCGCTCGCGGGGCGGCATGCTCTCGCTGCGCCCGGACATGGCCTCGCTGTCGGTCGGGTCCAACAACTTCCCGACCCGCGTCTACGAGAACCCGCCCGATCTCGTCGATTGGCTCGCGGCCGAAATGCGGACCCATGGCGTGAAGCCCGAGATCGAGGCCTTCGATCTCAGCCATATTCATCAGGCGGTGGCGATGCGTCGCGACGGGCGCATACCGGCGGCGCTCTACATCCAGTTCGTGATGGGCGTGAAGAACGCGATGCCGGTCGACCGGGATGTCTTCGACTACTACATCCGCACCGTCGAGCGGCTGGCACCGGACGCGGAATGGTGTGCCGCCGGGATCGGACCGAACCAGATCGTGCTCAACGAATGGTGCGTGGCGAGCGGTGGGCATGCGCGCACCGGGCTCGAGGATAACGTGCGCCTCGACCGCGACAGGCTTGCGCCCTCCAATGCCGCGCTCGTTTCCCGGGTCACCGCGCTTTGCGAGAAATACGAGCGCCCGGTTGCCACCTGGCAGCAGGCCCGCAGGCTTCTGGGCCTGCCGATCGCCGCACTCGCCGATGCGTGAGGACGTTGTCGGGGTGCCGGCCGGTCCGGGGCTGAACGGCGCCTCCCGGCTCCTTCGGGATGCGTCCGCGCCCGTGATTGCCGCCCGCTCGGCACCGTCGGGCCGGGCCTGCCGATGTCGGGCGTGGTTGCGGCCTGTATCGTTTCGGCGCCCGTCATTCGCGCGGTGGGCCTGACCGGGCATTTCGACAGGCTGCTCGCACGTGTCCCGAAGGCGGTTGCGAGCGGATGAGGGCGGGCGTCCGCTTCGGCACGGGCGCCCTTGGCGGGCCCGCCCGTGGGCCCGGATTGCTGCTCAGATCGCCTTGACGGGGATGCTGACGGGGGCGACGCGGCCGCGGGTGTAATGGGCAATCTTGTCCTCATCGAGGGCGACCCCGAGACCGGGCCCTGCGGGAAGGTGGACCTGGAAATCGGCGTATCGGAGCGGCTCGGCCAGGATCTCGTCCTTGAAAAGCAACGGCCCGAAGAGTTCCGTGCCCCAGAACATCGTCTCGACGGTCGAGAAGAGCTGGAGAGCAGCGGCCGTGCCGATCCCTGCCTCGAGCATCGTGCCGCCATAAAGGCCGATCCCGGCGGCTGCGGCAATCGAGATGACCTCGGAGGCCCGCGCCAGCCCGCCGGACTGCGCGATCTTCACCGCGAAGGCGTCGGTGCGGTGCCCCGCGGCATGCCGCATGGCATCGACCGGCCCCTGAAGCGCCTCGTCGGCCATGACGGCGATCTCGTAGGTGTCCGAGAGCATCCTGAGGCTTTCGCCCATGCGCGCGTCGATCGGCTGTTCGACCATCGCCACGCCGATCTCCTGCAACCCCTTGAGGCCCCATCGTGCCTGATGCAGATCCCAGGCTTGGTTCACATCGACGGTGATGCGGGCGCGATCGCCGATTGCGGCGCAGATGCGGCCGACATGGGCGATGTCCTCGCGCACCTCGCGCTTGCCGATCTTGAGCTTGAACTGGCGATGCCGGCGGCGGGCGAGCATCTCCTCGGCTTCGGCGACGTCACGGTCGGAATTGCCCGAGGCAAGGGTCCAGGCGACATCCATCGCGGGGTGGACGGTGCCGCCGAAGAGCTGGGCCACCGGAACCCCGAGGCGGCGCCCGAGCCCATCCCAGAGCGCGATCTCGACGGCGCATCGCGCGATCGGATTGCCGCGCACCGCCTTCTCGATCCGGCCGCGGGCGGCATTGATATTGTCGGCATCCATGCCCTCGAGGAGCGGGGCGATGTAGGTGTCGATCGCCGACTTGATGCTCTCGGCGCTTTCCGCACCATAGCTGAGCCCGCCGATCGACGTGCCCTCGCCAAGGCCCACGGAGCCGTCCGAGAACCGCACCCGCACGAGGACGATGGACTGGGAGACCATGGTGGTCATCGACAGCACGTGCCCGCGGATGGTCGGCAGGTCGATGATTTGCGTCTCTATCCGCTCGATCTTTGTCATCCGGATCACCTGAAATGTGCCTCGTGTCGGTATGGAAGTTGCCTGCCGCAAGCCGGTCGCGTCGATGACTGTTATGGTCTCACGCCATACCGGGGCCGGATCTCGAGGACGGCGCAGCCTGAGGAGCGGCTTCCCTCCGGGCCATCTTCCCAGGGTCGCCGGTGCGTGCCCGGCGCGGCGGGGTTGAGCGTGAAAAGGGGGCGTTTCACCGTGAAAATCCGGAAAGCGCATTGATTTTAATGGATTTTGGCAGTTAACATATCATGAATGCCCGCGGTTTCACGCCGCTGCCGGCTTGGCTGGCCCCTCGGTATCAACTCCCGGCCCGAGGGGCAGGCGCGCCTCGCCCCCACCGCTCAGGATGGGGCGGCGGGCGGTTCGGGGGCGTCCTCTCCGGCCTCGGCCGGGAGAGTGAGACCGGCGCGGCGGGCGATGCTTGCGAGGTAGCTCCGATAATCGGGTGTCGCTTCAACGGCGTAGTGGAAGTTCCTGAAATCGCTTGTCAACGCGGTGAAGAACGTGCGCGCCTCCGCCTTGTCCCGGAAGGTGAACGGCTTGTTGATGATCTCCCGCACCAGATCGAAGGTCAGCTTCTGCCGCGGGAGCGGGACGCAGGCATCCACCCTGTCGAAGGCATCCTGCTGGAGATAGACCATGTCGAGGAAGAGCGCCTTCTGCTGCGTCACGAAATCCTCCATCGTGATCCCTTCCTCGCCCGTGACCTGCATCATCTGGCCGACCTGGTTGCCGTGGACCAGAAGCTCCTGCATCCGGCGCACCCAGTCGGTCCAGCCGGGCGCGACCTCGCTCTCGTACCAGGGGCGGAGCTGGTCGAGATAGCGCGACCAGCTGAGCAGCGGATCGACGGCCGGATAAAAGCGCCGGTAGGCCCGCTCGGCCGAGAGGCCAAGGAAGCACTTCACGGTCGAGAGCGTCGCCTGGGTGACAGGTTCGTCGAAATTGCCGCCCGCGGGCGAGACCGTCCCGATCATGGTGAGGCTGCCGGTCGCGCCGGCATTCGTGGTGATGACGCCCGCGCGCTCGTAGACGCCCTTGATCCGGCTTTCGAGATAGGCGGGGAAGCCCTCGTCGCCGGGAATCTCCTCGAGCCTGCCGGAGGTCTCGCGCATCGCCTGGGCCCAGCGGGAGGTGGAATCGGCGATCAGCAGCGCGTGATAGCCCATCTGCCGGTAGTATTCCCCGAGCGTCAGCCCGGTGAAGATCGAGGCCTCGCGGGCCGCAACCGGCATCGAGGAGGTGTTGCAGATGATGATGGTGCGGTCCATCAGGCTGCCGCCGGTGGCCGGATCGCTCATCTTGGGAAATTCGGCGATGGTCTCGACCACCTCGCCGGCGCGCTCGCCGCAGGCCACCACGATGACGATATCGACCTGCGCGTTGCGGGCGATCAGGTTCTGCAGCACCGTCTTGCCGGCGCCGAAGGGGCCGGGAATGCAGGCGGTGCCGCCACGGGCGATCGGGAAGAAGGTGTCGATGATCCGCTGCGAGGTGAGCATCGGCTCGGACGGATAGTCGCGCCGGGAGAGCGCCTGCTTCAGGAGCGCCTCGGGCAGCGCGCGGCGCACCGGCCAGCGCTGGCTGAGCGTGATCTCGCGCCGGGTGCCCTCGTCATCGATCAGGCGCGCCACCGGGTCATGCACGCGCGCCGCGCCCTTCTGGATCCAGTCGACGGTCCAGCGGCCGCGCCAGTTGAAGGGCACCATGATCCTGTGGGCGATATGCCCTTCGGGCACCGTGCCGAGCACGTCACCCGCACGGAGGCTTTCGCCGCGGGTGACGGCCGGATCGAAGGACCACCTCGCCTCAGGATTGAGTGCGGCCACCTCGGCGCCGCGCGGCAGGAAGATGCCGAACTCGTTGGCGAGCGTCTTGAGCGGCGCTTGCAGCCCGTCATAGACCGCGCCGAGAAGCCCCGGCCCGAGCTCGACCGACAGCAGCTCGCCCGACTGCTCCACCGGATCGCCGGCCGCGACGCCCTGCGTCGATTCATAGACCTGTGCCTTGGCGCGCCGGCCGTCGATCCGCAGGATCTCGGCCTTGAGCCGCTCCTGCCGGCCGCCCGGGCCGGGGCGGGTGGGCAGGATGAAGATGACCTCGTTCATCACCAGCGGGTGCGGCGCGCCGTCGGGGCCGTCGAGGGCTTCGATTTCGACAAGGTCGTCCTGGACCGCGACAATCCGGGCCATGGGCGTGCCAAGCATGATCCTATCTCTCCGCGAAGATGTCTGTGCGCGCCCCGAGGGCGGCATCGGCCAGCGCATGGAACCGGCGGGCAGCGGCCGCGGCATTGGCCCGTGCCCAGCGATCGTGGATGTTCCAGATCAGCACATAGGCCGCGACGGCGATGAAATCGAAGTAGTGGCCTTCGGCCCGGCGCCGGGTGATCGCGCGGGATTCGGTCAGGACGAGCCGCTCGAAGCCCAACGCATCGCCACGCTCGAGCAGCCCCGCCGCCTCGCTGAGCCAGGGGTAGGGGCGCTCGAGGCCGAAGGCGGGCTCCTGCCAGTTGGCCGCGATCCGCCGGGCGATCCCGCCGAAACCCCATTGCGCCGGGGGTGGGCCGCCGCCCGCCTTCCTGCGGCGCAGGGCGGCAATCAGGGTGCGCATCTGCAGCCGGTCGCGCAGGATGCTCCGCAGCTCGGGCTGCGGCACGGCGTCCAGCGCCGCCCGGCCGCGGGCGAAGGCCTCCGCCTCGGTCGTCTCGAGCCCATAGGCGGGCCAGCTCAGGCAATGCTCGAGCGTCGCGAGGGTCGCGGCATCCTCCACCGACAAGGCCTTCAGGCGCATCTCCAGGCGGAGGCGGGAGAGGGGCGGCTGCTTCGCGACGAAAAGCTCCTCGTGGCGCGGAAGGCTGGTGATGAGGGCGACATAGGCATCCGGATCGGCCACGGCATCAGCCCCGGATCACGCCTTCGAGCACGGCGCGGAACCGCGGCTGCATATGCGCGAGCAGCAGCGCCGCGACCGCCTCGTCGGTCAGGTCGAGTTCGATGTCGCCCTCCTGGAACCGCACCCGGATGCCGCCCTGCCGGCCGTCGGCGGCGAGAAGCGTGACGCCGTCCCGCAGCATGTCGCTCGTCAGCCCCAGGACATAGCCGGTAAGACGGTCGGACTGGATGTCGCCGGCATTCTCGCGGATCTGTTCGGCGCCGACGACAGCGGCGGGGAGGATCACCTCCGCCGCCCCGCGGGTGTCCAGGCTGTCGCGGGCCCGGCCGACGATCTCCAGTATCATGGCCTTCAGCATCTCCTCGTCGGCGAGCTTCTCGCTCACGAGGCGCTGCATCTCGTCGCGGAAGCGCCCCGCCATCCCGGCCCTGAGGCGCAGCACCGCATCGCGGATCGAGGTTTCCAGCGCCTGCTCGCCGGCGGCGCGATAGGCATCGGCCTCCTTCTTCGCCTTGACCAGATAGCTGTCGGCCTCGGCGCGGGCCCTGGCCAGAAGGCGCGCGGCCTCGGCCTCGGCGTCGGATTTCAGGCGCGCGGCCTCGTCCCTGCCGGCGGCGACGCCGTCGTCCCTGAGCTTCGCGATCAGCTTGTCGACACCGCGCGATGTGATCCTCGAGGTCTCGGTCATTGGATCCCGCCGCTGATGACGAGGGCAAAGACGAAGGCAAAGACCGCGAAACCCTCGATGATCGCGGCCGGTGCGAGCGAGAGCCCGAAGATCTCGGGCTTTTCCTTGGCGGCATTGACGGCGCTGGCGCAGGCCCGGCCCTGCCAGACCCCGGTGACGAAGAAGGCGATCCCGGCCATGAAGCCGATCCCGAAGAGCGCGCCGGCGTTTTCGGGCGTCACCGCGCGGTTGAGCGAGAACATGATGACGATGCCGTAGATCACCATCGTCGAGGGGAGCGCCGACATGCCGACGAAGCGGCCGTAGCCGCCTTCCGTCTCGACCATGGCGCCGATGGCGGCCTGACCGGCGATGGCGCAGCCGATGGCGCTGCCGCAGGCGCCGAGCGCCACGGGGCTGTAGATCCCCAGCCAGCCCAGGGCCAGGACAAGCTCGTTCATTCCTGAACCTCCTTCCGGGTGAAGGGCCGGAAGGCCATGCCTTCGCCCGACAATCCCCAGTTGAAAAACTCGATGTAATTGAGCCGCAGCCCATGGACGACGCCGCTCATGATCGCGAGCGCGAAATTGAGCCCGTGACCGACCAGCAGGATCAGCAGCGCAAGCAGCAGGCCGAGCCCGTGCACCGCGTCGCGCGCCTGTCCGGCCAGATCGTTGAAGGTGAGTGCGAGCGAGGCCGAGGCGAGGCCGAGGGCGAAGAGCCGCATGTAGCTCAGCACGTCGCCAAACGCGCCCATGGCGCCGGCAAGCCCCTGCACCCCGCCGGCCAGCCGCCAGAGCGCGTCCGTGCGCGTGGTGAGAGGGCGGTCGCTGCTGAAGGCGAAGACGGCGGCGAGACCGAGCCCCATCAGCGTCCCGCCCGCCGCGGGTGCCCCGAGCCAGAGCACCAGCCCGCCGATCAGGGCGGCACACCAGCCGAGGCTCGCGAAGGCGGTGGTCCTGCCGCGGCGCATCCGCGCGGTCATCGCGTTGGCGAGCACCAGATGCAGCACGCCCACCCCCACCGAGAGCCGCATCATGGTGGCGAAATCGTCGATCGACATGAGCTGAAGGCTGGCAAGCGGGCTGCCCTTGGGCGGGCTCGCACCGAAATAGCTTCCGAGCAGCATGCCGAAGAGAATTGTCGCCCCGGAAATTGCCACCACAAGCCGCCGCCAGGACCGGCTGTGGGCGGAGCCCGCGAGCCGGCGCCAGAGCAGGAGCACGATCAGCGCGATGACGAGCCCGTAGCCGGCATCGGCGAGGATCATCGCAAAGAAGATCACGAAGGAGGCGGTGACCACCACGGAAGGATCCCAGTCGTCATAGCCCGGGATCTGGTAGAAGAGCCCGAGATCGACATCGGCCGCGCGTGTCTCCGGCTGCACGAGCAGGGTGGGCGGCCTGTCGTCCGGTGCGGGGTCTTCGACGAGCACGGCGCAGTCGAGGCCTTCGGCGGCTTGCGCGACCGCCGCCGCCTGGTCCGCCGGCACCCAGCCCTGCACCGCGAAGAGCGCATCGTCCGAGAGCACCTGCTGGCGGGCGAAGTCGAGCTCCGCCTTCGTCTCGGCCGCCGACATGCTGAGCCGCATCAGGTCGAGATAGCGCGTCAGCGCCTGGCGCTCGGCCTCGATCTCCTCGAGCGCGACCCGCGTGTCCTCGAGCTCCGCCTCGAGCTCGGTGATCGGGCTTGCACCCACATGCGTCCGCGGTACCGGCAGGAGATCGCGCGGCGGCTCGGCGGGCGAGAGCACGACCACATAGGCGAATTTCGTGTCGGTATGGACGATCTCCCAGGGCAGCTCGACCCGTTCGAGCGCCTCGCGATGCCGGACCGGCAGCCGGTAGAACCAGAGGTGATAGCCGGCGAGCTCTTCCTTCGGCGGAAAGACCAGATCGCCCCAGGGTCGCACCGCCTCGATCCGGTGTTCGAGGAAATCGCAGCGGTCGAGGGTTTCGCGCAGCCGCGCCCGGATCTCGAGAACCTGCGGCACGAAGGCGTGAATGTCGAAGCCCGCATCGCGCCGCACCTGCCGCCGCCGCTCCGGCGCATCGGCGAGAAACCGCAGCGCGACATAGGCGTCCTTCGCGGTCCGGTCCCGCGCCTCCTCGACATGCGCGGGCGGCGGGCCGAGCGGCAGGAGATGCATGCAGCCGAGCTCCTGCAGCGCCGAAAGCACCTCGGTTTCCTGCTGCGTCCGGCCGAGAACGGAGATCTTCTTCTGCCGCGCGATGCTCATGCCGCGGAGGCCTTCTTGCGCTTGGCGATCTTCGAGCGGACCACGGCCTGCATCTCCTCCTCGCCAAGCGCGGTGCGGATCTTCTTGATGTTGGCCTGCGCGGTCGGGATCAGGACATGTTCGAAGAGGTTGACGCGCTGGGTGATCGTGGTCACGGCGCGGTCGAGCAGCCGTACGCGTTCCTGCGCGATCTGCACCTTCAACCGGGCTTCCAGCATGTCGTGCAGAAGGGCTGCGACCGCGTCGACCCATTGCGGCCGGGCGAAGGCGGAATAGTCCCGCACCTGAACCTCGATGCGCCGGAGCGTCGGCAGCTTCGTCCCGACGACATTCTCGCTTCCGAGCTCGAAATCCGCGAGCTGCACCAGCCCGTCGAGTTCGACATCCTCGAGCGCCAGCATCGGCACCTCGCGGCCCACGCGCCGGGCCAGCGCCTCGACCGCCCCCTCGGCCTGCGCGGCTTCGGCGCGCGCCGCGGCGCGCGCGGCCAGGAGCTGCTGGCGCTTGAGATCCAGCGAGGGCAGGAAGCGCCGGAAGGTCGCAAGCTGCGTCCGTTCACGCGCGAGCGCGGACTTATTGAGCTGCAGGCGCGGCATCGGCAACCTTCGGGGCATCTCCGGGAAAATACTTGTCGACGAGCGCCTGACGCATCAGCAACTGGCCCGGCTGAAAGCACTCCGCCAGCGTCTGCCAGCAGAGGTCGAGCGCCTCCTCGAGCGGCAGGGAGACGTTGATGTCCATGAAGCGGCCTCGGAACAGATCGCCGAAGCGCAGGAGCTGGTGGTCGTAATCCGACAGCTCAAAGGCCATGGTCTGTTTCTGCGCGGCCTCGCGGCTTTCGGAATAGAAGCGGATCATGGTGTTCATGATCTGGCCGTGATCCTCCCGCGTCACCTTGCCGATCACGTTCTGCTTCAGGCGCGAGAGGCTGCCGAACGGGTCGATCACGCCGTCATGGAGGTAGAACTGGCCCTCGGTGATGTAGCCGGTGTTGTCCGGCACCGGATGGGTGACATCGTCGCCCGGCATGGTCGTCACCGTGAGGATCGTCACCGAGCCTCCCTTGGCGAAGTTGCAGGCCTTCTCGTAGCGGCGTGCGAGCTGCGAGTAGAGATCGCCCATGTAGCCGCGGTTGGAGGGCACCCGCTCCTGGCTGATGCCGACCTCCTTCATCGCATCGGCAAAGGCGGTCATGTCGGTCATCAGGACCAGCACCCGCCTGCCTTCCTCCACGGCGAATTTCTCGGCCACCGCCAGCGCCATGTCGGGGACCATGAGCCGTTCGACCAGAGGGTCGGAAGCCTGGTTCACGAACATCACCGTGCGGGCGAAGACGCCCGCGTCCTCGAAGGCCTGCCGGAAGAGGTAGTAGTCGTCAAAGATCAGCCCCAGCCCGGCGAAAACCACGACATCGGCATCGGCCTGAATGCCGATCCGTGCGAGGAACGGATTGTAAGGCTCTCCGGAAACAGAGAAAATCGGTATCTTCTGGCTCTCCACGAGGCAGTTGAAGACATCGATCATCGGCACATCGGTCCGGATCATGCGGGCCGGCACCGTGCGTTCGACCGGGTTCACCGAAGGGCCGCCGATGACCGCCTTCGGTTCGTCCGAAAGCTCCGGGCCTCCGTCGATCGTCCGACCCGAGCCATCCATCACCCGGCCGAGGATGTTTTCGGAATAGGGCACCTGCATGGGGTGGCCGAGAAACGTCGCCGAGGCTCCTGTCGAGATCCCCTTGGTGCCGGAAAAGATCTGCAACGTCACGGCGGTGTCGTCGATATTGATCGTCTGCGCCAGCGATTGCGTGCCGTCGACGCCCCGGACCGTTGCCAGATCGCCGAGCCGGACGGCCGCGGCGCCTCCGGCGGCCTCGGGCACACCCACCTTCAGCGTGTCGCCGACGATCTCTATCACGCGCCTGTAGCGGAGAAGACTCTGAGCCATGATCTCTTTCGCCGTCCGGCGCCTGCAATTCCATCCAGCCGGCGGAAAGTGCCGGGGTCACAAGGAGCACGGGGCGCAACCGGAAGCACGCGCCCGGCTCCGGGGCAAGGCTAGTCCAGCCGCCTCGGGCGGACAATCCGGAACGGGAGGTTTTTCCTTCTCTCCTGCCGGTTGAGGGGCGCCTGCCGGACACAGTTCGGTGATCCGATGCGGCTGCGACCGCGTGCGAGAGCCGGCTCGCCGAGACCGGCGGCATGGGGTGGCGGTATAGGCCACCGCCCGACTCGCGGCCACAAGCGCCGGGCTGGCTGCGGCCGCGTCAGTCGCGCAGCTGGCCGTTCCGGGCCAGAGCAGAGATCAGCGCGATCACGTTGCCCGCCCGCACATCGACCGTGCCCTTGACCACGAAGCCCATCTCGCCGCCGCCGAAATCGCGGAAGCCGCCGCTCCGGAGCCGCGTGTCGATGATGCGGAACTCCTCGGGCAGGTCGAGGCAGGCGAGCTTCTCCTCGATCGCGGCATTGACGCCCTCCCGCGCCCGCTCGGCAATCCGTCTGGTCAGGCCGGTGACATTGAGGATACGTGACCCGAAACCGCCTGGTTCCAGCGTCAGCTCCTCGAGCGATGCCTCGAGGCAGTTCTCCACGATCTGTCCGTCAAAGAGCGCATCGAAGCCGCTGGTGGTGCTGAAAAGGCGCTGCCGGGTCGCGAAATCCTCGGGATCCCTGCAGCGATAGGCGAGGATCTGGATCCGCCCGTGCAGCCGCACCTGATCGCCCTCGGCGCGCACCTGCTGCACCTCGAGGCCCACCCGGCGCTTGCAGGTGTTCTCCAGCACGCTCGAGAACATCGAGGGCAACGCGGCCTGCAGCGCGCCGAGGTTCCCGGCCACCTTCACCGCGATGACGGTGTCGCTCAACGCCGCCATGTAGAGTTCGCTCGCCACCGGCACATTGCGCCCTCCGGCTTCCACGACGTGCGTAAAGCGGATCGGCGTTTCGCCCTTCGCGCCGGATATCCCCGGCGCGACCAAGAGCGCAGTTGCGAGCAGAGCAGCTCTTCCGAAACGCAGCATCCGGGCCCCGTCAGCGGCATGACGACACGAAGCGTCTGCCATAGAATGCCCGCGGGGACCGCACCGATCAACGCCTGCCGCGCCGGGCGGCCTTGCGAAATTCCGCCGGAACCCGATCCGGCCTGCTGCGTTGGAAATTCGGACGGTCATAGAAGCGGGGATGGACAAGGCTCCCGGCCGCATGATTGTTTCGGCCATTGTCCCTCAGACGGAGCTTCGCCCCCGGCGTCGCTGATAGCTTGCTAGACACCCTCAAGAGATCCATCATTCCCATTGCCGCGGCGCTTATCGGGATCGCGGCCCTTGCCTCCGGGGCAGTGCTGCTCGCGCTCTTCTGCCTCGCCGTGGTCCTGCTCGGCGTCTACGACCGGATGCAGACCCACTGGACCATCACCCGGAACTACCCGGTCGCCGGGCGGATCCGCTGGCTCTTCTACAAGCTGCGCCCCTATCTGCGCGCCTATATCGTCGAGGACGACCTGCACGGCACGCCGTTCCCCTTCGAGGCGCGCAACCTCGTCCATGCCCGCGCCCGCGGCGAGACCGACACCCAGCCCTTCGGCACCGAGCGCGACCCGGATGACGAGGAATACCACTGGATCGGCCATTCGATCGCCCCGGAACCCGAGCCGGAGACCGATCCGCGGGTGATGGTCGGCGGCAGTCAGTGCACGAAACCCTACTCGGCCTCGCTGCTCAACATCTCGGCGATGAGCTTCGGCGCGCTCTCGGCCAATGCGGTGAAGGCGCTCAACCTTGGCGCCCTGAAGGGCAATTTCTACCACGATACCGGCGAGGGCGGCCTCAGCGACCACCATCTCGAGCATGGCGGCGATCTGGTCTGGGAACTTGGCTCGGGCTATTTCGGCGCCCGCGACCGTGACGGGCATTTCGACCCGGAGCGCTTCCGCGATGGCGCGGGCCGCGATGCCGTGAAGATGACCGAGATCAAGCTCAGCCAGGGCGCGAAGCCCGGCCATGGCGGGCTGCTGCCCGCCGCCAAGGTCACCGAGGAAATCGCCCGGATCCGCAACGTCCCCGCCCACAAGGACTGCCTCTCGCCCCGCGGCCATTCCGCTTTCTCGACGCCGGTTGAGATGCTCGAGTTCGCCGCGCGGATGCGCGAGCTTTCGGGCGGCAAGCCGGTCGGCCTCAAGCTCTGCATCGGCCTGCCGCACGAGCCCTTCGCCATCGTGAAGGCGATGCTCGAAACCGGCATCCACCCGGATTTCATCGTCGTCGATGGCGGCGAGGGCGGCACCGGCGCGGCCCCGCTCGAACTCTCGGACTGGGTCGGGATGCCGCTCTCCGAGGGGCTTGTGCTCATGCGCAACGCCCTCGTCGGCGCCGGGCTCAAGGGCGAGATCCGGCTGGCCGCGAGCGGCAAGGTCTATTCCGGCATGGGGCTTGCCCGCAACATTGCCCAGGGCGCGGACTGGTGCAACGCCGCCCGCGCCTTCATGTTCTCGATCGGCTGCATCCAGGCGCAGCGCTGCCATCTTGGCACCTGTCCGACCGGGGTCACGACACAGAACCCGGCCCGTCAGCGCGGTCTCATCCCGGAGGTGCAGGGCGAACGCGCCGCGCGCTTCCATGCCAAGACGCTCGAGGCACTTTCCGAGATCATCGCCTCGGTCGGCCTCAAGCACCCGCGTGAGCTCGAGGCCCATCACCTGATGCACCGGGCAGGGCCCGAGAAGGCCGTGGCAATGGACCGCGTCCACACCTTCCTCCCCGAGGGCATCCTGCTCGATGCGCCGGAGGAGACCCTCTACGCCGACTGGTGGAAGGCGGCCCGCGCCGACAGCTTCCGCCCGGCGATCGATCTCGTTTCAGCCCGTGCCAGGGCAAGGCCGGAAATCCCGACCACAGGATAACGGAGAGACTGCATGTCCAAGACCGTGGCAGACATCGTCACCGAAACGCTCTACGAGGCCGGCGCCCGCCGGTGCTGGGGCATCGTGGGCGACACGATCAACCATTTCACCGACGCGGTGCGGCGCTCCGACCTGCGCTGGCTCCATGTCCGGCACGAGGAGGCCGGGGCGCTTGCCGCCGGGGGCGAGGCCTACATGACGGGCGAGCTCGCGCTTTGCGCCGGCACCTGCGGCCCCGGCAGCCTGCATTTCGTCAACGGCATCTTCGAGAGCCACCGAAACGGCGCGCCGGTCGTGCTGATCGCCTCCGATGTGGCGCGCACCGAAACCGGGCTCAACTTCCCGCAGGAGGTGGATCAGCGGCGCATCTACGAACAGTGCAGTGTCTTCTGCGAATACATCTCGCACCCCTCGCAGGCCCGGCGCATCACCACGCTGGCGGCGCAGGCCGCGCTCACCAGGGGCGGCGTCGCTGTGGTGATCGTCAACGGCGACATGTTCTCCGAGACGGTTTCCGACGATCTGGCCTGGGCGGTCCACCGCCCGCAGCCGGTCCTCCGCCCGTCCGAGGCGGAGCTCGACGCGCTTGCCGCGCTGCTCAACGAGGCCGGGTCGGTGACGATCTATGCCGGCATCGGCGCCCGCGCCGCGCATGACGAGGTGGTGGCACTAGCCGGACGGCTGCAGGCGCCCGTCGCGCACAGCAGCCGCGCCAAGGAGTTCATCGAGCCCGCCAATCCCTTCAACGTCGGCATGACCGGCATCCTCGGCAACCGCGCCGGAGCGGATGCGATCGACGCCGCCGACATCATGCTCTGCCTCGGTACCGATTTCGCCTGGACGCAATACTACCCCGAAGGCAAGCATGTCATCCAGATCGACCGGGATCCGACCCATATCGGCCGCCGCGCGCCGGTGCGCATGGGCCTCGTCGGCGATGTCGGCGCGACGATCGCGGCGCTTCTTCCGCGGCTCGCCGAACGCAGCGACGACAGCCACCTGCAGAAGGCGCTCGCGCGCTGGAAGACCGATCGCGAGGGCTATGCCGACGAGGCGGAGGAAAGCGATGCCTCGCTCATCCACCCGCAATTCGTGACGCAGATGCTCGACCGTCTCGCGGCGGAGGATGCGATCTTCACCGCCGACGGCGGCTCGCCCATGGTCTGGCTGCTGCGCCATCTGACCGCCCGCGGCGAGCGGCGCTTCCTCACGAGCCTGCTCCACGGCACCATGGCCAATGCCTATCCCCAGGCGATGGGCATCACCGCGGCCTATCCCGGCCGTCAGGTCGTGGCGCTCTGCGGCGATGGCGGCATGACCATGCTCATGGGCGACCTGCTGACGCTGGTGCAGGAGGAGCTGCCGGTGAAGCTCCTCGTCTTCAACAACGGCTCGCTCGGCTTCGTCGAGATGGAGCAGCGCGTCGAGGGCCTTCTCGATGCCTTCACCGGCCTCACCAATCCCGATTTCAGCCACCTCGCGGAGGTCTGCGGCCTGCGCGGCTGGCGGGTGGAGAGCGCGGACGGGCTCGAGACCGCGATGCGCAGCTGGCTCGACGCCGAGGGGCCGGCGCTCCTCGACGTGAAGGTCAACCGGATGGAGCTCGTCATGCCGCCGAAGATCGAGGCCTCCCAGGTCGCCTCCACCGCGCTCTTCGGCATGAGGGCCGTGCTCGGCGGGCGGGGCAAGGAGGTCGTGGCGCTGCTCCGCAACAATTTCCTGAAGTAAGCCGATGCCGCAGAGCCTCGTCCTCGTATCGTGGCTCTCAATTGCCACTGCCCTGATCTGCGCGCTCTGGATCGCACAGGACTGCCTCCGCCGCCCGCAGCACATGGCGATCATGAACGCGGTCTGGCCGCTCTGCGCGCTCTTCGGCGCGCTCCCGCTGCTGTGGTTCTACCTCCGGCACGGCCGCGCGCCGCGGCCTCGGGACCACGGGCACATGCAGGGTCACGGTCAGGAAACGCCGTTTCCCATCGCGGTCGCCAAGGGGGCGCTCCACTGCGGCTCGGGCTGCACGCTGGGTGACGTCCTGGCCGAAACCCTCGCCGCCATGGCGCCCGCGGTCCTTCTCGCCTTCGGCTGGCAGACGGTGTTTTCCGAACGCATCTTCGCCGTCTGGATGCTCGATTTCGTCTTCGCCTTCGTGATCGGCATCGTGTTCCAGTATTTCAGCATCGCCCCGATGCGGGGCCTCGGCCTCCGCGACGGGCTCAAGGCCGCGCTCAAGGCCGATACGCTCTCGCTCACAGCCTGGCAGGTCGGCATGTACGGGCTCATGGCCATCGCGGTCTTCGGCGTCTATCGTCCGATCTTCGGCACCGAGCCCGGCGCGGCCTCGCCGGTCTTCTGGTTCACCATGCAGCTCGCGATGATCGCGGGTTTCGCAACGGCCTATCCGATGAACTGGTGGCTGATCCGCAAGGGCCTGAAGGAAAGGATGTGACATGACCGGAACCACGCGCGGGGAAGGACAGCGCTGATGTGTGAACTCTTCGCCATGAGCGCCTCGCGCCCCGCGGTCGTCGAATACACGCTCGACCGGTTCGCGCGCGAGGGCGGCGAGCGCCACCGCAACCGCGACGGCTGGGGCATCATGTTCGCCGAGGATCGCGACGCCCATGTCTTCCGCGAGGCGCGGCCCGCGTCCGACAGCGCGCTCGCCCGCATGGTGGTCGACCGCGAGCTCCCCTGCCGCCACCTCATCGCCCATGTCCGGCGCGCCTCGCGCGGGCATCCGCATCTCGCCAACACCCACCCCTTCGGCCGGGTGCAGAACGGGCGGATGCAGCATTTCGCCCATAACGGCACGCTGGCGGGGATCGACGAGCGCGCCGCGGAACTCCGCGCCGAATGCGTCGGCGACACCGATTCCGAGCTCGCCTTCCTGATCCTCCTGCGCAGCCTCGAGGGCGTGGGGCACGGGGAGGATGCGACGGCCGAACGCTTCGCGCGCTTCCGGGCGTTCTGCGCCGAGATGGTCGGGCTCGGCTCCGCAAATTTCCTCTTCCACGATGGCGAGACGCTGTTTGCCCACGCCCATCGCCGGATCTACGAGACCCCTGAGGGCCTCACCCCGCCGCGCCCGCCCGGGCTCTGCATGCGCCATTTCGGCCGCGAGCCCGGCCGCCCGCACTGGCATGCCGAGGGCGCCCATATCGAAGACCTGCCGCGCAGCACCATCCTGCTTGCGAGCGTGCCGCTCAACGGCGAGGGTTGGGTGGAGCTTCCTGAAGGCCACGCCATGGCCCTGCGGGACGGCATGATCCTCCACGAAGCCTCCACCCTGGCCTGAGCGGGCGAGGGGGGGGGGCGCCCCGCTCAGGCTGTCAGCAACGCCTCGGCCAGCACCGCGTCCACCACCATGTGATCGACATAGCCGCCGCGGAGCGCGGCGGCTGTGGCGTGGAGCTTGGCCAGGCCGCTCACGACGAGAAACCCCGTCATCGCCCGCAGCGTGGCATGGCCCGCACCGATCAGCCGGTCGTCGAGCTCGCCGAGGATCGGCGCGCCCTCGGCATCGATGAAGCGGCCCGCGATGATCCCCACCGCGCCCCGGGCGACGTAATCGGCGATGTCCTGCACCGAGGCGATCTTGAACTGCACCACATGCGTGTCGGGCGTGCAGGGGCTCAGCGAATAGATCGCCTTGTTGCAGCGGTCGAGATTGGCAAGCTGCTCGGCGATGATCGGCTCGGCCATCAGGGCCGCAGCCAGCTCCGCCGTCGAACAGACCGCCGGGGCGTTGAGGTTGACGCAGAAGGCCGAGAGGCGCCGGGCGATCTCGGTCGAGCAGCTCTCGGAGGTCGGCAGCACCGGGTTCGCCATCGAGCCGATGAGCTGGCGGATCACCAGATCGCCCACCGGCCAGCGCGGCACGCTCTCGGAGACGAACCAGACCGTCTGGCCCCAGCTCACCCCCAGCTCGTCGCCCGGCGCGACGAAATCGGGGAGCGCCTGCGCCGCCGCCTCGCAGACCTGCCGGGCCAAGGGCTCGCCCGTGAGCCCGTTGTCCGGGATCACCTGCACCGTCTCGAGGCCGAAGCGCGACTTGAGGCTGTCGGCCAGCGAGTTGATCCTGAAATGCTCGCCCGCGATCTTGATGCAGACGATCTCGCGCTCCTTGGCGAGCCGGAGGTAGCTGATGATGGTCGGGCGCGACAGGCCGAGCGTCTTTGCAATCTCGCCCTGCGTCATGTTCTTGACGAAATAGAGCCAGGCGACTTCGGCCACCGCCCTGTCGGAGGGATGATTGATGCGTGTCATTCTGACTCCCGGCTTGCTGCGCCCGGCCTGGAAATCAGGCCGCCTTGGCTGCAGGGCGGAGAACATCTTCGGTGACGCGCAGGTCAGCGTCCAGTTCGCGATCGGGCGTGAGGCCGCGTTTCGCGAGATCGCCGTGATAGCCGCGCACCGCCTCCGCGGGATCCGCCTCGCCATCGGCCACCCGGCGCATCCAGTCGATGAAGGCGGGCTGATCCTCGGCGCTGTTGATCTTGCGGCCGAAGAGCGCGATGCGCGCGCCATGGCGTTCGGCCTGGGCCACGAGCTCGAAGGTGTCGCGATGCGTCCCGCTGCCGCCCCCGAGCACCCCGACGACCATGCTGGTGTCGTGCGCGGCAAGCTCCTCGAGCGCCTCCGGCCCGTTGTAGGCGACCTTGAGGAATTCCGGCCGCTCCGCGCGGGTGAGGCTCGCGAGCCCCCGCAGGATGCAGTCGTTCACATAGGCCCCGGTTTCGGCCGCACCGAAGCCGAGGTCGAGATTGGGATTGAAGACCTCGAGGAAATGCATCACGCCCGCCGCCCGCGCCTCGGCCCGGAAGGCGGCATAGGTCTCGAGGGCCGCCGCATCGCGTTCGGCATCGTTGTTGAAGGTGACGGAGTAGAGGCAGAGGGGCGCGGGGGCGAAGGCCAGGTTCGCGCCACGGTGCGGCCGCGAGGGGGCCTCGCGATAGCGTCCGCCGCGGATGTTGCCCCAGACATCGGTCGCCTCGTTGGCGCGGAAGGCGGGCAGGATGCCGGTGCCCTCGAAGGCCCGCTCGGCGTTCAGCACCTCGATGTTCCCGGCGGAGGCGAGCAGGATGTCCACCTTGTCCTGGGTGACGAGGCCGCGGATCTGGTCGAGAAACTCCTGGCGCGTGCGGTTGCCCGTCACCCGGCCCGCGGCATCGCGGCGGCGGCCGGCGGTCACGACGCCGCCCGAGAGATCGGCGTCCTTGGCGTCGGCGATCATGAAATCGCCCTTGCGGTAGTTTCCGGCGCGGATGCGGGTGATCTTGTCGAGATAGCGGGTGCCGTCCAGCGGCGTCATTGCGGTCATGGTATCAGAGTCCATCGTTCAGGAGTGACCGGCCCGAGGCCCGGTCGAAGACATGCACATGTTCGGGGCGGATCGCGAAGCGCACGCGGTCGCCGGGCCGGACGGAGCGGAAATCCTTGGTGACGAAGGACATCTCGGTTCCGTGCACATCGGCGATCACCTGGCCCTCGCTGCCCATGTTCTCGATGAGCACGACCCGGCCCTCGAGCAGGTTGGCGCTGCCCTCCGGGGCGAGATCCATCCGCGCCGGACGGAGGCCGAGCTCGACCTGCTGACCGGTCTTGAGGCCTGAAAACCGCTCCGGCGGCAGGCTGATGTGGATCGGCCCCGCCGCGGCGGTGAGCGCCTCGCCCATCCGCTCGATCGAGGCGGGCAGGAAGTTCATCGTGGGCGAGCCTATGAAATCGGCCACGAAGCGCGTCGCGGGCCGGTCGAAGATCTCGTCGGGCGTGCCCTGCTGCTCGATCTGGCCGGCGCGCATCAGCACGATCCGGTCGGCGATGGTCATCGCCTCGAGCTGGTCATGGGTGACGAAGATCGTCGTGGTCTTGAGCGCCAGATGCATCTTGCGGATCTCGGTGCGGAGCTTCTCGCGCAGCTTCGCGTCAAGGTTGGAGAGCGGCTCGTCGAAGAGAAAGACCTTGGGCGTCTTGATCATCGCCCGCGCCATCGCGACCCGCTGCTGCTGGCCGCCCGAAAGGTTCTTCGGCCTGCGCTCGAGAAACGGTTCGAGACCGAGGAGTTGCGCCACGTCCTTCAGCCGCCGTGCGATCTCGGGCTTCGGCACGCCCTGGCGGCGCACCCCGAAGGTGATGTTCTCCGCCACCGTCATGTGCGGATAGAGCGCATAGGACTGGAAGACCATCGCCACCCCCCGCGCACCGGGCGCGAGGTGGGTGACATCGGTTCCGTCGATCACCACGTTGCCCGAGGTCACCTCCTCGAGCCCCGCGATCATCCGCAGCATTGTGGACTTGCCGCAGCCCGAGGGGCCGAGGAAGACGACGAACTCGTGGTCGGGAATGGAGAGGTCGAGCCCTTCGATCACCGTATGCGTGCCGTAGGCCTTGGTGATGCTGGAACAGGAGATATTCGCCATGAGTGACTGTCCTATTTCGGCCCGCCGCCGCGAACCATGGAATTGATGACGCCCATGAGAAGGCCGATGAAGACGAGGGGCGGGAGCACGAGCACGACCGTTGCCGCGTTGATGACCCCCCAGGGCACTTCCTTGCCGAGCGAGGTGATCGAGGCCGCCACCACCGGCAGCGTCGCGTTCTGGGCCGCAAGGGTGAGCGCAAGCAGGAGCTCGTTCCAGACCAGGACGAAGGTGAAGACCAGCGCCCCGAAGAGCGAGGGTGCCGCGATGGGGAGCGAGAAGCGCCAGAAGATCTCGGCGTCCGAGCAGCCCTCCATCGCCGCGGCTTCCTCGATCTCGCGCGGCACCCGCTCGAAGGCCGGCACCGCGAGCCAGATCGTCGTCGAGACGGTGGTGACGAGATAGACGAGGATGAGCCCGAAGAGCGTGTCGTAGATCCCGAGGTCGAGATAGATCACGATGAACGGGATCGCGATCGCCACCGGCGGCATGAAGCGCAGCGAGAGCACGAAGAACTGCATGTCCGGGCCCCAACGCCGCGCGTGGCGGGCAAGGGTGTGGGCCGCCGGGATGCCGAGGATCGCGCCGAGCGCCACCGCGATCGAGACGACGATCACCGAATGCAGCAGCCCGTCACGGATCGTCGGGTTGTGCAGGATGGTGGCGAAATTCTCGAGCGTCGGCGTGAAGAAGAGCTTCGGCACCGGCGTCACGATGTCGCGCAGCGACTTGAAGGCCCCGAGCAGCGTCCAGAGGATCGGCATCTGCGCCACGAGCACGACGAGCACGAGTACGGTCCGCGCCAGGTTTTTTGAGATCAGCCGGCCCATTTCTTCCCCGCACGCCAGATGATGGTGAAGGCGATGGTGGTGACGATCAGCAGCAGGATCGACATCGCCGAGGCATAGGAAACCCGCCCACCGAGATTGATGCCGCTCTGGTAGGCGTAGAGATCGAGCGTCTCGGTCGCCTTGCCGGGGCCGCCGCCGGTCATCACGAAGATGAGGTCGAAGGAGCGGAGCGATTCCACCGCCTTGACCAGCACCAGCGAGATGAGCGGCGCCTTGAGCATCGGCAGCGTCACATAGGCATGGATCTGCCAGAGGCTCGCGTTGTCGAGCATCGCCGCCTCGATCGGATCCTTCGGCAGTGTCTCGAGCAGCTTCACCAGGATCACGGTGAAGAAGAGCCCCCACTGCCAGATATCGACCACCGCCACCGAGAGGAGCGCGATCGAGGGATCGGCCAGGAACTCGATCGGCCCGAGGCCCAGAAGACCGGCAAGATAGTTCAGCAGGCCCAGCGACGGCGAGTAGAGAAAGCGCCAGATGAAGGCCGCGGCCACGCGCGGCAGCAACACCGGGGCGAGAAAGGCAAAGCAGATGAGGTTGCGCCGGAGCGGGCTCTTCACCGTTTCATGCACGAGCACCGCCAGCACGATCGCGAGCGCCAGCGTGCCGGTGACGGTGACGATCTCCCAGATCGCCGAGATCTGCAGCGCGTTGAAGAAACGGCTGTCCCGCAGCAGGCGCAGGTAGTTGTAGGCGCCGACGAACTCGTAGTCCGGCGAGCGCAGGGTCCGGTTCATCAGCGAGAACCAGACGGCACCGGCAATGGAGACGAGCGCCAGCGAGGCCAGCACCACGGTCGCAGGCGCCAGCGTCCAGAAGACGAAGTGCTTTCGGGTCATTGCCCCTCCAGGAATATGCGGTCCCGGCCCGCCCCCCGCGGGGAGCAGGCCGGGCAGGCGGTCACTTGACGCGGGCGAGGCTGTCCTCGGCGTCGAAGGCGGCTTCGTCGAGCGCGCCCTGGATGTCGGTGCGCGTGCCGGTGAAGAGCTCCTCGAGGGCAAGCCCGAGCGTGTCGCCGATCTCCGGCCAGGCGGGGTTTGCCATGATGAGCAGGCTGGTGCGCGGCCCGGTCGCGAGCAGCGCGTCGATGTAGTCCTGCGGCACCGCGGCGCGGAAGGCCTCGCTCTGGAGCGTCGAGGTGCGGCCGATGTCGGAGGCGATGCCCGCCTCGAGACGGCGCATCTCCATGTCCTTCGACGTGGCCCATCCGACGAAATCACCTGCCACGGCCCTGGTGCAGTCGTCCTTGGCGCCCGCGGTCGAGACCGCCCAGCCATGCGCCCAGCCCGCCGAGGGCAGCGGCTCGGGGGGCGGGGCATAGCCCACCTTGCCCGCGACCTGCGATTTCTCCGGATCTTCCATCCAGGGGCCGAAGACGTCGGATTCGATCACCAGCGCGACCTGGCCGCCCCGGAAGGCCTCGACCGAGTCCGACCAGTTGAACGTGCCCACGCCCGGCGGCCCGTAGCTCATCAGGTCCATGTAGACCTCGGTCGCCTCCACGCCCTTCTCGGAGTTGAAGGCGGGCATGTCGCCGTCGAGCCACTCGCCGCCGAGGCCGCGGAAGAACGGGGTCCAGCGCCAGACGTTCATGCCCGAGCCACGCTGGCCGCGGGCGGTCCAGCCATAGATGCCCGCCTCGGGATCGGTGGTGGCCTTCACCGCGGCGACGAGCTCGTCGAGGGTCTGCGGCACCGCGATGCCCTTCTCCTCGAGAATGTCCTTGCGATAGATCATCACGTCGCCGCCGCCGACGAAGGGGGCGAAATACTGCACGCCGTCATAGGAGGAGACATTGGCGAGATCGACGCGGAAATCGGCGAGATCGTAGTCGGCGGGCACCACGTCCGCCAGCGGATAGACCCAGCCCGCAGTCGCATATTCGGCGAGGTTCGCCTCGTCGATGTAGAGCACCTGATAGGCGCCCGCGCCGGTCGAGGCATCGAGGCGCGACTTCGCCCGGCGCTCGTTCTCGCCGAGCAGGGTGATCTTCACCTCCGTGCCCCATTTCTCGTCGAATTCCGGCAGGAACTTGTCGAGCGCCGTGACCGAGGGCATGCCCTGGCCGATCACGTTGAGCGTCGGCACCTTGCCCTTGCATTCGGCCGCGTCCTGGGCCAGCGCCATCGCGGGCAGGAGCGCGAGGCAGGCCGTCCCCAGGAGGAAGTTTCGTGACGTCATGGTTGATCTCTCCCTGTGCAGGTTTTCTTTTGTCCGGAGCCTCGGCGCACTTCAGCCGCCGGGCCGCGCGAGCAGGGCCATCATGCCCTTGTCGAGCCTCAGGAATTCCCTGAACCGCTCCTCGTAGAAATCGGCGTGGCGCGCGTCGGGCAGATGCCGGCGGCGCACGCGGGTCATCGCCTGCGCGGCGGTGACGAGATCGGGGTGGAGCCCGCCCGCGACGGCGGCGCAGATCGCGGCGCCAAGCGTGCCGACCTCCTCGGCCTCCGAGACCTCCACCGGACGCTGGCAGATGTCGGCGAAGATCTGCGCCCAGGGCTCGGAGCGCGCCGCGCCGCCCGCGAGCCGGATCGTCTCGGGCCAGACCCCGCCGACATGCGGCAGGATCTCCTCGGCATGCACCCGGTGCTGGAAGGCGACGCCCTCGCAGATCGCCCGGAGCATCGTGCCGTCGTCATCGGTCGCGCCGAGATCGACGAAGGCGCCCCGCCGCGGCGCCGGCCCGTGGACGAAGGGCAGGAACTGGCAGCGCCGCGCCTCGACCGGGCTTTGCGCCACGCGCGCGCTGGCCTCCGCCGGCGAGATCGCCCGGCCCATCGCGCGGTCGAGATACCAGCCGAGATTGGCGGCCGAGCTCGGGCTCCCCTCCGCCACAAGCCGGCAGGCGCGGTCGCGGTGAAGCATGTTGAGGATCGGCGGCGCGCCGCGGTCCTCGGCATCGGTCTCGACGCAGTTGATCGACCAGGTGCCGGCGATCATCACCAGCGCGCTCTGGTCGATGAGCCCGGCGCCGAGCGCGCAGGCGGCGACATCCATCATCGAGCCCGCGACCGGCGTGCCGGCCCGGAGCCCGGTTTCGGCCGCGCCCCGCGCACTCACCCGCCCGCCGATGGCGGAGTTCTCCACGATCGGCGGCAGCTTCTCCCAGACATCGCCCATCTCGAGCCCGTCGAAGAGCGCCCGGCCGTAGGTGCCCTCGGCAAGCGCCATGAGCCCGCCGCCGCTCGCATCCGTCGGATCGGTGAAGGCCTCGCCCGTGAGGCGCAGGCGGATGAAATCCTTGCAGGCAAGCGCCCAGCGGGTCCGCGCCATCACCTCCGGTTCGGCATGGCGGAGATGCGCGATCTGGGTGAGCGTCTGTCCGCCCCAGAGCCGATGGCGGCTGATCGCGGCGAGCGCATCGGCCCGCCCCTCGGCCGCAAGCCGGTCCACCAGCCCCTGCGCCCGGTGATCGACCGAGACGATGCCCGGCCGCGTGCCCCGGCCATCGGCATCGGTGAGGAAGACGCCGTTGCCGAAGCCGGTGCAGCCGATGGCGGCGATCCGGTCGGGATCGGTGGTGTCGACCGCGGCGCGGATCGCCTTGGCCGTCGCGGTCCAGAAGGCTTCCGGATCGCGCTCGACCCGCCCGTCCGGCAGGAAATCCGTCCGCACATCCGCGGCCTTGCCGGCCACGATCCGGCCGGCCGTGTCGATGAGCGAGACCTTGACGGCCGTGCCGCCCGCATCGATGGCGAGAACGAGGGGGAGAGCCGCGGCGGTCATTGCGCCGCCTCCGGGCCCATGATGCGCGGATCGGCGAGCGCCCGGCCGATTTCCGCCGCGCGCCACTCCGCATCCCGGCCGAGCGTCCCCGCGAGGATCGCGCCCAGATCGCGGACGGTCTCGGCGGCGAGCCTGCCCGAATAGACAAGGCGGGTGCGGCGCAGGAGAAGATCCTCGAGCGTCCGCGCCGCGCGGCACCGGATCAGCCATTCGACCTCGCGGAGGCTCAGCTCCGGCGCGCCCTCGACCGGCCGGTCCGGCCCGGCGGCGCAATGCAGCGCCACCTCGCGGGCGACGCCGCCATAGCGCGCGAGGAGCGCCCTGGCGCGGGCCTCGGCCAGCCCCGTCTCCTGTGCCAGCGCCTTGGGCGGCACGGGCTTCGCGCCCGGATAGGAGAGGCTGCGGGTCGAGACATGCCGCGGCTTTTCGAGCAGCGCCAGCGCCCGGTCGGCGGCATGCTCGGCGAAAGAGCGGAAGGTCGTCCACTTGCCACCGATGAGCGAGAGCACCGGTGCCCCGGCCGCGCCCGGCATCCGGTCCTCGGTCATGGCATGGTCGCGCGCGGCCTGGGTCGCATTGGCGCCGCCCCCGGCCTGCAGCGGCCGGATGCCGGTCGTCACCGCCGCGACATCCTCGGGCCCGAGCGGAATGTCCTCGAAGAGGCCGCCGAGCGCCCGCAGGAGATAGCCGATCTCGTCGCCCGCGACCTCACGGTCGTCGGGGTTGCGCGTCTCGACCTCGGTCGTCCCGATCAGGATCGTCTCGCCCACCGGCAGGCAGATCACCATCCGTCCGCTGCCGTCATCGAAATAGAACGCGCGCCCCGCCATCCGCGCCCGCAGGCGCTCGTTGCGGATCACCAGATGCGCGCCCTTCACCCCGCGCACATACGCCGTCTCGAGCCCCAGCCGCCCGTTCACCGCGTCGATCCAGGCCCCGGCGGCGTTGATGACGACCTTCGGCCGCACGATGGCGCTCCGTCCGGTCTCGCGGTCCCTGAGCTCGAACGCCCCGTCGGGCAGCACTGCCCAGTCCATGTGATTGAGCGCCGCGGCGTCTCCGGCCCGCGTGGCGTCGGCGAGGATCTCGAAGACCAGCCCCTCGGGGTTGAGGATCTGGCCATCGTAATAGCTCACCACCGCCCGCGTCTCGCGCGCGAGCCCGGCCGGGAAGCGGCGGCGGCGCAGGAGGGTGCGGAACCGCGGCAGCGTCCGGTCGAGCCGTCCGAAGATCTCGTAGAGCACCAGCGCGCCCTCGAGCGCGGCAAGGCTCAGCGGCCCCGCCTGCCGCGAGAGCCCGAGAAACCGCATCACGGCGCGGAAGAAGCCGCCGGTGAGCGTGCGCAGCGGCACGACGATCTCCAGCGGATGCACCAGATGCGGCGCCTGGCGCAGCAGCAGGTTCCGCTCGTGCGCGGCTTCGGCCACCAGCCGGAACTCGCGGCCCTCGAGATAGCGCAGGCCCCCATGGGCCATCCGGCTCGAGGCGCTGCTCGCGCCCCCGCAGAAATCCCCGCTGTCGATCAGCACTGCCGAGACGCCGTTGAGCGCGAGATCGCGCAGCGTGCCCGCCCCGTTCACCCCGCCGCCGAGGATCAGCACGTCGGCCGCACCAAGGCGCGCAAGCCGGTCGAACGCCGCGTCGCGCGCATCGGGCAGGGAAGGGGTGGTCTCGTGTCTGATCATCGCGCTCGGGCTTTCCGTAAGCAGGTCCCGCGACAATGCATCGGAATTTACTTTTGTCAACATAGGGTATCACAAATAAAGCTACCTGCACGGACTGCGACAGGGCCGATCCGGCGAGAAAAGGCGCGGAAAGAGGCTACCGCGCACTGCAAACACGACGCGGGTTCCCGGAACAAAAAGGAGAAATTATGTTATTTTCCAGTGTGATAGTTTTATATCTTCAGATGGGTATGACGCCCAGATACGCCCGGCGAGCGGCCGACGCGGGCCGCCCCACAGCCATCGGAGCGCACTCAACCGGAAGGGTCAGAGGCTTCCTGCCCCGGAGGGGGCCGCATCGCCGGCGAGCGGCATCCGGAGGCGTGCCTCGAAGCCCGAGGCGCGGCCCGGGCGGGGCGATTCCAGCGCGAGCGGGCTGCCGATCCGCCCGGCGATGGCCGCGACGATGGCAAGCCCCAGCCCGCTGCCCTCCGCACCGCCGGCCGCGCGCTCGAACCGCCCGGTGAGCCGCGCCAGCATCTCCGGCGACACCACCGGCCCGTCATTGGCAACCGTGAGCAGGCCGTCGGCGTCGAGCCGCACCTCGACCGGCCCCGCCGCCGCGCCATGGCGCAGGGCATTGTCGATGAGGTTGCGGCAGAGGATCGCGAAGGCGTCCGGGTCGAGATCCGAGACCACCGGCGCCTCGGGGAGCGCGAGCTCCACCCGCCCGCCCGGCGCGGCCCGCGCAATATCCTCCGCCACCACCCTGAGCACGCCACGGAGATCCGTGGTGCCGTCGAGCCGCAGCCGCCCGCCTTCGGCGCGCGCAAGCTGCATCAGCCGCTCCGAGACATGGGTGAGGCGCTTCAGCGTGGCCTCGATATCCGCCGCGCGCCGCTCCACCGCATCGTCGGCGGTCTCGACCCGCAGCCGCTGGGCCTGGGCGATCGCGCCCGCCAGCGGCGTCCGGAGCTCGTGCGCGGCGTTGGCGGCAAAGCTGCGCTCGGCATCGAAGGCCGACTTGAGCCGGGCGAGCAGCGAGTTGAGGGTCGCTGCCACCGGCGCGATCTCGGCCGGCAGATCCCCGGCCGGAACCGGCGAGAGGTCCCGCGCGGTGCGCGCCGCCAGCCGCTCGCGAAACCGCCGGAGCGGCGCGAAACTTCTCCGCACCGCGAGGGCGATCACCGCAAGCGCCACCGGAAGGACGACGAGAAGCGGCAACCCGAGCCCCATGCGGATCTCGCGCGCCAGCGCCGCCCGATGCGCCAGCGGTTCGGCCACGGTGATCCGCACCGTCCCCCGGAGCGCCTCGTCGCTATAGAGCCGGAAGGCCCCTGTCTGGCGAAAGCCGCGGCCGTCGTAGGGTGGGAAATCCGCCGGATCCGCGGCATGGGACTGCAGCAGGATCCGCCCCTCGGCATCACGCACCACATAGGTGAAGAACTCGTCATGCTCCCGGATCGCGGCGAGCCGCTGGGTGACGCCATCCTCCTCGCGATCGACGATATCGAGCACGGCGAGCGGCAGGATGCGCTCCGCCGTCTCCTGCAGCGCGGAATCGAACACCCGGTTCATCTCGCCGCGCAGCAACAGCGCCGTCACCGTCGCCGCCCCGAGCCAGAGCAGCGTCAGCAGCAGGCCGAGCGTGAGCCCGAGCCGGGCCTGAAGGCTGCGCGGCCCCCTCACGGCGCGCCGAGCCGGTAGCCGAGGCCGCGCTCGGTCTCGATGACGCCCGTGCCGAGCTTCTTGCGCAACCGGCTCACATGCACCTCGATCGTGTTGCTCTCGACCTCGACATCGAAGGAATAGAGCTTTTCCTCGAGCTGCGGCTTGGAGAGGAGCTGGCCGGGGCGGGCGAGAAAGGCCTCGAAGAGCGCCCATTCCCGCGCGGTGAGCTGGACCGGCCGGCCGTCGCGGCGGATGCTGCGGGCGGCGAGGTCGATCTCGAGCCCGCCATGGGTGATGATCGGGTTCGGATTGCCGCTGTAGCGCCGCGCCACCGAGCCGATCCGGGCCGAAAGCTCGGCGAGATCGAAGGGCTTGACGAGGTAATCGTCCGCCCCGGCATTGAGCCCCTCGATCCGGTCCGAGACCTGATCGAGCGCGGTGAGAATGATCACCGGCGTCACGCTCCCCCGCGCCCGCAGCGCCTTGAGAAACCCGATGCCCCGGCCGTCGGGCAGCATGAGATCGAGCAGGATCAGGTCATGCGCGGCACCCGCCATCGCATCCGCAGCGGCATCGAGCCGGGTGACCCAGTCCACCGAATGCCCGTCGCCCGCGATCTGGTCGCGCACGGCGCCCCCCAGCACGGTATCGTCCTCGATCAGCAGGATGCGCATCTTGTCCCGTTCCTTCCGGCCGTTTCGTTCTTGTCGCCTCCGGGACTGACGCGATGCTGACGGAGGCAGCCTCCGGGCTTCAGGCTCCCGTCAGCTTCACCGCGCAAGGTCCGCGCAACACTGGCCGCAACCCGGAGATTGGCCCATGAAGACGACGACCGCAATTCTGTGCGTTCTCGCCGCCCTGCCGGCGGCCGCAGCGCTTGCCGATGACGACTGTTTCGTGCCGATGGCCGACTGGCAGCCACGGAGCGCGGTTGCCCGGCTCGCCGAGGAAAACGGCTGGACGGTGCGCCGGATCAAGATCGACGACGGCTGCTACGAGATCGACGGGAGCGATGCCACCGGCCGCCCGATCGAGGTGACGGTCCATCCCGAGACGCTCCAGGTGATCGAGCTGGAATACGAGGACGCGCACTCCGGCCACCACTGAGGCCGGCCCGTTCCTGACGGGAGGCTGAAGCGGAAACCGCGCGCCCGTCAGCAAACCCTCAGGTGGCCGCTCCAGTCTCTCCGCATCGAAAGCCAAGGGAGACCCCGCCATGATGAAGAAGATCACCATCCTCGCCGCGACGACCGCGCTCACCGCCGCCATCGCCATTCCCGCCTGGAGCCTCGCGCAGCGCCCGGCCGATCCCGCCGGTCATGCGCTCGCCGCCCTCGAGGACGAGCTCCGCGAGCTTCGCCTCCTCCTCGCCAGCGCCGATGACGATGACGACACCCATCACCGCCGCGGCCACGACGATGACGACGACGATGATGATGACGACGATGACGACGATTGCCGCGGCACCGCCTGCCGTGGCGGCGGCAATCCCGCTCCGGCCGGCACGGTCGCCCCGCCGCAGAACGGCCTCTTCGCCCCCGGTGCCGCACCGAAGGCGCAGGTGAACTGAGGCCCGGCCCGCACCCCGTCCGCTTTCCCGATGAAAGGCAGTTCCCGATGAAATCCGTTCTCGCAGCGCTCGCGCTCACCACCGCCCTCACGCTTCCCGCCGTCGCCGTCTCCGCCCGTCCGGTCACGCTCACCACGACGCTCAACGCCTATGGCGGCGACGGCGCCTATCTCGTGCTCTACGTCACCGATCCGCAGGGCGCCTATGCCGGCAGCCTCTGGATGGCGGGCGGCAAGTCGAAATACTACAAGCACCTCACCGACTGGTTCCGCGCCACCGGCGGCGATCCGGCCCAGATCAACGGCATCACCGGCGCGAGCGTCGGGGCCGGGCGCACGCTCGAGATCACCCTCGATCTCGCCGACGCGCTCTTCGATGCGGGCTACACGCTCCACATCGACGCCGCCGTCGAGGACATGCGCGACAGCCCCAACGAGATCGCGGTGCCGCTGACGCGCGAGGGCGCAGGCACGCCGGTCCCCGGCCGCCGCTACATCGCCAGCTTCGAATACGGCATGTGAGGGGGGAGGGGGCGATGATCCGCGCGCTTCACCGCTGGCCGGGGCTTCTCGCACTGGCCCTCGTCCTGGTGCTCTCCCTGAGCGGGGCCGCGCTCTCGCTCTTTCCCGCCGCCGAGCGCCTTGCCGCACCGGGGGGCGCGGCGGAGATGAGCGTGGCGGAGCTCGTCCCGCGCATCGAGGCCGCGATCCCCGGCCTCGAACAGGTCCGGCGCGCGCCCTCGGGCCGGATCACCGCCTTCTGGTTCGAGGATGGCACGCCGGGCGCGGCCGTGATCGACCCCGCGACCGGCGCACCCGTCGCCTCCGCCGATCCCGACCCGCTGCTCCGCTGGCTCACCAACCTCCACCGCTCGCTCTTCCTCGGCGATGCCGGGCGGCTCGCGATGGCGGCGGGGGCGGCGGCGCTGCTCGTCCTCGCAGCCTCGGGCGCCAGCCTCGTCGCCCGCCGCGCCGGGGGATGGCGGCACTGGTTCGCGCCCCTCCGCGGGCCGCTGGCCGCCCGGCTCCACATCGAGATCGCGCGCTTCAGCGTCGCGGGTCTCGCCTTCTCCGCGCTCACCGCGCTCTGGATGACCGCCTCCACCTTCGGCCTCCTGCCCGACGCGGCCTCCGAGCCCGCCTTTCCCGCGGCGGTGAGCGGCCAGACCGGCGCCCCCGTCGCCGGGATGGCGCGGCTCGCCGCCACGCCGGTCTCCGACCTTCGCGAGCTCTCCTTCCCCTATCCGGGCGATGCGACCGATGTCTTCACCCTGCGCACCGACAGCGGCACCGGCTATATCGACCAGGGCACCGGCGCCGAGCTCGCCTGGGCGGGCCTCTCCGGCTGGGAGCGCGTCTCCGAGACGATCTACCGGCTTCACACCGGCCAGGGCGCGGCGGCGCTCGGTCTCGTCCTCGGGCTGATGGCGCTCGGCGTGCCGGTGATGGCCGCGACCGGCGTCCTGCTCTGGCAGGCGGGCCGCCGCGGCCGCCCCCGCCTCCGCGGCAACCAGCCCGCCTCCCGCGCCGGCACCATCCTCCTTGTCGGCAGCGAAGGCGGCAGCACCTGGGGCTTTGCCGCAACGCTGCGCGCGGCGCTGACGTCGGCGGGCGAAACCGTCCACATCGCGCCGATGTCGGCCTTCGATCCGGCCCGCTACACCCAGGCCCGCCGCATCCTCCTCCTCACCGCCACCTACGGCGACGGCGCGGCGCCCGCCTCCGCCAGGGGCTTCCTCGCGCGCCTCGCCCGCGCCGAAGCGCGGCCCGGGATCCCGCTCGCCGTGCTCGGGTTCGGCGACCGCAGCTTCCCGGCCTATTGCGGCTTTGCCCGCAGCGTGTCGGAGGCCGCCGCCGCGCAGGGCTGGCCGGAGCTCCTGCCGCCCGCCACCGTCGACCGCCAGTCGCCGCAGGATTTCGCCCGCTGGGGCCGCGATCTCGGCGCGGCACTCGGCTTCCCGCTCGAGCTCGCCCACCAGCCGGAGCGCCCCGCGGCAGCGGCGCTCACCCTCGTCTCGCGCCGCGACTACGGCACCGAGGTCGGCGCGCCCACCGCCATCCTGCGCTTCGCCCTGCCGCAGGTGCCGCTCCGCCAGCGCCTCACCGGCCGCGGCTTCGGCCGCTTCCATGCGGGCGACCTCCTCGGGATCCTGCCCGACGGCGCGGCGGTGCCCCGCTTCTACTCGCTCGCCTCCGGCCGCCGCGACGGCTTCATCGAGATCGTCGTGCGCAAGCACCCCGGCGGCCTCTGCTCGGGCCAGCTCCACGCGCTCGCGCCGGGCGACAGCCTGCCGGGCTTCCTCCGGCCCAACCCGGGCTTCCGCACCGGCCGCGGCACAGCACCCCTCATCCTCATCGGTGCCGGCACCGGCATCGGCCCGCTCGCGGGCTTCATCCGCGGCAATGCCGGGCGGCGCGCCGTCCACCTCTTCTTCGGCATGCGCCATCCCGGCAGCGACTTCCTCTACGGCGGCGAGCTCCCCGGCTGGCAGGCCGACGGCCGCCTCGCCCGGATCGTCACCGCCGTCTCGCGCCGCCCCGGCCCGCGCTATGTCCAGGACGCGCTCCGCGCCGAAGGGCTCGAGGTCGCCCGGCTGATCCGGGAGGGCGCGCGCATCATGGTCTGCGGCGGGCGGGACATGGCCGCGGGCGTGACCGAGGCGCTCACCGAAATCCTCGCGCCCTCCGGCCTCTCGCCGGTCGCGCTCAAGGCAGAGGGACGTTATGTCGAAGACATCTACTGAAACCGCCGGCCTCCGGCGCATCGCGCTCAACGGCCCCACCATGGGCACCCGCTGGTCCGCGCTCTTCCACGCAGACCCCGGCCTCGATCCCGAACCGGTCCGCGCCGCGCTTCAGGCCGCGGTGGCGGAGGTCGATGCCCAGATGTCGACCTGGAAGCCGGAAAGCGATCTCATGCGCCTCAATGCCGCCGCCCCCGGCGCTTGGGTGCCGGTGCCCGCGCGGCTTCTCGCCGTGCTCGGCCTCGGGCTCGAGATCGGCCGCGCCTCCGAAGGCGCCTTTGACATCGCGATGGGCGATGCCGTCACCGCCTGGGGCTTCGGCCCCGACGCGGCCGACCCCGCCCGGATCCGTGCCGCGATGGCCGGGCCGCGCTGGCCCGCCGCCGATGCGCTGGAGATCGATGTCGCAGCCGCCCGCGTGCGCAAGCATGCGCCCCTCCGCCTCGATCTCAACGGCATCGCCAAGGGCTACGGCGCCGACCGCCTGATCGAGGTGCTCGCGGGCTTCGGTATCCGGGCCGCGCTGGCGGGCATCGACGGCGAGATGCGCGCCACGGGCCTCCGCCCCGACGGCACCCCCTGGACCATTGCCGTCGAGGCCCCCGACCCGGAGCGCCGCGCGCCCCATGCCATCCTCGCGCTCGAGAATGCCGCCGTCGCCACCTCGGGCGATTACCGGCACTGGGTCGAGGTGCGCGGCCGCCGACTGTCGCACAGCATGGACCCCCGCCGCGGCGCGCCGCTCGTCGATGCTCCGGCCTCGGTCACCGTCGTCGCCCGCACCTGCGCCGAAGCCGATGCCTGGGCCACCGCCCTCATGGTGATGGGGGCGGAGCGTGGGTCCGCCTGCGCCCGCGCCCGCGGGCTCGACGCGCTCTTCCTGCTCCGGGATGCCGAAGGCCGGATCGAGGCCCGCGGCATCGGCCCGCTCTTTGCCGAAGACCTGCCCCCGGCCGCACCCTCCGGTGCCATGCCGGCGCACCCCGCGGCCTGAACCGGGGCGCGCGCTCAGCCCGCCCAGTGCCGGAAGGCGGGCCAGTCCCAGATCCGCGCGGCGAGGGCGGCATAGCCCGCGCCATCGGGGTGCGTGCCATCGCCCGCCGCAGCACTCTGGCGCCAGGCCGCATCCTGCCGCAGGGCCTCGAAGACCGGCAGGAACGGCACGCCATGGCGCCCCGCCACCGTGGCAAGCTCCGGTTCGAGCCGCGCGATGCGCGCATCCGCGGCCGGATCGTCGAGCACCGGCGGCGGCCCGATCAGCAGGGTGGGCGCCATCCGGGCGGCGCGGGCGAGGATCGCATCGGCATGGCCCAGGCTCTCGGCCATCGGCACCCGCGCCGCGCCCGTCCCGTCATCGGCGCAATCGTTGGTCCCGAAAGAGAAGACGAGCCGGTGCCGGAACCCCGCCGCCAGCCGCGCCAAGGCCTCCGCTTCCCAGCGCCTGCGAATATCGCCGCTGGTGTCGCGCCGGATACCGAGATCATAGGCGGTCAGGTCCGGCACCCCGGCCTGCATCCGCGCGACGACCCGCCCGCGCCAGCCGAGCCCCGCGGCATCGCCCACGCCATGCGTGAAGCTGTCGCCGATGAAACAGGCCCGCATGCCCGGCTCCTCCCTCTTCTGTCGCCTTTGGCGGGCCCGGCCCGCGTCCTGCGTGCAAGCCCGCCGATTCATGATTTGTTTACTGAAATATTCAACAATTCCAACGCGAAAATCCGGTTTTCACGGTGAAACGCCCTGTTTTCACACCCCCGACGCCCCGGCGTCAGGCCGTTTTTTGGGCCTCAGACCGCCATATCCGGCACCGCTTCCCGCACCAGCGCGCCCGGGTGCCGGATCACGATCCGGCTCACCTCATGGGCCTGCCGGATCGCCTCGTCGATCTCCGCGCCGCGCTCGCGGGCGGCGAGATAGCCCGCATTGAAACTGTCGCCCGCCGAGGTCGTATCGACCGGCACCGCGCGTTCGAGCCCCTCGACCAGCCCCGTGCCCTCGGCCCCGCCGAAACGGACCGGATCGCCGCCGTTCTTCACCACCACCTGCCGCGCCCCGAGATCCAGATAGCGCGCCACCGTGGCCCCGGTATCGGCATCGCCGAAATGGGTCCGCTCGTCATCGAAGCTCGGCAGCATGATGTCCGTGAGCGCCGCCATCGCCTCGACCTCGCGACGCATGGTCGCCGCATCGGCCCAGAGCCGCGGCCGAAGGTTCGGATCGAAGACCACCCGCGTCCCCGCCGCCCGCGCCCCGGCGAGCGCCGCCCGCAGGGCCTCGCGCCCCGCCTGCGGCAGGATCGCGAGCGTGATCCCGGAGAGCAGCGCGACCGTCGCGCCCTCGAGCCCCGCGGCCAGCGCCACCGGATCGTCGGCGAGCCCGCGGGCGGCCGAACTGTCGCGCCAGTAGCTGAAGCTCCGCTCGCCATCCCTGAGCGCGATCGCATAGAGCCCGATCTCGCGCGCGGGATCGCGCCCGACATGTGCGCTCTCGATGCCTTCCTCGGCAAGGAAGGCCAGCATCCGGTCGGAAAACTCGCCCGTGCCGACCCGGCTGAAATAGCCCACCCGCCAGTCCCGCGGCAGAAGCCGCCGCAGATACCAGGCGGCGTTGAGCGTGTCGCCCGCGATCCCCAGCCGCCAGAGGCTGGCATCGCTCCCCGCCGCGCGGGAAAGCTCGACCATGGCTTCGCCGATCGAGAGGATCAGGGGGCGGGTCATGCGGCGTCGTCCCGTGCAAGCGCCGCCCCGAGCCCCTCGCGGCGGATCAGGGCAAGGCGGGCAATGACGGCTTCGGCAAAGGCCGGGGCCTCCACGAGTTCCGCAGGCGCAAGACCGGGAAGGCCGAGAACCGACCGCACAAGCGCCGCATCATCCGCCCCTGCGGCGCGGGCAAGGTCGCGCAACACCGCGCCGCGGGGATCGTCCGGTGTCTCCTCGCGCGCCGCCAGCCGCCCGAGCCAGGCCAGCCAGATCGCGCTCGCCATCGCATGGGGCCGGAGATCCCCGCCCGCGCGCAGGATCCCGGCGGCGGGCGCGAACCAGCGCTGGGGCAGTTTCTCGGTGCCGTCCATGGCGATCTGTCGGGTCCGGTGGTCGATGGCAGGGTTTGCGAAACGCTCCATCAGTGCCCGCCCGTAGGCGTCCGGGTCAAGGCCGGCATTGCCCGGCAGGGTGGTCCCCGCCGCCGCCATGAGCCGCACGATCTGGGCGGCCAGCGGCCGGTCGGCGACCGCCTGCCGCACGAACTCGAGCCCGAGCAGCTGCCCGGCATAGGCGATGAGCGAATGCGACCCGTTGAGCAGCCGGAGCTTCATCGCCTCATGCGGCCGCACATCGGCCACGAATTCGGCGCCGCCCGCTTCCCAGAGCGGCCGGCCTTGCGGGAACTGTTCCTCGATCACCCACTGGCTGAAGGGCTCGGTCTCGACCGCGGCCGGATCGCTGCGGCCGGTGAGCGCCTCGGCATCGGCCAGGGTGCGGGCCGTGGTCGCGGGCGTGATCCGGTCGACCATGGTGGCCGGAAAGGCGACGTTCTCCGCGATCCAGTCCGCCAGCGCCGGATCTCTCCGCCGGGCAAAGCCCAGCACGCCCGCGCGCAGGAGCGGGCCGTTGTCGGGCAGGTTGTCGCAGCTCAGCGCGGTGAAGGGCGCAATCCCCGCCGCGCGGCGCGCGGCAAGGGCCGCGGTGATGAGCCCGAGCACGCCGGTGGGGGCCTCGGGCGCCCTGAGGTCGGCGGCAACAGCCGGATGGGTCTCGTCAGCATCCATCGCCGCGCGGTCGATGCCGTAGGCCTTTTCCGAGACGGTGAGCGAGAGGATGCGGATCGCGGGGTCGCAGGCCGCCTCGAGGATCGCCGCCGGATCGCCGCCGAGGGTCGGGCCGTGGGCGCCGATCACCCGGGCGCGGTTTTCCGGCCCGCGGACCAGCACGGTATAGAGACCGTTCTGGGCCGCCATCGCGTCGGGGATCTCGCGGCTCCGGAGGTTCGCCCCCAGGATCCGCCAGTCGCCGCCGCCCGAGGCGAGGGCATCATCCGTCGCCACCGCCTGATGCGCGCGGTGGAAGGCTCCGAGGCCGAGATGCAGGATCCCGACCCCGTGCGCCGCGCGATCGTAGCGCGGAACCTCGACACCGGAGGGCAGATCCTCCGTGCCACTGAGGCGCGGGTTCATGCCACGCCCCGGTGCAGCAGCGCGGCCTCGACCCCGCGCAGTTCGGCAAGCCCCTTCAGGCGGCCGATCGCGGGGTACCCCGGCTGGCCGCCGCGACCAATGTCGTCGAGGATGTCCTGGCCATGGTCGGGGCGCATCGGGATCTCGGCATCGGCCCGTCCCGCCTCTCGCCGCCGTGCTTCCTCCCTGAGCACCGCGGCGACGAGCGCGACCATGTCGGTCTGGCCGCCCAGATGCTCGTCCTCGAAGAACGAGCCGCGGATCGCATCGCCATCGCGCCGGACGTTGCGCAGGTGCAGGAAATGCACCCGGTCCCCGAGCCGCTCCATCATGCCGGGCAGATCATTGTCGGGGCGCGCCCCGAGCGAGCCCGAGCAGAGGGTGATGCCGTTGGCCGGCAGATCGACCGCCGCCACGCGTTCGGCATAGTCGGTCTCGGTCGACATGATGCGCGGCAGGCCGAGCAGACCGAAGGGCGGATCGTCGGGATGGCAGCAGAGCCGGAGCCCGAGCTCCTCCGCGGCCGGCACGACCATCTCGAGGAAATCGTGGAAATTGCGCCGCAGCACCGCCTCCGTCACCGGCGCATAGCTTTCGAGCAGCGCGCGCACATCCTCGAGGCTGAAGCGCTCCGCCGCACCCGGCAGGCCGAAGACGACATTGCCCGCCAGCGCCTCGCGGCGCGCATCGTCCATCTCGGCGAACCGGCGGGCGGCTTCCTCGCGGATCTCCTCGGGGAAATCCTCCGCAGCACCCTTCCGCTGCAGGATATGGATGTCGAAGGCCGCGAAATCGGTGAAGTCGAAGCGCATGCAGGTCGCCCCGTTCGGGCGACGCCAGGCAAGATCGGTGCGGGTCCAGTCGAGCACCGGCATGAAGTTGTAGCAGATGACTTCGATGCCCGCCGCCTTGAGGTGGCCGAGCGAGGTGATCCAGTTCGCGACATGCTCGCGCCACGGACCGCTCTGTGTCTTGATCGCCTCGCTGACGGGCAGGCTCTCGACGACCTCCCATCCGAGCCCCGAGGGGCTGCCGTCGTGCATCACCGCGAGCTGCTGCTGCCGCCGGGCGATCTCCTCGGGCGACCAGACCTCGCCGGTGGGCAGGTGGTGGAGCGCGGTGACCACGCCCCGGACGCCTGCCTGAAGCATGTCGTCGACGGAAACCCGGTCGTTCGGGCCGAACCAGCGCCATGTATGCCGCATCGTAACCTCCTTGCGCGCGCCGGTCAGGCCGCGAAATCCAGTTGCACCTTGACCGCCTGCGCGCGGTCCCCGGCAAGATCGAAGGCCCGGACCGCCTCGCGGGCAGGCAGAACCTGCGTGACCATCGGTGCAAGGTCGATCTCACCCGCCCCGATCATGCGCACGGCTTCGGCAAATTCGGTGTCGAACCTGTGGGTGCCGAGGAGCCGCAGCTCCTTGCCGACGATCTGGTTGAGGGGCAGGGGCGTCGGCCCTGCGACGCCGATCTGCACGAGGGTTCCCTGCGGACGGGTGACGCCGACGGCCTGGGCGATGGCATGGGCATTGGCCGAGCATTCGAGCACGATGTCGATCCGGCCCTTGCCCTCGGTGAGATCCGAGAGGCCATCGGCGTCGCGCGCGACGTTCACCACCCGGTCCGCGCCGAGGCGTTCGGCGATCCCGAGGGTGAAATCCTGCACATCGGTCACCACGATCTCCGCCGCACCGCGCAGCCGGGCGAGCGCGGTGCAGATCGCCCCGATCGGCCCGGCGCCCGTCACCAGCACCCGTGCCCCCTCGAGCGGCGGGGCGACGTTGAGCGCATGCAGGCAGACCGAGAGCGGCTCGGCGCCCGCCGCGGCCTCCGCCCCGATGCCTTCGGGCAGGGGGAGGCATTGCGCGACGGGATGGGCGATCCGGGTGCGGAAGAGGCCGTTCTCGTGCGGCACCCGCAGGGCGGAGCCGTTGAAGCGCATGTGGAGACAGTGTCGCTCGAGGCCCGCACGGCAGAATTCGCAGGTGCCGCAGGGCCGGGAGGGGCAGAGCGCGACGAGCTGGCCCGGGCGCAGGCCGGAACCGTCCGGCGCGGTCTCGATCACGCCGGCGGCCTCGTGGCCGAGGATGATCGGCTCGCTGACCCGGATCGGGCCGAAGCCGCCGTCGTGGTAGTAGTGCAGGTCAGAGCCGCAGATGCCGCCGCGGGCGACGCGGACGATGGCGGTGTCGGGGGATGTCTCAGGATCGGGCAGATCCTCGATCCGCAGGTCATGGGCCGCATAGAGGCGGCAGGCGAGATCGCTCATGTCACTTGTCCATCAGGGAAGGCAGGAAGGTGCTGATCGCCGGGATGTAGGAGACGAGGAGCAGCACGAAGATGTTGGTCGCGAGGTAGGGCACCAGGGCGCGGATCACCGGGGCAAGCGGCAGCCGGGCAATATTGGCGCAGACGAACATGCAGACGCCGACCGGCGGGGTGGTGAGCCCGATCATGAGGTTCAGGACCGCGAAGACCGCGAAATGCAGCGGCTCGATCCCGACGCCCTGCGCCAGGGTCATCAGCGGCACGAAGAGGATGATGAGCGCCGCGATCGTCTCCATGAACATGCCGACGACGAGCAGGATCAGGTTGATGAGCAGGATCACCAGGAACTTGTTGTCGGTGACCGAAAGCACCGCATCGGCGATCATCTGCGGAATGCGCTCGCTGACGAGGATCCAGCCGAAGACATTCGCGGTGCCCACGAGGACGAGGATGCCCGCGGAGGAGACCGCGCTGTTGACGAGAATGCGTGGCACCGCGCGCAGCGGCAGCTCGCGGTAGATGAAGGCGCCGACGACGATGGCGTAGATCGAGGCGACGACCGCGGTTTCGGTGGGCGTGACAAAGCCCGAGAGCATCCCGCCGACGATGAGCCCTGTCATCGCCAGCGCCCAGAACGCGCCGAGAAAGGCCGAGCCCAGCTCGCCCCAGCCCTGCCAGGGCTGGCGCGGGAAATCGCGCCGGAGCGCGATGATGTAGGTGGTGACCATCATCGCTCCGCCGAGCAGCAGGCCGGGCACGGCGCCCGCGATGAACATCTTGCCGACCGAGATGCCCGCGAGCGAGCCGACGATGATCATCGGCACGGAGGGTGGTATGATCGGCCCGACGGTCGAGGAGGCCGCGGTGACGGCGGCCGAGAAATCAGCGGGATAACCGGCCTTCTTCATGCCGGGGATCATCATCCCGCCGATGGAGGCGGCGTCGGCGACCGCGGTGCCGGAGATGCCGCCGAAGAGCATCGAGGAGGCGACATTGGTCTGGGCGAGGCCGCCGCGGATCCAGCCGACCATGGCTTGCGCGAAGCGAATGATCCGGCCGGTGATGCCGCCGCCGTTCATGAGGTTGCCGGCCAGGATGAAGCCCGGGATGCAGAGCAGCACGAAGCTGTCGATGCCCGCATACATCTTCTGCGGGATCACCACGAGCGGCATGCCGGTCCAGAGCAGGTAGGCCAGCGACGAGAGGCCGAGCGTGATCGCCACGGGCATGCCGATCACCAGTCCGAAAAGGAAGGTGAGGCCGAGAACGGCGAGGCTCATTCGATGTCTCCCTCGGATTTTTCGGGGCGGCCGTCGGCGGCGCCGGAAAGCATGCCCGCAACGCGCAGAAGGGCGGCGAGCGCAAGGGCTGCAAGCAGCAGCAGGACGCTGCCGTGGACCCAGTTCATCGGCAGGCCCATCGCGGGCGAGGTCTGCATCGTGCCGATCCGGGTGAAGCGCGCGGCCGGGGCGATCAGCAGGGCGCAAAAGCCGAGGACGAGCACGGCCGAGAGCAGCCGGAAGCGCCAGGGCCAGGCGCCGGGCGCGCTTTCGCTGGCGAGATCGACATTGACGAGATCCCCGGTGAAGAGCGCGAGCCCCGAGCCGAAGGCGGCGAGATAGAGCAGGGCAAAGCGCGAGAGCTCTTCCGTCCAGACCGGAGAGCTGCCGACGAATCCCCGCCCGATGACCTGGATGGTGACGGCGGCGATCAGGACCGAGAACGCCACGCCGGTGCCCAGTCTCAGGAATGTCTGCAACGCACGGATCAGTGCGGCCATGACTCCTCCTTGACGCGCGGCGGCCGGTCGGCCGGGCGTCCCTTGCGAGGTTGGATGTTGCTGATGGGAGCGGCCGGGGCGGGCCCGGCCGCGGGGGCTGGGGATCAGCCCTGAGCGGCGAAGAGCTGCTCGACGATGGGGCGGATCTCAGCGTCGACATTCGCGATCACCGCGTCCTTCGCCTTGCTGGCGAAGGCGGCCTTGTCGCTGTCGACGAAGGTCATGCCCTTTTCCTCGAGCACGCCCACGAGGCTCTGCTCGTCGGCGAGGAAGAGTTCGCGCTCATAGGCCTGCGCGGTCTGCGCGGCCTGCATCACGGCCTTCTTGTCGGCGTCCGAAAGGCGCGACCAGGTCATCTCCGAGATGGTGAGGTAGATCCAGGAGCGCACGTGCTCGGTCTTGTTCACGAATTTCTGGACTTCGTAGAAATTCGCGGAATCGATCAGCGCGAGCGGATTTTCCTGTGCGTCGATCGTGCCGTTCTGGAGCGAGGTGAAGACCTCGCTGAAGGCCATCGGCGTCGGAGCGGCGCCGAGTGCCTCCCAGGTCTTGACGAAGAGCGGCACGTTCGGGACGCGGAGCTTGAGGCCGTTGAGGTCGTCGGGCGTATGGATCTCGCGGTTGGATGTGAGATCGCGCGGCCCGCGCGCGAAATAGGCAATCGGGCGGATCTGGGCGCGGGCGAGGATTTCGGCCTCGACCTTTTTGCCGATGTCGCCCGAGGCGACCGCGTCCATCGATTCCAGGGTGGGATAGGCATAGGGCACCGCGAGCAAGGCCGCCATCGGCGCCCAGTTCTGCAGGCTCTCGCCGGTGATCGTCATGTCGGCCGTGCCGAGCTGCATGCCGTTGATCAGGTCGATTTCCTTGCCGAGCGACTCGTTGGGGAAGACCTGGACCTCGACGCGGCCATCGGTCAGGCGCGCGACTTCCTCGCCGAATTTCAGCGAAGCCTTGTGCCAGCTGTTCTGTTCATTGGCGAGATGGCCGAGCTTCAGCGTGATCTCCGCAGCGGATGCGCGGATCGCGGGCGCGGCCAGAAGGCTTGCCCCGGCGAGAACGGTGAAGTGGCGGCGGTTGAGTTTCATCATCTGTTTCCTCCCGATGACGTGCTTATTTCGTGAAGAATTCCGGTTTGCTGCGGGCGATCTCAGGCAGATCGTTCAGCAGCTCGCGCAGGTGCAGTCGCATTGCCTGTTCGGCCTGCTCCGGATCGTGGTGGCGGAGCGAGTCCACGATCGCCGTATGCTGGTCGATCAGCTTCTGCTGATCGAAGACCCGCGCCGTGATGTAGCGCAGGCGGTTCATCTGAGACTTGAGCCCCTCGAGCACGTTCCAGACGTCCTCGTGCCCGGCGGCGATGGCGAGACTGCGGTGGAAGAGATCATCGAGCTCGATGAAACGCTCGACATCCTGCCGGGCCGAGGCCTCGCGCTGCGCGGCGAGCTGGGCATCGAGCTCGGCGATCGCGGCATCGGGCGCGGCAGACGAGACGATCCGGATCAGGTCGCTTTCCACCGCCTCGCGGATCAGCCGCGCCGAAAGCACCGCCTTGAGCGAGATGCGCCCGATGAAGGTGCCGCGCTGGGGCCGGACCTCGGCAAGCCCGTTGGCCGTCAGGCGGATGAAGGCCTCGCGCACCGGCTGGCGGCTGACGCCGATCTGCCCCGCGATCTCGGTCTCGCTGATGCGCTCGCCCGGAGCAAGGTCGCCGCGCAGAACCCGGCCGTGCAGCCAGTCGTAGACCTGCTGTGCCGTCGAATGCGCCGGCACGATGAACGATGCCTGATCCAATGCTCAAATCCTCCCTTCCCCCTGCTATACCATACTTCCATACAAGTCAACATTGGCCGGTATTGGGGGACCATGGCACAAGAGTGCGATTGCCGCGGCTTCTGCACCGGATTTCTCTCCGACTGGTCACGTAACTGTCGCAAAGGCGCGGTAACCGGGGAGCCTCAATCCTCAACGACGCGCAAAGCATTCCGTTGCAGCGTCCCTGCCTCAAGAGGTCCGTCATGTTCGCCAGGAAACTGGTTCTGCTCGCCACGACGGCTGTCGTCGGCTCGCTGACCGCCGCCCACGCCGACAGCATCGAATTCTCGCCCGTCCCGTTTCCGGATACCGATGCCGCGAAGCGCCAAGTCGTCGCCACCGACAGCGTGACCGTCGACGGCACGCAGAACGCCATCGGCTATCACATCCTCGCCCGCAGCGGCGACGAGATCGGCGGAAACATCTTCGCGGAGCTCACTGACGAGAACGGCAAGCCGGTGATGAACACCGACGGCTCGACCCATGTCTCCGCCGATGCCGATTTCAGCTCGCTCCTGCCGGTGGGCGACAAGCTCTTCTCGATCAGCCACTTCGAATCCCGCCCCGGCGCGATGTATGTCTCCGAGCTCAGCCAGGATCCCGACACCGGCCTGCTGACAGCGGTCTCGACGCGCCCGGTGGACTTCTCCTCCGTCGGCGGCCTCTGGGTGCCCTGCGCCGGGTCGGTCACGCCCTGGGGTTCGCATCTCGGCTCCGAGGAATACGAGCCCGACGCCCGCGAGGTGCAGGACGCGGCAGCGCTCGAGGATATCGACGACTATTTCTATCCGATGGCCCGCTATTTCGGCGTCGACCCGTCAAAGATGACGCTCGACGAGTTCCGCGCCGTCTTCAATCCCTACGCCTATGGCTGGCTGACGGAAGTCGCGGTGACCAACGAGGCAGGAGACACTGCGGTTTCCAAGCATTACGCCATGGGCCGCCTCGCGCATGAGCTCGGCTACGTGATGCCGGATGGCAAGACCGCCTATCTTTCCGACGACGGCACGAATGTCGGCCTCTTCATGTATGTGGGCGATGCCGAGGGCAATCTCGACTCCGGCTCGCTCTATGCGCTGAAGTGGAACCAGACCTCGGGCGAGGGCGCCGGCGCGGCGGATGTCGAGTGGGTCGATCTCGGCCACGCAACTTCCGAGGAAATCAAGACGATCGTCGACGAGAAACCGTCCTTCAGCGACATCTTCGAGGCCGCGGCGCCGGGCGAAGACGGCAGCTGCGCCGAGGGCTTCACCTCGATCAATACCTCGCCCGGCCAGGAATGTCTCAAGCTCAAGGACGGCATGGAGCTCGCCGCCTCGCGTCTTGAAACCCGCCGCTATGCTGCGATGAAGGGAGCCACAACCGAGCTCCGCAAGGAAGAGGGCATCACTTTCGATCCGGCGTCCAGCACGCTCTTCGTCGCCATCTCGGAAGTCGAGAAGGGCATGGGCGCGGGCAGCAAGAACGACATCGGCGGCCCGGACCACATCCAGGTTGCGGAAAACCCCTGCGGTGCGGTCTACGGCCTCGACGTCTCCTCCGACGAGAACATCGGCTCCGACTACGTCGCCAAGACCATGAAGGCGCTCGTGGAAGGCAAGCCGGTGAGCGAGGCCGACATGTCTGCCGCCTCGGATCCGAGCTGCGATCCGTCGCATTCCATGTGCGGGGCCGCGGCCGAAGCCAATACCTGCGACATCAACGGCATCGCCAACCCCGACAACGTGACCTTCATCACCGGGACGCGCACGCTCGTCATCGGCGAGGACACCGGCGATGGGCATCAGAACGACGCGATCTGGGCCTACAACCTCGACAGCGGCGAACTGACGCGGATCTTCACCACGCCCTACGGCTCGGAGACGACCTCGCCCTATTTCTACCCCGACATCAACGGCTGGTCCTACCTGATGGCCGTGGTGCAGCATCCATATGGCGAATCCGACGAGGACAAGCTCGCGGAACCGTCCGACGCTGCCGCCTATGTCGGCTATATCGGCCCGATGAAGGCCTGGCAGTAAGGCACGCGCCCCTGAAGCCGACGTGGAAGGCGCCCTTGGGCGCCTTTCGCACGCCCGCGACACCGATGCCCTTCCGACGACGGAGAACCTGCCCCATGCGCCCGGCCCTGATCCTTCTGCCCGCCGTCCTTCTTGCCGGACCCGGCCTTGCGCAGGATCTCACAAGCACGGTTCTGAAGAACCGCACGGCCTACATCCCGCCGCAATGCTACACGGAGACCGAGGATGCCGCCGCCGGCCGGGCCTACAATCCCTGCTACACCTGTCACGTCCGGGGGCGGGCCCCGAATTACGTCAACGACAGCGATCTCCAGCTCGACTACGCCTTTCCGGCGCCTGCGCTCGAAAACCCGTGGACCAATCTCTTCGTGGACCGGAGCGCGGCCATCGCCGCAACGCGCGATGCCGAGATCGACGCCTACGTTGCGGAGGACAACTATTTCGACGCGGACGGCGGCATCACGCTCGCGCGCAGGCTCGCCGATCTGCCCCCCGAATGGGACTACGAGAAGGACGGCGCCTGGGCGGGATACATTCCCGACAGCTACTTCCGTTTCGATGACGAGGGCTTCGACCATGCGCCCGACGGCACGCCGACGGGCTGGCGCGCCTTTGCCTACATGCCGCTGCCCTCGACCTTCTGGCCTGCCAACGGCTCGACCGACGATGTGCTGATCCGTCTGCCGGAGATCTACCGGCAGGATGCCGCGGGCACCTATGACCCCGAGATCTACAAGATCAACCTCGCGATCGCCGAAGCGCTCATCAAGCGCGAGGACGTGGCGATCGATCCGGCGGACGAACGCCGGCTCGGGCTCGATCTTGACAAGGACGGAACGCTCGGCACTGCGCGGCAGATCACCTACGCCTGGGCGCCGCTCGAGGGGATCGAGATGTCCTGGGCGGGTGCCGCGCAGGCGGCGCAGGTTGCGGGCAAGGCGCCGCTCGCGGCCGGACTCTTCCCGCTCGAGACCGAATTCCTGCACACGGTGCGCTATATCGATGTCGCGTCCGGCACGGTGAGCCTCGCTCCCCGGATCAAGGAAGTCCGCTACGGCCGCAAGACGCGCTGGCAGACCTATGCCGATCTGGAGGATGGCGCGCTGGCCGAGGCCAAGGAGACCGTGGCCTTCCCCGACCGCACGGCGCAGTTCTTCGGCAATCTCGAGACCGGCCTCGGCAACGGCGCGGGCTGGCGCTACCAGGGTTTCATCGAGGATGCCGATGGCGCGCTCCGGCCGCAGACTTTCGAGGAAACGGTCTTCTGCATGGGCTGTCATGGCGGGGTCGGCGTGACCGATGATTCCGCCTTTGCCTTCCCGCGCAAGTTCGCCGCAGAGACCACCCATGCGCGCAGCTGGTATCACTGGAGCCAGAAGAGCCTCACGGGCACGCCGGACCAGCTCCGCTCGGACGGGCGGCGCGAGATCCTGTTCTATCTGGCCGAGGCCGGGGCGGGCGACGAATTCCGCAGCAATGACGAGATCATGTCGCGGGCCTTCACGCCCGGGGGCGAGATCGATCCGGCCTTTGCCGAGGCGGTCGAGAAGGATGTGACCGTTGCGCTTTACCCCTCGGCGGAGCGGGCGCGCGCGCTCAATGTGGCGTATCGCGAGATCGTCCGGGAACAGAGCTACACCGAAGGGCGCGACGCGGTGATCCGGCCTGCCCGCAACGTGCATGAGCGTGCGGAGCAGGATGCCCCGACAGGCGTCGCCAGGCCCGTCGCGGCGACGCACTGGTAGCCACCATCCGCCACCGAGCCCTGGCGCCGATGTGTTGCCATGAGCGGCGCAGCGTGGTCCTGCAACACGCCGGGCTGGCGGGGCCCCCCGGCTCAGAGACCGCGAAGAGGCTGACCGGAACCGGTTCGCGCCTGAACCACCTGACGCATCTGCGGCCGGTTTCACAGCGTGGCACTGTGAGCGGGACCCGTTCGCGACCGGCGCACTGACGCTGGCCCGGATCCGCGGAGGCGGGTCTCCGGAAGTTTGCGCTACGACAACGTTTGTCTTTTCGTTTTTAAATATCCCCGCATGCAGCGTTCTGCATGTCGCCAGGACGGATCATCCGCCTCGAGCGAGAACAGACTATGGGATACTTACATTCTATAAGAAGAATGTATTCGTTTCTTCGGAACTGGATCACATACGGCATTTCCTGTGCTTGCTGGCTGATCTTCGCGTTGTTCTTCCTGATCTCCGCTCCGGTCCAAGCCGACAGCATCCTTCAGAGCTACCTGCCGGATCTCGATCCCGCAGCACTCGTGCCTGGCGCCGATGCCCTCGGTCCGGTGCGCGATGACATTGCCGTTGCTCCGGCACTGAGGAACGGCACGCGGGTGGGATGGGTCTTTCTTACCTCAGACTGGGTGCCCACCACAGGATACTCCGGCAAGCCGATCCACATTGCCGCGGGCGTATCGGACGCGGCGATGATCACCGGCGTCACCCTTGTAAAGCACTCCGAGCCGATCGTGCTGGTCGGCATCCCCGAAGCCCGCATCCGCGCGGTGACCGAAAAATACGCCGGGCTCGATCTGCGCCAGGCGGAGGAAAGCCATACCGCCGAGGATGTCGACATCGTCTCGGGGGCGACCGTCACGATCATGGTGATCGACGATTCCATCCTGAGGGCGGGGATCAAGGTCTCCCGCGCGCTCGGCCTCGGCGGCTTCACCGAACCCGCAGCCACAGGCCCGCGACGGGAGGTCGACCGCACGGCCGGTGAGATCACCGACTGGGCAACGCTGGCAGGCAACGGTGCGCTCCGGCATTTCCTGCTCGACGTTGATGCCGTCAACGCCGATTTTGCCGCACTTGGCGATCCCCGCACGGAAAAGGAAGCCGAGCCCGCACCGGGCTCGGATGCCTATGTCGATCTCTGGGTCGCACTCGTAAGCCAGCCCGCCATCGGCAAGAGTCTCCTCGGGGAAAGCGCCTACGCCAATCTGTCCGCGAGGCTCGAACCCGGTGACGAGGCGATCGCAGTCTTCGGCGCAGGGCGCTGGTCCTTCAAGGGATCCGGTTATGTGCGCGGCGGCATTTTCGACCGCATCCAGGTCATTCAGGGCGAGATCTCCCATCGCTTTCGCGACAAGGAGCATTCCCGGCTCGTGAGGGTGGCGGCGGATGGCGCGCCACATCTCACCGAGATGGACCTCTTCGTGATCCCGGCGGCCGCAGGTTTCGACCCCGCCGCGCCCTGGCGACTCCAGATTCTGGTTCACCGCCCCGTCGGCCCGATCGAGAAGGTCTTCCGCACCTACGAGATCGCCTATGACCTGCCGGGCGTCTATACACGCGAGATCGCCCCGCCGCCCGCCGCCGAACCTGCAGCGCAGAGCGCAGTACCTGCCACCGCGGGGGCGGAGCGCAACGCGCTCTGGGAACGGATCTGGCAGGCGAAGCAGCCGCAGCTTGTCGCGATCTCGGCCGCGCTCGCGGTTCTCTCGCTCATCTTCTTCTTCCAGCAGTTCGCCACGCGCAACGCGCGCGCCTTCGCCTGGATCCGCACGGCCTATCTCGTCTTCACGCTGGTCTATGTCGGCTGGTACGCGAACGCCCAGCTCTCGGTCGTGAACGTGCTCGCGGTCTTCTCCGCCATGTTCAGCGATTTCCGCTGGGAAACCTTCCTGATGGATCCGCTGATCTTTCTGCTCTGGTTCGCGGTGGCGGCGGCACTGCTCTTCTGGGGCAGGGGGGCCTATTGCGGCTGGCTCTGCCCGTTCGGCGCGCTGCAGGAGCTCTCGAACAAGCTCGCCCGTCTCGTTCGCCTGCCACAGGTCGATCTGCCCTGGGGGCTGCATGAACGCCTCTGGGCGCTGAAATACGTGCTCTTCCTCGGGCTATTCGGCATGTCGCTCTACTCCCTCGACATGGCCGAACACTATGCCGAGGTCGAGCCCTTCAAGACGGCGATCATCCTCAAGTTCGCGCGGCCGCTGCCCTATGTGCTCTTCGCCCTCGCGATGCTGCTGCCCGGCCTCTTCATCGAGCGCTTCTATTGCCGCTATGTCTGCCCGCTCGGCGGCGGGCTCGCGATCCCCGCCCGGCTGCACATGTTCCGCTGGCTGAAGCGCTATCGCGAATGCGGCAATCCCTGCCAGCGCTGTGCCGCCGACTGCCCGGTCGATGCGATCCATCCGACCGGCGAGATCAACCCCAACGAATGCATCTCCTGCCTGAACTGCCAGGTCCTCTATCAGGACCATGCCCGCTGTCCCGTCGTCATCGCGAAGGACCGCCGCAGGGATCGGGATGCCCGTGCGGCCGCCGAGCTCGCAGCCAAGACACCCGCCCGCGACCTGGGCGGTCATCCGAATGCCAAGTCCAGACCGGAAAAGGAGGCTCTGTCATGAGCGACGGGAAGGAAAACCAACAGGAAAAGGCGAACCTCACGCGCAGGGGGCTGTTCTCGGGAACGGCCGGCGCCGCGCTCACGGCAGGTGTCGTTGGCGCCGGCGGGCTCGCGGGCCTCGTCGGAACACCACGGCCCGCGCGGGCCCAGACCACCCCGACGGAGCTGAAGCCGGGGGAGCTCGACAGCTACTACGGCTTCTGGTCCTCAGGCCAGTGCGGCGAGATGCGCATTCTCGGCATTCCCTCCATGCGCGAGCTCATGCGCGTGCCGGTCTTCAACCGCTGCTCCGCAACGGGATGGGGCTCCACCAACGAGAGCCTCAAGATCCTGACCGAAGGACTGCTGCCGGAAACCAGGGATTTTCTCGCCAAGCGCGGGATGAAGACCTACGAGAACGGCGACCTGCACCACCCGCACATGTCCTTCACCGAAGGCACCTATGACGGGCGCTATATCTTCATGAACGACAAGGCCAACACCCGCGTGGCCCGCGTCCGCTGCGACATCATGAAGTGCGACAAGATCATCGAGATCCCGAACACGTCCGACATCCATGGCCTGCGCCCGCAGAAATGGCCGCGCACGGGGTATGTCTTTGCCAATGGCGAACACCGGATCCCGCTGCCCAATGACGGCATGGTGCTCGACGAGCCCGGCAAATACGTCTCGCTCTTCACCGCGATCGACGGCGATACGATGGAAATCGCATGGCAGGTGATCGTGGATGGAAACCTCGACAACTGCGATGCGGATTACGAGGGCAAGTATGCCTTCTCGACCTGCTACAATTCCGAGGGCGGCGTGACGCTCGCAGAAATGACCGCGAACGAGCAGGACTGGGCCGTCGTCTTCAACATCAAGCGGATCGAGGAAGGCATCGCCAGCGGCGATTTCAAGGAATACCAGGGGGTGAAGGTCGTCGATGGTCGGCACGGCTCGCCCTACACCGCCTATATCCCGGTCTCGAATAGCCCGCATGGCTGCAACATGGCGCCCGACAAGGTGCATCTCTGTATCAACGGCAAACTCTCGCCCACGGTGACTGTAATCGACGTCACGAAACTCGATGCGGTCTTCGACGGCGGCGAGCCCCGCAGCGCCGTCGTTGCCGAGCCGGAACTGGGCCTCGGACCGCTTCATACCGCCTTCGACGGCAGGGGATTTGCCTACACGACCCTCTTCCTCGACAGCCAGGTCGTGAAATGGGACATGGCCAAGGCGATCGAGAAGTTCAACGGCGCCGATGCCGATCCGATCGTCGAGAAGATCGACGTGCAGTACCAGCCCGGCCACAACCACACGACGATGGGCGAGACGCTCGAAGCCGACGGGCAGTTCCTCATCTCGCTCAACAAGTTCTCGAAGGATCGTTATCTCAACGTCGGCCCCCTCAAGCCCGAGAACGAGCAGCTCATCGTCATCTCCGGCGACAAGATGGACCTGGTGCACGACGGCCCGACCTTCGCCGAGCCGCATGACTGCATCCTCGTGCGCGCCGACAAGGTCAATCCGGCCTCGATCTACACCCGCGACGATCCGATGTGGGAAGACGCCCGGTTGCAGGCCGAGAAGGACGGCGTTGACCTCGACTGGGGAGAAGATGTCATCCGCGACGGCAACAAGGTGCGCGTTTACATGCATTCAGTGGCACCCACGTTCAGCCTCGAGAAGTTCGAGGTGAACCAGGGCGATGAGGTGACGATCTACATCACCAACATGGATGATGTGGACGATCTGACCCACGGGTTCACGCTCGGAAACCACGGCATCGCGATGGAGATCAGCCCGCAGGCGACGGCTTCCGTGACCTTCACGGCCGACCGGCCCGGCGTGCACTGGTACTACTGCCAGTGGTTCTGCCATGCGCTCCACATGGAGATGCGCGGACGGATGCTCGTACATCCGACCGCAGCCTGAGAGCGGGTTTAGGGGATGCGCTTCCGGGTTCTGCTCCTCGCCGCGCTGGCGATGCTGCTGCCGCTCTTCGCGGAGGCCGGCACCCTGCGCGTCGCGGCGGAGCCCGGGGCGCTTGCCGCGGCAATCCGCGAGGCCCGGCCGGGCGATACGCTTCTTCTCGCCAAGGGCACCCATGCCGGGCCGGTCACGATCAAGAAGCCCCTCGTCCTCGCGGGCGAGGCCGGCGCCCGGATCAACGGGCCGGGAGAAGGCACGGTCATCGCGGTGCGGGCGCCCGGCGTCACGATCCGGGGGCTTGCGATCAGCGGCTCGGGCCTGCGCCTCGACCGGCTCGATGCGGGGATCGCGCTTGATGCAGCCGCCGCCGATGCCGTGATCGAAGGCAATCGGCTCGAAGGCAACCTGATCGGGATCGACGTCCAGGGCGCGCCCGACGCCACCCTGCGTGGCAACGTGATCCGCGGCCGTGACGATCTTCGCGTGCCGGAGCGAGGGCCGGGCATCTACGTCTGGAACGCGCCGGGCCTGCTCGTGGAAGGCAACGACATCGCACTCGGGCGCGACGGCATCTTCATCACCACTTCCGATGTCGCCGTCTATCGCGGCAATCGCTTCAGCGATCTCCGCTACGCCTTCCACTCCATGTATGCCAACCGCATCGAGGTGCTCGACAACGTCTCGGTCGGCAACGAGATCGGTTATGCCTTCATGTATTCGACGCGGGTCATCGCGCGCGGCAATATCTCGCAGGGCGACCGCAGCCACGGCATCTTCATGAATTTCGCCAACCGCTCGGAAATCGAGCAGAACGCCGTTATCGACGGCGGCGAGAAATGCCTCTTCGTCTACAACGCCAATCGCAACAGCTTTCGCGGCAACCGCTTCGAGGGGTGCGACATCGGCATCCATTTCACCGCAGGCTCGGAAGGCAACGTGCTGACCCGCAACGCCTTCGCAAACAACCGGACACAGGTGAAGTATGTCGGCTCGCGCTGGCTCGAATGGTCAGAGGACGGCACCGGAAACTACTGGTCCGATCACGTCGCCTTCGATCTCGATGCCGACAACCGCGCCGACAGCCCCTACCGGCCGAATGACGCCGTCGACCAGGTCGTCTGGCGCCAGCCGATGGCGAAACTCCTGCTCGGCGCACCGGCGCTGCAGTTGGTCCGCTGGTCGCAGTCACGGTTTCCCGGCCTGCTGCCCGGCGGCGTGGCAGACAGCTTTCCCCTTCTGGATCCCGGGGCCGCCGGCCCGGCCGGAGCTCCGTCATGACAGCCATGCTCGAAACCCGCGCCCTGACCGTCCGCTATGGGCGCCACACCGCGATTACGGGAGTGGATCTTGCCGTGGTCAATGGCGAGCGGCTTGCGCTCCTCGGTCACAACGGGGCGGGAAAATCCACGCTTTTCAAAGCGGTGCTCGGCTTCATTACGCCAGCTTCCGGCACGATCTCCATCGCCGGTCACGCTCCCGGAGACAGAGGCGCGCGGTGCGCCGTGAGCTACCTTCCGGAAAACGTCGCGTTTCATGGCGCGCTGACGGGCCGGGAGATCCTGCGGCATTTTGCCCGGCTCCGGGGCGAGCGCGCCACGGTCGCAGACCCGCTTCTCGAAAAGGTTGGCCTCGCCCATGCCGCGGAGCGCGCAGTCGGCACCTGGTCGAAGGGAATGCGCCAACGGCTTGGCCTCGCGCAGGCGCTCATCGGCGCGCCGCAGCTTCTGCTGCTCGACGAACCGACCTCGGGCCTCGATCCGGTGTCGCGGCGCGACTTCTACGCGCTGGTCGACGAGGTTGCGGCCCGAGGCGCCGCGGTGGTGCTTTCCTCGCACGGGCTCGAGGAAGTCCAGAACCGCACCGATCGTGTGGCGATCCTCTCGAACGGGCGTCTCGTTGCGGACGGTGCCCTTGCGGCCCTTGCCGCCGAAGCCGCGCTTCAGGCGCAGATCCGGGTCACCGCGCGACAGGGCGAGGCAGATGCACTTCAGGGGCGCATTGGCGGCAGGCGCTGCAACGGTATCGCCGTGGAGGTGAGCTGCCCTGTTCCCGACAAGTTCGAACTCGTCCGGCGGCTCGCGTCTGACGAGGCGGTGCGCGACATAGATGTCCGGCTGCCAACGCTCGATGACGTCTACCGGCATTTCTCGGAACGGGGGAGGACAGAAGAATGAGCGCCGTCGTCCGCATCGCCGCGACCACATTGCAGGAGATCCGTATTGCCCGGCGCAACCGATGGGCGATCCTCGCAACCCTGCTCCTGACCGCCTTCTCGCTCTCGCTCGCACTTTTCGCCGCCGGCCAGTCTGGTCAGGTGAAAGCCGATACGCTGACCCTGACCGCCGCGAGCCTCGCGACACTCTCGGTCTATCTCATCCCGCTGATCGCGCTCCTCATCTCGTATGATGCCTTCTCGGGCGAGATGGAACGCGGCACGCTGGCGCTCGCTTTGGCGACACCGCTCACACGGAGCGAACTCTGTCTTGCCAAGTTCCTCGCTCAGATCGCGGTGGTCGGGGGAGCAATCCTCGTGGGCTATGGCGTTGCGGCGCTTGCCGTTGCCCTGCCGGCGCGCGGCGCCACCGCCGCAGGCTTAGCTGCCTGGATGCGCCTCACCGCAACGAGCCTGCTGCTCGGCGCAGTCTTCGTCAGCCTCGGCATCTTTATTTCCGCCCTTGCCCGGCGCACCGGCACCTCGGCGGCCCTTGCCGTCGGCCTCTGGCTCCTGCTGGTCGTTCTCTACGATATCGCGCTGCTCGGAGCGCTCGTCGCGGGCGGTGACGGCCTCTTCGCGACCCGGATCTTCCCATGGCTCGTGCTCGCCAACCCGGCCGACGCGTTTCGTCTCTTCAATCTCGTCCTGCTCGACAGCGCGCCTGTCGCCGGGCTCGACGGGCTGGCCCGAAATCTGCCCGTGCCGCCCACGGCCGTGCTGGCAATTCTGATCGGCTGGTTGCTCGCCGCGGTTGCCGGCGGCATCGCGGCGGCCCGGAGGCTCAAGCCATGAAACCCCTCCTGATCCTGGCTGCCATTCTCGCCCTTGCCGCCTGCAAGGATGAGGATGCGGCACCGCCGGCCCCTTCGCTCATGACGGACGAGGCACTCGGGCACTACTGCCAGATGTTCATCGCCGATCATCCCGGCCCGAAGGCTCAGGTTCATCTGGACGGTTATCAGGAGCCCGTCTGGTTCAGCCAGGTTTCCGACGCCATCGCCTATCTCCATGATCCCGAAAAGGTCGCCCCGATCAGCGTGATCTATGTCTCGGACATGGCCGCCGCCGATGACTGGGCGCTACCCGGCGCGTCGAACTGGATCGCAGCGGACGACGCGCTCTTCGTCATCGAAAGCCGCCGGCTGGGGGGGATGGGCGTGCCGGAGGCGATCCCCTTCGGGACGAAGACGGCGGCCGAGGACTTCATCGCGACGGAAGGTGGCCGCATCGTCGGCTGGAACGATGTTCCGGAAGCCTACGTGCGGCCGCAGTTCGGCGCGCCGGCGGAGGAAGACCCCATGACGGCGCCCGGTGAAACGCCCCATCACCATGGCGCCGGGGAGGATGTCAAATGAGCCGGCTGACACGCCGCAGGGCGCTCTTCATCGCCGCCGCAGCCACAGCGATGCCGCTCTTTGGCAGAGCCGGGCCTGCAGCGGAAGCCCGCTGGCAGGGCGCTGCCCTGGGCGCGCATGCCGAAATGCGGATCCGGGATCTCGATCCGGCGGAGGCGGCACCGGTTTTCGCGGCGGTGGAAGCCGAGCTCGCACGTCTCGAGCGGATTTTCTCGCTCTACAAATCCGATAGTGCGATTTCGACGCTCAATGCGACCGGAAGGCTTCAGGACCCGCCGCCCGAGTTGCTCGAGGTGCTCGGACTGGCAGGGGCCGTGCATGCCGAAACCGGCGGGTTGTTCGATCCGAGCGTGCAGCCGCTCTTCAGGCTCTATGCCGAGGCCGGGGCGGCGGGCCGGCCGGTTATGGAGAATGACCTGCAAACCATTGCCGGCGTTGTCGATTTCCAGTCCGTCACATTCGACGCATCGGCTGTCGAATTTACGCGGGCGGGGATGGCGCTGACATTGAACGGGGTCGCGCAAGGGTATGTGACGGACCGGATCGCAGCACTTCTGAGGCGGGAAGGGCTTTCGAACGTGCTGGTGGATATCGGCGAGATCGCCGCAGTCGGCACCGCGGCGGACGGGCAGGGATGGCCGGTGCGGATCGCCAATGGCGGGCCGCGGCTTCGACTGTCGGACCGGGCCGTCGCCACGTCCATGCCACTCGGCACCAGGCTCTACGCTTCGGAAAACATTGGACATATCTTTCATCCGTCGCGCGGCTGGATCGTGCCGCAGCAGCGGCAGGTCTCGGTGGTGGCCGAGACGGCAGCACTTGCCGACGCGGTTTCGACCGCGGCCGTGCTGATGCCGGACGAGGCGCTCGACGTGCTTCGAAGGCGCGGCTTCGAGATCTTCAGCGTCTGAGTCCGAGCCCTCTGCGCGTCGGGAAAAGCATATGGAATCCGTATGGAATCGATATGGAATCCATATGGCACCCCGGTCGTATTTGCCGCAGCGCGGCAAGGGCAGACTTCTTCACGTTCAGTGCACCCGCACAAATTTTCCTGAAAAATGCCAGTTTCATGATGCGATTGTCATGAAGAGAGCCTAGATAGCGAATATTACGGCAGCTCCCATTCCGCGGCGCACCAAATTTGGCTCAGTCTCCGGTGGCCGTCTGCCACATTTGCCCGGCATCCGCTTCGGAGGCCGGCATGATTACGATCGGAGGGACCATGACCGAACATGAGATGAAACAACCCAGAACAGAGCACAGCGTCCCGTTCTTCTGGCCGATGGCGGCCGGGATCGAGCTGGGCGAGGCGGGGTTGGACCTGTTTCGGCAGAACCTGAAGTTTCTTGAGGAAGCCGCCGAGATCACCCGGCCGCCGAGCCCGGAGTGGGCCACGCCCAACCGCATTCTCCTCGATCTCGACACCATGCGGCTGCGCGACTTCTGCCGTGACGGCGCGTGCACCGATGCCGTGCCGGTGATCGTTGATGCTCCCTATGCCGGGCACAGCTCGACCATTGCCGACTATGCGCCCGGCCAGAGCCTCGTCGAGGTGCTGCTCGATCAGGGCGCGGGGCGGGTCCTCGTCACCGACTGGAAGACCGCCACCCCGGCGATGCGGGATTTCGACATCGACAAGTATCTCGCCGAGATCAATGTGGTGGTGGACGAACTGGGCGGACGCGCGAACTTCGTCGGCCTCTGCCAGGGGGGCTGGATGGCGGCGATGTATGCCGCACGCTTTCCCGAAAAGGTCGCATCGCTCGTGCTCGCAGGCTCGCCGATCGACACGAACGCGGGCAACGGGCCCATCCGCAAGATGGCGCACGAGACACCGCTTTCCTTCTACCGCGAGATGGTCGAGGCGGGCGAGGACCGGATGCGCGGGAAGTTCATGCTGGCGGGCTGGAAGAACATGCACCCCGAGAAGCAGTATTTCGAGAAGTATCTCGACCTCTACGCCCATCTCGACGACAAGAACTACATCGAGCGGACCGAGCGCTTCGAGAGCTGGTACGAAAATCCGGTCGACCTGCCTGGCGCCTATTATCTCCAGGCCATCGAGCTTCTCTTCAAGGAGAACCTGTTCGCGAAGGGCGCGTTCGTGGGGCTCGGCCGCAAGCTCACGCTCAAGGATGTGACCTGCCCGGCCTTCCTGCTCGCGGGCGAGGGCGATGACATCACGACGCGCGAACAGGTCTTCGCCGCGCGCGGCCTGCTCGGAACGCCGGATGCGGAGATCGTCGAGAAGCTCGTGCCCGGCGGCCATATCGGGCTCTTCATGGGCTCGCACACGCTCAAAGACGCCTGGCCAGGCATCGCGGACTGGCTCATTGAAAAAGGGGGCGCGTGATGGCCGGCAAACCGGCGGCGGTGCCCGCCCCGCAGGCGAAGGACGCGCTCCAGACCCTGCCACTGCCCGAGCTCGAGACACAGCTCGGCACCAGCCCGGAGGGGCTTTCCGGCGAGGAAGCCGCGCGGCGGCTGTCGCAATACGGACCCAACGAGATCCCCGAGAAGACGATCAGTCCGCTGCGGAAGTTTCTCGGCTATTTCTGGGGGCCCATCCCCTGGATGATCGAGATCGCGGTGGTGCTCTCGGCGGTGAACCGGCACTGGCCCGATTTCTTCATCATTCTCGTGCTGCTCCTTGCCAATGCGCTCGTGGGCTTTCTCGAGGAACATCAGGCCGGCAATGCCATTGCCGCCCTGAAGAGCCAGCTTGCAGCCAAGGCGCGCGTGCGCCGCGGCGGCGGCTGGCAGGACATCGCGGCGCGGGATCTGGTGCCGGGTGATGTGGTCCATCTGCGGCTCGGCGATATCGTTCCGGCGGACGTGCGCATTCTCGATGGCGCGGAGGCCGAGCTCGACCAGTCGGCGCTGACCGGGGAATCGCTGCCAGTGGCACGCCACAAGGGTGATGCGGCGTTCTCGGGCTCGATCATCCGCACCGGGGAGTTCGCCGGTCTCGTCTATGCCACCGGCGCCAACACCTTCTTCGGCCATACCGCACAGCTCGTCGGGGAAACCGGGGCGCGAAGCCATTTCCAGCGCGCCGTCCAGCAGATCGGCAACTATCTCATCATGCTGGCGCTCGCGCTGGTGTCGATCATCATCCTGGTCTCGCTCTTCCGGGGCGATCCCTTCCTCGGCACGCTGCAGTTCGCGCTGGTGCTGACGGTCGCGGCGATCCCGGTGGCGCTGCCGACGGTGCTGTCGGTCACCATGGCGGTGGGGGCAAAGCTGCTGGCGGGCAAGCAGGCGATCGTGAGCCGGCTTGCCGCGATCGAGGAGCTTGCCGGCGCCGATGTGCTCTGCTCCGACAAGACCGGCACGCTGACCATGAACCAGCTCACGCTCGGCGAGCCGTTCTGTCTCGGCAAGGTCGCGCGGGACGATGTGATCCTCGCCGGTGCGCTTGCCTCCCGCGAGGACGGGGTCGATGCGATCGACAAGGCGGTGATCGGCGGGCTTGCCGATCCCGCCGTGCTGAAGGGCTGGGCGGTTGACGACTTCAAGCCCTTCGATCCCGTGGGCAAGCATACCGAAGCCGCGGTGCGCGGCGCGGATGGCCGCAAGCTTCGCGCGGCAAAGGGTGCGCCGCAGGTGATCGTCGCCATGTGTTCGCTCACGGAGGCCGAGACGGCAGAGGTCGGGGCGGCGGTCGACGCCTTCGCGGCCAAGGGCTATCGCTCGCTCGGGGTGGCGCGGGCCGAAGCGGAGGGGCCATGGACCTTCCTCGGCGTGCTGCCGCTCTTCGATCCGCCGCGCGATACCGCCAAGGACACCATCGCCCGGGCGCGCGCCATGGGCATCGACGTGAAGATGGTGACAGGCGACCAGCTCGCCATCGCGCGCGAGACCTCGCGGGTGCTGGGTCTCGGGGCCGAGATCCTTGATGCCGAGACCCTGGGCGACACGAAGCATCACGAGGGCGCAAAGGCCGACGATGCCATCGAGCGCGCCGACGGCTTCGCGCAGGTCTTTCCCGAGCACAAGTATCACATCGTCGATGTGTTGCAGCGGGGCGGGCATATCGTCGCGATGACCGGGGACGGGGTGAACGACGCGCCCGCACTCAAGAAGGCCGATTGCGGCATCGCCGTTTCCGGCGCCACCGACGCGGCGCGCGCCGCGGCCGACATCGTTCTGACGACACCGGGGCTTTCGGTGATCGTCGATGCGGTGACGGAGGCGCGCAAGATCTTCCAGCGCATGAATTCCTACGCCATCTACCGCATCGCCGAGACGCTCAGGGTGCTGCTCTTCATGGCGCTCTCGATCATGGTCTTCAACTTCTACCCGCTCACCGCGGTGATGATCGTGATGCTGGCGCTGCTGAACGACGGGGCGATCCTCTCGATCGCCTATGACAACGTGACCGGCAGCGCGGCGCCGGAGCGGTGGAACATGCACCGGGTGCTGGGGATCGCGACGGTGCTGGGGATCGTCGGGCCGATTGCCTCCTTCGGGCTCTTCTACATTGCCGACCGTGTGGTGCAGATGCCGCGGGACCAGATCCAGTCGCTGATGTATCTACTGCTCTCGGTGGCCGGGCACCTGACGGTGTTCCTGGCGCGGACGCGCGGGCCGTTCTGGTCGAGCCGGCCGGCAACCGCGCTTCTGGTCGCGGTGACGGGCACGCAGGTCATTGCGACGCTGATCGCCGTCTACGGGCTCTTCATGACGCCCCTCGGCTGGGGCTGGGCTCTGGTCGTCTGGGGCTACGCCCTGGCCTGGTTCCTTGTCACGGACCTGCTCAAGGTGATGGCCTACCGCGTCGTCGACCCGGGCGGCCGCGTGGTCTGACCGGGGCAGACATGCAGGTGACGGGCGCTTCGGCAGATTGCCGGGGCGCCCGTTGCCGTTTCGGGGACCGCCCCGGAAAAATGCCGGTGGCCTCACAAGGATCTGTCTTTCCGGGCGGGGATGATCTATAAATCACTTCGCATGAATAATCTCAGAAGCCCGGTCGGGCCGCGTCTCGCGCGGGCGGCACGGGCGCACATCCCGGAGGAAAGCCCATGTCCCGATATGTCGTTGCCCGGATCGAAGCCTCGCCCGGCGAGGAGGCGCTGCTCACCACGCTGATCGAGGCTCTGGCGCAGGATGTGCGGAGCGAGGCCGGCAATCGGCGTTTCGAGGTCTATGCCGAGACCGCGGCGCCGGGGCGGCTCACGATCCTCGAGGAATATGCCGACGAGGCGGCCTTTGCCGCGCATCTCCAGATGCCGCACACCCGCGCCTTCAACGAGAAGCTCAAGGGCATTGCGCGGGACGGCGCCTCGGAGGTGATCGACCTCACGCCGATCGCCGAATAGGCACAGCTCAGCGCAGGGTTGCGTCGAACTCGACGAGGTTGCGACCGGATTCCGGCATGGGCGAGGCGACGATCTTGGCGTTGCCGATGCCTTCGCCGGAGAATTCGATCGCACCCTCGAGCAGCTCGTCCGTGCCCTGTTCGATCACGTAGCCATTCTCCTTCAGGGCCTGTTCCCATGTGTCGAGTAGCGCCCCGGTATCCTCGGCGGTGCTGAAGGAGAACATGCGCACGGTGGAGCCGATCTCGCGGTCCGAGAGCACTTCGGCATCCGCGGGCATCTCGAGCACGCCGGGCACCCATGCCTGCGGCGCCTCGCCGGCGACGGCGATGGCGGCAAGACTGAGCGCGGCGAGGCCCGCGAGCGCGTGCCGGAGCGACGGCAGGATCGCGGGCAGGCGGACACGGAACGCGGCGGCGGGTCCCGGAAACGGGGGGCAAGCGGCACAGATCATGAGATACACCTAGTTTCTCGAACAAACGGTCTCAACGTTTCCGGCCCCGACAACAGGGCCGGGGTGGGACGATGCGCGGAAATACGCTCGCCCCCCCCACGAAGAGGGGCACGACAGCGGCCCGGCTCAGGCACCGCTCACCCGCCAGATCACGTCGCCGACGTCATCCGCCATCAGCAGGGACTTGCCGTCCGGGCCCACCGCAACGCCGACCGGGCGGCCGTAGGAGAATTTCTCGTCCTCCGAGAGAAAGCCGGTCAGGATGTCGCGCGGCGGGCCGGAGGGGCGACCATCGGCGAACGGCACGAAGATCATCCGGTAGCCGCTCAGCTTCGAGCGGTTCCACGACCCGTGCTGGCCGATCACCATGCCATCGGAAAAGCAGGGAAGCGTGCCTTCGGGCATCCAGCAGAGGCCGAGCGAGGCGGTGTGGCCGCCGAGCGCATAGTCGGGCCGGATCGCGGCGGAAACGAGGGCGGCGTCCTGGAGCACGCGGTCATCGACCGTCTGGCCCCAGTAGCAGTAGGGCCAGCCGTAGAAGCCGCCCTCGCGCACGGAGGTGAGGTAATCCGGCGGGGTCTCGTCGCCGAGGCCGTCGCGCTCGTTCACCACCGTCCAGAGCGTGCCGCTGCCGGGCTCCCAGGCCATGCCGACCGGATTGCGCAGGCCCGAGGCGAAGATCCGCGCCCCGCCGGTGGCGAGGTCGATCTCCCAGATCGCGGCGCGACCCTCTTCGGCCTCGAACCCCTCGTCGGCGATGTTGGTGAGCGATCCGACCCCGGCATAGATCCGCGTGCGGTCGGGCGAGACGATGAGGCTGCGGGTCCAGTGGCCCCCCGGCTTGAAGTCGACGATCTTCCGGCCGGGGCCGGTCAGGCGGGTCGCGCCCTCGCCGTAGGGAAAGGCGACGATGCCGTCGGTGTTGCCGACATAGAAGGTGCCGTCGACCAGAGCCATGCCGAAGGGCTGGTTCTGGCCTTCGAGAAAGGTCTCGCGGATCTCGGCGGTGCCGTCACCATCGGCATCGCGCCAGAGGGAGATGCGGTTGGCGCTTTCCCCCAGGGCATGCGCCCGACGCATGGTGGCCTGCATGGCGCGCTGCATCATGCCCTTGGGTGGGCTCGCCTGTTCGCGGGCCTCCGCGACCAGCACGTCGCCATTGGGGAGCACCTCGATCCAGCGGGGGTGCAACAGGCCGGAGGCGAAGGCGTTTACCCTGAGACCGGCGGCGGCGACCGGGGTCTGGCCTGGAGACCAGCCGCGCGCGGTCGGCATCTTGAGGGTCATGATCCCCTGCTTCTTCGCTTCCGGAATGTCGGGTGCCGTGCCCACCGCCTGCACCCGCGGGGCACCTGCCCGCCGCAGGGCGACCATCGCCCCGCCGACGATCGTGGCCGCCTTTTCGAAGAAATCCATGCTCCCTCCCTCTCGTTCGCAACGCCCGCGTTCCCCGCCCCAACCGCCGGGGAGGAGAGACTGTTCCGGTCTCGCCCGGACCGGGCCGGGCCCTCGCATTTCCGGACTGTCGGGGCGATCAGACAGCACTTTAGCAGGCATCCGCGCCGGTGCAGCGCCCTTTGCCGGTAATTTTTTCGGGGGGTGACCAAAAGCCCGCTTGGCCGCCCGGACGCAGAGATCAGGCCCCGGAGCCTTGACCGTGAAAACGGGGCGTTTCACCGTGAAAATCCGAAAATCGCATTGATTTAACTGGATTTTTTGGTTAACATATCATGAATGCGCCGCGAGGCGCCTCCGCTGGTCGGGCGCGGACCCGCGTCCCGGGATGCGTCAGGTCGGGCGGGCACGGGCGCGGGAGCTGATGTTGCCGCCGTCGATGCGGCGGAGCGAGATCTCCAGCCGGGCTTCGGCGGCCGCGATCTCGGTCATCACCCGGCGGGTGTAGCTCATGTGATCCTCCGAGGCCTGGCCGGCCGCGACGGGATCGTGGGCCATGATCGCATCGAAGATCGCCCGGTGCTGCTCGCGGAGCACCTCGCGGACCTCGGCGCGGGCATAGAGCTTCTCGCGGTTGTGGAAGACGCCCTTGCGCAGCATCCCCGAGAGCGCCCGCATGATCTGGAGCAGCACGATGTTGTGGCTCGCCTCGTAGATCGCGACGTGCAGATCGACATCGGCATCGGCCTCGTCATGCGGATCGGCCATCTCGTGGGCGGCGTCGATCCGCGCCATGCAGCTCTGGAGCGTCTGGCGGTCGACATCGTTGGCGCGGGTGGCGGCGAGGCTCGCGGCAAGACGCTCCATCGTGGCGCGCAGCTCGAGATAATCGCCGACCACCTCTGCCCGGCTCGACATGAGCTCGAGCAGCGGATCGGTGATGCTGGTGGCGAGCGGCGCCACGACACGGCCGCCGCCGGCCTCGGCCACGAGCAGGCCGCGGTCCTCGAGGATCTTCATGCCCTGGCGCAGGGTCGGGCGGGACACATTGAGCCGCACCGCCATCTCGCGTTCGGGCAGCAGCGGCTCTCCCGGACGCAGCGAGCCCTCGAGAATCAGATCCTCGATGTGACGCGCGGTCGATTCCGCCGCGCTGCTTCCCTTGATCCCGTCCATGCGACTCTCCCGGGTTTTCCGAACGCCTCGACTTTTCAACTGGTTGCCTGCGAGGCCTCGGACAAGGGGAGAGTAACCGCAAGCGGCACCAAGGTGAAGTCGATTTCGCACTTGACGTGCGTGGTAAAATTATATTACCAATGAAAATATAGAGGTCACAACAAAGAACCATAATTGACCGCGGAGGAGCCGGTCCCGGACGGCACGGGGCCGGGTGTGGTATGGCCAGAGGGGCCTGCCGCGCCGGCGGTCAAGCCGTTGCAAAAAACAAGGCATGCACGCGATCGGCGTCCGCGACAGGCGTGACGCAGGCGATGTGACGTGCCCGGAGGAGACTTGTCCGATGGAACAGACCGAAACCGGCGCCCGCGCCGCGCAGTCCGAAGCCACACGCCCCGAAAACGGGGCAGGGCGGCTCACCCCGCCGCGCGACGTGCTGGTCGCCGAGCTTCGCCGCATCGTGGGCGCATCCCATGTGCTGACCGCCGAGCGCGACACGCGGCGCTTCACCCGCGGCTTCCGCTATGGCAGCGGCCCGGTCGCGGCCGTGGTCCGCCCCGGCAGCCTCATCGAGCAGTGGCGCGTCCTGACGGCCAGCATCGCCGCGGGCCGGGCCGTGATCTTCCAGGCCGCAAACACCGGGCTCACCGGCGGATCGACCCCCTGGGGCGACGATTACGGCCGCGAGATCGTGCTGGTGAGCGTCATGCGCCTCAAGGGCGTGCATCTGATCGAGGGCGGCAAGCAGGTGCTCTGCCTGCCCGGCGCGACGCTCGATGCGCTCGAGAAGCGGCTCCGCCCGCTTGGCCGCGAGCCGCATTCGGTGATCGGCTCGTCCTGCATCGGCGCCTCCGTGCTCGGCGGGGTCTGCAACAATTCGGGCGGCGCGCTGATCCAGCGCGGCCCGGCCTACACCGAGATGAGCCTTTTTGCCGAGGTGCGCGCCGATGGCTCGGTCGCGCTCGTCAACCATCTGGGGCTGGCGCTCGGCAACGATCCCGAGGAGATCCTCGCCCGCGTCGAGCGCGGCGATCTGCCGGAGCCGGACCCGACAAACGCCTGGGCCTCGGACCACGAATACGTGAGCCATGTGCGCGACGTGGAGGCGGAGACGCCCGCGCGCTTCAACGCCGATGCCCGGCGGCTGCGCGAGGCGGCGGGCTGTGCGGGCAAGCTCGCGGTCTTCGCGGTGCGGCTCGACACGTTCGAGGCCGAGAAGGACACCGCGGTCTTCTATGTCGGCACCAACGATCCGGGCGAGCTCACCGGCATCCGCCGCCATATCCTCGCGCATTTCGAGAGCCTGCCGATCGCGGGCGAGTATATCCACCGCGACGCCTATGACATTGCCGCGCGCTACGGCAAGGACACGTTCCTCTTCATCCAGAAGGCCGGGACCGACCGGATGCCCGCCTTCTTCGCCGCGAAGGCCAAGGTCGATGCGCTGACCGAACGGCTCGGGCTCGGCACCACGCTCTCCGACCGGGTGGCGCAGGCGGTGAGCGCGCTGGCGCCGCAGCACCTGCCGAAGCGGATGAACGATTTCCGCGACCGCTACGAGCATCACCTGCTGCTCCGGATGGGCGGCACGGGGATCGCCGAGGCGCGGGAGTATCTCGCGACGCTCTTTCCCTCGGCGACGGGGGATGTCTTCGAATGCACGGCCGCCGAGGGCAAGGCCGCCTTCCTGCACCGTTTCGCGGTGGCGGGGGCGGCGGTGCGCTACCGGGCGGTGCATGCGAAGGAGGTCGAGGACATCGTTGCCCTCGACATCGCGCTCCGGCGCAACGACCGCGACTGGCTCGAGCGCCTGCCGCCCGAGATCGACGCCGCGATCGAGAAGAAGCTCTACTACGGCCATTTCTTCTGCCACGTGTTCCATCAGGACTATGTGGTGAAGAAGGGTCACGACTGTCTCGCGCTCGAGCATGCCATGTGGGACCTGCTCGATCAGCGCGGGGCGGAATATCCGGCCGAGCACAACGTCGGCCATCTCTACAAGGCCAAGCCCGCGCTCGCGGACTTCTACCGGTCGATCGATCCGACCAACAGCCTGAACCCGGGCATCGGCCAGACCTCGAAATGTGCCCACTGGCACTGACCGCGGTCCGGCCAGCACATCCAATCACCTGATCCAACACCGAACCGGGCGGCGTGACAGCCGCCCAGCCCGAAGGGGGGACACATGCCTGCCGCAGTCAGTTTTCTTCTGGCGCTGTTGCCGATCGCAACAGTGTTCATATTGCTGGTCGTGCTCGCGCGATCGGCGAAATTCTCGATGATGGTCGCCTATGTGGTGACGGCGCTCACCGCGCTCGTGATCTGGGGCACCGCGCCCGAGAAGGTCATGGGCGCGACGGTCAACGGGCTCGTCTCCGCCGTCAGCCTGCTCTACATCGTCTTCGGCGCCATCCTGATGCTCTACACGCTCGAGGAAAGCGGCGGCATCCGGGCGATCCGCGGCGGCTTCACCCGCATCTCGCCCGACCGGCGGGTGCAGGCGATCATCATCGCCTGGCTGTTCGGCTCGCTCATCGAGGGCGCCTCGGGCTTCGGCACGCCGGCCGCCATCGGCGCGCCGCTGCTCGTTGCCATCGGCTTCCCGGCGATGGCCGCGGTCATGGTGACGCTCATCATCCAGAGCACGCCGGTTTCCTTCGGCGCGGTCGGCACGCCGATCCTCGTCGGGGTCAAGACCGGGCTCGCGGACCAGCCGCTCGTCGAGCAGACCATCGGGCAGGTGCCGTTCATGGATTACCTCATGGGCATCGCGACCCATGTGGCGATGATGCATGCGCTCATCGGCTTCCTCATCCCGATCATCATGGTCGGCATGCTCACCCGTTTCTTCGGGGCCAACCGCTCGTTCCGCGAAGGTCTCCGCATCTGGCGCTTCGCCCTGTTCGCAGGCATCGCCTTCACCGTGCCCTATTTCCTGATCGCCGCGATCCTCGGGCCGGAATTCCCCTCGCTGCTCGGCGGCCTCATCGGCCTGGCGATCGTCATTCCGGTGGCGCGGCGCGGCTGGCTGATCCCGACCGAGAGCTTCGATTTCCCGGCCCGCAATGCCTGGGATGAAAGCTGGACCGGCAAGCTCGACGACCTCGAGGATCATCGCGCCGGGCTGCCCGTCATGCCGCTGATGAAGGCATGGGCGCCCTATGTCATCGTGATCCTGCTGCTCGTGCTCACCCGCACCGTCGCGCCGGTGAAGGCGATGCTGACCGATCCCGGCGTCTCGATCGTCTTCGAGAACCTGTTCGGCTCGGGCATCAAGGCCAGCGTGCAGCCGCTCTACCTGCCCGGCACGGTGCTGATCGTCGCCTCGCTCGTCACCTTCTTCCTGCACCGGATGTCGGTCGGCGACTACACCAAGGCGCTCCGCTCCTCGGGCTCGACCATGCTCGCCGCGGCGCCGACGCTGATGCTGGCCGTGCCGATGGTGCAGGTCTTCCTCAACTCGGCCTCCGAAAGCTATTCGAGCATGCCGATCGTCCTGGCCGAAGGTGTCGCCTCGGTGACCGGGCAGGCCTGGCCGTTCTTCGCGCCGATGATCGGGGCCATGGGCGCCTTCGTCGCGGGCTCCAACACCATCAGCAACATGATGTTCTCGCTCTTCCAGTTCTCGGCGGCGGAGCAGATCGGGCTCGGCGCGGGCGGTGCGGCGCTGGTTGTCGCCCTTCAGGCGATCGGCGGGGCTGCGGGCAACATGATCTGCGTGCACAACGTCGTCGCGGCTTCGGCCACGGTGGGGCTGATCGGGCGCGAAGGCGCGATCATCCGCAAGACGCTGATCCCCATGGGCTACTATGTGGTGCAGGGCGGGCTGATCGGCACCGCGCTCATCGCCGGAGGCTTGAATGTCTGGTGGATTGCGGCAATCGTCTGGGCGGCGGGTGTGCTGACGGTCATGGCCATGAACCGGGGCCGACCGGCGCTCGCAGCAGCAAAGGCTCAGTGAGGCCGACATGACACCGACCGGACCGACCGTGGGGCTCTTCGTCACCTGCCTGGTGGATGCGATCCGCCCCCGCATCGGCTTCGCCACGCTCCGCCTCCTCGAGGAGGCGGGGTGCCGGGTGGAGGTGCCGCCGCAGCAGACATGCTGCGGCCAGCCCGCCTTCAACAGCGGCGACGATGCCGATACCGCCGCGCTCGCGCGGCAGGTCATCGCGGCTTTCGAGCCCTATGACTACGTGGTTCTGCCCTCCGGCTCCTGCGCCGGCACGATCCGCCACGGCTATCCCGAGCTTCTGGCGAACGATCCCGACTGGGGGCCGCGCGCCCGGGCGCTCTCGGCGAAGACCCACGAGATCCTGAGCTTTCTCGTCGACGTGCTCGGCCATGTGCCCCAGGGGCGCAGGCTCGAGGCGAGTGCGACCTATCACGACAGCTGCTCGGGGCTGCGCGAGCTCGGGATCTCGGCCCAGCCGCGGCGGCTCCTCGCGGATGTCGAGGGGCTCGAGATGCGCCCGCTCGAGGGCAACGACGTCTGCTGCGGCTTCGGCGGCACGTTCTGTGTCAAGTATTCCGACATTTCCGGCGCCATCGTCGACGAGAAGGCGGAGGCCATCGAACGGACCGGGGCAGACCTCCTGCTTGCGGGCGATCTCGGCTGCCTGATGAACATGGCGGGCAAACTCAAGCGGCGGGGCTCGAGCGTGCGCTGCTTCCACACGGTCGAGGTCGTGGCGGGCTGCGCCGACGGCCCGGCGATCGGAGAAGAGACATGAGCGCCCCCGCACCCCAGGCCGGCTTCAAGGCGCGCGCGGCGGCGGCGATCGCCGACCCGACACTCAAGATCGCGATCGACCGCACCACCGGCACGGCGGAGCGCAAGCGCGCCGCCGCCGTCGCGGCCTTCTCCGAATTCGAAGCGGCCCGGGCCCGCGGCAAGGCGATCAAGGATCACGTGATCGCCCATCTCGACCACTATCTCGAGACCTTCGAGCGCAACGCCACCGCCGCCGGGGCAAAGGTCCACTGGGCCGCGAGCGATGCGGAGGCCTGCGCCATCGTCGTACGGATCTGCCGCGAGGCGGATGCCAAGCTCGTCACCCGCTCGAAATCCATGCTCGGCGAGGAGATCGGCCTGCCGCACGCGCTGGCCGATGCCGGGATCGAGCGGGCCGAGACCGATCTTGCCGAGCACATCATCCAGCTTGCGGGCGAGCGGCCCTCGCATATCGTCTGGCCCGCGATGCACCGCACGCGGGAGCAGGTGGCGGAGCTCTTCGCCGAGGGCCACCACCCGCCGCCCACGGCCTTCGATCCGGCCACCATGGTGCAGAGCGCGCGGCACGAGCTGCGCACGAAATTCCTCAGCGCGGATGTCGGGATCTCGGGGGCGAACTTTCTCGTGGCCGACACCGGGGCGACCTGCACCGTCACCAACGAGGGCAATGCCGAGCTCACCACCACGCCGCCGCGGGTGCATATCGTGACCGCCGGGATCGAGAAGCTGGTGCCGAGCACGGCGCATGCCTTCGCGCTTCTGCGGCTGCTCGTGCGCTCGGCGACGGGGGGCGAGCTCACGCAATACACCACCTTCCATTGCGGGCCGAAGCGGCCGGGCGATGCCGACGGGCCGGAGGAGATGCATATCGTTCTGGTCGACAACGGCCGGTCGCGGATGCTGAAGGACGAGTTCCGCGAGATGCTGCGCTGCATCCGCTGCGGGGCCTGCATGAACCATTGCGTGGTCTACCGCCAGATCGGCGGACATGCCTATGGCGGGGTCTATCCCGGCCCGATGGGCGCTGTGCTGACGCCGGTGCTGGCGGGGCTCGAGCGCTCGCGCGATCTGCCCTCGGCCTGCACGATGAACGGCCGCTGCGCCGAGGTCTGCCCGGTGCAGATCCCGCTGCCGACACTGCTCCGGGCCTGGCGCGGGCGGAGCTGGCGCGAGCGGCTGGAGCCCAGCGGCCTGCGCTACGGCATCGGGCTCTGGGCGGCGGTGGCGCGGCGGCCGCGGCTCTACCGGTTTGCGAGCGGCGCCGGGGTGCGGCTGCTGCGTCGGCTCGGGAAGGGCGGATGGATCAGCCGGTTGCCGCTTGCCGGCGGCTGGACCGGCAGCCGCGATTTCCCGAAGCCCGCGGGCCGGACCTTCATGGAGCTCTATCGCGCCGAGCAATCGGGCAAGGGAGGACCGTCATGAGCGCACGCGACCGCATCCTTGGCGCCATTCGCGAGAGCCTCGGGTCAACGCCGCGGGACACCGCGGCCATCGCGGCGGAGGCGGCGGCGCTGCTGGCCGATCCGGACGCCATCCGGCCCGAGCTTGCCGGCCCGAGCCTGACGGAGAGCTTCGCGGCGAAGGCCTGGGGCCTCGGCACCACGCTCGACACCGTGGCCGACATGGCGGAGGTTCCGGCGGCCGTGTCGCGCTATCTCGCGCAGTACGGGCTCGGACCGGGACTCGCCATGCAACAGGCGCCCGAGCTGACCGGCCTCGACTGGAGCGCTCTCGCCCCGCACGACACGGTTGCGCCCGACGAGCCGGTGGCCCTTGGCCTCGCGCGGCACGGCATTGCGGAAAGCGGTTCGCTGGTGATCCATTCGGCGCCCGACAATCCGATCCTGCTGGGCTTCCTGCCGCTCCATCACATCCTGGTGCTGGAGCGGCGGCGGATGCTGCCGCATCTCGAGGATTACGCAGCCCTGCTTGGCCGCGAGGACGGCATTCCGCGGAATGCGATCCTCATCACCGGGCCGAGCGGGACGACGGATATCGAGGGGAGCTACGTGCGCGGCGCCCACGGGCCGGGCTTCCTGCATGTGATCCTCGTCGGGGACGAGGAATGAGGCGCGCCGCGGGGCTCAGGGCTCCGCGGCGACGCGGGCGCGGAAGCGGGCGAGCTCGCGCTCTTCCGGGCAGCGGCCGGTGAAGATCTCGACATAGGCCGGGACGCGCGCGATCCGCGTGGCGAGGCTCTCCTCGGTCTGCATCGAGATATAGCCGATCTGGGTGAGGTAGATCGTCCGGGCCCGCACATCGGCGTCCTCGGGGGCGTGGCCCCAGCTCTCGAGCATGGCCGAGAGCGCCGCCAGACGTTGCGTGTCCGCCGCGCGGAGCCGCGCCATCACCGCCGGATCGCCGAGCGCCCAGCTGCGCACGGCGAACTCGAGCCGGACATCGAAGGCGCCGGGCTGCAGGAAGCAGGCGATGACATTCAGCATCGCCTCGGTTTCCGTCTCGGCGTAGCTCGCCGCCGCGGCGACGAGCGGGGCGGTGGTCCGCTCCTCCCAGCGCTCGGCCAGCGCCTCGAGCAGTGCGCCGCGATTGGCAAAGAACCAGTAGAAGCTCGTGCGCGAGAGCTGGAGCCGCGCCGCGAGCGGCAGGATCTTCACCGCATCGATCCCCTCGCGCACCAGCGCGTCATAGGCGGCCTCGAGCCAGCCTTCGCGCGAGCCGCGCCATCCTGTCGCCATGTCTGCCGTTTGCGTCATGCCCGGAGCCTAGCCGCAACGCGGACCGGCGGCAATCGGAATGGTCATCCTTGAACTGAAACTTGACACAAGTGCACATTCATGGCTCGATCCGGGGATCCGCCGCCCCGTTCCGGAGACCGCCCGATGTCCAGCGATCCGCTGCTCCAGCCCTACCGCCTCAAGCATCTCACCCTGCGCAACCGCTTCATGATCACGAGCCACGAACCGGCCTATGCCGAGGACGGGATGCCGAAGGAGCGCTATCGCGCCTATCACGTGGAGCGCGCCCGCGCGGGCGTTGCGCTGACGATGACGGCGGGCTCGGCCTCGGTGGCGCGCGACAGCCCGCCGGCCTTCAACAACATTCTCGCCTGGAAGGACGAGGTGGTGGGCTGGATGAAGCGGCTGGCGGATGCCTGCCATGACGAGGGCTGCGCGGTGATGATCCAGCTCACCCATCTCGGCCGACGCACGCGCTGGGATACCGGCGACTGGCTGCCCTCGATCGCGCCGGGGCCCGCGCGCGAGACGGCGCACCGGGCGTTTCCCAAGGTGGCCGAGGACTGGGACATCGCGCGGATCATCGAGGATTACGCCGATGCCGCGGAGCGGATGCAGGCGGCGGGGCTCGACGGGATCGAGCTCGAGGCCTACGGCCATCTGATGGACCAGTTCTGGTCGCCGCTCACCAATACGCTCGGGGCGCCCTGGGGCGGCACACTGGACAACCGGCTGCGCTTTGCCTTCGAGGTGCTCCGCGCGATCCGCGCCCGCGTCGGCGCCGACTTCATCGTCGGCATCCGCTATTCGGGCGACGAATGCCTGCCGGGCGGCATCGCGCGGGAGGAGGGGCTCGAGATCTCGCGGCGGCTCCGCGACAGCGGCCTCGTCGATTTCCTCAATGTCATCCGGGGCCATATCGACACGGATCCGGGGCTTACCGAGGTGATCCCGATCCAGGGGATGCGCAGCGCGCCGCATCTCGATTTCGCGGGCGAGATCCGTGCGGCGACGGGGTTTCCCACCTTTCACGCCGCGCGCATTCCCGATGTGGCCACCGCACGGCACGCGATCGCGGCGGGCAAGCTCGACATGGTCGGCATGACGCGGGCGCACATGGCCGACCCGCATCTGGTGCGCAAGGTGATCGAGGGCCGGGAGGACGACATCCGGCCCTGCGTCGGCGCGAACTATTGCCTCGACCGGATCTATCAGGGCGGCGCGGCCTTCTGCATCCACAATCCGGCGACCGGCCGCGAGCTGTCGGAGCCGCAGGAGATCGCGCGCGCCGCGGCGCCGCGCCGGGTTGCGATCGTCGGGGCAGGGCCCGCGGGGCTCGAGGCCGCACGGGTCGCGGCGCTGCGCGGGCATGACGTCACCGTCTTCGAGGCGGCCGGCCAGCCGGGCGGCCAGGTGCGCCTCACGGCGCTCCAGAGCCGCCGGCGCGAGATGATCTCGATCATCGACTGGCGCATGGCCCAGTGCGAGAAACATGGCGTCCGGTTCCACTTCAACACCTTCGCCGATGCCGAGACCGTGCTGGCCGAACGCCCCGAGGTGGTGATCGTCGCGACCGGGGGCCTGCCCGCGGTGGAGGGGCTCGAGGCGGGCGAGAATCTGGTCTGCACCGCCTGGGACATTCTCTCCGGCGACGTGAAGCCCGGCCGCGACGTGCTGATCCATGACGACGCGGGCGATCACGCAGGGCTGCAGGCCGCCGATCTGATCGCGGCGACGGGGGCGCGCGTCGAGATCGTCACGCCGGAGCGCAGCCTTGCGCCGGAGGTGATGGCGATGAACCTCGTGCCCTATGTCCGCGCGCTCCAGCAGCGGGAGGTGACGCTCACGCCGACCTGGCGGCTCCGTGCCGTCAACCGCGAGGGCAACCGGCTGCGCGCGGAGCTCGGCAGCGACTACGGCGATGCGACCCGCGCGCGGAGCGTCGATCAGGTGGTGGTGAACTGTGGCACCCGCCCGCTCGACGAGCTCTATTTCGAGCTGAAGCCGCTCTCCTCCAATCTCGGCGCGGTCGATCACGAGGCGCTCGTCGCGGGCGAGCGGCAGACCCTTTCGGGCAATCCGGCCGGAGGGTTCGCGCTCTTCCGCATCGGCGATGCCGTCGCGGCGCGCAACACGCACGCGGCGATCTACGACGCGCTGCGGCTCGTCAAGGCGCTCTGACCCCGGTCCGGGCGGGGCAACACCCGCCCCCCGGAGCCGAAATGTATCGCCTGACACAATTCCGTACAATTTCCTCAAACTAGGGCAACATCTCTGGGTTTGAGTGGGCTCCGCCGGCGGAGACCTCGAAGACATCACCGGCACGACGAAACGGAAGAGACGCGAGACCGGGCCCGCCCGGCCCGTCTCGTGCTGGTCATGCTCTGCCGGGCGAGGCGTCTCCCCCGGCCAGCCAGACAGCGTCCATCGAATACCGCACCTGCCCGCTCCCGCGGGACGGGCCAGGAGAGCCGTGCGCCGGCGGGGACGGCGCGCGCCTGCGGATCAGGCAACCCTGCCGTCGCCGGACGGCGGACAGAGACAAGAAGATTGGAGGACACGCCTAATGCAGATCTATCACCGCAGGGATGGGGAGGAGCAGCCGTTCTGGCCCGTCGGGCCGTTCCATGTGCGCCTGCCCCTCGTCCATTACCGGCTCGAGCTCGCGGAGACGGTGCAGGGGCTCATCATGTTCGTCGTGTCGCTCGCGATGATCCCGCTGCTGGAAAAATATCTCGGCATGCCCTACGAGGCCGCGCTCGCGGGCTGCGTGATCGCGGGCATCGGCTACATGCTGCCCGCGCTGCTCGGCGTGCCGCTGGTGCCGGGCTGGATCACCCCGGCGATTCCGGTCGTGCTGCTCTTCCTCGGCGGCTTCGAGCCCGGACCGGAGGCGGTTCAGGCGATGATCGCGCTGCAGATCCTCGTCTTCGTGATCTTCGTGATCCTCGGCGTGACGCGGCTCGGCACCAAGCTCGTGGACATCATTCCCAACTCGCTCAAGTCAGGCATCATCATCGGCGCGGGCATCGCGGCGCTGATGGGCGAGCTCAAGGAAGGCGGCCGGATCGAGGCGACGCCGATCTCGCTCATCGCGGGCTCGCTGCTCGCGGCGTATCTGATGTTCTCCCTCTCCTTCAAGGCGCAATGCGCCCGCCATCCGATCGCGAAGAAGATCGCCGATTTCGGCATGGTTCCGGCCATGGTCGCGGCGATGATCATCGGCGTCATCGTCGGTGAATACCAGGTTCCGGCGGTCGAATGGGGCATCACGCGGCCCGATTTCGGGCTCCTGCTCGAGTATTCGCCGCTCGGTGTCGGCCTGCCGGGCTACGAGGTGTTCCTGCTCGCGATCCCCACCGCGATCATCGCCTATGTGATCGCCTTCGGCGACATCATCGTCGGCTTCTCGCTGATCGAGCGTGTGGACCATATCCGCACCGACGAGGCGATCAACGACGACGTGGACCGCATCCATCTCGTCACCGCGATCCGCAACGGCCTGCACGCGCTCTTCGCGCCCTGGCCGGGGCTCGCCGGGCCGCTCTGGACCGCAGCGCATGCCACCGTCGCCGAGCGCTACGGCATGAACCGCAAGGCGATGCAGTCGATCTACTCGGGCGGCGGCACGTTCTGGATCGCGGGCTTCATCGCGCTCTTCATCCTGCCGCTCGTCACGCTCTTCAAGCCGGTGCTGCCGATCGCGCTGTCGCTGACGCTCGTCATCACCGGCTACATCTGCATCATGGTCGGGATCGAGCAGCTCCGGAACTCGACGGAGCGCGGGGTCGCGGGGATCGTCGCGGTGGTGCTCGCGATGCCCGATCCGAAGTCGACGGTCTACGCTGTGGTGATCGGCATCGTGCTCTACCTGCTGGTCGAACGCCGCGGCAAGACCAAGGCTTCCGAAGCGGAAGCCGCCGGCGCTGAGCCGCCATTGCGGGCGCAACCGGAGACATGACGACCGGCCGGTCCGCCGCTCCTGCGCGGACCGGCCTCCGGAGCGATGGGGCGGCGGGGCATTGCGGTGCCCCGCCGCCCGCCTTACCGATGGGCCAGACACTTCAGCCGGCCGGGTCAGGCGCCCGGCCCGCACCTTACGGAAGGATCCGTCCCATGCGCCTTGCCTCCTTTTTCGCCGATGATGGCCCCAGCTATGGCATCGTGGAGGAGGGCGGCCTGCGCCCCGCCTCGCCCGATCTGCGCGCGCGCCACCCGGATCTCCGCGCGCTGCTCGCCGCCGACGCGACCGGGATGCTGGCAGCGGAGGCCGGGGAGGCCGTGCCGCTCGACGGCCTGTCTCTGCTGCCCCCGGTGCCGAACCCGGACAAGATCATCTGCATCGGGCTCAACTATGCCGCCCATATCCGGGAAATGGGGCGCAAGGCTGCGGATTACCCGTCGATCTTCACGCGCTATCCGAGCTCGATGCGAGGGTCCGGCGCGGTGCTGGTCCGGCCGCGGGCCTCCGCCGAGTATGATTTCGAGGGCGAGCTCGCGGTGGTGATCGGCCGGGGCGGGCGCACCATCCCGGAGGCGCAGGCGCTCGATCATGTCGCGGGCTATACCTGCTTCATGGATGGCTCGATCCGCGACTTCCAGCGCCACACGACGCAGTTCTGGCCCGGCAAGAACTTTGTCGCCACGGGCGCTATGGGGCCCTGGATCGTGACGGCGGACGAGATCGCCGATCCCGCGGCGCTGAAGCTCGCGACCCGGCTCAACGGAGACGAGGTGCAGGCAAGCCCGGTGAGCGACCTGGCCTTTTCGGTGCCGCAGATCATCGCCTATCTCTCGACGGTGACCGAACTCCTGCCGGGCGATGTGATCGCGACCGGCACGCCCGCGGGCGTGGGCGCCGGGCGCACGCCGCCGCTCTTTCTCAAGGCAGGCGACCGGATCGAGGTCGAGATCACCGGCATCGGCACGCTCTCGAACCCGGTCGCCGACGAGGCCTAGGCGCGGAGAGGCCGCCTCAGTCCGGCGGCTCCTCGCTCCATGGGGCGGTGTCCGCCGGCGGCACCGCGCGGCGGAAGGCGGCGGGGCTCTCGCCGGTCCATTTGCGGAAGGCGCGATGGAAGGCGCTCGGCTCGGTGAAGCCGACATCGGCCGCGATGGCGGCCACGCTGCGCGGGCTGTCGCGCAGCAGGCGCACCGCGGTGGCGCGGCGGATCTCGTCCTTGAGCGAGCGGAAGCTCTGACCCTCGGCCCGGAGCCTGCGGCGGAGCGTTGCGGGCGGCATCCGCATGCCACGGGCGAGCGTCTCGAAATCCGGCCAGTCGGCGGGGTCGGTGCGGCGCAGCTCGGCCCGGATCCCCGAGACGAGCCCGGCCTCGTGGCGGTAGTGGACGAGGATATTGGCCGGCGCCCCGCGCAGGAACACCCGCAGCGCGCGTTCGGAGCGGATCGTCGGCAGCGCGAGATGGGCCGCATCGAAGGAGAGGCGGCTCACCGGCTGGTGGAAATGCACCGGCGCACCGAAGAAGGAGCCGTAATCGGCCCGGTGCTCGGGCGGCGCACAGGCGAGATCGACCCGGTGCAGTGGAATGCGGCGCCCGACGAGCCAGCAGGCGATGCCGTGCAGGATCAGCCAGAAGGTGCGGTAGGCGAAGGCCGTGCGCGGCGGCCCGTCGTTGACGAGCTCGATCACCGCCTCGCGCTCCTGCACGAGGAGCACGCCATGCGGATCGTCGAGCACCACGCGCAGGAAGCGGAGCGCGCGGCGGAGCGCGCGTTCGAGCGTGCCGGCATGCAGCACGCAATGCCCGAGCAGGGTGAAGCTGCCCGGCCGCATCGGCCGCGCGCCCAGGCCGAAGAACTCGTCATCGGCGGCGACCGCCATCGCAAGCCAGAGCGTGCCGTACTGTTCGGCCGACACGGGCTCGGTGACCGTTTCGGGCAGACCCGCCTCGCGCAGAAGCGGCTTTACCGCGATTCCCTGCCGCCGGAGGCAATCCAGCGCATCCTCCACGAAGCCCGGAGAGATCATTCGCCGCTCCATCGGCGCGGGCCTCCTCGAAACATGGCAAAACCGATCAAAAAATTAGATTGATCCCGTCCTCGTCTGCAACAGCGGAAAGGACTACATCTGTGGGCAATGAGCCCTCACCCGGAGCGGCAAGGGGGCCCTGTTCAGGGAGGAAATCGATGACGGACACCCTTACGGTCGACCGGACCGAGACCTATGCGGCCGCCGTGGCGGCCTTCCGGCGCGAAGCGGTCGAGGCTCTGCTCGCGGGCAATCTGGAAACCGGCGTGAATGCCTGCGTCGAATGCTGCGACCGCCACGTGGCGGCGGGCGGCACCGCGCTCGACTGGATCGGCAGCGACGGCCGGCAGGAAAGCTACAGCTTTGCGCAGATGCAGGCGCTTTCGGCGCAGGTCGCGAACCTGCTGGCGGACCAGGGCGTCGGGCCCGGCGATGTGGTGGCCGGGATGCTCCCGCGCCGGCCGGAGCTGCTGGCGCTCATCCTCGGGACCTGGCGGGCCGGGGCGGTCTACCAGCCGCTCTTCACCGCCTTCGGGCCGAAGGCGATCGAGCACCGGCTCGCGACCAGCGGCGCGAAGCTCCTGGTGACCGACACCGCCAACCGCGACAAGCTCGACGAGATCCCCGCGCGGCCGAAGACCGCAGTGGTGCGCGCCGCCTATGATGCGCCGCTGACACCCGGCGATCTCGATTTCGCCTCCGAGCTGGCCAGCCAGCCGGACACCTTCGAGCCGGTGATGCGCAAGGGCAGCGATCTCTTCCTGATGATGTCGACCTCGGGCACGACGGGGCTTCCGAAGGGGGTGCCGGTGCCGCTCAACGCGCTGCTTTCCTTCGGCGTCTACATGCGCGATGCGATCGACCTGCGCCCCGGCGACCGGTTCTGGAACATCGCGGACCCGGGCTGGGCCTATGGGCTCTATTACGCGGTGACCGGGCCGCTCATGCTCGGCCATGCCACGACCTTCCATGACGGGCCGTTCACGGTCGAAAGCACCTACGACATCATCGAGAAGCTCGGGATCTCCAATCTGGCCGGGGCACCGACGGCGTTCCGCCTGCTGATTGCGGCGGGACCGGAGGCGGCGGAGCGGGTGAAGGGGCGGCTGCGCGTGGTCAGCAGCGCGGGCGAGCCGCTCAATCCGGAAGTGATCCGCTGGTTTGCCGAGCATCTCGGCGCGCCGATCCATGACCATTACGGCCAGACGGAACTCGGAATGGTGGTGAACAACCATCACCGTCTCACCCATGCCGTCCATCCCGGCTCGGCGGGCTTCGCCATGCCCGGCTACCGCGTCGCGGTGCTCGATGACGAGGGCCACGAGCTCGGGCCGAACGAGCCCGGCGTGCTCGCCATCGATCTCGCCCGGTCGCCGCTCCTCTGGTTTACCGGCTACTGGCAGAAGGACACGCCGGCGCTTGCGGGCGGCTACTACCGCACCGGCGACACCGTGGAGCTCGAGGAAGACGGCAGCGTGAGCTTCGTCGGGCGCAGCGATGATGTCATCACTTCCTCGGGCTACCGCATCGGGCCGTTCGATGTCGAAAGCGCGCTGATCGAGCATCCCGCGGTGATGGAGACGGCCGTGATCGGCGTGCCCGATCCCGAGCGCACCGAAATCGTGAAGGCCTATGTCGTGCTCTCGAAGGGGTATGAGCCTTCCGACGAACTGGAGGAGGAGCTGAAGCTCCATGTCCGCCACCGGCTCTCGGCGCATGCCTATCCGCGCGCGATAGAGTTCATGGACGAGCTGCCGAAGACGCCGAGCGGCAAGCTGCAGCGCTTCATGCTCCGGCGGATGGAAGCGGCGCGGGCCGACGGCGCGGAGGACTGAGGCCATGCAGATCAGCGACAGGGTGTTTCTCGTCACCGGCGCCGGATCGGGGTTGGGGGCGGCGGTGGCGCGCATGCTGGCGGCCAACGGCGGCCGGGTGGCGCTACTCGACGTGAACCGCGCGGCGGGCGACGCGATGGCCGAAGAGCTCGGTGCGGCCGCGCTCTTCTGCCCAACGGATGTCACCAGCGCCGCGGATGGCGAGGCGGCGGTTGCGGCGGCGCGCGCGGCCTTCGGGCGGGTCGATGGCCTCGTGAACTGTGCGGGCATCGCGCCGGGCGAGAAGATCGTCGGGCGCGAGGGGCCGCACAAGCTCGAGAGCTTTGCCCGCGCGGTCTCGATCAACCTCATCGGCACCTTCAACATGCTGCGCCTCGCGGCGGACGCCATTGCCAAGCAGGCGCCAGACGAGAGCGGCGAGCGGGGCGTGATCGTCAACACCGCCTCGATCGCGGCCTTCGACGGGCAGATCGGCCAGGCGGCCTATGCGGCCTCGAAGGGCGGCGTTGCCGCGCTCACCCTGCCTGCGGCACGCGAGCTTGCCCGCCTCGGCATCCGGGTCGTCACCATCGCGCCCGGGATCTTCGGCACACCGATGATGTCGGGCCTGCCGCAGGAGGTGCAGGATTCGCTCGGGGCGAGTGTGCCCTTCCCGCCGCGGCTCGGCCGGCCGGAGGAATATGCCGGGCTCGTGCAGCACATTCTCGGCAACCAGATGCTGAACGGCGAGGTCATCCGCATCGACGGCGCGCTCAGGATGGCGCCGAAATAGCGCTTGTGGCCCGCCCAGATGCGAAGCCGGGTGGCGGCGCCTCGGACGTGTGCCCGCCGGCTCCTTGAAATTCAGGAGGAAGAACCATGACAGCAGAAGATCCCGTCGTCATCGTCGGGGCTGCACGCACGCCCATGGGCGGCTTTCAGGGCGATCTGGCCGGGGCCCGCGCGAGCGAGCTTGGCGCCGCCGCGATCGGCGCGGCGCTGGAGCGCGCGGGCGTTGCGGCCGAGACCGTCGAGGAGATCGTCTTCGGCTGCGTCCTGCCCGCGGGCCAGGGCCAGGCGCCCGCCCGGCAGGCAGCGCTCAAGGCGGGGCTCCCCCTTGGCGCCGGGGCCACGACCGTCAACAAGATGTGCGGCTCGGGCATGAAGGCCGCGATGCTCGCCCACGACATGATCCGCGCGGGCTCGGGGGACGTGATGGTCGCCGGCGGCATGGAGAGCATGACCAACGCGCCCTATCTCCTTGAAAAGGCGCGTGGCGGCTACCGGATGGGGCATGGGCAGATCCTCGATCACATGTTCCTCGACGGGCTGGAGGACGCCTATGACAAGGGCCGCCTGATGGGGACTTTCGCCGAGGATTGCGCCGAGGCCTACCAGTTCACCCGCGAGGCGCAGGACGCCTATGCGATCACCTCGCTCCGGCGCGCCCAGAAGGCGATCGAGGACGGGAGCTTCGCGGCCGAGGTCGCGCCCGTCACCGTGCGCGCCCGCCGCGCCGAGACCGTGGTCTCGATCGACGAGCAGCCGGGCAAGGCGCGGATCGACAAGATCCCGAGCCTGAAACCCGCCTTCCGCGAGGGCGGCACGGTGACGGCGGCCAATTCGAGCTCGATCTCGGACGGGGCGGCGGCCATGGTGCTGATGCGCCGCTCGGAGGCCGAGAAGCGCGGGCTCACGCCCAGGGCGGTGATCGTCGGCCACGCGACCCATGCCGACAAGCCGAACCTCTTCCCGACCGCTCCGATCGGCTCGGTGCGCAAGCTCGCGGCGAAGACCGGATGGAATCTCGCCGATGTCGATCTCTTCGAGGTGAACGAGGCCTTCGCGGTGGTCGCCATGGCGGCGATGCGCGATCTCGACCTGCCGCACGACAAGGTGAACGTCCACGGCGGCGCCTGTGCTCTCGGCCATCCGATCGGCGCCTCGGGCGCGCGGGTGATGGTGACGCTGCTTGCCGCGCTGGAGAAATACGATCTCAGGCGCGGGATCGCCTCGCTCTGCATCGGCGGCGGCGAAGCGACCGCCGTTGCGCTCGAACGGGTGTCGTGATGCTGCTCACGGAGACCCAGACCCAGATCCGCGATGCGGCGCGCGATTTCGCACAGGAGCGCCTTGCGCCGGGGGCGGCGGCGCGCGACGCACAGCACGCCTTCCCGCGCGAGGAGTTGCGCGAGATGGGGGCCCTCGGCTTTCTCGGCATGCTCGTGCCGGAGGAGCACGGCGGCTCGGAGACCGGCATGATCGCTTATGCGCTGGCGCTCGAGGAGATCGCCGCCGGCGATGGCGCCTGCTCGACCATCGTCTCGGTCCACAGCTCGGTCGGCTGCGTGCCGATCCTGCGCTTCGGCACCGAGGATCAGAAGGCACGCTTCCTGCCGAAGATGGCCGCGGGCGAATGGATCGGGGGGTTTGCCCTCACCGAGCCGCAGGCAGGCTCGGACGCCTCGGCGCTGAAGACCCGCGCCCGGCGCGATGGCGATGCCTATGTGATCGACGGCGCCAAGCAGTTCATCACCTCGGGTCAGAACGGCAAGGTGATCATCGTCTTCGCGGCAACCGATCCGGCGGCGGGCAAGAAGGGCATCTCGGCCTTCATCGTGCCGACGGACACGCCCGGCTACGAGGTGGTGCGCGTCGAGGACAAGCTCGGCCAGCATTCCTCCGACACCTGCGCGCTCGCCTTCACGGACATGCGCGTGCCGGTCGAGAACCGGCTCGGGGCGGAGGGCGAGGGCTACCGGATCGCGCTCGCCAATCTCGAGGGCGGCCGGATCGGCATCGCGGCCCAGTCGGTCGGCATGGCACGGGCGGCCTTCGAGGCGGCGCGGGACTATGCCCGCGAGCGGGTGACTTTCGGGCGGCCGATCATCGAGCATCAGGCCATTGCCTTCCGGCTTGCCGACATGGCGACGCGGATCGAGGCGGCGCGCCAGATGGTGCTCCATGCCGCGGCGCTGCGCGAGGCGGGCCAGCCCTGTCTGCAGGAGGCTTCGATGGCCAAGCTCTTCGCGTCGGAAACCGCCGAGGCCGTCTGTTCGGCGGCGATCCAGATCCACGGCGGCTACGGCTATCTCGCCGACTATCCGGTCGAGCGGATCTACCGCGACGTGCGGGTCTGCCAGATCTACGAGGGCACGAGCGACGTCCAGAGGATCGTCATCGCGCGGGGGCTCTGAGATGGGCCGGGCCGGACCGCTCGCCGGGGTGCGGGTGATCGATCTCTCGCGCCTCGCGCCGGGGCCCTACTGCACCATGCTGCTGGCCGACATGGGCGCGGAGGTGATCGCGGTCGGCGGCGGGCGCACCGGGGTTGCCATTCCGGAGTTCGGCCGCGGCAAGCGGCAGATCCGCCTCGATCTCAAGAGCGCGGCGGGCCGCGAGGCGCTGCACCGGCTGGTCGAAGGCGCCGATGTGGTGGTCGAGGGCTTCCGGCCCGGCGCCGCGGCGCGGATCGGCGCCGACCGGGAGACGCTCGCCGCGCTCAATCCGCGCCTCGTCTACTGCTCGCTGACCGGCTATGGCCAGACCGGGCCACGGGCCCAGGAGGCGGGGCATGACATCAACTACCTCGCGCTTTCGGGTGTGCTCGGAGCGATGGGGCCGAGCGGGGAGCCGCCGATACCGCCGCTCAACCTCGTGGCGGATTTCGCGGGCGGCAGCCTGATGGCCGCCCTCGGCATTCTCGCCGCCCTGCTGGAGGCACGCGCGACGGGCCGGGGCCGGCATGTGGATGCGGCAATGATCGACGGATCGCTCTCGCTCATGGCGATGCATCTGCCGCTCTGGCACAGCCCCTGGTGGCCGGAGCGAGGCGAGGGCCTGCTTGGCGGCGGCGCGCCCTTCTACCGCAGCTATGCCTGTGCGGACGGGAAGTTCGTGGCGGTCGGCGCCATCGAGCCGCCGTTCTTCGCGGCGCTCTGGGGCGGGCTCGGCCTGGGAACGGCGCCCGATCACATGGACAAGGACGCCTGGCCCGCGATCGAGGCGGCGCTTGCCGAGGCCTTCGCGCAGCGCCCGCGCGACGACTGGACAGAGGTCTTTGCCGGGACCGACGCCTGTGTCACGCCGGTACTCGCCCCCGACGAGGTCTGGCGCGAGCCGCATTTCGCCGCGCGCCATCCGGGCTGGCCGGCGGGGACCGTGCCGCCGGCGCCACGCTTCGGCACGGCTCCGCCCGAGCCGCCCGAAGCCCTGGCGGCTGATTGCACCGAGGCGGTGCTGGCCGGGCTCGGCCTCGACCCCGACGAGATCCGGGCGGCGATCGGCGCAACGGCCGGGGTCCGCCCGGGGCTCGACTGGCCGCCCGCGTTCAGCGGGGGCGGGGCAGACTGACCGCCGCGCTCAGGGCTCCTGACGCGCGCGGCGGGGTGCGGGCCGGAGGCTCGTGGCCAGCGGCACGATCGCGAGCGCGAGCACGGCGATCAACCCGAAGGCATGGGTGAGCGAGGTCATCGCCGCAATGAAGCCGATGGCGGGCGGACCCACCAGCATGCCACCATAGGCCAGTGTCGCGACACTTGCGATAGCGCTGCCCGGCGGGATCTCGCCATCATTGGCCGCGCGCGAGAAGGCGAGCGGGAAGACGATGGCATAGCCCACCCCCATGAGCCCGAAGCCTGCGAGAGCGACGCCGAAGCTTCCGCCCAGCAGCGCCGTCAGCGCGCCGCCCGCGGCGAGCAGGCCGCTGATCCGCGCGCTCGTCACCGGGCCGAGACGGCGCACGACCTGATCCCCGGCGAGACGGGCCAGCACCATCGCCGCGGAAAAGACGGCATAGCCAAGCGCCGCCTGTGCCTCGCTCGCGCCGACCACGGTGGCGAGGAAGACCGCGCTCCAGTCGGCCATCGCCCCTTCGCCGAGCGCGGAGGCCAGTGCGATCAGGCCGACGAGGGCGAGCGCGCCGCGGGGAAGCGCGAAGACGCTGCCGCCCTCGACCCGCGCGGACGCCCAGGAGATCGTGGCAAACGCCAGCACCAGGCCGCTGAGCACGAGGCTCACCAGCGGGAAATGCAGCGCAGGCGACAGGCCCGCACTGGCCGCGAGCGCGCCCGAGCCCGCGCCGATCCCGGCGCCGAGACTGAATACGGCATGGAAGGAGGACATGACCGGCCGGCCCATGTGGCGCTCGACCTCCGCCGCCCAAGCGTTCATCGCGACGTCCATGCCACCCTGCGCTGCCCCGAAGAAGACCATGCCGACGGCGAGCAGCGGCACGGCGGGAGCAAACGGCAGGAGCGCGACCACGACGGCCGAGAAGAGCGCGAGGCGCAGGCTGAGCGGCGCAGCACCCCGCCGGTCGGCCATGCGGCCGGCGAGCGGGAAGCAGAGGATCGAGCCGAAGGCCATGCAGAGGAGCAGGAGGCCGAGGCGATCCGCCGTGAGGTCGAAGCGCTCCACGAAGACCGGAATGCGCGAGGCCCAGGCGCCGAAAAGGCCGCCGTTGAGGAAGAAGACGGCGGCGACGGCAAGCCATGGCGTGCGCCGCGCGCGGAGGATGTCAGGCAAGGGAAATCTCCAGTCCCTGCGCCGCGAAGGGCGCGGTGGTTTCGGGGGATGCATCGGTGACGAGCACGTCAAGCTCGGATGGCGCAAGGGTGCGGTGGCGGGCCCGGCGGCCGAGCTTCTCGCCGCCCGTCAGCACCAGCGCGAGGCGGGCGGCGCGCGCCATGGCGCGCTTGGCGACGCTCTCCTCGAGATCGTCGGAGGAAAGGCCGAAGGCCGCATCGAGCCCGCAGGCGCCAAGCACCGCGACATCCGCTGCGACCTCGGCGAGCATCGCCTCGCAGGGCGCGCCGACCGCGATGCCGCCGGGGGCGCTGATCCGGCCGGGCAGGGTGATGGTCTCGATGCCGGACTGATGCGTTGCCGCGGCGACGAAGGGCGAGGGGGTCACGACGACGAGCCCCGGCGCCGGCCGGAGCGCACGGGCGAGCGCCAGAACGGTGGTGCCCCCGTCGAGGAGGAGCGTTGCCGCCCCCTCGAGCCGGGCCAGCGCACAGGCCACGAGCGCGGACGGCACCGGCGCCTCGAGCCTCTCGCGAAGCGCCACGGCCGGCGCGCCCATCGGCACCGCGCCCCCGCGCACCCGCTGCGCCGCGCCAAGGCGCTCGAGCGCAATCAGGTCGCGCCGGACGGTATCGACCGAGATGGCGAACTCGTCGGCGAGCGCGCTCGCCACCAGCGGCGCGCCGTCGGCAAGGCGCCGGCGGAGGATGGAGAGCCGGATTTCGGGGTTGTTGAGATCCATCTTGTCTTCCGCAGAATCATGCACAAACCTGCAATATCCTGCATATTCCCTCGGGTCAATGCACGCTCCGCCCGCCGAGCCGGGTTGAAATCCCCCGCCGGTCAGGACAGATGTGCGGTGACAGCGTGCGGGCGGGACCCGGCGCAGAAACACAAGACGGGGGAGGCGATGGCTTCGATCGTATCGGCCAGAGGCGTCCGCAAGACCTACGGCTCGGGATTCGAGGCGCTGAAAGGCGTCGATCTCGAGATCGAGCAGGGCGAAATCCTTGCCCTGCTCGGACCGAACGGCGCGGGCAAGACCACGCTCATCTCGATGATCTGTGGCATCACGGAAATCAGCGCGGGCAACATCTCCGTGGGCGGGCATGACGTGGTGCGGGACTTCCGCGCCGCCCGCTCCCTCATCGGCCTCGTGCCGCAGGAGGTGAGCATCGAGCCGTTCGAGAAGGTGATGAACACCGTGCGCTTCTCGCGCGGGCTGTTCGGCAAGCGCCGGGACGATGCCTTCCTCGAGCGGATCCTGCGCGACCTCAGCCTGTGGGACAAGCGCGACACACCGACGCGCGAGCTCTCGGGCGGCATGAAACGCCGCGTTCTGATCGCCAAGGCGCTGTCGCACGAGCCGAGCGTTCTGTTTCTCGACGAGCCGACGGCGGGCGTCGATGTGGAGCTCCGCACCGGCATGTGGGAAACGGTCGACCGGCTGCGCGCAGCGGGAACGACCATCATCCTCACGACGCATTACATCGAGGAGGCCGAGGCGATCGCCGACCGGGTGGCGGTGATCAACCAGGGCCGCATCCTGCTCGTCGAGGAAAAGGAACGCCTGCTCCACCGCATGGGCCGAAAGCAGCTCACCATCGAATTGCAGGAGCCGGTCGCCGAGATCCCGCCCGCGCTTGCCGCCTATGGGCTCGAGCGCGCGGAGGACGGCAACGCGCTGGTCTATACCTACGATCGCGCGGCCGAGCGCACGGGGATCACCTCGCTCCTCGGCGATCTGGCGGAGGCGGGGTTCACGCTGCGGGATCTTCATACGCGGCAAAGCTCGCTCGAGGATATCTTCGTCGATCTGGTGAGGGAACGGTCATGAACGTCGAGGCAATCCGGTCGATCTACCGCTACGAGATGGCGCGCACCTTCCGCACGCTGTTCCAGAGCGTCGTGTCGCCGGTCATCTCCACCTCGCTCTATTTCGTCGTCTTCGGCACGGCGATCGGATCGCGCATCGATCAGGTCGAAGGCGTGGACTACGGCGCCTTCATCGTGCCGGGGCTCATCATGCTCACAGTGCTGATGCAGTCGATCTCCAACGCCTCCTTCGGGATCTACATGCCGCGCTTCATCGGCACGATCTACGAGCAGCTCTCGGCGCCGATCTCCTTCATCGAGATCCTCATCGGCTATGTGGGTGCGGCGGCGACCAAGTCCTTCGCCATCGGGCTCATCATCTATGTGACCGCGAATTTCTTCGTGAGCCTGCCTGTGGCACACCCGATCTGGATGCTGACCTTCCTCGCGCTCACCTGCATCACCTTCAGCCTCTTCGGTTTCATCATCGGGATCTGGGCGAAGAACTTCGAACAGCTCCAGCTCGTGCCGCTGCTCGTGATCTCGCCGCTCGCTTTCCTCGGCGGCACATTCTATTCGATCACCATGCTGCCGCCGCTCTGGCAGACGATCACCCTCTTCAACCCGGTGGTCTATCTGGTGTCCGGATTCCGCTGGGCCTTCTTCGGACTGGCCGATGTGCCGGTCGGTCTCAGCATCGCCGCAATCGCCGCGTTTTCAGCGCTTTGCCTCGGAATCGTGTGGTGGATCTTCAAGACCGGATACCGCATCCGAAGCTGAGACGAGAAGATTGTGAAGCCAGATCAGGGACTTGGCTTCACGTGAAACATTTACCTTTCATTTACCGCCTCAGGCCCGGATCCGCAGACCCGCCGCATCGAAGAAGAAGCGGCGGGTGGGGTCGGGCGTGAGGAAGACCGCCTCGTCCACCCCGTATGCGGCGCTGCCGAACCGGCGGACCGTCAGGAGGCCGTGCGGCTCGGTGCGGACGTAGATGTTGGTCTCGCCGCCGAGATGCTCGACATGGCTGACCGTGCCCGCGATCTCGCCCGCCTCGCGCGAGATCTCCAGATGCTCGGGGCGCACGCCCACGGTTTCGCCCTGGAGCCCGAGCGGCGCGGCCTTGAGGAAGTTCATCTGCGGCGAGCCGATGAAGCCCGCGACAAAGACGTTGGCCGGGTTGTCATAGAGCTCCATCGGCGCGCCCACCTGCTCGACGCGGCCGCCGTTCAGGACGACGATGCGATCGGCGAGCGTCATGGCCTCGACCTGGTCATGGGTGACATAGATCATCGTCGCCTTCAGTTCGCGGTGGAGGCGGGCGATCTCGATGCGGGTGGCGACACGGAGAGCGGCATCGAGGTTCGAGAGCGGCTCGTCGAAGAGGAAGAGCTTCGGCGTACGGACGATGGCGCGGCCGATGGCGACGCGCTGGCGCTGGCCACCGGAGAGCTCGGCCGGACGGCGCTCGAGAAGCGCATCGAGCGAGAGCATGCGCGAGGCTTCGGTGACGCGGGCGGAGATCGCCTCCTTCGCCTCGCCCGCCTGCTTGAGGCCGAGGCCCATGTTGTCGCGCACCGTCAGGTGAGGATAGAGCGCATAACTCTGGAAAACCATTGCGATTTCCCGCTTCGATGGCGGTGTGTCATTGACGCGCGCCTCGTCGATCAGGATGTCGCCCGAGGTGGCATCCTCGAGGCCCGCGATGATCCGCAGCAGGGTGGACTTGCCGCAGCCCGAGGGGCCGACAAAAACGCAGAACTCCCCATCGCGCACCTCGAGATCGACGCCCTTGATGACATCGGTGGCGCCGAAGGATTTCGTGATCCTGGAAAGCCTCAGAGAACCCATTTCATGTTTTCCTTCAGATTTTTACGGGGCGTCCTGAACGCACGCTCTCATCTGCGGCAAGGCAGACCCGGAGCGAGGCGACGGCGTCCTCCATGTGGCGGGAAAGGTCGATATCTTCGGTGATCGCGCGGGCGACGAAGGCGGCTTCGCGGTCGCAGAGCTCCTGGTGGCCGGGCTCGCCTTGCATGCTGACATCCTGATCCGGTTCACCTATCCGGTGGATGCGGAGCGCGGAGGTTTTGGTGTGGGTGTCGATGTCGTCGGACCGGGCGGTCTCGGGCATGCGGATCGAGACGGCGCCCCTGGGCGAGACCACATCCTTCACGAAAAAGGCGGTGTCGGACATCATCGGACCCCAGCCCGCTTCGTACCAGCCCAGCGAACCGTCGGCGAAGAGGACCTGGAAGTGCCCGTAGTTGTACATGTTTTCGGAGATTTCCTCCGAAAGGCGCAACCCCATGCCACGGACCTCGACCGGTTTCGCATCGGTGATCTGGCACATGACATCCACGTAGTGAACACCGCAATCGACGATCGGGGGGGTGGTCTGCATCAGGGCCTTGTGGACCTCCCAGGTGGGGCCGGAGCTTTGCTGATTCAGGTTGAGCCTGAAGACGTAAGGCCCTCCCAAGGCGCGACTTTCCTCGACCAGCCTTTGCCAGGACGGATGGTGGCGGAGGATGTAGCCGACGACGAGCTTGCGGCTGGTTTCCCGCGCCTTGGCCACGACGCGCGCGGCATCTGTGGCGGTGGTTGCGAGCGGCTTCTCGACGAAGACATGGGCACCGGCCTCCATCGCGGCACAGGCATAGTCCGCGTGGCTGTCGGAATAGGTGGCCACACAGACAAGATCCGGGGCAAGCCTTTGCAGTGCATCGGAAAAATCCGAAGTGATCGGGTAGCCTGCAAGCGCCTCCGGGAGCTCGGGGGTCGAGCGGTTGACGAGACCCACGATCTCGAACTCCGGGTTGGCGTGGTAGGCGAGCGCGTGGCTCCGGCCCATGTTGCCGAGGCCGACGACGAGGGTGCGGATCGGGGTCATGGACGGGCTCCTGCGGGGTGTCCGGCGCATCTGGACTCCGTATGGAACCCATATGGCATTCGTATGGCTGGACTCTCTGATTTCGTCAGGGGTTCGGGGGCGGGCCGGGGGGAAGCGGCGATCATTTCACCGCTCCCGAGGTGATGCCGCGGATGAGCTGGCGGGAGAAGAGAAGGTAGAGCACGAGCACCGGCAGGATCGCGAGCGAGAGGGCGGCGAGCACGGCGTTCCAGTTGGTCACGAACTGGCCGATGAAGACCTGGGCACCGAGGGTGACGGTCTTGGTCTCCTCGGCAGGCGCGAGGATGAGCGGAAACCAGAGGTCGTTCCAGATCGGGATCATCGAGAAGACCGCAACGGTGGCCATGGCGGGCCGCACCAGCGGCAGGACCAGGGTGAAGAAGATCCGGTATTCCGAGAGCCCGTCGATCCGGCCGGCGTTCTTCAGATCGTCGGAGATCCCGCGCATGAACTCCGAGAGGATGAAAACCGCAAGCGGGAGGCCCTGCGCCGTGTAGACGAGGATGAGGGCGGTGAGCGTGTTCACGAGGCCCGAGGCCACCATCATCTGCAGGATCGCGACGGTGCCGAGGCGGATCGGGATCATGATCCCGAGCGCGAGGTAGAGCCCCATCATCATGTTGCCGCGGAAGCGGTATTCGGAGAGGGCGAAGGCCGCCATCGCGCCGAAGAGCAGCACGCAGAAGAGCGAGACCACGGTCACGACGAGGCTGTTCTGGAAGTAGAGCAGGAAGTCGCCCTGCTTCAGCACGGTCTGGAAGCCGACCAGGTCGAAGCTTTCGGCATCGGGGAGCGCGAGCGGCTCGGTGAAGATGGCGCGGCGCGACTTGAAGGCGTTGATGACGATCACGAAGACCGGAAAGAGCGCGATCGCGGTGTAGGTGAGGAGGGCCGCGTGGGCGGCAATCGTGCGGGGCAGCGAGCTGCGGGCCTGGGACATGGCGTGTCTCCTCAGAACTGGTAGCGGCGGAGCCGCGTCTGGATGCCGAAGAGGTAGAGGCAGACGCCGGCGAGGATGATGCCGAACATGGCGGTGGCGATGGTCGCGCCCATGTGCGGGTCGCCGAGCTGAAGCTGGAAGCCGAAGAAGGTGCGGTAGAGGAAGGTGCCGAGGATGTCGGTGGCGAAGTTCGGCCCGGCGAGCGCACCTTGCGTCACGTAGATGAGATCGAAGGCGTTGAAGTTGCCGACAAAGGTCAGGATCGAGATGATGCCGATCGAAGGCAGGATCAGCGGCAGCTTGATCTTCCAGAACTGCGACCAGCCGGTGATGCCGTCGATCTCCGCCGCCTCGAGCACTTCCTCGGGAATGGTGAGGAGGGCGGCATAGATCAGCATCATCGGGATGCCGACGAACTGCCAGACCGAGACGAGGGCGATGGTGGTGAGCGCGGTTTCCTCCTTGCCGAGCCAGGGGCCGAAGAGCGCCTTCAGGCCGACGGCATCGAGCATCGAGGGCGCTATGCCCCAGATGGGAGAAAGGATGAGCTTCCAGACGAAACCCACGATGACGAAAGAGAGAATCGTCGGAATGAAGATGGCGGTCCGGTAGAAGGCCGCGCCCCGGAGCTTCGGCGAGGAGAGCAGCGCGGCGAGCGCGACGCCGATCGGGTTCTGCACCACCATGTGGACGAGGAAGAACCAGGCATTGTTGCCGAGCGCATTCCAGAAGCTCTCCGACCAGCGGGGGTCGGTGAAGAGGATGCGGAAGTTGTCGAAGCCGACAAATTCGGTCGCGCCGTCGACCACGCGCCAGAGAGCGAGCTCGAGCGTGGCGAAGAGCGGCACGATCATGATCGCGGTGTAGACGATGACGGCGGGCGCGAGGAAGATGGGGATGTGCCAGCGGAAGGCTTTACGCTCTCTCAAGGCTTGCGTCCTTCTCGGGTGCGGGGGGTGTGCGCGGGCAGGCAGGCTTGCGCGACGGAAAAAAGCGGTGCCGGCGGCCGTCCGCGCTGGGGCGGATGCGGCCGGGCGGTCGGCACCGGGGGCGAGGCGGGGATCGGCGGTGGCCCCGGCCGGCGATCAGCACCGGCGGCCGGGGGCAAGCGGTCAGTTCTGCTGCTGCGGCGCGTACCAGCTCGCGAGACCTTCCTGCAGGCGCTCGGCGGCGGCCTCGGGCGTCTCGGTGCCGCGGATCACGTTGGCCGAGGCGTTCCAGGTCTCGTTCTCGAGATTGGGCGTGCCGCGGGAGAGGATCTGGTAGGTCGAGCGGATCGTGCTGGCACAGCTCTGCCGCCAGGAGATGAATTCCTGCGCGAGCGGATCCTCGAGCTCGACGGCGGCATCCGAGAGCGGGAAGAAGCCGGGCAGGGCGTTGGCGTAGAGGCTGGCGAATTCGGGCGAGCCCACCCAGTCGAGGAAGGCCTTTGCCTCTTCGGCATGGGGGGAGGCTGCGTTGAGGCCGAGCGCAATGTCCACATGGTCGGAGATGTAGCAGTCGTCGCCCTCGGCGGGCACCGGCGGCTTGAACGCGCCCATGTCGAACACGGCCTGGGTGTTGAAGCCGGAAATTTCCCAGGAACCCGCCGGGTAGATCGCGGCGCGGCCAAGGGTGAAGAGGTTCTGGCTGTCGGGATAGGTCTGGGCCTCGAAGCCGTCGCCGAGATAGGGGCCCCATTTGGCGAGCTGGCGGAAGGGATCGACCCATTCGGGATCGGTGAGCTTCTCGGTGCCCGCGATCAGCGCGAGGCGGCCTTCCTCGCCCTTCCAGTAGTTCGGGCCGATGTTCTGGTAGCCCATGGTGGCGGCTTCCCACTGGTCGTTGGTGCCCATCGCCATCGGAATGTAGGTGCCGTCTTCCTTGATCTTGTCGAGCACGGCGAAGAATTCGTCGACGGTCGCAGGCGGCTCGAGGCCGAGCTCGGCGAAGGCTTCCTTGTTGTAGATGAAGCCGTGGATCACCGAGGCCATCGGCACGCAGAAGGTCTGGGAGCCGTCATCGGTGGACCAGCCGGATTTGGCGACATCGGAGAAGTTCGCCATCGCGTCGAGATCGGTGAGGTCTGCGAGCTGGCCCTTCTGGAAAAGCTGGAGCGACGCATCGAACGGGCGGCAGGTGATGAGGTCGCCCGCGCTGCCCGCATCAAGCTTGGAGTTGAGCACGGCGTTGTATTCGGCCGGGGCGGAGGGGGTGAAGTTGAGCTTGATGCCAGGGTGGCTCGCCTCGAAGGCCGGGATGATGGTCTCCTGCCAGATCGGCAGGTCGTCGTTGCGCCAACTTTCGATGTTGAGTGTCACGTCCTCGGCCTGGGCGGTGGCGGCCGCGAGCAGTGTTGTGCCGAGAAGCGCGAGCTTCAGTCCGGTCTGGGTCATGGTAGTCTCCCGTTGTTCTGGCCCGGATCCGGGCGGTTCTGTTCTGGTTATTCTGTCTTCAGCTGTCTCTTGCCGCCGCCAGCGCGGCAAGGGCCGGGCCGAGGTGGCCCGCGGCCCGGGCGAGCAACGCCTCGGCGCGGGCAAGGCCCGGTGCGCCCGCGGCGATCAGGATGGCGGGCTTCACCGCGCCGGAGGCCTGGGCCAGGGCGGACTCGGCGACCGCGGCATCACACCCGGCGAGCTCGGCAACGATGCGCGCGGCGCGCTTGCGGAGTTTCTCGTTGTCGGCCACGAGATTGACCATCAGGCCCTCGTGGACATGGCCGAGGCGCAGCGCGGCGAGGGTCGAGAGCATGTTGAGCGCGATCTTCTGCGCGGTGCCCGCGCCCATGCGGGTCGAGCCCGCGACGATCTCGGGGCCGGAGTCGAGCAGGACGGCAATCGCGGCCTCCTCGAGGAGCGTGCTGCCTGCGACATTGGCGATGCCGACCACCGTGGCGCCGCGGGCGGCGGCCTCGCGGGCGACCGCGAGCGTGTAGGGGGTGGTGCCGCTGGCCGAGACGCAGATCGCGACATCGCGGGGCCCGAAGCCGAGGGCGTCGAGCGCGGCCGGGACATCGGCCGTGTCGTCTTCCACCGCGCCCTTCATGTGCAGAAGCGCCTCCGCCCCGCCCGCGAAGAGAACCGGCGTGCTTTCCGGCGCGAGGCCGTATGTGCCTGGGAGCTCCAGCGCATCGGCCATCGCCATAAGGCCGGCGCTGCCTGCACCGGCATAGGCGACGCGGCCACCGGCGGCGAGCGCCGCCGCGGCGGCCTCCGCGGCGCGCGCGAGGGCCGGGATCGCGGCCTCGACCGCAGCTGCGGCGTCGCGCTGCTGGCCGAGGAGGCGCGCAAGAACGGTCGCGGGGGCCTGGCCCTGAAGGCCTTCGGCCAATGCGTGTCTTGCCTCCGTTCGTGATGCAGTCATGTGATTCCCCCTGTTCCGTTGATAATGCCAAACAGATACCAATTGTCCAGAAAAATCTCACGCACGCAAAAAAACAAGGGATATCCAAGATTCCGCTTCTCATTTGGTATCGAATTGGTATCTTACAGCGAAAAGGGAGTCGATATGCGCCTCTACATGGGAATCGATGGCGGCGGCACGAGCTGCCGCGCTGTGGTGGCCGCCGCGGACGGGCCGGTGCTCGGGCGTGGCGCCGCGGGATCGGCAAATATCTGGTCCGATCCGGAGGGGGCGGCGGAGAGTATCCGCGCCGCCGCCATGGGCGCGCTCACCGAGGCAGGACATCCGGATGCGATCGGCGCGGTCGAGGCCGTGCTGGGCCTTGCGGGCGCGAACCTGCCGCAGGCGCGGGCGCGGATCGAGGGGCGGCTGCCCTTCGCGCGGGCCGGTCTCGAGAGCGATGCGGTGATCGCGCTCAAGGGCGCGCTCGGGGAAGAGGACGGCATCGTGCTCGTCACCGGCACCGGCTCGGTCTTCGGCGCGCAGCGCGGGGGCGCGATCAGGATGATCGGCGGCTGGGGCTTCCGGCTGGGCGATCAGGCCTCCGGCGCCTGCATGGGGCGCGATCTGCTGACGCGCGCGCTGCTCGCCCACGACGGGCTTGCCCCCGCCGATCCGCTGCTCCGCGAGGTGATCGCCGAAGCCGGCGGCCCGGCGGCGCTGGTGGCGCGGATGACGGATGCCCCGCCCGCGGAATATGGCCGCTACGTGCCGCGGCTTCTCGAGGCGGCGGCACGCGGCGAGGTCGCGGCCTGCGACATCCTGAGCGCGGCGGATGACGCGCTCGTTGCGGCGATCGAGCATCTGGGCGGCGGCGCGCTGCTGCCGATCTGTTTCCTCGGCGGGATCGGACCTGTCTTTGCCGAACGGCTTTCGGGGCGCTATCCCGGCCGGATCCAACCGCCGCGCGGCACCGCGCTCGACGGCGCGCTTGCCATGGCGCGGGCCGGAGCATGAGCCGCATCCCGGATCTCTTCGCGCCCGAGGCCTTCGAGGCGCATGACGGCGGGCCGCTCTATCTGCGGCTTTCGCGCCGGATCTCCGAGGCAATCGAGGCCGGCGCGCTCGAGCCCGGCGAGGTGCTGCCGTCCGAGCGGGAGATGGCGCATCTGACCGGGCTCAGCCGGGTGACCGTGCGCAAGGCGGTGCAGGCGCTGGTGAGCTCGGGCCATCTGGTGCAGCGCCGGGGCTCGGGCACCTATGTGGCGCCGCGGGTCGAGCGGGTGGAGCAGGCGCTTTCTCTGCTCACCTCGTTCTCGGAGGACATGGCGCGGCGGGGCAAGAGGGTGACCTCGGTCTGGCTTGCACGTGCGCTGCATTCCCCCTCGCCGGAAGAGACCATGGCGCTCGGGCTGGCTGCGGGCGACCGGGTCGCGCGGCTCGAACGGGTGCGCGAGGCCGATGGCGTGCCGCTCGCCATCGAGCGCGCCTCGCTGCCAGTGTCGATCCTGCCCGATCCGGTGGTGGTGGGAAGCTCGCTCTACGAGGTGCTGGCCGCACGCGGGCTGCAACCCTCCCGCGCGGTGCAGCGGATCTCGGCGGCGAATATCGGCGCGGCCGACGCGGAGCTTCTGGGCGTGCCGGTCGGCGCGGCGGGGCTTCGGATCGAGCGCATCTCCTATCTGCCCACCGGGCGCGTGGTGGAGTTCACACGCTCGCTCTACCGGGGCGATGCCTACGATTTCGCGGCCGAGCTCAGGATACCGGCACCGGAGGAGGGGCGGACCCAGTGACAGGGCCGCCGCCCGCCCAAAAGGGGCGGCCCGGAGCCGGACAAGGCCGGGGCGGTGCCCCGGCAGGACTTCAGGAATGACCAAGGTGAAACGATGAACATTGAGACGAAGATGCGGGCCGAAGTGCTCGAAATCCCCGAAGCGGCGGCGCGCTTCCTCGAGAAATCGCGCGGAGCCGTGGCCGAGGCCGGCGCGGCGATCCGCGCGCTTGATCCCGGCCTGATGGTGACGGTTGCGCGCGGCTCCTCCGATCATGCCGCCACATACTTCAAGTATGCCTCCGAGCTTCTTGCGGGCGTGCCTGTCGCATCGGTCGGGCCTTCGGTCGCCTCGATCTATCACCGGCCGCTCCGGGTCAGCGGTGCGGTCTGCATCGGCATCTCGCAATCGGGCCAGAGCCCGGACATCGTCGAGATGATGAAGAGCACGCGGCGGGGGGGCGGCCTCACCATTGCGGTGACGAATTTCGCCGACGCGCCGATGGCGGAGGCCTGCGCCCACACCCTGCCGCTGCAGGCGGGGCCGGAAAACGCGGTGGCGGCGACGAAGACCTTCGTCAACTCGGTGCTCGCGGGCCTCGCGCTCGCGGCGGAGTGGCGCGAGGACGCCGGGCTGCGCGCGGCCCTTGACGCTCTTCCCGAGCAGTTCGCCGCCGCGCTGGCCTGCGACTGGGACCCGCTTGCCGACCGGCTCGAGAAGGCGGGCTCGCTCTATGTGCTGGGCCGGGGGCCGGGGTTTGCCATCTCCAACGAGATGGCGCTGAAGTTCAAGGAGACCTGCGCGCTTCATGCCGAGAGCTATTCGGCAGCCGAGGTGCTGCACGGGCCGGCCGCCCTGGTGCAGGACCGCTTCCCGGTGCTGGCGCTCGGGGTGCAGGACGCAGCGCTGCCGCAGGTGATCGCCACCGCCGAGCGGCTGGCCGGGCAGGGCGCGGATGTCTTCCTGACCGCGGAGGGCGCGGGCGCACCGGTGGTGGCGCTGCCGTCGGTGGCCAGGGTACATCCGCTGACCGCGCCGCTCGTGCTCGTCGTCGCCTTCTACCGCTTCATCGAGGCGCTCGCCCAGCGACGCGGGCTCAATCCCGACGAGCCGCCGCATCTGCGCAAGGTCACGGTGACGATATGACACGCACGGTCTATTCCGGCGCTGCGGTGTTCGACGGGGCGCGGATGCATCACGATGCCGTGCTGGTGGTCGAAGGGTCGGAGATCGCCGGGATCCTGCCGGAGGCCGCCGCGCCCGAGGGGCCGCGGGTGGCGTTGTCGGGCGGCGTGCTCGCGCCGGGCTTTCTCGACCTGCAGGTCAACGGCGGCGGTGGGGAGATGCTCCATGGCGGCTCCGGTGTCGAGGGGATCGCGCGGATCTGCGCGGCCCATGCCCGGCTCGGAGTGACGGGGCTCCTGCCGACGCTCATCACCGACACGGCCGACGCGACGCAGGCGGTGATCGAGGCCGGGGTTGCGGCAGCGGAAGCCGGTGTGCCGGGGTTTCTCGGCCTCCATCTCGAGGGGCCGCATCTCGATCCGAAGCGGCACGGGGCGCATGACACGGCGCTCATCCGGCCGATGGAGGCCGCAGATCTCGAAATGCTCTGCGACGCGGCGGTGCGGCTCCCGGTGTTGAAGGTGACCGTCGCGCCGGAGGCGGTGAGCCTCGCGCAGGTCTCGGCGCTGGCGCGCGCAGGCGCGGTGGTGAGCCTCGGGCATTCGGACGGCCCCGCCGCCGAGGCCCTGCGCTATTTCGCCGCCGGGGCCTCGAACGTCACCCATCTCTTCAACGCGATGAGCCCGCTCACCCACCGCGAGCCGGGCCTTGCCGGCGCGGCTCTCGATCAGGATGTGAGCTGCGGGCTGATCGCGGACGGGGTACATGTGCTGCCGGCCGTCCTGCGGATTGCGCTCGCGGCGAAGCGCGGGCGGGACCGGGTGTTCTTGGTGACGGATGCAATGGCGGTGGCCGGAACGGATGCGGCGGAGTTCGAGCTCGGCGGGCGCAGGATCCTGCGCCGCGACGGGCGGCTGACGCTCGCCGACGGCACGCTTGCGGGCGCCGATGTGGACATGGCGCGCTCGATCCGGGTGCTCGTGAAAGATGCAGGTCTCGATCTCGCCGAGGCACTGCGGATGGCGACGGCCGTGCCGGCCTCGGTGATCGGCGAGTCCGGGCGACTCGGCTGTCTCGCCCGTGGCGGCCCGGCGGATTTCGTGCATCTCGATGCAGGCCTCCGGCTTGCCGGCGTCTGGCGCGCAGGCAGACCCGTGGCGCTCGCCTGACGCCCGCGCAGCCTGCGCGGCGGGCCGGGAATCGTTTGTTGACGGGAACTTACCGACGCGCCTTGAAATAGCCGCATCAGGGCCGCTCCGCGCGTTAAGGAAGGTGAACCGGTTTACGGGCGCGGCGCCGCCCGCGCACCCGTTCGCCGGCGGCGGGCACGCCTGGATCACAGGCCCGGTCCCGGCCAAGGGGCCGGAATCCGGCGGCTTTTGTGCCGTTGTGGGAGATCGGTGACACTCCGGCGGCCTAACCCCCAATCCGAATCAAATATGCATCTGATTTTACTCGTAAACTCTGCCGGCTGCCCTTGCTTCAAATCGCCGAGAGGACGGCGCATTCCCACGCCATAGGACCGCGATACGAATCCTCATTGCCGGGGTTCGCCGGATCGCTATGTGAAGGACATGTGGCGCGCCGCGGGGGCGGTGGTGCGAGGGGGCAGAAATGTTTGATTCCGACACGGACGAGGCGGGTCATGCCGATGACCTGCCCCTGTTTCTGAACACGACCGGAACCGGTGAGGGCGATTTCGGCGCGCCTCTTGCACCGGCGGCAGCTCCGCCCGCAAGCGTGCTGGCCGCACTCGAGTGCGGCAACTATTGGACGACAACGTCACTCACCTTCGGCTTCACCACCTCGACCTCGCAATATGAGAGCGGCGAGGCGGCCAACGGAGAGCTTTCATCCTTCTCTGCCTTCTCCGCCTCGGGCAAGGCCATCATGCGCAGCGTTCTGGCGCAGTGGGATGAAGTCTCATCGCTCAACCTTAGCGAGATTTCTGGCAGCGCCAATCCTGTCATGAAGATCGCGGGCTCGACGGCACGGCCGACGGCCTGGGCCTATCAGCCGACCTCGCATCCGGCGGGCGGTGACATCTGGGTCAACGGCAACAATACCGGGGCCTTCTTCTCGGGCAGCTCGGACCCCTCCGGGCGGATCGGGAGCTATGCCTATCATACGGCGCTCCACGAAGCGGGGCACGCGCTCGGCCTCGACCATCCGCATGATGGCGCGAGCGTGATGCCGCTGCAGTATGATGCGATGGAATACACCGTGATGAGCTACCGCTCCTATGTGGGGCACGGGCTCACCGGCTATACCAACGAGACCTTCGGCTTCGCGCAATCGCTGATGATGCTCGACATCGCCGCGATCCAGGACATCTACGGCGCCGATTATTCAACGCGGAGCGGCAACACGACCTATGCCTTCAACCCGACCACCGGCGAGATGAAGATCGACGGCGTTTCGGCGGGCGTTCCCGGCGCGAACCGGATCTTCCGCACGATCTGGGACGGCAACGGCACCGACACGCTCGATTTCTCGCTCTATGCGACGAACATCAGCGTCAATCTCAACCCCGGCATGGGCGTCGATCTCGATGTCGGCGGCACGGCGCAGAAGGCGCAACTCGGCTACACCTCCGGCAGCTATGTCTATGCGAGCTACAATATCTACATGTCGCTGCTCGATCAGGGCGACACGCGGAGCCTGATCGAGGGCGCGGTTTGCGGCACGGGCAACGACATCCTGATCGGCAATGACGCCGACAACACCTTCTGCGGCGGGCTCGGCTATGACGTGCTCACCCTCGGGGCCGGAGCGGACACCATCACCGGCACGGTTGCAGAGCTCGTCGGCGACAGGGTCACGGATTTCACCGCCGCCGACCGGATCATCGGGACCGATCTCGACCCGCAGAAGCAGCTCGTGGTCGGGGCGGACGGGCTCATCGCACTGGCCGATGCAGACAGCCCGACGCCGGAGCCGCCCGATGCGCCGGACGAGCCGAGCGAACCCGAGGTGGTCGATCCTCATACCGCGCGGGTCGTTGTGCTCACCGCGCTGCGGGATACCTTTGCCTCTGCCGGCAGCGAAGATGTCACGGTGGCCGGTCTCGGCAATGCCGACCGCATCATCACCCGCGGCGGGGCCGACTGGCTGATCGGGGGCGACGGCAACGACAATCTCAGCGCCGGGGCGGGCAATGACACGCTCGAGGGAGATACGGGCAACGACCGGCTGGACGGCGGGGACGGGGACGATCTCGCGCTCGGCGGCACGGGCCGGGACACGATCTATGGCCGTTTCGGCAACGACCGGATCTATGGCGGTGCGGATGCCGACAATCTGCGCGGCGATCACGGGCAGGACAGCCTCTCGGGCGGCGCCGGAAACGACCGGCTCGACGGGGGGTATCACGAGGATCTGCTCTACGGCGGCGCGGGCAACGACCAGCTTCGGGGCGGCAACGGCGCAGACACGCTCTGCGGTGGCGCCGGATCGGACACGATCGATGGCGGGCGCGGCGCCGACTGCCTGGTCTTCCATGCCGACGACACCGGCACGGACCTCGTCCGAGGTTTCCGCATCGCCGAGGGCGACACCCTCGAGATCAACAACTTCACGGGCGGCTTCGAGGATCTTCAGATCTCGGAATACCGCCGGAGCGCGATGATCACCTTCGAGAACGGCGGCAAGATCATCCTCGACCGGGTCCAGACCGCGAGCCTTACCGCGGATCAGTTCGCTTTCCATGCCGGAGATGCCACCGACCGCGATCTGCCCGAGGTGACGCTCGGCGGGTTCAGCGATCCCGGCGCAGCGATAACCAGCCTCACCGACGGGAACGACACGCTCCGGCTCAGCGCCACGCACGGCATGGAAATCGACATGCTCGCCGGCAACGACACGCTGACCGCCGGCCGCGGCGCGGACACGATCCGGGGCGGCGCGGGCAACGACTACCTCAGCGGCGGCAGCGGCAATGACGAGATCTCGGGCGGCAGCGGCGCGGATGTGCTCTTCGGCCAGAGCGGCCGGGATGTCTTCGTCTTCAGCGCGAGCGATCTCGACGGAGCGGAAACGGATATCGTGCGCGATTTCAGCTGGAAATATGATCGGATCCGGCTCGAGGGGTTCTCGGCCGATTCCGTCGATGACCTGGTCTTCGGGGTCGATAACCGGCGGGCGCAGCTGGTGGTGGACGATCAGACAATCGTGTTCCAGAACCTCCGCAATGCGGATATCTTTCACACGCATGACCTGATCGATTTCGCCTGAAGTGACCTCAGCCGCCGTCGACCGAAAGCGGCGGCGGTGTGAGGTCGAGGTCGATCCAGATCGGGAAATGATCGGAGGCCAGTCGGCTCGTGGCACTGATATGCACGCCGGTGGCAGCGCGGCCGAGTTCGCGGGAGAGCGCGAAGCGGTCGAGCGAGGCCATTAGGCGGCGGACGTGGAAGGTCTTGCCCGGGGTCACGATCTCGTAGTGGCGCGCGAGGCGGCCGAGCCCCTCGCGCTCCGACCATTCGTTGAAATCACCGCCGATCACCGTGGGCAGGCCCGGAAGGTTGGTGAGCCGGGCGTTGAGCGCATCGAGCTGCGAGCGGCGCGAGGTGCGCAGGAGGCCGAGATGGGCCGCCACCACGCGCAGCCGCCGCCCACCGGTGTCGAGCTCGGCAATCACCGCGCCGCGGGGCTCGAGGCCGGGCAGATCGATCTGGATCACGGGGCCATGGAGCATGTCGGGCCGCGCGAGGATCGCGTTGCCGTGCCAGCCGAGGCTGCGGTCATTGCGGGCGACGAGGACGGGCACCAGCCCGGTGCGGGCCTCGATCACGTCCCGCGGCAGCACGGTGGGACGGCCGAAGAGGCGGAGGTCGGCCTCCTGGAGCAGCACGATATCGGGGGAAAGCTCGGCCACCACGTCGAGCACGCGGCCTGGCCGGCGGCGGCGGTCGGTACCGACCGCCTTGCGGATATTATAGCTCACGACGCGCAGTTTCGACGTGAGCCGGCTCTTCTCTTTCATCGGCATGTCCTTCAAAGCACGGGGGCCGCAAGGCGGAAGGCGCCCTCGGCGATGCGCCGGGGCAGGCTTGCCTGCGGCGGTCCTTCGCTGCAGAGCCCGCACTGGTCCTCGAACCAGCGCTCGAGGTGCGCCACGGTTCCCGCGTCATAGGCAAAGAGCGCCGCCTCGAAGTTGAGATACATCGAGCGGACGTCGAAATTCGCCGAACCGAGCCAGGCAAAATCGTCGATGATCCCGGCCTTGGCATGGATCATCCGGCGGTCGCGGGTGAGGAAGACCCGGCCGCCGGCATCGGCAAGCCCGCGGATGTAGATGCCGCGGGCGAGATCGGCGAGGGTCTGATTCGACTTCGCGGGCACGAGCAGGCGGACGTCGAGCCCCCGCAGCGTCGCGATGTTGAGCGCGTGCGCGAGCTGATCGGTCGGCAGGTAGTAGGGTGTGACGATCCAGACCCGGCTCTCGGCGCGGTGGATCGCGGCGACGAGCCCGTCGTGGAGCGTGTCGCCCGAGATGTCCGGGCCCGAGGGGATCGGCTGGAGCACGGCGTTGCCCTCCCGGACGGCCGCGCAGCGGATCTCTGAGGGCTGGATTTCCCCGGCCTCGGGAGCGGCCCGGCGATGGGCGGCGTCGAGATCGGAGGCCAGGATGTCGGAATAGGCGCGGATGGCCGGGCCTTGGAGCGCGAAGGACAGGTCGGTCCAGAGGGCGGGCGCCGCGGCGTTGGCCGACATGTAGGCGCGGCCGACGTTCATGCCGCCCGCAAACACCCGGCAGCCGTCGGCGACGAGCGTCTTGCGGTGGTTGCGGAGGTTGAGGCGCCCCCGGCCGGGCAACCCGAGGAAGGGCGAGGAGAAGAGCACCTCGCCGCCGGCCTCGCGGAGCCGCTCGAGCGCCTGACGCGGCCGGGAGAGCCCGCCGAAGCGGTCGATCATCAGGCGCACACGAATGCCCTCACGGGCACGTCGGGTGAGAAGCTCGACGAAGGCCCGGCCGATCTCGTCATTCTCGACGATGTAGAATTCCGCGTCGATGGTATGCTCCGCGCCCGTGATGAGGCGGTTGAGGCCCGTGAAGGCGGTGGCCCCATCCTCGAAGATCTCGATCCGGTTGCCACTGCGCGCGCCCGGCATACCGAGTTCGCGGAAGAAGATATCCATGGCTGCGGCCGGGGGCTCGATCCGGTCGGGTTCGGAGAAGTTGAGGTGGGAGGCGCGGTAGGGCTTGCGGACGCCGAAGGCGAGAAACATCGGCAGCGCAAGATACGGCAGCAGGAAGACGAAGAGCAGCCAGGCGGCGGTCGATTGCGGCGAGCGGCGCTGCTGGACGAGAAGCAGCACGGCAAAGAGCGCGAGGGTTCCCCCGAAGACGATCTCGAGATGGGCCGTTAGCCAGGTCACCGGCGACCTCCGTTGCTCGGGGGACCGTGTTCGGGGGCGGGTTTCGCGCGCATTCCGGAAGCCTCGTTGCTCGATCCGGCCGCGGGCGCACGGACGGATAATCTGGGAACTCGCCTGACTGTGCATCGCGATGCGGGGGGGTCAATGCGGAAGTGCAGGATGGAGCGGGATTTGGCGTCCATCTAAATAACATAACTAACATTATGCCGATATTTTCTGGCAGGCGGTCGCTGTGCGCAGCGGCTGGATCGTGTCGGAACTCAGATTTCGCGTCAGATCCCGGAATGCCTCGTCCGAGATCGGGCGAAGTCCCATCGCGCGTCCGACATTGAGCTGCCAACTGATGGTAGCGAAACGATCCCGGTGGTATTTGCCGCTGAATACCAGCTTCTTTAACTCGAGACCGGCGGAGCGATCCTGAGCCATCTTCGGTCATGCGCACGGCTTCGCAGGCTGGAGCCCTGCCGGCGATCGGCCCCCCCTGACGCACCGCCTGTCATGAAAGAGAGAGGCGTGCCACGCCCGCGAAAGGTTGCCGCATCGGTCCAGGGGCAAATCAGAAGTCGGGTCGGGTCCAGGGGCGGTCGGGGCTGCTGGTCCGGGCGCCGGTGACGCGGAGGCGGCCGTCCTCCCGCCGGATGGCGAGCGCACCCTCCCGGCGCAGGCGTTCGGCGCCGATGAAGAGGCAGCGCCCGCCGGGGCTTTCGCGCCAGCCGGGCGCGATGAGGATAGCCGCGCCCTCGCAGGTCTCGGCGGCATCCACGGGCGGCTTGCTGCTGCCGAGATAGATGATGCGGCCGCCGTCCGGCCCGCCCGGGAGATCCATCGCGGCGAAGCCCCGGCGGCGCTCCATGCCGCTCCGGGCATAGGCTTCGGCCTGGGGCGCGGCGTCGCCGTCATTGCCGAGCCAGATCGAGGCCGCGAAGCTGTTGCCGCTCGCCGAATTCACCACGCGGCCCGCAGGGCTTTGGACGCCAAAGAGCCGGCCGTTTTCGGCGACGAGCACATCCGGCCGATCCGCTGCGGCCCAGAGGCCAAAGCCGAGCGCAAGCGGCAGGAGGGCAAGACTCCTGCCCCGGCCGACCCAGAGCACGGCGAAGATGCCGCCGAAGGCAATGAGCGCAAGGGCTGCGGGCGGTCCCGCCGGAATCGCCCGGACCGCACCGCCGAGCCCTGCAACAAAGGTTGCGACGGCAAGGATGTAATCGATGCCGAGCCCCATGATCCGGAGCGCGAGGGGCGCCAGGCCGATGGGCGCGAGAAGGCCCGCCAGCACGCCGGCAGGCATCACCACGAGCCCCATCGCAGGCACGGCAAGGATGTTGGCGAGCAGCCCGTATTGCGACAGCGTGTTGAAATGGAAGGCGGAGATCGGCGCAGTCGCAAGCCCCGCCACGAAGGACGTCGCGGCGACGCCGATCACCGGCCGCACGAAGCGCCAGCGCGGATCGGTCTGTGTCTCGCGCCACCAGGCCCGCCCGCGCAGCCATTCGAAGGCGGCGATGAGCGCGGTGGTGGCGGCAAAGGACATCTGGAATCCCGCCTCGGTGAGGCTCTCGGGTTCCCGGACCAGAATGATGGTGGCGGCGAGCGCCACCGAGCGCAGGGTGAGCGCGGGCCGGTCGAGCAGGACGGCGACGAGCACCACGGCGGTCATGATGAAGGCGCGTTGGGTCGCGACACTCGCCCCCGAGAGCGCGAGATAGGCCGCCGCTGCACCGAGCGCGACAACGGCCGCGATCTTCTTGGTGTTGTACCAGAGCGCGATGCGGGGCACGAGCGCGAGGCCGCGGCGGATGGCGGCGAAGACGAAGCCCGCGAGCAGGCCCATGTGGAGACCCGAGATCGCGAGAAGATGGGCGAGGTTCGAGCGGCGGAGCGCGGTAACGTCCTCGGGAGAGACGGCGGAGCGATCACCGGTCAGCAGGGCCGCGGCGAAACCGCCGGTCGGACCGGGCAGCGCGGCCTGGATCGCGCGGGAGAGCGCGATGCGGGTGGCGAAGAGCCCCTGCCGCCAGCCACCGCCTTCGGCACGGCGCTCGAGGAAGGGCGTGTTGCTGTAGCCGATCGCGCCGAGCGCCTCGAACCAGGCATAGCGACGGAAGTCGAAGCCGCCGGGCTCGGCCGGTGCGGAGGGGGGCGAGAGCCGGGCCTGGCCAAGGATGCGCAGACCGGGCTGGAGCACGTCCGCTGGCGTCGCGGGGTCGAGCGAGATGCGGACACGCGCGGGCGTGCGCAAGGGGTCGAGGCCATAGATGATGACGTGATCGAGAGTGACGCGGGGCCGGTCGCTCGCCGAGCGATCAAGCCCGACCACCCTGCCCTCCACATTCACCGTCATGGCGCGGGACAGCACGGGCGCGCCGACCTCGTGGGTGCGCCATCCGGCAAGGCAGAGGCCGAGGAGCGGCAGGAGCGCGGCGAGAATGACGACGCGGGCCATCGGCCCGGCCCGCAGGAGCGAGCCCGCACCCATTGCGACGAGCGCCCCTAGGGTTGCAAACATCCAGGGCTCCGGTTCGCGCGGCAGGGCGAAATAGACGCCTATGCCTAGCCCCAGAAACACCGGGATCCAGAGCGGCAGGTTACGGCGCTGGGATTCGGCAAGGGCGGTCAGCATGATGCGAGTTCCGCGGGCGTGCAGGGAAGCGGTTCGGACGGAGCGCCTCCGCTCCGGGCTCCCGCGCCCGCAGATGCCGGTGTGCGATGCCGCCGGGCCACCTCCCTTGTTCTCCCGTCCGGAAATCGCCTAAGAGAACGCTAATCCGACCAAGGTTGCCGAGAGGTTAACGAATGCCCGCTCCCAAACCCGTCGTCACGCGCTTCGCCCCCTCGCCCACTGGCTATCTTCATATCGGCGGCGCGCGCACGGCACTCTTCAACTGGCTCTATGCCCGGCACATGGGCGGCCGCTTCCTCCTGCGGATCGAGGATACCGACCGCGCCCGTTCGACGCCCGAGGCAACCGCGGCGATCTTCGAGGGGCTCCGCTGGCTCGGGCTCGACTGGGACGGCGAGCCGGTCAGCCAGTTCGAGCGCGCCGGGCGCCATGCGGAGGTCGCGGCGGAGATGCTGGCGGCCGGGAAGGCCTACCGCTGCTATGCGACGCCCGAGGAGATCGCTGCCTTCCGCGAGGCGGCGAAGGCGGAGGGGCGCCCGCCTCTCTTCCTCTCGCCCTGGCGCGATGCCGATCCGGCAAGCGCTCCCGAGGGCGCGCCGTTCGCCGTGCGGCTGAAGGCGCCGCGCGAGGGCGTGACGGTGGTGCGCGACGAGGTGCAGGGCGAAGTCACCTGGCGGAACGAGACGCTCGACGACCTCATTCTGCTGCGCTCGGACGGCACCCCGACCTACATGCTTGCGGTGGTGGTGGACGATCACGACATGGGCGTGACCCACGTTATCCGCGGCGATGACCACCTGACCAACACCGCGCGCCAGACGCTGATCTATCAGGCGATGGGCTGGGACGTGCCGGTCTTTGCCCATATCCCGCTCATCCACGGGCCGGACGGCAAGAAGCTTTCCAAGCGCCATGGCGCACTTGGGGTCGAGGCCTATCGGGAGATGGGCTACCTGCCCGAAGCGATGCGCAACTATCTCGCCCGGCTCGGCTGGAGCCACGGCGACGAGGAGTTCTTCACAACGCCGCAGGCGGTGGAGTGGTTCGACCTGCCGCAGATCGGGAAATCGCCGGCGCGATTCGACTTCGCGAAGCTGGAGAATCTCTGCGGACAACATATTCGTGCCTCGGAAGATGATGTCCTGCTCGCCCATATCGAGGATTATCTTGCAGCGCATGGTCACGCCCCCCTGCCCGATCGGGTGCGTGCGCAGGTTCTGAGGGCCATGCCCGGCCTCAAGGAGCGTGCGAAGACCATACCTCAACTCCTTGAAATGGCGAGGTTTGCAACCGAATCGAGACCCTTTGAGCCCGACGCCGCGGCCCGCAAGGCGCTCGCCAATGTATCCCAACGTATGCTCATTGATTTGACCTCGCGCCTGCAACATGCTAGCTGGACCGCGAGTGAGCTGGAGGGTGTCGTGCGCGAATTTGCACAAGCGGAATCCCTGGGCCTCGGCAAGATCGCCCAGCCGCTGCGCGCCGCATTGACCGGCCGCACCGTCTCGCCAAGTGTCTTCGACATGATGGAAATCCTCGGAAAAGAAGAGTCCTTGGCCCGGATCGAGGATTGTGCGGAGGCGCTCACCACGAATTCCTGATGCCCGACGGGCCCCAGGGGCAATCGCGGCGCGGACCGGCTCCCGCCGCCGCGGATAACAGGGTGGCCGCAGTCCCGGCGGACCCAAGACAGAGGGAAAGACGCATGCACGACCAGTCCACAGAGAGCGCCAAGCTGACCCTGAAGGGCACTACCTACGACCTCCCCGTCTATTCTGGAACGATCGGCCCGGACGTTATCGACATCGGCAAGCTCTACGCTGAGGCTGGCGTCTTCACCTTCGACCCCGGATACACCTCCACCGGGTCCTGCGAGAGCTCGATCACCTATATCGACGGCGAGAAAGGGGAGCTTCTCTACCGCGGATATCCGATCGAGCAGCTCGCGGAGAAATCCCACTTCCTGGAAGTCTGCTATCTGCTTCTTTACGGTGAGCTGCCGACCGCCGCACAGATGGAAGACTTCGAGACCCGTGTGACCAACCACACGATGCTTCACGAGCAGCTGGCTTACTTCTTCCGCGGCTTCCGGCGCGACGCGCATCCGATGGCCGTGGTCTGCGGCGCGATGGGCGCCATGTCGGCCTTCTATCACGACTCGACCGATATCAACGATCCCTGGCAGCGCGAAGTCGCGACCATCCGCATGATCGCGAAGATGCCGACGCTGGTCTCCTGGGCCTACAAGTATTCGATCGGCCAGCCGTTCGTGTATCCCAACAACTCGCTCGACTACGCCTCGAACTTCCTCAACATGTGCTTCTCGGTTCCGGCCGCGGAATACCACGTCGATCCGATCCTTTCCCGCGCGATGGACCGGATCTTCACTCTTCATGCCGATCACGAGCAGAACGCCTCGACCTCGACGGTGCGTCTTGCCTCCTCCTCGGGCGCGAACCCGTTCGCCTGTGTCGCGGCGGGTGTGGCCTGTCTCTGGGGTCCGGCGCATGGCGGTGCGAACGAGGCCTGCCTCAGGATGCTGCGCGAGATCGGCTCGGTCGACCGTATCCCGGAATACATCAAGAAGGCGAAGGACAAGGACGATCCGTTCCGCCTCATGGGCTTCGGACACCGGGTCTACAAGAACTTCGACCCGCGCGCGAAGGTGATGAAGCAGTCGGCGGACGAGGTGCTGGGCCTTCTCGGCATCGAGAACAACCCGACGCTGCAGGTTGCCAAGGAACTCGAGCGGATCGCGCTGGAAGACGAGTATTTCGTCGAGAAGAAGCTCTATCCGAACGTCGACTTCTACTCGGGCATCATCCTCGACGCGATGGGCTTCCCGACCTCGATGTTCACGCCGATCTTCGCGCTGGCGCGCACGGTCGGCTGGATCTCGCAGTGGAAGGAAATGCTCGAAGATCCGAAGGCGCGCATCGGGCGCCCGCGTCAGCTCTACACTGGTGCAGCCTTTCGCGACTACACGGATGTCGAGAACCGCTGAACCCAAGCGGAGCACATCGCTCCGCCGCGTGGTCGCCGAGGCCGAAGCACTTGGTCTCGGCATCACGCCGGTCCGGCTCGAGGATGGAACACGGACGGCCGCCGACGCGGCGGCCGCCTGCGGCTGCACGGTCGGGCAGATCGTGAAGTCGATCATCTTCCGCGTCGCGGAGAGCGACCGGCATGTGCTGTTCCTGACCGCCGGCGACAATCAGGTCGATCCTGCAAAGGCTGGCGCCCTGGTCGGTGCGCCGCTCGAGAAGGCTGATGCCGCAGGGATCCGCAAGCATACCGGATTTGCCATTGGCGGCGTCTCGCCGCTGGGGCATGTGACGCCGATCGAGACATTCTTCGATCCCGATCTGCTTTCCTATGACGTGGTCTGGGCCGCCGCCGGCACGCCGCACCACGTGTTTTCCGTCGCACCCCAGGCGCTGGCGGAAGCGCTTCGGCCGAAGGTCGCACCCTTTACCGCCTGACAGCCCTGCTCTGGCGGCGCCGGCCGCCGCCGGGCATCGGGGTGCGGGAACGGAAACCCGGACGGCGCTTCGCAACCCAGGCAATGAAGCGGGCAAGCCGGGGATGGCCACGCAGGGCATCAAGGCTCGCGTAGTCGCGGGCCAGTTCGGTTTCGGTCAGCGTCGCATGGATCTCCGCATGGCAGATCTGGTGCAGCAGCACCGTCTCGCCCCCCTTCCCGCCCCGGAGCTTCGGGACGAGATGGTGGCGGCTTTGCCGCACGCCGGGCGGGATCGGGCGGCTGCAAAGGCCGCAGAGCGGATCCTCCTCCATGCCATCTGCCGCCATGCCGCAGTTCAGCCCGGCTCGGCGATGCGGCAGGACATGCCTTCGTCGGGCGGCCAGTCCACTGTCGCCTCGTTGCCCTTCATCCAGATCCAGCGCCCGAACGAGCATTCGTAGCGCGCGCCCGAGGCTGTACGGGTCTGGTAGGCCGCATCGATGGTGTCGCCGCGCTCGAAACGCGCGCTCGGAAGCTCGGTCTCGTAGAAATAGGTCACGAGCTCGTTGGCCGGATTGCCGTCGCACTGCCAGGTCGCGACGCCGACGGGGTCCTCGAGCATGTAGAGTGCGACGAGCTCGCCCTCCCGCATGAGATAGGCCGTCTCGACGCACTCCCGCGGATCCTCCGCCTTCCAGCAATCGTCCCGGCCCTTTATCCAGCCGTGCTGGGTGGCGCGGAGCGACCGTTCGGCCGAAGCCGCATCGGCAAACCCCGCCGTTGCAGTGAGTGCGGCGGCGTAGCGTTCCGCCACGCGCCGGTCGAGGGCCGCGAGCGCCGGATCGCTGCAGACAAGTTCTTCGGCGGAGCTCTCGGCGCGGGCGCAATTGAAGGAAGGTCCGTCCTGCGCGGCAGCAGCCGTGGCGATCAGGGCAAGCCCGGCAGCGGCCCCGAGGGGTCTCATCCACTTTGGCATCGCTTTCCTCCTCTCCGGTTCGGACATGCCGCCAGTCTCCCACCTCCCCCGCCTGCATGCAATTGCGGCGGGGGCAAAGCGCGGGCTCAGAGCATCGAGCCGGTGTCGATGAAGCGCTGGTGCCAGGAGAGCGCCTCGGCGGGCAGGCAGGGCGCATGCTGGCCGAAGGATTTTGCCGTGGCCCGAGCGAAATAGTCCTCGAGCCCCGGTCGGTAGTCGGGATGCGCGCAGTTCTCGATGATCAGCCTGGCGCGCTGTTTCGGCGAGAGGCCGCGGAGGTCGGCCAGCCCCTGCTCGGTGACAATGACCTGTACGTCCTGCGAGATGTGATCGACATGGCTCGCCTGCGGCACGATGGCCGAGATCTTGCCCCCCTTCGCGGTTGAAGGCGTCATGAAGATCGAGACATAGGCATTGCGGGCGAAATCGCCCGAACCGCCGATGCCGTTCTGGATCCGCGAGCCCATGACATGCGTCGAGTTCACCGATCCGTAGATGTCGGCCTCGATCAGCCCGTTCATCGCGATGCAGCCAAGACGGCGGACAAGCTCGGGATGGTTGGAGATTTCCTGCGGCCTGAGGATCAGCTTGTCGCGGAAGCGCGCCGCCTCGGCATTGAAGCGCTCGGCCATCTCCGGACTGAGCGAGAAGGCGGTGGCGGAGGCCATTGCGAGCTTGCCCGCGTCGAGCAGGTCGATCATGCCGTCCTGGATCACCTCGGTGAAGGCGGTCATGCCTTCGAAGGGCGAGTCGAGCAGGCCCGAGAGCACGGCATTGGTGACGTTGCCCACACCGGACTGGAGCGGCAGGAGCGTGGAAGGCAGACGGCCGACCTTTACCTCATGCCTGAGGAAGTCGAGCAGATGGCCGGCGATCGCCTCGGCCACGGCGTCGGGCTTGGCGAAGGGCAGGTTGCGGTCTGGCGAGTCGGTCTCGACGATGGCGACGATCTTCCCGGGATCGCAGGTAAAATAGGCTTCGCCGATACGGTCGTCGGGGCGAACGAGCGGGATCGGCACCCGGTGCGGCGGCAGCGCGGTGCCGTAATAGATGTCATGCATCCCCTCGAGCGCCGCGCTCTGCCAGGCGTTGACCTCGAGGATCACCTGACTGGCCTGATCGAGCCAGGTCTTGTTGTTGCCGATCGAGGAGGACGGGATCAGGCGGCCATCCGGGGTGATGCCGGAGACCTCGATCACCGCAGTATCGAGGGGGCCGAGGAAACCCTGCCAGGCCATGGGCGCAACCTGGCTCAGGTGCATGTCGAAATAATTCATCTCGCCCTTGTTGATCTTCTCGCGCGCGATCGGATCGGAATTGTAGGGGAGACGAAATTCGATGCCATCGGCCCTGGCGAGGGCCCCGTCGAGCTCGGGGCCGGTGGAGGCGCCGGTCCAGATGCGCACCCGGAACGGGTGGCCCGCGGCATGCTCGGCCTCGATCCGCGCCGCGAGCGCGAGCGGCACGGCCTTGGGATAGCCGGAGCCGGTGAAGCCGCTCATGCCGATGGTTGTGCCGGAGTTGATGAGCCGTGCGGCGTCTGCGGCGCTCATGACCTTGGCGCGGAGGCCTTCATGGCGGATGCGGGTTGCGGTGGTCACGGACGGAAGTCTCCTCGCTTGCCGGGATCCCATCGTCCGAAACGGGCGACAGGATCGGTCGCTTCTTGCGCGACGGGGGCCAATGCCCCGAGTCGCCGTATTTACCCAAGCGATACGGAGGGTTTCCAGAAGATTCGGACATATTCGGATGTGTGAAAAAATAAGGCCCGACTGAAGACGTCGACAAACGCATCGCGAGCATATCACGGGAGATCACACCGCCGTGGCGGTTGATCTGGCTCAAGGCGGGCGGTTAGCGAAAGGTAAACGCTCCGGGCAGAACAAGACAAACAGAGGAGACGCCCGCCACCATGACAAAGGAATCCCAACTAGATGCCGCGGCCAAGGCATTGACACCGAGCTTCGCAGGCGCGGAGCGCATGATGGAGATGACCCAAGTCGCGATGGCCCGGGCGATCGAATCGCCGCAACGGCTCATCGAGGCCAATCTCGAGGCCGGAGCCGAGATCTTCGCCTTCATGAGCCGCCGCATGCAGGCCCAGGCCGATTTCTGGCAGAAGCTCGCGAAATGCCACGCTGCGGAAGACGCAATCTGCGTTCAGCGGGAATTCGCGACCGGCCTCACCAAGGACTACACTGCCGAGGCGACGCTGATCGCGGAAAAGACCGCAGGACTTGCGCAGGAGAACTTCCGCAAGCTCACCGAGCAGATGGAGGATGTCCGCGCCGAAGCCCTTGCGGCCACACCGGTGAAAGTCGCTCAGGTCGCCTGACGAGCGACGATCCGTTCCACGCGGCGGTTGCCTGAACCGCCACGCCGCTGGTGTGCGGCATGCCCGCCGCCTCCCGGGCGGCCCGGGCATCACAGATGCGTGATGCCCTCTCATGCGGCCCGATCCGGGCCGCATAACCGAGACCGTGTTCCTCGAAGGATCAATCCGCCCTTGAGCATCAACCGCAGGTCCCCTCTTATGGGGCCGAAGACGGGCACATTCGCCGCGCAGGGTCCGGTGCACTATGTGTCCGCCACGGAAAATGACGAATGGGAGGATCATGGTGAACAAGGGTCAACGCGTCTCCTCGCCGGAGGCCACCGTCTCGAAACGCTCAACCACCGGAGAAACGTCCCGGACCTCCGAAGCCCTCGCGGTGCTGAACGGGCTTGCCGCGAGCCGCATCGCCATCGAGGGTGTGAGCATAGAAATCGACGGCGGACGCTTCCCGGCCAAGGCGGTCGCCGGCCGGCCCATGGTGATCGAGGCGGACATCTTCTCGGATGGGCACGACGGTATCGATGCCGCCATCCGCGTCCGCCGTGCCGATGGCGGGCCGGTAAGCGAAGCGCCATTGACACGACTGGTGAATGATCGCTGGACGGGCACAGTTACGCTACCTGAGAATGCCTTCTACGAGATCACCATCGTCGCCTGGCGCGATCTCTTCGGCACCTGGCAGCACGACGTCGGCAAGAAGCATGGCGCGGGCCAGGACATTTCGCTCGAGCTGATCGAGGCGCGCCACCTGATCGAGGCGGCGGTTGCGCCCGAGCACGATGCGGCGCCCGAGGACAAGGCCGTGCTCGCGGCCCTGCTGCGGCAGGACGAGGCCGGGCACGGGATCGGCGAGCGGCTGGCCGCCTTCACCTCGAAGGCGATCGCGGCGACGATGAAGCGCGCCGCACCGCGCACCAACCTCACGGAATACAAACCCCTCATGGTCTTCGCTGACCGCGAGGCGGCGGCCTTCAGCGCCTGGTACGAGCTCTTCCCGCGCTCGCAATCGGGCGACACGCGCCGCCACGGCACCTTCGATGACGTGATCGAGAAACTGCCCTACATCCGCGATCTCGGCTTCGATGTGCTCTATTTCCCGCCGATCCACCCGATCGGCAAGACCAACCGCAAGGGCCGGAACAACACGCTGACACCAGGGCCGGACGATCCCGGCAGCCCCTATGCCATCGGTGGGCCCGAAGGCGGGCACGACGCAATCCATCCAGAGCTCGGAGATTTCGACAGCTTCAAGAGGCTCGTCGATACCGCCCGCGACTTCGGTCTTGAGATCGCCCTCGATTTCGCGATCCAGTGCTCGCCCGATCATCCGTGGATCAAGGAGCATCCCGAGTGGTTCGACTGGCGGCCCGACGGCACGATCAAGTTTGCCGAGAACCCGCCGAAAAAATACGAGGACATCGTCAATGTCCATTTCTACCGCGGCGCGCTGCCGAGCCTCTGGTATGCGCTGCGCGACATCGTGCTGTTCTGGATCGATCAGGGGGTGAAGATCTTCCGGGTCGACAACCCCCACACCAAGCCCTTCCCGTTCTGGGAGTGGATGATCGGCGAGGTTCGCGCCCGGCATCCCGACGCGATCTTCCTCGCCGAAGCCTTCACCCGGCCCAAGGTGATGAAGCGGCTCGCAAAGGTGGGCTTCAGCCAGAGCTATTCGTATTTCACCTGGCGCAACGGCCGGGAGGAGCTTGAGGAGTATCTCACCGAGCTCACGCAGGAGGAGTGCCGCGAATACATGCGGCCGAACTTCTTCGTGAACACGCCCGATATCAACCCGGTGCCGCTCCAGACCAGCGGCAGGCCTGGGTTCCGCTCGCGGCTGGTGCTCGCCGCGAGCCTCGGGGGAAACTACGGGCTCTACAACGGCTTCGAGATCTGCGACGGCACGCCGGTACCGGGCAAGGAGGAATATCTCAACTCGGAGAAATACGAGATCCGCGCCTGGGACATGAACCGGCCCGGCCATATTAAGGACGATATCCGGCTGATGAACCATCTGCGCCAGCATCATCCGGGGATGCGGGATTTCCTCAATCTCGCCTTCTACCGGACAACGAGCGACAAGGTGCTTTCCTACGGCAAGTTCACGCCGGACCGCAGCGACTTCCTGCTCTTCCACGTCAATCTCGATCCCCAAGAAACCCAGTTCTTCGAATTCGACGTCCCGCTCTGGGAATTCGGCCTGCCGGACGATGCCTCCATCGAGGTGCGCGACGCGGTGCATGGCAACAGCTTCACCTGGCACGGCAAGCTGCAGCTGCTCGAACTAGAGCCGCATAGCCGCCCCTACACGATCTGGCAGCTCTACGCGCCCGGCAGCCGGCAGGAGTAACCGCAGAATGACATCCGAAACCGCAAGCAGCACCGCCGGAATCGACCGCAGCCAGCCCGACTGGTACCGCGATGCCATCATCTACCAGATGCACATCAAGGCGTTCATGGATTCCAACAACGATGGGATCGGCGATTTTGCCGGTCTCATGCAGCGCCTCGACTATGTGCAGGAGCTCGGCGTCACCGCGATCTGGCTGCTGCCCTTCTACCCCTCACCCTTGCGCGACGATGGCTACGACATCGCGGACTACCGTGCGATCAATCCGAGCTACGGCACCATGGAGGATTTCCGCGCCTTCATCGACGAGGCCCACCGGCGCGGCCTGCGCGTGATCACCGAGCTCGTCATCAATCACACCTCCGACCAGCATCCGTGGTTTCAGGCCGCGCGCAAGGCGCCGCCCGGAAGCCCCGAGCGCGACATGTATGTCTGGTCGGACACCGACGAGAAATACCCGGAGACGCGGATCATCTTCCTCGACACCGAGAAGTCGAACTGGACCTGGGATCCGGTGGCGGGCGCCTATTTCTGGCATCGGTTCTATTCCCACCAGCCCGACCTCAACTTCGACAATCCCCGCGTGCTCCAGGAGGTGCTGGAAGTCATGCGCATGTGGCTCGACATGGGCGTCGACGGTCTCCGGCTCGACGCGATCCCCTATCTCGTCGAGCGCGAGGGCACCAACAACGAGAACCTCCCCGAGACCCACGAGGTGCTGAAGGCGATCCGCGCCGATCTCGACAAGCACTATCCGGACCGGATGCTGCTCGCTGAAGCGAACCAGTGGCCCGAGGACACGCGGCCCTATTTCGGCGATGGCGACGAATGCCACATGGGCTTTCATTTCCCGCTCATGCCGCGGATGTACATGGCGCTGGCACAGGCCGATCGACACCCGATCACCGACATCATCCGCCAGACGCCCGAGATCCCCGAGGGCTGCCAGTGGGGGATCTTCCTCAGGAACCATGACGAGCTGACGCTCGAGATGGTGACGGAGGACGAGCGCGATTACCTCTGGAAGACCTATGCCGAGGATGCCCGGGCGCGCATCAATCTCGGCATCCGCCGCCGGCTCGCACCGCTCATGCGCAACGACCGGCGCAAGATCGAGCTGATGAACTCGATGCTGATGACCATGCCCGGCACGCCCATCGTCTATTACGGTGACGAGATCGGCATGGGCGACAACTACTACCTCGGCGACCGCGACGGCGTGCGCACACCGATGCAGTGGTCGCCCGACCGCAACGCGGGCTTCAGCCGCGCCACTCCGCAACAACTCTACCTGCCCACGATCCTCGATCCGGTCTATGGCTACGAGGCCGTGAACGTGGAGGCGCAGGCCTCCGAGCCCTCTTCGCTGCTCAACTGGGTGCGGCGGATGATCATGGTGCGCAAGCAGCACCCCGCACTCGGGCGCGGACTCATGACCCTGCTCTATCCGCGCAACCGCAAGATTCTCGCCTATCTGCGGGAATTCAATGGCGACACCATACTTTGCGTCGCCAATCTCGCGGATTCGGCGCAAGCCGTGGAGCTGGATCTCGCGCGCTTCCGCGGCCTCGTGCCGGTGGAGCTCACCGGGCGCTCGGCCTTCCCTCCGGTGGGAGACCTGCCCTACATGCTGACGCTGCCGGGCTATGGCTTCTACTGGTTCCTGCTCGCAGCAGAGGAGCAGGCGCCTGCCTGGCACGAAACCATGCCCGAAATCATGCCCGACTTCATCACGCTCACCTCCCGCGACGGCCGCATCGAAACCGCGATCACCGGGCGCGAGCGCATCCAGCTCGAGCAGGATGCACTGCCGCAGTTCCTGCCGCTGCAGCGCTGGTTTGCGGACAAGGACGTGGCGATCGAGGCGGTGAAGCTCGTGCCGCTCGGCGAGCTGGTGGCGGGCGCCTTCTCGCTCGTTGCCATCGACGTGACGCTTTCCGGCGAGGTGCATCGCTACTTCCTGCCGATTTCAGCCCGCTGGGGCGACGACAATCTCCATCCCGGCGCACCGAAGCTCTCCTACACGCTTGCCAAGATCCGGCGCGGCCCGAATGTCGGCGCGCTGGTGGACGGAGCATATGACGAGCGCCTGGCGGCACAGTTCATCGCCGAGATGCAGCAGAACCACGAGCACCAGGGGCCGGCGGGCACCGTGCGCTACAATTCGACCGAGGCATTCCGCGCCATCGAGGAGGTGGGTGAGCCGCGGCCGCTCGGGGTCGAGCAGAGCAACGTGTCGATCTCGTTTGCCGACACGGTGATCCTGAAGATCTACCGCCGCCTGCGGGCTGGCGAGCAGCCGGATGTGGAGATTGCACGCTTCCTCACCGAAGAGGCGGGCTTCACCAACACGCCGGCCTATTACGGCTCAATCGAGCTTGTCGACAGCGAGCCGACGACGCTTGCCGCGGCCTTCGCCTTCTATCCCAACCAGGGCGATGCCTGGGCCGCCGTCACCGAGGCGCTGGCGCGCGATCTCGCCAGCAGCGAGATGCGCTCGGCCTCCGTCGACCCGCCCTTCGAACCCGAGTCCTTTCGTCTGCCGCTCGGAATCGGGGCGCTGCTCGGCCAGCGCACGGCTGAGCTGCACAAGGCGCTCGCGATCCCGACGGAGAACCCCGCCTTCGCGGTGGAGCCCATCGATCAGGCGCGTCTGGCCCGTTGGGCGGATGAAGTGGCCGCCGATGCGGATGCCGTGCTCGAAAAACTCGCGGCCGCGCAGAGCAGTCTGACCGAGGATGTTGCGAGCGATGTCGCGCGGCTTCTCGCGGCACGCGGCAAGATCGAGGAACGCATCGCCTCTGTGGCGCGCATGGCTCCCTCCGGCGGCTGCTCGCGCATCCATGGTGATTATCACCTCGGACAGGTGCTGATCGCACAGGCCGATCTCGCGATCATCGACTTCGAGGGCGAGCCCGGCAGGAGCCTCGCGGAACGGCGGGCGAAGTCCTCTCCGCTGCGCGATGTGGCCGGGATGCTACGCTCCTTCGACTATGCCGCCTCCATGGCTCTCGAGAAACATCTCTCTTCCTTCGATGCCGACACCGCGGAGGCGGAGGCACAGGTGCGCGCCTGGCGGGACAAGACGACGGAGGACTTCCTCGCCGCCTACCGCACGCATGTGGCGGGTGCCGCTTCCATCCCCCAGGATCCGGCGCTCGAGGCCGCGCTGCTCGACCTCTTCCTGCTGCAGAAAGGGCTTTACGAGATCGCCTACGAGTTCGGAAACCGGCCGGCTTGGCTGCATATCCCGCTCACGGGCGTTCTGGCGCTCGTCGAGGAACAGTAGGACCACCAGCCCCGCTGCATTAGTGCGGCGGGGCCGGATTTCACTCCGGGATCAGGTTCGCGACGCTCCGGTCCGTTTCGGAACCGCTTTCGGCGAGACCGCGGCTCACGCCGCTGCGGTCCGCGGCATTGCGGTTCTGGCTCATCTTGCTCTTCGCGACCATCCGGGTGAGCGTCATCCGCAGGCCGACGATGCCGCGGAGCTGGGCGGCAACGAACCGCTCGGGCGCGTCCGCCACCTCCCACGGCTCGGCGCGCCCGGCCTCGCGCCGCCGTGTGAGGCGCGAGACGACGTCGTGAAGCCGCGCGGGATCATCGAAGAACGCGATCTCCCCCCAGGCATGGATCGCGACATAGTTCCAGGTGGGCACGACCTTTCCGGTCTCACGCTTGGTTTCGTACCAGCTCGGGGTGACGTAGGCATCCGGTCCCATGAAGATGGCCATCCCCTCCCGTGCATCGGTCTTTTGCTGCGGATTGGCCCGGGCGAGATGACCGTAGAGCGTTCCATGCGGCCCCTCGCTCTCATCGAGGAAAAGCGGCAGCGGCGTCGCCATCAGGCCCTCGGTGCCCGCAGTCACAAAGCTCGCGAGCGGGAACGAGGCGAGGGCGGCGCGGATTTCGGCGGGATCTTCGAGGCGGAAGGCGGGAGGAACATACATGGGCGCGGTCTCCGGGTGTCCGGCCCGGTATCGTGCGAAAACCGCCGCGAGGAAAGCCTTGGCGGTGGCGGAGCGCGGAGGCGGGGGTCAGCACTCCCCTGCCCCCTTTTCCTAGCTCAGCGCGGATTGCGCTTTGCCGCCCGTGTGAGCTTGAGGCCGCGAGCCGCCTCGGCATTGCCCGAACGCGCAGCTGCCTCGAAGACCTTCTCGGCGAGATGGTAGCGGCGCAGATTGTAGAGCGAGTAGCCGCGCAGGACCATGAGGTCGACCTGCTCCGGTGCGACGCTGGCCCGGTGATCGAGGATCTCGAGCGTCTCGCGGTAGCGGCCTCGGTTGTAGGCGGCCGTGGCCCGCTCGGAGAGGATCGAGGACATGAGTTCCTCGGATCGCCCCTCGCTCTGGGTCGCCCGCGTGGCCGCCGCCGCCGCCTGATCGACAAGTCCCGCGCGCAGGTAGGCAAGGCTCTGACCGTAGGCTGCATCGGAGCGGGTCTTGGCCGAGGAACTGCCGAGGGCGACGCCGAAGGCCGCGGCGGCATCCATCGCGCGGTTGGCATCGAGCAGACACCAGCCGCGGGCCAGTGCGCTGCCGGCAGAAAGGCTTGCGGGATTGACGTAGCGCGTGCAGTCGGTGACGCGCGCAGCGCCGCCGCCGCCACCGGAGCCGCCTCTTGCGGGAACGCCAAGCGCGGCGATGCGCTCCGACTTGCCCGACCAGTCGGACTTGAGTGCCTTGAGACCTGCGGAATCGCCGAGCGCCACACGCGTGAGGCCGAGCCCGTAAGCGGCATCCTCGTCGCCCGCATTCCAGCCGAGCGCGGTCACAAACCACTGTTCCGCTGTCTTCTCCTGCTTGAAGGCCCGCGCATACCAGCCGAGCTGGCGGGCGGTGGCGGCATCCTGCGCCTTCAGAACCGCAGGCACCATGCGCTGGAGCACCGCCTCATCGAGCACGGCCGGCGGGTCGCCCGCGAGCAGATTGGCCGATGCTGCGAGATAAACCGAACGCGCGGCATCGGAATCGTCGCGCCAGGGCGCCATGGTCGCTTCAGCGGAGGCGAATTGGCCCTCCGCGATCTGGGTGAGGGCGAGCCCCTGCGCCCCCACGGCGGTATCCTCGACGCCGTGTGCTTTCTCGAACCACGTCGAGGCTTCCGAAATCTGCTCGCGCTGGAGGTGATACCAGCCGAGGAGGAGCGCATCGTGCACATCTCCCTTGGTCTCGAAGAGCGCTGCGACGCGGGTGAGATCGGCGGGCTCGACCGAGAGCTTTGCATCGGCATTGCCTTCGGCAACCGCGCGGCGTGCGAGTTCGTCGCGGATGCTGTCGAACTCACCGCGGCCGTCGGTCTGTGTATGCTCGAGGCTGAGGAGATCGACCATCATCGGCCGGCGAAGCTCGTTCATCGCCTTCTGCATGGTCGCGAGCCGCTCGTCCGGGTTCTCGCAGTTCTCGAGCACGTAGCTGTAGGCGTCCTTCGCCCGTTCGCCCTTGCCGGTCTCGGCAAAGGCCTCTGCCACGCGCCAGAGCACATCGGTGTCGGCACAAGTGAGAAGCTCCGGGTTCTCGGTCGCGACGCGCACGACGGTGCCGTATTGCTTGAGATCGGAGGCATTGACGAGCCGCGTGCGGGTTTCGCCTGCGGCAAGCTGGTTGAGCAGATCCTCGGGCGGGGTCCAATCGGGATCCTCGGCCTGGGTCTTCGCGATCGCGTCGCGCACCTCCGCATAGCGGCCTTCGGCGAAGAGCCGCCACATCGCTTCGATCCGCGGATCGCCGCCGGGCGGCAACGCAAGGGGATCGGCGGGGGGTCTCCAGCCGGGGTAGAGCGCCTTGAGGCGTTCGATCTCGGCATTGAGGCGGCGCATGTCGCCCTGGCGGGCAAAATAGCGGAGGGCCGACTCATCGACATTGATGGTCTCCTGCGCCTCGGCGACCTTGCCGGCCCCATCCATCTGCTCGGCAGCAGCGGGCAGAGGAAGCGCGAGCAGGAGGGCGAGGGCCAGGGCTCGATCCCGCGCGAATCCGGCAGTCAGAGGCATTGCGGCAACTCCTTTCTGGCATGGCTCAGCACGAGCAGGTGCAATGTGGAGGGGTAGTAATGGCTGGTGGTGAAGGTGGTGAGCTCTTCGGGCAGCGGGCCTTCCCCGAGCAGGCAGGCCAGCAGGGCTGGGATTGCCCGGTAGCCCGGATCGTCAAGCGCGCCCGTCACCTCGTCCGTGGCGAGGTTGACGATCGCGATACCGTCGCCTGCCGTCATGCCCTCCCGGAACCGGGCCAGCATGGCCGGATCGACGTTGCCGGCGCGCACGAGATAGAGCGGTATGCGCAAGGCGTTGTAGCCAAAGTCTGGCGGAAACCCGGCGGCGGGTTCCGGCTCGCCTGCGAGCGAGAGCCAGTCCGGGGGCAGAGCCCGAGTTCCGAACCGGATTTCCGAGATCAGGGCCGCGCCCGTCGCGGCGACGGCGGCCCAGTCATGTGCCGGGTCAAGGCGGGCCAGCACCGGCATCGCCTCGAAGATCCAGTACGAAGGATTGACGACCGGAGCATCGTCACGCTCGCCCTCGGCAAAGCCCGTGGCGCCCGGCAGGAGCAGGAGCCCGTGCGGGTCCGGGATGAGGACCGCAGCCCCGATCGCCGCGGTGAGATCGGCAGCGGCGGCGGTATATTCCGGTTTCTTCCAGTCCTTGCCGGCAAGGGCGAGGGCATAAGCGATGAGAATATCGCCATCGGAAGCATTGTTCACATCGGTGATGTGCGGCGTAGCCGCCGGGTCCCATTTCCATGCCACCAGCCCGTCGTCGCGGATCTTCATCTCGGCGAGGGTGAAGTGCCAGATCCTGTCGAAATCCGCCTCCGCCCCGGCGAGATACGCGAGCAGCAGGCCATAGCCCTGTCCTTCGCTGTGAGAGATGCCGCCATTCGCGTCGTCGGTGATCCGGCCCTCGGGTGTGACAAATGCGCCGGCATAGGCCTGCCACTCGTCGGCATGAACGAGTTGCTGTGCCGCCGCCTGCGCGCCGGCCGGTCCGGCGAGGAGCCCCGCGGCGACGCAGGCCGCGGCGCGCGCACCCTGCCTGGTCTTTCGCCGCAACGTCATGATCGCCTGCCGAGGAGCGAGAGCAGCGCGAGCGTCACCACGCCGAGAAGGACGCAGGCAATCGCGAGCAGGAGCGAATAGGCAAGAGCATGGGCCGACATCCAGTTGGCCGCGATGAGCCGGACATTGGCGATCGTCCAGGGCTGGGTGGGCACGAGATCGACGCCGAGCGCCGGGAGCGAGGCCATCGTGCCGCCGACGGCGGAATAGACCGTGAGCCGTCCTGCAAGGGCGCCCCAACTCCGCACTTCGGAGACCCCGGCGGCACCCTCGCCGAGCGCAGCCGCATCGGGTGCGGTGATGACGGTCCAGGTACCGTTGCCTGCCGGGTTCGACGCCTGGGCCACGAGAAGCGTGTCCGCCTCCGACGGTGCATAAGGCTCGATCTTGCCAGGAGTGAGCCGAAGTGCTGCAAGCGAAAGGTCGAAGTTTTCCTGCAGGGTCTCGCCGAGATCCCGGAGCCGCCGGCGCACCGGGCTGTTCTCGAGCGATGCCCGCCACTCCTCGAGCGCGTCGACATTGCCAGGCACGGCGGCGGCGGTTGCGGCTTCGTCAGCGATCCAGCCGGACTCGGACGGCGCCGCGATCCCGGCCTGAGCCAGCACGGCGGGCGCAAGACGCGCGGCCGGAGCGACGAAGAGGGCCGAGCGCGTGGCGAGATCGGTTTCGGGCGCGACGACCTCGAGCGGAATGACCTTGCCCGCAGCCGCCGCCAGCCGGCTCGCGACCGTCATCGATGCCGCGACGGTCTCGGGGCTGCGGATATCGAGGGCAAGCGGCACGGGTCCGCCCGCCCCGCCATAAGGTGCGGCGGCGGCGGCGAAGGCCGAGAGATCGGGGCGCTGCGCGATGCGGGCAAAGCGCGGCATGACGAGGCGCGAGCTCGAGAAGAGGCCGAAGCGCGGCGTTTCGGACGCGGTGGTCCCGGCCACGCAGGTCTCGTCCGCGTCGGTAACCATGATCGCCTCGAGCCGGATCCGGTTCGGCCCCGGGCGCATCTCGCGCAAGCCCACGCGGATCGGAAGCTGGCGCAGCACGCCGCCCCCGGTTTCCATGATCGGGAGCGTCGTGGTGATCTGGTCGTTCACATAGACATCAATCCGGCTGCCCGGGCGCACGTCGCGGGCGAAGGCCGCATCAAGCATGATCTTCGCCTCGCCGTAGGACTGGGCGTAGAAATCGGCGGGCACGGCCACATCGAACTCGCGGGCGTAGCGACGGCCGGAGAACTGCTCCGTCCGGAGACCGACAGCCGCGAAGTCGATGCTTCCACCCGAGGCAAGCAGCGGAATATCGGTGCCCGGCCATGTTTCGGTTGCGCCCCCCCGCGGGTGCATGATGCTGGCCCAGTCGGCCAGCGCCCGCTCCACCGCCTGGGGGGTCGGGCCGCCGACGACAAGGATCGGCCCGAGCACGGGATCGTCGACGAAGCGCGACACGGGCAGGTATCCGACCTCATCGGGCAGATCTATGCCGAGGGTCGCCAGCTCGTCGGCGGTCCCGATCGCCACCGCGAGCTCCGCCGTGGCGAAATCCTCTCCGATCTCGCGGGAGGTGGTGAAGCTGAGCTGCGGCATCTCGGCGAGCAGGCCGATGCGCTCGGCGAGTGCCACAAGATTGTCCGCCGTCGCGTCCTCCCCGAGACCCGGGGCGGCAACCGCGACGCGTGCCTGCCCGCGCGCATCCATCGGCAGGCCACGGATATCCTCGACATGGGCAAGCCGCGGACCATCGGAATCGGAGAACGCGAGATAGGTGCGCGCAGGGTCGATTTCGGTCCGGAGCGCGTAGGTCGAATCGACGGTGCAATCCGTGCGGTGGCGCTGCGAGGCCTCAAGTACGATGTCATTGCGGCCGTGCCGCAAAACTCCGTCCGGGATCGCCACCACGAAATCCGAGACCCGGTCCGGCGACTGGATCGCGGTCTCGGCAACCGCCATGCCGTTGATGGAGACCCGCAGGCGCGAGGCCTCGGGCGCAACCATCACCGAGTTCTGGTAGCCGAGGTGCAGCTCGGCATCGTGCGGGCTGTCGGCATTGAGATAGAGCGACCAGCGCCGGAGGGCGATCTCGCCCGAGAGCAGAGTCTCCGCCGGTGGAACGAGATGCAGCCGCGCAGGCTCGGGGGGCTCCGGGACGACCGCCGCCGCATCGGGCGCCTGGGGCACGGGCAGGCCGAGCGGCAGGACACGGATATCGGCCGGGCGCCGCTCGGGCGACATGTCGAAGGGCACGGACTGCGCCAGTGCGGGCGCCGCAACCGCCGCGGCAAAAAGGAGGGGGAGGATGCGCTTCATCATGCCTTCTTTCCGCCCTTGATTTCCTCGCGTGCGCCCGAGCCACGGAATGCCGCGGCCAACGCATAGGAAAGCCCGCGCCCGGTGGCGCGCACCGAGGTAACGAGGAAGCCGAGCGTTCCGAGCAGCACGCCCGGATTGCGCCGCCGCGAGATCTGGAACTCGCTCCATTGCGCGGAGTTCGCGAAGATGAGATCCGCGATCAGGCGCCGGTGCTCCGCCGTTTCCGGCGCATAGCGGCAGCCGAGCGCAACGGTGTCGCCATCGTCGCCGACAGCACGGATCAGGATGGGCAGGCTGCCGCCGACCCCTTCGGTAAGCGGCTCGAAGCTGATCTCTCCGGCCATGCCGCGCGAGAGCTCGGCTGCATTGACGCCGTAGATGACGACCCGCGCGCCATGAACGGAAACGTCCTCGATCGTGCCCGGATAGACCTGATCGGAGATGCGGCACTCGCAGCGGCGGCTCACCTTGACGCGGTGGGTAAAGACCCGGCGCTGCCCGCGCTCGGAGACCACGCCGAGCGCGCAGCCCGCCATGATGAGATTGAGGAGGTTCCAGCCGCCCACGACAAGCGTCACGTCCGCCTTCCACGGCTCGGTATAGATCCGGTAGATGCTGACCGCGAGCCCGGCGAGCAGGATGCCGAAGATCAGGAAGAACGGCCGGGCATGTTCCGAGAGCCGGTCCTCGGACACCGACTCATCCTTTGCCGTGACCTTGAAGGTCGGCTTGCGCGGATTGAACATCACCGAGATGACGGCCGGCAACAGATGCACCGACTGCATGTATTCGTAGAGCTCGGAGATCCATGGCCAGCGGAAGGAGCCGTAGAGATAGTTCTGCATCAGCATGTTCGCGACCATGTAGGCGAGCGTGTAGACGAGAAATTCGCTGCCCGAGGCCGTGAAGATCTGGAGATCAAGGAAGAGGTAGCAGAGCGGTGCCACCAGGAAGATCATCCGCGGAAAGGGAAAGAGCCAGAAGAGCGTCGAGGACATGTAGCAGAGCCGCTGCGGCATCGAGAGCCCGCGCTTGAAGATCGGCGAGCGCAGCAGGAGGATCTGCATCATGCCCTGGGCCCAGCGGCTGCGCTGTCCGATGAAGCTCGAGAAGGTCGCGGGCTGGAGCCCGGCGATCAGCGGCTTGTCGACGTAGACGCTGTTCCAGCCCGACGCATGGAGATCGACCGCCGTCTCGCAGTCCTCGGTGATGCTGACGCCCGAGAAACCGCCGGTCTGCTCGAGCGCCTCGCGGCGCAGGAGTGCCGCCGAACCGCAGAAGAACGAGCCGTTCCACTTGTCGAGGCCGCGCTGGATGATGCCGTAGAACATCTCGTTCTCCGACGGCATCTTCTCGAAGGTGCCGAGGTTGTTCTCGACCGGATCGGGGTTGAGGAAGAAATGCGGTGTCTGGACGAGGAAGAGCTTCGGGTCCTCCGCAAAATAGCCGACCGTGCGCTCGAGGAAGTCGCGGGCGGGCGCATGGTCGGCATCGAAGACCGCGACCAGCTCGCCATGGCTGTGCTGGAGCGCATTGTTGAGATTGCCGGCCTTGGCATGCTCGTTGCGGGCGCGGGTGAGATAGCGGATGCCGAAGTCGTCGCAGATACCCCGGAGCTCGGCATGGCGCCGCTCCGCGGCGGCAGCCTCGAGGATCTTGTCGGAGCCGCGCTTCTGTTCCGTGCCGCCGTCATCGAGCAGCCAGATCGTCACGAGATCCTTTGGATAGTTCATCGCCTGCGCAGCCGCGATGGTGTTCGCGAGCATCTCGGCGTCCTCGTTGTAGGTCGGGATGAACACATCGACGGTGGGCAGACGCTTGCCCGCAGGCATCACCGGCTCCCGCGGGCTCATCGGCTTCGCGACGACGAAGAGGCTGAGCGCAAGCATGCCGACGCTGTACATCTCCGCGAGATAGAGCAGGAAGCCGGGGATGAAGTTCTCGATCTGGTTGACGGGCGGGATCGTGCTCGTCGTGCGCCAGTATACATAGCGCAGCACGATCGTGGTGCCGAAGGCGAGGGCCACGAGGCGCCAGACGCCATCGGGGCGGAACTGCTTCATCACGATCATCGCGCCGAGGATGATGGCGCTTCCCACGAGCTGCGCCTGCAGGCTCACCGGCAGGGTCACGAGCGAGAGGAGGACCAGCGCGAGAAGCGCCCAGAGCGGCCAGACAACGATCTTCTTCATTTATCTACCTGTCGAGCAATTTCGGCTGGAAGGGCGATCTCGCGCGCGACGCTGACGGCCTGCTGCGCGGGGGCGGGAATGACGGGCGTTCCGCCAGCGGATGACGCGGCGACGCCGCCGAGCGTTGGGGGCGGCACGATCGGCCCCGCCGCCGCCACGGCGGCAGGGGTCGGGGCGGCCACCGCGGCAGTCCCCTGCGGCGCGGGGATGGTGACTTCCGCCGCAACGCGGGGCTCGGCCGGGGGCGGTGCAGGGGGCCGGGAGGTGGCAACCGGCTCGGGCGCGCGCAGGACCATCGCGACCTCGACGCCGCCCTGCGGCCGGATCTCGCTTTCGGTCCCGATCGCGGTTCCGGCGCGGGGCGGGCCGACACGCTGCAGGTCAGGGTACTGGCTGCCGAAATAGGAGGCGAGCGTGTAGCCGTACATCACATCGAGCAGCTGCCGCTCGGTGAGCCGCGAATCACAGAGGCGGAGACGGATCTGGAGATGGAACCGGTTGGCATAGAACGGGCTCGACCCGCTCGTCATCTCCAGCCGCTGCCAACCGTAGAGGCAAGTGTCGCGCCCTCCCCCGCGGCCGACGGCATAGCCGAAGGGCCCGTAGCGGTTCTGCACGAAGAAGGGCGCGATCTGCATGTCGACCCCGGGGAAAGCCGCCGCCATCTCCTTTTCGATGCTCGCGTCGGTGGGCTGGCGGTCACCGATCCCGCCCTCGCCGCTGCGGTAGCCGCGGCCGAAGACGGTGAGGCTGAGGGCATTCTGGCCCGGCGTCCGCGTCGAGGTGCCGAGCAGGATCTCGTGTTCGATCGCATTGCCGAGATTGCGCTGGATCGCGCCGACCACGACGGGGCCGCCGGGATCGGGCAGGATGTAGGCCGCACTCGGATCGATGGCGCCATTGCGCGCCCACGAGCTGGAGGAGCGTTGCGGCTCGCAGGCCGAAAGCAGCACGAGCGACGCGCAAACGGCGGCGGAGAGACTCAATCGAGACACGGGCATCGGCACCTTCGGGGGTCTGGTGGGACCGGAACGACCGGCGGATGATCTGAATGAATGCGGGCTTGGCCAGGCGGGTGTTGGCCGGATCAAAGCGTCAATTCCCTAATGAATTGTTTTCAAAACCCCGATTTCTGCCGCACCGCGGAAAAGCACGCCCCTCCAGACCCGGTCGGGGTTTCCCGCCGGGGCGTTGGGCTCAGGGGATTGTGCCTTGACCTTCCCTGCCGCCCCACACACTTTCCGCGCGCAGACGCAGCCCGAGGTCAACGCCGCCCATGCCCGCCAGCCCCGCCCCTTTCTCCGCCTTCGAATGGAACATCGCCTGGCACTACCTCCGCGCGCGGCGCCGCGAGGGTGGCATATCGGTCATCGCCTGGTATTCGCTGATCGGGGTCATGCTCGGGGTCGCGACTCTCATCGTGGTCCAGGCGGTGATGATCGGCTTCCGCGAGGAATTCACCGACCGGATCCTCGGCGCCAATGCCCATGCGAGTATCTACTATGCGACCGAGCCCGACGAGGCCGGCATGCCCGACCGGCTGATCCCGGATTACGATGCGCTCGCGAAGCGGCTCGCCGAGGTGCCCGGCGTCACGAGCGCCGCGCCGCTGATCCGCGGCCAGGTCATGGCCTCGGCCCATGGCCGTGCCGCGGGCGTCGAGGTGCTGGGCGAACGGCTCGAGGATCTCGAGAAGGTGCCGCTCGTTGCCCATCCCGAAATGGGTGCGGGCGATCTCGGACAGCTCGACAAGGGCATCGCGATCGGCACGGGCGTTGCCCGGGAGCTCGGCGTCGGGCTGGGGGATGTGGTGACGCTGATCTCGCCCGAGGGCATGGACACGCCCTTCGGCACCCAGCCGCGGCTCAACGACTACGAGGTGGTCTATATCTTCGGTGTCGGCCGCTACGACATCGACAAGGTCCGCGTCTTCATGCCGTTCGCGGAGGCCCAGAGCTTCTTCGACCGCGAGGGGGGCGCCGACGAGGTCGAGGTGATGCTCGACAACCCGGATGCGGTCGACACGATGCGCGCGCCGCTCGCCGAGGCTGCGGGGCCACGGGGCCTCATCTGGACCTGGAAGGACGCCAACGGCGCCTTCCTCTCCGCGCTCGATACCGAGCGGCGGGTGATGTTCATCATTCTCTCGCTCGTGGTGCTGATTGCCGCGCTCAACATCATCTCGGGCCTCGTGATGCTGGTGAAGAACAAGGGGCGCGACATCGGCATCCTGCGCACAATGGGCCTCACGTCTGGCTCGATCATGCGGGTTTTCTTCCTCTGCGGCGCGCTGATCGGTGTGGTCGGCACCGGGCTCGGGGTGATTCTCGGCTGCCTCTTTGCCTATTACATCCACGACATCCAGGCGGTGGTGGAATGGATATCCGGCGGGTCGGTCTGGAATCCCGAGATCCGATTCCTCACCGAGATTCCCGCCCGGCTCCGGCCCTTCGACGTGCTCGCGGTGATGGCGATGTCGCTCGGGCTCTCCTTCGTCATCACGCTCTGGCCCGCCCGCAGCGCGGCGCGGCTGCATCCGGTGGAGGCGCTTCGCGATGGCTGAGGCAGGTAGCGAGGTGCTCGCGCTCGAGGGCATCACCAAGATCTACAATCCGGGAAAGCCCGGCGAGCTTGCGGTACTCGAGGGGGCGACCCTCGCACTTGCCGCCGGCGAGGTCGCGGCACTTGTCGCGCCATCAGGGGCCGGCAAGTCGACGCTCCTTCACATCGCCGGGCTGCTCGACGCACCGAGCGCGGGGGCGCTCCGGATCCTCGGCGCGGATTTCTCGCGCGCGGGCGACGGGGCGCGGACAAAGGCGCGACGAGAGACCATCGGCTTCGTCTACCAGTTCCACCACCTGCTGCCGGAATTCACCGCCCGCGACAACATCGCGCTCCCGCAGCGTGCGGCAGGCGTCGCGCGTGCCACGGCAGAGGCACGTGCCGATGAGCTTCTCGCCGCGGTGGGGCTTTCCGCGCGGGCCGGACATCGCCCCGCCGAGCTTTCGGGCGGCGAGCAGCAGCGGGTCGCGATCGCACGCGCGCTTGCCAACCGGCCCCGGCTTCTGCTCGCCGACGAGCCGACCGGCAACCTCGACCCGGAGACCGCGGGCCATGTCTTCGACATGCTGATGGAGATCGTGCGCGGCACCGGCCTGTCCGCACTCATCGCCACCCACAACCCCGAGCTCGCTGCCCGGATGGACCGGATCCTGCGGCTCGACGCGGGACGCATCGTTACCGCTTGAGCCGCCATCGCGGCGCGCGGGAGGTTGACTTCACCTCCCGGCTCCGCGATCACGGCGCCCACAGTATGGCAGGCCTTCCCCACCCGCTGACAGCGGACCAGAAACCCGTCAGGTGGGGAACCTTCAGATGACACATGCACTCGCGCGGGCCGCCGCCCGCGGGCGGCGGCGGGCGCAAGCCCCGGCTTTTGGCCTTCTCGCAGCGGCTGCCGCCCTGCCCCAGGCCGCCCCGGCGCAGGATACCAACTTCATGCTCGGCCAGATCACCGTGACGGGCGAGGCCCCGAGCGCCTTCGGGCCCGACGAGACGATCGTTGCCGAAGAGTCCACGACCGGCACCAAGACCCCGACCGCCATCCTCGACATTCCCGCGGCCGTCTCCGTCATCACCGAGGACGAGATGCGCAAGCGCGGCGTCGACAATCTCCAGGACGCGCTTTCCTATACGGCGGGCGTGCTCGTAGATGAATTCGGATCGGACGACCGCTATGACTATTTCCGCATCCGCGGCTTCGACGAGACCGCGCTTGGCACCTATCGCGATGGCCTGAGCGCGCGCATCCCCGCCTGGTTCACCGCGAGCCGGCGCGAGCCCTACGCCTTCCAGCGCATCGAGGTGCTGAAGGGCTCGACCTCCACCCTCTTCGGGCTGAATGCGCCGGGCGGGCTCGTCAACGCAATCACCAAGCGCCCGCTCGAGACGCGGCACGCCGAGGTCTACAGCACCCTCGGCAAGGATCACGTCGAGTTCGGCACCGATTTCGGCGGCCCGGTCGACACGGAAGGGCGCTGGCGCTACCGTCTGACGGCGCTCTGGCAGGACGCCGATCAGGGCTGGGACGAATCGAACGACGACCGGCTCTACATCGCGCCCGCCCTGACCTTCACTCCGAACGGGAATACCTCCGTCACCTTCCTCACCAGCTATTCGAAATACAATGGCACCGGCGCGCACGGCATTCCCGAGGGCACGGATTTCGACCCGACGAGCTTCTTCGGCGAACCCGACTACAACCGGTTCGACACCGAAGAGACCAGCATCGCCTATCTCTTCGAGCACGGCTTCGCCCCGGGCGTCACGCTGCGTCAGAACGCGCGCTACACCACACTCGATCTCGACTACGAGGAAGTCTATGGCGGCGGGCTTGCCGCGGATGTGCCCCGCGAGGCGTTTGCGACCTACGGCGATTCGAACCGCTTCGCCATCGACACGCAGCTCGAGATCGATCGCAGACTCGCCTGGGCCCGCAGCCGTGCGCTCCTGGGCTTCGACTACACCTATGACAACACCCACGAAGACATCAGATACGGCTACGCCGGCGGGATAGATTTCAACGACCCGGAGTACTGCGGCCGCGACTGCGTCTTTCCTGGGCCATATGTCGACTGGCGTGTGAAACAGAAGGCGCTCGGTCTCTATGCGCAGGAGGAGCTCACCGTCGCCGAACGCTGGATCTTGACGCTCGGCGGGCGCTACGACCATGTGAATACCGTCTCGGAATATCTCGATACCGGGAGGGAGGATGACGTCACCGCGGAGGCCTTCACCGGCCGGGCGGGCATCACCTGGAAGGTCACGCCGAATGCCTCGGCCTATGCCAACTACGCGCAGTCCTTCCAACCGCTGGTGAGCCCCACCGGCAACGGCTACTCCAGCAGCAGCTTCGATCCCCAGGAGGGCGAGCAATACGAAGTCGGTTTCAAATACCGCCCGGATGGCCTGAACGCGCTCTTCACCCTCGCACTTTTCGACCTCACCCAGAGCAATGTGCCGACCGAGGTAAGCCCTGGCGTCCAGCGCCAGATCGGCGAGACCAACGTCAAGGGGCTGGAGTTCGAGGGCAAGATGGGCCTTGCCGACGGGCTCGACATGACGCTTGCCTATTCCTACTGGAACGCGGAAATCACCGGCGACGGGAATGGCGCCGTGGTGGGGAACCGCCCGCCGCGCGTGCCCGAGCACATGGCCTCTGCCTGGATCGACTACACCCTCCCGGCCCGCGACCGGATGGGTCCGCTCAATCTCGGCGGCGGCGTCCGCTATGTCGGCAGCAGCTACGGCGACATCGCCAACACCACCAGGATCGACGGCTATGTCGTGGTCGATGCCGCGGCAACCTACGGCGTGACCGAGAATGTCTCGCTCGAGGTGAGCGCGAAGAACATCTTCGACAGGGAATACGAGACCACCTGCTACTACGGCACATGCTACTACGGTGACGGGCGGACGGCCCTCGCGACGCTGCGCTACACTTGGTAGCGCGGCTTGCAGTTCCGACAATTTCAGTTCAGATTGAGACCAGCGACGCGACCCGACTTGCGGTAGCCAGCCACTCGAAAAGCTTGGGGGTATGGCATGACGGGAGACGCGGGCTTCACCGCCACCGAACACATGGAAACGACCGGGCTGCTGGCCCGGCCAGGCGGCCTTGGCGCGCGCCTCGCGGCAGGGATCCGCGGCCGGCCGCGCCTCGTGCGCTGGTTGCTTGCCGGTCCAGGCGCGATCCTCGCTGCTCTGGCAACGATGGCGGCCATGCCGCTCTGGATGCCTGCAGGAGGAGCCGGGGTCAACGACATCGCCCTTCCGATCATCCTCACGCCGCTCCTCTGGGCCATCCCGTTCTTCTACGCCTGCCTCACGGAAAACCTCGTGCAGGCGTCCGGCGTGATCTGCGGCGCGACCGTCCTCCAGGCAGCCGCCGTCGCCATCGCGCTCTCCTGAACCCCGCTGCCCGCGCGCAAGGATCCGCCTCATGAAATTCTCCCCGATCGACATGCTGACCGCCCCGCTCCGCGCCGTCACCCAGGCCCAGATGAAACGCCTGACCGCGATCCACGGCTGGTCGGCGGTCCTGCTTGGCCTGCTGCTCTATGCGGTGGTGGCAACCGGCACCGCCGCGGTCTTCGCCCGCGAGATCGGCCGCTGGTCGGCGGGCGGCATTCGCGAAAGCGCGCCGCTCGAAGGCCCGGTCGATGCCCGCGTCCGCGCCCTCGCCGGGGAGGTCGATCCAGCCTTCCTCCATGACGTGGGCGTCTGGGCCGGGCACGACGACGATCTCCACATCTTCTTCCACGACCACAGGCTCAACCCCGAGAGCGGTCTCAAGGAGGATTACGGCACGATCTTCCGGGTCGATGGTGGAACGGGCACGGTGCTCGAGCGCCATGACGGTTTTGTCTGGAACGATCCCGCCGCCTACGCGACCAGCGCCCTGCAGCAGTTCCTCGTCGACCTGCATGTCCAGCTCTACCTCCCCGAGCCCTGGGGGCTGTTGGTCACCGGCATCCTCGGCCTGATGATGATGGCCGCCGTGGTTTCGGGGCTCATCATGCACCGCCACGTGATCCGCGATCTCTTCGTCGCGGAGCGGCCGGGCGGACGGCTGGTCTCGGTGCGCGACCGCCACGTGCTGGCCTCGAGCTGGAGCCTGCCATTTGCCTTCCTTCTCGCCTTCACCGGCTCCTTCTTCAGCTTCGCCTCGACGATCGGCTTCCCTCTGGTCGCCAGCGTCGCCTTCGGTGGCGACAAGGAGGCGATGTCCGAAACGCTGTTCGAGCCCCCCGTGCCCGAAGACGCAACCCCGGCCCGGCTTGCAAGCCTCGACTACCTGCTGGCCGACTCGACGGCGCGCGCCGGCGCCCCGGCAACCTTCGTCGCGATCGCGGGCTATGGCCGCGCGGATGCCCGCGTCACCGTCTGGCATAGACCGGCGCCGGGTGGGCTCGTTCCCGTCAAGCAGGAGTTCGACGGCACGAGCCGCAGCTTTCTCGGCGCGGCCCCGATGGTCGGGCGGACCCCCTCTGCGGGCTCCGCGCTCTATGGCCTGATGTTCCCGCTCCATTTCGGTGACTTCGCCGGGATCTTCTCGCAGGCGGTCTGGGGCGGGCTCGGGATCGCGATGTGCTTCGTGATCCTTTCCGGCCTGCGGCTCTGGGTCCGCCGCCGCGCCGGTCAACCGCTCTGGGACGCCTTCGGCCGCGCCATGCTCGTCACCGGCTACGGCCTGCCCCTGGGCATGCTCACCGCCGCCTGGGCGTGCTGCATCGCCCGGCCCGCGGGGGATACCTTCTGGTGGACGCCCGCCGGGTTCCTGATCGGCGCGGGGGCCTCCATCCTCGCCGGCCTGCTCGTTGCGGAGCCGGCCCGTCTCACCCGCCTCTTCCAGCGCACGCTCGCCGCAGCCTGCCTCCTGCTGCCGCTCCTGCGGCTCGCCACCGGCGGGATGACTTGGTCCGACGCGCTGCTCCATGGCCAGCATGACGTCCTGACCGTCGATCTCCTGCTGATCGCGGGCGGGATCGCCTTCTGGGCCCTGACGAAACCCGCCGGGGCTGCCCGCCCCGCCCTGACCGCGGAGCCCGCCGAATGAGCGCCATCGCCACCCTTGCCGCCACCGGCGCGAGCCTCGCCGCCCTCGGCTGGCTCGCCGCCACCGACCCGAAACGCCGCCGAGCCTTCCGCCTGACCCTCGCGCCGGAGCAGCCCCGGGCGCGCAACGCCGCCTGGGCGCTCGCCCTGCTGCCCGGAGCCCTCGTTCCCCTCGCAAGCGGCGGCGCGGGCTTCGTCCTCTGGCTCGGTGCGGTCAGCGTTGCGGGCTGGGGCCTCGCAGCCATGCCTCCCGACGACAGTCTGACAAGGTTGCGGAGCGCCGCGCTGGAAGCACTCCGCGAACGCCTGGCGCGTCTTGCCGCAAGGCTCGGAGGTCACACCCGGGCCCTGCGCGCGCGCCTGCCCGCCCCCGCTGCAAAGCCCGAAGGTGACGCCGCCGCGCGCATCGCGCGGCTCGAGGCCCGGGTCAGCGAGCTGGAAGCGGAGCTGATGGCGCGCAGAGCGACCTCACGGTCCGTCGCGACCGTGGAACATGCCACGCGCGTAGCCTGCTGAGCGGCCGCGCCGCCCGGGCGGGCGGCGCAAGGCCATCATCAGCGGACGCGGAACTGAACCGGAACGGTCAGATCGAGCGGCGCGCCGGGGGGGGGCGCCGGAACCGGTGAGGCCCGGCGCACCATCGCCAGCACCTCCGCGTCGAGCTCTGGAAAGCCCGAGGAGCGGGCGAGCGCGACCCCGAGCACATTGCCCTGCGCATCGATGCGGAAGCGGACCTGCGCCACCCCTTCCTCATGCCGCCGCCGCGCGCCCGAAGGATAGCGTTTGCGGCGCTCGAGATGGGCCATCAGCCGCGAGGTCCAGCGCGCGGGCGCGACGCGGCTCGCGCCACCCCGGCTCGTCTCCGGCGCCGCCGCGGTCTCGGAGGGCGCGGCATCGGCGACCCTTGCCCGGCGGGCGGCCTGCGACGGCGCAGGGCTCCGCCTGGCCTCGGCCACCTCGCGGCGCTCGACCGGCTCGGACAGCGGCTCGAGCGTTTTCGGGCGCGAGACAGGCCGCGCCTCGACCACCTCGGAGGGTGGCGCGTCGGGGGGCGGGGTGACATCCGGAACCGGCTCGGCGAGGCTCGGCGCCTCGGGCGCGTCCATCGGCATGGCCCGCTCCACCGGCTCCGCAGGCTGGGGCACCGGCAGGACAGGGCTCTCGACAGGCTCCGGCATGTCGGGCATCTCCGCCTCGATCTGCTGCGAATCGACCAGATCCGGCGCGATCTCGGTCTCCTCCGCCGCGGGGGCGGCCGGAACCGGAGCGAGATCGATCATCACCGCAGCGGGCGGGGCGGCGGCCGCCGCCGATACCTCGGGCGTGCGCAGGCTCCAGAGCACGAAGCCCGCGTGCAGCGACAGCGCCGCCAGAGCCGCGCCGCTCCAGAGCAGCGCCTCGCGCGCGGTCATCCGGTCGGAAAATCCGGGCGGCAATCCGGCAAGCGCTGTCATGGCGCACGCCCCTCCGCCGGGGTGCCGCCCGCCGTCTGCTCGAGACCGACCAGCGCCACCTTGAGATACCCCGCCGCGCGGAGCAGGTTCATCACCTCCATCAGCGCGCCATAATCGACCGTCCGGTCGGCGCGGAGGAAGATGCGCGCCTCCTTGTCGCCCTTGGTTGCCCGGGCGACCTCTGACCCGAGCGCATCGCGCGCGACGGCCGCGTCCCCGAGGGCGAGGGACAGATCCTCCTTCACCGTGAGATAGACCGGATCCGCGGGCCGCGACTGGGGCTCGGCGGTCGAGCCCGGCAGATCGACCGGGACATCGACAGTCGCGAGCGGCGCCGCGATCATGAAGACGATGAGCATCACCAGCATCACGTCGATGAACGGCGTGACGTTGATCTCGTGGGTCTCGACCAGCTCCTCGTCGGAGCCGCTGCGTGTCAGGCTTCCGGCCATGGGCTCACTCCGCCGCCGCGCGCCACTGCTGCGGGCGGGAAAGCCGACCGCTGTCGAGATCGCGGCTCGCCAGCCGCTCCACCGCCGCTGCCACATCACCGAGGAGCGCGCGATAACCGCCGATCGAGCGGGCGAAGATGTTGTAGATCACCACCGCCGGGATGGCGGCAACGAGGCCGAGCGCCGTCGCAAGCAGCGCCTCGGCGATGCCCGGCGCCACGACCGCGAGGTTGGTCGTCTGGGCCTTCGAGATGCCGATGAAGCTGTTCATGATCCCCCAGACCGTGCCGAAGAGCCCGACGAAGGGTGCAACCGAGCCGATCGTCGCCAGAAGCCCGGTCCCGAGGTTGAGCCGCCGTCCGGCGCGCGCCTCGATGCGGGTGAGATGCGAGGTGACGCGGCCGAGGAGCCCCTGCCCCTCGCCCCGCGCAATGGCCTCGGCCGAAACACCCGCCTCGTGATGCACCGCCGCGAGCATGAGCGGCGCCGGCCCGCCGCGGCCCGCAAGCGCTGCGTCGGCGGCATCGAGGTCGCGTGCGGATGCGAGGATCGCGAGCGCCCGGCGGAGCCGCGCCTTCGCCACGAGGATCTCGATCGTCTTGGCCAGCCAGACCGTCCAGGTCGCGATGGACGCGAGCACGAGCCCGATCATCACCGCCTTCACCACCGCATCCGCCGCGGCGAACATGCCGAAGGGCGAGAGGTCGTGCGGCAGGGTTTCGAGCCCTGCATCCGCCGCCTGTGGCGCGATATCGGCGGCGGACGCCGCGTCCGTCTCCACCGCTCCGGCGGCAACCGCCTCGGGCGCCGCCGGCAGCGCTCCGGGCGCCGGAGCCTCTGTCGCCGGGGCGCTCGTGTCCGCGGACTCGTTCCCTGCCGGCACCACTGCCTCCAGCGGCGCCGCGATCGGGGGCGCAACGCTGGAAGGCGCCATCGTCAGAGGCGCCTCGGGCCCCGCCGGGCCGTCCACGGTTTGGCCAGGCGCCGGTCCTGCCAGCCCGACGCAGAGAAGAAGCAGTGCGCCGCCTCCTGCCCGTCGCGCGCCGGAGCGGCCCCGGCCGCTCGGCGCCATTTCCCTCACCCGCTCGATCTTGCCCATGGTGCCTCCAGACCCCCGGAGGGATCCGGCTGAAGGGATCCCCAAGCATTGCGTCCTGATCCCGGAAACCCGCCACCACGAACGAAAGCATGGACCTTCCCGTGCGTTCCGCACGGCCGAAGGCCTGGGTTCCCGGTACTGCTGGCTGGCGAGGCGCGAACTGCGCGAGCTTGCGCGGGGGCGGATGGCCCCCGAAATTCCCACTGAAATTAGTCGGGAATTTGAGGTTTGCCAAGAGCCGAATCGCTGTGCCCGGCACGAGCCTCTTGACGGGCGGGGCGCAGCGGGCGTCCTCTTCTTGCCGGATCCGGGCGCCTGCCTCCCGCAAACGCCCGGCCCGCAAGCCATCTCGGGAGTCCGCCCATGAGACAGAGCCAGAATCGCCGGGACCACCGCCCGCCGCGGGAGGCGCCGCGATGAACGAGGCGGCGCGTATCGCCGAGATCCGGGCCGCGATCATCGACACCGTCGGGCGACGGGAAGCGCTGCGGCAGGAGATGGCGGACTGGTACCGCGACGGGCGGAGCGCCCGGTTTCCGCTCTATGCCGAGCTCGCGGTGCTCGAAATCGAGCTCACCCGGCTGCAGCGCCAGCTCATGGGCCAGAAGCCCTCCGAGTGAGCGCCCCTGCCCTCATCGAGCATCCTCGAGGATCATGGCGGCGCCCTTTTCGGCGATCATGATCGTGGGCGAATTGGTGTTGCCCGAGGTGATCGTCGGCATGACGGAGGCATCGGCGACCCGGAGGCCCTCGAGGCCACGCACCCGCAGGCGGGCGTCGGTCACTGCCGTGGGGTCACTCTCCGCGCCCATCTTGGCGGTGCCGACCGGGTGGAAGATCGTGGTGCCGACATCCCCCGCCGCGCGGGCGAGGTCCTCGTCACTGACGAGATCCGGGCCGGGCTTGAATTCCTCGGGGGCATAGCGGCGGAGGGCCGGCTGCACCATGATCCGGCGGACGGCGCGGATCGCGTCGGCGGCAACCTGGCGATCCTCGGCGGTGGCGAGATAGTTCGGCTGGATCAGCGGCGGCGCATCCGGTTCGGGCGAGCGGGCGTGGATGGTGCCGCGGCTCGAGGGGCGGAGATTGCAGACGCTGGTGGTGATCGCCGGGAAGGGGTGCATGGCATCGCCGAACTTGTCGAGGGAGAGCGGCTGGATGTGCATCTGGATGTTGGGGGTCGCATAGGCTTCCGACGAGCGGGTGAAGGCGCCGAGCTGCGAGGGGGCCATGGTCATCGGACCGCGGCGGCGCAGGGCATAATCGGCGGCCATCCAGCCGCGGCGCAGGAGCGAGCGGTAGGCCATGTTGAGGGTGGGCACATTCGCGACCCGGAAGATCGGCCGGAGCTGGAGGTGATCCTGAAGGTTTCCGCCGACGCCCGGAAGATGCTGCGCGACCTCGATCCCGAGCCCGGAAACCCGCGCGCCGTCGCCGATGCCGGAGCGTTCGAGCAGCGCGGGCGTGGCGACCGCGCCGGTGGAGAGGATGACCTCGCCGCGGGCATGGAGCACCTGACGCACCCCCGCGCGGCGGATCACGAGGCCGGTGGCGCGGCCGCCCTCGATCACCACCCGCTCGGCAAGGGCGCCGGTCAGGACGGTGAGGTTCGGCCGGTCGAGCGCGGGGGCGAGGAAACCGCGGGCGGCACTCCAGCGGCGACCGCGCTTCTGGTTCACGTCGAAATAGCCGCAGCCCTCGTTGCTGCCGGTATTGAAATCCGGGGTCGCGGGGATGCCGGCCTCGGCGGCGGCGGCGATGAAGGCGTCGAGGATCTCCCAGCGCATGCGGGGCTGTTCCACCCGCCATTCGCCGCCAGCCCCGTGGAGCGGCCCCGCGCCGCGCCAGTTGTCCTCATGGCGGCGGAAGACCGGGAGCACGTCGTCCCAGCCCCAGCCCGGCAGGCCCATCTGGCGCCAGCCGTCGTAATCGGCGGCCTGGCCCCGCATGTAGATCATCGCGTTGATCGCCGAGCAGCCGCCCAGAACCCGGCCGCGGGGATAGGCGAGATCGCGGCCGTTGAGGCCCGGCACCGGCTCGGTCCGGAAGCACCAGTCGGCGCGGGGATTGCCGATGGCGAAGAGATAGCCCACGGGGATGTGGAACCAGATCCAGTCGTCCTTGCCACCGCCCTCGACGAGGGCCACCCGGTGGCGGCCGCCCTCGGACAGGCGGTTGGCGAGCACACAGCCCGCCGAACCTCCGCCCGCGACGATGAAATCGAAGCTCTCGCCGGTTTCCATGGCCTTGCCCTCCTCCCCGGGTCTTCCCTCCGGGCTTAGCGCGGCCGGGGGCGGGGCTCCATGGGAAATCGGGCGGGAAAGCGGGGCCCGCGGCCGTGAAAACGGGGCTTTTCACCGTGAAACGAAAATTATCGCACTGATTTCATTCATTTTTCGTGGTTAACATATCATGAATGAGCCCCTCCGGCGGGGGCTGGAGCCGCGGCGGCGTTCGGGGCGCGGGGCCCTTGGGAGGGGCCGCCCACGAAAGGTTGGCGCGCGGATCACGATGGCGCTAGTCTGAGGGATGGCCGCCCGCACCGGGGCCGGTGGCGGACCGGATGCCGGAGCGTGTGACGCAGCGGACCGAAGCGCGCCAGATCGGGGGGGAAACCATCATGACGACAAGAGGGATCCTTGCGGCCGGCGCAGCCGCCCTGCTGCTGGCGGCTTGCGCGAAGGAGGACGACACCGCGGCGGACAGCGAGGCGGCGGTGGTCGGCGGCGCTTCGGACCTCACGCCCTTCGAGGGCGCCCGCGCCGGGCAGGCGGAAATGGGCATCCAGAGCCTCGGCTTCCGGCATATCCGCTCGGACGGGCTGACGGCCTACTGGCTCAACCCCGCCACCGGGGCCTGTGCGGCCATCGTCACCACGGAGGGGCGCTACTCCTCGGTGACCATGCTGCCCGCCGGGGATTGCTGAGCGCAGCACTGCGCGCACGGGGCGGCGCAGCGGCCACGGCAGGTTAATGACTCGTTAACTTGTATCCCCGGAACGGTATCTGTACCCCATTTGGGTAATGCGGCGACACCGCCTTTTGGCGCATAGTGGGCATGCGGGGTGAGGGGGATGCGACACCGCATTCAAACAGATATCATCCGGCTGGGGCGGACGGCCATGAACCGAAGTCGGCGGTTCGCGCCAGAATTTCGATGAAGAACGAGACCAGCAGGACCATTTTCATGCAGCTTCAAAAACGATTCATTTGAGCAGGCATTTCGACGGATCGGCAGCGCGGCCGGGTGCAGATTTCACTCTGGCAGAGCGCCACGCCGGGCCATCCGGGAATTGACCGGATATGCCGGCAAACAACCAGCGCTCTCCCGCACGCGGGAGGGCGCTGGTGCGTTTTGGAGCTCGCGCATCCCCGCGGCCTGCGCACCGGCCCCCTGCCCCGCCGCCGCTATTCGGCGGCGAGGGAGGTTCCGGGCCGGTAGTTGAGGATCGGGCCGAGCCAGCGCTCGGCTTCCTCCACCGGCATGCCCTTGCGCGCGGCATAATCCTCGACCTGGTCGCGCTCGACCTTCGCCACGCCGAAATAGTAGCTGTCGGGATGGGAGAGGTAGAAGCCGGAGACCGAGGAGCCGGGCCACATGGCAAAGCCTTCCGTGAGCGTCACGCCGGTCGCCACCTCGGCATCGAGCAGGCGGAAGAGCGTCGCCTTCTCGGTGTGGTCGGGCTGCGCCGGATAGCCGGGCGCGGGGCGGATGCCCACATAGGGCTCGGCGATGAGCTCGACGGGGGTGAAGCCCTCGCCCGGCGCATAGCCCCAGAGGTCGCGGCGGACGAGCTCGTGCATCCGCTCGGCGAAGGCCTCGGCGATGCGGTCGGCCAGCGCCTTCACCATGATCGCGGAGTAGTCGTCGCCCGCCGCTTCGAAGCCCCTGGCGATGTCGATTTCCTCGGGCCCGGCGGTGACGACGAAGCCGCCGACGTAATCGGGCGCGATGGCCTCGGGCGCGATGAAATCGGCAAGCGCCACATTCGGGCGGCCCGGGCGCTTCGAGGTCTGCTGGCGCAGGGTGTGGAGCGTTGCGAGCTCGGCGAGGCGGGTGTCGTCGGTGTAGAGCCTGATGTCGTCGCCGTGGCGGTTGGCGGGCCAGAAGCCCACGACCGCGCGGGGGTGGAACCAGCGCTCGCTGATGATGCGCTGGAGCATCGCCTGGGCATCGAAGTAGAGCGCGCGCGCCGCCTCGCCCTGCGCCGCATCCTCGAGGATGCGCGGGAAGACGCCCTTGAGCTCCCAGGTCTGGAAGAACGGCGTCCAGTCGATATAGGCGGCGAGCTCGGCGAGATCCCAGCTCTCGAAGCAGCGGGTGCCGAGGAAGCTCGGCTTCGGCGGCACATACGCGCTCCAGTCGAGCTTCAGGCTGTTGTGGCGGGCATCCGTCAGGGGCAGCCGCACCTTGGCGGCCTCGGCGCGGGCGTGGCGCTCGGCGACCTCGCGGTATTCGCCGCGGACGCCCTCGACATAGGGTGCCTTCTGCTCGGGCGAGAGCAGGGCCGAGACCACGCCGACGGCGCGGCTTGCGTCGGTGACGTAGACCGCCTGGCCGCGGGCGTAATGCGGGTGGATCTTGACGGCGGTGTGGACGCGCGAGGTGGTGGCGCCGCCGATCAGCAGCGGCACGTCGAAGCCCTCGCGCTCCATCTCGGCCGCGACATGGACCATCTCGTCGAGCGAGGGGGTGATGAGGCCCGAGAGGCCGATGATGTCGGCCTTCTCGGCCCTCGCGGTGGCGAGGATCTTCTCGGCCGGGACCATGACGCCGAGGTCGATGATCTCGTAGTTGTTGCAGGCGAGCACGACGCCGACGATGTTCTTGCCGATGTCGTGGACGTCGCCCTTCACGGTCGCCATGACGACCTTGCCCGCACTCTCGCGGCCCTCGCCGCCGTTCAGCCGCTTTTCCTCCTCCATGTAGGGGAGCAGCACGGCGACGGCCTGCTTCATCACGCGGGCGGATTTCACCACCTGGGGGAGGAACATCTTGCCGGAGCCGAAGAGGTCGCCGACCACGTTCATCCCCGCCATCAGCGGCCCCTCGATGACGTGGAGCGGGCGCTCGGCCTGCAGGCGCGCCTCCTCGGTATCGGCGTCGATGAACTCGGTGATGCCGTTGACGAGCGCATGTTCGAGGCGCTTCTCGACCGGGAACTTACGCCAGGACAGGTCCTTCTCGCGGGCCTTGCCGCCGCCCTGCCCGCGGAAGCGCTCGGCGATCTCGAGCAGGCGTTCGGTGGCGGTGCTGCCGGTGGCGGGCACGCGATTGAGCACGACGTCCTCGCAGGCCTCGCGCAGTTCGGCGTCGATCTGGTCGTAGACCGCGAGCTGGCCCGCGTTGACGATGCCCATGTCCATGCCGGCCTGGATGGCGTGGTAGAGGAAGACCGCGTGCATCGCCTCGCGCACCGGCTCGTTGCCGCGGAAGCTGAACGAGAGGTTGGAGACGCCGCCCGAGATGTGGACATGCGGGCATTCGGCGGTGATGCGGCGGGTCGCGCCGATGAAGTCGGCGCCGTAGTTGTCGTGCTCCTCGATGCCGGTGGCGACCGCGAAGACGTTGGGGTCGAAGATGATGTCCTCGGGCGGGAAGCCGACCTCCCCGGTCAGCAGCCGGTAGGCGCGGGCGCAGATCTCGACCTTGCGGTCCTCGGTATCGGCCTGGCCCTTCTCGTCGAACGCCATGACCACGACCGCGGCGCCATAGGCGCGGCAGAGGCTGGCCTGGCGCAGGAAGGCCGCCTCGCCCTCCTTCATCGAGATCGAGTTGACGATGGCCTTGCCCTGGACGCAGCGGAGGCCGGCCTCGATCACCTCCCATTTCGAGCTGTCGATCATCACCGGCACGCGGGCGATGTCGGGCTCGGCGGCGATGAGGTTGAGGAACTCGATCATCGCCTGCTTCGAGTCGATGAGGCCCTCGTCCATGTTGACGTCGATCACCTGCGCGCCGTTCTCGACCTGATCGCGGGCGACCTCGAGGGCGGCGGCATAGTCGGCGTTGGTGATGAGCTTGCGGAAGCGGGCCGAGCCGGTGACGTTGGTCCGCTCGCCCACGTTCACGAAGGGGATGTCCTTCGTCAGCGTGAAGGGCTCGAGGCCGGAGAGGCGCATGAGCGGGGTGTGTTCGGGCACGGCGCGGGGCTTGTGCGGCGCGACGGCGGTGGCGATGGCGCGGATGTGCTCGTAGGTCGAGCCGCAGCAGCCGCCGACGACGTTGACGAGCCCCTCGGCGGCGAAGCCCTCGACCTGGGCCGCCATGGCTTCGGGGGTCTCGTCATACTCGCCCATCTCGTTGGGCAGGCCAGCGTTGGGATAGGCGCAGGTGAAGGTATCGGCGACGCCGGAGATCTCGGTCAGATGCGGGCGCATGGCATTGGCGCCGAGCGCGCAGTTGAGGCCGATGGTGAAGGGCCGCGCGTGGCGCACGGAATGCCAGAAGGCGGTCGGGGTCTGGCCCGAGAGGGTGCGGCCCGAGAGGTCGGTGATCGTGCCCGAGATCATCACCGGCAGGCGCTGGCCGCGCTCGGCAAAGATCTCCTCGCAGGCGAAGATCGCGGCCTTGGCGTTGAGCGTGTCGAAGATCGTCTCGATGAGCAGGATGTCGGCGCCCCCCTCGACGAGCGCGCGGGCCTGCTCGGCATAGGCCGCGCGCAGGGTCTCGAAGGTGACGGCGCGGTAGCCGGGATTGTTCACGTCCGGGCTGATCGAGGCGGTGCGGTTGGTGGGGCCGAGGGCGCCGGCGACGAATCGCGGGCGGCCGTCCTCGGCCTCGGCGCGGTCCATCGCGGCGCGGGCGAGACGCGCGCCCTCGAAGTTCAGATCGCGCACCGCGGCCTCGAGGCCGTAGTCGGCCTGGGCGATGGTGGTCGAGGAGAAGGTGTTGGTCTCGACGATGTCGGCACCCGCCATGGCGTAGCGGAAATGGATCTCCTCGATCACCTTCGGCTGGGTGAGGTTCAGCAGATCGTTGTTGCCCTTCTGAGGCTTGTCGGAGCGCGGCCCGTGGCAGGCGCAGCCGCTGCCGTGGCCCGCGTAGTCTTCCTCCGCGAGGCCGAGCTGCTGGATCTGGGTGCCCATCGCGCCGTCGAGAATGAGGATGCGTTCGCGGGCGAGGTGTTCGAGCCGGCGGTAGGTCTCCGTCGGGAGCGGATGCGCGGATCGGGACATGGCGACCTTCAGGGCAGTTGCTGCGAAAGCGCTCCGCTAACACAGTTTGCAGCGGAGACCAACTGCGCGCCGCGACGGCCTCCTGCGGCCCCTGCCCTCCCCTGCCCTACCGCGCGAGTTCGACCGGGGCATCGTAGCGGGCGAGCGCCGGATCGGCGGTGACGAGGCGGATCTCCTCGACCTGGGCCTGGGCCACCAGAATCCGGCCGAAGGGCTCGTCATGAAGCGGCGGCAGGGCGGCGGCGGCCAGCGCGTGGCGGCCGTCGAGCGGAAGCTCGTCGTAGCCGTTCTCGAGCAGGCCGCGGCGGAACTCGTGGGGCGAGACCTGAAAGCCCCCCCTGCCCTCGCGCTGGAGGATCGCGATCTCCCAGAGGCTCACGGCGCTGAAGACCGGCCGGGTGCGGGCGGCCTCGAGCGCGGCGCGCGCGGCGGGCGGCAGGAGGCGGCCCCCGGCCGCGGCGGCAAGGAGGAGCGGCGTGTCGAAGAGGATCCTCACCGGGCCGGGCCCCCTGCCCCGCCGCCGGGCCGGGCGAGGGCGAACTCCGGCGTGAGACTGATGCGGCCTTCGAGGAAGCCGATGCGGCGGGGCGTGTCGGGATCGGCGGCGAGGGCCGCGACGCGGACGAGTGGATGACCGGCGCGGGCGATCACGAAGGGCTCGCCTTCCACCGCGGCTTCGACCAGCCGGGAGAGGTTGGTCTTGGCCTCGTGCATGTTGACGCTTTTCATGGGGCGCGACCTTCGGTGATTGATATGACTTAGTTTAGTCGCCTTAGTCCGCTATGACCAGTGATTTCAGAGTAGGCTCGGAAGCCGGTTTCGTCCTGCTCGATAGCGCTCCCCCGAAGCGATTGCCCGACCGGTCCGGCGGTGGCGGATGCGGCGGCGGGTTGGCCGGGCAAATCCGGGAGTGACGCAGCCGTGGTGGAGGATCGGGGGGCGTCGCGTCCCCGTCCTTGCGCGGACGCTCATTGCCGCTGAACGGGGTGTCGGGACCCCGAAGCTGGCGCGCGGCAGCGTTGCGCCGCAGGCCAGGACCGGGGTCGCAGGCGACCTTCCCCGTGGGGAAGATCGGGGGCTCAGCCGTCGAGCTGGTCGAGCATCTGGCGCACCGCGCGTTCGAGGCGGCGGCGATCGACGGTGGAGAAATCCCGGTCGAGCCGCACCTCGAGACGCCCGGCGGCGGCGGTGCATTTCGCCCGCCCCTCCGGCCGGTCGAACTGGAAGCTGGTCTTTGCCCGCCCCGGTTTTGCCGGCGCCGCCGGTGCTGCGGGCGCCGGAACCCGGGCGGGCTCCGCGGCTTCCTCGATCCGGGCATGGCGGCGGAGCACGGCGAGCTCGTCCTGCGCCGTGCGCCCCTCCCAGCCGGTCAGATCGTCGAGGATGCGGGCGGCGACTTCCGGATCCTCGTCCATGCGGGCAACGAGCGCGAGGCCCAGAGCGCGGGAAATCTCCGGGGCGAAGCGGAGCTGCGCCCCGAGGCGCTCGACGAGGCGGATGAAGGTGCGGATGTAGCTGCGCTTCTGGTAGCCCGCCGACTTGAAGAGCACCGCGACCGCCTTGTCCGGGTCATTCTCGCCCGTGTCGGGATCGGCGGCATATTCGCGGGCAAGCTGCGCCATCTCCGCGAAGGAGATGTCCTTTCGCACGAGGTTTTCATCCACCATCCGGCGATAGAGCGCATCGAGGCTGTCACCCGCTTCGGACACCGCCGCCGGAATGGCGCCGAAGCGCGCAGGATCCCCGGTTTCGCCGAGCAACTCGCGATAGGCCGCGAGGCGCCGGAAGCCCTGGATTAGCTCGAAACGGCCATCCGCCCGCCGCTCGACCCGGATCGGGTTCGAAAGGCCGATGGCCTGGATCGAATCCTTGAGTTCCGAAAGCTCCTCGTCCGGGCCGGCGGCGCGGTCGCGGGTGAGCTTGCGGGCCTCCACCTGCTCGAGCGGCACCAGCTCGACCGCGAGGCCAAGCTTCTTCAACCGGACGAATTCATGGGCGAGCGCGTCATTTTCGGCCCGTATCCGGTCCTCCACCTCGCGCCGCTCGCGCACCGAAACGGCGGTTTCGGTGATCGCGGCGGCCATGGGGCCGCGGCGCGCCGCCGGGGCCTCGGGCTTTGCCGGGGGCTCGGACTTCCCCGCGGGGAAGGTTTCCGGCTCCTGATCCGGCATCTCGATATCGAACATCCTGCGTCGCTTGCTCATCGCCCTGCCCTCAGATCTTGTCCCATGCCGCCACCGCGTGGACCTTGAATTCCTCATAGGCCCGGTCGAAGCTTGCCCGTGCCCGGCGCCAGGTTTCCCGCGTCATCTCGCGATAGTCGATCTCGTAGACCGAGCTCAGGAAGCGGCCCGACTGCTCCACCGCCCGCGTCATCTCGACCGGATGCTCGGCGACATGATCGCCGAAGACCTTGCGGAAGGCCTCGAACATCGCGCGGTGGAGATCGTTGCCGGGCTCGTAGCGCGTCATCAGGAAGCGGATCTCGACAAAGGCCTTCGGCAGCGTGATCTTCCCCGCCGGGAAGGTCGCGTCGAACCCGTGCGAGAGATCCTCGAGCGCCTCGGCAAGCTGGCCGATGAAGCTCGTGGTGCTGTCGTATTCCCAGTAGCCGGGCCCGGAGGGGATGTAGAGCATGTCGGCCGCGAAGACCGCGTTCATCGACTGGTAGCCGATGGCCGGCGGGCAGTCGAAGATGATGAGGTCGTAATCGTCATCGTTCAGCGTATCCAGATAGCGCGACACCGCGGCGAAGAACGACCATTCCGGGTTGAGGTGGCGATACTGCGCCGAGGCGAACTCGACGAACGCCGCGTTGGCGCAGGAGGGAATGATGTCGATCGTCGACCAGGCGGTGGGCTTGATGAAGTCGCTGACCCGCAGCTCGTCGAGCCCCATGTCGCGGATCGAGGCCGGGATCTTGCGCCGCGGCGGCGCGGTGCCCGAGGCGGCGCCGACCGCGGCCTCGTTCATCCGGTCGGTCTCGCGGATGAGGTCGCGGGCCATGATGCCCCAGACGGTGTAATCCTCGGCGACATCGGTCAGGCCCATCGAATGGGAGAGGGTCGCCTGCGGGTCGAAATCGACCACCAGCACCCGGTAGCCGTCGAGCGCCGCGGCATGCGCGAGGTGGAGGGCGACGGTGGACTTGCCCGCGCCGCCCTTGAAGTTTGCCACCGCGACCCGGAAGGCGCGCTTGCCGGAGGGGCGGGGGGGCATCAGCGACTTGCGGTTCACCTTCATCCGCCGCCGCAGCTCGTTGATCTCCTCGAGCGAGAACCAGCGCTGCCGGCCGTCCGGCTCGACTTCCCCGCCGGGAAGGTTCGGCTCGGTCGCAAGCCGGCCGCGGAAGGTGGACTGGTTGATGCGGAAGATGAGCTCCGAGACCTCCCAGCTCGAGAATCGCCGGAGTTTCTTCGTGCTCTCCGGACTGAAGGTCTGCTGCCGGATCCAGCTCTGCATCTTGAGCGACTGAGCCTGGAGCCGGGCCAGGTCTTCGTGCGTGTACATGCTCTGCCTCTGAACTAAACGTAAAAGCTGCCTCAATCCGCAAATACGCCGGATTTGCAAAAAAATCAAAACCGAAGTTATAATGAGCCTCGACAAATTTCTCCCTGTGCCTCCGGGGCTTTGGCCGCGAATCGCCTGGGTGAGTCGCAAGCCCGGATATCTGGGGCAGGGCGCGAAATATTGGGGGACTCGGACAGGGCTCCCGCCGCATATTGGGGGACATTTCCCCGCGATTGGGGGACACCCTAGCTGTCCCCCAATACCAGAGATACCCTTTTCATCGAAAAGGATATGGGGCCTCGCCGAGGCTCACCGGCACAATCGGCTTGACAGGAAACCGCCTCTGGACGCTAATGAGGGCACGGTCGGAAAGAGCGTTGGAAACAGCCGGACGATCGACGGGCCGCCAGAGCCCGAACGTTGAGGATCAGCCCGCGCAGATCTTGCGCCGAGCACAGGAGAGACCA
>NZ_CP171227.1:0-89626 GCF_043226085.1 Amaricoccus sp. B4
TGCAGCGTTGGAGAACCCCGGCGCGAATCCCTTCGCCGAGATCTCCGACCAGCTCACCCGGCTCTATGCGCAGAAGGATGCGACGGTGGAGACGGTCTTTGCCCGGCTTGCGCCGCTGGAAGCCAAGCTCTCCGGAGTGGAGAGCAGCCTCTCCGCCCGGCTCGACACTCTCGACTGGAGCCAGGACGAGGTGGCCGACCGGCTGGCCGCCGTTCGGGCCGGCGTGGAGGATTTTGCGCTGAAGGCAGTGACCACCCGCCTCGCCCCGCTTCAGGACCGCCTCACCGAGATCGGCGAGGCGGTCGCGGCCCAGAACCCGCAGGCGATGCTCGACCGCTTTGCCGAGCGGCTCGAGGCGCTGCGGGCCGCCCACGCAGCGAGCGAGACGGCGTTGAAAGACCGGCTCTCGGCGCTCGAAACCCCCGGCGAGAACCCGTTTGCCGAGATCTCCGACCAGCTCACCCGGCTCTATGCCCAGAAGGATGCCACGGTGGAGACGGTCTTTGCCCGGCTCGCACCGATGGAGGCGCGGCTGGCCGACATGGAACGTGGTATCTCCGCCCGGCTCGATGCCCTCGACTGGGCCCAGGGCGAGGTGGCCGAGCAGCTCACCGGCATCCGGGCCACCGCCGAGAAGGCCGCTCCGGCCGCGGGCATGGCCGAGGAACTCGCCCGCGCACTCGCCCGGAGCGATGCGAGCCTCGAGGCGGCGATCGCCCGGCTGGCTCCGCTTGAGGCGCGCCTCGAGGCGCTCGAGGCCCGGCCTTGGGATCCAGATGCCGACGAGGCCCGCGAACAGGCCCGCGCCGTGGCAATGCAGCTCATCGCGCTCCATGCCGCGGCCGAGCAGACCGGCCTCTTCGCCGACCGTCTGGCGCTGCTCGAGGCGAGCCTGCCACGGCTTTCTGCCACCCAGATGCAGCTCATGGAGACGCTCGCGGCGCGTGGAAATGACGGGTCGGAGGCTCCGGCCGCGGACGGGACCGGACAGGGCGGCGACATGGAGGAGGTCTGGAGCCTGCCCCAGCTCGTTTCCCTGCATCGGAAGTGAGACCGGCCTCTCTTCCTCCAGACCGAGGTGGGGGAGAGGCGGTGCCAGACCCGGTAACGGGCACTTAACCAATTCGGATCAGGTTAAGATCCGACGTTCCTGACGTGGTTCCTCCCCCGCATTCCCCCGAAGTGAAGAGCCCGAAGCGTAGAAGCGAAGAGGTAGAGAGACGTGGAATCCCAAGCTCCCGAAGCCGCCCCGACCGTGCTTGCTGACCTCATCGCTGCGGGGCTCGTCAGCCATGAAATGATCGGGGATCCTGCTAAGCTCGGCGGCGAGGCGACCTGTCTGCGTGCGCTCTGCGCGCTGGTGGCGGGGCCCGTCTACCGGATCGAGCCCTATCACTACGCCTTCCGGGCCGGAGCAGAGGATCTCGACGGTGCGCTCGGCGCGCTGCCGCCCGGCGAATGGGCAGAGGCGATCGAGGGGGGGCTTGCCGCAACCCTCGGCGAGGATGCGGTCTGGCTCAACGCGACGGACCTGCTGCCCGAGGCGGATGCTGCCCTTGCCCAGCCGATCCTGCTGCTCCGCGCCCAGGACCGGGCGGTGACCGGCGCGCTCGAGAGTGCGGGCCCCGAGATCAAGGCGGTGATCAATGCCCGCTATGCCGCCGAATGCGCACGCCTCACCCTTGAGCAGGCCGCCGATCCCGCCTCGGGCAGTGCGCTCGCCACTCGACTCTCGGCAATCGAGGCGCGCCAGAAGGAAATTCTCTCCCGGCTCGACGCCCAAGGTGACAGCACCGATGCCGTGCTGACGGCTCTGTCCGAGACGCTTTCCGCCGTCCTGCAGCGCCTAGAGACCCAGGACGAGCTCCTGAACGCCCATATCGCCCGGGACGAGACTGCCGCTTTCCAGAAGACCCTCGGCGTCACCCTTGCCGAATTCCTTGCCCGGCTCGAGCAGCGGTCCGAGGAGGACCGCGCCGCCATGCGCATGTCGCAGTTCAGCTGACGGGAGACTTCCATGCATCTGCGCGAGAGAATCACCGGAATGCCTGCTGGAATTGAGGAGACCGATGCCGCGGATCCCTGCGAGGCCGGAGAGGTCGCGCGTCGGACCCTCGCCCTGCGCATCGCCCATCGCAACAGACTCCGGGCCGAGCGTCTGGCCCGGCTGCATGCCGACGGCCCTCCAGCCGCAGCAGCAGGGCGGACGGCGGCCAGCACACCGCCGGAGGCCGCCTCCTCCGTACCGAAGCCCGCCACGATCGGTCGGGCTGCGCCCGCGTCCCAGCCGCGACCCGTGGCCTCGCCTCCCGAACCGTCTCGCGCCGCCGCGCCGCTTTCCGAGGAGGACGAGGAGGAGGCCGCGCTTGAGGAATTCCTGCGGGCCCTGAGCGCAAGCGCGCCGCCTGCTGCCGGAGCCGCCCCGGCCCCTGCGGTGTCGAAGGCGTCGGCGGCCGAACCTGCCGCGGTGCTGCGTTTCCAGCGCCCCCCAGACAGCGGTGCGCCCGGGCCGAATGCCGGGCTCATGGGCATGACCGAGCCTCGGGCCGCGCCGATCTGCGACCTCCACCGGCTGGAAGGCGCGGGGCCTGGTCTCATCTGGGCGCTGCAGCGGGCGGGCATTGCCTGCCTCGCCGAACTCGCCGAGCTCGAGGCCCCGGATCTTTCCAACCGTCTTGGCGCTCTCGGCGGGCTTGTCCCGGCCCGGGACTGGATCGAGGCCGCCCGCCGGGAGATCCGCGCGCCTGACCCCGTCCGGGGCTGATCCCGGGCAGCGTGAAAGGTAACACAAGCCGGGAGGCGCAGAGCCCCCGGTTTTCGGAAAACCCTTTCTCTTCAAGAGAAAAGCTCAGAACTTCGCGGCGAAAAGGCCTAATTTCACCGTGAAAATACCCCGGCATCGGGGGCTTGCCCCGTTCCGGAAGGACCTCTATCTGGCGGAAAGGTTGCCCGGGGAGATCCATGTCCGCAGCACTCCGTCCGCTGCCGCGCGTTTCGGTGGTCACGCCCGTCTGGAATGCCGAGGCCACGCTTGCAGCGACCGTGGCCTCGGTTCGGGCCCAGACCATGTCCGACTGGGAAATGCTGCTGGTCGATGACGGGTCCTCCGATCGTTCTGCCGCCCTTACCCGCACTCTTGCCGCGGAGGAGCCGCGCCTGCGCCTGCTCGGCTGGCCGGAGAACCGCGGCGCTGCCGCGGCCCGCAATGCTGCCATTGCCGCCGCCCGGGGCCGCTACGTGGCCTTTCTCGATGCCGACGATCTCTGGCACCCTGAAAAACTTGCCGCCCAGCTCGAGCACATGGCCCGCACCGGCGCGGTCTTCGCCTTCTGTAGTTACCGGCGGGTCGATGCCGTTGGACGGGTGCTCGGCGAGGTTCGGGTGCCGGCCTCGGTCGATCGTGTGCGGCTTCTTCATGGCAACGTGATCGGCTGCCTCACCGCGATCTACGATGTCGCACATTTCGGCCGGGTGGAGATGCCGAACCTGCGGCGGCGGCAGGATTACGGGCTCTGGCTCAGGCTTCTGGCCCGGGGCGGGGAGGCCCATGGGCTCGACCGGGTGCTGGCCGATTACCGGGTCGGGGCCGGGTCACTCTCGGCCAACAAGGTCACGGCCCTTGCCGCCACTTGGGAGCTCTACCGCCGCGAGGCCGGGCTTTCGCCCCTCCAGGCTGGCTGGTGCCTTGCCCGCAATGCCACGGGCGCGCTCCGCCGTCGGCTACCCCGCTAGAGCTCCTGGTCTGCCGCAAGCGTGCCAAGGGTCGCTGCGACCAGTGCCTCGGCCCGGTCTTCGGCGGCCGCTTCGGCATAACAACGCAGCTCTGGCGCATTGCCCGAAGCCCGCAGATGCAGGATCTCGCCCTCTGCGAGCGGCAGCCGCACCCCGTCGAGCGTATCCGGCTGCCCTGCCCCCTCCAGTCCGAGCCGGTCAAGAAAAGTGGCGCGGGCGGTCGCATCTCTGGCAAGAGCCACGAGGAGCGGGCTGCTCCTGTCCTTCGGAAACTCCGGCAGCCGCCCGCTGGCGGTGAAGCGGGACGGCAGGCTAGCGGCGAGCTCCGAGAGAGTCCGGCCTTCCCGGGCAGCCATCACGAGGGGGGCGAGCAGCGGTGGCATGGCGTCGCGGGTGACAAGCGGCCCGAGATGCGCGCCGGTCACCGGATCCTCTGCCCGCCCCCCGAACAGGAAGCCGCCATTCGCCTCGTAACCCGCGACACAACGCGCGCCCTGCGCGGCAAGCGTCTCCATTGCAGCGATCACATGGGGCGAGCCGATCCGCGTGCGGGCAATGCGCCCGAACCAGCCGCTGCGCTCGAGCGCGGTGTTCGAGGAAACCGGTGTTGCCACGGCATCAGCGCCGAGCAGACGCGCGGTGAGGAGGCCGAGCGTGTCGCCGCGCAGGATGCGGCCTGTCTCGTCGGCCATCAGCGGTCGGTCACCGTCGCCATCGCTCGAGATCATCGCATCGAGACGCTCCGCACGGGTAACGTCCCGGGCAAGGTCGGCATCTTCCGGGCGCACCGCCTCGGTATCGATCGGAATGAATCCCTCGCTGCGGCCGAAGGGGATCACTGTGGCGCCGAGCCCCTCAAGGATGGGGACCATCAGGTCCCGCCCCGCGGCGCTGTGCTGGTAAAGCCCGATCCGCTTGTCCGCGAGCGTATCAGGGGCAAAGAAGCCGAGATAGCGGTCCTGATAGCGCCGTGCCGCCGCCCCGCCATCTGTTTCAGCTGTCACTGCAGCCGGTCGAAGGGCCGGGGCGGGCGACTCGAGGGCGGCAAGGATGCAGGCCTCGTCAGCCTTGGTGATCTCGCCGCCGGGACGGTAGAACTTCAGCCCGTTGCGGTCGAAGGGGATGTGGCTGCCGGTGACCATGATTGCTGGCAGGCCGCGGGTGGCCGCCTCGAGCGCAAGAGCCGGGGAGGGCAGCACGCCGCAATCGATGCCGAGACTGCCCATGGCCTGCGCCATGGCAAGGCAGGCATCGGCGATCCGCGGCGAACTCGGCCGGAGGTCGCGGCCGGTGAGCAGGATGCTTCGGTCCAACCCCAGGGTATCGAGATGGTGCAGGAAGGCCGCGACATGCGCCGCGACCCGCGCCTCCGTCATCTCCGTGACGAGACCGCGCAGGCCGCTCGTGCCGAACTCCATCCGATCCGTCTCCCGCGGCCAGTCAGGCCGCCATGTTTGCCTCGTGCACCCTGACCGCCTCGCGGACGTCCTCGAAAAATCGTGCCTTGCCGTTTTCCAGCACCAGTCCGGAGGTGCAGTAACTCAAGATCGTACGGGTCGAATGAGAGACCATCAGGAGGCCCGCATCCTGGAGGCGGTTCTTGAAGACCGCGAGCGACTTCTTCTTGAAGGCACTGTCGCCCACGGCGGTGATCTCGTCGACGAGATACCAGTCGAAGGAAATGCCCATCGACATGCCGAAGGCGAGGCGGGCCCGCATGCCGGAGGAATAGGAGCGGAGTGGCATGTTCATGAAATCGCCGAGCTGCGCGAAATCCTCGACATAGTCCACCAGAGCATCCGTATCGATGCCGTAGACCCGGGCGGTGAAGCGCACGTTCTGGGCCCCGGTGAGGTCGGTATGGAAGCTGCCCCGCAGGCCGAGCGGCCAAGAGACCGAAGCATGGCGGCGGATCTCGCCCGAATCGGGCTGCACAATGCCCGCGACCATGCCGAGCAGCGTCGACTTGCCCGCGCCGTTGCGCCCAAGAACCCCCACCTTGCGGCCATGGGGCAGGGTGAGGGAAAGCTGGTCGAGCACGACCTTGCGCCGGGTCTGGGTGCGATAGGATTTCGAGACGTTGCGGAACTCGATCATGGAATCCGGATCCCGCCCTTCAGCGGTTATCCCGCACGTTGTAATAGATCAGCATGCCGACACCCCAGCCCAGAAGCAGGAAGAGGGTGACAAGCCCGGAGAGCAAGTTCCGACGAGGATAGAGTGAACTTTCGGCGAGAGTGGGGCGGACATGGGGCGCGAGATAGCGGCTCTGGCGCCGCGCCTCGGCCCGGGCCGCGGCCAGTGCCGCCAGTGTCTGGGTATAGGCGGTGTTGGCGAATTCGGTGTCGACGAGGAGTTCCTCGTAGGTGCCGACGATCTCAGGCACCTCGCCTTCCTTGCCGCCCACGCCGAGATTGGTGCGCTCCGTCTCGATCTGGTCGGTGATCGCCGAGATGCGCCGGTTGGCCTGGATCACCCGCTGATCGTCCTCTGCGGCATAGGAGAGCAGAACATCGCGGTCGACGAGGGCTTGGGCGAGCTCTTGCTGGAGCGCGTTCAGGAGCCCCATCTGCCCGGCAATGTCGGCCGAGGGATCGACGATGCGGTTGGTACGGCGGAAATCAGCCATCCGCTTGCGCACCTCGCGCAGGTGAGCCTCGGCCTCGGCCAGTTCGTCGCGGGCAAAGCGCACCGCGTCATCGCGGGCCTGCTCGGAGAGCTGGTTCACCACCTTGCCGCTTTCGGCGAGGATGGCGGCGGCGATGGCGCGGGCGTCCTCGGGGGTAAAGGCATTAGCGCGGACATGAATGATGCCCGTGCTCGCCTCGTAGCTCACCTCGACCATCCGGTTCCAGTAGTCGAGCAGCCGCTCGATCGTCGCGTTCCTGTCGAGGGTGAAAACCGGGTCGCCTTCAGCCTTGTTGTAGATCCGGCGCAGATCGAGCTGGGCGTCGATGTCCTCGACCATCTTCTGGCTGCGGATGTATTCGAAGATGATGTCCGCATCCGAAGCTGTGCCGGTATTGATCTGCGTGATCGCCCCGAGGAGCCCGGCTGCGGCAGAGCCCTGTTCCTCTGACCGGATTGAGAAGTCCGTTACGGAATGATACTGGTCGGCGGCGCGCAAGTGGAGATAAGCCGTCGCGGCGATGGCGGGCAGCAGAACGATGAACACGAAGGAGGCGATGAGCACCCGGTGGCGGCCGCGCGGACGGGCCAATGGCACATCGATGGCCTTCTGTGGGATCTCCGAGGTGACGGCAGCCGGAGCTATGCCGCCGCGCCGTGCCTTTTTCTGGCGGAGCTGGCGCTTTGTGCGCCGGATCTGCGCCTTTTGGCGGGCGCTGGGGGCGGAGGAGGCAGCCTCTCCGATGGCGGGAGCCGTCTTTCCGGCGTCATTGCCCGCCGGCGCGGTCCCGCGCTTCATGCGCAGCTGGCGCCGGGCCTTTAGCGCACGCAGCTTCTCCCGTTGTCCTTCCCGGGTATTGCCGCCGTCAGTTTCCGGCGCCTCGACGGGAACGGGGCGGAGCCCGGGTTTCATCTCGGCGGCGTCGTTCGGTTCGACGGCCTTCAAACCGCGTCTTGCTGGCGGTGCCGCGGAGGCGGCGATTTTGTCCTTGGGGGGAGTGTTCATCTCTACCCTGTCGCTCCGGTAACAAACCGGGCTTGTCATGGCGATATGGGCAGGTTTACTCCTTGCCCCGGCGCAAGGCAAATGCCCTCGTGCACTCCCGGATCATTGTGGCGGATCGGAAACGCTTCCTTGGACAGTCTAACCCCCCTTCAGCCCCGGACGGATCATCCACGCTTCCAGCGCTTCAGGGTCGTTGCCGCCTTGGTGATCCGTGAGATGAACACGGCCTTCGGCCGTTCGGCTGGCGGTTATCTCTGGGCAATCGCCCAGCCGCTGGGAGGGATCCTACTGCTTTCGCTCGCCTTTCGTCTTGCGCTCCGCACGCCACCGATCGGCACGAGCTTCATGCTGTTCTATTCCACCGGCGTAATCCCGTTCCAGATGTTCAATACCATGTCAAACAAGGTGAGCGCAGCGATCGCCTCGAACCGTGGGCTGCTCTCCTACCCGGTGGTGAGCCCCCTAGATGCGGTGATGGCGCGGTTCGTGCTGAATTTTCTCACCAACTTCATGATGGCGGTTTTGCTCTTCAGCGCGGTCATCGTCTTCGGCGGCCTCTATGTGGTCATTGATCTGGCCGCAGCAGCGGAAGCCTTCGTGCTGATCTCCCTGCTCGGCCTAGGCATCGGCACGCTCAACTGTGTGCTCTTCGGCTTTTTTCCGACCTGGAAAAACATATGGTCGGTGCTGACCCGGCCGCTCTTCATCATGTCGGGTGTCATCTTCCTCTACGAGAGTGTGCCGCCCGCCTTCCAGCATGTGATGTGGTACAATCCCATCATGCAGTCGATCGGGCGGATGCGGTCCGGATTCTTCGGCACCTATCACGCCGATTATGTCTCGGCCCCCTACATTCTCGCCATTGCCCTGACGACTTTCGTGATCGGCGCCTATCTGATGCGGCGCCATGCGAGCTTTCTGATCGAACAGTAACCGGGTCCTGACAGGCACTCACGCTCAAAACGCCGAATGCGCAACAAGGTGCGTCAACCCGGATAATGGCCTTCTGTTCGAATCGCTCTGCGGAGTGGTCGCCAGTGCGCGCGACGCGCACACTCATTCCGTATCGAGCTACAGAAGGCAATCCCCGCATGGCCGACAACAGCGCGAACCTGAGCTTGCCCTACATCATGCCGAACCAGGCGCAGAAGCATGTGACCCACAACGAGGCGATCCGTATTCTCGATGCGCTGGTGCAGCTCTGTGTGCTCAGTCGTAGTGGGTCGGTGCCGCCGGAAGAGCCGGCGGATGGCGAGCGCCATATCGTGGCGACCGGGGGGGAGGGGATCTGGACCGGTTGGGACGGCAGCGTCGCCTGTTTCGTGGACGGTGCCTGGGCTCGGCTCGTGCCGCGGGCGGGCTGGCTCGCCTGGGTCCGGGACGAGGAGGGGCTGCTGGTCTGGACTGGCTCGGCTTGGATCCCGGCCGGCGCGGCGATGAGCGGGGCCGGGCCGGTCTCCGAGATACAGAATGCGGTGCGGGTCGGGCTCGGCACCCAAGCGGATGCGGCAAACCCGTTCTCGGCCAAACTCAACCGCGCGCTCTGGACGGCGCTGGCCGCGGAGGAGGGCGGCACCGGCAGCATCGTATCGGCCTTAAGCAAGGCGTCGGAAGGCGTCGATGCGGGGTTTGCACTGCAGGACGGCTATTCCACGCGAGCCCTTCTGGGGCTCCTTGGCAGCGACGATTTCGCGATCAGGGTGAGCCCCGATGGCAGCACCTTCTATCAGGGGCTCGCCATCGACCGGTCGAGCGGCAATGTCGCGATCGGTGCGGGCCCGGATGCGAACAACCGGCTGCTGGTCTCGGGCGGGAACGCACTCTTCACCAATGAGGGCTCCCTCAACGTGGCGATGAGCAAGGGGGCGGCGGGGGACGATCTCGCCTTCGCGCTCCAGAGCGGCTTTGCCACACAGGCTCTGCTGGGGCTGCTCGCCAACAACGATTTTACCATCAAGGTGGGGGCGGGATACACACCCGCGCTCGTCATCGACAATGCCGCCGGTACGGTCTCCCATCCGCAGAACGCGAAGTTCTCGGCCTATGCCTCGAGCGATCAGCATGTCCCGGCCGACAGTTGGGTGCGGGCCGAATACGATCAGCTCCGCCACAATGTCGGCGGGCATTACGACACTGCGACATCGACCTTCACCGCGCCGGCCAACGGCATCTATCTCTTCGAGGCGAATGCCCTCTATCGGTCCGCTGGCCTGGCACCGAGTCTGCTGCAGCTGGGCTTTGCGGTCGACGGGGGTACGTCCTACAAGGATCGCCGCACGCGGTTTCCGGGCTCCCAGCTCGTGGACAACGAGACGATGGTTTCCGTCATTTCACAGATCGAGCTCCTTGCGGGCGAGAGCGTGTCGGTCGAGGTGCGCTACAGTTCCCAGGCGGGCGCGCTTGCCGGCGGCAATGCGACCCATTTTTGGGGGATGCAGGTGGCGTGAAACCGCCAAGAAGAGATTTCTCTGCCGGTATCCGAGCCTACAAGGAGCCGTTTGCCATGATGCCGTTTTTCCGGCCGGGCGTTTCGGCATAAGGTTAGGTAAAGCCGCGGCCCGAACCGGCGCAAACACGCCCTGGGCCGCTCCGGATACCACAGAACAAATACGAAGGACTCCTGCCTTTGGCCGAAGATCTCCAGCGCCCCGCCCCCTCGGACGGCCTTTCCGCCGTGGATCCGGATCGGAGTGCCGCTCCCGTCGTCTCGATTCTGGTCATCAGTTACAATACCCGGGCGATGACCCTCGACTGCCTGAAGAGTGTGGTTGATGAGACGACGGTGCCCCATGAGGTGATTGTCGTCGACAATGATTCGCCGGATGGGTCCGCCGCCGCGATCGCTGAAGCCTTCCCGCATCTGCACCTCATCGCTAGCAAGGAGAACTACGGCTTTGCCAAGGGCAACAATGTCGCGGCAGGCCATGCTCGCGGCAAATACATCCTGCTTCTCAATCCCGACACGGTGGTGCTCGATCACGCGATCGACCGGATCGTAGCCTTCGCCGAGCGTACCCCCGATGCGAAGATCTGGGGTGGGCGCACTCTTCATGGCGACCGCAGCCTCAATCCCGGCAGTGTCTTCGGCCAGGTCACCCTATGGGCACTGTTCTGCCGCGCCTCGGGGCTGGCGGTTCTCTTTCCCCGGAACTCTCTTTTCAATTCCGAGGATCTCGGTGGCTGGGACCGCTCGGACGAGCGCGAGGTGCCGATCGTTCAGGGCAGCTTCCTGCTCATCACCCGCGACCTTTGGGAAACGCTCGGGGGTTTCGATCTTACCTATGTGATGTATGGCGAGGAGCAAGATCTCTGTCTCCGGGCCCGGCGCGACCATGGCGCCCGGCCCCGCATGACGCCGGAGGCAGAGATCATTCATTTTCATGGTGCCTCCTCGCGCCGGGCCTCGCGCGAGATCATGACGCTGAAGGGTAAGGCGACGATCGTCCGCCGTTTCCTGCCACGCTGGCAGCAGCCGCTCGGGCTCTGGCTCCTACGCATCTGGCCCTGGAGCCGGATGGTGAGCGGAAAGACCCTGAGCCGGGTTACCGGGCGTCCGCGCTTTGCCGAAGCCGCCGAGCTCTGGGGCGAGGTCTGGCGAGCCCGTGCAGATTGGCGCAACGGTTATTCCGGCGGGGGGACCTGATCCCTCTTCCGGGGACTTTTGCTGAAGCGCTCCTGTGGCTTTTCTGCCCTGAAATTTGGGTAAGGTGGCCCGGATTTGTCATTAATCTTAAAAGAATTTGACTCAATCCGCCCCGGATCTGTAATTTTCCGGCCAGGGTATGAGGGGTTATACCGAAATGTCTAGAGTGAATAAGTATTTTTGCGCCGTATTGGCCGCGGCAGCAATGTTGGCGGCTTCCGCCGCCAGCGCAGTCAGCCTTGATATGGTGCGATACAATCGTGCCAATGCGCTCAAGGCTCAGGCTGAGTTGACGAGTTTTCTGGCCACCCACACCGTGACCAACAAGCGCGTCGAGACCTTCGACAAGTATAAGGCATGGAACGGCAAGACCGGGACGATCAACCCGAGGCACACCCAAGTCGGCAGTTTCACGCCGCAGGGGACCACGGGGTCGGGGAAATCCTCGGTTAATGGCGGTACCGGGCTTCAGGTGCGCCATGACAATTCCATGCGCTGGGGCCGTTACAATTCGAACACCCCAGCGAGGAACATCGTCGGCAACAATTGGCTCGACAGCAACGACAACAAGACCATGCGGTGGCGGGTCAAGGGGGATGGCAAGTTTAACACAGTCGCCTTTCTTCTCACCGACATTGCCGATGTCGGCGGCAAGTTCTCGATCAAGGTTGGCAATACCGTATTTTCCGATCTCTCCAAGGGCCGCCGCCTGAAGAATGGCAACATCCATTTTGTGGTCATCACGCTCGACGAGGCGGTGGACAGCATCAGCATCCGGCTCCGGCACGACAAGGCGAATGATGGCTTCGGCATCGACACCGCCATGGTGGCGAACGTGGCACCGGTACCGCTTCCGCCCGCGGCGGCACTCCTAATCTCGGGTGTGGCTGCTATCGGTGGCCTGCGCTATCGCCGTCGCCGCGCGGCGGAGCCCGCCGCGGCCTGACGCCACATCAGGGATCTATCTTTGTTCTTGGCTCCGATCATGCGAAGCCAAGAACAAGAAAAATCAAAAAGAGAGCGCCGGCGCGTGTCGGCGCTCTCTTTTTGATTTGCACGTCCTTCGCGGACGTGCCTGCCTTCTGCATGGCATGAGGCACGGGCAGGGCAGAGCCCCGCGTGGGTGGATGCCCCTGCAGATCTTGTCATGTATGGTGGTATCGCACTCCTTCACCTCTCGGTGGGAGCGGCCTCATGGCAGATGCGGAAAGCCCGGTCCTGGGCAACCTGGTTATCCCTCAAGGTCGGAAGGCGGACCTCGCAGCAGGCTCAGGAGCGGTTCCAGCGGGTATTCCCGGCACGGCCCCCCGGGCTGAGCAGGGCCTTCAGCATCTCGCTGGCCCGGAACAGGCGTACATTGACCACCGAGTGGAAGGCGAGCAACCGCTGTCCAGCCCCTTCGAGGCGGTCGGAGCGAAGGATGGCCGGGATCTCGGCGATTGGAGAGACCGCCATGGCCGGGATCTTGAGCGCCCATTTTAACCGGCCGCCGGGGCGGTCCAGCGCATAGAGGTGGAAATGATGGCTTACATGCCGGCTCCATTGCCGATAGAGCCCCTGCATGTCCTCGCGTGCGGGATGGAAAACCACCGCCTCGGGCGCATAGATCGTAGTGAAGCCCTTGGCATGGGCGCGCTGGCCCCAGTCGAGATCCTCAGGTACGTCGAGCCCGCCGAAGGGCCCCACCGCAGCAAAGACATCGCGCCGGATCACGAGATTGGCGGAGGCCGAAAAATGCAGCCGCGGGATCTGCATGCGCTGGCGGAAGCCGTAGAGCAGCTCGAAGGCTTCGGCCTTGTTGGGCGCGCCCTCATGGGCGATGGTAATGCGGATCTCGCCTCCCAGCGCCTCGAGGCCGGGATTGTCCCGGAAGCGGGCCATGATTGCTGCGATCCAGCCGGGATCGGGTATGCAATCACTGTCAGTGAACGCGAGGAGGGGAGCATGGGTCTCTGCGGCACCCCGGTTGCGGGCAGGCCCTGGCCCGGGGATGCTCTCCTGAAGCAGGCAGACATTCGGGAAGCGGGCAATCACGGCATGGGGCAGCTCCCGCGATCCATTGTCAACCACGAGGATCTCGGCGCGGCTCATGTCAAATGTCTGGCCAGCCAGAGCATCGAGACATTTTCCGAGGCGCTCGGCATCGTTGAGATGCGGGATGATGACGGCAATCTCGGGGGCGGTTTGAGAGGCAGTCCGGGACATCGGCATGGTCCTCAGGATAACGGCATGATCAGTGTACGGGGCCTGAACGAGCGCTCTTCGGAAACGGCCTTGTCCGTACCGAATACCGCTTCGGAGCAACTCCGGAACCAGTGTGATGCAAAGTTCAAGGTTTCCCGCCCCATGCTCAAATAAAGTGGTCTGATGTAGAAGTCCGGATCTTATAGGATATTTTTAGATGCGGGGCCGGATAAAAGTGTAAACTTCTTAAGTTCCCTTGGCGGAAAATAGCGCAGAAGGGCGGCCTCGTTTGCCAAGATCACGACAATTTCGGCTGTCTGGAACATTTTCTCCAGCCCAAACCGGTCATGAGAACCGTACCCTCTCGCACGAGCTCCCGACAGGCTCAGGTGCCGCCCGTCTCCAGGCCATAAAAGTTGCGATACCAGTCGATGAAGTGCTGCATGCCAGTCCTTAGCGGGGTCGCAGGACGGTAGTCGATGCTTTCTGCAAGCCGCGAGCTGTCGGCATAGGTGTCCGGCACGTCGCCGGGCTGGAGCGGCAGGAACTCCTTCACGGCCTCCTTGCCCATGGCTTCCTCGATGGCAGCAACGAAATCGCCGAGTTCAACGGGCTCGTTGTTACCGATGTTGTAGATCCGGAATGGTGCGCTCGAGGTGGCCGGATCCGGATGCGCGGGATCCCAGTCGGGCGCAGGAGCCGCAGGCTGGTCCGAGGTCCGGATCACGCCTTCGGTGATATCGCCGACATAGGTGAAATCACGGCTGTGCCGGCCATGGTTGAAGAGCTTGATCGGTCGCCCTTCGGAGATGGCCCTAGCAAAGAGCATCGGCGCCATGTCCGGCCGTCCCCAAGGCCCGTAGACGGTGAAGAAGCGGAGCCCGGTGCAGGGCAGGCGATAGAGATGGGCATAGGAATGCGCCATCAGCTCGTTCGCCCGCTTTGTCGCCGCATAGAACTGCAGCGGATGGTCTACCCCATGTCCCTCGGAGAAGGGCATGGTGGTGTTGGCTCCATAGACGCTGGAGGTCGAGGCGAAGGTGAGATGTGCGACCTTCGCATGGCGGCAGGCCTCGAGAATATGCGTGAAACCGAGAATGTTGCTCTGCACATAGGCCAGCGGGTTCTCGAGGCTGTAGCGCACGCCCGCCTGGGCGGCGAGATGGATGACCCGGTCGAAGCTGTCGGCCTCGAACACAGCTTCGACCGCGGCACGGTCTGCGAGATCGGCGCGATGGAAGCGGTAGTCTGCCCCGGTCTTCGCGGCGATCCGCTCGAGCTCGGCAAGCCGGGCCTCCTTCAGAGAAGGGTCGTAATAGTCGTTGACCACATCGAAGCCCCGGACTGCGTCGCCCCGCTCGAGCAGGGCACGCGCCACATGGAAGCCGATGAAACCAGCCGCTCCGGTAACCAGAACTCGCACGGGCGTATCTCCGTTCTCTTGCGTCAGGGTCAGGCTGCCGAAGAGGAGGCTTGGCTGGCCGGGGGTGGGAGGCCGCGACCGATGGCGTAATACATGAAGCCCTTCTTCGCCATGCGGACCGGATCATAGAGATTGCGGCCATCGAAGATGACGGGATCCTTGAGCCGCTCCTTGATGAGATCGAAATCCGGCGCCCGGAAGACCTGCCACTCGGTCAGGGTGATGAGGGCATCCGCCCCGCGCAGGGCCGCCTCCTTGGTACCGCAGAGCGTAAGATCGGGCCGGTCGCCATAGATGCGCTGTGCCTCTTCCATCGCTTCGGGGTCGAAGGCCTGCACGCTTGCTCCGGCCTCCCAGAGCGCTTCCATCAGAACCCGCGAGGCGGCTTCCCGCATGTCGTCGGTATTGGGCTTGAAGGCGAGGCCCCAGAGGGCAAAGGTCCGGCCCTTGAGCATGCCGCCGTAATGACGGTTGATCTTGTCGAAGATCACTGTCTTCTGCTGTTCGTTGCGCTCCTCGACCGCATCGAGGATGGTCGGCACGAAGCCGGTTTGGCGGGCGGTGTGGATGAGGGCCTTCACATCCTTCGGGAAACATGAGCCGCCATAGCCCGCGCCGGGATAGATGAAGTGATAGCCGATGCGGACATCGGCCCCGATCCCGCGGCGCACTGCCTCGACATCCGCGCCCAGGCGCTCGGCGAGGTTGGCGATCTCGTTCATGAAGCTGATCTTGGTCGCTAGCATGCAGTTGGCGGCATACTTGGTCAGTTCCGCCGAGCGCACATCCATGACGATGATCTTGTCATGGTTGCGGTTGAAGGGACCATAGACCTCGCGCAGCAGCTCCTCGCTCTCGGCATTCTCGGTTCCGATGACGATGCGGTCGGGGCGCATGCAATCCGCGACTGCAGCCCCTTCCTTGAGAAATTCCGGGTTGGAGACCACATCGAAGCCAAGATCGCTGCCCCGCTCGCTCAGGACCTCCGTCATCTTCGCCCGCACCTTGTCGGCGGTTCCGACCGGCACAGTGGACTTGGTGATCACAACCTTGGGCTCTTCCATGTGCCGGGCGATGGTGCCAGCCACACTGAGCACATATTGCAGGTCGGCCGAGCCGTCCTCGTCAGGCGGCGTGCCCACAGCAATGAACTGGATGCGGCCATGAGCCACACCCTCGGCCGCATCGGTCGTGAAGTTAAGCCGTCCTTCGGCATGGTTCTTCTTTACCATGTCCTCGAGGCCGGGTTCGTAGATCGGTATGCGGCCTTCCTTGAGCCCTGCAACCTTCGCTGCGTCGACATCGATGCACAGCACGTCATGCCCGACCTCGGCCAGGACGGTGCCCTGCACGAGACCGACATACCCGGTCCCAAATACGGTGATCTTCATGATTTCTCCTTACGTCTCGGTCCGCTGCTCAAGATGCAGGGGAACCTGGCCGGGCGCATGACCTCTAAAATGGCATCCTAAGGCAGACAAGCCATGTCGTGAATGGCAGGTATTGCCACCCGGCTCTTCTGCTCCTGATCTGGCCATATCTGACGCTGCCCTCATCTGGCGATCCCTGTCTCCAGAAAGTCGCCATAGGACCGATAGCGGTGCGAGATGCCGGAAATGAAGCGCCCCCCGCGGGCCCGCATCGTCTCGATCAGGTCACAATAGAGGCGGTAGTTGGCCGACCCTCGGCTGTAGCTCCCCGAACTGATGGCATATTCAATTTTTCGCCCAAGATCCGATGTGAACTTGAAATGCATGATCGGGATGATTCTCGTGCGGCTTGGCTGCTTGCTGGTCTGGTGACAGTTGAGAAAGTAGTCGCCCTTCCGCCAGAACACGATCGGGGTCTTGTGGATGACCTTGTGCGGCTCGTAGCGGTATCCGGTCAGCCGCCGGCGGAGCCGCATCACGAGGCTGCCTTGGGCGAGCACGTGATAGGTGCTGAGCAGGCGCGCGGTGCTGCCGGGGTAGATGGTCTTGGGCGTTTCCTCGCCATCGCGGAACTTCAGGAGCGGGCGGGCATCGAAATACCAGTCCGCATCGAATCTGAAACGGGCGGTGTCGGGTATCCCGAGAATGTCATTCACATTCTCGGGATACATGTCGACCATGCATCCCCAGACGGCCTCGCAGCCCTCGCGCTCCAACTCCTTCGTGAGACCGGTCAGGCTCATGCCCTCGGGCAGAGCGAGGAACTCGTCGGCGTCCACGGCGACAGCCCACATGCCGGTGCAGAACTGGTTCATGATCTGGTCACGCCAGAGCCGGACGGCACGAGTTTCCATGATCCGGGAACGGAATTCCGGCGCATATTCGATCTGCTGCGAATAGCGCACATCGCTGCCGAGGATCATGACATCGGGCTGTGTCTCGAGGAATTCGCGGGTTCCGTCGGTCGAACGATCATCGAGGATGATGAAACGGTCCGCCCCGAGGCGCCGGTAATAGGCGAGGAACTCCTCGAGGAAGAAAAGCTCGTTATGCACGATGCCGCAGATCGTCAGCGCATAGGAGCCGGTCATCGGATTGTGGGTGATCGTGAGGGGCGAGTGCGTGTCGGAAGTCATGCCCGTATCATCCTCTTGTCGCATATGATGCGGCTCTCCGGGCGCGTGCGCCCGGAGAGCCGCATCCAGGGAGGTCAGGCGCCCCCAGCCAGTGTCCGGAATTGCCGGTTGTTCTCGAACAGCTCGGTATAGCTGCCTGCGGCCACGACGCGGCCCTGTTCCAGCATGAAGATGGTGTCGCAGTCGCGCACAGTGGTCAGCCGGTGTGCGATCATGATGATCGTCTTGGCATGGCCGAGGTTGTGCACCGCATCCATCACCGCGCGTTCGGTGAGGTTGTCGAGCGCGCTCGTGGCCTCATCGAGGATCAGCACATCAGGATCGTGATAGAGGGCGCGGGCGATGCCGATGCGCTGGCGCTGACCTCCGGAAAGGCGCACCCCGCGTTCGCCCACCTTGGTCTCATAGCCCTGCGGCATCTCGTCCATGACAAACTTGTGCAGCTCGGCGATGCGGGAGGCGTGTTCGACCGCTTCCATATCGATCTCGTCCGGACGTCGCCCGAAAGCGATGTTGGAGGCAATCGAGGCATCGGTCAGAAAGATTTGCTGCGGCACATAGCCGATCGAGCGTTGCCAGGCATGCCGGTTGGTCTCGGTGATTTCGAGACCGTCGACCAGCAATTTACCCTGATCTGGGATGAGCAGGCCTAGAACGATATCGACGGCGGTCGTCTTGCCTGCGCCGGTTCCGCCCACGATCCCGATTGTCGAGCGGGCGGGGATCTCGAGGCTGAGGCCCTGAAGCGCCGTCCGCTCCGCCTTGGGATAGGCATAGTGGATATCGACGAGCTCAAGCGTGGAATTGAGCGGTACGCTGGCCGTCTTGTCCAGCTCCGGACGCTGGCGCATGTTGGCCTGGGCCTCGATCATGTCCTCATGGAGCTTGTCGAGGGTTGGCTTTGAAAACCGGATCAGCGTCACGGAATTGTAGATCTTCTGCAGAGCCGGGAAGATGCGAACCCCCGCAAAGGCATAGATCGCGAGCACCGGGATCACCGAGGCGAGCGAGCCGTCGCCCCGGATGAGCAGGAAGAGCACGAAGGCGAGCATGCCGCCGAAGGCCACCGCCTCGAGGATGTAACGCGGCACCTCGCCGATGATCGAGCTCATTGCCTCGGCTTCCGCCAGACGGCGCGAGGGCTTGTGGAAACGCTGAAGGAAGCGCTTTTCCAGCCCGAGCAACTTCACGTCCTTGATGCCGCCAATCGCTTCTCCGACGATCTGGAACCGCAGATCATTGGCGATCTTGCGCTCCTGGCCCAGGCGGTGGAGATATTTCTGGACGCTGACATAGATCAGCAGGTAGCTGCCGCCGAGCAGGACAGCGGAGGCAAAGGCGGCCTCGGGCCGGACGAAGATCAGAAGTCCGACGAGGGCGAGCACCACGACAGCGTAGGTGAGCAGAGACATCGCCGGGCGCAGTGAGCGGTTCACCACCTGCCCGACATCGCCGAGAATGTTGGCGCTCAAATCGCCACTGTGGCGATTGAGGAACCATGTATAGGGTTGGAACAGGTATCCCTCGAGCATCCGGCTCGAGATGCTGTCGCTGCGCATGGTGGAGAAGCGGAAGACGGCATATTGCACGACGGTGCGGAATGCCGTGCCGATCACCACAATCGCAAAGACCCCGAAGCCGAGGAAGATCATGAAATTGTTCGGGTCGGTGAAGCCCAGCCCATTGTAGACGGACTGAAGGACGCTGTGCCGCTGGATGATTCCGGGATCGGACAGAACCACCATGAACGGTACGATCGAGGCAACCCCGACCATCTCGAAGAACCCCATGAAGAGGATCAGGACCAGCAGTATGTAGAACCTGCCCTTCTCCCGCGGGGTCAGCAAGTCCAGGAGCTTGCGGTAGGTGTCAAACATGCAGATCCTCTTACGACCACGAACTCTTGCTGCCGGGCGGGTTTGCGGTGGCCCTTTCCCGCACTTCAGCCCGACGGACGATCATATCACAGGCCATTACGTCTTGTACGCAGGGATGGCGTGCCTGCCGCCGCCCCTGCGGTGCCCGCTGCCTGCCCCTTTTCGGGGCGTGGTGCGAGCGGCCGGTTTCCTTCCGGACCGAAGGCGCGTGCCTGGGCCATGCGGCGCTCCCGGACCGCGGGATCTACGGCCGGCCGGCCCGATCCTCCGCGCGTGTAGAACCAGGCTCCCATGCCGATGTAGATCGAAACGAATACGTTGGCCGCTTCCCAGATGTTTACCGTGCCCAGAGTTATCACGACGCCGATAAGGGTGATGAGATATCCGGTCCGATAATCGGACTCTGTCTCGGACAGATCCTTGGACGAGATCTTGGCGAAACTCACCAGGATTGCAAGAACGAGAAACAGGAAGGTCGGAATCCCGTACCGCATGGCATATCCGACCCAGAAATTGTCAAAACTCGGCTTGCGCCACCAGGGCCGGACCCAGTCGTTCTGGCCGATGCCGAAGAAGGGATGCCGCTGGATCTCGGCCATGCCGTATTCGAAGTTGATGAGCCGCCCCGGAGCCGTTGTCGGGTCATAGGTAAGGTTGTTGATGACGAAATCGACAATGTTGAACTCTTCGGCCAGCCGCAGGAGCCCCAGCCCCATGAATGCGCAAATGGCCAGAAGCGCCCACCGGCCGCGGAGAAATCTCAGGGTGCGGTCCCAGAAGATCAGGCCACACTGACAGAGGATGGAGAGCATCGGCCCCGAGGAGAGCGCGGTGAAGGTTACGAACAGGAAGAAGGCACCGAGCCGGAGCGACTTCATGAACTGCTTGCGATAGATGTAGAGCACATTCGCAAAGCCCATCGAGCCCATCAGTCCGTAGAGGATCGGGTGATGGAACACGGTCTGGGGTCTCACGAAGCCAAGCCGAAGCCCGAGATTGACCTGCCGGGGGGGGAGCGAGAGGAAGACGTCGAAAAACATCCGCAGCAGGTTCTTGCCCGTTACCATCTCCACGAGGGCGAAGGGCAGCAGGATGGCGAAGAGAATGGTATAAAAGGTAAAATATCTTTTGAAATCACTGGCGTTGCGCACCAGCATGCGGCCGATCAGATAGCCCCCGAACCCCTCGACGAAAAGGATGCCGGCAAAGGGCAGGACACCGAAGCCATGATTCGCAATGAGGCCGAGAATGATCCAGATCCCACCGCAGAGGATGAGAATGTCGACGGTGTTCGGCTTGCCGGCCGCCCCGGTGATCCAGCGCCAGGCCAGCAGCGGGAACAGCGCCAAGAGGACCAATCGGTAGACGGTCAGCGAGGATCCAGCGACATAGAAGTAGCCGGGGACCAGCAGCGCCGACATGAAGACGAAGAGGATCAGCCTGGAACGGGGAACGGCCTCGGGAGCCTCCGCCATGGCCGGAGCGGCCGGGACATCCTGGGCCCCGCTACGGGGAGAGGATGTACCGAAACGGGTGGATCCTGCCTGCTCAACCATGAAACTCTGCATCTACCAAGGTCATCCGTGTCCGACATCCGATCGGGACGGCCGCATGCGCTGGTATTTCCTGATCACTCTAAAACAATCCGCACATGACCACCCGACGTATCCGCCGCGCGCTGTCAACGTGCGCACACCCCTTTCGCGGCGGCAACATACAGATCTTCGGGGGTGCGATCAATCTTCCCGCGCCTGAATCAGGGTTAGCGGAGCAAGCTGCAAGGTGAATCGGCGGTTTCCGGCCCTTGTATCGGGGCCGGCCTGCCAGGATGGTTCAGCTCAGGGCGCCCAGATGCGTCTCGATCGCCTCGCGCAGATCGGGCACCATGAAGGGCTTGGCGACGAAATGGTCCACCGCCTCGCCGGCCTGATCCTGATAGGCCTTGGAGGTTGCGAGGAAGACCGGGATGGATTTCAGCTCGGGATCGGCCTTTATCTTCTGCGCAAGCTCGACCCCCGACATGCCCGGCATGTTGAGATCAGAGATCACGACACTGAATTTCCGGGCCGCCAGCTGCTCGAGAGCGGCCTCCGCACTTCCGGCGACGGCCACGTCGATCACGCCGATCTCCTTCAGCACAAGGCGCGCCATGGCCCGCATGGTCTGCTGGTCGTCCACCACAAGCGCGGAAATGCTCTTGGCTTCTGGCATATCGTTCTCACTCTCCGAAGATGTTCGAGCAAACTCTTCGACCCCAAGCGTTAAGAAGTGACAAACGCCTCCCCTGCAGGGGCGGCCATGACCTGCAGGAAACTGCATTTGAAGTAATCGTTCCTTAAACACCCCCTGCCAACAAGAGCGATGGCGGCAGACCGGGAACGGCATGTCGTTACCGGTTTGAGCATATGAAGAATGTGATGGCAGTCGCATCGAGAGCAAGGAACCACAGGACGGCCCCGGTGCGGGAACATTGCCCGCCTCCGATCGAGCGGGAGCCCGCTCGATCGGCTTTCGCTGATGCAACGCAGGAATGGATATTTCATGGGTAACGAGACTGCGCAGGCAGCCGCTCCCGCTTCTGGGACGTCTTCCACCTTCCATCTCGAATCCCGGCTGACCGTGCAGCACGCGCCCGCGTTGCTCGACAGCCTGCGGATGCGGCGGGGAGGAGATCTGACCCTTGATGCCTCGAGCGTCGTCACGATCTCGACACCTTGTCTGCAGGTCCTGCTGGCAGCCGGCGAGAGCTGGCGCCGCGACGGGAGACGGCTGCAGATCATGGATCCCTCATCCGATTTTCTCATGGATCTGGAGCATCTGGGCATCGGCCTGGAAGCGCTTCAGTCCCAGGAGAGCACCTGATGTCCCTGACCGTACTTGCCGTCGACGATTCAAAGACCATGCGCGACCTGCTCCGCGCCGCGCTAGCCCCACAGGGGTTCACCGTCTGTCTGGCGGGAGATGGCGAGGAGGGGCTCGAGATGCTGAGTTCGGTGAACCCACATGTGATCATCACCGACATCAACATGCCGAAGCTCGATGGCTTCGGCTTCATCGAAGGTGTGCGCGGCCGAGACGATCTGCGTGGCACACCGATCCTGGTGCTCACCACCGAGAGCGCTCCCGAACTCAAGCAGCGTGCCCGCGATGCCGGGGCGACGGGATGGATCGTGAAGCCTTTCGACAAGGACAAGCTGATCGCCGCCGTTCGGCGGGTGGCCGGCTGAGCGAAACCGGACGAGGGAGGCCCGGCACATGGATCCGATGCAAGAGATCATGCAGATGTTCTTCGTCGAATGCGAAGAGCTTCTCGAGGCGCTGCAGGAGGGGCTCGAGGTTCTTGACGCGCAGCCCGACGATATCGAGACGATCAACACCGTCTTCCGCGCGGTGCACTCGATCAAGGGCGGTGCCGCAGCCTTCAGTCTCAATAGCCTCGTCGAATTCGCCCATACCTTCGAGACAACGCTCGATGCGGTACGTTCTGGTCGGCTCGAAGCCTCCGAGGAGGTGCGGCACACGCTCACCCGCTCGGCTGACGTCTTGGGGGATCTGGTGGCGACCGCCCGGGATGGCGGCGAGGTCGACGCCGCACGGGTCCAGGCGCAGGCCGATGCACTCACGGCCTTCTGCAATCTTTCCGAGCCCCAAAAACCAGCTGAACCGGCTGCGGCGAAGGGTGCCGCAGCATCGGAAGATGCAGGCAAAGAGAGGGTAGTTTCGGATACGGCGTCAGAGGAACACCCTGCCACCGAGACGGTGGATACTGATGCGGAAGCGCTCCGTAACAGCGAGGTCATGCCGCACTGGGTTATCCGGTTCCGCCCCTTCTCGAGCCTCTTTGAACGGGGTAACGAACCGGCCCTCATGCTGCGCGAGCTCGCCGAACTCGGAGAGATGACGGTTACCTGCGATCTCTCGGCCCTGCCACATCTCGAGGAGATCGATCCGACGGAAGCCTATGTCGGATGGCAGATCGAGATTGCGACGGAGGCTCCGGAGAACGCGCTCCACGAAGTCTTCGACTTTGCCGAGGGCGATTGCGAGCTCTCTGTCAGACGCGTGAACGCCGGTGAGACCGAAGCCGCGGACATGGAGACGGCCGATCCGGAGACGCCCCCTACGCCCCCCGCCGCGGAAGTGCCGGCTCCGGCCATGGAGGTGATTGCCCCGGCCGCCGCGACCGGGATGCCGCAGCCGGAGGCCGAAGAGTCCGAGGCCCCGAAGCAGTCGGCCACGCCATCTGCGCCCCCCGCCGCTGCCCCGCAATCACCGGCCAAGGCCGCTGCGGCGGAAAGCGGCAACGCACCGCGCGGAGGAGGGGGCAGCGCCACCGTGCGTGTGGATCTCGAGCGGGTGGATCGGCTTATCAATCTCGTGGGCGAGCTCGTCATCAACCAGGCGATGCTCTCGCAATCGGTGATCGAATCCGGGCTCGCCAACTCCTCGGCCATTGCCGTGGGGCTCGACGAATTCAAGCATCTGACCCGAGAAGTGCAGGAAAGCGTACTGGCGATCCGCGCCCAGCCGGTGAAATCGCTTTTCCAGCGCATGGCACGCATCGTGCGCGAGGCGGCGGATCACACCGGCAAGCAAGTGAAGTTCGTGACCGAAGGCGAAATGACGGAGGTCGATAAGACGGTGATCGAGCGCCTCGCCGATCCGCTCACCCACATGATCCGCAATGCTGTCGATCACGGACTGGAGACACCCGAGACCCGTCGCGAGCGGGGCAAGGGAACGGAGGGCACGATCAGTCTCACTGCCGAGCACCGATCGGGCCGGGTCCTGATCGAGGTGAGCGACAATGGCGCAGGCATCAACCGCGAACGTGTCCAGCAGATCGCGGTCGACAAGGGGCTGATTGCCCCCGATGCAGTGCTCACCAATACGGAGATCGACAATCTTCTGTTCCTGCCCGGCTTTTCCACTGCCAAGGTCGTCTCCGACCTTTCGGGGCGCGGGGTTGGGATGGACGTGGTCAAGCGCTCGATCGGCGCACTTGGTGGGCGCATCTCGATCTCATCTCAGCCGGGCGAGGGCTCGACTTTCTCGATCTCGCTGCCGCTGACATTGGCCATTCTCGACGGGATGATCGTGAGCGTGGCCGACCAGACTGTGGTGGTTCCGCTCTCGGCTATACTCGAGATGCTCAAGCCGGAAGCCGCCCAGATCCATCCCCTCGGTGCAGACGAGAAGGTCGTGCAGGTGCGCGGCGAATTCGTACCGATCATCGATGTCGGCTATCAGCTCGGCTTTGCTCCGGCTCTCGACGACTACCGGGAGCGTGTCATGCTGTTGATCGAGACGAGCGACGGCGAACAACGCGCTCTCGTAGTCGACAGCATTCAGGATCAGCGGCAGGTCGTCATCAAGGGGCTCGAGGAGAATTACGGCGAGGTTTCCGGCATTGCCGCCGCAACGATCCTTGGCGACGGGCGGATCGCCCTGATCCTCGATACCGACGCGATCGTCTCCGATGCAGCGCGCAATTTCGCAGCAACCCGTACCTCCCTTGCTCTGGCAGGATGATCCCATGACCAACACAACCGAACTCGAGGCCATCGACACCGAAACCCGTGAAACGGATTCCGCGGAATATCGCGAGATCGTCTCCTTCCGTCTGTCCGAGCAGGATTTCTGCATCGACATCATGAACATCCGTGAGATCCGGGGCTGGACCCCACCGACGCCGCTGCCGCATTCGCCGGATTACGTGCGCGGGCTCATCAATCTGCGCGGTTCGGTCCTGCCGATCGTGGATCTCTCACGGCGACTCGGTCTGTCCTCCCGCGAGGCCACCTCACGTGATGTTATCATCGTTGTCATGGTCGAAACCCAGCTCATCGGTCTCGTGGTCGACGGGGTTTCCGACATCCTCACCGTAAAGCAGACCGACTTCCAGCCAACACCTTCGGTCGGTTCGGACAATGCCCAGGGCTATGTGCAGGGCATCATGGCGATCGAAGGCCGGATGATCCGCCTACTCGATCTCAAGCGCGTCTTCCCCACCAAATGCGGGGAAGCTGCATGACGCTTGCGGAGCCAGCGCGAAGCCCGGGAGCAGGAGGCGTTGCGGGACAGGAAATCCGCCTGACGCCCGAAGTCTTTCGCAGAATTGCGCGAGCCGTACGGGAATATGCCGGCATCTCCCTCCCGGAGAGCAAGATGGCGCTGGTCCAGGCACGGCTTGCCAAGCGGCTCCGAGCCCTCGGCATGACCGATTTCGCCCCATATTGCGCCCTGATCGAGGGGCGGAGCGACGAGGCACTTGCCGAACGCCAAGAACTCATCACCGCCATCACCACCAACGTGACGCGCTTTTTCCGAGAGCCGCACCATTTCGACATGCTGCGCACCCGGGTTCTGCCGCCGCTCATCGAGCATGCCCGGAAGGGGGGGCGCGTCCGGCTCTGGTCGGCGGGCTGCTCGACCGGAGAGGAGCCCTATTCGATCGCGCTGACCATGCTCGACATGGCATCGGATGCCGGACGGCACGACATCAAGATCCTCGCGACCGATCTCGACCGAGCCGTGCTCGCCACGGCAAACCGCGGCATCTACCCCGAGCGCGCGCTCGAAGCCGTGCCCGCGACCCTGCGCAAGGCGCATTTTCAGCCGAGGACAGAGGGCAACGAAACCGGCTTCGCCGTCGGCCCCGCAGCCCGCGCCCTGATTTCCTTCCGGCAGCTCAACCTCACGCTTCCCTTCCCGATGCGGGGCAGCTTCGATGTGATCTTCTGCCGCAATGTGGTGATCTATTTTGACGCGGAGACGGAACTCTCCGTCTGGAAGGCATTTTCCGAACGTCTGCCGCCGGGAGGATGGTTATTTGTCGGGCATTCAGAGCGTATCAACACCTTGGCGTTACCAATGTTCGCGAGCGACGGCGTAACCTCCTATCGCAGGCTCTGAGCCCGTCGCAGGGGAAAGTGTCATGGAAGCATGATCCGGCAGCCGGGGGGCGCACGGATCGCAGGCCATGCAGCGTCCAGGACGGACGAGCACAAGGGTAGCGGGAGTATCCTGGATGAGACACGATTGTCCACTTCGGAACGTGACGGAAGACACCGACCACACCCAGATGCAGGCGCCCCTGCTGGCACTTGCCGTGGAGTTGGCAAGCGCGCAGGAAACCGCGCTCGATCTTCAGATTTCGATCAGTGAAATTCTCTCGAATCTCGAAACCGGCTGCTGCAATGCAATCTTCAGCCTGCAGGACGTGGACCGGCTGGCCCAGATCCTCGGAGATCTCTCGACCTTCGCCCGGTCGCTCGCGGCATCCTCGCCGGGAACCTGGCATATCGATGCACATGCCGCCGCCAGCCTCCTGCACCTGCGCGACCTCGCACACAGGCTCTGTGGTGACGAGATCGTTCCGATTGCCAGCCTCGGTGATGATTCCGGGGACGATGGAGATCTGCTGTTATTCCAGGACTGATCCGCGCCCCGCAGCCGAAAGCCGTGCGGGCCTCCTAGCGACCTGCCGGCTTCATCGCCGCAAACGCCCCGCGCAGACCTGCATATCCCAGCATGGCCCAGAACCGTGGTCTGGCAGGCTGGAGGGCCAAGGCCTTCCGCAGAGCAGCCCGTGCCGCCGCATAATTTCCCGCCCGCCGTTCTTCTCCCGCAATGATGTAGTAGAGTCGGGCCAGATGCCGGGGATGGCGGCGCATGAGATCGCCATGCTTCCCGATCGCCCGCCACCAGGAGGCGATGCGTTTGGGAATGTCCCGGGTGATCGAGTTGGGCGAGAACCACTGGAGTACCAGGGGTTCGTCGACGCAGGCAACGGAGCCCACCTGGGCGAGACGCAGCATGCATTCCCAGTCGATGAGAGCTCTGATCTCCTCGTCAAACCCCCCGATCTCGAGCATGACGTCCCGCCGGACCACAAGGGTCTGGGTAGAGACGAGGCTCGTGGTGATGAGGGTGGGAATCAGATCCCCCTCGATGACCTCGGCATTCGGATCCGGCACGTAGCCGATCTGTGGCCGCCCGCTGCGGGAGCCCCCCATATCCTCATGGGTGCCGATCACCATCATCCCGCAATAGGCCGCTATATGATCCGCGCCCGGGGCGGTGAGGCGTGCCATCTGTTTCTCGAGCTTGCGCGGCAGCCATTCGTCATCGCTGTCCTGGAACGCGATCCATTTTCCGCGCGCTTCGTGGACCCCCCGGTTGCGGGCAGCGGATGCGCCGGCATTCTCCGGGCTTTTGATCAGCCGGATACGCGGATCGCTGAGGCGCGCTGCCGCGTCCAGGGTTCCGTCGCTGGAACAGTCATCGACAATCAGCAGTTCAAAATCGGCATAGGTCTGGCGAAGTACACTTTCCATCGCAGCACAAATAGTCGCAGAGCGATTATATGCCGGGATGACCACCGAAACGGCCGGGGGGGACGCGGGTGGAACTCTGTCTGTCATCACATGCAATCCTGTCGGGCAGCCGAGGCTCGCACGAACAGCGTTCACTCCGCCGAAGCCCCGATCGGGGGGGAGTCTAGTGCAGGATTGAGGGAAGGGAAAACCGTTTTTCCTCAGGGACATCCCCTCTCGTGCGGACTCAGCAATCCCCTGCCAGAAGGGTGGCCCAAGGTGTTGCCGGTCGTTCCTTTGGATCGCACGCGCCAGCCCGGTGTGTTCCAAGCGCGTCGCGACTCTGCTAATGTGCCAGCCGAACTGGAAAGTATTCCATGGTGCGGTGGGCAGCTAATTGCGGTCCTATCCGCAATCTCATCACGAGAGAGTTCTGACACTCCTTTCCATTCAAGACGGAATTCCCACTCCGTTTCAGGCGTTCTGGGGCGTCCGGGCTTCTCCGTCTCCGGAGTGTACTCGAACATGTCAGCAGTGGACGCCTTCAACAAGCATGGTCGCAGCCTAACGTCCCCCCCCGAGAATGCCGCCCCGCTGCAGCCCAGCGACACAGAGCAGGTCCGTCAGGTGACGCGCGCCGTCTTTGTCGGGGGCGAAGGAGATCTGCATGTCCAGATGCTGGGAGGAGGTGTCGTGACCTTCACCGGAGTTCCGGGAGGAAGCCTTCTGCCCCTGCGCGTGGTGCAGATCTTTGCGTCGGGAACTTCCGCCACGGAACTTGTGGGCCTCTGGTAGTATGCGGCAGATTTCGCTCGGCACCCGCCTTGCCACTGAGCAATGGCTGGCCCGGAAGCGGACCGAACGTCCCACTCAGGCTCCTGCGCTGATCAAGCCTCCGGTGCTGTCCGGGGCCGGGCGGATTGGAGAAGCGCTTGCCGCAGATCCGGGAGAATGGCAGGGCAGGGCGGCTCCGGTGTTCACATATCAGTGGCTCCGCGATGGCTCGGACATTGTGGATGCCACCGGTTCTGCATATCTGCCCGGCCCGGCCGATGATCTTGCGACAATTTCCTGTCGTATCACGGCAGTGAATGCCGCCGGCTGGGCTATGGCGGTCACGGATGGAATTCGTATTACACATGTGCCGCCCGATCTGCTCATGCCGATCCCGGACCAGTTTTTGATTTTGAATTCAGGAGATCATATTTTGGATATTTCTTTGAATTTCTCGGGCGGGTCGCTCAGCTTCAGCATCGAGGGTGAAGGGACATCGGTCGACCCCGATACCGGCTCGGTCACCTTGAAGACCACGGCTCTGGCAGATGGTCAGCCCGTCATTGTCACTGCCCGCAATTCCGGCGGAGCAGTGACCGGGCGATTCCAGATGACGATTGCCGCCCCGTCCGGCAGCCTCCCTAAATGCCTCGTCCAGCCAAGCCTCTCCGGGGAGGCCTTCATAGGTTCCGGCATCATGGTTGAAACCGGGGAGTGGAGCGGCGATCCGGTGCCGGGGCTTTCCGTCCAATGGCTGCTCGATGGCTCGACGATCGAGGGGGCGACGGAAGCCGGATATGTGCCGAAACCGGAAGATGACGGCCGAGCCCTCTGCGCCCGTGTTACCGCAACCAATGCTTCCGGCGCGGCCGAGGCGATGACGGAAGAGTCCTCCGTGACCTGGGCTCCACCTGTTGCCGCAGGTACGTTGCCCGATCTGGTCGCCGATGCCGGAGACACCCCTGTCACCGTCGAGGCGAGTACGGACTTCACCGGAGAAAACCTAAAATTCGCCGTGAACGGCGCCGGAGCCAAGATTGACTCGCAAAACGGCGTGGTCACTATCCCGACCCATGAGACACTTACCGATGAAGAGATCACCGTGACGGCCAGCAATTCGGGCGGAAGCGCGGAAAGCTCCTTCAAGGCGACCATTCAGGCCAAGCCTTTCGAACCCTTCGCCCTTGCGGCCGGTGACGTCGCCATTGCCCGCTCGATCTTCCGTCCCCAGACCCAGAGCACTTGGTATACACCGGTCCTGACCTTCCCGGGCCTCAAGGGACAGAAGGTGCATGCCTTCCGCTGGTCGCTCCGGGCCAATCCCGACACGGATGCGATTGAGACAAATGTCGTGGAGACTGCGCCGGGGGAGTGGCAGATCTTCATGACCGCCCCGGAGAAGAATGATCCCGGCGCCAGCCCGCGGGTGGACTACTCGGTCTGGCAGGCCAAGGATTCCTGGCATTCCGCCCTGCGCCTTTCCTGGCAGGCGAAGGAGGGCGGCCCCTGGTCACCCTGGTCAGGCCCGTTTACCGTACCTGTCGCGACGGAGGAAACCGGCTGGGTCGATGCGATTCCGGTTCTGGTGGCAGCCCCCGTCCTTGCCGGAACTGCCAAAATCGGTCAGGCGCTCACGCTCGATCCGGGGCGATGGAATGGTCATCCCGAGCCCGAACTCGGCATCCAGTGGCTCCGGGATGGCGAGATTATCGAGGGTGCGACCGCGGCGAGCTATATCCCCGGTCCCGAAGACGACCGGAGCACCGTCTCGGCACGTGTTTCGGCGCGCAATGCGCTGGGAACGGCCGAAGCAGAAACCACGGCACTCGACATCACCTATGTGGCGCCGGAAGCCAGGGGCGAGATGCCCGAGGAGATCTTCGACATCGGCACCGGACTGCAGGAAATTGCCGTTGCAGACTATTTCTCGGGTGACGGCCTGGCCTTCTCGGTTGAAGGCGCCGGCGCCACGATCGACGCCGGCAGCGGGCTTGTCGCCGTGCCGACCGATGCCCCTGTCGAAGGCGAGGTGGTGACGGTCACCGCCATGAACTCCGGCGGCACAGCGGATCAGAGCTTCATGGTCACGGTCGAGGCCGAAGATGGCCCCCTCGAGCCCTTCCAGCTCACGGCAGAAGACATGATCATCAACCGCTCGGTCTTTCGCCCGGCGGACCAGAGCACCTGGTATACACCGGTCCTGACCTTCCCCGGCCTCGAGGGGCAGAAGGTGCATGCCTTCCGCTGGTCGCTCCGGGACAATCCCGACGCGGATGCGATCGAGACGAATGTCGTGGAGACTGCGCCGGGTGAGTGGCAGATCTTCATGACCGATCTGACGCGGAATGCTCCAGGCGTCAGCCCGCGGGTGGACTATTCCGTCTGGCAGGCCTCCGATACCTGGCATTCCGCCCTGCGCCTTTCCTGGCAGGCGGAGGAGGGCGGCCCTTGGTCGCCTTGGTCCGAACCCTTCATCGTGCCCGCAGCGGCAGTCGATGCCCCCAAGGGGAACCGCGGCAACTGGCTTCCGCTCGTCGTCAGTCGCACACCGGAGCAGTACAAGGCCGGCCAGATCGGCGGCGTCGGCTTCCAGTTCTTCCGCTCCTGGGCAACCTCGCCGGCCAAGCCCGAGCGCGTCATCGGTTCGCAGGACGTGACCCTTCCGATCATGTCGGAAGATTTCGGCCGCTTCTGGGAAACCCCGCCGCTCAAGGGCCTGCTCTGCGGCATCAACGGCCACAGCATCGCCATGGACAGCGGCAATGCAGACAGGGTGCTCGCCTCGACCTCGGCAGCCTGGCGGCGCAAGATCGGTAACTGGACCGATTTCGAGGGGATCTACCTCAGCACGGACGGAGCAAAATCCTTCAAGTTCGTGAAGAACCTGACCGGGGTTGGAGGCACCTCGGGCGAGGACCGCTGGATGAAGCATCTCTTCGCCGAGGCCCCGGGTGGCACGCCCGAGACCCGGGTGTGGTATTTCGCCTTCATGCAGACCGCGGGCAAGAACGCACCCATCGACGGCCAGCTCTGGAAATCTGCCAATGGCGGCGAAAGCTGGAAGAAGGTAAGCGACCTGCCCAAGGCCACTTATGGCAACCGCTTCTTCGCGCTCAAATGTGCCGATGACGGCAGCCTCTATCTCGGCTGCTCGAATGGGATCTGGCGTTCGACGAATGGCGGCACGTCCTTCTCGAGGCTCACCAGCGTACCTCAGACGGAGGTCCGGGCGATCGACACGCGCGGCGGCAAGGGCGAGATCTGGTGCATCGTCAAGGGCAGCGGTCTCTACAAGTCGACCGACTACAAGTCGTTCTCCAAGAACTCCGCCCTTGGCACAGTGGCACCGCTCGCCTTCGCGGTCTCACCCGCCAACCGCAAACGCATCTGCATCATGGGCGAGGACAACCTCAAGAAATACAGCCATGACGGCGGTGCGTCCTGGTCGACGATCAGCACGGACAAATATCTCGGCCAGAGCGACAACTTCAGTCATCAGCTCTGGGGCACCCATGGCTGGTTCATCTGGCATGAGACGGATCCGAACCGGGTCCTCGCCCAACGGTTCCAGCACATGGGCATCTCCACCGATGGCGGCAAGAGCTTCCAGTGGTCATCCAACGGCTTCGACTGGCTCGATGCGAACGATATCGGTTTCCATCCGACCGACTGGAAGAAGATGGCCCTCGGCATGCAGGATCGGGCCACCTGCTATACGGATAACGGCTTCGAATGGGTCTATTCCCACGGCATCACGGATGAAGACAAGGCTGCGGTCGACGGTGCTGTCGGTGGTCCGCAGTTCGCGGGGTCCGGCATCGTGCTCAGCCCGCATGACGATGCAGCTGCGGTGCTCTGCCTCGGCAATCAGTTCAACAGGGTGCCGGTAATCCTGACAACGAAGAATGGCCAACCCTTCGGCAATGCCGTGGTGGTGACGGATAAGGGCAGTTCCGCCGGCGTGCTCGGCATGTCGAATCCGCAGAATCCGTCGACGGCCTATGTCGGCAAGTGGAAGGTCACCTTCAAGGGGGGCGGATCAGTCGCGCTCTCGACGATGCAGTACGGCTTCTTCGGCCTGCACTGGGCAGACGGGCGCATTCTCTACGGCGGCAACGAGAGCACCAACTCCAGCGATGCCGGCAAGATATACCGTTCCACCGATGGTGGCGCGTCCTGGTCGCTCTGGACTACGGTTGGCGGCACGGATTTCCGCCCGGTGGACAACAAGGCCCAGCTCTGCGTCTGCCCGCACGATCCCGCCCGGGTTTATGCGCCCTCGCGGAGCGGAAAGCTCTACAGGATCGAAGGGAAGAGTAACCCGACGAAGACCCAGATCTTTGACCTCAGCGACTGGATCGGCTCGAATGTGCCCGGGCATGAGCTCGACAGTGTCGCCGCCGATTTCCAGAACGAGAACGTTCTATACATCTCGGTGGCAACCTATGGTGGACCGACGCTGTTCCGGACTACCGATGGCGGCGCCTCCTGGGAGGACATCACCGGAAACCTCCCCAGGATGCTTGGCAGCGTCTTCGTCCATCCGCTGACTTCGGATGTGATCTGGTCCAGTCTGCATGGCAACATGATCCTGCCCGGCCCCTCGGTCCAAACTGCACGGCTCGCCAATGGAAACGCCCTCTACAACGCGACACAGGCGTTCCTCGCCGCGCACGGCGACATCTGACCCGCTTTCGGCACGAATGTGAAAACGAGCTAATCGCGCCGCCGGCCCCCATCGTTTTCCCGATGGGGGCCGGTCTGTTTCGGCGGGCTGCAACGCGGCGCCCCCGGCCGCGATTAAGGGGGATTTAACACCATTTCCGAAAGATGAGGCGCACTATCACTGCGGCCCCATTCAGAGCCGGGCACGCAACGGAATTGAACATGGGGAGAGAAGGACCGTGGCGGCAGACAGAAAGTCTCGCAGACGCATTCATGGCGAATCACCATGCATATCCGCCCGCGGTTTCCCGTCCTTCCATGTTTTCATGCATCCGGATCGCGCCCCGCAGGGCAAAGGAGCTGGGCCGGGTTTCCGGGTCGTCTCCCGCCCACCGCACCCGGCCAGGTATACGGCTTGAAAGGCCCTCCGATGAAACGCTCTTCCTCACAGGCCTCCGGATTTCCCGCACTCGGAATCCCTCTCATATCCGCCGGTCTCGGGATGCTGACGTCCCTCGTTTCCGGGATCCTCGTCTTCTCCGGGATGCAGGATGTGCTCGCCATGGGTGCCCAGCCGAACCTGATGATGCGGATCCTGCCCCCGATGCTCCTCGGGGGGCTGGTCTGCGGCATCGCCGGCATCCTGCTGGCCCGCAACCGCGCGCAACAGCCGCTCGCCGACAATACCCGGCTCCCGCTTACCCAGATGAAAGGGGCCGCCTTCGAAGGCTCCTCCGTTCCCATGCTTCTGGTGGACCGGGATCTCGTGATCATCTCGGTCAACACCTCCTTCCTCGAGCTTCTGACAGACAAGCTAGAGACGTTCCGCAGCTTCTGGCCGGACATCAGCCCCGAGAATGTCGTCGGGACCTGCATCGACATGTTCCACCGCAACCCGAAGCATCACCACAGACTTCTGGCTGATCTCTCGCAGATGCCGTTCCGGACCGACATCTCTGTCGGCGACCTGAAATTCGCGCTCAGCCTGAATGCCGCCTTCGACACCGACGGCACCCATATCGGCAATGTCCTCGAATGGGTGGACGTGAGCGAAGCCCGCGTGAATGCAAGCGTGATCGATGCGATCTACACCAACCAGGCAGTCATCGAACTCTCGCTCAAGGGCGAGATCCTTGCGGTCAACGAGATCGTGCAGAATCTGCTCGGCTATCGCGCCGAGGAGCTGAAGGGCCAGCCCATCTCGCTGCTCAATCCGGGCCGGAGCAAAGATACCGGCCTCGCCGCGCCCGCCCTCTGGGACGGGCTCCGCAACGGCGAGGCTGCCATCGACAAGTTCCTCATCGAGGCCAGGGACGGACGCCGCATCTGGTTCAGCACCATCATCAACCCGATCATCGATGCCTCGAAACGCACCTACAAGGTGATCGCCCTGATGAGCGACGTCAGCGCGCTTGAGGAGATGACCTTTGGCCAGACCGCCGTGATCGAATTCGATCCGGACGGCAATATCCTGCGGGCCAACAGGCCCTTCCTCGACACGGTCGGCTATACCGAGGCCGAGCTTGCCGGGAAGCACCACTCCCTCCTGCTGGACAAGGAGACGGCCGCCAGTGCCGAATACCGGCAGATGTGGCCGCAACTGAGAGAGGGAAAAGCCCTGCGGGGAACATTCAGGCACCGGAGCAAGGATGGCCGCACGATCTATCTCGGAGGCGCCTACAGCCCGATCCGGGACAAGTCGGGCAAGGTCGTCCGGGTGACCAAGCTCGGCTCCGACGTCACCAAGGCCGAGACCGAGCGGCTCGAGGGCATCGAACATCGCGCCCGTACGGAGGCCGAGCAGGCACGGGTGGTCGAGCAGGTTTCCGCCTCGCTCGCGCATCTTGCAGAGGGCGATCTCACCACGCGTCTGAACGATACCTTCGCGCCGGAATACGAACTGCTGCGCGGCAATTTCAACGAAGCGCTTACCCGGCTCGAGAACGTGCTCGCCACGGTCTTCATGACCTCCGAGGAAATCCGCAACAAGTCCGTGCAGATGACCCAGGCGGCCGACGACCTCTCCCACCGCACGGAAACCCAGGCCGCAGCCCTCGAGGAGGCCGCGGCCTCGCTCGAGGAGCTGACGGCAAGCGTGAAGGCAGCCGCCTCCAACGCCCAGAAAGCCAATACGGATGTGGACGCAACCCGACAGAACGCCGAGGAGAGCGGACGGATCGTGCGGGAAGCTGTCGAGGCCATGGGCGAGATCGAGACATCTTCCGAGCATATCTCCCGCATCATCGGCGTGATCGACGACATCGCCTTCCAGACCAACCTGCTTGCGCTCAACGCAGGTGTCGAGGCCGCGCGCGCGGGCGAGGCCGGGCGCGGCTTTGCCGTCGTCGCCTCCGAGGTCCGGGCGCTTGCCCAGCGGTCGTCCGACGCGGCAAAGGAGATATCGACCCTGATCTCGACAAGCTCCCAGCAGGTCGGGCGCGGCGTCGATCTCGTGCGCAAGTCCGGCCGCTCACTCGAGACGATCGTGGCATCGGTCGCGGGCATCACCTCGCTCGTGAAGGAAATCGCCGGCTCCGCGCGCGAACAATCCGTGGGCCTCAGCGAGATCAACACGGCCGTGACCTCGCTCGATCAAGTCACCCAGCAGAATGCCGCGATGGTGGAGGAGGCAACCGCCGCGAGCCATGCGGTAAAGGTCGATGCCGAGACCCTCGAGGATCTCGTGCGGCAGTTCAAGGCCAACCCGGACCGGGCGGCAGCCCCCCGCCGGCAGGTCAGGGACAAGCCCGCCACGGCACCGCACCGCACCGCGGCTCCCAGGAGCTCCATGCCACGCAACACGGGCAACATGGCCCTCGCCAGCCGTGCGGCAGCAGCCCCGGCTGACGACTGGACGGATTTCTGAATGTGATCTGCCTGCCTTGCCATGGAGAGGCCGCGGCCAGCGCGGCAAAACCGCGCCCTCCAGCTCCCGGGCGCAATGACAGGCCACCTAGTCGGCTGCGAGGACAGGCATGAAACAGATCAAGGTGCTGGTGGTCGACGACTCCCCGACGATGCGGGCGATCATCCGGACATATCTCCAGAGGGATCCGGAAATCGCCGTGATCGGCGAGGCGGGCGATCCTTACGAGGCGCGCGAAGCGATCAAGGCGCTCTCGCCCGATGTCATCACGCTCGACGTGAACATGCCCCGCATGGACGGCCTGGAATTCCTGGAAAAGATCATGCGTCTGCGCCCCACCCCTGTCATCATGGTCTCCTCCATGGTGGGCGAGGGGGCGGCAGCTTCGATCGAGGCGCTCGCGATCGGCGCTTTCGACTGTGTCGCCAAGCCCGCTCACGGCAATCCGGGCGAGGCCTTCACCGAACTCGCCGGCAAGGTGAAGGCAGCCGCCAGCGCGCCCCGCGGCATGCTCGGCGCCGGCATGCGCCATGCCCCGGCCGAGACCGATTTCCGGCCCAACGGGCATATCGTGGCGATCGGAGCTTCGACAGGCGGGGTGGATGCGCTCTTTTCCGTGCTCTCCGCCTTTCCCGCGAACTGCCCGCCCACAGTGGTGACCCAGCACATGCCTGCAACCTTCACCACAAGCTTTGCCCAGCGGCTCGACCAGAACTGCGCCCCGCAGGTCAGCGAGGCCCGGGACGGTGCGCTGCTCGAACCCGGCCGGATCTACATCGCGCCGGGCGGCATTGCCCATCTCGAGATCAGCGGCACGCGGAACCTTTCCTGCCGCCTGGTCCAGGGTGAGCCGGTCTCGGGACACCGCCCCTCGGTGGATGCTCTGTTCCGCTCCGCCGCCGCCCTCGGGCCTCGTGCCGTCGGCGTCATTCTCACTGGCATGGGCCGCGACGGGGCCCAGGGGCTTCTGGAAATGCGCCAGCGGGGCGCGCGCACCTTCGGACAGGACAAGGAAACGAGCCTCGTCTACGGCATGCCCCGGGCCGCGTCTGAAGCCGGTGCCGTCGAGCGCCAGCTTCCGCTCAATGCCATTCCCGCCGCAGTCCTCGACTGCTGCCAGCTCGAAAGCCGGATGGCACGATGACTGCGCCCGCCGACAGCGCCCGCCCGGAACGGCTCATACATATCATACAGGGCGATTATGCCGTTGCCCGGGACGATTCCTCGGTGATGACCGCGATCCTCGGTTCCTGCGTTGCCGCCTGCCTGCGCGATCCCATCGCCGGGGTGGGAGGCATGAACCACTTTCTCCTGCCCGAAGCCCGCGCCAGTTCCTCCGATCAGGTACTCTACGGCGCCCAGTCGATGGAGTTGCTCATCAATGCGCTGCTCAAGGCCGGCGCCCGCAAGGAGCGGCTCGAGGCAAAGATCTTCGGCGGCGCCCGGATGATCGCAGGCCTCTCGGACATCGGGCAGAGCAATGGCGAATTCGCCCGCCGTTTCCTGCGCGACGAGGGTATACCCTGCCTGGCCGAAAGCATCGGCGGCACCAAGGCCCGCCGCATCCGCTTCTGGCCCGCCTCCGGACGCGCAAAGCAGATGCTGCTTGGAAGCGTTCGCACGGTGGAGCCGGCCCCGCCCCCGCCGCAGCCTGCGATCGGCAACGACGTCGAACTCTTCTAGAAACTGCCTCGGGGGTCGTCCGCATGTGCGTCACCCGCATGCAATGTGCGGGTTGGCGCGCATCTTCGGCCATTGTCTCCCCCCATAACTTGACAGGAGAAGTCGCCATTCTATGGTCCTTTTCCGAGGGTGGGGCTGTACAGTAACGAGTATTACGCGGTCTCCGGATCAGGAACGGGCATATGCCCTCTTCATGAAGGTACCGCGATGCAAAGGCCTCCGATTCTCGTAACCGGATCCCATCGCTCAGGGTCGACCTGGGTGGGCAACATCCTCGCACTCGCGCCGAGGGCCGGCTACGTACACGAGCCGTTCAACCGCCATTGCATGCCCGGTATCTGCCGGGCCGGGTTTCCCCACTGGTTCCAGTATGTGCATGAGGGCGATCCCGAGAGTTCGCATTACCGGGCCTGCCTGCAGGATACCCTGTCCTGGCGCTACAGCCCGCGAGCGCAGCTGCGCAATCTGCAAGGGGTCTGGGACACCGCGCGCATGCTGCGGGACATGGGCCATTTCCGCCTCCGCCGCCTGCTGAAAGAACGCGTGATCATGAAGGATCCGATCGCCTTCTTTTCCAGCGAATGGCTGGCCCGCAGCTTCGGGATGGATGTGGTGATGGTCATCCGGCACCCGGCGGCCTTCGTGGCCAGCATCAAGGCGGCAAAATGGGTCCTCCACTACCGGACCTTCCTGGAGCAGCCGGCCCTGATGGAGGATCTTCTCGCCGACTTCCGGGAGGAGATCGAGGCCATGGCCGGCCAGGAGGACGATACCCTGCAGTCCGCCATCCTGCTCTGGCGCATCATCCACCAGCAGATCAGCGAGTGGCAGACGGCCCATCCGGACTGGATCTTCCTGCGCCACGAGGATCTCTCGCGCGATCCGGAAGCCGAATTCCGCGCCCTCTATGACCGGCTCGGCCTCGAATTCACGGAAAAAGTCCGCCGCGACATGCAGCAGTACACAGGCCAGCAGCGCAGCAAGGGGCCCCAGCTCTACAATCGCGCCCGGATCATCCGGGACAGCCGGAGCAATATCCTGCGTTGGAAGGAACGGCTCAGCCCGGAGGAGATAGCCACCATCCGGCAGGCAGTGGAACCGATTTCCTCACGTTTCTACACCGACGCCGACTGGTAGGGCAGCCCACCGGCGGTCCCGGTCCGGGGCGCTTCACGCTTTGGAAACCATTCCCGCAAAGACTCCCCGCTTCAGGACCGGGCGAGAGAGGCCTCTGATGCCGACTGCGGAAAATCTGATCGAGCGCAAGCTGCAACGGGGCGGTGTCGCCCGTTCCCCGCTGCCCGAGCCCGATTTCATTGGCGAGACCTTCGCGCGCCATCTCGAGGAAGGCTTCCGGCTGCTCGTCAAGACGATGGTCAGCGCCATGGTGCTCGAATGCAAGATCATCAAGCTTGCCGACGCGCTTCAGGACATTTCCGTCCCCACCATGCTTGGTCTCGTCGAGGTCGAGGACAGCAAGGCCCAGGGGTTGCTTGCCATCGACACCGATCTCACCTTTCACCTCATCGACCTGATGCTCGGCGGCGACCATGCCGCGGCCCCCATTCCGATCACCCGCTCCTTCACCAGCATCGACATGGCACTCTGCCGGCTGCCGCTCGAGACGATGAGCACCGCCTTCATGGCCGCCGTCGCTTCCTGCTTTGGCCGTCCGGTCACCAAGCAGCTTGCCATCACCGCGCAGCGCCAGGACATCACCCAGGTGCGGATTGCACCGGATTATGTCGACGTGCTGGTCTACAATCTCGCCCTCGACATCGGCGAGGCCGCGCGGGCAGGCAACCTGCGCCTCGTCCTGCCGCTCGCGGCCCTCGATGCGATCCGGGCCGCGGTCCAGGACGAAGTGGTAGACGCCTCCGCCGATCAGCCCCATGACCTCTGGCGGGTCCAGATGCGCCGCGCTGCCGCGACAGCCCCAGTGGTGATCGATGCCGTCCTGCACCGCCAGAAGCTGACGATCGCAGCCCTCGAGGCGCTGCGGCCCGGTGATCTTCTCGAGATCCCCGCTGCCGCGCCCGACGAGATCCAGCTCATGGTAGCACAGCCCAATGGCCGCACCGCCCAGATCGCGGCCGGAAAGCTCGGCGTCTTCCAGGGCACCAAGGTCATCAAGCTCGACGAAGCCGTGGATCGCCGGGTCCGCGATCAGCTCCAGCACGTTCTCTGAATCGGGATCCGGGGCCTATCGTCGCTCCGCCGTTCCCCCCGCGAGCAACCGGACGGTTTCGGCGAGCTCCACCCCCCAGAGCCGGAAGCGGATCGCGCTGGCAATCACCCGGTAGCGGAGCGGGCGCGGGCTCGCGAGAAACCGCACCGTATCGCGCATGGGCGGCACAAGGCTGCGGCAGGTCCAGAGCACGCGGCGGCGGCGGGAACCGGCGCGGATCTGCCCGCCCTTGATGCGGCGGGCCTTGGTCGCAAGCGCCTCCCAGTCCGTGCGGCAGGGATGGCGCACCGGGGCCTCGGGGATCAGCACGAGCCCGTGGCCGCGCGCCCCCGCCCGGCGGCAGAATTCGGCATCGCCCCCGGAGCGGCGGGCGGCATCGAAACCTCCAAGCCCGCGGAAGATATCCGCCGGCACTGCGAGATTGGCGGTGGTGGCATAGCCATGCGAGACATAGACCGCCTGGGGAATGCCGCGCAGGAGATCGTAGATCGCAAAGGCATTGGGGTCGGCCGGCGCCTCCATCTCCACGGGCCCGGCGCGCAAGCCGTCGGGTGCGCCTCCGGTCAGGGCCGTGAGCCAGCCCGAAACCGGGCGGCAATCGGCATCGGTGAAGACGAGCCAGCGGCCCCTGGCCTCCCCGGCCCCTGCATTGCGCGCGGCATAGGAGCCCGGCCCCATGCAGGGCAGGATGCGGGCATTCGGCGGCAGGGCGAGGGGCGGGGGCGGAGCGGGGGCGTCATTGTTCACGATCAGGATCTCGAAGCGCGTGGTCTCGAGAGTCTGGGCTGCGAGCGCCTCGAGCAGGGCAGGGACAAGATCCCAGTGTCGGTGAACCGGCACGATGACGGAGATGTCCGGCGGCCCGGCCTCGGCGGGGGGGGTCATGCCATGGCCCGCCGTTCAAGCCGGCCGGGAAAGGCCGCATAGGCGCAGTTCTCCGTGACGAAGGCGCGCCCGGCGGCAACGCGGGCCTCCCAAGCGGCCCGGTCGGCCCAGAGCGCCTCGACGAGCGGCCAGACACCTTCGGGCGGCGCATAGAGAGCCGCAGACCCGAAGGTCGGTTCGAATTCGGGCGGCAGGATCACCGGCACGCCCACCGCCATCGCCTCCATCGGCGCCCGGCCGAACTCCTCGAAATAATCCGCGTCGGGATAGTGCAGGAAGATGTCGAGCCCGGCGAGGAAGAGCCGCACGTCGCGTCCGTCGAAGGGGTGGACGCGCCAGTTGCCGGGCCAGCGGGGCAGGCGCGCCCGCGCGAAATGCGCGCCGCCCAGAAACTGCGTCTCGCAGGGCCTGTCGGCGCAATAGGCGGCCCGAAGCGCGGCGGGATCACGCGGCCATTTGAGCGGATGATCGCGTCCGTGCCGGCCGAGCACCGGACGGCGGCGCTCGGCCCCTCGCCAGTGCGGCGCGCTCGCGCACCAGATCCCGGTGTCGATCAGCGGCATCCAGGTCTCGGGCAGGGGGATGGGATAGCGCGGATCCGCCGCCATGGCCGCCCGCACCCGGCCCGAGATCGGTGCCCAGCGGCCCTCCGACCCGAAGGCCTCGGCGAGATGGCCGCGGACCCGGGGAAGGTCATAGGCGATGTCGCGCCCCTCACGGTCGCGCTCCGCCATCTGGTTCACCACCACGGTGAGATGGTCGTGGCCGGTCTCCGGGATGCGGTCCATCAGCTCGGCCAGGACCGGCGGATAGGTGACGATCACATGGGCCGCGCGCAGGGTCTCGCCCGGCGCCACGATCCGCACCCCTCGGGCGCGCGCAAACCGTCGCACATCCGGGTTGAGCTTCCGGGTGACGTCCTGGTCGTAGCGGCGGTATTGCAGGAGGCCTGCCGAAAGCCCCGCGGAGCGGGCCGCTCCGATCATTGCGAGCGCCGATTTCTGCGTGCCGCCGAGGAAGTTGAAATCACCGATGAAAAGTGCGTCGAGCGGCGCGCCGGCGCCACGCTCCGGGCGCAGCATCGGAGGGGCGGGAAAGAAGGGCGGGGTTTCGTGAAAGCCCTCGCGGCGGATGGTGCGCGGCTCGAGACCGCTCTGCCAGAACTCCGCCGCCTCGCGGTATTCCCGCCGGAGCCCGTGATAGATCGAGAGCACATGGGTCGCGCCCGTGCGGGTGAGCGAGGAGGGAATGAGCCGGCCGAAGGAGAGCGGACAGTCCTTCAGCACCATCCGCCGCCGGAACGCCTCGCGCGGCCGGCCCGCGAGATGCTCGAAGCGCCAGATGAGCTCCTTGTCGGCGCCGATCCGGGCGGCATCCCAGCCGCCAAAGCGCTCGAAGAGCTCGCGGCGGAAGAGGGCCGAGCTGTCGTTGAAGCCCATCAGGTCGGGATAGACCCGTGCCGGGCCGAGAAAGGCGAGATCCGGCGTGGTCCGCACCCAGGCAGAGAAGGTGGAGGGGGCACGGCTCCTGAGCAGGGCGCGGAGCTGGCGGGCGATCTTCTCGGGATGCGACCAGTCATCGGAATCGTGAACGGTAATGAACGCCCCCGTCGCCTCGCCGAGCGCGCGGTTGCGTGCGGCATAGCCACCGCGGTTTTCCGGCTGGCGGATCAGGCGGATACGCGGATCCTGCCGGGCGAGATCCGCGGCCACGTCGGGCGTGGCATCCGTCGAGGCATCATCCACCACGAGGATCTCGAGATCGCCATGGGTCTGGTCCATGAGCCCCCGGAGTGCCGTTCCGAGCGTTGCCTCGGCATTGAAGACCGGCAGGATCACCGTAACCCGCGGCCCCGACCCCGTGCGGGGGCCAGGCGCCACACCCTGGATATTATCAAGGGAAAGCAAATGGTTGCGGTCTCTCCAGGTGATCTCCTGAAGCCCGGAGCGGCGGAAGAGGGCGTTGATGTGGCCGAGCGTCTCGGTATCGGATCCGGGACCCGGGGGGGCGCCGGCGGCGGGGCGCCAGCTGCCGGCGAGGAGGAGCGAGAGCGACGGATCGGGCGCCGCACCGCCAAGGCCCGCGGCAATGCGGGCCCGGGCCTCGGCGCCGCGGCCGAGCCGGGAGAGATAGAGCGCCTCGAGCGCAAACTGCCGGCGGTCGGCGGCGGCGGGCGGGTGAAGCTCGCGCATGGCGACGCTCCAGCGCAGCGCCGCCTCGAAATCGCCGTGCGCCGCATGCCAGCGCGAAAGAATCCAAGCCGCATCAGAGGCTTGCACGGGAGGTGCAGCAACCGTCAGCGCCTCGAGATCGCGCAGGGCCGTGCGGGAAAAACCGCCCCAGAGCCGGTCCTCGAGCCCCGCGGCCGTAGCCGGACCCGCCCGGAGTGCGGCCGCGCGGGCCCGCGCCCAGGCCTCGAGGCGCAGCGGCACGAGCCGCCGGAGCGGCGCGGGCAGGGCGGCATGGAGGGCACGGAGACGGGCAGGGGTCATGAGGGGCCAGGCCCCCCGAACATCGGCATGCACACCCCATGCACATCCCATGCACGACCCGTATGCAGGATTCCGGGCCGGGCCGCTCCGGCGCGGGCGCCATGCCGCAGCCCCCGGCCGCACAGATGCACGGGGAAAGAGGGGGGTCTGCCCCCCCTTGCCTGGCTCATCCCGTTTCGCGTTCCGTCCATATCCTGCTCCGCCTTCCGTCATCGCCGGGCGCTCCCTGTCCGGCCGAAGCAGGCCGGACGCGGAGCCGGCCCGTCGCTCAGCCGGCGGCGTTCGGCATGGCGACCTTGTCGAAGGTCATCTTGCTCTCGCCCGCCGCCTGCACCGCCAAGCGATGCATCACGGTCATCATCAGCCGGTCGCGAAGATCGGGGTCGAAGTCACAGATGTCGGAGATCGACCGGGGCGGCTCCGGGGGCGTGAGCCCGCCATCCACGCTGTCGTAGTCGATGCCCTCGAACCGCACCCCGTGGCGATCCCGCAGCCAGAGGAGATCGACCGAGGACCGCGTGAGGTATTCCCGCAGGGACTCGTGCGCCACGGGTTTGGTGAACCCGCCGATCCGCCCCTCCGCATCGCCGATCAGCTTCAGGAGCTTGCGGGTATCGGGCGTGAAGATCCCTTCCTTCTGCTCGTGGGCGTAAAGCCGGTACTTGTGCAGGATGTCCATGCCTTCGGCACTGATGGACTGGTTCGTGTCGCGGATCTGGCGGGCGCGCAGGACAGTGTCGAGATCCGGCGAGATCCGGTGCAGGAAGTCCCGCGTGATGTCAGCCCCATGCAGCTGTTCGCGCGCATAGGCCACCACACGAACGTCATCGGTGAGACCTTCCCAGGCTTCCAGCGGCGCACGATAGACCTGCGGGACCGGATTTGCGATCTTGTGCGCGGCCTTGAGCACCTGCTGGACCTGGGACATGTAGAACTGGGCGGGGCTGCGCGCATAGGCAATGACGGTGAACTCGTCCGCGAAGGCCGAGAGCTCCTTGCGCAGAGCCGCGATCTTCTTCGGTCCCAGCTTCCGGAACAGCATCTCGCCCGACAGGATGAGCGTATGGGCCCCCGAGCTGCGCGCCCTCTCGCCGATCCCGGCCATGAAGCCGTTGAAATCCCGCCGCAGCCGACGGGCATCCTTCTTGTAGATCTGCCGGAACAGCCGCGGCAGCCGCTCCGGCTCCAGAAAGCCGCAGACGAGCATGTTGTGGTTCTTCGGCAGGCCATCGCCCACGGGATAGCAGAAGCCGCGGGCGCGGAGCGCGGGAGCGATGGCCCCCAGGGTCTGCTGCAGCGCCGTGGATCCTGCCTTGGGCATTCCGATGTGGAGAATGACTTTCATGGGGAGAGGGCCTTCCCGGTTGTTGCGCCGAAATCCTGCGGGAGCCTGCGCTCAGGACTCCTCGGCGGCAAGTTCGGCCGAGGGCTTCTGGAACAGGACGCTGCCGATGGCGAGGGCCGCATGCGTCTCGAGCGTGCTGACGAGAAAACCCGGCCCGGTCTCCACGAAGGCCGCGATCCGGCTCTCGTCGCCGCTCCGCATCGCCTCGTAGAGATCGAGCGCAACCGTCTCTATGTAGTTCTCGCCGGAGATCTCCGCACGGTTCTTCCAGAGGGCCGGATCCACGAAGTCGAGGATCTTCTCCTTCTCCTGGTCGCTGATCTCCGTCCCGGTCTGGAAGAAGGTCTTCAGCCGCAGACCGGTACCGACCGGGTCCGACATCAGGTCGGGATACTCGACGATGATCCGCTCGAGATCCTTGCTGGCCTCGAGGGCTGCAAGCGTGTGGGTAATCCACATCAGGCAAGAGCCGGTGCGGTTGCGCCCGTCGCGCTTCTCGAGCGAGCTTGCCACCTCGAGCGGGTTGCGGACGCAGAGCACGACCTTCGTCTGGAACTTGTTCTTGCCGAGTTCCCGCAGCCAGAGCGGCGCAGTGAGGCAGAAGCGCGGATCCTTCAGGCCGAAGGGCTTCTTCTTCGACAGGCGCCGGATCACGTTCGCCATCCGGAGAGCGGCATGCTTTGCGGCCAGGTTGTTCTTCCATCCCTTCGGCAGGGTCGAGGCATTGCGCCGGCCGTGGCGCAGGTGGGCGAGAAGCTCCTCGTTGATGCTGACGCAGCGGCTGTCCTCGAAATAGCCTTTCGGATTGGCCTTGCGCGGTCCGATGAGCTGATCGCCGAGATGCAGGCCGACGATCTGCGATACCGCCGCAATCGCGGAGGTGCCGCTACGGTCCATGCCGATGATCAGTACCGCACAGTTTTTCATGTCGTGTCGTATCTCCTGTCTCTGATCCCGCAACCGGCCGTTTCCGGGAGAGCGGAAGGCGGTGTTTCATCTTCCCTGCAGCGGCAGGTACGCCGCGCGGTCTGCCGGATGGCCGGCCGGCTCATGTCCCGGCCTCCATCTGCTGCGCGCCAAGCACATCTTCCCAGAGGTCGATGACCTTGTCGGGGGTGTAGTCCATCATGCTGGCCGGGCCCGCCGCGCCGAGGCTGCGGCGGCGGGTCTCGTCGCGCATGAGCCCGGTGAGCGCGGCGGCGAAATTCTCCGTCCGGTCGCCGGCAGCCGGCACGAGCAGGCCGTTCTCGCCGTCCCGGACAAGACGGTTCACGCCCGAACAGTCCTCGAAGCCCACCACAGGCAGCCCGGCGGCGAGCGCCTCGGTGACGGCGAGCGGGAAGCCCTCGAACTCGGCGGGGTGGGCCAGCAGGCTCGCGGCGAGATACTGCTTCATGATGTGCTGGGTATGCCCCATCAGCCGGACCTTGCCTCCGAGCCCGGCCTGCTCGATGCGGGCCTTGAGCGCGGCCTCGAGCGGGCCGGTGCCGAAGATCCTCAGCTCCCAGTCGGGAAATTCCGCGCCGATCCGGGCCCAGGCATCGATGAGCAGTTCGTGGCGCTTCACGGTGGCGAGCCGGCCGACGGAGATCACCAGCGGGCCGCGCCCGGCGCGCTTGAGCAGCCGCGGCGCGACGGGGGTGACGGCATTGGGCATCACCACCGCCTTCTCGCGCAATGCGGGCGGGTACCAGTCGCGGTATTCCGGCAGGAGCACGAGGATGCGGTCCATGCGCGGCATGAGCGCGAGGCGGCGTTTGCGGTCGAGCGGGCTCGGATCCCAGCGCGCGGGATTGTGGAAATCCTGCTCGGGGGCGTTGTGCATCGAGGCCAGCCGGCGCACCGGGTAGCCGGGCTCGGCCAGCGCGAGCGCGGTGATCGCGGGCGGCATGAAGGCGATGACGGCATCGGGGCGGTTCGCGGCGAGATGGCGTTCGAGCCGGCGCCAGAAGCCGCCGTTCTTGCTCAGCCAGAGCAGCCGGTCGAGAGGTGCGGGCACCACCTTGAAGCGGGCGTGCAGGCTTTCGCGCAGGGCGTCGAAATGGCGCCGTATCCGGCGGCGGTTGACGCGGGGCGGGCGGAGGTTGGTGTGCACGACCCCGAAGCGCAGCGGGTAGAACGGCGGCTTGCCGCGGAATTCGTGGCTGAGGAGCTCGACCTGGTGGCCACGGTCGGCGAGCGCGTTGGCGGTCTCGATCAGCACCCGTTCGGCGCCGCCGCTGCGGTCGGCGAGTTTCTCGATGACGAAGCAGAGCTTGAGGCGGCGCGGGCCGGAAACGGCCGGCGCCGGGCTGGCATCAGGCATTGGCAGGAACATCCTCGATCAGGCGCTTCATCACATGGCCGGCGAGCCGGTCGAGATCTCCGGCGCCGAGGGCGGGGGCGAAGGCGATGCCGGAACGGCGCCAGCCTTCCAGCACCCCGAGCACGGCGATCTGCAGCTCGGCGATCTCGACCGCCGCGAGGCCTTCCTCCGCGAGCCGGGCATGCACCCGCGGGGTGAGCTGGCAGGCGATCGCGTTGCGCAGCAGGAGCTCGAATTCCGGCTGGTCGCGGCGCACCTCGATGGCCTGGATCTTCATCCGGTCGGGATCGAGCCCCGAGGCCGCAAGCGAGATCCGGAGCCCGTCGAGCCGGCTGAGCGCGCGGGGTGCGAGCAGCTCGCCCGCCGCGGCCCAGCTGCCGTCGGCATCGACCCCCTCGGGCAGGACGAGGGCGTGGAGGCGGATCTGCTCTGCCGGATGATGGCCCCAGAGTTCGAGCAGCATGTCGAGCGCCCGGCGCCGGGTGCCGTTTTCCGTGCCGTTCTCCCGGGAGATCGCGCCGGTGGCGGCGGCGAAGAGCTCGGGCAGCACCAGAAGGGGCTCGAAACGGGTGCCGAAACTGTCGCGCAGGGAGGCGGCGAAGATTTCGATGCGTCGGTCGCTCGCCTCGTCGAGCAGGAAGTCGTGATAGAACCGCCCGCAGCGGGAGGAGAGCCAGAAGGCGGTGGCGGGGCGGATTGCCGGGCCGATCAGGCCCGCGACCTGCTCTCCGGGCAGCAGGCGCGGGCGCAGGAGGTCGCGGCAGCCGGCGAGGATATGCAGACGCATGGCGCTATTTCCCCGCGCGCAGGAGGTGGTGGCGCATGGCGCCGACCGCCCGCTTCGGATGATCGGCAACGGCGGAGCCCATGTAGTAGAGCTGCTTCAGCCGCTCGCCGTTGTTGCCGGCAAAGCGCGCGGCGAGCATGTCGGCATTGTAGCGGATCGTCCTGAGGAAGGCGGGGCCGTAGATCCGCAGATGCGGGTTGTACTTGTCCCGGATAAGCCTGTTGCAGCGGCGGATCTCCCGGGCGTTCCGGCCGAGATCCGACTTGTGATAAAGACAGAGCGCGCGGGTCTTCTCCGGCACGGTGAGGGTGCCGCCCCCCAGAACGAAGCGGAGAAAATAGTCAAGATCCTGCAGCCGGGGCAGGCGCTCGTCGAAGCGCCCGGCGGCGCGGAAGGATTCGGCGGTGCCGAGCAGGGTCCAGAGATAGGCCCGCAGCTTGCGGCCCAGCATCAGCTCGCGCACCTGGCGCTCGCCGGTATCCTGGTGGATCAGCCGCGGCTTCCGCCCGGTCCATTGCCAGTCGTAATGGCAGGTGATCCAGTAGCGGGTGATGTCCTCGCCGGCGAGGCGCAGCCGGCTGAACTGTTCGAACTGCTTCTCGATCTTGGCCGGGTACCAGACATCGCCCGCGTCGAGCCAGGCGACATAGGGGCTGTCGATCGCATCGAGCAGCCGGTTCCGGGTATAGGGCCGGCCGCGATTGACCGTGTTGCGCTCCAGAACCACCGGAAGCTCCTGGGCCGCGGCAAGCGCCTCCACCGCACGGAAATCCGCGCCCGGAGAGCCGTCATCGACGATGATGATGCGGATGTCTCCGGTCCAGCTCTGCCCGGCGACAGAGGCAAGGGAGAGGGCGAGCCCCTCGGGATCCCGGAAGTGCGGCATGAGCACGTCGAGACGGCTCATGCGCGCGGCTCATGATTGCAACGGACTGCCATGAAGTTCCCGACCCCGCCCGGATGTGCTTGTTGTCTGCCTCGAGCCCCCGCCAATCAACCCGCAGGGTGCAGGAGCACTTCTGCCCCGTCGGGAACGGAGTGTCCAGAACCGGATGCCGCGGCGCGGCAGAAGGGCCGGGCGCAGGGCGCGCGCACACTCCCGAAGAACCGGGAATGTTAATTATGTTATACTATGGGAAAGCCCGATGAGGGGCGCCGTCCGCCGGCGCGGGATCCCGGCCGCCATGCGGGATCATGACGGTCGGGAAAAGGCTTCGGCGAAGACGCGATGCCGTCAGGCGTAGTTCTCGAGCCGGCGCGAGAGCAGGCCGTCGAAATAGGCGATGGTCTTCATCAGGCCGTCCTCGAGAGGAATGGTCGGCTGCCAGTCGAGCATGGTCTTGGCCCGGGTGATGTCGGGGCGGCGCTGCATCGGATCGTTCTCGGGCAGCGGATGGCTCACGAGCTTCGAGCTCGAGCCGGTCAGCGCGATCACCTTCTCGGCCAGTTCCCGGATGGTGAACTCGCCGGGATTGCCGATGTTGATCGGGCCGGTGACATCGTCGGACGAGGACATGAGCTTGAGGAAGCCCTCGATCATGTCGTCGACATAGCAGAACGAGCGGGTCTGGCGGCCATCGCCATAGATGGTGATCGGCTTGCCCTGCAGCGCCTGGACGATGAAGTTCGACACCACCCGGCCGTCGTTGGGATGCATCCTGGGCCCGTAGGTGTTGAAGATGCGCACCACCTTGATCCGGAGCTGATGCTGGCGGTGATAGTCGAAGCAGAGGGTCTCGGCGCAGCGCTTGCCCTCGTCGTAGCAGGAGCGCGGCCCGATCGGATTCACGTTGCCCCAGTAATCCTCGGTCTGGGGATGCTGGATCGGATCGCCGTAGACTTCCGAGGTCGAGGCCTGGAACATCTTGGCGCGCACGCGCTTGGCAAGGCCCAGCATGTTGATCGCGCCATGCACGCTCGTCTTGGTCGTCTGCACCGGATCATACTGGTAATGGATCGGCGAGGCCGGGCAGGCGAGGTTGTAGATCTCGTCCACCTCGACATAGAGCGGGAAGGTCACGTCGTGACGCATCAGCTCGAAGCCCGGCAGATCGAGCAGATGCGCGACATTGGCGCGGCGCCCGGTGAAGTAGTTATCCACGCACAGCACTTCGTGGCCCTGAGCAATGAGACGCTCGCACAGATGGCTGCCCAGGAAACCGGCACCGCCAGTCACCAGGATACGCTTGGATACAGGTACGCTCATGCCAGAACCGCTTTCCTAATGTTCTCTTGCCCGAAGGGCATCTACAGCCTCATCATGCCCGGGTAAATCCGGCCCTAACGCTATCGTAATCCGTGCGGGATTGGGAGGAAATATGCTCAACTCCCGGGAATTATGACCAAAGTGAAAAGCCGGGGCCGGAAATCCGGGCCCCGGCAGTGTTCTGAAAAGAGCGGGATGTCGCCACCCCGCCATCACCGGCAGGTAATTGCCGGGTTTCGCGTTCAGCGGGCAGCGCGGCGGCGCTTCGCCGCACCGATCAGCCCGATACCGCCGAGCAGGAGCGGAAGCGTCGCGGGCAGCGGCACCGGAGCCGGCTTGTCGCCGCCATGGCCACCATGACCGCCACCGTGACCGCGGGGGCCCTTGCCGTTGAAGAGATCCGCGAGCGGACCCTTGTCCCAGCCCTTGTGCTCGCCCTTGCTTTCGCCCTTGCCGAAGCCGCCCTTGAAGTCGATGGAAATGCCATGATCCCCACCGAAGCCGCCGAAGGACAGCGCCGAAGCGGTCGCCGGCGTCAGGCTGACGGCACCGGCCAGCAGAACCGCCGGCAGAAGCATTCCGGAATAAAGTTTCATCCTATGAAGTCCCCTCATTAAGACAGGCCCCGCGAAAGGCCTTTTTGTGCGCCCCGCCCCCCACGCAACAAGAGCTCGCAGCCCTTCGAGTGCCGTTAACGGAGTGTTCATCAAATTACCTCACGGCAATGTGCAAACCAATTGCCGCCTGCGGCATTGGTTAATGTGGCGCGCCCTTCGGGACGCCCCTGCCCGCCGTCTCCCGGCCTCTTTCCGACAAGGGTTGTCCCGGTTATCCCGCGCGTTCGGCCCGGGCGCGGGCGAAGGCCACGAAGGCCGCTTCGGGACGGCGGAGCGGCGGCCGGCCCGAAGCCTGCCAGTGGCGCAGCCATTCCGCCTCGAGCCAGTAGGGATCGTATCCGGGGGCTGCCGCCCGCACCCGGTCGTAGACCTCCGGCGACAGCCGCGGGCCGCCGCCCTCGCCTGCGGCGAAGCCGGTGCGCGCCCGTACGCAGACCACATCGCCCTCGACAAGCGCGAGCGTGTAGTCGGGCAGCCCGTCCTGGGCCTCCATGTCGCGGATCATCTTGCGGAAGACCCGCCGGGGCGAGGTGGAGCCCGATTTCTTGAGCAGCAGCTCAAGCCCGATGCGCCACTCGGCCTGGCGGCCGCAATGCTTGCGGGCGATCTCGTAGACCCGGCGCTCGAGCGGCTTGCGGAGCCGGAAGTAGTCGCGGTGCAGGGTCAGCACCGATTTCGAGAGCACCGATCGGTAGATCCAGTCCGAGAGGGTGACGGTGACGAGGATCATCCGCCCGCCGCGAGCCTTGCGCAGGATCTCCCAGCTGTCGATGAGGCCGAAGCCGCGGGTGCTCTCGATGCCGCCGGTCTCGATGTTGGTGACGATCCGCGTCCCCGAGAGCCGCTCGAAGGCCTCGCGCAGCCGCCGGTAGCCATCGCCCGAGGTCTCGCGGTTGGTGGCGACGAGCAGGTCGTGGGCCTTGAGATGGAGGGTCGGCGAGGTCGGCCGGCCGGCATTCACCGCCGCCATCAACTGGCTGATGCAGAAGATCAGCACGTCCTTGTCGTGGATGGTGGCGAGCCCCTTCACCGAGGGGGTGATCTCGATCATCGCCTCGCCATGTTCGTAGCGCAGGATCCGCCGGTCGGGGCGGGTCGCCAGCGTGAAGAGCGGGTGCTCCATCGAGGCCATGTCATCCTTGGGCGCGGCCCAGGGCAGGTCGCAGATGAAGAAGCCGCCTGCCCCTTCGGGGACCGGAACCGCCGCGCCGGCCCGCTCGATATCGCTCTGCCCCATGAAACGGTGGTTCCGCTCTTATCGTGGTTTCAATGACACCAAGCCTAGGGAGAGCCCCACCGCCGCGCAATCACTGTTTCGGGGTTCCGGATTCACTGCCCCGTGGTTTCGGATTCATCGAAACGTGGTTCCGGATTCACTTCCCCCTCCGGAAGGGGGAGTAGAGCATTGAATTCCAGAGGCTTGCCGAAACCCCACAAGCCCGTAACACTTCATTTAACACGCAATAACACCATCAAAAAAATTCGCAGGGGCAGAGCCCCCCTGCCCCCGGCCCGCGGAAACCTTGGAATTTCAAGGAAAACACGCAGAACATCGCGATTTATGTTCCATGTGCTGCGAATCATGATACATTGCAAAAAAGGCGGCACATGAGGGATTTTCCCCGCAAACCGCATGCCAGGAGAGGACAGGTCGAGCAGATGTCCCAGACCCCCGAAGAGGCCCTGCCTCCCTATTTCAACATCTCTCCCGATGCGGCCCTTGCCGAACAGGGGCCCCCCGTGGGCACGCGCGATTTCGCCGATATCGCCAGCCGCTGCACCCAGGGAAGGGACGACCTGCTGAGCCGCGGGCACGGACTCGAGGGGCGCAAGAGCCTGCGGCTCTTCTCCACATGGGAGATCACCAAGTATCTCATTCCGGTTGCACCTGCGCATTTCCGCCGGGTGCTGCGGGCCAATCCCGAGCTGCCGCAAGGGGCGGCGGAAACCGAGGGCGGGGCCAAGTGGTTCACGCTCGACGAAGTGCAACGGCTCAGGGCCCATTTCGCCGCCGAAGGCGCGCGCAACAAGGAATACCGCCCCTGGCGGCCCGAAGGGCTTCCCGCGAAGATCACCGCCATCGCCAATTTCAAGGGCGGGGTCGGCAAGACCTCGACGGCGGCACATCTGGCGATGTCGGCCGCACTCGACGGCTACCGGGTGCTGGTGATCGATCTCGACAGCCAGGGCTCCATGACCTCGATCTTCGGCGGCAAGGTGGCCGATGAATGGGATACGGTCTTTCCGCTCATCGCCCGGGACTACGCGCTGGGGCTCCGGGAGGAGAACCGCCGCCGGGTCGAGCGGGGCGACCCGCCGCTGCCGCTCGAGGAGATGCTGGAGACCGCGCTCGGCCGCACTGCGGGCGACGTGATCCAGTCCACCCACTGGCCGAACATCGATCTCATCGGCGCCCAGCTCAACCTCTACTGGGCCGAATTCCAGATCCCGGTCTGGCGCATGGCGCTCCGGGGCTGGAAGCTCTGGGAGGCGCTCACCAATGCGCTCGAGCGCGACGGGGTGCTTGCGGCCTATGATGTGGTGATCCTCGATACACCCCCGGCGCTCGGGTATCTCACCATCAACGGGCTGGCGGCGGCCGACATCCTGCTGGTGCCGCTCGGGGCGAGCTTTCTCGAGTTCGATTCGACGGGCCGCTTCTTCGACATGCTGCATTCGACCTTCCAGTCGATCGAGGAGGGCGAGAACCTTGCCGCCCGCGCCCTCGGCCGCCCCGAGACGCATTTCGAATGGGATGCGGTCAGGGCGGTCGTTACCCGCTACGACGGCGCGCAGCAGGCCGAACTGGCGGCCTTGATGCAGGCCTATCTCGGGCGCACGCTCTCGCCCTGGCGGCAGGATTTCACCGCCCTGGTGGGGCAGGCCGGCGAACAGGTGAACGGCATCTACGAGGCCGATTACCGCGATTTCAACCGTGACACCTACGCGCGCGGGCGGCGGACCTTCGACGAGACCTATGCAGGCTTCAAGCGCCTGCTGCTGGGCTCCTGGCGCCGGGACGAGCTTGCCGCGGAAGCCGAAGACCGGACCCGGAAGGAGAGCGCCTGATGGCCCGCCGCCGCCTGACCCCGACCGTCGCCGCCGCCTCCCCTGCCCCGGAGGCAGATGTTCCGCGCGCGGAACATTCCGCCACGCTCCGGCCCACGCTCGCCGCCGCCGCGCCGATTGCGCGGGTGGCGGGCGATGCGGCGGGAAGTGCCGCCTTCGAGGAGGTGAGCCGGGCGCTGACCCAGGCGCGGGAAACCGGGCGGATGGTGCTCGACCTGCCGCTCGACGACATTGCCCCCGACCATCTCCTGCGCGATCGCATCCCGGTCGAGGACGAAGAGATGGCCGCGCTCCGGGCCTCGATCCGTGCCCATGGCCAGCGCACGCCGATCGAGGTGACGCCGCTTCGGGGCGCGGGCGGCAGCCCCCTGCCCTACGGGCTCATTTCCGGCTGGCGGCGGCTGGCGGCGCTCCGCGGGCTTCTTGCCGAGACCGGCGAGGCGCGGTTCGCCACGGTTCAGGCTCTGGTGCGCCGCCCCGAAACGGTGGCCGATGCCTATGTCGCCATGGTCGAGGAAAACGAGATCCGGGTCGGGCTCAGCCAGTACGAGCGGGCCCGGGTGGCGGCGCTCGCGGTGAAGCGCGGGGTCTTCGAGAGCGAGAAGGCGGCCCTGCTTGCGCTCTTTGCCAGCGCCTCGCGTCCGAAGCGCTCGCGCATCCGCAGCTTCCTCGAGATCTACCACGCTCTCGACGGCCATCTGCGATTCCCGGCGCATCTGCCCGAGCGGCTGGGGCTGCGGCTGGTGGAGCAGCTCCGGGAGAAGGGGGCGGCGGGGATCATCGCCCTGCTGGAGCGCGCGACACCGGAGACGCCGGAGGCGGAGCTTGCGGCGCTCGAGCGCTGGCTGGAGGCCGCGGAGGCGCCGCCCGCCCCCCTGCCCCGCCCGGAACGGACGGAGCCGCGGACGGCGTCGGAGCGGCCGGCCGCCGCGGCCGACCAGATCCTGCCCGGCGTTACCCTGGAGCAGTCTTTCTCGGGCCGGACCCTCACCCTGCGCTTCAAGGGCCAGGGGGTGAGCCCGGAGCTGGCCGACGAGATCCGGGCAGCCCTGGCGCATCTGCGCGACTGAAGATCGTGCAGATGTTCCGCGCGCGGAACATCCGGCGCGGATCCGGTCAGGATGTGACGAAGCGTCCCAGCTTGCCCAGGGTCTGCAGGCCGAGCTCGACGGCGCCGAAGCCCTTCGCGTCCTGAAACTCGGCCTCCGTGCTGAACACCATGCCCAGTGTCACTTTCGTGGCGCCGTCCTGGTCCTCGAACGCGGCCCAGGCATCGGCATGTCTGGGGCCGTTCTCGCCCCAGAGCAGCGTATAGCGGATCCGCTCCTCGGGCCGGACCTCGGTATAGAGGTGATGGTTCGGGAAGATCGTGCCATCGGGCGCGATCATGTCGAACACCCATTCCCCGCCCGTCCGCAGATCGATCCGTGTCGTCCGGCAGGAGAACCCGTCCGGCCCCCACCATTGCGGCAGCGTCTCTGGGTTCATCCATGCGCCCCAGACGATGGTCCGGGGGGCCTCTATCACGCGCTGCAGAACCATGGTGCGCCGGGCCGCCCCGGCGAGATTGGCCAGCCCCGCCTCGAAGCCCTGCCGGTAGCCTGCCGCCATGTCCCTCGCCAGCGCGGACAGCTGCACCGTCACGGCCAGCCGGCTCTGCGCGCCCGTGCCCGAGAAATCGGCGGTCACCAGCGCCACCGATTGCCGCACCCCAGAGGAGGAGATCACCTCGTAGTTCACGCTGCGCTCTTCGGGGCTCAGATCGAGCCAGCCGCATTCGCAGCGGAAATCCGGCTGGCCCGCGGCCTTGCAGAGCGAGACCTCGCGGCCGCCCAGGCGGGTGTCGGCCTCCAGAAACTCCACGGTGACCGAGGGGCTGGGCGCGGCCCATACCGCACGGGCGGCAGGGGCCGTCCATATCTGCCAGAGCACCGGCAATGGCGCGGCCACGTCCCGCGCGAAGGTCAGCGTCGCAAAGCGGCCCGCCTCGGTGTCGGGGGCCGCAATCATGTCTCCGGGGGACGGGTCCGATGTCATTTCCTGCGCTCCTTCATGGCCTTCGTCGCGAAGGCGTCCAGCCGATCGAGCCGGCTCTCCCATATGGCCCGCTGCTCATCGAGCCATGTGCGGACCGGATCCAGGGCCTCCGGAACGATGGCGCAGGTGCGCACCCGCCCGGTCTTGGAGGTGGTGATCAGCCCGGCGTCCTCCAGCACCGCGAGGTGCCGCATCACCGTCGGCAGGCGCAGGCCCGTGGGTCCGGACAGGTCGGTGACCCGGGCGGGGCGTTCGGCGAGCCGGGTCAGGATCGACCGGCGGGTCGGATCGGCCAGGGCATGGAAGAGCGGCGAGAGGTCCGGATGATGCTTAGTCATTCAGCTAACTATCATCCGTGCGCCGGCCGGGCAAGGAAAACTTCGCCAGTTTGCTAAGTTTCAAGACCCGGAGCCGGATGTTCCGCGCGCGGAACATTTCGTGCGGACTGCACCGGAGGGACGGTTCGCGACAGGCGATGAGAGGGGGGTGGCGGAGAGAGAGGGATTCGAACCCTCGAGACGGTTCCCCGCCTACACACTTTCCAGGCGTGCGCCTTCGACCACTCGGCCACCTCTCCAATGCGCGCACACAAATCATTTTCGTCCCGCTTGTGCAAGAGTGTCCTGCACCGGACGGAGCTCAACCTTTGCGCAAGAGTGTTGGCGTAGGCCGCATGTAGCGTATAACGCCCGGAAGTTGCATCCGCTGGTGCGTGAGGCCGAGTTCTGGAGTTGAGAGAGTCCGCCATGCCGATTGCCCGAGTCCCGCGCCGGATCCGCCGCGCCGCGCCCGTTTCCGCCTGCAGCCCGTCGTTCGCCTGCCGCGGGAGGCGCGCATGATCCTCGAGACCCCCAGCCAGGAAGCACTTGCCGGATTCGGCGCGGGCATCTGTGTCATCGGATCGGGGTCGGTCGGATTGTCGCTTGCCCGCGCGCTCGCCGCCCGTGGCGAGCGGGTGCTGGTGCTCGAGAGCGGCGGGCCGGGGGCGGAGGCCGGCATCGGGGATCTGATGCAGGCCGAGAATGTCCGGCCGGAGAACAATTTCGAGCCGCATACCGTGGTGGCCCGCCAGCTGGGGGGGACATCGAATCTCTGGGCCGGGCGCTGCCTGCCCTTCGATCCGGTCGATTTCCGCTCGCGGCCCTGGCTCGACCTGCCGCCCTGGCCGATCGACGAGACCGATCTCGCCCCCTGGCTCGAGGCGGCCCTTTCCGACATGGACGCGGGGGCACCGGTGTTTCGCGAGGCGCTTCCGGGGGTCGCGGCCGATCCGGCCTTCGGCTGGGAGGCGCTGGAGCGCTGGAGCAACACGCCGAAGATCCAGAAGCGGCTGCGCGCGGACCTGCGCGACGCGGCCAATCTCGCGGTCGCGCTCCACAGCACGGTGACGGGCTTCCGCTATCATGAAGACGGGCGGATCGCCGCGCTCGAGCTCCATCTGGGCCGCCCGGGCGAGGGTGTCCGCTGCGTGCTTCCCGTGGCGCAGGTGGTGCTGGCGGCGGGCGGCAACGAGAGCACGCGGCTCCTCCTGCTCGAGCAGCGCCGCCGCCCTGCCCTCTTCGGCGGCGCGGACGGCCCCCTGGGCCGGACCTACATGGGCCATGTCAGCGGCCAGATCGCTGACATCACGCTGGAGAACGCGGCGCTGCACGACGGGCTCGACTATCACGTCGACGGCCACGGCTCCTATGTGCGTCGCCGGCTGGTGCCGAGCGCGGCGCTGCAGGAGGAGGCGCGGCTTTCCAACGTGGTGTTCTGGCCGGTGGTGCCGCCCATCGCCAATGCCGCACACCGTTCGGGGCCGCTCTCCGCCGTCTTCCTCGCGCTCTCGATCGAGCCGCTCGGGCGGCGGCTGATCGCCGAGGCCCTGCGGCGCAAGCATATCGGCTATCCGCCCTATCACCGTGGGGCGCATTTCCTGAACGTGCTCCGCGACCTGCCGCGCACCATCGGGTTCGCGCCCGCCTTCCTCTGGCGCAACAAGGTGGCGCGGATGCGTCTTCCGGGGTTTTTCCTGCGCAATCCCGCCCGGCGCTACGGGCTCGAATATCATGGCGAGCACCTGCCCGATCCGGAGAGCCGGCTGACGCTGGCGGAGGCCTGTGATGCGCTCGGCCAGCCCCGGCTGCGGATCGACCTGCGCTTCTCCGAGGCCGATGCCGGGCCGGTCCTGCGCGCCCATGAGGCGCTCGCCGCCTGGCTCGGGCGCAACGGCCTCGGCCGGATCGACTATTACGAGGCCGACCCCGCCCGCCGGGCCGCGGCGGTGATCGCCGAGGCGACCGACGGGGCGCATCAGATCGGCACGATCCGCATGGGCCCCGCACCGGGGGCGGCGGTGGTCGATGGCGATTGCCGGGCGTTCGACGTGCCCAATCTCTTCGTGGCGAGCACGGCCGTCCTGCCGACCTCGGGCCAGGCCAATCCGACGCTCACGGCCGTGCAGCTCGGGCTCCGGCTCGCCTCCCGGCTTACCCGCGAGGGGCTCGCGCCGGGCTGAGCGCCCATGCCGGATGCGCGGGCGGGGATCGGCCGATCGCGGTAATCCTGACGGGGCAGGGCGCTTGACAGGGGGGAGGCCCCTCCGCAAACAGGGCCCGGTTGAAAATGGCCGGGGTGCGTGCACGCCACGCGCTCCGGCCCTGCATGCATTTTCGGGTGGAGTGGTTTTCCGGTGGAAGAGGGTTCGGTGTCCAAGATAGATCCGCAGCAGTTTTTGCTCATCATCGGTTCGATGAAGTCGGCGACCACGTCGCTCTTCAGCCTGCTGGCCGAGCATCCGGAGATCTGCCCTTCCGAGCCCAAGGAGCCCGAGTTCTTCTCGAAGCACCAGGGGCATCGCAAGGAGATCGCCCGCTACGAGGATCTCTGGGATTTCGATCCGGCCCGGCACCGCATCGCGATGGAGGGCTCGACCGGCTACACCAAGTTCGGCGAGCGGGGCGCGGCGGAGGCGATCCATGCCTACGGCATCCGCCCGCGGCTGGTCTACATGGTGCGCAACCCCTTCGACCGGATCGAATCCCATTACAACTTCATGCGGCGCAATCCCGACTGGCGCCGCCCGATCACCCATCCCGATCTGGTGCAGACCTCGAACTACTATCTCTACCTCAAGGATTTCGGCGCGGTGTTCGGGCCGGAGAACCTGCTCCTGCTCGACTACGACGATTTCGTCCGCGACCCGAAGCAGATGGCCAACGATGTCTGCGCCTTTGCGGGCTTGCCGGAGATGGCGGAGATCGCGGATGCCTCCGCGCGCAACGTGACCGAGAAGCCGAAGTCCGAACTCGAGCGCACCCTGCGCCGGATGGCGCCGGGTCTCGTCAGCCAGAGCCCGGATTTCGTCAAGCGTCCGCTGCGGCGCGCCATGGAGGCGATCCGGCCCGACAAGACCCGGCTCACCCCGGCCCAGCGACAGCAGATCACCGCCGATCTCGCCCCGGACATGGCGCGGCTTCAGGCGGAATTCGGCGTCGATGTGGCGCGCTGGGGATTCTGAGGCCGGAACCGGTGCGGGACAGGTCCGTTCATTTTCTGGTCAGCAATTCTTTGCAAGGGTGGAGACGCCCATGATAGAGAAGCCCGGGCGGCAATTTCCGCGGAAGTGACGCATGATCATAGATCGGATAACGTGCGTCGGAACTGGCATTGCCCAGGGGGTGCAGGATCCGTCCCGCCCGATGCGCCGAGCGGGATGGCGCGGGCCGGAACGGAAAGCGGCGCCAGGATATGGTAAGTTAAAGGGTAAGCAGGAGCGAGATTGTCCATGAAAGTCGTGATTTTTGCTGGCGGATACGGAACGCGCCTCAGCGAGGAGACGGGAACCCTGCCGAAGCCGCTCGTGGAGATCGGCGACATGCCGATGCTCTGGCACATCATGAAGATCTATTCGGCGCACGGGCTCAACGATTTCATCATCTGCTGCGGCTACAAGGGCCACCTCATCAAGAAGTATTTTCTCGACTTCTTCCACCGCTCGAACGACCTCACGCTCGATCTGCAGAACAACACCGTCGAGGTGCGCCGGGTCGCAACCGAGCCCTGGAAGGTGACGCTCGCCGATACCGGGCTCGAGACGATGACCGGCGGCCGGCTCAAGCGCGTGCGCGACTATATCGGCGACGAGACCTTCTGCCTCACCTATGGCGACGGCGTCACCGACCTCAACATCACCGACACGATCCGCTACCACAAGGAGCAGGGCAAGCTTGCCACCGTCACCGCGGTGCAGCAGCCGGGCCGCTTCGGGGCGCTCGATCTCTCGCCGGACAAGACCCGCATCAAGGGCTTTCGCGAGAAGAGCATGTCGGATGGCCATCTCATCAATGGCGGCTATTTCGTCTGCGAACCGGCGGTGATCGACTACGTGATCGACGACACCACCGTCTGGGAAGAGGAGCCGCTCAAGGGGCTCGTCGCGGACGACGAGCTCGCGGTCTATCACTATCCCGGCTTCTGGCAGAACATGGACACGCTGCGCGACAAGCATGTGCTCCAGAAGATGTGGGACAGCGGCAAGGCGCCCTGGAAGGTCTGGGATCGTCCGGATGGTGCGCAGGCGGCTGTGAACGGCTGAGATTTTCCCGGATCTGACAAGGTAATTCCGACATGCGTGTTCTTCTGACCGGTGCCGACGGCTATATCGGTGCGATCATGGGCCCGAAGCTCATCGAGGCGGGCCATGAGGTGCTGGGCCTCGACACCGGCTACTACCGCCGCGGCTGGCTCTTCGACGACCACAAGACCCATCCGCAGGTGATCTCCAAGGATCAGCGCCAGATCACCAAGGCCGATCTGGAGGGGGTCGACGCGGTCGTCCATCTCGCCGAGCTCTCGAACGATCCGATCGGCGAGAACGATCCCGACCTCACCATGGACGTGAACCATCGCGGCTCGGTGGGACTTGCGCGGCTTGCGCGCGAGGCGGGCGTGAAGCGCTTCATCCAGGCCTCCTCCTGCTCGACCTATGGCGCGGGCGGCGACGAGATGCGCACCGAGACCTCCGAACTTGCGCCCCAGACCGCCTATGCCCGCTGCAAGATCCTGGTGGAGCAGGGCGTGCGCGAGCTGATGGACGACGATTTCACCCCCGTCTTCATGCGCAACGCCACCGCCTACGGTGCGAGCCCGCGGCAGCGCTTCGATCTCGTCCTCAACAACCTCTGCGGCTTTGCCCATACGATCCGGGAAATCCGCATGACCTCGGACGGCTCGCCCTGGCGGCCGATCACCCATATCGAGGACATCTGCGAGGCGATGCTCTGCGCGCTCAAGGCGCCGAAGGATGCTGTGGCGGGCGAGGCGTTCAACGTCGGCGCCGACAGCGAGAACTACCGGATCCGGGAGATCGCCGAGATCGTGGCGAAGACCTTCCCGGGCTGTGAGCTCACCATCGGCGAGTCGGGCGGCGACACCCGCTCCTACCGGGTCTCGTTCGCGAAGATCCGCGAGCACATGCCGGAGTTCCGGACCTCCTGGACCGCCGAGCGCGGCGCGCAGCAGCTGAGGTCGGTCTTCGAGCGGATCGGGCTCACGAAGGAGATGTTCGAGAACCCGCCCTACACCCGCCTGAAGGAACTGCGCTATCTGCAGGACACCCAGCAGATCGACGCGAAACTCTTCTGGCGCACGCCCGAAGCGGTCTGATCCGTGCCCTGGCGGGCGGCTCTCCCCCGGTGCGGGGGAGAGCCGCCTGCTGCCGCCCCCGCCATGGTTCCGGGAAGCCTCGCGATGTCAGATCGGAATTCCGGCCTTGAGATCCGCATCCGGCCAGGCCGCGTCCTTCTCGGAGATCACGGAGACCGGCAGCGGCCAGTCGATGTTGAAGGCGGGGTCATTGTAGCGCAGCCCGCCCTCGACGCCCGGCGTGTAGGGGTGGGAGACCTGATAGGTCACATGGGTCTCGTCGGCGAGCGTCTGGAAGCCATGGGCGAAGCCCACCGGCACGTAGAGCGTGCGGCCGTTCTCGGCGGTGAGCTCGAAACCTTCCCATTTGAGGTAGGTGGGCGAATCCGGGCGGAGGTCGATGATGACATCGAGAATGGCGCCCTGGACGACACGGACGAGCTTAACCTCTCCATGGGGGCTTTTCTGGTAGTGCATGCCGCGAAGCGTGCCCTTGGAGATGTTGTAGGAGTAATTGCCTTGCACGAATTCGCTCACGAGCCCCTGCTTGCCGAACTCATCGGCGCAGAAGGTGCGGGCGAAGAAGCCGCGGGAATCCTCAAATTTCCGGAGATCGATCAGCACTGCGTCCTGCAGGCTTGTCTTCCCGAAATGCATACTCTTACTCCTGTCTCTGCAATACGATTCGATCGGGGCTGCATCCTGCGCGAAATGATCCGACCCGTATAGGTAGATGAGGAAGAGGTAGATAAATCATGATCATCGTCGATAGCGCGCTGGCGAAACGCGCCGCGGACGGCGCCCCCCCGATCCGGGTCGGGATGATCGGCGCGGGCTTCATGGCCGCAGGCGTCGTCCTGCAGATCAACACCGCCTTCCGGGGCCAGATGCAGGTGACCGTGATCGCCAACCGCACGCCCGCAAAGGCGGTCCAGGCCTATGCCGACGCGGGCCAGGAGGGGGCGGTGATCTGCGATACCGCCGCGAGCCTGGCCGCCGCCATCGAGGCGGGCAAGCCGGCCGTCACCGAGGATCCGATGCTGGTGGCAACGAGCCCCCATGTGGATGTCTTCCTCGAGGTGACGGGCGCGGTCGAGGATGCGCTCCCGCTCGTGCTCGCCGCGATCGAGCATGGCAAGCACATCGTGCTGATGAATGCCGAGCTTGACGGCACCGTCGGGCCACTCCTGAAGGCGAAGGCCGACAAGGCCGGCGTGGTCTACACCAATGTCGATGGCGACCAGCCCGGTGTCGAGCAGAACCTTTACCGCTTTGTGAAGGGGATCGGGGTCCGGCCCGTGCTCTGCGGCAACATCAAGGGCCTCCAGGATCCCTACCGTACGCCGACGACCCAAGCGGGTTTCGCCAAGCAGTGGGGGCAGAAGCCCTCGATGGTGACCTCCTTTGCCGATGGCACCAAGATCTCCTTCGAGCAGGCGATCGTCGCCAACGCCACCGGCATGACGGTGGCGAAGCGCGGCATGCACGGCTTCACGGTGGAGCCCGGCACGCCGATCACCGAGGCGGCGAAGCTCTACGATCCGGAGGAGCTGATCTCCGGCCCTGGCATTGTCGATTATGTGGTGGGCGCGCAGCCCGGCCCGGGCGTCTTCGTGCTCGGCACCATCGAGCATCCGCGGCAGAAGCACTACCTCAACCTCTACAAGCTCGGCGAAGGCCCGCTCTACTGCTTCTACACCCCCTATCATCTCTGCCATTTCGAGGTGCCGGCGACGATCGCCCGCGCAGCCCTCTTCGGGGATGCGGCCATCGCGCCGATCGCGGGGCCGGAGGTCGAGGTGGTGGCGCTCGCCAAGCGCGACCTGAAGGCGGGCGAGGCGATCGACGAGCTCGGCGGCTATACGGTCTACGGCGAGGCGGAGGCCGCGGGCATCACCGCGCGCGACAATCTGCTGCCGATCGGGGTGGCGGTGGGCGCGACGCTCAAGCGCGACCTGCCGAAGGATGCGGTGCTCACCTATGCGGATGTGGAACTGCCCGAAGGTCGTCTCGTCGACCGGCTGCGTCTCGAGCAGGCGGCGATGTTCAACCTGAAATCCTCGGCGGCCTGACCGGGAGCCCGGCCGCCGAATTCCCGTGCCCCCGCGCGCCATGGGGCCGGAGCGGATCGATCCCGTTGCCGGCCCGTCTCTCTCCGCACGCGCCGGGCCCCCGATCATCCGGAACAGAGGAGGGGAGGAGAGATGAAGGACACCGAAGAGGCGCCGGAGGCTCCGGGAGCCGCGGCGCGCCTGCGTGCGCAGGCCGCGCATCTCTCCGAACGCACCCTGTGGTTCAGCCGCGGCGTGGTGCGGGTCGGGCGGCGCCAGGCGCAGCGCCGGGGCGAGGCGCTGCTGCGGCGGCTGGCGCAGGACCATCCTGCGCGGCTCCTGCGCCTGGCGGGCCCGCTTCGCCGGATGTTCCCGAAGCGTGCGCTGCCGGCCCAGATCGAGGCGGTGATGACCGCGCGGATCCACGGCTGGCGGGCAGCCGGGCCACTCTTTGCGCGCCTCGCCGCGGAAGGCATGACCGGAGGGGCGGGGCGCGTCCTGCTGCGCCCGGAGCGGCCCGCACCGGGGCTGACGCTTGCGGTGCCGGGGCCGGGTCGGGAAGGACTGCCGGACGCGGAGGGCGCGGTTGTCGTCTATACCGTGCTCACCGGGCGCCCGCGGCTGCTGCCGCCGCTCTTCCGTGCCGATGGCCGGATCCGCTTTCTCTGCTTTACCGACCAGCCGGTCTCGGCGCCGGGCTGGGAGATCCTGCCGCTCGCCCATCCGGCGGAGATTGCCGGGGCGGAGCCTGCGCGGGTTGCGGCCTGGCACATGCTCCAGGCCCGCGCGCTGCTCGACGCGGCCGCGCCCCGGGCGGAGCATTCGCTCTTCATCGCCCCCGACCATCAGCTTCTCGGCAATATAGACACGCTGATCGGCCGCTGGCTGGGCGGGCATGATTTCGTCATGTGGCGGCATCCGCGCTGCGCCGACTGGCAGGACATGGCCGAGCGCCACCTGATCGAGGGCGATGCCGAGGCCGGGGCCGTGCTTGCGGCGGCGGAGGCGCTCGCCGACCGTCGTCCGCTCCACGGGCAGGGCGGGCTCGATGCGAGCATGATCTGGCGCCGGCACGGCGCGGCGGAGATCGATGCGCTGATGCAGGCGTGGTGGCAGGTCCATCTCGAGGGCCCGGCCGGCTGCCCCGCCGATCTTACCCTCTATGGGCTGCTTCATGCGCCCGGCAGTGGCCCGCAGGCGGCCGGGGAGGCCCTGCCGCCTGCGCGGCCGGAGATCCTGCCCTCTCATCTCGGCACGGCGCGGAACAACATCTTCACCGCCCGTGCGCCGGTCCGCCGCCTGCCGGAGGCCCGCCGCACGGCGATCGGGCAGGGGCTCGCGGCCCGGGCGGGGCGGAAGCTGCCGCTCGCGGTGGTCTATGCGACGAGCCACGCGCGCTTTGCCTCGACCTTTCTGCGTGGCCAGCAGCTGAGCGAGCTTGTCGCCGCCCGCTATTCCGATCTCTATGACGTCACCTATACCCATGAGACCGAGGGGATCCGCGACAGCCTCGTGTTGCTTACCAAGGGCGCGATGGCGACCCGCAGCCCCGAGGAGATCGCGGAGGTCAAGGCGCGCAACATCCTGACCATCGGCGGCTGGGACGACATCATCCCGCGCCCCGAGAAGGCGCGGCTGCTCGATGGTCATATCTGCATCTCGCACCGCCAGGCACTCGACCTCAACCGGCTCTATCCGGAGGTGCCGGCCTTCCACGTCACCCATCACGTCAACACCCAGGTTCCGGAGCTCATAGCCCCCGCCGACCGGCTGCGTACCGCCTATATCGGCGATCTGCGCAACACGGTGCTGCCGGCCTCCCTCTCGGAGATGGTGGACATGGTCGGCATCAACACCCGCAACGTGGATGACGACTGGCTGCAGGCGCTGCCGCGCTACAACTGCCACTGGATCGTGCGCCAGAACCAGAGCTGGGTCGGCTGGAAGCCGTTCCTGAAGGGGTTCGTCGCCGCACGCTGCGGCTCGGTGGTCATCACCACCCGCGACGACGGCGACGCGCCCTTCTATCTCGGCGACGACTATCCCTTCTATGCCGAGAGCTTCTCGCCGGCTGATCTCGAGCGGGTGATGGTGGAGGCCGCTGCGGCCTTCGGCGGGCCGGACTGGGTCCGGGCCATGGACATCATGGCCGAAGTTGGCGCCCGCTGTTCGGTTGAGCAGGTTTGTGCCGAGTTCAAGGCGATGATCGACCAGCTTTGCGCCTGATGGGAGGAAAGTGATAAGGGGGCCGGAACAAGTCTCCTGCTTGCCTGTTGACGAATGTTATCAAGGGTGGCCACAGTTTAAGAATGAACGATACGCGATATATCCTGATCACGCCGGCCTATAACGAGGCCCGTTTCTTGCCGGGCGTCATCGAGACGGTGGTCGCCCAGACCGTGAAGCCGGTGGCCTGGATGATCGTGAGCGACGGCTCGACCGACGCGACCGACGAGATCGCACGGAAGGCGGCGGCGGAGCACGATTTCATCCGTTTCCTGCGCCACGAGAACCGGACTGCCACACCGCCCGCCTTCGGCCGGCTCGCCTGGCGCAAGGTCTGCACGATCCGCGCGGGGCTCGCGGAGCTCGGCGACATCCCCTCGGCCTATATCGCCAACATGGACGCGGATGTGACCTTCGCCCCCGATTTCTTCGAGCGGCTGATGGGCAAGATGGCGGCCGATCCGAAGATCGGCATCGGCGGCGGCTTCATCTACAACACCGAAGCCGGCCGGGAATGGCCCTATTTCATCAATCCCGAAGGGGTGGGCGGGCCGCTCCAGTTCTTCCGCCGCGCCTGTTTCCAGGAGACCGGCGGCTATGTGCCCTGCGCGATGGAAGACGCGCTCGCGCTCATCATGGCGCATATGCACGGCTGGAAGACGCGCTCCTTCCCCGATCTGAAGATCCTCCATCACAAAACTGCCCGGGCCAAGGGCGCCCATCCGCTCCGGGGCATGTTCCATGCCGGCGCGGTCGAGCGCGCGGTCGGCTTCTCGCTGATCTACCATCTGGCCCGCAATGTGCCGGACATCCTGCGTCCGCCCTATGTGCTTGGAAGTGTCGCGCGTACCGCCGGCTACGCCTGGGCGGCGGGCAAGGGCAAGGATGCGGGCGTGCCGTCCGACATTCGCGCCTTCATGCGCAAGGAACAGATGGAGCGCCTCCGCCGCAAGCTGCTGGGCCGGTAGCGCGGAAACGGATCTGCTCCCGCCTTCGGGAAATTAAGCATGAACCTTCAATCCGCTCCTGATATGGGAGCGGAACAGGTAGATTAAGCCGGAACCGGAGCTGGGGCCGGCGACTTTTCTTTAATATGTTGACAGGGCCGCGAGAGGCTTAACATGGATAACACGCGATATATTCTGATTACGCCGGCCTATAACGAGGCGCGTTTCCTGCCCGGTGTCATCGAGGCCGTGGCGGCCCAGACGATCCGGCCGGTTGCCTGGGTGATCGTGAGCGATGCCTCCACCGACGCGACCGACGAGATCGGCCGTGCGGCTGCGGCGAAACACGATTTCATCCATTTCCTGCGGTTCGAGAACGAGCGTCCCGATGCGCCGGCCTTCGGCCGGCTGAGCTGGCGCAAGGTCTCGGCGATCCGGGCCGGAATTGCCACGCTCGGCGGGCTCTCTTCCGACTATATCGCCAACATGGATGCGGATGTGACCTTCGCCCCCGATTTCTTCGAGCGGCTGATGGGCAAGATGGTGGCCAATCCCGAGGTGGGGATCGGCGGCGGCTTCATCTACAACAGCGATGAAGGCCGAGAATGGCCGTATTTCATCAATCCCGACGGGGTGGGTGGCCCGATCCAGTTCTTCCGCCGCGCCTGTTTCGACGAGACCGGCGGCTATGTGCCTTGCGCGATGGAAGACGCGCTCGCGCTCGTCATGGCGCGGATGCATGGCTGGCAGACGCGTTCCTTCCCGGACCTGCGGATCCTTCATCACAAGACACCCAAGGCCAAGGGGCGCAATCCGCTCCGGGGGGCCTTCTATTCAGGTCAGCTCGAGCGCGCCATCGGCTTCTCTCCGCTCTACCATCTGGCGCGCAATGCACCCGATGTCCTGCGCAAGCCCTATGTCGTGGGCTGCATGGCGCGGACCGCCGGCTATGTCTGGGCCACCTGCAAGGGGACGGACGGCGGGGTGCCGTCCGACATTCGCGCCTTCATGCGCAGGGAGCAGATGCAGAAGCTGCGCCAGAAGCTCATCTCCAGCTAGAGCGAAAACGGTTTGGATGGAAACAGACCGAACCCAGGATCTTGGTTTGGGGCCAGGCAGAGGCCGGCGGTTCTGGCTGGCCCCGCGGATCTGTCTTCTCCAGGGTCATTTGTGCCTCAGGGCGATCATATTTGTGCGATGATCGCAGGTTAATGCGCGTTTCCGGCTGTTCGGCCTTTCGTCTGTGTTAGGCTCGCTTGTATCATGGGCCTGTATGCGCCGCTTGCCGATCATGTTTCTATTCCCATGGCTGCAAGGTAAGTGGGCGTCCCGGCTGGACTCGCGAGCCGGGGAAATGATGTGGAACCCGGCACAGGCATGAATCCGCAGCCTGTGGCAGGCGGGTCTCCTGCAGGTCCGACGAGGGGGAGGTTACATGCGGCGCGTAATGCTTGGAGCTTCGGAGATCGAGACATCCTGTCTCGGTTTCGGCTGTGCGTCCCTGGGGTCCCGCGTGGGCGCGCGCGAAGGTCTGAGGGCGCTTGCCGATGCCTTCGACAAGGGCGTGCGCTGGTTCGATTTCGCACCGCTCTACGGCGGTGGCCGCGCCGAGGAGATCGGCGGCGAATTCCTGCGCAACCGGGTGCGGAGCGAGGTGCAGATCAGCACCAAGGTCGGCCTGCTGCCCTCGGGCGGCGGTGGTTTCGGGCTCAAGGAGGCGATCTTGCCGATCGCGCGTTCCGCGGTCCGGGCGGCTCCCGCGCTCCGCAAGGCCTTCAAGAGCGCCAATGTCCAGCCGGCCCGGGCGCTCGATCTGACGCCGGAGCTGCTCCACGAGTCGCTTGAGCGGAGCCTCCGGCGCTTCGGGACGGATTATGTCGATCTCTATGCCCTCCATGACGCGAAGCCCGGAGATGTGCTGCGTGAGGATACGCTCCGCGCGCTCGAGGATATCGTTGCCTCCGGCAAGGCCCGAGCCGTTGCCGTGGCCAGCAGCGAGGATACCGCCGCGGCCGCGATCGCGCAGGGTCGGCCCTATACGGCCGTGCAGTTTCCCACGCCGGCCCCGGGGCTCAGTCTCGATGGCGTGGCCGCGGCGCAGAGCGCGGGTTTCGGCCTCATCACCCATTCGGTCTTCGGGGTCGGGGGGGCGCTCGAGCGGATGAAGCAGCACATGGCCGAGAAGCCGGGCTTCCGGGCGCTGGTAACGGCCCGTGCCCGGGGGGGCGACGTGCACGAGGCCCTGACCCAGCTTCTGCTCGAACGGGCGCTGACGCTCAATTCCGGGGGGGTTGTGCTGCTCTCGATGTTCTCGGAGGCCAGCCGCCGGCAGAATCTGGCACTCGCCGATTTCGAACCGTCCGCGCAGGGCAGTGGCCAGCGCCTCGCGCTCGACATGGCCGTCGCCGCCTGAAAGCACCGCTCATCCGAAAAATGAGCACGGCGACCCGCGCGCCGGATCAGAACTTCATCAGCACATCGGCCCCGAGCCCCGCGATGCGGTTGAGATCCTCCTGATAGGATTTCTGCAGCGCCTTGCTTTCATCCACCGAGAACGGTCGGAATTTTTGCCCCGGTTCCGAAGGCGCCTCGCTGTAGGCCTTGAGCACTGCGCTGCGCCGCTGGGGCTTGGGCAGCTCCTGGGGGAGCGCCTCGGCCTTCCGGATGGCCTCGAGGCTGGGTGAAGCCGTGCGTCTGGGATCGGGGATCTCGGGCAGGGCGTCAAGCCTGCAGCCACAGAGGGCGGAGAGGATCTCGGTCTTGTGGCTGCGGTAGTCCTCCTGGCGCCAGATGCGCAGACGTATGCCCGGCGCGATCGCCCGGATCCGCTGCACGAGGCCGAACCAGCTTGGCGGCTTCGCCAGGATACGCCGCTTGACAGCGGCAAAGCCGCCCTCCAGCGGCGGCGACTGCTTGAGCGCTTCGGCATAGGCCGAGGGCAGGAAGGTGTCGAAGGAGCGGATCGAGAGGAAGAAGGTCATGTCCGCGCGCTCCGACAGGGTCGAGAGCCGGGCGATGGAAGTATCCGCCAGCGGATAGAGCAGGCCGGAGAAGGCGTCTCCCGAAGTGCCGATGAGGTTTTCCTCCGAGATCACGACGGATTGCGGGCCGTGGCGCAGGGGGCTCAGCACGCCGTCGAGGACGCCGGGCATGATCGAGCGGCGCAGGAATGGCACCCGCGCGGCGAGGTTGCGACGGAAAAGCTCCCGGGTCAGCCCGTGATCTCGAACGGTCTGGTTCGGAATGAAATCGACGCCATGGGCTGCAAGCTGCGGCCTGATGGCCGAGAGTGTCTGCTGAAGATGGGTCGTCGCCGTCTTGTGAGCGCCCAGATGGATGCGCCAGGATTGGACAGGGGGCAGCGCGTCCGTGGAATCGAACGTCACCATGTCGGGTCTGGTAAAGCCCATCGCCTTGCCTCGTGTCCTCAATCGTGAAGTCAGGATGTTCTGCTCGAACTGTGCGTCCGCCGATTAAAATGTAGTGCAAATTTACCTCGCGGTTTACCCTGCACGCACGGTTCCATCGCCAATCGGTAGAATTTCGCCTATTGTCCTCACGGACAAAGTGCACTTGCTGGATATCCGAGTTGACTGATACGCTGGTGACGACCCGATCCGGAGGGCTGGAGCAATCCATTGCCGGCCATCCGGTCAATCTTGCCGGGATGGCCTGGTTCTTCCTGGCGATCTTCTCGACGCTGCCGCTCTTCTGGTTCGGGCTCTACGGGCTTTCCGAAGACTGGGCGCGGCCCGAGTTCAGCCACGGGCCGGTGATTCCGCTGCTCTCCTTCTACATGTTCCTGCACGAGATGAAGCAGGTCCCGCCGCCTGCCGCACCGGTAACGGACCGCTGGCCGGGCGTGCTGGTGATCGGGGTGAGCCTGCTGCTGGCGCTCGCCGGCAATCTCGTAGGCATCTACGATTTCGTGTTCTATTCACTCATCATCTGGGTGGGCGGACTGATCCTCACCGGTTTCGGCTGGCGCCGCGGCATCGTGTTCTGGCCCTCGGTCCTGCATCTCATCTTCATGCTGCCATTGCCCCAGGTGCTCTACTGGAAGATCTCCTCGGCGCTGCAGTTCGTCTCTTCCGAGATTGGCGTCGGGCTGTTGCAGATCGCGAGCATTCCGGTCTTTCTCGAGGGCAACATCATCGACCTCGGAGTCTACAAGCTGCAGGTGGCCGAAGCCTGTTCGGGGCTGCGCTACCTGTTCCCGATCATGAGCTTTACCTATGTCTTCGCGGTGCTCTACAGCGGGCCGCGCTGGCACAAGATGGTACTGCTTACCTCCGCGGTTCCGCTCGCGGTGCTGATGAACTCGATCCGGATCGGCATCATCGGCATCCTGGTCGACCGCTATGGCATTGCACAGGCCGAAGGCTTCCTGCACGCTTTCGAGGGCTGGGTGATCTTTCTCACCTGCATCGGCATCCTCTTCCTCATGGCCATGGCCATGCAGCGGCTTTCGGGAGACCGGCGGCCGCTCGGAGAGGCGCTCGACATGGATTTCTCGGGCCTTGGCGCACAGTTCGGGCGGGTACGGACCATCCCGCCCTCCCGCGGGCTCGTCACCGCCGCGCTGATGACGCTTGCCCTCTCGGCAGCCTGGAGCTTTGCGCCCGCCCGTGAGGCGAGCACGCCGGAGCGGGAACCCTTCGCCCTGTTTCCGCTGACCATCGGCGGCTGGTCGGGCAATTCCAGCCTGCTCGCGCCGGATGTCGAAAGCACGCTCGGGGCCGACGACTATTTCTCCGGGACCTACCGGAACATCGCGGAAGCCGAGGATGTCGACTTCTTCATGTCCTATTACGTGGACCAGACCAGCGGCAACGCGATCCATGATCCGGAGGTCTGTCTGCCAGGCAGTGGCTGGGAGGTCTACTCCATCGCGCCGACGGAGATTTCCCTGCCGGGCACCCAGGACGGCAGGGTAAGGATCAACCGCGTCGTGATCCAGAAGGAGCTCGACCAGCAACTTGTCTACTACTGGTTTGCGGGCCGGGGGCGCCAGGTCACCAACGATTTCGCCGCCAAGCTTTATACTGTCTATGACAGTGCAGTCCGGGGCCGGACGGATGGCGGCCTCGTGCGGGTCATCACGCCGATCGGGGAGGGGGGAGAGGCCGCGGCGGATGCCCGGCTCCAGCGCTTCCTTGTTGCCACGCGGGACAAGGTGCGGGATTTCATCCCGGAATAGGGTTTTCCTTGCGATGAGATCCCCGACATGACTGCGGCGGAACCCCTTCCGGGATCCCGCCGCCAGCAAGCCTTGCCGTGAACGTCCGCTTCAAAGGTTCGTCTGGAAGATCCGGGCGATGTTGAAATAGAACTGGTGGCTGTCCGCGTCGGAGCTGCCTTCGGTCCGGTTGCTGAACGTGTAACCGATCTCGCTGGTGACGACCCGCGTGAGGTCGTATCCGAAGCTCGCGGTCACATTGGTGCGCTCGATATCCGGATCCTGGGGCTCGTCCAGGTTCTGCTGATAGGCATAGCTGAGATCGAGGCCCACGCGGGAGCTCTCGTTGAGATCGTGTTGCACGCCGAAGCCGATCCCGCTCACCTGCTGCTCGTTGCCGCTCTGACCGCCGGTATAGCGGTTGAACGCCCGGCCGGTCAGCCTGGAGCGGGGCATGTTGTAATTGGCCTGCAGGTTGAAGCTCAGCCGGGGGTCGGGAGCGGCCGTGGTCCAGCGGGCATCGCCGAGGACGGTCACCGTGGGAAGGTCGTAGCGGAAATCGCCCCGCACGACGGGCCCGCTGTTCGACTGCGTCGTCTCGCGCACGTCGTCGATGACTTCCTCGCGCGTCCGGTCGGCATAGCCGAGGCCGCCGCGCACCCGGAGGGCTTCGCTGGGATGATAGATCAGCCCCCAGTCGACCTCGCCGATCCGGACCTCGGTCTGCTCCGTGTCGTCGGCCCTGTAGTAGAAATAGCTGCCGTCCAGACCGGTAGAGAGCACGGGGTTGAGACGGAGCGTCCAGAAGCCGCTTCCCTCGACGGAGTAGCGCGGCACCAGATCCTCGTCCGGTGTGCTGTTCCGGTAGTCGATATTCGTCGCGACCAGCCGGACGCCATAGCTGCTGGGCGCGTTGGGGCCCAGCGTGAAGCCGATATCGGCATCATAGCGGAGCTCGCTCGTCTCGCCCTGTAGCTGTTCGAGATCGTCGGGCAGGGTGCCCTCATCGGTGATGAAATCCGTGAGGGGGTTGTTGAAATCGACGCGGCGGGTCCGGAACCGGAAGGACGAGTCGAAAGCCGTGTGAGCGCCTTCCTGCTCGTATTCGAGATGGGCCGTGCTGGGTGAGGCGAACTGGAACTCGAAATCGTTGGGAACCGCGTCCTTCGCGGGCCAGAAGGCCCGTAGGCCGGTGTCGAAGCCCAGCGACAGGACCCGGTCCGAGCCGATCTGATCGAGCTGCAGCCCGAAACGGGTGTCCGCGTAGGTGGTCTGGCCCGGCGAGACGTCATCGAGATCGTAGTTGGAATCGGTCGTGACGCTCTGGGAAATGGTGGCCGTCAGCGTCGAGGCCGACAGGCCTTCCTCCGCCGACTGGGCGATGACGGTCGTGCCGTGGACCGCGGCACCGCCGGCCAGGGCCAGCGCAGCGAGGGAAGCGCGTTGCATGTGCCCGCGCCTCACTCGAACAGGCGGCGTTCCGGGACAATGATCACGTCGCCTTCGCGCAAGGTGATCATCGACTGGATGGCGCCGCCGCGTTCAACGGCCTTGTAGTTGAAGATGTAGAGGCGTTCCTGGCCCGTCGACGGGTCGGTGCGACGCAGCTGGATGCGCTTGGTGGCCGCGAACTGGGCCGGGCCTCCGGCAAGCGCGATCGCCTGCAGCAGGGTGGTGCCGGTCTCGATTTCCTGTTCGCCGGGATCGTTGACCTGGCCGAGGATGTAGATCGGGAAACGCAGGCCTTCCTCGTCGACCTGAACGACCGAGACAAACACGCTCGGGCGGACGGCGAAGTTGGAGGCGAGCCGGTCGGTGATGGCCTTTTCCACGGTCTCGACCGTATTGCCGGCCGCCTGGACGGAACCTGCCATCGGCACGGAGATGCGGCCATCGGGCAGAACCAAGGTTTCCCGGTTCAGCGTCTCGTCCTCGAGAACGGTAATGGCGAGCTGGTCTCCGGGCTGGATCCGGTAGCCGGCACCCTGGGCGAGGGCTAGGGGAGCGGTCAGCACCGCAATCAAAATAGCGAACAGAATCTGTCTCATCGAACCGCCTCTTGTGGTCGTTTGAGGTCTCTTAGAACATGGCCGTGGTGGAAGGGAAAAGCCAAAACACCTGCTGTTCCGGGGCAGGCGGGCATTTGCCGGTCCGACCGTATTCATTCTGCAACAGGTACAGTCGGAAATTCCGGCTCCTTATAACAGCTCTGCACGGGCCGTGTCTCGGCGTTTATTTACGGATATTTTATCGGGTGTCCGCTAGACTCGGATCCGGCAAATATTGGCGTCTTGCGTGTCCCGGTGCATGGGGTTCCGGGGGAGGGGGGGACCTATGCTGGAGCGGATACTCTATGTCAGCCGGGCGGCGCCCGGCACCGAACTCTCGGATATCTTCAGGATCGTCTCCGAAGCCCGGGCCCGGAACGCGGCGGCGGACATATCCGGCGCGCTTGTCTTTGTCGACGGCTGGTTTGTCCAGGTGCTCGAGGGTCCGGCCCCGGCGATCTGTGCAACCTATGCCCACATCCTTGCCGACCCCAGGCATGTCGATATCAGTTTTCGGGCCCGCGAGCGCGCGCTCTGCCGGCTCTTCGGCGATGGGCTGGTGCTGCGCACCGGGCCGAAGCTGAGCCCTGAGGTGCTGCGGGAATTCGATTACAGCTTCGGCTTTCCGGTCGAGACCTTTCCGGCGGATGTCCTGCTGGAATTCATGGTCTGGGCCTGCGGGTCCGGGCGCGGCGCGGGAGCCGCGCCGCAGAGCATCGCCGTCTGAACCGGTCTTGCCTCCCCGCGCCGGCAGGTTCCGTTTCCGGAGCTGCCGGCGCGGGCCCTGTTGTCAGTAGTAGCCGTATTCCTCGCTGGCATAGCGGCACATGTTGAGCACCACGCCCAGCACATTGACCTGGCCCGCGAGATCCTGCTCGCACTTGTCGATCTCGTCGAGCCGGCTCTTCTCGGCGCCCGCGACCAGCAGCACGCAGTCGAGATGCGGCAGGAACGCCATCGCGTCGTCGCTCACCAGCATTGGGGGCAGGTCGTAGATCAGGATGTCGGGCCGGAAGGCGTCCTTGATCGCCCGGACGCCGCCGGCGGTCCGCGCATCCATCAGCAGATCGGCAGAGGCGCGAATCGACTGGGCGTTGGTGCCCACCGCGAGATTGTCGCCATAGCGCAGGAAATTCTCCTGAACCGTATGTGTGCCCTGCAGCACGCTCGCGACGGAGTGCGTCTCGGTGATGCCGAGATGCTTGCCGACGACAGGACGTCGCAGGTCGAGATCGACGAGCACGGTGCGCAGGTTCGGCTGATGGGAGAGGCTGAAGGCGAGGTTGAGGCTGATCGTGGTCTTGCCGCAGCCGCTCGTGGGCGAGGTAATGCCGATCGTCTTCCAGTCGTTGCGCTGCATGGTGCGCAGGATCTTGGTCCGCAGCATGTCGAAGTGGTTATGCGCCGGGTCTGTGTCCGCGAAGGTCACGATCCGGTGGCGCGCGAGATGCTCGGCATCCGGCTCGAAGGTGCCGATCTCACCCCAGGCCGTGCCGGCCTGGCCGCGGGGGATCTGGGCACCGTGCGCTGCGGTTCCGTTCGCGGGATCGCGGACGGGGGAAATGCCCATGCCGGTGCGCTGTTCCTTGGCCTTCTGTATGGCGGCTTGAATGCGTTCCATGGTTCTTCTTTCCTAGATCCCCGCCGGGGGGCAGAGCGGCCTGTGCCGGAGCGTCTTGCGGTGCGGGGCCGAGCTCATGAATCGGTGCTCGCCGGCGCCGTGCCGGACGGCAGCTCCTCGAGGGGCTGATCAAAGCCGCGTACTGCGAGCAGGGTCAGCGGGATCAGCACGACGATGAGGGCAAGCGCCCCGAAGACGATGCCGCGCTTCCAGCGGAGTTCGCGCTGCGTACGGATGTAGGGGATTGTCGCGATCGGCTGGATCCCGAGGCCGTTGAGATCAAGCGGGCGGCGAATCGAGCGGTTGAAGGCTTCCCAGATCAGAATGACGGCCGCGGCGATCCCGAGCCCGACCACGACGCCGGCGCTGGAGATCAGCATGCGCTTGGGCCGGACGGGGGCCGAACTCCGGGAGGGCGCCTCGATGAGCGAGAATCGCTGGCCCTTGGAGAGCACCTCGATGCGTTCGCCCACCTGGGCCTGGCCCAGGGATGTGGCGGCCTCCTGGTACTGCCGCTGCAGGTTGTCCAGCTCCCGTTCCATGCCGGCGAGCACCATCTCGTTGGAAGGCGTCTGCTGCACCGAGGCATCGAGATCATCGAGCGTCTTCTGGATCGAGGCCTTCTCGTCGGCGATGAACTTGAGCCGGGCATCGATCGGCGCGAGCTCCTGGTCGAGCTCCGACATAGGCTTGCCTGCCTCGCCGGTCTCGGTGTCGGGAATGCTGCGCGCGGCGCGCTGGTCGGACACAAGTTTCTCGAGCGCCCGGATCCGGGTCTCGAGCGTGCGGACCCGCGGGCTCGACGAGGCATAGACTGCCTTCTGCTGGATGAGCTCGCTTTTCAGTGCCTGCAGCTCCTCTTCCTCGGGGCTGAGGGCGGCGACGCTGGCCCGCCCGGTGCGCTGGTAGACCCAGACGACGGTGGAGCGCTGGTTGCGCAGGTCCGCTTCCTCGCGCTCGAGGGTGAGCAGGCGCTCCTGCTCGCGCTGCTGCTGGGCGCGGCGGGCGACGAGGCTGTCGGGCAGGGAATCGACGTTCTGGGTCTTGAAGACGGAGATCTTCTCCGACTGCTGCTCGATCTCGCGCTGCAGCCGCTCGACTTCTGCCTTGAAGAATTCGAGGGTCTCGTTGGCTCGGCCCGTGCGCATGCGCACGTTCTCGTCGAGGATGAGCGAGACGAGTTCGTTAGCGCCCTTGTTGGCGAATTCCGGTGTTGGCGCGTCAAAGGCGACGCCGATGATCGTCGCGCCGGGCGTGTCGGGGCGTACGGTCGGATCGGGTTCGAAGCCGATGAACTGGATGCGATCACGCATGTCGGAGACGATGTCGCCCACCGACAGATCGGGCTGGTCGGCATAGAGTCCGATGCGCTCGGCGAGATCGTAGATGTTGGCGCGGGTCATGATCCGCTGCTCGATGATCTGGATCTGCTCGAACGGATTGACCGGCACGGTGGACTGCGCCAGATCGCCGGGGATCTGCTGCGGTTCGACCAGCATGCGCGCGGAGGACTGGTAGACGGGCGGCAGGGTGTAGGCAACGACGATGCCGATTGCCGAAATCAGGGCCGCGATCACCACGAAATAGGGCAGGCGCCGCTTGAAGACGGCCCAGTAGAATTTCAAGTCTATTGCGTTACTCATTACCCGTCTCTTTATTCCGGCGAGCTCACCCGACCATCTTCAGATTGCCATGCATGCGGCGGTCGGTCACCACCTGTTCGATCACGGCGGCATCAACCGTGGCGAGTGCGTCGGTATAGGCATAGACCAGCGCGTAGTCACAGATCTGGTTCACTAGGCGCGGAATGCCGCGCGAGGCGCGATGGACATATTCGCAGGCCGCGGGGCTGAATATTTCGTGATCTGCCCCGGCCACGGCGAGCCGGTGGGCGATATAGGCTTGGACCTGCTCCATCGACATGCCCGGCAGGTGGTATTCGGCGGCGACGCGCTGTGCGAACTGAACGAGGCGCGGCTGGGCGATCAGGTCGCGCAGCTCTGGCTGTCCCACGAGCACGAGCTGGATGAGCTCGTCCTTGTCAGCATTGATGTTGGAGAACATCCGGAGTTCTTCGAGGGTCTCGATCGAGAGGTTCTGCGCCTCGTCGAAGATCAGCATCGTGCGTCGGCCGGCGGCATATTCCTCGATCAGGAAATCCTGGAACTGGGCGAAGAGCTGCACGTAGCTCGAATTGTTGTCGGTGGGTACGCCGAGGGCCATCAGCACCCAGTGCAGAAGCTCGCCGCGGTTGCCCTGGGCATTGGAAATGAGCCCGACGGTGAACTCCTCGGGCAGCGTGCGCAGCAGATGGCGCAGGAGCGTCGTTTTGCCTGCACCGATCTCCCCGGTGATCACCGTGATCGGCGCATGGGTCAACATGCCATACTCAAGCATCGAATAGGCACGGGTGTGGTTCTCCGACCAGTAGAGGAAATCCGGATCCGGGAGAAGTGTGAACGGCCGCTCTCTCAGGCCGAAATGCTCATTGTAAATGTTCAGTGTACTCGTCATACCCATTCATACCCACATCCCGCAGCCAACGGGCGTTTCGTGTCTTATATGGTACTGGACTGCGCAGCCATCGCAATTTCATGCGACAAGATGAACAGACGCGCTTCTCGTGGCCCATCGGACCCGAACTCTTTGAATTCTTCCTTACCCCCCGGCGGATTGCTGCGCACCGTACCACCAAGCCACTGTGAAAGATACTCACGTCTTTCAGACCGGCTTTCCCGGCCTGGAATTCGGAGGACCTGCCGGGACATGGACACCACCGGCGCATTGCGCATATCTTAACCACGTTGGGTCACAAGCAACGCGAGTTGGCTAAATTTTGGTTGAGTTTTGATGTAAATAGTGGCTTACTTCGCTCTGTGAGGGGCAACAAGCGGTCAGGACTCGGGGTCACCGACACGCGAAAACGTTTTAGGGAAAACGTCCATCCGTCTTAGTTTTGCGGCGCAATGCGTCCGTAAGAGTGCTCCATGTCGTAGGAGCGCAGTCGTCGCTTATTTTGTGCAGCGCGGCTGTGCATGCATTGTGGGTAAGGTTGTAAGGTTATGGCACACTATTCTGAAGTCGATGGTGGCGTGTCTGTATCCGAGTATTCGGTAGGCCTGGGTCCCAGGCAATCTCAGAACGCCCGTTTCCGTAAGGATTTCTCCTGGAAACTCAAAGCTGCCATCGACCGTATCGGTGCGCTGTTCCTGCTCATAGTCTTCGCCCCGGTCATTGCGCTGATCGCACTCATCATCCGTCTGGATTCGCCGGGCCCCGTGCTTTTCCGGCAGCCGCGCTTCGGTGCCGGCGGCAAGCATGTGGTCGTGACCAAGTTCCGCACCATGCGCCACGAGAAGACCGATATCGGCGGCCGCCGTCAGGCAACCCGCACCGATGACCGGATCACGCCAATCGGCCGTTTCCTGCGCAAGACCTGCCTCGACGAACTGCCGCAGTTCTGGGATGTGCTCTGCGGTCGGATGTCGCTCGTCGGCCCGCGCCCGCATCCGCTCGCCCTCGAGGTCGAGGGCAAGCCGATCGAGGAGCTCATCCCGAACTATCACGTCCGCCACAAGGTCCGCCCCGGCATCACCGGTCTGGCCCAGGTCAACGGCAACCGCGGCCCGGTCACGGATCTCGCCATGGGGCGCGAACGCGTGCTCTACGATGCCGCCTATATCCGGAACTTCTCGCTCTGGCTCGACATCAAGATCCTGTTCCTGACGCTGGCCGTGCCGTTCCAGAAGGACGGCTCTTACTGAGCTGCCGCATCGCCCGGGCGCCTGCCCACAGAGATCTGACGCATTCCGCCGCCCCGATTTCGGGGCGGTTCTGCTTTCAATTCCCAATTCCCTCGGCCTGGACCCGGGGGACAGGGCGCGCGCCGGACTGTCAGGCGTGAAGCCGCCGCCTTTACCGTGTCGCGCCGTGGTGGCTTTATTTTAATCATTCGCCTCTCTATTCGTCATCCATTGTTCCGCAGGCGCCGCGATCTGGCCTGGATCCTTCGTGTTTCCCTGCGAGGATATTTGCGAATCTGGAGCAACGGATGCCCGTTTCACGTTTCCTCTTCATTCTTTTCCTGAGCTGCGGTCTTGTCCTGTCCGGCTGCGAATCCGAAGAGGCGCGGGTGGAAAAGCACTACCAGCGCGGGGTCGAACTCCTGGCCGCAGGTGATGCAGATCGCGCGCTGATCGAGTTCCGCAACGTCTTGCGCCTCGACGGGAACTATATTCCCGCCCGCGAACAATACGCTCAGGTCGTCTGGAAACGCGGCGACCTCGGTGAGGCCTTCACCCAGTATCAGCGCCTCGTCGAGCTTGATCCGGAAAATGCCGCAGATCACCGCAACCTGACCGAACTCGCGCTCCAGCTTCAGGATTTCGAGACCGCCCAGATCCATTCCCGCAAGGCCTATGCGCTGGCGCCGGAGGACCCGATGACCCGGGCACTGAAGGCCACGGTCGATTTCCGCCTCGGCAACGACACCGCCAGTGCGGTCGCCATGGCCCGCGAGGTGGTCGCGGAAGCGCCCGCCACAGTGCCGGCCCATCTGATCCTGATCGCCGAGCGCCTCAAGGCCGAGGATCCGGCCGCGGCACTCGCGCTCTGCGATGCGGCACTCGCCGCGGTTCCCGATGACGAGGGGCTTCATCTCGCCCGGCTCACCGTGCTGGAGAAGCTCGGCGACATGGCCGGGATCGGCGCCGAACTGAAGACGATGGTCTCGCGCTTCCCCGACAATGACGGCACCCGGGAGGCGCTGGTACAGTGGTATCTCCAGCAGGACGATATCGACAATGCCGAGGGCGAGCTGCGTGCGATTGCCAAGCGGGATACCACCGGCGCGCCGGAACCGCATCTCGATGTGGTGGCCTTCCTGCACGATCTGCGTGGCGCCGATGCGGCCCGGGCCGAGCTCGAGCGGCTGATCGTGGCCGCTGCCGACCCCTCGCCCTATCAGCGGGCGCTTGCCGAACTTGATTTCTCCGAGGGAGCGCCCGAAGCGGGCATCTCCCGGCTGCGGGAGCTGCTTGCCGGGGCCAAGCCCTCGGATGTGACACGGACCCTCCAGGTGACGCTTGCCGAGATGCTCTATGCCACAGGCGCGCGCGATGAGGCGGCCGGGCTTTTGCAGACCGTGCTCTCCGAGGATCGGACGCATGTCGCTGCCCTGAAGCTTCGGGCCCGCATGGCGCTTGATGACGACCGGCCCGAGGATGCGGTTCTCGACACGCGCAGCGCCCTTGTCCAGGCGCCGGGGGATGCGGACATCATGACGATCATGGCCATGGCCTACGAGCGGGCCGGGTCGCGCGATTTGATGGGCGAACGGCTGGCTCAGGCTGTCGAGCTCGCCCAGCGGGCGCCGGCGGAATCCCTGCGCTATGCCCGCTTTCTGGAACAGGAGGGGCGCTCGAGTGCGGCCGAAGGGGTGCTGATGGATGCGCTGCGCGGCGCGCCGGCCAACCCGGATCTGCTCGAGGCCACGGGACAGTTCTATCTCGAGGCCGGCAACTGGCGCGGCGTTGACCGGGTCATCGCGACCCTGCGCGGGCTCGATATGCCCGAGGCCGCCGTGACGGCCGACGCGTTCCAGTCCGAAAGCTTGCGGCGCCAGGGCCGGGACGCGGAGCGGCTTGATTTCCTGCAGGGGTTGGCGGGGCAGGGGAATGTCTCCGCCCTCACCGAGCTCGTGCGCTTCCATCTTGCCGAGGGGGATCCGGATGCCGCGGACGCAGCCCTCGCGCCCTTCCTCGCCGCATCGCCCGACAATCGTGATGCGCGGATGCTCGTGGCCGAGACGCTGGCCGCCCGCGGCGATGCTGCCGGGGCCGAGGCCGCCTATCGCGCCCTGATCGCGGAGGATCCCGGCGATGTCCGGATCTACCAGGCGCTTTTCGCGCTGCTAGAAGGCACGGACGATGCTGCTGCGGCCCAGGTGCTCAAGGCGGGCATCGCGGCTGTCGCGGAGAATGGCCCGCTGCTCTTCGCGCGGGCGGGGCTCGAGGAGCGCGCGGGCGATCTCGCTGCGGCCCGGGCCGATTACGAGATGCTTTATGCCCGGGATTCGGGCTCTGTCCCGGTGGCCAACAATCTCGCGAGCCTGCTGACGGCGGCGGGAGCGGCGAGCGATCCGGCCGATCTTGCCCGGGCCCATGCCATGACCCGGCGGTTGCGCGGGACGGATGTGCCCCCGTTCCAGGACACCTACGGCTGGATCCTCTATCTGCGGGGAGATGCATCCCAGGCGCTCACTTATCTCGAACCGGCCGCGGCAGCGCTGCCCGATGTCGCGCTGGTTCAGTATCATCTCGGCGAGGCCGAGCTTGCCGCGAAGCGCTGGGATGCCGCGGAGCAGAGCTTCACGCGCGCCCTGGAAGCTGCAGCAGCCGGAAGCCCGCTGCCGCAGGTCGATATGATCGCGGAGCGCCTGCAAGCGGTGGCGGCCGGGCGGGCGCAGGCCCAGATGCCGGAGCCGGGCGGGAAAGCGCCGGGGGCCGGTGTCGATGGCTGAAACATGACCGGCGTTGCCGCACCGCCGTGCCCCGTTCACGACATTGTGGATCGGCTATCGATTGTGCGCGCCAGCCGGGTATACTGCGCCCATGTAATCAGGGCACGGCCGAGGGGAACGGAGTCGGGTGTGCACGGTATTGATTTGTAATTGGGTGGTCCATTGACGTGATGTCTTCAGAAGCTCCGAACATGTCGAAAGCTTCCTTGGAAAGCTTGAAAGCGGGGGGTAAGCCCGGGGTTCGGCCGGTGATCCAGACCTTTCGCGCCTTTCTCGAGTACATGCGGGAGGATTACGAGGCAAACAACCGGGGCTTCTGGGAGCCGGGTTTCCAGACCCTTGCGGCCTATCGCATGGCAACATGGTGCAACGGGATCGGGAATCGGATTCTCAGGATCCCGGTGCGGGTTCTGAGCCGCCTGTTGCTGCTGTTCTGCCGGAATTTCTACGGCATCGAGCTCCATGGCGACACGCATATCGGCCGCCGCCTGCGCATTGCACATCAAAACGGAATTGTCATCCATCCCAAGGCGGTGATCGGGGATGACTGCATCATCCGCCATGGGGTCACCATCGGGGCGGTCGGCAAGGGCGGTGGCCGGGGCAACTGGGCGCCGAAGCTCGGAGACCGGGTGGAGGTCGGGGTCGGTGCTGTCCTCACGGGACGCATAACCGTTGGAGACGATTCCTCGATCGGTCCAAATGCCGTGGTCATGACGAATGTGCCCGCAGGAAGCATCGTCGCGGCTCCGCCCGCACGGATCATGACCCCGCCGCCCCGGAAGGACGCCTGAACCGCCGGGAGTTTTTCTTCCCTCCCCATGGGGGCCCGGCCGCCCGGGAAGATGCAACATGATTGCGACATGGGCCGATATGCCGAACGGAAGGGCTGACGCGGCCGGCGTGATCTCGTATCCCCCCGCCAGGCACGAGCCAAGCAACGCGACGATCATCGGAGGCTTCGAAGATGAATGCACCGCACAGCACAGCCGAAATGCTGGAGGCACAGGGCGACGGCCACATGCGCGCCAAGGATTATGACGCCGCCGCCGCCGTCTTCGAGGAGGCTGCCTCCCGCGCCGAGATTCCGTCGGGCGCGCTCTGCGTGAAGCTCGCCCGGGCACGTCTCGGGGCGGGTGATCCAGCCGGGGCCGCCGGCTGGGCAATCCGCGCGGCCCGTGAGGAGGAGAGTTTCAAGGTCTGGTCCGCCGCCGCGGGCCTCCTGCGACGCTGCCCGTTGGAAAGCTGGCCCGACATGCGCCGGACCCTCCAGCTCGGGCTGGTCTCGACTTGGACGCAGAGCGCCTTCGCGCCGCTCCTCCAGCTCGCGGCCGCCCGGATCGGGCTCGCAACCACCGTCTACGAACCCGACTTCGGCCAGTATTTCAACGACACGCTCGCGCCCACCTCGCCGCTGCAGCAGGCGGCCCCCGATGCGGTCATTCTCTGCCCTGACTACCATTCCCTAGGCCTGCCGGCATTTTCCGATCGTCCGGAGGAGGATGTGGCGGCCGAACTCGATCGCTGGACCGCCTGCTGGGCGGGGCTGCGCCGGGAGCGGAGCCCGATCCTGATCCAGCAGGGGTTTGCCGTGCCGGGCGGGGATCCGCTTGGCCATTTCGGCTCGGGCCTCGCCGGGGCGCGGCGCTCGATGGCCGCGACCCTGAACCGGGGCTTCGCCGCGGCCGCGGCCGAGGGCGATGTGGGCTTCGTCGATACCGCGCTGCTCGCCGCGCGCCTCGGGGCCGAGCGCTGGTTCGACGATCGCGGCTGGTACATGGCCAAGATGCCGTTCTCGCCTGCGGCCCTGCCGCTGCTTGCGACCCAGACCGCGGCGACGCTCGCTGCCCGTCTCGGCTTCTCGCGCCGCTGCATCGTGCTCGATCTCGATAATACGCTCTGGGGCGGCGTCATCGGTGATGACGGGCTCGAGGGCATCACGCTCGGCGGCGGCATGGCGGGCGAGGCCTTTCAGGACTTCCAGGCCGCGCTCAAGGATCTCACCCGGCGCGGGATCCTGCTTGCCGTCTGCTCGAAGAACGATCCCGAGGTGGCACTCTCGCCCTTCCGCGAGCATCCCGAGATGATCCTGAAGGAAGAGGACATCGCTGCCTTCGTCGCCAACTGGCAGCCGAAGTCCGAAAACATCCGCGCGATTTCCGAGACGTTGAGCCTCGGCCTCGACAGTTTCGTCTTCCTCGACGACAACCCCTACGAGCGCGCTGAGGTGCGCCGGGCGCTGCCGCAGGTCGACGTGCCGCCACTGCCCGAAGATCCGACCGGCTACCGCCGGGCGCTCGAGGCCTATCCCTTTCTCGAACCGGCGGCCTTCACCAGCGCCGACCGCGAGCGTGCCGGGCAGTATCGTGCGCGCGCCCAGGCGATCGCGCTGCAGGCTACGGCCGGTTCGCTCGAGGATTACCAGGCGAGCCTTGCGATGGAGGCCGAGTTCGGCGCCGTCGAGGGGGTGGTGAAGTCCCGTGTGGTGCAGCTTCTCAACAAGACCAACCAGTTCAACGTCACGACGATCCGCCGCAACCAAGCCGAGCTCGAGGCCTTCCTCGCCCGGCCCGGTGCCCATGGGGTCTGGGTGCGCCTGCGTGACAAGTTCGCCGATCACGGGCTCATTGCCGTAGCGCTTGCCGAGGTGCGCGAGGGCGCCCTTGAGATCGACACATTGCTCATGAGCTGCCGGGTGCTCGGCCGCGGCGTCGAGGAGGTGCTGGTGGCCGAGCTCGCCCGGATCGCCGAGAGGGAGGGCTGCGCCGAGCTCGTCGGCCGCTACCGCCCGACCGAGCGCAACGGCATGGTGGCCGAGCTCTTCCCGCGTCTCGGCTTTGCCGCCGATGGTACCGAGGCGGAGGGTGGCACGCTCTGGCGCGCGGCGGCGGCGGACTTGACAGCCGAAACCCGTCCGATCCAAGTGACCTGGGTTTGAGACAGGATCCGGGGCCGGATCGAATGAAGAAGGAGAGGACAGAGCAGTGTCGGATGATGTGACGGAACGCCTGACGGAAGTCTTTCGCACGACCTTCGGAGACGAGGAGATCAGCCTCGAGCGCGAGATGACGGCCGACGATATCGAGGCTTGGGATTCCGTCTCGCATATCACGCTGATCTATGCGGTGGAGGAAGAGTTCGGCTTCACCTTCTCCAGCAAGGATCTGGGCGCGCTCGGCTGCGTCGGCGATCTCATGGACATCATCCGCAAGCGGGCCTGAACCCCGCGGGCGGAATCCCAGCTTCAGGAGGGCCGACATGGCCGGATCCGCGAAACGTGACGCCCCTGCGCCGAAGATCATGGCCATCGCTTCGGGCGGCGGCCACTGGATCGAGCTGCGCCGCCTCATGCCGGCCTTCGCCGATCTTGATGTCTTCTATGTGAGTACCGACCGCCAGGCCGATGCGGACCTGCCGGAGGGACGCTACTATGCGGTGACCAATGTCACCCGGCGTAACCGCTTCGCCTTTCTCACCCTCATTCGCGAACTTGCGGGGATCATCCGCCGCGAGCGGCCCACGGTGGTGATCTCGACCGGCGCGGCCCCCGGCCTCGTGGGACTCATTCTCGCGCGCCTTTTCTGCCGCAGCCGGACCCTCTGGATCGATACCTTCTCGCATGCCGAGAGCATCACCCTGTCAGGGCGGCTGGCACGGCCCTTCTGCGATGCCTGGCTCGTGCAATGGGCGCATCTGGCCAAGCCTGGCGGCCCGGAATACTGGGGAGAGATCCTGTGACGGAAATGCCCGGCGACATCCAGATGGCAGGTGCGGAGAGCACCGCTGTGCGGCCCACGGTCTTCGTTACCGTCGGGTCGATGTTTCCCTTCGATCGCTTCGTGAAGGCGGTCGACGACTGGGCGGCGGGGCAGGACATGGAGATCCTCGCCCAGATCGGCGAGGGCGCCTACGAGCCGCGCAACATGCGTTGGGTCCGCCGTCTCGCCCGGCCGGAATACGAGGCCGCGATGGCGGGGGCCGATCTCGTCATCGCCCATGCCGGTGTCGGCTCGGTGGTCTCCGCCGGCGAGCATTGCAAGCCGATCGTGCTCCTGCCCCGGCGCCATGCCATGGCTGAGCACACGAGCGATCATCAGGTCGAGACCGCCAATGCGCTGCGCGGCAAGGCCGGCATCCTCGTTGCCGACGACGAGACGGAGATCCCCGCTCGCATCGACGAGGCGATGGCCATGACGGCGGAGACGCGAGAGGCGATCGCCCGCACCGCCGATCCGGCCTTCATCGCCCGGATCCGGTCGTTCATCCTGCAAACCCCGGCGCCTGGGGCAGGCTGACGGCGGCGCGCAGCCGCGAGCATTCCCCGCCCCGGAGGGGCGGGCCTTAACGGCCCCCTAACCATTTGGCCCGACTGATTAACCCGGTGTTTTTGGTTAACAGCCGGGGTTTCGGTAATGGGCACGTTCAATTTCGGTCTCGAGGCGGGGCTTGTCCTGGCAGGGCTTCTGCTGTTCCTGCCCGCCTGGTTCTGGGCCCGGCGCAGGCGGCGGATGGCCCGCGAGATCGAAACCGGCGCCATGCCCGAAGCTGCGCCCGCCGTTCCGGGCGAGGAAGCCATCCGCGAGAGCGGCCGGCGGGGCCGCACCGAGGCCCGGCTTGCCGCCATCGAGACGCTGCAGGCCGATCTCGCCGCTCGGATCGATGCGCTGGTCTCGGAGCAGAACGCGCCGGAGGAGCGCCTTCAGGCCGTGGCGAGTCAGCTTCTGAGCCTGATCCGGGACAAGAACGCCACCTTCGAGACGGCGCTGGCCGGGCTCGACCAGCTTCGGGCACGGCTTCGGGCGCTCGAACAGGTGGGCGAGCTCGCGGAATCGCGCGGCCTCATCGACGGGCTCACTGCGCGGCTTGACGAGATGCAGAGCACCCATGCCGCTGCGGCGGCGGCCGTCGAGCGGCGCATGGCCATGCTCGAGGCCCCGGCGGTGAATCCCTTCTCGGAGATCTCCGAGCAGCTCACCCGGCTCTATACCCAGAAGGACGATGCCATCGAAGCGCTGCTCGACCGGCTTGGCCCGATTGAAAGACGGTTGAGCGAGATCGAGGGCCGCCGTCCCGGCCGCGATGCCGTGCTCGCCCGCCTCGAGGCCCAGCTCGCCGCACTTCAGGAAGATCAGGCCGAGGCCGGCGGCGCGCTGGCCGAACTGCAGTCCGGGCTCGGGGAGGTGGCGGCTCTCGGCGATGCATTTGCCGCCCTCCGGGCCGAGAAGACGCAGATGATCGAGCGGATTGCCGGACGGGTCGAGGCGGTCGAGCAGGACATGATCCAGATGAGCCCGCAGGGGCTGCTCGCTTCCTTCACCGAGCGGCTGGAGAGCCTCCGGGCGCTTCATGCCGCAAGCGAGACCGCGCTCAAGGACCGGATTGCCGCGCTGGAAAGTCCGGCCGCGAACCCGTTCGCCGAGATCTCCGAACAGCTCACCGCGCTCTATGCCCAGAAGGATGCGACGGTGGAGACGATGCTCGCCCGGCTCGGCCCGCTCGAGGCGCGGCTTTCCGGGATCGAGCGCGGCCTGACCGCACGGCTCGATGCGATGGACTGGGGCCAGAACGAGATCGCCGCCCGCCTCGCGCCGATGGAGACGAAACTCGCCGGGATCGGCGAGGGGCCGTCGGTGGCGGAGACCCGGGCCGCCCTCGAGCGCGTTTCCGAGCGGCTCGAGGCCCTGCGCCTTGCCCATGCCGCGGGCGATGCCGCAACCGCAGAGCGCCTCGCCGCGCTGGAAAATCCGGACGCGAATCCCTTCGCGGAGATTTCCGACCAGCTCACTGCGCTTTATGCGCAGAAGGATGCCACGGTGGAGACGGTCTTTGCCCGGCTCGCGCCGCTAGAAGCCAAGCTCGACAGCCTCGAGGAGACCCTCACCGCGCAGGATCCGCAGGGGATGCTCGACCGCTTCGCCGAACGGCTTGACGCGCTGCGCGCCGCCCATGCCGCGAGCGAGACTGCGCTCAGGGACCGTCTCGCGGCGCTGGAGAACCCCGGCGCGAATCCCTTCGCGGAGATTTCCGACCAGCTCACTGCGCTCTATGCGCAGAAGGATGCCACGGTGGAGACGGTTTTCGCCCGGCTCGCGCCGCTGGAGGAAAAGCTTGCCGAGGTTACGCAGACGCTCGCCGCGCAGAACCCGCAGGCGGTGCTCGAGCGTTTCGCCGAGCGGTTGGAGGCGCTGCGGGGCGCTCATGCCGCAAGCGAGACGGCGCTCCGGGACAGGATCGCCGCCCTCGAGGATCCGGCCGCAAACCCGTTTGCCGAGATCTCGGATCAGCTTACCGCCCTTTATGCCCAGAAGGATGCGACGGCAGAGATGGTAATCTCTCGTCTCGCACCCTTGGAGGCGAAGCTTGCTGAAATGGAGCGGATCCTGCCGGAACTCGATCCGGACGCCCGGCTCGCCAGCCTCGACGAACGCCTCGAGGCGCTTGGCAGGCGCCATAGTTCTGGAGATGCTGCTCTGCGCGGCCAGATCGAGCAGCTTGCCGACACCCAGATGGACATGCGCAGCGATTTCGCCGCGCTTCGGGCCGAGACCGTTTCGGTCGACATCATCGCCGAGCGGCTCGAGGGGCTCCATGCCCAGAAGGACGCGCTTTCCCAGGCGCTGCTCAACCGCATGATGCATCTCGAGCAGGAGGTCATGGCGCGCGACCCCGAAGTGGCGCTCGAGCGCTTCGCTGAGCGGTTGGAGACGCTGCGCGCCGCCCATGCCGCGAGCGAGACTGCGCTCAGGGACCGGCTCGCGGCGCTGGAGAACCCCGGCGCGAATCCCTTCGCCGAGATCTCCGAGCAACTCACCGCGCTCTACGCCCAGAAGGATGCGACCACCCAGACGATGCTCTCCCGCCTCGCGCCGCTGGAAGCAAAGCTCGCCGAGATGGAGCGGAGCCTCACGGCCCGGCTCGACACCCTCGACTGGAGCCAGGACGAGGTCACCTCGCGCCTCGCGCCGCTGGAAGTCAAGCTCGACAGCCTCGAGGAAACCCTCGTCGCGCAGGATCCGCAGGGGATGCTTGACCGCTTCGCCGAACGGCTTGACGCGCTCCGTGCCACCCATGCCGCGAGCGAGACGGCGTTGAAAGACCGGCTTGCAGCGTTGGAGAACCCCGGTGCGAATCCCTTCGCCGAGATCTCCGATCAGCTCACTGCGCTCTATGCGCAGAAGGATGCGACGGTGGAGACGGTCTTTGCCCGGCTCGCACCGCTGGAAGCCAAGCTCGACAGCCTCGAGGAGACCCTCGCCGCGCAGGATCCGCAGGGGATGCTTGACCGCTTCGCCGAACGGCTTGACGCGCTCCGTGCCACCCATGCCGCGAGCGAGACGGCGTTGAAAGACCGGCTTGCGGCGCTGGAGAACCCCGGTGCGAATCCCTTCGCCGAGATCTCCGATCAGCTCACTGCGCTCTATGCGCAGAAGGATGCGACGGTGGAGACGGTCTTTGCCCGGCTCGCACCGCTGGAAGCCAAGCTCGACAGCCTCGAGGAGACCCTCGCCGCGCAGGATCCGCAGGGGATGCTTGACCGCTTCGCCGAACGGCTTGACGCGCTCCGTGCCACCCATGCCGCGAGCGAGACGGCGTTGAAAGACCGGCTCGCGGCGCTGGAGAACCCCGGCGCGAATCCCTTCGCCGAGATCTCCGACCAGCTCACTGCGCTCTATGCGCAGAAGGATGCGACGGTGGAGACGGTCTTTGCCCGGCTCGCACCGCTGGAAGCCAAGCTCGACAGCCTCGAGGAGACCCTCGCCGCGCAGGATCCGCAGGGGATGCTTGACCGCTTCGCCGAACGGCTTGACGCGCTCCGTGCCACCCATGCCGCGAGCGAGACGGCGTTGAAAGACCGGCTCGCGGCGCTGGAGAACCCCGGCGCGAATCCCTTCGCCGAGATCTCCGACCAGCTCACCCGGCTCTATGCGCAGAAGGATGCGACGGTGGAGACGGTCTTTGCCCGGCTCGCACCGCTGGAAGCCAAGCTCGACAGCCTCGAGGAGACCCTCGCCGCGCAGGATCCGCAGGGGATGCTTGACCGCTTCGCCGAACGGCTTGACGCGCTCCGTGCCACCCATGCCGCGAGCGAGACGGCGTTGAAAGACCGGCT
>NZ_CP171228.1:0-39200 GCF_043226085.1 Amaricoccus sp. B4
CTTCCTCCGCTGGCCCGTCCGGCTTGCGGGTGTTGAGCTTGCGGTAAACTCCGCGCAAGTTCTCGTAGAACGCCCCTCGCGGCAGAAGACCGCGAATGGCCACATTCGCCTTCTGGAGCGTCCGGTTGCGGGGCGCATAGGTCTCGTTCTCCCGCGGAAAGGTATAGGTGTCGTAGAAGGTCGGATCCAGCCCCAGCCACTCCGCAACACGCCTGGTAAGCGCGCGTTCGTCAGCGATGAACGTGTCGAAGGTCGCGACCATCATGCGATCGGCGCCAAGACGCTCCCGCCAAGGCAGAAGGTAATCGACATACCTCGCGTAGGCGAGCGCATTTCGAGCAAGTTCGTTGCCATTGAAATCGTGGCTTTCCGCCCGCACGGCTGCAAGAAACTCGGCAAACCCCATCTCGCCGGGGATCCAGCTCCAGTTGTCGCGGAAATATGTATAGAGCGAATAGATCTGCGCCGCCGGCTCCCGCAGGATGAAGAGACAGCGCGGACGGCTTGAGAGATCGGGGATCTCCGCCAGCGCGGTCCGGTAATAGAGATAGGCAGGCGTCGATTCCAGAATGACCTTGGGCTGGGCGCCATCACAAAGCGGAAACTGCCCACGATAGGCCTCGAGGCCGCGTGATACATGCGCTTCCGGCCGGTACATATGGGTCCCCGGATCCACGAAGAAATAGGTTTCCTTCTCGCGCGACCCGAAAGCGTCAGGGTGATCCGCAATCCAGGCATGCATGGAACTCGTGCCCGCCTTGGGCGCTCCCGCGATAATGAAATTGGGCAGCCAGGAGATGTCTGTCATTGCAAGCCAACCGAACTGCAGGGGCCGCCTTGCGAAGACCCGCCCCCCTTACACACACAAATCCCCGGCCCCATAACGCAGCGGCCAAGGCACTTCACACTCCCGCCATGAGCAACCTGCCTTACTATTGCAACAGCGAAAAGGCATATTTCGCAAGCGCACATTATAAAAGAGATCGCCACAGGGATGGCGGCCCTCCTCCCGAGAGCCGCCATCCTTGCTACGATCCCCCTTCCCGGCAAAAGCGCTGCCTAGAAGAGATCCACCTCGACGATGAGCGGATGATCCCTGATCTGAAGATTGATCTCGTCGACATTGGTGTAATGCTGCTGCGATCCGGTTCCGAGCATCGGATCATACACATCGACGGACTTGGCGGTCTGACCGAAGTCGACAGTGATATTCTTCGACGCAACATTGATCTCCTGGGCGTTCTGAACGTCCCAGATCTTGGCCTCCCGCCAGATGACGAGATCCGTGACGCCACCGGATTTCTGCAAGGCGACAGAATGCGTGCTCGAATCCTCGTTCTTCAGGTCATATGCAAGATTGGCAGCTCCGCCCGACCCGCCGCTCTTCTCCAGAACACTCGTCATGTTGTGGATGGCCACAGCCGACTTCTTGGCCGTCCCACCTGTCGTAAACAGGCCGAAATTATCCGGATTGTCTGACTTGTTGCTGGAGTTTTTATCAAACAGCTCAAAGAGATAAAGCGATTGAACATCATGCTTGTAGGCATCCATGATCATGTTCAGCGTCAGCTTGGCCTGCACGTTCTCGTTGACCGAAATAGCATTCCCTCTTTGCACATTGGTCGGATAACCGGCTTCGGTTATGACCACCGGGCTGTTCTTGTCCAGCATCCGGACGTTCTCCATACGGTCCGGGAGCTCATAATAGGGAGCAGTCTGCGAAAGCATATATACATGCGCAGTAGCAGCATCCGAGTGGTATGAAAGGTCACCATACCCCGTCATGCGGGCATCCTCTTGGGAGCGCCACACCGTAAAGTTGTATAAAGGGATTCCCTTGAGCGTGGAATCCGCATCCATGGTGCTATAAAGCGCCTTCTGATAGGCGCTTGCTGCAGCTTTTCCGGTCATGCCGTTGTAGGAAACGCTGTAGTACGGCCCCTCAACCTCGTTCAAACCCTCGAAGGACTTGATGCTTCCCGGGTGCTCATTCAAGAATTCCTTGAAATAAGTCGCATACTTCTTCATCAGGGAATCGCCGCCCTTGGGGAAATCCCTACGCATCAGAAAATTGAAATCGATCCCGGCATTCGCGAGCGCATCATATCTGGGTGCAGTCTGAGTGTTATTGATCGGCGCCTCGGCCGCGACCCGGACGTTGTCGATATTCAGGTAATCCAGCTTGCTGATGATCAGGTTTGTATTCTTGTAGGAAGCGTGGGTGGTGGATATCTCGATGTTCACGCCCAGGAACTCCATGAAGCTGGCAGCCGAGCCATCCGGAGCCGATGAGCCGCCGCCCGAGGAGGACGAGGTCGTGCCATCGCTGGGAGCGGGAGCTGGGGACGTTGTGCCGCTGGATGTAGATGAACCACCCGGAACAAGCAGAGCGCCCGCACTCAGCATCTGGCCGACACTGGAATAAGTGGAATTCTTGATAAGACCGATATTCTGGAAGTTCGTCCCGCCGTCGGTGCCGTTGCTGTCGATGGCAATCGTCGACGTGCTGGTTCCGGAATTCCGTGTAACCCTGACGAAATCCGCAATGTTGTCGGCACTCGCGTTGTAATTGCCCAAGGCGGGCCTGAGATCGATGACATCCCCTTGGGACCTGTTCCAGTCATTGACTGTGTCAAATCCATTTCCCAGAACGAAGGTATCTGCACCAGCATTTCCGACCAGGAGGTCATTCCCCGCCTCGCCGTAAAGCACGTCGTTGTTACCCCCTCCCAGCAGCGTGTCATTCCCCCAACTGCCATAGAGAGTATCGTTTCCGTCTGATCCGATCAGGAAGTCATCACCGCTACCAGCCCAGATGCGGTCGTCGCCATCTGCACCCACGAGTTGATCGTTGCCCCCATCGCCATAAAGCAGATCATTGCCCGGACCAGCCTGGATCGTATCATTTCCATCTCCGCCCCGCATGGTGTCGACACCCGGGCCACCGAACAGGCGATCGCTTCCGCCCTGACCAAGAAGCACGTCATTGCCACCATTACCGTAAAGGGTGTCGTTACCCGATGTTCCATTCAGGGTGTTATTGCCCGCTGTCCCAGCGAAGACTGCCATTACGTGAGATCCTTATACAAACAACCATCCGTCGCCCATGCGCGGAGCGATAGCGCGCTGGTTCCTTAAAAATCCACACGTCTTGGTAATATGGGCGAAGTTTTGCCGATACTAATGGTAGCATCGGCGGGTTTTTGCCGACGCAAAACAATGCATTAAAGATCAATTAACGACTCAATATATGCTCATATCCCCACACGTATAAACGTTGTGATTTTAAAAACTAGTTCTTAAAATGGAAAATTGTGCAAGATAGATTATTTATCTTAATTTATACTTATTTTTTATTTTAAATTTAATCAAAACGCACTCCAGAATAGCCCCGCTCCCTCACTCCGGGGAAAGTCGTGGGCTGTTTCGAAATATGAAGGGCGGGCGGCAGCTTGGAGACCGCCGTCAGAATACGGATGTGGGCAGATCAGCCACCCACTCCCGGGAACCGCGCGACGTTGTCTTATCAGAGAGGCGTCATTTTCCTCGAAAATCACAACAATCGAGACAAGAAGAACGAGCCTGCTTCAATATTTTCTCGTTCCTACAAATACCCGCCCCGGAAATAGGGGGGAGGGAGGCAGATGAAGAATGGCCGGAAACTCACCACCCAACCGACATCACGAGCTCCGGGATTGTATTGACAACCCGCCTCCATCGTATATGCGATGAAATATCTGCGCCGCGACCCCCAAAAAATACAGATGCCAAAAAAAAGAATATAAAATCGCATCCAGATGGCTTCTGTGTGGGCATGGGCGCATAATATGAAATAATACAGTATAGTATATCAGTATGGGTCTGGTTCAGGATGGCAGTATCCACCCCGCATAATGTTCAAGGCCACGGCTTTTACCAGAACAATCCAGACAGCCCCCACCCCCTCTCTCTCGCCCCCGCAGAGGAAGGCGCGCCTGATGACACCTTGGATTCGACGCCTCGGCAAGACGACGCGCAAGGCCTGAGGGTTCTGCATGTCTGCGAGACCGCAAAGGGCGGCATCGCGACATATTTCAATACCCTGTTCGAGATCGGAGAACGGGATCAGACCCACAATGTTTTCGTCGTGCCTTCCCGGCATGCCGAATTTCTCGATGCGGGATTGGACAGGATCACCTATCCGGCCCCGTCCCGCGGAATCATCCCTACACTCCGGCTGATCCGGGTCGCGCTCAGCGAGGCCCGCGCCCTGCGCCCGGACATCATCTTCACCCACAGCACCTTCACCCTCCCCACCCTGGCCGCATTGCGCCTGCTGGGAGTGAAAGCACGACTTGTCTACTGCGCCCACGGCTGGGCCGCGCAGCAGTACAATCCCGGCAGCTTCCGCCACCGGGTTGCGAGCCTGATCGAGAATTACATTCCCGGCATGGCCGATCGGGTCGTCTGCATTTCTTCCTTTGAACAGGAATTCGCCATAAAGCAGGGATATAGAGGCGATTTTACCGTTATCGACAATTGTGTAGTGGATGCACGGGCGGATGCCCGGAACGATCTCTTCGCCCCCCCAGACGACCCGAGAATACACCTTCTGTTCGTCGGCCGCTTCGATCGCCAGAAAGGTATCGACATCCTCCAGGAGGCCTTTCTCGAGGCGCTGAAAACGCGCAAGGACATTGTCCTGCACCTCGTGGGGAGCGCCGTTCTGAGCGGAGGCGAAGACGACATCCTGCCAGCTTCGGAGAACGTCGTGCGGCACGGATGGGTCGCCAACGGCGACATCGATCACTACTTCCGGTCCGCAGACGCGGTCATCGTCCCCTCGCGCTGGGAAGCCTTCGGACTGGTCGTCGCCGAAGCTTTCCGCAATGGAACGCCGACCCTCGTCAGCGATCGTGGCGCGCTCCCCTCCCTCGTCGAAGATGGCAGGTCCGGGTATGTCTTCGAGCTCACGACCGAAAGCATCGGGAGACTGCTCGCCGGCCTGACCAAGGACGATCTGCGCGCCATGCGGGCGAATGCGCGTCTTGCATATGAGGCGCGCCACACGGTCGAGCATTTCCGGAAGAATATCGACAGCCTCTATCGTGCCCTGATCGGGCAGGACACGATGCCGCAACCCGCCCCCTCTGGAGGGGCATATTCATAATGCTTCAATAAACATTGCCGAATTCCATGGGCCAGGAATGAAACGTCAATCTTGTTCGTAGAAGAAATCGGGCCTACCGAAGCGGCAATTCGGTCCCTCGGGGACGCTCGACTACCCGTGCAGCGGGGCCCAGGCCACCTCAGGCGTAAGGAGTTTCAAGTTGCGGATTCTGATTACCGGGGGCGCCGGATACATAGGCAGCCACACATTGCTCGAAGTGCTGACGGCCGGGCACGAAGCGCACATCATCGACAACCTCAGCAATGCAAGCCCGACGGCACTCGATCGGGTCAAGCAGCTCGCCAACCGGGACTTCGGCTTTACGGAAGCTGATATCCGCGACAGGGACGCCGTTCAGGCGGCCGTTGATGATTTCGTACCGGAAGCCGTCATCCATTTCGCGGCTCTTAAGGCAGTCGGCAAGTCCGTCGCCGACCCCCTGCCCTACTTCCACAACAACGTCTATGGAACGCTCGTCCTGCTCGATGCCCTGCGCGCCTCACCCTGCCGGTGCTTCGCCTTTTCCTCGAGCGCGACCGTCTATGGAGATCCGGACTACCTGCCGATTGACGAAGCACACCCGTTGAGCGTGACGAATCCCTACGGCCGGACCAAGCTGCAGATGGAGGGCATCCTGCAGGATCTGGCGCACAGCGATCCGTCCTGGTCGATTGCCCTGCTGCGATACTTCAATCCGGTGGGCGCCCATGCCTCGGGCAGGATCGGTGAGGATCCGAACGGCATTCCGGACAATCTGATGCCCTTCATCGCCCAGGTGGCTGTCGGACGCCGGCCGGCCGTGAATGTCTTCGGCAACGATTACGACACGATCGACGGGACAGGTGTGCGGGATTACATCCATGTGACAGACGTTGCGCGCGCACATCTCGCAGCCGTTGATTGGTGCGCAGCCGGCAATGGAAAGGGCCGCGGATGCGAGCCGTTCAACCTCGGAACCGGACGCGGCACGTCCGTGATGGAAATGGTCGACGCCTTCTCTCGGGCCTGCGGCAAGCCCCTTCCCACGATCATGACGCCGCGGCGGCCGGGCGATGTCGCGACCCTGTATGCCGATCCCGGAAAGGCAGAGCGCGTATTTGGCTGGCGCGCCGAACTTGATGTCGACGACATGTGCCGAAGCTCATGGAACTGGCAGATGCACAACCCTCAGGGCTATGATCAGGAGCCATGAGCCAGCCGGCTCCGGAATGGCCACCGGAGCCCCCTCCGCCCTCCGTATCCCCAGGCAACACCAGAGACCATTTGCCATTCTGGCGCATCACGCTTCCGTCACCCCACACCACATCACGTTAAAACACCCCAAATAATAAATACTTTTGCGATAGCAGATAATAATATTATCGCTTATAATTCAAACATATAATTATATTTTACGAATTAAATAAACACTATATTTAATAAATTAAATATTATTAAACAACAATTCAATACACAGCGCCCCACCCACAATCATATTGTAGGCGAAATTTTATATATGATTACTTTTCACAGGCGCATCAAAAATGCAGCCCCATGACAAAAGAGTGAATCCGGTGTTGGGTGCGATGCAATAATGATTTATGAAGTCTTAACAGAGTTCGTGTTGAGTGTGGTTTGCGCGTGCCCCAAATCAAGTCCCATTCCCAGGTAGTCGACTACCCTGCTGAGGTCGTTCACCTCCCCCGCGCCAAACGGGAGGACGAAGGTGGTGACATATTCAACTTGCGTGAAGTGTCCAGGAAGATATGGCGCGGGCGCTGGGTCATTGCCATCAGCATCCTGATCTTCATTGCTTTGGCCACACTGCTGATTTCCCGCTTTGAGCCGAAATACTGGGCCTCCGCCACGGTCATGTTCGGTGTCGAGCGCGCCAATATCGCAAACTTGCAGGAAATCCTTGTCGCACCCGAGTTCGACAAGGATACACTGGAAAATGAAGTCCAGATCCTCAAGTCGTCAAACCTCCTGACCCGGGTGGTGGAGGAACTTGCACTCGACCAAAATCCGGAATTCAATCCCTATCTGGTAGATCCGGAGCCTGGACTTGCTGATAGAATTGATGCCTCCGTCTCGTTGCCAGGGTGGCTCAGGAACTTCCTGATCGATGTCGGCGCACTGGATCTGCCCGAAGAGCCTCTGAGCCCGGACGAGGAGGCCCGACGCGGCCGCGTAGCAACAGTGGAAACTTTGCAGCAAAGCCTTACTCTCGCGCCAGTAAATGGTTCCCGGGTAATCCAGATTTCCTTCATTGCCGACGACCCCAAGACGGCCGCGGATATCGTCAATGTCATTGCCAACAAGTATATCGTCGACCAATTGCAGGCCAAGCTTGAAATGACACGGTCTGCGACAGAATGGCTGTCCGAGCGGGTCGATGAGCTGCGTCAAAGGGTTCAGGACTCCGAGGAGGCCGTCGAAACGCTGCGGACGGACCTGTCCCTGGAGGCCGGCCAAAGTCTCGAAATCACACAGCAGCAACTCGCCGACCTGAACAAGTCGCTTTCGGAAGCGCGCAACCGGACAGCAGAAATCGAAGGGCGGTATCTGCGCCTGACCGATGCGCTTGATGCCGGGCAGGATTTGAGCACGGAATCGCCCCTCCTCCGACAGTATCGGGAAACGGAAGGAGATCTGATTGCCCAATTGAGCACACTCTCCCAGACCCATCCCGCCCGTGCTCGTCTTCAGGCCCAGCTCGATGATGTCAGGGCACGGATGCGCGAGGAGGCACAGCGCGTCGTCGCTTCGGTTAATGTCGATCTCGAGGCAGCAAGAACCCAGCAGAGGGAGCTCGAGGCATCCGTTCGCGAGCTTGAATCCAAGGCACTGGGTCAATCCCGGCAGGAGATTCGTCTCCGGCAACTCGAGCGGGAGGCCGAAGCCAGCCGCCTGATCTACGAGAACATGCTTACGCGACTGAAGGAGACGTCGGAACAGGAAAGCCTGCAGAATGCAGATGCCCGCATCCTGTCGCCGGCAGAAGCTCCGCTCAATCCGATTTCGAGCCATGCCAACATGATCCTGGCACTGGCCGTAACCTTCGGGGCACTGGCAGGTGTGGGGGTCATCTTCCTGTTCGACCACCTGAACAACACATTCCGGATTCCGCCTCAGATCGAGGAACTGACCGGCTACACCGTGCTTGCCACGATTCCTGCGATCGGGTCGCGCACGCAGCGGAGGGAGGTCATCCGGAATTTCCTCGAGAAGCCCTCGTCTTCGCTTTCAGAAGCCATCCGCAATCTGCGCACCAGCATCCTGTTCTCCAATGTGGACAATCCGCCGAAGGTGGTGATGTTCACCTCATCCATCCCGGCCGAAGGCAAATCGACGACGGCAATGCTCACCGCGATCACCAGCCGGCAGATGGGCAAGTCCGCAATCATCGTCGATTGCGACCTGCGCCTGCCCTCGGTCGCCCAGCTGGTGAGGCCAGAGGAGAAGAACAAGCCGGGCCTTCTCTCGGTCCTGGAAGGGGGAGCCACCTATAATGATGCCATCTACCAGGATCCCGACACCGGGCTCCACGTACTGATGGCGCGGCCGAACGAGCGGAAGGCGCATGTCAATGCGGCGGACATCCTGTCCTCCCAGCGTTTCGGCGAGCTGCTCAAGACCTTGTCCGAGCAGTACGATCTCGTCGTGCTTGATACGCCGCCCGCCCTGATCGTGACCGACGCACGCGTCATGTCACCCCTCGTCGACGCGGTTGTCTATACCGTGCGCTGGGACTACACCCCGCGCGACGCCGTGCTAGAAGGCCTTAGGGAGCTGCAGACCGTCCGAGCCCCGATCGCCGGGATCGTCATGACTCTCGTCAATGAGTCAAAGGCCTCGCAGTATTCTCATGACGGATACAGCTATCACAAGGGCAAGTACGAAAACTACTATACCAACAGCTGACGCTCCTTCTGCGATGCAGCCGCAAGCCGCGGAGGGGGCTGGACCTTCCGCGACCTGCGGTTCTCGCGTGTTCAGCCAAATCCCGGTGGTGAATGCCTGTAGAAAACGTCCTCATCGTTGGTGACTTCGCCCAGATCAATGGCGGCCAGGCCAAGGTCTCGATCGATTCTGCCCGCCTTCTGGCTGATCGCGGGATCAATGTGACATTCCTTGCCGCCTGCGGCCCCGCGGATCCGCTGCTCGAGCACCCCCGGATCACGGTCGACTGCCTCGGCATGACCGACATCCTGAACGAGAAGAACCGGCTCAAGGCCATGGCCCGCGGCATCTGGAACCGGAAAGCCCGCACACGCCTTCGGCAGGCCGCCGCAGCCATGGACCCCGCAACAAGCGTCCTGCATTGCCACGGCTACGCAAAGGCGCTGTCGCCTTCCATTGGCCCCGAGCTGGTGTCGGGTCCGCTGCCCAGCATTTATACGATGCATGAATACTTCCTAGCCTGCCCCAATGGCGGCTTCTACGACTACCAGAAAAACGAGATCTGTACCCGCAAGGCGCTGAGCCTCGATTGCCTGACCACCAACTGTGACGTCCGTCATCCCGCACACAAGGTCTGGCGCGTCTCCCGCCAGGCCGCAACATGGGGGCCGGGAAACATGCCGCGCGGCCTGCGCGACGTGATCTACATCTCAGAAACCCAGAAGCGCGCGATGGCGCCCTATATGCGAGCAGGCACGCGGCTTCATCATGTGCCCAACCCCGTGCCACTGCCGGATCTGCCGCCAGTCGCCGCATCCCGAAACGACATTTTCCTGTTCATCGGCCGGTTCAATCCGGAAAAGGGGGCGATCGTCTTTGCCGAAGCCGCACGGCAGGCCGGCGTCAGGGCGGTCTTCATCGGCGACGGCGCGGAGGAAGCCGCGATCCGGCAAGCCAATCCGGAAGCCGAACTCCTCGGATGGCAAGCGCCCCGGGAGGTGCAGGAATGGATCGGCCGGGCACGGGCCCTGGTCTTTCCCAGCCTCTGGTATGAGGGCCAGCCCCTGGTCCCCCTGGAAGCGCTGGCCCGGGGTGTACCAGTCGTGTGCGGCACGTGGAGCGCTGCCGTCGAACATGTCGAGGACAAGGTCAACGGGGCTCATTACACGGAACCGACTGCCGGAAGCCTTGCTGCCGCCCTGCACAGGGTGATGCAGGTCGCCGATTTCGACCCGGCCGCAGTGCGCGCCGATGTGGATCCGGAACGTCATTTCGAGCGTCTGATTTCCGTCTATAATGGTGTTCTGGCGGGATCTGGGGCGGCAAGATGAATTATTCTGATCGTGTAAATACGATTTATACTTGCCATTTTTTCGAAAAAACACGCATATATGATGCATTTTTATATACTTTATGAACGTCAAATCTGATGATAAATGCAAATTTATGGTTCGAAAAAACACCCATGCCACCTCCGTCAGCAGATGCGGCCCGTTTCCCCCAGCCTGAGCTGCGACCACAGCCGCGGTCAGTCTTCCGGAGAGGGCAAGCTCCGGATCACGGCCCTGTGCCCACGCCCGGTAGGAAAACCGGATATCCCTTGTCTGCCTGAAGTTGGACTTTCGGGCTGCGGGCGGGTCCGGTCAAACCGGAGAGGATAGCCGCAACAGAAGGAAAAGAGGACATGAGATGAACCGCAGGAATTTCTTTGGATCCGGCGCTACGCTTCTGTCCCTTAGCGCTTCCCCGCTTCTGGCCGCACCCCGCCAGGCAACGGCTGGGCCTGTGTTTCCTCTACAGCCGAGATTACTAGACGCCGGATCCCTCGAAGCCATACGCACTGCGGAAGCCCTCGAGATCGGGGATTTCTGCCGTTGCCCGAAAGGGACTTACAGGATCGTCGCGGCCAATAGCTATCCGGCAAACGGCCGCACCGTCGTTGATCTCTCGGGCATCGAGGGTCAAGCGGTGCTGGCGCCCACTGAACCACTTGCAGACATGACTGAGATGCTCGAGGACACACGGCCTTCTGCTTGGTTTTCGGAAGCCGATCTGGTGCGAACCCGGGCGGAAAACTTTACCTTTGAGGTCGCCCAGGCCGATACCTCCGGCCAGCTCCTTTCCAATTCGGCCGGAGCCCGCTTTCGCGTGGTTGAGCAGCCGATCGTGGCCTTCGATGCCTTCGGGGGCGGTTTCAACAGGAGCGGCATTGAGAATGCCGCCGCACTGTTGCGCGCCTTTGATTTCCTCGGAGCCAGAGGCGGCCGGATCCTGTTTGGTAGCGGCACATACCGCTTCAATCCCACTATCTATCCAGTGACGGGCGCCACTCTCTGGATGATTGGAGCCGGCTTCCGTGCAACCCGTTTCATACCCTCGGTCTACAACGGTGACAATCGGATATGGATGATGGAGTTCGGCAAGGATGAGGAGGCCAGCTACCTTGGCTTCTCGGGCATCGATGTCGTTGCTCCCCAAGCTCCGGAACGGGCAAGGTTCAATGGCATCCGTATTTGTTCGACGAACCAGCTCATCTTGCACGACTGTTATGGTCGATTTGTCGATGGAACAGCTTGGCAGCTGGAACGCGCTCATAACAGCAAGATCGACATTCGCTCCTACAAGAGTGGATCTTCAGAGGATGGAGTTCACTCCGTTCTCATCTCCGGCACACTAGGCGATTATGGGAGAGACGAGGACGCCGTTTTCAACGATACGGTTATCGTGGGCTTTACCGAACAGGACTTCCTTGGCTGGAAAATCGAGAATGGCCTCGTGATCCGTCCAGAAAGCTCTATCAAGGTCCACGGCGGCCCCGGAGCAACCCGATCGCTGCATCTGCATCGCATCACCAACGGCGCCATGTCGGTCTATCCAACCCTCGGCTTTGACAGCGACGCCTTCATGGTGGTCTCCGATGCTGGCAGCTCTGAAAAACAGACCATTCCAGTCCAGAACGCTTCGGAACCGACGCGCTTCAACCTGAACATCATCTCTAACAGCAACATTCGCAATTTCGGAAAAGAAACCGCAGCCCTCTTGGCTATCGACTGCGCCACGCCTGGATCCCGCGTCATCGTGACAGGCGATCTACTAAGGAACGTCAAGCAGGAAGGTGACTACAGGTATGTCCGTCTGGTCGGCCCCGGAAACGCCAATGCGGAGATCGATCTTAGCAGCCTCAAGTTTCAGGATGAGGATGTCTCGAAATGGATCGAGGATCGCCGGACGCAGGCCTCGAGGATTATTTCACGCCGGGCGACGGGCCTCTTCCTGCCCCCCGTGATCGGATTCACGGAGTTTGGTAATGCGCAGCGGCTTCCGGGTCAGACTGACTACATCGTCACCAACGGAGGCTCACCGAACGCGGCCGCACCCCGCATGAGCCTGATTGGCGTGACAGAGGCGACCGGTGCGCCTGGCGGCACGCTGCTCTATTCCGCCATGCAACCGATCACCGCTTCGGCCGAAGGTGCCGTGACAGCGCGCACGCTCATTGCCTCCCAGAGACTTAACATTCCTCAGCATGACCGGAGCGACGGGGCCGCCGCCCTTCTGCGGCGCCTGACAGTCGGGGCATCCGGCATCACCGGCAGCCATGATCCGGACAACTTCTGGCAGGTCAGGGTCTATGTCGGCGATGTTGCCACCGGTCTCGTGCTGCGGCGGGACCAGACAAGCCAGACCCAAGGTGACGGGCTTCCCTCCAAGATGCTTGCAGGCTGGAACCAGAACTCCCTGGGCTTCGACTTTCACCAGGGGATCGGCCAGCTGACGGTACGGGAAGATCAAACCTTCACCCTGCGTCTTGAGCCGCTTGGCACGCCCCCGGCCCTGGAGGACATCACGGTCACGGCCTATTTCGAGATGAGGATCTGATCGGCCCCCTGCCCTTCCCCGCTTCTCGCATGCCGGTTACTGCAGCCCCCAAAGCATTTGTCCGGACGGAAATCATCTGCAATACTGCAATCAATCAATCGGGCAAAAATGCAGTTGCCCGGAAAAAACGAGGCAGAGCAGCATGATCATCGTATTCGCGTCCTCAAAGGGCGGCGTGGGCAAGTCGACGAGTTGCGCCGCGCTGGGATCCTATCTCGCAAGCCGCGGGAACCGGGTCCATGTCATGGATCTCGACCAGAACCAGACGCTGGCTGTCTGGTCGGAGCGGGGAAAGGTCGAAAACCTCGAGGTGGCGGCAGTCCCCCCGGAGCAGTTTTCGGAGCATTTCCGGACCGTCGCGCAGAACGCCTTCGACCATGTCTTCATCGACCTTGCGGGCGTGCGCGAAATCACCCTGATGAAGGCGATCGGCAAGGCCGACCTCGTCGTTATCCCGGCGCAGCATTCGGAGCCGGATGTGCGCCAGGCGCTAACGATTGTAAGTGATATCAAGGATATAGAGGAAACCCTTGGGCGGGAGGTGCCCTACCGGGTGCTCTTCACCAAGGTCCGGCCGCTGAAGACACGGCTCGATCAGTTCATCGAGGAAGAGCTCGGGCGGGAGCAGATCGCGCGGTTCGACACGGTGCTGGTGGACCGGATCTCCTACAAGGAAATGTTCCTCAACGGGGTGCCGCCACACCGCAAGGAGCCCGAGCGCGGCGCGGGGCTCGAGCTGGCCGGGCTTGCCCGCGAGATCGATGCAATTCTCGGCGCCGACAGCAAGCTTCAGGCGGTGGGGTGAGACGATGAGCGACGATCGCGGTTTCCAGCCCATCCGGCGCCCCGAGCGCGACGAGGAGAGCCTTCTCGAGGAGCTCGCCGCCCGGAAAGGCGTCGGCCGCCTCCAGCAGGACACAGCAAGATCGCCGGAGAAGCCCTCAGAGGCACCCCAGAGCGCCGCAGGGCAGGAAGATGCCCCAAGGAAGCCGAGAAGAGCGAAGGCGGATCCTGAGGCCCCTACCCCGCGCTCCAGCATGAAGGCGATGAATCTCGAGCTGCCGGATTACGTCATGCAGCAGCTCAAGGAACGGGCCCTGCGGCAGGATTGCTCCGTGCGGCATCTCATCATGAAGAGCCTCGCCGCCCAGGGTATCGAAATCCGCAAGGCCGACATGATCGCCGACGGCCGGCGGCTCCGGGGCAAGCTCGCCCTCCGCTGACAAACCCACAAGACTGCAAAAGGGCAAATCTACATTTGCAGTCTCGTGCATTTGCATGACCGCACATTCGGGCAATCGGGCTGTCATGCCGATATGGAATCCATATGGAAAGCGTATGGAATCCGTATGGCTGATTTCGACCAGCTCTTCCCCTTCAGGATGGCCTCCGCCTGCCACTCGAGCCTGGGCCCCTGCCCTTCGGCGTGACCTCCGGAGAGGTGTCCCGCCACGAAGGCGCTACCCTGCATTTGCCCTGTTGCCTATTTGCAGTTTTGCATTTTTGTGGATGCAGTACAGGCATGCGATGGGCAGACGTTCCGGATCCGCTTGCCGCTTCCTCTGGGGTGATGCCCGACGTTCCAGAATTGAAGCGGTCGGAGCGGCTGCCGCTCCGGACAGGCGGCACCGTCATGCATTTGCACATTTGCCCTGTTGCATGCCAGATAAGTCCTCCTGCCTCGGCAGCGGCACGAGAAGGGGATACAAGGGCCTCGAGAGCGCAGGACAGGATCGATCCGCCCGGCGCTCTCGCCACCGGAAAGGATCCGGGAGCCGGAATGCCTTGCGCAAAGGAAGCGCCGGATATCGGGGCTTCGGCGGCGCGTGAAATCAGGGGGGAGGGCAGGGCGGTCGGTAAAGTCCAAACTCCCGAGCTCAGCGCAGGGCGTGAACCTTCCGGTCGCCCACCGGGGCGTGGGACTGGTGCAGCACGATGCCCTCTGGCCCAAGCTCGACCTGGGCTTCGGGATAGGCGGCAAGCGCGAGCTTGAGGCTCTTGGTGAACTCCGGCTTGAAGTGCTTCAATGCCTTGAAGCCTGCACCGAACTGGCCGTAGAGCGCCGGCCAGGACACGCCCGTGGGGCCCTCAAGCCGGTGAAGGCGGTAGGCAAGCCAGATGTAGATGTCGAGCGCCACGCTCTTGCCGCTGATCTGGCGGATTGCAGCCTCGAGTACCGGTACGGGGTGCTCCTTCATTGCCCGGAAGAACTTGTCGTTGAGCTCGACCGTGTCCTGCCAGAGCTCGCCCTGATTGGGCGCGGTGCGCGAAAACTGCAAGGCGTTCTCTACGAACGCACCATTGTGACGAACCTCGCCGCCATCTGCGCGCTCATGGAAGAAGGTGAGATGGCAGGCGGAAATCCGGTGGCCCTGTTCGCGGACCTGGCGATAGGTGTTGCCGCCGATCGAAAGTCCCATCCGGTCGAGCCAGGCATTCATGGACCGGCCGATCTCGACGAAGCGCGAGTTGGTCTGCAGCGCGCGGGTCTGAAGATAGAGCAGGATCATGCGCGCGGTAGATCCGTAAGGAATTCCAATGTGATCGCCCTGTCGGGTCTTGCCGCTCTCGATGAGCAGCGTGATCCGGTGACCGTCACGGCGCCAGGTTTCCATGTTGGGATTGCGATGGGGCAGGGCGGTCAGACAGAAACCGGAATAGGTAAAGCCCATGCGCCCCGTCTCATCGGCCATGACGGCGGCGGCGATGTCTGCAAGCACCCGGTCCGTTCCCAGCAGATCCCGCGTCTGCGTCTTGCCGTGCTTCAGTATGAGGTCATGGACATCGCCCAATTCCTGCCTCGATTCTCAAGTGTCAGGATGTGAGGAAAAATGTGGCGGGCTTTCTCCACCGTGTCCACTTGGACTTTACCGACCGAACTATTTGAGAATCTTTTTGTCTTTCTTTTTGTACAGGGTCGGCAGAGTCCAGGGGATAACCCGGTTTTGGTCGGTAGAGTCCAAGTTTCGGGTCGGCAGAGTCCAGGGGATAACCCCTGGCGCCTGTGGATAGTCGGAATCAGGTCGGTAAAGTCCAGGGGATAACTTTTGCCCTTCTGGTGGCGCTGCGAATCACTTTCGAGAGGGCTGGGGAACCGCCACGCCGCCTCCGGCGTTCCCGGGAATGGTCTCGAACGGGAACGCATCGGGAAAACTTCGCTTGCCATCCGGAGGGGGCCTCCCTAGCATCCGGGCCCATGCCGGGTGGGCTATTGGATGCTGTCGATGGTTCACCCTCTGCCCATGATGATACATCCCGTCATTCTCTGCGGCGGCTCCGGCACCAGGCTCTGGCCGGTGTCGCGAAAATCCTACCCCAAGCAGTTCTCGCCGCTTCTCGGCCCCGAGAGTCTGTTTCAGGCGACGCTGCGGCGGCTGTCGGGAGAGGGGTTCGCGGCACCTCTTGTGCTCACCAACAGCGATTTCCGTTTTCTGGCCACCGAGCAGATCGCCGGGGCAGGGGTGATGGACGCCACCATCCTTGTCGAGCCCGAAGCGCGCAACACGGGGCCCGCCATCCTCACCGCCGCCCTGCATCTCGCGGCCGAGCCCGAAGCGCTGATGCTCGTCGCCCCCTCGGATCACGCGATCGGCGACGATGAAGCCTTCCGGGCGGCCGTGCGGGCCGGGAGCACGGCGGCACGCACGGGTCGGCTCGTGACCTTCGGCATCGCGCCGACCCGGCCCGAGACCGGCTATGGCTATCTCGAGCTCGCGGCCCCGCCCTCGGGCGGCGGCGCACCCGTGCCGCTCCTGGGCTTCACCGAGAAGCCCGATGCGGAGACCGCGGCGGCGATGGTCGCCGAGGGCCGCTTCCTCTGGAATGCCGGCATCTTCCTCTTTCGCGTGAAGGACATTCTTGCCGCCTTCGAGGCTCATGCTCCGGAGCTCATCGCGCCCTGCCGGGCGGCGCTCGAGACGGGCGGGGCGGATCTCTCCTTCTACCGGCTCGGCGAGGCGGCCTATGCGGAGGCCGAGGACATCTCGATCGACTATGCGGTGATGGAGCGGGCGGAGAACCTCTCGGTGGTGCCCTATGCCGCGGGCTGGTCCGATGTCGGCTCCTGGGACGCGCTCTGGCTCGAGGCGGAGCCGGATGCGGACGGAGTGGTTACCGCCGGCCTGGCGACAGCGGTTGATTGCGAGCGGACGCTGCTGCGCTCGGAGGAGGACAACCTGCACCTGGTCGGGCTGGGGCTGCGCAACATCGTTGCGGTGGCGATGCGCGACGCGGTGCTGGTGGCCGACATGTCGGCGGCCCAGAGGGTCCGTGACCTGGTCACGGTGCTGAAGGCGCGCGGCGCGCCCCAGGCGACCGATTTCCCCCGGTTCCACCGCCCCTGGGGCTGGTACGAGACGCTCTGTCTCTCCGATCGTTTCCAGGTGAAGCGGATCATGGTGCATCCGGGCGGCGCACTGAGCCTGCAGTCGCACATGCACCGGGCCGAGCACTGGGTGGTGGTGGCGGGCACCGCCCGGGTCACCGTGGGCAATACGGTGAAGCTCGTCTCGGAAAACGAGGCCGTCTACATCCCGCTTGGCAGCGTCCATCGCATGGAAAATCCGGGCAAGCTTCCGGTCTATCTCATCGAGGTCCAGACCGGGGCCTATCTCGGCGAGGACGACATCACCCGCTACGAGGACGTCTACGCGCGCACGGTGGCGGAGTGAGGGGAGGGTGCCTCACGAGCCGCCCTTCTCCCCTGTGGAGGGCAGGCCCTGGAAGCCATTAATGGCCCCCAAGCCGTCTGTGCACGGTTTTCAGTATCCGGTGCCGCGGATGACAACCCTGACGGTGGAGAGCAGGACTGCGAGATCCGTTCGCAGCGACAGCTCTTCGAAGTAGAGATTGTCGAACCTGGCACGGGCGGCAAAAGAGGACTGGTTGCGGCTGGAAATCTGCCAGAAGCCGGTCAGACCTGGCCGCATCCGGTAATAGGCCCGGCCAGGATAGAGCTCCTGCTGGCTCGGCATCATCGGCCTCGGTCCGACGAGGCTCATGTCACCCCGGAATACGTTCCAGAGCTGCGGCAGCTCGTCGAGAGACGTCTTGCGCAGGAGGCGACCGATTCTGGTGATCCGCGGATCGTCCTTGAGCTTCTGGCTGTGGAGCCACTCCGCCTTGACCGCGGGATCAGACTCGAGATAGGCCGCGAGCCGGCTCTCGGCATCCATCACCATGGTGCGGAGCTTGACCATCCTGAAGACACGCCCGTCACGGCCGACGCGCTCCTGCGTGAAGAAGGCCGAGCCCCCATCCCGCCGGATGAACAGCGCAAGGAGCAGGACCACAGGAAGCACGATCGGGGCTGCGGCCAGAATCGCAACAAGATCAAAGGTTCGCTTCACGATGCGGGAATAGAGCTTACCCCGCCCCAATGTCTCGACAGAATCGGCGGCATAGGCTGAGGATTGAAGCATGAATTCCCACCATACGACATGATTACAACAGGCGACACCACAACACCCCACACATGTGGAGCGGGCGTTTCCCCAAACTCTCCATTCAAGCAGCCGACAGGTTTTGTTGTTTGATTACCCCGAAGGACCAGCTCATCGACCGTTAACCAATATAGATGAGAGCGTATTTGTGCGCTGCAGTCAAGAGCATAGCCCGACAATCAAGAGATGTGGACGCCCTTGAATGGCACTCTACTTATTGGAGAGAAAATAAACCCCGGAATACTTTTTAAGCGCAACATGAATGCTGCGGCGCACAATGATTGGAGGGGTGAGTATAATATTCAGGTATCCTAGACTCCAAAAATAAAATGAAAATTTCAGACAGTTTTTCAGAGTGCATCTGCGCAAAATATTTTAATTTGATCGACGTCGGTCAATGACGCCGTCGCGGCGGCTTTCTTCTCTACTCGGAAAGGCCGCATGAAGTGCTGATGGCAGGCAGAGCCCTGCCATCCGGGGCGGGAGAGCCAGTGCAGCACTTGAGTAAGCCCAACCCGGGTCGGCAGAAAATCGCCGAAGCTGCCGCTGGTGAAATCGATCGGCGATGTATCCGTCAGGGCAAGCCACTTCAGGTTGAGGACATTCCGGAGCTCTCCGCAGCCATCCTGCGCCGGCGGGAACCGCAGCCGACAGATGCCCAGCAGGCCTAAAGGCATTACCTCCACCATGCTTTCGGGCAAGACACTGAATCCATGCGCAAACACCCGCCACCCGAAACGCGCGCTACAGGCGACTGTCCTTTAACTGATCGGAAGAAGCGTATAGACTTTCAAAGGAGGTCATCCGGATTGCGAGGATGCGAGCGCGCAGGGCAGACTCGGCCGCGCCGCGGGCCCCGGAGATATCCGGGCAGACGCAGATTGTCGCCACAGAACCTGGGGGAAGAAGCAATTACGGTTCTTCAGAAAGCGGAAACTGCAAGCAGATGAGCGGACAGAGCCGGCCCAAATATTTGGTGCAGAATATATATTATGTTAAAAAAATTGAAAATTCCTGGACTCCCCTGAGCGGGGCGCCATTTGGATGCCGAGGGCAGAAAGCTCTCCGGACGGAGACCCGAGCCCGCCATGGAGAGACGAGACATTCGTGCAAATGTCCATTTTGAGCGGATTGTTCAAACGCGTCCATAAGGCGCCATCTGAGGTTGCCGAACTGCATGTCGCTCCTGATGAGCGTATCTATGCCGTGGGAGACATTCATGGCCGGGCGGGCCTTCTGGCACGAATGCTCGAGAGCATCCGCGCCAGCATCTCCATGCAGACGGATGGGCGCCGGCCGCGGATCGTGTTTCTGGGTGACTATATCGACCGGGGCGACCAGTCGCGAGAGGTGCTGGACCAGCTCAACCGGGCTGGCAGGGAAATCCCGGAAGCCGAGGCCGTCTTCCTGCGTGGCAACCATGAAGCGGCCCTGCTTGCCTTTCTGGCCGATGCATCGCAGGCTGCCAATTGGCTGCATTTCGGCGGCTTGCAGACGCTGGCGAGCTATGGGCTTGCGCCGCCGAAATCCACGCCTGCGCCACCTGAGGAGATCGAACGCTTGCGCAAGGACCTGGAAAGGGCGCTCGGTCCGCATCTGCCGTTTCTGCTAGCAACCCGGCGCTGGCTGCGCTCCGGCGACGTGGTTTTCTCTCATGCCGGCCTTGATCCAGCCCACCCGATCGAAGATCAGAGTGACGGCGCCCTGCTCTGGGGGCGTTCCGAGTTTCTGGCAGAGGGGGGTGTCAGCGGCCTCCGGGTGGTCCATGGCCATTATGCGGCGGCCGAGCCGGTGGTCACACCCCGGCGCATCTGTATCGATACGGGGGCCTACTATTCAGGCCGGCTGACCGCGGTGCGCCTGGACTGCAGTCTGGAACTGATTGCAGTCACTGAGGCTGGAAGATCTTGAACACGATGTTTCGGGGGGCGGCCTGATGTCAGGCATTCGAAAAGCGGCAAAGGTGGCACGCTGGGGCGCAGCCGCGGCCTTCCTTCTGGTGGCCTGGATGAGCCTCGCACCGGACTTCGACACTTCCGACATGGATCAGCTTCCGATCATCAATGCGCTGGCCCATGTCGTCATGTATTTCATCATGACGATCTGCATCCTGGCCGGCTGGTACAAGCAGCTGCCGCGGGCCGTGCCGACCGCCGCCCTCATTGCCGCCTGCATGGAAGCCGGACAGATCTTTGTGCCCGGCCGGAATTTCGACATGATCGAACTGGCAGGAAACCTCCTCGGCTTCGGCCTTGGCTGGGCCTTCTTCCTGTCACTTCGGCAGATCAGCCGCGATGTGACGCTCTGAAGCCACGGACTGCCGTCCGGCGGGGGGCTCGTGTGCTGGAGCGAAAGCCCCATTCAGAATCTGAATGGGCTTTCGTCTAGACGAGCAGGTCATGCTCCGTCGAGGTTCCGAGCTGGATCGCATCCGCAACCACGTCGAGGCCGCGAGACAGGAAGGTTACGGACAGATCCCCGTTGCTGAAGATCACGTTGGATCCGGATGCCACGAGATCGGCCGCCGCGTCGCTTGCCGTTGCATAATCGAACCCGGTGAGCAGCAGGGTATCATTGGCGTAGAGATCCGTGACCGTGTTCATGCCCGCATGCGATGCATCGAACACGAAGAAATCCGCGCCGGCCCCGCCTGTGAGCGTGTCGTTGCCAAGACCGCCAATGATGAAGTCATTCCCATCGCCGCCCGAGATCGAGTCGTTGCCGCCCTGCCCTTCGAGGCGGTCGTTGCCCGCGCCGCCCGAGATCGTATCGGCTTGCTGGCTGCCCAGGATCATGTCGCCGGTACTGCTCCCGGTGACCGTGTGCACGTTCGATACCGTGTGGACCACGCCATCAAGGGTGCTGCCGTTCTCCGAGGAACCCGTAAGCATCGCCTGATACCAGTTGTCAGCCAGTTTCGCGGCACCCGCCGGAGTTGGGTGGATGTCGTCGTAGAGGTCCGCCGTTGTGATGTTCGAATTGTCGACCAAGGTCACGTCGATCCCCTCGCCCTTGGCGGTCGCGACGATCGAGGGCAGTTGGGCGTTGATCGCATCGACCTTGGCCTGATCCGATGCGTTGTCGATGTCGAGCAGGGTACCGAGGAAGATCTTGACGTCCGGATTGTGCGCCTCGAGGGCCCGCATGATGCCGAGCAGGCGCCCGGGCACGGTACTCTCGGAGTTCGACTGGTGCAGGACCTCGTTCGTGCCGAGGAGCAGCAGGGCGATGTCATGCGGGTTCGCGGTAGCAATGCTGTCGATGTTCGAGAGCACTGTCTGGGCCGTGATGCCGACATAGCCCTGATGATTGATATCGAGCAGGCTCGGCGCGGAATTCGAGGTGTATGCGCCAACGAAATCGACCCAGAGCCCATGGTTGTCGACAAGGCTCTGCCAGAGAGGCAGCCGATACCCTCCCTTGGTGTCATAGCCCTGGGTGATGGAGTCGCCGAGCGGCATGATGCGAGCCGCATCCGCCCATTGCCCCGCCGCCAGGTTCACGACCTTCGCTGTGGACTGACCGGCGAAGCTCAGGCTGCCAGATGGCTCTGTCTGGCTTTCGAGATGGAAGATGTCGTAGACGGTGCCGCCGTGGCCATCGTCGGCGGTCACGCGGATGTAGAGAGCGCCGAGATTGCTCGGGGTGCCAGAGAGCGTGCCGGTCGCGGCGTCGAAGCTGAGCCAGGAAGGCAAAGGCAGACCGTTGCCCCGCGCCGCGCTCAGGGTGAGCGCATCGCCGTCGGCATCCGTGAAGGTGCCACTCGGCACCGTGATCGCGAAGCTCTGGCCGACCGGAACGAGCTGGTCGTCGATCGGCGCGCTTACGACCGGGGCCGTGTTGCTCTGGGCGGTCTGGACCGACAGATCGAAATCATCGTTGACGGTGCCGCCATGACCGTCGTTTGCAGTCACCCGGATCGTCAGGGCGCCGGAGTTCGTCGGCGTGCCCGAGAAGGTTCGCGAGGCGGCATCGAAGCTGAGCCAGGACGGCAGGCTCGCGCCGCTGGAGAGGGTGGCGCTCAGGGTGAGCGCATCGCCGTCGGCATCCGTGAAGGTGCCGTTCGGCAGGACGAAAGTGAAGCCCTGGTTCGCGGTGGCGGTCTGATCCGCGATCGCACTGCTGACCACGGGAGCGGTATTGACCGCTGTCTGGCTTTCGAGATGGAAGATGTCGTAGACGGTGCCGCCGTGGCCATCGTCGGCGGTCACGCGGATGTAGAGGGCGCCGAGATTGCTCGGGGTGCCAGAGAGCGTGCCGGTCGCGGCGTCGAAGCTGAGCCAGGAAGGCAAAGGCAGACCGTTGCCCCGCGCCGCGCTCAGGGTGAGCGCATCGCCGTCGGCATCCGTGAAGGTGCCACTCGGCACCGTGATCGCGAAGCTCTGGCCGACCGGAACGAGCTGGTCGTCGATCGGCGCGCTCACAACCGGGGCCGTGTTGCTCTGGGCGGTCTGGACCGACAGATCGAAATCATCGTTGACGGTGCCGCCATGACCGTCGTTTGCAGTCACCCGGATCGTCAGGGCGCCGGAGTTCGTCGGCGTGCCCGAGAAGGTTCGCGAGGCGGCATCGAAGCTGAGCCAGGACGGCAGGCTCGCGCCGCTGGAGAGGGTGGCGCTCAGGGTGAGCGCATCGCCGTCGGCATCCGTGAAGGTGCCGTTCGGCAGGACGAAGGTGAAGCCCTGGTTCGCGGTGGCGGTCTGATCCGCGATCGCACTGCTGACCACGGGAGCGGTATTGACCGCCGTCTGGCTTTCGAGATGGAAGGTGTCGTAGACGGTGCCGCCGTGGCCATCGTCGGCGGTCACGCGGATGTAGAGGGCGCCGAGATTGCTCGGGGTGCCAGAGAGCGTGCCGGTCGCGGCGTCGAAGCTGAGCCAGGAAGGCAAAGGCAGACCGTTGCCCCGCGCCGCGCTCAGGGTGAGCGCATCGCCGTCGGCATCCGTGAAGGTGCCACTCGGCACCGTGATCGCGAAGCTCTGGCCGACCGGAACGAGCTGGTCGTCGATCGGTGCGCTCACAACCGGGGCCGTGTTGCTCTGGGCGGTCTGGACCGACAGATCGAAATCATCGTTGACGGTGCCGCCATGACCGTCGTTTGCAGTCACCCGGATCGTCAGGGCGCCGGAGTTCGTCGGCGTGCCCGAGAAGGTTCGCGAGGCGGCATCGAAGCTGAGCCAGGACGGCAGGCTCGCGCCGCTGGAGAGGGTGGCGCTCAGGGTGAGCGCATCGCCGTCGGCATCCGTGAAGGTGCCGTTCGGCAGGACGAAGGTGAAGCCCTGGTTCGCGGTGGCGGTCTGATCCGCGATCGCACTGCTGACCACGGGAGCGGTATTGACCGCCGTCTGGCTTTCGAGATGGAAGGTGTCGTAGACGGTGCCGCCGTGGCCATCGTCGGCGGTCACGCGGATGTAGAGGGCGCCGAGATTGCTCGGGGTGCCAGAGAGCGTGCCGGTCGCGGCGTCGAAGCTGAGCCAGGAAGGCAAAGGCAGACCGTTGCCCCGCGCCGCGCTCAGGGTGAGCGCATCGCCGTCGGCATCCGTGAAGGTGCCACTCGGCACCGTGATCGCGAAGCTCTGGCCGACCGGAACGAGCTGGTCGTCGATCGGTGCGCTCACAACCGGGGCCGTGTTGCTCTGGGGCTGGGCAGGCGCGGATGATGGCACGGTCCAGCGCAGGAAGACCTCGTTGTCCCGGTAGGTATCGCCACTCCAGATCCATTCCGCCGACGCGCCTGTCGGCATGGCGTCGCCGGTTCCGGTCAGGCGGTTGCTGTCTACCGCCCCGTAGCTCGTAGCGGAAGCCCAGCCGCTGTCATCGAAGCCCGCCTGCATCCAGGAACCTTCCGGCAGGCTTGTCGACACGCGCCAGTCGGTTCCGGTGCCATAGCGCTGGCCATCGTCAAGCTGAATGTCCACAAACGCTTCCGCTGCTCCCCCGGTGTCGATCCCGTGGAGGGCAAGCACGTCTCCCGCGGCAAGGTCGAGATCTGCCGAATAGAGCTGGGCCCAGTTCGTTCCCGACAGAACCTGTGTACCGTTCACATATAATGTGAACTCGTTATCCACCCGGACATTGACCGTTGTCATCTTGCCAGACACCGGTTCCGGCCGCAGCGTGGGCCTTCGGGTCTCCAATCACTGAACATATCAAACATCCCAATCCTCCCGAGATAGGAGGCCACACCTTGGGAGAATTGTATTTTCCAATGCTCTGCAGTCAAAGCCCCTTTGCGCAAACCGCGAAAGGGAATGGGTGGTTATTGCATGCGCGCACCATCCATAGCCTGGAGAACCAGAGCCGCGACCATATCTGCGCCCGTCCTGTTCACATGATTGGTATCGCTGAACAGAGGAGTGCCCGTCCCGGAGATTGCCCGACACATTTTCGAATCACAGAATAGGTCCTGGATGGGAATCAGGTGCACTCCGTTGATCTGCGAGAGGATGGCAAATGCCTCTGCGTTTCTCTTGTCGTAATCCGAACGGGTCACCGCCAGATCGTCGGGATTGATTGGCCGCCGGAACAGGTTGGATTTCTCCACGAAGGGATAGACCTGCGCCGGGAATTCCGGAACCGGCCCGACAATGTAGACATTCTTTCCGTTCGCCTTGAGATACGCGACCGTGTCGTCCAGTGCCTTCTTCAGAAGCTCGGGATTTCGGCTGGTATCCTCGTAGCGGACGCCATCGAGGGTCGCTGCGGACGGAGACAGCTTGTCGCGCCAGCCCTGGGTATAGATGCCCCAGTTCGCGACCAGAATGACATTGCTGACATCCTTGTTCTCGACGATCTTCTCGAAGGAAGCCCGCCGCTTGGCGTCGCAGCCGCTGCCGTATTTGTTCAGGACGAATCCGATCGCCGGCGCGCAATAGGCATCGCTGAAAGTCCAGAAGCCCGCGCCCTCCCCCTTGCCCATGTCTCCGATCGCATCGATCAGCGCGCCGGCATGGCTGTCTCCGATGATCGCGGTATGGATATTCGATCCACCGACGGTACAGATGTCGCCGGCCTCGATCTGGGAGATGTTGCGCATTCCCGCATTGAAGCAGTTCACCATCCGGACGGTCGGCGTGTTGATGGCAACCGCCTGCATCTGCGGCCTGAAGGCATATCCGTGGGTAAGCTGCCCGCCGCCGCCGAGGACCGCAATGGCAGCAAGGGAGACGACGCTACCCGCGAAAACAACCCGGCGCGGGATCCGCTGCCGGTTCCGGAACGGGGTCTCCACATATTTCCAGCTCAGGTAGCTCAGCGCCACGATGGCCGCGATCAGGACCAGCCAGGGACCTTCGCTCGGCTCGGAGGAGGTCCGGTATCTGTAGAAGGCAAAAACCGGAAAATGCCAGAGATACAGGCTGTAGGAGATCAACCCGATCCCTGCAAGCAGCCTCGAGCCGAGGATCCGCTGTACCGGTGAGCCCGGGCGTGAGAATATGATGATGAGGGCGGCGCCGAGCGTCGGCAAAAGCGTATAGGCGCTCGGATGCGGTGTATCTTTCGTATAGACGAAAAGAGCGATGCCGATCATCAGGAGGCCGAAAATCTCGGCGATGGCCGCAGGAATCCTGTGCCGGGATCGCCGGCGCCTGTTATGAAGGTAGAGGGCTGAAAAGGACCCGATCAGCAGCTCCCAGCCGCGCGTCGGCAGGAGATAGAAATTCGCCGAGGGTGCGTTGTAGGCTGCCCATTCCGCCCCGGCCAGGCTGACGACGAACATGGCGATGAGGCTTGCGGAGGCAAACCTTCGGCCCAGCCGGAAGATCAGGATCATGATGATCGGAAAGATGATGTAATACTGCTCCTCGACCGCCAGGCTCCAGGTGTGCAGCATCGGCTTGAGGTCCGCAGCCGTGTCGAAGTAACCGGTCTCGCGCCAGAAGATCACATTCGACGTGAATGTTGCGACCCCGACCAGGCTCTGGGAGAAGTTCTTCATGTCTTCCGGCAAGAGCCAGAGCCAGGCAAACGGCAGACAGCACAGGGTGACGACGATAAGGGCGGGCAGGATCCGCCTCGCTCGCCGCTCGTAGAACTTCAGAAAGCTGAAACCGCCCGAATCCAGATCGTTGATGATGATGGTCGTGATCAGGAAGCCGCTGATGACGAAGAAGATGTCAACCCCGAGAAATCCGCCCCTCGGAGCGCTGAACCCCGCATGGAAGATGATGACCGATATGACGGAGATTGCTCTCAGGCCATCGATTTCTGGCCTGTATTTCAGCTTTTCTTCGCTCACTGCACCCCTCCAACAAAAAACCCGAAAATCACGAAAGAAAGCAATAATTCTTTATTGTTAGCGAGCCGAGCCCATGATTGGAAGCGAAAGTTTTATTAATAAAAATTTTGTTATACCAGTTTAGGTTGATCCGCTGGGGGTGAATTCGAGCAACAGGCGCAACTTCTACAAAACCAAAATCACAAACCAAAAAACAAACGGATAAAAAATAATATTTTCTATTGTATATTATTTAAACTTAAGACGTTGCATGAATTGGCTGTCAGAGCGCACGCACCATAAAGATCATTTTCATAATATGAATGCAAAATGAACTACTGAAAAATATCTACATTCCTGGAAATTGAACATGGCAGGCATTTTTTAATGATGAAGCTTTCTGTCAGCATCAATTATCTAAATTATCCAAATCTTGCCCCGAGATCGAAGAATACCCTGACGGATCTGACATTCGTTCAGGGATCCGGAACGCAGACCGTTCTTGCCGCCGACGATTTTTCCGGAAGCGGCCTGACCTTCAGTCTTCTCGCGGGGGAGTCCCTGGCGAGCATCGATCCACAGTCCGGCTTGATCGCAATCCGCACGGACGATGCCGTCTCAGAGACACAGATCATCGCCCAGGCAACAAACCCGCACGGATCTGCAAAATCCGCATTCATTGTAACCGTACTAGGCAAATCTGGAATCGGTTACTGGAAGATTGGAAACGAATTTACTGTGAGTTGATAAATTCATGAAACCTAAAAATATACTTAAATATTATTTCAAATCCGGCGACAAGCCAAGCCAAGAACAATTCTGGGATTTGATTGACAGCATTCATGGATTTGCATCCATGTCTGAGCTAGAGGCATCCACCGACACCTTTGATGAAGGCGAGCTGGTCTACGCTGGAGATTTTCGCTTCCGCGTCGCAAGCCTCAAGGCTACGGACCATGACCTGACCCTGCCCAACGGCACGAAACTCTACGACGCCCCCTTCCGCTCCTATACCAGGGGCGAAGTACCCTCTCTGCTCTCGGCGGGAACCATCGAGGGCTCCCGAACAGTTGGCTCGGCGCTTACTGTCGCGGGGGCGGCCTATGCCGGTGACGGCGTCCGTATCACCTACCAGTGGATCCGGAACGGCGTTGCCATCTCCGGCGCGACCGGGGCAGCCTATGTGCCGCAGCTTGCGGATACCGGAGCCACCCTTGCCCGCAGGATGACCGCGACCAATACGGCAGGCAGCGTTTCGGATATGACGGACGAGGTAACGATCTCGCCCTTCATCTGTCCGGTCGAATTCGATCCGCTTAACAGAACCGCAGCCATCATTATCAGCGGAGGGACCCAGGTCACGACGAGTTCGGACACTCTCTCCGGGGTTCGCGCCGACAGATACATCGAACCGGGAGAAAAGGTCTATTTCGAGGTCGAGATTCCAGCAAGCAGCACCGCCAGCACATACGCCTATGTAGGACTTACGCATTTCAAGGCACCGTTGATGCCTGGCGCCGGCGCGGTGAAGAACGACAGCATCACCTTCGTGCGGGTAAACGGCGGCGTATCCGGCCCGTCCGGCTATGGCGACAATGTCGCTAATGCCTGCGATAGAAGCGGCGGAGACGTGATCCGCGTCGCAGTCGACCGGCAGTCCGGAAAGGTCTATTTCGGCACCAATGCCGGATGGACAGGCGATCCCGTGAAGGGGACGGGCGGCTTTGCGCTGCCGGACGCCTACCGACTCGTCCCGCAACTCAATCCGCGCTCGACAGCGCGGGCAAATTTCGTGCTCAGATCGCTGCCCTCCAGCTTCCGCCATGCGATCCCCGCAGGCTTCACGGCCTATGGCATGGCTTCCTCCTGCCATGAATCCGCCAGCATCGCCCATGCCGACGATCTGGTCGAGATGACCGGCATTAATGTCCATTTGAACTGGACAACGACCTTCTGGGCGACAGATGTCTGGAAGGCACCACTCTATGATCTCGGCGTTCGCTATATCCGCACGGCGGTCGGCGCAGACCCGACAGCCCAAGCCAGCCTAAAGGATGCGGCCGCGCATGGCCTAAGGGCCACAGTGCATGTCGCACCGGCCGACAATGACGGCACTAATTCCCCTATCTACAGCACAACAAAGATCGACAATCAGATCAATGCCATCAGGTCATATGGCGTGGAATCTGTAATTGCACTCGAGGGGCCAAACGAACCGAACGGAGGCTCAGTGACAGCGGGCTGGGCCGACCGCGCTACGGCCGCGCAGCAGTATGTATATGATAAGATCAAGAAGGACGCGGCCCTGTCGCATCTGCCAATTCTTGCGATCACACCATGGAAGCGCAGTCGTACCGCCTATGCCGCCATGGGATCAATGGCCGGCATGGCTGACAAGGCCAATCTGCACTATTACACGGATGGCAGCCGACCAACTCAAGCCAACAATATGGAGGATGGTGACCTCGATATCGAAGAAGTCATCAACGATGCGCGCGCCGCCGTCGGGAGAGACCGCAATCTGTGGGTCACCGAATACGGACACCGAACCTACGACGCTGACGCCGATCTTACGATGTACACACCGGAAAAGACCATCGCCGCAAAATACATCATCCGCGGCCTCTTCGAGTGGTTCAACCGCGGTGCCGAGAAGGTCTTCCTCTACAACCTGATCGACGATCCGACTACTTTGGACGGCTATGGGCTCATAGCCAAGAACGACACACAGAATTTCGTGAAGCGTCCAGCCTATTTTGCGGTACAGCGGCTGCTGTCCTTGTTCTCGGACCAGGGAAAGGCCTTCACTGCAGCCCCTCTGCGCTACATTCTCTCGGGAAATCTATCGGATATCAGGCACCACATGTTTCAGAAATCCGACGGCACTTATCTGCTTGCCATCTGGAACGATGCTCAGAGCTGGGATCGCAGCACGCTGTCGGCGAGCAAGATCCCGAACCGCCTTGTCAAGCTCGGGCTCGAGCGTGAAGCAGCAACGATCCTGCGACATTTGCCGACGACGACGAAAGCTGCCACCGCCGTTGGCTCGAATGTCTACGAACTAGACTTGGCGGTTCCGGATGAACTGGCGGTCTACGAGATCCGCCTGTCTTGACGGGCGAGCCCGGCCGGAATGATCCCGGCCGGGCGCACAGAAACAATCTACCCCGCCGCCCCCCGCCGACCCAGCGCAATCAGATAATCGATCAGGGCATTGTAATTGACGCTGGCATCAAACTTCTGCCGTGCATATTCCCAGGCCCGCTCACCCATGGCGCGGCGCAGACCCGGCTCCTCCGCCAGGCGCCCAAGCGCCGCGATGAAGCCGGCCTCGTCCTCCGGATCAACCAAGAACCCCGTCTCGCCCTCCCGGATTATCTCCGAAATGGCACCAATCCGACTTGCAACCGCAGGCAGCCCGGCCGCAGCGGCCTCGATGACCACCAGAGGTGACATGTCCGACTTCGTCGGATGACACAGAGCATCCATGCTCGGCAGCAATTCCCCAACCAGCCGATCGTTTGGCACGCGGCCATGAAAGATCACACCCGGCCGCTCTCCCTGTGCATCACGGTCGCCGGAAACGACATGCAGCTCCGCCCTGCCCGCCAACGGCCCCGCCACCCAGCGGCAGAGTTTGTCTCCCCCCTTCCGCAGGAAGTCGTTGCCGATGAAGATGAGGCGCAGCGGGCCTTGATCCAGGTAGGAGGGCCGAACGAACCGCGCGAGATTGATCGAGGGCGGCATGACAGTGATGCGTCCAGGCTCGACGCGGCAATCATCCCGGACGGATCGAGCCGTCCATTCGCTCATCGGGAAGACATGCGCCGCCCCCTGGAACAGCCGAGCCTCCCGCTCAAGATCGGCCGGCGTCCAGATCCCCGCCGTCAAGCTACGCTCCATGCTGGCCCGCGTATGATCCGTCGCCACGGTGTAGGGGATCGTCAGTTTCCTCTCGCTAACGGTGGCAGCAAGCCAATGTCCGCCGAAGTAGAGTGCAGACGGCTTAAACTCTGCGATCTCAGCACGGATTTTCTCTCCCAAAAGACCTTGCAGGGCTTTGATGGGGTCGATCTTGCGATAAACGCTCTCGCTGGGGCGCATGTAGGGATGCTTTATCAGAGCCCTGCGCCAGCGTGGTAGCGGCACCGGAGCAATAAACTGGAAATGGATATCGTCCCGGGCCTCCAGAACGGCTGAAAGCTGGTGGCGGTAGGTTTTCCAACCGAGGGCGTCCTGGAGGACAAATGTCAATCTGGCTCGCGTCATGGCTCCACCGTTCGGTCGGGCTCGGAAAATTTCTTGCGTTGCAAAACCAGCCACAAGGCTATGGAATGAATGAGAAATGTAAAGGACATCCCCCAACTCAAACCGATCAACCCTCCCACCCAGGCCCCGACAAAACAGGCCACGGACATCAGACCGATTGAAAAACCCCGCAGGATCATGCTGAGATGAAAATCCCGGAATGCAAATAACCCTGACTGCAAGATGATGACACAGGCCTGCAGGGTTGCACTCAGAATGCAGAGCGCAAAAAGAGGCCCAAGATTGTCATATTCGGCACCGAACACAGTTCGGATGAGCCAGCCTCCGATACCCAGACCGACAAGTGTCGCCCCAAGCCCCCCGACCAGTATGAGGCCGATCAGCTTGTGCAGGTTGCCAAAGAATGCCTGGCGGTTGCTGTTCACAGCGTAGAATGCCAACCGGGACGTGATGGACTGGCCTATCGCTGTAAAGACAGTCACGATTGCTTGGTTGGCGTAGGCGACGACCGTGAACTGGCCAAGCGCCACGATACTGATAACCCATCCTATGATATAGCGAGGAAGACTATTTTGCAGCGCAGCAAGCATGGAATTCACACCAAGCGATACAGATGAGCGCGCCATCTCAAAAACAGCGTTCCAGCGCGCTGGCCTTATCTCCTCCCCCTGCATGGCAATTCGATGCGCCGGCAGATAGTCGACAAAGATCGCGACAAGAACCCACACGACCAAGTGCGCGGCAAATGCCAGCGCAGTTGCTCCGGTCGCCGCCAAAATGATGGCGAAAAGGATTGCGCTTCCGAAACCCCGAAGCGCAAGGGAGCGCGCAACAAACTCCAAGCGCTCTGCACGTTGAAAAATGCCGTAGAAGAAGTCGGAAAACATCTCAACGGCCTTCGCAGCCCCAAAAACGAGAATGATCGGACGAGTCACGGCATCGACCGCCGTAAAGGCGATCACGACGATGACAAGATACGCGACAGCCGTCGCAATCGTTCTGAGCAGTAGAAATTCCTGGAAGCTGTACCGACGTGAGATATCGGTCGCTTGGTTCACCCTCATTCCAAGGTTCAGAAGAAAGACTACCGGCACAACCAAGGCATTTGCGAAGCCAAAATGGCCGACCTCGGCGACGCTTGCGAAGCGGGCAAGAGCCAAAAGAAGCAAGAACTGACTTGCGACATAGCCCGCCTGACCGATGATACCCCATCCTACGAGTTTCCGCATCCGGACCCTGGCTTCACCGTTTGGGATCGCATGTGTCATTTTACCACCTGCTGCGGGAAGATGGCGTTCCAGACCGCTATATCCGGCGCGCAGATCTCCTCGATCCGGGCACGCAGGGCCGGGTTGTCAAGCTCGCTCTGCGAGCCCGGCCGCTTCTTGCGGACGTTCTCGCGGCCAATCCGGATCCGCACGCCCAGCGCGCTCTGGATGTCCCGCTCGAACGGCCCAAGGTCGGCAAGATTTCCGACCACATCGAGCCGCTTCAGATTGCCGATAGCCGCCGCAATGGCAACGTCGGAGGTGATGCTCTCATCCTTCGGCAGGCCACAAAAATATTCCACATAGGTCGCCCCCATTCGCCGAGCGCGCTCCGTGGAAAGGAACGTCTCGAAATCCTCCTCGATGCGCGCATGGGCATGCGGCTTTCCGTAGCTCCAGTGGTAATGCGAGATGAAGCGGGAAACGGGCTCCCTCAGAACGGTGATGAACTTGTAGAGATCCCGGAACCGGTCGTGAGCCACATTCGAGAACCGGACATGCAGAGAGATGCCGCGAACATCCTCGAACATGTGATAGAGCATCATCTGCTCGCGCAGATCGAGCACATCGATCAGCATCTGCTGCCGGTCCTCACGGCCGGTGAAGGCCTCGAAGGCCCGGAAACTCGATTCCGGTACCACAGTCGCCTGACTGAGGATGTAGCGCTTCCGGAGCGCGCGCCCCACCGAAGTCCCCCCGCATTTCGGGACATGATGGAAAACAAAGCGCTGCGGGACGAGTTTCTCCCGCAGGGTGTGGCTGAACGACTTACCGATATCGACTAGGCTCATTCCCATCCGTCCACACAAAGGGTTACGCAACAGCGCAGGCCGCCGCCTTATTCCCCGCCCCACCTGGAAAGATCGAGCGCGAATTCTTCCGCAAGCCGGGCGTTCGACTCCATGAACTCCCCACGCAGCCCCGAGATCAGGGCCCGCTTTCAAGCGCCAATACCAGGCACTCATTCATTTCAGGCCAAACAGATGCGCAATCCGAAGCCGCTTCATGACAATAAAAATCATGTAAGGACCAAAAACCCCCGCGATCGTGGCTATCGCGAGGATGGTTACAGATCCCAAAAGATCAATCTTCTGAAATGCGATCCGGACTCCCGCCGTAAAGAAGATATGGAGCACGTAGATCGCCATGGATGACCTCCCGAGCTCAACCAGAAGATGCTGTTTCGGCAACAACATCGACAGACCGACAATCATCGCACCGCCGCCGAGCGCAGCAGGAAGCAATATCGGCGCATAGTAACTCATCTGCTGCCAAGACCCAGACACAATGACCAAAACATTGGAAATGAAGAATATTCCAAGTCCACCAAGCAAAAGGGCTCTGGCAGATACAGTTGGCCTGACCAATGCCCCAAGGACAAAGAAAAAAAAGAAATATAAAACTTGATGCAAAAGGGGATAAGTCGCAAAAGGGCTTATTAACAGGAAAATTATAGATAATGATAACATAATGTAATCAGGATTCCTGACGTAGCAAGTAATCATAAATATAAAAAGAACATACAAAAACCAGAATGGTGGTATGGGATCATAGGGTATTGCAAGCAATCTGGACCAGCCTACAGATCCATTGGTTAGATTGGAAAGAAGCGCTAAGGCCGATCCAAATAATACTGACCACAAAAAATAAGGGTATACTATTGTTCTAAACTTGTTTGATAGAAATCCGGGCCGGCCCAGCGCACGAGGTACATTTATACCGGACAAATACATAAACAGAGGCATATGAAATGTATAAAGGACGAAATCAACGGCACTCCAAGCCGCGCCTGGGAGCATTTCAGCACTGATAAGCCCCCTTAGGGCATGTCCGAAAACAACCAGGACAATACCAATTCCCCTAGCCTGATCGAGCCAAACGATACGTTCGGCTGAGTTCCGGTCGGTGCTTTCTCTTTTTGAAGCTGCAACAGATACATGCGCCATCAAACTTCGTCCTGGATTCATTCACGCGAGTTCTGTCGCGGCCCTTGCCGCCAAGAGGGGCAGACCGCACATCACCTCATTTTCCGCAAAAGATCACTTTTTAAATTGATCCATCCAGATATCAATTTCATTCTGCGGCAATTGGAGTTCCGGCGCATAATCCATTGAAACTAGTTCCCGAAGTTCTTCTTCGCTGGCCCCTCGCGAGACAATAGGCAAATTTGTATCCTTTGAAATTTCAGCAGCACGATTGTCGATAGACACGATATAGCTGCGAACCCCCTTCTGCAGCGCCCTTATACCGGCATGCAACCGAATTCCCAGATAATCTAATGAAGGATCGGCCTCCAGAAGCTCATCATATGCTTCCAAGGTTGGCGCAAGAAGAGCAGCTCGACCATTGGAGAGTTGGGACACATAGGCCATGTCATCGAAGCCCTGAGGCCATATGTATACCCTATCATAAAGCTTAAGAAGAATATCAATGAGATGAGAATCGTGGGGAGATGGCTTTCTCATTGAAAATGTTGTTACAACACTACTCCCCTTTTTCTTGGGTATTTCTGCGATATGATCAGGCGTAAGCTGCCACATGGTAACGCAAGCCGTAACCACGACATTCTCGATACCAACGGAAGCGAGCATATCCTTGGTATGAGTATCGCGCACAGAATGAATGGCGTTCTTGTCAAGCAGTCGTCTGAGCATCATGCCGGTGACGGGAGTCGGCTTTTTCTCATAGTTTCTCCAGCCGGCCGCCAGCAGAATGAGCTTGTCCACAAAAAGCAAATCCTGCAAACCAACCCGCCACCCCCTGTCGGTAAACAGCGTGGAACTCAGGATATTGCTTCCACCGACAATCGCGTATTCTGCTTGCCGGATTAGGCGATGGCTGCGAATCCCCATTTTGTCATGCGTGGGCAGTGTAGTCAGGAAGTGATCTGGTAATGCCTTTCGAATCCAGCGCCTTGCGGCATCTGCAATGACTTCATCTCCTGCGTTGCGGGTTGCAATCGCAGGATCCAAGATCGCAGCGGCTTTTCGTGGCGCGAAGAATGCGTCCGACATACTCGTTCCTTTTCAGACAGAATTGAGCGGCCCAGTGTTTTTGGCGCCGCGCAATGAAAGGAGAAACAATATACTGAGACAGCCAAGGCAGGCATGAAGGTTCCTTGCCCACACCCCAGATTCCCTAGGTCAAGATTTTAGCTTGCCTGATAGCGTGAGTTTCGGAGAAATGCGAAAGTCGGCACCAATTCGCAGCGTTCTCTGCGGGGAAAGATTCCATTGCCCTTATTGTTGGCCATCATCACATGATGACCGAAAGACATCCACGCGAGGATACTCATTCGACCGCTCACCCTTTTAAACTTCCGCACCCATATCTTGGAGTGTAGGAAATCAGAGCGGGGTGTTTTTGGAAACCCCCTTCTTGATGCCCGCAAGCGAAAATTCGCTTTCCATGATGCTTACGAATAGTGGTGGGAGTAAACTGTTTTCATGATTGGAAGCGCGCCCTCAATATCAAAACCTGCCGCAGCCCTGACCGTGGTCGGCATTGTTGCGATGCCTTTGCAATGGATTCCCCTGGCTCCGTTTGGCCCAGGGAAGGAACTAGAAATTCCCAATGCGGTAGCTCTTGGCTTCGCACTGGTCCTGCCCTTTGCAATCTTTCTTTCGCGACGCATGTGGCGCATTCATCTCCTTTTTGGCCTGCTGGTCCTGTGGTCCCTCGTCTATTGGTCTTCGATGGTTCTACACGACACGCCCGACGGCATGGGAATCCTAGGCCAGCAATTCATGCAGGCGATCTATGGCTGGACATTGGCTCTTTGTATTGCGCACAGCGATATTAAGATCAGCCATGTAGCGGTCTTCGGTCTTTTTTGTGTCGCTGTCCTGCTGCACATTTCCGCCGCAACCGCCGGGATAAATCTTCTCGATGCATTTCTGGAATATATCAAATCAGGAGATAGGATTAAATTCATATATTTTGGATTAAGCCCATCCTTTAATGCTTTTGTTTCAAACAGCGATGTTGATTATGCGGCATCTATGCTAAATACCATCGCCAATTGCATGTCTGCATTCATAATAATATCTTTTATAAAAGAAAAAGACCAGAAATATAAGCCTATAATAAAAATTAAAAATATCATATCCCTTTCATTCGTCCCATTTCTATTTCTGATGTTCTCCATGTCAGCAAATATTGTTATTTTTTCACTCATTATAATTATTTTATATAAGGTAATAACCAATTCATCAACATTTGTGAGGATTGCCCTACCATTCGCCCTCTTGGCCGTCTTCACTTTTGCATATGGCCCTCTGAGCGAAATCACTGAAGCTAACCTGGAAGAGGATACCGCCTCTCGCGGGGCGCGCCTTGAACAATATGCAACAGCATCTGAGATGATTTCGAATAATGTTCTATCTGGAGTAGGGTTTTTTAGGATTGGAAAACATCCCGTCCATAACTGGCCACTATTTTCATGGGCAACATCAGGATACATACTTTTCATCATAACAATTTTATTTTATATTATAATTTTTATATCTGGAAAATCTTTTATGAGGCATAGTATAGGACAAGAAATTGCAATAATACCTCTTTGGGTTCTTATTTTTATACGCACTTCCGTTGGTGGGGCGGGTAGCATCCCATTCGGAAGCGCAATAATCGCGATCTCAGTTCTCTTAGGGCTACTGGAGAGATATCACAGAGAGGCCCGCGTCCTGCGGCGAGAAATGGCTGAAAATGCTCTAGAGTTTTCTCCCACCCCACCACCCCCACGGCTACGACGTGCATGAAGCGTGAGAACATGTTTGAACGGGCCGGGTGTCCACTTAGCCTTCTTTCCGTCCTATTTGCAGGAAGAAGGATCACCCGTGACCTGAGCCCCGACTCTCCTGCGGATTTGCGGAGAGTCCGCGGGTTGATTTCGGGGGCTAAGCGGCTCGCATTTCCAGCCTGTTCTTCTCGGCGAACTCGGCCGGCGGCATGTTCCCGACGCCGGAGTGGGGGCGGTGATGGTTGTAGTCGTGCTGCCAGAAGCGGATTTGCTCCCGGGCATCTCGCAGGCTCGAGAACAGCACCTCGTTGAGGAGCTCGTCGCGGAAGCGGCCGTTGAAGCTCTCGACGAAGCCGTTCTGCATCGGCTTGCCCGGCGCGATGTAGTGCCAGTCGACGCCAGTCCGCTGGCACCAGGTGAGGATTGCCATCGAGGTCAGCTCCGTCCCGTTGTCCGAGACAATCATCTCAGGTCGGCCGCGAAGGGCGATCAGCGCGTCGAGCTCGCGGGCGACGCGGTGGCCGGACAGCGAGGTGTCGGCGACCAGGGCCAGGCACTCCCGACTGAAGTCATCGACCACCGCCAGCACCCGGAACCGACGCCCGTCCGTGAAGGCATCACTGACAAAATCGAGGCTCCAGCGCCGGTTCATCGTGTCCGGCACCAGCATCGGCCGCCGTGTGCCGAGCGTCCGCTTGCGGCCACCTCTCCGGCGCACCTGGAGCCGCTCTTCGCGGTAGAGCCGCCTCAGCTTCTTGAGGTTCATCACGATCCCCTGCCGTCCCAGCATGATGTGCAGGCGCCGGTAGCCGAACCGACGCCGCTCTGCCGCAACCGCCTTCATCGCAGCCCGCGCTGCGGCATCGTCCGGGCGCACGCTTCGGTAGCGTACACTCGACCGATCCATCTCGCCAGAGCCTGACACGCCCGGCGCTGGCTCACCCCGTGGGTTGCCTCGACATGTGCCACCGCTTCCCGCCTGATGCCGGGCGCTACCATTTTTTTGCCGCGACATCCTTCAGGATCGCGTTTTCCAGCATTGCCTCCGCCAACAGTTTCTTCAGCTTGGCGTTCTCGTCTTCGAGCGCCTTCAGCCGCCAGGCATCCGACACCTCGAGCCCGCCGTACCGTGCCTTGAACTTGTAAAACGTCGCCGAACTCACACCGCGCTTCCGGCAGACATCGGCCGTCGACATCCCGGCCTCCTGCTCCTTCAGCATCGCGATGATCTGCTCTTCCGTGAACCTTGATCGCTTCATCGTCCGTCTCCTCGCTGGAGCGGACTCTACCCAAAACTGGAGGAAGAAACGGGGATCAGGTCAGTCTACGGATTACCCGCCTGACCGATGATACCCCATCCTACGAGTTTCCGCATCCGGACCCTGGCTTCACCGTTTGGGATCGCATGTGTCATTTTACCACCTGCTGCGGGAAGATGGCGTTCCAGACCGCTATATCCGGCGCGCAGATCTCCTCGATCCGGGCACGCAGGGCCGGGTTGTCAAGCTCGCTCTGCGAGCCCGGCCGCTTCTTGCGGACGTTCTCGCGGCCAATCCGGATCCGCACGCCCAGCGCGCTCTGGATGTCCCGCTCGAACGGCCCAAGGTCGGCAAGATTTCCGACCACATCGAGCCGCTTCAGATTGCCGATAGCCGCCGCAATGGCAACGTCGGAGGTGATGCTCTCATCCTTCGGCAGGCCACAAAAATATTCCACATAGGTCGCCCCCATTCGCCGAGCGCGCTCCGTGGAAAGGAACGTCTCGAAATCCTCCTCGATGCGCGCATGGGCATGCGGCTTTCCGTAGCTCCAGTGGTAATGCGAGATGAAGCGGGAAACGGGCTCCCTCAGAACGGTGATGAACTTGTAGAGATCCCGGAACCGGTCGTGAGCCACATTCGAGAACCGGACATGCAGAGAGATGCCGCGAACATCCTCGAACATGTGATAGAGCATCATCTGCTCGCGCAGATCGAGCACATCGATCAGCATCTGCTGCCGGTCCTCACGGCCGGTGAAGGCCTCGAAGGCCCGGAAACTCGATTCCGGTACCACAGTCGCCTGACTGAGGATGTAGCGCTTCCGGAGCGCGCGCCCCACCGAAGTCCCCCCGCATTTCGGGACATGATGGAAAACAAAGCGCTGCGGGACGAGTTTCTCCCGCAGGGTGTGGCTGAACGACTTACCGATATCGACTAGGCTCATTCCCATCCGTCCACACAAAGGGTTACGCAACAGCGCAGGCCGCCGCCTTATTCCCCGCCCCACCTGGAAAGATCGAGCGCGAATTCTTCCGCAAGCCGGGCGTTCGACTCCATGAACTCCCCACGCAGCCCCGAGATCAGGGCCCGCT
>NZ_CP171229.1:0-4839 GCF_043226085.1 Amaricoccus sp. B4
ATGCCCCTGCTCCCAGATAGACACCCTCAAAAGGACTTTTTCATCCTCGACATTTCCGATGTGGTGCCGAAGGACGACATGGCCTCGATGGAGCATCCGCTGTTCTCGCTCGCAACCAAGCCAGACATGCGCCACCTCGAATATCGTGGGGGCGACAACCGGCTGAAAATCGTGCCGTCCGGGGTCGGCCTGCCCACGATCTTCGACAAGGACATTCTGATCTTCTGCGTAAGCCAGCTCATGCACCGCAAGAACCGGGGCGAGAAGATCGGCAAACGAGTGCGTTTCAGCGCCCGTGAACTGATGATCACCACCAACCGCAAGACGGGCGGGGTCGAGTATCAACGCCTGGAACAAGCATTTCAGAGGCTCATCGGGACAACCTTTCAGACCGATATCCAGACTGGGAACAAGCGCGAGACACGCTTTTTCAGTCTGCTTGAATCGGGCAGTGGGTTCGTCATGAAGGAAGAAGGCAAGTGGCGCCTCGACTATTGCGAAGTGATCCTGTCCGACTGGGTGATGCGCGCGATCGAGGGCGACGAGGTCGTGACGATCTCGAACGACTATTTCCGCCTGCGCCGCCCGCTTGAACGCCGCCTCTACGAGATCGGTCGCAAGCATTGTGGGGGCCAGCCGAAGTGGCAGATCGGCCTCGCCAAGCTTCAGGAAAAGACCGGCAGCAACGCGCCCCTGAAAAAATTCCGGCTGAACATCCGCCAGATCATCGAGGACGATCACACGCCGTTCTATCGCATGGAACTGACCGCCGAAGATCTGGTAATCTTCCGCCCGCGCTCGCCGCAGAGCAATCTCTCCCCCGAGATCCGACTACCGGAATGGGCTGAGGACAAGGCCAGAGCCATCGCCAGGGAGAAGCGCCGGGACTACCACGCCCTGCGCTCCGACTGGCTCTCATTTGCCAAAAGCGAAGCCGCCAAAGGCAACCCACCAAAGAATGCAGGCGCTGCCTTTGTAGCTTACTGCGGGAAGCAGAGCAGCCTGCGTTAACTGGGGTCGAGGTGCCTCGATCAGGTTTCCTTGGCTTTGCAGGTCGCAACGCGATAATCTGTTGCGCAACAGGCAATAAGAAACGGAGCGCAACGACATGAAGTATTCATTATCCGAGGCAGCAAAGGCCACCGGAAAGAACAAGACCACAATCCAAAGAGCTATCAAAAGCGGAAAGATTTCAGCAACAAAAGGTGACAGTGGCTCATATGAGATCGACCCAGCCGAGTTGCATCGTGTTTTTCCGCCCGCCGCTGCGCAACGCGATGCGCAACACTCGCAAAGCAACGACACGCAACAGGCAATTTCCGCATCCAATCACAGCAACTTAGAACGCGTTGTTGAACTAGAAAAAGCGCTGGCGGTCGCGCATGAGAAGACCAGCGGCTTAGAAGCCCAAAAGGATCAAATGACCGATACGATCAACGATCTTCGGAAGCGCCTGGACAGCTCTGAAGGGCGCATAATGGCGCTTTTATCTGACAACAGGCCTCAGCGCAGCTTCTTAGCTCGCTTTTTCGGCCGGTAAGCCCGCTCTCGGACAGAATCCTAGTTGCTCAATATGAAAGCCGCTACAAAACAAGCCTCCACTCGCCGACACGCCGCGCATTTTGGATTGCACCCCGTTTTTTCATACGGTGCAGATACGTTCTGAAGGTGTTTTCTTTCAAAGAACCGTTCGACTGGCGGGCAATCTTGTAGAGGTCATAGGTCTTTAACGGCTTGTCGGAGGCCCTCAGCGCCTCAAGAACGCTGTTCTCTGCCAAGACACGATTCAGGCTATTTTTGCGCGTGGCAAACTCCAAGCCTTGGCGATTTGCAGCAGCCTTCGCGATCTGACGCCGAAGTGCCGCCGCCTCGCCCTCCAGCTCTTTGATTCGCCCCAAGACCTCTGTGAGCTCTATGGTCAAAGCTTCTTCGAGACGCGAAATCTTGGGGGTCTGCATGTGTTTCACTTTCAAAAACGCAACAAATTGGCCTCAAGGGCAACTTTTTTAACACTATGTATTAAAACATAAAAAATCAACATATCCCTATCTTGACAAGGCGTCAAAAAAGAGATAGTCACAACAAACAATTGTTTGTTGTGACTATCTCTTTTCATTACACCCGATGGAACAAGTGTTGCGTTGCGTACGTACTATATACGTATAAGCAACCAAATCGCTTGAGAAAGCTCGTGTAGTAAGGAGCGCACCATGATCCAAATGCAGGAATATACCGCGCCTCACGCTGAGGCGAAGTCCGCACGGAAAGAGCTGAAGTTTCAGCCTTCTGTTCTTGAGGTAATCAAGAACGCCGCACGTAGTGTGGGCATGGACCCCACTGCGTTCATCACAACTGCTGCCCTTGAGCGCGCGAAGGAAATTGAGCTGGCTCAGTACACAACTGCGCTCTCGAACGAACAGTTCGAGGCTTTCACAGCAGCAGTTGACCAGGAAGGCAAACAAAACGATGCTTTGGCCTCTAGCATAGCTAAGAGCCGAGCATTGTTTGTGAATGACTGAACAAAAATACAAAATTACTCAGTTCGAAAAGGCGCTGCATGACCGCAGCGCCTTTTCATGTGGGGTCCCGCCCATAGATAACTGGATCAAGACCTCAATCTCAGATGAGACCAAGAATGATCGAGTGCGCCTCTGGTGTGGCACTGATCCAGATGGAACATTGTTCGGCGCCTATGCCCTCAACCCGCACAGCGTTGTGCCTGAAGAAGCTGGTCCACTTGCGCGCAGGAAAGACCGGAAACCTATCCCGGTTTTGTATCTGACTTGCCTAGCCATCGATGTCCGGTTCCAGAAAATGGGTCTTGGAGAAGCGCTAATGGGCCACGCAATCGAAAAGGCTGCGCAGCTTTCCAAAGAAATCCCGATCTCGGCCATTGTACTGGATGTATTCGAAGATGAAAATTTCGACCGTCGCTTAGCGTTCTATGCCCGACTAGGCTTCTCTTCGTTTGATCCAAATAAACCCGCTCGCATGTACCTGACCATAGCTGATGCTCGTGTCGCTCTAGCCGCTCAGGAAAAACAAAAAGAGAAGGCTACCCCATAGATTAACCCCGCCAGCCCGGCCCTCCGATATTCGGAGGTCTCCGGTTCGAGCTGGCTCCGCGCCCATTCCGACCGGCCCCTATATGGCAGGGGCGGGATGGACGCAGCCGCCCCTCGGGCGGCTTCTAGCAGGAGGTCCAGGAGGGCGCAGCGCCTCCGGCCCAACGGCAATTAGCGGAGCGGCTCGCAGAGAATTGCCTAGTGGGTTGTCATTTGAAATGACAATTCTCCCTCTCCCGGCTATCCTGCCCCCATGTTCAAAGCTGCTATCCGCGTCAACAAGCTCTCCACCATCGCCCAGCTTCGCGGGGCGTCCCTCCATGCACAGCGTCACGACGAGACCGGCAAGTCCCGTGTCCGAGACGATGCGGAACCCGGCTTCGGTCTAGCCTGGTCGAAGGCCGAGAACGACCGGGACTATCTCGCCGCCTTCAAAGCCCACAAGTCCGAGCTGGGGGCGGGTGAGCGGAAAGGCTCGCCGCTCTGCTTGCAGGCCATCTGCGTGGTCTCCCCGGAATGGGTGGAAAAGGCCGGCAATCTGCACGACCCCGACAACCCGCATAACCGCCAGCTCTTCGACCAAGCGAAGGCATGGGCCGAAAGCTGGGGCGGCGAGGGATCGGTGATCGCCACCCGCCTCGATCTCGATGAGAAGGGCGGGGCCGTGGTCGATGTGCTGATCTCCCCCGTCCGGGAAAGCCGGGGCAAGCCGGTGATCTCAACCAACAAGGCTCTGCGGGAGGTGAAGGAGGCCACCGGCGAGCGCAACGAATACTCCGCCTTGCAGACGTCCTGGGCCGATTGGTGCCGCGAAAATCTGGACGCCGAAATTATACGCGGCACCCGCAAGGAAATCACGCAGCGCCAGCACCTGTCGCCGGAGACCTATGGGGCGGTCATGGACAAGGCCCGTGAGAGCGTCAGAGCGCCCTCTCAGGGGCTGTGGGAGGCCATCAGGGACACCGACCTGTCAGAACGCGACACAGAGGCCCTAAGCGACCTCCTGATGCTCAAGGGGGAGATTGCCCACCACAAGGCCCAGGGACGCTCCTACGAGCCTCCTGAGGGCGCTCTGGCCCTACATCGCGTGGGTGGGGATGTGCATACCGATCCTTGGCCGCTGATCAACGCTGTCAGGTCGGGTGCTGAACGGGTGTACGAGGCCGCACATCGGTTTGGTATGGGGCTACGTGCAAATATGGATGATCGCTATGAAGCTGGGCGCGATCTCTTCCCCAGCTTATCTGACCGGATGCACTTGGCGGCTGTGGTGGCGAAGTGCGGAGCGTTCATGGCGAGGATTGAAGCATCGGTGAAAAATGTGCTTCGTTCTGATGTTCCTCAGATCGAAGAGAGAACCTGCTGGCCACAGGAAGCCGGAGCAGAGGTTGAGCGTCACGAGAGAAATCTTGGCCTGACAGCTCCCGCGGTTCGGGAGGAAACTTCGATAGAACGGGATATTGATGAAATTAACCGCGATGATCCAGAACGTGATCGGGGGCACAGCCACGGTCGCTGACCCTAGTGTTAATAGTGTTACCTACGGAGTAAGTTACGGGGCCAAAAATTGCCCATAACCTACTGGTGAAAAAGAAGGAAACTATCCACTGGGTTCCGAAACTAACGAATCTGGGTTCCGAAACTAACGAATCTGGGTTCCGAAACTAACGAACAGATTCAGCCTCAAATTGGGTCCTGATATAACGAACTTGACGTGCCTTTCGCTCTGCCTGATGCTGGTTCCAGATATAACGAACCAAGCCAAGGCGAATGG